>CBDDBY010000005.1:0-2510204 GCA_965225925.1 Dehalococcoidia bacterium | reverse complement strand
GCAGCACGACGAGTGGGCCGTCGGCCGTCGATACATGACACAGGAGGTAACCACCTCCAACGAAGCTCTACCCAGAGCCGAACTCGCAGAGGCAGCGGCCTAGACAATATCAACCGGATGACGTACTCTTACACCACTCTATGGGACGTGACCTCATCGAAGTCCCCTGCCATGGTGAATGGTATGAGGGTGGTGCGGCGGTCCTGCGATACCAGGAAGGGGACCAGGCTCTGATAATAGTTGGTCAGGGTCGGTGGCCTGATCACCTCCGGCCCCAGGGCCGCCAGGCCCGCCGAGATGTCCTCCACTACCTTCTGAAACGTGGGGTTATCGACGTCGATGGAGGCCGACTCTACGATAACGATTTCGTTGGTGCCTGTGGGGCCACGAAGCCGGTCCTCCAGAAGATCCAGGCCTCGCTTAGACTCGGGATTGTTAACGAAAACGAACTTCGTGGTCTCGCCGTCTTTGAGCAGGGTAATCTGTAGGAAGACGCCAACGACAAAGACCGCCACCCATATGCCGATGGTAATCCAGGGCCTCCGGGCGCTCCTGCGGGCTATTGACTCGGGTGAGAGGCTCATCGAAACAACACTCCCTACACGGTCCTGAATCCGAAAAAATCAGTCCTGTACGCTAGGTGGTCTGTGAAGATAGCACGAGTGAGCTATAAAATCAAGTCTAGGACAGCGAGCGCAGCCTCAATTGTCGGACGCGGTCCCCAGGTCCGCAGCAGGGACCTCCTCCACCTCAACGCGAAGGTCCGGGAGCCTATTGAGCCACGGCGGTAGGTACCAATTCCATTTGCCTAGCAGCTTCATAGCAGCAGGTACGAGCACCATCCGGACGATGGTAGCATCGAGCAGGACTGCTATTCCCAGGCCGAAGCCCATCTGCTGCAGGGCTACCAGGTCCCCCGCCGCGAATCCCCAGAAGACAGCGACCATGATGAGCGCGGCCCCCGTGATGAGCCTCCCTGTGGACCGGATTCCAAAAGCCACCGATTCGGTGTTGTCGTGCGTCTGATCAAATCTCTCCCGAATGCGGCTCAGCAGGAAGACGTGGTAGTCCATGGAGAGGCCGAACAACACCGCGAACAGGAAAATCGGAAGCCATGCTTCTATCGTCTCTGCCTGCTGGAAACCGAATATCTCGTTGCCAACCCCTTCCTGGAAGATGAGCACCAGGAGGCCATAGGTGGCTCCGACCGAAAGCAGATTGAGGATGACGGCCTTGATTGGCACGACAATGTACCGGAACACCAACAGCAGCAGTAGGAGGCTCATACCCAGCACGAAGGGGAAGACGACATACGCGGCGTCGTCCGCAATCTTGAAGAAGTCCAGGTTGCAGGCGGCCTCACCAGTTACCAGGACCGTCGCTGGAACGCCGTCAAATGCCGCGGGAATATGGGTCTTGCGGAGACGCTTGATGGCGTCCTGAGTCTCAACGCTGACTGAGTCACCGTCTATCGGCACCCTGAGCACCGCCAGGTCACGTGCAGGGTTTACATCTAGAGGGCGGGGCCGGCCGAATAAGGTTTCGGCCTCAAGGGCGACTCTCAACCTGTCGATTGCAGACTGCACCGCTGGCGAGTCTATGTCGCCGTCGATGACGATCTCCGCAGGAGTAGCCTCTCCCGCCGAGAACTCTTCGTCAAGGATCAGAAAGCCCTCCTTGGACTCAAGGCCATCCGGCATGGAAGAGACGCCTGAGCTGCCCGTGTTGATGCCGAAGAAGGGGACGAGGACGGCGATGAGAAGTCCACTCCCCAGCATCAGGCTGATCACCGGCTGCCTCATCACTCCTCGAGAGATCTTGTCCCACACACCACCGGGTTTCGTTTCATCGGACCGGGCCACGCCGATCCACGGTATCGCCAGCTTGTTGACGCGATCACCCAAAAGACTGAGAACGGCGGGCAGGAGAGTCATCGATGCGATGACGGCAGCGATGACCACGAAGATGGCGCCTAGGCCGATCGTTATGAAGACGTTGGAGGGCACTAGCAACATACCTATGAGCCCCGCTACCACAGCCATGCCGCTGAAGGAGACGGCCCGGGTTGCCGTCGCTCCCGCCTTGCCGATGGCATCGAGCTTGTCCATGCCTCCGCGCCGCTCCCCCCTGTAGCGGGCCACTATGAAGAGGGAGTAGTCGATGCCGACAGCCAGGCCGATCATGAAGATCATGTTTTCGACGAAGAAAGAGAGGCCAAAGACCTGCCCCAGCAGAGAGGCTGCCCCAAAAGCGACGATTATGGAGGCGACGGCCAGGATCATAGGTATCAGCGCTGCAACCAGAGCTCCAAACACCACGATCAGTATTACAATCGCTATGGGGACGCCAAACATCTCACCCTTCGCCAGTCCATCCTGGGCAACTTCTTCAAAGTCCTGACCGACGGCAGCCTGGCCTGTAATCAGGACTCTAAAGCCGGTCCCGGTCCGCGACTGTTCCACGATGTCTACGATTTTACCGATGTTGTCGCTGGCGTCGTCGAATTCGCCGGCCATGGTGAAGGGCATGATGGTGGTGCGGCGGTCTTCGGATACTAGGAATAGCGCCTCCCCTTGGTAATAGTTGACGAGGGTTTCCCCGCCTGATGACATCTGGTCCCAAAAGCCACCAGCTTTCCGAATATCCCCTCTACGAATTCTTGGTAAGCCGGGTCATCGACGGTCATGGCCTCGGACTGGACGATGACCACTTCACTGGTGCCTTTCGGGCCACTCAGGACCCGGTCTTCTATCAGCTCGTCGGCCCGTTTGGAGTCGGGATTGCTGGTGAAGGCAAACTCGGTGGTTATCGCGTCTGCGAATAGCGCAACCCTCAGGATGATGGAGATGACTATGGCCAGGACCCAAATGCCGATGGTGAACCAGGGGCGTCGGGCACTGCGAAGAGCCAGGGACTCGTAAAACGAGGTCCGACCTTTTGGTCTTGCCGACATTTTCCCTCCACGGTCCTGAATCCGAAAATTACAGCCTTTAAAGCCAGGGTGGTTTGTGAAAAATTGCACGAACGGGCTATAAAACCGAGTCTAGGCGAACCGGCCTAGGCTGTCAACCCATTCGCATTCTTGCCCCATTCAGGGCACATCCCTTGTCCCTTGCCTCGACGGCACCCGGCACACCTGGCCTCTACACCTGACAGGGTGCTTAAAAACCGTTTCGCCCATTCCCAGGCAGGGGGAAGGATTTACATCTGAGGGACACCCTAATCCGCCAGAGGCTGACCGGCAAAGGGGCTTCGTCCCTCCGCACTCCCTTTCTTCATCAACCTCCTAGTTGTAGGGGCGAGGCATGCCTCGCCCCTAGGCGCGCTGCTGCTTGGGCCACGCCTGCCTTACTGGTAGGGACGGGGGTAGCGCGGGCCCGGTTAAACGCCCACAATTTTTAGTTCGAGGACGACCCTCCCCAGGAGCCCAGATTGCGTTTCAGGAAGGCCTTGGCCGCATGCACTGGAATGGCCACCCCTACATCAGGCCCGGTCATCATTGTATTAATCCCCACTAGCCTGCCGTGAATATCCGCGAGCGGGCCTCCCGAGTACCCGGGCCTGAGGGGCAGGCTGACCTCGATCCAGTCCTGCCCCGTCTGGGGGTCATCCTCCCGTTCAGGCCCCATTCCAATGACCACGCCTGCTGTGACCGCGCCGAGAATACCCCAGGGATGCCCCAAGGCCAGCACCCACTGCCCCGGCTGAAGATCGCGCGAGCTACCCAGCCCCACCGTCGCGAGGCCGGTGGCATCCACCGAAAGCGCAGCCAAATCCCGGCTGGAGTCGTGGGCCAGGAGGCTCGCTGGAAGCCTACGTCCGTCCCTCAGGATAACTTGGTACGGGCCCCTGCGGACAACGTGGGCGTTCGTGATTATCAGACCGTCTGGATGCCAGACGGCCCCGGCCCCTACTCCTCCCCCGCTTCCGTGGACGCGGACCAGCCCGGCCCCAACGTTTTCCGCTACATCAGCCATTTCAGTGTTCAAGTGCTGCAGAATTTCTGACATCTCAGCCCCCGGTCCTAAGAACGCTCGCCTATGACTACTGGCAGCTCACTGGTCTGGCCTCCCCGCACGATCCGCGCCGAGACGGATTTACCTATGCGCCCATCACTCAGAAGGGCGAGGAGGTCATCGAATTGCCGCACAGGCTGCCCGTCTAGAGCCAAAAGGATGTCTCCCAGGAGTAGCCCGTGGCGCTGCGCCGGGCTGTCCGGCTCCACGGACACCAGAAGCAATCCTGTCTCCTGATCGAACTGCTGGGCCATGTCTTCTGGTAAACGGACCGGCTGGACCCCCGCGCCCAAGTAGCCCCGGCGTACCCGCCCATGCGCCAGCAACGTCTCTACCACCCGGCGTACGGTCCCGTCCGGGACCGTCATGGATAAGCCTCTCAAAATGGCAAACGTATTCATCCCCAGGAGTTGTCCGGATACGTCCACCAGAGGCCCTCCAGAAAACCCAGGATACATCACCACGTCAGTTTGGAGGTAGCGTTCCAACTCGCCGCCGGCCGGCGTGTGCCAGCTATCTCCCAAGGCACTGACGACGCCGATAGTCGCTCGGATCGTCCGGCCCGGCCGTCCTAAGGCCAGAACGAGGTGCCCTACCCTCAGTCCAGCGGGGTCCGCCCAATGGGATGGAGACAGGCCCAAGGCCTCGGTGCGCAGGACCGCCAGGTCGGTGGTTGGGTCCCGGCCCGCCAGCGTGGCCGGCAGATTGCGGCCATCGGGAAGCCCCACGGTGATATTTTCGTCTTGCTCTAAAACGTGATGAGCGGTGACTACCACGCCTTCCGAAGACCAGACGATTCCGCTCGCGGACAGCCTGCTCCGCCCTTCGATTCGTACCACGCCCTCACCGGCCCTCTCTACCACCGCTGCCAGGTCATTAGAGAGTTGTGACAGAACTTCAACCATGATATACCTCCGGTCGCCTAACTACTTACGTTGGCCTGATGTTTTGGGGAGAGCCAAATCCTATCCCTTAGTTCGACATTACCAGAGGATAACCGGAGCTACACTACCCAAAAGACTAGGATGGACCTGGATAAATGGTCGGGTCAGAGGAGAATCAGCCCCATGCGCGTGGCCCGTGTCACGGCTTCGGTGCGGCTCTGGGCGCCCAGCTTATCCATGATGGCGTTCACGTGGAACTTGACGGTGTGTTCGCTTATGTCGAGCCGGTCGGCGATGGACTTGTTGGGCAGCCCCTCCGCCACGAGCTGGAGGACTTCCAGCTCGCGACGAGTCAAGTCTCCAGCAGGAAGCATGGGTTGTTGGTCCGCATAACCTCCTGCCATGGTGTCAACACCCGGGCCGAGAACCACAAGACCCTGAACAACGGCCATCAAGGCAGCCACCAGAGCCCCGGTATCGGAATCCCTCAGCAATATGCCCCTCACTCCCGCAGCCCGGATAGCAGTCGCGTTGGCCCCATCCGACAGCAACGCTACTATGGGAGGGCCGGCACTTTCCACCTCAGACAGATGGTCGAGGGACGTCGCGGGGTCCCAGCCCAGGTCCCATAAGATCACCTCCGGGCTGAAGGCCTCCAGGCTGTGCGTCAGGTCCGGCCCAACCGCGACCTGCCCAACCACGGAGCACCCGAGTTGTCCGGCAAGCATCGCGGCCAGCCCGGCCCTGGCCAAGGGATCGCCGGCCACGACCAGCACTCGTAACTCATGAGACGAAGAGCTCATTGCCGGTCCCTCGGGGATATGTCAGGATCAGGGCTCTCGCAGACCGGCAACGGGGGAAACAAGGAGGGTCCAGGTATTCGAGGAGTTTCAGAGAAGTTCTGCCAGCTCACCGGCCGGCTTCACCCGCCCGCAACATCTGCCTCAGAGTCTGCCAGGGTCTGGGAGTCCGCCAGTGCCTTCTCCTGGGCTTCCCGGCGTCTGGCCTCCAGATCGTCCCTGAGCCAGCGTTGTAGCTCATCCAGAGCAGGAGGAGCCACGTAGAAGACCTCTATGCCTTGTGGGAACTGGACATGGTGTCCCTCATTGATGAGCAGGACCCCTACTTCGGACGCTCCAAGGGTCTCGTCGATTCGCCCGGCAATGTGCTCATAGCGCTTGCGATTCGTGTCGTCCAGCCATTCTCGCAGCTTGTGGAACACGGTCTCGCTGGTCAAGGGCAATATCATGCATTGTTGAAGGTCCAGGGCTTGTCTTAGCAATTCCTCGTCCTCGGTGACTTCCAGTGCGGCCCCGGCTTCGCACCTAGGCGACAGGAAGCCGTGGCTTCTACGGTTCACTGCTTTCAGCCGCCCCAGGCCGGTCTCTCCGGGCTCAGAGATCATCTCGTGATAGATGTGTTTGATTTGGCCTAGCTTGGACTCGAATCCCTCTACGTGATCTTGCATCTGGCGCCAGTAAGCGTCCAGCTTTGCCTGCCCTTCACCAGGCAGCTCGACCATCCCGTAAGCTAGGGGGACCATCAGCAAATTCCTGCCTCCTCGGAACCGCTCGACGCTGGGCCTATCAATTCGACCGACCTGCTCAGCCATGTCCGAATCTCGTAATCTTCATGTCGCTCCAATGTCCTCGTATGTCTTGTCTCATCAGATGGTATGAGCTCCTACTTGGAGGGCCTCTACTGGTCCGGGAGCGTGCGGCTGCAACAAGGAGCGGGCGCGTATCAAGACGTCATCGTCACCCCTGAAGCGATCTGACACAACACCGTTCTCCAGGGTGCACAAGGGAACGCCGTCCTTGAACGCAATCTTATTGCCCAGGACTGCGGGAACCTTCTCACCTGGCGTCAGGATACCCACTACATTCAATGGGTCGGTGGCGGCGACCACGATGATCCGGCCGCTGGGCTCGCTGTTCTTAACTCTGCGGAGCATCTCCACCGCCTCGGGCAGAGCGAACTGTTCTCCGACGAACCCGGCCACAAACCGGCCTCCGCGGATCTCTCCTCGCGCTTCCAAACGCCTGAGGACTTGGACCATGTCCCGCCACCGCGCCGACGGCGGCTCCCGGGCAAGAAGCTCAGGGCACAGGATTCCATACCTTTGTAACAGCTGGCGGGCCCTGGGCTCTTCCGTATCGGATCGCGGACTCAGGGCCCTCAGCAACGACCACCTGCTGAACCCGGGACGGCGGTAGGAGCCCATGGGCCTCAGTCTGGAGGCCCTTCGCCCGCGGTTGAGCTTGCCCGTGATACGTTGTCGCAGGGCTTCCATGCCGTCGGCAGTCACCTTTCCGGCGGCCGCCAGTAGCCATAGGGCTTCCTCTACATCGGAACGCAACCTCCGCGTCGAGGCCTCAATGTCCGAGGGGAAGGAGGCGCCCCGCTGAGATAGGAACTCCAGGACCTCTTTCGGTGCGCCCGTGAGAGTCGCACTCCCGTCACCCTCCGGGTTAAGAAGCCAGTCCAGGGAATCTCGGAGCGCAACGGTAATCGGCGTCGCCCTGGTGAGGACAGCGCGGGCCGGAGGTGAGCTGCCGTTTTCCTGGCGCAAGCTCGGACGGCCCCACACGACCTCACCTCCGAGACAGAGCCTGTCGAGCAGCGCGGGTGAGTAATCAGAGATACGGCTGGCCAGGACCTCCGATTCCCAGGCGCCTGCCGGGGTCTCGAACCCTTGAAGTTTCTCTATTATGTCTAGTAACCCCCCTTCGCCATGGAGCCGGGAGGAGGGTTCCGCATGCTGCCACTGGAACAGGAACCGCAGGAATGTAGCCTGGGACACCGGCTCGACGGCCTTCCGTAGGCCGTTTATCGTAGCCCTGTGGATCCGGGCAAGGATGCGCCGGTCGCAGAGCTCCTCACCGACCGCGTCGGGCCGGAATCTCCCGCGAAGTACCAGGCCTTCATTTTCAAGCTGGGCAACCACGGCGTTAACCTCGGCTTCCCTTAGCTTCAACCTGCGGCTCATCTCGCCGCACGAAAACGGACCCGAGCAATCCGCCCACCCCCGAACAATCGAGAGCACGGCATCTTCATGGGCGATTTGCTCTGGTCCAGATGGGTCCCCAGGGCCCTCAGGTTCCAGTTGCGCATACGGGTAGGCCGCCTTGGCCAGCGACGCGCACTCGGTCGCGACCCAGCCTAGTTGAGTCCCTTCGTGCAACAGCCGGGTGGCCCGCCCGTCGCCGACCAGTTCGTAGAACCAATGCTCCATCTCATCCTGATCGGAAGTCGCATACCCGTCGGGTATCGCAGCTGGTGGAAGAACACCCAGGGACAGCAGAGCGTCGTGGAGCTCATCTTTATCCCGAATGCGGGGCCACGCATTCCGCGACTCCTGGCTTATTGCTTCCAGGTCCAGTGCCCCCAGGTCCCGGGCATCCTCCGGGAGGGCCCTCCTGAGGGCGACCGCCCGAGCGCGTCGTTCCTCGAGAGGGGCATCGTCAAGAAACGCATACGGCATGGCATTCAGTATCTGGTGAGAGAACACAGAAGGCTGGACCGTATCCCGGCCGTATACCTCTATCTCACCACTTTCGATAGCCGCGAGAATCGCCTTTAGGCCCTCGAAGTCCATGGCGTCCGTCATGCAATCCCGGAGGGTCTCAAAGACCAGAGGGTGGTCGGGTATTTCGACGTCGCCCGCGGCGGCGTTGTCCTGACACGCTACCTGTGCGGGAAAGACCGCCGCCAAGAGATCGTCTGAACGCATTCTCTGTAAGGGAGCAGGCACCTTTCGCCCACCGGCGAAACGCAGCATCGCCAGAGCGCGAGTAGCGTTCCACCGCCAGCGAGTTCCAAACAGTGGCGCCTGTAAGATAGCCTGGACAAGGATACTCTCGGCAGTACGAGACGAGACGTAGGTGAAGATCTCGGACACTGGAATGGACAGCTGGGGGCCCAGGGAAAGGTTGATCCCGTCGTCGGTAGCCGACGCCTGAAGCTCGAAGTCAAAGCTGCGGCAGATCCGCTTCCTCAGCGCCATACCCCAGGCCCGATTGATTCTAGAACCAAAGGGCGAGTGGATGACCAGCTGCATGCCGCCACTCTCGTCGAAGAAACGCTCGGCTACCACCCGGCGGCCCGTGGGCACCAGGCCCAGGACCTTCTTACCCTCCACAAGATAGGCAACCAGCTGCTGGGCGGCCTCGCGAGACACGCCGGACTCGGCGGCGACCCAGTCTTCGGCAGCTTGAGGCCGGTCGAGGCGCTGGTCGATTCCCTCTCTGAGGTCCGTGATCTCCTCGGATAGCTCCCACGTCCTACCGGGCGCCTCGCCTAGCCAGAAGGGAACGCTGGGTGAGTGGCCGTGAGCGTCTTCCACCCGGACCCGTCCGCTCTCGACGCGCAAGATCCTCCAGGGCGTATTGCCCAGGAGGAACACATCCCCCTTCATGCTCTCCACGGCGAAGTCTTCGTTGACGTTGCCCACAAGGACCCCTTCGGGATCGGCCATCACGTCGTAGTCGGCGTTGTCCGGAATGGCGCCTCCATTGGTGAGCGCGGTTATCCGGGCCCCTCGGCGGCCCTTTAGCCTGCCGTTGACTCTATCCTGATGCAAGAGGGCAGCGCCGCGACCATGCCTTGGGGCGAACCCCTGGGACAGGACCTCCACCACCTGGTCGAATTTTTCCGGTGGCAGTTGCCGGTAGGGGTAGGCTCTCATACAGAGATCAAAGAGGGCGTTTTTATCCCACTCCTCTGCGGCGCACGCGGCAACGATCTGCTGCCCCAGGATGTCCAAGGGCCAGTCGGGGATCTTCAGGGTGTCAAGGTTGCCCCGTCTGACCGCCCTAGCCAGGCCCGTGGATTCCAGCAGCTCGTCCCGGGTCATCGGGAAGAGGCACCCTTTGGGCGTGCCGCCCAGAGAATGGCCGGACCGGCCTACGCGCTGCAGCAGGACTGCGATGGAGCGAGGAGAGCCGATCTGGCAGACCAGGTCAACCACCCCTATGTCTATACCCAGCTCCAGGGACGCCGTGGCCACACAGACTTTCACCTCTCCCCTCTTTAATTTCTCCTCGGCATCCAGCCGGATGCTCCGGGAGAGGCTGCCGTGATGGGCGACCACTGCTTCTTCGCCGAGCCTCTGAGACAGCTGATGGGCCACTCTCTCCACTAACCTCCTGGTATTGACAAAGACCAGGGTAGTGGAGTGCGCTTTGATCAAGTCCGCGATGGTGTCCAGCGTCTCTCCCCATAGCTCATGGGTGGCGATGGGTCCTAACTCTTGCTGAGGAAGCTGGATGCGCAGGTCTATCTCACGCGCGCGGCCCTTGTCTACTATCGTGCAATCCGGGGTACCGTCCGGCGCGATATTGGCGTTCCCCACCAAGAACCGCGCCACTTCTTCGATCGGCCTTTGAGTGGCTGAGAGGCCGATACGCGTGACAGGGCCCTTGGCCAGAGCGCAAAGCCGCTCGACGGAAAGGGAGAGGTGGGCGCCCCGCTTGTCGTCCGCCACGGCGTGTATCTCGTCCAGTATCAGCGTCCCTACGGTCTTAAGGCCTTCCCGGCCGCTTTGGGAGGTAAGCAGAATGTTAAGAGACTCCGGCGTGGTAATCAGGATGTGCGGTGGACTCTTTACCATCCGTCTACGGTCCGTCGCCTTGGTGTCTCCAGTGCGGACGGCGGTGCGAATCTTGGGGATAGGGGTCTCCAGCTCCGCGGCTAGGGCCTCGATCTCCTTGAGGGGAGTGGCAAGGTTCTTCTGAATGTCGTTGGAGAGGGCCTTGAGCGGTGATACGTATACTATCTGAGTGGCGTCGGGAAGGCCTTTGTCCATGCCCTCTCGAACGAGCCCGTCGATGCAGGTGAGGAAGGCGGCCAGGGTTTTGCCGGACCCTGTGGGGGCTGATATGAGGGTGTGGCGGCCCCCGGCGATGGCGGGCCAGCCGAACTCCTGAGCCTCGGTGGGGCTGTCAAACCTTTTCCGGAACCAAGCCTGAACTACCGGGTGGAAGGCGGAGAGGGGCATACATCAAGTCTAGCACAAAATTCCCTCTCTCGGCGGGAGAGGGCCCTGGTAAGAGTGCGGTTGAGGCCCGGCAGGCCTTATATTCTAACTTTCATGCCCGGAAGGATTTACGGACCAATCTCGGGAAGTATCTGGAAGGTAAGCGAATTCGACGACTTGAGCTCGACGTTGCGTACCTTGGTCACCTCCAGGCCGCTGACTATCCTATTCCCGATCATCTCTTCGCCCAGGCTCACGTGGGTATTGCAGAGGCTGTGCAGGCGTCCCAGGATCGCCGTATCGAATGTGTACGATCGAGCCACCGCGATGATCGCTCGCTTGCCCTCGCACATGCTTTCACATCTGGCGAAGAATCTCATTACCCCATCGGGCTGACCCCTATGGACCACGTCGCCGGGTGCGAACTCCAATCTGGGCCCTTATTAGAACGGACTACGCTACTTAGGTCTGTACGTTGGCCGAGACCCACTCCAGTACTTGTGGGACCGCTTCCGATACGGCCCTCCCGCTGAGCACGAGTCCCACGTGGGACTCGCCCTTAACGCCCAAGTATTCCGCTTCAAGCCAGAGACCGTCGTATCTCTCCCGGGGCCACAGTTTGTCCTCCGTACCGGTAACAATAAGGAGGGGACAGGCGATAGACTCGATTACGATGCCGGCCTTCCGTTCATCCCGCGCCAGACGTGACTCCCGGCCATTGGACGCGAGGGCGATGCTCCTCTCTTCGAGGTTCAGGTCCGGCATCCCCGGCTGGTCTTCGGGATCGGAGCTCTTGACTCCGTACTCTTCAGGGCCGAACTCTCCTGTGCGCAGCGTGACGGAGCCGTCCACCCGGCGAGCCGGAACGCTCGGCGCCAGGGCGACGCAGGCTTCTACGTCCCCGGCTACCGCGACCATCATCGCGATGAGGCCGCCCATACTCCATCCCACCAGGACCGGGCGCCTGGCGAGCTGTCTGCCCAGCGAGCGGACGTCGGAAACATAGTCACCCATGCTCGTACGGGACAGGTCGATGGGGTCGCTGTGGCCGTGGCCTCTCAGGTCGATGGCATGGGACACCCACCCCAGGGACGCCAGCTCCCGCTGCCAGAGTGTCCAGACCATGGCGGAGTTCGCCGCTCCGTGGACCAATACAATCGGGGGACCGGTGACGGCGCCGTTGGGAAGGACGGTGGAAACTGATAGCATCTTACCTCTATCTATTAAGGGCCAGTCTACTAAGGGCCATTCTACGGCTCCGAGCGCTGGGGCGTCCACCGGGTCTCATACATCGCTCCCGCCGCAACGACACCGGACAGAAACGTGAGTCCTCCGATAACACTAATGGAGGTCGATATCCCCAGGGCATCGGCCAGCAACCCGGCCATGAGGGCGCCAATGGCGAACCCGCCGTCGCGCCAGAGCCGGTAGACACCAACGGCGGAGGCCCTCCAACTGGGATGGGCGACATCCGAGACCGCTGCCAGCAGGGTGGGATAAACGAGTGCCGTACCTACACCTAGTACAGCGGCGGCGGCGATGGATAACCAGAACTCCTGCGCGATCACGAACGTCATTATGCCCAACGCCTGCACCCACATTCCTCCGACGATCATCCATTTCCGGCCTAACCGGTCGCTGAGGGCACCAGTAAAAAGCTGGCCCAGCCCCCAGATGCCGGGATAGGTCGCCGCGATTATCGCCACTTGTTTTAGCGACATGTCAGACCCGACGAGCAGTATGGGCACCAGACCCCACACCATCGCGTCATTAAGGTTGTTGACCATGCCGGCTTGGCTCGCCGCGAACAGCGCCCTGTTTTTCCAGCTTGTTATAGCCAGGACCTGGGCGAAGGAAACATTCCCAGGGTCCCGATCCTGTGAACTGGACGAGCTAACCGGCGGGGAAGGGGCCGTCGCCCCTTCGAGCCTGGCGTAGTCCCTCGTCTCCCGCACGAAAAAGATCGAGAAGAACAGGCCAAGTACGGCAAAAGCGATGCCGGGATAGAAGGGATGGGGGCGCAGGGCATAGGACGCCGCAAGAAATCCCGTCGCCAGCGCCGAGACGGCGACAGCCAGGTAGCCGGCAGATTCGTTCAGACCCATAGCCAGGCCGCGCCGCTTGGGCCCAACCAGGTCGATCTTCATGATGACGGACCCCCTAGTAGACCAGCATAGACCCTGATTGACGCCCAACAGCACGTTCGCGAATATTATCCAACCCCAGCTGGGGGCGAAGATGATCAGCAACGGGACGGGCAGGCCGAACAGCCACCCTACTACAAGAATCCACTTCCGTCCCATCTGGTCGGCAAGGCGGCCCGCCACGACGTTAGACAACGCTTTGACTATTCCGAAGCTGACGATGAACGTGAGGACCGCCGACTTGGAGACGATGCCGAACTCTTCCTCGGCAATCAACGGAACGACGGTCCGCTCCAAACCCAGCATCGCCCCGACGAAGGCGTTGACCAGCACCAGCAGGGTGAACTGCTGCCAGTTGACCCCCAGACCAAGGGAAATCGGCTTGGCGTTCACTCCTAGCACACCAATTTCAGCTAGGGGCCCAGCTCCGAACGTAGGAACTGCTTCAACCCCATCTCCCTGTTGCAACGCACGCCAGAGAATCTCCCTGGGTCTCCTAGCGTTGCGATGCTCGTGACGGCCACATCAACCATTTCCCCTCCTATAACTTGCATATGCTATCTTTATGTAATCTACTCTCGCCATGGCGCAGTTTCATGATAGCGGTAACCTATATTCCACCCGTACCCTCTGTCAAGCAGACGCAGGCCTCCGGCGGTCAATGCTTATGGCCCTGTGGGAGACTCCCACGCCTGAATTGGTCTGACCAGACCAGCCTGAGGCGCCCCGACCACACTTGTTCATCGGGCCGCGGTAGTTCCGGGATGGCATCCGGAAACCCCATCCTACCTTGTTCGCATCCAAGTAAGAAGATGGGCCTATCTTGTCAACTATCAGTCTAGTTGCGACGCACGAGGAGGTGATCCAGATGAAGATAGAGCTGCTATGGTTTCAGGACTGCTCCAATCACCACGCTGCCGAGGCGATGCTGAACGAAGTCCTCAGTGAGTTCGGCGTCAAGGAGGTGATCGAGAGGGTTGAAGTCCCCGACGCCGAAGTAGGAAAGCGCCTGACATTCCCAGGGTCCCCCACCATCCGTATAAACGGCCTGGATGTCGAGCCCGGCTGGCAAGCCTGCGACGACTGCACGCCCCGCTGCCGGCTTTACCTGACATCCGAGGGGCTGAGGGGCCTGCCTGAGAAGAGTTGGATCAGGCAGGGCATAGAAACGGCGCTCTCAAGCTATCGAGCCATCGAGGAAATTGGGTCGCGTCCCGGCTATCTCGCTTTCCGCGTTGGACGGGGTCGACGCTACCGTGAGGTGCATAGCCTAGATTGACATGAGCATCGGAATTCCTCATTATGGTCATGCTGGCTGCCTCTACCCAGCAAACGGTCAGCGACTGTAGCCACAAGGAGCCCTCACACGAGAATGCGCTGGCTACAGGCGGCGTGTATATTTATATGCGGTGTCCCTTTTCCCCTGCGGGGGAGGATCGATCTTCGTTTTGTCTCGGCAGCTCGTACGTTGAGGGTAGAAGTGGCCACGGGCACGCTCACTAACGAGGGAGTATAACGTGGGTTTGAAAATCATATCAGGAGACAGCCACATCGACCTGGCATGGCTGCCACCGGACCTTTTCATATCGAACGCTCCTCCCCATCTCAGAGACAAGATGCCCTACGTCAAAGAAACGGGAGAAGGGTTGCGCTGGCACGTTGGCGAAACGCCCATCCCTTGGGTGGGCAACGGCGGCTCCGGCTTCGGCGAGGACCGGTACGTTCCCGGGCTATCCAGGCGCCTGGATAGGATGGAAGAGCTAGGATTCTTCTCTGATGGTCAAAAGGGCATCTTTCGCGCTACCACCCCGGAACTGCGCATGCGGGATCAGGAAACGGACGGGGTAGAGGGCGAGGTGATCTACGGAATCCTGGGAGTCGCCCAAGGTTTCGGGGGTCAACCAGACCAAGCCGGCAGCGGTGATGCGACCAATCAGCTCACCGGTGCGAACGACCCAGAGGTTGTCGTGGCCCTATACGAGATCTACAACGAGTGGGTCGCGGAGTTCTGCAAGAGCGCGCCGAGCCGCTTCGCCGGGTTGGCTTGCATCACCGGAAGCGATCCGAAACTGGCCTCCCGGCAGCTGCGCCGAGCGGCGGAGATCGGTCTGCGTGGGGCGGAGCTGGACGTTTCCACGGTCGTTGAGCCCATCTACCACCGGGACTGGGACGTCCTCTGGGCCACCGCAGCCGAGTGCGGGATGCCCATCTCCTTCCACACGCTAGGGCTACCTTCGAGGCAACCCAAGGACTCGGACCAGGCTGAATATCAATGGGTGAGCACCGGGCTCCTTTATACTTTGTTTCAGCTGTCTGGCGCGGAATTCTTGACCAGTATTATCCTGTCGGGGGCATGCGACCGATACGTCAACTTCGAATTCGTTCTCGGCGAGTGCGGGATCGGGTGGATTCCCTACGTGTTGCAGAGGATGGACCAAGAGTACGAGAACTTCGCATCCAACATCGGCTTGACGATGAAGCCGAGCGATTTCTGGAGGCGCCAGGGCTACTCGACTTTCCAAGACGAGTTCCTGACTAAGGAACTTATTCGCGACGCGGGTGAGGACAGTATTATATGGGGCTCCGACTACCCACACCCCGACGGGATTTGGCCCGACTCCCGCCGGTTTATCCAGGAAAACCTCGGCCACCTGGATGAAACGACGCGCTCGAAGCTCGTTTATGACAACGCCGCGAAGCTGTACGGGTTCTCCAAAGGCAAATAACGCGTTCGGAACGCCGGCAGTAATTCACACACACCGAGATCACCAGCCGGAATGCCCTCTCCCCCGGCCCACTCACGGCTTGTGCTCACGCCTCGCTCGCTAACGTCTCCCGGGCTATTCGCTCCACCTCTGCTTCGCTCAGCATCACCGGATACTTGTTTCCCTGCGAGTCCAGCCCCTGTTTGACAGCGGCAGTCACTGCCTCGACCGCCATCTCATCGTCGGGGAGCCCGATCTGTTGCAATTTAGCCTGCACTGTTCGAGGGAGGAGCGTGGCGTACCAGATCGCCCACTGTGGGCGCCTGCCTACAACACGCGGCTCGAATTGACTGCAATCCAGATCAAGCCAGTTCCCACCCTGGAGCAGCCCGCTCAACCCGGAGGCGTTGGGGGGGAGGTTGATGTGCTCGCCGGTCACCGGTTTGAAGGGCGGGTTGGGTATGCCGGTGATCCTTTCAACGGCATAGCAGAGCTTTGGCAAGACCCGCAGGTCGATACCCGTCCTTACCCCATATAGCATTTCGAGGCACAGGACGTACTCCTCCAGGCTCGCAAAGCCACGGTCGCCGACTCCGTTCACGGACACCTCGGGCCATGCTCCCTCGCATGCAGCCGCGAGGGAGTTGGCTGTGGCCAGACCGAAATCGTCGTGGGCATGGTATATGATCGGAAGATCCTGCGTCAGACCCTCGCGCACCCTGGAGATGTAATACCGTGTCGCGTCCGTTGTGGCGCCTCCCTTACTGTCTACCAGCGCGAGCCTATCTGCCCCCGCCTGGATGTAGCAGTTCATAATGTCAATCAAATTCTCCGTGCTCTCCATGACGACAAAAGAGTAGGAGACGGTCACGTCGAGGCCTTTGCTCTTCGCGTATTGGATCGCCTCCGGCAACTCTTCCAGGCGCTTGTTCAGCTCACGCGTCGCCTCTTCATGGGTCATGTCTACCCTATAGCCACGTAGGACCCGTGCCGGGACGACCGCCATTGTGATCTCGTTCGCCCCGCAATTAGCTTGTCTATCAATACGCTCTTTGTACTCGCCAGGGCGCCAGATGGTGTAGTAGGCGTGTGTGCGCAGCTTCAGCTTCACCCCGGAGTTGGCGACGGCATACAGACCTTCGAGTATGCTGTCGCCCTTTGGGGTCCCGTTGTAGCCGTCGGTAAGGAAATCTGTCTCTGGTACTCTGGCCTCCTCAAGCAGCCGTCCGACTTCCCTGTACTCGTCGGCTGAGTACAGTCGGCTTCCCTCCAGGTGGTCCATCTTCAGAAAAGTGGCATCCTCAACCACCATTGGTTCCCGGAACTTGTAGGACTGCCTCACTTCTGGAGCAAAGTTATGGGGACTGACCCGATAGCCCTCACCCTCCCATGGTTCGTACGTCATGACAAACTCCTTCACTGTCATCTATTGCACATTGCCCCGGCAACGCCACCGGTGCCCTGTGGAACGAGGTGTCTCACCTCCCCTAGCATACCCGCATTCCTGTGTCTAACATAGATGGTCCGTTGCGGCCCGATTATACCCATCCCGACTGTACGAGTCGACCCGTTGATATACCCACGGTCCGCTTGCCGCGGGACGGCGCGGTGAGGTCGTTCAGGGCGCCTCCGATCACATAGCAGTCTCCCTCCACAGCCTGCTAAACCGCCTGGTGGAGCCGGCTGGGCTGCGCTTCAGCAAGGAACGCTCTTCATCCACACTGACAGCCAAGGTCTCCCATGTGCTAGACTGACCAGGCCACAATCTCATGCCCAAACAAGGACATCAGCCGGCCCCAAGTTCCCCATCTCTGTTCCAGCGTCTACCGTTTTTCTATGGCTGGGTGATTCTCGCCGTGGCCAGCCTTGCGATGTTCGTCTCCGGACCGGGCCAGACATATACTCTGTCCATTTTTGTTGATCCCATCTCGGAGGACCTGCGTCTCTCTCGGACCCTGATCTCAAGTCTTTATTCCAGTGCAACGCTTGTGGGCGCTGTGGGCATGGTGCTTATAGGCTGGTTGATAGACCGCTACGGGGCACGGGTTGTGCTGACCACCGTTTCCATCGCCTTCGGTATAGCCGTCGGTTCGATGAGGTTCGTGGATAATCCATTGCAGCTCTTTCTTGGCTTGTTGGCGCTCCGCTTCCTGGGCCAGGGGGCTTTGACATTGATACCCACTACCTTGGTCGCTCTCTGGTTCACTCGTCTACGCGCCAGAGCGATGATCATCCCGGTGGTGGGCTCGGGGATCAGCCAGGGGGTGTTCCCACCCCTGGCACATCTTCTCATCACAAGGCTGGACTGGCGGCGGACCTGGACGGTCCTGGGCCTGGTGGTCTGGGGACTGCTCGTGCTGCCGGCATTCTTCCTCGTGCGCCGCAGCCCTGAGTCGGTGGGCACCGTCCCAGATGGAAAGGTTCAGAGTAGCGCATCCCAGCAAGGCAGTCCAACGTCGTCCGCCGCCAGCTCATCCACACTCGATTGGTCGCTGAAACAGGTGCTGCGCCTCAGATCCTTCTGGCTGCTCCTATTCGTCGCCTCCGCCACGTCCCTCGTCCAGACCGGCCTCGTTTTTCACCAAGTATCATTGCTTGGCGAACGGGGTATAGACTCCGGAGTCGCAGCGGTCGCTCTGGGCATGATGGCCCCGGCTGTCCTGGCGGGAGCGGTCAGTACTGGGTTCCTGGCAGATGCCTTACCGAATAGATTCATAATGATCGGGACGAACGGACTCGTTGCGGTGGCTTTGGCGTCGTATTTAACCCTCTCGAGTGACTGGCAGGCAATAGCGAATGGACTAGTTTTAGGACTGGCGGGTGGTTCCCACATGACCGTCTCGTCCGTGATCTGGGCCAATTATTATGGCAAGAGCCATCTCGGCAGCATACGCGGGGTCGCCTTTCTGTCGTCGGTAGGTGCTTCCGCCTTCAGCCCGCTGCCTTTGGGGATTTTGCATGACCTCACCGACAACTATACTCTACCTCTGAGATTGATGCTGGCAGTGTCTCTCACGGCCGCTTTTGCTGCAATCTTTGCCAAGCCGCCACGCGGGGACTAACCCGATTCTTCTTTCTTGTATCAGTCGCGGGTACCAGGGGCCCCCATAAACCTATCCACCAACACTGCCTATACAGTACACTCAGATACGAATTGAGGGATGGTCCTATGGGTGAGGTAGATACGGATGGAGTAGTGCGGCTCAGGCTTGGGGCGCATGGGCGAGCTATACCTGGGGGGAGATTCTATCCCAAATACCCTTGTAGGCCCATCATCATCGTTCCGTCACGTCCAAGGGTAAGATGATATGATATAGCAGTAGGATTTGTAGCTGTGGGGGAACATCGAGGTGGTCAGCTATGTGCAATCAACATAGCAGCTCCGGTGCAGCTGTAAATTCGTTAAACTAATCTCAAGCACCTGATGTGCTTGGACAGGGGGTAACGAATGACATTGGGCAATGGATCAGACCAGGCTACCATGGAATACAGCCTAAGGTACAACCCACCCATGGACCTTGTGGTGGGAGAACGCAATTTGAAGGAAGTTAAGCAAATCCTGGATGGATTAGTGGTAGTTTTTGTCTTGGGTTCAGGTGCGTGTCTGGGAGCAGTAAGAGACAAGGCCTTAATTCCCTGGGACGATGACGTGGATCTGGTCTCTGTGATCGGCGTGAACGGCCTAACAGAGGGATCAATTGATGGCGTCCTGGCGGCATTTAGAGAAAGCGGATACTACGTCAGGAGGAACTATTCAGCGAACGCCATAGGTCACTCAATAATAAAGGACTATATGAGGGTCGATTGGAGCTGCACATACATAATCGACGATATCCTTTATACCTATCCAGAGATTCCGCTTCCAGCAAAACTATTCACCCATCCTAAAGAGATCGAATTCTTGGGAGAGAAGTTCTTTGTGCCGAATCCACCGGAGGAATTCCTACGTCTGAAATACGGGCCGGAGTGGATGGTGCCGAAAAGGCCGGGGATATATGAGAAGGATGTGGTAGCAAAGATACCAGCTGCAAAATTGATTGGACGACCATGTAGCCTCAGAATACTTGACCATGAAGGTCATCCAGTGCCTGAAGCTGAGGTCGTGCTTGTGGGAGGGGGTATATCCATTACGGACGAGCACGGATATTCGGAGATCATTCTACCTGACCCCGGCTGGTATGCCTTGGTCATCAGATACCCGGGACACGAGCAGGTACTCTACATGGAAGAGATGGAGCCGGATAAGGTTTATGTGTACAGAGCTGACAGCGTAGCCAACGCAGCAAGCCATGCCTCTGGTGCAACCGGGATGCTGGGTAACGTCTTGGAACTTGAATGAATAGACACGCGGTCAGCGAGCCCGTCCTTACCTCGTGCGTCGACGGGTGTGTTTGAGAGTGGTGTTTCGAGGCACTACTAAATTCAAAGACTGGCTTTCCAATTTAGGTGCGCTTCCCACCGAATCGCCTGAGGGCGGGTTGGTCCACCGAGGGTTCATGGAGGCTCTTGATAAGGTCTGGGGTGAAGTTGATAAGTGTCTTAACGGCGACCCCGATTCCGCTACATTGACGCTCTTTGAGAGAGAGTGCTAATATCTACAGTCCGCAATGCGCCTCGATTCAGGTGTGGATGATTCGATATGGGAAAGACATAGCGTGCAGTTCGGCGTTGTGTTGCCTAATATGGGCAGCGTCGTCCGTCCAGACGACCTGTCCAGGCTGGCTCAGAGGGTAGAGGGCCTAGCATACGACTCCCTATGGGTGAGTGACCACGTGGTCTTGCCCCTGAACATCGAGTCCCGCTACCCCTACAGCTCCCGGGGTGTATTTCCGTTCCTGCCCCAGGAGGATATACTCGAGCCCGTAACCACCCTCACCTTTCTGGCTGGGGCAACCCGCCATATACGCCTGGGCATCAGCGCACTTATCCTTCCCTACCGCCATCCGGTGCTGAACACCAAGATGCTGACAACCCTGGATGTACTATCGGGTGGGAGAACCATTTTAGGGGTGGGAGTAGGCTGGATGAAAGAAGAGTTCGAGGTCCTGGACGCCGATTACGAGCACCGTGGCAGGATCACAGACGAACATATCAGAATCTTCAAGGCCCTCTGTACCCAACAGGAACCGTCCTTCGAGGGCGAGTATTACCGAGTGAAAGGGATAGCATTTTCCCCCAAGCCGCTTCAAAAACCGCACCCACCCATATGGGTAGGTGGCAACACCGGTCCAGCTATGCGCCGGGCCGCTTTCCTGGGCGATGGGTGGCATGCGGTCAATCTCAGACCTGCACAGCTCGCCGCAGGGCGGCAAGAGGTTTTCCGGCTGCGAAGGCAGCATGGCCTGGAGACGGATCGCTTCCAGGTATCCCTCAGGACGTCTTTGCAGGTAACGGCTGAGCCCTTGGGGGAAGATAGGACACCCCTCACGGGTACCTCCCGGCAAATCGAGGAGGACATCAGGCGCTACGAGGAGGCGGGTGCGGAATACCTCGTCATGGGGCCCAGAGGCGCCAACATTGACGATGTTTTATCTACGATCGAGAGGTTCGCCGAGGGCGTTATGGCAAAGCTGTGATAGGTATCTGTCTAATTGGCAAGTTTCGCCCGCTCCGCCTCAATCAAGACCCGGCGCAGAATCTTGCCCGAAGCGGTCTTGGGTATGGCATCCACGAACTCAACCTCTCGAAGGCGTTTGAAGGTGGCGACTTTCTCCGCAGCGAAGCCAATCAAGTCCTCGACGGAGACCTCGGTTCCCTGGCGTAGCACTACAAAAGCCTTGGGGATCTCGCCCGCCTCGGAGTCCGGCTTCCCGATCACTGCGACATCCAATACGGCTGGGTGTTCCAGAAGTAACGCCTCCAGTTCTGCGGGGGGCACCTGGAACCCCTTGTACTTGATGAGCTCATTCTTCCTGTCGCGGACCCAAACGTAGCCGTCCGCGTCCATCCGTACGATGTCGCCCGTGTGCAGCCAACCATCCTCGCTGACGGTCTCGGCCGTGGCCTCGGGACTGTTGAAGTAGCCCTTCATCACCTGTGGGCCGCGGACCAGCAGCTCGCCCGTCGCACCCGGCGCTACCGAGTCGGCACCGGACTCCAGGTCAACTACCTTCTCTTCGGTATCTGCGATGGCAGGGCCGACGGAGCCAGGCCTCATCAGGTGAGGCTCCACATGATCCATGTTGGACGCCGCCGACAGCTCCGTCATTCCGTATCCCTGGATCACGGGACAGCACAACGCCTGGCCTAGCCTCGCTTGAGATTCGCCGGAGAATGGCGCAGCCCCTATCAGGCCCACCTTCAGGGCGGAGAGGTCGTAGTCTTCGACGCCGGGATACGTGGTAAGCCCCAGCCCGATAGGGGGGACTGTGAAGAGGTGAGTTACCCTGTAACTGGATAATAGCCGCAGCAAGAGCTCCATATCGAATCGTCCCATCATAACCTGCGTACCCCCGACTGCGACCGTTGCGTTCATGAGACCCTGCAACCCATATATGTGGAACATTGGCAGGTGTACCAGGACCACGTCGTTCTCCTTGGGCATCGCGACGTCACCCAGGGAGAAAAGAAATTGGCGCAGGTTGGTGGTGAGGTTGAAGTGCGTCAACATCACGCCTTTGGGGAAACCCGTGGTTCCGCCGGAATAGGGGAGCGCGGCCAGGTCTTGCTTGGGCTTTATCGTCACTGACGGTGGCCCGGAAGGGGCATGTTCGATCAGGTCCCAGAAGGTCCCTGGGTCCTTCGAGGTCTCACCCATCACTATAAGACGTTTCAGTCCCTGGATGCCATCTCTGGCGGCCTGGGCTGTAGGTAATAGAGTCTCGTGGACCAACAGGGTCTCGGAGGCGCTATCGTTTATCTGAGTTGCTAGCTCTCGCTCCCGGTAGCCGGAGTTTACCGTGGTAGCTGCCGCGCCGGCCTTCACAATGCCGTAAAAGGCGATGGCAAACTCCGCGCAGTTGGGGGCGAAGATGCCCACGAAGTCGCCCTTGTTTACTCCCAGGGCTATGAGGGACCCGGCAAAGCGGTCGCTGTACTCGTCGAGCTGGCGATAGGTGAAGGTGCGATTCCCGTCAATGATGGCGACCTTGTGGGGATGCCGACTGGCACTTTGGTGCAGCAGCCGCTGCACCGGATACTCTCTGTAAGGAGCCAACGAAGCCCGAGGCCGTCTCGCTGTAGCCATGACTCTGATTCCCGCTAGGTTCCCTTGTCTTATCCCAGCTCGCTGACCGCAGGAACACCACCCAAGCCTTCTGCCAGCCTGACAGCCCTCAACACTGAGCGCGCTACAACCTCCACAGCGGCGGCGCCAAGCGTCGTCATCTCCCTGCTGGAAAGGGTCTTGCCCGCAACCTGCTCCTCGCCGGTAGCAAGGGCGAAGATCGTGTCCCCGTCCAGCAATGTATGGCAGGGCCGGATGGTAATGGCCAGGCCATCGTGGCTGGCCCGTGCCAGATAATGGGCCTGGTCCTTGGTCAGTGGTGCGTCTGTGGCCACAACCCCAATGGCGGTGTTGACCGGCAGCGGATTCTCCTGTGAGTGGCCGCCCCTCAGCAGCAGGTCCAATGAATCGAGACATGTGCCGCCGTCGGAGCTTCTTGGTCCGGCGATGATCGCTCCTGTGCGGTCATCCACTACGCTTCCATAGGAGTTAACGGCGACGATCGCGCCTATCCTGGTACTATCTGGCAGCTCCATACTATAGGTGCCAATTCCCCCTTTTGTTGCTCGTTCCATGCCTAGAGCCTTACCGACCGTCGCTCCGGTCCCTGCTCCGACGGTCCCCTCCTCGACCGCTCCGCTGGACCGGCTGAGGCAAGCTGCATATCCCTCCTCTGGGCCCGGCCGGATCTCCTGGGTGACCAAGTTGAGGTCGAACAGGATGGCTGAAGGCACGACAGGCACGGTAAGAGTCCCTCTCTTTAAACCGATGCCCTGCTCCTCTAGATAGTTCATTGCCCCCGCGGCGGCACTCAGCCCAAAGACGCTCCCGCCACTTAGGACCACGGCGTGGACCCGCCCGACCAGGTTTCCCGGCCCCAACAGGTCAGTTTCGCTGGTGCCCGGGGCTCCACCCCTGACGTCCACGCCGGCGACGGCTCCCTCCGGGCAGACTATAACGGTGCATCCGGTACCGCCGGACTTGTTTGTATAATGTCCGACTTCTATCCCATGGATGTCTGTGATTGCGCTAGCCACCGCGGCCTCCCCGACTCTCCACAGCCTGTGTAGTTCGAATGCGTGTCACCATCATCGCTAAGAAAGTGTCATTCTGAGCCGGGCGAAGAATCTGGTGTGGGGATGGTGAGACGCCCCACCGCCTCCAGACCCTTCGCTCCGCTTCAGCGTGACAAAGGTGTCGGCATTTTCATCCTCTAGGGCGCCGGAGGCAACCGGTATGGACGATTCTGAACGGACACCTTGGTCTAGGCACTTACTTCAGTATGCGCACCGCGTTCTTGTAGAGCATCGCATCCACTTCTTCCTGGCTAAAATTGCTCCTCTCGGTAGGACGATCGGGGAGCGAACTAATCAGGTCCACCCACCACTTCCTTGTATACCAGAGGGTCCAAGAGGGGCCATCGCAGCCGAAGAGCACCCTTTCTGCGCCGAACCCATCGATACACCTTCTTAGGATATGGCAGAAACGGCCGTAGTTGACGTGGGCCTCGTGCTGGAAGGCGGAGAAGTCGGTGACCAAATTAGGCCTCCGGCGAGCGACCTCTATCAGCTCACGCCACCAGCTTACGCCCAGGTGGGCAGCTATACACGTCAGGTTGGGGAAATCGGCAAGGACCCTGTCCAGCTCATCGGGGTGACTCAACTTCGAGTCCAGAGGCTCGAACATGGGACCGGTGTGTACCAGGAGAGGCAGTCCCCAGGACTCCAGCTTTTCGTAGATCGGGTAGGCCGCCTCATCCCAAGGATAGAGGCCGCTCATGTTGGGATGAAGCTTAAATCCCCTTGCCCCCAGCTCCACTACTGCCTGCTGCACGAACTCGACGGCGCCTTTCCTTCTCGGGTCTATAGAGCAGAAGAAGACGTAGCGGTCTGGGTGCGCCCTGGCGATTTCAGCCAGCTCTCTGTTCTGCTCTTCGATGGGCTTCGGCGGCTCTCCGAAGACGCAGCTGCCGTCGATGGGCGTGATGACGCTCTTATCTATTCCAGCGTCGTCCATGGAGCGGAGGCACTCCTCGCCATGGGGGTCATAGGTCCTGGAAATGAGGTTCGCCTCTATCTCCTCCGGGGTGCCCGAGTACTCCGAGTCGGCAATGTAACCCGAGAAGAAGGTGGAGTAGATCTTCCACCAGCTCTCGGGCATATAATCCCTGGTCCAGATATGGCTGTGTATGTCGACGATCATATGAAGGCCCGGTCTATTCGGATCTGCCGTTGGCCATCACCCAGGCGGCAGTCGGGCTGGCAGCCCGGCACAGTTGTGAGGTTATCCCGTCGTCGGCCTAGGGATGGTGTGCTGGAGGGCCCATTAGTTGACGTAACTCGCCTCTGTGGAGGTCCCTACTCGCTGCCCCTCCCCATTGCATGGGCATGGGTAACGACGAGGGATGCAATAATCAGAAGGTCGGAAGCGTCGGAACCCGACCTAGACCTTCCCGCGTTCGGGATCGATTCCGTCCTGGGGACCCTTCAGCACCCCCCGTATCTTGTCGCGGAAGTCCTCAAAGACCTTGTCCCCCTTGGGGCCTTCCGGGGCCTCTCCTGACTCTATCTTAGCCTTCAATTCCTTAAAAGCCTTCTGGTCGAGAGGCCCTTCAGGGATATTGAAGAAGTCACTGTCGAACTTGGGCAGTTCGCCGGGGCCGAAGTAACCCACGCCGTTGAGCTCATATCCCTCCAAGAGATGGGTGCCTTTCCCCAGGACCTGGCCTGTGGCGGCGTAGTGCTCCATTACGGGCTTCATGCCATACATCTGGACCGGGCACACTTTCATGCAGACGGCACAGGCGCTGTAGCGGGCCACGAACGGCCGACATCGCTTAGCTACCAGCTTGGACCTTTCCACGCCCCTGTACCAGACCTTGTCCCTTGTCAATGCCCGGCCGGGGCAGCGGTTCACGCACACCTGGCAGATCTGGCAGTAGGCCTGGATTCCGTAGTCCTTGGGTTGGCCGACAGTCACCGGTGCGTCGGTGGTGATGATGGCTAGTCTGGCGCGGGAGCCGAAGTGGGGCGACAATAGCTGGCCGTTGGCGCCCAGCTGCCCTAACCCGGCCTCGACGAACATGGGAATTATCACGCTGCTCGGATCGACCGGATGCTGGACCTGTGCGTGATACCCAAGAGAACGGATGTAGTCCGCCAGGTCTAGCAAGGCCGGCCCGCTACGTCCCAAGGTCGTCACGATCTCCAACTCCGATGGATAGCTGGCGGCCTTCTGGGTGTCCTCATAACCTTGCTCAGTGGCGACACAGATGGCGTGGGGGAACCGCTTG
Source organism: Dehalococcoidia bacterium (assembly GCA_965225925.1). Classification (GTDB taxonomy): domain Bacteria; phylum Chloroflexota; class Dehalococcoidia; order Lucifugimonadales; family JAGWBF01; genus CBDDBY01. The sequence continues at coordinate 2,484,021 of CBDDBY010000005.1, read as the reverse complement.
ACCCACGCCCTCCTGCTGACATAGGTGTAACGATGGTCATAGGTGGTCATCCCGACCATGCAGAAGCCCAACTCCATGGCTTTCGCTGTGACTTCTTTGGTAACGTCCTTCCCCGGAATCGGCTCTGCCGTGGGTTCTATATCCCCAGACACGGCGGCGGCCCTGATGTGAGGTTTAAGTATCCTCAGGGCCTCCTTATAAAGCTTGGTGACTTCCTTCAACCATTCCGTGTACGCGAACTGCTCGACGGTATGGTTTTCCAGGGGCTGGGTCTGGCTGTAGAAATTGATAGTAGGGGCGTGCTGGGGGACCCCCGGGCCTGTGACCAGCTCCTCAGGTATCGCGATAGTCTCCGGCTCGGCTTCTGGGGCGGGGCCTCGTGAAGACACAGGGATGGTAACCGTATGACCGATTTTTAGCACGCTTCTCTCCTGTAATTCCGGGGCTGCCTCTGGGGGAAATCTGTCGGCTACTATACGACTCACGACGACCTCTGTCAAGAATCGTGGCCTCCAAACCGTATCTACGGGGAGACAATCACTTTGCGCCCTGGCTCTTGGTTTAGTGAACAATCAGTGTTTGACAGACCTACGAACTTTGTGTTAATTTTCTGCAGATGTGCCGGGACGAGACCGGCCCAAGAGTCCGATGGCTAGTCCGGATTTTTTCCAGAGACGAAGGAGGTAGGCGATGTCAATTCGTCGGTTACTCAAGAGCAAACTTCTGGTCGTTATCCCGCTGATTTTGGTGCTGACGATAGCGGCCGCCTGTAAAGGGGATGCTGGACCAGCAGGTCCTACTGGACCTGACGGACCGGCTGGGCCCCAAGGAGCAGCGGGACCCGAAGGTCCAGCGGGGCCTCAGGGACCGCAGGGGGCGTCGGGAGCAGCCGGTAAAGCGGCGCCCACACCTACGCCGGTGCCCACACCGACCCCCACACCTACGCCGGTGCCCACACCGACCCCCACACCCCCTGCGCCACCACCGGAGGGGACCCTCAACATCGGTATCAAGGAGCTGGGGCCTTATAGTAACAGTCCCAGGCTGACCATCGGCGACGTTTGGATCCATGCCGGGAACACCTCCCACGAATCGCTGATATCTACGGACGTCACCGGGGGATACCACTCCAAGATCCTGAGTGAGTGGAGCCTCGACTCCAGTGGTGTGGTGTGGACCATGAAGCTGAAAAAGGGGATAGAGTTCCATAAAGGCTGGGGAGAGCTGACCGCCGATGATGTTATCTGGACCATGCAGGACATTGCCGCGGAGGGTGGTGTCAACGCCATCGCCGGAAGTATCAAGAGACTCTGGGCCGCTGAAGGTGGGGGTGCGACGGCCGTCGATAGCCATACAATCGAGGTGGACACCGGCACGCCCCAGTTTGACATGCAAGTATACGGTATGAGTGTCCCCTTCATCGGGGCCATAGTCAGCAAAAAGAATTTTGAGGATGAGGGCGAGGAGACGGCCATGTTCCAGGGTGTCGGATCGGGGCCCTGGGAGCTCGCGGAGGCCAAGGCAGGGGAGTTCTGGAAGTTCACTGCGGTGCAAGGGCACTACCGCAAGACCCCGGCCTTCGCCGAGTTGGTGCTGTTTGACATACCCGAGGAGGCTATCCGGGTCGCCAATTTCCAGACAGGCAATCTGGACAGCTTCAACATGGAGTTCGATTCCAAGGCTACTGTAGATCAAGTAGCCGGTGTCAAGTACATGGCGATGCCGGGCGGGGCCACGGAGCATCTGGGCCTATATGGGAACTGGTATGTTGGCTTGGGTGATGCTGATTTTGCGGAGAGCCGCCCTGGCTATGATGCAAGCCTGCCCTGGGTATCGAGCAGCGCGGATATCAACTCAGCGGAGTGGGAGGCGGCCCGGAAGGTCCGTTACGCTCTGAACATCGCCATAGACCGCCAGCTAATCGTAGACACGATCTTGGGTGGGGAAGGAGAACCTCAGTCCGCTTGGCTCTGGGAGGGCCAGATGCATCGCCTAGATCCCGATATAAGGCACTATGCGTTCGACCCGACTTTGGCGGAGCAGATGATCGCTGATGCGGGCTACCCGAATGGCTTCTCAATAGAAATTACACCGAGCATCCGCGGCGTGGCCGGAGAGGTCGAGGCCTGTGAGGCCATCGCTGAAATGTGGGAGGACATCGGTCTCAGTGTCAGCATCAACAGGGTGCCCTTCGAGACCATTCAGGGTCTGGTCGTAAGCCGTGAGTATAACGGCGCGGTGTGCCAAGGCACCGGTGGCAGGTCGGACCCCCTTGATGCCTGGCCGATAGTATATTCAAGCGCATCAGGGTTTACCGCCGGCGGCGACCACCCCATCTTGGACGCTCTGATAGATGAAGCCCTTGTCATAAGAGATGACGCGGCGCGCTTCAGGAAGATGAACGAAGTAGCCCGTTTTGTGTTCGAGAATGCTCTGGACGCTGGGATATACGTCGTTAATGTTCTCTGGCCCCTGAGCGCCAAAGTAGAGAGTTGGCAGGATAAGCTGGAGGCCGGAGACCGCAGGGCCCTGAGCGGCTACGAGTGGGCAACACACCAGAGGTAGCGCTCGGGGTAGCATCAGAGTAACCACGGATCCAGCCGACTTATGCGAGAAGGGCCCGGATCGGGTTTAGAAATGGGCGCAGGGAGAGTTCACTTGCTGCGCCAAGCCCGAACCGGGCCCTTTATTCATACTTACACGTTTGGCCCGCACCGCTGCCACTTGGAGTTAGTGGGGCCAGACCAGTAACCGTTCTAAGTGGACATCGTCAATAGGCCCCAGCCGCCCGGCACGGCGACATTGAGAATTGGTGGTCCGAGGTATGCAAAGGTTCCTGATACGCCGGCTCATAATAACCGTTTTTACGCTGCTGGCCGTTTCCCTAATAATCTTCATCACGGCAAGGGTATCCGGAGATCCAAGGATCACGTTGCTCAACGAGTTCGCTACTGTGGAGCAGTGGGACGCGTTAGGGCGTCACTTGGGATTGGACAAGCCCTACCCCGAACAGTACTGGATATTCTTGAAAGATTTGCTGCATGGGGACTTCGGTCGGTCCATTAAGCACCAGCGGCCCGCTATTGACCTCATCAAGGGACGAATACTTGCGACCTTTGAGCTCGGAGCGGCGGCCTTTTTTTTCTCACTAGTGGTGGGGGTGCCTCTGGGCATTTTTTCCGCGGTAAGCCGTGGCAGTATTTTCGATCATGCAAGTAAAGCGCTCGCCCTGGTTGGGCAATCGGCGCCTACTTTCTGGCTGGGTATCATGTGCGTATTGCTCTTCGCTGTTAAGCTTGAGTGGGTGCCACCTTCCGGGCGGCAAGAGTGGAACAGCATCTTCCTTCCGGCCATGACCCTGGGTTGGTTTTTCATGGCGGCGAACATGCGATTGGTGCGATCGGCGATGCTGGATGTGCTGGACTCTGAATACATCAAATTGGCCAGGGCCAAGGGTGTACGCGGGTCAGTGATTGTCTGGAAACACGCCCTACGCAACGCGCTGATACCGCCCTTGACTTTCGCCGGAGTCACCCTGGGCAACTTGGTGACCGGCTCCGTCACCACCGAGTTGGTGTTCGCGTGGCCCGGCATCGGACAGCTGGCGATCGATGCCAGTCTTGGAGCGGACTACCCGGTGCTACAGGGGATCGTCCTCATCTTCACACTCATCTATGTTGGGGCAGCTTTACTGGTGGACGTGCTTTATGCCTACATCGACCCTAGAATTCGTTACGCCTAGGTTTAGAGACAGGCGGGTATGATAGACGCAATCCTTGAACGCCTCCCACAGGCCACGGCGCCTATAGTGACGGTACTGCTGGGGGTCAAGAATCTACCCAAGTTACCAGTATTCATGCTGTCTATGGTTGTAGTCGGCGGCATCTTCGCCGATTTGATCGCGCCCCACGACCCGCGGGATGGGAACTTGAGGGATAGACTTCTGCCACCTGTATGGGGAGAGGCCAGGGTCATACCCAAGGAAGTGGTAGAGAAGGTGCCGATCGGGGAGCGCAATATCAAAGTCTCCCTTGAGGAAGCCCGGGAGAAAACCAAGGCTGACGCGGTCTTGGGTGAAACTGTGCAAGTTGTCACCAGGGAGGGTGGTAGCACCAAATATTTGCTGGGCACAGACCAACTTGGCCGAGACATCTTAAGCCGGGTCATCCATGGCGCCCGCATCTCCCTGATAGTGGCTGCGGTCACCCTGGGCGTCGGTGGGGGGGTTGGAGTATTGTTGGGGCTGCTTTCCGGCTGGTACGGCGGCTGGGTAGACGAAGTGATTATGCGCCTGGTGGACATTATTCTGGCGATGCCTATTATCCTGGTGGCACTGGTCTTGGTGGTAGCTGTAGGCTCGTCGTTTGAGTCAATCGTGGCAGTGCTGGCAATATGGATCTGGCCGCGCTTCACGCGGATGGTACGGGGAGAAGTGTTGCAGATCAAGACTAGGGATTACGTATCCCTGGCTCGGGTGTCCGGCGCTTCCACAGTTCGTATACTGTTCGTCCACCTTTTCCCAGGCACTATCAATACCTTGATCGTAGTAGCCACGTTGCAGGTCGGCATCGTCATCCTGGTGGAAGCCACCTTGAGCTTCCTGGGCGCCGGTGTTCCACCTCCCAACCCAGCGTGGGGCTCTATGGTAGCTGACGGAAGATCTAGGCTGGTGGACGCCTGGTGGGTTGCCACCATGCCGGGCCTTGCCATCATGGTCACGGTGATGTCCCTCAACCTGTTCGGTGACTGGCTGAGGGATACACTCGACCCCAAGCTTCGACAGATGGAATAGTTGGTTCCAGACCCGATTGGGCACGGTCAAGGCAGTGGACTGGGTCAGGTTTATTCTGCATCAGAGACGGTAGAAATTAGCACTCTCTCTCAAAAAGCGTCAAAGTAGTGTACTCCTATCGCCGTTACTGTTGAGTAGGTCGTGGCTTGATTCGTATGTGCATTTATTTGACGTGACCTCTCTGAGCCGGTACCATCTAGCGCACCTGACCGCTATCCAAACTACGTAGGAGGGACCAGATGCCAAAGTTCACCTACCACGCAAAGGTTAGAATCGACCTTCAGAAGTTTTCGTCGGGCGAGCAACTGCTGAAAGTATGGCGGTTAGAAGCGCAAGCAGCCATGAAAGGAGTAAACGCGGGGGCCCTTCAACTTTGGAAAGATGCCGCCGAGCCTGTCGTGTATTCTATCGCTAACATCGAGGCCGACAACGTCGCCCAGGCGAGCTGGAAACTCTACAACGCTTTGCTGTCTGTCCCGATGGGCGCAGCCGGTCAGTTTACAATAGAGGACTTGAGACTGGTAGTCCCGTTCCAGGACTGGGCGGATACGCTGGCAAATGTCTGAGGGCGACGTAAATACGATACTCAGCGCCACCACCTGCTGGGCCCTCCAGGTCCCTCGGTACCCGTAGGTGGTCCCCCAACCACATCTTGGTCAGGAGGTTTCGATCACGGTCCGTTGCGGTAGCCTCGACGGTCAGGTCCTTGACCTTCACGATGGACTTGCCCTCCTTTCCGGCTTCATCAAACGACCCGCAGGATACGCTACCCATGGGGTCAGGTTTGTGGCGCATCGAGCCGGTTCGCGATACAATTGGCCGATATCAAATTACGCATATATTCCTAGCCCACCGAATAGGAGGAAGCCATGGCGGAGTCGATCAGGGAGGCATTCATACGCAAAAACCCCCGCTCGGCGGCCCTGTTCCCCAAGTTTCAACAGATCTTCCCCTCCGGCGCCGCGGGACATGACTACTACGTTACCGAGCCGTTCCCTATCGCTATAGACCGTGCCCAGGGAACGCGGAAGTGGGATATTGACGGAAACGAGTACATAGACTTCGGCATGGGGGCGGCCTCGTTGCTCCTGGGTCACTCCCATCCAGAAGTGGTTGAAGCGCTGGTGCGGGCGGCGCCCCGCGGCTCCCACTACGCGGCGCACGTCGAAGAGGTGTACGAATGGGGAGAAAGGGTGTGCGATCTGGTGCCGTGCGCCGACAAGGTACGGTTCGTGGCCTCTGGGTCGGAAGCAACAATGCTGACGTTCCGGATCGCAAGGGCGTATACGGGCAAGGATAAGATCGTCCGGTGGCAGTCCCATTTTCATGGATGGCACGATTATGTTATGCCGGGCAACCTGGCCCCGTTTGACGTACCTGGATCGGCCGGCGTCGCCCGTGGCGCTATTGATTCCACGATTGTGTTGCCCCCGGACTTGGATGCACTAGATCGTACGCTGGCCGCCAACAAGGACATCGCCGCGGTGATTACCGAGGGGTCCGGCGCTTCCTACGGCACGGTTCCTTTGGAGCCTGGCTTCGTTGAAGGCGTCAGAAAGCTAACCCAGCAGTACGGCGTGGTCATGATTCTGGACGAAATAATTACGGGGTTCCGCTGGAGTACCGGAGGCCTGCAGAAGAAGCTGGGCGTCGAGCCAGACCTGTGCACTATGGCCAAAATCCTGACCGGCGGGCTTCCCGGGGGCGCAGTTATCGGCCGCGGCCAGTTCATGGAAGTCATGGAGCAGACCGGAGACCCCAAACATGACCGGTATGACCGTGTCTACCATGGTGGAACATTCAATGCCGGCCCCTACTGCGCCGCCACCGGCAACGCCACCCTGAGAATAGCCGGGACCGGAGAAATGCAGGAGACTGCCGACAGGATGGCGGAACGTCTGCGCAAGGGCTTGAGGGAAATCGTGGACCGGTACGAGGTGGCGGCCTGCGTCTACGGTGACTCGTCCACCTTCCACATTTACTTTGGCGCGAGGTCCATCGGAGGGCTCGACGCCATCGCCCTCAAGGGCGCTCCAATCAATCTTCAGCAAGGCTTCCGTCAGGCCCTACAGGTCAGGGGGGTCGACCCGATGTCCCGGACCAGCGGTGTAACCTCAGGCGTCCATACTGAAGCCGAGATCGACCGGGGCCTGGAAGCCTTCGACGGTGCGATAAAGGCAATGATCGACGAGGGCCTGGTCACGTATAGCTGACCGGAGTGCTGGTCGGCCGATATTCTGTTCACGCGCCGGCGACACGGCGGCCCCGCCCCTCCCAGTAGGGCTCCCGCAGCTCTCGCTTGAGCACCTTCCCCGCTGCTCCACGAGGTAGGCCGGCGACTAAGTCAACTGACCGAGGCAGTTCGAAGCCGCCCAACTGGCCGCGGCAAAAGTCCATTATCTCTTCAGGAGTAGCCGACACCCCCTCCCGCAAGACTACCACCGCTTTCACTGACTCACCCCACTGCTCATCGGGGACGCCTATAACGGCCGCGTCGGCAATGGCGGGATGTTTAAAAAGGACCTCTTCCACCACCCGCGGGTACACGTTCTCGCCGCCCGACACGATCATATCTTTTACCCGGTCTTGAAGGTAGACGTAGCCCTCTTCGTCCATGGTGCCGGCGTCACCGGTGTGCATCCACCCACCACGCACTGCCTCTGCTGTTTCTTCGGGGAGGTTCCAATAGCCTTTCATGACCTGCGGCCCCCGGACCACCAACTCCCCCATGGTCCCATTGGGCAATGGGTGGTCATCCTCGTCCACGATGCGCACCTCTGTGCCCGGGATCGCTCGACCCGCGGAAAGTAAAAGCTCTGGCTTGCTTTCCAAACCTCGCAAATGGTCGACGGGACTCAAGATAGTAGCACAGGGCGCTAGCTCGGTCATGCCGTACGCCTGCATGAAATCACACTTGAACACATCCATCGCCCGCCGCAAAGTCTCCTCGGCAATGGGCGAGGCGCCATAGCCTATGCAATTCAGGTCTTTGTAGCTGCGCTGGGCAACATCAGGTACATTCACTAGGCAAGCCTGGATCATCGCGGGAACTAGAAGGCTCCACTTTATTTTTTCCTCGCTTAAAGCTCTCACGACCTCAAATGGGTCGAACTCCTCCTGTAAGTACATACATGCACCTCTGGATGCAGCGCAAAAGGAGCAGAAAGCGGCAGCAAGATGATAAAGGGGTGCGACGATTAGAAGGCGGTCGCCCCGGTTTAGTTCTATACTTGGAGAGGTCTGGAGCAAGTTCGTTGTCACGTTGTTGTGAGTAAGCACCGCGCCCTTTGGGCGGCCAGTGGTGCCGCTGGTGTACATCTGCAGAAGGTCCTGGTCCGAGGTGATATCGTGCTGAGGTGGACTGGTAGCCTGATTATCGACCCAGACTCGATAGTCATTCCAGCCGGATGCGCCAGGACCGCCAATCCCTACAAACTGGCCTACGGTCTCAAGCTCGCCGCGTATGTTATCGGCAGCTTCCAGGTATTCTGCCGAAGCTATAAGCATCTTCGCCTGGGAGTCGTTCACGATGTAGGCCCATTCGGGGGGCGCCAGACGGTAGTTCAAGGGGACCGGCACCACGCCGGCCTTGGAGGCCCCGAAATACAAGATTACGTATTCAATGCTGTTCTTTGAAAGTACGGCGACCCTATCACCCGGGTGGATGCCAGCACTAAGGAAAGCGCTGGCCAGCTTATTAACCTCGTCACTTGCCTCCCGGTAGCTGATGCGCCGGTCCACCTGCATAGCGAAGTCGGCGTCTGGGCTCTCTCGAACATGATAGTCGAAGAAATCATGGAGCCGCATTCTGATTCTCCTGTTTCCGAGTCGAAAGCCTAAATGCGATTATACAGCGAACGCTAACGCTCTCCAACGCCTGGTGCTTGACGGCGCGCAGAGACAACATTACAATCGCGCTCGTCCAGATCTCTGCTGCTGGGATGCTAACAGCGCCGCCAAAGACGAAAAGGCGACACCTATGTCACCCCGAAGCGCAGCGAAGGGTCTGGAGGAGGTGAGGCGTCTCACCACCCTATCAGGTTCTTCTCCGAGTTCGCCCTGAGCGCGGGCTCAGAATCTATAATATTGGTTGCTACAAGCACCTCCAGGGATGAAAATGGCGATACGCTTTTGTCACCCTGAGCGCAGCGAAGGGTCTAGTGATGGTTAGATTCTTCGCTTCGCTCAGAATGACACACATGCAATAACGTTTTCGATTCAGGCCAGATGTCGGACTGATCTAAGTTATCCGGATAAGGTGCTCTCAAGGCTGGTAAACCCCCGCCGGGAGAAGGCTTGAATAAGGCAGATCTACCTTTTCTTTCCGCTACAGAGCTTTCGCGACTTATAGAGCGAAAGGAAGTTTCCCCAGTGGAGGCTACCGAAGCCTACTTGGAACGAATTGACGACCTGGACTTCAAGTTTAACTCCTACCTGACGGTATCTCGCAAGGAAGCCCTCCGCGCTGCCCAAGAAGCTGAGCGTGGGATCCTCCAAGGTAACTATATAGGGCCGATGCACGGAATCCCGGTGGCTGTAAAGGACCAGCTCTGGAGCAAGGGCATCCGCTCCACCGGCGGCTCACGCTTCCTGGCCGATTTCATCCCCGACGAGGACGCCACTGCTATAGCCAACCTGAAAAAGGCCGGGGCTGTCCTACTGGGTAAGACGAACCTCACCGAGTTCGCCATAGGGGGCTTTCAGAGTTACAGTATCCCCCGTAATCCCTGGGACTTGGATATGTATGCCGGCGCCTCGAGTGGCGGCTCAGCAGCTGCCACAGCTGCCTTCCTATGCGCCACCTCCCTGGGCGAGGATACCGGAGGCTCGATACGTTTCCCAGCGAGTTGGTGCGGCCTGGTAGGTCTAAGGCCCAGTTGGGGCAGAGTAAGCCGCTATGGGGTCATGCGTGGCGTCTGGTCCATGGATGCCGTTGGCCCTATATCGCGTACCGTGGAGGACGCCGCTATCACCCTGGGCGCCATCGCGGGCTACGACCCCAAAGACCCCCTTAGCTGGGATACCCCTGTACCTGATTTCATAAGGGCCCTTGACGGCAATATATCCGGTGTGCGGGTTGGGTTGATCACGGAGCAGATCCATAGTGATAAGGTGGAACCGGAGGTCAGAGAGGCCGTCGTCAAAGCAACCTCAGTGTTGGGAGAGACGGGGGCGTCGGTGGAAGAGGTCTCCATCCCTCTCACTGAACAGGCCTGGGTCATCAATATGGTATTGCGGGGTGTAGAGCCGGCCTTTAACCACCGGGACTGGATCAGGGACCGGCTCCAGGACTATGACTCTCGGAACCGTATAGGGCTCCTCACCGGCAGCATCATACCTGCCCAGGCGTACTACAAGGTCCAGAAGCTGAGGAGTTTGCTGCGGCGCCAAATCTATGAGGTGCTGGAAAGATACGACGTTCTAGTACTACCCACCATGGCCAAGCCAGCCCAGCCAATAGAGGATTTCGATAAGCTTGGGCAATACCTTCTCACCTTCACGTTTAGCGCGGTCGGCGCCCCCGCCATATCCGTACCCTGTGGTCTCACTTCCAAGGGGCTGCCTATCGGACTTCAGATAGCAGGACGTCCTGGAGGAGATGAGACGGTCCTGAAGGTGGCCCATGCCTATGAGCAGAATACCCACTGGCACACCATCAGGCCACCTAACGCATGATCAGGCGGCAAGCCGCTACAGCAATAAGCCTGAATACTAAGCGAGTTGTAGGCGTACCTGATTCCTTCGAGCTCCCTCATGATAGAATGTAGCATTCTAACAAAGCTGTCTAACAAATAGACGCGAGGAGTTCCCATGAGCTGTGGCAAATATGAGGGATCCCAAATCCAATACGATGTGGTGTTGCAAAAGAACGCAATGGTATCCATGCGAGACGGCGTGCGCCTGGCCACTGATATATACCTGCCCGCGATCGATGGGAAGCCCGCGGAGGGCCGGTTTCCTGCCATTCTTGAGCGGACTCCCTATGACAACGGCAGCATCCGTATGACTAACATAGGGCGGTACTTCGCCAGACGTGGCTACGCGTGCGTCATCCAGGACGTGCGGGGCCGCGGCGATTCCGAGGGCGATTGGTACTTTGTGTACAGCGAGGAGGCTCCAGATGGACACGATGCCGTGACTTGGATTGTCCAGCAGCCCTGGAGTGATCAACAGGTGGGCACAATCGGCCTCTCCTACACCGGCGCCACCCAACAAGCGCTCGCAGTCACTAACCCACCGGGGCTCAAGGCCCAGTTCATTATCGACAGCGGCTATAACTATCATACCCACACGGTACGTACCGGGGGAGCTTTCAATCTGGGGGTGGTCTTTCCCTACGCGTTTCGTATGGCTCGGGACGGGAAGGAGGCTCAGAGGGACCCCCTGGTGAGGCGCGCTTTGATTGAAGCCTTCGACCGCCTACCGGAGTGGTTGGGCCGGCTGCCCGCGAAGCGAGGTGCTACGCCACTGGCGTTGACCCCGACCTACGAGGACATCCTCATGACTCTGGCGTCTCGGTCCGATTACGACGAGTTCTGGAGTAATCCCCTCGCCAATCTGGAGGAGCACATAGACCGTTACCCTGACGTCCCGTTGTTCTTCGTTACTTCCTGGTATGGCCACCACGTCTGGGCCACTACCACCAAGTTCAACGAGCTACGCAAACGTCTCAAGTCCCCCGTGCGCATGGTCATCGGCACCTGGACACACGGCCATGAGACCCTGTTGGAATCCTGGTCCGGAGAGGTGGACTTCGGAGTACAGGTCATCCTCGACAACATCAACGACCTGCGTTTGAAGTGGTTCGACCACTTCCTCAAGGGCATGCATACTGACGTAGTCGAAGGTCCGCCTATTAACTTATTCGTTATCGGTGGTGGGAGCGGGCGCCGCAATTTGGCAGGACACATGCACCACGGAGGCTCGTGGCGTTCTGAGAAGAGCTGGCCCCTCTCCGGCACCCAGTTCACGAACTATTACCTCCATTCGGGGGGAGCACTGAAACCTGAACCTCCTCCGTCCGGCGTTAGTGCCAGCCGATACACCTTTGACCCCCAAGATCCGGTGCCCACTCTAGGTGGCTGTGTCCAGAACCCTGGCGTGTCGGGCATCCTCTCTGGAGGAGCATTCGACCAGCGAGGCCGTCCTGACCTGTTCGTTACCTGCAAGGACAGTCTACCTCTCGCGACTCGGAATGACGTGCTGGTATTCCAGACGATGCCTCTGGAGGAAGACGTAGAGGTAATCGGACCTGTGACAGTGCGCCTCTGGGCCGCTTCATCGGCGCCCGATACAGACTTCACCGCCAAGCTGATAGACGTGTACCCTCCCAACGAGGACTATCAACAAGGGTTTGCAATGAACCTGTGCGATGGCATTATTAGGGCGCGATATCGGAACAGCCGTCAGAGCGAGGAGATGATGGAACCGAACGAGATCTACGCTTTCACCATCGATCTTCAGGCGACGGGAAACCTGTTCAAACGTGGACACCGTATTCGACTAGATATCTCTTCCAGCAGCTTTCCCCAGTATGATGTGAATCCCAATACCGGGGCTCCTCTTTGGTCCTCAGGGGAGATGAGGATCGCCCAGCAGGCCGTCTACCACGATAGTGAGCACGCCTCCCACGTAGTGTTACCAATCCTACCTAAGGGACGCGGAGATTGAGCGCTTTGTCCTGAACAGGACAAAGAAGAACATCCTCACTGGGGACTACGTGGAGCAGCCACTTGAAAACGCGTAAAGAGCAGTAAAGAAGATTTGTGTATTAACAAGTCTGGCTCCCCGAGTAGGATAAAACTAGCATCACTTAGCTTTGACAGACGCCCCGCATATCTGGTAAAGTAGTATCTAAATAGTACTCATGGGGGGCGGTATGGCAACGCAAAAATTGACGGCGGCATTCGTGAACGGAGTGCAAACACCTGGACGATACGGCGATGGCGGGCGGGGATCGTTTGGTTTGTCGTTGTTGGTGAAGCCTGCCAAGAGCGGCGGGCTTATCAAGAACTGGCAGCAACGGTATAGGACGGGCGGCTCGTATACCAGTCGCGGGCTTGGCGTATATCCTGCCGTGTCGTTGGAACAGGCCAGGGCTTTGGCTGCACACTTCGCGTTACAGGGCCGGCCTGAAATTGTGCGGTCCATCTACGGCGCGACGGACGAACAGGTGGCGGAGCGGATTGCGCCCGTGCGACACGAGATTAGAGCAGAGAAAACCTTTGCACCGATGACCGCTGAGGTAGAGGTCAACCGTGAGCATCGAGTGCCCTCCTTCCGGCGGGTGTTCGAGGAATCGCTAGAGCTTCGCGCAAGGGGATTCAAGGCAGGCTCCAAAACGACGGCGCAAGCCAAGAGTCTTTTCGACTTGTACATCACGCCGGAAGTGGCAAGCCGCCCGATTGACGAGCTGACGTCGAGGCATCTGGTGGATTGCTTGGCATTGGTTTGGCGCGATAAGCCCGCAACGGCCAAGAAGCTGGTGCAGCATTTGCTAGCAGCGTTCAATCACGGGATATCCGTCGACCTGATTGACGTTTCTCCCCTGGACAAGGCCAAGATTGGCTTGGGGCGGTTGAAGCCAAAGGGCCAGAATTTCCGTGCATTGCCATTTAGCGAAGTGGGTGCTGCCTTGGCGAAAGTCCGGGCCGGCGACGCCCATACCACCACCAAGCTGGCTATGGAATACTTGACGCTGACCGCCTGCCGAAGCGGTGAAGTCCGAGGCGCAACATGGGAAGAAGTTGATCTCACGGCTGGCATTTGGACGATTCCGGCAGATCGAATGAAGGGGGGCCGTGAACACCGAATACCCTTGTCGATTCAGGCTCAAGGGGTTCTGAAAGAGGCGCTGGAACTGACCGATGGTAGCGGGCTGGTCTTCCCTTCTGAACGTGGGAAGCCTCTGGCTGACAACACAATCTCGAAGTTGCTGAGGGAGAACGCGATTGCGGGCACTCCGCACGGGATGCGGTCAAGTTTCCGAGATTGGGCGGCAGAGAAAACCGACTTCCCATCGGAGATTGTGGAACACGCATTAGCCCACGTTGAGGGGAGCGCGACGGTGCGGGCATACCGCCGGACTGACTACTTCAAAAAGCGGAGGGATCTTATGGAACAGTGGGGCACCTACGTGGACGCCTTGCCGTTTTAGCGGCGAAAGTCTATACCATTACATACTAGATACGGTATGAATCCCGCCGGAATTGGCGGGATTCGTCATTATATAGTATACTATTATTTGACTTTCCAAAGGGGGTAGGTATGGCATACGAGGGGCGGTATCACCAGGTTAAGCAGATTCAGTTGACCTCTACACGGGTTGACGACTTTCACCGCGTTAGGCAACTGCTGGCGGCGCACCTAGGCGTTGAATGGCACACCTTGAGCGTACAACAGGCGGCTTGCGCGGCGTTCCAGACTTTCGTGAAAGGTGGCGGAGAAGGGAGGTGGGATTGAATACGATTGGCACAACTACGCCGGGAGAATGCGTAAGTAAAAAAGGCCAAGAAATAGAAACAGAGCGGTGACTACCAACACGCGCCCAAATCCAGCCCACAAAGGAGCGATGTATGTTGACAACTACAAGCCTATACCTATAGACGGAATTAGAAGGTCAAGCCTGCGAGAGGTTCAACTTGTCTTAGACCAAGACGACCCGGACGACATAGGCGGGTATGTCTCAATTGGTGACGTTCCGCAGACGCCATGAAGAATGGCACACGACGAACCTGCCCAGAGTGAGCATATCCTGGCCTGTGTGGAGCGGCGCGAACTCATGGAGCGTGTGCCTACGCACGAAAGACGAGCCACATCCGGCAATCCAAGAGTGTCACGAGGGCCTAGACGTGTGCGGGATTGGAGAAATGCTTGTTTTGGCCGTAGCGAGCTGAATCTCCGATACCTCACTAGAGGGCAAACTCGGTTGAATGGCGCAGATAATCAAGGAAGCAGCAACGAATGGCAGCAACTAGCCCGACCTCCATAGCTTTAGGCCTACGGGATACGACATCAACGCTACTTTTGGCGGGAACAGACGTAGAATCCGTTGCACCTTCAACCTTCCATTACTACCATTCCCACCAGACGCCGTCACCTTACGCTCTGGGTTCTCGCAATGACGTCTTGATCGGTTCAAGAGCAAAAGGGTTGAGGCACTTGCCAGTGCGGGATAGGCTAACACGCTCAGACGGCGCAACCATCCTGTCAACAGCTGTTTCAAGGTTCAATACGACGATGTTCGAGTTGAGCCGGGTATGGGTAAGTCTTGGATCTGCGCTAGAGGCGGCGCTGGCGTCACTGAAGAACGTTGCGGACGGGTGTTGTGGTGGGATTTCGAGGATAAACCGGACACGTGCTATACCGTAGGGCCAAGGCGGCATAGGCCAGTTAGACCTAATTACAGGGGAAAATGTTGCCGCCAGTTTATAAAGGACCTTTTCAACGATACCTTGAGCCTAGAAGACGACCTACCCAAAACATGAGCCTTTTATGCGCTGTGAGTCAATGGCTAGCGGACGCCGGGATTGTCGAAATCTCTGGTCATTATTGACGCTGGCTAGAATCATCGGGCGCTCCTAGCGATGGTTCTAGCGTCACGGAATGGCGTATATCAGCCGAAAAGGTGATGGTACCGTTTCAAAGCTCGGGGTGTCCGGCGTACTAATCCTTGACCATGTACCGAAACGCCGTCAAGAGCGTCCACGCCGGTGCTATAGGCTGCGGACAGTACATGAACCGTAGCCAAGATAGACGGCAACCTGCGGCGGTATAGTGCCTGTATCGGGCTAATGCCTTGGCAACGTAAGACACAAGACGCGCGCAATGGCTGCTGAGGCTCGAACGCTTGCAGATATGGGCCGAGGCGACTGTACCGCGTGCAACGTGCTAGCGCTAAGCATCCGCCACTATGCAAGGGGCATTATGAGGGTGAACTACTCACTATATCCATAGACCCACCTAATCAGGAAGCACGGTCCAAGGAATTAGATATACCCATGCTGCTACTTGAGGCCATAGGCGCGGCTGGTGCAAGACGGCGTGTACGGTGGTCAGAACGTACTCATGGGCAAGGTCACGGCGGCAAGGGTAAACACTGATACAAGAGTGCCCTAGATCATAGCTGATACAGGATGGCTTAGTAGTGCAGACCAAAGATTCGGTAACCGGCACAGGTTCATACCCTTACGCGCAATGGGCTACGAACCGGGTGCTCCTAGAGGCAAGGTGCGGGAGTAATGCACAACTATTCCCAACTATCTCCCCAAATGGCCGATTTTACGCTCAACTATGTCCCAGTCATATTCCCATCGGAGATTAGGTTGGCCCTATCCTAACTAGGAAAATATTACAGGAAAACTTAGATAGGGATATGGATATGAAGTGGCCTGTAGTCTAAGGGGAAATGACGGGACACGGGTGTATTCTGGGTAGATACGACCCCAAAGAGAATGGAGGTTGACCAATGATGGTATTGAGCAAAGAATCAGGAATGTCGATCGTGACCTGGGTTGCGGGCATTGGCTTGCGCGAAATAACCGACAACGGGGCAGACATGGGTAAGTTGCAGCGCACACAGATTGACTCTCGCCGAATGGCTTAGCCGAATGGGGGCGGTAGCGATGAATACGAGACACGGTTGCCAATATGCCACCTGATTCAACGTGCAACGTCTCGGAAAAGGCATGTGTATGATAGGTATTGGACCTAAAAATAGCCACCGTGTTAGAATTGAGCTGGACTTCGCCGCGAACGACGCCACCGACTAGCAAGGGGAACACAACAAAGGTTGGAGGTAGAGCGATGGAAGAACAATGCCGGATTTGCAAGTATTGGGTTGGTAAGCCCGATGCCACGACAAATAGCCTTGGTGATTGCAGGCGTTATCCCCCACGTCCGGAGGGAGGGGCCGGTTTGGCCGCGAACAAAGCCCGGTGATTGGTGCGGAGAGTTCAAGCGCAAGGAGCAAGTAGAATGATGAACCTCAATAACGCGGTCATAGTTTCCGACATTTACAAACCGGACAGGCGTGAATTGAGACACGTTGAATGCGTAGCGGAGTACGAACGGATTGAGCAGTGAGTCCGCCGGTCACGCCAGACCATCCGCGACTGGTGGAGGGCATGACTGATGAGGCGTATCAGCGGGCGATTGTGCGGGCACGCACCTGCAAGGCTTGCGGAAAGGTGATTGACTAGCCAAGGGGACCCCTGCCGGACCGTCGCGGCGGGCGCTGCTAGAGCGCAGGTGGGAGTCACGATGCAACAAACGGAGGAATGATGCAGGATTTCAAGAGACTAGAGCGTGACATTCTTGAAGCGGTGTACGAAAACGGTCGTACTCTGGGGCCTGACACCCCTGCGGCCCAAGTTTTAATACAGAAGTACCCTTCGGAGGATGAAATGCAGGCAGTGACGGTCGACTTGCAGTACCTTTTGGAACAACGTTATCTGTGGCCTTACTTTGGAGTCAATGGACACGAACTAAGAGAAGGAGGTGGCACCAGGGGGATAACGCCAAAGGGAATTGAGAGGCTGAGACAATTGAGGCATCCTCAGGTGCATTGGATATGCGCAAACTGGTTTCCATTTTCTGTAGCCGTCATTAGCGCGACGATTGGACTTACCAACATCTTTGTTAACTGATGACCTAATCCGCTACCTTTCTGACCTGACCGTCACCCAAGGGCGGTTGGCCGGTGAACCGTTCCCGGTGTTCCCTTGGCAGCGGCGGTTCCTGCGTGGGGCCTTTGCGCCGGACGTGATAGAAAGTGCCTTGTCCGTGGGGCGTGGGAACGGCAAAACCACCTTGACCGCTGGCCTAGCGGCGGCGGCGTTGGACGGCCCGCTTGCGGTTCCCCGCGGTGAGGTGGTGGTGGCAGCGTCAAGCTTCGAACAGGCGTTGATTGCCTTCCGCCATACGTTGGCTTTCCTACGTTGCAAGTATGGCGACGCCTTGGAAGACCGGAGCGTATGGCGGATTCAGGATTCAGCGAACCGGGCACAGGTTACCAACCGGCCTACGGGCGCAATGCTCAAGGCCATTGGTGCGGACCCAAGGCGGATGCATGGCCTTGCGCCTTGCATGGTGATAGCGGACGAGGGCGCACAGTGGGAACCGTCGCAAGCTGAGGCGGCAATGGCGGCGTTGCGGACTGCGCTAGGTAAGATACCGGGCAGCCGGTTAATTGCGCTGGGCACGCGGCCAGCCGACGCCGAGCATTGGTTCGCGAAGATGCTAGACGGCGGCGCGGACTATTCGCAGGTCCACGCTGCCAAGCCGGACGCGCCGAAATTCCAACGCCGGACTTGGGCGATGGCTAACCCAAGCCTGCGGTTCATGCCGGACCTGAAGCGGGCAATCCGGGCTGAATCAAAGCGGGCCAAGCTTGACCCTGCGATGCTGGCGAGCTTCGACGCCCTGCGGTTGAACCTTGGACCGCCGACGTGGTGCGGTCCATGTTGCTTGACGTGGAGACGTGGCAGCGGATTGAAGGCCATGCGGAACCGGAGGGCCGGTGCTGGTGGGGCATAGACCTTGGAACGTCTGCGGCGCAATCCGCCATTGCCGCCTACTGGCCCGAGACCGGGCGGCTGGAATGTCTAGCGGCGTTCCCATCGGAACCGGACCTTAACACGCGTGGACTTCGTGACGGCGTTGGGCGGCTGTATTCGGAATGTCACCGGCGCGGCGAGCTTATCCAGGTGGGCGGCGCGGCGGTTGACGTTAAGGCATTGGTGGAAGAGGCAAGGGATAGGTTCGGCGTACCGGGTGGCCTAGCGTCTGACCGTTGCGTGAGGCGGAACTACGCGACGCCTTGAAAGCGGCGGGCCTGCCATTGACTAGGCTGGAACTCCGCGGGATGGGCTACAAAGACGGAGCGGAAGACGTGCGATTTTCGTGCGGTGGTGCTTGGAAGGGAAGGTTACGCCGGTCAAGGGCCTGCTGCTGGCATCAGCTGTCAGTGAGGCTCGGACGATAATTGACCCTGCGGGCAACGCCAAGCTGTCCAAAGGTTCCGAAGGCGGGCGGCGTCTACGGGCCAGAGACGATGCTGCAGCCGCGGCAATCCTGGCCGTCGGACTTGCAGCACGGCAACCCAAGCGCACCGGCAAGAGCCGTTACCTGGGGCTGGCCGGTTAATGTCTTGGCGCAAGGGTGACCGCCCGGAGCGCAAGCGTTGGCGGCTGGTGCGCCAGAAGGTGCTAGACCGCGACGGCTGGCGTTGTGTGACGTGCGGCAAGGCTGGGCGGCTTGAGGTGGACCACGTGACGCCTTTGGACGCTTGCGGTGACCCCTACGCCATGGACAACCTTCAGACGCTTTGCAGGGCGTGTCACATCGCCAAGACCGCCAACGAAAACACCCGGCTCAACCCTGCCCGTGACGCATGGCGGGCGTTTCTTGCAATGCGCCTAGCTGGTGACGTATAATGCCAGTAATTGATACTAAGTATCTATAACTAGCTGGTATAGAGGGCAAGAATGACACCTTTGCAGACCCTGGAAATTCGCGTCAGTGAGATAAGGTCTCGCCTTTCCTCGATAGGCGGTATGACCGACCTTACCGACGAAATACGCACCGAGCTTGACACCTTGAAACGGGAATACCAAGACAACGAATCCAAGCGGCAGGCGTTGATAATCGCAGGCGACAAGCCACCCACGCCAATTGAAACCCGCAGCGACGCCCAAGGGCATGAACTCCGGCGGCTGCTGGCCAGGGGCAACGTTGGCTCGATGGTGGACTCCATTATCGCTAACCGCTCCTATAACGGAGCGGAGGAGGAGATCCGCCAGCATTACGGCCTAGCAGCTAACCAGGTGCCCGTCGCCATGTTGCGGGATTGGGGAGCGGGCTTGGAAACCAGGGCCGTTACACCTGCGCCCGGTGACGTAGGCCAAGACCAGCACGAGATAATCCCCTACGTTTTCCCCATGTCCGTTGCGGCTTCCTGTCGGTTGATATGCCGATGGTGGCCGTTGGCGATTCCACCTTTCCGGTCTTGACTAGCACGCTTGACGTTGGGACACCGGCTGAAGGCGCAAGCCAAACGGAGACTACCGGAGCGTTCACATCGGACGTTCTGAGCCCACGCCGGTTGCAGGCCAGTTTCTTCTACAGCAGAGAAGACCGGGCCAGGTTCATGGGCATGGATTCGGCCTTGCGTGAAAACCTGAGCATGGGCCTTAGCGACGGCCTGGACGCCCAGATTGTTGCCGGAGACGATGGCCTGCTTGGAACCAACGGCTTGACCGCCCGAACCGGCGACGCGACTGCTACCGCCACCTTTGCCGACTACCGCGGCCTTGTCTACGATGGGATGACCATCGATGGCCGGTATGCGGGCATGGCGTCGGACATTCGGGTGGTGCTGGGCACGGAGTCTTACAACCACTGCGCAGCCGTCTACCGGTCCAACAATGCCGACGATTCCGCACTGGATAGCCTTATGCGGGTGTCGGGCGGTGTCCGGGTGTCTGCCCACGTTCCCGACCCTAGCACAAATGACCAAAGCGTTATCGTTCGCAAGGGTGCGCTCAGGGATATGGTCGCCCCGATTTGGGAAGGTCTCGACATTGTGTTTGATGAAGTCACCAAGGCTTCCACGGGCGAAATCGTCTTGACCGCCTACATGTTGTACCAAATCAAAATCATCCGGGCTGACGGCTTCCAGCGGCGTACCGTGCAGGTGGCCTAAATGGCCCTGTACCAGGCCACCGTAACCACCGCTCCGGTTGACATTTCCGCCCTGCTGGGCGTAGCCCGTGGGGTATCCAAGGAGTGCCGCGGTATCAACCTGGGCCAACGCCCGGTATATCGGGCTGTCGCCTCTACGCCGCCAAGTGACCTTGATGGCCCGGTTTGGCGGTACTCACCTGGCGAGGCGTTCAACTTGATTTTGTACGCCGGTTTCCGATGGCAATACCTACTTGCTAACATCCGATGGCGAAAGCACCGTTACCTTAGAGGACGCGCTGCCATGGTCTTAGCCACGCCCACCAGCCTTGAAATTAGGCAGGTTGGCGGTGCAACGATGATCTTCGGGCGGTTTGCCTATTCGACCGTTGCAACGGTGTCAGACCGCGGGGAGAGTGCGAAAAGAGAGCTTCTCTCCAAGGGCGTTCAACTTTGCCATAGACCAGGAACCGGAACGCCGGATTGACTTGCTCGTGGGGCATGACTGGAATCGCCCGATAGCGTCACGCCAAAGCGGAACGCTGGTTATCCGAGACACCGCCGAGGCGGTGACCTTCGAAGCCACCTTGCCCGCGGACCCGCCGTCTTGGGTAGTGGACACTGAGAAGGCGATAGCGGCGGGCGTGATGGTTGGGCTATCACCTGGCTTTCGTGTACCGCCCAAGGCTACCGTTCCCGATGCTGAAATCCTAGTGCCTGAGCCGGGAAATCCAGCCGTGCAAATCCGCCAGATTAACCAGGCGGTGCTACGGGAATTTAGCGTAGCCACCAACGGCGTCTACGAGACGGCTGGCGTGGAGCTTCGGGCCGAAGATATGGATGAATTGGAAACGCCTACCGGCGTATTCCTTCCGTGGAGCGTGTTCCAATGGCTGTAACGGTGACCGTTGCCGAATTGCTAAACGAGCTTCGGTTAGGGCCTTCCGGCTTTGAGGCTGATATGGCGACACGCATCCTGGCCTTTGCCACTGAGGCGGTCACACACCACGCCCCGGACGCCCCGGACGCCCCGGACGCCGTGCATAATGAGGCGGCAATCCGGGCTTGCGGCTTACCAGTGGGACAAGCCTACCGCTCCCAAGGGTGACAGCTACGCCAATGGCCTACGGAATAGCGGAGCGGCCAACGCCTTGCTGCCCTACCGACAGCACCGGGCAGGCTTATACGATGCCTCTTGACCGGCTGATTCGGGTTATCTCGGAAGCACCGGGAACGCGTAAGCAATATGGCGAGTACGTACCTGGTGCGGTTACAAGAAGGCTGCTATGGGCGACGCGTATGGACAAGCACCTTGACCGACATTGCCGAGGAAGGCGGGCAGCGAACCGAAGGCAGACGGGATTACCGGATTCGCTGGATTCCCGACTTGCGACACCAGCTTTCGGTCCACCTTAGCTTGATGGACGGAACGCTGGATGATGCTGGGCGAAGACGTGATATGGACGGTTGACAACATCGTGGAAGTGACGGGCCGCGACGGTAACACCCGGCGGCGGTACCTTGACCTTCAATGCACGTGGGCTCCGTAATGCGCTGGCCTTGGCAACAGGAAACCAAGCTTGAAACGCGGCAAGGCGAATCCAGCTATACCGACGCCATAATCAACGCCCTGCTATCAAGAGCGCAGGGCCGGACGCTTGGCCGTACCATCGGCAACGGCGGCGTTGGAAGCTTGCACCGGAACCGTAGGCCGTGGATTCATGGCGGGCGAGGTTTCCGGTAGGCCAGCGGTAATGGACGCCGTGACGCCGGACTGCCTTGAGATTATCGGGCGTGGCTTGATTCGCTATGGCGAGGTGGTATTCCTGATTGACACCACCGCGGGGCGGCTGCAACTTCTACCAGCCGAAACCTGGGACGTGGAAGGCGGGCCTATGCCTGATTCCTGGTGGTACCGGGTGACGTTAGGCGGGCCTTCGAATACCTTTACCTATCCGGTGGTTCCAGCGGCCAGCGTCCTACATTTCAAGTACGCCATAGACTCCGCCAGACCATGGCGCGGCAATGGACCGCTAACCGTGGCATCGCTGGCCGGACGCCTTAGCGCGGAGACGGTCAACGTCTTGGCCAATGAATCATCCGGGCCGGTTGGCAGACTTCTCGGAATCGCCAAAGACGGGGCAGATTCGACCGTTGCCAACTTGAAGGAAGACATAGCCAACGCCAAGGGCCGCGTCGCCCTGCTGGAAAACGGCGACTGGGATAACGTGGGAACCGCCAGCGTGAACCTGAAAGCCGAGCGATTCGGGGCCGAGCCGCCTCAATCCCTAGTCAACCTACTAGAGCGGGCGTCCCAAGAGATATACGCCGCTTGTGGCTTCTCACGGGCCTTGTGGGGCGACGGCAACGCCGCGGCTACTAGGGAAGCATGGCGGTTGGCCTTGTTTGGCGTGATTGCGCCTTTGGGCCGCAAGGTGGAGCGGGAACTTAGGGATAAGCTCGACGATGACGTTAGCCTTGGCTGGCAGGAATTGCGGGCGTCTGACCTATCGGGCCGGGCCAGGGCGTTTCAATCGATGGTTGGCGGCGGCATGGACGTTGCCCAAGCCGTGGCCATCGCTGGATTGATGGTCAATGATGAATAGATGCCCGGTCTGCCAAGGTTTCGTCTACCACTGCCCGGAGCGTGGTATGACTTGTCGGACGTGCGGACGGTCTCAGATAACCCGGCAACCCAGGCGCGGCGAAGCTTACGACTGTTTGATGATGAAACGGGCGGAGGCGGGCATCAAAAGGTGGATACGCATGGGTACTCCTGCCGACTTCTACTCCTATTAGGACATGACGTAGGCAGCCCAGTCCTCCATTAGCTGCCGCCTCTTCTCGAAGTAGTCAGTTCTCCGGTATGCAAGTTCAGAGGCCGACCCCTCGACGTGACCTAGGGCATATTCCGCTATTTCCCGGGGCACGTCTGAGCATTCTGCCGCCCAGGTGCGGAACGAAGTCCTCATACCGTGCGGAACGCAGGCGATGTTGTTTTCACGAAGCAACTTGGAAAGCGTGCTGTCACTTAGAGCCTTGCCCCGCTCCGACAGGAAAACCAGCCCGGTGCCATCGCTCAATTCCTGTGCCCTGAGTAACACGTCCAAGGCCGCATTGCTCAACGCTACGCGGTGGGAACGGCTGGCCTTCATCCGGGCCGCGGGGATCTCCCAGGTGGCCGTATCCCAATCAATCTCACTCCACTCCGCCCCCCGCACTTCGCCGGAACGGGCTGCCGTCAGCGTCAAAAATTCAAGGGCCAGTTTCGTAGAGGGCCATGCATCGGTCGCTTGAATAGTAGCAATCGCCGCACCCACCGCGGTATGGGGCAAAGCAGCGAAGTGCTTGCCTGTATCCTTGACCTTCCCCAGCCCTATCTTGGCCCTTTCCCAAGGTGAGGCCTCAATGAGGTTCTTGGCGATGGCACGGTTGAACGTTGCTTTCATCACTTGAGCCATCTTCTTGGCAGTGGCGGGCTTATTGCGCCAGACGGCCCCCGCGCAATCGACCAAGTGGGCGGAAGTCACCTCATCGATGGGAAGGTCCGCTATGGGACTGGGGATGTGACTATCGAACAGGCCCTTGGCCTGGCCCTCCGTCTTGGAGCTTTCCTTGAAGTCCCCTTTCCGATAATCGAGGGAATCAAGGAACACCCGCCGGAAGGTGGGTACGCGGTACTCTCGGTTGACGGTCACGGCTATTGTCGCGGGCGGGAAAACGGCTGACGCTTCCACCACATGCCGAACCGGGGCGTTGCGTTGTTCCAACTGTTCAACCGTTGCGCCGAGGACGAAACGAGCGGCGGAATCCCTGGCCTCGTCCAAGGTTACGTCTGGAAACACGCCAAGCCCTCTGCTAGAATATTTGCCATCCTTAAGATAGCGTCGCTGCCAATACTTTTTTACAGTGCCGCGCTTGTCTGCCCTGACCAGCAGCGATAGGCCAAAGGAACCGCGCCCACCATCGCCATATCGACCTGGTTGCTTGACCGCTTCCACGAATTTAACAGTCAACCTACCTTCCTTCATCTGGCCCCCCTTGTTACTATTTTTGTTACTACTTTATCACATCTAGGGCACAAAAGACAAGGCTATTTTATGCTAGATTAATCCTATCTGGGGAGCCATATTATAGGATAGGCCGAACCGCCACTGTCAGGGTTTAGCAGCGCCTTTACGCCTAAGCCCGAATCCACCGAAGGACGTCCTTGGGGACAGTCCTTGAAGAAGCCAGCGGGTGCTCCTCTGAATCTGGGATAATGGTTTTGGAACAGAAACCAGCCCGGAAACAAGGAGCACCCAATAGATGCTGCCACAGAACAAACCCGACCGTATCCGCATCCTCTTTGACGACCATCGCCTGGTGGCCAATGCCGGCCTGCTCCTGCCGGCCACCCTAGCCCGGCACCTGGGCCTGCGGGAACTCGTCGACCATCACCTTGACCTCGGCGGAGCGCCGGGACGGGCGAACACTGGGGACAAGATGCTGACGCTGGTCGCTTCCGCGCTGGCAGGCGGCGACTGCATCGACGACGCCGATGCGCTGCGCGCTGGTGGGACGGTCGGTGTTCTAGGCTGCGTGGTCAAGGCGTCATCCACCCTGGGGACCTTCCTGCGCAGCTTCCGGTGGGGGCATGTCCGTCAACTCGACCGCGTGAGCCGCCAGTTGTTGGCCCGGGCCTGGGCCGCTGGGGCCGGACCCGGCGACTCGCCCCTGACCATCGACCTGGACTCGACCATCTGCGAGACCTATGGACTGGCCAAGGAGGGAGCGCGCCACCACGGCTATACCGGCGCCCGCGGCTATCACCCGCTGCTGGCCATTGCCGCCGGCACCGGCGAGGTGCTGATGTCCCGGCTGCGCGAGGGCCGGGCCAACACCGCCCGTGGCGCCGCCCACTTCCTGCGTGAGACGGTGGGGCGGGTGCGCTACGGCGGGGCCAGGGGACAACTCACGGTGCGGGCCGACAGCGGCTTCTACGCCCACACTGTCGTTGCCGCCTGCCGGGAAATGGATGTCCGCTTCTCTATCACCATCCGCCAGCGCGCCAGCCTGCGGGACCTGATCGAGGCGATACCAGAGGAGGACTGGACTCCCATTCCCTACTGGATGGACGGCGCCGCCGATGTCGCCGAGACGACTTACACCCCGTTCCAGACCAAGCCGGACGCCCCGCCGGTGCGGCTCATTGTCCGGCGGGTGAAGCCGACACCCGGTTCCCAGCTCGCCCTCTTCGCCAGATACAGCTATCACGCCTTCATCACCGACCGCGATGGGGAGACGCTGGAACTGGAGGCCGATCATCGCCGCCACGCCGAGGTCGAGAACGCCATACGCGACCTCAAATACGGCGTCGGGCTGAACCACATGCCGTCGGGGCGCTTCGCCGCCAACGGCGCCTGGCTGGCGGTACAGGTGATGGCGCATAACCTGGCCCGCTGGACGGCGCGGATTGGTCTGGGCGAGGGGACCCTGATCACCAAGACCCTCAGGCGGCGGGTCTTCGCTCTGGTGGGGCGGATCACCCGCTCGGCGCGCCGCCTCACTTTGCATCTCCCCCGGCGCTGGCCTTGGGAAACCCAGTTCAGTCGCGCCTTGGCCCGGCTGCAAGCCATTCCATTCCCGGCCTGACGGCCAGCCTGCAACTGACCCAACGTCCCCGCAATCTCGCGCCACCCCGGTCGCGAGAGTCCCCTGCTGCGTATCCTCTCGCCATCCCGCGCATCGCAACTCCCGCATAGGGCCTTAGGGGCCCTGTGCGGCGACTGAAGACCCTCCGCCGGCCTCCCATCTACCCCAAGACCCCAGGCCATCTCCCCTGTAGCTCCCTCACCCACCCCCTTCCGCTGTCCTCACGCCGTCCATCCGTGTCCTTCGGTGGATTCGGGCTTAACCGAAGGAGTCCTGTCTCGCCCGGTACGCGCTCCTCTCGCCGGAGCCTCCGGTCTGACCATATCACCCCCATGAACGTTTTGTTTAATATCTTTACTCCGGAGATATGGTTTTTTGTTTTTCCTATTCTCTAAATGCCCTTTGAGCCTTGGTAAGGTAAATGTAATCTACCGATGCAAAGGGCTTCTTACCCGTCGCCTCCGCTACCCTGCTGGGCCTAGCTGTCGCCTCGAACGCCTTAACCCGAATCCACCGAAGGACACGGATGGACGGCGTGAAGACAGCGGAAGGGGGTGGGTGAGGGAGCTACAGGGGAGATGGCCTGGGGTCTTGGGGTAGATGGGGAGGCCGGCGGACGGTCTTCAGTCGCCGCACAGGGCCCCTAAGGCCCTATGCTGGAGTTGCGATGCGCGGGATGGCGAGAGGATACGCAGCAGGGGACTCTCGCGACCGGGGTGGCGCGAGATTGCGGGGACGTTGGGTCAGTTGCAGGCTGGCCGTCAGGCCGGGAACGGAATGGCTTGCAGCCGGGCCAAGGCGCGACTGAACTGGGTTTCCCAAGGCCAGCGCCGGGGGAGATGCAAAGTGAGGCGGCGCGCCGAGCGGGTGATCCGTCCCACCAGAGCGAAGACCCGCCGCCTGAGGGTCTTGGTGATCACGGTCCCCTCGCCCAGACCAATCCGCGCCGCGTCCAGCGGGCCAGGTTATGCGCCATCACCTGTACCGCCAGCCAGGCGCCGTTGGCGGCGAAGCGCCCCGACGGCATGTGGTTCAGCCCGACGCCGTACTTGAGGTCGCGTATGGCGTTCTCGACCTCGGCGTGGCGGCGATGATCGGCCTCCAGTTCCAGCGTCTCCCCATCGCGGTCGGTGATGAAGGCGTGATAGCTGTATCTGGCGAAGAGGGCGAGCTGGGAACCGGGCGTCGGCTTCACCCGCCGGACAATGAGCCGCACCGGCGCGGCGTCCGGCTTGGTCTGGAACGGGGTGTAAGTCGTCTCGGCGACATCGGCGGCGCCGTCCATCCAGTAGGGAATGGGAGTCCAGTCCTCCTCTGGTATCGCCTCGATCAGGTCCCGCAGGCTGGCGCGCTGGCGGATGGTGATAGAGAAGCGGACATCCATTTCCCGGCAGGCGGCAACGACAGTGTGGGCGTAGAAGCCGCTGTCGGCCCGCACCGTGAGTTGTCCCCTGGCCCCGCCGTAGCGCACCCGCCCCACCGTCTCACGCAGGAAGTGGGCCGCGCCACGGGCGGTGTTGGCCCGGCCCTCGCGCAGCCGGGACATCAGCACCTCGCCAGTGCCGGCGGCAATGGCCAGCAGCGGGTGATAGCCGCGGGCGCCGGTATAGCCGTGGTGGCGCGCTCCCTCCTTGGCCAGTCCATAGGTCTCGCAGATGGTCGAGTCCAGGTCGATGGTCAGGGGCGAGTCGCCGGGTCCGGCCCCAGCGGCCCAGGCCCGGGCCAACAACTGGCGGCTCACGCGGTCGAGTTGACGGACATGCCCCCACCGGAAGCTGCGCAGGAAGGTCCCCAGGGTGGATGACGCCTTGACCACGCAGCCTAGAACACCGACCGTCCCACCAGCGCGCAGCGCATCGGCGTCGTCGATGCAGTCGCCGCCTGCCAGCGCGGAAGCGACCAGCGTCAGCATCTTGTCCCCAGTGTTCGCCCGTCCCGGCGCTCCGCCGAGGTCAAGGTGATGGTCGACGAGTTCCCGCAGGCCCAGGTGCCGGGCTAGGGTGGCCGGCAGGAGCAGGCCGGCATTGGCCACCAGGCGATGGTCGTCAAAGAGGATGCGGATACGGTCGGGTTTGTTCTGTGGCAGCATCTATTGGGTGCTCCTTGTTTCCGGGCTGGTTTCTGTTCCAAAACCATTATCCCAGATTCAGAGGAGCACCCGCTGGCTTCTTCAAGGGCTGTCCCCAAGGACGTCCTTCGGTGGATTCGGGCTTAGAAAGGGCCTGACCGCCACCACGGGCTCCGACAGCCGCCGCCCTGAACGGGGCCGCTATGACCTGCCCTGCAACCTCCTCGGCCTTAGACCGGGGAACGCTTCCCACGGGACCGGTTGCCCGGCCCACTACCATAGACACCGTGCGGATAGAGGGCCGGTTCAAGCGGGACAACGGTTCACCCTCTATCACCAGGATCACCTCGAATCCTCTGGCTAAAAACAAGCCGCGGCTGGCGGCCTCGCGAAGGGCGGCTGCTCAGAATATAGGCTTGCCCCGGTGTCAATCCCCCTCGGACGACGCGTCCATCTGAGACAGTCCATATAGAGCCATTCCGTATCCGAGCATTTCCTGCATCATGCGTTTAAGCTGGTGGGTAAAGACGACCCGGCTGTAACGAAGTACAAGAGAAGGCTTTTGCGCCAGTTCCTCAGCTAATGCCCATGCCCGGGGCAAAAGTTCCTGTCTCGGCATGACTTCATTGACCAGACCAAGCTCTTTGGCCTCGCGCGCCGAGAGGGTCTGGCCGGTCAGGAGAAAGTATCTGCCCCGGTTCAAACCCAACAGCAGGGGGTACACGATTTGCACCCCATCGCCAGGGAGACTCCCACTTTTGAAATGATAGGTGTCCCCAAAGCTGGCCTCCTCTGCAGCCAGGACGATGTCGCACAATAAAGGCAATTCGCCATGGGCCACGGCTGGCCCATTGACGGCACTGATCATCGGCACCTCGATGTCCAACAGGCTCATAAGGCGGTGCTTGACATCAAAGTAGGACTTGTCCCATTCACTGGCCGTCATCTTTGGCCCCGGCCCGGAATGACCCCCCACGTCGACGAATGCGTCGCCGGCTCCAGTCATGATCACTACCTTATTCTCCCGGTCGCTGCCTATATCCCTGAAAGCCTGGGGAAAGTTCCGTTGCCCGCCCCCCGTCCACCGGAGGGTATCTCCGTCAGTATGAAGGGTAATCTGGAGAATCCCATTTTGCCGCTCCATGCGGATGTTGTCGTACTTGTAGGCGTATTCATCGAACTGTGACACGGCTGAACCTCCGCTGGATTGAATGATGACCAGGGCATCTGAGTCATGACATCATAGCAGGGACTTCGCGGGCCAAATTGCAAAATGGGCACCGGCGTCTCTCTCAGATGGCTGTCAACCTCTGTGAAAGTTGGGGTGTAGGCATTCCGCGTCTGCCATCTGATATCTGATTAGTCCCCTAATACCCCAGTCAAAGGGTTGCTAGTCGAGGGTGGTTATTAGAAGACGAAGTCGGCCAGCAACTCAACGAACTCCTCGTCAGACACGCCCAGGATGCTGCTGCAGATGAGTTCGGTGTGCTGCCCGATATTGGCGCTTCCAGGCGATAGGCAGGGGGAGTGTCAGGTAACCGGAACCCCCAGTTTGGGACGTGGTAGACTCCCAGGTCGGAGCCAATCAGCTTCACGTGGTGGCCTCGGTGCCCCAGCTGGGATCGTTGCCCAGGCCCTCCCAGTTGAGGACGCTTCCAGAGGACACGCCATCGGACTTGAAGTTGGTCATCACATCTTCAGCGGACCGGCCCGACGTCCATTCGGCTACCAGCCTGTCCAGTTCGTCTTCGTTCTGTTTCCTGCCTAAAAGGGTGTCAAACCTTGGGTCCGTCACCCGCTGGGCCTCGCCCAGACAGTGGCATAGCGCTATCCCCTCCTCGTTGGAAAAGAAGGCGATAACACGCCAGGAATCGTCTCCACGGCAGGGGTATGCGCTATGCGGCGCCGCGTAAACCCGAATCCACCGAAGGACGTCCTTGGGGACAGTCCTTGAAGAAGCCAGAGGGTGCTCCTCTGAATCTGGGATAATGGTTTTGGAACAGAAACCAGCCCGGAAACAAGGAGCACCCAATAGATGCTGCCACAGAACAAACCCGACCGTATTCGCATCCTCTTTGACGACCATCGCCTGGTGGCCAATGCCGGCCTGCTCCTGCCGGCCACCCTAGCCCGGCACCTGGGCCTGCGGGAACTCGTCGACCATCACCTTGACCTCGGCGGAGCGCCGGGACGGGCGAACACTGGGGACAAGATGCTGACGCTGGTCGCTTCCGCGCTGGCAGGCGGCGACTGCATCGACGACGCCGATGCGCTGCGCGCTGGTGGGACGGTCGGTGTTCTAGGCTGCGTGGTCAAGGCGCCATCCACCCTGGGGACCTTCCTGCGCAGCTTCCGGTGGGGGCATGTCCGTCAACTCGACCGCGTGAGCCGCCAGTTGTTGGCCCGGGCCTGGGCCGCTGGGGCCGGACCCGGCGACTCGCCCCTGAGCATCGACCTGGACTCGACCATCTGCGAGACCTATGGACTGGCCAAGGAGGGAGCGCGCCACCACGGCTATACCGGCGCCCGCGGCTATCACCCGCTGCTGGCCATTGCCGCCGGCACCGGCGAGGTGCTGATGTCCCGGCTGCGCGAGGGCCGGGCCAACACCGCCCGTGGCGCGGCCCACTTCCTGCGTGAGACGGTGGGGCGGGTGCGCTACGGCGGGGCCAGGGGACAACTCACGGTGCGGGCCGACAGCGGCTTCTACGCCCACACTGTCGTTGCCGCCTGCCGGGAAATGGATGTCCGCTTCTCTATCACCATCCGCCAGCGCGCCAGCCTGCGGGACCTGATCGAGGCGATACCAGAGGAGGACTGGACTCCCATTCCCTACTGGATGGACGGCGCCGCCGATGTCGCCGAGACGACTTACACCCCGTTCCAGACCAAGCCGGACGCCCGCGCCGGCGCGGCTCATTGTCCGGCGGGTGAAGCCGACACCCGGTTCCCAGCTCGCCCTCTTCGCCAGATACAGCTATCACGCCTTCATCACCGACCGCGATGGGGAGACGCTGGAACTGGAGGCCGATCATCGCCGCCACGCCGAGGTCGAGAACGCCATACGCGACCTCAAGTACGGCGTCGGGCTGAACCACATGCCGTCGGGGCGCTTCGCCGCCAACGGCGCCTGGCTGGCGGTACAGGTGATGGCGCATAACCTGGCCCGCTGGACGGCGCGGATTGGTCTGGGCGAGGGGACCCTGATCACCAAGACCCTCAGGCGGCGGGTCTTCGCTCTGGTGGGGCGGATCACCCGCTCGGCGCGCCGCCTCACTTTGCATCTCCCCCGGCGCTGGCCTTGGGAAACCCAGTTCAGTCGCGCCTTGGCCCGGCTGCAAGCCATTCCGTTCCCGGCCTGACGGCCAGCCTGCAACTGACCCAACGTCCCCGCAATCTCGCGCCACCCCGGTCTCGAGAGTCCCCTGCTGCGTATCCTCTCGCCATCCCGCGCATCGCAACTCCCGCATAGGGCCTTAGGGGCCCTGTGCGGCGACTGAAGACCCTCCGCCGCCCTCCCATATCTACCCCAAGAGCCCAGGCCATCTCCCCTGTAGCTCCCTCACCCACCCCCTTCCGCTGCCCTCACGCCGTCCATCCGTGTCCTTCGGTGGATTCGGGCTTAGGCCTCCTGTTCCTTGCCCGAAGCGAGTCCCTTCGGTTCGCGGTCCAGTCCAAAACCAGGGACTCTAACAGGGGAATGACGCTCTCCAGCTGGGACATATCTATACATTGTCCTTTGCCTACCCTCGTTACTATCTTGACTCTACCGACCCAGTTTATTATTCGCAGTCCGAGGTGTCAATTGCTCATTCTCGTGGTGCCATCCCCACATTTCGTTCCTTTTCCTCTAGATAAGGTAACATCATTAAAGTATTTATTAATAAAAAGACCATTGCTATACGATTCCAACTGTTGACAATGCCCGGAGAATTCTGATATGGTCACGCCGGTTTCAACAGCGGCCCAAAGGCTGCTCCTTTGGGCCGCTACGGTACTGAATCAAATAGACGGAGGTGTTATTGTGGTGCACCGTTGGTATTTTAAGCCCAGAATATTATTATTTGGCCCTTTGGCGCTACTGCTCCTAGTCGCGTTAGCCTGCGGCGATGATACCCTGCCGCTACCGACGGCAACACCTCAGCCCACGGCAACGCCGGCGCCTGGGCTAGACACCGCCGCCCTAACGGCCCTGGTAGAGAAGGCGGTAATGTCAGCGGTCCCACCACCGGCTGAGGTGGTTTCCGCGGCCGAGATCCAGCAGATGGTCCAAACGGCCGTCTCCGCCGCGGCCCCGGCAGGTGCCACCGCCGAAGATGTGCAGCGACTGGTAGAAGCGGGCGTGGCCGCCGTTAAGGCAGATGCAGTCAATAAAGAAGAAGTGGCTTCCCTGGTGTCCCAGGCTGTCGCAGATGCTACGGCTAACCTGCCCGAGCCGGTTTCGGCTTCCGAAATCGAGCAGATCGTAAAGGCAGCCATACCCGCGACTCCGACCCCCGCCCCAACGGCCACCCCTGTAACCATTGACCCGAAGGCCCTTTTGGTCGCGGCGAGGTACGGTGGAAATGTTGCGTTTAGCTCTTTTTACCCGGAGCTATGGGACCCCCACAAAGGGGGCACCTCTCAGATAGCCACGGCAACAAGCCCCCTCCTTAACAACGTGGTGCAGTATGACGCCAACAACCCCTCTGCGTTAATCGGAGACCTGGCAAAAAGCTGGGAAAGGAGTGATGACGGGAAGACATATACCTTCTCGCTCCACGACAACGTCAAGTGGTCGGATGGCGTGGACCTGACGGCTGAAGACGTGGCCTTCAGCCTGAACCGGATGATCGAGCCGGGAGAACCCAGGCCCAAGGTTGCCCTGCTCAAAACCGCCTTGACAAGCGCTGAGGTCGTGGACGCTAAAACTGTGCAGATGAACCTTGAGTTCGCCTCGGCTTCCTTCCTTGGATCCCTTGCTGTGGCCCATATGCTCATAGTGCCCAAGCACGTGTTGGATGCTGGTGTGGATATAAGCGTATGGGAGAACATAGTTAGCCACGGGCCCTTTAAGCCGAAGGAAATCACGCGAGGTCTGTCTTGGACGCATGAAAAGAACCCCGACTACTTCAAAGAAGATAGGCCTTTCTTCGACAGCCTCACGATGTTCGCCATTTCGGATGTAGGAACTGTTATAGCGGCGCTCAAAACGAATAAGATTCAGTGGACCGGTGTTGGCGCGGCCCCCCCGCCGCAGGAAGCCGTCAAGTTGAGAGAAGATCTGAGGGGTTCGCACACCGTATACATTTCGCCGGTGGCCAGGACGCAGCATTTCTTTGCGAACACGGAAAAAGAGCCGTGGACGGACATCAGAGTAATAAACGCTATGAGGTACGCAACTGACCATGTGGAGATTATAGATGCTGTCGGGGCAGGAACGTTCAGGGTAGGGGCGCCTTTCCCTGTGGGGTCTTGGTATGGCAGCACTGAGACGGAGCTATGCGATTACCTAGGCTATGCAGAGCTTCCTGGCTGCTCCAGGAGCAAGGAAGAGGATATAGCGGCCGCGAAAGCGCTTCTGAAAGAGGCGGGCTTCGACCCACCCTCTCAGTTGGGGAAGAGGGAAATCATTTCTTGCTGTATCTTCCACCCAGACATGGCCGAAGTGTGGGTGCGGCAGATGAAGGAGAACCTGGGCATAGAAATAGAGCACAGGGTTGTCGATGTCGGTACCCTCATCAGCGCGATGATTTCGGGAGAGGGGTTTGACCTGGTGGTACTCGGAATCGGCCTTGCCATCGACGATCCTGATGACGTGGTCAGCTCTCTATATGGGCCTGGGGCCAGAAACTGGTCCAGGTGGAAGAACCCGGAGTTCATGGCGATGTTTGACAAGCAATCGCGGGAAATCGATCGTGCTAAGCGAAGAGAGATTCTCCGAGAAATGGAGGACTTCTTGCTGACCCAAGGGAGCCCCTATATAGAAGCCGTGTGGGACCCGCAGTATTACTTAGCGAGTGATAAGCTCAGGACTGAGACCGGCGGTTTCGTTGTGCCCAATCTCATAACGGATTTAATGAAAAACGAGCACATGTGGATCGAGCAGTAGGTAGGTAGTCCGGTCCAAACCATGCCTGGGCCCAGACTCCTGTCTGGGCCCAGGTTGTATTTCGGGGGAAATGGTGCAGCGGTACATTGCTCGCAGAATAGCTCTGTTTATTCCCACACTGCTACTAATTACGGTGCTGGTTTTCTTCTTCTTGCGCATCCTCCCCGGAGACCCGGCGCTCCTCCTCCTGGCGGGAGATTTAGGGGGTGGGACTTTCACCCAGGAGGAACTGGACAACCTGCGCCACGAGATGGGTCTCGACAAACACATTACTGTACAGTACGGGAACTGGCTTTGGGACCTGCTTCGTGGAGACCTGGGTACAGCAATGCATTTCCAGACAGAGGTTAAAGACGAGCTCGCGGTCCGAATCCCCCTTACTCTGGAGCTGGCGTTTATGGCGGGCATCATGAGCTTCATACTGGCTGTGCCTCTAGGAATCATTTCTGCGCTCAAGCAGGACAGCCTAATCGACTACGCCGCTCGGATTTTTACCTTCGCGGGCATAAGTGTCCCCACCTTCGTGGTGGCGCTGGTTACGGTATATTTGCTGGTGCGGTTTTTCAACTATTTCCCTCCTCTGGGCTATACGACCCTCTGGGAAGAGCCACTAACAAACCTGCAACAATTGATCTTCCCGGCGCTGACCCTGACGATGTTCCAGATGAATTTTACGGCCCGGGTGACCCGCTCTGCCATGCTGGAGGTCCTCCGCGAGGACTACATCAGGACGGCCAGGGCTAAGGGCCTCAGGGAGCAGAGGGTAATCTTCTTTCACGCTATTAAGAACGCCTTTTTGCCCGTCGTCACCACTGCCGGCTGGGCTTTCGGAGTGCTCTTGGGAGGAACGATAATCGTAGAAAAGATCTTTGTGATACCCGGATTGGGCACGCTGCTTCTGTCGAGCATCATTAAAAGAGACTATACCCTGATCACGGGCATTATTCTGGTGATTGGTTGCGGAGTCCTCGTGGTCAATCTGCTAGTTGACCTGCTTTACGGGTGGTTGGACCCGAGAATCCGCTATGCTTAGTGGAAGAGGCCCGGCAGCCCCTGCTTTATCTACACCTCTTGGATGGATGCGACTCAGCCACGATATTCTACGGGTAGTCGTCACCTTTGGAAGGGCGAAGCCCCTGGGAGGTATAGGTGCTCTTATACTCCTGGTTACGGTAATCGTGGCGATCATAGCTCCCCTGATCGCACCTTTTGACCCCAAGGATGTGCACGTAAACGACAAATTCGCCGGGCCTGGGACAAAATTAGGAGAGACCGGCGAAATGTTCTGGCTGGGCTCTGACCAGTTGGGAAGGGACGTTCTTAGCAGGCTAGTCTATGGCGCCCGGATCTCCTTGTATGTGAGTCTAGTAAGCGTCGGGGTCGGAGTCACATTAGGGGCATTAATCGGTATTGTGAGTGCTTACTTTGGGGGACTTGTAGACCTGCTGGTCCAGCGCTTAATAGATACCCTGATGGCTTTTCCAACCATTATCTTGGCCCTTATCATCGTGGCCATCGCTGGCCCTTCCCTTCAAAACGTTATTCTGGCTCTGATAACTATATTTGTTCCCGGATCCGCCAGAATCCTTCGTTCTCAGGCCCTGGCAATTAAAGAGACTGACTATGTTCTGGCGGGGAGAGCTCTGGGCGCTGACCACCCGCGGATTATTTGTCGCCACATAATACCCAACTGCATGGCCCCATTTATCGTCTTCGCTACTGCAAACCTTGGATTCGCCATTGTAGTGGAGGCTTCCCTCAGCTTCTTGGGCGTGGGGGTACCGCCTGCTGTTCCTTCGTGGGGCGGCACCCTTTCCTACGCGGGCCAGAGGTATGTGGAGGTAGCTCCCTGGCTGATCGTTTTCCCCAGCATTGCCATATGTCTGGCGGTCTTCGGTTTTAGTCTTTTGGGAGATGCACTAAGGGATGTTCTGGACCCACGGCTTCGGGGAGCCTAGTAAGCCCTAGATAAAAGCGATATTCTGATCAGCCTTAGCCCGAATCCACCGAAGGACGGCCTTGGGGACAGTCCTTGAAGAAGCCAGCGGGTGCTCCTCTGAATCTGGGATAATGGTTTTGGAACAGAAACCAGCCCGGAAACAAGGAGCACCCAATAGATGCTGCCACAGAACAAACCCGACCGTATCCGCATCCTCTTTGACGACCATCGCCTGGTGGCCAATGCCGGCCTGCTCCTGCCGGCCACCCTAGCCCGGCACCTGGGCCTGCGGGAACTCGTCGACCATCACCTTGACCTCGGCGGAGCGCCGGGACGGGCGAACACTGGGGACAAGATGCTGACGCTGGTCGCTTCCGCGCTGGCAGGCGGCGACTGCATCGACGACGCCGATGCGCTGCGCGCTGGTGGGACGGTCGGTGTTCTAGGCTGCGTGGTCAAGGCGCCATCCACCCTGGGGACCTTCCTGCGCAGCTTCCGGTGGGGGCATGTCCGTCAACTCGACCGCGTGAGCCGCCAGTTGTTGGCCCGGGCCTGGGCCGCTGGGGCCGGACCCGGCGACTCGCCCCTGAGCATCGACCTGGACTCGACCATCTGCGAGACCTATGGACTGGCCAAGGAGGGAGCGCGCCACCACGGCTATACCGGCGCCCGCGGCTATCACCCGCTGCTGGCCATTGCCGCCGGCACCGGCGAGGTGCTGATGTCCCGGCTGCGCGAGGGCCGGGCCAACACCGCCCGTGGCGCGGCCCACTTCCTGCGTGAGACGGTGGGGCGGGTGCGCTACGGCGGGGCCAGGGGACAACTCACGGTGCGGGCCGACAGCGGCTTCTACGCCCACACTGTCGTTGCCGCCTGCCGGGAAATGGATGTCCGCTTCTCTATCACCATCCGCCAGCGCGCCAGCCTGCGGGACCTGATCGAGGCGATACCAGAGGAGGACTGGACTCCCATTCCCTACTGGATGGACGGCGCCGCCGATGTCGCCGAGACGACTTACACCCCGTTCCAGACCAAGCCGGACGCCCCGCCGGTGCGGCTCATTGTCCGGCGGGTGAAGCCGACACCCGGTTCCCAGCTCGCCCTCTTCGCCAGATACAGCTATCACGCCTTCATCACCGACCGCGATGGGGAGACGCTGGAACTGGAGGCCGATCATCGCCGCCACGCCGAGGTCGAGAACGCCATACGCGACCTCAAGTACGGCGTCGGGCTGAACCACATGCCGTCGGGGCGCTTCGCCGCCAACGGCGCCTGGCTGGCGGTACAGGTGATGGCGCATAACCTGGCCCGCTGGACGGCGCGGATTGGTCTGGGCGAGGGGACCGTGATCACCAAGACCCTCAGGCGGCGGGTCTTCGCTCTGGTGGGACGGATCACCCGCTCGGCGCGCCGCCTCACTTTGCATCTCCCCCGGCGCTGGCCTTGGGAAACCCAGTTCAGTCGCGCCTTGGCCCGGCTGCAAGCCATTCCATTCCCGGCCTGACGGCCAGCCTGCAACTGACCCAACGTCCCCGCAATCTCGCGCCACCCCGGTCGCGAGAGTCCCCTGCTGCGTATCCTCTCGCCATCCCGCGCATCGCAACTCCCGCATAGGGCCTTAGGGGCCCTGTGCGGCGACTGAAGACCCTCCGCCGCCCTCCCATCTACCCCAAGAGCCCAGGCCATCTCCCCTGTAGCTCCCTCACCCACCCCCTTCCGCTGCCCTCACGCCGTCCATCGGTGTCCTTCGGTGGATTCGGGCTTAACGGAGCAACTCGCCTCCGTCCACACTTATGCCCTGGCCCGTGATGTTGCGTGAGCCGGTCCCGGCTAGAAAGAGTGCCGAATGTGCTATGTCCTCAGGCTCATAGGGACGGCCGATGGGAATCTTAGATACCTCATCTGCCCTTCGTAATAAAAAACGGGATAGTTGCAAAAAATACCGTCCAATGCCTTTGTAACACCACAAGGGGAGTACGGGGAACCGTGAATAGCCGGATACTTAGGCCAAATGGTATACCCTGGCGGCATTCTCGCCGGCGATCTTGGCCTTCTCATCCTCGGTACAATCGGCAAGAATCTCCTCTAGGATCTGCCGGCTCCTGGGGAATGTAGACTCCTGATGAGGATAATCTGAACCCCACAGGATATTGTCTACCCCGATGATTTCACGGTCCCTGATGCCCAACAGGTCTTCTTGGAATCCCAGGAATACGTTGCGGTGGAAATAGTCGCTGGGAAGCAAGTCGTTGTCGAAACGCTCCCAGCCCTCTCTGGGTGCCCTCTGGGTGTAGTTGTAGTCCATACGGTCCAGGAAATGGGGAACCCAGGACAACTCCATCTCTATGGACCCCACCTGTAGCTTGGGGTAGCGGCGGAACACTCCTGCAAAAATGATGTCGCTAAGGGACATACGCACCCAATGGTCGATGTTGGTGAAGTCGGAGAGGCTGCCGGTGATGGGAGACTCTTCATCGGGTCCAGGCCGGTTTGTGCCGATGTGGAGACTGAGGGGCATGGCCAGGTCCTGGGCCGCGGCCCACAGGGGATCGTACTCAGGGTTCATGTAGGACCTCCCCTGAGGAGGATAGACGGTGATCATGGACCCCACAAACCCCAATCCGGCGCACCGCTGCATCTCCATAATCCCCTCCTCCACGTCGTCTACGTTGACCATGGCTATACCCTTGAGGCGATTGGGATGGGTTTTGCAGAAGTCGGCCAGCCAGTCGTTGTAAGCACGAAAGAGGGCCGTAAGAAAATTGCTATCCTTGACGGACCGGAAAAAGGCAGCGGCGCTTGAAGGATACAGAAATCCCGTGTCGATCCCATCGGCATCCATGTCCTTGACACGCTCGTCGGGGATATAGCCACCGAACTGCACGCCTTCAAAGGTGCCTAACAGGGTAAGATTCTCCGGCTCCTCAAATCTCGTGCCAGGCTGGATGCCAGCTAACATACCCCCCATTTTGGTTTCTCCGCAGAACCAGAAGTCGCTGCCGTCCTCAAGTCTAACAATGCGCGGGGCTTGGTCTCTGTATTGGGGCTCCAGCCTCGTCTTCCACAGGTCCGGCGGCTCCACTATATGGTCATCCGAGGATATTACCTTGTATCCGGCCATATTTGACCCTCCTACATCGTCGTAACCTATTACTGACCAAAATTATGCTCCGGACGTTAGAACCTGTCAATATTCGTGGCCGACTGTTATGGTATTTATGCGTCGATGTGTAGGTGGCCCGCAGATCCCTAGTCCAGGTGGTAAACTCTGGCGGCATTCTCGCCGGCGATCTTGGCCTTCTCCTCTTCGGTACAATCGGCAAGAATCTTTTGGGCCTCTGGTGCCAGTGTCAGCAGCTTCAACACTTGACTTACACGGGCACGCGAGAGACCCACTCTACGGGCTAGTGCAGATGCAGAGAAGCAGCCCCCGTTTTCCAAAGCCCCTTGCCAATCTAGGGTGAGCAACATTGGATTGCGATACTGATTGCCTATCCGTGAATGGGCCAGCCGTCTCTTGGAATTCTGCATCTCGAAAACAACCTTGAAAGTTTTTCCTATTCTCCTAGGTCATAAAGTCCTTCATCCACTGGTCGTACTGGGAAACGCGAGTGACCTGGGACAACAATGTCAGCACCTCCGGGGAGTAGATGGTATCCGTGATTTCCCTCGGAGATTTGCCATCGCTCAGGGCCTTCAGGACGTCATATACCGCTTTTATCGAGGCTACCAAGGTCAGCCTCCCGAACCCTCCGATTCGTACGC
This sequence comes from Dehalococcoidia bacterium, assembly GCA_965225925.1. Classification (GTDB taxonomy): domain Bacteria; phylum Chloroflexota; class Dehalococcoidia; order Lucifugimonadales; family JAGWBF01; genus CBDDBY01. The sequence goes on along the minus strand of CBDDBY010000005.1, from coordinate 2,444,051 downwards.
CGTTGGCGCTCAGGAAGTCCTTGTCGTATAGCGCAGCCTCGTCCCCAAGGAGCAATGGGAGCTTGGTCTCAGCTCTTATCTCTTCCAGTCCCCCAATTATCGCCCCGTCGATGTGGATCCCGTCCACCCCGGCCTTTTCGTACGCCTTTATCCGCCGGATAGCCTCGGGGATGCCAGTATTACCACCGCCTGGCCCCGGCGCACCGGCCGAGATCCTCTCCCTTTGCGCCACCACGTCGGGCACGTCAGGATTCCCGGTGCCGGCCCGCAGGGCACTGGTACGGGCCACGATAATCAGGTTGGAGTCCTCCCGAGCGGCCACCGCGGCTCTCATCTTACCCACGGCCTCATCCAATGGGAGCAGCCGTTCCCCACCCTCCACGTAGGTGTGATAATCAGTCCAGCTTTCCAGCCGGGTGCCGAAGGGACTTGGCTCTACCATGTCGTCTACGGTCATGGCCGATACTCCGGCCCTCTCCAGTTCCTGCACGGTGCGCATGACATTGAGGGCGTTCCCGAAGCCGTGATGAGAACCTATATAGAGACTGATATTATTGGTAGCCCGTATCATACTCCAAACATGCTGAGCAAGCTCCGTCGCCGTCAGCACGACTATGTGGTGGTTTGGTGCACCCACTACGGTTATCTGGGCGTTGGGGCCGGTCATAAACGCTACCCCGAAGCCCAGGTCTTCAGCCATCCGCAGCGATAACATGTCGTACACCGGCGCCGTATAGATGCACTGGTCACCAGCCAGAATCGCGCGAAGCCGTTCCCTCCGTTCTCGAATATTCAACTGCTTCCTCCTTTCTCACCATGAATTTCAACTTTCCCATTCCTTAACACCGCGGCGCTCCCTGTGGCGTTAAAACGACCCCTATCTCTACAAATACAGCGCTGAAGGCCCAGCAGAAGCAACCAACTTGCTCAGCCTGCAACCTATGTTCCTATCCCATCAGGCGCCAGCAAGGCTACTCCATTTCGTTGCTGACTGGTCAAAGGTAAGTAGCAGCCACGTGGCTCCCTCCGGGCCCGCGGCCAGGGACGTCGGCTCATCATCCCCCACAACATATCGCATGGAATAGGGCTTCACCTCGTGAGTGCCCAGCCGTGCGGTGCCGGCCACGACAATCTGGTACTCCCCAAACGGCGCGGCTGACCGCTGTAATGTGGCTCCCGGTGTACACTCCCAGAGTTGGCCTTGTGGGCCATCCTGGCCCTCCCCTCCCAAACAGCACTTTGCGCCGCACGCCCGTTAGCTCCCCCATCAATGTCTCCCAAGGGACATCTTTCGCTTGCCCGAAGAGCTCAGGGCCACGGGGGTCCCGCCTCTTCCGCTCCACGGGGTCATCCATATTGCCCTTGATCAGGCATTTTCGTGGGCGGACAACTGCGAACTTGAACTGGGATGTTGGTACGAATGGACCATAAGCGGTATAAGCGTCACTGTAATGGACCGCAATCGCTTCCAGGCGATGTTCGGGGAAGCTGATACTCCCTTCCAGCACTACCTGAAATTGGGCTTCACTGTGATAGTGCGGCCGGTTCTTGTGCCCTTCAGGAATCGTGACTAGGAAGGCTTCGGGGCGGCCTTCCAGACCGTCCGAAAGAAGCTTCTTAAAGGAACCTTTCGCAGTTTCTCGCGGGTCCTGTACGACCTGTGCTTCCCACTGCCTTGCTTCCTCGTTCAATACAAACTGTTGGATGGCCATAGCTCAGAACTCCAATGTGGCCCTCGGGCCGTTGGAGGCACTACGACATCAGGCCTCCCTGGCCGAAAGACTGGTATGAGGTGATCTGCGCTCATGAAAGGCATTTAAGCATCATAGCCTAGATTCACCTCACCCCAAAGGTAAGGTTGCCCCCGCTGGTATGGATACTCGATGGATATCAAGCACGAATTGTCGAAAATTGGCTGCTCCGAGGTGTGTGCCTCCCATTCCTACCATTAGGTGAAGGCACTTTAATTGAGAAACTGTTTGATCCACTCAGTGTAGCGGGGCTGACGGGCGGTTTGTGCCAGCAATTCCCTGGACGCCAATCTGGGGTCCTTATCGTCAGGGGCTAACGTGCCCTCCTTGAGGGCCCTCATAACGTCATATATAGCTTTGACTGCGGCCGCGAAGCTGGTGTACCCAACCCCTCCTATGCGTACTCCGTTGGACCCAAGGAAATGCAGGTCCCCAGTAGTGAGCTCTCATCTCCCATGAGCATGGGCAGCCTAACTTCGGCGTGTAGCGCCTCCAGTGCCTCCCTGCACCACGGGATCTTATCCGGATTGACCCTGGGAATTCCCCCCAGATCGAGGTGGATAGCATCTACCCCTGCCTTCTCATAGGCGTTAACCCGAATCCACCGAAGGACGGCCTTGGGGACAGTCCTTGAAGAAGCCAGCGGGTGCTCCTCTGAATCTGGGATAATGGTTTTGGAACAGAAACCAGCCCGGAAACAAGGAGCACCCAATAGATGCTGCCACAGAACAAACCCGACCGTATCCGCATCCTCTTTGACGACCATTGCCTGGTGGCCAATGCCGGCCTGCTCTTGCCGGCCACCCTAGCCCGGCACCTGGGCCTGCGGGAACTCGTCGACCATCACCTTGACCTCGGCGGAGCGCCGGGACGGGCGAACACTGGGGACAAGATGCTGACGCTGGTCGCTTCCGCGCTGGCAGGCGGCGACTGCATCGACGACGCCGATGCGCTGCGCGCTGGTGGGACGGTCGGTGTTCTAGGCTGCGTGGTCAAGGCGCCATCCACCCTGGGGACCTTCCTGCGCAGCTTCCGGTGGGGGCATGTCCGTCAACTCGACCGCGTGAGCCGCCAGTTGTTGGCCCGGGCCTGGGCCGCTGGGGCCGGACCCGGCGACTCGCCCCTGACCATCGACCTGGACTCGACCATCTGCGAGACCTATGGACTGGCCAAGGAGGGAGCGCGCCACCGCGGCTATCACCCGCTGCTGGCCATTGCCGCCGGCACCGGCGAGGTGCTGATGTCCCGGCTGCGCGAGGGCCGGGCCAACACCGCCCGTGGCGCGGCCCACTTCCTGCGTGAGACGGTGGGGCGGGTGCGCTACGGCGGGGCCAGGGGACAACTCACGGTGCGGGCCGACAGCGGCTTCTACGCCCACACTGTCGTTGCCGCCTGCCGGGAAATGGATGTCCGCTTCTCTATCACCATCCGCCAGCGCGCCAGCCTGCGGGACCTGATCGAGGCGATACCAGAGGAGGACTGGACTCCCATTCCCTACTGGATGGACGGCGCCGCCGATGTCGCCGAGACGACTTACACCCCGTTCCAGACCAAGCCGGACGCCGCGCCGGTGCGGCTCATTGTCCGGCGGGTGAAGCCGACGCCCGGTTCCCAGCTCGCCCTCTTCGCCAGATACAGCTATCACGCCTTCATCACCGACCGCGATGGGGAGACGCTGGAACTGGAGGCCGATCATCGCCGCCACGCCGAGGTCGAGAACGCCATACGCGACCTCAAATACGGCGTCGGGCTGAACCACATGCCGTCGGCGCGCTTCGCCGCCAACGGCGCCTGGCTGGCGGTACAGGTGATGGCGCATAACCTGGCCCGCTGGACGGCGCGGATTGGTCTGGGCGAGCTGACCGTGATCACCAAGACCCTCAGGCGGCGGGTCTTCGCTCTGGTGGGACGGATCACCCGCTCGGCGCGCCGCCTCACTTTGCATCTCCCCCGGCGCTGGCCTTGGGAAACCCAGTTCAGTCGCGCCTTGGCCCGGCTGCAAGCCATTCCGTTCCCGGCCTGACGGCCAGCCTGCAACTGACCCAACGTCCCCGCAATCTCGCGCCACCCCGGTCGCGAGAGTCCCCTGCTGCGTATCCTCTCGCCATCCCGCGCATCGCAACTCCCGCATAGGGCCTTAGGGGCCCTGTGCGGCGACTGAAGACCGTCCGCCGCCCTCTCATCTACCCCAAGAGCCCAGGCCATCTCCCCTGTAGCTCCCTCACCCACCCCCTTCCGCTGCCCTCACGCCGTCCATCCGTGTCCTTCGGTGGATTCGGGGTTAATCCTTCGAATGGCCTCGGGAACATCGGCCACGTTTAACGCGCTGGTACGCGCCGTTACTACCAGGCTGGGGTCGTTCCTGGCAGTCAAAGCGGCTTTCATCCTGCCGACAGATTCTTCCAGAGAATACATCTCTGCCGTCTTGTAGTCCAGGCGATGAGCCAGCCCGGTGGGGGTGCCGCTCCCAAATGGCATCGGCTCTACCATATCGTCGATGGTCAGCCCCGCCACGCCGGCGTTCTCCAGGTCCTCCACCGTGCGCATGACGTTAAGTGCGTTGCCATAGCCATGATGAGCGCCCGTGTGGATAGCGATGCTGTCTGTCGCTCGGAACATCCGGTAGACATGTTGAGCTAGCTCGGTGTTGTTGAGCACCACCACGCGGTGGTTTGGGGCGCCCAGAATCGCCATCTGGGCCGTGGGGCCGGTCATGAAGCCGACCTCGAATCCCAGGTCCTCGCCAATGAGGGCTGATATGGGATCGTATACCGATGCCGGGTGGATACATTGGTCACCAGCGAGGATCGCCCGCCATCGCTCACGCCGTTGAGTTGCGTTCAGGTACAATTCCTAGCTCCTTGCGGCTCCACCACCGCTTTTTCTAGTTGAGATGGCAAAGGTTGGGTCACTTCAAAGTTATGGTCCAAATGGCAGAGAGATGGCTCACAAGGGGCCTAGGCGCCCAGGTCAAGATGCGGCTCCTTACCCCCCAGGGGATGTTGAGATAGCCGGGGCTGAATTCTTCGTATCGTTCCTGCAAGATTACATACAGCGGTTCGAAGCACCCGACAAACCTGGGCTCCAGAATCGCACCTGCCTGGGAATAGACAAAGCGTCCTCCCGCGCCCTCCACCTGTTTCGTCGTTGCCGTGTTGACCGGTGAGATGTCGGCCTCCCCCGACGCCAGGGCCGCCACCCTGGTGGCCTCCTCGGGCACCCGGACCGTCAGCTTGCCAGCAATCACCACATCGGCCGGAGGTGGGGCGGTCGTAGCAGTGGGGGCCGGCTTGGGCAGAGAAGTGGCAGTGGCTGCCGCTGCCGGCTGGGAGGTGGGCGTTGGGGCGACGGTAGCCTCCTCTTATCCGAGAATTGGGTAGTCCGCTCATTCACTTCCGAAAGGAAGCGCCCTAGTGCATGGGATGACTGCCTTATCGGAGATTATCTTCGCGCCCCACATGCCCCGTAGCGCTAGGTTCAGACTCGGTACGGCCTCTCTTCATTTGATAGTATAGACCTGAATACGATGGCGACCCCGTTCCAGCACCAACACTCGGCCTTCCGTATCCACATCCACGGCGATTGGGCCTAAGAACCGCTTTTCCAGTTCTAACCGGTAGGCATCCGCGCGGGCTTGATGCAAGGAGTTGGCGTCGACTTTGCCCTTGGCCCACTTGGAAAGGGTGGCCTCCCCCAGCAAGGTAGCAAGGTGCCCTCCCTGGGCATCGAACACCTGAAGCCGGTGGTTTTCGCAGTCGGCTACGTAGATAACCCCACTTTTATCCGCGGCTACGCCTGTGGGGCGATTGAACTGACCGTCCCCCGTCCCGGAGTTGCCGAACGTTAATAGGAAGGCCCCCTGGCCGTTGAATTTCTGAATCCGGTCGTTACGCCAGTCGGCGATGTACACGCTGCCGGCCTGGTCGATGTCGATGCCCCAAGGCAGGTTAAACTCGCCATCGCCGTTCCCTGCCCGCCCCCATTTGGCCAGGAACCGACCATCCTTGGTGAACTTCTGGATCCGGTTGTTGGAGCCGTCCACCACCAGAAGGTTGTCCTCGCTATCGAAGGCCAGGCCCGCTGGGCGGTTGAGCTGCCCGTCGCCGGGGCCTGCAATGCCCCACTTGCCCAGGTATTGGCCATCGCTACTGAAAATGGAGATGCGGTTGAGATATTCGTCCGAGGTGTAGAGTCTATCATCGTTGTCAATAGCGATGGCAGTGGGCCACATGAACTGGCCGTCATCGGTGCCGCCGCTTCCGAACTGGCCGAGGTACTTCTCATCTACCGTGCATATGGTGACACGGGCATGAGGGACGGGCCCGGTCATATCGAATGCGACACGGCTAACCACATACATGCAGCCCAGCCTATGGTTGATGGCCAGGGCCGAGGGATATCGGAAGCTGGGGCCATCAGTATCGCGCAGCCCGATAGTATGACTATACTTTAGGTGAAGAGCCACTGTCTGTGTGCTCATAGCCACCTCCCGTCCGTTGTCTGTCGTATTATCTTAACGCCATCCAGGCTATGGCTGCCAGATAGCCTGGGCTGAGGGCCCACCCGGTGGTGAGGCCCCAGCGAGCTAGACTAGGTCAAACTGTTCGAAGGCGCCGTTTACGATGGGAGCCGGGTCCAGGCCCAACCAACGCTCCAACAGGGTGCTGTACAGGCTACGAAAGTCGTTATTGAAATGCAGGTCACCATCCAGAAGCTTCTCTGGCGCCAGGGAGGGATATTCGCCGTACATACCTCCTTTGACGGTGTCGCCGATGACGAATGCGAGGCCCCCGGAGCCATGGTCGGTGCCCGAGCCGTTGTCACGCACCCGGCGCCCAAACTCGGAGAACACCAGGAGGACCACGTTTTCGCTGGCGTTGTGCTCACTCAGGTCATCAAAAAAGTCACTGATGGCCCGGGAGGTGTTTTCCCACAGTCTGGCATGTGTGGCGTTCTGGTTTGCATGGGTATCGAAGCTGTTCGAGGGAGCTACTGCGTAGAGGATGCGGGTCCCCAGATCGGCCTGGTGCACCCGGGCCATATCACGCATGAACCAGCTCACAGGATCGGCGCCGTATTCCACCGTGGAGGAATACGCCGCCGGGGCGGTCTTCAGGATATCCGCCCCCTTTAGGGCGTCCCTGCCCGTTCCGGACACGTAATCCAACACCATACCCCGCCCGATGGCGGGGGAGTAGATGCGGGCGAAGGCTTCCAGCGCCCGGGCCCGCCGCTCCTCTCCGGGGAGGGAGGTGAATAGCCCGTAGTTATCCAGATTACCCACCGCGGCCACCGGCACTCCCGGCACGACCATGGCCCTGGGCAGGCCCGTGCCGAAGCTCACCCCTGTCACCACGTTCTCCGCTCTGGGGTCCAGGTCCCGGATGGCCCGCCCCACCCACCCCTCGGTGGCCACCTTGTCGGGCTCGCACGTGTGCCAGATGTCCATGGACCGGAAGTGGGACCGGTTCGGATGGGGATAGCCTATCCCCTGGATGATGGCGACCTTGCCTTGGTCGTAGAGATCCTTCAAGGGGTTCATCCGGGCGTAGAATCCGAAACGGTCGTCCAGCGGTAGCACCTCGTCCTCGGGAATGCCCACCGTGGGCCTGGTGTCCCGATACACGGGATCGTTGTAGGGAACGATGGTATTGAGGGCGTCGTTGCCCCCGGAGAGTTGGAGTACCGCCAGCACTCTATCTTTCCCATTCGTGGCCATGCGAAAGTCTCCTTTCTCGACCGGCTCTTCCCTTAGCAGAGCTGATACTCTGGAGTGGCGGTGATGAGCTGGAGCATCTCCGCCACGCGGCGGGTAAAGGCCCTGCGCTCCTCATCCGTTGTTGTGCGCAGCTCGCCATCCCGTCGGACTTCCGCCACCAAGATATGCTTGGTGTCCTCGGAGACCCACACCGGGCCCAGCAGCTCCAGGCAGCCATCCACGAACTGCTCGGGGGACAGTGAACTCTGGGCCGCCAGACGGTCGACCATAGCCCGCACCCCGGGCAGGTCGGTGTTGCCCAGCAGACCGCTGGCGAAGTTGATGCGCTCCACCAAGGCCCCACTGTTGATCCACTCTTGGCCGGTGTGCCAGCCCTCGACCGTGGGCGGGTCCTGCAACTGCATGCCCATGTTGGCCATATCATGATGCAAGCCTACGGACTCCTGTGTGGGCTCCTTGAAGCCTTCCACCAGCCGCGCCACGCCGATCACCAGCTCGGCCGGACTCTTGAGCCGGGTGAAGCGGGCATTTTTGAAGAAGTTGGAGTTGAACAATACCCGCAACATGGAACGGATGTCGTAGTTGGACCGGAAGTACTCATCCTCCAGCATCTTGATGGCCGCCGGGTCCCTGGGAGGAGTATCTTGCCAGGCCGGCATCTGGGGCTCGTCAGCCACGAAGAAGTTGTACAGGTGGCGGGAGACGAACCGGGCGCACGCGGGCTGCTTTACGATGATGTCGATGACTTCCTCACCGTTGAACCTGCCCTTCTCCCCCAGGAAGGTCTTCTCGTCATCGTTATGGTCCGCGGGGTCGTACTTGAACTCCCATCCGTATCCGCCATAGGGGACCCGTGGAATAGGGTTCTGGCGAGTCCATCCGGTCAAGGCCTGGGCGCAGACCTTAACATCGTCCTCCGTGTAGTTGGGATGCCCATCCATGCCCACCCCGAGGGAGAAGAGCTCCAGGAGCTCCCGGCCATAGTTCTCGTTGATGGCATACTTGTGGCTCTCGGTATTGTCCAGAAAAAAGAGCATGGCCGGTTCCCTGGACAACTTCAGCAAAAGCTTGCGAAAACTATCCAGGCCATATCGGCGGAACATTTCGATGTAATTAAACATCTCGATGTTCTCTTCCACCTTGCTATAACTCGCGCATAGAATGCCGTGCCAGAACAGCGTAATCTTCTCCTCCAGGTGACGCTTGCTGTTGATCATCCGGTAGGTCCAGTAGATGTTGTTGCTCTGCCAGTTATCGTGGTAGAGCCAGTCTCCTTGATAGCGGGATATCAGGTCCAGCTCAAGGTCCGGGACCCGCTCCGGGTGCAGTAATTCCTCCACGGTGGCTTCGTATCCCTTGGCGCAATAGGCCTCCAGCTCCTCTCGGGTAGCGCCAAAGCCGGCCCGCCGCATCAGGTGGGCCATCAGCGGGATATCTTGGTTCACCTTGGTAACCATGCTTAGCCTTCTTTCCTTAACTTTTCTGCTTGACCCCCAAGGCTTGAACGCCAGCGGGGAAGCAACCGTTAGGTCATGAAATTTTTTATCCACTCATCGTACTGCTCGACTCGGGTAACGCGAGTGAGCGACTCCTGCACCCCCGGTGAGTATAGGGTAGGCGCCAAGTCGGCGGGCGACTGGGCGTCGCGGAGGGCCTTCAGGGTTTCATAGATCGCGTTCACCGCGGCCACATAGGGAGCATCCCGAACCCAAGGTCTTCCGCGATGCGGAGCGATGTAATGTCGAACACCGGTGCGGTGTAGACGCACTGGTCATCCGCGAGAATTGAACGAGCCCGTTCCCGCCTCTCGGTGAAGTTCATAGAGCCTCCGCCTTTCTAGGGATTGGATCCTCCGCTGGCCTATAGCCCTTGAGATCAACGAGACTGCGGCTGACATTTTTGACGCTCGTTACGCCGCTAAACCCCATAACTACAGCCAACTCGTCACGTAATAATTCCAGCACCCGCAGTGCCCCGGCCTCGCCATCCACGGCAAGACCCCAGAGCATAGGACGTCCTATGAACACGGCCTTCGCACCCATGGACAGAGCCTTCAGCACGTCCGTGCCTCGCCTTATCCCTCCATCCATGTACACCTCCGCTCGGTCCCCCACCGCCTCTACCACCTCAGGAAGGGCGTCAATTGTCGCCCTGGCAGCCTCTAGATCGTGGCCGCCATGGTTGGAGACAACAATACTATCCACGCCGTGCTCTACACATAGCTCTGCGTCTTCAGCGGTCTGGATGCCCTTAATCACCAGGGGCAAGTTCGTTAGAGAACGCAACCAAGCTAGATCAGACCAGTTGAATGATGGATCATAGAAATCGTTCCCTATCACTGCCGGCAAGCCCGGTAGGTCGATGCCAACGAAATTGGCTCTGACCCGCCTGGCGCCCTCAGTGTCATATTCGTAGCGATCCTTCCGCTCCGCATAAACGGCGCCAAGGTTATCAACAGTTACCACCAGAGCCGAGTATCCCGCAGCCTCGGCGCGCTTTGCCAGGATCTCGGAAAGCCGCCGTTCTCGAAAGACGTACAGCTGGAACCATAAGGGGCCCGTAGCTACTTTGTGCACTTCCTCTATGCTGTAGCTAGAAGCGGTGCTAAGCGTTAGGATGGTCCCGGCAGCTCCGGCGGCCCGTGCGGTGGCCAATTCTCCTGCAGGATGGGCTCGCTGATGGCCCCCTGTAGGGGCAAACATTACCGGAAAACTGATCTTCTGTCTTAGGACCTCCGTGGAAAGGTCCCGATGGCTTACGTCCACGAGAACCCGCGGCCGTAGGAAGGCCGCAAGGCGGCGCCGTCCTCCGTGGAAAGGTCCCGATGGCTTACGTCCACGAGAACCCGCGGCCGTAGCTTTATCGCCGCTAAGGCCGCAAGATTATTCGTGTAGCCCTCTCAGGTTGGCGCCCCAAAGCTGCCGAACATTCGATCGAAAAGCGCTCGATCCATCAGCTCTTTGGCCCGGGCTTCGTAGTCGGCGATGGTCAAGAGCTTATCCACGATTCGGATGGCCTCCTTCCGGCGCGTTCCTACAACAGTGGTAGGCTACCTCATAAACTCTTTGAACCACTGGTTGTACTGCTCTTGGCGGGTGGCCTGGGCCAGGAGCTCGGGAGAAATCAGAGTAGGCGCCAGCTCCGCGGTAGTCTTACCCTCTTGCAGGGCCATTAGAGTGTCGAACATGGCCTTCACCGATGCCCGGAATGTGAGGTTCCCTGCCTGACCGATACGAACCCCATTGTCGGCAAGGAACTGGTTGTCAAAACGGTCCGCTCCCTGGGCCGCCAGCATTGGCAGCTTGGTCTCGGCGTGGACCGCTTCTACTCCCTCGGCCGTCATCGCGTCCAACAGGATCGTCTCCGCCCCCGCCTTTTCGTAGGCCTTGACCCTGCGGATGGCCTCAAAAGGACCCCCAGCTGGGAGCCCGCTGCATCGAACCCCAATGACCAGGCTGGGGTCCTGCCGGGCTGTAACGGCCGCTTTGATCCTCCCCAAAGCCGCTTCCAGGGGAATGAGCTGGTGTTCCACGCTGGTTTGATGACCGCTCCAGCCTTTTATCTCGCCGGCGAAGGGGATGGGCTTGAGCAGGTCGTCGAAGAGCAGACAGGATACACCGGCGCTCTCCAATTCCTCCACGGTACGCATGGCATCGATGGCGTTGCCTATGGCCTGAGTGCCTACAATGAGGCTGATAGTACTGGCCCGGCACATACGGCGGACGTGGTCGGCCAGCTCGGTTAGGGTCATCGGGGAGATGTGGTGGTTGGGCGCGGCCAGCAGGGCTGCCTGGGCGATGGGGCCGGGCATGAAGCCTATCTCGAACCCCAAAGCATCGGCGATGGAGGCGGATACTGAGTCATGCACCGGAGCGGGGCGAACACACCTGTCCCCCCCCAGGACCGCTCGAAACCGCTCCCGCCGTTCCTGGAAGTTCATAGAGACTCCTGCGAGGTGCACTCCCAGTAATTCTCTCAAGGACTCCACTAGATAGAATATAGCTGTAGAATATAAAAGCAGGTGGGAAATGTCAATTCGTTTAAATGCTCAATGCTATTCAACGGGGGAAGACAAGACAGATTCTACACTCTCTAAAGGGGCTCGTTAGCTGCGTCTACTGGGGGCTGCCATTGTGGGTGGAGACGACTACGAAGGGACACGAATACTACCGGGAGCAGGCTGGCACAAGAGCGTACATGGGATGTGCGGCCCAATGGAAAGTCATCAGGTTGGACCGCGTCGACGAGCAGATGGGGGACCTGAAGCGGAACCTATCCCTTGAGCCGACGTGGAAGAGGCGCGTACTGGCGCACCTGGCTGTAGAGCGCGAATCCCTGGCTGTGACCAGGGAGCGGCAGTAGGTCCAGGAAAAACTGAAGAGGCCAGGGAAGGTATATGTGGACAGGCTTGGGAAGCCACTTCCCAAGATGAGCAGAACCGCCTGTTCCCGGGATTAACATCCGCTTTACGCCTTAGCCCGAATCCACCGAAGGACACGGATGGACGGCGTGAGGGCAGCGGAAGGGGGTGGGTGAGGGAGCTACAGGGGAGATGGCCTGGGGTCTTGGGGTAAATGGGAGGAGGAGGCCGGCGGACGGTCTTCAGTCGCCGCACAGGGCCCCTAAGGCCCTATGCGGGAGTTGCGATGCGCGGGATGGCGCGAGAGTGCGGGGACGTTGGGTCAGTTGCAGGCTGGCCGTCAGGCCGGGAACGGAATGGCTTGCAGCCGGGCCAAGGCGCGACTGAACTGGGTTTCCCAAGGCCAGCGCCGGGGGAGATGCAAAGTGAGGCGGCGCGCCGAGCGGGTGATCCGCCCCACCAGAGCGAAGACCCGCCGCCTGAGGGTCTTGGTGATCACGGTCCCCTCGCCCAGACCAATCCACGCCGTCCAGCGGGCCAGGTTATGCGCCATCACCTGTACCGCCAGCCAGGCGCCGTTGGCGGCGAAGCGCCCCGACGGCATGTGGTTCAGCCCGACGCCGTACTTGAGGTCGCGTATGGCGTTCTCGACCTCGGCGTGGCGGCGATGATCGGCCTCCAGTTCCAGCGTCTCCCCATCGCGGTCGGTGATGAAGGCGTGATAGCTGTATCTGGCGAAGAGGGCGAGCTGGGAACCGGGCGTCGGCTTCACCCGCCGGACAATGAGCCGCACCGGCGGGGCGTCCGGCTTGGTCTGGAACGGGGTGTAAGTCGTCTCGGCGACATCGGCGGCGCCGTCCATCCAGTAGGGAATGGGAGTCCAGTCTTCCTCTGGTATCGCCTCGATCAGGTCCCGCAGGCTGGCGCGCTGGCGGATGGTGATAGAGAAGCGGACATCCATTTCCCGGCAGGCGGCAACGACAGTGTGGGCGTAGAAGCCGCTGTCGGCCCGCACCGTGAGTTGTCCCCTGGCCCCGCCGTAGCGCACCCGCCCCACCGTCTCACGCAGGAAGTGGGCGGCGCCACGGGCGGTGTTGGCCCGGCCCTCGCGCAGCCGGGACATCAGCACCTCGCCGGTGCCGGCGGCAATGGCCAGCAGCGGGTGATAGCCGCGGGCGCCGGTATAGCCGTGGTGGCGCGCTCCCTCCTTGGCCAGTCCATAGGTCTCGCAGATGGTCGAGTCCAGGTCGATGGTCAGGGGCGAGTCGCCGAGTCCGGCCCCAGCGGCCCAGGCCCGGGCCAACAACTGGCGGCTCACGCGGTCGAGTTGACGGACATGCCCCCACCGGAAGCTGCGCAGGAAGGTCCACAGGGTGGATGGCGCCTTGACCACGCAGCCTAGAACACCGACCGTCCCACCAGCGCGCAGCGCATCGGCGTCGTCGATGCAGTCGCCGCCTGCCAGCGCGGAAGCGACCAGCGTCAGCATCTTGTCCCCAGTGTTCGCCCGTCCCGGCGCTCCGCCGAGGTCAAGGTGATGGTCGACGAGTTCCCGCAGGCCCAGGTGCCGGGCTAGGGTGGCCGGCAGGAGCAGGCCGGCATTGGCCACCAGGCGATGGTCGTCAAAGAGGATGCGGATACGGTCGGGTTTGTTCTGTGGCAGCATCTATTGGGTGCTCCTTGTTTCCGGGCTGGTTTCTGTTCCAAAACCATTATCCCAGATTCAGAGGAGCACCCTCTGGCTTCTTCAAGGACTGTCCCCAAGGCCGTCCTTCGGTGGATTCGGGCTTAGGAGCACCATTCATGATTATTAGATAAAAATGAGCGGTCATTCAGCCGCAGCTATCGTCTGGTGCTCAAATCTTCCGCTAACCGGGTTACTCCGTGAAACCGCTCGCTTGGCGCCAGGCAAGGTATTTCTCAATACCTGTGCGTAGGTCGAACTGGGGAACGAATCCCAACTCATTTCGAAGGCGCGCCGATGACAAATGGGATCCACTGGCGGGAGCCGGTTGTGAGCCTGCGCCCCGATTCGAAGTGGAAGCCACATCCACCACGCGAAGGTCGGGGTTCAGCTCCTCCAGTATCTGGATGATGTAGGCCCTCGATCTCCGTTCTTCCCCAGCAACATTGTAGTCATCGTAGGACAGCGACGGCGCCTGCAGGACCATGATTATTCCATTCGCTATATCCGTGACGTAGGTGAATGCCTCTACGAATGCCCGATCAGCGACCTCAATGGGCTCGCCTCTGGCGATATTCCCAGTCCATGTTTTGAGGATGCCCTGGTTCAACCGGTGGCCGGTAACCCGCTCCATCGGCCCGAATGGGGAGCCGCCAATTCGTGCAGTTGCTGTGGGAAAGCCGTGGAGCTCCCCGTACCTTCGCGTCAGCAGCTCACTGGCGTACTTGGTGAGTCCGTAGAGGGTTCGCGGTAGATGAACGGTATCTTCGTCGAGAGCCAGCTCACGGTCGTAGTTTGGCCCGAAGGAAGACCCGGAACTCACGTAGACGAAGCGCTCCATCGGTAGCTGGCGGGCGATCTCAAGCAGATTCGTTGTGCCCATGAAGTTGGTTTCCACAATGGACCTGCTCCGGCCGGCTTCCACCTCTGGAAGCACTCCGGTGAAGACGGCGGCATGCACAATCTTTGTAATGCCGTAATCCATTAGTTGATTCACGTCTTCTTGTTTGATTAGGTCGCCCTGAACGAAAGTGATCTTGTAGGACCAGGGCTTGATGTACTCCTGGAGCACTGGGAAAGGGGTAACTATGTCAAAACAGATGACTTGTTCACCTTGTTCGGCCAGTAACCGCGCGATGTTGCTTGCGACGAAACCGGTTCCACCAGTCACTAACGTAGCCATAGAAGGTCCTCCTTATTTACAATCTTGCTTGCTGGTTGGCTCGAAGTGTCAGGAAGAGACTGACGCCAATCACCTGCGGTATTGGGCCGATATCGCCACATCGGCTGATGGGATGATGCTATTTCGTCGACCCTTCCAATGGGATACGCATCCACTCCCTCAGTTCTCCGGTGGCCTTCATATCGAGCCGAAGGGTATCCGGACCGATGACGACGGAGCTGGACGTAGCCCTCCGCTGCCAAAAAACCTGGGCACATTATAACACCGAATCTTCCATCGCCAAGACCGCCCCGGGACTAGCATTGATGAACTGGCTAAGGTGTGAGATCATTCAGGACATATTCCGAAGGCAGTTAGGAGACATCAATACTAAAGAGGAGGAAGGCCCTCATGGACAATAAATCCGAGATTGCGGTATTCGGTGGTGGTTGTTTCTGGTGCACTGAGGCGGTGTTCGGAGAGCTCAGAGGCGTAGTTTCTGTTGTTCCAGGTTATGCCGGAGGACATACAGAAAATCCAACCTATAGACAGGTATGCAGTGAGACAACCGGACATGCGGAGGTTGTCAGAATCGATTTCGACCCCACCCAGATTTCCTATGAACAGC
The DNA here is from genome assembly GCA_965225925.1 of Dehalococcoidia bacterium. Classification (GTDB taxonomy): domain Bacteria; phylum Chloroflexota; class Dehalococcoidia; order Lucifugimonadales; family JAGWBF01; genus CBDDBY01. The sequence continues at coordinate 2,428,747 of CBDDBY010000005.1, read as the reverse complement.
TTCTAAATGTGTTCTTTGAGACGCACGACCCCACTACTTTCAATCGCCAGGGGGCTGATAAGGGAACAAGTTACCGCTCGATAATCCTCTACACCAACGATGAACAAAGAGAACAGGCAGCAAACTTCATAGGAAAGCTTGATGCTTCTGGTACAAAAGGTGCTCCAGTGGTAACTCAGCTTGTGCAATTACAAAATTTCTACGAGGCCGAAGAAGAGCACAAACAATACTATGCGGCAAACCCAGGCAACATGTATTGCCAGATTGTGATTAGGCCAAAGGTCGAGAAAATGCGAGAAGAGTTCTCTGAGCACATATCTCTGGTCTGATGCCAATCAGGCTTCGGCATAGGATGGGAAACGTGCCTAGCAGAGAGCGCTTGAGTAGAGTCCCAGGAAGTGGTGTAAGAGGGAGAGGGTCTGGAGGAAGAGAGACCACCGCGTCATCCTTAGCCCGAATCCACCGAAGGACACGGATGGACGGCGTGAGGGCAGCGGAAGGGGGTGGGTGAGGGAGCTACAGGGGAGATGGCCTGGGCTCTTGGGGTAGATGGGAGGGCGGCGGATGGTCTTCAGTCGCCGCACAGGGCCCCTAAGGCCCTATGCGGGAGTTGCGATGCGCGGGATGGCGAGAGGATACGCAGCAGGGGACTCTCGCGACCGGGGTGGCGCGAGATTGCGGGGACGTTGGGTCAGTTGCAGGCTGGCCGTCAGGCCGGGAATGGAATGGCTTGCAGCCGGGCCAAGGCGCGACTGAACTGGGTTTCCCAAGGCCAGCGCCGGGGGAGATGCAAAGTGAGGCGGCGCGCCGAGCGGGTGATCCGCCCCACCAGAGCGAAGACCCGCCGCCTGAGGGTCTTGGTGATCAGGGTCCCCTCGCCCAGACCAATCCGCGCCGTCCAGCGGGCCAGGTTATGCGCCATCACCTGGACCGCCAGCCAGGCGCCGTTGGCGGCGAAGCGCCCCGACGGCATGTGGTTCAGCCCGACGCCGTACTTGAGGTCGCGTATGGCGTTCTCGACCTCGGCGTGGCGGCGATGATCGGCCTCCAGTTCCAGCGTCTCCCCATCGCGGTCGGTGATGAAGGCGTGATAGCTGTATCTGGCAAAGAGGGCGAGCTGGGAACCGGGTGTCGGCTTCACCCGCCGGACAATGAGCCGCACCGGCGGGGCGTCCGGCTTGGTCTGGAACGGGGTGTAAGTCGTCTCGGCGACATCGGCGGCGCCGTCCATCCAGTAGGGAATGGGAGTCCAGTCCTCCTCTGGTATCGCCTCGATCAGGTCCCGCAGGCTGGCGCGCTGGCGGATGGTGATAGAGAAGCGGACATCCATTTCCCGGCAGGCGGCAACGACAGTGTGGGCGTAGAAGCCGCTGTCGGCCCGCACCGTGAGTTGTCCCCTGGCCCCGCCGTAGCGCACCCGCCCCACCGTCTCACGCAGGAAGTGGGCGGCGCCACGGGCGGTGTTGGCCCGGCCCTCGCGCAGCCGGGACATCAGCACCTCGCCGGTGCCGGCGGCAATGGCCAGCAGCGGGTGATAGCCGCGGGCGCCGGTATAGCCGTGGTGGCGCGCTCCCTCCTTGGCCAGTCCATAGGTCTCGCAGATGGTCGAGTCCAGGTCGATGGTCAGGGGCGAGTCGCCGGGTCCGGCCCCAGCGGCCCAGGCCCGGGCCAACAACTGGCGGCTCACGCGGTCGAGTTGACGGACATGCCCCCACCGGAAGCTGCGCAGGAAAGTCCCCAGGGTGGATGGCGCCTTGACCACGCAGCCTAGAACACCGACCGTCCCACCAGCGCGCAGCGCATCGGCGTCGTCGATGCAGTCGCCGCCTGCCAGCGCGGAAGCGACCAGCGTCAGCATCTTGTCCCCAGTGTTCGCCCGTCCCGGCGCTCCGCCGAGGTCAAGGTGATGGTCGACGAGTTCCCGCAGGCCCAGGTGCCGGGCTAGGGTGGCCGGCAGGAGCAGGCCGGCATTGGCCACCAGGCGATGGTCGTCAAAGAGGATGCGAATACGGTCGGGTTTGTTCTGTGGCAGCATCTATTGGGTGCTCCTTGTTTCCGGGCTGGTTTCTGTTCCAAAACCATTATCCCAGATTCAGAGGAGCACCCGCTGGCTTCTTCAAGGGCTGTTCCCAAGGACGTCCTTCGGTGGATTCGAGCTTAGCGGGCAAAGAGGAAAGCTCGAGAAAGGAGGACAACAGTGGTCAAGGAAAGGATGGACCTGCTGGAGCTATTGCGCAAGGGGGGAATGGACGGTGACGTGGACTTCCTACGGGAGGCACTGAGAGTGCTGGTAGAGGGGATCATGGATGCGGAGGTGTCATCGAGGATCGGTGCTGAGTATGGAGAACGCAGCCCTGAGCGGGTGACCCAGCGCAACGGGTATCGGTCCCGGGCGTGGGATACCCGTGTAGGGACGATGGATCTGCACATTCCGAAGCTCAGAGAAGGGAGCTACTTCCCGAGCCTGCTGGAGCCACGGCGTCGCAGCGAGCGAGCTCTGCTGGCTGTGATCCAGCAGGCCTACGTGGAAGGTGTATCCACAAGGCGGGTGGACGATCTGGTCAAGGCCCTGGGGTGTGAGGGTATCTCCAAGAGCCAGGTGTCGCGCATTTGTCAGGAACTGGATGTGGTGGTGGATGGCTTCATGGGCCGTCCGCTGGACGCTGGACCCTACCCCTACCTGTGGCTGGACGCACTGACCCAGAAGGTCAGGGAGGACGGCAGGATCGTCAACGTCAGCGTGGTGGTGGCGACGGCGGTCAATGGCGAGGGCAAGCGGGAGATCATCGGGATGGACGTGGGTACGAGTGAAGACGGCGCCTTCTGGCTGGCCTTCCTACGCTCGCTGTCCGCCAGGGGCCTCGGCGGGGTGGAGCTGGTGGTATCGGACGCTCATCAGGGACTCCGAGGCGCCATCGCCGCAGTCTTCGGCGGAGCCAGCTGGCAACGGTGCCGCACCCACTTCATGACCAACCTGCTCACTCGGGTCCCCAGGCGCGCCCAGCCATGGGTAGCCACCATGGTGCGCACCATCTACCAGCAACCCTCCCCCGATGAGGTACACGCCCAGCTCGACAGGGTGACCGATCAACTCCAGAACCGGTTCCCTCAGGTCGCCTCTCTACTGGACGAGGCCGGACCCGACGTCCTGGCCTTCTCCAGCTTCCCACTTGCCCACTGGAAGAAGATCTGGTCCAACAACCCACAGGAGCGTCTCAACAAGGAGATCTGGCGACGCACCGATGTGGTGGGCATCGTCCCTAACCGGCCGGCCGTGCGCCGCCTCGTTGGCGCCGTCCTGGCTGAGCAGCACGACGAATGGGCCGTTGGCCGTCGATACATCACACCTGTCGTGCTGACCTTCAACGAAGCTCTTCCAGAGGCCGATCTCGCGGAGGCGACAGCCGCCTAAACAACATCAACAGGATGACGCACTCTTACACCACTTGACGGGGCGTGACCCGCTTGTAGAGGCCGGGACTTGCCAGGCGTTAATTTATGCCCGACCCTCATCCCTGTAAGTATGTCGACAATCGAGTTAGGCGTACTGGTATTCCCCTGTGGCGACTATCAGTTGCAGCATTTCCACCACTCTACCGGCAAACCGGTCGCGCTCTTCCCCACTGCTCCGTCGCAGCTCCCCTCCGTTTTCGGCGTAATCAATCAGACTGCCACGGGTCTTATCGCTAACTTCCGCCGGGCCGATCAGGTCGAGGCATCCTCCAACAAATTCCTCTGGAGACATTATGGAGGCGCCGGCACTCATCCGGTCGACGATCAACTTCACGCCGGGCAACTCGCGTTTGCCCACCTGGTCCGCAACGAAATTGATCCGCTCCACCAAGGTGCCGCTGTCAATCCACTCCCTGCCCGTGTGCCAGCCTTCCACGGTGGGCGGGTCCAGCAGCTCCTGGCCCATATAACCAGTTTCCTTCATTATCTGGTATAGGCCCGGCTTCACCTCAGTGTGGTCTCTGACCAGGCGCATAGTGCCCACCACCACCTCCGCTGGGCTCTTCACCTTCTGGAAGCGGGCGTTCTTGAAAAAGCCGGAGTTGAACAGGATGCGGAGGACGGGACGCATCTCATAGTCGTTCTCGACCAAGGCCTTCTCCAGGGTCTTGATGGCCTCTATGTCGCGAGGCGGTGTGTCCTTCCATGCGGAGACCTGGGGCTCGTCGGCCACGAAGAAGGTGTACAGATGCCGGGAGATGAACCTGGCCGTGGCAGGCTGGCGTAAGACGATGTCGATGATATCATCGCCGTTCCAGCGCCCTGTCTGGCCCAGGAAGGTCTTCTCGCTGTTGTCGTGGTCCGTTGGGTCGTACCGGAACCGCCAATTAAATGTGCCGTAAGGGTAGGACGGAAGGGCGGGCTTAATGCTCCAGCCAGTGTAGGCGCGGGAGCAGGCCTTGACGTCCTCCTCGGTGTAGTTGAGTTGGCCGTCCATGCCCACTCCTAGGGAGAACAGCTCCAGCAGCTCTCTACCGTAGTTCTCGTTGACAGCGTCCTTATGGCTCATGCAGTTGTCCAGGTAGAAGACCATGGCCGGGTCCCTGGAAATCCCTACCAGCAGGTCTCTGTAGTTACCCAAGCCGAATCGGCGAAATAGGTCAATGGTGACGGTCATTTGCCGGCCATGGTCGACCTTTGCGTGGCCGGTGCACAGTATACCGTGCCAGAAAAGGGCCATCTTCTCCTGAAGAGGACGCCCGGTGTTAATCATCCTGTAAATCCAGTGATACCGGTTTGAATCCACAGAGGCCTCTGTTCCATACTCCTGGAGGTACCTCTCCATGAGGTCAGACTCTATATCAGGTTGGCTCTCGGGATTCAGCAGCTCTTCCACGGTTTCCTCGTAACCCTTGACAACCAGGGATTCCAGCTCGTCGCGCCTTGCTCCAAAACCGGCACGCCGCATGAGGTGGGCTATTATACCTAAACCCGAATCCACCGAAGGACGGCCTTGGGGACAGCCCTTGAAGAAGCTAGAGGGTGCTCCTGTGAATCTGGGATAATGGTTTTGGAACAGAAACCAGCCCGGAAACAAGGAGCACCCAATAGATGCTGCCACAGAACAAACCCGACCGTATCCAAATCGCCTTCGACGACCACCGCCTGGTGGCCAATGCCGGGCTGATCCTTCCCGCCACCCTCGCCCTGCGCCTTGGCCTGCCCCAACTCCTCCGGAAGCACCTCGACCTCGGCGGCGCGCCGGGCCGGGCGAACACCGGCGACAAGATGATGACCCTGGTGGCCTCCGCCCTAGCTGGCGGAGATTGCATCGACGACGCCGATGTGCTGCGCGCCGGCGGGACCGCCCGCGTGTTCGGTTTCACGGCTAAGGCTCCCTCCACCCTGGGCACGTTCCTGCGCAGCTTCAGGTGGGGCCATGTCCGCCAACTGGACCGGGTGAGCCGCGAGTTGCTGGCCCGGGTCTGGAAGGCCGGTGCCGGACCCGGCGACGCACCATTCACCATCGACCTTGATTCGACGATCTGCGAGACCTACGGACTGGCCAAGGAGGGCGCCCGCCACCACGGCTATACCGGCGCCCGCGGCTATCACCCGCTGCTGGCCGTCGCCGGGTCCGGCACCGGCGACGTGCTGTTGGCCCGCCTGCGCGAGGGCCGGGCCAACACCGCCCGCGGCGCTGCCCACTTCCTGCGTGAAACGGTGGGGCGGGTGCGCTACTGCGGAGCCAGGGGCCAACTCACGGTGCGGGCCGACAGCGGCTTCTATACCCACGCCGTGGTCGCCGTCTGCCGCCGGGAAATGGATGTCCGCTTCTCCATCGCCATCCGCCAGCGCGCCAGCCTGCGGGACCTGATCGAGGCGATACCAGAGGAGGACTGGACTCCCATTCCCTACTGGATGGACGGCGCCGCCGATGTGGCCGAGACCACCTACACCCCGTTCCAGGCCGAGGCGGACGCCGCGCCGGTACGGCTCATCGTCCGGCGGGTGAAGCCGGCGCCCGGTTCTCAACTGGCTCTCTTCGCCACCTACAGCTATCACGGCTTCATCACCGACCGGGACGGGGAGACGCTGGAACTGGAGGCCGATCATCGCCGTCACGCCGAGATCGAGAATGCGATACGCGACCTCAAGTACGGCGTGGGGCTGAACCATCTCCCCTCGGGCCGCTTCGCCGCCAACGGCGCCTGGCTGGCGGTACAGGTGATGGCGCACAACCTGGCCCGCTGGACAGCCCGCATCGGCCTGGGTCAGCAGATCGTGACCACCAAGACCCTCAGACGACGGGTCTTTGCCTTGGCCGGACGGATCACCCGCTCGGCACGCCGATTGACCCTGCATCTTCCCCGGCGCTGGCCCTGGGAGGAGCAGTTCAGCCGCGCCCTGGCCCGACTGCGAGCCATTCCACTCCCAGCCTGACGGCGCCCGTCCGCCACTGACCCGCCAGCCAACCCAACGTCCCCGCAAACTCGCGCCAGCCCAGTCCGCGAGCGCCTCTTGCCGTGTCCTATCCCGCCATCTCGCTCGCCACAGCCACTGTAGGCCGCCATCGGTGCCCCCAAAAGCGCCTGCAGACCGCCCGCCAACCTCCCGTCTACCCAAATGCGAGCCCGGATCATCGCGCCTGTAACTCCCTCACCCCCTTCCGCTGTCCTCACGCCGTCCATCCCTGTCCATCGGTGGATTCGGGGTAAACTACTGTCCGCCATCCAAGACTCGCATTATAGCCATCACCATTTTCAAACACCTGGCGCCAAATTAAGGACCCATCCATCATGGATGCGAGTTTAGCACCGTCCCCCAGGGCCGTCAAAGACTCAAGGCGTGATTGACAGGTTTCTGGAGTGCTCGTACCATCGTTTTTGTCGGGGTTGTGGGTGGACCCCTGGGCTTGATTTAAGAAATGCCGGCAAGGCACCAACCCCTTCAAGGTGTGACAGGGACGCCTTGAAACATCTGTGAAGGAGAACATCAGAAAATGCTCAAAACAAAGCAACTACACCACGCCTTTGTTGCAGCAAGCGACCTGGAATCGGCCAAGAACTTCTATGGCAGGATTCTGGGCTTGCAGGAGTTACCGAACCCGGTGGGACACGTACTGGACTATGGTATGTAATCGGGAATAACGAATTACGCATCTCGGTCTCCGGTGAATTGGCACCACTGCCTGAGGAACGTGACCTCAATCCCCAGGGGAGGGGAAGGGCGGCACATAGCGTTCATCCCGGAGGAAGGACTGGGCGACATTATCAAAGAGTTGGCGGCCGAAGGCATGCCTTACGTCAGAGGGGCAGGCGCCTTGCCTCAAGTATTTTGCGAGGACGGCAATGGCAATCTGGTTGAACTGAACGCCGGATTACCGCGAAATCCAATAGGTGGGAGCGGTTAATACCAGGTACGAGATCAACTGCAACTTTAAGAGTAAGTCTCCACCTCTGGAACAGATTAGCCTAGTCCCTCACCGCTACCTCGACCAACTCCACTATGGCTTCGCCAAAAAGTCCATCAGTATCCGAGCAAACTCTTCTGGTTTCTCCATGGCGGCGGAATTTCCCGTGTCTTTGATGACTGCTGTCTCCACCGGCGTGGTTGGTGACATCAAGGATCTATGATGCTCCACGTGTAGTACGTTGTAGCTCTGCTCACCGCACAAAAACAGGGTCGGCGCCTGCACCATAGGTAATTTCTTGTCGATATAGTGGCGGACCATCGAGTGCCTGATCTGCATCGAGCTGCTTAGGCTCAAGAGCGTCGCCACCACCTCCCTGTTCAATAACTCCGGCGCTGTGGATGGGCCTACCAACTCTCTACGCCATCGCCACATATCCATCATGTGCGAACCGTCCATCTTTGGCACCATGGCCTGCTGGCTCAGGATCTTGGATCGTTGCTCTTCGCTCCAGTTGGGGCCCCCCATGAGCACCAACTTATTTACCCGTTGGGGATGGGAGGCGGCCACCTCTATTGCTTCATACGACCCCGTGTGCCCGCCCAAAATAGAGGTCAGGCCGACGCCGAGAGCATCCAGGAAATCTACAACTGCGGTGGCCAGGTCCTCGACGGTGACGCCCTCAGGGGGTGGGTCTGATCCACCATGGCCGAACCTGTCCATGGCGATAACCCTGAACCGGGCTGCGAGAATCGGCATAATCTCCAGGTACGCCTCAGAGGAGAAGCTGGTAGGGTGCAGAAGGAGGAGGGGCGGACCGTCTCCCGCATGCCGGTAATGGATTTGGCCCTGGGGTAAGTCAACAAAGGCCTGCTTTATGGGGCCGGTCACGTTGCCCATAATCTTCTCCCAATTAATATATTGTGTTGCATTGCCCCATCCGGTGTACGCCCCTTTCCATACATCGGCCATTTCAAATGGTTTGCCCGAAAGTGAAGCCGTATGGATTACAGGCGAGAGTTTAGCACCACCCCTGGGGGCCGTCAAAGCAGGGGTGGTGCCGGCATGATAATCTCTTTGGTTTGGATGGGCAGATGGTCAATTTGGACGTTCACGCTCTCTAAGAAAGCCCATCATCAAAGTGCCGGTCCCCGCCATCGCCGCCGTCATCCACCACCCCATGGCGTAGGAATCGGTCTGATCCACAATGAAGCCAAAGAGGGGTATGAACCCGATACCTCCGAATATCCACATTGTGGAAGCGAAACCCATTGCCGTCCCAGTCAGCCCAGGCCCGGCCAACTCGGCTATGAGAACGACCAGCAGGCCCGTCCGTCCCACGATAGTAATCCCAATTATAAAAACCAACAAGGAAGCCAGTATTAGTGAGGCATCCGAAGGTAGTAAGGCCATTAACGACAGAGATGCCACGGCCAGGGCTCCCAGGAGAGCCAAGAGTCCCACCCGACGCCCATTTAGAAAAAAGTCGCTGACCAGGCACCAGCCAACGCGGCCTATAACTCCACCGGCCATGGCAATGGCCAATAGACCTCCAGCCCCTCCCGGCGACATATCCAGATGTTCCCTCAGGAATAGGACCAGATAGGTGCCAATGATATTAAGGGGTGCTCCAACACTAATGCCAACGAAGGCAACCAGCCAGATCTGCTGGTTGGAGGCCACCTGACCAAACTTCCCCCTGGATTTGGTTTGAATACCACCGTCAATTTGGCCGCTGGGCTTGTCCCGGTAGATGGCGATGAACGCTATGCTTACTGCTCCGATGATAATGGCCACGACCATTACGCCCGTGCGCCAGCCATGGGCCAAGGCCAGGTAGGTCAACAGTACCGCAGCGATAATCGCACCGGCGGTTATACTGGCCTCGATTGTGCCCATGGCACCGGCTCGCATTCGCTGAGGCACCCAGTCCATAATGGCCCGGTTTACGGCTGGCAGGGAGGAGATGCGACCAGTCCCTATTAAAACAGCCACAAGTACACCTTGCCACACATGCTGGATCTGGGAGAATAGGAGGAGGGCCGCAGCCAGCCATAACAACGCCACAGCCTCCACCCGCCGTACACCCACCACGTCAACCAGCCACCCCAGCAACAGTACCGTAGCGCCCCCACCCGCAGTCAGTCCTGCGCCGATCAGGCCCAATTGCAGCCGGGTGGCCTGAAGGTCCTCCTGAATAAAGGGGAACAAGACCCCGAATCCCGGCCCTGGGAAGGCAAGAACTATCGTTATTACCATCCACAGGCCAACTACCACCCCGGGGTAGGGAATTGCCGTCAGAAATCTGGTGCGAATCATGATTCTATGTTCAGCTTTACCCCTCTACTTCCAGTGATCCCACGACCCACAGCCTATCACCAGATCGAGGGCCCAGTCCACAATCATTGAGCAGACATTTCAGGCTCGGAGCCATAGCCCTGCATCGGACACTTGACAGCAGGTCCCGCTTCTAGGAACATTGGAGTCCGGGAAGTCCGTGGAATCCGGATTAACATTCAGGAGGCTAGCGACATGTCTGAAGAAAATAAGGCTCTCTACCGCAGCTTCGTAGAAGAAATAATCAATAAATACAAAATCAACGAAATGGGGAAATTCATCGCGGAGGACTTCGTTGACCTTACCCCGAATCCACCGAAGGACGTCCTTGGGGACAGTCCTTGAAGAAGCCAGAGGGTGCTCCTCTGAATCTGGGATAATGGTTTTGGAACAGAAACCAGCCCGGAAACAAGGAGCACCCAATAGATGCTGCCACAGAACAAACCCGACCGTATCCGCATCCTCTTTGACGACCATCGCCTGGTGGCCAATGCCGGCCTGCTCCTGCCGGCCACCCTAGCCCGGCACCTGGGCCTGCGGGAACTCGTCGACCATCACCTTGACCTCGGCGGAGCGCCGGGACGGGCGAACACTGGGGACAAAATGCTGACGCTGGTCGCTTCCGCGCTGGCAGGCGGCGACTGCATCGACGACTCCGATGCGCTGCGCGCTGGTGGGACGGTCGGTGTTCTAGGCTGCGTGGTCAAGGCGCCATCCACCCTGGGGACCTTCCTGCGCAGCTTCCGGTGGGGGCATGTCCGTCAACTCGACCGCGTGAGCCGCCAGTTGTTGGCCCGGGCCTGGGCCGCTGGGGCCGGACCCGGCGACTCGCCCCTGAGCATCGACCTGGACTCGACCATCTGCGAGACTTATGGACTAGCCAAGGAGGGAGCGCGCCACCACGGCTATACCGGCGCCCGCGGCTATCACCCGCTGCTGGCCATTGCCGCCGGCACCGGCGAGGTGCTGATGTCCCGGCTGCGCGAGGGCCGGGCCAACACCGCCCGTGGCGCCGCCCACTTCCTGCGTGAGACGGTGGGGCGGGTGCGCTACGGCGGGGCCAGGGGACAACTCACGGTGCGGGCCGACAGCGGCTTCTACGCCCACACTGTCGTTGCCGCCTGCCGGGAAATGGATGTCCGCTTCTCTATCACCATCCGCCAGCGCGCCAGCCTGCGGGACCTGATCGAGGCGATACCAGAGGAGGACTGGACTCCCATTTCCTACTGGATGGACGGCGCCGCCGATGTCGCCGAGACGACTTACACCCCGTTCCAGACCAAGCCGGACGCCCCGCCGGCGCGGCTCATTGTCCGGCGGGTGAAGCCGACACCCGGTTCCCAGCTCGCCCTCTTCGCCAGATACAGCTATCACGCCTTCATCACCGACCGCGATGGGGAGACGCTGGAACTGGAGGCCGATCATCGCCGCCACGCCGAGGTCGAGAACGCCATACGCGACCTCAAGTACGGCGTCGGGCTGAACCACATGCCGTCGGGGCGCTTCGCCGCCAACGGCGCCTGGCTGGCGGTACAGGTGATGGCGCATAACCTGGCCCGCTGGACGGCGCGGATTGGTCTGGGCGAGGGGACCGTGATCACCAAGACCCTCAGGCGGCGGGTCTTCGCTCTGGTGGGACGAATCACCCGCTCGGCGCGCCGCCTCACTTTGCATCTCCCCCGGCGCTGGCCTTGGGAAACCCAGTTCAGTCGCGCCTTGGCCCGGCTGCAAGCCATTCCATTCCCGGCCTGACGGCCAGCCTGCAACTGACCCAACGTCCCCGCAATCTCGCGCCACCCCGGTCTCGAGAGTCCCCTGCTGCGTATCCTCTCGCCATCCCGCGCATCGCAACTCCCGCATAGGGCCTTAGGGGCCCTGTGCGGCGACTGAAGACCGTCCGCCGGCCTCCCATTTACCCCAAGAGCCCAGGCCATCTCCCCTGTAGCTCCCTCACCCACCCCCTTCCGCTGTCCTCACGCCGTCCATTCGTGTCCTTCGGTGGATTCGGGCTAAGCCCGAATCCACCGAAGGACGTCCTTGGGGACAGCCCTTGAAGAAGCCAGAGGGTGCTCCTCTGAATCTGGGATAATGGTTTTGGAACAGAAACCAGCCCGGAAACAAGGAGCACCCAATAGATGCTGCCACAGAACAAACCCGACCGTATTCGCATCCTCTTTGACGACCATCGCCTGGTGGCCAATGCCGGCCTGCTCCTGCCGGCCACCCTAGCCCGGCACCTGGGCCTGCGGGAACTCGTCGACCATCACCTTGACCTCGGCGGAGCGCCGGGACGGGCGAACACTGGGGACAAGATGCTGACGCTGGTCGCTTCCGCGCTGGCAGGCGGCGACTGCATCGACGACGCCGATGCGCTGCGCGCTGGTGGGACGGTCGGTGTTCTAGGCTGCGTGGTCAAGGCGTCATCCACCCTGGGGACCTTCCTGCGCAGCTTCCGGTGGGGGCATGTCCGTCAACTCGACCGCGTGAGCCGCCAGTTGTTGGCCCGGGCCTGGGCCGCTGGGGCCGGACCCGGCGACTCGCCCCTGACCATCGACCTGGACTCGACCATCTGCGAGACCTATGGACTGGCCAAGGAGGGAGCGCGCCACCACGGCTATACCGGCGCCCGCGGCTATCACCCGCTGCTGGCCATTGCCGCCGGCACCGGCGAGGTGCTGATGTCCCGGCTGCGCGAGGGCCGGGCCAACACCGCCCGTGGCGCCGCCCACTTCCTGCGTGAGACGGTGGGGCGGGTGCGCTACGGCGGGGCCAGGGGACAACTCACGGTGCGGGCCGACAGCGGCTTCTACGCCCACACTGTCGTTGCCGCCTGCCGGGAAATGGATGTCCGCTTCTCTATCACCATCCGCCAGCGCGCCAGCCTGCGGGACCTGATCGAGGCGATACCAGAGGAGGACTGGACTCCCATTCCCTACTGGATGGACGGCGCCGCCGATGTCGCCGAGACGACTTACACCCCGTTCCAGACCAAGCCGGACGCCCCGCCGGTGCGGCTCATTGTCCGGCGGGTGAAGCCGACACCCGGTTCCCAGCTCGCCCTCTTCGCCAGATACAGCTATCACGCCTTCATCACCGACCGCGATGGGGAGACGCTGGAACTGGAGGCCGATCATCGCCGCCACGCCGAGGTCGAGAACGCCATACGCGACCTCAAGTACGGCGTCGGGCTGAACCACATGCCGTCGGGGCGCTTCGCCGCCAACGGCGCCTGGCTGGCGGTCCAGGTGATGGCGCATAACCTGGCCCGCTGGACGGCGCGGATTGGTCTGGGCGAGGGGACCGTGATCACCAAGACCCTCAGGCGGCGGGTCTTCGCTCTGGTGGGGCGGATCACCCGCTCGGCGCGCCGCCTCACTTTGCATCTCCCCCGGCGCTGGCCTTGGGAAACCCAGTTCAGTCGCGCCTTGGCCCGGCTGCAAGCCATTCCGTTCCTGGCCTGACGGCCAGCCTGCAACTGACCCAACGTCCCCGCAATCTCGCGCCACCCCGGTCTCGAGAGTCCCCTGCTGCGTATCCTCTCGCCATCCCGCGCATCGCAACTCCCGCATAGGGCCTTAGGGGCCCTGTGCGGCGACTGAAGACCCTCCGCCGCCCTCCCATCTCCCCTGTAGCTCCCTCACCCACCCCCTTCCGCTGTCCTCACGCCGTCCATCCGTGTCCTTGGGGACAGCCCTTGAAGAAGCCAGAGGGTGCTCCTCTGAATCTGGGATAATGGTTTTGGAACAGAAACCAGCCCGGAAACAAAGAGCACCCAATAGATGCTGCCACAGAACAAACCCGACCGTATGCGCATCCTCTTTGACGACCATCGCCTGGTGGCCAATGCCGGCCTGCTCCTGCCGGCCACCCTAGCCCGGCACCTGGGCCTGCGGGAACTCGTCGACCATCACCTTGACCTCGGCGGAGCGCCGGGACGGGCGAACACTGGGGACAAGATGCTGACGCTGGTCGCTTCCGCGCTGGCAGGCGGCGACTGCATCGACGACGCCGATGCGCTGCGCGCTGGTGGGACGGTCGGTGTTCTAGGCTGCGTGGTCAAGGCGCCATCCACCCTGGGGACCTTCCTGCGCAGCTTCCGGTGGGGGCATGTCCGTCAACTCGACCGCGTGAGCCGCCAGTTGTTGGCCCGGGCCTGGGCCGCTGGGGCCGGACCCGGCGACTCGCCCCTGAGCATCGACCTGGACTCGACCATCTGCGAGACCTATGGACTGGCCAAGGAGGGAGCGCTCCACCACGGCTATACCGGCGCCCGCGGCTATCACCCGCTGCTGGCCATTGCCGCCGGCACCGGCGAGGTGCTGATGTCCCGGCTGCGCGAGGGCCGGGCCAACACCGCCCGTGGCGCCGCCCACTTCCTGCGTGAGACGGTGGGGCGGGTGCGCTACGGCGGGGCCAGGGGACAACTCACGGTGCGGGCCGACAGCGGCTTCTACGCCCACACTGTCGTTGCCGCCTGCCGGGAAATGGATGTCCGCTTCTCTATCACCATCCGCCAGCGCGCCAGCCTGCGGGACCTGATCGAGGCGATACCAGAGGAGGACTGGACTCCCATTTCCTACTGGATGGACGGCGCCGCCGATGTCGCCGAGACGACTTACACCCCGTTCCAGACCAAGCCGGACGCCCCGCCGGTGCGGCTCATTGTCCGGCGGGTGAAGCCGACGCCCGGTTCCCAGCTCGCCCTCTTCGCCAGATACAGCTATCACGCCTTCATCACCGACCGCGATGGGGAGACGCTGGAACTGGAGGCCGATCATCGCCGCCACGCCGAGGTCGAGAACGCCATACGCGACCTCAAGTACGGCGTCGGGCTGAACCACATGCCGTCGGCGCGCTTCGCCGCCAACGGCGCCTGGCTGGCGGTACAGGTGATGGCGCATAACCTGGCCCGCTGGACGGCGCGGATTGGTCTGGGCGAGGGGACCGTGATCACCAAGACCCTCAGGCGGCGGGTCTTCGCTCTGGTGGGACGAATCACCCGCTCGGCGCGCCGCCTCACTTTGCATCTCCCCCGGCGCTGGCCTTGGGAAACCCAGTTCAGTCGCGCCTTGGCCCGGCTGCAAGCCATTCCATTCCCGGCCTGACGGCCAGCCTGCAACTGACCCAACGTCCCCGCAATCTCGCGCCACCCCGGTCGCGAGAGTCCCCTGCTGCGTATCCTCTCGCCATCCCGCGCATCGCAACTCCCGCATAGGGCCTTAGGGGCCCTGTGCGGCGACTGAAGACCGTCCGCCGGCCTCCCATTTACCCCAAGAGCCCAGGCCATCTCCCCTGTAGCTCCCTCACCCACCCCCTTCCGCTGTCCTCACGCCGTCCATCCGTGTCCTTGGGGACAGCCCTTGAAGAAGCCAGCGGGTGCTCCTCTGAATCTGGGATAATGGTTTTGGAACAGAAACCAGCCCGGAAACAAGGAGCACCCAATAGATGCTGCCACAGAACAAACCCGACCGTATTCGCATCCTCTTTGACGACCATCGCCTGGTGGCCAATGCCGGCCTGCTCCTGCCGGCCACCCTAGCCCGGCACCTGGGCCTGCGGGAACTCGTCGACCATCACCTTGACCTCGGCGGAGCGCCGGGACGGGCGAACACTGGGGACAAGATGCTGACGCTGGTCGCTTCCGCGCTGGCAGGCGGCGACTGCATCGACGACGCCGATGCGCTGCGCGCTGGTGGGACGGTCGGTGTTCTAGGCTGCGTGGTCAAGGCGTCATCCACCCTGGGGACCTTCCTGCGCAGCTTCCGGTGGGGGCATGTCCGTCAACTCGACCGCGTGAGCCGCCAGTTGTTGGCCCGGGCCTGGGCCGCTGGGGCCGGACCCGGCGACTCGCCCCTGAGCATCGACCTGGACTCGACCATCTGCGAGACCTATGGACTGGCCAAGGAGGGAGCGCGCCACCACGGCTATACCGGCGCCCGCGGCTATCACCCGCTGCTGGCCATTGCCGCCGGCACCGGCGAGGTGCTGATGTCCCGGCTGCGCGAGGGCCGGGCCAACACCGCCCGTGGCGCCGCCCACTTCCTGCGTGAGACGGTGGGGCGGGTGCGCTACGGCGGGGCCAGGGGACAACTCACGGTGCGGGCCGACAGCGGCTTCTACGCCCACACTGTCGTTGCCGCCTGCCGGGAAATGGATGTCCGCTTCTCTATCACCATCCGCCAGCGCGCCAGCCTGCGGGACCTGATCGAGGCGATACCAGAGGAGGACTGGACTCCCATTCCCTACTGGATGGACGGCGCCGCCGATGTCGCCGAGACGACTTACACCCCGTTCCAGACCAAGCCGGACGCCGCGCCGGTGCGGCTCATTGTCCGGCGGGTGAAGCCGACACCCGGTTCCCAGCTCGCCCTCTTCGCCAGATACAGCTATCACGCCTTCATCACCGACCGCGATGGGGAGACGCTGGAACTGGAGGCCGATCATCGCCGCCACGCCGAGGTCGAGAACGCCATACGCGACCTCAAGTACGGCGTCGGGCTGAACCACATGCCGTCGGGGCGCTTCGCCGCCAACGGCGCCTGGCTGGCGGTCCAGGTGATGGCGCATAACCTGGCCCGCTGGACGGCGCGGATTGGTCTGGGCGAGGGGACCGTGATCACCAAGACCCTCAGGCGGCGGGTCTTCGCTCTGGTGGGGCGGATCACCCGCTCGGCGCGCCGCCTCACTTTGCATCTCCCCCGGCGCTGGCCTTGGGAAACCCAGTTCAGTCGCGCCTTGGCCCGGCTGCAAGCCATTCCGTTCCTGGCCTGACGGCCAGCCTGCAACTGACCCAACGTCCCCGCAATCTCGCGCCACCCCGGTCTCGAGAGTCCCCTGCTGCGTATCCTCTCGCCATCCCGCGCATCGCAACTCCCGCATATGGCCTTAGGGGCCCTGTGCGGCGACTGAAGACCCTCCGCCGCCCTCCCATCTCCCCTGTAGCTCCCTCACCCACCCCCTTCCGCTGTCCTCACGCCGTCCATCCGTGTCCTTGGGGACAGCCCTTGAAGAAGCCAGCGGGTGCTCCTCTGAATCTGGGATAATGGTTTTGGAACAGAAACCAGCCCGGAAACAAAGAGCACCCAATAGATGCTGCCACAGAACAAACCCGACCGTATTCGCATCTTCTTTGACGACCATCGCCTGGTGGCCAATGCCGGCCTGCTCCTGCCGGCCACCCTAGCCCGGCACCTGGGCCTGCGGGAACTCGTCGACCATCACCTTGACCTCGGCGGAGCGCCGGGACGGGCGAACACTGGTGACAAGATGCTGACGCTGGTCGCTTCCGCGCTGGCAGGCGGCGACTGCATCGACGACGCCGATGCGCTGCGCGCTGGTGGGACGGTCGGTGTTCTAGGCTGCGTGGTCAAGGCGCCATCCACCCTGGGGACCTTCCTGCGCAGCTTCCGGTGGGGGCATGTCCGTCAACTCGACCGCGTGAGCCGCCAGTTGTTGGCCCGGGCTTGGGCCGCTGGGGCCGGACCCGGCGACTCGCCCCTGAGCATCGACCTGGACTCGACCATCTGCGAGACCTATGGACTGGCCAAGGAGGGAGCGCTCCACCACGGCTATACCGGCGCCCGCGGCTATCACCCGCTGCTGGCCATTGCCGCCGGCACTGGCGAGGTGCTGATGTCCCGGCTGCGCGAGGGCCGGGCCAACACCGCCCGTGGCGCGGCCCACTTCCTGCGTGAGACGGTGGGGCGGGTGCGCTACGGCGGGGCCAGGGGACAACTCACGGTGCGGGCCGACAGCGGCTTCTACGCCCACACTGTCGTTGCCGCCTGCCGGGAAATGGATGTCCGCTTCTCTATCACCATCCGCCAGCGCGCCAGCCTGCGGGACCTGATCGAGGCGATACCAGAGGAGGACTGGACTCCCATTCCCTACTGGATGGACGGCGCCGCCGATGTCGCCGAGACGACTTACACCCCGTTCCAGACCAAGCCGGACGCCCCGCCGGTGCGGCTCATTGTCCGGCGGGTGAAGCCGACGCCCGGTTCCCAGCTCGCCCTCTTCGCCAGATACAGCTATCACGCCTTCATCACCGACCGCGATGGGGAGACGCTGGAACTGGAGGCCGATCATCGCCGCCACGCCGAGGTCGAGAACGCCATACGCGACCTCAAGTACGGCGTCGGGCTGAACCACATGCCGTCGGGGCGCTTCGCCGCCAACGGCGCCTGGCTGGCGGTACAGGTGATGGCGCATAACCTGGCCCGCTGGACGGCGCGGATTGGTCTGGGCGAGGGGACCCTGATCACCAAGACCCTCAGGCGACGGGTCTTCGCTCTGGTGGGACGGATCACCCGCTCGGCGCGCCGCCTCACTTTGCATCTCCCCCGGCGCTGGCCTTGGGAAACCCAGTTCAGTCGCGCCTTGGCCCGGCTGCAAGCCATTCCATTCCCGGCCTGACGGCCAGCCTGCAACTGACCCAACGTCCCCGCAATCTCGCGCCACCCCGGTCGCGAGAGTCCCCTGCTGCGTATCCTCTCGCCATCCCGCGCATCGCAACTCCCGCATAGGGCCTTAGGGGCCCTGTGCGGCGACTGAAGACCCTCCGCCGCCCTCCCATCTCCCCTGTAGCTCCCTCACCCACCCCCTTCCGCTGTCCTCACGCCGTCCATCGGTGTCCTTCGGTGGATTCGGGGTAAAGCAATCGAGCACTGGGGGATCGCCGAAGATCTCAATATGATGCAACAGCTTGGTGTGGTCCCCAGCCAGTAGGGATACTCTATCCAGAACCCTCTGGCAGGACTACCTCTGACGATTGTGGCGGTTGACCTGCCATAGCCGGTGGTCCTGGTATTGGGAGCAGGGCAACTATTAATGCGGAGAACTCTCCTGTCGCCTTCTCGCCCTTTCGTGGTTGGCGGCCTAGTCCCATGCTCCGTTGAATCTATTATTTACAAGAAGGAGGTGTCATGTCGTTTGAACCTTTGAAGCCCGAAGTCCACCACCCGCCCCTCAAGATCGCCGACGACACGTGGCTCATCCAGCAAATACAGGAGGCGATGATAGGACCGCTCTGGGTCTATCTGAACTCACTGGTAATCAAGGGGAGGGAACCGATAATCGTCGATACCGGCACCCCCGCAAATCGTGAGCAGTGGCTCAAGGATGTATTTTCAATCGTCGACCCGGGTGATGTTCGTTGGGTCTTCCTGTCCCATGATGACGTCGACCATGCGGGTAACTTTCTTGAGCTCATGGAAGCCTGCCCCAATGCCAAGCTGATATCGACCTGGTTCATGATCGAGCGCCACACGAATGCCTTCAACTTTCCCTTAGAGCGGTGCCGGTGGGTCAACGACGGCCAGTCCTGGAGTGCCGGCGATCGTACGTTGACGGCGATTACTCCGCCCCTTTTTGATTCGCCGGTGACCCGGGGCCTCTACGACGACCGTACCGGCGTGTACTGGGCCGTCGATTCCTTCGCGACCCCACTGCCGGGGCCCATGGACGACATCAGCCAGCTCGATGCCGCGGCTTGGAAGTTCGGCCTGGAGTTTTTCAATCGCTTGAACAGCCCCTGGTTCCAGATGTTGGACCCTGGCAAATACCAGCGGCACGTGGACCGCGTACAGGGGCTGGACATCCAGGTCGTGGCTGCTTGTCATACCCCGGTCATCCGCCGGCCCGAGATCTCCGCCGCGTTCGAATTGATTCGTGGGATCCCCCAGGGGGATGCACGACCCCAGCCGCAGCAACCGGACCTGGAGGAGCTCATCCACGCGGTTGCTACGGGGCAGCAATATATGTGGCAGCCTCCTCCACCTGGCGAGGCCTAGGACACCGGTCAGGGCTACGGGCCACCTGCATCACCTGTAAGTCCGGGCCGTTTGCTATAATCAAGCTGTGCAGGATAACCAGGAAACCAAGGAGGTAACCGTATGGTGAAGTTCAAAGGGATAAATCACCTGGCGACGGTAACAGGAGACATGGAAAAGACAGTCAAATTTTACCGTGACGTGCTCGGCATGTCCTTGGTAGCCACCACTGGCAACCGGCCCGGTCTCTATCCCTATCGCCATTACTTCTTCGCTTTGGGGGACGCCAACACCATAGCCTTCTTCGAGTGGCCCGGCATGGTGGAGGAGTTTCACAAGCCCGCGGGCGCCCCTACTGGAGGCCGAGTCCAGTTCGACCATGTTTCCTTTAACGTGGAGAGCGAGGAAGTCCTGCTCGAATTAAAAGAAAGACTCGAACAGAACGGGGTGGATGTTACAAGAGTGGTGGACCATCGAATAATTCACTCCATCTATTTCACCGACCCCAACGGCATCGCTCTGGAGGCCAGCTACTGGCTCAACGATCCCACCGTCCGGGAGCCCGATTACGCCGACCCAGAGCTGTTTGCCGACCCTGACCCGGTACCTTCGGCACGCCCGAAAGTACCAGCAACCGTGAGTGGACAGAGTCCAGGCCGGGGCGCTGCAAGTTCCGGCCCTGAGGCCGATATATTTGGCCTGGTAAAGGGGTAGCCGCTTGATTCCACGCCGCCACCTGACTTTGTTTACCGTTGGCGCTAACTGGGCTATAATGTGGGCCAAGGCCCCTGTAGGCCCGCCTCAATCCGTAACTGGGGCGGGCCTGCGGTCTGAATTCCATATTTAGAGGAGGCAGGCCATGATGCAGCAGACGCGAAGGACCGTGTTGGATGCCGGTGCGGTGAAATTCGCCTTACAGTACCGCCAGGAAATCATGGAAGACCAGGGCTTATCCATCGAGGTCTTGGCGGACATCGACGGCAGAGAAGTGGAGGTTCTCCGTTTCGACTGCTTCGACCAGCAGCCCCACTACCACTACGGCCCGGCCAAGAAGAACGAGAGGCTGTTTATGGACAAGACCACGGCCGGCAACCCCATCGGCTGGACCCTAACCCAGCTTCGCACCAGGCTGCCCGAAATGCTCAGGAGAGCGGGCTACGATGAGATTGCGGACCGGCTGAACAACTACCAGCAGGCCACCATTGTGGCGACGAAGCTGAGCGAAGCGGAGACTATCGCGAGGGAAATGGCCGGCAAGGATAGAAGGACGGTGACCCATAACCGAGGTGACGAAGTCATCGAGGCGGGCAACATCCGGTTCGGTATTGAGATGAGGGACGTCCCGGCGCTGAACGACGGAGGCCTGGCCATCCACGTGCTAGGCGATGTGGCTGGCCATGAGATTGAACTCCTGGCTTTCGACTGTTTCGATAGGGCTCCCCATTACCATTACGGACCCAGGAACAAGGATGTGAGGATCTATTGGGACACCACCCTAGCCCCCGACACCCTGCGGTGGACCCTGGACCAGTTCAAGGGAGGCAATCTGCCGGGCATGATAGAGCGGGCAGGCTATCCGGGGGTGGTGGCCGAACTGGACCAGCAGCTTATCATTTCCAAGGTTGAAAATGAGGTCGAACCCAGGGCCTTGGCCATACGGGAGACCGGCAAGAAATAACGCCAACGGCCCTGATACCCCTGTTGTTGGCTTCCTTTGGACAGGCGGACCGATGGTGAAACTGGTCCGCCTGTTTATATGGGAGCACCTTTGAAGGACACACGGGCAACGCCCAATAGTTGGGTCTGTGAGTTAGTCGCAACTGGTCCCGAAGCACTGGAACCGGCGGGAGGCTCTAGTCAGGGGGCTCCAGTGAAGGCGGTCCTGCCCGCTTGATCACGAAGTAAAGCAGTAACCCGCCTACAACCAACACATCGACGACGACGACGATAATAATAATTGTAGACCGTCAGCGATAATGGGACACATATAAGGGTAGGAAAACCCGAGAGTCGGAGGGTGGTGTGAGCTCCTGAAATGAGGGTAGAGCTACCCACAGAAAGGAGCAGATGTGTCCCAATTAGAAGTAAGCAAAGCAGAGGCTGCCGAGGAACGAAGCGAGCAGACCAGGTCTTTCGTCCGCACAGTGAAGGCGGCTGCCCGACGTAAGTACACCTCGGAAGAGAAGATCCGAATTGTTCTGGAGGGCTTCCGCCGCGAGGTCACAGTCAACGACCTGTGCCGGCGGGAGGGGATCAAGCCCCACTCCTACTACTCGTGGACCAAAGAATTCATGGAGGCGGGCAAGGAGAGGTTGACCTGTGACTCGGTTCGGGACGCCACTCAGCATGGGTAGGGCAGCTCAAGCGAGAGAACGGGGAACTCAAGGAGCTAGTGGCCGATCTGTCGCTGGAGGCGTACCGTCTCAAAAAAACGGCTATCCCAGTGCCCCAGGACGCCACCGGTACCAGCGGATGAGCGCCCCGGAGAAGGCAGAGGTAGTTACCAAAGTATCCTCGTCTCCCCTCCCCAAGCGAAAGGTCCATCAGAGAGCTGGGCATCCCTAAGAGCACCTACTACCGGTGGCTCAGACGCCAAGACCAACAAGGACTTGAGGACCGACCAGGAGGCGATCAGCCACCATGGAACCGTCTTACTATTCAGGAAGAACGCTCAGTCCTGTTATCAGCCAGAGAGATGCCAGAACTGAGCTGCCGTCAGCTGGCCGCGTGGATCACCGACAACCAGGGCTTCTCAGTCTCAGAGTCCAGCGTCTACCGTATCCTGGGCAGGGAGGGCCTAGTGAAGAGGCCTGAGATGCGGTTGGCCGCGGGGAAGGAGTACCACCGCAAGACCACAGGGCCTCACCAGATGTGGGCCACCGATGCCTCATACTTCAGGGTGCTTGGTTGGGGCTACTACTACCTGGTCACCGTCATGGACGACTACTCCCGCTTTATCCTGGCTCACAGGCTTCAGCAAGATATGACGGCCGACTCCTTCATCGAGGTGGTCCAGGATGCTGTGGACACGACCAGCAAGTAGAGTCCCAGGAAGTGGTGTAAGAGGGAGAGGGTCTGGAGAAAGAGAGACCACCGCGTCATCCTTAGCGGGCAAAGAAGAAAGCTCGAGAAAGGAGGACAACAGTGGTCAAGGAAAGGATGGACCTGCTGGAGCTATTGCGCAAGGGGGGAATGGACGGTGACGTGGACTTCCTACGGGAGGCACTGAGAGTGCTGGTAGAGGGGATCATGGATGCGGAGGTGTCATCGAGGATCGGTGCTGAGTATGGAGAACGCAGCCCTGAGCGGGTGACCCAGCGCAACGGGTATCGGTCCCGGGCGTGGGATACCCGTGTAGGGACGATGGATCTGCACATCCCGAAGCTTCGAGAGGGGAGCTACTTCCCGAGCCTGCTGGAGCCACGGCGTCGCAGCGAGCGAGCTCTGCTGGCTGTGATCCAGCAGGCCTACGTGGAAGGGGTATCCACAAGGCGGGTGGACGATCTGGTCAAAGCCCTGGGGTGTGAGGGTATCTCCAAGAGCCAGGTGTCGCGCATCTGTCAGGAACTGGACGTGGTGGTGGATGGCTTCATGGGCCGTCCGCTGGACGCTGGACCCTACCCCTACCTGTGGCTGGACGCACTGACCCAGAAGGTCAGGGAGGCCAGCAGGATCGTCAACGTCAGCGTGGTGGTGGCGACGGCGGTCAATGGCGAGGGCAAGCGGAAAATCATTGGGATGGACGTGGGTACCAGTGAGGACGGCGCCTTCTGGCTGGCCTTCCTACGCTCGCTGTCCGCCAGGGGCCTCAGCGGGGTGGAGCTGGTGGTATCGGACGCTCATCAGGGACTCCGAGGCGCCATCGCCGCAGTCTTCGGCGGAGCCAGCTGGCAACGGTGCCGCACCCACTTCATGACCAACCTGCTCACTCGGGTCCCCAGGCGCGCCCAGCCATGGGTAGCCACCATGGTGCGCACCATCTACCAGCAACCCTCCCCCGATGAGGTACACGCCCAGCTCGACAGGGTGACCGATCAACTCCAGAACCGGTTCCCTCAGGTCGCCTCTCTACTGGACGAGGCCGGACCCGACGTCCTGGCCTTCTCCAGCTTCCCACTCGCCCACTGGAAGAAGATCTGGTCCAACAACCCACAGGAGCGTCTCAACAAGGAGATCCGGCGACGCACCGATGTGGTGGGCATCTTCCCTAACCGGCCGGCCGTGCGCCGCCTCGTTGGCGCCGTCCTCGCTGAGCAGCACGACGAATGGGCCGTTGGCCGTCGATACATCACACCTGTCGCGCTGACCTTCAACGAAGCTCTTCCAGAAGCCGATCTCGCGGAGGCGACAGCCACCTAAACAACATCAACACGATGACGCACTCTTACACCACTTGACGGGACGTGACCAGTTCCAGTCACAGACCGCACCAGGCTGCTGAGTGACAACGGTCCAGGCTATGTCTCAAGAGCATTCAGGGACTACCTGGGGATGGTTGGCATCAAGCACATCCTAGCAACTCCTTTCCACCCTCAGACCAACGGGAAGCTGGAGCGCTACCACCAGACCATCAAACGGGACGTCAACCAGGTGCCTTATGAGTTGCCCGCCGACTAAGGTGGACCCCATTATTAAGACAGCACGAGGGCTAAATTAAGAGAGTCTCCCACCCCTGCGCTAGGTTTCACCAAGCCCGATGGCAGCCCTGCTTCTTCAGCTGCTGCTCCCCTTTCTTCCTGGCCATGTTGGTACACCTCTGCTGGGGTCCGGTAGCCCAAAGCCTGGTGAGGCCTCTGCCGGTTGTAGAACTCCAGGTAGGCATTGATCCCAGTTCGGGCCTCGGCGACGGTCTGGTAAGCTTTCAGATAC
The DNA here is from genome assembly GCA_965225925.1 of Dehalococcoidia bacterium. Classification (GTDB taxonomy): domain Bacteria; phylum Chloroflexota; class Dehalococcoidia; order Lucifugimonadales; family JAGWBF01; genus CBDDBY01. Next base: position 2,404,405 of record CBDDBY010000005.1, on the reverse strand, counting down.
ACCTCCTCGTACTTGATGCTCCGCCACAGCCGCTCCACGAAGATGTTGTCCAGGTACCTACCCTTACCATCCATGCTGACCTGGACCCTCTGCTCCTGCAACGTCTGGGTAAAGGCCTCACTGGTGAACTGACTCCCCTGGTCGGTGTTGAATATCTCCGGTCGTCCCTTACCCAGGGCTTCCTCCAACGCCGCCACGCAGAAGCTGGTGTCCATGGTGTTGGAGAGCTTCCAGGCCAGCACGTGCCGGCTGTGCCAGTCCATGATGGCCACCAGGTACAGGAAGCCCTTCGCCATGGGGATGTAGGTGATGTCCGCGGCCCAGACCTGGTCGACCCGATTAACCTCCACTCCCTTCAACAGATAGGGAAAGATCCGGTGTCCCGGCGCTGGTTTGCTGGTGTTGGGACGCCGGTAGATGGCTTCCAGACCCATCAACCGCATCAGCCTTCGAACCCTTTTTCGGCTCACCAGATAGCCCTGTTGCAGCAGCCAGGCCTTCATCTTCCTGGAGCCGTAGAAGGGGGTCTTCAAATACTGACGGTCCATCAGGGCCATCAACTCCAGGTCTTCTGCCCTGGTCGGTACCGGCCGGTAGTACACCGAGGCCCGGCTGACGTCCAGCAGGATACATTGACGCACCAAAGACAGCTGCTGGTGGTCTCGGTCTATCATGGCTCGCCGTATGCTGCGACTCATAGACCGGACCTTTCCGACAAAAAATCGCGTTCCACCTTCAGCTGGCCGATGTGCCGGTAGAGGTGGTTAATCTGAGCTTCCTTGGCTTTCTCCTGGGATTTCTGATTGGTGGCAAATAGCTCCGGGGCTCCTTCCACCAGGGCCCTTTTCCAGGCGTGAATCTGACTGGGATGGACCTCAAATCGGCTGGCCAGCTGGGCGATGGTCTCTTCCCCCGCAAGGGCGGCCAGGGCCACCTTGGCCTTGAACGCCGGACTGTGCTTATTCCTCGTCTGCTTCATGTCCTGCTCCTTCACGTCGGTTAGTTGTCGGTTATTTTAGGAGCTGGACTCTCTCTTAGCCAGTTGTCTAGTTTTTGGGTACCACCTCAGACCTTGAGGCTGCTATCGCGGCCTTCGTCAGCTACTACAACTACCGGCGCTATCACAAGGCTCTGGGCAACGTGACACCATCAGACGTGCTCAAGGGAAGACTGCAAGAGATCCTACAACGCAGGAAGGAGGTGAAGGCTCAAACCACCGAACGGCGACGACGCTACAACAGGGCCCTTAGGGAGCTCACCAGACCTCCATCCAGCCCCTGATCTCTCGGCTCCCAATGTGTCCCACTTTTGCTGGTTGCTAACAAATAATAACGCAATAAGTATATAGGGGCTTAGTATGATTGACATAGAACCGGAACCTAATCGTAACTGTTCAGACTTGATGAGGTGAATTGGCTCAAAGCCGTTGGAAAAACGCTGGCATGGCCGGGGGAGTTGTGGCATACCAGGGAGGTGGACACTGAACTAGACCTGAACGCGGCGAGTCGCGAAACTCTGCTGGAGATAATTGCCGGCCAGCGGGCAGTCATTGCCGATTTGCAAAGGCGGATTGGGGTTCTGGAATCCCGTCCCAACCGGCGCGGGTCGTCGGGGATGCCGGGTAATCAGCCGCACTCCAGCCGGCAAGCGCTGGAGAAAAAGGAGCCCAGAAAGCCGCGCCGCCATGGCTTCGCCCGCCAGCGCATGACTCCTACCCGGCGGGTGGAGCATGCCGTGGCGGTCTGTCCCGACTGCGGGACTCACCTGAACGGCGGATGGGTACAGCGAACTCGGGAAGTCATTGAGCTACCGGTGGCTCCGGTAGAAGTGACCGAGCACGCCCTGGTAGCCCGCATCTGTCCGGTATGCCAGCGGCGCCGGCTGCCCAAAGAGGCCCTGCAGGGGGTGGTTCTGGGCCAGCAGCGCCTGGGGGTCAATCTGGTAAGCCTGATGGTGACCCTGCGGGAGGAGGGACGGTTGCCCATAAGAATCATCCAATGGTACCTGGAGACCGTCCATCAGTTGCACCTGAGTGTTGGTGCCATCGTCCAGGCCGTCCATGGAGTAGCCCGTCAGGCTGAGACGGCGGTGCGAGAGGTGCTCGAGCAAGTCCGCGCCAGTCCCGTGGTGCAGGGCGACGAAACCGGCTGGCGCCAGGACGGGAGCAACGGCTATGTTTGGACCTTCAGCACTCCCAGCGAACGATACTTCCTGCGTCGGGGTCGGGATAAGGGGGTGGTGGATGAGGTGCTGGATTCCTCCTTCAGCGGAGTGTTGGTCAGTGATTTCTACGCCGCCTATAACCACTACCCGGGCCTGAAGCAACGGTGCTGGGCTCATCTGCTGCGGGATATCCATGACCTGAAAGAGTTGTACCCAGAAGACGCTGGGCTGGCTCAGTGGGCCGAGGCGGTTCACCAGGTCTACACGGAGGCCAAGGCCTCGGTCCTTCCCCGAGCCCAGCCAGGCCATCGCACCCAGCTAATGCTGGAGGAGAAACTAATGGTCTTGGCGCGGCCTTTCCTTAAAGATCCCCTGGCGGTTCAGGCCAAGCTCTGCCGGCGCATGGAACGGTTCATCAAGGAACTGTTTGTCTTCGTGTCGGACCCAGCCGTGCCCTCAGACAACAACGCCGCCGAGCGGAGCCTGCGGCATCTGGTAACCAGTCGCAAGATCAGCGGCGGCACCCGCTCAGGGCAGAGCACCGACAGCAAGATGACCTTGGCATCCCTCTTTGGCACCTGGCGGGCCAGAGGTCTCAATCCCCTCCTGGAATGCCGCCGGTTGCTCACTTCCCCTCAACTCTGAACAGTTTCACCTAATCTTATTGACGACCAGACAACTCCTGCGCGGCTTCCAGTAGTCCCTTGGCAATGTTTGTGGCTTGCTCAATGGTCAGTGCGTAACGCTGTTGAAATTCCTCTGGCTCATCTGGAGATAATTTGTACCGAAGACTTAGGCTCACCACACCCTGACGTGGTGCGATTCCTATCTTCATTTCAATAGGGAAGACATAGCGGGTTGTATCGTCACTCATGCTGGCAACCCTGGCATTCTGGGGTTGGCGGTATGTCGGCCCACAACGGTCGGAGTTGCAAATCGCTTTCCCTCTAGTATCTCCGCAATCGTCAACATCTGCATTCTAGGGTACTCATTGCCCCATAGCTCAATCATGCCAGCCTCGGCCATGAATCGGTTGAAGTTACGCTCTTTAGTCTCGCCAAGTGGCACACGGATAATCAGCCCAGCTATGAGAGCGTTGTCGTTGTCTAAGACACCCTTCAGCGCTCTTAGGCTTTCTATCGTCACATGTGCGCCGCCTTTAACTTCAACCATCATGCCCTGCAACTCCTTGGAATCTGGCACAGCGAAGTAAATTCGCCCGTCAATCCCGCCGTCCGCCGTTCGCTTCGTGGTCACAAAGCCGTCTGTTTGCTCCACCGCCCACTGCTGGAAATGGTACTTGTCCTTTGTCCAGAGGTCAGCCGCGCCTTCCAATGTGCTAGGAATCCCGTCTATGGTGAAGTCTTGCCCCTCCACTAACCCCAAACGTTCTTCAAGGCGAATCCGAGCAACGCGTTTAATCGCGTGAATAGCAATGTCTATCCCTATCCATTGGCGGTCTAACTTATGCGCGGCTTCAATAGTGGTGGCACAGCCGCAGAAGGGGTCAAGTACCACGTCTCCGGGGTTACTAGAGGCACTGATTATACGCTCCATTAGTGCTACAGGCTTTTGTGTGGCGTAGCCCATTCGCTCTTGAGACTGTGCTGCTAGTAACAGTTTCTTATCAGTCCAGAGATTCCCAGGCGTTACGCCTTGATAATCTCTAGCATAGGAACGGCGTTCAAGTTTCCCGTTCGCTACTACAATTTTGCCCTTCACGTATTCCTCTTGCATTCGCTTCTTGCTAAGTCGCCAACCTGATGAGGATGGAGGACTGATGCCATGAAAGTCATAGCACAGATTCGGACGTTCCCCCATTGAAGGTTGACGCCAAGCAGTCCATTTGGTGTTGTATCGTTCACCGTTCTCATCCACCTTTGGAAATTTCCTGCGCGCATCCTCATCATCGAAGGTCCTGAGAATTTTGGGATTGAAGGTAGGCTTGTCACTCTTAGTGTAAAAGAGTAGGTAATCAACGTTGCTACCCCAGCTTAAGGCGGCGTGCTGACTGCCCTTTGCACCTGACTCATTGCGTGGCCATACAATTTCATTCCGAAAGTTGCCATGCCCAAAGACAGCATCCATAAGAGCCTTGATATAGTGACTGGCCGTAGGGTCACAGTGATAATAGATGCTTCCATTGGGTTTGAGAATCCGCTTCATAATGAGAAGGCGTTGCGCCATGTAGGACAGATAGGCCAAGAGGCGCGGTTGCGTCCCGCGCAGGGCTTGCATCCAGAGTTTCCATAGCTCCGCTACGGAATCGTCAAGTCCACTTTCCCTCATTAGCACTGGCATTGTGCGTATAGCCCGTTCGCGCTCGTCATCCAGTTCCCACATATCGCAAAACGCTTCAATTTGATCTGGCAATGGCCTTCCAGTCTCATCCTTGTAGATAGAGTTGTACTGGTGATTGGAGTTGAACGGAGGGTCCAGGTATATCAGGTCCACCGACTGGAGGGGCCAATCCTGCATGATGGTGAGGCAATCGCCGTAGTAGAGCCGATTCATGCCGTCACCGATACAGCCGACCGGATGAAGGCAGAGAAGGGGTCGGAGACCTTGCGGACGTTGTACTTGAAGCAAGCCTCAACCGCGTAGGCTAGGGCAAAGCCCTTGGTGTAGTGATGGTGAGTACCATACCAAGCTCGCTTGAGAAGACTCCAGAATCCTTCTATGGTGTTGGTGTGAACCAAGCCCTCTGAATACAGGACAGAGTGGTCAATTGTTGCGTGCTTCATTCGCTTGCTCATGCCCCAGTATCCCCGAAACTGGTCGGTCACCAACAAAGCGTCTCTGTCCACATTCTTCTGTAGGAACATGCTCAAGTCGTGGGATGTAATCCGGGGTGAAGGTTGGGCAACGACATTGCCGCCGCGCTCTACCGCTCCAACGATGGGAAGCTTGTCAGTGCCGCGCCCGCGAGGATGATTCACGTCGTCCTTGCGTTTGTTGGGCTTTCGTGGTCGGCCTCCAATGTAGGTTTCGTCCGCTTCCACTATGCCGGATAGCAACTCGCCTTCGCTAACCATTGCTCGCCTGATTCGCATAGCCATGAACCAAGCGGACTTCTGATTCAGGTCAAGGTCGCGGGAGAGTTGGTAAGACGACACGCTCTTCTTTGCATTTAGCACCAGGGAAATAGCTAGAAACCACTTCTGCAATGGGAGCTTGGTCTTCTGGAAGATAGTGCCAGACAACACATTGAAGCTAGACTTGCAATCGTGACAATTCCATCGGCCCTGCCGAAAGGAGTCGGCCTTGTGCGCTACGCTCAAAGAACCACAAAGTGGGCAGGCTGGCCGGTCTCCCCAGCGCGCTTGCTCCAAATGCTCAAGGCAAGACTCGTGGTCAGGGAATCGCTGGAATATCTTTATCAAATCCATGCTATGATCTCCTTATCTCACTAAGGAAAATTTATCAGGCATGGGTAGGTTTGTCAAGCCCCTAACTACTTATTACGAATAATAATATCTGCAACGACGCCGACGATGATCAGGACTATGCCTAATCCCGAATCCACCGAAGGACACGGATGGACGGCGTGAGGACAGTGGAAGGGGGTGGGTGAGGGAGCTACAGGGGAGATGGCCTGGGGTCTTGGGGTAGATGGGAGGTCGGCGGAGGGTCTTCAGTCGCCGCACAGGGCCCCTAAGGCCCTATGCGGGAGTTGCGATGCGTGGGATGGCGAGAGGATACGCAGCAGGGGACTCTCGCGACCGGGGTGGCGCGAGATTGCGGGGACGTTGGGTCAGTTGCAGGCTGGCCGTCAGGCCGGGAACGGAATGGCTTGCAGCCGGGCCAAGGCGCGACTGAACTGGGTTTCCCAAGGCCAGCGCCGGGGGAGATGCAAAGTGAGGCGGCGCGCCGAGCGGGTGATCCGCCCCACCAGAGCGAAGACCCGCCGCCTGAGGGTCTTGGTGATCAGGGTCCCCTCGCCCAGACCAATCCACGCCGTCCAGCGGGCCAGGTTATGCGCCATCACCTGTACCGCCAGCCAGGCGCCGTTGGCGGCGAAGCGCCCCGACGGCATGTGGTTCAGCCCGACGCCGTACTTGAGGTCGCGTATGGCGTTCTCGACCTCGGCGTGGCGGCGATGATCGGCCTCCAGTTCCAGCGTCTCCCCATCGCGGTCGGTGATGAAGGCGTGATAGCTGTATCTGGCGAAGAGGGCGAGCTGGGAACCGGGCGTCGGCTTCACCCGCCGGACAATGAGCCGCACCGGCGGGGCGTCCGGCTTGGTCTGGAACGGGGTGTAAGTCGTCTCGGCGACATCGGCGGCGCCGTCCATCCAGTAGGGAATGGGAGTCCAGTCTTCCTCTGGTATCGCCTCGATCAGGTCCCGCAGGCTGGCGCGCTGGCGGATGGTGATAGAGAAGCGGACATCCATTTCCCGGCAGGCGGCAACGACAGTGTGGGCGTAGAAGCCGCTGTCGGCCCGCACCGTGAGTTGTCCCCTGGCCCCGCCGTAGCGCACCCGCCCCACCGTCTCACGCAGGAAGTGGGCGGCGCCACGGGCGGTGTTGGCCCGGCCCTCGCGCAGCCGGGACATCAGCACCTCGCCGGTGCCGGCGGCAATGGCCAGCAGCGGGTGATAGCCGCGGGCGCCGGTATAGCCGTGGTGGCGCGCTCCCTCCTTGGTCAGTCCATAGGTCTCGCAGATGGTCGAGTCCAGGTCGATGGTCAGGGGCGAGTCGCCGGGTCCGGCCCCAGCGGCCCAGGCCCGGGCCAACAACTGGCGGCTCACGCGGTCGAGTTGACGGACATGCCCCCACCGGAAGCTGCGCAGGAAGGTCCCCAGGGTGGATGGCGCCTTGACCACGCAGCCTAGAACACCGACCGTCCCACCAGCGCGCAGCGCATCGGCGTCGTCGATGCAGTCGCCGCCTGCCAGCGCGGAAGCGACCAGCGTCAGCATCTTGTCCCCAGTGTTCGCCCGTCCCGGCGCTCCGCCGAGGTCAAGGTGATGGTCGACGAGTTCCCGCAGGCCCAGGTGCCGGGCTAGGGTGGCCGGCAGGAGCAGGCCGGCATTGGCCACCAGGCGATGGTCGTCAAAGAGGATGCGGATACGGTCGGGTTTGTTCTGTGGCAGCATCTATTGGGTGCTCCTTGTTTCCGGGCTGGTTTCTGTTCCAAAACCATTATCCCAGATTCAGAGGAGCACCCTCTGGCTTCTTCAAGGGCTGTCCCCAAGGACGTCCTTCGGTGGATTCGGGCTAATACCAGCGATATGGCGTTTAATGCCTTGACCATCAATTTACGGTTCCATCTTTATCGCATACAGTCAGGCGGATTGGGCAACCTGTAACTTTTTCGATAGGCACGGTCCAATTAGTACCAAAAAACAAGAGGCACATTCCAGTGTAATGGCGCCCACTTATTGCCAGTTCCGTCAAGATAGAGGCGGACGCTTATCAGCCCATGGCCTAGCTTGCTCGAAGGCCGCCGAGGCCTTTAGCACGGTTGTCTCCTCTCCCCTCCGACCGATGATGTGAAGACCTATGGGCATTCCACTTGAGGAGAATCCGGAGGGCACGCTGGCAGCAGTCTGCATGGTCATATTGAACACATAAGTGAAGGGAGTGAAGGCCCAGAACGGGTCCACCTCCCGGCCCGCAATAACCGCTGGATGTTGGCCTATCGGAAAGGCCGTAACGGCAGTTGTGGGGGTTAGGAGCAGGTCGTATTGATTGAATAGGTCTTCCATACGAGCCTGCAGGCGCAGCACCGCAAGGAGAGCCCTGGAGTAATCAGAACCGCTCAGGCCACGACCCCTTTCGATGGCCTTAAGGGCGTAGTCAGTTAGTTCCGTCTCGTGGGGATCCAGGAGGTACCCGTACGCGGTGTATCCGGCGATGCTGAATATGTCCCAGAAGGCGGGAAAGGGGTCTTCCAGTCCCAACTCTATCTCATCCACCGTACATCCCAGCTCCCCAAAAACCAGAGCATGGGTATAGGTGGCGGCGGCTACTTCCGGGTCCACGGCGGCGTATCCCAGGTCCGGGCTCCAGGCCACGCGTAGCCCACTAATGTTCTCACCCAGGGCCGCCATAAAATCTGGGGGTTGCGCTTTGATACAGCCCGGGTCGCGATTGTCCGGCCCTGCCAGCGCTTGTAGAAGAAGAGCGCTGTCGGACACCGTTCGAGAGATAGGACCCGATTGGGAGAAGGTACTGTAGGCAGGCCGGCCGACGCCACCATAGCGGGGCACCCTCCCCTGGGTGGGCTTGATCCCGTATGTACCGCAGAAACTGGCCGGGATGCGGATGGAGCCACCGCCGTCGCTACCAGTAGCCAGGGCACACAGCCCGGCTGCCACGGCTGCTGCTGCGCCGCCGCTGGAACCCCCGCTAGTGCACTCGGTATCCCAGGGATTCCGGCAGGCGTCTCCCAACCGGTTTTCCGAGGTGCCGGAGAAGCCGAACTCGGGGGTGTTGGTCTTTCCCAGGACGACGGCTCCTGATCTCCGGACCCTTTCCACCACGATGGAATCTCGCTGTGGGATGTGATCTCTAAATACCATGCTGCCGGCGGTGGTCCGGATCCCGGCGGTTAACTCGAGGTCCTTGATCGAGATGGGGATGCCATGGAGTGGACCCTTGGTTTCACCCCGCGCCAATGCCTCATCCGAGTCCCTGGCCGATGCCAGCGCATCTTCAGCCGTGACGGTTAGGTAGGCGTTCAGTCTGGGATTAAGTTTTTCAATACGGCCTAGGAACATCTCGGTCAGTTCCACCGCAGAGACCTGCCTGGAATCGATCAGCTGGCGAAGGTCCAAGGCTGAGGTAAAAGCGAGATCAACCTCTGGCATAACCCCTCTCTTTGGCGATGGCAATCCTGTCGTAGCATGGTAAGTTAACATATCACAAGTGTCAAGAAACCGGAGCCCTGTCCGTCATCCTCCGGACGGGCACGGGTGACCTTGCTCTGAAGTGGATATGGTGGAAAAAATGATGAGACACCGTCCCATACTGACCCTGCCAAGATTGCTTCGGGGCTTTGCCCCTCGCGATAATACTCGAAAGCCCCGGGTACCAGAGACGGAGATATGGACGGGATTAGGTTCGTATGAGATAATATTATTCTCGTATAAGTCATGGGGACGCGCGGCTTCGACAGTGGAATGCTCTGTTGAATTGCAGGTCGAGGTGCCATCGCAACCTCGTTAAACCGGTGGCAAAATAATAACTGGCGATCGTGAACTCGCACTAGCTGCTTAAATAGAGCAGCTACGTCTGTCCCTGCTAACCCCGGAGGCCGGGAACAGGCGCCATAAATCCGGGGTGCTGTTGGTCCGACGCCGATAGGACTAGCTTAAGCTTAATCGGATATGCCCTCTAGGGATTTGCCGGCGGATCCTTAGGGGCGCGAGACAAGAATGTCGGATAAGCCTGTAGTATATTCAATTGGTGTGTCTTCTGGACGGGGAGTTCGACCCTCCCCCGTCTCCACCAACTCCAAACTTTTAGCCTGTTCGCATCATCCTCGGACAGCAGCATTGCAGCGGAACTTTCCGCTCTCACCAGCGCTCCTGCCAGCAACCGGCGAAAACCGGCTACTGGCACGATGGCACCGATTCTGCTGCTCTCCATGTCCACGTATACTCTCTCCAAAAGTGGGCTAATCAACTGTCGCCTTTCTTCAGGCGTCGCCTCCGTCCAAAATTGGGGTATGTCTTCAAATAATGCAGCTGCTTCTTCCAGCGTAGGTAGTTCCAACGGGTTTGTCAGTTGCAGCTTGGCGTCAATATCAGCCAGCTTCGCCTCGTATTCGGTATCATTGAATGCTCCCTCAGCATAGGCTCGGGATAGCCTTCGCCTTTTCTCCGTTAGTTTTTTGGTGGTGGGTTCTTCGTTGTTGGTTACGGCCAGGCGCGCCATCTCATCACGCCAGTTTGGTAACAGCCGGACCGAGGTCAGAATGGCCTCAATTTGCTCATCCACTCTTTTTGCCATGATGGATCTATTGTTAGTAGAGCATCGGTGAGAGTGCCTCTCTCGGTACATCGCACCGCCAAAGCGATGTCGGTCAGATTGCACGCCGTTTCCGCACTGGCCGCAGGCAATCATGCCTTGGAGCAACCCACTTGGTCCTGCCACCGTTCGGGTTATGCCCTTTGCTTTCTTTCTGGCCTGTACTCGCTCGAATAGCTCTTCGGTGATTATTTCCTTGTGCTGGCCTGGGTACTCGTGGCCGTTGTAACTGACCTTGCTCAGATAGAACCTGCAGCTCAGCATGTCTCGGACCGCGTGGGCTGTAAAATTGCCGCCTTTGAGAGTCTTAAAGCCCTGGTGGTTCAGCCAGACGGCCAGCGACCCAGTCGATGCCCCAATAGCACGCCGCTGGTAAACCTCCAGAACGGCCCTTCCATCTTTTTCGTCGATCTGCGCCACGCCGCCAGAATCCGGCAAGTGGTAGCCGAACGGAATCGGTCCGGTACGCAATCCTGACTCAGCTCGGACCTGGAGGGATTTCCGCACGTGAAGTCCCAGCTGATCGGAGAAAAATTCATTGATGCTCCCCATTGTGTTGAGCATTAACCGGCCAGATGGTGTGGTCATGTCGATATTTTCCATGACGCTTGAAAACCCAACCCCCACCCGGCCTAGAATATTAAACGCCTCGCACTGAACACTGAGCTTTCGCGCCCATCGGTCGAGTGTGTGAACCACAACTATGTCAGTCTCATGCCGACCTACAGCTTCGAGCATCAGCTTAAATACCGGACGTTTTTGGATCTGATCTACGTGGGCTGACCGCCCTTCCTCCGCGAAAAACTTCACCGAGTCGTACCCGTTACGCTCGCACCACTTGCGAATTCCTGATTCCTGTGCTTCCAACGAGTGGCCCAGGACCTGATCACGATCCGAGACTCGAATGTATCCGAAAGCCCTGTTCCCCTTGTTTGGTTTCATGGTGCTGCCCTCCTGCGCATCAGAATTACACGCCCAACCTCAGCCCAGACATTGCAAAGATGATCAACCTCTTGCTGCGTGGGTTGAATTTCGGCGTCAACACCGTATTTACGCTCTAGTGGAGGCGACTTATCAAGTGAATAGGTCGGTTTCCCGTCTGGCCCGGACCGAGGCATCCCATTCTCCCAATCCAGAGATGCGAGCCCTTCCCAGGCCCGATGGGAGCCTCTCCGTTGCCCCAGGCGAACGTCTCTAACTAGCTTTCTCGCCTACAACTTAGGTTCAAAATCCACTTCTATCTCTCCGGCTTTCCTATCGAGGCGCCAGCTGATCCTGCCGTAGTGAATAGACCTTTCAAGTACAGCCCGATTAGCCTCGAGCTTCTTGACGATAGCATCGATCAGCTGGTCTACCGTGACGGTGGGCTGGCTTATACGATCGTTCATCGCCCTTCCATGAACGCGAGAAAGGCGGGCTGAGGATGAATTACCTGCCGCCCGCCTTCTTTCTGCACTACGATCTGGCTTTCCAGTTCAAGTTGCCTGACCAAGGCCGAGATGTTGACCCCGATGTCTTCTGCCGCCCGGTACAGCAGCGTCCACCTCTCACCATTAGCCGCTACGCTACCAACCTGCCTTAGCCGGATGAAGGCGCGGAAGGCGTCCGAACGGGCCAAGGCCTCATAAGATACCGCAGCCGCGCGCCCGGCCTCTTCAGCCCAGAACTCCCTCCAGGACTTATCCCAATAAGTACCCTGCTTTGGCTGCCTGCGTGGTGGCCCCACCCGACCAAATCCCCGGTGACAGACAATTCTGGCGGGCGGTCCAAGCTCAGGCATGGAGAGCTGCGGGCCCAAGTTCAACTCCGGCAGGTCCCGGTCCACATGCACCACCTCGTGGAACTTCGCCACGTTCTGGACTCCTTTTGCATCTTTGACTCCCGTAATCTTTCCAGTGAGAGAGTTAATGGTAACCAGGGGCCGTCCGTCCTTCCATTCTGTCTGGGCGTAGATTTCGAGGAGTAATGGGTCAAACTTCAGGGAAGCTCCCATGAAGTCCGTCAACAGCTCATCGACGATCAGAGCTGGCGGTGGAGGCACATCAACTCCATATTCCTCCCGATACCGGGAAACTAGCTGGTTTCGAAGGGCCTTGCCAAAATGCCAGGCTTCCAATCGGAGTGGATCTCTCATCTACCCTGCTTCATCCTCCTCTATCGAAAGACTGGTGATCAGGTTCAATATCCCGGACCGCCGGGATTGTCCGAGGTTTACCATGTCGTAGATGGCGCGAGCGATTCTTCTCGCCTCGTCCTCCTCAAGGCCGTAGCCTTGCTTGAGTTCCGCCACAATATTGAGGTTGAGGCCAGCATCAGAATCCTCCGACGAGTTGCCTGAGAGTCCAGCGGTCCTTTTCAACGAACCGGCGGTCTCATCCTCTCGTGATCGAATTCGGTCTAGGATAGTCCTGGGGAGACAGTCTGCCATATCCAGCATGGCTATTAAATCACCATCGAGGGATTCAGCCAGCCTAGCCACCGAATCAGCACTGGGCAACGTGGAATCGTTTTCGAGACGCGAAAGATGGGTGTAGGAGATGCCGGTTGCCTCGGCCAGGGCATTAAGGTTCCACTTGCGGCTCCGGCGGAGTCGCCGCATGTATTCACCGAAAGTTAGTTGGGCTTCCATAGCAACTCCCTACTAGTAAAAAATTGCTGAGCAACGCAGAATTAGCCGACTCAAACATATTCTACCATTGTTAGCATACTTGTGAAAGGGGGTAGATGGGAATTCCTGTTTGTTCGGTTACGCTGAGGGACTTTCGGGCCCCTGCCAGTTGATTACCTCTCTATACGTCAATGGCCTTGGCCACCTGCTGCCAGGTAGTGTCCCGATCCCCCTCCAGTTGCCGCAAGTACACCGTGGTCACCGCCAAGGAACTGTGATCCAGGAAGCGGCTTACCTGCTCCACTGACTCACCGGCCTCCCTCCGCAGTTTGGCTGCTGAGTGCCGGAAGATGTGCACACCCGCTGGCATTAGACCAGCAGCCTTGAAGTACCGGAGCAGATTGCCGTAGAAGGTGCCGCTGGTGATACCGCGCCCACTGTCGGCACTGGATGGCCACAGGGACTCTTCTGGCTTCAACGCCGCGAGATCCTTGCCGAAGGCTGCCAGGGCCTGCTGAATGGCCCTGAACGCGGGCCGTGGCAGTTCCCTTTTGCCGTGTTTCCCACCTTTGCCCCGGTAGCTGTAGTAGACCGCTTCTCCATCTTGAATTAAGTCGCTGACCTTGAGGTTGAGCACTTCAGCGCGCCGCCGGCCCGTCAAGGTCAACGTCAGAATGATGGCACGGTCTCGCAGTCCTTTCGGACTACCAGGAATGACGTCCAACAGCTTCTTGATGTCGGCGGCGGTCAAGCCTCTGGGTAGTGCCGGTGTCGCCCGGGGCCTCTCTAACTGGTCGCATGGGTTGGCACTCACCAGGCTCATGCGGATGAGGAAGCGGTAGAAGGAACTCAGGCAGGCGATGCGGGCGTTAATGGTGACAGATGAAGGCTTTTTACCTGAGAGGCCGATGCCATGGGCGTAGCTAAAGATTTCGGTGGCGTTCACCTGATCTGGCGGTTTGCCCACGTTGCCGAAGAACTGGTAGAGCATTCCGGAATATGCCACCACGGTCCTCATGGAGCCGGAGCGGCGCTCCTTCTCGGCTAAGAAGGCGTAGATGGCCTGCTCCCAGCGACCGGCGTCGCCACCGCGGACCAGAGTCTGCGTCGCCATGGTCTCCTCCTGTAGGTGATGGAGTCACGACTATTCACGCTCTCGGGCGCCACGAAGTCAAGGGATTCTGGCGCACACTGTTACCAGGGCTCTTCGCAAAAGTATAATTCAAGTGGACCCCATCATCAGGACAGCGGTGAGGCTAAAATAAGAGAGTCTACCGCTGGGGTGTCTCGTAAACCTTCATCCGATGGTAAGGCTCGTGGAAGTTCCAGTAAACACCTTTGTGGGCTCACTGCATGGAACACCTGACCCGGTGACCGATAGCCCAGGGCTTGATGGGGCCGCTCTTGGTTGTAGAAGGCCAGATAAGCCCCAATCCCCTTTCTGGCCTCAGTCCCATTTTGGTATGCCTTCAGGTACACCTCCTCGTACTTGATGCTCCGCCACAGCCGCTCCACGAAGATGTTGTCCAGGTACCTACCCTTACCATCCATGCTGACCTGGACCCTCTGCTCCTGCAACGTCTGGGTAAAGGCCTCACTGGTGAACTGACTCCCCTGGTCGGTGTTGAATATCTCCGGTCGTCCCTTACCCAGGGCTTCCTCCAACGCCGCCACGCAGAAGCTGGTGTCCATGGTGTTGGAGAGCTTCCAGGCCAGCACGTGCCGGCTGTGCCAGTCCATGATGGCCACCAGGTACAGGAAGCCCTTCGCCATGGGGATGTAGGTGATGTCCGCGGCCCAGACCTGGTCGACCCGATTAACCTCCACTCCCTTCAGCAGATAGGGAAAGATCCGGTGTCCCGGCGCTGGTTTGCTGGTGTTGGGACGCCGGTAGATGGCTTCCAGACCCATCAACCGCATCAGCCTTCGAACCCTTTTTCGGCTCACCAGATAGCCCTGTTGCAGCAGCCAGGCCTTCATCTTCCTGGAGCCGTAGAAGGGGGTCTTCAAATACTGACGGTCCATCAGGGCCATCAACTCCAGGTCTTCTGCCCTGGTCGGTACCGGCCGGTAGTACACCGAGGCCCGGCTGACGTCCAGCAGGATACATTGACGCACCAAAGACAGCTGCTGGTGGTCTCGGTCTATCATGGCTCGCCGTATGCTGCGACTCATAGACCGGACCTTTCCGACAAAAAATCGCGTTCCACCTTCAGCTGGCCGATGTGCCGGTAGAGGTGGTTAATCTGAGCTTCCTTGGCTTTCTCCTGGGATTTCTGATTGGTGGCAAATAGCTCCGGGGCTCCTTCCACCAGGGCCCTTTTCCAGGCGTGAATCTGACTGGGATGGACCTCAAATCGGCTGGCCAGCTGGGCGATGGTCTCTTCCCCCGCAAGGGCGGCCAGGGCCACCTTGGCCTTGAACGCCGGACTGTGCTTATTCCTCGTCTGCTTCATGTCCTGCTCCTTCACGTCGGTTAGTTGCCGGTTATTTTAGGAGCTGGACTCTCTCTTAGCCAGTTGTCTAGTTTTTGGATACCACCTCGACCTCGGCGTGGCGGCGATGATCGGCCTCCAGTTCCAGCGTCTCCCCATCGCGGTCGGTGATGAAGGCGTGATAGCTGTATCTGGCGAAGAGGGCGAGCTGGGAACCGGGCGTCGGCTTCACCCGCCGGACAATGAGCCGCACCGGCGCGGCGTCCGGCTTGGTCTGGAACGGGGTGTAAGTCGTCTCGGCGACATCGGCGGCGCCGTCCATCCAGTAGGGAATGGGAGTCCAGTCCTCCTCTGGTATCGCCTCGATCAGGTCCCGCAGGCTGGCGCGCTGGCGGATGGTGATAGAGAAGCGGACATCCATTTCCCGGCAGGCGGCAACGACAGTGTGGGCGTAGAAGCCGCTGTCGGCCCGCACCGTGAGTTGTCCCCTGGCCCCGCCGTAGCGCACCCGCCCCACCGTCTCACGCAGGAAGTGGGCGGCGCCACGGGCGGTGTTGGCCCGGCCCTCGCGCAGCCGGGACATCAGCACCTCGCCGGTGCCGGCGGCAATGGCCAGCAGCGGGTGATAGCCGCGGGCGCCGGTATAGCCGTGGTGGCGCGCTCCCTCCTTGGCCAGTCCATAGGTCTCGCAGATGGTCGAGTCCAGGTCGATGGTCAGGGGCGAGTCGCCGGGTCCGGTCCCAGCGGCCCAGGCCCGGGCCAACAACTGGCGGCTCACGCGGTCGAGTTGACGGACATGCCCCCACCGGAAGCTGCGCAGGAAGGTCCCCAGGGTGGATGGCGCCTTGACCACGCAGCCTAGAACACCGACCGTCCCACCAGCGCGCAGCGCATCGGCGTCGTCGATGCAGTCGCCGCCTGCCAGCGCGGAAGCGACCAGCGTCAGCATCTTGTCCCCAGTGTTCGCCCGTCCCGGCGCTCCGCCGAGGTCAAGGTGATGGTCGACGAGTTCCCGCAGGCCCAGGTGCCGGGCTAGGGTGGCCGGCAGGAGCAGGCCGGCATTGGCCACCAGGCGATGGTCGTCAAAGAGGATGCGAATACGGTCGGGTTTGTTCTGTGGCAGCATCTATTGGGTGCTCCTTGTTTCCGGGCTGGTTTCTGTTCCAAAACCATTATCCCAGATTCAGAGGAGCACCCGCTGGCTTCTTCAAGGACTGTCCCCAAGGCCGTCTTTCGGTGGATTCGGGCTTACCCGCAGACAGCGATGTCTCGGGCTTTTTCACCAGACCCTCCCTGCGCAGGATACGATAGACCGTAGACTCTGATACCGAGAAGCCCTTGTTGTCGGTGATCCGTGCTGCCAACTGCCGGCAACTCAGCTCCGGCATCTCCCTGGCCGCCCATAGAATACGGTCGACCTCCTGGGCAGTAAGTCTGTTCCATGGGGGCTTGCCGCCTCCTGCATCGTCCTCAGGTCCTTGTTGGTCCTTCCGACTCAGCCACCGGTAGTAGGTGCTCCTGGGAACTCCCAGCTCATCGAGGACCTTGCACTTGAGAAGACCGGAAGAAGCCACCTTGGCCAGTACCTCCGCCTTCTCCGTCGCGCTCATCTGTTGGTACCGACGGCGGCATTGGGTATCCGAATAGCCGTTTTTTAGGACGGTGGCCCTCCAGGGACAACTCCGCCACCAGCTGCTTGAGCTCTAGGTTCTCTCGCCTGAGCGCCTGTACCTCCTGCAGGGCGGCGTCCCGCACCGTGTCACGGGCGAGCCTCTCCTTGCCTGCCTCCATGAACTCCTTCGTCCATGCATAGTAGGAGTGGGGCTTGATCCCCTCCCGCCGACACAGATCGTTGATGGCGACCTCGCGGCGAAACCCCTCAAGCACGATGCGGATCTTCTCCTCGGCAGTGTACCTGCGTCGGGTTGCCGTTCTGACTCTTCGGATGAAGGATCTGGCATCCTCTGTACGTTCCTTAGCAGCCTTCCCCTTGTCCGTATCTGTCTGGGACATACCTGCTCCTTTCATCGGGTAAATCCACCCTCACTGCAGGAGCCCAATCCACCTCCAGACTCTCGGCTTTCCTACACCTCAGTTGTGTCCCATTTTCGCTGACGGTCGGCGCACTGCTCTGCCAATACACATGGCCGCAGCCTAGACGTCTGAATGCTGACCAGCCTCACTTGACGACCCGAAAGAGAAACTCCCTGAGCTCTCGTTCGTAGCGCCCGGAGTCAACGTTCCATGCGTCGGCATGGGTGGCATCCGGGTAGACACTGTACGTGACCAGGTCAGGACGCAGTTCGGCCAGCTTGTCGCTCGTCCCGATAGGTACGCGCGTGTCGTCCTCTCCGTGAATGAGCAGGATGGGCGAGTCCAGCCGGTCCGCATCCTTCAGGTAGTCCATGGCGTCCCAGTCCAAGCCGAACCGGAGCGTGGCGATCCACTTCACCGTAGCGGTCACGAAACCGGGCAGATTGCGTTCACGCGCTCCCAGGTCCACCGGCGCTTTGAAGTCCATCACGGGCGAGTCCATAACCGCGCCGGTCACTGAGCTAGCCAACGGCGACTCGTAGAGGAACTTCACCACTATGCCGCCGCCCATGCTGTGGCCGATCAGCACAACGTCCCTGGCGCCCGGCTGGGACAGGGCGTACTCCACCGCGGCGTGGAGGTCTTGCCACTCGGTGAGGCCGTACTGGTAGATGCCGCTTGGGTCTTGGGGCTGTCCTTTGTCGTTACGGTAGGTGATGAAAAGCGCCGGGATGCCAAGGTCATGTAGGACAGGCAATGAAGACAGTCCGTCTCCGAGAATGCCGCGATGGCCATGTACAAAGACCGCCCATGTGTCGTCATCTCCTTCAAACCGCCACGCGTCCTGTCTTCCCAGGGGTGTTTCGTATTCGACCTCCTCGTACTTGATGCCAAAGGCCAGGTAGGGATCGTTCGGGTAGACATCGCCCGACACGAAGGCCGGGGCGGAGCGCGGCGGGTCTCCATCTGCCATTGTGAACCGTCGGACCAGGAAGTCGCCTCGGTCCTCCACGATGTCCCCGATCATTCCACTGCCGCCATCCCAGCTAAGCCCCCACTTGCCGTCCAACCTCCACTCTCCGTCGTCAGGACCTTCCTCCAGCCTGACCAGACCTTTGCCAACGGCGGAGGCTATGAGGTTGTACTCCACCTCGTCTTCTCTCACCTCCAGCGCAAGGTCGTTTAGCACGCCGGAGTAGTACCAGGCCACGCCGAAGTTGAGGACAGCCAGGAGGGAAAAGACTGAGATGAGCAGTACGAACACCCATTTGCGGCCAACTCGCCGAGGCACCGGCAAACGGCCCTTGAGACGTACAAGCCGTTTTGGCCTGCTTCGCCAAATCCGCCTGGCCGAAGCCCCTTTCACATCTTCACTCCTGCTCCTGCTATGATAGTGTGGGGTCTACGCCAAGACTATGACATTCCCAATTCATGTTACCACCTCAATGTCCCTAGTACTCAGTCAACTTGGTTTTAGCATTTGTTTAAGAAAACGGACAATTAAGCTATCCTGCCTGGTGGGAAGTGTTGTTGGCGGGGGTGGCAGTGATGGTCCGGGACAAGTACGCAGTGCGGTTGGCGCCGGAACAACGGGAAGAACTCCAGCGTCTGATTCGGGTTGGGAAACGCCCGGCCCGAGTCACCGCCAGGGCCCGGATTCTCCTCAAGAGCGACGACGGCAGCGCCCCAAGTGGCTGAAGCCCTGGATGTGGCCCTGGGCACCGTGTACCGGGTCAAGCAGCGCTTTACCGAAGAAGGGTTGGCGGGGGTTCTGAAGGACCGTCCCCAGGCCAACCGGCGCCGGAAGCTGGACGACCGGGGCGAGGCCCACCTGATCGCCCTGGCCTGCAGCCCGCCGCCGGCAGGGCATGACCACTGGACCCTGCGCCTGCTGGCCGGCAAGGTGGTGGAGTTGAAGTTGGCATCCTCCATGTCCCACGAAGGGGTGCGCAAGCGTCTCAAAAAAACGCTCTCAAGCCCTGGCAGAAGAAGGAATGGTGCATTCCCAAGGTGAGCGCGGAGTTCGTGGCCAACATGGAGGACCTGCTGGACCTCTACGCCGAACCCTATGACCCCCGACGGCCGGTGGTCTGCTTCGACGAGACCTCGACCCAGTTGTTGGCTGATACGCGGCCATCTCTGCCGTCCCGGCCCGGAATTCCGCTGCGGCAGGACTACGAGTACCGGAGGGAGGGCGTCCGCAACCTGTTCCTGAACTGTGAGCCGCTGGCGGGCTGGCGTCACGTGGCGGTGACCCGGCGGCGCACCATGGAGGACTTCGCCCATCAGATGCGTTGGCTGGTGGACGAAGCTTATCCGGATACACCGGTGGTGCGGGTGGTCATGGACAACCTGAACACGCACCGTCCGGCATCCCTGTACGAGACGTTCCCGGCTCCGGAGGCCCGGCGAATTGCCAAGCGGCTGGAGTTCCACTACACCCCCAAGCACGGAAGCTGGTTGAACATGGCGGAAATCGAGTTCAGCGTACTAAGGTGGACCCCATTATTAAGACAGCACGAGGGCTAAATTAAGAGAGTCTCCCACCCCTGCGCTAGGTTTCACCAAGCCCGATGGCAGCCCTGCTTCTTCAGCTGCTGCTCCCCTTTCTTCCTGGCCATGTTGGTACACCTCTGCTGGGGTCCGGTAGCCCAAAGCCTGGTGAGGCCTCTGCCGGTTGTAGAACTCCAGGTAGGCATTGATCCCAGTTCGGGCCTCGGCGACGGTCTGGTAAGCTTTCAGATACACCTCCTCGTACTTGATGCTCCGCCACAGCCGCTCCACGAAGATGTTGTCCAGGTACCTACCCTTACCATTCATGTTGACCTGGACCCTCTGCTCCTGCAACGTCTGGGTAAAGGCCTCACTGGTGAACTGACTCCCCTGGTCGGTGTTGAATATCTCCGGTCGTCCCTTACCCAGGGCTTCCTCCAACGCCGCCACGCAGAAGCTGGTGTCCATGGTGTTGGAGAGCTTCCAGGCCAGCACGTGCCGGCTGTGCCAGTCCATGATGGCCACCAGGTACAGGAAGCCCTTCGCCATGGGGATGTAGGTGATGTCCGCGGCCCAGACCTTGTCGACCCGATTAACCTCCACTCCCTTCAGCAGATAGGGAAAGATCCGGTGTCCCGGCGCTGGTTTGCTGGTGTTGGGACGCCGGTAGATGGCTTCCAGACCCATCAACCGCATCAGCCTTCGAACCCTTTTTCGGCTCACCAGATAGCCCTGTTGCAGCAGCCAGGCCTTCATCTTCCTGGAGCCGTAGAAGGGGGTCTTCAAATACTGACGGTCCATCAGGGCCATCAACTCCAGGTCTTCTGCCCTGGTCGGTACCGGCCGGTAGTACACCGAGGCCCGGCTGACGTCCAGCAGGATACATTGACGCACCAAAGACAGCTGCTGGTGGTCTCGGTCTATCATGGCTCGCCGTATGCTGCGACTCATAGACCGGACCTTTCCGACAAAAAATCGCGTTCCACCTTCAGCTGGCCGATGTGCCGGTAGAGGTGGTTAATCTGAGCTTCCTTGGCTTTCTCCTGGGATTTCTGATTGGTGGCAAATAGCTCCGGGGCTCCTTCCACCAGGGCCCTTTTCCAGGCGTGAATCTGACTGGGATGGACCTCAAATCGGCTGGCCAGCTGGGCGATGGTCTCTTCCCCCGCAAGGGCGGCCAGGGCCACCTTGGCCTTGAACGCCGGACTGTGCTTATTCCTCGTCTGCTTCATGTCCTGCTCCTTCACGTCGGTTAGTTGCCGGTTATTTTAGGAGCTGGACTCTCTCTTAGCCAGTTGTCTAGTTTTTGGGTACCACCTCAAAGCACAGGCCAGTCTTCAAGGCCAAAGTGGCTTTGGCCGCGCTCCAGGGGGAGCACACCATTGCAGAGCTGGCCAGCCGGTTTGAAGTCCACCCGAGCCAGATCCATGCCTGGAAGAAGGCCTTGACTCAGGGGGCGCCGCACCTCTTTGAAAATGGTGCTGGACGCCAGGAGAAGGACCAAGAGGTCCTCACTGCCCAGCTCTACCAACAGATTGGGCAGCTCAAGGTGGAACGGGATTTTTTGTCACGGAGCTTCGGGTTGTGAGCCGGTCCCAACGCCGGGCCATGATTGACCGAGAAGAACCGAAGCTGTCTCTGGTGCGCCAGTGCGCCTTGCTGGGTATCAGCCGCTCCTCGTTGTACTACCTGCCAACCGAGGCCGGCGCCGAGGACTTGGAGTTGATGGCCCTCATAGACCAACAGTACCTGAAGACACCTTTCTACGGCTCCAGAAGGATGACTGCCTGGCTCAGAAATCACGGACACCAGGTCAACCGCAAGCGGGTCCGCCGGCTGATGCAGCTGATAGGCCTGGAGGCCATCTACCGGCGTCCCAACACCAGCAAGCCAAACCCAGGGCATAAGGTCTATCCGTACTTGCTCAGGGGGCTGGAGATCAACCGGGTCAACCAGGTGTGGGCCACCGACATCACCTACATACCCATGGCTCGGGGTTTCCTCTACTTGGTGGCCATCATGGACTGGCACAGCCGCTACGTGCTGGCCTGGCGGCTGTCCAACACCCTGGAGGTAGACTTCTGTGTTGAGGCTCTGGAAGAGGCCTTGAGCAAGGGTCGGCCACAGATCTTCAACACCGACCAGGGCAGCCAGTTCACCAGCGAGGCCTTCACCAGCATGCTGCTGGCGCAAGGCGTTCAAGTGAGCATGGACGGCAGGGGCCGGTGCATGGACAACGTCTTCGTGGAACGGCTGTGGCGCAGCATCAAGTACGAGGAGGTGTACCTGAAGGCATACCAAAATGGGACTGAGGCCAGAAAGGGGATTGGGGCTTATCTGGCCTTCTACAACCAAGAGCGGCCCCATCAAGCCCTGGGCTATCGGTCACCGGGTCAGGTGTTCCATGCAGTGAGCCCACAAAGGTGTTTACTGGAACTTCCACGAGCCTTACCATCGGATGAAGGTTTACGAGACACCCCAGCGGTAGACTCTCTTATTTTAGCCTCACCGCTGTCCTGATGATGGGGTCCACTTGACAGCTCGCTGGTCTTGAGGAACTCGCCCATCTCGGCGGCGAAGGTGGCGATGGTGTCGGCGCTGTCCAAGAACTGACGCCGGTCCGACAAAAGCGCCCGCGCCTCCTCGGCGGCGATCTCCAACTTCTCCTTGCGCTCCCGGAGTTCCACGATGAGGTCCGAAGCCTCGGCCACGTCTACGCTGTCGCTCCTCGCTATGAAGTGCCAGACGCGGCCCAGTTGGTTCTTCACCTCCTCAAGCTCCCCGTCGATACTCTCCAGCCGCTCACGCTGCTCGCGGGCCACTCCGTCCATCTCCTCGTCCAGCAGCTTCACCAGGTCTCGGATGTTGGACTCGGTGAGGATGTTGGCGCGAATCTCATCGACGATGAGCTTCTCGAAGCTCTTGGCGTTGAGCCTGGGGGTCTTGCAGGTTCCCTTGCCGCGCTTGAGCAGGGAGTGGCAGATGTAGTAGGTGTACTTGCCGCTCTTGGCCTCGGCTGCGGTCATGGCCTTGCCGCAGGTCTCGCACTTGGCGATGCCGCTGAGCAGGTAGGGGCTGGAGGCCCGGCGGGGGTTCACCTTCTTGGGGGCGCGGGAGCCGAGCAACCTCCTGGCCTTCTGGAAGTCCCGCTTGGAGACGATGGCGGGGTGTGCGTCCTCGACGCGCACGGGGGGAGCTCCGTCTTTGGCGTTGGCTCCCCAGACCACGGTGCCGGTGTAGGCTTCGTGGGAGAGCATGGTGTGGATGGTGGTCTTGAGCCACTTCTTGCCGTTGGTGGTTGGGATGCCCTCGGCGTTGAGGGTCTTGGTCACGTCGAGGATGCTCTTGCCCTGGAGCACCATGTCGAAGACTCGTCTGACAACGGCGGCGGCGGGCGGGTTCAGCTCCAGTTTGGGGCGCTTCGCGGCCCCATCCTGGACGTGGACCCGCTTGTAGCCGTAGGGTGCGTAGGTGGTCATCCAGAAGCCTCTCGACGCGGCCTCCCGCATCAGTTATCCAATCGACACAAAAAACTTAGGTATACATGGGCGGTTGGGCTTGAAGGCAGTTGACCACGACGATTGCTCACAGAGCCTAGGGTGGTTCAATCCCCCGCGAGCGGGCTAAGTGGGACTGTACTGCAAACTTCTGAGTGGGTGGTGGTATAGTGAACCTCAACAAGGCATCGTTGAAGTCATAGGGAACTGCCTCGACCCTGAAGGCTTCAGCCCATTGGAAAAGGTGCGGGAACATCCTCGCACAGTTGGCCGGATAAACCCTTACTGCTCGTACCAACCGGAGCCGAACAGCAGCCCCTCGTGGCGCACCGCCCACGTATGTTTCTGCTCGTTCTCTCCTGTCTCAGGGTTCAGTATAACATAGTCGACCCAGCGGCCTTCCTCCGTAGCCCCCAGCAGCTCGTCACCGTAGAAATAGCCGGTAGCATCCACGCGGAGGCTGGGGTCCCGACCTCTGAACTGAGGGTTGTGGTGAGAGATCGTGAAGCCATCCTGGTCGATGATGAACACGTACCATTCTCCGTCCACGCTCTCGGTAGAGTTGTAGTAGTCTATCGTCGCCTGCCTGCCGTCCCGCTCGTAGCGTTGGATGGCCCTTTGGACGAAGGCCTTGGTATACGCGACCGGGTCGTCCTTAATCAGCTCCGACTGATCGGGCTCATCCTCCTGGTCCGTCCGGTACAGATAACGTATGTCCCATAGCGCATACAGGGTGGGCGTGACGTTGCCGAAGACGTTTCGGACTGCGCTCAGCCGTTCCGAGAGCGTCGTGTAGATCACCGGTACGTTCTCGGCGGCGATTTCCTGTGCGCGGTGGTAGTACCCAACGCGCTTGTCACGGTCCAACTCCTGGCTGCCCATGATGTACATCTCGTCGATCTCAGCTTCCCATTCCGTCGCCGGCTCCGGCTGGTTAGGGTACCAGAGATGCAGGTCCTCCCCGCTGTGCCAGAAGCCGATGCCGCTGTAGGGGTCCGATCCGCCGGTGAAGCCGATGACCATGGTCTCCCAGTCATAGGAATCGGTTAGCTGGGCGACGAGGTCGCCGAACTCGATCAGCCTATAATCCACCTTGATTCCGATCTCCTCCATACCCTGACTGACTATCGTACCGACCTTTTCACGCACAGTGTTGCCCGTGTTGGTCACGAGCGAGAACGCTATCTCGTTGCCCTCGCCGTCCTCCCGTATCCCATCCCCGTCGGTATCCGTCCAGCCGAGGCCGTCCAGGATTTCGTTGGCTTTGTCCAAGTCATATTCGTACTTCCGGACGTTCGGGTTGTGGAAGTCGCCCGCGGCCGGGCTTATGGACGACCACTGCGGGTAGCCTAGGCCGTGCTGCACGTCGTTGATGATCGCATCCTTGTCGATGCTGTGCGCGACGGCCTGGCGGAATTGCGTGTTCCGGAACCACTCCAGCTTCTCGGGCGCGATATATAGTTCGTCGGTCCCCGGATTCTTGCCGGGGTTCATGTTGAATCCCAGGAACGTAGTCCCGAAAGCGGGGCCTCGCCTGTATATCGTGAAGTTTCCTTCCTCCTGGAGCGGTTCCAGCTCTGCAAGCTCCTCGCCCAGCACGCCGTGGGAATCCGCCTCACCCGCCAGGAACTTGGCAAGCTCCGCCTCGAAGTCCGGGACGATGACGTGAATCACTTCCTCCAGGTACGGCAGGCTGTTGCCCGCATCGTCCTTGAGCCAGTAGTCCGGATTGCGCCTCATGACCACACGCTCGCCTGGAACGTAACGTTCTATGGTGAATGGGCCGGTGCCGACGATCTCGGATGGGTACGTGTCGATGTCCCACGTCGATGCGAAGGTGCCATTGTCCACGTGCTTCTCAAGGATGTGCTTGGGATATATCGCGGTGCCCATGGAGCGGAGGAAGGGGGCGAACGACACGGGGAGAACGCATTGGACCGTATGGTCGTCCGGCGCCGTGACGGTCATCTTCTCCTCTCTCCATTCGCCGCTCTCCTCGTCCAGGAACCGGAAGTTGAATGACGAGCGGCTGCTGGCGGGTATGTCGTCGTTGTAGATGATTCTGTTGAAGGTGAAGTCCACGTCGTGGGCGGTGAAGGGCTCACCGTCGTGCCACCTCACGTCCTTGCGAAGATGGAATGTCCACGTCAGCCCGTCATCCGAACGCTCCCAGGACTCCGCCAGCGCCGGTTCCACCCGGTCGGTCAGCCACGAGGTCTCGGTCAGCCCCTCGAAGAGATATCCCAGGACGCCCGATGACGAGGCGTCGTTCGCGATGGCAAGGTTGAGTGTGAGCGGCTCGGAAACGGTCGCCAAGGTCCGGATGCCGCCCGGTCTTCCAATGGCGTACTCGAACTCCTCTGCATTCTTCTTGAGCTGGTCTACGACCATGGTCTGAGCGGCAGGTGTGGTCCCGGTGTCGTACGTCCATAGATCGAAGTTCAGGATCACCCAAGTGCCATCGGAATCTGTTATCTGCGAGTCTGGCGCTGGGAAGGCGAACCCGGCGAGCTGACTCTCGCCAACGATCAGTGCAGGCCTGTCCTCTGCGTCCGCGTCGAAGGTGAGAGTGTCCGTACCGCTCCCGTCAAGAAGAGGGAGACCCCAGCCTCCGGTCTCGGGGTCTAGGACATACAGCTCGACCTCGCCCTGAACATGGACAGGCTCACTGAACGTCACCTCGACATCACCCTCTTCATTCCTGACCAATCCCACAACTGTCGGCGCTCCCATAGCGCCCGACTCCATCGACTCGCCCGGAAGGATTACATACTCCGCAGGCGGTTCAATCTCATGCGGCTCATTGTAGCCGTGGTAGCTGATGGTGATGAGATCGCGCATCTCATCTTCCACGCCTTCAACAGCGACCCTGATCTCCCTGGTCAGGAAGTCATCGGCGCCCACAACCCTGATGAGGTTGCCCCCTGGGAACTCAAATCCCTCCATCCCGCTCCCCATACCGGTCTGATCGGAGACAAGCACGTAGCCTCTGGTTCCATCGTCAAGGTCTATGGATTCGTTCAGAGCTGCGCTAGCGTCGTTCGGCAGGTGAAGCAATCCGACCAGCTGCACGACGCCCAGGAAGTCATCTTCAGGGGGACTTCCCTTGAACCACTGGGCTGACTCAGGGTCACGGATGTAGCTGTCCTCTCCGATGACCACGCCGTTCATCTCGATCATCTCCCCGTCGGGGTTCAGGGATATCTTGAATCTGAACCTGTCCGGCAGGACAATAGCGCCGCTTATCCGTATGGAGCCCTCCCCAGCGTTGGGGCCTTCCACGGGGAAGATAGCCAGCAGATTGAACTCCCCGTCGAAGGAGAAGCTCTTGACCTGCTGCATGGCCTGCGCGTTGCACGAAGAGACCGTTGCGGCGTCGTCCAGCATGCCGCCGGGCAAACAGTCCGCGGGAAGGTCGATATCACCGTCCATTTTGGACATGGGGTCCATTGGGGCCGTTGCCGTGGGGGCTGGCGTGGGTGTGGGTGTAGGCATTGGTGTCGGCGTTGCGGTGGACATTGGCGTGGGGATGGCAGTAGGCGTCGGAGTCGGCGTTGCCGTGGGCATTGGTGTAGGGATGACAGTAGGCATGGAAGTAGGTTCGGCTGTCGGAGCAGGCTCTGTCGGTGTGGGGTCTTTGCCGCAGGCAACGAGCACTGCGGATGCCAGAGCTATCGCCATTACCAGACAGAGTACCTTCTTCACGTTAGATCCTGTCGATCAAATGATCCGTTTCTTGTCAAAGCTGATGCGCTTTCGCCACAGCGATAGTACCATGCCGGTCTGAAGAGGCTCTATAGTGAACTGGCAGACTTTACACGGGTTTCGTCGATGGCAGAGCCCTCACAATGCGTCCCTTCCTGCGGTAGCTGCGGTACCGGAGCCACAGGCCCCGGGCGCGAACCACCTTGAGCACGGCGGCGAACTCCGGGTTGCCGGTGGGGACTGTCACGAGCATCCCGAGCCACATTGGCATCCAGCTTTCGGTCCGGGCCTAGCCGATGCCGGGTACTGGAGTGAGGCCAACATCAGGGCTTGCTCCTGGCCAGAGATGCCTGAGCTTCTTATTGCCACCACCAAGGATTGGAAACAGCGGAAGATGCTACGGGAGAAGGGGTGTCCCCGAGGACGTATACCAAAAGGACTGAGCCCGAGGGACAGGATGGAGCGCAAGCTGCTGACAAAGCGAGGCCGAGCTCTGTACAAGAAGCGGGGTGTACTGGTGGAGCCGGTGTTCGGACAGATCAAGGAAGGACAGGGGTTCCGACGGTTTATGAGACGGGGGTTGGGCGCTGCACAGAGTGAGTGGTCGCTGGCAGGGATGACTCATAACTTGCTCAAGCTATGGCGCAGGGGCCAAGCCCCTTGGGGCTGGGCCTAGGCCCCATGGAACTAAGAGAGGCAGACGACCTTTCTGGGGGCCGACAAGCGGCCGGTGGAACTGGACGGGCCGACCTCCCTTGAGGCCCATCGCTCCCACACCTGTGTTAGTCAGCTCCCCCACCGGTCTATGAGACAAACTCAATCCCCAATTTAAAGGCCCGGGTGACCGGGCGCTGTTGGTTGACGAGATGGTGAGCTTTTCATAGAATTACGGGCGTCAAACCATCGAAGCCGATCTGATGGAATGGTAGATGCGGCGAACTCACCGTCCGTTGCCCACGCCTGTGTGGGCAGCGACGCCCCTCCATCGCCAGCTTACGTACGTATTGGGAGTCCCGTCTTTGTCCCGACCCTTACCCCTAACTATCCGCAGGCCGCGTCTCATTGCACGGGTCGCGGGATAGGAGATGGAATTCATGGATATTGAAGCCATCTTCCCTAACGGGTTAGATATTGATGACGCCCTTAAATTGCTGTGGCCTGCAGCGTTCTATATCCTCGGCATGGCTATATATGGCTTCTTTGTTTTCAAGTTCTACCGATTCATTGCCTCCCGGGACATGTTTGAGTTGGACCTGTCCAAGAATGAAGAGTCGCGCTATCCGTGGGTGCGAGACTTCTTCCACCTCGTCTTATACGGCGCGAAGTACATTATTTTGTTTCCGGTGTTCGCCTACTTCTGGTTCGCAGCCCTCACGCTAATCCTGACCCTCCTTTCGAAAGACAGGTCGTTTTCGGACATTTTGCTGATAGCCTTTGCCACCGTCAGCGCCATCCGCTTGGCCGCATACTACAACGAAGAACTGTCCCGGGACATGGCCAAGATACTACCCTTCGCGGTTCTGGCGATCTTCCTAATTGATGCGTCTTTCTTTAAGATTGCCGAGTCCCTGGAGGCGCTGAAGGAGGCCAATGACCACCGAGAGAGCATCTTCTACTACCTGCTGTTTCTCATAGCGGTAGAGTTTGCGTTGCGACTCATCCTGGCGGTCGTTGCGTTCCTCGTGTCGGTGAGAAAGCGCATATCGCAGGAGCCTTTAGCCGACGACAGCGATGGCGCGCCTATGCCTCCGCCAGGAGAAGAGCCATCGCAAGAAGATGGAGATGTGGGCGCTGACGTAGGCAGCGCTGGAGCCCCACCGACCACCCAGAGTCCATAGTGCGAGCATCCACTGGAACTTACCCCGAATCCACCGAAGGACACGGATGGACGGCGTGAGGACAGCGGAAGGGGGTGGGTGAGGGAGCTACAGGGGGGTCACGTCCCGTCAAGTGGTGTAAGAGTGCGTCATCCTGTTGATGTTGTTTAGGCGGCTGTCGCCTCCGCGAGATCGGCCTCTGGAAGAGCTTCGTTAAAGGTCAGCACGACAGGTGTGATGTATCGACGGCCGACGGCCCATTCGTCGTGCTGCTCAGCGAGGACGGCGCCAACGAGGCGGCGCACGGCTGGCCGGTTAGGGAAGATGCCCACCACATCGGTGCGTCGCCGGATCTCCTTGTTGAGACGCTCCTGTGGGTTGTTGGACCAGATCTTCTTCCAGTGGGCGAGTGGGAAGTTGGAGAAGGCCAGGACGTCGGGTCCGGCCTCGTCCAGTAGAGGGGCGACCTGAGGGAACCGGTTCTGGAGTTGATCGGTCACCCTGTCGAGCTGGGCGTGTACCTCATCGGGGGAGGGTTGCTGGTAGATGGTGCGCACCATGGTGGCCACCCATGGTTGGGCTCTTCTGGGTACCCGAGTGAGCAGGTTGGTCATGAAGTGGGTGCGGCACCGTTGCCAGCTGGCTCCGCCGAAGACTGCGGCGATGGCGCCTCGGAGTCCCTGATGAGCGTCCGATACCACCAGCTCCACCCCGCTGAGGCCCCTGGCGGACAGCGAGCGTAGGAAGGCCAGCCAGAAGGCGCCGTCTTCACTGGTACCCACGTCCATCCCGATGATCTCCCGCTTGCCCTCGCCATTGACCGCCGTCGCCACCACCACGCTGACGTTGACGATCCTGCCGGCCTCCCTGACCTTCTGGGTCAGTGCGTCCAGCCACAGGTAGGGGTAGGGTCCAGCGTCCAGCGGACGGCCCATGAAGCCATCCACCACCACGTCCAGTTCCTGACAGATGCGCGACACCTGGCTCTTGGAGATACCCTCACACCCCAGGGCCTTGACCAGATCGTCCACCCGCCTTGTGGATACACCTTCCACGTAGGCCTGCTGGATCACAGCCAGCAGAGCTCGCTCGCTGCGACGCCGTGGCTCCAGCAGGCTCGGGAAGTAGCTCCCTTCTCTGAGCTTCGGGATGTGCAGATCCATCGTCCCTACACGGGTATCCCACGCCCGGGACCGATACCCGTTGCGCTGGGTCACCCGCTCAGGGCTGCGTTCTCCATACTCAGCACCGATCCTCGATGACACCTCCGCATCCATGATCCCCTCTACCAGCACTCTCAGTGCCTCCCGTAGGAAGTCCACGTCACCGTCCATTCCCCCCTTGCGCAATAGCTCCAGCAGGTCCATCCTTTCCTTGACCACTGTTGTCCTCCTTTCTCGAGCTTTCTTCTTTGCACGCTAAGGATGACTCGGTGGTCTCTCTTTCTCCAGACCCTCTCCCTCTTACACCACTTCCTGGGACTCTACTCGACGGCATTCGTCATATCGTAGTCAACATCGCACCATTCATTCGGCAAACGCAATTAGGCGACGTTTATCGTTGGGCTATTTCGGACCCCCAGTAAACAACAGAGTTTTTCCGCAGCCTGCTATAATTTGGGATGTCAATAGCCATACTCAACAGCGAAAGCGAATAGGGAATACGACCTGATGTAAAGGCAGCTGTGGGGATTGAGCACACGATGGCAGTGGATACGGTATGGCAGTAACTTGTCGCTTGGTAGGTCCCAAACTACCACCGGCATGCCGCCGGGTCGTGTGCGTCGTCCTGATCTGTGTGGCGACCGCTGCTCTCCTGGCGGCGTGTGATGACGAGCCCGTACCCACAGCTACAACGCAACCGACCAACACGCCTACTCCACTAGCAGCATCGACCCCTACGCCGTCTGTCACGCTCACCTCGACACCAACTGCGACGGCCACAGCCACGCCGACTCCAGAACCCACGGCCACGCCGACTCCAGCCACGCCGACTCCAGAACCCACGGCCACGCCGACTCCAGAACCCACAGCCACGCCAACTCCAGAACCCACGGCCACGCCAACTCCAGAACCCACGGCCACGCCGGGGCCACTCACTCCCCCCCAGATTTTCGATAAGGTTTCTCCGTCCATCGCATTCATAGAAACAGTGACTGGCACAGGCAGTGGCGTACTGATAGATGGCGGATACGTAGTAACAAACGCGCACGTAGTCTGGCCATTCGATACCGTGCGCGTCGTATTCCCTGATGGTTCAGAGTTCCACGGGGTACCGGTGAAGGGCTGGGACCTGCTGGCAGACTTGGCAGTGCTCGGGCCCATTGATGCGCCCACTGATACCCTGGCGCTAGTCGATGGTGAGAGCTTGCCCATAGGCACAGATATGTTTTTGATCGGGTACCCAGGCGAGGTCGAAGAGTTCCCTCAGCCAACAATTGCACGGGGCCTGCTCTCTCGTGTCCGAGAGTGGGAATCTATTGGAATCACCTATCTTCAGACTGACGCCCCCGTTATAGGTGGCCAGAGCGGAGGAGCGGCCGTTTCGAACATGGGTGAAGTGATCGGCATCAGCGGCTTAGCGTTCACAGAAGGGAATTTCGGAATTGTTGCATCATCGGCCGACATCTCGCCGAGGGTCAGGCAGATCATCACTGGCGGGGACCCGTCTGGACTAGGTGGCAGGCGCGTCTCTCTGGAAGGAGGAGACTTAAGCCACGAAGTTGCATTGCGGAACTTTTGGGCCCAGCGCGCCTATGTGGTCAACGAGCCGTCTGGAACGGTGATCGACTTCGAGTTTACTGGCGAAAACGACGGCGCACTCACGGCATACGACTCCTTTGGTACGGAGCTGCTTTATCTCGACGATGAAAGCACAGGTGCTGAGGTTGGTTCGCTTGTCACCGAATACGATGGGCCTCACTTTTTGATTGCATGGCAATTGTCAGAGACACCAGGTGACTTCACTTTTACTGGTAACCAGGGATGGACGGCGTGAGGACGGTTGATACCCCTCCACGACCCGGACGATGGCAGGCAAATCCAAGTAGGACAATCCGTTCAGGGGAACATAGACTTCCCCGGGGACATTGACTACCTATTCGTTCATCTAAAGGAAGGAGAGACAATTGAGATTGTAGCGCGATCGACCCTGGTTGACATCTTCCTCACTATTGACTATGTGGGAGCGGTAGATGAACAGATAATCATTGATGACGACAGCGGGGACGGCTTGTTCGGCCTCGATTCAATGATCATCTATCGAGCGTCTCATACGGGGAGCTACTTTCTGGTTGTGGAGGCCGCCAACCTTTACGCTCCCGGCGGATACGTCATCACAATGGATTCGGCTGGCCCGGATGCGACAACGACGTCAATGACGCGTGCCTCCCTATTCGGGGAACTAGATGCTACCTCTACCACAGGTACACCCTCCGATTTCCGGCTGGCTGAACTGAGGTCGGCCTTCGCGGGGCTGCCTGCCTCATTTGAAGGAGTGGAACCAGCAGACCTAGAACTCTCGATTGAAGCGTTGGGATTGGAGTACTACTTCAGGGATCTTGCAGTTTTCCTCAACGCAGATCCATTCGAGATGATTATGGCGGCAAGTGGACAGATTAGCGAACCTGAGCGTAAGGCGCTAGATCTGGAGATGTCGTCTGATACGATTCTGGATGACGTAGTGCAAGGATTCCTTTCCACGGAAAGTGCAGGCCAAGAGGGTGTCGAGCTTCATGAGAGTGGATTGCTGGATTCGTCGACGGTAGGCGCCAACTCGTTTGGCGCATATCTAGAATTCACCACCGAAGGAACACGGCTACGAGTAGAACTCATCATGTTCAGGCGCGGAAACCTCGTCGGAGTCGTGTACTCCTACAGTCTGCCTGGCACACAACCCAGCGTCTCAGTTCAAAGAGCAGCGACGATGCTTGACGCGAAGATGAGCGACATCATATTGGAGAGATAATTCCACCAAACTACACAATATCCAGAACCTTACACCAACTGCGACGGTAAGTCAGCGGGCGGGCGGGACTGCCGATATTGTGCACGCTCAGCCATATCTGGTTCCGGGGTTCCTTCCACGTCGTGAGCGCAGGGGCCGAAGTTGAAAGGGGCAAGTTGCGCACCGGGGGAGAACGGGGTCGGGAGCAAAGGCCCCCTATCGGGAGGTACAAGTTGCACGGGGAGGCTAAACGCATGAGAAATGTGGAGCTGGTCATCGAGGAGAGCATGAGTAAGGTCAGCACCGTGAAACTCAAACTGTCCTTTGCCGCTCTTGCCATACTGGTGCTCGCCTCAGTCTTGGTGGTTGCCTGCTCGTCTTCTCCTGGCGAAGACATACCAGCACCCGGCAACACTTCAACAGTGGAGGTTGCCCCTACTGGCGGGGAGATATTCGCCTCAAATTGTGCTGCCTGTCATGGAGCCGATGGCGAGGGTCAGCCCGACTGGCATGTCAGGAAGACGGATGGCACCCTGCCGCCACCACCTCTGAATGGCGATGGGCACACCTGGCACCATGCGGACGGCCTCCTGTACGAAATTGTCAGCCAGGGCGGAAAGATGCTGGAAGACCCTAGTTATCCGGGCTTCAAGAGTGCCATGCCGGCATTTGGTGACCGGCTCAGCCATGAGCAGATAATCGAAGTGCTCACGTACGTAAAGAGTCTCTGGGGCGACAAGACCAGTCGGGGATTGTCCATCGTGGAGTCACAGGCGTTGGTTAGTGAGCAGGATCCCTTCTCGCCGGAAGGGGAGCAGAACTAGCTGCGGAAGGAGGGCTAGAATCGCGCTGCTGATATGCCATCAATGGAGCCGTGATGACCTCAAGCTGCATTCGCCTCGTATGGCAGCCAATTCAACACAAAGACCGGCAGCGCGCAGAATCCGGGGAGACTGATAGTTGGGTTGCTGCTAACCGTCAAGGAGGGCCCATCTGTGAGGGATCGAACCGGCTATCAGGGTTGAGGTGGCACGCCCACCTGTCGATCCGCCTGACCTTACTTGGTTGTGTCCAAATCGACCGCCCAAGAATAGCTCAGTTTTTTGTGCCGATTGAGAAATGGGGATGGTGTATCGCATGAGAGCGTCGCCGGGCATGACGATGATCTCCTTGACGAACGACTCGATGAAGGCCCTGCGCTCGGTTAATTCGCTCTCGTTCAAAAAGTCCCTCATGTCCTTGGCGTAGGCGGAGATAGTCTTCACGTCGTCCAGGTGCGCCCTGCGCTCGGAGAGGACCGCTCTCGCATCCGCCGCCGCATCCTCAAGGCGCTCCTTCCGCTCCCGGTGCTCTTTGATCCTGTCTGAGGCGTCGGCCATATCAACGTCGCTCGTCTCGATGGCGTTCCAGATGCGACCCAGCCGCCGCTTCACATCTTCAAGTTCATCCTCAATGATCCGAAGCCTCTTGCGCTGATCTTGGGCTATGCCGTCCATCTCCTCGTCCACCACCTTCACCAACTCGGTGATGCTCCCCTCAGTGAGGATGTTGGAGCGAATCTTGTCGACGACCAGCTCCTCGAAGCGGCGGGCGTTGAGCCTGGGAGTGTCGCAGGCATCCTTGCCGCGCTTCATGATCGACTGGCAGACGTAGTAGGCAAACTGGCCGCTCTTGGCGTCCTGGCCGCTGAGCGCCCTGTTACACGTCTTGCACTTGACCAGTCCGCTGAGGAGATAGGTGCTTCCGACCCTTCGGGGATGGGACATCTTGGGTGCGCGAGAGCGCATCAGCTTGTTGACGCGGCTGAACTGGGGCTTGGTGACGATGGCGGGGAACGCCTTCTCCACCCGGACTGGCTCGGCATTGTCCTTTGAATTCGTGCCCCAGACCAGAGTTCCCGTGTAGGACTCGTTGATGAGGATGGCATGGACACTGGTCTTGCCCCAGAGCTTTCCCTTGGGGCTGGAGATGCCCTCGTCGTTGAGGGTCCTGGTGATGTCCGTCATTCCGCTGCCGGTCTCGGCAAGGTCGAAGATGCGCTTGACGATGCGGGACGCATCCGGGTCGGGCTGCAAGGTGGGGCGCTTCTTAGGCCCGTCCTGCACCATCACCCGGTTGTAGCCGAAGGGGGCGTAGCTGGTGACCCAGAAGCCGCGAGAGGCGGACTCCCGCATCCCCCTCGTGACCTCCTGGGCTAGGATATCTGTTATTCAATCGACACAAAAAGCTTAGGTATACGTGGGGGGTGGGACTTGAAGCCAGTTGACCACGACTACGAAGTCATGTGGATCGGCTATGAGTTCTCTATTTCCAATCAACACTAAAGAGTAAGGTGGACCCCATTATTAAGACAGCACGAGGGCTAAATTAAGAGAGTCTCCCACCCCTGCGCTAGGTTTCACCAAGCCCGATGGCAGCCCTGCTTCTTCAGCTGCTGCTCCCCTTTCTTCCTGGCCATGTTGGTACACCTCTGCTGGGGTCCGGTAGCCCAAAGCCTGGTGAGGCCTCTGCCGGTTGTAGAACTCCAGGTAGGCATTGATCCCAGTTCGGGCCTCGGCGACGGTCTGGTAAGCTTTCAGATACACCTCCTCGTACTTGATGCTCCGCCACAGCCGCTCCACGAAGATGTTGTCCAGGTACCTACCCTTACCATCCATGCTGACCTGGACCCTCTGCTCCTGCAACGTCTGGGTAAAGGCCTCACTGGTGAACTGACTCCCCTGGTCGGTGTTGAATATCTCCGGTCGTCCCTTACCCAGGGCTTCCTCCAACGCCGCCACGCAGAAGCTGGTGTCCATGGTGTTGGAGAGCTTCCAGGCCAGCACGTGCCGGCTGTGCCAGTCCATGATGGCCACCAGGTACAGGAAGCCCTTCGCCATGGGGATGTAGGTGATGTCCGCGGCCCAGACCTTGTCGACCCGATTAACCTCCACTCCCTTCAGCAGATAGGGAAAGATCCGGTGTCCCGGCGCTGGTTTGCTGGTGTTGGGACGCCGGTAGATGGCTTCCAGACCCATCAACCGCATCAGCCTTCGAACCCTTTTTCGGCTCACCAGATAGCCCTGTTGCAGCAGCCAGGCCTTCATCTTCCTGGAGCCGTAGAAGGGGGTCTTCAGGTACTGTTGGTCTATGAGGGCCATCAACTCCAGGTCTTCTGCCCTGGTCGGTACCGGCCGGTAGTACACCGAGGCCCGGCTGACGTCCAGCAGGATACATTGACGCACCAAAGACAGCTGCTGGTGGTCTCGGTCTATCATGGCTCGCCGTATGCTGCGACTCATAGACCGGACCTTTCCGACAAAAAATCGCGTTCCACCTTCAGCTGGCCGATGTGCCGGTAGAGGTGGTTAATCTGAGCTTCCTTGGCTTTCTCCTGGGATTTCTGATTGGTGGCAAATAGCTCCGGGGCTCCTTCCACCAGGGCCCTTTTCCAGGCGTGAATCTGACTGGGATGGACCTCAAATCGGCTGGCCAGCTGGGCGATGGTCTCTTCCCCCGCAAGGGCGGCCAGGGCCACCTTGGCCTTGAACGCCGGACTGTGCTTATTCCTCGTCTGCTTCATGTCCTGCTCCTTCACGTCGGTTAGTTGCCGGTTATTTTAGGAGCTGGACTCTCTCTTAGCCAGTTGTCTAGTTTTTGGGTACCACCTCAGAGTTCGATTCTCTTGGTCAGTCGATTTGGATGCAACTGGGGTTGAATAGGTGGCAACAGGCTGCGGAAGCTACGGATCTCTCATTTTTAATGGATCGAGGAAGAGGTCTTCCAACCGCCCTACGGGTTCAAGCGTTCTCAGCCGCCTCTTCGTTCATCGCTTACAGACACAACACAACCCCGTCCTCGCCTCAGACGCTGGGGACCATTGCCTTCGGGAACCCTCTCCCTCCACCCACGCTCTTCTGCACCCTTGACTTCCCGGCTTCTACCGCTTCCTCGCGCGACCCATACACGGAGATGTTCTCTTGAGCTTCGAGTTCTAGCACTAAAATCGGCGTTGCTGCTGTAACCACTGCCGCCGACTGCTGGGACGCGCCACTATCCGGCAGCCGTCATGTCTGTCCCACCTGCTCTCGCCCGGTCTTCGCCGAACGAGGCTGGAGACGGGCGTACCCTGGAGGGGGGAAGTCATGGCAACGAAGGATTTCCACCTGGAGGGGTAGAGTTAGCTAACTTGGACCCCTAGTCTTCTACGAAGGCCGCGATTTTCTCGAATGATGGAGTCAATAGACGAGTCATCAAGGTCGATCAGACTCAGCAGATGTAGTTGGAACAGGGCCTCTAACTTCCCATACAGGTCAAACATTTCGTCTGAGCCAGTTGCTCTATTCCCGGTAGTGGCCTCATCATAATGGGTGAGATAGTTTCTGGTATCGCAGACCCTACTGACGAAAGCCCTGCTCTTCCCGTGGTCGCCGAACCAACGTTTAAGTGGTTCCAGAAGTCTCTCGATGCGGTGCCTGAAGGATAGTTCATTGGCATAGTGTAGCCTGTGGCTCAACCACTGTCGTCTGTTTCTTGGACAGCTCTGCAATACTGATTCGCGCAGGCTGGCAAACTCTTCCTCTGACATCTCTGTCTCGTCAGATCTTCTTCGATGCAATGTCTCAAGTGCTTGAGTAAGCCAGAGAATTTTCGTATCCAAGAATTGAGAAGGCTGCGTCCTCAAAGCGAAATAGAGATTGAACGCAGGTTCGAAGGTCTCGTGGTTCTCGAACCACTTGCCCATCATGTTGTCGAGTTGACTGGCGACGTGTGGATACCGAAAGAGGGCGTCGTGCCAACGTATCGTGGGTTTCTTTTCAGGCCAGGGAGCGAACTGGCCGTATACTCTGACGGGTATTCGACGGCTCTCTTCCTCTGCGGTCTCCTGATCCAAGTATCCGGTCATTGACTGTATGGATACAGCCTGATCCAATGCGAGAGTTAGGAAGTTGCATAGCTTGAATGCCAGAGACGAGAAATACTCAATAGGTCGCGGCTCCCTGAGTTTCACCAGTGCTAGCGCAGTCTGTTGGACCGTAGCTTTAGTCCTAAGCACGGAAACACTAGGAAAGGTCAAGCCGAACCTAAACGTCAGCTCAGCGTCACACGGAAGATGTAGCGGAATGTCATCTGGCACATGATAGCGAATCAATCCTCTCCCGCTTGCAGTGTCCAGTTCAGTCTCGATCCCGGAAATCGACAGCCAAGTGTCAAGCCCTTCTACAGAAAAGCTGAATTCTGAGAACAACGCCTCCTCGTCTTCGTCATATTCGACACCGACAAAAGCGAGTTCAGCGTAGACAGTCGATGTAGACAGTCCACTCGGAAACGAGGAGTTCGTGTTCTGCCAGAGACACCGATCTAACGTAACCAGCCCGCCTTTTTGTAGGACCCCCACTATGCGTCTCGGGTCTGACGCTGCTTCTTCTCTGCTTGGCGTTACTGCAACACCAAACGTTCTAGGCGTCACAAGAGGATTGCCGAACATGCCTGCCAACTCGACCGTGATTTCACTCGACTCGGAAATCTTGAGGACGCCAGACAGCCGAGTGCCTGGTTGCCCCGGCAGCCAGAACACACCTGTCGTTTCTATTGGTTCAGAGAGTCTCATGAGGAGCCTTCAATTTTGGATCATTACTGAGTATTCTCGTGCTAGGATTTGGATGCGTAACGCTCGACTGCTCCCCCAGCTCCCATTCTAGCCAGCCTCAGATACGTTGCGGCATTGAATGGTGTTAGTGTAGATGCTACAATTCTGACATTCAAGGGGGTTGTGCCGATGCCGAGTTCGCCGGAACAGATCATGGCCTACGCTGCTATGCTACCCGGAGGCGCGCTGTTGCATCCAAAAGTGCTGCTGCACCTAGGGACCAGAGCAGCCATCGACCAGGCGTTGTCCCGTCTCGCCAAGAAGGGAAGGCTGATGCGAGTCTGCCACGGCATCTATGTATGCCCCGTGGAGACCCGCTACGGTCCTCGCCCGCCTGCCGTCGAGAAAGTGATCGCATCGCTGTCGGCACTCTGGGGCGAGACGATAGTTCCTTGCGGCGGCACTGCGGCGAATGCCTTGGGACTCACCACCCAGATGCCAGTGAAGTCCGTGTACCTGACCTCCGGACCCAATCGCAAGCTGACGCTCGGCGAGTTGACAGTGAACCTGAGGCATGCTCCCCGTTGGCAACTGGCCGCGCCGCGCCGACCTGCAGGCGAGGCGATTCGTGCGCTGTCCTGGCTGGGACCCGACGAGGTGGAGGCGAGTTTGAACGTGATCGGGCGCAAGCTGTCCGCCGAAGACCTTGAGGAGTTGGCGTCGTTGCGGGCAATCATGCCGAACTGGATCGCCGAACCCGCGAGTGCATTGGTTGCCGATAGCTGACGCACACTTTCGAAGAATCCAGATAGGGAGGGCATAGCGGTTGACGATCGACACCGCAATCAGTGAAGGCCAGGTGCTTACCGGGCCGTTGTTCAACGAGCCCATGCGCGTGGAGACTGTGCGTCCAAACGGCCCTGATTCCGTGGAGGCAGGGCTGGTCGGGCAGCGGACCGAGCGGTTCCGGCGGGTTACGTTGACTTCAGTAGACCTCGCGGACTTGACCATCGCCGATGCCACTTGGCCCTATGACGGCGATGGAAGCCTGTTGAAACTCGGTCTTCAAGCCTATTCCCTCGGCATCGCCCACGAGTTCGATCCCTACTTCGGCCTATCCATCTCCCGCGTGGACCCGTTGCCGCACCAGCTTGAAGCGGTCTACGAATACTTCTTGAAACTCCCCAGCGTGCGGTTCCTGCTGGCAGACGACGCCGGGGCCGGCAAGACCATCATGGCTGGGCTACTCGTCCGCGAGCTCAAGCTCCGGGGTCTTGCCGAGCGGATACTCGTAGTGTGCCCGGCTAACCTGGCCTTCCAGTGGCAGCGGGAGTTGAAGGAGAAGTTCGACCAGCAGTTCCTGGTGCTGAAGGGTGGCGACATCCGCGACCAGTTCGGCGTCAACCAGTGGCTGAGCCAGAAACAGGTCATCACGTCCCTAGACCTGGCAAAGCGGGAAGACATCTTGCCTGGGTTGAGGCAGGTGCGCTGGGACCTGGTGATCGTAGACGAGGCGCACCGCATGTCGGCGAGCGACGAGACGCACAAGAGCCAACGATACAGGCTCGGCGAGCTTCTGAGGGACAGCGCGGAAAACTTGTTGCTGCTGACCGCCACGCCGCACAAGGGTGACCCGCTCAACTTCACCCTCTTCCTGCAACTCCTCGACCGGGACGCCTACGCCGACGTGAAGTCCATCCGCGAGGCGATGGAACGGCGGCGGGCACCCTTCTATCTACGGAGGACCAAGGAGGCGATGGTCTACTTCCCGGAGCGGCAGCCCGACGGGGCCTGGGCGGCGCAACCGGTGTTCACCAAGCGGATCACCCGCACGGTCGACTTCGCTATTGATGGAGATGAGTTCACCCTGTACGAGGAGGTCACCCGATTCGTAAAGCGGCAGAGCGCACGCGCCGCAGCCCAGGGCGACGACCGGCGAGCCCGTGCGGTCGGGTTCCTCATGTCGCTGTACCAGCGGCGGCTCGCCTCCAGCGCCTACGCAATGCGCAGGTCGCTGGAGAACCGGGCAAGGCGGCTGGAAGACGGTCTCAAGCAAGCCCAGGAGCTAGCGAGAGCCGCGCCGCCCGACCTCCCTGATTTGGAGGATTTGGAGGAGATGGAAGACGCCGAGCGCGAGCGTCTTGAGCGAATGCTGGAGGCGGTCACGCTGGCCGGCAATGCCGAGGAGGTCCGTAGGGAGATCGCAGAACTGCGTGGCCTCGCCGAACGTGCGATGTCCGTCGTGGGATCGGAGGCCGAAGCGAAGCTGACCAAGCTCAGGGAGATACTACAAGAGCAGGGGTTCTTCGAGGACGCAGACCAGCAACTGCTGATTTTCACCGAGTTCAAGGACACCCTCGACTACCTTATGGAACGACTGAAAGCCTGGGGATTCCGGGTGGGGAGCATCCACGGTGGCATGAAGCCGGGGTCGCGCGACGAGCCGGGGTC
Source organism: Dehalococcoidia bacterium (assembly GCA_965225925.1). Classification (GTDB taxonomy): domain Bacteria; phylum Chloroflexota; class Dehalococcoidia; order Lucifugimonadales; family JAGWBF01; genus CBDDBY01. Next base: position 2,363,712 of record CBDDBY010000005.1, on the reverse strand, counting down.
GCGGCTCTATACCGAGCAGCAGTTCCGCGACGGCGACATCCAGGTCTTGGTGGCGACCGAGGCGGCTGGAGAAGGCATCAACCTCCAGTGCTGCCACGTCCTCTTCAACTATGACATTCCATGGAACCCCAACCGACTGGAACAGCGCATGGGCCGCATCCACCGCTACGGGCAGCGTTTCGACTGCCTCATCTTCAACTTCGTCGCCGCCAACACCATTGAGGGGCGAGTGCTCCAGCGACTCCTGTCCAAGCTCCAGGAGATCCGGGACGCTCTGGACGACGACGCAGTGTTTAACGTGGTCGGCGAGGTCCTGCCCGCCGCCCATGTGGAACGCGTCCTGCGGGACTACTATGCAGGCCGTCTGGGAGACGCAGACCTGGAAGATCGACTCCTGCGGGACGTAGACGAAGATCGCTTCCGCACCATCTGCCAGACTGCGTTGGAGGGGTTGGCATCCAAGGGCCTCAATCTTGCCATGCTGGTGGAGCGCCGCGCCCGCGCTCAGGAGCGCCGCGTGGTGCCCGAGACCATAGCACGCTTCCTATCGGAGAGCGCCGGAAACGCAGCCCTCTCCCTCGATCCGGTACGACACATGCAACACACGTTCGAGCCGGGCCGGACGCCGACCGCATTGAAGAGGTACGAGCGCGATCCTGAATGGCGTCTTCCTGAGTTGGTGAATCGCTACCCGCGCCTCTCGACGGACCGGGACACCGCTGAGGCACACAACCTGGAATGGGTCACCCCTGGACACCCCCTGTTCGAGGCCCTGCGACGACACAGCTTCGATGTGGGACAGGAAGCCTTCGCCAAGGGCGCCTGCTTCCACTCCTTGGAACATGAGACCCCGGCGCGCCTCGACTTCTACCGCGCACGGATCGTAGACGGCATCGGCCACGTCATCCACGAACGGCTTTTCACCGTGGAGCTGTCAGAGGGCGGCGAGCCCCGCCTCAGAGAGCCGGACATCCTCGGCAATCTCAACCCTGCCTCCACGCCGGGCAGCCTTCCTCCCATCGTCTCCCTGCCGGAGGCCACTGCCTGGCTGAACGAGAACGCCTTCACACCGTTCATAGACGAGGTGCGCGCCGAGCGTCTTCCCGAGGTCGAACGGGTCGCCGATCACGTCGAACTGTCCCTCACCGAGGTGCTGCTGCGGACTGACCAGGAGATCGGTCGTGCCACTGAGGATGTGGCCAATCAAGTCATCGGCGCAGAGGGCCGACTGGTCCAGGCGGAAGCCCGTCACGACGAGGCGATGGCGCGCCGGGAGCGGCGGCGGCGTGAGCTCAGCCAACAGCGGGCGCTCACGCTTCAGGGCGTTGAGCGGCTGACCAGCGTCCTGGTTCTGCCGCACCCCGGAAGCGAGGCCGAGGATGTTCGCCGCCTGCGCCCCAACGTCGAAACTGAGATGACTGCCATGAGGGTGGTCATGGAGTATGAGGCCGCCCAAGAGCGGCAGGTCACCGACGTCCACGAGAAGAACCTGGGATACGACGTGACCAGCCTCGACGTGAAATCCGGGCAGTTGCGCCTGATAGAGGTGAAGGGGTTGGCAGCGGCCTCAGGCACGATATTGCTCACTCCCAACGAACGCCGGGTGGCCGAAGATCGCAGGGACTGCTATTGGCTCTACGTGGTGACCAGCTGTGCAGCCCAGCCGGAACTTCAGGAGCCGATTCCCGACCCCGCCCGGTTCCCTTGGCATGAGGTCAGCAAGGTGCAGCACTACTGGCTGAATGTGGACGCCATGACCAAGCCCATGCAGATTCGGGAGGAACGGGCGGAATACGAGGTACCTGGACAGTGACCCCAAAGGAGTGCAAGCGCCTAGCCGACGTGGATTTTCCAATTGCCGAAGAGTCTAGGCACATAAGGAGGCCATGATGCGGCTAAAGGCATTCAAAGTACAGATGTACAGACCTATCCTGGACTCAGGATGGGTCGATGTGGACGACATCACAGTGATTGTCGGCAAGAACGAATCAGGCAAGACCGCTCTGCTGAGAGCCCTCCACAAGTTCAACCCGTTCAATCCTGATCCCTACACCCTTGACCGTGAATGGCCTCGCGGTCATAGGAAGAGCCAGTCTCTGAACGAGGAAGTCGTAACGGTACGCTTTGAATTCGAAGGTGACGAATCAAGGGAGATTGCCAAAGTCGTAGCCAACAGTGAAAAGCCGACCGGCGTTGAGATTGCACGGACGTATAACGGTGATTACAAATACACGTTTCTGCCTGACGATGACGTAATCGCTCAGGTAAGGCACGAAACCGTCGCGACTCTCTTAGAAAAACTGAGTTCCAGTGAGGAAGCATCTGGCGAATTCAAGGAAATTTTGTCGCAGGTGCGAGAGCAGGCCGCCGAAACCTTCAAGGGTTCCGGGGTCGTGGCGCTAGGAGAGAGCATCGACGAGTACAACGACTCCATAGACTCTGCTGTTCAAGAAGACACCGAGCAAGACAGAACCGATGCTGTGAGGGCTAAGGATACTCTCAGCCAACTGTCGAAGCTAGCGGACATCGGAGATGATCGAAAAAAGCTGGAAGAATTGATTTCTGGCTGGATTCCAACGTTCATCTACATGGACGACCATAAGCCTTTCCCAGGTAGCGCCTACCTCAACCAGATCGAAGACCGGCGTAACAATAACCAGCTTACTGAGGAAGACAAGACCTTCCTCATGATACTGGAAATGGCTGGATTGGACTTCGACCAAGAGTGCCAGCGAGCAGATACCGAAAACAAAGAACAGCGTATGCTGGACATGAACGATGCTTCCCTTACTCTAACCAATCTTCTGGCTGATCATTGGTCTCAGCGCGAATACCGAATCCGCTTTGAGGCGGATGGTCATCACGTAATCGCTTTCGTCAGCGATGAAGTTCAGCCTGCACTCGTCCCGCTGGACGAGCGATCAAAGGGCTTTCAATGGTTCTTCTCATTCGATACTACCTTTCTTCATGAGACTAAGGGAACCTTCAGAAACGCTGTCATCCTTTTAGATGAGCCTGGGCTTCATCTCCACGCCGCCGCTCAGCGTGACTTACTGTTGAGGCTAAAGGAATATGCTGAGGGCAACCAGCTTATCTATACGACGCACATGCCGTTCATGATCGATATGGAACGCCTTGATAACATTCTTGTCTGCATTGAGAGCAAGGATCAGGGCACCACGGTTTCCTCGGATTTCTACGCCGCAGATGAACATGCACGGTTTCCCTTTCAGGCAGCGCTCGGACTTTCGATTAGCCAAAGCTTGTTCGTAGGCCCATACAACCTCGTCGTTGAAGGTGTAACGGACTTTTGGTTGCTTTCCACGATGGCGACAATTCTTCGATCCGAAAACGTGTACACCTTGGACGAGCGGATTGTCGTCACACCAGCGGGCGGCGCGACGAAGGCCGCATACGTGGCAACTATGCTCCTTGGTCAACAACTCAACGTTGTCGTGCTTCTTGACTCCGATCCCGAAGGCGAGAGGGTCGCAGAAGGGTTAGTCAAGGAATGGATCATTAAGGACCGACATGTGCTGTTTCTCGGACAATTCCTCAGACGTGACGATGAGACCACATTGGAGGACATGTTTTCTGATGAGTTCTATCTGAGATTCGTGAACGATGCATATCAAATGGAACTTGAGGACTCACCGATTGCGCTGGACGAAGTCGGAGCAGGCGGACAGCTAGTGCAGCGAGTAGAGAGGGCGTTCGTGGCACGTGGGATGCCACTGAACTCTGAAGGAAAAGCATTCAACAAAGGGCGTGTGGCCAAACGGATGTTGACCGAATTACCTAAGACCAGTTTGAAAAAACTGCCCAAAGAGATGGTCGGGAACTTCAGTCGGTTGTTCGACGGAATCAATAAAGCAATGCCTAGCTTGCGGGATGAAGCTGTGCCAGGAAATCGCTCATGATCCCAGCAGCCTGCAAGCGGCTCGCCGAGGTGGACTTCCCCATCGCGGAGGTGTCCAAGCACGCGGCGCGGGAGAAGTCGATACGGCACGGGCATCCCTCTACGCTGCATCTGTGGTGGGCGCGGCGGCCGCTGGCGTCGTCGCGGGCGGTGCTGCTGGCACTGCTCCTGCCGGACCCTTGCGACCCCCACTGCCCGTCGGGGTTCAAGTCGCAGGCGCGGGAACTGCTTCTCGCCATGCGCAGCCGCGCCTCCGGCTGGGACGCGGACGTCGCCACCGACGAAGGGCTGCGCCGGACGCTGCTGCGGTTCATCGCCGACTTTGCCAACTGGGACAACGCTGCAAACGACGACTATTTGGAGACGGGCCGAGGGTTGGTGCGGGCCGCGCACCCGGAGGAAACGCCCCTGGTGGTAGACCCCTTCGCGGGCGGCGGATCCATTCCCCTGGAGGCCATGCGGCTCGGCTGCGAAGCGTTCGCTAGCGACCTCAACCCCGTCGCCTGCCTCATCCTCAAAGTGATGCTGGAGGACATCCCGCGCCACGGGCCGGGCTTAGCCAAGGAGCTGCACAAGGTTGGCGCGGAGATCAAGGTCAAGGCCGAAGAGGAGTTGGCCGACCTCTACCCCAAGGACCCCGATGGCGCAACGCCCATCGCCTACCTCTGGGCACGGACCGTGCGATGCGAATCGCCCAACTGCGGGGCGGAGATTCCCCTGATGCGCTCCCTGTGGCTGTGCCGGAAGCCCAATCGCAAGTGGGCGCTGCGGACCAGGGTCGTTCGGGAGGATGGCGCTGCGCCGCGAGTGGAGTTCGAGATATTTCAGCCGGAGTCCGATAGGGAGGTGACGGGCGGGATCGTGGCACGGGCCAGGGCGACCTGCGTCTGCTGCCGGGCGGTGCTGCCGCCGGACCGAGTGCGCTCCCAGCTTGCCGCCCAGCGCGGCGGAGCGGATGCGGTGTTCGATGAGCATGGCACCCGCACCGGCGGGGCTCGGATGACGGCGGTGGTGATGCTCAAACCCGGCGAGAAGGGCCGGCACTACCGGCTGTCCACTGAAGCCGACTACGCGGCGGTGCGCTTGGCGCAGGGACACGTCGCGGAACTGCTGGGGAAATGGGAGCGCGGCGGGAGACAGGGCCCCTGCCCCGTGCCGGATGAGCCGTTGCCGCCGATAGGAACGCTCGGCTTCCGCGTGCAGCGGTATGGGATGCTCCAGTGGGGCGACCTGTTCACAGCGCGGCAGAAAGCGGCGTTGGTGGTATTGCTCGACGCAATGAGAAATAGGATTGGGACTTCCTCAACGTCATTGTTGGCTTGTGCGTTCAGCCGTGTTTCGATGAGTAACATGTCATGTACTAGATGGAATGCTTTTGCAGAAAAAATGCAACACACCTTTGGCCGTCAAGCTGTCCCAATAGTTTGGGACTTTGCAGAGGTAGTAATCACTGCAGAAGCTCCAGGCAACTGGAAGAGTGGATATGCCCTGATTAGTGATGTGGTTGAAGCATCAGCTAACCATGGCAATGGTCAAGCCCAATCTGCCGATGCTACAAGTCACCCTTTACCCGACCAATCGTCCGATATCTGGTTTACCGACCCTCCTTACTACGATGCCGTCCCATATGCCGAATTGTCCGACTTCTTCTTAGTTTGGCTCAAACGGGCACTGCCAGAATACTCCCAATTATCTGACCCTTTCGACCCGAACAACCCTCTCTCACCCAAGACACGTGAGATAGTGCAAGACGAGACCAAGCGCGTCGATGGCAGACCGAAAGACCGCGCATGGTTCGAAGAGAACATGGCAAAGGCTTTTACGGAGGGCCGCCGAGTCCTGAGTGGTGACGGCGTTGGCTCTGTCGTGTTCGCCCACAAGACCACTGAGGGTTGGGAAGCTCTATTATCCGGCATGATCCGGGGCGGCTGGACCATAACCGGCTCTTGGCCCATAGCTACAGAAATGGCTTCACGTCTCCGGGCCAGGGACTCCGCCGCCCTCGCCACTAGCGTCCACCTCATCTGCCGCCCACGCCCGGAGGACGCACCCGTGGGCGACTGGGCCGACGTTCTGGGCGAGCTGCCTGTTCGCGTTGGCGACTGGATGCAGCGGCTAACGGGCGCTGGCGTTCGGGGCGCGGACCTGGTGTTTGCCTGCATCGGGCCAGCGCTTCAGATTTACAGCCAGTACTCCGTCGTGGAGACGGCGGAAGGACGCGAGGTCGGCTTGCCAGAGTACCTGGAGAAAGTGTGGGAAGTGGTGGGCCGAGAAGCATTGAAGCAAGTGTTGGGCACAGCAGAAGCGCAGGCCCGCAACGGAGCGGCAGGGGCATTGGAGGAGGACGCTCGGCTGACCGCGCTCTTCCTCTGGACAATGCAGAGCACGGCAGATAACTCATCCTCAGGCAGCGGCATAGAACCTGAGGATGATGATGGTGACGATGAGGACGAAACGCCCCGCCGGAAGGCATCCGGATACAGCCTTCCCTTTGACGTGGCCCGGCGCTTCGCCCAGCCCCTGGGCATCCACCTTGATGACTGGGAGTCGCGCATCATCAAGACGGAGAAGGGCGTGGTGCGACTGCTGCCCGTCGCGGAGCGCGGAAAACAGCTCTTTGGGGAGTCCGGCGTTGCCGCAGCAGCCGATGAGATGGACGCCGCATCGAACCAATCCCCCCAACTGAGCCTGTTCCCGGAGGAGCCGCCCACTGTGCGGGGACGGGCGAGGCGGCGGGGCAGATCCATATCGCTGGCCACCGGCGACATGGAGCCTACGCTGTCGGCAACCACGCTGGACCGGGTCCACGCCGCTATGCTGCTACAGGCATCGGGCCGCAGCCAGGCGCTGCGCAACCTGCTGCGGGCTGAACAGGAACGTAGCCCTGATTTCTTGCGCCTCGCAAATGCTCTCACCGCCCTTTACCCGCCAGTGAGCGAGGAAAAGCGGCTACTCGACGCTATGCTGCTGGCCGCGACGCGGTAGTCAGAAAGCCTCGAAATACGGAAGGAGAGACACATGACCGCCAATCCTGAGTTGCTGAATCGCATCACCGCAAGAGCAGAGGTCTTTCACGGCAAGCCAATCATTCGAGACATGCGCATCGCAGTGGAGCACATCCTAGGAATGCTTGCCTCGGGCGACACTGCCGAAACGATTCTCCAAGAATATCCAGTCCTGGAGGCTGAGGACATCCAGGCGTGCCTGCTCTTCACCCCACCGTTCGATGGCCGGTGAGCATGTGCACGAGCGTATGGCTGTCCAGTAGGCGAGATGAAATTCCTTCTCGACGTATGCGCGGCGTCACGGAGCATACACTCCATGCTGGCTGAGGGAGGACACGATGTCCTATCGGCTTTGGAGGGAAACCCGAGGGCCACGGACAAAGAGCTGCTTGCCCTGGCCACGGAGGAGCAGCGGATAATCATCACCGAAGATAAGGACTTCGGCGAGTTGGTGTTTGTGCGCAGGTTTCCCCACCCGTGCATAGTTCGCCTCGTCGAAATGCCAGTAGCGGAGAAAGTGGCGGCCATGCGGGAGTTGATAGAGAGCCACCCGGATGCCATGCACGAAAGGCTCTTATCGTGGTGACGCGAAACCGAGTATGCATACGTCTAGGGGAAAGCTCAAAACGAGGTGATGTCTAAATGGACCCCTGGTATAAAGTCGTAACCCCCCGTAGGGAGGTCCGGGAGGGCCGGTCCTTCAGTCCGGATGAGTTCGCCATCGCCTTGGAGCAAGTGGTAGCGGGAACCGCACCCCCGGATTACAGCGATCCGGCGCAGTTCTTCTCGCGCACCTGCTTCACCCGCGCACTGACGGAGCACTCCGGCATGGTTCTGCGTCGCCTTTCGGGTAGGACGGAGAATACCGCGCCGGTCCTGACGCTGATCACCCAGTTTGGCGGTGGTAAGACCCACACGCTGACGTCGCTCTACCATCTTGCCAACGTAGGCTCTGACGCATCCAATTTCCCTGGCGTCTCCGACCTTCTGCGCGAGGCAGGCATCGCCGAAGCCCCTGCCACCCGTGTCGGCGTCTTCGTCGGCAACGCCTGGGATCCCGCCGAGGGACGGGAGACGCCTTGGATAGACCTGGCTCGGCAGTTGGCGGGCGAAAAGGGCGTTGCTGAGCTTGGCAGTGCGGCAAAGACTACACCGCCGGGGACCGAGGCGCTAGCCAGGGTATTCGCCGCCGCCGAAGCGCCGGTGCTGCTGCTGTTCGACGAGGTCCTGAACTTCATCAACCGCCACCGTAGCATGGCTGAGGGCTTCCACGCCTTCCTTCAGAACCTGACTGTCGCCGTCACCGGCGCGACTCGGACGGCCGCCGTTATCAGCCTACCCCGCAGCCAGGTCGAGATGACGGAATGGGACCAAGAATGGCAGGACCGCATCACCAAGGTTGTGCGCCGCGTCGCACGCGACCTCATCGCGAATGACGAATCCGAGATCAGCGAGGTCGTGCGCAGACGGCTGTTTGAGGACATCGGCGGCGAGCGCGTGCGCCAACGGGTCGCCAAAGCCTATGCGGACTGGTGCTTCGAGCGAAGCGCTCGCCTCCCCTCTGAGTGGACGGCCGTGGACACCGCGACTACTGGCGCGAAGGCGCGAGACTTCCTCAGAAGTCGGTTCGAGGCATGTTATCCGTTCCATCCTGCGACGCTCTCTGTCTTCCAGCGGAAGTGGCGGGCGCTTACTCAGTTCCAGCAGACTCGCGGATCACTGGCAATGTTGGCCCAATGGATTTCGTGGGCCTCGCGAGAGCAGTTCCGGAAGGCGCGGAACGAGCCGTTGATCACCCTTGGCTCCGCCCCATTGCATGTGCCAGAGTTCCGCGCCGTGGTCCTAGGCCAGTTAGGGGAGCAGCGGCTCGACACCGCTATTGAGGCAGACCTCTCTGGGGAAACGGCCCATTCCAGAGCTCTTGACGCTGACACAAAAGGAGCGCTGCGCGACATCCACCGCAGGGTCGGCACGGCCATCCTGTTCGAGTCTTCCGGCGGGCAGGTGGACAAGGTGGCGCACCTTCCGGAGTTGCGCTTCGCTCTAGGAGAACCGGACGTGGACACAGCGACCATCGACAACGCTGCGACTGCCCTGGAGAAGTCCGGCTTCTTCATGCGCAAAGTTGGTGCGGACGGCTACCGAATCCACCATCAGGCGACGCTGCGTAAGGTCGTAAGCGACCGGCGCGCCTCACTTGATGAGGAGACGGAGATCAAGCCCGCGATCCGGAGGATCGTGCAGGATGAATTCGCCCGCGGCGCGCCGGTTCCTGTCGTCTACTTCCCGGAGGACGGTGAAGCAGTCCAGGACTCACCTCGCTTGACGTTGGTCGTCCTGGATCCCGAAGAAGAGTGGCGTGGGAGCGACCAGCAGGTAAGGCAAATTGGTCAGTGGACCAGGGAACGTGGAAAATCTCCTCGACTCTACCCTGGAGCATTGATCTGCTGCGTCAAGAAGCCTGGGCGCGACCTGCGTGAGAGCGTCGAGCTGTGGCTGGCCTGGAGGCGAGTGGCCCAAGAGGTTTCCCAGGGCGTCCTCGGTGCTGAGTTCGACCAAGCGAACCGGGTCGAGGTGCAGGCCAGGGTCAGGGATGCGGAGGGGGTGGCCAAGGACGAGGTGTGGGCTGGGTACCGCTTCGTAACCCTGGGGGATACCCAGTCTGCGGAAGGGCTGAAGGTCATTGACCTCGGCGCCGGCCATTCAAGTGGAAGCGAGACACTCTGCGGGCGCGTCATCGCCGCGTTGAAGTCTGGGGCCTTGCTCAACGAGTCCGTCGGTGCAGGGTACATCGACCGGCATTGGCCGCCAGTGTTCAAGGATACGGGGGCCTGGCCACTGACCAGTCTGCGCCAGAGCTTTCTGAACGGGGCGTTGACTCGACTCATGGACCCAGACGCAGTGCTTCGACGGCGGATTGCGGAGTTCGTGGAAGGGGGAGACTTCGGGCTGGCCTCGGGAGACAAGGGTGACGGCCAGTATGGGCGGTTGTGGTATGCAGAGCCGGTGGGAGTGGATGAGGTAGCCTTTGAGTCAGGTGTCTTTCTACTGACCAAAGCCAAGGCCGAGCAACTCCGCACGACAGCCAATGACACGGAGTCCGCGCAGCCAGGACTCCAGCCAACCCCAAGCACTACAACTGGGCCGGGCTCCACGCCGGGTCCTAACGTAACCCAGGTTGAGTTTCCTATAGAGACGGGTCGGAAAGCTACGCTGAGGCTCAAAGGAACGGTGCCGCCGGAAGTGTGGAATCGGCTCGGCACGAGAATCCTGCCGAAGCTGCGTTCTGGGGATGGCCTGAGCGTGGGCGTCGAGTTCTCAGTCAGCGTGGACGCGGGCATGGCCCAGGGCTTCCAGTTAGAGTTGCGACAAGCTCTCACCGATCTCGGGCTGCAAGAACAAGTATCGGTGGAGACATCACAAGGTGAGTAGCGATTCCCTTGACTTCAAGCTGAAGCAGGCAAGACCTGGCTGGATGGTGTCTGAGCCGTCGAGGTCAACAGCAACCGTTATCCCCACAGCCTCCAGCCGTCGTCCTCCATCAGACCCGACAGCAACTTCGCCCTTAGCCTGCTTCGGAAATATCGTGCTCCACTTGTTGTGAGCGGGCAACTTTCCTTTTCGACAACTGACGAGACCTGGCAGTCCTACGCTCGGCGGGAGCTTCAGCCATATCGTCACACATGGCAAGGTCCGGGACTATTTCCCAATCCAGCGCTATGCCCAGACGCTCTTCGGCAGCAATGAACCAGTTCCGGGCCTGCCGCCACTCCTAGATCAGGTCCGCCACTTCGCGCTCCGCCGCCTCACCCGGGCGCTACCAGGGTGGGCCGCTGCTCGTCCCGGTACGTCCACTCTCATCGGTGCCAGTCTCATCGCTTCGGGGGGTCTGTGGCATCGTAGCTGCGTGGCCCCAGCACTAGGGCGGCCAGTTGTCTCTCGACCCGACGCCGTGACTGGCATGCTCCTTCCGCTGTCCTTCGAGTGCAGTTCTTAGTTCTTTGAGGCCGCTGCGAAGCTCCTCCTCCAACTCATCGAGCCGCTTCCCCAGCTGTACGTTTCGCTCCCGCTGTGCGGGGGCGGCACAGCCCTCTCCATTCAGAAGCGTCCTCTCCAACGCCCAACGCGTCCTCTTCGACAGATGGCCTGTCTTCATGCTTGAGGTTAATGTCTTGTAGTTGATGTCCAACACCCGCGTCGCCTCCATGACCCCCTTGTCTCGCACCAGCTCTTGCAGCATCGACAAGAGCCGCAGCCAGACCTTCTTCCGCCGATACGACCCGTGTCAAGGGTTACTTCGCCGAGTACTTCAACGCGACGCCACGATCGCGCTCCACGACGGGCGCAGGTTCGGCGTGGTCCGCCAGGGGCTCGCCCTGCGGCGGTGATCTCTCTACGACCGGCTGCAGGCCATAGCCGAGTACGACTACACGCGCCGCCCTGAAGCCACTCTGATCCTGAGGCTCAGCGTCTGGGAGCAGAGGCTGACGACGAGATTCTACATAACCGTGCGGAGGTTGAGGCGGGAGGCGTCGGACAACCGAGCTGGTCAGGGCCGCAGCCGCTCCGCCGGATTCTGGGCAACAAAAAAGGGGCGCACACATGGCCCAGCGAAGGAGCGGACCGACCGGAAACGCAAAGAAGGCGACATACATGAACGAGCCTGGGGAGGCCACCAAAGCATTGGCGGCCTCCCCTTCTCCCGTGCGGTCTAGCGACCCGCGCCGCCCATCTCCGTTTCCCGCTCTAAACAGAGCGCCCCATTAGAAAAGGACTTTTAGCGGCCGTCGCCTCCGGTTGCGTCAACATGGCGGAGTAGCCCCGCTCGACAACGTGAGTCACCGACACCCGGCCCGCGCCGTCGTACCCGGCACGGTAGGCAAACTCCGCCTTCGCGCCCCAGGGCACATGGCCGCCGACCCTGACGGTGCCGCCGCCGGACTTGGCGCCGCGCCCGGGGCCACCGGCGCCGCGAACGACCATCCCGCTCCGCTCGCCCTTGCGCCAGCCCAGCACCTTCACCTCGGCGGGCATGACCCGCTCCGCCTTCGTGGGCTGGAACAGGACGCCGTGCAGCTTCTTCAGCACGACCGGCGACGGGTTGTTCCTGCCGTTCATGATCTGGGAGAGATTGGCGGAGCTGATGCCGGCGCGCCGGGCGACCTCGTTCTGGCTGAAGCCGTGGGCGTTCATCCGGTCCCACACGGCCTCCCGGTCGATGCAGGCGGGCTGCGCGGGAGCGACCTTCGCCGGAGCCTCCAGCGCCGACTCCACCCGCGCCTGGACCTTCACGCCCATGTTGCTATGACCCCGCGCCACCATTGACATGTAGCTATAGGAGACGCCCACGCGGTCAGCCAGGTCCCGCAGGCTCATGCCCAACTCCCTGGCCCGCTCCCGGATGAAGCTGCTCTCGCCGCTCACCACTTCGCCCTGGCGGTTGGCGCACCGTGCGGGCGCGATCTTCGCCGGGGCCTGCAACGCCGACTCGACCCGCGCCTGGACCTTCACGCCCATGCTCTGGCGGCCCCGGGCCACCTGCGTCATGTAGCTGTAGGACACGCCCGCGCGGTCGGCCAGGTCCTTCATGGTCATGCCCAGCGTGCGGGCGCGCTCCCGGATGAAGCTGCTCTCCCCGGTCACCACGCCGCCCTGGCGGTAGACGGTTCCCTGCCCGGGGACCTCTCCCAGCACCGCCGCGACCTTCTCCCGCATCTTCGGAGTCCACGGCCTGCCCCCGCTCGCAATCTGCGAAAGGTAGCCCGCACTCACGTCCATCAGCGCCGCAAGCTCCTTCATGGTGAGCCCGCGCCGCCTCGCCGCAGCCCTGAGCTCGCTCTCGGTCCCCGCATCAGGTGCGGGGCAGGCTCTGTCAATGCTCGTAGTCGTCATGTCGCTTCCTCCTGTAATGAAGAAGCGGGACCGCCCCCTTGTCGGAGACAGTCCCGCTCGAATCCGTGTCCCGATGGTCGGGACTGTCTCCTTGGGTGGCGTTGTTGCCGTGGCGAATGGCCGGTGCGGCATCCCCCGGAATCAAGTCCGGGGCGGCCTCTGCGGAAGGCCGTGTGCGGGGCAAGCCCCCGGAGTCAAGTCCGGGGCAGGCTCCGTCGTGCATCGGGGCACAGGTCCTGCCCCGACCGGAGTCGGGGAGAAGACCTGTGCGACGCGTGTGGGGTTGGGGGAAGAGGGATGCAAGCCCGCCGGGGGAGCGGGCGGGGGAGGCAGCGACCCCCGTGCGTGGTGCTGCCTGGTGGAACGGAGCGCCCGTTCAAGCAGGCGCAGGAACGCGGCGACCCGGGGTCCAAGCAGGGCACTGAAGCGCCCGTTTGCCCTACGGGTCGTCAACCGTTGCTTGCGCTACGACAGTGCCAGGCACTCTCCGGTCAGGGCCGAGGGCAAGTCTTCGCCAAGGGCCTCAGCCTCCGCAGGCTGCGCCGGGAGACGACCTTGCCGGGCCGCCAGCGCATCCCCAGGACCGCCGCGATCTCAAGCGTCCCGCCGTCTCCGGTGGGAACCAGCGCGGCGGCCCGGCCCGTGCCCTGGCTGTAGACCATCACGTCCCGGTCCCCGAACCGCCGCCGAACCAGGTCCGTCCACTCGGCGTAGGCCCACCGAGCCTGATGCGGCTCAGCCTTCGTCGTGTCCATGCCGGCGAGGGCCGCCAGCGCCCCGTCAACGTCTCCCGCCTGCCTGAGACGCCGCGCCTCGTGGACGCTCTTGGCCACGCTCAGTGTCTCCGTCGCCGCCTTCTCAGGCTCCTCCTTGAACAGCGCCGCCATGAGCCGGTCGACCAGCTCTTCGAGGCTGCGCCGGGGCCGAACTTCCGCCATCGCCCGATTGCCAGTTGCCAATGTTGCCGTTGTCATCACGACCTCCTTCTTGTTGTGTTGCCTTTGGATTGCGCCCGCTTGCGCGCAAAGAAGAAGGGCCGCCCCCGACTGGAGACGACCCTTGCGTGTTGGGATGGGTTGTGGGCGGCCCGAAGCCGTCAGCGGCGGAACCTTCGAACCGTGCGCCGCACGAGGAACCGCCGAAGCAGCAGCGCGCCGATGCCCAGCCCGACGAGGTTCAGCGCGAAGACCTCCACGTCGCCGGTGATGAGCGGCGCCGCAACGACCAGAGCGACCACGCCGGCCACAACGACCCGCTTGCGCTTCCACCACGGCCGCTTCTCAGGGGCCTTGACCGCCGCGTCGTTCACCGGCTCGTAGGCCGTCCAGATGGGCAGACCGACGGCAGCCTCCAGGTGCGTTATCACCACGCCGCGAGAGTAGCCCCCGGTGTGGCACCGCACGTCGATGCCCTCGCGGTCCGGCCTCTGCCTGAACGCCAGCCCGTCCGGCCTACTGCCGTGACAGATGGCCGTCGTCGTCCAGAACCAGCCCCGGTCGAAGCTGACCCGGTGCGAAAGCAGGTCTGCGATCCGCTTCGCGCTGGGTCCGGTGTACTGCTCCGTCATGTCCATACCGCCTTCGCCGTTGCCGTCCGTCCGTTCAGTAGCCATACCGTCGTTACCTCCTTGCTGCTGTTGACTCCATGAATCCGTATTGCCGTTCCGCCGCCATCCGCAGTCCGACGAGGAATCGAACGGGGGAGACGCCGGGGTGAAGAAGACGCCGGGGTGAGAAGACGCAGCTCGGCCCAGGGTCAACTCAGAGGAACGGACTCAGGGGGAGCTGCTATGAAGTGGGGGAGAACCGACCGGCCTGCAGATCAACCACAGGACGGCGCGGTAAGAGACGCAGCGAGACCCGGGAGCTACGTCGGTAACGTCCTGGGATGCTGCGCGAGGGAAGCGGCCAGTCTACAACGCAATGGCAGACCGGCGCGTGGTGAAGCTGCGGCCAGTTCCACAGGAACCATGCCGCAGACGTGAGGAACCGGACGGGGCGCAGGGCACACTCCGACCGGGGTGTCCGAGGGGCCGAAGCGAGAGACGCTCCAACCGCTGCGAATGTGTCCTCCGGGGCGGCCATCGGGAGAGCGAGGCTCAATCCTTCCGGTTCGACCCCTGGGCGGCTGTTCGGAGAGCAAGGCTCGATCCTATGCAGCCGGTCCCGGATTCGGGGGACAGGAATCCTCCAGGTTTCTAGGCACGAAACGCTGGAAAAGCCAGAAACTGAGTCAATTATCAACCGAACATCCAACCGAATGGAAGGCCCCGGACGGGGAAATCGGCCCCCTACGCCCAAATTGCTCGCTCCGACTTAGCTCCCATGTGGCAGACACCGGACCGCGCCTACTTCCTCCACAGTCCGCAGGTGAGGACGCGGCGCAGCCACCGCCGCAGCAGCGCCCGGTTCCGCTCCGCCCGCACCCGCTTGAGGTCCTGCGTCCGCTCCCAGATCTTATCCCGCCGGTCGAACTCGTCCCAGGGGAACGAGGCGGGAGGCAGCGTCAGCTCGTGCTCCCCAACGAGGGCGATCTCCATCTCCAACGTTGGCTCCTGAACCTCCGTCCTGTCCAGCGTGGTGCGGGTCTTGAGGAACTCGGCCCGCACCCTCCGCCACTCGACGATCACCGGCGTCGCATCGCCGTACACCAGGTCCTCGTCGGGTTCGGCCTCCAGGGTCACCAGCTGGGGATACGTCCTTGGGCGAACGTACCTTCGCTTCGTCGGCTCAGTCTCTGCTCCGGTCGGAGAGGGCGTCACGGACCCCTTACTTCCCGCTTCCAACCGCACCAGCCGCCGTTCCACGTGCCGCATCGACCTTGCGTGCTCCTCCCTGAACGCCTTGACCTCTCCCACGACGGCTTCGAGTCCGCCGCGCAGCTCCCGCTCCAAAGCAGACACCCGCTCCACCAACGCATCGACCCGATCCCGCTGCTGGGCGGCAGCCGAGCCGCCCCCCAGCAGCAGGTGCCGCTCCAATGCGTCGGCCATCCGGTCGGTCAACCGGCCCGTCTCCTCGTGACGCACCAGGGTTCGGTAGTTGACGCCCAGCGCCGCCGCCGTCTGCACCTTGCCCTCAGCTTTGATCATGTCCCGCAGCAGCGCCAACAGCCGCATATGCCGCAGGCTGTCCAGACTCCGGCTCGATTCGGGGTAGAAATCCTGTTCATTCACGCCTTCGGCCTCCCCGATTGCACTACTACAACTTTCGTAGGGCGCACTGTCCTCTCGCACCCGCTTTTCCCGATTGCACCCCTGCAACTTTCACAGGGGGCGTTGTCCAAACCCCGTGGAAGGAACCCCGGAGACAAAGTGCTCGCAGGCTACCTCCTGTAGGGGGGCGTTCCACGCCTACGCCAGCTTGCCCACGACCTCGATTACAACCCGTCCACCGGACTCCAATCCCTGTACACGGGTATCACACCACAACCGGCCCTCCATTTATCAGGCCCTGCAAGGGGGGACTCTGCGCGAGCCCGGGCATGGCCGAAAGCCCCCCTCGCTCACCATTCCTAAGCGCGTTTCGACTCCTCAGACTCGATGGCAGGCATCACGAACCCACCTGCGAGGAGGCGAAGACGTGGGAGTCCCATCAACCGCCCGGCGGATCCTTGGCAGAGTCGGCGGAAGGACCAGAAGGCTGATTCCCGTGGCCCCATGTCCTGTAGAGGGCTGTCCCATAGGGAGTTGCACACCCCCGATTCCAGCCTCCACGTCCAATTGCTCGCTCCGATGTAGCCCCAACCTCCGACTTCCCTTTTTGGAACTGCGCCCCATTTTTCGGAACCAGCCCATTCACAAATTGCTCGCTAAGACGGCCCCGACTTCCCTCTTTTCTTGCCATTTTCAGGTTCAAAACAGCCCCCGACTTGTATTTCGGGAACTGACGCAAATCCCTGTACACGGGTATGACACCACATCCGGCCTATTTGCTCCCATGTCCTCAAAAGGGAGGACGCGCACGTCCTCCCATATACGGCATGGTGTCCCGCCCCACGACCCCTCAGACTCGGCGGCAGGCAAACCGGCGGTGACAGCCGGACGCGTGCTCACGCCCGCCCGGCGAAGAGAGATATGAAGGAAAAGAGCAGACAGAACGGGCGACGGATGCCCGAAGAGGACGCCTCCGAGTTCGGGGTGGTCAGGGTCATCTCCAGGCCCGCCCCCGACGCGGAGGACCGGCTGCGCCGCCTCTTCACCCTGCTGCTCGAACACGCAGCCAGGGAGAGGCAGGCTCCGGCCGAGAAGCATTCCCTCCCAGACGCGGATCTCGCTGGCGACGACATCGAGGCGGAAGCCTGATGCAGCCGGAATCGTTCCCCACCGACGACAGCCTGGGCCGGAGTGTCCAACCCGCATCTGCGCCACTCTCGGCGAAGGAGGGCGCGTTCGGCGAGGAGAACGCTCCTTACGAGGCAGTCTTCGGAGACGTGTCGAAGATCATCGACGCGGCCAGGGAATCGGCAGTCCGCTCGGTGAACGCCGCCATGACCGCCGCGTACTGGCTCATCGGACGCCGCATCGTCGAGTTCGAGCAGTCGGGCGAGGAGCGGGCCGAGTACGGAGCCGCACTCATCGAGAGACTGGCGGAGGACTTGACCGGACGGTTCGACCGCGGCTTCTCCCGTCAGAACGTCCAGAACATGCGCCTGTTCTACCTCTCATACCCAATCGAGAAGATTTGCCAGACAGTGTCTGGCAAATTGCCTGCATCCCCTCGATGGCGGATTCGCCAGACGCCGTCTGGCATATCCGAAGCCGCTTCCATCGGGCTGGGCTTCGACGACCTTCTGACGGCCTTTCCGCTGCCCTGGTCAGCCTACGTGCGGCTGCTGTCGGTCAGGAACGAGAGCGCCCGCGAGTTCTACGAGACCGAGGCGCTGCGAGGATGGTGGTCGGTCCGCCAGCTCGACCGGCAGATCGGCTCCCAGTTCTACGAGCGCACCGCCCTCTCCAAGAACAGGGCTTCCATGCTGACGGGCGGACTCATGGAGCGCTCCGAAGACCATGTGGTTCCCGGCGAGCAGATCAAGGACCCCTTCGTCCTGGAGTTCCTCGACCTCAAGGACGAGTACTCCGAGAGCGACCTGGAGGAGGCCCTCATCCGCCACCTGGAGACCTTCCTCTTGGAGTTGGGTGACGACTTCTGCTTCATCGGCAGGCAGAGGCGGCTGCGCGTCGGCGGTCAGTGGCATCGGGTGGACCTGCTGTTCTTTCACCGGAGTCTGAGATGTCTTGTGGTCATCGACCTGAAGATCGGCAGCTTCACCCACGCCGACGCCGGGCAGATGCACTTCTACCTGAACTATGCGCGGGAGCACTGGGCACGGGAGGGCGAGAACCCGCCCGTCGGACTGATTCTCTGCTCGGAGAAGGACGAGGCCCTGGCCCAGTATGCCCTTGAGGGGCTGTCGAACAAGGTGATGGCTGCGGAGCACCGCATCACCCTGCCCGACGAGACGGTCCTAGCGGCGGAGCTTGACCGGACGAGGCAGGCGATGGAGCAACGCCCGGACGCGCTTTGACGCCCCCTGTCCAGCGGGGTAGAATGGTGGGTAGAAAGTTGGCCCGGCGATGCGTGAACATCCCGGGCCGTGGCGCCACCTGATGGAACAGGTGATGCGAATAGATTGTACTACTCGCAGACCCGCTCCCGACAGGAGGCGGGTCTTCTTAGTTTTATGGGGTAAAGAGGAAGGAGGCAGACGTGGCGAGAAGCGCCTATAGGAAGACGGAACCGAATCTCGCGGCCATCTACGCCCGCGTCTCGGACAAGAGCCAGGACGCGGAGGACAAGACCTCCATCTCCGAGCAGATCAGCGACATGGAGGCCCACTGCAAGCGCAGGGGGCTGACCATCGTCGCCCGCTACCAGGAGGTGGGCAGGGGATGGTCGAAGAAGCGTCCGGAGTTCCAGAGGATGCTGGCCGACGCCCGACAGGGACGCTTCGACACCATCGTCTGCTGGAAGTCCGACCGCCTAAGCAGGGGCATGTACCCCGCCGCAGCGCTCATGGAGGTCGTCGAGGCCCACCGCATCAATCTCCAAGCCGTAATGGACGCCATCGACATGAAGACCTTCGGCCTCATGGCCGCAGTCGGCAAGATAGAGCTGGACAACTTCCGGGAGCGCTCTTCGATGGGCAAGCGCGGCACGGCCAAGCAGGGCCGCATCCCCATCAGCAACGTCCCCTACGGCTACTGCATCGGAGAGGACGGCAGGCCGGAGGTCGTAGAAGCCGAGGCCGAGGTGGTGCGCCGCGTCTACAGGACGTACGTCCGCGATGGGAAGGGAGCGCCCGCCATCACCCGGCAGCTGAACGCCGACGGCGTGCCGTTGGCGAAGGAGGGCAAGCGGTGGTACGACGGTACGGTCCATCGCATACTCAGCAACGAGACCTACAAGGGCACCTGGTGGTACGGCAAGGCCCGCTACGTCTCAACCGAGGAGGGAATCCAGGTCTACGAGCAGCCGGAGGAAGAATGGATAGCGGTCCCGTTTCCCCCTCTCGTGGATGAGGATACCTGGGAGCGAGCCAGGGTGCTCCGCAGGCAGCGCTGGACCAGGGCCAAGCGCAACACCAAGGTGTTCTACCTGTTGCAGCACATGATGAGGTGCTCGGAATGCGGGTTCCTCATGGGCGGATCGGCGAATACGAAGAAGGAAGTCAAGCGCAACGGCAAGCTCTACAAGTATGAGTTGGACCCTCCCCGCCGGTACTACAGGTGCTACGGCTATCAGCAGATGCGCCTACAGTGCCGGGCGAAGCCGATGATCCGGGCCGAGCGACTGGAGAGCCTCGTCTGGAGCCAGGTCAAGAATGCCCTGGAGAATCCCGACCTGATTGTCGCCGGCATTGAGGCCCTTAACGCCCAGGAAGACGGCGGCGGACTGGCCGAGGAGATCGCCTTGGCGGAGCGCGACCTCCAGAAAGTTCAGATGGAGGAGGACCGGGCAATCAGGCTCTACGTGTCGGGGAAGATCACCGAGGACCAGCTGGACCGTCAGCGCAGGTTCATCACGGAGCGGCTGGAGACGCTAAGGGCCAGACTGGACGAGTACCGCTCTCAGCAGACGGCGCTGGCCGAGAAGCGCATCCTGATGGCAAACATCGTCACCTGGGCCGAGATGATGGGCGACAGGCTGGACGACCTGTCCGACGACGGACGCCGCGAGGTGTTGGAGCTTCTTCTCGACGGGGTGACCATCGACCGCGACAACAACGTCGAGATCACGCTGGCTGTCCCCACGGAAGAATTTGTCTCGATTGAACCATCGGCATCAGATTTTCGCTGTAGAACTCGTCCACGCTCTCGATGATGGCCTCAAGGAGCTTGCCCGTGGGGGTGTCGTCGGCCTGCTCGATGATGGAGACCACTCGGACGCCTCTGCGTCTCAGCATGGACTTGAAGGCGACGGCGTGCTCGCGCTTGCGGGTGAATCGGGAGAATTTCCAGACGAGAATCTCCTTGAAGGGAGCCTCGGGCTTGTTGGCCTCGTTCAGCATCTTCTGGAACTCGGGCCGGTCGGCGATGCGGCCGCTCTCGGCCTCGTCCACGTACTCGCGGGCTACCAGGTAGCCGTTCCTCTCGGCGTAGTCCCTGAGCGCCCTTAGCTGGGCGGCGATGGACAGGTCCACGTCCTGGCGGTCGCTGGACACCCTGGCGTAGAGAGCCGCTGGCGTGAGATCAAATCGCTCTGTCATTGGTCTGTCCTCCTTGTGTCCTCCTTGTGTCTTCCTGCTCTGTAGTCCGGCGGGAGCGCAGCCGTTCCAGCCGCTCCCGTCTGCGCCACTCCCGCTCCTCCATGTAGAGGCGGATGGCCTCGCGGAGCAGCTCGCTCACGGTGCGGTCCTCCTCCTTCACCACCTGCCGCAGCTGCTGTGCCATCTCCGGCGGTAGGGAGAAGGTGATGGTGTCCGTGTTCCTGGGCTTGGTGGGCATGGCGTGCTTCTCTCGCCTGTTATTATCGCACAGCGTCTTACTCATATCATCTCGCATCCGCAGCCCTGCCGTCAAGGGAGCGCGGGCGAGAATCGGGCCGGAAGCCGGTCCTGGGCCTGCGACATTGAAGCTGCATGGGAGCAAGCAATTTCAGGCTAGGACTATGGGAGGAGCGAGGTCCCTCGCAAAAGAGCCGGTTCCGGCGAGAGTTCCCGAAAGGGAAGGCGGGAAGCGGATGGCCGCAGCCAAGTTGCAGCCACATCTCAGCAACATGGCGCAGCGATCTCTTCCATGGCCGTCCGGGGCTGTGCAGGTCGTCCAGGGGCCGTCTGAAGCCGTCAAATGCCGCTCCGGGAGCCGGATGTGGTGTCGTACCCGTGTACAGGGATTTGCGTCAGTTCCCAAGAGGGAAGTCGGGGGTCGTTTTGAACGTGAAACAGGCGGGAAAGAAGGGAAGTGGAGCCAATCCTGCGAGCACTTTGGCGAAAGGGTTGGTTCCGGAAAAATGGCAGCAGTTCCCAAAAGAGAAGTCACACGGAGAACGGGGTGATCAGGGCCGGTGGCGGTCGCAGCGCAGCCGCATCGGAGCAAGCAGTTCGGAGGCCCGTTCAGGCCGCGTGAGGCAGGCTGAATCCCCCCTACAGGATGGTGGGGTGCGTGACGGCGCGAGTGGCGTGGGCGGACCCCTAGGCGTTGGCAACCGGCGTCGTGCGAGAAGGTTGAGTCGGGGCCGGTGCAGTCAGTTCCAGGTCGGGCGCCGACCAGGGCGGTTCGACTGCACGACGGAGCCTGGGCCGAGCCGCTGTGCGGGATCACGTTGGCTCTGAAGGACCTGAGGCTCGACTCAGGCAGGGTGCGTTAGGGGGGACTGTGGACGTGCCCGGGCTCGCGCAGAGGCCCCCCTCGCAGGGCCTGATATTTGGCGGGCCGGTTGTGGTGTACTACCCGTGTACAGAGAAAGTCGTGGATGAGCAAGTTGCATCCAGGTCGTGGGCATAGCTGATATCCGAAGGGGTCGGGCAGCCTGCTAAATCAGAGCGAGCAATCTGGTTCCGGGGTTCCTTCCACGAGGTGGATGCAAGGGCCGTAGTCGAGAAGGACAAGTTGCGTACTGGGGAGTACCGGCGGTCGTGAGCAAAGCCCCCTACAGGATGGTGCAAGTTGCTCGGAGAGGCTGGAAGCATGAGACAGGGTGAGCCGGTCATCGAGGAGAGCAGGGCCGTGGAGGACGTTCACCACCTACGGCTGATGGCGCTGCTGCACGAGCTGGTGCGGGAGAAGGGGAACAGGGGAGCGGCGTCTGCGTTGGGCCTGGACCCCAGGACGGTGGCCTCGTGCATGAAGACGGGAAGGCTGTCCTGGCGGGTGCGGGAGGCGTTGGAGCAGGGGCTACAGTCGGGGGCAGGCTCGGCGGCGGCCCGGCAGCGGGAGCGCAACGATGCCCTCAAAGGTCGGGTGGGAGAATTGGAAGGGAAACTCCGAAGCGGGCTCGACGAGGTTAGGGCAGCCGTCGCAGGAGAGGTCGAGGCTCTGCGGGAGGAGCAGGCCAAGGCGATGCGGCACGTGGAGCGGCGACTGGTGCGGTTGGAGGCGGGAAGGAGCGCGCAGGACGGGATGGAGAGGACATCCCCGACCGGCGCGGAGCCTGAGCCGTCGAAGCGAAGATACGTCCGCCCCAGAACGCACCCCCAGTTGGTGACCCTGGAAGCCGAACCCGATGAAGACCTCGTGTACGGTGACGCTACGTCGGTGATCGTCGAGTGGCGCAGAGTGCGGGCAGAGTTCCTCAAGACCCTGAAGACCGGCACCACGCTGGACAGGACGGAGGTCCAGGAGCCAATGTTGGAGCTGGAAATCGCCATCGTCGGGGAGCACGAGCTGACGCTGCCTCCGGCTTCGTTCCCCTGGGACCAGTTCGACCGGCAGGATCAGCTCTGGGAGCGGACGCAGGACCTCAAGCGGGTCCGGGCGGAGCGGGAGCGGGCGTTGCTGAGGCGTTGGCTGCGCCGGGTTCTTACCTTCGGACTGTGGCGGAACTGATGTGGGGACTGTCGTGTTGCATGGGTGATGGGCATAGAACTTCTCGTTGGTATTGACCATAGGTGTCTAGAAGCATATTCTTGAATAGTGCTCAAGGCCACAGGGTAGGACTCTTAGGAGGCACCGAATATGGCTTCAACCAAACGCCTGATCCCGACCGGCGATTGCTGGTGCGGGTGCGGCGCAGAGACGGCAATCGGGGCATTCTTCCTGCCGGGCCATGACAAGGCCGCCGAGTCCGCCGTGATCTCCGTCGAGTACGGCGGCGTTCCTAGGTTCCTGGTGCAGCATGGCTACGGACCGGAGGGCAAGAATCCCAGACGCGAAGTGGACAGGTGGCGGTCCAAGGGCAAGCGTGGGGGTGAGGCATCATGACGACTGCACGGCGGAGAAGGACGGCCTCCGGCGCAGATGCCGAATCGGGTAGCGGCGCTCTGACGGGCTACGAGTCCGAGCTCTGGCGTATGGCCGACGCCCTTCGGGGCAGCATGGACGCGGCCGAGTACAAGCACGTCGTCCTCGGCCTCATCTTCCTCAAGTACATCTCCGACGCCTTCCAAGAGTTGCACGCCTGGTTGGAGTCGAAGACGGCAGAGGGGTTTGACCCCGAGGACATGGACGAGTACCGAGGCGAGAACATCTTCTGGGTGCCGCCGGAGGCCCGCTGGCCCCACCTCAAGGCGCAGGCGCGTCAGTCGACCATCGGCCAGTTGGTGGACGACGCCATGGCCGCCGTCGAGCGGGACAACCCGGCGCTCAGGGACGTGCTGCCCAAGGACTACGCCCGGCCCGCCCTCGACAAGACCCGCCTCGGCCAGCTCATTGACATGATCACCAACATCCAAATTGGAGACGCGGAAGCCCGCTCCAAAGACGTGCTGGGACGGGTGTACGAGTACTTCCTCTCCCAGTTCGCCAGCGCCGAGGGGAAGAAGGGCGGCGAGTTCTACACCCCACGTTGCGTCGTCAAGCTCTTGGTGGAGATGCTGGAACCGTACCAGGGCCGCGTCTACGACCCCTGCTGCGGCTCCTCCGGCATGTTCGTCCAGTCGATGGAGTTCATCCAGGCCCACGCCACCGGCAACGGCAACGGGGGCAGGGCACGGGGCGATATCTCCATCTGGGGCCAGGAGTCCAACTACACCACCTGGCGGCTGGCCAAGATGAACCTGGCGCTTCGCGGGATAGAGGGCAATATAGCCCACGGCGACAGCTTCCATGACGACCGCCATCCCGACCTGCGGGCCGACTACATCCTCGCCAATCCCCCCTTCAACGTCTCCGACTGGGGCGGCGAGCGGCTGCGGGATGACAAGCGATGGGAGTACGGCGCTCCGCCTACGGGCAACGCCAACTTCGCATGGGTGCAGCACATGGCGCATCACCTGTCGCCGCGCGGCGCCGCCGGCTTCGTCCTTGCCAACGGCTCTATGTCGTCGAACCAGGCGGGCGAAGGCGAGATACGCAAGAACCTCATAGAGGCAGACCTCGTGGACTGCATGGTGGCGCTGCCCGGTCAGCTCTTCTACTCCACGCAGATACCCGTCTGCCTCTGGTTCCTGTCCAGGGATCGCAGGGGCGGCAAACACCGGGACAGGCGGGGCGAAGCGCTGTTCATCGACGCCCGCAGGCTGGGGCGTATGGTGGACCGCACCCACCGGGAACTGACCGACGATGACATCGCCCGCATCGCCGATGCTTACCACGCTTGGCGCGGCGAGGAAGACTCCGGCGAGTACGCCGACGCTCCCGGCTTCTGCAAGAGCGCGACGCTGGAAGAGATTCGCAAGCACGGCCACGTACTCACTCCCGGCCGCTACGTCGGTGTGGAGCCGCAGGAGGATGATGGCGAACCCTTCGGGGAGAAGATGGCGCGCCTCGCCGTCCAGTGGCGGGAGCAACAGGCGGAAGCGCAGCGGCTGGACGCCGCGATTGAGGAAAACCTGGCGCGTCTGGGGTTTGGAGATCGGCCATGAACGTCATCGATTCCCTATTCACTACCGAGTTTCAGGGAGATGGCAGCAGTAGCTCAATCACGCTATCCAATTATGCTAGCCGGTTCATTGCTGATATTGAGTGCCTGTTCGGACCTCGAGACCGCTCCTTTACGCTGATCGGCATCGTCATAGACAGGACGCCGGGCAACCTGCCACAGCTATGGTTTCCAGACAGCGGTATTCCGCCTGGCGATGTCGAAGGGAGGTCCAAGCATGTGGTGATCCGGCTGAGCCGAAATGCGCTTACTGACTCGGCACGTGCGCGATGGCAGCTTGCGCATGAATGCGTCCATGTGCTCGATCCTTGGAATCTAAGAGTAGATGGACGGCCTGCCAGCTGGCTCGAAGAAGGACTGGCAACTTGGTACCAGAACACGCGCGTGCCAGAAGCGGAGTGCCACGAAGGGTTGTATGCCGTAGCCGAGGACCTCATAAGGCCTCTAATGGCGTATCTGCCAGGCGCTGTGAGAAGCATCCGTCAAGAACGAAAGCTACGCATTAGCGAGATTATCCCGGACGTCCTAAGGAGCTATTGCCCTGGAATTAGTAACCAGACTTCATGGAGATTATGCCAGCCTTTCAGTAACCAGACCGAGCCTGCCCAGCAGGACGCGGCCATTGAAGAGACCCTCAATATCTCGGGGGTTGGGGCGGAGGAATAGGCCATGCCGATCAACACGGATTTCCTCGTCCGCTGCATCAATACGCTGGAGTCGGCCTTTGAGCAGTTGCAGCAGCGTGAACCGGGCGATACTTTCTATGAAATCTTTCGCGCCGCTTCCGTAAAGGAGTTCGAAATCGTGCTGGAGCAGTCCGGCAGCCTGCTGAAGAAACGCTTGCGGCCCTACTTCGCCAGCAATAGGCAGGCGGACCGGCTGACCTTCAAGGACGCCTTCCGGCACGCCGCCAGGCATGACCTCATATCGGTGGAAGCCTGCGAACGCTGGTTCGCCTACCGGGACAACAGGAACGACACTGCCCACGACTATGGAGAGAGGTTCGCGGAGACGACGCTCAAGTTGCTACCGGACTTCATCACGGACGCCAGAGAACTTGCGAGGGTCATAGCGGAGGGGGAGGATGAGTGACCGGCTGGCGTTGCCGCGCCGCTACCGGGACCAGCTTGAGGCGCTGCTGCGCCAGCACGTGCCCGGCGTCGAGGTGTGGGCCTACGGCAGCCGCGTGAACGGCGAGAGCCACGAGGGGAGCGACCTGGACCTGGCGCTTCGCGGTCCTGGCCTGGAACCGTTGGATGGGGGGTTCTATGACTTGCTGGAGGCGATTGAGAAGTCGGACATCCCTATCCTGGTCCAAGCGCACGACTGGGCGATGCTGCCGGAGAGCTTCCACCGGGAGATAGAGCGGGACTACATAGTGGTGCAGCAGGGAGCTAAGCAAGCGACGGGCGGGTGGCAAGAAGCTAGCCTGGGAGAAGTGATTGAGCTTAAGCGTGGGTATGACCTTCCCCAGCGTAAGCGTATCCCAGGTTCCGTACCGCTAGTTTCCTCCTCCGGCGTAACGTATTACCACACAGAGGCCAAAGTCAGAGGTCCTGGGGTCGTGACCGGTCGGTACGGCACATTGGGAGAGGTCTTCTTCGTCCCAAGTGACTTTTGGCCGTTGAACACAACACTGTACGTCCGCGACTTCAAGGGCAACGATCCACGGTTCATCAGCTATTTCCTTCGTGGGCTCGATTTTTCTGCCTACTCGGACAAAGCAGCAGTACCGGGCCTGAATCGGAATCACCTTCACCAAGCGGCAGTTCGCTATCCAGCCGACATAACTGAACAGCGAGGCATCGCCCACGTCCTCGGCACGCTGGACGACAAGATCGAGCTGAACCGCCGAATGAACGAGACGCTGGAGGCGATGGCGCGGGCGCTCTTCAAGTCGTGGTTCGTGGACTTCGAGCCGGTCCGGGCCAAGATGGAGGGGCGCTGGCGCCCCGGCGAGTCCCTCCCCGGCCTCCCCGCCGACCTCTATGATCTGTTCCCGGACCGGCTGGTGGACTCGGAGCTGGGAGAGGTCCCGGATGGGTGGGAGGTGAAGGCGTTGGGTTCATTTGGAGAAATTGTTACGGGTAAGACGCCAAGCACTAGGGAGCCAGCGTACTTCGGAGATGACGTTCCTTTCCTACGGATTCCTGACATGCATAGGAATATGTATGTGTTGCAGACCGACATGATGTTGTCAACGCTCGGAGCCGATTCGCAGCCAGGCAAGACGTTGCCCCCAGGCAGCGTATCCGTTAGCTGCATTGCAACTCCCGGACTAGTCGTGCTGAATCACCGCCACACCCAAACTAACCAGCAAATCAATACCATTGTTCCTCGAGACCAGCCAATAAGCAGGTATCTATACTGGGTATGCAGTCACTTGTCGAAAGACATCGAAACTGGTGGATTAGGAGGATCGGTTCTTGGGAATATGAACAAATCGTCTTTCAGTGCCTTACTGGTTCTTAATCCAGAGGCCGCTGTCTTACGTGCTTTTGACGAATTGGCATCGCCATTGCATACCATGATATTGGCGACGGAAGAACAGAGTCAGACCTTGACCCAAGAGCGCGACACATTGCTCCCGAGGCTGGTGTCTGGGGAAGTAAGAGTTGGGACTGAATAGGTGCTTTATGGATATGGGGATGTTAGTTTCAGGTATAAGCAAACTTGCCGATTATGCTGCCAGCGGGATTGGTAGCGTCGCCGGTCCTATGCTGGCGTCTTGGAAAGCTCGACGAGAAGCTAGCGCCAAGCTGATAGCTGCTAAGGGAGAAGTTGAGGCGCAAGGAATCTTGGCAGAAGGTCAAGCCACTACAATGCAGATCATAGCTAGTGCTCAAGCAGATACCCGGTCCATTCTGGTGTCACCGGACTCCACCGTGCAGGGGCAGTTAGAATTGGGAGCGGCGATTACTCAGAGGATTCAGTTTCAAGAAGAAAAGAGGCAAAGCAATATTGGTCAGGTCATAACAAGAGCGGCCTTGGAACTCGGTGGCAAGGATGTTGAGGATTCAGAACCAGATCACGATTGGACAGCCCGATTCTTCAACGAAGTCCAAGACGTATCGTCTGAAGAGATGCAGACGCTTTGGGCAAAGGTGCTGGCCGGTGAGATTGAACGACCTGGAAGCACGTCTATTCGAACTCTAGACATTCTGAGAAGTCTTGACCAAAAGACCGCTCGCCTCTTTAGAAGGCTTTGTTCGGCTTGTGTATCTATCAAACCGGGCGGAAGCCATTTCATTGATGCCAGAGTTCCTTCCTTGGGCGGAAATGCCGGTGAGAACGTCCTGCAACAATATGGGCTCGACTTTGGTAATCTCAACGTGCTGAACGAGCACGGACTAGCGATCTCTGACTATAACTCTTGGTTCGACTATAGGATTGTCATAGGGACTATTCCCGGACCTGGGCAGCCACCGCTCCGTATTCCGTTTTGTTTCCAAAACCGGCAGTGGGTTCTGGTGCAGACAGATCAACGCAATCTGCCCAAAGAATTCAGGATGTCAGGCGTCGCGCTGACCCGTTCAGGGCAAGAGCTATCAAGGACTATAGACCTTGAACCGATGGATGAGTATGCTCAAGCGCTAAGGCAGTTTTTTGAAGGGCGAAACCTGCAAATGGTTGAAGTTCCCAGTGGATAACCACTTGGTGCCAGGAAGCCCATGACCACCATCACCGAAGCCGACGTTGAAGCCGCCGCCCTTGACTGGCTCGCTGGGGCTCGCTGGCCTTGGCTGGAAGGTGGCTCACGGATCGGCCATCGCCCCGGACACGCCCGGGTGGCCCCTGAGCGGCGGCTGCGAGACAAGACCAATAGATACTATAGAATAGATAGGAGGCAGATTGGACAATGGCCATGAAACGAGCATTCATCAGCTTTGACTTTGACCATGACGAAGAGCTCAGAGACGCCTTGAAGGGTCAGTCTAGGAATCCTGACTCACCGTTTGAAATCGCAGACTGGTCGCTCCAAGAGGCGTTGACGGGCAATTGGAAGGCCAAGGTGCGGGACCGCATACGTAGAACCGACCTCACCATCGTGATCTGTGGTGAACACACCCATGACGCTAGGGGTGTTGCCGCCGAGTTGACCATTACTCAGGAAGAAGGGAAACCTTACTTCCTATTGAAGGGGCGACCTAATAAAACGTGCACCAAGCCCCGAATGGCTCGCAGCTCAGACAAGATACATGATTGGACGTGGGAAAATCTGAGGAAGCTCATTGCCGGGCAGAGGTAACTGCATGTCGTGCCAGTCTGGCGATGGCCTGCTTCACCACTCGAAAAAAACCTACGGTGATTCTTTCAGGACGGACCTTCTGGAGCAGTACAAGCTCTACGTGCAGTCGGCTGAAAACGTCAGCGCACGACGTGTTGTTTCAAACCGTTATCTACTAACCCTGAACGCTGCTCTCGTTGCACTCTACGGGATTCAATCCGCAGGTTTCGGTCAGAGCTTCTGGACGCTGTTGATTCCCGTCATAGGCATTCCCGTCTCTCTGCTCTGGTATCTGATCATCAAGTCACACGCCGACCTGAACCGCGTCAAGTTCGGCGTGCTTCACGAGTTCGAGCAGCACTTGCCAGCGGCAATGTATAAGTATGAGTGGCAGTTGGCTGAGGAGGGACATGGCAAAGTTTATCGTGCCGTGACGACCATAGAACGGTGGATACCTATCCTGTTCGCCGCATTGCACGTGGTCTTGGCGATTATGGTTATTCTCGCCATCGCTGGAGTACTGGATTGGACCGAATGACCACCATCACCGAAGCCGACGTTGAAGCCGCCGCCCTCGACTGGCTCACTGGCCTTGGCTGGCAGGTGGCGCACGGGCCGGATATCGCGCCTGACACACCCAGCGCCGAGCGTAGCGACTATGGCCAGGTGATTCTGGAACGTCGGCTACGAGATTCACTCGCCGAGCTGAACCCCGACCTGCCGTCCGATGCCCTAGATGACGCCTTCCGCAAGCTGACTCGACCGGAAGGTGCCACCCTGGAAGCCCGCAACCGCGCCTTCCACCGAATGCTGGTCGAGGGCATGACGGTGGAGCATAGGGACAGTGAGGGACGCATTCGCGGCGCGCAGGTGAAGGTCGTTGACTTCGACGACTCCGACGCCAACGATTGGCTGGCGGTGAACCAGCTCACCGTCACTGAGAACAGGAGCACCCGCAGGCCCGATGTCGTGCTGTTCGTCAACGGCCTGCCCCTCGGCGTCATTGAACTGAAGAACCCTGCGGATGAGGACGCCACCGTCTGGACGGCCTGGCAGCAGCTTCAGACCTACAAGGCGGAGATGCCCACCCTGTTCTCCATGAACGAGGCTCTCATTGCCTCCGACGGGACCGAGGCCCGTATCGGCACGCTGACCTCCGGTCGGGAGTGGTTCAAGCCCTGGCGCACCATCACCGGCGAGGGCTCGGCCGACCCACACCTGACTGAGTTACAGGTGATGCTGGAAGGCGTCTTTGAGCCGAGCCGCTGCCTCGCCATGGTCCGCGACTTCATCGTCTTTGACGACGACGGCAGCGGCTCACTGGTCAAGAAGATGGCGGGCTATCATCAGTTCCACGCCGTCAAAGTCGCGGTGGACGAAACCCTGCGGGCGGCGAAGCTGCAACGGGCCGAAGTCCGAGTCGCCGAGGAGGGCGGGCAGTACGAGGCGGGCCGCAAACCCGGCGGAGAGCTTGGCGACCGACGCATCGGGGTGGTGTGGCACACCCAGGGATCGGGCAAGAGCCTGACCATGGCCTTCTACGCCGGGGCCATCGTCCGCGAGCCAGCGATGGAGAACCCGACCGTCGTGGTCCTCACGGACCGAAACGACCTGGACGACCAGCTCTTCGGCACCTTCTCGCGCTGCCAAGACCTCCTGCGCCAGCCGCCAACCCAGGCGGAGAGCCGCGCCGACCTGCGCAGCAAGCTCTCGGTGAACGCCGGGGGCGTGGTCTTCACCACCATCCAGAAGTTCTTCCCCGAGGAGAAGGGCGACACGCACCCTGCGCTATCGGATAGGCGCAACATCGTCGTCATCGCCGACGAGGCCCACCGCAGCCAGTACGACTTCATCGACGGGTTCGCCAGACATATGCGGGACGCTCTGCCCAACGCTTCCTTCGTGGGCTTTACGGGGACGCCCATCGAACTACAGGACGCCAACACCAGAGCCGTGTTCGGCGACTACATCAGCGTCTACGACATTCAACGCTCCGTCGAGGACGGGGCCACAGTGCCCATTTACTACGAGAGCCGCCTCGCCAAGCTTGCCTTGGACGAGCATGAGAAACCCAACATAGACCCGGAGTTCGAGGAAGTCACCGAGGGCGAAGAGGTGGAGCGCAGGGAGAAGCTCAAGACCAAATGGGCGCAGATGGAGGCGGTTGTCGGCGCGGAGAAGCGGGGTAGGCAGATTGCCGAGGACATCGTGGCCCACTTCGGGCAGCGGCTAGAGGCGCTGGAGGGGAAGGCGATGGTCGTCTGCATGAGCCGTCGCATCTGCATCGACCTCTACCGGGAGTTGGTTCGCCTGCGCCCGGACTGGCACGACGACGATGACGACAGGGGAAGCATCAAGGTAGTGATGACCGGCTCCGCTTCCGACCCGCCGGAGTGGCAGCCGCACATCAGGAACAAGGCCCGGCGGGAGGCGCTGGCGAACCGCTTCCGCGATCCCGCCGATCCGCTGCAAGTGGTGCTGGTGCGGGACATGTGGCTCACGGGGTTCGACGCGCCTAGCCTGCATACCATGTACGTGGACAAGCCGATGCGCGGACACGGGCTGATGCAGGCTATCGCGCGGGTCAACCGCGTGTTCAAGGACAAGCCCGGCGGCTTGGTGGTGGACTACCTTGGGCTGGCCCAGGACCTCAAGACAGCCTTGGCCACGTACACCGAGAGCGGAGGCACGGGGCGGACGGCGCTGGATCAGGACGAAGCGGTGGCGGTCATGCTGGAAAAGTACGAGGTCTGTTGCGCGCTATTTCACGGCTTCGATTGGTCCAAGTGGACGGCGGGCAATGCACAGGAGCGGTTGGGATTGCTGCCAGCCGCCCAGGAGCACGTCCTGGCTCAGGAAGACGGCAAGGAACGCTGCCTGAATGCCGTGAGGGAGCTGTCGCAAGCCTTTGCCCTGGCCGTGCCGCACCCGGAGACGTTTCGCATTCGGGACGACGTTGGCTTCTTCCAAGCGGTGAGGGCGGCGCTGTCGAAGCGGGCAACGGGAGAGGCGCGCCCCGAGGAAGACCTGGACCTGGCCGTGCGGCAGATCATCTCCCGTGCCGTAGCGTCCGAAGGCGTAGTGGACATCTTTGCTGCTGCGGGACTGGACAAGCCCGACATCTCGGTGCTCTCCGACGAGTTCCTGGCTGAGGTGCAGGGAATGCCTCAGCGCAACCTCGCCGTCGAACTTCTACAGAAGCTGCTCAAGGGTGAGTTGTACATCCGCCGCCGCAAGAACGTGGTGCAGGCTCGCTCTTTCGCCGAGATGCTGGAGCATACCCTGCGCCGCTACCAGAACCGGGCTATAGAGGCGGCGCAGGTCATCGAGGAGCTGATCCAGCTTGCGAAGGAGATGCGGGAGGCCAACGCCCGCGGCGAGCAACTGGGCCTGAGCGATGATGAGTTGGCCTTCTACGACGCGCTGGAAACCAATGACAGCGCGGTTCAGGTGTTGGGCGACGAAACCCTCCGCGCCATAGCCCGCGAGCTGGTCGACACCGTGCGGAGCAACGTCACCATCGACTGGACGCTGCGGGAGAACGTCCGAGCCAAGCTCCGGGCGATGGTCAAGCGCATCCTGCGCAAACACGGCTACCCGCCCGACAAGCAGGAGAAGGCAACCGTCACCGTTCTTGAGCAGGCAGAAGTGCTCTCGGAAGGCTGGGCTGTCGCATGAGATGTTGGGTGTAGCCTCAAATGCAGCGAGGCACTATAACCTGACCTCCCAGCGAAAAGTTCGCAATTCGGTACGTGCAGGCCCACAGCGAGGGACTCGAACTCCCTCAGAGCGTCAGCTGAATCGACAGTTCCCAGGTTCTTCAACGTCGCAACACAATCGTAGCATTGAGTTGACATTGGCAGAGGTCATTGTCCAGGCAGACTCGATTACGACATACAGTCGGGTGGTGACAATCTTATCCCAAGAGAAACTTGGGCGCCACTTCCCAGCCGACAAAAAGCCAGGGGCCACACACACTATTCGCGCATAGTGTCTGAAGTTCAAACGTGACGCTCTACCAACTCGAACGCTTGACGGGTCTCGCCAAGTAGATCCAGCGCGTCGGCTTTTGCCATGTCCACCAAGTAGGCAACCTGCTCTCTGGCAGACCCTTGGACGGTCTCAACCAACCCAGCCAGGTCTATCGTGAGTGGAGATTGATTCTGCCCCTCTCCCGGCTCAATTAACTGAGGTGGTACCCAAAAACTAGACAACTGGCTAAGAGAGAGTCCAGCTCCTAAAATAACCGGCAACTAACCGACGTGAAGGAGCAGGACATGAAGCAGACGAGGAATAAGCACAGTCCGGCGTTCAAGGCCAAGGTGGCCCTGGCCGCCCTTGCGGGGGAAGAGACCATCGCCCAGCTGGCCAGCCGATTTGAGGTCCATCCCAGTCAGATTCACGCCTGGAAAAGGGCCCTGGTGGAAGGAGCCCCGGAGCTATTTGCCACCAATCAGAAATCCCAGGAGAAAGCCAAGGAAGCTCAGATTAACCACCTCTACCGGCACATCGGCCAGCTGAAGGTGGAACGCGATTTTTTGTCGGAAAGGTCCGGTCTATGAGTCGCAGCATACGGCGAGCCATGATAGACCGAGACCACCAGCAGCTGTCTTTGGTGCGTCAATGTATCCTGCTGGACGTCAGCCGGGCCTCGGTGTACTACCGGCCGGTACCGACCAGGGCAGAAGACCTGGAGTTGATGGCCCTCATAGACCAACAGTACCTGAAGACCCCCTTCTACGGCTCCAGGAAGATGAAGGCCTGGCTGCTGCAACAGGGCTATCTGGTGAGCCGAAAAAGGGTTCGAAGGCTGATGCGGTTGATGGGTCTGGAAGCCATCTACCGGCGTCCCAACACCAGCAAACCAGCGCCGGGACACCGGATCTTTCCCTATCTGCTGAAGGGAGTGGAGGTTAATCGGGTCGACAAGGTCTGGGCCGCGGACATCACCTACATCCCCATGGCGAAGGGCTTCCTGTACCTGGTGGCCATCATGGACTGGCACAGCCGGCACGTGCTGGCCTGGAAGCTCTCCAACACCATGGACACCAGCTTCTGCGTGGCGGCGTTGGAGGAAGCCCTGGGTAAGGGACGACCGGAGATATTCAACACCGACCAGGGGAGTCAGTTCACCAGTGAGGCCTTTACCCAGACGTTGCAGGAGCAGAGGGTCCAGGTCAGCATGGATGGTAAGGGTAGGTACCTGGACAACATCTTCGTGGAGCGGCTGTGGCGGAGCATCAAGTACGAGGAGGTGTATCTGAAAGCTTACCAGACCGTCGCCGAGGCCCGAACTGGGATCAATGCCTACCTGGAGTTCTACAACCGGCAGAGGCCTCACCAGGCTTTGGGCTACCGGACCCCAGCAGAGGTGTACCAACATGGCCAGGAAGAAAGGGGAGCAGCAGCTGAAGAAGCAGGGCTGCCATCGGGCTTGGTGAAACCTAGCGCAGGGGTGGGAGACTCTCTTAATTTAGCCCTCGTGCTGTCTTAATAATGGGGTCCACCTTATAACAGCCTTTCCGAGCGTTCAATGTCCCCCGCCAAGGCCTCGTTGTAAATATTGACTAATTTCTCCACCAAGGCCAACAGTTGACCAAACCCATCAGACACTTCGGAGAACAGAGGGTCCTGCCCTTCAAAGTACCGTTGGCTGATTGAGTTAATTGCTCGGCTCAGAATGTATATCTCCGGAAGAAAGCCTAGGGCCGATATCTTCCAGTGTTCAACCCGCTGACGGAATCGCTCATCATTACTGCTGTCTGGTTTCCCAACCTGTACAGATTCCAGCAGCGACTCGCGCCGGCTCACTTCTTCTGCCAACTCCCCGGCATTCCGGCAGACGCGGTATCGATAGCCATCTAGGTAGCAATCGAGTATACCCGCAGCGACCCCAGCTAGGGTCGCCACCCCCTCGCCTCTTTGCGACTCCACCCACTGGTTCCATGAGGACACCACCAGCCCCCTGCGCATCCCGGACTTTAGATCACCTTTGTTACGCCTACCCCTCCATTTCAGATAGTCGGCGAAGTTCAGGTACTGCCGCTCGTCTATTACCCTGGTACTGCCGGGAAATGCAGCCAAGCGCTTTCTGGTCTGCTGCCATAGTTTCATGGAGACTGCAGCGCAGGCTTCAGACCCGTGTTCCTGGTTGATGATCCGCTTCCAGGCCATCGGGTGATAATCGCCGGACTCTTCCAGCAGAAGGCCCTTCTCGACCAATCTCGCTCCCCACTCGGCCAGTTCCACGATGTAGCCGTCAATCCATTCGCCGTTGACTAGAGGTGCCTCTTGCAGGAATTGGTGGGGCACGCTTGGCATGTCCACTACGATTCCCTGCTTTGCTACGCCCTTAATGGCTGACACTATTGCCTCATAGTGTGCGTCATACTCCGCGTCAGGCACATCCGCCAGGCCGTAAGAGTAGTCCTCGCCATCAAGGAACTTTTGAAAACTCTCTGCGTCCTCGAATAGCGGCCGCACCTCATCCTCGGTTGGCACCTTCGAATAGAGGTGTTTTGCTCCGCTCATCATCCCGTAAACGCCATCAGGCAAGGCAGTATTGCCTTTGGCCAGAAAGCTCTCTAACAGCCATTGGCCCAGGTCGTCGCCTTCTTCCAGCAATTCCCAGGTCATAACGTAATGCTGCTTGGCCGCTTCCACGGCAGCCGCTGTCTCTGAATCCAGGGGATACGGCGTCTCGATCCCTACCCGAATCTCGTTCCACCGCATTCGCCGGCCCAGAGCCTGTTCTCTCAGCAGCGATTTCAACTCCGCTATCAGGAACCTACCTTGGGTCCAGAAATACCGTTCCTCCGAGATCAGCTTGCGGTTAACCTGCTGGTGTAGAAAGAACAGGAACAGGACGTCCTTGTAAGCCTGGCGCACTGCTTTGTCGATTTTCTCCCGACGGTGTCCCTTAAGCGTTTGCTTAACAGCCTCGGCTACCTGGTCTGTTAACCTGGGTATCGGCGCGGCGCTGTCCGGCTGGCTCTTCAGGTGATGGATATATTCAAAAATGGTATTGAAGCCGTGTGCTTCTTGAAACCACAGCAGGATAGCCTGCTTGGGAGTTAGGCCAGTCTCCAGCTTCGCGACCCTTTGTATGTTCTTGCTCACGAGTCAACCTCGCCGCTGAAACCTGCGTCGACGGGTTCAGCGTCGAACACCGACTCCGGCAGGGTTTTCTGACCATGTGCCGCTTCCAGTGCAGCTAGGCGTTCCTCCAACTCCCCGGTCTCCAAAAGTTTACGCGCCACTCCGACCAGGTAGCCCAGGGTGCGGGCCCGGGCGATGGAGTTTTCCAGACCCAGGGTGTCCAGGGAGGCAATCACTAGCAACCGCCGCAGGTCGCCCACTGTTTCCAGCCCATTGACCTCGTAGGCCCCGGACACCGCCACTTCACGTCGCCGTCTCAGTCCTCCCAAGCGCCGTGCCTCGGCCACATCTTCGGCATACTCGGGGGAGTGCCAGAAGCAGTGATCCCCGTCCTTTACGGGAGCCGCCTGGCACATCTGCCCATCCTCCTTCCGAAATGCGCACTGACGGCCCATTACCTGTGATTACCTCTGCTAGTTGACCAGTTGGTAGTCAGATGCAACAGAGCAAAAGGCAGGCTCCATTGAGAAACCTGCCTCAAGCAAATGAAATTATTCGAACCAGCGCTCAGGCTTCTGTGGTTGCCTCTTGCACCCCATTCGATGTGTGCCCTTCTGGACACTGCTCTGCAGGTGCGCCCACCGGCGCCGTGAAACTCTTCTGGCAAGCGTCGCAGTAGAGTCTCACTTCTCCTTCCTCGATGCCCTTTTGATTTGGCACTCGCCGGAACCCAGCGGTGGGCGTTTGCTCCCCAGTCTCCGTTTCTTCCGATGCGTCGCCCTCGGGCTCCTCCGCTTCGCTGGGGGCGCCGCCGGCCTCGACGCTCCAAAAGGCCCAACCGTTGCAAGCCTTGTTGGTGATGGCAGTACCCGCCGATGAGGGACTCTTGAACTCTCTCCCGTCGGCCAGCCGGTACTTGACCTTCCCGTCCTCTCCGGCTATCACCTCGGCTTTGTATTCCTCCTTCTTGTATTTGGCAATCAGCTGCGTACCCGGTTCCAGGTTGCGGTCCTCGATGGCCATTTGCCACCTCCTCACGTTTAGAAAATGGTATATACCTCACTCTGTCTTCGCCGGAAGTCAAGGGATATCGGCAAAGTGGAGGTAGCTGACCAATGTTCTCTTGGAGACGACGGTCACTACGTCGCCATAGTGTTCGCTCCGCTTGGGCTATCATTGGTTCTCCTTCACGGCCTGCTCTCCGGTGAAAGACTCCCACCGCTTGACCGCCACATCAACGTACTGAGGCTCCCGTTCCATCGCATAGCAGACCCGACCAAGCTTTTCCGCCGCGATCAGCCGAGTGCCGCTGCCCAAGAAAGGCTCGTAGCAGAGGTCCCCAACCTCGGTGTGGTACTCGATTGGCCGCAAGAAGAGTTCCAACGGTTTCTGGGTAGGATGGATGTTCATGCTGGAACCCTGCTGGTCCAGCTGCCAGATGGTCCTCTCGCTAGCCGGGGGCTTCTTAGAGGGTTGGTGGCCTTCAACCCAGCCGTAGAAACAAGGCTCGTGGGCCCATAAATAATGGCTATGCGTCAGCACACCACGGGCCTTGGCCCATATGATTTGCTGATGCACCAAAAGGCCGGATTCCCGCCAAGCCTGTTCCACCAAGGCCTGCCGCCGAAATGCGTGCCACTGGTAAATGGCCGAGTTGGGATGGAGATGCTCTAGGCTCACTGCCAGAAACTTCCGGTAGAACTCCACCGAGACCTCTGGGTCCACAAATTCGTCCCATTGGTTGTCGCCGCTCTTTTTCGCTTTGCTGCCCTTAGGCGCCAGATGGTTGCCACCTGAGTAGTCCACAAAGTACGGCGGGTCCGTTGCCATCAGAGAAGCTTTCTCACCGTTCATCAAGCGCGCCACGTC
This sequence comes from Dehalococcoidia bacterium, assembly GCA_965225925.1. Taxonomy (GTDB): domain Bacteria; phylum Chloroflexota; class Dehalococcoidia; order Lucifugimonadales; family JAGWBF01; genus CBDDBY01. The sequence goes on along the minus strand of CBDDBY010000005.1, from coordinate 2,325,723 downwards.
GCCATTGTCGGTGGAATCGCCGCATAGAACCCTGTGGTCCCCTAGTAGCCAAACGTCGCCTGTGTGGGCAACAGGGGCCGCCTTAGCGGCTTCCAGGGCGGCGTCCAGGTCGAAGGACTCCAGACGCTCACGCCTCTCCCGAGACTCCAGGCTCTTAAGATGCTTCTGGAGTTCATCCTCGGAGAACCCGGTCAATGTGATGTCTATGTCTAGGACTTCCTTCAACTCAGCCAGCAGCCTAGCCAGGAGTTCCTGGTCCCAGGTACCGGAGATGCGGTTTAGAGCGAGGTTAAGCACGTGGGCCTGCTCTTCGGATATGCCCACTAGGACCACGGGTACTTGCTTCAACCCGAGTTTCCTGGCAGCGATCAGGCGCTGGTGGCCGCCTATTACCACCTTGTCCTCCCTCCGGGCGATGATGGGGTCAATGAGCCCGAACTCTCTTATGGACCGGGTCAGCGATTCAAACTCCTCGTCGCTGATGCGCCGGGGGTTAGCCGGATCGGGGCGCAGGTCGCGGATGGGAAGGTTGGTTATCTCCAATGCCGTTGATTCAGGCATGACAGCCTCCTTGAGATGACGTACCAGGTCAGCGAGTTATCCGACGTTAGCCAAAGCCCGCCAGCTTCAACTGCCGCCCATCACGTGGCGGGTCCAAGCACATCTGGGGCAGGCTTTCGTTGGCCCGTACTCTCCCAGGTATACCTTGATCAGGTAGTCGCAGGCGCCGCAGCAGACGAATTCAATCGGACAGCGCTTGTCTCTCATGATGCGGTCACGGGCACCTTGAACCAATCTCCGCTCCTTTCGGGATATTCGTTCCATCTACGCAACCTCCTGCGGCTGGGCCGCCACCCCCGCCTTGGTCAACGTGTACTGGTCGGGAAAGCCCTGGACAAAGGCCACAAAGGACTCCTTACTTTGGTGGTGCATCGACAAGCCTTGATACGGCTGCCCACGCCAATATGGAGGTACAAATTCCGTTTTCACGCCCGATACCACACATTCGGCCTCCACACCCACAAAGTCGGTGGGCCCTTGGGCTACGGCGATAATCTCCCAACGTCCAGAGTCTTCTTCCCCGGTGTCCTCGGCCTTGCTCTTCCAGTTCTGCGAGCCGCCGTAAGGATGGAACCGGCCTTCATCATCCTGACGATCAGGAGGGTGAATCGATTTCAAGGCATCGATCAGGATCGGTATGACGTCCTCGATGGGTTCGAAACCGGCCAATCCGGCCACGTCGGTCAAGTAAAGAACGTAGCCCCGTTTCAGCGCGTTATCGAACCACAGCCAGCCCTGGAATTGAGTGGTTGCACGCTGGATGGCCCGAGAAATGCGCTTATGCCCCTTACTGTCCCAGTCGTCGATGGGTACCCGGCGCTGATAGATCTGGGGCCCGTTGATGCGCGGCAGGATGTCGAAATAGAGCTTTTGACGTTTGTATTGGGCGTTGGCATTGTTTCTCCAGGTATTGGAGAATAAGTCAACCGCAAGACCTTTGAGATTCCGCTCCGACCACAGGAGGTAGCCCTTAACCCGGGGTTTGACATGGGTTGGTATGGGAAACAGCCTTTTCGCCTCGGCCCAAAGTCTAGACCGTTTCCCTCTGTCCTTGGGTTTGTCGCTCCTACGGTATAAGGGCTTTTTGGTTATTACCCTAGCGGCGACATCCGCTCTCTTGGAGATGTCTTCCGTCTCTGACCCACCTTCCCGGCGTCTGACCTCCCCGGGGCCTAGGTGGTACTTACCGATTTCAGCCTCAATCTCCGCCTGAGTGAGGTCATCGCTAAAGCCAAGCAGGGCAAACGCACGGACGGTCCCCGAAGATTGGCCCACATGGTCACTGCAAAAACAGGACCAGGAGCCGGAGACCGGGCTGGCGTAGAAGGCACGTTCGCAGTCGCATGCCACGTTGTCACCGTGAAGTAGGGGGCAGGCGCCACCGAACCGTCCATCAGCACACCGTCTGAGGTTCAGGCCTTGGAAAAAATCGGCCAGACGGTCTTGTAGTGCCGGGGGCAATGGGCAGGGCCCGTGGGGGTCGAAGGTCCCCGGTTGATACTGTCCATTTCCCGGAGCCCGGCGACCATCAACCTGCTCCTGTGGCAGTTGGGGCAGGAGCAGGTCCAGCTCATCCAGCGTGTAGCGGAGGTCGGGGTGAAACTCAATAAGACGAGCACGCTGCCCGCCGGGATGGTTCAGGTTGATAAATCCTGGTAGCCGGAGAATCCGTCCCCGGTTCCAAACGTTGTCGCCGCCTACGGCAACACCCAGCCTCTGGTTCAGCCGTTCCACCCGGTCAATGTCAGTGGCGGGTTCTTTTAGCAGGTAACCGGCCTGCACCTTTCCAACGCTGGTTTCGACGATCCAGGAGAAGGGTGGCAGGTCTGGTGCGGGACGGGTAATCTCGTCCAGCCACAGGGTAGTGGCCAGGTTGACGGCGTCGCCACGGTCAGCTTCTGACTCAGCCTGACGGGCCTCAAACCGGGGAGCGACGCCATAGTAGACGTTTTCTTTGCCGTCAAGGTGCCCGTGCAGTGCTGTCTCCAGGCCTTGCTGGCGGATTGTTGCCAAGCTGTAGAAATTCTTCTTTCCACCTCCACCCGGCTTCAGGGTTCGGATTTCTAGACACTGGTCGTCGGGCACGCCCTCCATTAGGGCGTATAAGAACTTGACGGCCTCTGGGTAGGTGATGGACGCAGCCATCGTGCCGACACCTTTCGTGGCGGCAGAAGAAGGCCGACCCACCTGACTTCTTTTAGTGTGTGACTTCTCTGATGCGGGCAAGGCCGTCACCTTCCATAAGGAAGGCGACGCCCGAAGTGTTAAGCGGCTAAGCAGCCCAAGCTACTGTGTAAGCAGCCCAGGAGCGGGGTACACGATGGGGGATGATAACAGGAGACGTTTGGAGTTGAGGGATATGGAGCCTCCCCCGTCTCCACCACAAACACGGACTAGTTGCCTCCGGACTGTCAGAGCTGTCCGGAGGCGGTTCTTTTTCGGAGATCAAGACCGCCTTGCTATCTTCTTTGGTCGTGGCTATTTCGAAGAGGGGCATGAAGACCGGTTTCGGGATGATGGCGACAATGGACTTCTCCTCGATGGTGTCCACGTAGCCGGCGTCCAGCATCGTTAGCAAGATACGCCGACGTTCCCCACCACTAGCCAAATGCCGGGTTCTGCGTCAAAATGTTTGGTCAGCATCTACATTTCCGCGAGATGCCTTTGCTGAATCTGGACCAACCGAGGAGGAAGATATGTAGGTGGCGTGGTTCCACGAGTTCGGAGGACCTGAGGCAAGGGTGTACGAAGACGCCCCCGACCCAAAGCCCGGGCCCGAGGACGCCCTTGTACGGGTGCGTGCCGGGGGTGTTAACCACGTGGACCTGGACCTTCGGGAATGGGGATCCCGTTATACCGATTTCTTCCTCACACCCTGGGCATCGAGTTCGCTGGCTAAGTAGCCGAGATTCGAGATCGTAACAGCCCGATAAAGGAAGGAGACCGGACCTGGGTCGCCTGTTGTTTACCTTGTTACAGATGCGAATACTGTCTAAGCGGCCAGGACAACCTTTGCAATGAAGAAGGCACCTTCGGACGCCCGGGCACGCCCGGCGGCTACGCCGAACTGGTGAAGGTCCCGGTCTCTGCTCTGTTTCCACTGCCTTCCCACGTCGGCTTCCAGGAGGCCGCCGCAACCCAGATGAACTTCGGCACCGCCTGGCACGCCCTTGTTGACCGTGCCGGCCTTCGGCCAGACCACACGGTTCTTGTCCATGCGGCCGGTTTGGGTACAGGCGCCGCCGCCATCCAGGTGGGCCACCTCACCGGGGCGACAGTGTTCGCCACCGCCGGCGCCGACTGGAAACTTGAAAAAGCCCAGGAGTTAGGGGCGACGCACATGATCAATTACAACCGAGAAGACGTGGCCCAGAAGGTTATGGACCTGAGAGAAGGCCGCGGGGTGGACATCGTTGTCGACATTGTTGGGGGAGAAGTATTTACTAAAAGCCTCCAGTGCCTTAACCCGAATCCACCGAAGGACACGGATGGACGGCGTGAGGACAGCGGAAGGGGGTGGGTGAGGGAGCTACAGGGGAGATGGCCTGGGGTCTTGGGGTAGATGGGGAGGCCGGCGGAGGGTCTTCAGTCGCCGCACAGGGCCCCTAAGGCCCTATGCGGGAGTTGCGATGCGCGGGATGGCGAGAGGATACGCAGCAGGGGACTCTCGCGACCGGGGTGGCGCGAGATTGCGGGGACGTTGGGTCAGTTGCAGGCTGGCCGTCAGGCCGGGAATGGAATGGCTTGCAGCCGGGCCAAGGCGCGACTGAACTGGGTTTCCCAAGGCCAGCGCCGGGGGAGATGCAAAGTGAGGCGGCGCGCCGAGCGGGTGATCCGCCCCACCAGAGCGAAGACCCGCCGCCTGAGGGTCTTGGTGATCAGGGTCCCCTCGCCCAGACCAATCCGCGCCGTCCAGCGGGCCAGGTTATGCGCCATCACCTGTACCGCCAGCCAGGCGCCGTTGGCGGCGAAGCGCCCCGACGGCATGTGGTTCAGCCCGACGCCGTACTTGAGGTCGCGTATGGCGTTCTCGACCTCGGCGTGGCGGCGATGATCGGCCTCCAGTTCCAGCGTCTCCCCATCGCGGTCGGTGATGAAGGCGTGATAGTGAGGTGGTATCCAAAAACTAGACAACTGGCTAAGAGAGAGTCCAGCTCCTAAAATAACCGGCAACTAACCGACGTGAAGGAGCAGGACATGAAGCAGACGAGGAATAAGCACAGTCCGGCGTTCAAGGCCAAGGTGGCCCTGGCCGCCCTTGCGGGGGAAGAGACCATCGCCCAGCTGGCCAGCCGATTTGAGGTCCATCCCAGTCAGATTCACGCCTGGAAAAGGGCCCTGGTGGAAGGAGCCCCGGAGCTATTTGCCACCAATCAGAAATCCCAGGAGAAAGCCAAGGAAGCTCAGATTAACCACCTCTACCGGCACATCGGCCAGCTGAAGGTGGAACGCGATTTTTTGTCGGAAAGGTCCGGTCTATGAGTCGCAGCATACGGCGAGCCATGATAGACCGAGACCACCAGCAGCTGTCTTTGGTGCGTCAATGTATCCTGCTGGACGTCAGCCGGGCCTCGGTGTACTACCGGCCGGTACCGACCAGGGCAGAAGACCTGGAGTTGATGGCCCTGATGGACCGTCAGTATTTGAAGACCCCCTTCTACGGCTCCAGGAAGATGAAGGCCTGGCTGCTGCAACAGGGCTATCTGGTGAGCCGAAAAAGGGTTCGAAGGCTGATGCGGTTGATGGGTCTGGAAGCCATCTACCGGCGTCCCAACACCAGCAAACCAGCGCCGGGACACCGGATCTTTCCCTATCTGTTGAAGGGAGTGGAGGTTAATCGGGTCGACCAGGTCTGGGCCGCGGACATCACCTACATCCCCATGGCGAAGGGCTTCCTGTACCTGGTGGCCATCATGGACTGGCACAGCCGGCACGTGCTGGCCTGGAAGCTCTCCAACACCATGGACACCAGCTTCTGCGTGGCGGCGTTGGAGGAAGCCCTGGGTAAGGGACGACCGGAGATATTCAACACCGACCAGGGGAGTCAGTTCACCAGTGAGGCCTTTACCCAGACGTTGCAGGAGCAGAGGGTCCAGGTCAGCATGGATGGTAAGGGTAGGTACCTGGACAACATCTTCGTGGAGCGGCTGTGGCGGAGCATCAAGTACGAGGAGGTGTATCTGAAAGCTTACCAGACCGTCGCCGAGGCCCGAACTGGGATCAATGCCTACCTGGAGTTCTACAACCGGCAGAGGCCTCACCAGGCTTTGGGCTACCGGACCCCAGCAGAGGTGTACCAACATGGCCAGGAAGAAAGGGGAGCAGCAGCTGAAGAAGCAGGGCTGCCATCGGGCTTGGTGAAACCTAGCGCAGGGGTGGGAGACTCTCTTAATTTAGCCCTCGTGCTGTCTTAATAATGGGGTCCACCTTAATAGCTGTATCTGGCGAAGAGGGCGAGCTGGGAACCGGGCGTCGGCTTCACCCGCCGGACAATGAGCCGCACCGGCGCGGCGTCCGGCTTGGTCTGGAACGGGGTGTAAGTCGTCTCGGCGACATCGGCGGTGCCGTCCATCCAGTAGGGAATGGGAGTCCAGTCCTCCTCTGGTATCGCCTCGATCAGGTCCCGCAGGCTGGCGCGCTGGCGGATGGTGATAGAGAAGCGGACATCCATTTCCCGGCAGGCGGCAACGACAGTGTGGGCGTAGAAGCCGCTGTCGGCCCGCACCGTGAGTTGTCCCCTGGCCCCGCCGTAGCGCACCCGCCCCACCGTCTCACGCAGGAAGTGGGCGGCGCCACGGGCGGTGTTGGCCCGGCCCTCGCGCAGCCGGGACATCAGCACCTCGCCGGTGCCGGCGGCAATGGCCAGCAGCGGGTGATAGCCGCGGGCGCCGGTATAGCCGTGGTGGCGCGCTCCCTCCTTGGCCAGTCCATAGGTCTCGCAGATGGTCGAGTCCAGGTCGATGGTCAGGGGCGAGTCGCCGGGTCCGGCCCCAGCGGCCCAGGCCCGGGCCAACAACTGGCGGCTCACGCGGTCGAGTTGACGGACATGCCCCCACCGGAAGCTGCGCAGGAAGGTCCCCAGGGTGGATGGCGCCTTGACCACGCAGCCTAGAACACCGACCGTCCCACCAGCGCGCAGCGCATCGGCGTCGTCGATGCAGTCGCCGCCTGCCAGCGCGGAAGCGACCAGCGTCAGCATCTTGTCCCCAGTGTTCGCCCGTCCCGGCGCTCCGCCGAGGTCAAGGTGATGGTCGACGAGTTCCCGCAGGCCCAGGTGCCGGGCTAGGGTGGCCGGCAGGAGCAGGCCGGCATTGGCCACCAGGCGATGGTCGTCAAAGAGGATGCGAATACGGTCGGGTTTGTTCTGTGGCAGCATCTATTGGGTGCTCCTTGTTTCCGGGCTGGTTTCTGTTCCAAAACCATTATCCCAGATTCAGAGGAGCACCCGCTGGCTTCTTCAAGGGCTGTCCCCAAGGACGTCCTTCGGTGGATTCGGGCTTAAGAAGAATGGTCTAGTGATATCCGTTGGCGGACACGCAGGGGAGGTGGTATCCATGGACTTTATATCTATGTTCCGTAATGAGCTGCGGATTATGGGGGCGAGGACCTCGACCCGGTCGGAGTGCAGGACGGTAATGGACCTGGTGTTCCAGGGAACGCTGAAGCCCATCATTGACCGGACCTTCCCGCTGTCCGCTCACCGAACCGGTTGGGTTTGAACTACGTCCATTGCAGGACGAGTCCGGAAACCGAGTATGGCCAGCATCAGAGTTCCGGCCCCTGCCACGGCCGCAGTCATCCACCAGCCCAGGGCGTAGGAACCTGTCTGATCCACAATGAGTCCAAAAATGGGAATGAACCCAATACCTCCGATCATAGAAATTGTGGAAGTGACCCCTATTGCCGTTCCCGTTAGCCCTGGGCCGGCGATCTCGGCTACAAGAACCATCATCAGGCCTGTCCGGCCCACAATGTTAATCCCAATTATGAAGCACAGTAAAGAGACCAATAGGAGTGGGGTTTCCGTGGGCAATAAGGCTATTAACGACAGCGATGCCACGGCCAAGACTCCCATGAGAGCCAAAAGTTCCACTCGATGCCCATGTAGAATAAGGTCGCTGACCAGGCACCAGCCGAAACGGCCCACAACTCCACCGGCCATCGCAACGGCCAATAGACCACCAGCCCCTCCCGGTGACATATCCAGGTGTTCACTCAGGAATAGGATTAGATAGCTGTAGATGATATTGAGGGGCGCCCCAGTGCTCATACCAACCAAGGCCACCAGCCAGATCTTCCAGTTGGTGACCACTTGCGCGAACTTCCCACTGGATTTGGTTGGAATAGCACCAGCTAATTCGCTGCTTGGTTTGTCGCGATAGAAGGCGATAAACACCGTGCTTGCTGCTGCTATGATAATCGCCACGACCACCATGCCTGTGCGCCAGCCAATGGCCACAGCCAGATAGGTCAACAGTACGGCAGCGATCATCGCACCGACTGTTATACTGGCCTCGACTGTGCCCAGGCCCATGGCCCGAACCCGTTGGGGCACCCAGTCCATGATAGCCCTGTTGACGGCAGGCAAGGATGCGATGCGGCCCATTCCGATAAAAACTGCCACAAGTACCCCCTGCCACACATGCTGGATCTGGGAGAATAGGAGAATGGCTGTGGCCAGCCATATCAACGCCACGGCCTCAACTCGCCGCACTCCCACCACGTCGACCAGCCAACCGGCCAGCAGTACGGTAGCTCCCCCACCCGCTGTCAGTCCGGCGGCGATCAGACCCAATTGTAGCCGGGTGGCCTGAAATTCTTCCTGGATAAAGGGGTACAATACTCCCAATCCCGGCCCTGGGATAGCAAGAACCATCGTTATTCCCGCGCACAAGCCAACCACCACCCCAGGGTAGGGAATTGTCGGTAATATTTTGATGCGAATCAAGATTCTAAGTTCAGCCTAAACGCTTTTATTCCGGAACCTACAACTCCAGTTGAGTAGAACAATCCCGTTCGTTCGAGAGAGCAGGCTCCATACCTGAGCAGGGTCAGATAAACCATCTGGCCGTATTGCGGCAATGCCATCGGACAGGACCATTTTACCCAGGTGAAAAAAGGTCAGCACCGGCATTACCGCTCCCAGCATTTGCGGTATTTGGACCTCGGGCCCATCTCCACAGTTGAATGAATTCAGGTATCTTACAGAGTTTCGTGAGTAATATGTGCTGTGCCAGCAGGCGATCCACAAACGCGATGGCTTCTTGGGGCAGAAGCTTCGTTTCGGTGGGGATCATGTTTATACGCTACTTCCTTGTCTCCGTGTTGGCAAGCTGTGATCTGACCGGATGACCCGCCAATAGGGGATACAGCCCCATCGCCAATATTGAAGGTAAAAGATCACCCCTCCCCCGTCTCCACCACAAACACGGACTAGATGCCTCCGGACTCTCCGAGCAGTCCGGAGGCAGTTCTTTTTCAGAGATAAGGACCACCCCACTGCCTTCTCTGGTCGTAGCTATCTCAAAGAGGGGCATAAAGGCAGGCTTCGGGGTGATAGCGACAACGGACTTCTCCTCAATGGTATCCACGTAGACGGCGTCCAACATAGTCAGCAGGATACGCCGGCGCTCCCCGAGATTAGCCTGTTCCCAGAGAGGAGGCAAGTTCTCCAGGAGCATTCCGGCCTCCCTGGCGGCATCGACGCCAGGTACCAGCAAAGACCCCAACTTGTCATCCAAGAGCTGCTTCTCCCGCTTGTATTCTTGGGGGGTTCTGAGGCCGTCCAAATATACCTGGGCTAACCGTTTCAACCGCTGCTCCGTTTCCTTCCTGGCCTGGGCAACCTGATGGACCTCATCGGCAAGGTGTATCTGGGCCAGGACCCGGTCTATCCAGGCCTCGGGGAGGACGATGGCGGAGACGATCTTGCCCATCTGATCATCGGGGATATGGCAAGGCATGGAGCCGCTTCTGCCGACGCAGTAGCCTGCTCCCCGGGAGCCATACTGCTCCCGGTAGTAACGGTGGCCGTTATTGTAGGTCTGGGCCCACATAGGCATGAGGCAATGGGCGCAACGGATGAGGCCCTTCAGGAGGTATTCCCGCTCTGGCCTGGGGTGGAAGGGTCTCGGAGCGTCCGGAGTTACGCCTGAGGGCCACCTGGACCGCATCGAAGACATCCTGGGAGACCAGGGCTTCGTGGGCCCCGGGGAGGAATTGGTCTCTGTGTCTGACCCTGCCGGTGTAGAAGGGATTATGGAGGATGTTCCTGACTGATGCGGTAGTGAAGAGTCTGGGACCGGCGTTCTCACTACCTGAGCCGTCTTGTAGTCTCTTGGTGTTCCGGGTGCGGAACCCCTGAGAGTTGAGCCACAATGCCAGGATGGAGAGAGTTACCTCACCCGAGGAGTACCGCCGGAATAGCTCCTGAACCGCCTCGGCCTCTTCCGGGACCATATGCACCCCTCCCGGATGTTCCTGCTCGCATTGCAATTGACCGTTGACATAACAGGGAAGGTAGCCGAATGGGAGCGAGCCCAAGTGGAGTCCCTGGTGGGCCCGTTCGGAAATTCCCTTCTTGACGTGGGTGCCCAGCATATCGGAGAAGAACTTCCCGAAGCTGCCCAGGGTCCTGGCCACCAGCCTGCCTTCGGCGGTGCTCCAGTCCAGATTTTCGGTGATAGACACCAGGCCCACGCCGTGGTGGCTGAAGATCGAAACGGAGTCGAGCAACACCTTCAGATTTCTGGCCCAGCGGTCCAGAGTATGGACCACAACCACGTCGAAGGATTCCTTAGCGGCATTGTCCAACAGCTGCTTGAACACAGGCCTTCTGGAGATTGAGTCCACATGGGCGCTCTTTCCTTCCTCCCTGTAGACCGCTAACGGCTCCCAACCGCGGTTAATCCCGAATCCACCGAAGGACGTCCTTGGGGACAGTCCTTGAAGAAGCCAGCGGGTGCTCCTCTGAAGCTGGGATAATGGTTTTGGAACAGAAACCAGCCCGGAAACAAGGAGCACCCAATAGATGCTGCCACAGAACAAACCCGACCGTATGCGCATCCTCTTTGACGACCATCGCCTGGTGGCCAATGCCGGCCTGCTCCTGCCGGCCACCCTAGCCCGGCACCTGGGCCTGCGGGAACTCGTCGACCATCACCTTGACCTCGGCGGAGCGCCGGGACGGGCGAACACTGGGGACAAGATGCTGACGCTGGTCGCTTCCGCGCTGGCAGGCGGCGACTGCATCGACGACGCCGATGCGCTGCGCGCTGGTGGGACGGTCGGTGTTCTAGGCTGCGTGGTCAAGGCGCCATCCACCCTGGGGACCTTCCTGCGCAGCTTCCGGTGGGGGCATGTCCGTCAACTCGACCGCGTGAGCCGCCAGTTGTTGGCCCGGGCCTGGGCCGCTGGGGCCGGACCCGGCGACTCGCCCCTGAGCATCGACCTGGACTCGACCATCTGCGAGACCTATGGACTGGCCAAGGAGGGAGCGCGCCACCACGGCTATACCGGCGCCCGCGGCTATCACCCGCTGCTGGCCATTGCCGCCGGCACCGGCGAGGTGCTGATGTCCCGGCTGCGCGAGGGCCGGGCCAACACCGCCCGTGGCGCGGCCCACTTCCTGCGTGAGACGGTGGGGCGGGTGCGCTACGGCGGGGCCAGGGGACAACTCACGGTGCGGGCCGACAGCGGCTTCTACGCCCACACTGTCGTTGCCGCCTGCCGGGAAATGGATGTCCGCTTCTCTATCACCATCCGCCAGCGCGCCAGCCTGCGGGACCTGATCGAGGCGATACCAGAGGAGGACTGGACTCCCATTTCCTACTGGATGGACGGCGCCGCCGATGTCGCCGAGACGACTTACACCCCGTTCCAGACCAAGCCGGACGCCGCGCCGGTGCGGCTCATTGTCCGGCGGGTGAAGCCGACACCCGGTTCCCAGCTCGCCCTCTTCGCCAAATACAGCTATCACGCCTTCATCACCGACCGAGATGGGGAGACGCTGGAACTGGAGGCCGATCATCGCCGCCACGCCGAGGTCGAGAACGCCATACGCGACCTCAAGTACGGCGTCGGGCTGAACCACATGCCGTCGGGGCGCTTCGCCGCCAACGGCGCCTGGCTGGCGGTCCAGGTGATGGCGCATAACCTGGCCCGCTGGACGGCGCGGATTGGTCTGGGCGAGGGGACCGTGATCACCAAGACCCTCAGGCGGCGGGTCTTCGCTCTGGTGGGACGGATCACCCGCTCGGCGCGCCGCCTCACTTTGCATCTCCCCCGGCGCTGGCCTTGGGAAACCCAGTTCAGTCGCGCCTTGGCCCGGCTGCAAGCCATTCCGTTCCTGGCCTGACGGCCAGCCTGCAACTGACCCAACGTCCCCGCAATCTCGCGCCACCCCGGTCTCGAGAGTCCCCTGCTGCGTATCCTCTCGCCATCCCGCGCATCGCAACTCCCGCATAGGGCCTTAGGGGCCCTGTGCGGCGACTGAAGACCCTCCGCCGCCCTCCCATCTCCCCTGTAGCTCCCTCACCCACCCCCTTCCGCTGTCCTCACGCCGTCCATCCGTGTCCTTGGGGACAGTCCTTGAAGAAGCCAGCGGGTGCTCCTCTGAATCTGGGATAATGGTTTTGGAACAGAAACCAGCCCGGAAACAAGGAGCACCCAATAGATGCTGCCACAGAACAAACCCGACCGTATGCGCATCCTCTTTGACGACCATCGCCTGGTGGCCAATGCCGGCCTGCTCCTGCCGGCCACCCTAGCCCGGCACCTGGGCCTGCGGGAACTCGTCGACCATCACCTTGACCTCGGCGGAGCGCCGGGACGGGCGAACACTGGGGACAAGATGCTGACGCTGGTCGCTTCCGCGCTGGCAGGCGGCGACTGCATCGACGACGCCGATGCGCTGCGCGCTGGTGGGACGGTCGGTGTTCTAGGCTGCGTGGTCAAGGCGTCATCCACCCTTGGGACCTTCCTGCGCAGCTTCCGGTGGGGGCATGTCCGTCAACTCGACCGCGTGAGCCGCCAGTTGTTGGCCCGGGCCTGGGCCGCTGGGGCCGGACCCGGCGACTCGCCCCTGAGCATCGACCTGGACTCGACCATCTGCGAGACCTATGGACTGGCCAAGGAGGGAGCGCGCCACCACGGCTATACCGGCGCCCGCGGCTATCACCCGCTGCTGGCCATTGCCGCCGGCACCGGCGAGGTGCTGATGTCCCGGCTGCGCGAGGGCCGGGCCAACACCGCCCGTGGCGCCGCCCACTTCCTGCGTGAGACGGTGGGGCGGGTGCGCTACGGCGGGGCCAGGGGACAACTCACGGTGCGGGCCGACAGCGGCTTCTACGCCCACACTGTCGTTGCCGCCTGCCGGGAAATGGATGTCCGCTTCTCTATCACCATCCGCCAGCGCGCCAGCCTGCGGGACCTGATCGAGGCGATACCAGAGGAGGACTGGACTCCCATTCCCTACTGGATGGACGGCGCCGCCGATGTCGCCGAGACGACTTACACCCCGTTCCAGACCAAGCCGGACGCCGCGCCGGTGCGGCTCATTGTCCGGCGGGTGAAGCCGACACCCGGTTCCCAGCTCGCCCTCTTCGCCAGATACAGCTATCACGCCTTCATCACCGACCGCGATGGGGAGACGCTGGAACTGGAGGCCGATCATCGCCGCCACGCCGAGGTCGAGAACGCCATACGCGACCTCAAGTACGGCGTCGGGCTGAACCACATGCCGTCGGGGCGCTTCGCCGCCAACGGCGCCTGGCTGGCGGTACAGGTGATGGCGCATAACCTGGCCCGCTGGACGGCGCGGATTGGTCTGGGCGAGGGGACCGTGATCACCAAGACCCTCAGGCGACGGGTCTTCGCTCTGGTGGGACGGATCACCCGCTCGGCGCGCCGCCTCACTTTGCATCTCCCCCGGCGCTGGCCTTGGGAAACCCAGTTCAGTCGCGCCTTGGCCCGGCTGCAAGCCATTCCATTCCCGGCCTGACGGCCAGCCTGCAACTGACCCAACGTCCCCGCAATCTCGCGCCACCCCGGTCGCGAGAGTCCCCTGCTGCGTATCCTCTCGCCATCCCGCGCATCGCAACTCCCGCATAGGGCCTTAGGGGCCCTGTGCGGCGACTGAAGACCGTCCGCCGCCCTCCCATCTACCCCAAGACCCCAGGCCATCTCCCCTGTAGCTCCCTCACCCACCCCCTTCCGCTGTCCTCACGCCGTCCATCCGTGTCCTTCGGTGGATTCGGGCTAAGGCAGGCCTAAAGCAGGCCAAAGCAGGAATGAGGAGATCATGGCTTCCAGCAAGAGGGACCCAGTCCTGGTTGTCCTCCAGTTGTCGGGGGGAAACGACGCCCTGCATTCTTTGGTACCCTATGGCGACCCTCACTATGTGGACAACAGACCGGCGGTGAGGGTCCCCGAGGACCAGGTGCTGCCCATCAACGACTATATGGGGTTCAACCCGGCCATGGCGCCCATCAAGGAGCTGTTCGACCAGGGAAAGGTCGCGATCATCCAGGGTGTGGGCTATCCCAATCCCAACCGGTCCCACTTCCGCTCCATGGATATCTGGCACACCTGTGAGCCAGACAAAATGGGTACCGAGGGGTGGATCGGGCGGGCCATCCGCGAGCTGGACCCGAAGGCCGGGAACGTGCTGACCGGGGTGAACTTCGGCCGCGGGCTCCCCAGGGCCATGGCCGCGCCGGCGGTCCCCGTTGCCTCCGTCGGCAACCTGGAGACCTACGGTCTGCTGACGGGTATCGACAGCGAGGAGCAGAGGAACGAGGCCCTGGAGGTGTTCTCCAATATCTACTCTCCGGTGATCGGGAGGAACGCGGTGCTGGAGTACTTCTCCCAGACAGGAATGGATGCCTTGAAAGGCGCCGGCATCCTCAGCACAGCACCCGAGAAGTATTCTTCCACCGTAGAGTACGCCAACGACTCCATGGCGCAGTACATGAGGAACATAGCCCAGGTGCATCTGGCGGACCTGGGGACCAGGTTCCTATATACCACGGCCCCTTACAACAGCTTTGACACCCATGCCGGGCAGATGGCGGCCCACCCCAGGTTGTGGACCCAGGTGTCCACCGCCGTAAGCGATTTCTGCCAGGACATCAGGGAGCACGACGCCGGCGATAGCGTGACGGTGCTTCTGTTTACCGAATTCGGCAGGCGGGTGCGCGACAACGGCTCGGGGACGGACCACGGCTCGGGCGGCCTGGCCTTCGTGGTGGGAGACAAGGTCAAAGGCGGCCTGTATGGCGAGTACCCCTCATTGGATGCGGACAAACTGCTGGAGGGCGACATCCATTTCAACAACGACTTCCGGAGCACATACGCCACTTTGCTGGAGAAGTGGATGGGCCTGGATTCCAAACCCATCGTGGGGGGCAGATTCGAGCTCCTTGACTTCATCTAAGTGACACGGCTGATATAGTTGGAGATTTGGTCTCGTGCCTCGCTGCTAGAGCAATGTCTCGGGTAACGATTTCCCCCATTGTGACAGAGGACTAAGGGGAAAGGGGAACGTGGCGGAGGTAAATATGACGACCAGGGTGATGGGAGCAACCTTCCAGTACAGCCACACCATAGGCCGTGCCGAGTTCTCTGGACCCGGCTTCCGTAATCCCGTTGCCATGGCACGAGGCCAGGGCGACCTGATGTACGTGGTAAACCGCTCCTACGAGTTCCGGCCCGATGGCAAAAGGGTGACCATTTGTACGGCGGGAGAAGACTATATCGGGGAGTTTGCCCGGGGGGTCAGCACCCCCGGGGACACGTCAGTAGTGGAAACCGACGGCGCCATGGTCTGGCCCACGGCAATCGCCCTGGACAGTCAGGGCAACGCCTACGTGGCCGATGAGTGGCTCAACCGGATTTCCATGTTCACCAGGGACGGGGAATGGATAGGTAAGTGGGGAACGCCCGGTGAGGGAGACGGCGAGGTAAACCGCCCTTCGGGCCTGGCCTTCGATGCCGGCGGCCACCTCTTTCTGGTGGACAGCATGAACCATCGAATCCAGAAGTTCACCAAGGATGGGAAATTCCTCTCCAAGTGGGGAAGGGAGGGTAGTGGCGACGGCGAATTCAACATGCCCTGGGGAATAGACAACGACAAAAAGGGCGATATCTACGTGGCCGACTGGCGCAACGACCGGATTCAGAAGTTTACTCCCGATGGGCAGTTCTTGATGAAGTTCGGCGCTCCTGGGAATGGGGATGGGGAGTTCAACAGGCCCACGGGCATTGCCGTGGATGAAGAAGGGCTAATCTACGTGACGGACTGGGGCAACGACCGGCTCCAGATCTTCGGCTCCGACGGCAGCTTCGTCACAAAGAAGACCGGCGATGCGACCATTTCGGCCTGGGGGAAGGGGAAAGTGGATGCCAATCCGGAGATGTGGCGGGAGCGGGAGATAGCCCAGGGCTTGGAGCGGGAGAAAGACTTCTGGGGGCCTATAGCCGTGGAGGTTGACGGTCAGGGCAGAATCTTCGTGGTGGACTCCGCCCGCGCCCGCATACAGGTTTACCGAAAGCAGCGGCCATATTTTGTAGGGAGCCGCCTCTAGGGAACTAGCTGCCCCTCACTCCAGTTCGGCGATGACGTCGGTGTCGGAGACATCCTGCCAGCTACGGATGAACTCGTCGGTCCCCATTTTCGACCTCAGCTTGGATAGATGGGTCTTGGCCTGGTCCAGCAGGGGCATTCCATGGGCGGCAGCGATCTCGTAGGTGTGGGCTACGTACCAGACGGCGGCGGGATAGTCCCCGCGATGTTCACATAAAAGACCTAGCTGGCCCCATGTGCTGGCTGAGGCCGGCTTATCCTCCAATTGCAGGAATAGCTCCAGGGCCTTCTGGTACCAGTCCTCAGCTTCTTGGAACCGCCGCTGCGAATGGGCGGCCACGCCCAGTTGGTGGCAAGCCTCGGCAGCTTTTGCGTCGTTCAGCAGCCGCCGGTAGAATCCCAACGCCTGGTTCAGCCAGTCCTCCGCCTCTTCATACTCGTATTTGGCCAGCGCCATCAATCCCATCTGGTAACAGTCGTCGGCGCCGCCTACCTCGTCCCCAAGCTCCTCGTATGTCAGCAAGGCCCGCTGGTACCAGTCCGTGGCCCCTTCGTAGTCGTAATGTGCCTGGAATATTACCCCAAGGCGGTGGTAGACGGCGGCGGCACTGGGCTTGTCCTCCAGGTGCTCGTAAATCATGCGGGCCTTGTCATGCCACTCCATGGCGTCCTGGAATTTGAATTGGGCCTCGGACACCAGTCCCAGTTGGTAGCAATCGCTGCCCGCCTCCGCCTCGTCCTCCAGCCTCTCTCTGATCTCAAGGCTTTTTCGAAGCCACTCCCCGGCCTCGACGTATGCCCTTCTGGACTGGGCAACCAGGCCCAGCTGGTGGTAGCTGTCGGCGCACTCGGCCTCGTTTCCCATCTCCTCGTTGAGGTCCAGCGCCTTCCGGTACCAACCCTCAGCCTGCTGGTGGAGGTCCCTGGCCTGGGCTATCATCCCAAGAGAGTGATATATGGATGCTGTTTGGGCCTGGTAATTGGTATTGACGGTTGCATCCAGGTGTCTCAACACCGTCTGGCAAATACCCTCGGCCCGGTCGAATTCCTGTCTGCCGATGGCATCGCTGACCTCCGTCCCCTGGAGGTACTGCCACAGGTCGAGGGAACCCTTTTTTTCAGCCTGCGCGGGCTCAACACCCAGCCGGGCAAGAAGCCGCCCTCTTAAGCGGCGCAGTTCTAATACCCGCTCCTGCATCTTGTAAACCTGGGCCAGGGGTTGAAGGACCATCTGGACTTGCTCCCAATTTCCCTGGGCCTGGGCAAGCTCCAGGGCATGGAGCAGGTTGGCCTCTTCGGCCAGCACGCCGGTTACCGCGGACTCTGCGGACTCGGAGGAAAGGTTCTCCAGGAAGTAGTCACTTACGTCGGCATAGACGCGCCCGAACTCTCCCTCAAGGCTACGGACCTGGGAGGTGTGGAGTTGGCGGGCCAGTTCCTGGGCCAGAAACCGGGATACGGCGGGATGAATCAGATAGATGCTGGGCGACACCGAGTCCAGCAAGCCGTGGTCCCGAGCCTCTCTGAGGAATGTGCGGCAGGCGCCCCACCCCATTTCCTCGCCCATGGCCGCAGTGTATACATCTCCCTGGGTCATGAAGGTGAGCACGTCGAGAAGCACCCGCTGCCGGAACATGGACAGGAAGGGCAGGTGGGCCCTGGTACGCTGGGACAGATGGGAAAAGGAGCAGGCCAGGGCGGCGTCCAGGTATTTGCCGGTCCCGCCATTAGCACTCCCAGCCCGATCCCCTGATCGCCGGTCCCCTTCGATGCACTGGGCCAGCTCATCGGGAGGGTGGTGCTTCAGATGGGGCAGCACCAGGCTGATGGCCATGGGGCTCCCATTAAGGCGCCTCAACAGCCTCAGGTAGTCAGGGCCTTTTTCCGGAGGTTCCATACCAGCGCCTGAAAGGATAATCGCCGCCATCTGGCGGGCGCCGGAACCTTTTAATCCCCTAAGCGTTTTATCAACATGGTCCAGAGCCCCACCGGCGCCGGTCTTGCCAATCCAGGCCTTTCCACGGCCAGTGATGAGTACACGGCTGGGCCCCTTGGAGATGTCCTTCAGTAACTCGGTGAGATCCACCCGGTCCCCTCGGTCCGGGCCGGTGAAGGCATTTTCGAAGTCGTCCCAGATTAGTAGACAAGGGTTCTGGGCCAGGTAGTCGATGAGCCATCGGCGCTGTTCCTCAAGGGAGAGGCGAGCGAAGCTGATGCCCCTCAGCGTGGTGCCCATCTCGTGGAGAAGCCTGTATAGCCCGCCGCCCTCCCGGAAGGATGTAAACAGGAAGGATGTAAACCGGGCCAGTGCCGGTCTGCTTCCTCCATTTTTCCGGGAGCTGGAGGTGGTCTCGTGGGTTTCCCGGCCCTCTGCTGGGGCCGCCGGTTTCCCGGCAGAAAGGAGCCGCCGGGCGAAGCCGCAGGCCAGCTCCGTTTTGCCGATTCCCTGTGGGCCGGTGATGAGGATGATGGGGGCTTGAAGCAGCGCCCCTTCCAGTGCCGTCATCTCCTCCTCCCGGCCGGCGAGGCCGTATCTGCCCTCCGGCGGAAGGTCCGAGATGCCCTTGGTCTCTGTCCCAGTCCCTAGGGGTAGCATCGCTCCTCGATTCAGTTCTCAAAGGGTTAGTGGATGGTTACAATCAATCAGCCAGGTCGGGCAGAGCGATCCTAGCAGGCTCAGTCGTCCTCGATAGGATAACATAAGAGACTACAAGGCAGCCGATGAGGCTTAGGATCGCCGCCGGCTGACCCAGCCCCAGGGTGGACGATATCAAGGCCCACATGAAAGGGCCCACCACCCGGCCAAATTTGCCAACCATGCCGTGAAGTCCGAAAAACTCTCCGACGTTTTGACTAGGCGTAAACCCGAATCCACCGAAGGACGGCCTTGGGGACAGTCCTTAAAGAAGCCAGAGGGTGCTCCTCTGAATCTGAGATAATGGTTTTGGAACAGAAACCAGCCCGGAAACAAGGAGCACCCAATAGATGCTGCCACAGAACAAACCCGACCGTATGCGCATCCTCTTTGACGACCATCGCCTGGTGGCCAATGCCGGCCTGCTCCTGCCGGCCACCCTAGCCCGGCACCTGGGCCTGCGGGAACTCGTCGACCATCACCTTGACCTCGGCGGAGCGCCGGGACGGGCGAACACTGGGGACAAGATGCTGACGCTGGTCGCTTCCGCGCTGGCAGGCGGCGACTGCATCGACGACGCCGATGCGCTGCGCGCTGGTGGGACGGTCGGTGTTCTAGGCTGCGTGGTCAAGGCGTCATCCACCCTGGGGACCTTCCTGCGCAGCTTCCGGTGGGGGCATGTCCGTCAACTCGACCGCGTGAGCCGCCAGTTGTTGGCCCGGGCCTGGGCCGCTGGGGCCGGACCCGGCGACTCGCCCCTGAGCATCGACCTGGACTCGACCATCTGCGAGACCTATGGACTGGCCAAGGAGGGAGCGCGCCACCACGGCTATACCGGCGCCCGCGGCTATCACCCGCTGCTGGCCATTGCCGCCGGCACCGGCGAGGTGCTGATGTCCCGGCTGCGCGAGGGCCGGGCCAACACCGCCCGTGGCGCGGCCCACTTCCTGCGTGAGACGGTGGGGCGGGTGCGCTACGGCGGGGCCAGGGGACAACTCACGGTGCGGGCCGACAGCGGCTTCTACGCCCACACTGTCGTTGCCGCCTGCCGGGAAATGGATGTCCGCTTCTCTATCACCATCCGCCAGCGCGCCAGCCTGCGGGACCTGATCGAGGCGATACCAGAGGAGGACTGGACTCCCATTTCCTACTGGATGGACGGCGCCGCCGATGTCGCCGAGACGACTTACACCCCGTTCCAGACCAAGCCGGACGCCCCGCCGGCGCGGCTCATTGTCCGGCGGGTGAAGCCGACGCCCGGTTCCCAGCTCGCCCTCTTCGCCAGATACAGCTATCACGCCTTCATCACCGACCGCGATGGGGAGACGCTGGAACTGGAGGCCGATCATCGCCGCCACGCCGAGGTCGAGAACGCCATACGCGACCTCAAGTACGGCGTCGGGCTGAACCACATGCCGTCGGGGCGCTTCGCCGCCAACGGCGCCTGGCTGGCGGTACAGGTGATGGCGCATAACCTGGCCCGCTGGACGGCGCGGATTGGTCTGGGCGAGGGGACCGTGATCACCAAGACCCTCAGGCGACGGGTCTTCGCTCTGGTGGGACGGATCACCCGCTCGGCGCGCCGCCTCACTTTGCATCTCCCCCGGCGCTGGCCTTGGAAAACCCAGTTCAGTCGCGCCTTGGCCCGGCTGCAAGCCATTCCATTCCCGGCCTGACGGCCAGCCTGCAACTGACCCAACGTCCCCGCAATCTCGCGCCACCCCGGTCGCGAGAGTCCCCTGCTGCGTATCCTCTCGCCATCCCGCGCATCGCAACTCCCGCATAGGGCCTTAGGGGCCCTGTGCGGCGACTGAAGACCCTCCGCCGCCCTCCCATCTACCCCAAGAGCCCAGGCCATCTCCCCTGTAGCTCCCTCACCCACCCCCTTCCGCTGCCCTCACGCCGTCCATCGGTGTCCTTCGGTGGATTCGGGGTAAAGTGAAGGAGCCTTTGCAGAGTAGCTTATCTTTGGTTCGCTCAAACCTGGCCAGGTCCGGGAGTACACAAAGGGTCGCACCAGAATCCAGCGAAATATCAAATTGTTCAGCCGACTCATCGAAGTCGGGCGAGAGTTCGACGCTGTCAATTTCAATGCAGATACGCGGTGTCGGAGATAAATTGAGGATGACCCGCGCGGATACATTGCTGACAGCAGCATCGTTGATGGTTCGTATTGACGTCTCGGCTACTTTTATGGACCCGTTAGAGCTCACTGTGAGCATAGAACGATCTCCCCCTAGAGGGCCGACCCTACAGGACCTTGTGTCCGGCTCCAGGATTTAGACGAACTCGCTTCGTGAACGGTCTTCAAGATGTGGCTGGGCAGCCAGTGAGCCTACCGAAGACCCTCAACACAAGTACTATGGCGCGAGGAAGCAGGGCAACGCAAGAAGTCATCTCGCCCCGTACTTGACTCAGCAGGACTTGTTGCACAGACGCCCGCCGGTTCCGCCGCTTCCCCGGTATCCACGCCTGCGACATGAAGTGCTCCTTTCGGGTCAAACTTCGGCTTACTCTTGTCTAGGTCAACATTGGCTGAGCCTCTGTACATTGGGGAGACACCGACATGGACCGAGGTGATTAGGAATTCAAGCAACCTCAAAATGTACCCACATGGCGATCATTGAGGTGGTACCCAAAAACTAGACAACTGGCTAAGAGAGAGTCCAGCTCCTAAAATAACCGACAACTAACCGACGTGAAGGAGCAGGACATGAAGCAGACGAGGAATAAGCACAGTCCGGCGTTCAAGGCCAAGGTGGCCCTGGCCGCCCTTGCGGGGGAAGAGACCATCGCCCAGCTGGCCAGCCGATTTGAGGTCCATCCCAGTCAGATTCACGCCTGGAAAAGGGCCCTGGTGGAAGGAGCCCCGGAGCTATTTGCCACCAATCAGAAATCCCAGGAGAAAGCCAAGGAAGCTCAAATTAACCACCTCTACCGGCACATCGGCCAGCTGAAGGTGGAACGCGATTTTTTGTCGGAAAGGTCCGGTCTATGAGTCGCAGCATACGGCGAGCCATGATAGACCGAGACCACCAGCAGCTGTCTTTGGTGCGTCAATGTATCCTGCTGGACGTCAGCCGGGCCTCGGTGTACTACCGGCCGGTACCGACCAGGGCAGAAGACCTGGAGTTGATGGCCCTGATGGACCGTCAGTATTTGAAGACCCCCTTCTACGGCTCCAGGAAGATGAAGGCCTGGCTGCTGCAACAGGGCTATCTGGTGAGCCGAAAAAGGGTTCGAAGGCTGATGCGGTTGATGGGTCTGGAAGCCATCTACCGGCGTCCCAACACCAGCAAACCAGCGCCGGGACACCGGATCTTTCCCTATCTGTTGAAGGGAGTGGAGGTTAATCGGGTCGACAAGGTCTGGGCCGCGGACATCACCTACATCCCCATGGCGAAGGGCTTCCTGTACCTGGTGGCCATCATGGACTGGCACAGCCGGCACGTGCTGGCCTGGAAGCTCTCCAACACCATGGACACCAGCTTCTGCGTGGCGGCGTTGGAGGAAGCCCTGGGTAAGGGACGACCGGAGATATTCAACACCGACCAGGGGAGTCAGTTCACCAGTGAGGCCTTTACCCAGACGTTGCAGGAGCAGAGGGTCCAGGTCAGCATGGATGGTAAGGGTAGGTACCTGGACAACATCTTCGTGGAGCGGCTGTGGCGGAGCATCAAGTACGAGGAGGTGTATCTGAAAGCTTACCAGACCGTCGCCGAGGCCCGAACTGGGATCAATGCCTACCTGGAGTTCTACAACCGGCAGAGGCCTCACCAGGCTTTGGGCTACCGGACCCCAGCAGAGGTGTACCAACATGGCCAGGAAGAAAGGGGAGCAGCAGCTGAAGAAGCAGGGCTGCCATCGGGCTTGGTGAAACCTAGCGCAGGGGTGGGAGACTCTCTTAATTTAGCCCTCGTGCTGTCTTAATAATGGGGTCCACCTTAATCTGTCCACCTCTCTTGGTGTTGCATTCTTGATGCATAGGCTGGCAGTTCCATTCTTCGTTGTAGTGCTTCGGCCTTATGCCGTCTTCCCTGTCTTTGAAGAATGACTTAGTTAAGATATGGTCCAGAGATGCTTCGGCTCTGTTTCGTATCCGCATCCCGCACCCACCAATGTGGATTCCGCAGAGATGACCATCTCTTAGGAAGTAGATAGGAAAGTCGTTTGCGATTGTTCATGCCTCTTATTGTATTCCCCACCCGAGGCTACGCCTAGGGAGCGGGAGCACACCGCCGAGGCCCCCAGCCCGACTATTGGAGCGCAGCGGGGCGCAGGCACACAGGGTTCAACGAGCGCCTCGAATCTACGATGCCTCCTGCTCCGGCGCCTTCCCCTCCGGCATGCGGATACGCTGAGCTATGTTGCCCAGAGCGGTGCGGGTGAAGACCACGAGCCGCCCGTATCGCGTGGATCGTCTCCCCCGCGTGAGGACCGACACGAGGATGTTGGCAAGGGATGTCCGCGGGCTTCACCGCCGCCGCCCTGGTCCACGAGTTGATGGAAGCCAGGGATGAAAGACGTCTGCTCAACCTCCAGAGACAACTTTCCCGCCTCAGCCTGCTGATCATCGACGAGTTGGGATTCGTGCCCCTGTCCCCCACCGGGGCGGAACTGCTCTTGGAGGTCTTCAGCCAGCGCTACGAGCGGGGCTCCATCCTGGTCACCACCAACTTGCCCTTCGACGAGTGGACCGAGGTCTTCGGCTCGGAGCGCCTCACCGGAGCTCTGCTGGACCGGCTCACCCACCACGTCCACATCCTGGAGATGAACGGCGAGAGCTACAGGCTCAAGCGCAGTAGAGAGAACGCTGCCTCGCAAGCTCCAGAGAAGCCGGAAGACGCATAACGCACCGTCAACGCTGCCCCTTCCTACTCCTGTAACGTCGCCACCCTGACCGATTAGCTGCGACAGTCATCAAGCCGGTGGTACACGGTTACTCCGCCACAGTGGCATGTTTTGTCGACGCCCTTGACAAAGGGTATATATGTCCGTGGCCAACACCTCGTGGCCGGAAAGCGACGGAGCGGCAGCGGCGACGGTGCCGACGTGTCCCAGGCCAATTACTGTTAGTTTCAACTCGCTACTCTTCCGGCCGACGCACAACTTTCATCTGACCATCACCACAGACCCGGGCCAGGTCATTTCGGGAGAGTTGGAATTATTGAGAGCGTTCGATGAACACCAACCTGCCGACAGCAGGCTCGCCAGTCCACTGCCTCAGGCTAGGGCAGCTGCAGCCGATTGGGGTGGCGGACACCAGCAATGTGGCGCAGGCGACGGGAGCGCCGTATTATGCTACCATAAATCCATAATCCCATATATTACAAAGGACGCTGAAACAATGAAGGTAATCAGCGTGGCCGTTGACGATGAAATCCATCGTCTGGCCAGGATCAAGGCCGCCCAAAAGGGCACCTCAATGTCCGCGATGCTGCGGGATTACCTCCTGCAGATTCTCAAGGAGGACGGCGACCAGCCTCCCGAGGAAAGCGAGCCGCAACGCAGGGCGAGGATGCTGGACGAGGTCATGGCACGGTTCGAAGCGGAAGGCGTGGGACTGAGTGCCAGCGAAAGGCTGAACCGGGAGGAACTGTACGACAGGCATGCGTCTTGCTGACACCAACATACTGATCTACGCCGCCGACACATCGCCCGAAGAAAGGGTGAAAAGGGCCAGGGCGGCAGAGGTCCTCAAAGAGGATGATCTGAGCCTGTCGACCCAGGTCCTGCAGGAGTTTTACCACCAGGCTACCCGGCCCAGGGGCAGACTTGGGATGACCCACGAGCAGGCCCTGGCATTCCTGGCACCCCTGATGGAGCTTCCTACCCAACCGGTAACCCAGGAAGTGTTCAGGACGGCCTCGGGGATGGCAAACCGGCATAGCATTTCCTACTGGGACGCGGCCATTTTAGCGGCGGCCAGAATGTTGGGGTGCGACGCGGTCTACTCCGAAGACCTGAATGACGGACATTTGTACGACAGCGTACTGGTGATAAACCCGTTCCGCTGAGCGTAAGGGAGATGACGTACTGTCCAGTGCTCCAGCTTCCCACGCCGTGGGAGCGGCTTGTGATAGGTGAAGGGTGCGAGATGGTATGACACTGCGACGACATCCTATCCGGAATTGTCGAATTCTCCGAGGAAGATAGTACAGCAGGAACCATTGCCATTTCACAGGCAATCGGTTCCGGGGGCAGATTGAATATTTTCCGAATATTTCAGCGCTGGCTAAATGAACTGAGTGGCAATGCCAGGGCGGGGAGAGCCATCCGCCAGCAGAGGATGGCGCGTGGCAGTCCCCCCTCAGCAGCGCCGAGTTCTACCTTGCAAAAGCCGGTTTCCACCGGGACGCGCGAAGTCATACGCTCCTATCAGGAGTACACCAGCACCACTGCCGTTACCGCACTGAAATGGGTCAGTTACGGAGAAACGGCGGTAGTGGCCGGGCGCAACATCGGTGGGATGGTCTATCTTGGGCCGGAGCAAAGACGAGGAGGCCTATCCGCGACGTGGAGGCCCACTATCGTTCTAACTCTTCCGGTCGCCGCCTCCGGACCTGATATTTCCGGGGATGGCATGCCATACTGGCCCGGCTACAGTGACATCAGCCCAAGTGCCCGGGCGGCGTACCTTGACTGGTTAGCCACCGGCCGGTCGGACCGGCGATACGGAGTCGGGCATGTTTTTCTCTACTTCTATGGGCTGGAAAGACGCTTTTTCATTGACTCACCAGGTCCGCACGAGCGTCGCATCATAATTGACGAGGTCGACAGACTGCTCCAGATCTACGGAGACTACAGGTCCGTCCGTCGATACTTTGAGTCTTTTCTTGACGCAGCGAGGGTATCCCTGGCGTCTGACGAAGAGATGAAGCCAAGATACTGGACCGCAGGGTACGAATTGCCTCTTGGCCTCCGCGTCGTCCTGGGTCGCAGGGCTGGCGACGGCCTGCCCCTGAACGCCGACTGGGCGCTGAGCTGGTACTGCGCCCATCCGGACTACGCCCTCAGGACAGCAGCATCTCGTGCATTCCCTGAATTCCAGGCCCTTTTCAGCATCCTTTTTGCCGAACGGTATCCTGCCGGCATGAAAATGCCCCTGCCCAAGCGGACCCTCCGTGCGCAATACCAATCCGCCTCGTCGGAGTTTGAAGTCGGTCTCGAGGAATACATCGGCGCCGTGCCCGACATATGCCGCATCACCCAGCCCTTGAATGCCGCAAGAAATCTGGTCGAAGAGGCCACTGACTCTCTGGACAAATACAGCCGGTTCCTGGGACGAAATCCCAATGGAAGAGGGACGATAGAAGCACACGCACTGTTGCCCGAGCGTCTGTGGGAGGTATTCCCCAGCTCTGAGATGGACAGCCTTCGTGAATGGGCCGGGGGAATCATCGGCGGCGGAGGCCTGTGTCCCGTGGAAGCGGTCGTCGAACGCCTTGAGGGAGCAGTCCCCGAGATCATTGGAAAGCGGCAGTTAACCGATGCTGCCGACGCCTTGGCCCGCCTGTCGGTGGGCATGGCGCCCGATCCGAGATTCGCACTCCGGTCCCCGAAATGGGGAGAGCCTGTCGTTTTGTTCGGCCTGCCGGAGGGCGTTACCCGCCTGGAGGCCGTCAGCGACAAGTACAGGAGCCTCCTGGTTACAGTTGCCATAGGGAGTTTCGTGGCCCAAGCCGACGAATCGGTCGGTGAATCGGAATTACACGCTCTGGCCGCAGCCATTGACCGCGATCCTGACCTCGCTGAAGGGGAGCGCTCCCGTCTGAAGGCGAATCTGAAATGGATGATGGCGGTGAGGCCGGACCTGTCCTTGCTGCGAAGACATCTCCGGAATGCTCCCTATGAGACCTCCCACGAAATGGGCCAGATTGCCCTTTCAATTGCGGCCTCCGACGGAGTGATCAGTGGGAAAGAGGTAGCCGCTCTTGAAAGACTCTACACCGCATTGGGCCTGGAGACGGGCGGAATTTACTCTGCGCTCCACAGCCTGACTTCGGCCGATGATCCCGTGACTGTAATTCCTCCCGCGGAAAGCCAACCCGGCTTTGCCATACCACCGCGCCCTGACTCCGAAAGCACGTTGAGCCTAGACGTAGACAGGGTCGCTGCTGTGATGACCAACACCGCGCGTGTCAGTGCCCTACTGAACGAGATATTCCGGGACGAGGAGCCAGAGGAGGAACCCGCCGAGGAGCATGGCGAAGCTGATAGCGAGTTTGGTGGTCTGGACGAAAAGCACGCGGCCTTTCTTGGTGAACTGATCTCACGCCTCCACTGGGACGAGGACGAATACCGCACGCTGGCCCGCCAGTTCAGGCTCCTGCCGGATGGTGCCATGGAAACAGTGAACGAGTGGTCTCACGAGCGATTCGGCGATCTGCTGATCGAAGAAGATAATGGCTTTCTGATCAATTCCGAAGTTAAGGACGAAATCCTGGCCGTGGCGGAGTAAGGACAATGGAGAGACCCAAGATAAGGACTCGCGAACGGGACGCCATCGTCCGCGCCCTCACCGCCGGTGTGGTGCCGAGAGTTGGACTGCAGCACATCCAGGTCGGCCGCAGCCGGGAAATCGAGGAACTCCTCAGGGACATGGACCGCATTGCGGAAGGCGGCTCCACCATCCGATTCATAATCGGGGAGTATGGATCCGGGAAGACGTTTTTCCTGAACCTGGTCAGACAGATAGCCATGGAAAAGCGGATGGTCGTGCTGTCGGCAGACATTTCCCCGGACCGCCGGCTCCACGCCACGGGCGGACAGGCCCGTTCCCTCTATGCCGAGATGGCCCGGAATACATCCACTCTCAACAGGCAGGACGGAGGGGCAATGCCCTCGGTGGTGGAGCGCTTTGCCACTGAAGCCGTGACCACGGCCGAGAAAACAGGGCGGGATGTCAACGGCGTTATCCGGGAAAAACTGGCGCACCTCGAGGAAATGGTCGGAGGGTATGATTTCGCAACCGTAATTTCCCGGTACTGGGAAGGGTATGACGCCGGCAATGAAGACCTCAAATCAGCGGCGCTGAGGTGGCTGCGGGGGGAATACTCGACCAGGACCGAAGCCCGCAGAGACCTCGGGGTACGCACCATTGTCGACGACGCCAACCTGTACGACCAATTGAAACTGATGGCCTGTTTCGCCAGGGAGGCGGGCTACCGGGGGGTCGTGGTCTCGCTCGACGAGATGGTCAACCTGTACAAGCTTGTCTCCTCCCAGGCGCGGCAGTCCAACTACGAGCAGATACTCCGCATCCTGAACGACGTGCTCCAGGGCACCGCACAGCATATCGGGTTTCTGATGGGAGGGACTCCGGAATTTCTGATGGATACCCGTCGAGGTCTGTACAGTTACGCAGCCCTGCAGTCCCGCCTGTCAGAAAACACTTTCGCGCGAGACGGAATGGTCGACCTGTCAGGTCCGGTCATACGGCTCGCCAATCTCACCCCCGAGGACATGTTCGTCCTGCTTACGAATATCCGCCGGGTGATGCAGGATGGCGACAACCAAGTCCCAGACCAGGCGCTCACCTCATTCATGACCCACTGTTCGACAAGAATTGGAGACGCGTACTTCAGGACCCCCAGGAACACCGTCAAGGAATTCGTGAATATGCTCTCTGTGCTGGAGCAGAATCCCGGCGCCGACTGGCGCGACCTGGTGGCGTCTGTAAAGCCCGAAGACGACGGGGACCTGGACTCCGAAATGGACGAGGACGATGAACTCGTATCCTTCAAGCTCTAGCACATCCCCATCCGCCGCATTCGACAAGCTCGCCGAACCGGTCCAACGCTGGATCTGGGACAAGGGTTGGGGGGAATTGCACGATGTCCAGGAGCGGGCGATATTCACCCTTCTGGACGGCGAAAGAGACTTGGTCATCGCAGCTCCCACCGCAGGGGGTAAGACCGAGGCGGCATTTCTTCCGCTTATTTCCTCCGTGCTGGCCACACCAGGAGGGCGAGGATTCGATCTGGTCTACGTGGCGCCTCTCAAGGCGCTCATCAACGACCAACTGGGACGAATGGAGGATCTCTGCAAGCGAACAGACCTCCCAGTCTACCCTTGGCACGGGGATATTTCGCAGGGCGTGAAATCCCGCGCCCGGGCCAACCCGAAAGGGATACTGCTGATCACCCCGGAATCCCTTGAGGCCATGTTCGTCCTCAGGGGACTTCAGATTCCCTCCCTGTTCAGGGGCACCCGCGCCATCATCATAGATGAACTCCATGCGCTGTTGGACAACGAAAGGGGCGTGCATCTTCGGTCCCTTCTCAGTCGCCTGGAGCACGCTGTCGGCCGACAGATCAGACGAGTGGGCCTGTCTGCCACATTGAGCGACATGGAAACGGTGAAGGAATATCTGCGCCCAGGAAATCCCGAGGCCGTGGGTCTTCTGGAAAGCGATTCGGCTGGCGCCGAGCTCAGAGTTCAGATTCGTGGCTATGTCGAAGGAGATGACACGGACCCTGAAGACGACTCGGCCAAGCGGAAAGTGACAAAGGACCTGTTCTCTAAATTGAGAGGCAAGCCCAACCTCGTTTTTGCCGGATCACGACAGAACGTGGAGTGGTACGCCGACGCCCTTAGAGAAATGTCTGAGAAAGCCAAGGTGCCAGTGGATTTTCTGCCCCATCATGCCAACCTCTCCCGTGAACACCGGACCGACCTGGAGAAGAGCCTCAAAACCCGGCGCACAACCACCGCCATATGCACGTCCACGCTGGAACTTGGAATCGACATCGGAGACATCGATTGCGTTGCCCAGATAGGACCTCCATTTTCAGTGGCCTCGCTCCGCCAAAGGCTCGGACGTTCCGGAAGGCGACCCGGGCAGCCTGCCGTGTTGCGGATGTATGCGATTGAACGAGAAGCGCAGGCGGACTCTCACCCGTTGGAGCGACTTCACCTGGGCCTGGTCCGGTCCGTCGCAATGGTGGAGTTGTTGAGAGAGAGGTGGTGTGAACCCCCCGCTCTCCAGGAGCTGCATCTATCGACCCTTTGCCATCAGGTACTCTCCGTCATCGCAGAACTGGGAGGGGTAAATGCCGGACCACTTTACGATGTGCTTTGCGGGACGGGACCCTTCAAAATGGTAAGTCCAGCAATGTTCGCGCGCCTTCTGCGCGACCTCGGTTCAGGGGAAACGGCATTGATTGAACAGGCACCAGATGGGACCCTCCTGTTGGGTCCACAGGGCGAGAAACTGGTGGAGCATTACAGTTTCTACGCCGTGTTTCAAAGGGCCGAGGAATTCAGGGTTGTCGCGAAGGGCAGGCAGATTGGTTCCTTGCCCGCCACTAACGTATTCGTTCCTGACATGACCATCATTTTTTCCGGCAAGCGCTGGCGCATCACCCAGGTACACAGCAAAGACCGGGTGATTGAGGTTTCCGAGGACAGGACGGGCCGTCCGCCTCCCTTTGGCGGAACCGGCGGCCAAGTACATGACCGCATCATTGAGACTATGCGGGTCGTACTCGCCGAGAAGGAGATTCCTGCGTATCTTGATGGTGTCGCCGCACGTCTGCTGGAAGGCGCAAGGTCCGAATTTCTACGCCTCAATCTCGACAAGCGTTCAATTTGCAGTCTCGGGGAGAAGAGCGCCTTGGTAGCCACTTGGGCGGGGACCGTCAAGACTACCACGCTGGCGCTGTGGCTCAGGAGTATGGGCTACACGGCTTCAGTTCACCATGGGTTCTTGGAAGTGGAAAACAAATCAACTGACTTGTCAGTTGAATCAGCGCTGCGAAGTATTGCAGAATCTTCTCCGGATTTGAGCCGCATCTCGCTGCCTGGACTCGAAGAATGCATGTCAGAAAAATTTCACCGCTACCTCAGCCCCGACTTGCTGTACGAGGACGCGATAACAAGTGTCGTTGACTTGACATCAATGCCTGAGTTGGCCAACAACATAATCGGAGAATCTTGCCAGAATCTTACCTCCTCTTAATAATGGGGTCCACCTTAGGCTTCAGCTACCCTTTTTGCTGAACAGAGACAACCGCGGCGGCGGAATGGTGGCCCACCTGTAGGGTGAAGAGGAGCTGGGTTGGTTCAGAGAGAGGGAATGTCGGGAGAAATTTGGAGAGGGCCGACAGTGGGCTAAACGTCGTCCGGTTCGCCTGATCGCAGAGAACCTGCGTTCTCCCTACTGCGCTTGAGAGGGTAGGTCTCGTCGTTAATTACGATGATATGCACGTGAGGGGCAGGTCAGTTTTGCCAAGAATCCTAACATTCATTCTGGGCCGATTCTTGGGGGTCAGGTCAGGAGAAGCTCCGAAACGGAATTGACAAATGAAGGTTCGGGAGAAGACGAAGACTTCGCGAATAAGGCTCTCGCCGTCCAGTGGGACCACTCAACACCGGCGATTCCCCTGCAGCGCAGGATGCTCTTCAGGGGAAAGGGGTGACCGGCAACTTCCAGGCAAGGCGGATAAGAAGGAGTTTGAAACGAATGGAAACCCTGACCTTGACCCTGCACAAGTCCAAGGAGACCAAGAACAAGGTAGTGTACGGCACCGGAGACGGCAGCGTCATCCAGAGCGTCTACATCGACAAGGATGCGCTGGGCGACGCACCGCCAGCAGCCATTCAAGTAGTCATTTCAGCCCAGTAGGTTCCCCGTAGCCGCGGGGATAGACCCTCGGTGATCATATCCCACCCCTCGTGTACCGAGGTTCCGCCGGGAATACGGGCTATCCAAAAGGCAGAATCTCCGAAATTAAGGGCCTACTGCCGGGTTCGGGATAATAGAGGACGCCCAGGCGGCGAAGCCCCAAGCGTTCAAGACCGGGGAGGGATGGTTCGCATACAACCTGGCGGTCAACCTGGCACAGACGTAAGCGCAACCCGAGGACCAGCCACCTCAACGCCGCCCACACCGCCCGAACTGATGACAAGTGGCCCTTGAGAATCCGGCAGGCAAGCCGGAATATGGAATCAAGGCCTGGTCGCGATTGACGAACAGTATCCGGCGACGACGCTGGCGCGACCGGCCCTACGCCAGATCTAAAAGGACCACGGAGAGTGAGAGTCGATGCAGAAGACAGCCGTCAATCGGGCGGCGATCTACGTGAAGGCCAACGCCGGAGCTTCTCCAGAGGGCGCGGAGCCCGACACGCAGATGTTGGAATCTGAGGAGTTCTGCAAATGCAGGGGGCTGGACGTTGCTGTCAGATACAGCGACGACCTCAAGAGTCGTGAAGAATTCCAGAGAATGATGGCCGACGCCGCGGGACAAGCTGGCGGCCAAGGGGGTCCGGCTGCTGTCAGTGAAGGAGAGACTCCCTAAAGAGTGCGTCGAGGAGGACAACTGCGAAGAGGCGCTTGATACTGAAAGAGGCGTCTTCGTCATGTGCTCGTGGGTCATGTCGCGCGGAGAGCTTGCTCCGGAAGGATTCGAGGCGGCGGAGTGGCAGCGGTTCGACACGCTCTGCGAGGGGCTGGAAGGTGTGATGGAGCTACCGAAGGCGGACGCGCTCCTGCGTATTGAGGACCTCCAGGCTGAGACAGACCGCATTAGTGAGGGAATCCGTGCCGACATCGAACCCCGAGAGCGGGAAAAGGTGGAATGAGGCGAAGGTCAGGAACGGGCAGAGCCTGACTAGCGCCCATCGGAATGGATGTCACTGTGGGCACCGTCCCCGGAGTCCAGCATCAGTGCTGACAACAGCCCCCGGCCCACTTCCCCCCTCAGCCGTCCCAAGGTCTCGCGAGGTCACCCTCAACCTCACTCGCGTCCCGCAATCGTCCTTTATGAGGTCAGGGGCCACGTCACACATTCAGACATCCTTTAGGACCCTGTCAATGCCGAAGCCGAGGGACTCGGTAGTTTCACGGGGTGCCCAGCCACATCCCGAAACCCTTCCACCTGTCATCCACGTCGACCTACCTGGAAAGGTCCGAATCGGTACCCAGGCCCGCCGCTTCCAAATATGCGGTTCTTATGACGCTTGCCGGGATCGAGCGGACTCTCGTGCAAGGGGGCAATTCATGGCCCGGAGCCGGATGGGTCGCCCCCTTTGAGCAAGATGCTCAAGCTATACCCACCAGGGGGCCGCCAATTGGCGTTGGCTTTCGGCTTGCAAGTCAGACTGCTCGAAACTCTTCAACCGACCGCGCGGATTGCTCTGTCGTGTTTGATGGCCGTTGCCGTGATTACGGCATGTGACGACGGGGATATACCTGCTCCGACTCAGGAGCCAACAGCCACCCCGACGCGGGAACCGACGCCCACGCCAATTCAGACCGCCCGTCCCGGAGCGGCAGGGCTGGACGACCCTCTATTTCCCGGGCTGGGCAACGGCGGGTATGACGTTTCCCGCTACACGGTAACCCTCAACGTCGACGTGGAAGCCAACGAGATTTTGGGCCGGACTCAAATCGAAGCCGACGCAACACAGGACCTCTCCTCGTTCAATCTGGATTTTCGAGGCTTAACGGTTACGCAGGTTGCCGTTGATGGCCGCCCAGCCGACCACTCTCGCACCGGATACGAGCTGACAATCGAGCCCCGTGCGCCGATCCCCGTAGGAACGACCTTCAATGCCACGGTCTCTTACGAGGGTCAGCCTTCGACCAGCTCTGTGCCTGGAACAAGTCTCCTGACCGGATGGATAAACTACGAGACCGGGATAATCGCGTACGGCGAACCCTGGGGGGCATCGCATTGGCTCCCGGTCAATGAGCATCCATCCGATAAAGCCTTGTACACCTTCATCATCACGGTGCCCGAGCCCTATGAAGCGGCCTCAAACGGTGAATTGACCAGCACGACCGACCACGGGGAGACTGTGACATACGTATGGGAAAGCGTCCATGAGATGGCCAGCTATCTGGCGTTCCTGGCGGTCGCTCAGTTTGACGACGTCGCCAGCAAAAGTCCTGGGGGGATAACCATCGTTGACTCGGTTGAAGCGTCGATAGACGAATCCGCAAGGCGTAGTCTGGATAGCGTCCCTTTGATAGTCGATTTTTTTGATGAATTGTTCGGGCCGTACCCATTCGAGTCCACCGGCTCCGTCGTCATTGACGAGGCAATTCCGCCGCTAGAAACCCAGCCCCGGCCCGTCTACGGGATACGGGCCCTGGAGAATTTCGGCGACAGGTTGATAGCCCACGAGTTGGCGCACCAGTGGTTTGGGAACCTGCTTACTCCCGCGTCATGGCAGGACTTATGGCTGAGCGAGGGGTTCGCCACCTACGCTGAGTGGCTGTGGTTAGACCACAAGTCCGGCGGCGGCTGTTTCGAGCAGTTCTGGGAGATGGTCTGGCGACCTGTCTATGGGCCGCCGGCGAATCCCGACCCCGACTCCCTTTTCAGCGGCAGCGTGTATGCGAGAGGCGCAATGGCCCTCCACGCACTGCGCATTGAAATCGGCGACGAGGCGTTTTTCAAGACTCTGCGTGAGTATGTGTCCCGCCATGCCGGGGGTAACGTGACCACCGAGGACTTTGTGGTCGTGGCTGAAGAGATTGCAGGCAGGGATCTGGACGGCCTTTTCGATTCCTGGATCTTCGGTGAGACCACTCCACTTCCGCCGGGGATGAACATCGGTCTGGGAAATCAGCCAGCTCCTTCTGCGGATCGGGCTATTGGGGAGGGGTGTCCACACGAACATCGGTGACAGCCCCACGGTCCCACTATATCTTCACCACGCCGCTCGTCAGCTACCGGATGCCGGATGGAGGGAGGCGGGAAAAGGCGGAGGCATGATTGTAAGGGGCGGAGGGCAGAGCGCCGGCGGAACCTTTCTTGAGAGTCGCTTTGCCCCGGCCCACCACAATAGCTGGAGAGGGCCTTTGGGGGCCTCACAGTCCCCCCCCCAGCCATATCTCGAAAACCCTTCTCCGCCTACCATCCACGCAGGCCCACCTGGGGAGGTTGGGATCGGTACCCAGGGCTGCCGTGGCGCAACCACTTGTCGACCCGCCCGACCTTTCGCTGTTGTATCCGAATCGACCGCCCACGAGTATTGGGTTTTGGCAAGCTTCTGAATCAGGGCCTCATAGTGGTCTAGGGAAGGAGGAAGTAGGACGATGGACTCACGTAGACGGACGGAGGGCTCTTACCCGTAGCTCTTCCCGGAGGACTTTGGGGAGCGGCTGGAGAGGCTCACAGAGCTCTTGGGGCTGTCGTGGGAGGAGTTCGCCGACCGCCCCTCGGCGTCGAGAACGACCGCGTGACGGAATGGCGTACGGGGACGATCCCGACTGGCGGAGAGGTGTGGCGCATCATGCATTTGGCGTTGTCGGTCCCCGGCGGCATGGAAGTGATGCTTCCGGAGAACACCAGGCTCGACGAGGGTGGGGAGTAGACGGTGTGACTCGCGCCAGACTACGGTGGGGGATACGCAAACGACGGGAGGCGCGTGAGGCCAGGGAGCGCAAGGCAAGGCGGGTATGGGCGGCCAGCTTGCCGCCTCCACTTCTCGAAACGAGTGAAGGACCGGAGCCTTGCAGGCACTCGTGGGGAGAGCCCGAGGCCGTCAGCTTCTCCTGCGGCAGCCGTGACGAGATTAGGGTCTGTGCGAAGTGCCAGGGCTTCGTGCACAGATGTAAGAGATGCCGTGGGTACCACATGGTCTATGAGGGACGGGGCGGCGAGTACTCAATGCCCTCGTGGGTCTCCGAGTCGTGGCTGAAGGAGCATGGGTGCGCGGACGAGGCGTTTGGAGACGTGCCCGTACCGTCCGTGAGGACGCCTATCGACCACGAGCCCCCAATGTTTGACCTCGCCACCTATGGGGAGATCGATGGGGAACCGGGACGTTACCAGTTAGAGTGGTTCAGCTGACGGAACTTGCCTAGCTTGAGTAAATGACGACAGGAAGCCGCTCTCGCGTACAACTGTCTGCAAGCGTCAGCCGCATCGCCTACCCGGAACTCTTCAGATCCACCGCCCACGAGTACCTGAGCCTTTCGTGTCGATTGAGAAATGGGGATGGTATAGCGGACGGCGGCCTTGCCGGGCTCGACTACGATCTCCTTGACGAAAGACTGGATGAATGACCTAGACTCGGTTAGCTCGCTGGTCTTCAGGTACTCGCTCATCTCCGTAGGCCGGCAGCCCATAGCATACTACGGTTCGACGACGTGCACCCTGCCGGCGAACTCCTCGCTGACGTAGATGCGGCCCCGCGCCACCGCCACGGCCGTGGGGGAAACAAGGCCATCGGCCACCACCCACATGACACCGTCGCGCCACCGGACCAGCCTGCCTGGGAACAGGTGGGACTCCTTGAAGCCAACCTCGGCCAGGGAGCGCATGTCGCCGCTGTACTCCGTGACCAGCATGGAGCCGTCGGCTTCAAAAGCCACGTCCGTCGCGGCGGTGAACCCGTCGGCATAGACGGTGGTCTCGCCGAGGTCCAGAGCGTCGCCGTCGCCGTTGTCGTCCTGCAAACGCAGGACCCAGGCACCGCCGGTGGGGAAGGGAAACCCTAGTGAGGGTGGCGACGTAGGCCGCGCCGTCCGGTCCCAAGGCAATGCCGGTGGGCACGGCCTCCACCTGCGCTGAGCCGTCAGCCGTGGCGTGGGTCTGAGGGTCCAGTCGAGCGTAGGGGTGGATCTCGCCAGCGAGGGTGACGCGCCAGACCGCGTTGGCGCCAGCGTCGCTGACGAGCAGTCCGCCAGAGGGGGCGGGCAGCAGGTCGTAGGGATTTGTGATGGGATTGAGGGGGGCTAGCCCCAGGGGATCCTGGCCGGTCAGACCGACGGGGTGGGCTCCCGGCGCCAGCGCGTAGACCTCGCGGAACTCCTTGACCCGGGCCTCCCCCACCACGTAGTAGGTTATGCCGCCCAACTGCACGGCGGCGGAGACCCCGGCGGGCGCTCCTTCCGGCCCGTCTTTCAGCCGTGGCAGGCCCTCGTGGAGCACGGCGAGTCGATTTTGGCGGTCCAAGATCAGGAGTCGCCCGCCGCCCACCTCGGCGATGAGCAATCGACCGTCGTCCAGGGCCGTCAGCCCGCGGGGCGACGCCAACCCCTCCAGTACGCTATCGGCGGGCTGCGCCTCCGATGGTCCGCTGCAGCCCGCCGCCATCGCGGCGACGAAGGTTGGCGACCGCGGGCGATGCAGTTTCATACGCCCCATGCAACGAACCAACCCCGCCTTACAAGCACAGGGCGGGGTCGGTCTGGCGTCGACAGTTACGCTGCTCTAGGAACCGACGGCTGCCTCAACCTTGGAGGCCACGTCCGAGGTGACCCAGTTCTTCCATGCCGAGTTGTTCTGCAGGAACTTGTCCGCGGCGGCGAAAAAGTCCCCGTCCAACTCACCGAGGTAGCCCTCCGCCTCCAGCTGGTTGGCCGCGCTGAAGTCCCACTTCTCGAAGAAGGTGACTAGGTCCGGCGCTTGGTCGACCAGGTTCTTACGCATGACGATAAGGACCTGCGCTATAGAGTAGCCACAGTTCCTCTCGGCGTCCCAGCACTCGGCGCTATACGGGGGCTCTTCCAAGAGGGTGTAGCCGCCGTATTCAGTGCTCAGAGCGTTGCTGAGAGTGGTGGGTCCCCAGTAGTAGAACAACACTGGCTCCTCCTTCTCAAAGGAAGCGCGGATCTCCGCCTCAAGGGCTTCGCCGGATCCGGGGTTGACCAGCTCAATCACGTCGTCCAAGCCGTAGCCCGCCACCTGCTTTGTATTGGTGACCTCGCACTCCCAACCCGGCGGGCAGTTCAGCAGCCGGGCTTTCCCGTTGGAATCCGGGGTTACGAAGAGGTCCATATGGTCCCGCAAGTCTTGGACTGTCCTAAGGCCGGGGTTGGCATCCGTCACGTACTTAGGCACAATGAAGGCGGACTGCCAGTTGTCCTCCAAGCTGGTCCCAATTGCCTCGATGGTGCCCTCAGCGATGGCCTGGTCGTAGGCTTCCTTCTGGTTTGGAAGCCAGATTTCCAAGGTAACGTTGGTGTCGCCCCTGGTAAGGGCCTCCATCAGCGGCACCGTGCCGCCGAACACCTTGTCGGTCGGGTACCCGTACCCCGCGCTGACGATCCGCGCGGCGATGGCGTTTTGAAGCTGGGCGCTGTCCCAGTTGAGGTCCGAGAAGATGATCGTGGGTTTCTCCTCTTCCCCGCAGGCGCCCGCTGCGAACATAAAAACCACCATGAGGCTGAGCAGCCCCAGTCCTATCCTCCCAGTCTTGCCTTTCATGTCGTGACTCTCCTTTCTTGGTCCTTAGCGCCGCCTGCGCGTGTTCTTGATTCCGTCTATTTATTCCTTCTTGCTCCGCAGGGCGGCCTGCCGCTCCCGTGCCCATGCCTGAGTTATCCGGTCCAGAATGATCGCCAGCGCCACGATGGCCAGACCCGCCAGCAGCGCCTCCCCGGGCCGGAACCGGCCGAGACCCCGGAGGACGTCCTCTCCCAAGCCACCGGCGCCCACCAGCGAGGCCACCACCACCATGGCCAGGGCCATCATGATAGTCTGGTTTATGCCCGCCATGATGGTGGGGATGGCCATGGGCAACTGCACTTTCAGCAGGAGCTGCCGTCGGGTGGTGCCGAAAGACTGGGCCGCCTCCACCACCTGTGGCGTCACCTGGCGGATGCCCAGGTTGGTCAGCCGGATGGCTGGAGGCACGGCGTAGATCACCGTGGCGAAGATGCCCGGCACGTTGCCGATGCCGAACAGCATGATGCCCGGCACTAGGTAGACGAAGGCCGGCATGGTCTGCATGCCGTCTAGAATTGGCCGTATGGTGGAATCTACGGAGTTGTTTCGGGCGGCCACGATGCCCAGGGGGATGGCAATGGCTACGGACAAGATCACCGCCACCACGATGAGGGCCATGGTTTCCATGGCGCTTTCCCACAGGCCCACCAGCCCCACTGCCGTCAGCGATCCTACCGCGAATGCCCCAAGCCGCCAACCCACGGTCCGCCAGGAGAGCAGCGCAATGCCCAAAACCACCGTGGGCCATGGAAGCCAGCGGAGCGCGTCCTCCAAGAGCAGCAGGAACGTCAACACGGCGTCCGCCACGGTGTCGAACACCGGCGCGCCGGTCCGGGTCAGCCAGCGAAGGAAATCGTTGATCTCGTTCGCGATCTCCGGGCCCCAATTGGCCGGAAAGGAGACCCCTACGCCCCAGAACGCTGCCACAATGGCCGTGGATGCGGCCAGAGACAGAAGGCCAAGAAGGAGGACGGTTATGTGGCTCATCCGCCCAAAGACGACGTTCATTCGCCCCGACAGAGATGAGTCTCTGGTCTTTTCTTCTTGCTGATCGGAGGTCTTTGTCTGACTGGGGACCGCCATGGAACTGAGACCGGCCTCTCCTGCGTCCCGCTGCTGTGGCCGTCGGCGAAGTTAGGTTGCTCGAAGGCAGCCTGGAGCAGGGTCTCCCGGTCTATCACGCCGACCAAAGCCCCGGACTCATCCATGACCCCTAGCTGACCTGGAGTGGACCAAAGCTCGGAGAGCGCCTCGTCCACCGTTTGCTCGAAGGCCACTCTGGCGTTGGGCTTGCTGGCCTCCGCCGACGCCCGTTTGGTCCCCTGCCGGTCCATGAAGTAGCCCACCGTCAGCACGGTGGACGGGCGCACGTCTCGCGTGAAGTCCGCCACGTACTCGTCCGCCGGGTCGGCTACGATTTCTTCGGGAGTCCCCGTCTGAATCACCGCCCCGTCGCGCATGATAGCGATGCGATTGCCCAAACGCACCGCTTCGGACAGGTCATGAGTGATGAAGATGATGGTCTTCTGCATCTGCCCCTGGAGCCGCATAAGCTCGTTCCGCATGTCCCGGCGTATGAGGGGGTCCAGGGCGCTGAAGGGCTCGTCCATCAGCAGGATTTCCGGGTTGCTGGCCAACGCTCTGGCCAGGCCGACGCGCTGCTGCATGCCGCCGGACAGAGCGGAGGGCCGATACGCGCCCCACTCGCCAAGCCCCACAAGCTCCAAGACCTCTTGGGCCCGCTCTGAGCGGCTTTCCAAGGGAACGTCCTGGATTTCCAGGCCCCACGCAGCGTTTTCCAGCACGGTGCGATGGGGCAGGAGGCCGAACTGCTGGAAGACCATGGAGGTCTTGGTGCGCCGGAAGTTCGTCAGCTCCTCGTCGCCGAACGCCAAAACATCGTCATCGTCCACAAAGACGGAGCCGGTGGTTGGGTTGATGAGGCGGTTGATGCAACGGACTATGGTGGACTTGCCGCTTCCGGAGAGGCCCATGACCACGAAGGTCTCCCTGTCATGCACGTCGAAACTGACGTCCTGCAAAGCCACGACGCAGTTGTAAGCAGCCTGGGCCTCCCCCTTGGACATCCCGGACACCCGCTCCACCAAGTCCGGCCCTTCGCCCTCGCCAAAGACCTTCCAAAGGTTTCTGACCCGTACGCGAACCGAGCCCCTTGAGGCGTCGCTTAAGGAACTTGCAGGCGATTCTATAGGCATCAAATCCCGAAAAAGCAAATTTCAGCGCGACTTGCGTCGCGAGTACGGAGCTTATCATAGCTTATAGATATGTCTTGGGCCTGTCAATATTGTCCGTTGTCCGTTTTCAGCGATAATGATGAGGTTCTGAGCCGCATACAGCATATATATCACACATTACTCTCAATATCGTGCGATTTTTACTATTTGTTAGTAGTATTATGAATACTATCAACTGTAGGCCGCCAGCGATAATGGGACACATGTGAGGTGTAGAAAACCCGAGAGCTTGGAGGTGGAGTGGGCTCCTGGGCTGAGGGTAGAGTACCCAAGGAAAGGAGCAGATGTGTCTCAACCAGATACTGACAAAGCACTGGCCGCCGAAGAGCGTAGCCAGGAGACCAAGCCCTTCGTCCGCACGGTGAAGGCTGCTCCCCTCACACCAGCTCCTTCTGGGTCGCTTCCTGTGACTTGACCCTGGCCGAGCTGCGTCTTCTTTCATACCACTCCGCATCCCGCGTCTGGCATCCGACCGTGGGCGGAGTGCGTCCGGCTTCATCCGATGCCACAAGCGGGTCTCGATTGCGGTCGCGGCGGCGCTACTGCTGGTCGGTCTGCTGCTGCTGACCGGCGACGATCATGTCGATGTCGATGTTGACGCGAGCGCGCAGATGTGCCACGGCGGCCTGGGTCGAAGCCAGAGTCGACGGGAGGTAGTCCTCTTCGTTGAAGGCGGGTATGATGATGGACAGCTTCATGGAAGGTCAACGCACCAAGGCGATACGACTAAGGAAAGTGTTCGGTGGCTAATGCTCTTTGTCAACCTCTATACTGGATGGTGGCGTACAGCAAGTTGGAAACGGGGAACCCTTCCCTTACATCGCGGTCAACGTTCCGGCCCGCTGACCGCAGCCAAGCTTACAACCTTACCTCCCAGCGAAAAGTTCGCAATTCAGTCTCGTTAGGCCCACCAGCGCATACGGTAGATACCGCGATCTTCGAGATGTGGCTGGGAAGCCTCTCGACGCACCAAGGACTCGCGATTCCCGTAGTGTGACGCGTCGGGGCGGAAGGACGCTAGGAGTGTCATGTTGGCTCTTGGCTGTACGGCACGCGGTACCGTCTTCGAGATGTGGTTGTGGCTCCGTGATCCTTGGCACCGCGATGCCTACGGGCAGTTCGATCCTCTCCGGGTAGGCCTGCATATACCGAATTGCGAACTTTTCGTTGGTAGGTCTTCATATGAAGAGTTGGTCGAGAGACCCCGCGTTCGGCGTAGTCCCCCGTTCCGGGCTGCGGCTTTCCGGAGGGCTTGCGGCGGGGTCTCGTTCTGGTGGTTCAGGCCCGTTTCGCCCCGATTCTAGCGCATTGGAGAAAACTACACAAGAATACATGGGAAAAAGGGGTTGAAAAACACAGTAACTACATATGGCGTTGGTAGTATGGAAGCCGACTTGCCCAATGTGAGGGGAGAGTTTCACTTGGCGTTCGAGAGGTTGGCCAACGGACCGGAGGCGAAGGCGCGGAGTTCCGCAGTCTCGTTTCGTTTTGCCACGGGCCGCACGACCTCGGAAGCCCGGCCCCTCCGCTTCGCTGCCGTACAGGGAACCATGAAATCAAACAAGAGGTGGACAGAACAAAGACCGGATTACGGATGCCGTCTTTCACCCCCCTGACAGGGGTATGTAACGGGTTTTTACGGAGGGGCATGGCGAGTAATCTCCAGGTTGGGCTTGGGTTCCGGCCAGGGCTCAGGCAGCAGCCAGACCCGGCTCCAGAGGCGGCCCCGGAGCAGCAGCAGCCGCAGCCAGTCAATGCCGTGGCGGATGCTGCTGACGGTCCGTACCGGCCTGCCCCAGGGGTCGCGGCGCCTGGGGGGAGCCGGCGTCTTGGGCGGCGTGCGCAGGTTGCCTGGAGCAATCCTGCGGTCATGGGCGTCTTCCACCCTGGTCCCATAGGCCAGGGCCAGCAGCGTTGCCACCGACAGCACCAGCCAGTGGCGGGAGACGCGCGCCGGGTCGGTGCGCCGGATCTTGTCCCACTTCCAGCCCAGGCTTTTGACGGCCTTGAAGCCCAGTTCGATCCAGAAGCGCCGGGCGTACCAACTAGGTCCGGCGTCCTCCAGCGGCAGGTCGGTGAGGATGATCCGAGGTTCTTCCTGCTCGACGTACCAGACCTCCAACAGGGTGCAGCGACGTTTTGCGTTGGGGGTGCTGAAGGCGGTGCCGCGGCCAATCCAGGCCGTACCGGGACGGGAAACGAAGTGCTGTGCGGGCAACCGGCGGCCGTCTTGGGCGCAGAAGCTGACGTTCTTCCGATACCGCATGTAGGGATGCCAGCCCTGGGCGCGTATCTGTCGCCACAGCTTGGGACTGGCTATGCCCCGGTCGCAGAGCACGATGACGGTCATTTCCTTGGGCACCGCTGGGGCCAGTTCCCTGAGCAGT
This sequence comes from Dehalococcoidia bacterium, assembly GCA_965225925.1. Classification (GTDB taxonomy): domain Bacteria; phylum Chloroflexota; class Dehalococcoidia; order Lucifugimonadales; family JAGWBF01; genus CBDDBY01. The sequence continues at coordinate 2,283,113 of CBDDBY010000005.1, read as the reverse complement.
TCCACCGTGGGGTCCATCCAGGACCCGCGCTGAGTGGCCCGGTGGATGCGCCAGGCCACGGGAATGGCGCAACCCCGGTAGACCACGCTGATGACGATGGCGGTGGTTTGGTCGCCTTTGAGCGTGGGATCAACGGCCAGGGCCAGCCGGCCGGAACGCCACCAGGCCAGGACCCACCGGAGCAATGGGGCGAAGCAGAGACTTACGTCCAGTTCGGTCTGGCAGGGACGGGCCCGGTCGCTGCCGTCGTACAATCACTCCCGGAGATACTGACGCAGGTTGTTCCATCTGCCCCAGGGAGAGAGTGCCGAGGCCACGGCGTTCTGGCCGGCGCTGCCGGCCAGAATAGCACCGCAGACCCACAGAACTAGACCGGTCAACTGTGGCCGGGAGCGGTGAGGTAGATGCGTTTCAATGACCTGCTGCATCTGGTAGCATTCCCGTGGAAGGCGCATGGGACACCTCCGGCACCTGGTTTCGTGACTGCTACCAAGATGCCGGAATCCCGTGCGCTTTCCAAGTTTTCAGACCATTTCAGCCGTTACATATCCCTGTCAGCCCCCCCCCCCCCCCCCCCGACTTTAGCCCTTCCGGGGGCGGCGTTATGAGCCGGCGCCGCAACTTCGCCCGCGCCCTGGCGGCGGCAGTCCTGCTGGCCGCGGCAACAGCACTTCTCCTTCTCCTCCTCTCCCCCGCGCCTGGCCACGCCCAGACCACCGAGCGGCAGCTGCTCAGCAACATCGACGGCAATCGCCTTGGCATCTTGATTTCTGGCACCTTCATCAAACAGATCGCACAGCCTTTCACTACGGGCAAGAACTCCACCGGCTATACGCTGACCAAGATCCAGATCCAAGGCCGGGGCGCAGCTTGCACAACGCCCTCGACGGATACGATAACAGTGACGCTGCGGGCGGATTCCAGCGGCGAACCCGCGAACACCGCTCTTGCTACCTTCAATCCTCCGGGAACCTGGGACCTGAGCGGGCTCAATGATTACATTTTGACAGAAGTTTACGATCTCGACCCTGACACGACCTATCACATCCACATCGCCATTACTGAACAAACCTGTTTGGGTCAGCGCGCCGCCAGCCGAGTGGACGCCAACGGCGCGCCCGACTGGAGTTTCTCCACCTCGACAAAGTTGAATACCGATGGCGACTGGGAAGACCGTACGTACGCAGTCGCCATGAGGCTGCGCGGGGCCATCACGCCCCCTCCCCTCGAGCGGCGGCTGCTCAGCAACACCGACGGCACTCGCATTGGCAATTTGGTTCTCGGCATCTTCGCTGGGGCCAAAACGGTCGCACAGCCTTTTGAGACGGGCAAGAACTCCACCGGCTATACGCTGACCAAGATGCAGATCCAAGGCCGGGGCGCAGCTTGCACAACGCCCTCGACGGATACGATAACGGTGACGCTGCGGGCCGATTCCAGCGGCGAGCCCGCGGACACCGCCCTTGCCACCTTCAATCCTCCGGGAACCTGGGCCCTGAACGGGCTCAATGACTTCACGTTGACAAAGGTTTACGAGCTCGATCCCGTAACGACCTATCACATCCACATCGTCACTACTGTAGAAACCTGTGTGGGTAGGCGCGCCGCCAACCGAGTGGACGCCGGCAGCGCGCCTGACTGGAGTTTCTCCACCCGGACAACCTTGAATACCGATGGCGACTGGGAAGCCCGTACGGACGCAATCGCCATGAAGCTGCGCGGGGCCATCACGCCCCCACCCCTCGAGCGGCGGCTGCTCAGCAACACCGACGGCACTCGCATTGGCAATTTGGTTCTCGGCATCTTCATCAAACAGAGCGCACAGCCTTTTGAGACGGGCGAGAACTCCCCCGGCTATACCCTGACCAAGATCCAGATCCAAGGCCGGGGCGCAGCTTGCACAACGCCCTCGACGGATACGATAACGGTGACGCTGCGGGCCGATTCCAGCGGCGAGTCCGCGGACACCGCCCTTGCCACCTTCAATCCTCCGGAAACCTGGGCCCAGAGCGGGCTCAATGACTTCACGTTGACAAAGGTTTACGAGCTCGATCCCGAAACGACCTATCACATCTACATCGTCACTACTGTAGAAACCTGTTTGGATAGGCGCGCCGCCAGCCGAGTGGACGCCGGCAGCGCGCCTGACTGGAGTTTCTCCACCCGGACAGTCTTGAATACCGATGGCGACTGAGAAGCCCGTACGGACGCAATCGCCATGAGGCTGCGCGGGGCCATCACGCTCCGCCCCGCGACGGGCGCGCCGACGATCAGCGGGACGGCGGAGGTCGGGCAGACGCTGACGGCGGCCACGTCGGGCATCATGGACGCCGACGGCCTGGCCAGCCCCGGATACACGTACCAGTGGATCCGGGTGGACGGCGGCACGGAGTCCGACATCTCCGGGGAGACGTCGAGCGCCTACACCCTCGTCGCCGCCGACCAGGGCAAGACGATCAAGGTCAAAGTCAGCTTCAGCGACGACGACAGCAACGCCGAGACGCTGACGAGCGCGGCGACGGCGGCCGTGGACGACTGCGCCGACAATGCGAGCACGACCTGCACCGTTTCGGTGGGGAGTTCCGTAACCGGCGATATTGAACGCGGTGGCGATCTGGATTGGTTCCGTCTCTCCGTCGCTTCGGGCGTCACGTACACGATCCTTCTGGAGGGTTCGGGGACAGGCATGGGTACGCTTGGCGACCCGGAACTGGACATACTCACTTCAGCCGGCGCTACTATTGCCAACAATGATTATGATGGCGGCAACCTTAACTCCCGCATTGTCTGGACGGCCCCCGATAGTCAGACCTACTATCTCAGAGCCAGGTCTGCGGTGGGCGGAAGCGGCACCTACACCCTGACGGTTTCCGCCAACAACCCCGCGACGGGCGCGCCGACGATCAGCGGCACGGCGCAGGTGGGTGAGACGCTGACGGCGGCCACGTCCGGCATCATGGACGCCGACAGCCTGAACAACGTTGCATACACGTACCAGTGGATCCGGGTGGACGGCGGCACGGAAGCCGACATTTCAGGAACAACATCGAGTACTTAGCCCGAATCCACCGAAGGACGGCCTTGGGGACAGCCCTTAAAGAAGCCAGAGGGTGCTCCTCTGAATCTGGGATAATGGTTTTGGAACAGAAACCAGCCCGGAAACAAGGAGCACCCAATAGATGCTGCCACAGAACAAACCCGACCGTATGCGCATCCTCTTTGACGACCATTGCCTGGTGGCCAATGCCGGCCTGCTCCTGCCGGCCACCCTAGCCAGGCACCTGGGCCTGCGGGAACTCGTCGACCATCACCTTGACCTCGGCGGAGCGCCGGGACGGGCGAACACTGGGGACAAGATGCTGACGCTGGTCGCTTCCGCGCTGGCAGGCGGCGACTGCATCGACGACGCCGATGCGCTGCGCGCTGGTGGGACGGTCGGTGTTCTAGGCTGCGTGGTCAAGGCGCCATCCACCCTGGGGACCTTCCTGCGCAGCTTCCGGTGGGGGCATGTCCGTCAACTCGACCGCGTGAGCCGCCAGTTGTTGGCCCGGGCCTGGGCCGCTGGGGCCGGACCCGGCGACTCGCCCCTGAGCATCGACCTGGACTCGACCATCTGCGAGACCTATGGACTGGCCAAGGAGGGAGCGCGCCACCACGGCTATACCGGCGCCCGCGGCTATCACCCGCTGCTGGCCATTGCCGCCGGCACCGGCGAGGTGGCTGATGTCCCGGCTGCGCGAGGGCCGGGCCAACACCGCCCGTGGCGCGGCCCACTTCCTGCGTGAGACGGTGGGGCGGGTGCGCTACGGCGGGGCCAGGGGACAACTCACGGTGCGGGCCGACAGCGGCTTCTACGCCCACACTGTCGTTGCCGCCTGCCGGGAAATGGATGTCCGCTTCTCTATCACCATCCGCCAGCGCGCCAGCCTGCGGGACCTGATCGAGGCGATACCAGAGGAGGACTGGACTCCCATTCCCTACTGGATGGACGGCGCCGCCGATGTCGCCGAGACGACTTACACCCCGTTCCAGACCAAGCCGGACGCCGCGCCGGCGCGGCTCATTGTCCGGCGGGTGAAGCCGACGCCCGGTTCCCAGCTCGCCCTCTTCGCCAGATACAGCTATCACGCCTTCATCACCGACCGCGATGGGGAGACGCTGGAACTAGAGGCCGATCATCGCCGCCACGCCGAGGTCGAGAACGCCATACGCGACCTCAAGTACGGCGTCGGGCTGAACCACATGCCGTCGGGGCGCTTCGCCGCCAACGGCGCCTGGCTGGCGGTCCAGGTGATGGCGCATAACCTGGCCCGCTGGACGGCGCGGATTGGTCTGGGCGAGGGGACCCTGATCACCAAGACCCTCAGGCGGCGGGTCTTCGCTCTGGTGGGGCGGATCACCCGCTCGGCGCGCCGCCTCACTTTGCATCTCCCCCGGCGCTGGCCTTGGGAAACCCAGTTCAGTCGCGCCTTGGCCCGGCTGCAAGCCATTCCGTTCCCGGCCTGACGGCCAGCCTGCAACTGACCCAACGTCCCCGCAATCTCGCGCCACCCCGGTCGCGAGAGTCCCCTGCTGCGTATCCTCTCGCCATCCCGCGCATCGCAACTCCCGCATAGGGCCTTAGGGGCCCTGTGCGGCGACTGAAGACCGTCCGCCGGCCTCCCATCTACCCCAAGACCTCAGGCAATCTCCCCTGTAGCTCCCTCACCCACCCCCTTCCGCTGCCCTCACGCCGTCCATCCGTGTCCTTCGGTGGATTCGGGGTTAGGTGCGGGTGAGCTTCACCGACGACGTCGGCCACTCCGAGACGCTGACCAGCGCGGCGACGGCGGTGATGGCGCCGCCGCCGAACATCCCCGCGACGGGAGCGCCGACGGTCAGCGGCACGGCGCAGGTCGGGCAGACGCTGACGGCGGTCACCACCGGCATCATGGACGCCAACGGCCTGACCAGCCCCGGATACACGTACCGGTGGGTCCGCGTGAACGGCACGGACGCCGACATTCCGGGGGCGATTTCCAGCGCCTACACCCTGGTCGCCGACGACGAGGGCAAGACCATCAAGGTGCGGGTGAGCTTCACCGACGACGCCGGCTACTCCGAGACGCTGACCAGCGGGCCGACGACGGCGGCGGCGGTGCCGGAGAAAATCCAGATGCAATCGGGCAACGACAAGCCCACCGCCATCTGGTCCCCCGACGGCAATATTCTGTGGGTGGGCCAGGAGGGCTCGTCGCAGGTCTACGCCTACAACTTCTCCGACGGGAGCGCGAACACCGGCGAGAACTGGGACTTCACCAACCCCGCGAGCGGCGACAAGAACATCAAACCCACCGGCATCTGGTCCAACGACACGCACATCTACGTAACCGATGCGGACGTGGGCCGCGTCTTCCAGTACAACCGGTCCGACAAGTCTCTGACCTCCAACGACTACTCGCTGCACACCGACAACGGCGAGCCGCGGGGCATCTGGTCGGACGGGACCACGGTCTGGGTGTCCGATCGCAACGGACTCAAGCTCTACGCCTACCAGTTGTCCGACTTCAGCAGGGACTCCGGCAAGGACATCACCCAGAGTGGCGTCCAAGTTCATTGCTACGGCATCTGGTCGGACGGCGTCTTCATGTGGCTACTGGAACAAAATTCTTCCGGCACTAGCCGTAAGAAACTCGAAGCCCGAGCGCTTTCGGACTGGAGCCTTCAACCAGGGTTAGAAGTGCTCGGCGCCCACGACAACCTTGATTACAGAAGCCTGTGGTCCGACGGGACGACGATGTACGTGGCGGAGACCACCGGCACGCCCCGGGTCCGAAACTTCCCCATGCCCGCCAACATCCCTGGCCCGCCGACCGGCAGGAGCGGCTCCGTGTTGCTAAGCAACACCGGGCAGACGGGGAGCAACACTGATCTCAACTTCTATGACAAGGCCTAGAAGCCGTTCACCACGGGTCCGTCCGCGTATGAGCTAACCGGCATCGAGATTCCCGGCGCAGCGGCATTGGTCAGTTTGGACTTGAATGTGACGCTGCGCGAGGACGACGGGAGCGGCGATCCCGCAGACACAGCCCTCGCGCTGTTCAGGAATCTGACGTGGGGCAAAGTCGACGACAATTCCTTCACCCTGTCTCCCGCCGTGACGCTGGCGGCCAACACCAGGTACCACATCCACCTTGACGCTGGAATTTCGGTAAGGGCGTACCGCAGCGACGACAACGCAGCGGACGACGGCAGTCTCAACGGCTGGAGCTTCGACTCACGGCGGGGCAGGAACTCCGGCGCGTGGACGGAAGCAACGAATGCGATACAGATGGCGTTGCGGGGCGACCTGGCTCAGCAGACCTCTTGCGAAGAATCTGTGTGGGACGCCACGATGACGTCGTCCACCAACACTTCGGTCGAAGGCGGGGGCACATATGAAGGCTTTTTCTCGGACGCCTCCGACGCGATCACGACAAGCTCGGGGTCCCTGAGTCTCAGCTCGTTCACCGTTGGGGGGACCACCCACACCGTCGAGATGCTCGCGTTTCAGCAAGCCGGCGAGCAGCGGCTGTACCTCTCGACGGATAACACGGTTACCAAGACCGACCTGGCGGGACATTTCCTGAGAATCACTGTCGACGGAATCGAGACAACGCTGGCGGTTAGCGACGCGACGAACCTTTCGGACGGGGCGGAATTTACTGGGACAACCACGGCTACGTGACCGACGATTGGGGAACCAAGAGCATAACATGCGAGCTGTTCAGGCTCAAAGGAATCGACTTCGAAAACCTGGCCTGCGGCCACGATAGTCCCACCGTCATGTGGTCGCCGGACGGATTGACGCTGTGGGTGGGCCAGGAGAGCTCGTCGAAGGTCTACGCCTACAACCTGGCCGACGAGAGCCTCAATCCCACCGCGTCCTGGACCCTGGCGACGGGCAACGACAAGCCGGTGGGCGTCTGGTCCAACGCCAGCCATGTGTATGTGGTGGACGGCGACGACCGCGACGTGTACCGCTACAACCTCACCAACAAGTCCGCCGGCACGGCGACGCTTCTCACCAACGCCATCACTTCTACCAACGCCGACCGCGTGGGCGCGTGGGCGGACGGCGACACCATGTGGGTGTCCGACCGAGTCGACAGCAAGCTCTACGCCTACACCCTGTCCGACTTCAGCCGCGACTCCGGCAAGGACATCGACCTGCACAGCGACAACGGCGAAGCCCGGGACATCTGGTCCGACGGGCACGCCATCTGGGTGCTGGACGCGGACGACGAGAAGCTCTACGCCTACGCGCTTTCCGACGGAAGCCGCAAAGCCGACCTTGACATCACCCTGGACGGCGCCGGCGAGAACTACAACAGCATCTGGTCCGACGGCGAGACGATGTACGTGGTCGAGAACACCGGCACCTCCACCACCCGCACCCCGCAGATCCACAAGCTGCCTCTGCCCACCGAAGTGCTGGTCAGCAACGCGCTGCAGTCAGCGCCCAGCAACATTCCGCATTCCTCAGACCACGCGCAGACATTCCAGACGGGCGACAATTACCAGGGCTACACGCTGGAAGGCGTCACCCTGACCGCCACGAACAACGTGAGCGTGACGCTCGCGGTCTGGACCACGGACGCGAACGGCCGTCCCGATGCGTTCCACGCCACGCTCACCCCGCCGGCGAGCTACGCCGCCGGCGCTGTCGAGTTCACTGCCCCGGCGGATACCGTGCTCGCCCGCAACACGACCTATGCGCTGCGAGTGGGCAATGCTTCCGGGGCAACGTTGGACGGCACGACCTCCGACGCCGAAGACGCCGGCGGCCAGACCGGCTGGAGCATTGGCGATACCCACCTCTTGTGGGACACGGCAACGGGTTCCTGGCAGGAGGACGGCATGAGCCGGTCCTACCGCGTCACGTTCGAGGGCAGGTCCAACCCCGACACCGTCCCTGGCCCGCCCATCCTGACGGACCTGCGCGAGGGCCACCGCGGACTCCTGGCGGAATGGGACTCGCCGACCGACATCGGCGACGGTTCCATTATGGGTGCGGCCTTTTGGCAGGCGGAGTACACGCGTGCAGACGGCACGGCGTCTTTCCATATGGGCGTTTTGGGCAACCCATTCCGTATCAACCTGAACGACGGCGAATGGACCTTCCGCATTCGCTACCAGAACAGCCTCGGATACGGACAATGGTCGAACGCTCTGACGGCGACGGTCGCCCCGGCCACGGTGACGATCGAGGGCGGCGCAGCGGTGGATGAGGGCGCGGATGCGCAATTCACCGTGACCAGCGACCGCTTCAGGGTGACCATTGCTGACGATCTCACAGTGCACCTCGACGTGACCGAGGACAGAGACGTGGTGCCGGCTGCCAGCGAAGGGCGTATCAGCGTGTCCTTCGACCTCTCCGACAACAACGATATCGCTAACCGTACCAAGACAATCACGGTCCCGACGGAGGACGATAGCGTGGTCGAGTTCGACTCGACCGTCACGGCCATCATCGTGGCGGACTCGGACTACATCGTCGGCTTTCCCTCCGAGGCCGGCGTCTTGGTCGACGACGACGAGCCGCACGACACGCCTTTCGCCGTCGAGGACCTCGCGGCCCGGCCGGCGGGCCCTGGACGGGTGTTCCTCTCCTGGTCCGCCGTGACCGAGCAGCGCGGTGATAGGATCAGCAGGTTCGAGTACCTGCAAGCGGAGAATGGCGGCCCCCCAAAGTCTAGCTCCGACGCCCGCATCATAGCGACGCTGCCGGCAGGTACGTACACCATCGAGGCCGCGAGCTTCATCGACGTGCCGACCACGGTGAGCGGGATCGAGCCCACGGGCAGCTTCACCCTGAGCGTCAGCGCCGGCGGCGGCGGCGGCGCGCCAGGGTCGGTGGCCACGGGGTGCACTCCGGCGTCCCTGAGCCTGCCCGTGTCGGGGGTGGAAGGCGCCTGGGCCAACGACTGCAAGTCCAGCGTGCCCGGGAGAGGCTGGGCCCGTTACTACACCTTCAGCCTCGCTGCAAGCGCCGAGGTGACCATAGAGCTGCAGGGCAGCCATGACCCCCATCTGTATCTGAGAGAAGGGAGCGCTACATCAGGGACTGCGCTGCATGAAAACAGCGATATAGGAAGCTGGCTCTACATAATCCCCGGCAGCGACGACGCCACCACCAGCCACTTCGTGACCGGCCTGAACAACGGTGTCTCCTACACCTTCGAGGTGCGCGCGGTCAACGCGATCGGCCCGGCCGATCCCTCCAACTCGGCCTCCGCCACACCCAGCGCCTCCGTCACACCCTTTGAGATCGAAGACCTCAAGGCGGCGGCCGGGGGGGACGGGCAGGCGACGCTGTCGTGGACCGTGCCCCACTTCGGCGGCTCGCCCATCACCAAGTTCCAGTACCGCCAGAAGAAGGGCGGCGGCGCCTACGGCAACTGGAAGAACATCACCGGCAGCGGCCCCACCACGGACAGTTTCACCGTGCCGGACCTCAGGGTCGGCGACCGCTACACCTTCCAGGTGCGCGCGGTCAACAGCCACGGCGAGGCCGACGCCTCCAATGAGGCGAGCCTCACCGTCCTGACGGGCGTGCTGCTGACCAATCTGAGTCAGACCGGCGGCGGCGTGAGCAACAACAACATCAACAACGTCAACGACACTTCACAGCCGTTCACCACGGGTTCGGGTCCGAACATCGGCAGCTATACGCTGCAGAGCATCAATATAGTCGGCGCCGCCGCGCTGGCGACGCTGCCGACCCTGACGGTGACGCTGGAGGCGGACGCGAGCGGGAATCCGTCGGGAACCCCCCTGTGCACTTTTACGAATCCATCGAGCTGGAAGAGCGGCCCCAACAACGAGTTCACCCTGGCCACCCAATGCAGGCTCGATCCCGGTGTGAAGTATCACATCGCCATGGATGCCGGCGGCGCGCTGCAACTGAAGCACAATAACGGCGGCATCGACGACGACATCAGCGCGGACAACTGGGAGTTCCACACACGGAGACGCGAAGACAGTTCGAACGGATGGGAGGCCCCTGCGTCGGCGAGTGCCTTCCGGATGTCATTGTTCGGCGCCATCGGCCTGACGCCCGACGCCATCAGCGGCCGGGAGACCGGCCTGCATGCCACGGCGTTCGACGAGGAAGTGCGCCTGTTTTGGGAGAGGCCGCATGACGGCGGCTTGCCGATCACCAAGTACCAGTACCGCCAGAAGGCGGGCAGCGGCGACTACGGCGACTGGAAGAACATCTCCGGCAGCAACCTGGGGCAACCCCACCACACGGTGAAGCGCCTGACCAACGGCACGCGCTACACCATCCCCATTTCTCAATCGACACCAAAAATTGCAGTACTCGTGGGCGGTCGATTTGGATGCGACCGGGTAAGGTCAGGCGGATCGACAGGTGGGCGTGCCACCTCAACCCTGATATCCGGTTCGATCCCTCACAGATGGGCCCTCCTTGACGGTTAGCAGCAACCCAACTATCAGTCTCCCCGGATTCTGCGCGCTGCCGGTCTTTGTGTTGAATTGGCTGCCATACGAGGCGAATGCAGCTTGAGGCCATCACGGCCACCTCCGCCAACGCATCCTGGTGGTCCTTGTTGATGTCCAGCGAAAATGCCCGCCTAATTGGTCAGCGAAAATGTCCGTTTAGACAGCTACTCCAGCATCAGACAGTTGTGCCTTTTCTGCGATGCTGATGCGCTTCAAGGGTGGACTCTTGGCCAAAGCGTACTTTCGAAGGGTCACAAATATTTGGGAATTATATACCTGTTTACACACGGCTGCGCCTGTCTATAGACGCTTCCCCGGATTTTGTGCTGCTCTGGCCTATCACTTCAAGCTGTGTTAGTGTCCAGTGTATGACAACACCAGACGAAGCATTTCAGCTAGGACGAAGCGATGCGTGGGCTTACGTCGGCCAGCGCGTCTTTGAAATCTGGGCTTGCGAACCGTGCCAAAGCCTTGCCAAAAGATCATCCCCTCGCCCCTTCTCTGGCTCGCTACAAGGGTTTGACTCGCTGTGACAAGTGATCCGTTCCTAGCCAAAAAGGGGCATCCCATGAAACCTATCAAGCACAAGATAGGCTTTTGGCTGCTTATCTCCCTCATTCCTGCCTTCATAATCTTCATCTTTACGACAGCACTTGGGGCCTCAGAAACCTCGCCCACAGCCTTATGGATGGTGCTCGGCCTCCCCATGCTGCTATACCTGCCTGTGGCCCTAGTAGTTGGTCTAATCCTATTCATACTAGGAAACAAAGAATCCAAGAGAACAAACCAGGCGGCTCAACAATATGCTGAGCTTAACGGCTGGCATCCTATCTCCCGTACAACTTGGCGCAACCGAAAACGCAATCAGACGGCCCTCTCCGTGCATCAAGCCTTCAACAAGCAGACATTCATCCTCACTATAGAGACGAACGGGGAAACCACTACCATAGACGAATTTGAAACTCCGGTATGGGCACTTCAGTTCGGAGATTGGATTTGGGAACAGCTACTAGAAGCCAACACTACACCGGACAAAGCAGAAGTCGCAGAAAAGCGGGCAGAGTGGGAAACTACCGCACTGGCAGTTATTTCCCCTAAATCTCCCCTATCGGCTCAAAGAGAACGTTGGCAGATGCGCCCGGCTCTACAAGCAGAAGTATTTCACGCTTCTCCTAACCCCGAATCCACCGAAGGACACGGATGGACGGCGTGAGGACAGCGGAAGGGGGTGGGTGAGGGAGCTACAGGGGAGATGGCCTGGGGTCTTGGGGTAGATGGGGAGGTCGGCGGACGGTCTTCAGTCGCCGCACAGGGCCCCTAAGGCCCTATGCGGGAGTTGCGATGCGCGGGATGGCGAGAGGATACGCAGCAGGGGACTCTCGCGACCGGGGTGGCGCGAGATTGCGGGGACGTTGGGTCAGTTGCAGGCTGGCCGTCAGGCCGGGAACGGAATGGCTTGCAGCCGGGCCAAGGCGCGACTGAACTGGGTTTCCCAAGGCCAGCGCCGGGGGAGATGCAAAGTGAGGCGGCGCGCCGAGCGGGTGATCCGTCCCACCAGAGCGATGAGGTGGTACCCAAAAACTAGACAACTGGCTAAGAGAGAGTCCAGTTCCTAAAATAACCGGCAACTAACCGACGTGAAGGAGCAGGACATGAAGCAGACGAGGAATAAGCACAGTCCGGCGTTCAAGGCCAAGGTGGCCCTGGCCGCCCTTGCGGGGGAAGAGACCATCGCCCAGCTGGCCAGCCGATTTGAGGTCCATCCCAGTCAGATTCACGCCTGGAAAAGGGCCCTGGTGGAAGGAGCCCCGGAGCTATTTGCCACCAATCAGAAATCCCAGGAGAAAGCCAAGGAAGCTCAGATTAACCACCTCTACCGGCACATCGGCCAGCTGAAGGTGGAACGCGATTTTTTGTCGGAAAGGTCCGGTCTATGAGTCGCAGCATACGGCGAGCCATGATAGACCGAGACCACCAGCAGCTGTCTTTGGTGCGTCAATGTATCCTGCTGGACGTCAGCCGGGCCTCGGTGTACTACCGGCCGGTACCGACCAGGGCAGAAGACCTGGAGTTGATGGCCCTGATGGACCGTCAGTATTTGAAGACCCCCTTCTACGGCTCCAGGAAGATGAAGGCCTGGCTGCTGCAACAGGGCTATCTGGTGAGCCGAAAAAGGGTTCGAAGGCTGATGCGGTTGATGGGTCTGGAAGCCATCTACCGGCGTCCCAACACCAGCAAACCAGCGCCGGGACACCGGATCTTTCCCTATCTGCTGAAGGGAGTGGAGGTTAATCGGGTCGACCAGGTCTGGGCCGCGGACATCACCTACATCCCCATGGCGAAGGGCTTCCTGTACCTGGTGGCCATCATGGACTGGCACAGCCGGCACGTGCTGGCCTGGAAGCTCTCCAACACCATGGACACCAGCTTCTGCGTGGCGGCGTTGGAGGAAGCCCTGGGTAAGGGACGACCGGAGATATTCAACACCGACCAGGGGAGTCAGTTCACCAGTGAGGCCTTTACCCAGACGTTGCAGGAGCAGAGGGTCCAGGTCAGCATGGATGGTAAGGGTAGGTACCTGGACAACATCTTCGTGGAGCGGCTGTGGCGGAGCATCAAGTACGAGGAGGTGTATCTGAAAGCTTACCAGACCGTCGCCGAGGCCCGAACTGGGATCAATGCCTACCTGGAGTTCTACAACCGGCAGAGGCCTCACCAGGCTTTGGGCTACCGGACCCCAGCAGAGGTGTACCAACATGGCCAGGAAGAAAGGGGAGCAGCAGCTGAAGAAGCAGGGCTGCCATCGGGCTTGGTGAAACCTAGCGCAGGGGTGGGAGACTCTCTTAATTTAGCCCTCGTGCTGTCTTAATAATGGGGTCCACCTTACGAAGACCCGTCGCCTGAGGGTCTTGGTGATCACGGTCCGCTCGCCCAGACCAATCCGCGCCGTCCAGCGGGCCAGGTTATGCGCCATCACCTGTACCGCCAGCCAGGCGCCGTTGGCGGCGAAGCGCCCCGACGGCATGTGGTTCAGCCCGACGCCGTACTTGAGGTCGCGTATGGCGTTCTCGACCTCGGCGTGGCGGCGATGATCGGCCTCCAGTTCCAGCGTCTCCCCATCGCGGTCGGTGATGAAGGCGTGATAGCTGTATCTGGCGAAGAGGGCGAGCTGGGAACCGGGCGTCGGCTTCACCCGCCGGACAATGAGCCGCACCGGCGGGGCGTCCGGCTTGGTCTGGAACGGGGTGTAAGTCGTCTCGGCGACATCGGCGGCGCCGTCCATCCAGTAGGGAATGGGAGTCCAGTCCTCCTCTGGTATCGCCTCGATCAGGTCCCGCAGGCTGGCGCGCTGGCGGATGGTGATAGAGAAGCGGACATCCATTTCCCGGCAGGCGGCAACGACAGTGTGGGCGTAGAAGCCGCTGTCGGCCCGCACCGTGAGTTGTCCCCTGGCCCCGCCGTAGCGCACCCGCCCCACCGTCTCACGCAGGAAGTGGGCGGCGCCACGGGCGGTGTTGGCCCGGCCCTCGCGCAGCCGGGACATCAGCACCTCGCCGGTGCCGGCGGCAATGGCCAGCAGCGGGTGATAGCCGCGGGCGCCGGTATAGCCGTGGTGGCGCGCTCCCTCCTTGGCCAGTCCATAGGTCTCGCAGATGGTCGAGTCCAGGTCGATGGTCAGGGGCGAGTCGCCGGGTCCGGCCCCAGCGGCCCAGGCCCGGGCCAACAACTGGCGGCTCACGCGGTCGAGTTGACGGACATGCCCCCACCGGAAGCTGCGCAGGAAGGTCCCCAGGGTGGATGGCGCCTTGACCACGCAGCCTAGAACACCGACCGTCCCACCAGCGCGCAGCGCATCGGCGTCGTCGATGCAGTCGCCGCCTGCCAGCGCGGAAGCGACCAGCGTCAGCATCTTGTCCCCAGTGTTCGCCCGTCCCGGCGCTCCGCCGAGGTCAAGGTGATGGTCGACGAGTTCCCGCAGGCCCAGGTGCCGGGCTAGGGTGGCCGGCAGGAGCAGGCCGGCATTGGCCACCAGGCGATGGTCGTCAAAGAGGATGCGCATACGGTCGGGTTTGTTCTGTGGCAGCATCTATTGGGTGCTCCTTGTTTCCGGGCTGGTTTCTGTTCCAAAACCATTATCTCAGATTCAGAGGAGCACCCGCTGGCTTCTTCAAGGGCTGTCCCCAAGGCCGTCCTTCGGTGGATTCGGGCTAAGTCGTAGGATGCCGTTACAAGAAGAACGGTGTTAGCGGTCATCAGTCGTTTCTCTCGCGACCCTGGTTGATATAGTCCCGGGGTTTGAGTTGGACTTCGCCTCATCCTTGGAGGGAGTCTTCGCGAATTTCGCTAGAAACGGTGCATTTGCAGACATGGAAATGCCCTCCTTTGTATCTGAGGGCCGTAATGCTGGCTTCTTGGAACCGTCGATAGACGGGGCACTGTCCAGCAGCGCCCCCAGACCGTACTTACGTACTCGGGTACCAAGTCGTAGGATGTCGTTACAAGAAGTACAGTACTAGCGGTCATCGGTCGTTTCTCGCGCGACCTTGGTCACAAAAGTACCCTTCTCAGACGTTGAGTTAGCCGAGTTGGATTCTGGCGCTCCCTTGGGGGGAGCCTTCGCGCATTTCGCTAGGAACGGTGCATTTGCAGACATGTAAATATCCTCCTTGGTATCTCACCCCGAAAGCTCCGGTTTCTTGGATCCGTGGATGGACGGCTCGCTGGCCAGTAATCTCCTCAGCGTGGCTACGGAGGCCACGGCGTCTTCGCCGAGGCCGAATAGGTCCCGAACAACGCGCTCATCCAACTCAATGCGTGCGAGGTCAATGGCGCATCGATAGAAAGGCTGAAACTTCCGATCCCTGAAGTCGCGCCAGATTGCTTGCACCTCGTCAAGTTGCCACGATTCGAGCTTTCGCACATCAAGCGTGACAAGGCTCTCGAGCATTCCCTTGTGGACCATCCACAATCTCTCCCCATTGTTCGCCGCCAACCATCAGAGGGCTTCCGTCCACTGGTGGCCCATCGGAGCGGTGGAGGGGAATTGAAGCCGCCGTATTCAAAGCCCGAACCAGTGCCAAGGCATCTGTTTCTGAATAGGGTGCCCGCTGGAGGTTGACGAACCTTCCGCGTCCCGTTGGATCTTCTGCGTCGACCAGCCTTCGTGCGACCAACAGCGCCTTGGCGATAGCCGTGTCGTAGGACATGGAGAGGAGATTCGGGTCGTGGGACGAGACCACGAATTCGACCTCGTATCTGGATGCCAGCATCTGGCGGATCTCGCGCCAAGACTCGCCAAACAAAGCCGTAACAGGCAGCACCAGGGAAATGCGACCGCCGGGCTTAACTAACCGGTCGGCCAGACCATTCTGCCGATCTCTGACCAGGAAGCGAAGGCGGCGACCGAATCCCTGGGATACGGGAACGGACCACAGGAGGGAGGCAAATCTGAAGAGCCGGGAGTCCAGGGACTCTGGCCTGACCTCAACAAGTTCGGGATCGATCAAAACAGGATCGACCTGATTGCCGCTCGCAAAGTGCTCGGCTAGCTCAGAACCGTGAGTTTCAACAAAGGCCCGACGCTGCTCCAGGATACCTAGCCGCTGTGCAGCATGGAGGTTGCGAATCTTCTGCTTCGACAACTCACCATCCACAAAATACCCGCTGCCGTTTTTCGAGAATCCAAGGCTCAGCAGATGCCTGTGAATATCTCTCTGTAGCGACGCGCTGTCAGGAAGGTACCCAGAAGAACTTACAGCGTCAGTTTGCAATCCAGATGTCCTGTTTCAATTTGGCACCGTACCTCGGCCCCAACGGATCTATCTTGTCTTCGTGTTCCTTTGCCCAAAACGGCCACCTGAGTATTCCGGGGTGTCAACGATATGGATCACCCCTACCCACTACACCGGCGCACCGAACTCTCCTATCCAGCGCACGTTGGCAATGCTCGGGCTTGCCGCCCGGTAGAACCTCTCGTCGGCGGTCCACAGCTCGCAGCCGACACTCTCCGCCAGCGCCAGATAGTGCGCGTCGTAGGCCGCGTTCTGCTTGAGTTGGCTTGCAAGTTGAAGGGCTCTGACATGAAGGTCGGGCGGCTGATGGAGTTCGAGCCGCGACGCAAGCAGCCTCGCGATCATCCGAATACTGTCGCCGACGTTCAGTTCGCCACGCAACACGCGCCGGTGAAGAGCGTTGGCGACCTCGAAGGGCATGAGATACGGGGCGATGCGGGTGATGTCCTGGGCAACCCAGGATTGGAGGGCGGCGTGGGCCTTGTCAGAGTCGTCCTCCTCAACGAGCCACTTGACCGCCAGGCTTGCATCGACCACCACGGACCCGTTCACGCCCATCCCGCGGTTTCGGAATCCCTGATCTCACGGGCCTCCCGGATCAAGTCGGCGGAGCTCCCAGGGAGAGGCTTGCCCCCGAATATCTCCTGCCGGAGTTCTGCAAAGAGCTCATGGTCCGGCTTGTCGGACAACAGTCCTGCCATCCCGTTGGCTTCATCCCTTTTCAGCTCTCGATCAATGGCAGCTTGGCAGTACCCTCGCATGCTGACGCCTTTGAGTGCGGAGATGGCCTTTAGCCGCCTCTGAAAGGTGGGGTCTAGATCCAGGGTGAGTCTCTTCTTCTTGGTCTCCATCGCCTGAGCCTCGCTAGGTTGATACTGTAAGGTAAGAATATGATAAACACGGAAAGATAATCAATACACCGCTAAGAGCTTGGCAACAAGAGAACGCCCGCATACACGGTATTGGCACGGCAGGCCGCGACTGCAATGCGACGGCCTCTCCTATACCTTGCGCCTACTCTCCCGCTCACGCCTCCTCTTGTCCTAGCACCTCGCCCTTCTCCATCCGGTAGCCGACGCGAGGCTCCACCAGTACACCCCGCTTCTTGTACAGAGCTCGGCTTCGCTTTGTCAGCAGCTTGCGCTCCATCCTGCCCCTCGGGCTCAGTCTTTTTGGTATACGTCCTCGGGGACACCCCTTCTCCCGTAGCATCTTCCGCTGTTTCCAATCCTTGGTGGTGGCAATAAGAAGCTCAGACATCTCTGGCCAGGAGCAAGCCCTGATGTTGGCCTCACTCCAGTACCCGGCATCGGCCAGGCCCGCTTTTGGCCGGTCCTCTATGCCAGCTGCCTCCAGAGTATGCGCCATGGTTTGGAGCATCGGCTCCAGTTGCTGCACATCGTTGGCCTCTTGGGTCACTCCAACGGCTACTATGATCTGCTCCTCGCTCACCACCGCCTGGGCATTGTAGCCCTGCACGTACCCTTGCCTGGTCTTCATGATGCGGCTGTCCGGGTCGGTGGTATTAGCCTTCGCCTCTTCGGTAGGAAGTGGCTCTACCACCTTGGGCTTTCGCCCCCGCTTCTTTTTGCCTGTGGCCTCTTTTTCTGCCCGCCGTTGCTCCACGTGCTCTTGGACAGCCTTGGCTGCTGCTTCAGCCTCCCGCTGCAGACGTTCCTTGGCTTCCTTCAGGCGCTTGAGACGCTCCCTCCGTCCCCCTAGCCCTTCCGGTAGCTCATCCCCTCGCCGGTCGGGACCGTAATGGGCATCCTCTTCAGCCCACGCGTCGATACACGAGGGCGTTACCGTCCTTGTCGCAGACCGCGCTAACGCCGCCCTCGCGAAAGCAATACGCAGCCTTTTGGCCGAGTCTCCGGCCTGACTTCATCGCCACCGCGATGTCGTTGCTCGTGAACAGTTCGGGTAGCTCGGCGTCGATCATGGCGAACAGGTCGCCCATCGAGGCGATGGTGTGCGTCTCCACAACATCCACGAGCCTACGGTCCACGCGTGCCCAACCGCGGCGCCATCGGCCGGGGCGATCGCTCAGCGCACGGAGCTCCTCTTCGACGGTCAACACGACGTCCAGCGTCAGGTTGGGATGGGCAAGCATCGCCGGAATGCTGACCAGCGACGAGAAGACGTCAAACACCGAGCCGTGCCGCGGCGACCTGCGCCGTGTCGCCGGCATGGTCCTGTCCACCGCCACGTTGACGATGTACCGGTCCCTGGCGACTGGATGCACCAGAGTGACCGAATACGCATTGAGCAGGCGCTGCAGCTTGTTCCTGAGCGGCCAGAAACTGCCCGTCTGAACCTCGACGATATGGCCGCCGTTGACTGCGTCTACGACGAAGCCCTCGATGGCCTGTTCAGTCGCGCTGCCGACGACGGCGTAGCGCTCCTTTAAGGACCGGTGCAGTGACCGCTCGTTGAACTCGCCTATGGACTTCATGAGGTGCGCATGGTATGGGAGACCCACTCGCCGGGGCAGGGGCTCACCCAATCTGCGATAATCATCACTTCATCTGACATAGGTGAGTACCTGCTAGAGCTGATAGGCGTGGTTCTCGGGTTCCGCTGAGAGGAGCGCCAGGACTCTCACTTGACTCCGCCACAATTCTGTCCAACTGACTGGGTCCACCTCAAACACCTGGGCCGGAGTTCTGTAGTCGAGGGTCTGGTGAGGGCGCTCGCTGTTGTAGAATCTCAGGTAAGCTCCAATGCCGGCCCTGGCCTCTGCCACACTCTCGTACGCCTTCAGATACACCTCCTAGTACTTCACTCTCCTCCACAGCCGCTCCACGAACACATTGTCCATGTAGCTGCCTACTGAGTCCATGCTGATCCTCACTCCATGAGCCACCAGTACCGAGGTGAAGGCTTCAGCGGTGAACTGACTCCCTTGGTCCGTGTTGAATACCCCAGGCAGGTCCCTGCTCAACGCCTCCTCCAATGCATCAACGCAGGAGTCGGCTTCCAGTGTGTTGGACAGCCTCCACGACAGCACGTACCGGCTGTGCCAGTCCATGACGCACACCAGGTACATGAACCCATGGATCATCGGGATGTAGGTGATGTCTGCTGCCCACACCTGGTTGACTCTATCGATCTCAAGGCCTCTGAGCAGGTAGGGATACACCTTGTGTCCTGCATCCGGCATGGTGGTCCTCGGTCGGCGGTAGATGGCCTCGATGCCCATCCGTCGCATCAGCCTCTGAACCCGCTTCCTGTTGACCTGGTGTCCCTGACCCCTGAGCCAGACGGCCATCTTCCTTGAGCCGTAGAAGGGCGTCAGCAGGTACTGCTTGTCAGCCAGTCCCATCAACTCCAACTCGTACTCGTCAGCCTGGACGGGGCTGTAGTAGGCTGACGACCGGCTCATATCCAGCAGCTCACACTGCCTGACCACCGACAACTCATGGTGGCCCCGGTCAATCATAGCTCGCCTTTCATGGCGACTCATGGACCGGACCTCCCTGACAAAAAATCCCGCTCCACCGTCAGTTGACCTATCTGCTGGTAGAGCTTGGCTACCAACTCCTCTTGGCCCATGCCTTGCTGTCCATGCCCGGGCCTGAACAGCTGCGGCGCACTCTCGACCAGTTGCTTCTTCCAGGTATGGATCAGCGTCGGATGAATCTCAAACCGGCTGGCAAGCTCCGAGATGGTCTGATCTCCTCGAAGAGCTGCCAAGGCTACCTTGGCCTTGAACGCCCTACCGTGCTTCCTGCGTGATTGCTTCATCTCATGCTCCTTTCGCCTACGTCTTTCTAGGAGCCTGACTGTAGCTTAACCACCTGTCCAGTTTTTGGGGTCCACCTCACCCTGTCAACTGGGCCGGACTTGACGGTAGGCAGTACCGTTCTTGAGATCTGCATGGAACTTTGATACCGCCAATTTACTTGTTCCTCTAGGTCTCCTCCGGCCCTAACATTGGAAAATTTGGACCTTCGCGTTCGTTTTCGAGTTGAAAGGAACTCACATAGTCATCAACGATGGATCGACGTAGGGTCGATGCGATGGCAGCAAGCCGAGCCTTATAGCCCGTCGTTAAGAAACTTTTTTCATCAAGCCACCTGCAATGGAGCAAATAGGCTAAACAATCTGCTGCAATTCCACCAATTGATTTCTTAATTACATAATGCAAATCTCCAAACCGGGAGTTGTCGACCATATAATCTTCGTCAATTAACTCTTCAACACCATCTCCAACCCAATGCAGATATGTAGTTGCCTGGTCCATCCAACGCATGTATCCTGCGAAGTTTTGGTCTTGTCTCATGGAGCGATCAGTTTCCATGACTGGCCATATTTGCCCAAAGTATTCGAAATCATCGACCGATATCAGCATTGACCTGAAACACAAACCAACCAGGTCCATCTGCTTTTTTCGTAACAATTCATGGCCTGGCATAAAATTGAAACCACGCCGATATATTTTGCATTTGAAGTCATTGATTATCGAAACGAGTCCACTGTAAAACCTAAAGTGTTCTTCATCAGGTCGTCCTGGAAAAAGATTGCTAGCGTGTATCTCTGCCGGAAAATTGTCGGCCCCTTGATCGAAGCCTGGAACAATCTTGAAGAATTCGTCCCGGAAACGAAGGAACTGGTTAGAGGCTATTAGGAGCCCAGTAAGTGACGTTACTTGCATTGCAGGCGGCACTTTGGTATCTGGGTATTTTTCGTCCATATATAGGAACGCGACTTTCTCCGACGGCCGCCCTTCATTTGGATCTCTCGTTAACGCCTCCTGTATATCCTCCGGTACCTCGGGGCTAATGACTAAACTGTGGCCTGGTGGGTGGAACGCCCTGGGACGGGCGATTACGTCCCCCCTTACGGATGGGAGAAGGAGCCGGTCACCTCTTTTCAGAGCCATGTTGGGAAACCCTCGCGGTGCTAGATATTCAAGCTGAAGAACGTACAAATCCCAACCAGCTCTGCAAAAAAACGTCCTTATTCTTTCCTGGAAGGCAGCCCTGTTCACCTTACCAGAGGGTGTGTGACGCTCTTCGTATTCTCTCCAGTACTTGTCTAGACAAGCGTCGCAGTATGGAGCAACCGAATAGGCTAAGACTCCCCCGTCATCGGGCAGTACCATCACGCTAGGCTGCCCTTGCCGCTGTTCCATCCAATCCTTCACGGCAACTTCATCCTTGAGCGTAATGTCTTGCCGCGACAATTGCCAAGTTAGACGGTGCTTTCTGCCCTCTATGCAGCCACATACTGCGCACACAGGAACTTCGCCGTTATGATGGCCTGAGGTAGCGCCCTCTCCGGGCATAGACAATCGCTCTTCCATTGATTCCACCGCGCTTAGAATAAGAGCTGGGGTTTGATCAGGGCTCAGGTAAAGTTCCCCAAATGAATGGTCTCGAAGTATCCAGTATGGTGAGCCATTATGTGTCATAGCTGTTACCAACTGAGCGTAATTGCTCCCATGCTGCAAGTCAATCCATCCCACGCAGTTTGTTACAATGCTTAGGAGTTCTCCGGCTTTCCGTAGACCACGCCCCACAATCGACGTACTGAGCGGCGGAACCATTGTCGGAGGCGGGCCACCCTACTTCCCCCAGACACGGTCACAGCCGCGGCGCTCACGGTGAAGCTGCCTTAACCCGAATCCACCGAAGGACACGGATGGACGGCGTGAGGACAGCGGAAGGGGGTGGGTGAGGGAGCTACAGGGGAGATGGCCTGGGGTCTTGGGGTAGATGGGAGGCCGGCGGACGGTCTTCAGTCGCCGCACAGGGCCCCTAAGGCCCTATGCGGGAGTTGCGATGCGCGGGATGGCGAGAGGATACGCAGCAGGGGACTCTCGCGACCGGGGTGGCGCGAGATTGCGGGGACGTTGGGTCAGTTGCAGGCTGGCCGTCAGGCCGGGAATGGAATGGCTTGCAGCCGGGCCAAGGCGCGACTGAACTGGGTTTCCCAAGGCCAGCGCCGGGGGAGATGCAAAGTGAGGCGGCGCGCCGAGCGGGTGATCCGCCCCACCAGAGCGAAGACCCGCCGCCTGAGGGTCTTGGTGATCAGGGTCCCCTCGCCCAGACCAATCCGCGCCGTCCAGCGGGCCAGGTTATGCGCCATCACCTGTACCGCCAGCCAGGCGCCGTTGGCGGCGAAGCGCCCCGACGGCATGTGGTTCAGCCCGACGCCGTACTTGAGGTCGCGTATGGCGTTCTCGACCTCGGCGTGGCGGCGATGATCGGCCTCCAGTTCCAGCGTCTCCCCATCGCGGTCGGTGATGAAGGCGTGATAGCTGTATCTGGCGAAGAGGGCGAGCTGGGAACCGGGCGTCGGCTTCACCCGCCGGACAATGAGCCGCACCGGCGGGGCGTCCGGCTTGGTCTGGAACGGGGTGTAAGTCGTCTCGGCGACATCGGCGGCGCCGTCCATCCAGTAGGGAATGGGAGTCCAGTCCTCCTCTGGTATCGCCTCGATCAGGTCCCGCAGGCTGGCGCGCTGGCGGATGGTGATAGAGAAGCGGACATCCATTTCCCGGCAGGCGGCAACGACAGTGTGGGCGTAGAAGCCGCTGTCGGCCCGCACCGTGAGTTGTCCCCTGGCCCCGCCGTAGCGCACCCGCCCCACCGTCTCACGCAGGAAGTGGGCGGCGCCACGGGCGGTGTTGGCCCGGCCCTCGCGCAGCCGGGACATCAGCACCTCGCCGGTGCCGGCGGCAATGGCCAGCAGCGGGTGATAGCCGCGGGCGCCGGTATAGCCGTGGTGGCGCGCTCCCTCCTTGGCCAGTCCATAGGTCTCGCAGATGGTCGAGTCCAGGTCGATGGTCAGGGGCGAGTCGCCGGGTCCGGCCCCAGCGGCCCAAGCCCGGGCCAACAACTGGCGGCTCACGCGGTCGAGTTGACGGACATGCCCCCACCGGAAGCTGCGCAGGAAGGTCCCCAGGGTGGATGACGCCTTGACCACGCAGCCTAGAACACCGACCGTCCCACCAGCGCGCAGCGCATCGGCGTCGTCGATGCAGTCGCCGCCTGCCAGCGCGGAAGCGACCAGCGTCAGCATCTTGTCCCCAGTGTTCGCCCGTCCCGGCGCTCCGCCGAGGTCAAGGTGATGGTCGACGAGTTCCCGCAGGCCCAGGTGCCGGGCTAGGGTGGCCGGCAGGAGCAGGCCGGCATTGGCCACCAGGCGATGGTCGTCAAAGAGGATGCGCATACGGTCGAATTTGTTCTGTGGCAGCATCTATTGGGTGCTCCTTGTTTCCGGGCTGGTTTCTGTTCCAAAACCATTATCCCAGATTCAGAGGAACACCCTCTGGCTTCTTCAAGGGCTGTCCCCAAGGACGTCCTTCGGTGGATTCGGGCTTAACCACACTGCACCTAATGTATGAAACTGAAGCGGCCCAGATTTTAGGGATCCCCAGCTACGTTGCCCAGACCGCCTTGCTACCGGTGGCCTACTACACAGGTACGGACTTCAAAACTGCCAAACGCCGCCCTAGTAGAGAAGTCGCGCATTGGGATTCCTGGGAGGGCATGAGCAGCAGCGGGTAGTGTATTACACTAGTCTTCGATTGCCCGATCAACGTCTTTCTAGGCATGGTCGGCAATGAATCGCCTGCTCTCAGCTGATGGCTCATTCACGAGCGGAGCGGGGAAGGTACAAACCTTTGTGACCTTTACCATGAAGCCTAAACTTACGGTAGTTACCTTGATAAGAGAAAACGATAGTAGTTCTCTATACCCGGCTGGAGTGGACGTTGCAAGTCCAGGATGGTAGGGGTGTTATTACTGAATCGTGTTGATTGGAGCTCGGGGGAATTCTGTCGGCTTGAATCAACCCAAGTTGTCGGCGGCTTGCGATACCGTCATAATGGCGTTGTGAAACGCGGTAGCCGAACCATCATCCTGCCTATTGTTATTGTATTAGTCCTTGCTGCTTGCGGCGGGCCTGAGCCGACTCCTACGCCTCCACAAACACCCGCGGCAGGACCCAACACGACTCCCACTCCAACACCCACCGCCACGCCCGCAGCCATTTCGCCCTCTCCGACTCCGACTGTGGCGCCTCCTCAAACGTCAGCCACGAGGACATCTCCAGGACCACAATGGGAAGAGATAGTGAGATGGGGCAGTGGCGGGGATGGGCTGAGCTTTAATAGTCCAAACGGCATCGCCATCGACTCTGCAGATCACGTCTATACAACGGAGTTCCAGGGGCATCGGGTGCGGAAGTTCACGCCGGAGGGGGAACTTCTTGCAGAGTGGGGAGGCCTTGGCAGCGAACCTGGCCAACTCCGTTCGCCCACGGGGATCGCCGTTGGACGAGATGGCAGGATTTACGTTGCAGAGAGCGGCGGGCACCGGATCCAGGTATTCTCCTCAGAAGGCATGTTGTTGGACACTTGGGGCGCGTTCGGCGATGGGCCCGGTGAATTCGCTTCTGCAATGACGGTGGCCTTGGATGACGACAAGCGCATTTACGTGAGCGACTGGGGGAACAGTCGCGTCCAAGTCTTCGACAGCGCTGGGCGGTTTCTGAATCAGATCGGTTCGTCCGGCACGGGCTCGGGGGAGATGACAAACCCGACAGGAGTTGCGATTGGCCCCGAAGGTAACCTCTGGGTGATGGACCGGGGCAATTCCCGCATTCAGCAATTTACGCTGGATGGTATCTTAGTTCAGGTCTGGACACAGGCGGGTCGTGGGCAGTTCAATTCGCCAACAAACATCGCCTTTGACGAAGACGGCAACTGGTGGGTATCAGAGTTTACAGAGAATCGGGTGCGACAATTCAGCCCTGACGGAGAGATGCTTTTTGAGCTTGCGCCAGGCACATGCCGCGGCCCTCACGGGCTGTTGTTTGACAGCACCGATGCGCTATATGTAGCCGACACCGGGAACGGAGTGGTGCGGAAGTTCCGACTTACCACGTCAACACTAGCGCCGACTCCAATATTGGTACCCACAGTTGCTCCAAGTCCTATCCCTATTCTCGCCGTCTCTCAATACCAGAGTCAGCTGGTGGTGTTTGAGGGAGCTGTGTTTAACGCGGAGCTGTCCTTTACACCCGAGCAGCGTGCCAGGGGCCTGATGGGCAGGGGACATCTGGGCGACAGAGATGGGATGCTATTTATTTATGAATTGGAGGGGCTCCATGGCTTCTGGATGAGGGGGATGTTGATTCCCCTAGACATGGTGTGGATAGACGCTGCCGGCGTTGTGGCAGGGGTTACCGCCAATGTATCTCCTGCTCCCAAAGGAACGAACCCTGAGATCTACTCCCCGCCTCGGCCGATACAATATGTCCTGGAGATCAACGCCGGTCTGGCGGACCAGGTAGGAATTCGGGCCGGCAGCCTGGCCAGGTTTGTGCCAGATTTCGACGATGAGCAGAAACCCAAATGAGATGGGGCCGTTGCCTAGCATATGACCTCAGTACCACCAGCGTCATTCGAGGCCACCGGTTTTCCGTTTCCTCTCCTACTCATCCAGAGGAGTAAAAAGGCCGCCTCAAGGATGCTCCTGGGCCGGATTGTTTCGTACCAGCCCCAGGACGTGGGGTACGCCTCTGAACTCTCAGCCAGGCACCGCGAACATCGCACTCAATAGCAATGAGATGCCGATAAATCCGAAGAAGAACTGCCTCCGGACGGCTCTGACAGTCCGGAGGCAACTATTCCGTGTTTGTGGTGGAGACGGGTGAGGGTCGAACTATATCTGAAACACGGACTGCTCGTTTTGGTGGCCGCAAGCTGGACTGGAACGACTACCACCGTCCGGGTGTTGGTTTAACCATCCCAGCCCGCTGTTGATGTTTCTTTACTTACTGCCCTGCCAAAGTTGACTCGGTCTTGAGTCCATGGTATCCTCGCCGAAGAATATGAGTTGGCTATTACCTGTTGGGTCAGGCCAGCTTAATCGACTAAATGGAGGCGGCATGCGGCGCTGTAAAATCCTTCATAGTCGTCCTTTGAACCACCGGACCATTTCCTGTTGTCCGCGCTCCATGCTGTAGCTCTCCTCTGTTCCGGCTAATTACCCCGTCCCGTAACGCAGTACCCTTCCCGGTCTTATGAATCCTTACTGCCGGCATGGTTGTTCCTCTTTTGGGGGACGACCGATCTTTTCTAGGAGGAACAGGCAATGGAACAGGACAACGTTCGTTTTCTTTCCTCATTGTATGGAGGTTACTGGAACCACGACGTCCACGACTTCTGCTACATGACCAACCACTATTTCCCGCCGGAGGGGCTGCTGGAGGACATGCAAGCCCGCCTGGTTGCATTGATCAAGGCCTATCCATCGACTAATTGGTACCTCTCGTCCCTATTAGCAGAACCGATAGGCCTCAGCCACCGAGACTTGGTGGTGGGCAATGGTGCCAGCGAGCTCATCAGTGCTATTACTCAGCGTTTCGTTGAGAATCTGGCGGTACCAGTGCCCTCCTTCGACGAGTTCATCAATCGAGCGCGGATTCAGGGCAAAGCGGTCAGCCCATTCACCATGACCGCCCGTTTCAATCTTGATATCGACGAGTTTATCAGCCACGTCAGGTCGACACGCGCCAACTCGGCCCTCCTCATACGGCCCAATAACCCTACAGGGAATTACGTCTCGAAAGCTGAGCTAACTCACTTCCTGGATTCCATGCATACTCTGGACTTGATATTGGTGGATGAATCCTTCATCGAGTTCGTTGACGCCGAGTCCTGTCCCTCCGCGTCGGACCTGATGTTCGAATACCCCAATCTCATGATCTTGAAGAGTCTCTCCAAGAACTACGGGATCCCTGGTCTTCGGCTTGGGTATGCGGCCGCCGGCAACGCCGACCGGATTGCTGCCCTTCGTAACGACCTCCCAATCTGGAACATCAACTCTCTTGCCCAGTTTTTCTTGGAAGAGTTCCGTGCCTACCACGAAGAGTTCGCGGAATCCTGTCGCCGAGTCAGAGCAGCGACCGGGCGTTTATACAAGGGGTTGGAGGAAGTCCCCTACCTGTATCCTTATCCTACACAGGGGAACTTCGTGCTGTGCTGGATCCTCTACGGATTAACCGCACAAGAGCTTACTGACTCACTCTTCGAGCGGAGCCGAACTCTGGTAAATAGCTGCGGCTCCAAGTATGGGCTTGACGACCACTTTGTACGCATAGCCTGTCGTACAGAGGAGGAGAATGACTGGCTGGTAGAAATCCTGAAAGAGATGGCCCCAGTACCTCCGAAGCCTGAGCTAGCGGTAATTCGGTGAGGAACCTATGAAGGCAGTTATATTAGCGGCAGGGATGGGTACGAGGCTTAGTCCCCTGACCAATTCCAGACCCAAGTGCCTGGTCGAGGTGCACGGTAAGTCAATCCTACAGCACCAATTGGAATCTCTGGCGAAAGCGGGAGTCGCAGAGTGCGTTCTGGTGACAGGGTACCTTTCGGACCAATTGCGAGCGCACTTCGGTAGGGAGTTTCGGGGCATCCAGCTTTCGTATGTAGAGAACGAGCGCTACGACTCCACCAACAATCTGTACTCCCTTTGGTTGGCCAATAAGGAGTTCGACGACGACATCTTGCTATTGGAAGGAGACCTGGTCTTCGAGGATACGCTACTAGAGCAGCTTCTAACCAGCCCCAAACCGAACGTAGCCGTCGTTGACCAATATCAGCACTTCATGGATGGTACGATCATCCTGGCCGAAGGCGGAGTTTCTAAGGCCATGGTGCTGAAAAAGGACCAGGGAGCCGACTTCGATTACAGCAGAGCGCTCAAAACCGTCAATATCTACAAGCTCTCAGGTAAGGATCTATCACAGTTGATCATTCCTGAGCTGACAAGGTACGTGGTTGAGGGGAAAACCGACCAGTATTACGAGGCGGTTTTCGCCGACTTGGTTTCTCGCGGGGTCTTCGAGCTTTCTATCCTTCGTACTGAAGCTGTGAAATGGGCGGAGATAGATACAATAGACGACATTGAGCTGGCTGAGAAGCTCTTTCCGGCTATGGCGGTACCGGCGGTTCATTTTGGGGCCACCTGACAGGAATTCCATTGCGCAGTCTCGGCGGAGAGTCGGCGTACTCGGGACCCTGGTCCCGCAACGCATGACAGGAGGTTCATCTAATGGATACATCGAAAGAATGGTCGCAGACCAGCGCCATTGATTACTATGCTAAGCATCGCACTCAGGTCTCCGATCTTTATCCCTCCGAACGGGTATTCTTGCCTCGTGTGTTATTTCCCGGCGCCAAGGTGCTGGATGTTGGCTGCGCCTCCGGTGGCTTCTTTAGCATCATGCGCTCGTTAGAGCCGCATATAGAATACACCGGCATCGACATAGCAGAGGCGGCCATTGAGCTCGCGAAGCAGAAGTATCCTGAGGCGGAATTCCTGGCAACCGATGGAATTGAAATTCCCTTCGAAGATCACAGCTTCGACCTAGTACATTGCACCAGCGTCTTGGTGATTGAGCCGAGATACCGAGAGCTACTAAAAGAGATGTACCGGGTATCAAATCGGTTTATTCTTGCTGATATCAGGCTTCTAAAAAATATTGCGAACCACGCGGATTTGGCGGATTCTCGATACCGCATACAGTTCGAAGGCGATTTTGAAGGGGCTACCGTCCCCTACGTAGTTTGCGACGCGGACGAGGTCGTGAACTATATCCTGGACCTGGACCCGAAGCCAAAGGCCCTAAGAGGCACAGGCTACTTCCACAAGGTCAGTGCGATGGCGGAGACGCCCTTCCCCGAGGTATGTATGACGATACTACTTATCCAGAAAGGGGACTCCAAGACTGTTAGCAGCGAGGTGGAACTACAGGATCTGCCGTTGGAATTTTCCATAGGTCCTGGTTAAAACATGACGGGGTTGAGAATGGTACGAGTGTACGTCGATATAGTCGCGGACCTTTTCCATTACGGCCATATGGAGTTCCTCAAAAATGCCCGCGCCTTAGGGGACTATCTGCTAGTGGGCATTAGTGCCGATGATGTCCTGGTTTCCAATGCATATAAGAAAGGCCGACCTATCCTTACAATGGAAGAGCGCGTCAACTCGGTGGCAGCATGCCGGTTTGTCGATGAAGTGCTTCCCGACGCTCCCTTTATAATCGACCTGGCCTGGATCGAAACACATGACATTCACATGGTGGTACACGGGGACGATTTCTCTCAGGAACAGATGGAGTATTTCTACAAGATCCCAATTGAAATGGGGATCTTCCGTACTGTGCCCTACACAAAAGGCATTTCCACCACCGAAATCATCCGCAGGGTCATCGAAGCACAAGCCTAGACTAGAAGGTGGAGACGGAGGCAGGTTAATGGGCGAGTCCCAATCCGTTGATTACTCGGAAGAGTTTTACAAACACCACGCCCGACGATACTCAGAGGTGTCCCACCAACTACTTCAGTCGGTCTACGTGTCGTCCTCCCACCCCGCACTGAAGACCGATATGGACTTATTGGAGTGCTTGACGGGGCTGGTGAGTGGCGGGCGGGGACTCGATGCCGGCTGTGGAGCCGGCGCTCGGGACGTCCACCACCTGTGGAATAAGGGCCTCGACGTCTATGGGATTGACGCCGTCGAAGAGAATATTCAGGAGGCTAGAGCGCTTCATCCCGAGATAGCCGACCGGGTCCAGGTGGCAGATCTGCGTGACTCTCTGGATTTTGCTAATGAGTCATTCGACTTTGTCATCTGCAATGCCGTGATACAGCACATAGAGCCGGAAAATCTACCTGCCACCCTTTCGGAGTTTGCCAGAGTGCTCAGACCGGAAGGTGTTCTTCAGTTGATGTTCAAGAATGGCACCGGTGTGATCACGGTCTTCGATAGAGACTACGGCGCCGAACGATCATTTCATCTTTACGACGAAGCTGGGTTGCTCGACCGGCTGAAGTCTCACCACCTCCTGCTTGTGGAGCCGAGTAAACCTGAAGGCCTTGGCGGAATAATGTACTTCACCGACCCCAAACCCGTAGACCATTGCGTATTCTATGTTAGGAAGTCTTAATGGGCCTTTGGGCCCCTGGAGAACCTCGGGACCATCCGGACTGGCCTAGGTTTGGGTAAGATAATTAACGGAGTGCTACAGGCGTTATCTGAACCGACACTCAAGGAACGCGGAGAATGCATTTGACTGAAGGGTGGGGGGATTTCTTCGTACTGTCTGGTAGGCGGTAGCGTACTCGATCCACTGCGCCAGGCGATGCCAAGCGTTAGCGCCTTTAGAACGCTTTAACTGTAAAGTATATTATCCCGCTCGGCTGAGCAAGGACCGCCACTGACCGGGCAGCCTGCCAGCCAAAACCAAGTCCTTTCGGTGCCCCTAATTTTACCCTTCCTGTGGCTACAGTGTACATCCCTGCCCTTTTGGAGGGCCTGCTATATTCCTCCTACTTTCCGACCTTGGCCCAATGGGAAAGCTGGGTATGCCGCTCTTTGGACCGCGGGACCCTTGGAAAGGCCGTCGAGGTGCTAAAGCGACAGCGTTTATGGGATTAGCATAGAAACGACGATTGCTCGAAGTGCCCCTTCGGTAAATATGCTCTCCTGGCCAATACGCGGGCTGAGCGCCACATTTTAGCTATATGAATATGGTAGCCCCATTGGCTCGTGATAGGCTCTGGGTCATGAGATGGCTATGGGTCGTCACTGTATCAAGCGTTGTGATGGTATTGGTTGGCTGTGCCGAGACCAATGCGCCAACCGGCACCCTGCCTCCTCCAAGTATTACAATCACTCCCGATTACGAAGCTAAAGTTGACGTAGACGTCCAGGCGACAGGCCAGGCTATCATGGCCTCCACGGTACCCCCAACACCGACTCCAACACCTCCGCCTAGCCCTCCAACTTCGACACCCGGCACAGTACCGAGTCCTGACGCCGGCCCCTGGTATGATCTCTGGGCCTTTCGGCTTATCTCGGCCCGAGGTACAAGGCTTGATCCATCTAGGGATCAAAGCTGCAATGGACAACCTCCAGCAACGGTTGGGAGATGAGTTGAGATCGGCGCAGATAGTGAGGATAGAGGAGGCTATCTGGCGAGATACCAGCCTCGGATGCCCAGGTCCAGGGGTCGTGTATGCCCAGATATTGACACAGGGCATCTGGATGGTTCTGTCCCACCGTGGGCAGGAGTCGGACTATCGCATCAGCAACTCCCAGGTGTGTAGACCGTCAGCGATAATGGGACAAGAGAGGGGGTAGAAAAACCCGAGAGATTTGAGGTGGGGTCAGCTCCCTGATGAGGTAGAGCACTTCAGATAGAGGAGCCAAAGATGTCCCAGACAGAAACAGGTAAAACAGCGGCCGCTGATGAACGCACAGAGGCGGCCAGGTCATTCATCAGAACGGTTAAGGCTGTTACTAGGCGCAAATACACCCCGGAAGAGAAGATTCGTATCGTGCTGGAGGGCTTCCGCCGCGAGGTCACCGTGAGTGACCTGTGCAGGCGGGAGAGAATCAAGCCTCACTCTTACTACTCGTGGACCAAGGAGTTCATGGAAGCGGGCAAGGAGAGGCTTACCCGCGACAGCGTGCGAGATGCCACCAGGGAGGAGGTCCATCAGCTCAAACGGGAGAACGGAGAGCTAAAGCAGTTGGTCGCCGATCTGTCCCTTGAGGTCTATCGTCTCAAAAAACGTCCATACCAATGCCTCAGGGCGCCGGCAGTATCAGCGGATGAGTGGCGCAGAGAAGGCGGAGGTGCTGGACAATGTGGCTTCCTCCGGTCTCCCCAAACGCAGGATCCTGGGTGGCCTAGGAGTCCCCAGGAGCACCTACTACCGGTGGCTGAGGCGGAAGGAGCAGCAAGGACTTGAGGACCGTCCAGGAGGAGGCAGGCCCCCATGGAACAGACTCACTCCCCAGGAAGTCGACTACGTTCTGTCGGCAGCCAGGGGGATGCCGGAGTTGAGTTGCCGGCAGTTGGCCGCATGGACCACCGACAACCAGGGCTTCTCCATATCAGAGTCTACTGTCTACCGCATCCTGCGCAGGGAGGGGCTGGTGAAGAGGGCTGAGATGCAGCTGGGTGCGGGTAAGGAGTACCATCGGAAGACCACCGGTCCCCACCAGATGTGGGCCACCGATGCCTCCTACTTCAGGGTGGTGGGCTGGGGCTACTACTACATGGTCACCGTCATGGACGACTACTCACGATTCATCCTGGCCCACATGCTTCAGAGGGATATGACATCCGACTCCTTCATAGAGGTGGTCCAAGAGGCCGTGGACAGGACCGGCATGGACCAGATCCCGATAACAGACCGGACCAGGCTGCTGAGCGACAACGGCCCCGGCTATGTTTCCAGAGCCTTCAGAGACTACCTGGGTATGGTGGGCATCAAGCACATCCTGGCAACGCCCTTCCATCCTCAGACCAATGGCAAGCTGGAGCGCTACCACCAGACCCTCAAGCGTGATGTGAACCAACTGCCGTATGAGATGCCTTCAGACTTGGAGGCGGCCATCGTGGCCTTCGTCAGTTACTACAACTACCGGCGCTATCACAAGGCCCTCGGCAACGTGACGCCCTCGGATGTTCTCAAGGGAAGGCGGGAGGAGATACTACGACGCAGGAAGGGGAGGTGCAGGCCCAAACGATCGAACGGCGAAGACAGCACAATAGGGCCATCAGGGAGCTTACGAGACCTCTATCCGACCCCTGACATCTCGGGTCTCAAAGTGTCTCACTTTTGCTGGTTGCTAACAGCCATGGTCAGACAGCCATCGTATTGCTGACAGGCACCGCGTCTTCGTAGTTCTGCGGTAAGTTCATCCTTAACCACCTGGGAGATATCGTCACCGCCGGCGTGGGAGTCGAATTTCCCTACCATAGTCGCCTCAGGTTCGTGACCCATTGAGTTGGAGGGGAGGACTGCATCCATCTCCTCAGGGGAGTAAAGATTACCGGTGATTCTAATGATTATAGCTCGGGGTCGTGAGGGGTACTTCATGTTGATGAAGCCGGAGAGACGGAGGATGCGTTCAGCGTTCACCGAAGAGGGGTCGGCACCAATCCCCAGAACCATTCTGCGATTGAAGGTTACACATTCGTTGCGGGTCACTGTTCGTGCAAGGTACCAAACGGCCTGACGTTTTTCTGGGTTG
Organism: Dehalococcoidia bacterium; assembly: GCA_965225925.1. GTDB lineage: Bacteria > Chloroflexota > Dehalococcoidia > Lucifugimonadales > JAGWBF01 > CBDDBY01. The sequence goes on along the minus strand of CBDDBY010000005.1, from coordinate 2,249,767 downwards.
GTCTCCGGAGAAGAGGCCCATTCTACAGATGGTGCCATGGGCCAGCAGACCGGTTGATCACAGTCGTAGTCAGCCCAGACCCGGTCAAAGTGATTCGTGTTGGCATCACCGCCATGGCCGCTTTCGATCCTTGGCACTATGCCAAAATAGATATCCGCTTTGCCATCCAGTTGAACAGGAACTGCCTGGTCAAAACCTGCTCGCTGGAGTTGGCGCAGCCTGAAGAAGCGCTCGTCAGGTTTCAGAAGACCGGTTGGGACTGGGCGAATCTCAAGAAATAGATCATGAGGTGACCTCTCGAAGAGGGTCTGAAGATATAATGTAGCATCGCTGATCGATGCTTGGACGGATTCAAGCTTAGGCGGGTTAGACATGGTGGCCTCCCCCGCATCGAGGAGGCTCACCTAGGCCTTTACCAACTCCCGCTCCAAGGTGAACCTGAAGGTGTTATCGATTGCGTCCGACGTGTCAGAGTCGAACTATACCTGAAACACGGGGTGGTAGATCTGGTGGCCGCGAGTTGGAGTGGGAAGGCTCCCGCTGTCTTAGCGTTAGCCTGCTTTACTTGGCTCCCTTACATTTCCCCTTCGAGCACGACTTTCCCTGTCTGGCCCTTTGGCAAGTCAAAACCTGCCAGAACTTGTTGAACGACGGCTCTTTTTAACAATAATCTTCTTCGGTACCGGTCTGTCCCAATTTTGCTGATTGACAACATCTATAATATTAGGTTGACTAGCCCACCATGTCATCGCTGCGGAGCAATTTGCCTGGCAGGGCTTGAGTGCAGTCGTTGCCTTCGAATGTTACTGTGCCGTTGACTATGGTGTAGCGCAGACCCGTGGGTTTCTGGATCAGTCGCCGTTCGCCTCCGGGGAAGTCGGTGTCGAAGATGGACTTCTCGTACAGCTGGCCCAGCTCTTCAAGGTTGTAGACGATGACGTCGGCCCAATCCCCAACCCGAAGGGTCCCCCGGTCTTTGAAGTCCGCGAACCATGCGGGCAAGGCGCTCATCTTGTAGTGGGCCTGCTCCAGGCTGACAACCTCATTGTCCCGGACCCAGTGGCTCAAGAAATAGATGGGCCACACGCTGTTCATCATGTACCGGGTGTGGGCGCCCCCGTCGGAGACGGAGATGTGGACGTAGGGATTCTTCAGGCGCTGTTCACGGGATTCTTCGTCCTGTGGTGAAACCGGATGACTGAACTCGGTCAGTAGCTCCTCATCCAGGGCCAGGTCTAGGAAGGTGTCCACGGGGTGTTTGCCTGTCATTTCGGCAATCTCTTTGATACTCTTGCCTTCGTAGTGATAGTTCCGGTCGTGGACAACCTCCAACACCATGGCCTTGTCCCATTGGGTCCTGGGGTTGGGATATTGGTCCACATCCCTTTTCATGGCAGGACGGATGGACGGGTCCCGCAATTTGGCCATCCGCTCCTCGGGGCTGCCCACCAAGGGGTCCACCCAACTGGGCATGTAGTCGAAGAGGTTGTACTCGTCGAGTTTGAACTGGGCCCCCGAGCCGACGGGGCTAAGCTGGTTAAGCACCGGCAAACCTTCGGCGCGGGCGGACTCCACCCAGGAGAAGCCTTCGTCGTCACCCAGGACCACGTGCAGGGGCCGGCCACTGGCCTTCATCATCCGAGTCAGCAAAGCCTCCTGCTCCCTGCAAGACTCCGCGGTGTGGCCAACGCCGATGGTCCAACCTATATGGCCCACGCCGAACTCTCCCATCACCCCCGCAAAGACTCAGGAACTCCTCGTTGGAAGCAACGTGGCTGGGCAGCCACCCGCCATCCTCGGGCCTGTCTTCCATGCTCTTGTTCGAGGAAAATCCGAAGGCTCCGGCCTTCATTGCCTCATGGAACATCTGTTTCATCCGGTTCATTTCCGAGTCGGTCGCCGAGGCCCGTTCCCGGGCGGGCAACATACCAAGCACGTAGCCCCTCAAGGGCGAGAATGGGAAGAGCGCACCGATCGTTAACGCCCAGCCCCTGGCGGTCCAGGCTGTCAAGGTATTCGGGGAAGGTCTCCCAGTCCCAGCGCATACCCAGCCGCATGGACTCCAAGGGAATGGCCTCTATTCGGTTCATCATCCGCATGTTCAGTTCCCGGTCCTCGGGTCTGGTGGGTGCGAAGCCGAAGCCGCACTGGCCGATGGTGAGGGAAGTCACTCCGAACCAGCCAGACAGGGAGCAGTAAGGGTCCCAGTTGAGCTGGCCGTCATAGTCGGTGTGCAGGTCTATGGCCCCCGGGGCTACGATGCAGCCGCCGGCGTCGATCTCTCTGGCCCCGCCAGATTGGATCTTGCCGCTGATCATGGCAACCCTCCCGTCCTTGACGGCCAAGTCCGCCCTGTACCTAGGGACACCTGTCCCGTCCACGATTGTCCCCCCCCGGATTACCAGGTCATACTCGGCCATGATTCCCCCTGCCTGTTTTGGTTACTATGAGCTTGACTATGCTCGTATCAGTCTATTATGCCGAATCTGCAGTGTCAATCTCTTGTGCTCCTACTGTAATCCGTCATCCTTCAAATTTCATCCACGAAATATTATGCCCAGTATCGATATCGCCCTACCAAGATAGCGCCCCCTGGTTCCCGGTACAAATTGTTGACAATACACTACTGATTCTGGTATTGTTTTCCCGCTATTTTCTCAGGTGGCCAGAAGCGCCAATACGCTAAAAATTCGACTGGATGGAGCAGCTATCATGACATATCATCGATTTCTGAAGCCCAGATGGTTGATTTTTACCCCGCTGTTGTTACTGCTTAGCCCGAATCCACCGAAGGACGGCCTTGGGGACAGCCCTTGAAGAAGCCAGCGGGTGCTCCTCTGAATCTGGGATAATGGTTTTGGAACAGAAACCAGCCCGGAAACAAGGAGCACCCAATAGATGCTGCCACAGAACAAACCCGACCGTATCCGCATCCTCTTTGACGACCATCGCCTGGTGGCCAATGCCGGCCTGCTCCTGCCGGCCACCCTAGCCCGGCACCTGGGCCTGCGGGAACTCGTCGACCATCACCTTGACCTCGGCGGAGCGCCGGGACGGGCGAACACTGGGGACAAGATGCTGACGCTGGTCGCTTCCGCGCTGGCAGGCGGCGACTGCATCGACGACGCCGATGCGCTGCGCGCTGGTGGGACGGTCGGTGTTCTAGGCTGCGTGGTCAAGGCGCCATCCACCCTGGGGACCTTCCTGCGCAGCTTCCGGTGGGGGCATGTCCGTCAACTCGACCGCGTGAGCCGCCAGTTGTTGGCCCGGGCCTGGGCCGCTGGGGCCGGACCCGGCGACTCGCCCCTGACCATCGACCTGGACTCGACCATTTGCGAGACCTATGGACTGGCCAAGGAGGGAGCGCGCCACCACGGCTATACCGGCGCCCGCGGCTATCACCCGCTGCTGGCCATTGCCGCCGGCACCGGCGAGGTGCTGATGTCCCGGCTGCGCGAGGGCCGGGCCAACACCGCCCGTGGCGCGGCCCACTTCCTGCGTGAGACGGTGGGGCGGGTGCGCTACGGCGGGGCCAGGGGACAACTCACGGTGCGGGCCGACAGCGGCTTCTACGCCCACACTGTCGTTGCCGCCTGCCGGGAAATGGATGTCCGCTTCTCTATCACCATCCGCCAGCGCGCCAGCCTGCGGGACCTGATCGAGGCGATACCAGAGGAGGACTGGACTCCCATTCCTTACTGGATGGACGGCGCCGCCGATGTCGCCGAGACGACTTACACCCCGTTCCAGACCAAGCCGGACGCCGCGCCGGTGCGGCTCATTGTCCGGCGGGTGAAGCCGACGCCCGGTTCCCAGCTCGCCCTCTTCGCCAGATACAGCTATCACGCCTTCATCACCGACCGCGATGGGGAGACGCTGGAACTGGAGGCCGATCATCGCCGCCACGCCGAGGTCGAGAACGCCATACGCGACCTCAAGTACGGCGTCGGGCTGAACCACATGCCGTCGGGGCGCTTCGCCGCCAACGGCGCCTGGCTGGCGGTACAGGTGATGGCGCATAACCTGGCCCGCTGGACGGCGCGGATTGGTCTGGGCGAGGGGACCCTGATCACCAAGACCCTCAGGCGGCGGGTCTTCGCTCTGGTGGGGCGGATCACCCGCTCGGCGCGCCGCCTCACTTTGCATCTCCCCCGGCGCTGGCCTTGGGAAACCCAGTTCAGTCGCGCCTTGGCCCGGCTGCAAGCCATTCCATTCCCGGCCTGACGGCCAGCCTGCAACTGACCCAACGTCCCCGCAATCTCGCGCCACCCCGGTCGCGAGAGTCCCCTGCTGCGTATCCTCTCGCCATCCCGCGCATCGCAACTCCCGCATAGGGCCTTAGGGGCCCTGTGCGGCGACTGAAGACCCTCCGCCGGCCTCCCATCTACCCCAAGACCTCAGGCCATCTCCCCTGTAGCTCCCTCACCCACCCCCTTCCGCTGCCCTCACGCCGTCCATCGGTGTCCTTCGGTGGATTCTGGCTAAGCAGAAACCAGCTAGCTGGGGGGATACCTCGCTCGTTGGGCACTCTCACCGACCTGTCGATATTGGACTTGGGTGGCAACCGGCTGACAGGAGAGATACCTTCGTCATTGGGTAACCTTACGAATCTACAGGAGCTCCACTTAGACAACAATCAGGTGACGGGAAATATCCCCTCCTCCTTGGGTGACCTCGCCAACCTCTCGATATTGGACCTAAGCCACAACCGGTTAACTGGGGAACTGCCTCCTTCTCTAGGCCACATGACCAACCTGGCCGGACTGTATATAAACGACAACCAGTTGTCTGGAGACATTCCGTCCTCACTGGGCAACCTTACCAAGCTGTCGGTACTGTATCTGAAGAACAACCAACTGACGGGGTCTATACCGCCTTCTCTGGGCAAACTCACTGCGTTGAATTATCTCGGGTTAGACGGCAACCGATTGACCGGAGAGATACCCTCCACTCTAGGCCACGTTTCCTACCTGCGGGGTCTTGAGCTGGGCGGCAATCAATTGACCGGGGAAATACCTTCTTCTCTGGGCAGACTCACATTTCTGGAGTACCTCAGGTTAGGCGACAACCGTTTGTCAGGAGAGATACATCAGGGCCTAGGCCAACTCACCAGGCTGTATGGCCTGGACCTATCCAACAACCGTTTAACCGGGGACCTGCCGTATTCCCTCATCAACCTCAATAGGCTGCGGGAACTATATCTGTCCGGCAACCGGCTCACTGGCTGCCTGCCGTCAACTTTGCAGTATGCGCCCGAAAATGACATCCGCAAACTTGGGCTTCCCTATTGTGAGCCGAGACTGGATGACCCTACCCCCGTTCAGACGCCGCGACCCCGGCCGACCCCATAACGTGCCTGAAATGGCATGAGACGACGGGTAAAAATGGGAACTAAAGTCCGAAGAAGTATTGAATCGCCGTACTTTTGGTCCGTTCTCATCACGGAACTTCTTCTTGAGCCTGGCGGACAATTGGACGATGGCCTTCTGGGAGCGCTGGCAAGGTCCTATAGTACAGCAGGACGGTTATTCCAGTGAAGTACGACCTGAAGGAATTGTGGCAATGGACATTAGTGCTAGACCGTTTCGCAGTTTCGTCGGGCAACACTATCGGAATCACCGGAGCGGAGGTCGCCCCGAATCTCAGGGCTACCGGTCCGCCAGTGATTGTATTTCCTCTGGCGAGTCTGCCGGAGGTAGACTACAACAACCTCCTAGGACGGCGCGAAACCATCCGTGTGTGGACCCTTGATGCGCAACGTACAGCAAACGCACTCCCCACGCTCCTTCCTCAACTGGGGATTCCAATTGATGCGGTGGGAGTCGTGGCGCAGGTCTCTAACGACACCGTAGGGCTTGTCGTACCAGTCCCTGGGAGCATGGAGTCCTCGAACACTCAGGTGTCAGCCGATGACTCCGCGTCATCTCAGCAGGTAGCAGTTCCAACACGCGGTTGGATATGGGGGGTCGTCGGGGGTGGTATGGGACTTGGGATACTCGCTCTGGCCTCCGCAGTTATCTTGAAGGTCAAGAGACACCGTCGCGTTGTCTAACGGACCCCAGTTGGGGTTGACCTCGCTGGTCAGCCATCCCGCGCTTCCGGGCGTGACCTTGGAGGCGTTATGCGAATGTGGGCGATAATGCGGACTTGTCGGGCAACCCTGATCTCAACTCCCCTTGGAAGGCATACGCCTATTGCCGGGCCTGTTCGCCTGATGGGCCATGCCGATCTTACGACAATGGACGAGCCTCCAGCCGTGACAGGACGAAGGCTCGCGAAGGGCTACTGAGGACGGCGACCGGTTCCCTACAGCCGGACCTCCCAGCGAAAAGTTCGCAATTCGGTACGTGCAGGTCCACCAGACTTGACGAAATCAAGAACCTTCACCTTGAGGTTCAAGCTGGCGGTGTAGTAAGGCCCTTGTCCCGACCCGTCCGGCGAAGGCGTGCCGCGAGCCGCGCGCACGGGCCAGACGTTCACGCCTCCTCCTGTTCCTGCAAGTGCGGGATGCGGCGCTTGGCTGGGATTGACTAATCTCGTATGAGTCAACTAGACTATTACTATGTCTAAGCGCCTACAAGTCCTCCTAGATGAGGAAGAGTACAAGGAGATTCAAGGCGTTGCCCGCAGGCAGCGGGTGACCCTAGCGGAGTGGGTCCGGCAGGCCCTACGCCAGGCAAGAAGCGACCACCCCGGGACTGTGGAGGCCAAGCTGCGCGTTATCGCTGATGCCTCTCGGCACGACTTCCCTACTGCTGACATAGAGGTCATGCTTCAAGAGATCGAAGCGGGCCAGCGGCTTCCGTGATCTTCATCGACTCCAACGTGCCTATGTACCTCGTGGGGGCGGCGCACCCGAACAAGGACCGGGCAGTGGCCGCGTTGACGCAGTTGGTGCGAGACGGGGAGCGTTTCATCACCGACGTGGAAGTCTATCAGGAGATACTCCACCGTTACACTGCCACACAGCGGCCCGACGCCATCGACGCCGCCTTCGATAGCCTGGACGGGATCGCCGACGACGTTCTGACCTTCGGCATGGCAGAGATACGCTCCGCCAGAGCACTGCTGGGCTCTGTGGGCCGCCTCTCTGCTCGGGATGCGCTGCACGTAGCGGTGATGCAGAAGGCCGGTGTGAGCCGCATATTGAGCTTCGACGACGGCTTTGACTCCCTCCCCGGAATCGAGCGTCTGAAGTAGTCCCTAGCGTCCAACTGGGCGGCCCGACGCTCGACGGTGACGATTTGAGGATTGAGTTCGCGACTTGGTCTGTCCCAGGTCAGGCAGGCGGCCACTCCTTTTGTATAGTGATGCATTGCCGATAGAGCGAAAGGAACACGGCGACTCTCCCCTTCGTGCGCTGAGCCTGTTCGCCGTAGTCGGATCCAGCACCCTTGCCGGCGTGAATTTGACCGGCATGATGGGACGTGTTTAATGCCACGCCAGACTGAGCCAAGCGTCAACAACGCCCTGGGCGGCTTGCTCCAGGGCATGTTGCCCCGGAGTCATGTGCAGTCGGAGAGCACGCAGACAATCTCCGGGTACGCCGGGCGGCGCCCCGACATCCTGATGACGGCCCCCGGTCGTTCGCCCGTTGTGGTCGAAGCCGAGTACCTGCCCGCCGTCACCGCCGAGGCCGAGGCAAAGTCCCGCCTTGGGCTGGAACTTGCTGCCAACGGTCGCATCATCGAAGCCGCCATCGCTCTCCGCTACGCCGACGCGATAGGCGAGGCCCACGACCTGCCCGCCGCCCTGTCGTCGGCCCGCCTCGACTACTGCGTCTTCACCGAGAGCGCTAAGGGCGTACAACGCTTCCCGGAGTCCGGCTGGCTGGAGGGCGCCGTTGAGGACCTGGCCGACATGGTCCGCCTGGTGTCCGTCCCGCAGCGCGCAGTAGACCAAGCCGCCGACACGCTGCAAGAGGGCATCGAAGGGGCCGCAAAGCTCCTGGATGAACTGAACGAGACCCGCTCCGGCATCACTACGTCAATAGCCCGCCGTCTGGGAATGATCGATGTGCCCCAGACCCGCCGCATGGCCTGCGCCATCATCGCCAACGCCCTGGTCTTCCACGAACACATCGCCGGGATGCACCCAGATGTCAAGCCTCTGGCCAAGGTGTGCGGCGTTGGCGTAGACAATCCTCAGGGCGAGGTACTGGCCGCCTGGGTCGACATACTCAAGATCAACTACTGGGCCATCTTCGCCATTGCCAAGGACGTCCTTGAGCAGCTGCCCTCGGGCGACGCGGCGGACATCCTGCGGCGGCTGAGGAACACCGCCCAGTCGGTCAATGCGACGGGCGTTGTCCACGCCCACGACCTGACCGGGCGCATCTTCCAGCGCCTCATCGCCGACCGCAAGTACCTGGCCACCTTCTACACGCTGCCCGCGTCGGCGGCGCTCCTGGCCCGGTTGGCCGTGGCCAAAATGGACGGCGTGGACTGGGGCAACGCCGAGGCCATTGGCAAGCTACGCATCGCCGACTTCGCCTGCGGCACCGGCGCGCTGCTCTCGGCAGTGTACGAGCAGGTAGCCGCCCGCCACGAGCGGGCCGGGGGCGACCCCGCCACCCTCCACCGGCTGATGATGGAGAAGGTCCTCTACGGCTGCGACGTCATGCCCTCCGCCGTCCACATCACCAGCTCGACCCTCTCCGGCGTGGAGCCGTCCGTCCTCTTCAACAAGTCCCGCCTCTACACTATGCCCTACGGCCGGATGAAGGACGGTAGCGTGATGATAGGTTCCCTGGAGCTGCTGCAATCCTCGACGGCTCTGACCCTGTTCAACACCAGCGACCCCGCCCTGCGCACCGGCAGCGCCGGGGAGGAGACAGCAACGCAGATATTGGCGGAGTTCCCCGATGAGAGCTATGACCTGGTGATCATGAACCCGCCCTTTACCAGCAATTCAACTAACGAGCGAATGCATGTAGGCACGTTTGCCCCTGCTTTCGCCGCCTTTAACGCGAGTAGTCAAGACCAAATGGATATGGTCAAACGAATGTCCAGTCTGAAAAAGGATACTTGCTATCATGGTCACGCAGGCTTGGCCTCAGGGTTCGCCGCACTCGGCCACCGTAAGCTCAAGCCAGGAGGCGTATTAGCTTTGGTCTTGCCACTTACATCTTCTGCCGCCTCGTCCTGGCAAGGATTCCGTGAAATGATGGCCACTCAATACACTGACCTGACTGTGTTAAGTATAGCTGCCAATGGAAATGACATGTCCTTCTCGTCCGACACTGGCATGGCAGAGTGTCTAGTCATTGCTCGCAAGAAACTGAAATGTGGGGATAAAGGTGACCTGCCTGAAATGGCGCGTTTCACCTCGTTGCACCGCCGTCCGCAAGGGATTGCGCACGCTGCCGTTGTCGCGGGACGCATCACTACCGCTGGGTACATTCGACACATTCAGGATGGCCCATACGGTGGTACCACACTGTGGCTGGGAGATCAGAGTATCGGTGAAACCTTAACTATTCCACAGGCGGATAGTGCGACATGGGGCAGCGTCCGTATCTTAGATAATTCCCTCGCTCAAACTGCTTATGCTCTCGCTCAATCCCGACTATGGCTACCTGGGTTTCACGATGCTTTCCAGTTGATAGCAGTCCCCTTGGGGGAAATAGAATCGCTTGGTCTCTACAACCTCGATATTATTGGCAAACCACCTCAAGGTCCTTTTGATAAATTGCCTCCAAACTCTACCGCGACTTACCCCGCGTTATGGAATCACGATGCCACAAAGGAAACTCATTTGGTTTGCCAACCAGACTCGCAGTTGCAGGTACGACCTGGAATGGAAGTGAAGTCAGCCACCGTTTGGGCTCATGCTGGGAGAGCACACATAAACCAAGAATTCACGTTCGGGTCGCAAGCTCTGGCCGCTGCGTTCACTGAATACACCACGATGGGCGGCAGGGTCTGGCCGAATGTGCATTTTGAAGATAGACGATTTGACTGCTTGTTCACCTTATGGAGCAACAGCACATTGGGTTTGATAACTCACTGGTGGCACTCTAGTCGGCAGCAATCTAGCAAGGCTACGATCGCTGTCCGTAACCCCGAATCCACCGAAGGACGGCCTTGGGGACAGTCCTTGAAGAAGCCAGCGGGTGCTCCTCTGAATCTGGGATAATGGTTTTGGAACAGAAACCAGCCCGGAAACAAGGAGCATTCAATAGATGCTGCCACAGAACAAACCCGACCGTATGCGCATCCTCTTTGACGACCATCGCCTGGTGGCCAATGCCGGCCTGCTCCTGCCGGCCACCCTAGCCCGGCACCTGGGCCTGCGGGAACTCGTCGACCATCACCTTAACCTCGGCGGAGCGCCGGGACGGGCGAACACTGGGGACAAGATGCTGACGCTGGTCGCTTCCGCGCTGGCAGGCGGCGACTGCATCGACGACGCCGATGCGCTGCGCGCTGGTGGGACGGTCGGTGTTCTAGGCTGCGTGGTCAAGGCGTCATCCACCCTGGGGACCTTCCTGCGCAGCTTCCGGTGGGGGCATGTCCGTCAACTCGACCGCGTGAGCCGCCAGTTGTTGGCCCGGGCCTGGGCCGCTGGGGCCGGACCCGGCGACTCGCCCCTGAGCATCGACCTGGACTCGACCATCTGCGAGACCTATGGACTGGCCAAGGAGGGAGCGCGCCACCACGGCTATACCGGCGCCCGCGGCTATCACCCGCTGCTGGCCATTGCCGCCGGCACCGGCGAGGTGCTGATGTCCCGGCTGCGCGAGGGCCGGGCCAACACCGCCCGTGGCGCGGCCCACTTCCTGCGTGAGACGGTGGGGCGGGTGCGCTACGGCGGGGCCAGGGGACAACTCACGGTGCGGGCCGACAGCGGCTTCTACGCCCACACTGTCGTTGCCGCCTGCCGGGAAATGGATGTCCGCTTCTCTATCACCATCCGCCAGCGCGCCAGCCTGCGGGACCTGATCGAGGCGATACCAGAGGAGGACTGGACTCCCATTCCCTACTGGATGGACGGCGCCGCCGATGTCGCCGAGACGACTTACACCCCGTTCCAGACCAAGCCGGACGCCCCGCCGGTGCGGCTCATTGTCCGGCGGGTGAAGCCGACACCCGGTTCCCAGCTCGCCCTCTTCGCCAGATACAGCTATCACGCCTTCATCACAGACCGCGATGGGGAGACGCTGGAACTGGAGGCCGATCATCGCCGCCACGCCGAGGTCGAGAACGCCATACGCGACCTCAAGTACGGCGTCGGGCTGAACCACATGCCGTCGGGGCGCTTCGCCGCCAACGGCGCCTGGCTGGCCAGGTGATGGCGCATAACCTGGCCCGCTGGACGGCGCGGATTGGTCTGGGCGAGGGGACCCTGATCACCAAGACCCTCAGGCGACGGGTCTTCGCTCTGGTGGGGCGGATCACCCGCTCGGCGCGCCGCCTCACTTTGCATCTCCCCCGGCGCTGGCCTTGGAAAACCCAGTTCAGTCGCGCCTTGGCCCGGCTGCAAGCCATTCCGTTCCCGGCCTGACGGCCAGCCTGCAACTGACCCAACGTCCCCGCAATCTCGCGCCACCCCGGTCGCGAGAGTCCCCTGCTGCGTATCCTCTCGCCATCCCGCGCATCGCAACTCCCGCATAGGGCCTTAGGGGCCCTGTGCGGCGACTGAAGACCCGCCGCCTCCCATCTACCCCAAGACCCCAGGCCATCTCCCCTGTAGCTCCCTCACCCACCCCCTTCCGCTGCCCTCACGCCGTCCATCGGTGTCCTTCGGTGGATTCGGGGTTAGGCGCCCGCGCGAGGCAGCGTAGCCCAGAACCGTGGCGGATCCGCCACCGGTCATCCCTCAGGACCAGCGATCCTCGATCACTCTGAGCCCTGCCGTTCGCCGAGAAACACATCCAACCCAACGGGCGACGCCTTGCGATAGATTTCTTCCAGCGCAGGGATGAAGCTCTCCTTACCCCGCCAGAACGGGAAGCTGCCCAGCCGTTTGAGTAACGCCGCAGAGATCGTCGGGATGCGTGCTACTCCGTACGCGTCCTCCTTTTCCGCGTTCGCCTGTCCCCAGAACTCGTCGGGATCCGCGGGAAGCGGCTCCGGCGGTGGATGACCTGGTGCCTGCTCGGAGAAAGACCCGAGAGTCGCTTCATAACCTCCCGCCTTGCTCCTTGCCGCCGTCTGGCGTCCAACCAGGCCGACAAGCTCTCCTCGCTCTACTCCCCTCAGCTTGAAAACAAGGAACGGGTCGCGATCGAACTCCTCGCCCAAGAGGAGGTAGACCGCCGCGATGTGCTTGCAAGGATTCGACCAGTCGGGGCACGAGCAGTCGGTCTCAAGGTCAGCGCCCTTGTCAGGGAAGAGCGAAAGTCCTGCGTCCCTGAAGACGTCTTCGATATTATCGGGCATCTGCCCTGCCAGCAGCTTTGCCGCGAAGATAGGCCGCCCGGAAAGCGCCGTGGTCAGCTTCTTCCAGTCCGATCTGCCAAGCGTACTGACTTTGATCTCGACCCGGTAAGGCCTGGCACGGGAGCCCTGCACCCTGGCTGTTACGGCTCCCTTTTCGACATCTATCGACAGCACCTGGCCCCGGCGAGCATAGGACCTGCCGCGACCGAGCCTCGCTCCGAGGTCGAAGCCCTCCAGAACCTCGATCCAGCGCCTTGCCCACCAGCTCCGGCCGAACCCACCCCGTCCGGACTGCGCCTTGATGCCGCCTTTCGCCTCGCGAGGCCGGGAAGGCTCGAAGTATTCATGGTAACGATATGTCATCCTATGCTCCTACGGCTTCCTTGCTCAGAGCCAGGACTTCCCTCAGGTCGTCGTTGGAGAGCGCCGTCAGCCAGCCCTCGCCGGCGCCGATGACTTTTTCAGCGACCTCCTTCTTGCGCTCGATCATCCCGTCGATCTTCTCTTCCAGCGTTCCTGCGCAGATGAACTTGTGGACCTGGACATTTCGCGCCTGGCCGATGCGGAAGACCCGGTCGGTTGCCTGGTTCTCGACGGCCGGGTTCCACCAGCGGTCGAAGTGGAAGACGTGGTTGGCCGAAGTGAGGTTCAATCCTGTGCCGCCGGCCTTGAGAGACAGGATGAAGATCTGCGGCCCGTCGCCCTCGTCCTGGAAGCGCTCCACCATCCGGTCGCGCTGGCGCTTCGGCACGCCGCCGTGAAGGAACAGCGCCTCCCGGCCGAACGTCTCCTGCACATGGCGTCGAAAAATGTGGCCCATCTCCGCAAACTGGCTGAAGACCAACGCCCGGTCGCCGACCTCGACAACCTCTTCCAGCATCTCCGTCAACCTCGCCAGCTTGCCCGACCGGTCAGCAATGCCGGAGTTGTCGCCTAGAAACTGCGCCGGGTGGTTGCAGACCTGCTTGAGCTTGGAGAGCGTGCCCAGGACCAGCCCTCTCCGCTGGATACCCTCGGCCGACTCCAGCGTCTCTTCCGTCTCCTTGAGGACGGCGGCGTACAGAGAGGCCTGCTCCTTCGTCAGTGAACAGAAGACCTTCATCTCCAGCTTCTCCGGCAGGTCGGAGATGATGGACCTGTCCGTCTTGAGCCTCCGGAGAATGAACGGGCCGGTAACGCGCTTGAGGCGCTCCGCCGCGCTCGGGTCCCGCTCTGCCTGAATGGGCACGAAGAAGTTGCGCTTGAACTCGCTCTGGGACCCCAGGAAACCAGGGTTCAAAAACTCCATGATCGACCACAGGTCGCCCACGTTGTTCTCGACCGGCGTTCCGGTCAGGGCGATGCGGTAGTCGGCTTCCAGCAACCGTGCGGCCCGCGCCTGCCTGGTCTCTGGGTTCTTGATGTTTTGGGCCTCGTCGAGCACGCCGCCGCTCCACGGCACCTCCCTGAGGAACTTGACGTCCCGCTGCAACAGTCCGTAGCTGGAGACGACGATGGCGTGCCTTCCTGCCTCCTTCTCGAAAGCCGCACCTCGTTTCCTGCCCGCGCCGTGATGCACCAGCACGGGAAGTCCAGGAGTGAAGCGGGCGGCCTCCTTCTGCCAGTTGTTTATCACGGAGGTTGGGCAGACGAGGAGTACCGGCCGCTTGCCATTGGTCTGCCAATCCCGCTGGGTTAGCGCCAGGGTCTGAATCGTCTTGCCCAGGCCCATGTCGTCGGCCAAGCATGCCCCCAGACCCCATTGACGCAGGAACGAAAGCCACGAATAGCCGCGGACCTGGTACGGCCGGAGCGTGCCCGAGAAGGCTTTCGGGGGCGCAAGTTCCTTGAACGCCGCCTGTCCATCCAGCTGCTTTAGCAGCTTTCCGATCCAGCCGGTGGCCTTGACGCCGTTGAAGTCGAATCCCTGCGGTGCGTCCTTGGTGCCGAGTGCCATCTGAATGATGTCTCGGAAGGTCGCCTTCTCGGCGCCCTTCTTCTTCCAGAAATCGATCGCCGCCTGAATCTCCGCGGCGTTCATCTCCACCCAATTGACCGCGGACCCTGACAAGTGGCGCCTTCATCCGCGCAAGCGCCTCCAGCTCGCGGAGGGTGAGCTTCCGGTCTCCGAGGGCCACTTCCCAATCGAACTGGACGATCGTCTCCAGCGACAGACCGCTCCCCCCCTGCATCTTCGGGCTCTTGACGTTGGCCCGGACGGCAAGTCGGACCTTCGTACCCTTGCGGGTCCACCAGGCCGGAAGCATAACGCCATAGCCCGCCTGCTCAAGAGCAATGGACTCTTCGGTCAGGAACTGATGAGCCTTGGCGGCGTCGAGTGGGTACCCGGCGGGCTTTGCGTTCTCGAGACTGGCCGTGATGCGAGGGCAGATGCCGGAAGCCTGCCCCAGCGAGGAGAGCAAGAACTCCCGCACATTCGAGCCATTTCGCTTTAGCGCGGAGATTTTGCGGCCTCCGGCTTTCCACGCCTCGTCAACCGGGATGAGAAGACTCGGATCGTCGTGGGGTTGGAGCAGATAGCGGACGTACCATGCGTCACCGGAGGCCTTCTCACCTTCCTTCTCGGTTCTTGCAGTATCTTCCGGTTCTTCCAGGCGGAAGCAGAGGCGAAACGGGGAACCCACTGAAACCGCAATCGGTCGCCGCCATTCGCGGACCTGTACGGCAAGCTGCGCTAGATCTGCCGTATCTCCCTCGACGACCCCGTCTATCGACCTCAAGGCATGAAGCCAAGAGTCGTGCACGCTGTCAAAGGGGAGCTGGTTCTTGCGACGGCGGGCTGCCAGGGAAGATGCATCAGAGGGTGCGGTGCGTACCAGGTAGTCTATCAGTGTGGCCACAAACCGCCTGAGCACTGCGATAGAGGGCATCTCAGGAGGTTCAGTTGCGTCGGGCTCAGAAAGCGCCCGCGCAGCCGCAGGCATGCGCCTGGCGAGTCCGGCAAGCCGTTCCGCGTCCGTCCCGATAAAGACGGGGTCCCACCTCGCTCGGTGCTCATCTGTGTCGGTCGTAAGGCCCGGGAGAAACTGCTGCCGCGCCACCATCGATCCGGCAAAGCGGAGCACCTCCGCCCAGTATGCCAGGTCTGCGCCGACGATCACTCCTGCCGCGAGCGTTCGCTTGCCTATGGATGCGCACAGAAGCTCCACGGCCTTTGCCGTCGAAAGTAGATAGGCTGCGACGGTCCATGGCGCCAGCTTCGCCTTTGCACGCGATCTGGGCGGTTCTGCGATGAGAGCGCTGGAAGGGACAGGGCTGTCACCCCTGGTTGGCAGCCAGGCCGTCACGTGGCAAGCTGGGCTTGAGGCCGGTTTGAGACCGAGCAACATCTTCCTTAGCGCCTCGGTCAGCTCGCCTGTGCTGGCGGCAAACGGATGCAGACTTGCATAAGGGGCTTTCGTCCCTCGCCGCCGAGAAGTAGAGCGTACACCGTCGTCCCCCGATGCTTCGCCCCAGAGAACGAGGGCGCCGTTAGACTCGCCTGCATGAAGGGTTATCATCCTGCGGCTCCTAGAGAGGCAATTCTCCCCCAATCACGTTCGTCGTTCAAGTGGCGGCACAGAGTGCAAGACACCACCCGGTGGGTAAGGCGCTGACGGCGTTTCGTGTTTGTGACGGGCTTGGGGTGCCCGTACACAGTACCATCTTCGAGCTGGGAGTTGAGTTATAGGACGACAAGCCTTGAGTGATTGACATTCTGGAGAAGAAGGCGGACTTGTTCTTGAGAGCTACAGAGGCTAGTTCCGTGGCCAGTGTGGCCTTCGGTGACAGGCTGGATGTCCATAACCGCCAGCACAATGTCATCCCTATGGACTACGCTGGCGGACAACGTTCCGGCTATGAACCTTTGAAAAGACACAGGACTGTATAGGCTCCCAACTCTCGGTACCATCCGTCATAGGGACTTGACCGCTTCCTCGATGGCTGACGTTGCGTCCTGATAGTCCGTTCCAGGAGAGAAGCTCAACGGCTCTCCCAGCCGGACCTCGACCCTCCCCCGCCGGAGGACAGGGAATCGTGCGGGGAAGCCTAGCCTGTGGATGTATAGGCGCAGAGGGACTACGGGAATGCGCCCCTCGACGGCAACAAAGCCGGTACCGTTCATGAAGGGCTTGATGGGCCCTCCGACAGTGAGTTCGCCTTCCGGATATATCAGGACCGACCAGCCGTCGTCCATGATCTTCCCCATGTTCTCGAGGCTGGGCCTTACTGAGCCCTCCTTGGCCAGCGGGAAGGCGTTTCCCAATAGGGGGTTCATGATCCACCAGACCGGATTCTTCCAGAGATCGGCAGCCCCAGCCACCGCCATCCGGCGGCGCCACTCGAGGGGAACCGCCTTGATGATCAACGGGTTGTCCAGGCCGAGGTTGTGGTTGGACGCGAAGAGCAAGGGGCCGGTGATGCCTTCCAGGTTCTCGCGACCCACCACCTTCAGTTTATAGGGAAGGCTGACCACCGGGAAAATGACTACCCGCTGGAGGAATCCGCGAAGGATACGGCACCACCATTGCATGCCCCAACCTGGAAAGCTCACCATCGGCGGGTTCCTTGACCCCTCTTCGACGAGAGCCTCCAAGCGCCGGACCGTCATTTCCGGGCTCAACTGGCTCTCATCCATGTAGACACCCAGCTCCGCCTCTATTGCCGAAAGCAGTTCGACGCGGCCAAGGGAGTCCAGGCCCAGGTCGCCGCCCAGGGTTGCGTCGTCCAGCACTTCCTCAAAACTTCGTCTGCTCACCTCGCCGATGATCTGGCGCAGGCTCCTGGCCTCTCCTGCCGGGCTTCTGCCTGCCGGTGATACAGCCGGACTCTCCGGCTGTATCCTGCCGAGAATGGTATCGATCACCACCCCTTTCCTTACTTTGAGGGTGTGGGTGCGGGGAAAGTCCTCCTCCGGCCAAACGGTGAAGCCCCGTATCCTCTGCTGTTCGGCCAGTTGGCCGTTGGTCCAGGAAACAACCTCCTGGGCTGTGTCGGCGTCGTCCAGAATCAAGGCCGCGTGCACCTCAACCGACGAGCCCCTCGTAAGCCCCACCACGGTCGCATCCGTAACGTTCGGGTGTTTCGCCAGCACCGCCTGGATGTCTTCCGGGAAGATATTCTGGCCGCTGGGGAGTACGATCATATCCTTTTTTCTGCCCTGGATGTGAAGAAACCCCTCGTCGTCGAAGAAGCCCAGGTCTCCGGTCATGTACCAGTCTCCGTCGAAGGCTGCCGCAGTCTCCTCGGGTGCACGCCAGTAACCGGGGGTGACGTTGTCCCCGCGCACCAGAATCTCTCCTTCGCTGCTGATCTTTACCTCTACGTTGGGCAGCGGGCGACCGGTGGAGCCGAGGCGACGTTCTCGTAAGCTGTGGTTGCTGATGACGGGGGATGCCTCGGTGGTCCCATATCCCTGTACGATCTTGACCCCCAGCAGTTCCCACTTGCGTCCCAGGTCCTGGTCCAGCGCCGCCCCTCCCGACACGATGAAGTCGAGCTTTCCGCCAAACTGCTTGTGGACCCGGCGAAACAGAAGGCGTCTCAGGGGAAAGGGTGTCGCCGCGGCTATCCTGAGAAGCCGGTTCCAGAGGGATTCCCTTCCCTGCCGTTTCACCTCCCGCTCAATTCCGTTCATCAGCAACTCCAACGCCTGGGGGACGAGAAGCATGATGGTTATCCTGCGCTCACGCATCGTCCGCGCCAGAACGGTAGGCTGGCGGCTGGTCGGGTAGGTGACACTGGCACCATGGTACAGCACGATGAACAGTCCGCCCATCTGCTCGTACATGTGACTGAGAGGAAGGATGGACAGGAGCCGGCTCGAGGGGTTGCAGGAGATGTACTGGGATATACCCTCTATGTTCGCTGTTAGGTTTCGGTGCGTGAGCATGACGCCCTTTGGGTCGCCCGTCGTGCCGGAGGTGAACATGATCTCGGCGAGATCGTCCGGCGCGATGTCCACATGCTCCGGCTGGGGCAAACCTTGGATGGCGGCTTCCAACTCTTCGAAGGTAATTTCGGGGACCCCCAGGTCAACCTCGTCCTTCGGAGTGAGCCGCGACGTGAACGCCAGTTTCGGTTCTGTCCTGGATATGACCCTGGAAACGTAGTCGGGCGCGCTGCGAAGGTCCAGGGGGACCAATACGACTCCCGCCCTGATACACCCGAAGAAAATGAGCACCCAGTGGGGAGAGTTGGGTCCCCACAGGATGACTTGGTCCCCCATTGTCAGGCCCCGGCGCTGGAGAAGGGTCGCGACCTGTCCGGACTCGTTCCACAGCCGTGAATAGCTCCATCGCTGGTACCGGAATGACGGCTTGAACAGGAGAGCATCGCGGGACCCATACCTCTCGACCGCTCCCCGGAGAAAGTCTATAACCGTCTCACCCACCGGTGCACCGGACACACGAGCATTTTTCATAGTCACTTCCTAGCCGCTGCAGGCAGCCAATGGTTTTAGTCCTTTGTGCAGGTGCGCGGTACAGCAGCGTTCCGGCCCGGTAAACTCCGGGCCATCGCGTCCACTACCCACCACACCAGTCATGCAGCATGTTGTTGAATGAGCCTTCGTAGAGCTTCGCGAGGCTCCGTACGCATGGGAGGGAAGTGACTGAAGCACATGGTATCGAAGTCCAAGCCCAGGAGCTTCTCAACCGACCGCATAGCCTCCTTCGGTCGCTGGGTGACTCCAAGCGCCGGCGGGCCGAGTGTGCGGGCGAACTTGTACTGCAGTGCGTCTCCAACGATGATGGTCCCTTTGTTTGGCAGGTGGAGGGCAATGCTGCCCTCGGTGTGTCCGGGAAGGTGGACCACACGCACTTCGGTCCCGAAGGGAATAACGTCGCCGTCCTCAAGCCGGTCATCAACAGGGACGGGGCTTCCCATGAGCCTGCTGAACACGGGCTGTGTCATCTTCCCGATCAGTCCGTTTTGCAGCGGGCTCGGGGGCCCCGCCGTGCCTGCGATGATGTCGGCCTCCAGCCGATGAACGGCGACTGCGATCTCCCTTCCT
This sequence comes from Dehalococcoidia bacterium, assembly GCA_965225925.1. GTDB lineage: Bacteria > Chloroflexota > Dehalococcoidia > Lucifugimonadales > JAGWBF01 > CBDDBY01. Next base: position 2,230,390 of record CBDDBY010000005.1, on the reverse strand, counting down.
GCAACCAGCCTACTCAGGCCGCCCGAATGGTCCGGGTGGGCGTGGGTGATGACCACCATTCCTATCTGTTCCGGGAACAGTCCCAGGGTCTCCAGCCCCTGTAGTATCGTGCCCGAGCTTCCACGGAGCCCCGCGTCTATCAATAGCGCCTCGCCGTTCTCGACCACGACGGTATACTCTGGCGCCGATAGCCCGTATCTGGAATACCCCGCCGGTTATTGCTATCGGCATGCCGAACATCATGAGTCTCGTTTGCTCCGGCTGTCCGTCTCCGGACCTCCCGCCTCCCGTCGCCGCTCCATTAACGTCTCACCGTCGTCCGTCTTTGAGGGCAGAAGACAGTTGCAATGAGCCGATCACGTCGGCCTCGAAGACCGCTTGCTGGGCCAGACTTGACAGTAGGCAGTACCATCTTCGAGTTGTTCGTGGCCCTGTGAGCCTCCCAGGATTTGCCGCCCTGCAATTATGATGGTACTGCATGGGGGGCAGCAACGCCACCCATGCCCCCAACCCGCAAGACGCAGGGGAGTAGGCCATGTTGTCATCTGCCACATATTCGTCAATCCCAACTTGATTTAGCACAGAACGCCCATCTATTATGGGGACCGGGGCGTATTTAATAAAGTCTCTGTGAGTATTCCCCCAGGGTCTTTTGATTTTCAAGGATTCACCCTGTCATTCTCGCAAAAGCGGGAATCCACCACTCGGCACACCGGACTCCTGCTTTCGCAGGGGTGACGAAAATTACCACCAATATGGGAAGACCGAAAGACCCTACCTACCAGGCAGGGTTTGGGGACATCGCCATGCTCAGACTTCTTAGTGTCATCAACTTCGCTACCATAGACCAGCTTGAAATGGAGTTGGCGCCCGGCTTTAACGTGCTGACCGGGGAGACCGGGGCCGGCAAGTCCATCATCGTGGATGCGATGAGCCTTCTCCTGGGGGGCCGCGCCGACGGCGGCATGGTACGCTCCGGGGCACGCCAGTCCAGAGTGGAGGGCGTCTTCCTGCTCAACGGCGATATCGCTCAGAAAATCAACGTTGCCCTGGATGAATACGAGATTGACGGTGGCGAAGAGGAGATGATTCTCGCTCGCGAGGTCAACTTAGATGGGCGTAATACGTGCCGTGTGAACGGGCGAATTGTACCTCTCAGGCTGTTGAGCACCCTGGCCGAACGCCTGGTGGACATCCACGGCCAAAGTCAACACCTGTCCCTATTCCGTGTACGTGAGCACATGGATGTACTGGACCAGTATGGTGGACTATGGCAGCTTCGGACCCAAGTGGCGGAGCGGGTGCGCCAGCTAATGGAGGTGCGCCGGGAGCTAGACCGGCTTCGGACGGATGAGCAGGAACTTGCCCAACGGGTGGATGTCCTCAGGTATCAGGTGGGGGAGATCGGCGCTGCCAATCTTCGCCCGGCTGAAGATGAAGACCTGGCCCTTGAGCGGGACCGGGTCGCCAACGCGGAGCGAATTATCGCGCTGTCCGACCACGCCTATCGAGCGCTATACGATAGCTTCGACCGGCAAGAATCAGTCATGGACCTTATAGGACAGGTGGCCCAGGACCTCGCCCAGCTGGAGCAATTGGACCCCTCATTGAGCCAGGACCGTGAGTCGGTAGGTGCCTTGACCCACCAGGTAGACGAGTTGGCGCACACACTCCGGAGCTATCGTGACAGCATTGAGCACAACCCGGACCGTCTTCGGGAGCTTGAGGGGCGGCTGGACTTGATCAGGGGTCTCAAGAGGAAGTACGGCGGCACCATCGAGGAAATCCTGGCCTTCGCCGAGAGGGCCTCCGAGGACCTGGAGAAGCTGTATCACAGCGAAGAGCGCACGGAGGAGTTGAAGTCCCGGGAGATGGAGCTTCGAGGGCAGGCTGGCAGGCTGGCAGGTCAGCTCTCCGAGGCCCGACGATATGCAGCCAAGCGCCTGGCTGACGCCATCGAGGAGGAGATCGCCGGGCTGGCCGTGGACCACACGCAGGTGTATGTGGATATCCGTCAGTCAGACTCGGAGGACGGTGTGCCAGTTGGGACCGGCGACTCCGGCCCATACTCCACACTTTTAGGTGGAGAAGGTGTTAGGTGCTTCGCCTTCAACAGCACAGGTATAGACTCCGTGGAATTCTTGATCTCGCTGAACCTGGGCGAACCGCCACGGCCCCTGGCCAGGATCGCCTCTGGGGGAGAGGCCGCCAGGCTGATGCTTGCCATAAAGACCATCCTGTCCACCGCCGACCGGATTCCAATCTTGGTGTTCGACGAGGTAGATGCGGGTATAGGAGGTCGAATCGGGAGTGTTCTGGGTCAGAAGCTATGGGGTCTGTCCAGAAGCCATCAGGTGCTGTGCGTAACCCATCTCCCGCAGATAGCGTGCTACGCCGAACGCCACGCCAAGGTCATAAAACTTGCCTCACATGACAGAACCATGACCTCTGTGGAGATTCTGGCCGACGAGGCCAGGGTAACTGAGCTTAGTCAGATGCTCGGCTCCGACAGCGGTGTAACCCGCAGCAATGCCCTAGAGATGCTGGAGCAGGCGGTAAGGTGGAAGGAGAGCCGAGGAAAAGTCACTTAAAGTGGTTAGTCGAATCGTCATGGCAGGTGTCGCTGTGTTGATGGCTGTGGCGTCTACATCCTGCGAACCAGTCACCGACGCTGGCGTGAGATATGTGGCGATAGCGGAAGACGGAACCGTCGTTGCGACGATGGCCGAGTATATAATCGGGAGTCTGGAGTCAATGCAATCTGCCACGACCAGTGATGGTGGACGTACATGGACCAACGCCGATAAGACCTATCGGAAAGCGGGGAACGAGAGCGTGCAGATCCCCAGAGGCATATACGCAATTCAGATTTTCACTGTAGAACTCGTCCACGCTCTCGATGATGGCCTCCATCAGCTTGCCTGTGGGGGAGTCGTCGGCGTACTCGGTGATGGACACCACGCGGATGCCCTTGCGCCTGAGCAGAAATCAGACAAGATGCGACGCTCTTGGAGTACGTAGCCGCTAGGTAGACCTATCCACAGTCTACCGGCCCAAAGGAAAGGCCCCTACCAACAACGGTAGGGGCCTTTGGCGTCTCTGAGAAACTGGCTCGAAAGCTCTGCTGTCATGGATGTTCCTAGTGCGTAGTGGCCGCGCATCTGCGCTGGGTGAGGCCGTCTCTGGCTGCTGACGTGGTTGACGGCTTGCCCAGGGCCGCTCTATCATAGTTACCCGACTGCCGTCAGCGCATGAAAGGACAATTTAGTGAAACGAGATATGGAGTTGGTGCGCAAGATTCTACTCAGGATAGAGGGCACCCAGTTTGGTTGTGGCCCTGATCTCAAGATTGAGGGTCATTGTGAGCGTGAAATCGGGTACAACCTAGCATTGTTGGTTCAGGCCGAACTAGTACGCGGCGAGGTCCACCGGACTGTGGACGAAGAGCTATTCTCAACTGTCGATAGCCTTACCTGGGAAGGGCATGCATTCTTGGATACCATACGTGATGATTCCGTCTGGGATAGAACCAAAGAGTTTGTATAAGCAGAAGGGCCAAGACATCCGCAGCCTCCCGCTAAGTATAATCAAATCAGTTGCAAAGAACCATATTACGGATATATTCCAACTCTAGCTGCCGCGCCCAAGGCTGACGGCCCAGGAGAGAATGAGCTTGGAGTCCCGATCTATACCAGTCCAGGTCCATATATCGCCGGCGCCTTGAGGGGCGTCTACAGCATGGGGCACTGTTCTGGCCTTGGCGTAGCAGAAGGCCCAAATCTCGTCAATTTCAATCCGGACGGCCCTAACATCCCGGACTGCCTTATCGTGGAACTCTTGGCAGGCTTCCTCGGCATCTACTAGGAGCTTTGTCACCGTGTTGATGCTGACACACAGCACAGCCCACGGTATGCGCTGGCCGCTTCTCGCCATTCGGCCCTCTTGGCATCGCTCCTTCCCTCCTAGAGCTTTGAGATAGCAGGATTGCCCCATTCATCAACCTGGGCCACCTGTCGCTGATAGGAAAAAGGGACCTTGTTGGACCGCGGCATCTGGAACAATAACCTGAAAATTCTGTTTATCGATAAGTCTGGGGCGCCACTTTCCAAGATACTCACAGCTAACACCGCTTTGGCTACCAGCGTCTTTACCCCTTACCAAGCTCGGGCTCGGCCCTAGCCGGTACGCGCTCCTCTCGCCGGAACTGCCCGGAGATGGTAAACTAAGCTGCTGTAAATAGGACTCCAAATCGCAAGGAGGGAGCATTCATGGCGGATAAAGAGATCTATGTGGGTTTTGGCATCGACGTGGACGCCGTCGCGGGACAACTCGGCTCCTATGGTGGTGAAAACTCACCTTTTGATATTTCCCGCGGTCTTTACTCCGGGGAAGTGGGCACTCCCCGGCTGCTGGAGCTATTCAAGAGACGGAACATCAGGACCTCGTGGTTTATTCCGGGGCACTCCATCGAGACTTTTCCCGAGCAGATGAAGGCGGTTGCCGACGCGGGGCACGAGATAGGCGGCCACGGCTACTCCCACGAAAACCCGATCTCCATGACCCCTGCCCAGGAGGAGGCCGTCGTATCCAAAGCCGTCGAGCTAATAGAGAAGCTGAGCGGCAGGAAGCCCCGTGGGTACGTGGCCCCGTGGTGGGAGATGTCAGCGGTGACGGCGGATCTGCTCCTGAAATACGGCTTTACCTATGACCACAGCCAGGCCCACCATGACTTCCAGCCCTACTATGCCCGGGTCGGCGATACGTGGACGAAGCTGGACTACTCCAAGTCCGCAGAGGAGTGGATGAAGCCTCTCAAGCGGGGCACAACGGTTAATTTGGTCGAGCTGTCCGGAAACTGGTACACGGACGACCTCCCACCCATGATGTTCATCAAGGCCGCGCCCTGGAGCCATGGATGGGTGAGCCCACGTGATATCGAGCAGCTCTGGAAAGACCAGTTCGATTGGGTCTACAGAGAGCACGACTATGCGGTCTTCCCATTCACCATTCACCCCGACGTAAGCGGCCGTCCCCAGGTCCTCCTGATGCTGGAACGGATCATTGACTATATAAGCAGTTTCCCCGGGGTGAAGTGGGCAACCCTGGAGGATATGGCCGATAGCTACCGCCGCCGCCAGCCCTTCAAGGCCGCCTGAGCCCCTGAGCTACGGGCGGTGACCCGAGGCCTGGCGCAGCCGGGGCGAGGGACGGGCCCGACACTAGAGGAACTGGGAGGTACGTGGAAGGTGTGCGTCATCTGCTGGCAGCTTCCCACCATCCGGCACTGGACCGAAGATAGAGAGGGCGATGCCTCGGAAAGCTGGGTGGCCGGGGGAGCCCAGGAGAGGAACAGGCGGCGGGATAGGTTGCTAAGGGCCCAGGTGCTTAACCGGATACTGGGATACTATAATCTGCGTGTGGAGGACTGGGTGGGGGCCATCTACAGGCTTACCGATGCCAAGGGGAGTACGGCCCTGGTGCAGGACCTGGGCGAGTTGTGGCCCGCCGTAGAGAAGATGGCGGGCCGACGGATCGATCCCCTGGACCCGCAACTGGTAGCCGCATTGCACCGCGACCAGCAGGTCGAATAATACGGCCATGGCCCAGCTCCGGCGGATCACCGTAGTGACAGGGTTTCTGGGGAGTGGGAAGACCACGTTACTTCGCCACGCAGTCGCCCACCTGTCTTCGGAAGGCGTGGCCGTGCTTGTCAATGAGCTCGGCGCCGTCGGGCTTGACCACGAGCTTGTCCGGCAGGTCAACGAAGAGACGCGGGTTATACAGGGCGGCTGTGTCTGCTGTTCAGTGAGGGAGGACCTTGTTCGCGCGCTGACCGGCCTGGTGGACGACGAAGAGCGTGGCCGCATATCTCCAGTTCAGCATGTGATCCTGGAAACCACTGGTCTGGCCGATCCAGGGCCCATTCACTTCACCCTTACCAACGACCCCATTCTGAACCCTCGGTTCGCGCCGCCTCGCGTGGTGACGACGGTAAGTACAATCCAGGGGCTGGATCAGATGGCCAGGCACGAGGAAGCGCGAAAACAGGTGGCCGCCGCCGACGATATTGTGATCACCAAAGCGGACCTGGCATCCCCAGAAGCGGTGGATAACATAACCAAAGAGCTTCGCTCGATGAACCCGGCAGCCCGGGTTTTCGTGGCCTTCAATGGAGTGGTAGAGCATGGGGATGATATCTGGAGCGAATCCCATGGACCACCGGCAGTCATATCCAAAGGCTCTGTGGAGAGCACGCCAACGCCGTCCCATCCGGTTAGCGACATGCTAGGGGATACCCAGGCCCTGACCATCAGCTTCCTGGAGCCGCTGGACTGGGTCGGGTTCGGGATATGGTTGAGCATGCTGCTATACGCCAGGGGCGAAGAAGTCCTGCGCATCAAGGGATTTCTCAACGTGGGGGCAGACTATCCGGGGCCGCTGTTGGTGAACGGTGTGCAGCACATCATACATGCTCCGGAGCACCTGTCCCGCTGGCCGGACGGCGATAAGAGGTCCCGCATCGTGTTCATCACCAAGGGGATTACGCCCGAGGAGATCTTAGCCTCGTTTAAGGGCTTCCAGAAACTGTTAGGGGCCCGGCCCCACCTGGAGACCGCGCTAAGTGCCGGGGTCGCGCATTGAGCGGATGACGTTTCGACGCGGATAAGACCGCATAACGCCAAGCGCTGCATTGGAGTGGTTTCCCACCGGACCCGCGCCCCAGAGGTTAGTCATCAGACGTGGCCTCGGCGGCTGCTGGTGCCGCCTCCACCTCTACACGGAAGTCCGGGAGCCACTCGAGCCATCCCGGCAGGTACCAGTTCCACCTACCCAGAAGCTTCATGCTGGCCGGGACCAGGACCATTCTGACAATGGTTGCGTCCAGGAGCACCGCTAGCCCCAGGCCGAAGCCCATCTGCTGCAAAGGGACGAGGTCCCCGAGGGCAAAGCCCCAGAACACGGCGACCATGATGAGGGCCGCCCCGGTGATGAGCCGCCCCGTCGACCGGATTCCAAAATCCACTGATTCAGTGTTGTCTTGGGTCTGATCGAAACGCTCCCGGATACGGCTCAGGAGGAAGACGTGATAGTCCATGGATAGCCCGAACAGGACAGCGAACAGGAATATCGGAAGCCATGCCTCGATGGTATCCGCTTGCTGGAAGCCGAAGAGCTCGTTCCCCACGCCCTTCTGGAAGATGAGTACCAGGATTCCGTAGGTAGCCCCAACAGAAAGCAGGTTCAGGATAATCGCCTTAATGGGCACGATGATGGACCTGAATACCAACAGTAGCAGCAGGAAACTTATGCCAAGGACAAAGGGAAATACGACGCGTGCGTCGTCGTCGGCGATCTTGAAGAAGTCCATGTTAAAGGCTGTCTCGCCTGTCACAAGAACCGTAGCCCCGCTGCCTTCGAAGGCAGCGGGAATGTAGGTCTCACGGAGGCGTTTTGTGGCGTCCTGGGCTTCAGAACTGACGGCATCACCGGCAACCGGCACAGTGAGCAGTGCCAGGTCGCGTGCCGGGTTCACATCAAGAGGGCGCGGCGCGGCAAAGGCGTTGTCGACCTCGAGGGCCGCCCTCAAACGACCGATCCCATCTTGAACAACCTGAGAATCGATGTCGTCGTCTATGACGATCTGCGACGGCGTGACCTCCCCCGCCGAGAACTCCTCGTCGAAGATAAGAAATGCCTCCTTGGACTCAATCCCTTCTGGAAAGCTGGAGACGCCGGCGCCGCCCGTATTGATGGCGAAGAAGGGGACAAGGGTGGCGATCAGGATACCTCCCGCTATCAACAGGCTGATTGCGGGCTGCCGCATGACTCCTCGAGAAATGCGGTCCCAGAAGCCGCCAGTCCCCTGCTCGTCGTACCTGGCTTGAGACTTCCCTACCAAGGGGATGGACAGCCTGTTGATCCCGTCACCCAGGAGGCTTAGAAGCGCTGGCAAAAGGGTTACTGAGGCGATGACCGCGGCGATGACTACGAAAATGGCTCCTAGACCAATAGCTATGAAGACGGTGGATGGCACCAGCAACATGCCTATGAGCCCCAGCACCACGGCCATTCCGCTGAAGAGGACTGTCCGAGTGGCCGTAGCCCCCGCTCGCCCGATGGCATCTTGCTTCTCCAGGCCATGCGCCCGCTCCTCGCGGTACCGCGCCACTATGAAGAGGGAGTAGTCGATGCCGACGGCCAGGCCGATCATGGTGATCATAGTTTCGATGAAGAACGACAGATCCATAGCTAGGCCAAGGAGGGAGGCGGCCCCGAAAGCGACAATTATGGAGGCGATGGCGAGAATGGCGGGTACCAGCGCGGCCACAAGGGCGCCGAACACTATGAGCAGGATAAGCAGTGCTATGGGTATGCCAAAGAGCTCGCCCCTGTTGAGGCCCTCATTGGCTAGCTCTTCGAAGTCTTGGCCGACAGTAGCTACGCCTGTAATCAGGACCTTGAAGCCGGTCTGGCCCTGGGCCTGGTCCACGATTGCTATGACCTTGACGATGTTATCGCTGGCGTCATCGAATGCACCCTCCATGGTGAACGGAATGATGGTCGTGCGCCGGTCTTTTGAGACCAAGAAGTCACTTCGTGTCTGGTAGTAGTTGGTCAATGTGCCATTCTTGATAACCTCGGGCCCCAAGTCCGCAACTTCGCCAAATAGGACTTCTAAGAATTCCTTAAAATCCGAGTGATCAACGGTCAGAGACTCCGATTGCACGATTATGGCTTCTTTGGTGCCCTTTGGGCCGTGCAGGCGGTCCTCCAGTAGCTGGTCGGCCCGCTTGGAGTCGGGGTTGCTGGTGAAGGCGAATTCGGTGCTTATCGCATCCTCAAAGAGGGCAATTCTCAAGCCAATCGCAATGATAAGCACCACAACCCAAATCCCTATAGTGATCCAGGGCCGCCTGACACATCGGCGGGATAGGGCTCGGGTGGACAGGTTTCGTAGCATCGATCGCTCCTATTCGTTCTTAATAAGTTGCTGGGTACCCTTTACAGTTCCCGGTTCCAGATTTCCACGGTCGCTCCTTCTATCAGCGCCGTCAACTCCTCGTACCAGGCCTCGTAGGTTTTCACATACTCGGGGTCCTGGGAGGCCGCCCAAAAGAGGTTCTCCAGGTTGCCCAGACTGTCCATGTCGAACTCCCAGACGACCCGGTCGGTGTGGCCGCTGAGGAGGTCTGTATAGATGCGGCATTGCGGTCCGCCGTGCTGCTCGAAGATGGGTTGAAACTCCTTCCTCCTGTCCACCACCTGGCCAGCTGCACCGGGCTTTGCCTGGAATACCCGCCATTGAGTAATCATTCCTCGGGGCCTCCTGAATTATTAATTTGACTTCCTTGGGGCATCCTGCACCCGATTAGCCTAAGCCCGAATCCACCGAAGGACGTCCTTGGGGACAGTCCTTAAAGAAGCCAGCGGGTGCTCCTCTGAATCTGGGATAATGGTTTTGGAACAGAAACCAGCCCGGAAACAAGGAGCACCCAATAGATGCTGCCACAGAACAAACCCGACCGTATTCGCATCCTCTTTGACGACCATCGCCTGGTGGCCAATGCCGGCCTGCTCCTGCCGGCCACCCTAGCCCGGCACCTGGGCCTGCGGGAACTCGTCGACCATCACCTTGACCTCGGCGGAGCGCCGGGACGGGCGAACACTGGGGACAAGATGCTGACGCTGGTCGCTTCCGCGCTGGCAGGCGGCGACTGCATCGACGACGCCGATGCGCTGCGCGCTGGTGGGACGGTCGGTGTTCTAGGCTGCGTGGTCAAGGCGTCATCCACCCTGGGGACCTTCCTGCGCAGCTTCCGGTGGGGGCATGTCCGTCAACTCGACCGCGTGAGCCGCCAGTTGTTGGCCCGGGCCTGGGCCGCTGGGGCCGGACCCGGCGACTCGCCCCTGAGCATCGACCTGGACTCGACCATCTGCGAGACCTATGGACTGGCCAAGGAGGGAGCGCGCCACCACGGCTATACCGGCGCCCGCGGCTATCACCCGCTGCTGGCCATTGCCGCCGGCACCGGCGAGGTGCTGATGTCCCGGCTGCGCGAGGGCCGGGCCAACACCGCCCGTGGCGCCGCCCACTTCCTGCGTGAGACGGTGGGGCGGGTGCGCTACGGCGGGGCCAGGGGACAACTCACGGTGCGGGCCGACAGCGGCTTCTACGCCCACACTGTCGTTGCCGCCTGCCGGGAAATGGATGTCCGCTTCTCTATCACCATCCGCCAGCGCGCCAGCCTGCGGGACCTGATCGAGGCGATACCAGAGGAGGACTGGATTCCCATTCCCTACTGGATGGACGGCGCCGCCGATGTCGCCGAGACGACTTACACCCCGTTCCAGACCAAGCCGGACGCCCCGCCGGTGCGGCTCATTGTCCGGCGGGTGAAGCCGACGCCCGGTTCCCAGCTCGCCCTCTTCGCCAGATACAGCTATCACGCCTTCATCACCGACCGCGACGGGGAGACGCTGGAACTGGAGGCCGATCATCGCCGCCACGCCGAGGTCGAGAACGCCATACGCGACCTCAAGTACGGCGTCGGTCTGAACCACATGCCGTCGGGGCGCTTCGCCGCCAACGGCGCTTGGCTGGCGGTACAGGTGATGGCCCACAACCTGGCCCGCTGGACGGCGCGGATTGGTCTGGGCGAGGGGACCGTGATCACCAAGACCCTCAGGCGGCGGGTCTTCGCTCTGGTGGGACGGATCACCCGCTCGGTGCGCCGCCTCACTTTGCATCTCCCCCGGCGCTGGCCTTGGGAAACCCAGTTCAGTCGCGCCTTGGCCCGGCTGCAAGCCATTCCGTTCCCGGCCTGACGGCCAGCCTGCAACTGACCCAACGTCCCCGCAATCTCGCGCCACCCCGGTCGCGAGAGTCCCCTGCTGCGTATCCTCTCGCCATCCCGCGCATCGCAACTCCCGCATAGGGCCTTAGGGGCCCTGTGCGGCGACTGAAGACCCTCCGCCGCCCTCCCATCTACCCCAAGAGCCCAGGCCATCTCCCCTGTAGCTCCCTCACCCACCCCCTTCTGCTGCCCTCACGCCGTCCATCCGTGTCCTTCGGTGGATTCGGGCTAAGCTTGCGCGGGGATAACGCCAAGCTGCTGCATCATACCCACCTGGTCGAAGCTCTCCCAGTGTTCCACGGGCTTGCCGCCAACGATCCGGTCTATACCGATTCCAGTTACCGTTACCCGATTGCCGGTGGGTGGCCGGCAGCAATTCCCGCACTATAATAGGCGTCCACCGCTCGGGAATCCCGGCCTCATTCGCGACGAGACAGAACTGACCATAAAATCGCATTAGCGGGGTATATCACTAAATCTGTTGAGTTTGACCCATTTTGTGGACTTGCATTCGAAGAAACTCCCTTTAGACTGTTTGGTAGAAACCCACAGAATGGGAGTATCGACGTGGCGAGTCCACTGAAAGGCGGGAGGCGCCGATGACAGGCCAGGCTGTGCTAAACAAAAATGGGAAAGTTGTCAAGGAAGCCGCCATCCAGGAGTTCAAGGCGAAGCTCAGGGGAGAGGTGGTCTGTCCTGAAGATGGCGAATATGAAGCAGTCCGCAAGGTGTGGAACGGGATGATAGACAAACGGCCCGGCCTGATCGTTCGGTGCACCGGCGTAGCCGACGTTATCAGTTCGGTCAGGTTTGCCCGTGATCAAGAATTGCTGGTCGCCGTCCGTGGAGGAGGCCATAACGTCGCGGGCTCCGCCCTCTGTGACGGCGGTCTCGTCATCGACCTCTCTCCAATGAGGGGCGTCCATGTCGACCCCATTGGACGCAGGGCCCGCGCTCAGCCTGGTCTTACCTTGGGGGACCTGGACCACGAGACTCAGGCATTCGGCCTGGCCGTTCCCGCCGGCATAGTGTCCACCACAGGGATCGCGGGCCTTACTCTAGGCGGCGGATTCGGTTGGATCTCACCCAGGTTCGGCCTCACCTGCGATAATTTGCTCTCCGCCGACGTCGTAACCGCCGATGGAGAGCTGGTGACGGCAAGCGAGGAGCAGAATCCCGAGCTGTTCTGGGGTATTCGAGGTGGAGGAGGCAACTTCGGTATCGTCACCTCCTTTGAGTACCAGATGCATTCCATCGGCCCCACGGTCCTGGCCGGCCTGGTGGTGCATCCGATGTCGAAGGCACGAGAGTTGTTGCGCTTCTATCTGGATTTCCTTGCAAGGGCACCCCGGGAGCTGGGCACTGTCTTCGCCCTGCGCATCGCTCCACCGGCCCCATTCCTGCCTGTGGAGATGCACGGAAAGCCCATGGCGGGCATATTCGTCTGCTACGCCGGCCCGGTGGAAGAAGGAGAACGCGTCCTGCGGCCCCTCCGGCTGTTTGGTATTCCCGTGGCCGATGTCATATCGCCGAAGCCGTTCACCACCCACCAGGCCATGCTGGACCCCATGCAGCCGCCGGGACGCAACTACTATTGGAAGTCCGACGACCTGGCGGTCCTCAGCGACGGCGCAATCGACACCATAGTAGCCCATTCCGAGGCCATAACCTCTCCCAATACCATAGTGGCGATGTTTCAGCTGGGAGGGGCCGTGGCTGGTGTGGCCGAAGATGCCACGGCCTACAGCCATCGGAAGGCGGCCCATGCCTTAAACTGTAACGCTTCCTGGACCGAGGGCGACTCCGGGCCGCACATTCAGTGGGCCAGGGACTTTTCAGCGGCAATGCAGCCCTACTCGGAGGGCGTATACGTCAACTTCCTGGGTGACGAAGGCGCCGACCGGATCAAAGCGGCCTATGACCCCCAAAAATATGAGAGGCTGGTAGTCCTGAAAAACCAGTACGATCCCACCAATTTCTTCCGGGTCAACCAGAATATTCCGCCGGCGGCATGAGGTTATGAACTGGGCTGCCCCCGGCGCCATGTGGTCCTAGATTGTCGACAGGATGGAGCATTTAACCCTCGAAAATTGGAGGGCCTGTCGCCCATATTCCAGCTAAGCCGGGCCCCTGGTCTCCTCCGTCAAATAAGCGATACATTGCCGATTTATGCCCGAAATAATCAGGGGACCAGCAAAGGGTGGTCCCCTGATTCAATTTCTGATGCGTTAGAGCACTAGCCTGTCTGGTAACCCACACCTGTTGGAGCAGGGTCATCATATCGAAGTAGTGGTGCTTCTCTTTCCGCTTGCCAACTGCACCTCTTCCACCCAGTCTGCATAGAAATAGGTGATGGGTTAGGGACTAGGTCAAGAGCCCATCAAAATACAGACCGAGAAGGAGGTCTCAAATAGGATTCATGGGTATGTTCGGATGAAAGAAGAGCGGTGGGGAAACCGGGGATTGGCGGAGCGACATGGTGGGCATGATGAAGATGCCGTGGGGGGTGCCCCACATGATGCGCAAGCCGATGATGAAGGGACGGATCAACCAGCTCCTGTCCCTGACAGAAGAGAAGCGGCAGGAGTCCATCCGGGACATGATCGGGGCTTTCCACAGCGCCGAGGTCAAAGATAAGGCCCGGGAGAAGCTTGTCGCCACCCGGGTGGAGATCGTGGGCACCAACATCAGGCCAACGGGTTGGCTTGGTACCGTGGCTGCTGCGGCCTCTGGAGTGGGAGGACTCGGCGTCTAGAGAGTAGGCGTTCAAAACACCGTGCCCATTCTGTGCAGATCCAGGAGTACAGACCTTCTTGGAAATCTCATTTTATATCTAACCCGGCGTAGCTCAGTGGTAGAGCAGCGGTTTCGTAAGCTGAATACCTTCGTCCCCAGCGTTCCCCCAGATACGCAGGCGGTCTAGTTTCCCCAGACCGCCTATGTGTTTTGTTCCCTGATGTACCCCGACGTGTGTCAGGGTTAGTGTCAAAATTGGTGTCAGAAATTAGGCCTCCAGACCAAGATATCCACAGCCTCCCATGCCCTTGGACAGCTCCAGGAAGGTCTTGGACCGTTTCAGGGCGTAACCCCCGATGCGGTTCCCCTGGGCGTCCAAGATACACAGCTTGCCCTTTTCGGCCACCTCAGGGGGCAGGTCTTCGTATTTGAAGCCGGAGCCGAGTCGCAATTCCTATTCGAGTAGGGAAGGGTTCCTCGCTAGGGCAGGCGAGTAGGCCTACGCTGGCACGCGTAGAAGATGGATCAGTTCGGAGACATTGCCCACCTCATCTAGGTTCTCGATGGTGTTGGCAATGTCGTGGGCTTGCCCACCGTCTATCACCTGGGAAGTGGTGGTGATGAATTTCTTCCGGATCTCCTCCGCGCTCTCCACTTTCCCACCGGACCGATCCTCCTTCGTCCCATCGGTCCGGGTTTCATATCTTTTGCCGTCATTGGTGACAACGTGAACTTTGCTCACCCGGATGAGCTGCTCCCGCCATATCCGCTCGCACTCTTCGTCGAAGGAGAGGGACACCCGCTTCATCATGTTGGTGATCTCGGGGCTCTTGGCCATTTTGTCCGAGTACCAGTTGGGACCTGGATCTCCGGCGAAAAGTGATGCTGATACCTGGTAAGGCATACTAAACTGCCTGTCCACCAGGCCTTGGGGCTCCTGGTCGTCAAAACCGATCCCGGCCCCCTTGGCAGTGATGACGTCGACCTTATCGATATCGCCTGGGTTGATTCCGTGGTCCCTGACCAGCTCTCTCAGGGAAGTTATGGCGGTATGGGTCACGGAGCACCCAGAGATCACCTTGGTTTGGAACTTGTTGATCTGGAACCTTTCACCCAGGTCTGCTGTGATCCGCTCCTCCTTGAACACATCCATCCCCAGCATCCGCCAAAGTCCTCTATCTCCATCCAGGATGTTGTTCTCTTGCAACATCTTCAGGCCCTTCTGGGCGGAGACTGCGGCAAAGGTGCCGGTCATGCAAAACCATGCCCAGCCCTGCTTGATGTCCTTCCGGGGCCTGAGCCCTTCCTGGCCGGAGTAGTTTAAGCCCGCCGGCACCGGCGTGTATATGCCAGCCATTCCCAGGGTCGATAGCATCTGGTCCTCATCCAGCGCCAGAGCGCGGCCAGCTGCAGCCGCTGCCGCGAAAACGGAAACGGTCTGGCCCGCGAGAATCTGGGCCTGCTCCATGGTCTGGTCCATGGAGTCGAGGATCCGGGACACGCACTCGTAACCGGCCACTGAGCTGACTATAAGATCCCTCCCCGAGATACCCTGGGACTCTCCCGTCGCCAATGCTGCGGGTACTGCCAGGGCGGACATCCAGGCCCCTGTTCTGAGACTCTCGCTGCCCCGATAGTCGGAATAGTCGAGCATGGTGGACAACGCACCGTTCCCGAAGGCGGCCATGGGCACCGATACTTTGCTTCCGTCACCGATGAGGGTAGCGGCGTCCCTGCCGCCACCCGAGTCCTTGGCCATGTCCAGGAAGATCTTGGACAAAGTCAAGGGGTATCCCCCGATGGCGTTCCCCACCACGTCCAAAATGGCGACCTTCCCCCTTTCGATGACGGCAGGGGGCAGGTCTTCGTAGTTAAGATTGGAGAGGTAGCTGGCCAGGGTCCGCGTCGTAGACATCTGCACCCTCCTTAATATATGTGGGTGTCCCGGCGGCCTTCTGCCCCTTGGGTGGGTATACACACCGGTATCGGGGCGGCCATTTGCGGTGGACCATGCCATTGCCACCGTGGACGGGAGCAATTGTAGAGGGGGCCCCGTAACCTGTCAAGCTCGCTGTTCGGGCCCGATCTAGGCTCTACAGACCTGGGACTTTGGTAGGGAAGCTCAGCGGCCCTACATCGGCATATGAAGCAGCAGCTAGAAGAGCGCCAGAGGATGGGAGCCGCATGGGAAGGCGATGCATCGGGAGGGTTGGTGTTCACCAATGAAATAGGGAGGCCCTTGACTTCCTTTCATGTAAGCCGCCACTTTAAGGATCTGTTCCAGTTGGCAGGGCTGCCGTCGATGCGCTATCATGACTTAAGGCACGGGGCCGCGTCGCTGATGGCGGCCCAGGGCGTTCCTGCAAGGGTAGCGATGGAGATTCTAGGCCATGCCCAGATCAGCACGACGTTGAACATCTACACGCACATAGCGCCAGAGTTGCAGAAGGAGGCTACCATGAAGGTCGCAAACGCTCTCTGGCCGGAAATGGACACCGGGTTGGTGTCAAAATTGGTATCAACTTTCCCCAGAGAAGGTGAAATAGCGGCACATTAGCTTTGATGCCGGCGTAGCTCAGTGGTAGAGCAGCGGTTTCGTAAACCGCAGGTCAAGGGTTCGAATCCCCTCGCCGGCTCCAGTATTTGGGCAGAAGAATAGGCCACCAGAACTCGGCTGGGAGCCCTTTCTCTTAAGCCCGAATCCACCGAAGGACACGGATGGACGGCATGAGGACAGCGGAAGGGGGTGGGTGAGGGAGCTACAGGGGAGATGGCCTGGGATCTTGGGGTAGATGGGAGGCCGGCGGACGGTCTTCAGTCGCCGCACAGGGCCCCTAAGGCCCTATGCGGGAGTTGCGATGCGCGGGATGGCGAGAGGATACGCAGCAGGGGACTCTCGCGACCGGGGTGGCGCGAGATTGCGGGGACGTTGGGTCAGTTACAGGCTGGCCGTCAGGCCGGGAACGGAATGGCTTGCAGCCGGGCCAAGGCGCGACTGAACTGGGTTTCCCAAGGCCAGCGCCGGGGGAGATGCAAAGTGAGGCGGCGCGCCGAGCGGGTGATCCGTCCCACCAGAGCGAAGACCCGCCGCCTGAGGGTCTTGGTGATCAGGGTCCCCTCGCCCAGACCAATCCGCGCCGTCCAGCGGGCCAGGTTATGCGCCATCACCTGTACCGCCAGCCAGGCGCCGTTGGCGGCGAAGCGCCCCGACGGCATGTGGTTCAGCCCGACGCCGTACTTGAGGTCGCGTATGGCGTTCTCGACCTCGGCGTGGCGGCGATGATCGGCCTCCAGTTCCAGCGTCTCCCCATCGCGGTCGGTGATGAAGGCGTGATAGCTGTATCTGGCGAAGAGGGCGAGCTGGGAACCGGGTGTCGGCTTCACCCGCCGGACAATGAGCCGCGCCGGCGGGGCGTCCGGCTTGGTCTGGAACGGGGTGTAAGTCGTCTCGGCGACATCGGCGGCGCCGTCCATCCAGTAGGGAATGGGAGTCCAGTCCTCCTCTGGTATCGCCTCGATCAGGTCCCGCAGGCTGGCGCGCTGGCGGATGGTGATAGAGAAGCGGACATCCATTTCCCGGCAGGCGGCAACGACAGTGTGGGCGTAGAAGCCGCTGTCGGCCCGCACCGTGAGTTGTCCCCTGGCCCCGCCGTAGCGCACCCGCCCCACCGTCTCACGCAGGAAGTGGGCGGCGCCACGGGCGGTGTTGGCCCGGCCCTCGCGCAGCCGGGACATCAGCACCTCGCCGGTGCCGGCGGCAATGGCCAGCAGCGGGTGATAGCCGCGGGCGCCGGTATAGCCGTGGTGGCGCGCTCCCTCCTTGGCCAGTCCATAGGTCTCGCAGATGGTCGAGTCCAGGTCGATGCTCAGGGGCGAGTCGCCGGGTCCGGCCCCAGCGGCCCAGGCCCGGGCCAACAACTGGCGGCTCACGCGGTCGAGTTGACGGACATGCCCCCACCGGAAGCTGCGCAGGAAGGTCCCCAGGGTGGATGGCGCCTTGACCACGCAGCCTAGAACACCGACCGTCCCACCAGCGCGCAGCGCATCGGCGGCGTCGATGCAGTCGCCGCCTGCCAGCGCGGAAGCGACCAGCGTCAGCATCTTGTCCCCAGTGTTCGCCCGTCCCGGCGCTCCGCCGAGGTCAAGGTGATGGTCGACGAGTTCCCGCAGGCCCAGGTGCCGGGCTAGGGTGGCCGGCAGGAGCAGGCCGGCATTGGCCACCAGGCGATGGTCGTCAAAGAGGATGCGAATACGGTCGGGTTTGTTCTGTGGCAGCATCTATTGGGTGCTCCTTGTTTCCGGGCGGGTTTCTGTTCCAAAACCATTATCCCAGATTCAGAGGAGCACCCGCTGGCTTCTTCAAGGGCTGTCCCCAAGGACGTCCTTCGGTGGATTCGGGTTTAGGCGGCAGTCCCCTCCGCGAGATCGGCCTCTGGAAGAGCTTCGTTGAAGGTCAGCGCGACAGGTGTGATGTATCGACGGCCAACGGCCCATTCGTCGTGCTGCTCAGCGAGGACGGCGCCAACGAGGCGGCGCACGGCCGGCCGGTTAGGGAAGATGCCCACCACATCGGTGCGTCGCCGGATCTCCTTGTTGAGACGCTCCTGTGGGTTGTTGGACCAGATCTTTTTCCAGTGGGCGAGTGGGAAGCTGGAGAAGGCCAGGACGTCGGGTCCGGCCTCGTCCAGTAGAGAGGCGACCTGAGGGAACCGGTTCTGGAGTTGATCGGTCACCCTGTCGAGCTGGGCGTGTACCTCATCGGGGGAGGGTTGCTGATAGATGGTGCGCACCATGGTGGCTACCCATGGCTGGGCGCGCCTGGGGACCCGAGTGAGCAGGTTGGTCATGAAGTGGGTGCGGCACCGTTGCCAGCTGGCTCCGCCGAAGACTGCGGCGATGGCGCCTCGGAGTCCCTGATGAGCGTCCGATACCACCAGCTCCACCCCGCCGAGGCCCCTGGCGGACAGCGAGCGTAGGAAGGCCAGCCAGAAGGCGCCGTCCTCACTGGTACCCACGTCCATCCCAATGATTTTCCGCTTGCCCTCGCCATTGACCGCCGTCGCCACCACCACGCTGACGTTGACGATCCTGCTGGCCTCCCTGACCTTCTGGGTCAGTGCGTCCAGCCACAGGTAGGGGTAGGGTCCAGCGTCCAGCGGACGGCCCATGAAGCCATCCACCACCACGTCCAGTTCCTGACAGATGCGCGACACCTGGCTCTTGGAGATACCCTCACACCCCAGGGCTTTGACCAGATCGTCCACCCGCCTTGTGGATACCCCTTCCACGTAGGCCTGCTGGATCACAGCCAGCAGAGCTCGCTCGCTGCGACGCCGTGGCTCCAGCAGGCTCGGGAAGTAGCTCCCCTCTCGAAGCTTCGGGATGTGCAGATCCATCGTCCCTACACGGGTATCCCACGCCCGGGACCGATACCCGTTGCGCTGGGTCACCCGCTCAGGGCTGCGTTCTCCATACTCAGCACCGATCCTCGATGACACCTCCGCATCCATGATCCCCTCTACCAGCACTCTCAGTGCCTCCCGTAGGAAGTCCACGTCACCGTCCATTCCCCCCTTGCGCAATAGCTCCAGCAGGTCCATCCTTTCCTTGACCACTGTTGTCCTCCTTTCTCGAGCTTTCTTCTTTGCCCGCTAAGGATGACGCGGTGGTCTCTCTTTCTCCAGACCCTCTCCCTCTTACACCACTTCCTGGGACTCTACTCCTGAGTCCAGGCAGCTTGATATGGGAATGTCGGTTAACACCCATGACTACGAATTTGAGGAAGTGCGGAGATGAGTCTTTTCTATGGCAGGTTACTCTCCAAGTTGACCTGGTTAGCCACGCTCTTGGCCCTCCCTATTCTCCTGGCTGCCTGCGGCGGGGGAGTAATACAGGAGAAGTTCGACGCGGTCCAGGGGGATTTGGAGACGGTGCAGTCGCGGGTGCAGTCGCTGGAGGCGCAGGCTACAGGGCTTCAGCAGCGGCTGGACCGAGCGGCGGCTATCTTGGGGGTGTTGGATGCCCTTGTCAGCAGCTCTGAGGATGAGGCCGAAGGGCCATCGGCGGAGGATTTCCTGGAGTTCTCCGCCGTGGTCCAGGCCTCAGGCACCCCGGAGTTGCAGGCCAAGTGGGTGGAAATCATTGACTCTCTTCTGGCAAATGCGAGCCCCATTCCACAAGAGGCTCTGAGTCCGCTGGCAGCCGTCGTTCAGGGTTCGGGGAACGTGCAGGTTGCGGAAATGTGGCAGGAGTTCCTAGCGGCGGGTGGTGAAGGCGGGGCAGCATTCCTGGAGTTGGCCGCCCTGATCCAGGTCTCGGGTGACCCCGCATTGCAAGGGTTGGTCCTCGAAATTGTTGGGGCTACGCTGATAAAGGGAGAACCGCCCCCCGGGCTGTTTGTGGAGTTCTCTGCCCTGGTTCTGGCCTCAGGGAATCTGGAGATCCAGGAAGCGTTTGGGCGGTTGGGCGGGACTTCACCGGAGGGGCTTCCACCGGAGTTGCTCGGGAGATACGGGCGAAGTTACAGGCTCTTGGAGATCCAACATTGGAGGCCCTCTTTGAGGCCGTGTCCGAGTCCCCGGGTGGCGAGACGCTTGATGCCTTTTTTAATGGCCTGCTTAACGGGCTGAGAGAGACATTAAAATAGAGACCCAGTTCAGGTGAAATACAGAAGCCATACCATCCTCTCATGCCATTAGAAAACCGCGCTAAAAGCAGCGCCGGAAGAGCATCGGTCACACTTAGCATTCGAGGTCGGCGGCTTGGCATCGGGCTAGGGGAGGAAGACCACTCGGTGGCGGCTGCGTGGGGTCCCAGAGAGAAATGGGCTCTGCGTAAGAGTATCCAGGGCGTACACTGGCTCTGAATGACGATGAATCTTGCTTGCACGAGCTGGGGAAGTGCGGCCTCGCACCTGAAGACAGGGGAGATGATGGTTGACGATCTCCCAAGACCTGTTCATGCTGAATCTCGCCCTATTGGCCTCGGGATAAAGTGAAATAGGTCTGGACATGGTGTGAAAGGCCCGGTAAAGTGGACTTATTAAAAAGGAAGAGGCGGCCCACCCCGGGTAACCTGCCGCAAATATAGCAAGTGGTGAGGTAGCCATGAACGTATTTTTTGGGATAACCACTCGCACGTTCCACTACGACCGTACCGTCGGCAGATTTGAATCGACGGGAGGGGCGGGACTGACACAGCCCGTGGACATGGCTTTGTCCGGGGATGGCAAGTTGTACGTGGTGAACCGGGGACAGGAGTGGAGGCCCGGCGCCGTCCGGGTAACGATGATGACGTTGGACGAAGACTTCCTGGGGCAATGTTCCACCTCAGGCGAGGGGGACGGCGAGGCCATATGGCCCAGCTCCGTCGCCCTGGACAGCAACCAGAACTTGTATATGGCCGACGAGTGGCTCAACCGTATCTCCATTTTCGATAAGGACGGGCTGTTCCTGGACAAGTGGGGTGTGCCGGGGTCAGGTGATGGCGAGTTAAATAGGCCCGGCTGTATCAGGTTCGATAAAGAAGACAACATGTATCTGGTGGACAGCTGCAACAACCGGATACAAGTGTTCACCAAGGAAGGGAAGTTCCTATCCAAATGGGGAGGGCCTGGCAATGGAGAGGGCCAGTTCAACCTCCCCTGGGGGCTTTGCTTCGACAGCCGGGGCGACGTGTATGTGGCCGACTGGCGCAACGACCGGATCCAGAAGTTCACCGCCGACGGCCAATACCTGGCCGAGTTCGGAAGTTCGGGCAATCGGGCCGGCGAGTTCAACCGCCCCATCAGCGTTGCCGTGGACAAACATGGGGACATCTACGTCGCCGACTGGTCCAACGACCGGGTCCAGGTGCTGACCCCCGATGGGCGGTACATAACCGCCTTCACCGGCGACGGAGGCCTGGGAAAGTGGGGGGATGATAAGCTCCATGTCAACTGGGAGATGGTCATATCACGGGGCCTGGTCAGAGACTTGAAGGACGAGCGGGCTCTGTGGCATCCGATGACCTTGCTCATAGACGATGAGGGCAGGGTCCTGATCATTGACAGCGACCACCACCGCATCCAGGTCTACCAGAAGGACAATTACTGAGCCCGGATCCGAGAACCTAGAATGGCCAGCATCGTGATTCCAGCCCCGGAGAACGCGGCCATCATCCACCACGACATGGCGTAAGAGCCGGTCTGGTCGGCGATGAAGCCGAACAGCGGGGTTACCACGACGCCGCTTAGAATTCCGATCATCGCGTTGAAGCCCATTGCGGTTCCCGTGAGTTCCGGACCGGCCAATTCGGCCACAAAAACGACGTATACACCCGATCTCCCCACGGTCATCACCCCCACCACGAAGACAAGCAACGCCACCACGGGGAGGGAGCTAGTGGAGGGAAGCAATGCCATCAAGGCCGTGGAAACCAACGCCATCAGGCTTACGAAGCCCAGCACTTCCAGCCTCTGCCCCTTAAACATCAAGTCACTGACCATTGCCCAGCCGATCCGTCCCACTGCACCACCGGCCATCAGAATGGCCAGCATACCCCCGGCTTCTCCGGAGGACATGCCCAGGTCTGCCTTCAGAAACAGGACCAGGTAGGCAGCGATGACCATGTGGATGACTCCGACGCTGATCCCGAAGGCGGCACCCAGCCAGATGTTAACGTTCCTGACCACCTGGGGTATTTTGCTGGTAGGTTTGGTGGTCGTGTCCGCTCTATCGATGCTATCGGCGAGGCTATCGGGCTTGTCCCTGTAGAATATAAAGAACAGGGTAGCTGAGGTAGCGGTAATGACGGCCATTACAATCATGGTAATCCGCCAGTCATAAGTGACGGCCAGAAATGTCAAAAGCCCGGCCGCAATGATGCCGCCAACTGTTATCGTCGCCTCCCTGACCCCCATAGCCATGCCCCGCATCCGCCGGCTTATCCAGTCCATAATAGCCTTGGTGTTGCCGGGTCCGGAGCCCGAGAACCCTATCCCCATCAAGACCCCCACTAGGACTCCCTGGACCACGGACTGCATCTGAGAGAACAGAAGAAGCCCCACGGCCACAATTATCAACGACGTGGTCAACAGACGCCGGGCACCCAACACATCGGCCAGCCATCCGGTAAACAGCACCGTAGCGGCCGTACCCGCCCATTGCCCCGAGGAGATCAGGCCCAACTGGGCGCTGGTGGTATTCAGCTCTTCCTGGATGAAGGGGTACAGGACTCCCATGCCTTGGGTTAATAGGGAAAAGCCCATGGTTGCCACCACGCACAGGGCGAGCACGACCCCGGGGTAGGGAATCGCCGACAAAGTTCTGATGCGAATCACAGGTCTAGGTTCAGCTTAAAATCCTAGCGTCCGGTAACATGTTCTATTGACGCAACACGGGGGGCCTTTCACCGTCGGAGGGCAGGGAAACGTCTCTGGATGGTACATTGGCCGGACTATGCGTTTATCCGGTATACACGAGCGGCGGTGTCGTGGAACATGGAGGCGCGCTCG
The DNA here is from genome assembly GCA_965225925.1 of Dehalococcoidia bacterium. Classification (GTDB taxonomy): domain Bacteria; phylum Chloroflexota; class Dehalococcoidia; order Lucifugimonadales; family JAGWBF01; genus CBDDBY01. Next base: position 2,207,305 of record CBDDBY010000005.1, on the reverse strand, counting down.
GCGGCCGAGTAGCCCTGGGACAACCGTTTGAAGGCGTTATACATCACATTATAGGAGTAGGCCATTTTATCCACCGGGTAGTTGCTTTCGAACATGCACCGGTCGGGGCCGAACCGGTCAATGCAGTAAGTCATAAAGGGGGCCATAGACTCGGCCATCTCTTCGGAGCCGATGGGCTGGTCGCGGGTTGCCCAGTCGAATCCGGTGCGGGGCATTCCGATGCCGCCCAATTTGACTGTGACATTGGGGCATTCCGCCACGGCTGCGATGCCGCTACGCCAGCTGGCCAGCACCTCGTCGTCCCGGTCGGCGTAAGGGCCGACCCTCAGCAGGCCTCCGATATGGTTCAGGATGATGGTCAGGTCGGGCACGGCCCTGGCGAAATCAACCAGCTCGGGCAGCTGGGGGAAATAAAGCCAAGCATCCAGCGATAATCCTGTACGAGCCAGCACCCTAGCCCCTGCCCGGAAATTCTGGCTGGCCATCTGCCCCTCAATTTGGTGTGCGGCGGTGTTTTCAACCTCGGGGTGGGAGTCCCAGGTAACGGAGTGACGGATACCGCGAAACCGATTGGGACTGGCCGCCCGCAACGCATCCAGCACCGGCTCAACCTTATCCCCAAGGTTCAGGTTGGCGTGGCCGACGATAGCTGCGGCGGCCCGGCCGGGGCCGTACAGGCCACTAGCGCTGGCAGCGGCCAGGCCCTGAACAAATTCGACTTCGCCTACGGGACGCATCTCCTCGGGTCCATCTGAGCGGTACATCGATCTGGCCTCCACAAACACTGTGGAACGCACGTTATGGCCGCTGTTAATATCCTCCGCCAGCTCGTGGAGAAGGTACCGCTGGTAGGGAATGCGCTCGGGCCGAATGTCCCAGAAGTGGTGGTGGGCATCGCAGACGGGGATCTCCGGCTCCAGGGTGGGTTCCGGGGTTAAAGCGAACCAGTCTTTGCCTCGGAATGCCATTATAGCGCCTCCGTTGCGGTATTTGGCGGCCCAATCATATCACACCGCCGGGGTGTAACTACCGGTATGTAACTAGATGAAGAGGCGAGATGTTGTGGATCGTACAGGCGCGCGGGCATGTGTCCGCCGGGTAACGAGGCTGACTTAGTCGACGCCGATTCCGCAGGCCTCGGCCACCAGTTCATAGGAGCGAACCCTATCTTCGAAACCGTAGCAGATGGTGACAACACTGAGGTCCCAAGTCTGATAGCGCTGGGCGATCTCTTCCAGCCCTTCTTTCACCTGCTTTGGGTCGCCATCGATACAGACCCGGCGGTACTGCTCAATGTAGGCAGCCTCGTTACTCTGGTACGGGTAGGAGACGGCCTCTTCCACGGGAGGGATTCCCTTCGCCCCGCCCAAGACGGATTGGAGCCTTGAGAGGTCGCGGCTGGCCGCCAGGCGCCGAGCTTCCTGCTGGGTCTCCGCGCACATCACCTGGACGCCCACGTTGACCTTGGGCTCCGAGTGATGTCCCGATGGCTGAAAATCCCGCCGGTAGGCTTCCACGATGGCGGGTCCGTCTTCGACGCCGATGCCGAAGAAATGGGCGTAGGCGAAGGGGAGGCCGAGTTGCGACGCCAGGTAAGCGCTTTCGTATCTCGATCCCAACAGCCATACCTCCGGCACGGTGGTACGGCCCGGCCCCGTCCGCAACTCGGCGAAGGGATGGCCTGATTCCAGGCTGTCTGACAGGAATCCCAGCAGGTCGGTGATTTGCTGAGGAAAATGTTGTATGTCGTGGGGGCGCTTGGGATAGGCCAGAGCCGCCGCCGTGATCTGGTCGCTTCCCGGCGCCCGGCCTATGCCCAAGTCGATGCGCCCCGGATAGAGAGATTCCAGGAGGCGGAAGTTCTCGGCGACTTTAAAGGAGCTGTAATGGGAGAGCATTACCCCGCCGCTTCCCACCTTTATATTGCTGGTACGGGCGGCTATATGTCCGATGAGAATCTCCGGGCTGGTGCCGGCGAAATTCTGCAGGTTATGGTGCTCCGCCAGCCAGTACCGTTTATAGCCCAAGGCATCCGCCACAACGGCCAGCTCGATGGTCTCCTTAAGGGCCGCTCCCGCGGTGCTGTCGGCCCTCACCGGACTTTGGTCTACCACGCTCAATGTAAGTTTCCGATTCAAGGCACACTCCACAGCTCAACGGTCTGAATTCTTCTGGGGCATCAGGGGCTTGACCTTAGGTAGATGTAGCACTCCTAACTCAGGTAGTTCTTGATCCAATTCTGGTAACGGGACTGCCTGGTAACCTGGGCCAGGAGCTCTGGGGATAGCAGCATGGGGCGGAGGTCGTCAGGCGATTTGCCATCGTGCAGGGCTTTCAAGGTGTCATACACCGCTTTGAACGAAGACAACACCGTGAGGGGCCCCGGTGAGGCGATACGAATGCCATTGGAAGCGAGGAATACTTCGTCCGACAGCTCCGGGCTCGCCTCGCCTTCCACCTGCCAGTTCCACAGATGGCCCTTCATCAACGGCAGCCTGGTCTCCGCATGGATTGCTTCCAGCTCATCCGCGGTCCTGAGAACGGGCAAAAAGACCGCATCAACCCCCACTGCTTCGTAGGCTTTGACGCGGCGGATGGCTTCGGCAATGCCCCCAACGCGCCACATCCAGGTACGGGCCACAATAACCAGACTGGGGTCTTGCCGCGCGGCTAGGGCTGCTTTCATCTTCCCGACGCCCTCTTCCAGTGAGGTCAGCTGACATTCCATATCTCCGTGCCAGGAAATCCCCCGCACATTTTCTTCCTGAACGGTGCCACTGCTGAAGCGTGCGGGAAGAACGGCGTCGTCGATGGTCAGGGCCGATACCCCGGCGAGCTCCAGCTCCTCCACCGTACGCATCACATTCAGCGCGTTGCCATAACCGTCCTCCGCGCCAGTCAGAAGGCTGATGCTGCTGGCGCGGCAAATGCGTCGGACCTGTTCGACCAGCTCTCCCATACGTAAGCACCATCAGGTTTGGCGCCCCAAGCACCACTTCCGAAGCAACGCCGGGGGTAACGAACCCTACCTCGAATCCTAAATCCTCCGCGATTCGGCCCGATACCGCATCGAACACCGGCGCCGGGAAGATACACCGGTCACCAGCAAGGACTGCACGAAATCGCTCACGCCGTTGAGTAAAGTCCATCAGACGCCCTTCGTGGGGATGGCATTCTACTATTCTAGAGTCAGGGTATCCCCACCGCCGCCAGCCTGCTCACCGGTGCAGTTAATCATAATTAACGCCGCTTGCCAACTTCTTCCGCTTGCCTCTCCGTTGGGAACCGTCTAATATGAATGTGGCTAACGTTGGAAGGAGAACGCACCGCCAGGCAGGTCACTGGCGGGCACAGGAAGGAGGATTTCATGCCTGATCAGCGATTTGAGATGTACCGGCCTATCCACAAGGCTATCCGTCACTTACTCTATTCCACGGCCCACCAGCTAGGGATGGCCGACTTCGCAGATGAAGGGATTGCCCGGGAGAGCCTGGACGAACTTGATGGCACCATTTCTATGATGAAAGAGCATGCGGACCATGAGGAACGGTTCGTCCATCCGCCGCTGGAAAGCCGGGTGCCTGGAATCACCAAGCCCTTTGATCAGGACCACGGCGAAGATGAAAAAGTCTATGCCCAACGCGAGCAGCTGGGAGCCCAGATACGTGGCTCCGGCGGAGACCAGCGGTCCGCTTTGGGAAACCGGATATACTCAGTGTTCAACAGTTTCATCGGGAGTTATCTGCCCCACCTGGACCGGGAAGAGACGGTGCTGGAAAAGGCCCTTCTAGACAATTTTACCGATGAGGAGTTGGTGGCTATAGATCAGCAGATCATTGGCAGCGTACCACCCGAGAGGATGGGAGTGTGGCTTGGTGTGATCTGCGCCAGCCTCAATGCCGACGAATTGACAGGAATGTTTGGTGGAATGAAGGCAACTGCGCCTCCGGAGGCGGTTGAGGGAATGTTGAAGCTCGCTGAGCAAGCTATGCCGGCGGACACATTTCAGAAAGTGTTGGCCAGGATCTCTTAAAGGGATTTGGATTGATGCTGATCGGCACAGGGATTGCCCGGGCGGAAACGCCAGGGAGTCTTTATGGGGTCTCCCGCCAGGCCGCGTCGAATAGGAGGGGTGCATTTTGAAGAGTATTCCCAAACCCCTTCCGTTTCTGATCGTCGTAGTGGCGACGGTTCCGCTTGTCATCTTCTTTAGTGCCTGGGCCGTTTCCGCGGATATTGATGAAGGGGACGGGGGGCTTTCATTTGCCATCACCAGCGGTGGGTCCAGTTTCGGCGCATCCACTTCAGGATCACCCGAGCAGCGTGCCGCCAACGTCCAGGACGAAGGCGAGAGCGAGGCGGATAGCTGGTGGGGGAAAGCTGCGCTCAAGGCATGCCCCTTCCACTGAATCTGTTGGGATCAACAGGGCATTCAGACCCATATCAGGCTTATTAACCGGACTCCGTGACTTAGGAACGATATAAGTCTTGGCTATTATTGGAAAACCGAATTGGAGTCTGAGCCCGGCCAGGCTGCCCGGCGGAATGCACTACGCCTGGGTGATTGTTGCTATCCTGGCATTGGTCCAGAGCGTCGAAAGCTCCGTCGGCCTGGCAGCCGGTATGATGGTACCCCCTCTGAGCGACCCCGATGGCAACTTCGGCTGGAGTCTGCCCACTATCGGGGCAGCCTTGGCGGTATTTTATCTCATTGGTTCGATCTTCGCCCCTATTAGTGGATGGCTTGGTGACCGGTATGGGGCCCGCCGCTTGATGGTTTGGTGCGCGATACTGTTTGCTGGCGGCATGTTCTTCATGGGGTCTACGAGCCAGCTCTGGCATTTTGTCCTCGCCTTCGGAATAATGCTGTCCCTGGCGGGGTCTCTTTCCTCTGTGGCCCTCATGGCGGCGGTCAGTCCGTGGTTCCGGAGGCGCTTGGGTCTGGGCACCGGGATACTATGGGCCGCCGGCGGCGTAGGGTCTTGCCATACTGCCTCCCTTGATAGGCTATCTTCTGGTCAGCGTAGGCTGGCGGGACACCTTCTGGACTATAGGGGCGGTCGGGGGAGCTATCGTCCTTTTGCTCGCGGTTGTCTTCCGTACTTTTCCCGCCGACATGGGTCTCAAGCCATACGGAGCCGCCGAGAACGATCCACCGGATGTCGTCAGGGACAAGGCGACGGAGAAGCTTCGGGCCAAGGTGTTCAATCAGCACATACGGCGGACTAGGGCCTTTTGGAACCTGCCCACGATTCACGCCCTGGGATGTGCAGGTCACGGTATCGTCCTCATCTATGCGCCGCTCATAGCTGAAAACCGGGGGATAGGCCTGGTGGAGGCCGGGGTGATAATCACGATTTTCTCCCTGGTGAGCATCCCCAGCCGCCTCATCACTCCGGTGTTGGCGGACGCCCATGGCGCCAAGCAGATCATGTTTCTCTGCCTCTTCATCCAAGGGGTGACGGTGATATTCCTGTTTTGGGCCCAGGAGCTATGGATGTTCTACCTGTTCGCTGGCCTCTTCGGCCTGGGATTTGGGGGAGAGTGGACGGGCTACCTGGTTATCAACCGGAAATATTTCGGCGAGGGGCCCATGGGCGGCTGCTATGGCTGGCAGATGTCGGGAGCCCTCATGGGCCACACTATCACCACTTCGCTGGCCGGCCTCTTAATCTACGTGACCGGCTCCGTCGAACCGGTCATCGCTCTGTCCATAGCCTTCAGCCTTGGTGGGGCTCTGCTTATCCTGACCCTGGAATCTACGTCCCGCATGCTGATCCCCGACTGGGAGGACTCGTTGCCCCCCGAGGCGCGTTCCAGGCCCGCCCACTCAACCGCCGGGACGGACTAGTTGTTACCTTTCGCCGGGGTCGTCTCTCTCTCCCTTGCCACTCTCGTGCTTCTCGCCTGCTCCGGAGGAGAAGCGACTCCAACGCCTTCGGCTAGCGCCAATGTCATCTCTTCGGACCTTAGCGTTGGCCCCAACAGGATGGTATTTTTCCTGCTGGATAGCGACTCGAACCCTATCAAAACTTCCGAGGCCGATGTCTCTATCTATTATTCAGCCGGGACCTCGGAGGGTGGGCCTAAAGAGGTAAGCAAGGCCCGATTCCGCCAGTGGCCGCTGGGTGAGCTTGGGGTCTACACTGTCCAGGTCAACCTTGAGCAGGCAGGCGGCTGGGGCATTCAAGTAGCCGTGAAAGGGACCGATGGCTCTAGCATTACAGCCAAGGGGAATTTCATAGTCAAAGAGAAGAGCTCCACGCCCTCCATAGGCGCCACTGCTCCCCCTAGCCGGAATAAAATAGGCCGGGACGTGAGTAGTCTGGATGAGTTGACCACGGCCCGGCCGCCAGACCCGGAGCTTTACCCCGAATCCACCGAAGGACGGCCTTGGGGACAGTCCTTGAAGAAGCCAGCGGGTGCTCCTCTGAATCTGGAATAATGGTTTTGGAACAGAAACCAGCCCGGAAACAAGGAGCACCCAATAGATGCTGCCACAGAACAAACCCGACCGTATGCGCATCCTCTTTGACGACCATCGCCTGGTGGCCAATGCCGGCCTGCTCCTGCCGGCCACCCTAGCCCGGCACCTGGGCCTGCGAGAACTCGTCGACCATCACCTTGACCTCGGCGGAGCGCCGGGACGGGCGAACACTGGGGACAAGATGCTGACGCTGGTCGCTTCCGCGCTGGCAGGCGGCGACTGCATCGACGACGCCGATGCGCTGCGCGCTGGTGGGACGGTCGGTGTTCTAGGCTGCGTGGTCAAGGCGTCATCCACCCTGGGGACCTTCCTGCGCAGCTTCCGGTGGGGGCATGTCCGTCAACTCGACCGCGTGAGCCGCCAGTTGTTGGCCCGGGCCTGGGCCGCTGGGGCCGGACCCGGCGACTCGCCCCTGAGCATCGACCTGGACTCGACCATCTGCGAGACCTATGGACTGGCCAAGGAGGGAGCGCGCCACCACGGCTATACCGGCGCCCGCGGCTATCACCCGCTGCTGGCCATTGCCGCCGGCACCGGCGAGGTGCTGATGTCCCGGCTGCGCGAGGGCCGGGCCAACACCGCCCGTGGCGCGGCCCACTTCCTGCGTGAGACGGTGGGGCGGGTGCGCTACGGCGGGGCCAGGGGACAACTCACGGTGCGGGCCGACAGCGGCTTCTACGCCCACACTGTCGTTGCCGCCTGCCGGGAAATGGATGTCCGCTTCTCTATCACCATCCGCCAGCGCGCCAGCCTGCGGGACCTGATTGAGGCGATACCAGAGGAGGACTGGACTCCCATTCCCTACTGGATGGACGGCGCCGCCGATGTCGCCGAGACGACTTACACCCCGTTCCAGACCAAGCCGGACGCCGCGCCGGTGCGGCTCATTGTCCGGCGGGTGAAGCCGACGCCCGGTTCCCAACTCGCCCTCTTCGCCAGATACAGCTATCACGCCTTCATCACCGACCGCGATGGGGAGACGCTGGAACTGGAGGCCGATCATCGCCGCCACGCCGAGGTCGAGAACGCCATACGCGACCTCAAGTACGGCGTCGGGCTGAACCACATGCCGTCGGCGCGCTTCGCCGCCAACGGCGCCTGGCTGGCGGTACAGGTGATGGCGCATAACCTGGCCCGCTGGACGGCGCGGATTGGTCTGGGCGAGGGGACCGTGATCACCAAGACCCTCAGGCGGCGGGTCTTCGCTCTGGTGGGACGGATCACCCGCTCGGCGCGCCGCCTCACTTTGCATCTCCCCCGGCGCTGGCCTTGGGAAACCCAGTTCAGTCGCGCCTTGGCCCGGCTGCAAGCCATTCCATTCCCGGCCTGACGGCCAGCCTGCAACTGACCCAACGTCCCCGCAATCTCGCGCCACCCCGGTCTCGAGAGTCCCCTGCTGCGTATCCTCTTGCCATCCCGCGCATCGCAACTCCCGCATAGGGCCTTAGGGGCCCTGTGCGGCGACTGAAGACCCTCCGCCGCCCTCCCATCTACCCCAAGAGCCCAGGCCATCTCCCCTGTAGCTCCCTCACCCACCCCCTTCCGCTGTCCTCACGCCGTCCATCGGTGTCCTTCGGTGGATTCGGGTTTACACAATGACCATCGCCGAGGCTTTGGCCAGCGGCAAACCCCTTCTAGTGGTCTTAGGCACACCGGCCTTCTGCGAAACAGCCACCTGCGGCCCCCAGGTGGAAGTGGTGCAGGGGATCAAGGACAGATACAAGGACCGGGCAAACTTTATTCACGTGGAGGTATGGGACAATCCCCATCTGATACTGGGCGACCTCAGTAAGGCCAGGACTGTCCCTGCCGTGGAGGAGTGGGGGATTCCGTCGGAGCCCTGGACATTCATCGCGGACTCCCAGGGTCGCATCGCATCCAAGTGCGAGGCGTTCACCACGGCGGAGGAGTTAGAGGAAAATCTGCAAAAAGTCTTGCAATAATGCCCGGGGTCCGGGAGTTGTAATAGGGGGACATCAATCTCTGGCAACGCCTGACCTCATGGACTAACCCTTAAGCTGGTTTAGGCTTCTTTACCTTGGGCAACCGCCGCCCAGGGCTCAGATTGGCCAGGAAGCCTTTGGGAGGCCGGAGCGATCTCTCCCACGGCCAAATTGAAGGCTTCCTCGTTGGCGTGGGATGGCACCCGGTAGCCGCTGACCTTCCGGACGAACTGTAGAGCAGCCGCGCGGACCTCGTCGCCGGTGGCCGGGGCGTGGGTATTTCGAAGCGTCTTTATGCTCCTGCACATACGTTACTCCCCCAGAAATTAACCCTCTAGGATAAAAGTAGGATAGCACATCCAACCGTAGTGGTATGATGTGTTCCGAGGCCGTTGGGTCCAACTGCGGGTGCGATCAAATAGTCCGTCGGGCATTTATCTTGTGCTGGAGGGGAACGGTTATGCTCACCGTTGACAGCTATTTACATGCTTCAAAGCATTGGACGGAGCCTATCGAAGTTGGGCTTTTTCATATGGAGATGAACGGGATCGATAAGGCGCTTATTATTCCGCTGAGGAGTATAAACGACCCCAATCGAGGCACCAACAGGTTCGACAATGAATATCTGCTGGAATGTGCCAGGCGCTTCCCTGGACGGTTCTCTGTGGTTTGTACAGTGGACGCACGGCGGCCTGACGCCCTGGGGACCCTGGCCCACTGGGTCCAGGAAGGCGCGGAGGCATTGTACCTCTATCCCCATGAACGGTCGCCGGGAAAGGACCCCCTGGCCATCTGGCGCAAGGCCTCGGAGTGGGGATTGCCGATCAGCAGCCCAGGGACTCCAGAGCATTTCCTAACTGAGGAGTTCCGGCGCTTGATCGAAGAGCTTCCCGAGCTGAAGATCATGATTGAACAGCGATTCGGGGGCGGAGCCGGAACCATCAAGCAAACCAGGGGAGCGGATTGGGGCATGGCGCCCGAGTCCGGCTACCGAAGGCTCTTGTCGCTCTCCAGGTATCCAAACGTGTACATGAAACCGTGCGGCCTGGGGGAGTTCATGCCCAGGCCTGTGCCCGAGCGCGTCCCGTTTTTTGACCTGAACGAGGTGCCCCCGCTTTTCATTGATGAGACCATCGACTCATTCGTGGCTGATCGCGTAATGTTCGGGTCTAATTTCCCGCCCTGCAGCATGCGGGAAGGATACAGCAACGTATGGCGGTACCTGTGGGAGTACCTGTCTCGCCGCAGCTCAGAGGAGCGGGAATGGGTCTTGGGGAAGACCGCCGCCAGCCTGTTCCGTTTTGGGGCGAATAAGGAACAGGAGTTGACGCCATGACTAGCTTTGATGTGTATGCCAATAAATACGAGTTCCTCCGCATGGAACGCCATGACGGGATTCTCCAGATCACTTTTCATACCGAGGGAGACAGCCTCAAGTGGAGCCGGGTGGTCCAGACCTATACGGGCTACGCCTTCGCCGATATAGGCAACGATGCGGAAAACAAAGTCGTGATTATGACGGGAACGGGTGAAAACTTCTGCACCGAAACCGAAGGGCCCCTCAAGAGCCTCTTCCCTGGGGAGTGGCACTCCATTTATCGGAGTGGGTTGCAGCAGCTCACGAACCTGCTGAATATCGAAGTGCCCGTGATCAGTGCCGTCAACGGTCCGTTCTACATCAATGCCCGCCTGGCGGCGGTGTGCGACATCGTCCTGGCGGCGGAAGAAGCGGTTTTTCAGGACGGGTCCCACATCACATTCGGGGTTGTGCCCGGTGACGGAGTGCACATTGTCTGGCCCCTGCTGCTCGGCCTAAACCGGGGCAAGTATTTCATTCTGACGGCCCAGAAGCTCTCCGCCCGGGAGGCCCTCAAGCTGGGAGTCGTCAATGAAGTCCTGCCCAGGGAGCAGCTCCTGCCCAGGGCCTGGGAGCTGGCCCGGCAGCTCGCCGAAAAACCTCCCCTTACCCGTCGCTACACCAGGGTCGTGCTTACCCAACGGCTAAAGGGGATGGTCCAGGACATGCTGGGATATGGGTTGGCTCTGGAGGGCCTGGCCTTTTTGGACAAGATTGATCAGACCTCCCAAAGCACTTGATCTCGGGCCACGCCTGCTTGAATGGGGGACGGCCTCTTTGCTTGCCACCGAACCGAGGGTCGTATAAGATAAACGGGACAATTAGGAGCAACTTTTTGTGTCCGATAATTCAGGAGGGCGTGATATGGCGAGCACCGAAGCCGGTACCGGCCTGACCGAGAGGCTGGCCACATTCTACAACGGGCTGGACTACGAAAGCTTGTCTCCCGAGACGGTGGACCGGGCCAAATATTTCTGCCTCGACTACCTGAGCGTGGCCATACGGGGGGCGCTTACCCCATCCTCGGAGGCGATGCGGCGGGCCCTGAAACCCCTCACCCACGACGGGGATTCAGTGGTCATGGGCACCGGACTACGTGCGTCGCCTGAATATGCAGCCCTGGCCAACGGCACATCGGCCCACAGCCTGGAGATGGACGATGTCAGCAACGACTCATCCCTGCATCCAGGCGTAGCCACTTACTCTGCGGCCTTCGCCTGCGGGGACCTGGGGAGGGTCAGCGGCCGGCAGTTAATCACGGCCGTCACCGCCGGATATGACCTGATGGTAAGGCTGGGGCGCGCCCTTGACCCACAGAACCACTATGGCAGGGGGTTCCATCCCACGGGCACCTGCGGCACTTTCGCGGCGGCCCTGGTCGCCTCCAGGCTGATGGGCCTGGACGCCAAGGAGACAACCTGGGCCCTGGGGATAGCCGGTAGCCAGGCTGCCGGGTCTTTGGAGTTCCTGGCCCAGGGCGCGTGGACCAAGCGGATGCACCCGGGTTGGGCCGCCCACGCTGGCATTATCGGCGCGCTTCTGGCCAGAGAGGGGTTCCTTGGCCCCACCACCATCCTGGAGGGACGGGACGGCTTTCTCCACGGATATTCCGAGGAAGCTGATGCCTCCAAAGCGGTGGAGAGCCTGGGCGATCTATTTTACATAAATAAAGTGAGCATAAAGCCCCACTCAACTTGCCGCTACAACCAGGGCCCCATAGACTGCATTCTGGATATAGTACGTAGCCATGACCTGAAGCCCCAGGAGGTGGAAAAGGTGACCGTCGGGATCCTCAAGGCCGGGTTTAACGTTGTGGCCGCTCCTGAAGACAAGAAGCGGAATCCTCAGAACGTGGTTGATGCCCAGTTCAGCATGCCTTTCAGCGCCGCGGTGGCCATAATACATGGAAGGGCATCCCTGGAGGAGTACGTGGATGAGAACCTGGGCCGTCCCGAGATTCGGGATTTGATGTCCAGGGTGCATTGCGTGCAAGACCCGGCCCTGGAGGCGGACTATCCCAGCCAGTGGCCGGCCTGGGCCGAAGTGGAGACCAAGGATGGGCGCAGGCTCAAGGCTGAGGTGAAATACCCCAAGGGAGACCCGGAAAACGCCCTCTCGTGGGATGAGCTGAAGGACAAGTTCCGCGACATCACCCGTCCGGTCTTCCCCGAGCAGAAACTGAGCAAACAGGAAGACATAATAGAAATGGTGGACGGCCTGGAGGAGCTGGATGATGTCCGGATCCTGGCCCGGATCACCGGCATCTAGGTTTGGCCATTATGTTTGAAATGTGGACAAGGTGACGATCCAAGACCGCTCCCCGGAGGGATCGCTGTGAAGATGCCCTTGAGCGGTTTCCGCATCCTGGACATGTCCCAGATATTGTCCGGGCCGGCGTGCACAAGGATGCTGGGAGACCTTGGCGCCGAGATAATCAAGGTAGAATTTGCCGGCGCAGGAGATGGCGCCCGCCGGGCCGGCACCTCCTTCTTGAACGGGGAGAGCCTCTACTACCTGACTTTCAACAGGAATAAGAAGGGCATCACCCTGAATCTCCAGACCGAGGATGGGCGGGAAATATTCAAACGACTGGCCGTAATCTCCGACGCGGTGTTGGACAACTTCCGTCCCGGGGTGACAACGCGCCTGGGGGTGGACTTCAACAGCCTTAAAAAAGTCAACCCTTCTATTGTCTGTTGCTCCATCTCCGGGTACGGGAAGGACGGCCCCTACAGCCAGCGCCCGGTCTTTGACTCGGTGATACAAGGGGTGTCGGGGGCCATGAGTGTCACCGGAGAGCCCGGCAGGCCCCCAGCAGTGATGGGCTTCGCAGTGACAGACATCGGTGGAGCATATGGCACCACCGTGGGGCTTCTCACCGCCCTCCTAGCCCGGGAGCGCACGGGACAGGGGCAGGAAGTGGACTTGAGCCTTCTGGATATTCAGCTCACTTTCCAGGGCCATCTGTCTGAGATGTATCTGGGCAGGGGCGCGGTCCCCGGCCCGGGGGGCTCGGTCCAGTCCGCCAATCTGCCCAACGGCGCCTTTCAGAGCAAGGATGGCAAATACATGCAGATTCACTGCGCTACCCAGAAGTTTTGGGACGTGCTGGCAGAATATTTGGCGGCAAATGTGGAGGGCCAGAAATCTTTGCCCCAGGACGAAAAGTTCCTTACCATGGACGGCCGAAGGAAGAACTGGGATGAGCTGAAGCTCCTGCTGGAGAATGCCTTCGCCACTAAAAACGCATCCCAGTGGATGGAGATTCTGGGTAACCATGTCCCCATTTCGCAGATCAACACCGTGGCTGAAGCACTCCAAGACCCTCAGGTACTGCACCGGAACATGGTGATTGAGGTGGACCACCCCGTGGCGGGTAAGCATAGAATGCCCGGCAACCCGATAAAGATGGGCCAGGAGGAGGTATTCCGCCCTGCGCCTACTTTGGGTCAACACAACCGAGAAGTGCTGGGAGGCCTGCTGGGTTATTCGGATTCAGAGATTGAAGCCCTGACGGAGAGGGGAATCGTGTAGGGGCCGGTCTTCCGGCGGAACCCATTGGAGGCCAGCATGCCGGTATATGAATATTACTGTGAACCCTGCCAGCATCTTTACGATTCGTTAAGGCCCCTTGCCAGAAGAGACGAGCCTGCTCCCTGCCCCAAATGCGGGAAGTCCGGACAGCGGCAATTGTCGACTTTCGGATTCAAGTACGATGGCCATTATTATGGGGCTTCCCCAACGGAGACGCGACGGACCGACCCCCATGATTAGGCATGGTCTGGACAGTTCAAGACCAAGGGGGTACCTGAGAGCGCCATGCCCATATACGAGTATTTCTGCGGAAAATGTCAGAGCACTTACGAGGTCATACGGCCCATATCCAAGATGAACGAACCCACAAGCTGTCCCGAGTGCGGCTCAACGGGAGAACGGCAGCTTTCGGCTTTCGCCTTCAAGGATGGACACTACGGCCGGTTTATTAAGTCTGAATCACCCGTAGCCAACCCGCCCAAGCCGGCGAAGAAACCGGAGACCTGATCCGTCACGGTGGGTGCCTAACCCAGTTTGGATAGGCATTCCATACAGGAGCATAGGCTTCTGAGGAAGTCGTAGGTGTAGATGCCCGTGTAGTGGGTGTCGCTCCAAAGGAACTCGATAGCGTAATTCCCCACCATCATGTAGTCCACAGCCTGGAGGTCCTTGGGCACTGTGTCCGGATCGAGGCGAGCTTCTTTGGTCCACTCGTCTATACAGTGGGCGCAGGGGCAGCGTAGCCGCAGGGCCCTGTGGGAGTATACGCTCAGGTGCCCGTCCTGCCACTCTATGGTCAAGCCCTGCCCCGATATGTCGACCCTTTCAGGGACCACACCGCTGTTCAAGCCGGCTTCCTCCATCACCCTACCGGATGTGCCGTCGCTACTTCAGGTAGGTTCGCCCGTCTGATTATACACCAGCTATTCCCTTGTGCCCCTCTTAATCCATCATCCTGGTTGCCACCAGCGCCACCAAGGATAAAAATGTGGCGCAGCACAATCCCTTCCCCCTTGATTGGGGAAGTTTGGCTTTGCTCCAATAAGGCCATTTGCTCCTAAAATCCGAGTTCTGCTCCAAAAAGCTAACTCCATACCCTTCGCCGCTCTAACTCTGCGGCCCACAGTCCCTTGGAATTCGCCAGTTAAACCCCGTTTCATAATCGGGATTTCCGAACAATCCACTATTCGGGTCATGGCGGGTTTGTAATCGTGGATCTGATTTTACGTTGTCAAGGACAGTTCGCAGCAAAGGAGTGGATGTTTCTATGGGCACACCAAATTCGTCAGCCATAAATTGATGGAAAGTCCGAAGCTTCGTCAAGTCAAGATTGTAGTAGTCCGTATAGCTACCAGTTTGAGTGGACTGGACTTGTCGCCGGGGTGAAATTTCCCAATCGCCAGTAGGGAAATCGCAAAGCAATGGATGTGGGTGGAACGCACAATAAATAAACAAAGCCATGCGTTCTCCCTGCTTTGTTATCCGCAGGTAATATTTCCAGGGATCTGCCTCAACTTGCCCAATGTGCCATTGCTGGTCACGTTCAGAGTATCTAGGAGTAGTCGTGGTTTTGTACTCAAGCTTCAGGAATTCTGTGCCCCCGCCTGTAACTTGTGTAATCAAGTAGTCGGGTTGAAACCGAATGGTCTGAGGTGGTACCCAAAAACTAGACAACTGGCTAAGAGAGAGTCCAGCTCCTAAAATAACCGGCAACTAACCGACGTGAAGGAGCAGGACATGAAGCAGACGAGGAATAAGCACAGTCCGGCGTTCAAGGCCAAGGTGGCCCTGGCCGCCCTTGCGGGGGAAGAGACCATCGCCCAGCTGGCCAGCCGATTTGAGGTCCATCCCAGTCAGATTCACGCCTGGAAAAGGGCCCTGGTGGAAGGAGCCCCGGAGCTATTTGCCACCAATCAGAAATCCCAGGAGAAAGCCAAGGAAGCTCAGATTAACCACCTCTACCGGCACATCGGCCAGCTGAAGGTGGAACGCGATTTTTTGTCGGAAAGGTCCGGTCTATGAGTCGCAGCATACGGCGAGCCATGATAGACCGAGACCACCAGCAGCTGTCTTTGGTGCGTCAATGTATCCTGCTGGACGTCAGCCGGGCCTCGGTGTACTACCGGCCGGTACCGACCAGGGCAGAAGACCTGGAGTTGATGGCCCTGATGGACCGTCAGTATTTGAAGACCCCCTTCTACGGCTCCAGGAAGATGAAGGCCTGGCTGCTGCAACAGGGCTATCTGGTGAGCCGAAAAAGGGTTCGAAGGCTGATGCGGTTGATGGGTCTGGAAGCCATCTGCCGGCGTCCCAACACCAGCAAACCAGCGCCGGGACACCGGATCTTTCCCTATCTGCTGAAGGGAGTGGAGGTTAATCGGGTCGACCAGGTCTGGGCCGCGGACATCACCTACATCCCCATGGCGAAGGGCTTCCTGTACCTGGTGGCCATCATGGACTGGCACAGCCGGCACGTGCTGGCCTGGAAGCTCTCCAACACCATGGACACCAGCTTCTGCGTGGCGGCGTTGGAGGAAGCCCTGGGTAAGGGACGACCGGAGATATTCAACACCGACCAGGGGAGTCAGTTCACCAGTGAGGCCTTTACCCAGACGTTGCAGGAGCAGAGGGTCCAGGTCAGCATGGATGGTAAGGGTAGGTACCTGGACAACATCTTCGTGGAGCGGCTGTGGCGGAGCATCAAGTACGAGGAGGTGTATCTGAAAGCTTACCAGACCGTCGCCGAGGCCCGAACTGGGATCAATGCCTACCTGGAGTTCTACAACCGGCAGAGGCCTCACCAGGCTTTGGGCTACCGGACCCCAGCAGAGGTGTACCAACATGGCCAGGAAGAAAGGGGAGCAGCAGCTGAAGAAGCAGGGCTGCCATCGGGCTTGGTGAAACCTAGCGCAGGGGTGGGAGACTCTCTTAATTTAGCCCTCGTGCTGTCTTAATAATGGGGTCCACCTTAGTCTGCGCCATGGGATCATTGGTTTGGATCAATCTCTCTCGGACTTCTTTGGGAAGGTGAGTTTCATATCCATATGCCGTGTGACGGAAACCTTGCCCTTCTCGGATAGATGGATTTGCCCAATAGATTGCATCCAAAAGATCAGTCAAAGCGACTGACTGGTCAAGCCTTCTCTTGAAAGCCATGACAATTCTCCTTTTGGAATATTAAGAGGTATTCATGCACTCGGTTAATCCGGAACTTGCTTGGGTAGCCCAACGGTCGCAAGTGATTGTAATCTGAACGCCTGTCCCAGATTATAATGTCGTCAAGCTTGAATCCAACGTTTCTCAATTCGTCCACGACATCTGAGTGCAATGTAAACAGTTGATTTTTCAACCTGATGTCCATGACATTAACGACGCAATAAGCATCGTACTTCAAAGCTGAGTAGGTTCCCTTCATGACGTTGACAAAAGCTTGGACAAAGCCATCATACGATTGGATGTTCCCAATGTCGGCGTCGTTTGTCCCGTACGGCCGTTCGGTCTTGTAGTCAGCCGTGCGTCTCCGGTTAAGTATATTCCAATATGGCGGCGAGGTAATTAGCATATCCACTGTTTCCGGTAGCATGACTTTCGCGGCTTCCAACGCGTCAGAAGTGTAAAGTTCTCTGTTAGGGAATGAAGCTAGTCTCTCTTCAGCTATGGCTATGTATTCCTCATAAACCTCGAAGCCGATACCGTGATGCCCTTGCTTGCACGCAGCGACTAGCGTGGTTCCCGTTCCCATGAAAGGGTCTAGTACCGTCCTCCCAGTACCGCTCAAGAAGCAGTCCAGCAACTTAGATACGAGCATTTCTGGGAAAATGGCAGGATGTTGAAAGGACCTATCTCCACCGTTTTTCGCGATCGACCAAATTGAGATCGAGTTTCTCAACCACTCTTTGCCGTCTAGGTCGTTAGCCCGTTTCTTGGTCAGTAAACTGCTAGTCATATTGGCACTCCACTCCCTCTTGGGTATCCGCCGACGCTGGCCTGGCGTGTCGTTTCTTCGGCACTCGCTTTTGCGTGAGTAGCCCATCAAGGCCCTGGATCACTAGCTTGGTGTTGGAGGGGTCTCTATCCCCAGCCTTCCACTTCTGCACGGTATTGTAGTGGACATCCACCGCACGTGCAATCGCCGCTAGGGACCACCCGCGCTGCTCAAGGGCTGCAATCCTGTCCTGAACGTCTTTCATGGCCGCTACTTTAGCGTACAGTGTCTATGCTGTCAAACACGCACTCGCAGTCGGTAAATGTTACATATCATAGACATTGTCTGTTATAATGAATGCAGATTAGCAAGGGAGGTGAGACAGAATGAACGACCAACTGGCACTCAACATCGACGGGCAACTCAACCTCAACATCGTTACCGCCCTTGGGCTCGGCGACCCCGACGACGGTGACGCTGGCCGACAGCAGCGCGGCATGGCGATAGCCGCCCTGACTCAGATAGAGAAGAACCGCCTGGGCTACAAAATAGCGTCTCAAAGCGGCAACGGCTCTTACGTAGTTACCCCCGGCGACGACCCGTTCTGCACCTGCCCGGACTTCGAGAAGCGCGGGGAGCGGTGCAAGCACGTCTATGCCGTGGAATTCATCATCCAGCGAGAGGAACGGCCTGATGGCACCGCCGTCGAGACGAAGGCCGTCCGGTTCGTTCCCGTAGGCCAGGACTGGTCCGCCTACAATGCGGCGCAGACCAACGAGGGCGACCACTTTGCCGTCCTGCTCCGGGAGTTGTGTGACACCATCCCCCAGCCGCCGCAGGGCAAGGGACGCCCGCGGATGCCCCTCTCCGATATGGTATTCGGCATCGCCCTCAAGGTCTACTCCACCCTTTCCACCAGACGGGCAATGAGCAACATCAGAAGCGCCAGTGTGGACGGTCTTTTGGAGAAGGCCCCGTCTTGCACCAGCATCTTCCGCTACCTGGAGAATCCCGACTTGGCCCCAATCTTCAAGGGACTGATTGAACAGAGTGCATTGCCCCTCAAGGCCGTGGAACAAGACTTCGCCGTGGACTCCAGTGGATTCTCTACCAACGTCTTTGACAGATGGTTCAGCCACAAATGGGGCAAGCAAATCAAAGAGGCCCGATGGATTAAGCCCGAATCCACCGAAGGACACGGATGGACGGCGTGAGGGCAGCGGAAGGGGGTGGGTGAGGGAGCTACAGGGGAGATGGCCTGGGGTCTTGGGGTAGATGGGAGGCCGGCGGACGGTCTTCAGTCGCCGCACAGGGCCCCTAAGGCCCTATGCGGGAGTTGCGATGCGCGGGATGGCGAGAGGATACGCAGCAGGGGACTCTCGCGACCGGGGTGGCGCGAGATTGCGGGGACGTTGGGTCAGTTGCAGGCTGGCCGTCAGGCCGGGAATGGAATGGCTTGCAGCCGGGCCAAGGCGCGACTGAACTGGGTTTCCCAAGGCCAGCGCCGGGGGAGATGCAAAGTGAGGCGGCGCGCCGAGCGGGTGATCCGCCCCACCAGAGCGAAGACCCGCCGCCTGAGGGTCTTGGTGATCAGGGTCCCCTCGCCCAGACCAATCCGCGCCGTCCAGCGGGCCAGGTTATGCGCCATCACCTGTACCGCCAGCCAGGCGCCGTTGGCGGCGAAGCGCCCCGACGGCATGTGGTTCAGCCCGACGCCGTACTTGAGGTCGCGTATGGCGTTCTCGACCTCGGCGTGGCGGCGATGATCGGCCTCCAGTTCCAGCGTCTCCCCATCGCGGTCGGTGATGAAGGCGTGATAGCTGTATCTGGCGAAGAGGGCGAGCTGGGAACCGGGCGTCGGCTTCACCCGCCGGACAATGAGCCGCACCGGCGGGGCGTCCGGCTTGGTCTGGAACGGGGTGTAAGTCGTCTCGGCGACATCGGCGGCGCCGTCCATCCAGTAGGGAATGGGAGTCCAGTCCTCCTCTGGTATCGCCTCGATCAGGTCCCGCAGGCTGGCGCGCTGGCGGATGGTGATAGAGAAGCGGACATCCATTTCCCGGCAGGCGGCAACGACAGTGTGGGCGTAGAAGCCGCTGTCGGCCCGCACCGTGAGTTGTCCCCTGGCCCCGCCGTAGCGCACCCGCCCCACCGTCTCACGCAGGAAGTGGGCCGCGCCACGGGCGGTGTTGGCCCGGCCCTCGCGCAGCCGGGACATCAGCACCTCGCCGGTGCCGGCGGCAATGGCCAGCAGCGGGTGATAGCCGCGGGCGCCGGTATAGCCGTGGTGGCGCGCTCCCTCCTTGGCCAGTCCATAGGTCTCGCAGATGGTCGAGTCCAGGTCGATGGTCAGGGGCGAGTCGCCGGGTCCGGCCCCAGCGGCCCAGGCCCGGGCCAACAACTGGCGGCTCACGCGGTCGAGTTGACGGACATGCCCCCACCGGAAGCTGCACAGGAAGGTCCCCAGGGTGGATGGCGCCTTGACCACGCAGCCTAGAACACCGACCGTCCCACCAGCGCGCAGCGCATCGGCGTCGTCGATGCAGTCGCCGCCTGCCAGCGCGGAAGCGACCAGCGTCAGCATCTTGTCCCCAGTGTTCGCCCGTCCCGGCGCTCCGCCGAGGTCAAAGTGATGGTCGACGAGTTCCCGCAGGCCCAGGTGCCGGGCTAGGGTGGCCGGCAGGAGCAGGCCGGCATTGGCCACCAGGCGATGGTCGTCAAAGAGGATGCGAATACGGTCGGGTTTGTTCTGTGGCAGCATCTATTGGGTGCTCCTTGTTTCCGGGCGGGTTTCTGTTCCAAAACCATTATCCCAGATTCAGAGGAGCACCCGCTGGCTTCTTCAAGGGCTGTCCCCAAGGCCGTCCTTCGGTGGATTCGGGTTAAGGCTCACATCATCTGCGGCGTTCTGACCAACATCATCACCAGCGCAGAAGTCAACGACACGATGGGCCACGATTCCCCGCAGTTTGCGCCCCTGGTGAAGGCCACCGCCAACAACTTCACCACCAGCGAAGTCTCGGCGGACAAGGCGTACCTGAGCAGGCGGAACCTTCGGGTAGTCCAGCAAGCCGGTGGGACAGCCTACATCCCCTTCAAGAGCAACTCCAAGGCCATCACCCACCACAAGCGGGACTCCCTGTGGGAGCGGACCTTCCACTATTTCAACCTGCACCGCGGGGAATTTTTGGAGCGGTATCACAAGAGGAGCAACGTCGAATCGACCTTCTCGATGGTCAAGGCCAAATTCGGCGGGGCCGTCAGGACGAAAACCCCGGTCGCCCAGGTCAACGAAGTGCTTGTCAAGATGCTGTGTCATAATATCGTGGTGCTGATTCATTCCATGTACGAGCTAGGCGTGAATCCGACTTTAGGAGCAGAACAGCCGTCTGCTCCTAAAATGGCCTGGGAATAGGACTTTTGGAGCAAGGCCGGGGAAGTTTAGGATGGGGGTGATGCCCCCCACCTCAATTCGCCCCCGCGATGGGGGAAGGAGGCTGGACCGGCTTACTTTCGTAGGAATGACAATCGAATGACCCTGGCATTGACAGCCGGCCTGATTACCCTATAATAAATACTTGAATGAAATTGGTCAGACCAACGGACCAAATGAGTATGTATCGTATGGAAGAGTTCAGGGTCGTCCAGCGCAGGAAGCTCTACCAGGACATCGTAGGGCAGATTGGTGAGTTGATTCGCGAGGGCGTCCTGAGGCCCGGCGACCGGCTCCCTCCGGAACGCGATCTGGCCGAGCGGCTGCAGGTGAGCCGCAGTTCCCTGCGCGAGGCCATGAGGACCCTGGAGCTACAGGGGCTGGTTGTCAGTCGGCCCGGTGCTGGGACTTTCGTCAGCACAGGGAGCCTGGACGGCTTAATTTCCATCATTGCATCATCCCTGGCGCATTCCGGCGACGCCCAGGGCGACATCTTCGAGGTGCGGCACCTGTTGGAGCCGGAAATAGCCGCCCTGGCAGCCCGGCGGGCCACTGAAGAGGACATGGGCCGGATGATACTGGCCCTTGAGCAGCAAGAGGCCCAATTAACCAGAGGAGAGACCGGCGTCGAGGGAGATACCGCCTTCCACTTCGCTATGGCCCAGGCGACGCAGAACTGGGCCCTGGTAAAGGTCATATCTACCATCTCCGATATATTGAGCAAATCCAGAGACCAGACACTACATACTCCCGGCCGTCCTGAGCGGTCTCTCGCGTCTCACAAGCAGATTCTGGATACGATTCGGCGATGTGATCCTGAGGGGGCCAGGTCGGCCATCGAGCACCATCTGTTGGAGGTGGAGCCTGTCTACACTCCCGTCGGTGAAAGACCGAAGCCGCTGGCTAAAGCAGTCACGGAGCTGGCAATAACTCAAGGAGGGACCCTATGACCAAGGTAGCCATTGAGGTGGTGTACCGGGGAATATTCCAGAAGACGCTGGCTACCAACATCTGCCGCGGTATCGTCCTGGCCGCCAGGAAAGAAGGGAAGATAGGGATAGCCTTCGGACGATATGGCGATTCCCCTGAACGGAACGGTATTCCGGCCAAGCGGTTCGCCGTGGTGGCCGACACCGAGCAGGAGTTGGAGGAGAACCTGGCCATGTACCAGGCCGATGACGTGGACGTCACCGTGGCCGTGGATGACACCCTGTGCAAAGGGGTGGAGTCCTGGGGCTGGTACGGCCTCCAGCCCATCAACGAGCTCACCAAAGAGAATGGCACTCTCCTGGTCACATCCATCCAAGGTAGGAGGGAACTGGTCCCGGACATCCATCAAAAGGATGCACCCTACAACGTCGGCGTGATCAGGGGGACGGCCAGCTTCTCCGGCCTCTGGGTGTACAAGGACGACCACACCGATGTCAGGATCCTGGGTTCCCTCTGCAAAGTTTGCCCCGGACTGGTGAGCATCGAGTCCATGGAAGAGGCCATTAGGGAGCAGTGGAAGGACGAGCTGAAGGTCCAGTCCGCCCGAAAGTCCTATGACCGCATAGAGACTCGGATGGTGGAGCCCGGTGAGGGCAACCAGGAGGTGCCATTCAGCTTCGACAAACCCGGATGGACTCAGATGGAAGAAGGGATCGTCGTCAGGGCCATTCCCGAGGGAGGGGGATTCCGCGGCGGAGATGCTGGGTACGAGCCTGAAAGGAACCCTTATTTTAAAAAATTCAGCAGCCGCACCATGCGTCCGGTGATAGACTTCGATACCTGCATCAAGTGCACCCTCTGCTGGCTCCAGTGTCCCGATACCTGCTTCGACGTCACCCCCGACGGGCTGTACGATGCCAACATGGAGGCCTGCTGCGGTTGTGGTGTATGCGAGGCGGTGTGTCCGGTGGCCGACTGCGTCACCATGGTCAACGAGGCGGCGTTCAGCGACAACGCCAGCCAGTGGGAGATGTGGGCAAAGGACAAGGACGGCTACAAGGAGTGGATGATGGGACTGATCCAGAAGCAAAAGACCGAGGTAAGGTCCCATGGCTTCCATCACGTGGGCCAGTATAAAGAGGAGATAACCCAGGTCCAGGAGTAACTTCCGTCACACTTAGTGGGAAGGAATTAAGGAGGCTTGATGACAATAGCCGAGACCCTCGAACAAGAGCAGCTAATCAGTGGCAGCGAGGCCATAGCAGTGGCCTGCTCCCTGGCAGACGTGGACGTTATCACAGCCTATCCTATCCGTCCCTACGATACAGTCATGCAATACGTGGCCAAGCTCAGGGCCGACGGCGACCTGGACTGCGAGTTCATCGTGGCGGAGAGCGAGCACTCCCAGTTCGAGATCGTCAAACACGCCTCCTCCGTCGGGGCCAGGGTGTTTTCAGGCTCCAGCGGGGTGGGCTGGTTCTACGCCTTCGAGGCCATCACCGTAACCGCCGGTCTCCGGCTGCCGGTGGTGGCCATGGTGGGCAACAGGGCCCTGGACGACCCGGGGGCCTTTGGTGTGGAGCACAACGACGCCATGGCGGTGCGGGACCTGGGCTGGATGCTCAACTGGGTTTCCACGGCCCAGGAAGCCCTGGACACGGCCCTCATTGCATGGAGAGTGGCCGAGGACCCCAGGGTGTTCCTTCCCTGCGCCATCAGCACCGACGGCTCCTTCCTCACCCATTCTCAGGTATTGGTCAAGGTGCCGGACAAAAGCCTGGTGGATAAGTTCCTGCCTCCCTACGACCGGGGCAGCTTGCTGCTACACCCGGACAACCCCATCACCATTGCTCCCCAGGTCAATGAGGACTGGCTGATGGAGATACGAAAGCAGACCGACGAGGCCATGCGCCGCTCCAAGGGGGTGATCGAGGAAGCTCACCAGGAGTTCAAAGACATCTTCGGCCGCGGCGACCCCAGCCCCTTCTACGAGGAGTATATGACCGAGGACGCCGACGTGGTCTTTCTGGGCATGGGCACCCTCTCAATGACTATGAGGGTGGCTGTGCGCAAGATGAGGGAACAGGGCACAAAGGTCGGGTTCTTCCGAATAAAGTGGCTGCGCCCCTTCGCCACCGAGGAGATAGCCGCCGCCCTTTCCCGGTTCAAGGCGATAGGGGTAGTCGACAGGGACTACTCCTTCGGCGCTCCTTATTATGGAGGGGTGCTGTTCCACGAGATCAGGTCCGCGCTGTATTCCCTGCCAGATAGGCCCATGGTCCTGAATTTCATAGCGGGATTGGGCGGCAGGGAGATCAGGGTCAACGATGTCAGCCAGATGACCCACAAGATATTCGAGGCCCTGGAAACGGGCAAACCGGAGCAAGAGAACTACTGGATAGGAGTAAGGGAGTAAACGATGGCCACTATAACAGATTTGCCTCAGGTAAAAGGGGTCAAGAACATACCTGTAGAAGAGATGTTCACCTCGGGCCACAGGACGTGCCAGGGGTGTGAGTCCGCCCTGGTTATGCGCCTCATGATCAAGGCCGCAGGCCCCCGGACGGTGGTGGTCGGCAGCACCGGCTGTATGTACGTGGCCAACACCACTTACTACACCACGCCATGGGTCGTGCCCTGGATGCACACCCAGCTTGGTTCCTCGGGCTCGGCCGCCACGGGCACAGCCGCGGGTCTCAAAGCCCTGATGCGTAAGGGGAAGATGAAGGAGGAGCCCATCAACGTCATCGCCTTCTGTGGTGATGGCGGTGGCGCGGACATGGGGCTCTCGGCAATCTCCGCCGCCCTTACCCACACCGAGTACAACCTGCTTATCCTGATGTACGATAACGAGTCCTACGCCAACACCGATATCCAGGTCTCGGGCATGTCACCCTGGGGGGCAAACTCGACTTTCAGCCCGCCGGGCAAGGTACACCGCATCATGAACACCCGCTGGAAGAAGAACATGGTGGGCATGCTGGCGGCGGGGCACCCCGAGTGCCGCTATGTGGCGACAGCCTGCGCTTCCTACGGCCTGGACATGACCAACAAGGTGCGCCGCGCCCTGACCATAGGGGGCCCCACCTTCATCCACAGCATCGACCCCTGTCCCAAGGGCTGGGACTACGATCCGAAGTTCTCCCACGAGTTGGGCATGCTGGCCATAGAGACAGGGCTGTGGGTACTATACGAAATTATAGACGGCGAGCTGATTCTCAACGGAGCCTCCAAGGCCATCGCCAAAGGGATGAGGAAGCGCAAACCCGTGGAAGATTATCTGACACGCCAGGGGCGCTTCGCCCACTTCACCCCAGAAGACACCCAGTACGTCCAGGGCAAAGTGGACGACATGTGGGACAGGTGGTGGGGCCCCGGCGTCGTGCCCGTCAACCTCAAGGCTGAATAGGGGATATCGTTCGTAGCGTATCGGCGTATGGGCGAGGCATGCCTCGCCCATACATTATCTATTCGGCGTCTTGGTTTGCCCTCAAAATTAGTCCTGGTCTAATCCAGTTTTGAAAATCCGGCCAAAGCCCCAGCGATTTTCACTAATACCGGCCCGTGCCTTCTAATAAAAAAGGGTGCAACAATGACCCGGCCCACCCAGAATGACGTCCTGGAGGCCCGGAAGACCATAGCCCAGTATGTGGTCCGCACTCCTCTCCACCATTACCCTGCCCTGAGCCAGCTTATGGGGGCGGAGGTGCGCCTCAAGCACGAGAACCATCAGGTCCTAGGCTCCTTCAAGCCCCGGGGCGGGATAAACCTCATGGCCCACATGCCGCAAGAGGAACGTGACCGGGGCGTCATCACCGCATCCTCGGGAAACCACGGCCAGTCCATAGCCTACGCCTGCAAGCTCTTTGGGACGAAAGCCGTCATCGTCCTGCCAGAGGGTGCCAATCCCTTAAAGGTGGAGTCCATGAGGAACCTGGGAGCGGAGCTGGTCTTTCACGGTAGGAACTTCGACGAGGCCAGGGAGCACTGCGAGAGCCTGGCCAAGGAAGAGGAATACAGGTTCGTTCATGCTGCCAACGAACCCTTGCTAATCGCCGGGGTGGCCACGGAGACTCTGGAGATCATCGAGGAGTTCCCCGACGTGGAGGCCATCTTCGTCCCCTTGGGAGGAGGCAGCGGGGCTGCGGGCGCCTGTATCGTGGCCAAAGCCGTCAACCCAAAGATAAGGGTAATCGCCGTACAGTCGGCGGAGGCGCCGGCGGGCTACCTCTCCTGGAAGAACCGGCGGATTACCCAGGCGCCCATGGAGACCAGGGCCGAGGGGCTCGCCACCGGGACGGGCTATGAGCTGACCCAGGGAATCCTGTGGGACCTGCTGGACGACTTCCTGCTGGTGACCGACATCGAGATAAGCCGGGCTGTGGCCATACTGATAGAGAAGGCCCACACCTTGGCCGAGGCCGCCGGCGCCGCCACGTTAGCCGGGGCCATCAAGTCCAGGGACGAGCTAAAGGGCAAGAAAGTGGCGCTGGTGGTCAGCGGCGGCAACATAACTTTGCCCCAGCTACGGGAGGTCGTGGAGAGGTACCGGCCGGTATAGGGAGCGAGGGACCATGGTTAGAACCAAGCCTGTCTGGCATGGAGTTTCTCTTTGTGGAGTGGAGCGACCCATTGTGGAGGTGGGCACGTGCTAGATTGGCGTGCTGAAGTGATGGCTGCGTTGGCCGACTTCGAAGCCGTGTCTGAACTCGCCGGAGACCCAATAATGTCAGCCGAGTATTCTGTTGAATTTAGGCCTGCACCTCACGTTCCTCCCGCGCGCCTACCAACAGGGAGGATGGCAGTCTACGGCTTCTGTCGGAATGGTGAGTGGCTTAAGATTAGGAAAGGCCGGGCCGAAGTCACATGCCCGATATGCCAGCCAGCATTACAATCCAGATAGCGCCATTAGCACTTTGGCTGGGTCGCTTGCCAGATATGCTACGATGAATGGCACTCCGGGGTTCAACCCGTCCACCACAGGTGACTGGATTAAATCCGAGACTAGTCGCGTGAACATTCTGCTGCCATCGGCGAGGCGCTATGAACTCCTGTCACTGCTGGAAGTATTTCTGCAAGTGCGCTTGAAGCCGCGATACGAAGGTTAGCGGTTCGATAGTCGCCTAGCCAGGCTGCTGCTCTTCGTCACCGAAAAACCGGGCCAGCTCGTCCCTATCGAAGTGGGGCAGGGGCTCCAGTTGGTGGCCCCTTATGATGTGGACCCCCTCCTCGGGGCCTGTGATGCGGCCGATCTCGTAGGCATCGACGCCCTCCTTCTCCAGGGCGGATTGCAGCCTGGGCACATTTTCGGGCGGAAGGGTGATCAGCAGCGCCCCCGAGGCCATCAGCCCCAGGGGGTCCAACCCCAGGGCCCGGCAGAGCTCGGCACACTCGGGCAGAATGGGTATGCTGCCATCCTCCACGGCCAGTCCCACTCCGGCCGCTGCCGACACCTCCCACAGGCCGGTGGCCAGCCCGCCCTCGGTGGGATCGTGCATGGAGTTCACGGTTACCGCGGAGCAGGCCATCAGGGCATCCTTGATTACACTTATACCTGGGTAGAAAAGTAACTGCTTTGCTGCGGATATTACCTCCGGCCCAACCCCTGCTTTCTGAAGTGAGTCGGAAGCGTCGTAGGCCAGCAGGGCGGTCCCCTCCAGGGCGATACCCTTGGTCAACACTATGCTGTCCCCGTCCTTGGCCCCACCGGACGTTACTATTTTACCTTTTTCTGCTTCGCCCAGCATGCAGCCCGCGATGATAGGATGGCTGAGTCCCCTGGTTACCTCGCTGTGGCCGCCCACCAGAGAGACCCCCAGAGAGGCGCAGGCCTCAAGGATCTGGTCAAAGATGGCTTCGGCATCCTTCTCGTCACAGGTCTCGGGGAGCAGCACCGTCGCCAGGTACCAGCGGGGCGTGGCGCCGCAGCAGGCCATGTCGTTGGCATTCACATGGACCGCGTACCGGCCGATCTGGTTGTTGGCGAAGGTCACAGGATCGGCCTTGGCCACCAGCACCTGGTCCCCGTAGTCCAGCAGGGCGGCGTCCTCTCTCAGCTTGGGGCCAAGGATAACCCTGTCGTCCTTGATCTCTACTTTCCCCCGGAGCCGTTCCAGCAGCTCCGGGGGGAATTTACCTAATTTCATCCCTCGCTCCATTAGGATTCCTTCCCCCTCACCTCATCCGCCTCCGGCGGACTCCCACCAGGGGAGAGGAGAGAATGCAAACCCGAGACTACTATTGTTGGGCAAATATGTCCAACTGGGGTTGTAAAGAGTTGCGCACCGTATCCAGGGCCGTTATAGTACGGGATGGTCAAACTTTCGCCTTAGCCCGAATCCACCGAAGGACACCGATGGACGGCGTGAGGGCAGCGGAAGGGGGTGGGTGAGGGAGCTACAGGGGAGATGGCCTGGGGTCTTGGGGTAGATGGGAGGCCGGCGGACGGTCTTCAGTCGCCGCACAGGGCCCCTAAGGCCCTATGCGGGAGTTGCGATGCGCGGGATGGCGAGAGGATACGCAGCAGGGGACTCTCGCGACCGGGGTGGCGCGAAATTGCGGGGACGTTGGGTCAGTTGCAGGCTGGCCGTCAGGCCGGGAACGGAATGGCTTGCAGCCGGGCCAAGGCGCGACTGAACTGGGTTTCCCAAGGCCAGCGCCGGGGGAGATGCAAAGTGAGGCGGCGCGCCGAGCGGGTGATCCGTCCCACCAGAGCGAAGACCCGCCGCCTGAGGGTCTTGGTGATCAGGGTCCCCTCGCCCAGACCAATCCGCGCCGTCCAGCGGGCCAGGTTATGCGCCATCACCTGTACCGCCAGCCAGGCGCCGTTGGCGGCGAAGCGCCCCGACGGCATGTGGTTCAGCCCGACGCCGTACTTGAGGTCGCGTATGGCGTTCTCGACCTCGGCGTGGCGGCGATGATCGGCCTCCAGTTCCAGCGTCTCCCCATCGCGGTCGGTGATGAAGGCGTGATAGCTGTATCTGGCGAAGAGGGCGAGCTGGGAACCGGGCGTCGGCTTCACCCGCCGGACAATGAGCCGCGCCGGCGCGGCGTCCGGCTTGGTCTGGAACGGGGTGTAAGTCGTCTCGGCGACATCGGCGGCGCCGTCCATCCAGTAGGGAATGGGAGTCCAGTCCTCCTCTGGTATCGCCTCGATCAGGTCCCGCAGGCTGGCGCGCTGGCGGATGGTGATAGAGAAGCGGACATCCATTTCCCGGCAGGCGGCAACGACAGTGTGGGCGTAGAAGCCGCTGTCGGCCCGCACCGTGAGTTGTCCCCTGGCCCCGCCGTAGCGCACCCGCCCCACCGTCTCACGCAGGAAGTGGGCGGCGCCACGGGCGGTGTTGGCCCGGCCCTCGCGCAGCCGGGACATCAGCACCTCGCCGGTGCCGGCGGCAATGGCCAGCAGCGGGTGATAGCCGCGGGCGCCGGTATAGCCGTGGTGGCGCGCTCCCTCCTTGGCCAGTCCATAGGTCTCGCAGATGGTCGAGTCCAGGTCGATGGTCAGGGGCGAGTCGCCGGGTCCGGCCCCAGCGGCCCAGGCCCGGGCCAACAACTGGCGGCTCACGCGGTCGAGTTGACGGACATGCCCCCACCGGAAGCTGCACAGGAAGGTCCCCAGGGTGGATGACGCCTTGACCACGCAGCCTAGAACACCGACCGTCCCACCAGCGCGCAGCGCATCGGCGTCGTCGATGCAGTTGCTGTCTGCCAGCGCGGAAGCGACCAGCGTCAGCATCTTGTCCCCAGTGTTCGCCCGTCCCGGCGCTCCGCCGAGGTCAAGGTGATGGTCGACGAGTTCCCGCAGGCCCAGGTGCCGGGCTAGGGTGGCCGGCAGGAGCAGGCCGGCATTGGCCACCAGGCGATGGTCGTCAAAGAGGATGCGGATACGGTCGGGTTTGTTTTGTGGCAGCATCTATTGGGTGCTCTTTGTTTCCGGGCTGGTTTCTGTTCCAAAACCATTATCCCAGATTCAGAGGAGCACCCGCTGGCTTCTTCAAGGACTGTCCCCAAGGACGTCCTTCGGTGGATTCGGGCTTAGGAAGAGCAGCTAAGTGGATTACCTTTTTACCTTATTGTGGAGCATGGCGCCCATCTGTGAATTGCGATGCGCGATCCCAATAGGTATGGAGAGCTTCGACGTTCCGTTGGCAGGGACTCTGGGCTATGACCTACCATGGTATGGAGTCCTACCAGTGGCCGTGGTGGGAAACCTGGTGCCCGCGGTGTTCTGGCTCCTGTTCCTGCCCAGGTTCGGGAATCTGCTGACCAGCTTCAGCAACCCGCTTGGTAGACTCCTCACATGGCGCACCGAAGCGCTCCGGAGGCGGAACTCCGAGAGGTTTCACCGGCATGGAGCCCTGGCCCTGACTGTGCTGGTGGCGATACCACTGCCCGTCACTGGGGTCTGGACGGGATGTCTGGCTGCCTGGGCCTTCGAGATACCCTTCCGGCGGGCTTTGCCGGCGATAGCCCTTGGCGCGGTCATCGCAGGCGCGATAGTCACGGGCCTGACCGGCCTGGGCATCTTGGTGGCCCGCTAATGACGCCTGGCGGGCCGATGTTCTAATAATGTCTTAAATTAGTTTAAGAAATAACATATACAGGTATTGACAAACACAAGAACATCTGGTACCATTTTTTCAGTGCAACTCAGCCAATGAGGAGGCAGCCATGGCCAGGAAGACCAAATTAATGCAGAGGGTTGAGGATCAGTACCAGAGGTCCTTGGAGAGGCTCCTGCCGGAAATGGTAAACGAGAAGGGCCTTTCTGCCACCGCCGAGGAGTTGGAAGTGAGCAAGGCTACGCTGGGTTACTGGCTTCTAAAGCTGGGCATTAACGTACGGCGCGTGGCCCTGGCCCCGGGTGAGACCCTAGAGGTGAAGCGGGCTAGTTAGACCTTCCCGGACCCGTACCGGGTCTTCCAATCCCGTTCCAGTTCACCAGCGCAGTGAGAGAGTTTGCATGCGGCCCTTCGGGGCCAATTGCTATATTAAGGGGGTCAGGTGGCAAAGGTCAGTCTTCTTCTTACCGGTTCTCTAATTCTAACGGTGTTCCTGGTCTCAGCCTGCGGAGGAGATAGCGAAGCTGTCCCTACCTCGACCTCCTTGCCGGCTGCAACATCACAGCCCACGGCCACGGCACAACCGACGGCGGCCCCGCAACCCACTGCCCCTCCCCAGCCTACGGCGACTTCTGCGCCGGCAGCAACCCGTCCTCCCGCCCCGACTGAGCCTACCGGCCCTGATGCGGCCCTGGTCGCAAAGGGTAAGGAGCTTTACCTGAACTTCCCAGACAATGTGGCGCCACAGGCCCTCTGGTGTTCCCAGTGCCATCAGATTGAAGGGGTGGCCGCCGGGCTGATTGGGCCGGACCATACCCATTTAGCGACTGCCGCACAGACAAGGGTGGCCGGTCTTTTCGCAGAGGATTACATAAGGGAGTCCATCGTGGACCCGACCAAGCGCGTCGCCGAGGGCGTCGAGCGGGCCACGGCTGGGCTGATGACCGAAGCGATTACCAAAAACCTGACGGATGAACAGGTGGATGCCCTGGTAGCATTTCTGCTGACCCTGAAGTGATATGTAACGTACCTGAACCATTCCAAACGGGCAAAGTAAAAGCGAAGACTGGCCTGGGAAAACATAACCAGGCCAGTCTTTTCTAATAGTTACAGAGCGCCGTTGACGGCGACCTGGGGAGCCTCTATACTACAGCACTACAGCAGAGCGTGGGAGAGGGAAATGAGACTTTCGTGCCTACAGGAGAACCTTAACAAAGGTCTCGCCACGGTGGGTCGGGCAGTGGCCACCAGGACCACGTTGCCGATAACCCAGAACGTGCTTTTGTCCACCGACCAGGCCATGCTCAAGCTATCGGCCACCAACCTGGAGATCGCCATCACCACCTGGATAGGCGCCATGGTGGAGGAAGAGGGCTCTGTTACCGTGCCGGCCCGGCTGCTCACCGAGTTCGTGGCCTCCCTGCCCGCCGAGCGGATAGACGTGGCCATGGAGCCCGGGACCAAGACCCTCCAGCTAAACTGCGCCCGCTCCGAGGGCCGGGTCATCGGCACCGACGCCGAGGAGTTCCCTCCCATCCCCAGCGTGGAGGACGGGATTGCAGCCAAGATAGACCCCCAGGTCCTCAGGACGGCCATCAACCAGGTTGCCTTCGCCGCCGCCACCGAAGAGTCCCGGCCCGTGCTGACGGGGGTGAAGTTGGAGCTGGAAGGAGACCGGTTCACCATGGCCGCTGCCGACGGCTTCCGCCTGGCGATTTCCAAGGGAGAGTTGGTGGAACCCGTGCAGGAGCCCATCATCCTCCTCCTCCCGGCCCGGTCTCTTAATGAGGTCAACCGTTTCCTGGGTGATCAGGAGAGCCCAGTGGAAATGACCATGACCCCGGCACGGGGCCAGGTGCTGTTCCGCCTGGGGAGCATCGAAATAGTTTCTCAACTTATCCAGGGCACCTTCCCCAACTACTCCCAGCTTATACCCCAGAGCTACCAGACTAGGAGTGTGCTCAACCTGCAGGAATTCCAAAGGGCCGCCAGGACCGCGGCTATCTTCGCCCGGGACGGTAGCGGCATCATCAGGCTCCAGATGGTTCCCGGAACCGAGGACGCTGCCTCCTCCACCGACGGCGGCCGTTCCGGCAAGGCGATAATCTCCGCCAGGGCCGAGGAGATGGGCGAGAACACCGATGAGGTGGACAGCTTCATAGAGGGTGACGAGTCCAAGATTGCCTTCAACAGCAAATACCTGCTGGACGTCCTGGCGGTGTTGGAGAAGGGAGAGGTGGTCCTGGAGACTACGACCCCCTCCAGCCCCGGCGTATTCAAGCCCATCGGCTCGGACAGTTACGTCCACGTCGTGATGCCGATGTTCGTCCAGTGGTGAACCCTAGCTTGACAGGACAGTCTCTGCGGCGAAGCCGGACTACAAGGGTTTCCCATTGCTAACCCTCAAAGAGGCAGATGTAATATCAGGAGCTTAAGAATACGGAAAAGGAGGCACCAATGGCGCAGCAACCCAATACTATCGAGCTCTTCGATGCAGCCGCCAAGGGATTCCGGGAGACTCTCAGAGGAGTCAAATCAGACCAGATGAACAACGCCACCCCGTGCTCAGATTGGAACGTTCAAGCCCTGATCAACCACGTCATCAAGGTACAAGGCTTTGCACAAGGAGTACTGACGGAGAACATAACGGTGAACCCCATGGACGTCGCCGGGCCCCTACCCCCCGAGGGCGTGCTGGAAGCCCTGGACAAGGGAGTCGCCAGGACCCTGGAGGTGATAAAGGCCCCAGGTGCCCTGGAAAAAGAGCTCAACACTCCCTTCGGCCCCATGGCCGGTGCACATTTTATGTTCAATCCTTTCACAGACCTGCTGATTCACCAGTGGGACCTGGCCAAGGGGACCGGTCAGAGCACTACGCTGGACAGCGGGCTTGTGGGTGCCTGTTTCGGAGGTCTGTCACCGGTGATAGACAATTTCCGAGGTGAGGTGATGCCGGACGTGCACGTCTTCGGTCCGAACGTGGCAGTGCCTGACAGCGCCAGCGCCCAGGACAAGTTGATCGGGCTCACGGGGAGGAATCCGTAAGCTTCGGCAACCGCTTGACTGTAGCGATACTCCTTGTCGCTCGTTGACTAAAATGTACAGTCAAGGGTAGGAGACAGGAGGCTCAGCCATGGCTGATTTCAAGGTCATATCGGCGGATGACCACGTCTTCGAGCCGCCGGAGCTTTGAACCTCGCGTATCACAGAGGTGTGATAGATAGGCCGAACCGGAAACTCATACCAACGTTGGGCCTTGGTAATCACTTGTCATCTGAGTCTGCCTAAGGCGGAGGAAAGGCCGGATGCGCGGCTGGTATACAGTCCCAAATCGACAAAGACACCGCAGCCTAAAGGCGGGGGCATCATGCCCCTGCCTTCATGTGTGGGTTAAGGACCAACTCTCTGGCGAGGTCATTTGTGCGATCTCCCACTATTTGTCCTTGAGGAATCTCTCCAGGCCCCCGGGGACTGGTTCGGACGTTCCGGGCTGTTAAAGGGGCTCTTCGGCCACCACACGGCCTGAGGAAAGAAGAGCTTCCTCCAGCCCGGGGACCTGCTCGGCCCCCGCCGGGACGGTGATGGAGGAGCCCTGGAAGTCCTCTCCAACCGGCTGATACCGCCCTCCCAGGCACCTGGCCAGGAACGCTTCGGCCACGGCGTAGAAGGAGAGGTTGTTCTCCGGCCGGGCGAATCCATGCCCCTCGTCGGGGTAGAGCACGTAGGCCACGGGGATATTCTTCTCCCGCATCGCCCCGACTATCTGGTCCGACTCGGCCTGCTTTACCCTGGGGTCGTTGGCGCCCTGGCCTATCAACAACGGTTTGCTGATCTTCTCCACGTAGTTTAGCGGAGAGCGTTCTCCCAGGAACTTGCGGCCCTGCTCGGTCCTGTGGTCACCCACCCGGTTGGCGAACATCTCCACCTGGGGCTGCCAGTAGGGCGGGATGGACTCGAGGAGGGTTACCAGGTTCGATGGCCCTACGATATCCACCCCGCAGGCGAAGAGGTCCGGTGTGAAGGTGACTCCCACCAGCGTGGCATATCCACCGTAGCTGCCTCCCATGATGGCGAGCCGCTGGGGGTCGGCGATGCCTTCCTGGATGGCCCAACGGACGGCGTCGACCAGGTCGTCGTGCATCTTCCCGCCCCACTCGCCGTTTGCCGCGTTGGTAAAGCCCTTACCGAT
The DNA here is from genome assembly GCA_965225925.1 of Dehalococcoidia bacterium. GTDB lineage: Bacteria > Chloroflexota > Dehalococcoidia > Lucifugimonadales > JAGWBF01 > CBDDBY01. The sequence continues at coordinate 2,172,943 of CBDDBY010000005.1, read as the reverse complement.
TCCAGTGGACCCACGAAAGTTGACGCTCAGTACGGCGTAACCCCGGTTCGCCAGCAGCTGGTGCTGAGGATGGTATCCCCAGTCGTCTCGCCCGAAGGGTCCTCCGTGGACCAACAGCACAGTAGGCATCGGACGATCTGGGCGGGGGCCCCCATCCCCGTTGCTCCCCACGGGTAAGGAGCAGTAGCTCAGCAGGTCCAGCCTATCCCGGGAATTTATGACCACCGGATGCATTTTCGCCAGTGACACTCCCTCCAACTCAACCCGGTTTGTGAACAGGAACTCGGCCTTCTTCTCTTCCCTTGAATATCGGTAGTATTTTATCGGGCCGTCGTCCACCGCGTAGGCGACGATCCAGTATTTGTCGTCGAGGGTGCGGCTGATCACCTCCACGTCACCTTCGGATAAGCTGCCCAGGTATGCCAGGTCCGGGCTGATGGATTCGTCCAGCACATGCCACCGTTTACGTAGATGAGTGAAAGCCACCGCTTGGACGTGCTTTTCCGTCGGGTGGATCATCAGGCCGCTGACGTCTGCCTGGGGGTTTTCCGCCAGTACCCTCTCCTCGCCGGTTTCCAGGTTAACAGCGGTAAGGGCGGCGGTGTCCCGAGAGCGGCTGTCGAACATATATAGAATACTGCCGGTCTTATCGAACCCAAGGGGGGAGGTGGTCAGGGAGTCTTCAAATCCGATCTTGATGAAGGGCCCCCAGTCTGTCACACCGGAGGCCTCACCAGCCTGTTGCGAGGCCGGTTTAAGCAGCTCACTTCCGCCGTCGTGGGTGAGACGCATCGCGAAACGCACGTTGTAGTCGTCGTCGATGACGAACCCCGCGAACCCCTCATTATTCTGAACCAGTCGCCTCTCACCGCTGCGGAGGTTCAGGCGGTAGAGGTCGTGGTGGCGGGGGTCCCGGTCGTTGAGCCCTATAATGATCTCCTCGGGGGTACTGGGGCTGATGCGTTGCGGACGGGCCTGCACTCCCTCCAGAGGGGTGAGGTCGCGGATTTGCTCTGTGGTCAGGTCCACGGCATACATCCGCCAGTTTTCGTCGCCGGCTTTGTCCTGGATGTACACGATATGATTGTTAGTATAGGCCCAGCCGAAGAAACGGATCCCGCGACCTAAGTCGTGGGTGACCGGCTTGGCCGAGCTCAGGTCCTCGGCGGGCCCGACCCAGACGTTGAGCACCCCATCCAACGGGGCAAGATAGGCTAGGCCGGTCCCATCGGGACTCAGTGCTGGGTTTGCCCTGTCCGGGTTGCCGAACAGGACTTTACGGGGAATGAGAGGCGCGGTTTCCCTCTGCTCCATAATAGCTTTCCACCTTCCGTGTTTCTCTAAAATGCCGGTGGCGTGCCCTCCATCGGGTCTCTCTCCGGCTCAGAGTTGCGCCGCCAAAGGCGAGTTTAGCCCCACATCCGCCCACTGTCAACGCGATATCCAGGTCCTATCCCCGGCCATATCCGCCGGAGGTGAAGGTGGGACTCCTGTGGTATAATCTCGCCTTAGCAGTCATTCAACCCACCGTCTGGGCGGGCATCTGGGCGAGACCGGGGGCGGTTGCCATCGCAGTGAGGACCCCTCGCCCTACTGAATCACCCGCCCTATCTTCCACTACGAGGTACCCCATGGCCGATCAAAAATACTGGCTCTTCAAGTCCGAGCCCAACGCTTATTCCTTTTCCAATCTGCTGCAGGAGCCTGGACAGACTGCGGAGTGGGACGGAGTCCGCAACTACCAGGCACGCAACTTCATACGGGACGACATGAAAGTAGGGGACAGCATACTCTTCTATCACAGCAGCACCGGGTCGCCGGCGGTGGTAGGAACGGCACGGGTGGTCAGGGAAGCCTATCCCGACGACACCGCGTGGGACCCCAAGTCGATTCACTTCGATCCCAAAAGCACTCCCGACAACCCCATCTGGTACATGGTCGACGTCCGGGCAGAGAAGGAGTTCTCCAGGCAGGTGACCTTGTCCGCAATAAAACAGACTCCCAAATTGCAAAATATGATGCTGGTACGCCGTGGGGTCCGGCTGTCCATCTTGCCCATATTCAAGGATGAGTGGGAGGAGATCATCTCCCTGGGGAACTCCGGCTGACCATCACCCAGGGGAACTACTTGGCCTCTATGAGATCGTGCCCCTCAACCGTGGGTCCAGGGTATCCCGGAGGGCGTCGCCCAGAAGGTTAAACCCGAACACAACGATAAATATCACTATGCTGGGGAAGACCAGGAGCCAGGGCGCCACCTCCACGTATTTGGTGCCGGCATAGGACAGCATGCCTCCCCAGGAGGGAACATCGATGGGAGTTCCCACTCCCAGAAAGCTCAAGGATGCCTCCACGATAATTGCCACGCCCAGGTTGGCAGTGGCGAATACGATGTAGGGCGCAACGCAATTGGGCATCAAGTGGCGAAAAATAATGCGCATGTCGGAACATCCGATGGCCCTTGCTGCATCGATATAGACTGTTTCCTTCACGGCCAGGGCAGTTGATCGGACCACCCGGGCGGACCCTGGTATGAACAGGATGATCAGGACGATGATTACGTTCCGCTCCGAGGCTCCCAGGACCGCCATGATCCCCAATGCCAGGATGAGGCCGGGGAAGGCCATCATGCCGTCCACTATTCGTTGAAACAGCAGGTCGATGATTCCGCCAAGATAGGCTGTGGCGATACCGATAAGGGCGCCCGCCGTCACGCCTATGGCGACGCTTATCAGGCCCACTCTCAGAGAGATCCGTGCCCCCATCATCAGGCGGCTGAAGATGTCCCTGCCCAGCTGGTCACTACCCAGGAGATACCTTTCCCCGTCTGAGTTTAATTCTCCCGGCGAGGCGTATTTATCACCCAGCCGGATTAGATCGGGGTCTAGGGGAGCGACATAAGGTGCGCTGATGGCAGCTATTACTAGCACCAGCACGATTAAGCCGCCCACACCCCCCAACGGGTTCCGCCTTACGAACCTGATGGTTTGTCTCAGGGCCGCTGACTGCCCTCCCATGTATTTCGTGAGGGCTATACGGGCCAACTCAGAGCTAGCGCCAGCCAAAACTTCTCCTCATCAGGCTAATTTTCATCACCCTTTAGTTGAAGCGTATTCTCGGGTCCACCCAGGCATATAGGAGGTCGACCACCAGGTTCAGGAAGAGGACAAGTCCCGCGATAACCAGGATCTCGGCCTGGACCACGGGATAGTCCCTATTAAAGATGGAGTCCAGCAGCAACGTCCCCATCCCCGGCAGTGTGAATATCCGCTCGATTATCACCGTGCCGCCCAACAGGATGCCAAAGGCCCAGCCACTGACGGTGATTATGGGCAAAAAGGCGTTTTGCAGAGCATGGATAAAAACGACCCTTTTTTCTGCCAGCCCCTTGGAGCGAGCGGTCCTGATGTAGTCCTCTCGAAGGACTTCCAGCATGGAGGAACGGGTCACTCGGGCAATGAAGGCCATCATGAAAAATCCCAGGGCCAGGGAAGGAAAGAACATCTGTGTCAGGTTTTTGATCGGGTCCTCCCATATCTGGGCGTAGTCGAGTGGAGGCAGCCAGTTGAAGACACGGACCAGAAGATAAACGGTGATAAGCCCGGTGACGAAGGTAGGAATCGCTATGCCGGTGAAAGCTATTACCCTGGCGATGTAGTCAGGTAGCGTATTCTGGGTCAGGGCCGAGATGACGCCTAAAGGCACTGCCAGTATAAAGCTGATCAATATGGAGATGATGGTCAGTTCGAGGGTAAGGGGCAGCCGGACAGCCAGCATGTCTGATATGGCTAGTCCACGGACGTAGGAATTGCCCAGGTCTCCCCGGAGCAGGTCCCACATCCAGTTTCCGTACTGGGTGGCAAGCCCCCTGTCGGTCCCCAGTTCGTGCTGCAACCGCGCCAGGGTTTCCTCGGTGTAAGAACCTTCGCCTGTATTTCCCGCCAGGATCAGCAATGCCGGGTCACCCGGGATGATGCGCATGAACAGGAAGACCAGTCCTGTGAGGAGCACCATCGTTGGGATAAAGAGGAGAGCCCTCCGGCCAATATACTGCAGCAACAGGCCCCTAATTATAGCCTGGGACCAGGTATGGCCTACCTGATCCCAGGCTTGCTCAGTTTTGGAACCGAACCGGAATGTCTAAAGTGCTACTCCGGCTCCAGCCACTCGTGTTCGTGCTTCAGGGCGACGTATTGGGTCTCCGGCTGAATGAATTGTCCCTTTTCGGTCATTATCCTCTTGCTCACCGGGGCAGCGAAGGCCATATACAGGTACTCCACCATCGGGAATGGACCATTAAGGACCAGCAACTGCATTTCATGGTTCAGGGCCTTGCGCTTCTCTGCGTCGGGCTCCAAATGCTGTTTGTCGAACAGCGCTCTGGTCCCGGGCACCTCGTAATCTTTGTTGAAGTTCCTGGGTCCGCCTTGCAGGTAGATACTTTGAAAGCGATCGTCGGGATCGGGAACAGAGATCCCCGCTCCAAACATCCCCAGGTCGTAGTCACCCTCGCCTAGCTTCCCCACGGCGGAGCCGATATCCGTAAGTATAAGCTCGATATCGATATTCAGGTCATTTTTGAGTTGCTGCTTTATCACCTGGGCCGCATCTGGCCAGAAGACTATGGTCGGTACCAGCATGGTGGTCTTGAATCCGGCCGCGAAGCCGGCCTCTTCCATCAGTTTCTTTGCCGCGGCTAGGTCGTCGGGATGCTTCTTTCCGTCCTTGAGCCTGTATCCCGGTACCTCAAGCAGCTGCTCTTTGGTGAGGGCATTGGGGTTGAGTGAGATCATGGGCGCGGCGACCTCATACTTACCCTGCCCGAAATGGTCTGTAATCTGATGGCGGTCGAAGGCCAGGAATATGGCCCTCCGCACCTTCTCGTTGTCGAAGGGCTCCTTGGCCATGTTCATCCACATGTTGTGGCCGCCGCCACCGCCAGGCATCCAAAATATATCAAATTTCGCCGAAAACTCGGGGTCGGACTCCAGCTTCAGGGCATCCTCGGCGTCCATCTGGCTCTGAACGGACATTCCCATCAGGATCCGCTCGGTCTTGTAGTTCGCGATCTCGGTGCCCTTGTCGGTCATGTAGAAGCCCTTAATGCCGTCGAAGAATGGCCGCCCTTCCTTGAAGTAGCCCTCGTTCTTCTCGAACTCGATGCTTATGCCTTCTTTCCAGTCGACCCTCTTCCAGGGGCCGCTTCCCACGGCACCGGTATTCCAGGTATCGATATCTCCCCCCGCTTCCAAGATGTGTTGGGGCAGTATCTTGTTGAAGTCTACGGCCATGAACCGGATAAAGGCGCCTGTGGAGAACGCCAGCTTCATGCTTACCGTGCTCTGGTCCACCTTGGCCACCGCATTCTCAACCAGGTAGGACCTCCAGACCCCCGCCTTGGGCCTGGGGTCCGTCGAGTTGTCTATCATCCTGTTCAGGCTGAATACCACGTCATCGGCATCCAAGGCCTGGCCGTCGGTCCACTTAACGTTGTCGCGGAGATTAAAGGTATAGGTCAGTGCGTCCGAACTTATATCCCAACTTTCGGCCAGGTCACCGATTATCTGACCCACGTTGAGGGGATCGTACTCCACCAGTTGGTTATAGATATTGCCGTTAACTACGATATCCTCGGCGCTTGCATACCGGTGGGGGTCCCAACCGTGAACGCCCGGAAAAGCCATCGCCGGCACGACCCCGCCGTACTTGGCTACAGGCCCGGTAGGAACCGGCGTGGCAGTCGGGGGCACCGGTGTTGCAGTAGGCGCAGGCAACGCAGTTGCTGCCGGCGTGGCTGTTGCCGGAACTTGGGTCGGCGTGGGCGTCGCATCCTCTCCGCAGGCCAGAGCGACCCCAATTAGTAACAGCATTGGAATGATCACCAGATAACTTGGTTTCCATAACCAACGGCTCACGGCATACCTCCGTCTTTCAAATCAGGCTGTACCCTCGATATGTTTCCGCCTTCGATAGGCGCCCCAGAGCGTACCAGGTTTTGCCAATCATGTCAATAGAATGTACGCGGTTTACGGGGATAGGCGCTCGCCGGTGGCACTTCATCCCGAGTGTCCCTGGAAATCAGATGGACCCCGAGATTTTTCCGGAATCATTAGATAAGGAGAGTGGCCAACAATGACACATGCCGTTAATGCTGTCCCGAGGGCGGCTCAGCCCTGGTCACCGCCGGGCGTGAGTACCCTCTGCCTGCCCGTCTCGCTAACGCTGTAGTAGCCGGGAGCACCCGGCACCCGTTCCAGCCAGTTGTACTTGCTTCTGGCGGCGTTGCGCAGGGCCTGGATGAATTCTGCCGGCAGGCGCCATCCCGCCAGTTGGAATAGCCGTCCCAACTCGTTCTCGGAAACCCTCTCCATCCCCAGGAATCTCCTGGCCCCTTCGGCGGACACAACCACCCGGCGCATGTCGCCCAACGGCGAAAGTGAGGCGCAGAACCCTGCGAAGGCTTCCTCGGCGGCGCCCGAGGAGATAGATTTTTCCGGGGGACTGGGTTCAGCAGTCCCGGCTTTCGCTTTCTCTTCAATGGCGCCGCCTGGTTTCACTCTGTTTACATTTTTACCGCCAGCTCCCGGCTCAGGTGCGCTTGCTTCACCCGTCTGTATTTGCATCAGCTCCTTGGGCAGCTCCTTCAAGGCCAGCTCCAACATTTCCCTGAAGTGTTCAGGCTCGCTGGCTTCGAAGGTTATGGCCATGTCCCCGGGTAACGTTATGGAGACCTTTAACATTGTATGTGCCCCCGCCCTTTTGCGTGCCGGCTGGAGGAGTCCGGGATGAGTACTAAGAACACTATACAGGATGGGAAGATAGGATCAAGGGGTATTAGGGTAGAAATGTAACGAGGTCCGGGCCCGAAGGCCTTAGATTAGGGATTTAGAGGTACTCTTTGAGCCTGGCGGCCAGGGACCGCGTCATGCCGGGTACAGATGCGATGTCATCTATCGCCGCGTCCTTTATACCCTTTATAGAGCCGAAGTGCCGTATCAACATCCGTTTCCTTTTGGGGCCGATTCCCGGCACCAGGTCCACGGAGGAGGAGATGGTATTCTTGCTTCGAAGTTTCCTGTGATAGGTAATTGCGAAGCGGTGGGCCTCATCCCGGATGCGCTGGACGAGGTAGAGGGCCTGGGAATTGCGGGGCAACGCGATGGGTTCCGGCACCTGGGGCACGAATAGCCATTCGTTCTCCTTGGCGATGGATGCCAGGGGTATAAAGTCTATTCCAAGTTCCAGGAACACCTCCAGTGCTGCGGAAAGGTGTCCCTTACCGCCGTCGATAAGAACGAGATCGGGGACCACGCCCCACCCGTCGTTTTCGGCGGAGTGAGCTGGGTCTAACGGCTGCGCTCCAGATTTATCAGCCTGCCCCTTACCCCTTAGCGAGGCCAGCCTTTTGAAGCGGCGACGCAGCACTTCTTGCATCATCGCGTAGTCGTCGATGCCATCGACGGTCTTGACCCGAAAGCGTCGGTAGTCGGAGCGCCTGGGGACGCCGTCCTGGGATGTCACCATGCTTCCCACCGAATTGCTGCCCTGGGTGTTGGAGATGTCATAGCACTCTATCCTGCGGGGCAGGTTGGGCAGGTTGAGCTGTTCCTGGAGTTCAGACATGGCTGCCTGGACCGCGTCCGCATTGGACAGCCACTTGGCGCGTCTCTGAGAGAGGCCCTGGCCGGCGTTTTCGGCCACCATCTTGATCAGCTTATGCTGTTCCCCCCTTAGGGGACTGGCCAGTGCCACCGCCCCACCCCTCTTCTCCTTCAGCCAGTCCTGGATCAGCCTCTCCTCCTCCAGCGGGTGCTGGAGAATGATGCGCCTGGGGACGACCAGGGCCGACTGGTAGAACTGCTTTACGAACTCCGCCAGTATGTGCCCCGGGGGATCATCCTGTGTGCCCTCCATGATGAAGTGGTCCCGTCCGACGAGCTTGCCCTTCCGGATGAAGAAGACCTCTATCCAGGCCTCGTCCTGGCCCACGGCCATTCCTATGGCGTCCATGTCGTGGTTGGGATTGGAGGCGACCTTGATGCGCTGTTCTTCGATAACCCGCTCGATGTTCCTGATCTGGTCTCTGAGGACAGCGGCCCTTTCGAACTCCAATTGCTGGGAGGCCTCCAGCATCTTGTTCCGAAGGTCACTGACGACCGTGTCCGTCTTCCCCTCCATGAACATGATGACCTGCTGGACCACCCTGTGGTACTCCTCCTTGTTGACTGCGCCGATGCATGGGGCTACACACCGGTTTATATAAAACTCCAGGCAGGGACGTGGGTCGGTGCCCGTGATTACCTTGGTACAGGACCGGTAGGGAAACAGCTTCTTGAGGAGGTCCAGGGTCTTCCTTACGCTGCCCGCGGTGGCGAAAGGGCCGAAGTAGCGGGCCCCGTCCTGGGCGACCCTTCGAGTGATGTATACCTGGGGGAAGTCCTCTGTCAGGTCTATCTTGAGGAATGGATAGCTCTTGTCGTCCTTGAGCCGGGCGTTGTAGCCGGGCCGGAATTTCTTGATCAGGGTGCATTCAAGAATCAGAGCCTCGGCCTCCGAGTCGGTCACTATGTATTCGAAGTCCGCCACCTTGGATACCATCTTCCGGATCTTTGGGCCCAAGTTTTGAGATGAGCCGAAATATGAGCGGAGCCTATTTTGGAGGCTGGCCGCCTTCCCCACGTAGATCACCCTGTCCCCGGCGTCCTTCATCATGTAGACGCCAGGCTTTTCGGGGGTAATCACCAATCTGTGAGCGAAATCTTCTCGCTGCACCGGGGTCTTACCTGAAAACGAAGGTAAGCACGATGAGGATGGCCAGGATTCCTGCCGAAAGTCCTGCGATACGTTTTATCTCGGACTGGACATAATTGTAGACTGTGGGACGGGCCTCAGCACGTCTCATTGGGGAAGGTCGCAGTGCCTCGACAGGTTGGGTCCCGGGCGAACCCGGGGGGGTTGTTCCCTGGGGCTCCCCAACCTCCCCAGCGTTCCTGACATCCAAATCACCGGTTGAAGAAGGTATCCCCGACGGCCCCGGGGACTGCCTTTTCTTCCTCTGTGCCAGCTGGCCCTGTCGTGCCGCAACTTTTTTAGATCTCCCTCTCTGGGGCATTAAATGTATCCTCCAATCGGCAACACAATATCCGAATATTTAGCCGGCGCCTGACCCAACGGCGGGGCCCAGTGCGAGGCGGGATTGCCCATCAATCACATCCATCTGCTTGACCCGGTCTATGTTCTCCCTTTCCCCTTCGTCGATACTGGTGGTGGAGTTCCAGGCATCGAGTATCTCCTGGGCGACCTGGGGCGATGTAAGTCGCAGGCTCATGCACAGCAGGTTTGCGTCGTTCCAACGTCGCGCCCCACGGGCCGTCTCGGCGTCGCCGCAAAGGGCGGCCCTCACGCCGGGGACCTTGTTTGCGGCCATGCTGACACCGGTGCCCGTCCAGCAGAAGAGGATCCCCTGCTCGCATCCGCCGCTGGCTACCTCTCTTGCGACACGTTGAGCGACCAGGGGCCAGCCGGTGGGCTCCCCTGGTTTCAGGGCTCCATGGAGCACCACATCCTCCCCCTTCTCTTCCAGCCGCTTGACCACCCAGTCAGTCAGGAGGGTGCGCTCATCGGAACCCACAGAAAATCTCATCTCAACTCCTGCACGGATCAAGACCTGGGGTGGCTTCTATCGTATTCCTGGCGAAGGTGCTCGGTTGTGAGATGGGTATAGACCTGGGTGGTGGTAATGCTGGAATGTCCCAGCAGTCCCTGCAGATGCCTTAAGGAAGCGCCACCCCTTAGCATGTGGGTGGCGAAGCTGTGGCGTAGGACGTGGGGAGTGATGGGTTTGTTCAAATCGGCTTTCTGGGCGCAGGTCTTGAGGATGCTCCACACCCATTGCCGTGTGAGGCGGTCGCCCCGCTGGTTCAAGAACAGGGCCTTCTGCTCCCTGGAAGCACTTGACTTACCCATGTATCTAGGCCCATCCGTGGGGGCTTCGTTACCCGGCCTGGCATGGGCGCCTGCGGAGGAGACAAACTTAGGTCTTGTCTGTTCGATATATGCCCGGAGGGCCTGAACGGCTCTGGGGTACATGTAAGCGAGCCTCTCTTTCGAGCCCTTGCCCATGCACCGGATGTAGCCCTCATCAACGTTGACATCCTTGACGTCAAGGGAGACAAGTTCACTTACCCTGAGACCCGTTGCATAAAGCATTTCCAGTATCGCCCAGTCCCTTACGCCGTCTGGAGACCCTTCCTGTTCGGCCTGTTTCAGCAGGCTTTCGACCTCTTCCTCGGAGAGGAACTTGGGCAGGCTTCGTCCCACACGTGGAGAGGTAAGGAATTCCGCGGGATTCTCTTTGATCGCCTCTTCCTGGACCAAGAAATTGAAAAATGACTTTAGGGCGGCCACTTTCCTGGCAGTGGTTGTGTCGCGGTAGCTCTTCTTGCCCTTCAGGCTGGATACGTAATCGGTAAGCAGGTCCAGCCCGACCCGGCCCCAGGCTTCATGTTCAAATCGGGCGCTGGGTGTTGAAGCGCTAACTGCAAGGTTGTGGGGGCGTCCATCAACGAACTCGATTAGCTGGTACAAGTCGTTCCTGTAGGCCTCCAGGGTGTTCCTGGAGAACCCTTTCTCCACTACCAGGTGATTCAGAAAAGAGTCTACCGATGCTTTCACTTATCCAGGACTTCTCCCAAGGTTTTTACGCTGGCCTAGAAGTCAATTTTATCATAAAAGCGATTCCCCAAATAGCGCGGTCGCGGGCCAAAAATAGGGCTTTCTTTGCACCGCCCTGCCTGTGATGATATACTCATCCGAATTCTCCGCCGTTGTCTCTGGCGGGCTCGTCCCCGACCGGCACCGGCTTATCAGTCGGAATATCAGAAGGTAACCGAAGGCAATGGAAAAAGTACAGATCAGGGTTAGGGTCCCCGCCACCACCGCCAACCTGGGCCCTGGCTTCGACTGCCTGGGCATGGCCCTGGACATGTGGAACGAAGTGGTGGTCGAGATGGCCGACGAGCCGGCGGTCTCGGTCCAGGGTGAGGGCGCCGGTGACCTGCCGGAGGACACCGGCAACCTCGTTTACAGGTCCATGGAGCACCTTTTCGAGGCAAATAGGGCCGGTAAGCCTAGACTGAAGCTACACTGCGTTAATGAGATACCGCTAAAGCGCGGTCTGGGCAGCAGCGCGGCGGCGATCGTTGGAGGTCTGTTGGCTGCCGATCGGTTAATGGAGGAGTCCGGGGGTGGCAGAAGTCCATCCCTGTCGAGACACGACCTTCTCGATCTGGCCGTGGGCCTGGAGGGCCACCCCGACAACGTGGCCGCGGCCCTTCTCGGAGGCCTTCAGTTGGTGACGCAGGAGAATGGCGCCCTGCTCTCCTCCACGGTCCCTGTTCCCGATGAGATATGCGCCGTCCTCTTTGTGCCCGAGATGACCATAGCAACGGAAGAGGCTCGGGCTGTGCTGCCCAATGAAGTCAGCATGGAAGACGCAGTGTATAATATGGGCAGGGTGGCGCTCCTGGTGCAGACTCTGGCCACGGGGAGCCTGGAAAACCTTTCCCGAGCCACCCAGGACAGGCTACACCAGCCATATCGCCAGGCCCTGTTCCCGGCCATGAAGCTAATTTTCTCTGCCGCCCGGGTTGCGGGGGCGCTGGGGGTCTTCCTCTCCGGCAGCGGGTCCACCATACTGGCCCTGACCGTTGGCCGGGAGATGACCGTGGCATATGAAATGGCCGAGGCGGCCCGCAGGGCCAACCTGGCGGGAACGGTGAAAATAACGAGGCCCACTCCCCAGGGCGCCCATCAGGTAGTGTAGTTAGGGGACAGCTTTCTCGGGGGCAGACCTCCCGACGGACGAGGAGCCCATGCCGCTGGTGGTCCAGAAATATGGTGGAAGCTCGGTGGCCGATGCCGAGAAGATAAAAATGGTGGCCCGGCGAATCGGTCGTGCAAAGGATGGGGGAACCGACGTGGTGGCTGTGGTGTCCGCCATGGGCGCCACCACCGATGAGCTGATAGGTCTCGCTGGCAGGATATCCTCCGAGCCGGACCCCCGTGAGCTGGACCTTCTGCTGTCCACGGGAGAGTTGGTGTCCTGTACCTTGGTGGCCATGGCCATCCGGGCTCTGGGGTACGAGGCTGTAAGTCTTAGCGGCCTCCAGGCTGGAATATGGACCACTACCGCCTACGGCAGGGCTCGGATAGACCGGATTGATACCACCCGGATTGGGAAGGAGCTTGAGGGGGGTAAGCTGGTTGTGGTGGCCGGGTTTCAGGGCGTGACAGAGGCCATGGACATCACTACCTTGGGACGGGGCGGTTCCGATACTACGGCCGTGGCGCTGGCGGCGGCATTGGGCGCCCGGCGATGCGAGGTGTACACTGATGTAGCGGGCATCTACACCGCCGACCCCGCCGTGGTGCCCGACGCCCGGAAGCTTGACGAGATAAGTTATGAAGAGATGCTGGAGCTGGCCAGCTATGGAGCGAAGATGCATCCCCGTTCCATCGAGTTGGGGGCGGCCTACAATGTGCCCATATATGTGGCATCCAGCTTTAGTGAGACTCCAGGGACCCTCATCCACGAAGGGGCGAAGGGCAGCATGGAAGAGCGAGTTAAAGTCACCGGCATCGCCTATGACAAGAATGTAGCCAAGATAACCTTGCGGGCCGTTCCAGACCGTCCGGGCATTGCGGCGGCCCTTTTCGAGCCCCTGGCCCAGGAAGGGATAAGCGTAGACACCATAGTGCAAAACACCAGCGTGGAGGCTCTCACCGACTTGAGCTTCACCGTTGCCCGCACCGACCTCAAAAAGGCGGTGGAGATGGTGGAGCCCGTGGCGATTTCCATCGGCGCCATGGCGGTGACCACCGACGATTCCCTCAGCAAGGTGAGTATTGTTGGGTCAGGAATGCAGAATTCACCGGGCTACGCTTCCCGTATGTTCCGGGCCCTGGCGGAGGACGGTATCAATATCGACATGATAACCACCTCGGAGATCCGAATAACCTGTATCACATCAGAGGCGAAGGTATTGGACGCGGCACGCACCCTGCATAGGGCCTTCCACCTGGAGAGGGAGGACTAGGGATACTAAGGTCTGGAAAAACTTGGAATGGCTAAGGACCAGGTTTCCACAGGGCGGGAACCGCCCTTCCTCTCGACGGTAGTCCCCGCCTATAACGAGCAATCGCGCATCGGTGACACCCTCAGCAAGATGGTGGCATATCTGGGCACCCAGGATTACACCTGGGAGTTGGTTGTGGTGGACGACGGGAGTACGGATGAGACAGCCTCGTTGGTTGGCGCCTTCGGAGAGCTACACCCCGGCGTCCACCTGATTAGCGTCCCCCATGGTGGGAAAGGCTGGGCCGTCAACCAGGGCATGCTGTGGAGCACGGGAGAATATCGCTTTCTTTGCGACGCGGACCTTTCCATGCCCATAGAGCAGCTGTCCCGATTCCTGCCCCCACAGGCATCTTCCTTCGACATCGCCATAGGCTCAAGGGAGATATCCGGCTCGAGGCGGATCGGGGAACCCTACCGGCGCCATATCATGGGACGTACCTATAACCTGCTGGTGCAACTGCTGGCCGTTCCAGGGCTGACGGATACCCAATGCGGGTTCAAGTGTTTTCGAGGCGAGGTAGCTCAACAGTTGTTTCCCTTACAGAGGTTGCACGGCTTCTCCTTCGACGTGGAAATCCTGTTTCTGGCCCGTAAGCGGGGGCTGAGGATCGCAGAAATTCCCATAGACTGGTATTACAGGACACAAAGCAAGGTCAACCCCTTGAAAGACTCTTCATCTATGGTCAAAGATGTCCTGAAGATACGCTGGAACGACTTCAGGGGCCGTTATAAATTCCAGCCACCTACTGTAACTCCCAAGTCCATCTGAGCGGTTGAGCTAATCGTCACCCAAAGGAGGCATCAGGAAGAGTCACCGGAAATTCGCGTACATTGTCGAAGATATGGCTGTTCGAGACTTGACCTGGGCTGGATTTTGGTGTATTCAGTTAAAAAAGCAAATCCTGCAGGATTCACGCATCAGCAGCGTTCCTACAAAAGGGTAGTCCACTGGTGGCGGCAGCCTCGTATGGGGGCTTCTGGGAGATGGTTGGAAAGGAATAAAAAGGTAGGAGTTTCCACCTTAACACGGGGTGGCAACATGCCCTTGTCCTTTAGGGAACAATATAATAATCTATGGAAATGAACCGCATCATCGTAAAGGATTACCTGGGAGCAGACCGAGGGATGGATTCTCCCGAATCAGAAGAGATGGCAAGGCTCAAGAGGGAAAAGAGTAGGGAGGCCATCGCCCTGGCTCTGGAAGGCAACTGGGAAAGGGCTACAGAGGTCAACAAGGGGATATTACGTCTGTTTCCGGAAGAGGTGGACGCCTTAAACCGCCTTGGAAAGGCCTTCTTGGAGATGGGGCGTTACGCCGCGGCCAGGGAGGCTTTCGAAGAGGCTGCGAGGATCGCACCTCACAACACCATCGCGAAGAAGAATCTGGAGCGATTGGCCCATCTTCGGGAAATTTCGGCGCCTCCGAAGCAAGGTAAGGTGGTGACGCCGTACCTCTTTATAGAAGAGAGCGGCAAATCCGGCGTGACCGTGCTCCATAATCCCGCACAGCAGGAGGTGCTGGCGAAGATGGCAGCCGGGGACCCTGTAAGGCTTGAATCTCGCGACCACGCCTTGGTGGTCGAAAACAACTACGGGGAGCACTTGGGGCAGGTGGAGCCAAAACTCGGCATGCGCCTGATGCGCCTCATCAAAGGTGGTAACCGGTACGACGCCGCCATTATCAATATAAACCACCACGAGGTTTCGGTGATTATATCCGAGACTCATCGCCACCCGGACCTGAGCAACGAATGCTCCTTCCGCACCAAGAGTTAAAGAGGAGTACAAGGTCTACTGGAAGGACGCCCAGTTCAGGTATGATATAGAAAACGAGATGGAAGAGGAGGAGGAGTTCCCTCCCGATCGGAGGGAGAGCTACTCCAACGGCTCCGGATCTCCCGATGGTGGAGAGCCTGCCGAGGCCATCTTCATAGGCAAGGCGGAACCAGAAGCTCCCGATGAGGATGAGGAATAGGACCCGTCGGGGTACGTTCGGGCATCAGGTTCTTGCCTGCTGGACTAGGAGCCCCGGTCTTGGAGAGCGTCCCGGGCCCTGGCCATAGCCAGTTGGAATATCTCGTAGGGCTGGGCTCCGGTGAATAACAGGTTGCCGATTAGAAAGGCAGGAACAGCACTTATCCCAAGGTCCACAGCCTGCCTGTGCTGCGCCATCACAGTGTCCCGATAGAAGCCTGATTCCAATCGTTCTGAAAGCTCTGACCAGTCCAGGCCGCATTTCAAAGTAATCTCCCTGATTACGTCCATGTCTCCCAGGTCCTTACCATCGGTCCAGTAGGCTTCATACGTGGCGTGATGAAAAACGTCGAACTTCCCTTGCTGCTGGGCATATTCTGTGGCCTCAAGGGCAAACATCGTGTAGGGAGTCAAGGCCGACCTGCGCATGACCAGCCCCGACTGCTCGGCATAGCTGCGTAGAGGTTCCGACAGTTGGTCTACCGACTCTCCAGGCCTTGGTTGCCTGTTGATCCCTTCTTCGGGTATGTCTGGACGGAGAAGAAACCCCTTGCCCTCCACGTTGAGCGAATACTCCTGGCCCAATCTATCGACCCTCTCCAGGCCGATGTAGCACCAGGGTCAAATATAGTCGTACCATATGGTGACCTTCATGGGCGTCTGGGTACCTGTCAAATCTGTATCCGGCGCCGACATGTCACACCTCATCAAGTATGGTGGGGAATTCAAGCCACGATTTTGTTTGCCCCTCAGGCCAATCATATTGCCGATGGGTGGCCGGGGTCAAGAATCCGGTCGCGGGCCCTTCTACCATTGGGCGGATAGCTGTTGTGGTGGACCCGTGGCTACTATGCTGAAGATCGCGCCGGAGGGAATTAATTAGCCGGCCTCTGGACAGCCACCACTTCTATGGCTCCCGGATATTCTCCAGGCAGACCCTCGGCCGTGAACACTCCGTCGGCATCAATGATCCCCACGAGAGGGTTGGTTACTCTCCACCGGAAGCCCACGTCGGCCAGCAATGTGCGATTTTTATCGTAGGCACGCGCTCGGAACTGGCTCTTCTCGCCGCGGGCCAGGGTGTCGACCTGTGGGGTTAATTCGACACTTTCCAATGGGCCCCGGATAATCAGGGAAGCGCTGACCTCCCGTGTCACCGGTCCGCTCTCGGTATTCAGAGTCACCTCCGCGCGTATGGCCCCCTCATAGATGCCGGGGAAATCGTGGGCCGTGACTGTTATGTATTGGGAAACGTTACCCACCTCGGGTGGGTCGAGAGACCAGCTAATGTTGGTCTCGGATAGTTTCTGTATGTCGGCGTCAAGCCCGACTATAGAGAGACGGGCCTGTTCCCCCGGAGAAAGCACCACCTGGCTGGGGTAGATGGCAACCCTGGGTAATAGCTGCTCCGGCGTTAGGTTGGTGGGCAGGACTATGTCCTCTATGATAATTGTTCCCGATGGGACCACCCGCTCCTCTAGACCGGGCACTTCCAGAGACACCCGTACGGCATCAGCGTAGATGCCCGGCACCACACCTGCCCTGCACTGTCCATCCTGGGTGATTATCCCGGCCTTTGGGTCCAAAATTTCCCATTCAAGGGTCATGGGAAATATCCTATTGCCCCGCTTGTCCAGCACCATTGCGGTAAACCTTATTTGCTCCTTGGGTCTGAGGCTAATAACCTGTGGGACCAGAGAAGCCGAGATCAGCCGGGCGGCGCTAACCGGGTCTACGACTTGGACGTCGAGATTTTTGCTGATCAACTCCCTTTGGTCTCCCTGCCGGTGTAAGGCAGTTACTCTGATGGCGCCGGGGAATTCCCCTATGGACTTACCTGCCGTTAAACGGCCCTCCTGGGAGATCGAACCGGCCTCCGGGCCCACCATCTCCCAGGCGACATTGATGCCCGGGATTCCGACGCCGTTGGAGTCCACGACGAGGCCTGCCAGCGGCATGGTCTCCCCGGGTTCTAAGTTCACGGTCTCGGGAAAAATGCGGATCATCGCAGGCTGAAGTTGACCGCTGAATTCCTTAACAATTACGGTAGCCGTAGCCTGCATCAGACCCAGGCCCAGTTCCGTTGGCGCCCGGGCAGTGACCACCAATGCATTTCTGAAGTTGCCTTCGGTAAAGCCGGCGCGGAACACTCCGCCGGGAGTTACGGTCCCTGCGTTGGAATCCAATACCTGCCCGCTAAAAGCCACCCCCTTAACCCGAATCCACCGAAGGACGGCCTTGGGGACAGCCCTTGAAGAAGCCAGAGGGTGCTCCTCTGAATTTGGGATAATGGTTTTGGAACAGAAACCAGCCCGGAAACAAGGAGCACCCAATAGATGCTGCCACAGAACAAACCCGACCGTATCCGCATCCTCTTTGACGACCATCGCCTGGTGGCCAATGCCGGCCTGCTCCTGCCGGCCACCCTAGCCCGGCACCTGGGCCTGCGGGAACTCGTCGACCATCACCTTGACCTCGGCGGAGCGCCGGGACGGGCGAACACTGGGGACAAGATGCTGACGCTGGTCGCTTCCGCGCTGGCAGGCGGCGACTGCATCGACGACGCCGATGCGCTGCGCGCTGGTGGGACGGTCGGTGTTCTAGGCTGCGTGGTCAAGGCGCCATCCACCCTGGGGACCTTCCTGCGCAGCTTCCGGTGGGGGCATGTCCGTCAACTCGACCGCGTGAGCCGCCAGTTGTTGGCCCGGGCCTGGGCCGCTGGGGCCGGACCCGGCGACTCGCCCCTGAGCATCGACCTGGACTCGACCATCTGCGAGACCTATGGACTGGCCAAGGAGGGAGCGCGCCACCACGGCTATACCGGCGCCCGCGGCTATCACCCGCTGCTGGCCATTGCCGCCGGCACCGGCGAGGTGCTGATGTCCCGGCTGCGCGAGGGCCGGGCCAACACCGCCCGTGGCGCCGCCCACTTCCTGCGTGAGACGGTGGGGCGGGTGCGCTACGGCGGGGCCAGGGGACAACTCACGGTGCGGGCCGACAGCGGCTTCTACGCCCACACTGTCGTTGCCGCCTGCCGGGAAATGGATGTCCGCTTCTCTATCACCATCCGCCAGCGCGCCAGCCTGCGGGACCTGATCGAGGCGATACCAGAGGAGGACTGGACTCCCATTCCCTACTGGATGGACGGCGCCGCCGATGTCGCCGAGACGACTTACACCCCGTTCCAGACCAAGCCGGACGCCCCGCCGGCGCGGCTCATTGTCCGGCGGGTGAAGCCGACGCCCGGTTCCCAGCTCGCCCTCTTCGCCAGATACAGCTATCACGCCTTCATCACCGACCGCGATGGGGAGACGCTGGAACTGGAGGCCGATCATCGCCGCCACGCCGAGGTCGAGAACGCCATACGCGACCTCAAGTACGGCGTCGGGCTGAACCACATGCCGTCGGGGCGCTTCGCCGCCAACGGCGCCTGGCTGGCGGTACAGGTGATGGCGCATAACCTGGCCCGCTGGACGGCGCGGATTGGTCTGGGCGAGGGGACCGTGATCACCAAGACCCTCAGGCGGCGGGTCTTCGCTCTGGTGGGACGGATCACCCGCTCGGCGCGCCGCCTCACTTTGCATCTCCCCCGGCGCTGGCCTTGGGAAACCCAGTTCAGTCGCGCCTTGGCCCGGCTGCAAGCCATTCCATTCCCGGCCTGACGGCCAGCCTGCAACTGACCCAACGTCCCCGCAATCTCGCGCCACCCCGGTCGCGAGAGTCCCCTGCTGCGTATCCTCTCGCCATCCCGCGCATCGCAACTCCCGCATAGGGCCTTAGGGGCCCTGTGCGGCGACTGAAGACCGTCCGCCGCCCTCCCATCTACCCCAAGACCCCAGGCCATCTCCCCTGTAGCTCCCTCACCCACCCCCTTCCGCTGCCCTCACGCCGTCCATCGGTGTCCTTCGGTGGATTCGGGGTTAGGCCACTCGGAGTGGGGTGATGTCGCGGAACAGAGGCGGTCTCTGGTAAACGGGGCCGGATGGATGATGACCGGTGTCCACACCATCTCCATGATAGGTGTTGTCTCAATGGAAATGGAGCCGCAATAGTGCCAATAATCCGGGTAGAGACCAGGTAGTCTTTTGCACCAAATAACTGATTTTATAGAGGGGGAAATGTAGCCCTCATCTCTTGACGGGCTCGGGGTGGGCCGCTAAAATCCCAAATGAACCACATCATTTCACCACATCTTAATGTCTTAATTCCTGTGGAGGGGAGGTTCGATGGCTGCGACGGTTTTAGGACTGAATTTGAGCAAGGCATATATACCGTTGGTAAGGAGCGGATCCACGCTCTGAACGATGTCTCTCTGGAGGTGTTCCCCGGGGAGATGATAGGCATAGTGGGGAGAACTGGATCGGGGAAATCCACCCTGATGCACGTTCTGGGGGCGCTCCAGCGGCCCGACTCGGGGCAGGTCCGCATCGACGACTAGGACATGGCCCAGCTCGAAGCTAAAGAGCTGGCCAAGGTGCGTGCAGAGAAGATCGGGTTCCTCTTCCAGGCCTTCAACATTCTCCCCAACGAGACGGTGCTGGGGAATGTGGAGGTCTCCCTGGTGGAGACAGGGGTGCCTCCGAAGGAAAGCCGGAGGAAGGCGCTGGAAGCCCTGAACATCGTGGGCCTGGGGAACCGCTTAGAACATACGCCAAACCAGCTTCCACCGAGAGCCCGCCAGTACATGGCCCTGGCCCGGGCGCTGGTCAACGACCCGGCGGTAATAATTGCCGACGAGCCCACCAGGCCCCTGGACACTACCTTCCGGGAAGAAATGATGGGCCTATTCCAAAAACTCAACGATGAGGGGAGGACCATCATCATCAGCACCCCGGAGGCCAGCGTAGCCAATTACTGCCGTAGGGTGGTGAAGATGGCCCAGGGCCAGACTGTTAGCGATGAGCTGGTGCCTAAGCGACGCGTCGTTTCCCAGTCTGGGCTGGCCCCCGCTGATCAAGACGGCGATGTCGCGGAAGGAGTGGCCGTTTGCCCCAGATGCAACTACGGTAATCCCGTAGAGGATCAGCACTGCCAACGTTGCAAGTTCATCCTACATCTCACCGAAGAGGATGAGCTGTCCATCAAAGGGCGTCTGAGCGGGACGGAAAGCCGCTGGCTTGGAGTCGAGAGCATCTCCGACGAAGGGGAGGTGCCTGGCCAGGACCTGGTGGAGGAACTCAGAGATGTCTCCTTTCTGGCGGGACTGGGCTCCAAGAGCCTGGTCAAGGTAGTGCCTGCCCTGGAGCCGCTGAGCTTTTCCCGGGGCTCAACTATAGTCAATCAGGGAGACCCGGCGGACTCTTTCTATATCGTTAGAAGCGGGGATGTACAGGTGGTGATGGAGAGACAGGGCAAGCTGGCCGCCCCCATCGCCAGCCTGGGTCCTAGGGATGGCTTTGGTGAGATGGCGATCCTCAGCGAACAGCCCAACCGTTCTTTTACTATCATGGCCACCACGGATGTGGAGCTGTGGCGGCTGCCAAAAGAGGAGTTCAAGGCGCTGCTGGCCGAGAATCTGTCTCTGTCTATGTATTTCAACCGTGTTATGGTCCAAAGGCTAATGAGCCTACAGGAGAAGGTGTTACTTTAAGCCCTACGGCTACCGCCTTGGCCTCCCCCAAAACTGCCTTCCACGGCATTAACCTTCGGCTGAGTCTCAGCCATGTCCCACCCTTTGCATTGCACTCTTACCGATTGGAGGCAACCTCCGCCCCCACCCGTCCAAGAGAATTACCCCACCTGATTATGGGCGGCGCCGGGGCCAGAACCCCGACAACCGCTTCCAACGCTTTCAAATACGGTAGACCGACCTATATGCCGGTCGAAACCGCTATAATATGAAGGAACTTTCCCCATTGGTCCTGTAAATCCCATGGCAGGCCCGGCGAGACTAGGAGACTAAAGGAGGCGGCATGGAAGGACGCTACCCCAACGGCCAGGTTATTGCTTTAACCAGGTGCACCGACCCATCCAGGGAGGAGGAGTTCAACTACTGGTATAACTATATCCACATTCCCGATGGCAGCGCCGACGGGATATTCCGCCATGGTATGCGCTTCATCAACACCGACCCCAACCCCGAGGGCGGGAAGTACCTCTTCACCTGCGAGACTGATTGGGATAACCTGTCCGCGGCATGGACCATCCACCGGGAGAATGTTTCCAAGATGGGAGACCCGGAGCGGGCCCACCCCTCTTATGTGGATGGGATGGTTGTAGGCGTATTCAAGCGGCTGGGGGGAGAGTACCGGTCGGCCAACCGGCCCTGCAGGGGAATCCTGCTTGCCCTGGTCAACCCTAAGGGCTCGACCACCGACAAAGAGCTTAGCAGATGGTATACCGACGTCCATATCCCGGATATCCTGGACACAGGCCTCTACCATACCGCCTACTGGTACGAAAGCCTGGACCCCAAGGCCACCAAGGGGAAGTATATGGCCCTCTTTGAGACCGACCAGAGCGACCCGGCCAAGGCCCTGGTAGAGCTACAGAAGCTGGCCCCCAACTGGGAGTCACGGGGCAGGCTGTTCAGCGGGCAGGACACGCCGGTGAGGATGACGGCCCGCCGTATCTGGCCCATGGACTAAGCACTTCGGTGCACACCCCGGCCGCTGCCGGTACAACTCACAGTTTCGGCCCACAGTTTCAGTGAGGAGGGGACCCGATGGACTTGATGGAGCGGCTTGTCCAAACCAGCCTGGATGTACAGCCCGAAGACCTCCCTCAAACGGCATTAAGGGCCACGAAGCATTTCTTGCTGGATACCTTCGGTGTCGCCGCCGCCGCCGCCAGGTCCCCGGAGTCGAAGGTGGTGACCGGCCTGCTGAGAAGGTGGGGAGGCGCGCCTGAGAGCACTCTCTGGTTCACTGGAGAAAAAGGGCCGGGCCCCGCGGCAGCCCTCCTCAACGGTACGCTGATCCACAGCCAAGAGTTCGATTGCACCCACTCCTCATCGGTCCATCCAATGTCGTCGGTCACGGCGGCTACCCTGGCAGTGGCCGAGCAGGTAGGCGGGATATCCGGGAGGGACTTTCGGGCCGCCGTCATCGTCGGGGCCGACCTTGCGTGCCGGGTGGGCATGGGGTGCAGGAAGGGGCTGATGTTCTACCGGCCGGCAACCTGCGGCGCCTTCGGGGCCGTTGCCGCCTGCGCCAGGCTGTCCCAAATGGGGCTGGAACAGACCATGGATGCCATTGGAGTTCTCTACTCCCAGCAGTCGGGTACCCTCCTGTCCCATTCCCAGGGGTCCCTGGTCAATACCATGCAACCTGGCTTCGCAGCGCGCTCCGCTGTGCTCTCCATAAATCTGGCCCAGGAGGGCATGGGGGGTCCCAGAGACGTGCTGGAGGGAAAGTACGGGTATTATCAACTCTTCGAGGGGGGGGACTACGACACGAAGCCGGTCCTAGCCGGCCTGGGAGATAGCTACGAAGTGGAGAACCTCAGGTACAAGCCTTTTCCCTCGGGAAGCCTGACCCACGGGGCCGTGGAGGCTGCGATCCGGCTTCGGAACGACCACGGCGTGAAGCCCCAGGAGATACAAGGAGTTACGGTGACGGCGCCGGAGCTTAATGTCCGGCTGGTGGGACGTCCGCCGGTGAAGGGCGCAATGACCACCCAGGGGGCCCGGCTGTGCCTCCCGTTGTGCGTCGCCGTCGCGCTGCTGCGGGGCGACGTATGGGTCACCGATTTTGAAGGCGTCTCGTTAGAGGACGATAATGTGTACGAGTTAGCATCCCGGATTGAGGTGGTGGTGAACCCGGATATTGCAGACCCAAATGTGTCGGCCCCCGTATTCGTAGAGGTGCGAACCAAAGAAGGGACCATCCGGGAGGAGACGATATACGTGAGTGGCAGCCCGGGCAATCCCATGACCGAAGAACAGCGGCTCAAGAAATTCAGGCGCTGCTGGGAAAATCCTGGGACCCTCTCCACCAAACAGGGTGAGCGGCTGATAAAGATGATTGACAACCTGGAAGAGGTGGAGAACGTTGGAGAACTGATTGACCTGCTCGCGCCAGCGGTCCCTTAGAGCTGTAGGCCCCTGCCTGAGGAACCGTAACATCCAGCGTGGCGGTAGGCGTCAACAAAGTTGACACCCCTATCGGTTTGTGCTGTAATTACTCCCGGGTGAAGCCGCCTCCCAGTTTGCTTGGGGGTGCTCGAGAAGGCTCACCAGTGATCCCGGTGGGTTGTGGCCGGCCCAAATGGTAAGAGGAGAGCAACTATGCCTTCGTACAGAGCAGTATCTTCGGACTCCCACATAGTAGAGCCGGGGGACCTCTGGGAAAATCGGATAGAGCCCAAGTTCAGGGACCGGGCTCCGCGGGTAGTATCCGAGGAGGAATTCGACCAGTGGTACTGTGACGGTGTGGCAGTCGGAGCCCTCGGGACCAGCCAGCAGGCAGGGGTGAGGTTCGAGGAGCCGGAGATGCTGAGGAACGAGGGCCGGATGGACACGATGCCCCTGGGCGCAGTCGATCCCGATGCCCACGTCAAAGACATGGCCCTGGATGGCATCTCCGGAGGGGTTTTGTACCCATCCCATACCCTTACCATGTTCAGAGTCCCAGCCAGCGACCTGCTTTCAGCGGTCTTCAGGGGCTATAACGACTATATCGCCGAATTCTGTGGCGCCCATCCCAACCAGCTGAAGGGCATCTCCATGATCAATCTGGACGTGATAGAGGATGGGGTCAAGGAGCTTCAGCGGGTTGCGAAGTTGGGCCTGGCCGGGGCAGCCATCCCCATAAGGCCCATGCTCCGTTACGATCATCCCGCCTATGACCGGTTCTGGGCCACGGCCCAGGACTTGAATATTCCTTTGAGCCTTCACACTGGCACCATGCGCTGGAGGCCGGGAGACAACACCAGTGGGACAGTGACGCCGGACCCGGTGGAGTTCCCCAACAGGGAGTATCACGTCCGCCAGTGCATAACCGCCATGATCTTCTCGGGAGTGTTCGAACGCTACCCCAAGGTGATGGTGGGGGCGGTGGAGTTCGAGGTTTCCTGGGCCCCCTATTTTATAGCGGCC
Organism: Dehalococcoidia bacterium; assembly: GCA_965225925.1. Lineage (GTDB taxonomy): Bacteria > Chloroflexota > Dehalococcoidia > Lucifugimonadales > JAGWBF01 > CBDDBY01. The sequence continues at coordinate 2,148,794 of CBDDBY010000005.1, read as the reverse complement.
ATCGATAGCTTCTACACCGAGCGGGCGATGGGGGTTCGGGGCAACCGGTTCAAGGGGGACTTGATCCCCAGCGATTTCATCCATAACAACGTGTTCTTCGCCTTCCAGGAGGACGACCTGGGAATTCAGATGCGCCACAAGATCGGTGTGGACAATCTGCTATGGGGCTCCGACTATCCTCATGCTGAGTCGACTTTCCCCAAGTCGCGGGAGATCATCGAACGGATTCTGGAGGGTGTCCCGGAGGATGAGAAGGCGAAGATCGCCGGAGAAAATACCGCCAGGCTGTACCATTTCGACTAAGCTGATATCTGAACACGTCACGAAGGCGGGAAACAAGGATGAGCAAGTTGTCTTCACTCAAGGCCATATCATCGGACTCACACATTATCGAGCCAGCGGACCTCTGGGAGAAACACATCGACCTCAAATTCAGGGACCGGGCTCCCCGCCTGGTCAGCGAGGGTGAAACTGACCAGTGGTATTGCGACGGCGTCAAGTTCGGTGAGTTGGGCTCCAACCAGCAGCCGGGCGTACGGTTCGATGAGCCGGAAAAGTTGACTCATCAAGGCAGGCAGGAGACTGTCCTGCTGGGAGCACTGGACCCCGTTGCTCACGTCCGGGACATGGACTTGGACGGCATTGCCGGGGGAGTACTTTATCCATCCCAGGGGTTGACCTTGTGGAGGATTCCAGCCTGCGACGTGCTCTCCGCCTCCTTCCGAGCCTATAACGACTACATTGCCGAGTTTTGTAAGCCATACCCAAACCGCCTTAAAGGCATCGCTATGCTGAACGTGGATGACGCCGAGGATGGTATTAGAGAGTTGGAGAGGGCCGCAAAGCTGGGCCTGGCCGGAGCCATGATCCCGATAACCCCGATGTTAGGCTACGAACAGCCAGCCTATGAGCGCTTCTGGGCCGCGGCCCAGGACCTGGACATGCCCCTAAGCTTTCATACGGCTACCGTCCGCTGGAGGCCGGGATTGGACCTGAATATATCCAACGCCTTTATATTTCACAGCCGGGATGCCGAGGTAAGGGACTCCCTGAGCGCTATAATACTCTCCGGGGTTTTCGAGCGGTACCCCAAACTGCATGTGGGGGCCGTGGAGTTCGAGGTCTCCTGGGCCCCCTATTACATGCAAAACATGGACTACCACTACAAGCAGCGCGCCACCGGCATCATGGGCCGGCGGTTCAAGGGAGATGCCATCCCCAGTGATTTCTTCCGGAAGAACGTGTTCATCAGCTTCCAGGAGGACGACATTGGGATTCAACTCCGCCACCACATCGGCGTTGACAACCTGATGTGGGGGTCGGACTATCCCCATGCCGAGTCCACTTTCCCCAAATCCCAGGAGATCCTGGAGCGGATGCTGCAGGATGTCTCCGAAGACGAAAGGGCCAAGATCACCTGGGAGAACGCGGCCAAGATATACCATTTCGACTAAGTAAGCTGGTGTCCACCAAGGCGTTGGGCGAGGCACAGAGGCCTCAAGTCAACTTCAAATAGGTGGTCCAGGTATGGCTGGCTACCGGCTGCTGTCATCGGACTCCCACGTTATCGAACCCGTGGACCTTTGGAAGAAGCGGATCGACCCGAGGTTCAGAGACCGGGCGCCCCAGGTTGTCCGGGATGGGGACCACGACCAGTGGTACTGTGACGGGACCCGTTTCGGGGCCATCGGCTCCAATCAGCAAGCTGGGGTAAAGTTCGAGGAGCCGGAGAAGCTGAACAGGGACGGGACCATGGACACGGCCCCTCTAGGCGGCCTGGACCCCCAAGCCCACGTTCGGGACCTGGCGTTGGATGGCGTAGCGGGCGGCGTGCTGTACCCCTCCCAGGGGCTGTCCCTGTGGCGGGTGCCCGCCAGCGATATCCTCTCGGCGGTATTTCGGGCCTATAACGACTACATTGCCGAGTTCTGCAAGCCCTACCCGGGCCAGCTCAAGGGCATCGCCATGATCAACGTGGACGATGTCGAGGACGCTGTGTGTGAGATGGAACGGGCCGCGAAGCTGGGGCTGTCGGGCGCGATGATCACGGTTCGCCCGATGCTGAGGTACGACCACCCGACTTACGAGCAACTATGGGCTACCTCCCAGGACTTGGACATGCCCTTGAGCCTGCATATTGGCACAGCGCGTTGGAGGCCGGGAGTGGACCTCCTAGCCGCCGCCCAGGACGCGCTGTTCTTCGCCACTGTGGAAACGGATGTCCGCGAGTCCTTGGGGGCCATAATCCTCTCGGGGGTTTTCCAGCGGTTCCCAAAGCTCAGGGTCGGCGCGATAGAGTTCGAGGTACTGTGGGCGCCCTATTTCATGGGCCGCATAGATAACGTCTACAAAGAACGCGCAATAGGTATCTCGGGCTACAGGTTCAAAAGCGATGCGCTTCCCAGCGACTTCTTCCGCAGCAACATATTCATCAGCTTCCAGGAGGACGATCTGGGCATCCGGCTCCGTCACGAGGTCGGGGTGGAAAACCTAATGTGGGGATCGGACTATCCCCACGCCGAGTCCACCTTTCCCAGGTCCCGGGAGATCGTGGATCGGATACTCAAGGATGTCCCAGAGGATGAGAAGGCTCTGATCGCCGGAGAGAATACCGCCAGGTTATATCACTTCAACTAGCTACCGGCTATTCCCAAATCCGTCAACGGTTAAGGCTCTCGTTAACCGCTCAGGGACTCCGCCACCCTTCGATAATCTTCCAGCCGGGGCAGAAGAAGAGGGAGCTGGACCCCCGCCTTCCGGTATTCCGAGATGCGTTCCCGGCACCGTTCAGCCGGACCCACAATATAGAAAGACTCCACCATCTCGTCGCTCACCAGGCCCACCGCATCCCGGCCGCCCTCCACCTTGGCCGATGCCCGAAGGGGAGCCAGGATGCCTGGATCGTACCCGCCCTTCTCCAGCAGTATCTCGCCCACCAGGGGTTCCTCCAGCAGCCTCACGATGCGCCGCTTCAGGCCGTCCATTATTCTCTTGGGGTCCTCCGTCGGCCTCACCACCAGCATGCAAGCGATGTCGACGGCATCGGGATCGCGCCCGGCCTTCCGTGCCGCCTGCCGCACCTCCTCCACGGCATACCTTACGTAGCCCGTGGGACTATAGGCGTTGAGTAAGACCCCATCGGCTACGGCGCCGGCCAGGCGGCAGGGTCCTGGGCCCGATGGCCGCTATATAGATGGGCAGGCCCTTCTGTACCGGGCTGACGGCCAGGCGGACCCCTTCCATCGAGAACCCTCCGCCGGAAAACGTAACCCCTTCCCCCGACAGGAGTGCTTTGATTACCGAGACAGCTTCCTTCATCGTGGAGAAGGGCTCCTTGTATGGTATGCCCATCCTGTGCTGGATGACTGCTCTCTCGCTTCTTCCCAGACCCAGCAGGAACCGGCCTCCGGAAAGACGGTCCAACGTGGCGGTGGCCATGGCCAGGAGTGCCGGATTCCGGGTGTAAGGATTGGTGACTCCCAGTCCGAGTTTGATTTGCCGAGTTGCCGCTGCCAGGAACCCCAGCAGTGAGAAGGTCTCTTCGTGAAAGTAACGCTCCGTTACCCACAGGGACTCGAATCCTGCAGCTTCGGCCATCTCCCCATACTCTTTCACCTCCGGCCCGCTGTCTATACCGTGGTAAAGAACGATCCCCAGCCTTGCCATGGCACCCTCCCCATGGTAATGGCCAGCCCTACTGACTAGGGTGGTCCATACCCCATACATTATCAAAGGCGGGTGTTGTTTACAAACGTAGGAGAGGAAATAGCGTCGTTGACAGGGCAGGTCTTGGGAAATACACTGGCAGGCAGAGACCGGGCTTACGTTCGAGCAACACTTACAGGGGGCATCATGGCTGAATACGACCTGGTTATTCGCGGCGGTACGATCGTGGATGGGACTGGGGTCCCCCAGGTACAGGGCGGACCTGGCCGTTAAGGACGGAAGGGTTGCCATGATCAGCGGCAGGATCCCGGGCGGAGGGGCGAAGGAGATAGATGCCGCCGGCTGCATCGTTGCCCCCGGGGCCATTGACCTGCACACCCACTATGACGCCCAGCTCAACTGGGACCCATATGCCTCTCTGTCAGGCTGGTTCGGTGTCACCTCCCTGACCATCGGCCAGTGAGGCTTCGGCTTCGCACCCACCAAGCCCGAGGACAGGGACCTGAACATGCGGATGATGAACCGGATAGAGGCCATCCCTCTGGAGTCCATGCGGCTGGGTATGCGCTGGGACTGGGAGACTTTCCCCGAGTACCTGGACAGTCTGGACCGCCAGGGGCTGGGGATCAACGTGGGCGCATTGTCCCCTTCTCTCCCCTGCGTGGCTACGTGCTGGGGATGTTGCCGGCGCGGGAGCGGACCTCGGTGACCGAGGTCGAGCTGGACCGGATGAAGCAGCTCTTCTACGAAGGAATGAAGGCCGGGGCCTTCGGGATCTCAGCCGACAAGAACATGGAGGATAGGCCCGAGGACGGCACTTTGCTTCCCAGCCACGTCGCATCCGACGAGGAGTACCTGGGGCTGGCCGAGGTGATGTCCCAGTTCGGAGTGGGCCATCTGGGCTGGACCATAGGCTTTGGCCACACCGAGGACTCCTGCCGGGAACAGCGGGACCTGGTTAAACAGATGATGCAGATCAGCGGGCGGCCTACGCACATAGGCGCCATGGACGACAATGGAAGCCCGTGGTTGGAGGCGTGTCGCGCTGAAGGTATTCCTGTGTTCGCCCAGACGGCGGCGAATCCCGCCGAGGCCCAGTTCACCTTGGCGGAATACAACTTGTTCGATTACATGCCCAATTGGGTGCAGCCCCTGGTTGGGAGTCCCGAGGACCGGGCCATCAAGCTGCGCGATCCCCAAACGCGGGCCGCCATGAAGCGGGACGTGGAGCAGAACACTGAGAAGGTCCACATTACCCGCACCGACTGGAACAGCGTTAAGGTGGTCCAGGTGGTCCACCAACAAAACTACCGGTTCGAGGGATTGAGCATCCAGGAGATAAGCGGCCTATCTGGGAAGCATCCGGTGGATGCATTTCTGGACCTTGCCCTGGACGAGGCCTTGCAGACCGAGTTCAGCCACCCGGTGGTAGTTGACGATGGGGAGTCCATGGAACGGGCTATCAAGAACCCTTATACCCACATCTCCGTCTCCGATGGCGGCGCCCACAACAGGTTCTTGACCAACAGCGTGTGGCCCATCTACTACCTGGCCGACTGGGTAAGGGACAAGCAGGCGGTGAGCCTTGAGCAAGCCCATTATAAGATGAGCGCGCTTCCCGCCTGGATTGCGGATTTCAAGGACCGTGGCAAGCTCCGGGCCGGCGCCTGGGCGGACATCATGGTCTACAATCAAGGAGAGCTCGGCTTCTTGTACGAGAAGCCCATATTCGCCACAGACTTTCCTGGGGGCGAACGCCGGGTGGTCCAGAAGCCGACAGGACTGCGCTATACCATAGTAAATGGTACGGTGACCTTCCAGGGGAACGACTGTACGGGCGCTCTTCCGGGTAAGCTACTACGCAGCTACGATATGGTCGACTAGCTTCGACCCCGTTAGTCCAGCCAGTAGCCCAGCCGTTAGCCCAGATAGAACAGGGGCCACCGCGAATTGGTGGCTCCTGATTATTATAGAGGCTGGACGCCCTATGCAGGGAAACCCAAGGTTAGCCGGGAATTATTATCCCCGGCCTGTTAGGGAGCGACAGGCACGTTAACGCCGCTGGTCAGATAGTCCATTACCTCGGCCTTGGACACCACGTCGCCGATTTTACTATCTATATCGAACAGGTTGGCCTCATGGGGCTCAATGTGGCGGTCGCCTACGCACTCCCGAGGCACCATGACCCGAAAGCCGTACTGCATACCGTCAAGGGCGGTGGCACGAATACAACCGCTGGTGGAACAGCCCACAAGGATAAGGGTGTCGACGCCCTGACTGGTCAGCATCGCGCCAAGGGATGTGCCAAAAAAGGCGCTGGGGTACTGCTTGTTGATTATCACGTCATGGGGTTCCGGCGTTAGCTCGGGAACAATGTCGGCGAGGGGCTCGCCTTCCACCAAGTTCCTCAACACCGGAATTTTTTGGAGGAAGATGCCGCCGTCCAGGCCATTGGGTGAGTAGATGACCCTGGTGTAAATAACCGGAACTCCCTTGCGGTGGGCCAGTTCCAGCAGGTCCACGGTCTGCTTAACGGCCTCCACCACCGCCGGTGCGTAGAGGGCCGCTCCCGGGGTGGTATAGGCGTTAACGAAGTCCACTACCGCCACGGCCGCCTTCTTCCCAAAGCCTATACGCCCGTCAAATACCCCGCTGTAGTTCTGGTTCAGGCTTTCTTCGGCCATCCTTCACTCTCCTTCCATAGCAGGGTTGAGGGTAATATACGCCTATGACCAGCAACCTTGCCCGTTTGGCAAAAACTACACCTCCCAGGGTTTCGTGTCAACCCCTGGGTTCGGTCGCCGGGAAGCACGTTGTCCTGGCCAAAGGCTGTACCATTGCGATGGCATTCGGGAAAATCGTAGCCTGAAGGAGGCGGTAGGTTGACCCAGCTGGGGTGGATACATCTGTAGACCGGCCCGTTCTATTGAAAAGAGGGCGGGTGAAAAGAGGGCGGGTGAAAAGGGGCGGGTGAAAAGAGGGCGGGTGAAAAGAGGGCGGGTGAAAAGAGGGCCAAAAGAGGGCGGGTGAAAAGAGGGCGGGTGAAAAGAGGGCGGGTGGAAGGCGGGTGAAAAGAAGGCGGGTGAAAAGAAGGCGGGTGAAAAGAAGGCGGGTGAAAAGAAGGCGGGTGAAAAGAAGGCGGGTGAAAAGAAGGCGGGTGAAAAGAAAGGCGGGTGAAAAGAAGGCGGGTGAAAAGAAGGCGGGCAAAAGAAGGCACCAAATGGTGCTGCCCGCCTGCACGTTTCAGACGCAATTCCGCAGGGCCGTTATCGTCTAGTCGTCGGCCGCAACAGATGCATTCAGGGCCGCCTGCTTCCGCTCGTACATTCGCAAGATATGCTCGGGGAATACCGGGGCTTTCGGCGCCGGCAGCCCCGTCTCCTCAAAGCAGCGGGCCTTGAGCTCTTCTATGGTATCGAAGCCACGGTTGAACATGGCGGGCTCGCCGCGCTCGGCCGACAGCTTTGCCCGGAGCTCTTGAGTCGCCTTCTCGTTGGCGGTCCGGTCGTCGTTGAGCACCACTCCATAGCGTTTGGCGCCCTCAGATGTTATCAGGCCACGCCTGACTTCCTGGGCAACTCTGTTGGCGTCCCGTTTGTAAGGATCGCCCCAACCACCACCGCCCCAGGTACAGAACAACAGAAGGTCGCCCTCCTCCACTATAACGTGGTCGGCTTTGGACTGCAGCATCACCTCGGTGCCGTCTTTCTTTATGAGCTTCTTCCAGCTGCGCCCGCCCGGCAGCCCGCCATTCACCCCATAGGGATAAGTGAGCCACCGGTCGTCGTGGATGGAAACCTCGCCGGGCTCCAGGAAGCGATAGCCGAGCTTGCAGCCGTTGCCCCCACGATAGAAGCCGGGCCCACCGGTGTCCGGGATAGTCTCGCACATCTCCATGCGCACCGGAACATAGTTTTCAAGGAACTCGTTGGGCACGTTTGTGAATGCCGGCCACAAGGAATGGGCGTCGGGTCCGTCGCCGAAGGGCTTGCCCGGGATGCCCCCGAAGCCGATCTGGTAGAGCTGGTACCATTCGCCGTTCTTATCGTAGCCCGAGTACATCAGGTGGGGGCTATCGGAGAAGCCGGCGGCGATGAGAAAGTCGGGCGCCCGCTGGCCGAGAGTGGCTCCAAGTACGTCGAAAATACGGCCCAGCGCGTGGGTGCGACAGGAGAGGGCGGCGGGCTTGACCGGCTTGAGCAAGGTCCCCTCGGGAATGCGGACCTCCACGTGCTCGTAGAAACCGTCGTTGAACAGGATCTGGGGATCGAACACGTTCACCATATAGGTCCCCACGAACATCTTGAACATCGACTCGCTGAGGAAGAAATTGATGGAGCTATCGGACTGGGGGTCGGTCCCCTCGAAGTCGAAGATGGCCTTGTTCCCCTCGCGCCACAGAGTGCATGCGATCTTGTAAGGCCCCATACCTATGCCGTCGTCACAGATGTAGTCCTCGAAGTAGATCTTCTCCTCGGAGACCGTCGTAATGATCAACTGCTCCATGGCCCGCCGATTGCGCTCCAGCAGCATGTCCACGGCTTTGATGTATGTGTCTACGCCGAACCGGTCGCACATATCCAGGATGCGCCTCTCGGCCGTGCGCACGGATGCGAAGATCCCATCCTGGTCGGCCCGGTTCAAATGGGGCATCCGCACCTGGTGGAAGATCAGATTGAGCAGGTCGTCCTGCCGCACTCCCCGCTTGTACGTCTTGACCGGTGGGATGAGGATTCCCTCTTCGTATATCTGCCGGGCAGTGGTGGGCAGGCTGCCGGGCACCGAACCTCCCACGTCCGTCATATGCCCGAACATGGCGACCCAAGCCACATGCCGGCCCTTGTAATAGACCGGGTGCATCGTCAACCAGTCGTTTGCATGACTGATGGCTGCGGCGCAGGAGTAAGGATCGGAGGTCAGGAACATGTCCCCTTCCTCAACGTCTCCCTCGTAGCTGTCAACGAATGGAGGTATAAAGGAGCCGAACTGGCCCACCACCATCAGCCCGTTGCGGCTTGCGATCATGGGAAATTCGTCCCCCTGCTCACGTATGCCGGGGGATACGGCGGTGCGTAGGAGCACGGCATCCATCTCCCAGCGGGCATTCCGCAGCCCGCTCTCAATGATGTCGAGGGTAACGGGATCAACATCCACGTCCTTGAAGGGTCCAGGATTGGTCTCTACGATATTCGCAGGCATATTGAACCTCCCTACTTATTTCACCGGGTTGATGAGGATGTTGCCCAGGGTATCCACCTCTCCTACATGGTCAGGAAGTATTAGCGTGGTGGAGTCCATCTCAGTTATCATGGCCGGCCCCGGGATCCGGTTCCCGGCAAGCAGCTTGGTGCGGTCGTAGATGCCGGCCTCCCGGTCGGCGCCGTCGACGTACATGGTGGAGGTTTCTACTTTCGCCTTGGATGCGTCGGGGCCTCCCTTTTCTATCGTACGCGCCTTGGCCAACGTCGCCTTACCCTGGGAGATGGCCCGGAGGTTGACCACCTCGGGCTCCACATCTGGGGCGAACGTGAACATTTGTGTGTGGATATCGGCGAACTTCCTGGCCAGGAGGTCCAGGCCGCCATCCTTCAGTTCGGCCAGAGTGATTTCCGTAGTGAGGACGAAACCCTGCCCGCGATACCGGCAGTCGACCTGGTAGTCGATGGTCTGGTCGGACCGAGGCACATCCTCAGCATCCAGAGCTTGGGCGGCCCGTTCTCCCAACTCGTTAAATATGTTCCTGATGTCCTCCTTGGATGTCTCGGAGAATCTCCGGATCACGGTCTGGGACGCCTCGTTCCGAAGCCGGGTGGTGGCGTCACCGTAGGCACATAGCACTCCCGGTGACGGTGGGATGATGACCGGCCAGGCCTGGGTGAGCTTGCCAATGGCGTTGGCGTGCAGCGGCCCCGCACCACCGAAAGCTATGAGGGCGAAATCTCGGGGGTCGTAGCCCTGCTCGACGGAGACCAGTCGGATGGCCCCGTACATGTTCTCGTTAATTATATCGATGATCCCTGCAGCCCCTTGTTTCAGGTTCAGGCCCAAGGCGTCTCCGACGGGCTTCACGGCATTCTCCGCCAGAGACCGGTCGAGCTTGGTCTGGTCGGCCAATGCCGTCGGGAGCCGACCGAGCACCAGGTTGGCGTCGGTGACGGTAGGACTCTCACCTCCCTTACCGTACGCTGCAGGCCCCGGGTCGGCGCCCGCACTCTGGGGTCCGACCCTGAGCGCCTTGGTCAACTCAGGGACGTGGGCGATGGATCCACCGCCCGCACCCACGCTCCGTACGTCGAGAGAGGAAGCACGGATGGTCACATCACCTACTCTGGTTTCGCGCCGCACCAGGGGTACGCCGTTCTCGATGAGGGCAACGTCGGTGGAGGTCCCGCCCATGTCGAATGTAATCAGATTCTTAAAGCCGGCCTGCTGGGCTATCGATAAGGCTCCCGCGACGCCGCCCGCGGGGCCACTCATAAGCACGTTGACCGGGGCATTTTGGGCCATGTCGACGGAAGCCAGGCCTCCATCGGAACGTAAAATGTGGAGGTTAGCTTTTATACTCCTGGTAATCAACTCTTTCTGCATTTTACCCAGGTAAATGGCGACGACCGGTGCCACGTAGGCATTGGCCGCCGTGGTCAAGGTACGCTCAAACTCGTACATTTCCGGCAGAATCTCCGACGAGAGGGATACGGGGATTTCAGGCATAATCTCGTTGGCTATCTCCCGTATGCGCCGCTCGTGGGCGCCGTTTGCGTAAGAGTTGATCAACGTTACGGTCAGGGCCTCGATGCCCCTCCCCTTGAGATCGTTCAGCTCTTTGCGAATCCCGTTCTCATCCAGGGCGTGAACGACCTCGCCCCGGACACTCATCCGCTCGTCGGCTTCCACCGTTAGCTCCAAGTCGACAAGGGGGTCCGGCATGTTCCAGACTATGAAGGCGGCAAGGCCACCTGGCACGAAGGCCCGCTCGATTTGCAAGACCTGCCTGTATCCCTTGGTGGTGACCAAGCCCAATTTCGCCCCCTGGCCCTGCAATACAGCGTTAGTTCCGACCGTGGTGCCATGCATGATCTGTGTGATCTGGCTGGATTTTACACCAGCGATGTCGCAGACTCTTTCGATCCCCTGAAACACGCCGATGGAGGAGTCCTCGGGCGTGGAGTGGACCTTCGCCTGGAAGGTGTTTCCTGAATTTTCGTCCATAAGGAGAAGGTCAGTAAAAGTCCCACCGACATCCACTCCTAACCGATATGCCATTCCTTTACCCTCCTCAAACTAACCTGACCGAAATGCCTGCCCCGTTTATCCCTACCTATTAGTCAGTAACCGTCGGCACCCCACCCATCAGCTTGCGGCGTTATGCTTCGCTCCAGTACCGCAGCCGATTAATTTCAGACAGCTGTGCCGACAGATAACGTATCGCCAGCCTTATCGGATAAATTGTTGGGGGTTTTACGGTGCAATCTAAACTTGGGTAGCAACCCATGTGCAGTAGAAAAACTACAACATCCGGGCTTTCGTGTCAACCCCCGTGTACTCGTCCAGTAGAATATTTGCACTTGGCCTCCTACGACGGGGGAATCGGTACTGGAATCCATCAACGAATCTCGACATCCGCGTTCCGAGCCCGCAATTGGCAGGGGGTCATCTAGACGATGGGAAGATGCTGCCTCATCCAGTCAGTTGCCATGTCCATTATCTTGTCCAGGTTGGACTTCTCATAAATGTAGGCATGGTGGACCCCCGGAATCACCCACAGCTTTTTAGGTTCATTGGTCCTTTGGTACATGTCTACTACGTCATCTGCGGGTGCGGTGGTGTCCCCTTCAGCCACGATGTAGAGTATCGCCCTGGGGGAGATGCGGTGCACCACGTCCTTGGGCTTAAATCGGAGCAACCGCTCCGCCGAGGCAAGGGAGTATGGCGTCGGAGGGCTGCTGTGGTCCTCGGGCTCAGGCAGCTCGGCGGTTATCCGTTCCATGTCCTCCGCCTGAGAAGGGTCCTGTTGCCCCAGGATGTCACCCAAGTACACAATCTCCGACTTCCCCGTGACTACTCGGGACCTTCTGTCCTCGGCGATCCGGTCGAAGAAAGCCAGGTATTCGTGGCGCCGCCGCACGCTTCGCATCCACCTCTCCCCATCTCCCCAACCCCCAGCACTGATGGCACACTTCACCCGTTGGTCCACCCCGGCTATATAGGCGACCATACCGGCGCCGAACGCCCAGCCGTATAGGCCTATGCGGTGGGGGTCCACCTTGGAATGAAGCTGAAGGTAGGTGATGGCGTTGCGGGTGTCCGTAGCGTGGTCCTCGGGATAGAGCCGACCGATCTCACCTTCGTTCTCCCCGACTCCCCGGTAGTCCCAGGCCAACACCACACATCCGAGACTGGCAAAAAGGCGGGCGATGTATGGAAACCAGTCCGTTTCTTTACGTCCCCTCCGGCCCTGACAGAGCACCATGCCGGGGCAACTATTGCCGGCCACACCTTCCGGCTCGTACAACACACCAACCAGCTTCAATCCGTCGCTGTAGAAATTTACCTTTCCTTCCATCGATCATCTCCTGGAAACATTCTGGACGGCCCGCGCTTCCATGGGCCCTGCGGGCAGATCCCAGCTACTGCGGGTTAAACTGCTCCCACCAAGGCACCGTTCCCGGCACACCGATGAGTCTGGGCCTGGGGCCCTAGCATGTCAACAACAATTGTACTTCCTCGACGGCGCACAGGCCCGTGGCGACTCAGCTTCCCGCCGCTCCATGGGCTCCCTTAACTGTTCCGGCCGGCGATCTACGGGGCGGGTCTCCCAGGAAGAGGAAGAGTTCTGAACCAATGAAGCCAATCAGCGCCATGGCGAAAAAGGGTATGTTATAGCTCCCAGTAATATCGAACAGGTAGCCGGCGAAAACCGGGGCGCTAAAAGAGAGAATGTGAAGGGGTATCATGGACATGGCAGTGATGCTGGCCCAGCCTCTACGTCCGAAGTATATACCCCGGGCAGTAACAGTGAGGGTGTTACGACCTCCCCAGCCAATTCCGATGATCACAGCAAAAAGAAGAGCCACCGGGAAGTTATCGGCCACAAGGAGGATCAGCAGCGGTAGTGACTGGAGGGCACAGAAAGCGAAGGTTGTGGGTCTAACCCCGAATCCACCGAAGGACACCGATGGACGGCGTGAGGGCAGCGGAAGGGGGTGGGTGAGGGAGCTACAGGGGAGATGGCCTGGGGTCTTGGGGTAGATGGGAGGCCGGCGGACGGTCTTCAGTCGCCGCACAGGGCCCCTAAGGCCCTATGCGGGAGTTGCGATGCGCGGGATGGCGAGAGGATACGCAGCAGGGGACTCTCGCGACCGGGGTGGCGCGAGATTGCGGGGACGTTGGGTCAGTTGCAGGCTGGCCGTCAGGCCGGGAACGGAATGGCTTGCAGCCGGGCCAAGGCGCGACTGAACTGGGTTTCCCAAGGCCAGCGCCGGGGGAGATGCAAAGTGAGGCGGCGCGCCGAGCGGGTGATCCGCCCCACCAGAGCGAAGACCCGCCGCCTGAGGGTCTTGGTGATCAGGGTCCCCTCGCCCAGACCAATCCGCGCCGTCCAGCGGGCCAGGTTATGCGCCATCACCTGTACCGCCAGCCAGGCGCCGTTGGCGGCGAAGCGCCCCGACGGCATGTGGTTCAGCCCGACGCCGTACTTGAGGTCGCGTATGGCGTTCTCGACCTCGGCGTGGCGGCGATGATCGGCCTCCAGTTCCAGCGTCTCCCCATCGCGGTCGGTGATGAAGGCGTGATAGCTGTATCTGGCGAAGAGGGCGAGCTGGGAACCGGGCGTCGGCTTCACCCGCCGGACAATGAGCCGCGCCGGCGGGGCGTCCGGCTTGGTCTGGAACGGGGTGTAAGTCGTCTCGGCGACATCGGCGGCGCCGTCCATCCAGTAGGGAATGGGAGTCCAGTCCTCCTCTGGTATCGCCTCAATCAGGTCCCGCAGGCTGGCGCGCTGGCGGATGGTGATAGAGAAGCGGACATCCATTTCCCGGCAGGCGGCAACGACAGTGTGGGCGTAGAAGCCGCTGTCGGCCCGCACCGTGAGTTGTCCCCTGGCCCCGCCGTAGCGCACCCGCCCCACCGTCTCACGCAGGAAGTGGGCGGCGCCACGGGCGGTGTTGGCCCGGCCCTCGCGCAGCCGGGACATCAGCACCTCGCCGGTGCCGGCGGCAATGGCCAGCAGCGGGTGATAGCCGCGGGCGCCGGTATAGCCGTGGTGGCGCGCTCCCTCCTTGGCCAGTCCATAGGTCTCGCAGATGGTCGAGTCCAGGTCGATGGTCAGGGGCGAGTCGCCGGGTCCGGCCCCAGCGGCCCAGGCCCGGGCCAACAATTGGCGGCTCACGCGGTCGAGTTGACGGACATGCCCCCACCGGAAGCTGCGCAGGAAGGTCCCCAGGGTGGATGGCGCCTTGACCACGCAGCCTAGAACACCGACCGTCCCACCAGCGCGCAGCGCATCGGCGTCGTCGATGCAGTCGCCGCCTGCCAGCGGGAAGCGACCAGCGTCAGCATCTTGTCCCCAGTGTTCGCCCGTCCCGGCGCTCCGCCGAGGTCAAGGTGATGGTCGACGAGTTCCCGCAGGCCCAGGTGCCGGGCTAGGGTGGCCGGCAGGAGCAGGCCGGCATTGGCCACCAGGCGATGGTCGTCAAAGAGGATGCGCATACGGTCGGGTTTGTTCTGTGGCAGCATCTATTGGGTGCTCCTTGTTTCCGGGCGGGTTTCTGTTCCAAAACCATTATCCCAGATTCAGAGGAGCACCCGCTGGCTTCTTCAAGGGCTGTCCCCAAGGACGTCCTTCGGTGGATTCGGGCTTACGCTGGGTGAGGGCCTACTCTGCCGTCAGAGCCATCTGAAGCTGTCCTGGCCTTTGGGGTAGCTGTGCAACTTCGGACCGGTCGTCCAGGCGATAGAGCCGCTTCAGGCTCGCTACCTGAGATTGGAAGCCATTTTGCAGCCCCCAAGGGGCGAATGCCCCCGGATAGAGGCGACGATAGGACTCCGATAGGTGGGGATATTCTTTTTCGATGAACGAGAGAAAATGGTCCTTTGTCCCCTCTTTAAGGTAGAGGGTGCTGGCCCCCAGAAAGCGGGCACCGTGGTCAGCGGCGGCGCGCACCACCGCCTTCAGATTCTCTCCGCCGTCGGTGATTCCGGGCATGACTGGGGCCAGTAGGACACCGGCGTTGACTCCAGCACGGACCAAAGACTCCATGGCCTGCAGACGCTTCAGCGGGGGTGGCGTGCCCGGCTCCATGCGACGCCACAATGTAACGTCCATGGTGGTGATGCTGAAACAGACGGTGCAGCCGGCCCTCATGAAAAGCTCGGCCAGAAGGTCCCTGTCCCGCACCACCAACGTCCCTTTGGTGATGATACTAACAGGGCTGTGCTTCAAGTAAAACACCTCCAGACACCTCCGGGTCAGCCGGTATTTCCCCTCAATGGGCTGGTAGGGGTCGGTGGCTGTGCCTATGGCCACGGTCTCAAACTTCCAGGAAGGACGGGAGATCTGGCGGCGCAGCGCTTCCGGGGCGTTGAGCTTTACGAATATGATCCCCGAGAAGTCTTCATCGGGGTTCAGGTCGTGGAAGTAGTGGTAACGCCTGGCAAAGCAGTAGTGGCAACCGTGGGCGCACCCCTGGTAGGGGTTGAGTGACCACTGAAAGTCCATGCCCTTTACCCGGTTCAGGGCATTAACGGTCTGAACTTCCTCGTAATGTACATCGCTCACCACTTGCTCCCTGCTCCAAGCTAATACCAGCCCGGCCAAAATATAGAACATATGTTCCCAATATGAGAACAGATGTACTCAGTATTGTCAAGGGACGGGCGTCATTCCCGGCCCAATGCCTGCTATTGACCGTTCCCACCGGCCAGTCTATCCTATTCAGTAACCTTCATAGAGGTTTCAAACATGACTAGGTTCAGGCTCGGGGTGGACGTCGGCGGCACGTTTACCGATGTAGTATTGTTGGGAGACGATGGGACCCTCGGCACAATGAAGGTCTCTTCCACCCCTGACGATTACAGCCGGGGCATCGTGGAAGGCGTGGAGGAGGTGGTCCGGTCTGCCGGCATTGAAGCTGGGTCCATCGCAGTGGTGGGCCACGGTACCACCGTGGCCCACCAACGCAATCATCCAGCAGACAGGGCCCAAGACGGCCCTGATCACCACCCAGGGTTTCCGCGACGTGCTAGAGATAGGCAGGTTCCGGATACCCAGACTCTACGACCTGACATGGCGAAAGCCCAGGCCGCTGGTGGAGCGCCAGTACCGCTTCGAAGTCAGCGAACGGGTGGCTTACAACGGGAAAGAAGTGGTACCCCTGGATATGGATGGAGTCGAGAAGGTCTGCCAGTCCATAATCGATGCCGGTGTGGAATCCGTGGCCATCTGCTGCCTCCATTCCTACGCTAACCCTACCCACGAGCTTGCCATCGCCAAGCGCCTCCAGGCCATGTCCCCCGAAATCTGTGTATGTACTTCCTCGGAGGTGCAGCCGCAGATGCAGGAGTATGAACGCACCAGCACGGTGGTGGTGAACGCCTACGTGAGGCCAGTCCTGGAGCGGTACGTGAGCGCGCTGCAGGAGAAGTTGGTCCGGATGGGCATCCAGGCTCCCCTGTTTATAATGCAGTCCAACGGCGGTGTCATGCCCGCCCGGGCGGCCTGCGAGACACCGATCCACGTAATCGAGTCCGGTCCCGCGGCTGGGGTTGTCGGGGCACTTCGTCTTTCGGATAAGCTCAAGCGAGGGACATCATCACCTTCGATATGGGCGGCACCACCGCCAAGGCATCCATCATCGAGGACGCACAGGTCACCCTCACAGCGGAGTACGAGGTGGGCGGAGGAATGAGCATTGGGCACCGCCTGCTGAAAGGGGCCGGCCACATCGTGAGGGCCCCTACAATCGACATCGCAGAGGTCGGCGCAGGCGGCGGAAGTATAGCGTGGCTGGACCAAGGAGGGGCTTTGCAGGTGGGCCCCAACAGTGCCGGGGCCGTCCCCGGACCCATCTGCTACAACTTGGGCGGCGCCGAACCCACGGTCACCGATGCCAACGTGGTGTTGGGGTACTTGAACCGGGACTTCCTGTTGGGAGGAGGCCTCCAAATAGATTCCCAGAAGGCGGAGGAAGCCATAGGGAAGATAGGCAGCCAACTGGGCCTTTCATCTGCTGACGCCGCGTTCGGTATCCACGCCATCGTCAATTCCAACATGATACGCGCCCTGCGCAGCGTCTCCACCGAACGTGGCCGGGACCCCAGGCGGTTCGTTCTTTTCGCATTTGGAGGAAGCGGACCGGTCCACGCCGTGGGCATGGCCCGCTCGCTGGGAATGCCGAAGGTGATCATCCCTCCGAATGGCCGGGCTGTTCAGCTCCATGGGACTCCTCTTTGCCGACGTGGAGCATCACATGGTCCATGCCTTCTACCGGGGATTCTCCGATGGAAACCTGGAGGAGTTGAACGCAAGGCTGGAAAGCATGACGGAGCAAGCCCGGTCCATTTTGCACAGCGAGGGGTTTGACACCGGCAGGCAGGAGATAGAGCTTTTTGCCGATGTGCAGTACTTGGGGCAGAACTCTGCGCTAAGCATACCTGTGCCCGTGCTGCCTGTTACATCCCAAATGTTGTCCGAGGTGGGCGAGGAGTTTGCACTCGAACACGAAAAAACCTACGGCTACCGCTCCGACGGCGAGGGCCTTCAGCTGGTCTCGTTGAAGGTCGTGGGCAAGGGAGTGCCCCTATCGCCTCGCATTCCAGAGCGCATCGCCCTTGGTAGCCAGAGGGACCACGGAGAGGACAGAATGGTTTACTATGGTTCCAAGGATGGGTGGGTCTCCACTCCAGTCCTTAGCCGCACGAAGGTACCGGGGGGTATAGCTGAGGGGCCGTTAATCGTCGAAGAATACGACACCACCACTCTGGTCCCCCCCGGGTGGCGGCTCCGGCTGGACGAGTGGAGCAACATGGTCATAGAGGCGCCGGCTTAGGGATAATCGGCCTGGAGAATATCCAGAAGTAGGCGGGATGCAGCGGGACCCCATTACCCAAGAGCTAATCAAGAACGCCCTGGCCACCATCGCCGACAACATGGTGGTCACGGTGGTGCGGACCGCCCGGTCCCAGGTTGTCAAGCAGTCCATGGACTTCTCCACGGCCATCTGCGACGCCCGAGGACAGATGGTATCCCAGGGCCTATCCATACCCATTCACCTGGGCGCCATCATGCCGGCCCTGGAAGGAGTCCTCAGGGTCTACGGTGATGACGTCCAGCCCGGCGACGTATTCATCAACAACGACCCTTACGAGGGAGCCAGCCATCTGCCCGACATTTTCCTCTTCAAGCCTGTCTTCGCCAGAGACGTGCTGCTGGCGTACCTCTGCGTCATCGCTCATCACACCGACATAGGAGGGCGAGTCGCCGGGGGCAACGCATGCGACAATACCGAGATCTACCAGGAAGGGCTACGGATTCCGCCCCTCAAACTCGTGGATGGAGGCACATCTAACCAGACTTTGCTGCGTTTGCTTCGGCAGAACGTTCGGGTCCCAGACATGGTCATGGGCGACCTATGGGCACAGCTAACCGCCGTTCACGGCGGAGAGCGGGAGCTGCTGAAGCTGTCGGAGGAGCACGGGGTGGAGGAGCTGGAAGGCTACATGGACGAGCTGTTAGATTACACCGAGCGGCTCACCCGGGCCCAGCTTGCCGCCCTCCCCCAGGGAGAGGTGGAGTTCACCGACTACATCGACGACGACGGCATTGATCCCGACCCCATTCTGGTCCACGTGAAGCTGAAGTTCGAAGGCGGTGAGGTTTTCGTCGATTTCACCGGGACTTCCCCCCAGAGCAAGGGTTCCATAAATCCCAACTTTGCCTTCACCCAGTCCTGTGTATACGCGGCGGTCCGCTGCCTCCTGAGCCCGGAACTGCCCAACAACGCGGGCTACTTCCGGCCCATCACGGTGTTCGCCCCCGAGGGGTGCTACGTTAACCCGGTGCACCCCGGCCCGGTTGCCGCGCGGGGCCTGGGCGGGCTTCGGGTAATGCAAGCGGTATTCGGCGCCTTGGCCCAGCTCAATCCCGATAAAGTGCCTGCCTGCTGGGGCAGCGGCGAGCTGGGAATCAGCATCGGCGGCTACTACAGCGACCACAAGCCCTTCGTGTTCCTTGAGTTTCACAACGTCACCGGCACCGGGGGATGGCCCGATATGGACGGTACGGATGCCGGCCCCGTACCGGTGCTGAACCTGGCCAATACCCCTATCGAGCTCATGGAGGTGGAGCAGCCTTTCATGGTGGACCAGTACGCCTTTCTGACTGACACTGGGGGGCCGGGCAAATACCGCGGCGCCCTCGGAATCGTCCGCCAGTACCGCATCCTCGCCGAGGAGGCCACAGTCCAGGTCCGCTCCGACCGCCGCCGCTTCAAGCCCTACGGCCTTAACGGCGGAGAGCCTGGCACTCCCTGCAATATCTACCTGAACCCTGAAACCGAGAACCGGCTGTTGCCCTCCAAGTGGCTCCTGGAGCTGAAGGAGGGGGCTGTCGTTAAGGTGGAGCTGGCCGGAGGGGGTGGCTACGGAAACCCGTACGAGCGGGACCCCGATGCGGTGGCATCCGACGTCAGACAGGGTAAGCTGACGGCGGGCTACGCGCGGGAGAAGTATGCTGTGGTCTTCCATCCAGGAAGTATGGAGCCGGACCTTGAGGCCACAGTGAGGCTTCGCCAAAGCCAGCCTACTACCTAAAAAGAAGGGCCCCGGATTTCGGGGCCCTTCTTTGCCGCTATTTAGAAGTCGCTACCTTTTCACCATGTCATAGCTCCGAAGGAGCTGGCCGGGGAGTTCTCCCGTGGCTTCACTATCCTCGAAGGTCACCGCACCATTGACGATTGTGTAGAGTATCCCTTTTGCCTTCTGGATCAAACGGCGCTCTCCCCCTGGGAAGTCGGTATCGTAAACCGGGGAGTCGTAGCGGAATCCCAGCTTCTCCTGGTCGTAAACCATGATGTCGGCGGCGTAGCCCTCCTTCAAGATGCCCCTGTCGGTGAACCCGGCGATCCAGGCCGGAAGGGCGCTTATCTTGTAATGGGCTTTCTCCAGACTCATCATCTCCTGGTCTCTCACTCTGGTAGCCAGGAAGGTTACGGGCCAGGTGCCCATGGTAAGGTACCTGGTGTGGGCGCCGCCGTCGGAAACACACGGGTGGGTGTAGGGATGATTGAGGATCTCCGACACGCCCTCGCGGTTGGTGCCTGTGGCCGGCGTCATGTAGAACTCCGTCCTGAGGTCCTCGTCCAGCGCCAGGTCCAACATGGCGTCCATGGGGTGCTTGCCCGTCATCTCGGCCAGCTCCGCAAGAGTCTTGCCCTCGTATTCGTAATTCCTCTCGTGGCGGACCTCGTTAACCCTTATTTTGGTCCAGTCCGAGCCTCCCTGACCTGATGAGGTGTGCCCACCAAGGTCGCCCTTCATGCGGTCTCGCACCTCGGGTCTTCTCAGTTTGACCATGCGCTCTTCGGGTGTGCCCACGAAGGGGTCTATCCAGTTGGGCATAGCGTCGAACTGGTTATACTCTGCCAGCTCGAACACCTGGTTGGGAGACATTGCGGCAGTTTGGGCGTACATGGGAGCGCCTTCAGCACGGGCCCGTTCCAGAAATGCAAGCTGTTCCTTATACCGGTCAGGGGCCTGCTCATTGTAGGTTATCGCACCCCACTGGAGGGGCCGTCCCGCCGTCTTGCACATCTGTATCAGGAAGTCCTCCCGGCCCGTGCCCCGGGCATCCCCCTCCACGGCGTCGATGAGTATGCCGGTTGCCGAAGCCGAGCCAGGGGCTCCACCGATCATGTCCGGCTCTCCCGGAGGAAGGGGCCGCTCGGCCGCGCCCCGGGTCCAGCCTATGCTGCCCACACCGAACTCGGACATGACCTCCGCCAGGGCCAGAAATTCGTCGTTGGAGGCCACCTGGCTGGGTATGAAGCGCCCATCGTCCGGGCGGTTGATCAAGGTCTTCATAGCAGACCATCCGAAGGCCCCGGCCTCCATTGCCTCGTATTGGATGCCCTGCATTTGCTTTATCTCATCGTCGGTGGCCTGGACTCGCTCCCTCGCCTCCTCGGGTCCTATTACGAAGAGGCGGAGGGGATTGTGGGGCACCAGCGCGCCGACGTTGATACCCAAGGGATGGCTGTCCAGGCTGTCCAGCCACTGGGGGAAGGTCTCCCAGTCCCACCGCAGGCCCAACTCCATGGTCTTCAGGGGTACGGATTCGATTCTGGTCATCAGGCGCATGGCTGCTTCACGGTCTTCCGGCTTGCAGGGCGCAAAGCCGAATC
This sequence comes from Dehalococcoidia bacterium, assembly GCA_965225925.1. GTDB lineage: Bacteria > Chloroflexota > Dehalococcoidia > Lucifugimonadales > JAGWBF01 > CBDDBY01. The sequence goes on along the minus strand of CBDDBY010000005.1, from coordinate 2,127,732 downwards.
CGCACTGGCCTATTGTGACTGAAGTGACACCATGCCATCCCGACATGGTCCCGTAAGGCTCCCAATTGAGCTGGAGGTCATAATGGGTATGGAGGTCGATGGCCCCGGGGGCAACGATACACCCGGTCGCGTCCAGCTCCTTCTTGGCCGAAGCCTGAATCCGGCCGCTGATCATGGCGATCTTGCCGTCCTTTACGGCCAGGTCGGCCCTATATGCCGGCAGTCCACCGGTCCCGTCCACGATGGTGCCGTTCCTTATAATCATGTCATATGCTGGCATGTCGGCCCTCCAACTCCTGATTTCTTTCGTTGCCATTATTCTACCAGTCTCACGGCCTGGGTCAACTTCAGATGGTGATCTCAGTTGGCTGGTTAGTCTCCGGGCCCCTATCCCAGGGGCCTGTCCTTGGGCCTTTCGTGGCCTGATAGGCCCGCCGAATCGGGGAACCCCGACGTGGATCCCGCCACGCTGGAGAGGACGCGGTCCACCTGTTGGGTGGGGAAGACGAACAGCAAACGCGCCGGTTCCTGATACCGGTTGACAAAGCCGTGGGTAGTTCTCGCCGGGGCCAGCACGGTGTGGCCGGGCCCTATGGTCATCCTTTCGTTGCCAACCTGGGCGTCCAGGGTCCCCTCAAGGATTATCATCGCCTCTTCTGTGTTGGTGTGGATATGCCTGGGGAGGCGGGCGTTAGGCGCTATGACAACATCCCCGATCCGTAGGGAATGGCTTCCCTTCCCTTCATCCACCAGGACGCTGACCTCTATCCCGGGAGACCCTTCCCCCTTTATCGCCTCCTGCTTTTTGATTATAGGCACCTCTCAACTCCTTCCATACATTGGCCATCCACTGACCAACCGCCGGCACACGGCTTGCTTGCCTCTAGTGTTGGAAGGATTATAGGAATGCCCCGAAATAGTGTCAACCGAAGTTTCTGGAGCCGGCCAGGGATGGGAATCCGACTCGATGGCTAGAGTTGACAGTGCCGCCCACGGGCAAGTATGCTCCAAACGAGTTGACCCCCTAGGATGTACCACCTTCCGTCAGGGGCTTTTAGCAAGGAGGTACGGCGTGAAGGAGATTCGAGCTCTGGCACCCACCGGAATGCTGGGCTCAGGCTATTTCGAAAAGTCACTGCTCAAAGGGATGGAATGGGGCCCGGATTTCATAGCCTGTGACGCGGGCTCAACAGACCCGGGACCCGACCCTTTGGCCTCGGGCAAGTGCCAGTTCGCAAAACCCGCTGTAAAACGGGACATAAAGCTGATGCTGCTGGCAGCCCGCCGGGCGAGGGTTCCCTTGATCATAGGATCAGCCGGTACCGCCGGAGGGGACCAGAACCTCCAATGGACGGTGGACATCGTTGGCGAGATTGCCAGGGAGGAGAATATTCACTTCCGGCTGGGGATAATCCATTCGGAGCAGGACCGTGAATATCTGAAGGGCAAACTACAGGAAGGGAAGATCAGGCCCCTGAACCCGGCGCCCACGCTGAACGAAGAGATACTAAACAGAAGTATACATATCGTGGGCATGATGGGGGCTGAGCCTATAGCTCGAGCGTTGGATGAGGGAGCGGAGGTGGTGCTGGCGGGCCGGGCCAGTGACACTTCTTTGTTCGCCGCCCTGCCAGTTGCCCGGGGCTTCCCCGAGGGCCTGGCATGGCATGCCGCCAAAATCCTGGAGTGCGGCGCAGCCTGTGCGGCCATTCGCAGGTCACCCGACTGCATGTTCGCCACCATAGGCATAGACCAGTTCGTGCTGGAGCCACCGGGGGAAGAGCTGTGGTGCACGCCCCAAAGCGTTGCTTCCCATACCCTCTACGAAAACGCCGACCCATTTCACCTTTACGAGTGTTCCGGGATGCTGGACACCTCCGAGGCCCGATACGAGGCCGTATCCGACCGCGCGGTTAGGGTGTCGGGCAGCCAGTGGGTGCCCGCGGAAACTTACACGGTGAAGCTGGAGGGGGCGGAGCTGGCGGGATACCAGAGCGTGGTGGTGGGCAGCATCCGTGACCCTATTATCATCCGTCAGGTGGACAGGTGGCTGGAGAAACTGCGGGAGCGGCTGGCCCTCCGGATTTACGACGCATTCGGTGGAGCGGAGCTTGGCAAGGACTACTCCGTCTTTTTCCGAGTTTACGGCCGCAACGGCACCATGGGGGACCTGGAGCCGACCACCACACCAGCCCACGAGCTGTGTATTTTCATCGAGATGACGGCCCCAACCCAGGAGCTGGCCTCAGCCATAGGGGACAGCTGCCATCACCTGGCTGTCCATAACCCGGTGCCCGAGTGGCACGGCCTGATAACGTCCCTGGCCTACCCATACAGCCCTTCGGTGCTCAACCGCGGGGCCGTCTACCGGTTCAACATGAACCACCTGGTGGAGCCCGCCACGCCCTACGAGATGTTCCCCACGGAGTTGACCAGTTTATAAATTCTCCTTCCCTTGTTGGGGGAGACCCACCCCCATCCCAGCCCTCCACCATCAAGGGGGAAGGGGCATCTTAGGGAGGTCTCAGAGATGACTAAGCTGTGGGAAATGGCCAAGCTGGTGCGCAGCAAAAATGCCGGGCCTTTCGTCTTGACCTTTGACATAATGTTTGACGACCCCGAAATTTATGGCCGGGTGCGGGACTCAGGAGTCCTGAACAAGGAACTTGTCGCCCGGCTGTACAAGCAGCGGCAGGAGGATGTGCTGTTCTTTAACTGCGACAATGCCCTGGCCATCAAGTTCAGCATACCCAGGCCGATCTTTTCGGGGGAACTGGAGGATAGTGACGTATTCGGAGGCCAGCAGTACGCCCCTTTGCTGGACATCGAGGTCCCGGACCGTTTGTAGGGCACGGCATTCACGTTTTTTATCGTTAATTTAAGCAAATCATGGAGCGACCCAATAGTAGGACGCGGCCCCAGGCTAGAAGGGAAGGTGGCCATAGTTACCGGGGCCGGGTCCAGCGGCCCTGGGATCGGCAACGGCAAAGCCACCTCTGTGCTGTTCGCACGGGAGGGAGCCAAGATGCTTCTGGTGGACGCAGTGGCCGAGCGGGCCGAGGAGACCATGGCCATGATCAAAGAGGAAGGGGGAGAAGCTTCCGTCTTCCAGGCCAACGTGATCAACGCCGAGGACTGCCGGCACATGGTGGAAGCCGCTATTAACCATTACGGGCGCCTGGACATCCTGGACAACAATGTGGGCATATCCCACCGCAGCACAGTGGTGGAGGTCAGCGAAGAGGACTGGGACTACGTAATGGCGGTAAACGTAAAAAGCATGGTGCTGGCCAGCCGCTACGCCATCCCACGTATGATCGAGACCGGCGGCGGCTCTATAATTAACATATCGTCAATAGCCGGGCTCAGGGCCCACAGCAGCACCCCTTACACCACCTCCAAGGCCGCTGTAATCGGCCTGACCATGTCCATGGCCGCTGGCCGCATGGACGATGACCTGCGTCAGCGGCGCAAGAACGCCACGCCCTTGGGGACTGAGGGGACTGCTTGGGACGTGGCGGCGGCGGCCGTCTATCTGGCCAGTGACGACGCCCGATGGGTCACCGGAGTGGTGCTGCCTGTGGACGCGGGACTCGTGGCCACAAGCCCAGTAACCTACACCACCCTTCCCCAACAGCGGTACGACCGGCCCCCGCTGGCGTAGTTCCTACCCGGCCACCTCGAAACGCTCGGACTCGGGAGGCTTGCCCCATAGCTCGCTGGCTCCGGCCATGGCCACGGTCCGCTCGGGACTGGCCCGCCAGGCGTCATATATCTCGTTGCTCTCCCAGACCACCACAGTGGTGATCTTCGCGGGGTCGGCCAGGGAATGGAAGGTCTGGCGGCTTTTGAAACCGGTCGCCTTACTCTGGGCGAGGCCGTTGCGGTCCAAGAGCGCCTTCGCCTCGGCCAGCCTATCTCCCTTGGCCCAGTGATGGGTCAACACCGCGATCATGAAATAGCCCCCTTTTGGCTCTACCAGAAGAAATTTCTGGATAGCGTTGACGGTATTTAACAAACTAACTCAGAGGATTTTTAATGGGCCTCTATTCCCCAGGTCAGAAGGCCCCGATCCCGCAGGTCTTGACCCCCAGGCTGTACAGGGAATCTCCGGCGGTGATGTACATTGTACGGAAGTCCGGCCCCCCGAAGGCCAGGTTGCGGGGCACCTCGGGCATCCGGATTATCCCGATACGGCGGCCCGCCGGGTCTATTACCCATATGCCTCCCGACCCGGTGCAATAGACTCTCCCCTCTACATCCACCTTCATGCCGTCTGGGACTCCGGGTTCCGCCGAAGACATGCCCGCGAATATCCGATTATTGCTCAAGCTTCCATCGGATGCCACGTCGAAGGCCCGGATGAGCCGGTGGGTGCACACTTCTCCCTGTTCCGCCTCCCGGAAACACCGCTCATCCAGCCGGCTGATGGCTACGTATAGCACAGACTCATCAGGGGAGAAGGCAAGGCCGTTGGGATACTCGCACTGGTCGGTGGCGAGATGCAACTGGCCGTCGGGGGCGATGCGAAACACGCCGGGAAATCCCAACTCCCGTTGCTCCGGGGGAACACGTAGCTCCGGGTCGGTGAAATAGATGCTGCCGTCGGAGTGGCAGACAACGTCGTTCGGCTTATTCAGCCGCTTCCCCTGCCATCTGTCGGCTATGGAGGTGATGGCGCCGCCCTCATCCATGCGAGTGATGCGGCGGTGATCGGCGCCTTCGCACATGATCAGCCAGCCCCGGCGGTCCAGGGTACAGCCGTTGCCTTCCCCGGTGTTCTCCCGGAGCACCGCCACCTTCCCATCGGTGTCCCAGCGGATTAGCTGGCTTCTGGGGAAGTCAACGAAGGTCAGGTAGCCGCCCGGATGCCACACGGGTCCCTCGGTGGCCTCGAAGCCGGTGGCCAGCAGGACCGGCTCCTGGGATTCCAGAATATTCGGCAATTCGCCGGCCATAACGGACCTCCCTACCCAAGGCTACACGCCCTCCCGCTTCTTGAAATAGGGGATTACGTACTCGCCCATAAGCTCCACCACCCGGTAGGCCTGGCGGGCATCCATTCCCGGCCACCAGATACGGAAAATGAAATGGTTCGCCCCCAGCCGGCGCTGGTGCTCCTCGATTTGCTGTATGACCTCTTCGACACTCCCCAGGATGAACCTGTCGTTGGCTAGCCTCTCAAAGGGCGAGCGGAAGTCGTCGTGGCCCGGCAATACTTTGTCCTGGCCCCAGTCGGCGTAGGCCTGGTATTTACCCTCCAGATAGGGTTGAGACAGCTTGATGGCATCCTCGTGGGTCTTGGCCACGCCCATCTCCTTGATGATGGGCATTTCGGGAGGCATGGGTTTTCCGGTCTCTTCAAGGCCTTCCCGGAACAGCTTCATCTGGCGGTCCAGGGTGGCGAGAGTAACGTGGGGGTTAAGGAACCAGGCATAGCCTAGGCGGCCGGCCCGGCGGACCATTGCGTCGTTGTTGGCCGCGATCCAGATAGGAGGGTGGGGTTTCTGGACGGGACGGATGGTGCATACGGCGCCCTTTAACTGGAAGTGCTTGCCCTCGAAGCTGACCTCGTCCTCGGTCCACAGGCGTTTAATCAACTCCAGGGACTCCATAAATCGGCCCACCCGATGACTGCGCTCCACGTTGAATGCCTCGTATTCGATTTCCCGGTATCCAAGACCCAGGCCAAAGACAACTTTCCCCCCGCTGATGACATCCAGGGAAGCCACGTTCTCCGCTACCTCCGCCGGGCTGTATAGCGGAAGTAGGAGTATGGCCAGGACGAGGTCCATGTCACCGGCCTCCCCGGCGAGACGGGCCAGCAGAGGGATGCTTTGCACGTTCTGGAAGGGCGGAGACAGGTAGTGCTGACCGCAGGCGATAGAGTCAAAACCGGCGTCACGGGCCAGGTGAGTCAGCTCGACGGTTTCCTGAAACCGTTGGGTGGGGGAGTCCGTGGCGGGATGTTGGGGCATAGCCATAATACCAAATTTGATCACTCAGTTAGGCTCCTTTATTAAAGGACTGGTCCAGCACTAGGGTATGGTACTAGCTGACCGCCACTGTGACAAGCCCCCTGGCCGTGACCTGGGGGTCCGTCTTATGCCTCTGCAGGCCTCACTTTATACCAGGAGGGTGTTCTGTTATTAGTCGTGGGCCAGTTTCAGCACCGTTTCTTCATACCCCGCGCGACCTTCTACCTGAAGCCCGATGGGAAGGCCGCCTGCGTTGAGTCCGCAGGGCAGGAAGATGGCGGCGGCCCCAGCAGGGGCGAAGGCGTAGACAATTTGCATTTATGGTCGAGGTCTTGATTGCGCTCCAGATAGGCTTCCAGTGCCTCTATTGGAGAAACGTCCTTAATTTCGAGATGGCGGGAAAGCTGGATGGCTGATAGGTAGGGATTTTCCGGCTTGTCCATGCCGGCGCCTTGGCCCAGCCCTTGGTGGCGAAGGGCTAGATCCTGGCTTGGCGGAAGGGGAGAATTCGCATCCCGGACCCCCGGTCCACCTCGAAGCTGATCCTGTTCGCGACCTGCTGCTTCACGTTGTTTATCTTGGGGACCGCCAAAACGTTGGACACCTTAGATCCCACCTGGTCCATACCGAGAAACAGGTGGGCATCGCACAGAGTTTCGAGACGATTGAGCAAAGGCTCATCGAAGGCGTGGGAACTGGCAGCAATGATGCAGGTCTTCCCCCCTTGACATAGACTCCTAATGAAGGCGAAGAACCGTATTACCCCCATCTCCGGGCTTCGGGTAGCAAGCTCGGTAATATCGTCCACAAAAATTACGCCGTACTGCTCTGGAACGCCTTCTATCTCCACCGCCAGCGATTCCAGGGTCCGTTCAGTGCCATCATTTCCATCGGGCTGACTAGTGGAATAGACCATAAGCTTGTTATCCTGCAAAAAAGATGACACTTCCAAGCCGAGGGAGCCCATCTGTTTTACAAGGGACTCGCCTGTGTGGTCCGAGGCGAAGTAAGCGACGCCATGGCCCTCCAGGAGAGCCCCATAGGTGAGATGCTGGCAAAGGACGCTCTTGCCTCCATCCTTGACACCTACGGCCATGGTCAAGAATTTTATTGATAGTCCGCCTCCCAGAATTTTTTCGAGGTGGACCACTCTGTCACCCGTCCTGATAGCCGGGGCCCGAGCAGGGGCCCTGGATGCGCCAACCGGGGGGCTCGCCATCTCCTGCACCGGAGGCGCCGGGGGTCCGGGGCCATCATCGCCCCCCTCGGGCCCTTGGTCAATGATGGCCGAATGGACTCCATCCTGAAACATTTTGAATCGCTGTTCCAGTAGCTCCTTAAAGTATCGGGCCATGGATGGGTGGTCGTCCAAGAGAGTTTGGAAGGCCTTTCTGGATAGGCACCAAAGAGCTACATCTGTCGCCGCAAATATCGAAAAAGAGCATTGGCGCCGGTTGGTGAGGATCTCTGCCTCCCCGAAGCCCTCCTGCGGACCGAAATTGGCGATGGGTGCGATGGAGCCATCCTCCTCCTCCAAAACCATCTGCACTTCACCGCTTCGTATTAAGCCCGAATCCACCGAAGGACGGCCTTGGGGACAGTCCTTGAAGAAGCCAGAGGGTGCTCCTCTGAATCTGGGATAATGGTTTTGGAACAGAAACCAGCCCGGAAACAAGGAGCACCCAATAGATGCTGCCACAGAACAAACCCGACCGTATCCGCATCCTCTTTGACGACCATCGCCTGGTGGCCAATGCCGACCTGCTCCTGCCGGCCACCCTAGCCCGGCACCTGGGCCTGCGGGAACTCGTCGACCATCACCTTGACCTCGGCGGAGCGCCGGGACGGGCGAACACTGGGGACAAGATGCTGACGCTGGTCGCTTCCGCGCTGGCAGGCGACGACTGCATCGACGACGCCGATGCGCTGCGCGCTGGTGGGACGGTCGGTGTTCTAGGCTGCGTGGTCAAGGCGCCATCCACCCTGGGGACCTTCCTGCGCAGCTTCCGGTGGGGGCATGTCCGTCAACTCGACCGCGTGAGCCGCCAGTTGTTGGCCCGGGCCTGGGCCGCTGGGGCCGGACCCGGCGACTCGCCCCTGACCATCGACCTGGACTCGACCATCTGCGAGACCTATGGACTGGCCAAGGAGGGAGCGCGCCACCACGGCTATACCGGCGCCCGCGGCTATCACCCGCTGCTGGCCATTGCCGCCGGCACCGGCGAGGTGCTGATGTCCCGGCTGCGCGAGGGCCGGGCCAACACCGCCCGTGGCGCCGCCCACTTCCTGCGTGAGACGGTGGGGCGGGTGCGCTACGGCGGGGCCAGGGGACAACTCACGGTGCGGGCCGACAGCGGCTTCTACGCCCACACTGTCGTTGCCGCCTGCCGGGGAATGGATGTCCGCTTCTCTATCACCATCCGCCAGCGCGCCAGCCTGCGGGACCTGATTGAGGCGATACCAGAGGAGGACTGGACTCCCATTCCCTACTGGATGGACGGCGCCGCCGATGTCGCCGAGACGACTTACACCCCGTTCCAGACCAAGCCGGACGCCCCGCCGGCGCGGCTCATTGTCCGGCGGGTGAAGCCGACACCCGGTTCCCAGCTCGCCCTCTTCGCCAGATACAGCTATCACGCCTTCATCACCGACCGCGATGGGGAGACGCTGGAACTGGAGGCCGATCATCGCCGCCACGCCGAGGTCGAGAACGCCATACGCGACCTCAAGTACGGCGTCGGGCTGAACCACATGCCGTCGGCGCGCTTCGCCGCCAACGGCGCCTGGCTGGCGGTACAGGTGATGGCGCATAACCTGGCCCGCTGGACGGCGCGGATTGGTCTGGGCGAGCGGACCGTGATCACCAAGACCCTCAGGCGGCGGGTCTTCGCTCTGGTGGGACGGATCACCCGCTCGGCGCGCCGCCTCACTTTGCATCTCCCCCGGCGCTGGCCTTGGGAAACCCAGTTCAGTCGCGCCTTGGCCCGGCTGCAAGCCATTCCGTTCCCGGCCTGACGGCCAGCCTGCAACTGACCCAACGTCCCCGCAATCTCGCGCCACCCCGGTCTCGAGAGTCCCCTGCTGCGTATCCTCTCGCCATCCCGCGCATCGCAACTCCCGCATAGGGCCTTAGGGGCCCTGTGCGGCGACTGAAGACCCTCCGCCGACCTCCCATCTACCCCAAGACCCCAGGCCATCTCCCCTGTAGCTTCCTCACCCACCCCCTTCCGCTGCCCTCACGCCGTCCATCGGTGTCCTTCGGTGGATTCGGGCTTAAGGGGATTTTAGTGCTGAAGGAGAAAACCGTCAAGCCGTTGGTCCCCACTTGGCCAGGGCATGTCCCACTCTGGACTATACCTGGATGACCCAACAGGCGCCTTTCTAGCCCTGGAAGATGTCCTCGGGAAGAAAGGCCGACACGGTAACGTTAGGCAGGTCCACTATGTTGCTGAACCTCAGGTCCACGGCCACGCTACAAATGATGTACGCCTGCTCACGGGTCAATCCCCGCTCCTGGAGCAACCCGATCATATTCAACAATGCGTTGCGGGTGGCCAAGTTCAGGTCCTCGCCATGCTGGGTGCCATCGTCCCCGATGGGCATCCCCATGGTTGCAATGAAGTTCCTGGGTACGGCCCACTCCGGCGCGGTGAAGTAGTCGGCGTGGGCGAACCGGGGCCAGCGGATATTATGGCGGGCCGCCTCACCCTCCCGGACCTGGAAGCGCACCACCGCTGTCGCCTCCATCTCTATGGCCGTGATACAGGCCTCGCCGTCGCCCTGGGCGAAATGGCCGTCGCTCACGGAGTAGAGTGCCCCTTCAACGTTGACGGGTATAAACAGCCGGGAGCCCTTGGTCAACTGCTTGGCGTCCACGTTGCCGCAGTTCTCCCTGGGCGGCATGGTCCTCAGTCCTTCGCCGGCGATGGGACTGACCGAAGGAACTGCTTCCTGGGGATCGGGCAAGTAGGCGATGCCTCCCCGCTCCACCAAACCGGCTTCCCGTCGGGTCCACTCCGCCAGCTGAGTACGGGAGGGGGCGAGCCCCGCGGTGCCCATGAAAGGGCCGCCGTGAATGCGGACCTTGGGGATCTGGTCGGAGGTAGCCCAGCCGTCTTTCATACTCCAATGGACCAGGTATGGCTCAGCAAAAAGGTCCCGTAGGAAGCCGGAGCCCGGCCGGAACATAGTGTAGCCCCGGTGTTGGGGGATCACGTCCAGGTATTCGATGTCCAGCATGTCCCCGGGCTTGGCCCCCTTTACAAAGACGGGCCCCGTTAAAGCGTGGGCCGCCTTCCTTTCCACGTTCTCCAGCTCGGTTGAGGTCATATCAGGGGGTATCTGTCCGTCGATGGCGTCCCTTGTTTCCAGGACCACTTCTTCCCCGGGGTCCACCTTCACCGCCGGCGGGATATCGGGATGCCAGCGGTTGTGGCCCTTGTTGGGCTCATCCCTTAGCCGCTTGGTCCGGTCTATCTCGATGCTTTTCATAGACCCCTCCCTGATGGCTGGGGTTTGGCCTGTCTAGGACAGCCCATAGTATTGGGCGCAATTGTCCCATAGAATCTTGCGTTTGACCTCCTCCGGGATGGGCAGGTCCAGGAAGCTGTCCACGGAGTTGGGGAACTTGGAGTCGGGGTGGGGGAAGTCCGTCGAGAAGACAATCCCGTCGCCTCCCAGCCAATCGATGGCATATTTGGCCGGCAGCTCGTCGCACTCGATGGATACGAAGCACTGGCGTTTGAAGTACTCGCTGGGAGCCATCTTCAGCTCTGGAGCGTAGACACCGCCCAGCCTTTCCCAGTGCTCGTCCAGGCGCCATAACAAGAAGGGCACCCAGCTACAGTTCCCTTCAAGGAATCCGACCCGGAGCTTTGGATGACGCTCCAGGATTCCGCTGCCGCAAAAGGTCATGAGGGCCAGTGCTTGCTCGAAGGGATGGGATGCGGTATGGCGCAGCATGGCGTTGAGGCCGAACTGCTGGCCCACCTGGGGCAGCAGAGGCCCCTGGCTCTCATGAAACCCCAGGGGTATCTCCAGGTCGTCAAGGACGGACCAGAGGGGTTCGTAGTATGGATCGTACCAGTTTCCGCCCGTTCACCAGGTTGGGACGCAGGAACACGGCTCTGAACCCCAGTTCCTGGACACACCTGCGGGCCTCGGCCACGGCATCCCCGGGGTCGAAGGGCGACACCATGCCCGCGGCCAGAAGGCGTTGGGGGTTTTCTCCTGGCAAAAGTCGTAGAGCCAGTTGTTGTAAGCCCTGGCGATGGCGGCGGCCAGGCTGGGGTCCATTCCATCCACTGCTTGGCCGAAGAGCCCTCGGGAGGGGTAGATCACGGCCACGTCCACACTCTCTTCGTCCATGGCCTCCAGCTGCAATTTGGACGTCCAACCTCCCTTTGCATATTTTTCGTACACGACCTCTGTGCGGGCCATTTCTTTCGTAGCTCGCCTCTCTGCTGTCGCCAATACGGTGGGCATCATCTTACCGTCTATCTCGAGCCGCATGTCCTCGGTGAACTCGTAGAAGCCCCGCACACGGCCCTTGAAGGGCGGGTCCATGTACCTCTCCCAGAGATCCGGCGGCTCCATGATGTGTATGTCGCTGTCCAGAATCTTGAATCCATTCTTCGCCATGCTACTTCCTCACGTATTTGTTAATGCCGAAAGCGAACCCAGTTTTGCTGCCTCCGAAGTGTGCGCCTAGCCTGCCGGATGGGTCCACCGACACGGCGTAGAGGTCACCCCGGGAGTCACCGTAGACCCAATGGCTGGAAGGAGCGTCGCATCGGGCCAGGTTGTTGCCCTTCTTGTCCCAGACGCTAACTTTTCCTCCCCTGGGCGCCCTATCTCCCTCGGGGGAAAGCTCGGTGAGGTACACCGTCTCTTCGGCGTCCATGTATATGGAAGTGGGGCGATACAGCCCCTCGGTCCACATGGTGATGAACTCACCGGTTGCTGAGAAGACCTGGATGCGGCTGTTGTCCCTGTCGCATACGAAGACGGTGCCCTCCTTATCAACCCACATGCAATGAGGGCAGTGAAACTCACCGGGGGCAATCTTGCCCGGATCTCCCCAGGAGGCTATGAGCTGACCCTGGGGTGTGAACCGATGGATGCGGCAGTTCCTGTATCCGTCGGAAACGTACAGGTCGCCCGAGGGGGAGAGGACCATCTGGGCGGGCATGTTGAAGGGGCCGCCCGGCCTTAACACCTTCCCTCCGGGCTCTTCGCAGCCCGTGTCCGAGGGTTGCCCTCTGTTGCCCAGCACGAGGAGGGGTTTGCCGTCCAGGGTGTACTTCATAGTCACGTGGTCACCCACATCCGTGAGATAGACAATGTCGTCCGGCCCTATGAAGATGCCGTGGGCCGTTACCACTGCCCCATTGCCCCAGGAGTTCAGGAAGTTGCCCTCTCGGTCGAAAACCAGTATGGGCGGCTCCTTCCGTTGGTGGGCGTAGAGCCTATCCTGGGAGTCCACTGCCACCGTCGCCACTTCGCCTATGGTCCAGCCCTCGGGCAAGGCGCCCCAGTTCTCGATCACCTCGTACGTGTACCTGCTGGAGCCGACGGTCACCATGGTTCGGCCACCTCCTAATGAACAGGTCCGTTCCGGGCCATTTCCCCTGGAGACATTCTAAGACTAGATTTCAGCGGCGTCCGTAAGCCTCAGACCTGAAGCTCCCAGACATAGTTGCGCATTGCTTTGTGAAAGTTCCCGCAGCCATATCCCAGGCGGTGTCATGAGGTCACAGGCCTGGAGGGCTTGCCGATGTATTGGGAAGGAAGCTCAAAGGATCAGCCGGCGCCCCCCTGCCGTTCCAGCCTCTGATTATGGGCATTTGTAGAGTTTGGCGGCGTTTCCACCGGCGATCTTGGCCTTCTCCTCTTCGGGGACGCCCACCAGAATCCGGTCTACGATCTCCCGGGACCTGGAGAAGGTGGACTCGGGATGGGGGTAGTCGGACCCCCACATCAGGTTATCTACGCCAACGTAGTCGCGGAGCTTGATGCCCAGGTCATCCTCCTGGAAGCCGATGAATATGTTGTTGCGAAAGAAATCGCTGGGGAGGGTATCGCCCTTGAAGCGCGTGATGTGTTGCCCCTGTATCCGGTGTTTGTAGGTGTTGTCCATTCTGTCCATGAAGTATGGGGCCCAGGCGATTTCGAACTCAATGGCCCCGACTTTGAGCTTGGGATACCGTTCGAATGCCCCGAAGAAAATCATGTCGGCTATAAGTGTGCGCACGGAGGGGTCCCGGTTGCTCACTCCCGAGGGGTCACCAAACTGAATGTTGCCCTGGCGGCGGTCGGGCCTCACCCTGAATGCCCCGGTGTGAAGGCTGAGGGGCATCTCCAGGTCTTGCGCCGCTGCCCACAAGGGGTCGTACATCGGTTGAGTGTATCTATGCTCCACGGGGCTCAGGGTGATCATGGCCCCCGCCAGGCCCAATTTGGCTACCCTTTCCAGCTCTTCAATACCCTCATCTACGTCATCTATGTTGATCATGCCGATTCCCTTGAGCCGGTCTGGGTAGGGAGTACACCAGACGTCTGCCAGCCAGCTGTTGTAAGCCTTGAAACAGGCCGAGAGCAGTTCGCCATCGGCGAGTCCCCCATATGGACAGGGCATGGGAGGGGTAGAGCACACCCGCGGAGATGCCGTCCACGTCCATTTCCTTAACGTGGGCATGGGGGTTCAACCCACCCAGCAGAACGTCTTCGTACCTTCCCTCGAACTTGAGCAGTTCCGGGTTCTCGAAGCGCAGGCCGGCGTTGGTCAGGTTGAAGTCCCCGAATTTCCAGTCGCCGTCGGCATACCACTGGTCGGTATTATCTTCATGGGCGACGAAGGGAGCTCGGTCCCGAAACTTGGGCTCGATCCATCTCTCCCAGAGGTCCGGGGGCTCATAGAAATGGGAATCCGAAGAGATGAGCTTGGATTTAGACATTTCTTATCGGCTCCTTCTTACTTCGACCTAGGTTATTCTAGCCCTGCCCGATGCGCGAGGTCAACATGCAACCGAAGCTGGGGGAGGACCTACTCGAAGGGCGGGAGCTTGATTTCGTGCAGGGCGGGTATTACCTCTTTGCCCATGAGCTCTATAGAGCGCATCACATCCTTGTGAGGTATGGTCCCATCGCCGCCCAACCAAATCAGGTAACCTGGGCTGAGGAATTCTAGAGTGGCCTTCAGTTTCTTGATCACCGTTTCCGGGCTTCCAACTATAAGAGCATTGGATTTCTGGAGCTGGTCGTAGTCCATGCGAGTCCCCGCCCCGAGGTAGATAGGCCGGCGGGAATTAAGTTTAGCCGCCACCCGGGACTGGTAACCCGGCGGGTCGTTGTGCTCTAGGGGTCCCCTCTGGCGGTGGTCCACGGTCCACATGAAGCCGCGTCCGGCCTCTCTGGCCTTTTCGTCGGTATCGGCCACCAATACCCGTAGCGAGTACCCGAAATGCTCCGGTCCCGGTTTGAAGCCGACTTCTTTGGCCGTGTCTATATATATCTGCTTCAGCTCCTTGGTGAGGTCGACTAAAGCGCCCAGGTTCATATAGGGGTATCCATGGCGCGCAGCCCATATGATCCCCTCGGGGCTACTGCCCCCCGGAAACCAGACAGGGGGGTGGGGCTTCTGAAGGGGCAACACCCAGGGGTTGACCACCCGGTATTGGTAGTGCTTGCCCTCGTACCGGAAGGGGCCCGGAGTTGTCCAGCACTTGATGATGAGGTCGTGGGCCTCCTCGAACCGCTCCCTATTCTCCGTGGGGTCTATCCCGGACTGGAGGGTCTCCACCGCCGTCCCGCGAACAAAACCGGAGATCAGTCTCCCATTGGAGAACATGTCCAGCATGGCCAGCTCTTCGGACATCATCACGGGATCGCGGATGGCGATAATGTTGCCCAGGATGGCTATCTTCGCCCTTTTTGTAATCTGGCTGATGACTGCGGCGTCCAGGTTGGCCGATGCCTTAATGTTCCAGTAGGAGACGTGATGCTCGTTGGTCACGATGCCGTCGAGACCAACCTCGTCGGCCCAGGCGTACTGCTCGTGGTATTGGTTGTAGAGGACCCGGGCCTTTTGGGGGTCGAAGTAGGTGTTGGGGAAGCCGAGACGCCCCGAATCATACTTGGTAAGGTCATCGTCGTTGACGTGGTTATAGGGTTGCTGGCTGTAAAAGAAGACCTCTACGGTGTCCTTAGGCGGGTTTTGCTGCAACGTCATGGCCAACTCCTGGCTTCGAGTATAGCATATTGTATCCCTATTCCGAGCTGAAGACAGTTGTTCCAATACGTGGTATTTTTAGACCAGTCGAACCAGATCAGGAGGTATCCATTGCGTATTGGCGTCGCTTTTCCCATGACGGAGATCGGTCACGACCTCGGTCAGATAAGGGAGTATGTACAGGCGGCCGAGGATCTGGGCTACGACCATATCCGTATCCTGGACCACGTCCTGGGCGCGGACCCGGCTTCCCATCCGGATGTGGACCACTTTTCTTACACCCATCAGAATGTTATCCACGAGGCCTTCACGCTGATGGCTTACATGGCGGGAATCACGAAGAACATTGAGCTGGTGACGGGAATACTGATACTCCCCCAACGGCAGACCGCGCTGGTGGCCAAGCAGGCGGCGGAGGTCGATATGCTAAGCGGAGGGCGGCTTCGGCTGGGTATAGGCCTGGGCTGGAACCCGGTGGAGTACGAGGCCCTGGGCGAGAATTTCCACGACAGAGGGAGACGCTGCGAAGAGCAGATCGCGGTGTTGAGGGCCCTCTGGACCCAGGATGTGGTCAGCTTCACGGGCAAATGGCACCATATAACTAACGCCGGCATAAATCCCCTCCCGGTGCAACGCCCTATTCCCATTTGGATAGGAGCGGGCAGGCCTATCCATGGGTCCATTCCAGCAGAGTCTGCCCTGAGCAGGATCGGACGCATGGCTGACGGATGGTTTGCCCAGTTTGCTCCGGAGGGTCAGGCGAGGGAACTTATCGCACGGGCCCACGCATACGCCCGGGACTCGGGCCGTCAGCCTTCACAGATAGGGCTGGAGGCGCGGGTCATGCTGGAGGGAAGCGACCCCGAACCTTGGCTCGATCAAGTGAAGACGTGGGGAAAGTTGGGCGCCACTCACGTCGCTTTAGCCCGAATCCACCGAAGGACGTCCTTGGGGACAGTCCTTGAAGAAGCCAGCGGGTGCTCCTCTGAATCTGGGATAATGGTTTTGGAACAGAAACCCGCCCGGAAACAAGGAGCACCCAATAGATGCTGCCACAGAACAAACCCGACCGTATTCGCATCCTCTTTGACGACCATCGCCTGGTGGCCAATGCCGGCCTGCTCCTGCCGGCCACCCTAGCCCGGCACCTGGGCCTGCGGGAACTCGTCGACCATCACCTTGACCTCGGCGGAGCGCCGGGACGGGCGAACACTGGGGACAAGATGCTGACGCTGGTCGCTTCCGCGCTGGCAGGCGGCGACTGCATCGACGACGCCGATGCGCTGCGCGCTGGTGGGACGGTCGGTGTTCTAGGCTGCGTGGTCAAGGCGCCATCCACCCTGGGGACCTTCCTGCGCAGCTTCCGGTGGGGGCATGTCCGTCAACTCGACCGCGTGAGCCGCCAGTTGTTGGCCCGGGCCTGGGCCGCTGGGGCCGGACCCGGCGACTCGCCCCTGAGCATCGACCTGGACTCGACCATCTGCGAGACCTATGGACTGGCCAAGGAGGGAGCGCGCCACCACGGCTATACCGGCGCCCGCGGCTATCACCCGCTGCTGGCCATTGCCGCCGGCACCGGCGAGGTGCTGATGTCCCGGCTGCGCGAGGGCCGGGCCAACACCGCCCGTGGCGCGGCCCACTTCCTGCGTGAGACGGTGGGGCGGGTGCGCTACGGCGGGGCCAGGGGACAACTCACGGTGCGGGCCGACAGCGGCTTCTACGCCCACACTGTCGTTGCCGCCTGCCGGGAAATGGATGTCCGCTTCTCTATCACCATCCGCCAGCGCGCCAGCCTGCGGGACCTGATCGAGGCGATACCAGAGGAGGACTGGACTCCCATTCCCTACTGGATGGACGGCGCCGCCGATGTCGCCGAGACGACTTACACCCCGTTCCAGACCAAGCCGGACGCCCCGCCGGCGCGGCTCATTGTCCGGCGGGTGAAGCCGACACCCGGTTCCCAGCTCGCCCTCTTCGCCAGATACAGCTATCACGCCTTCATCACCGACCGCGATGGGGAGACGCTGGAACTGGAGGCCGATCATCGCCGCCACGCCGAGGTCGAGAACGCCATACGCGACCTCAAGTACGGTGTCGGGCTGACCCACATGCCGTCGGCGCGCTTCGCCGCCAACGGCGCCTGGCTGGCGGGCCAGGTGATGGCGCATAACCTGGCCCGCTGGACGGCGCGGATTGGTCTGGGCGAGGGGACCCTGATCACCAAGACCCTCAGGCGGCGGGTCTTCGCTCTGGTGGGGCGGATCACCCGCTCGGCGCGCCGCCTCACTTTGCATCTCCCCCGGCGCTGGCCTTGGGAAACCCAGTTCAGTCGCGCCTTGGCCCGGCTGCAAGCCATTCCATTCCCGGCCTGACGGCCAGCCTGCAACTGACCCAACGTCCCCGCAATCTCGCGCCACCCCGGTCGCGAGAGTCCCCTGCTGCGTATCCTCTCGCCATCCCGCGCATCGCAACTCCCGCATAGGGCCTTAGGGGCCCTGTGCGGCGACTGAAGACCATCCGCCGCCCTCCCATCTACCCCAAGAGCCCAGGCCATCTCCCCTGTAGCTTCCTCACCCACCCCCTTCCGCTGCCCTCACGCCGTCCATCGGTATCCTTCGGTGGATTCGGGTTTAGACAAGAGAGGCGGCAGGCTAAGCCCGGTTGAGGGGTTCATAGAGTCCCTTCGCCGGTTCAAAGAGGTCAGCTAACCTCGAAAAACCGGCGCGGGTTCTCCACCATGATGGTGTGAATGTCCTGGTCCGAAGCGCCCAACTCCTTGAGGCGCGGCAGCACCACGCGGGTGATGAAGAGATAGTTGTCCGGGTTCTGGATCCTGCGCTCCTCCTGTAATTCCTTGGTCGTACGGCACCTGGGAATAATAAAGTCGTGGGAGAGCATGATCCGGTTGGTGTACCCCGCGTCCATTAGCCGCTTCGCGACCTCGGTTCTCTCCTCCCAGAATGGGGTGCCGGGATGGGTGAAGCCACCGGGATACCGGTCCAGCCCCACCCAGACTCCCTTCTTCAACATACCCAGAAGATAGTCTGTATCGTTGGTGTCGTTGCTATGCCCGATGTATACCCGATCCAGGTCCACCCCCTCCTCTTCCAGCACGCGAATCTGTTCGTCTCCAATCCTTCCCGGAGCCCACGTGTGGGTTGATATGGGCACGCCCGTCTGCTTCTGAGTCCGGGCGGCGGCCCGCAGCATGATCTCTTCTCTGGCGTTGATCCCCCCTTCGTCGCTGGCCACCTTTATGACACCGGCCTTGATGCCGGTGCCGTCTATCCCCTCTTCGATTTCCCGGATAAATAAAGGCGCCAGGACATCGGGTTTGGCATCCCAGAACACCCTGGGCATCCACTGGTGACTACCCGTGGCGGCGATAATATGGACTCCGGTCCTCCTGGATACCTCCTCCAGCATGTCCACGTCCCGTCCATTGTCAAAAGTGGTCAGGTCCACGATGGTCCGGACGCCTTCGCCGAAGGCCTCCTTCAGGGCCTCCACCCCATCTTCTTTCACGCCCTGGAAGTCCGTGAACTCAGGAAATGTACGGCTGATTCCCGGAGAGGTTACCATAACGTGTTCGTGGGTTAGTGTGAAACCCAGGCCGGCCGAATCCACGGGGCCGAGAACCGTATTCACGGTAGCCATAATCGCTTCCTCCTAATCCCGAATCCACCGAAGGACGGCCTTGGGGACAGTCCTTGAAGAAGCCAGCGGGTGCTCCTCTGAATCTGGGATAATGGTTTTGGAACAGAAACCCGCCCGGAAACAAGGAGCACCCAATAGATGCTGCCACAGAACAAATCCGACCGTATGCGCATCCTCTTTGACGACCATCGCCTGGTGGCCAATGCCGGCCTGCTCCTGCCGGCCACCCTAGCCCGGCACCTGGGCCTGCGGGAACTCGTCGACCATCACCTTGACCTCGGCGGAGCGCCGGGACGGGCGAACACTGGGGACAAGATGCTGACGCTGGTCGCTTCCGCGCTGGCAGGCGGCGACTGCATCGACGACGCCGATGCGCTGCGCGCTGGTGGGACGGTCGGTGTTCTAGGCTGCGTGGTCAAGGCGCCATCCACCCTGGGGACCTTCCTGCGCAGCTTCCGGTGGGGGCATGTCCGTCAACTCGACCGCGTGAGCCGCCAGTTGTTGGCCCGGGCTTGGGCCGCTGGGGCCGGACCCGGCGACTCGCCCCTGAGCATCGACCTGGACTCGACCATCTGCGAGACCTATGGACTGGCCAAGGAGGGAGCGCGCCACCACGGCTATACCGGCGCCCGCGGCTATCACCCGCTGCTGGCCATTGCCGCCGGCACCGGCGAGGTGCTGATGTCCCGGCTGCGCGAGGGCCGGGCCAACACCGCCCGTGGCGCGGCCCACTTCTTGCGTGAGACGGTGGGGCGGGTGCGCTACGGCGGGGCCAGGGGACAACTCACGGTGCGGGCCGACAGCGGCTTCTACGCCCACACTGTCGTTGCCGCCTGCCGGGAAATGGATGTCCGCTTCTCTATCACCATCCGCCAGCGCGCCAGCCTGCGGGACCTGATTGAGGCGATATCAGAGGAGGACTGGACTCCCATTCCCTACTGGATGGACGGCGCCGCCGATGTCGCCGAGACGACTTACACCCCGTTCCAGACCAAGCCGGACGCCGCGCCGGCGCGGCTCATTGTCCGGCGGGTGAAGCCGACGCCCGGTTCCCAGCTCGCCCTCTTCGCCAGATACAGCTATCACGCCTTCATCACCGACCGCGATGGGGAGACGCTGGAACTGGAGGCCGATCATCGCCGCCACGCCGAGGTCGAGAACGCCATACGCGACCTCAAGTACGGCGTCGGGCTGAACCACATGCCGTCGGGGCGCTTCGCCGCCAACGGCGCCTGGCTGGCGGTCCAGGTGATGGCGCATAACCTGGCCCGCTGGACGGCGCGGATTGGTCTGGGCGAGGGGACCGTGATCACCAAGACCCTCAGGCGACGGGTCTTCGCTCTGGTGGGGCGGATCACCCGCTCGGCGCGCCGCCTCACTTTGCATCTCCCCCGGCGCTGGCCTTGGGAAACCCAGTTCAGTCGCGCCTTGGCCCGGCTGCAAGCCATTCCGTTCCCGGCCTGACGGCCAGCCTGTAACTGACCCAACGTCCCCGCAATCTCGCGCCACCCCGGTCGCGAGAGTCCCCTGCTGCGTATCCTCTCGCCATCCCGCGCATCGCAACTCCCGCATAGGGCCTTAGGGGCCCTGTGCGGCGACTGAAGACCGTCCGCCGCCCTCCCATCTACCCCAAGACCCCAGGCCATCTCCCCTGTAGCTCCCTCACCTACCCCCTTCCGCTGTCCTCACGCCGTCCATCCGTGTCCTTCGGTGGATTCGGGCTAATACAGAACTTGGTGCATCTATCCTAACTGACATTTTCCACATGAAACGGACATCTGGCAATCACTACGCCAACTTTAACATGGTTGACGGAGTTGGGCACTAATACTACCATGGCCCTCAATGAGGACCGAACCGTGCTAGTTTCCAGGCGATTGATTTGATTTACCCCCTGAGACGCGTGAAAGGCGTGTTCTATGGCTGGTGGCTGGTGGGCCTCACCTCCGTTGTCATGGCCACCGCCACGGTTCCGATACTCCAGGGAATGTCGGTGTGGAACCCGGTGCTGAGGGGCCATTTCGGCTGGACCCCAGGTCAGATGTCCTGGGCCCTCGCCTTCATGCGCCTGGAAGGGGGATTGCTGGGCCCGTTGGAAGGGGTTCTGGTGGAACGGCTTGGCTCCCGCCGCATGCTGCTGATAGGCATGCTCATAATAGGCAGCGGGTTCATCCTGTTCAGCCGGATAGGAGAGCTCTGGCATTTCTTCGCCGCTTTCGCCTTCATACGCCTGGGTTCGGACGTGGGCTCATGGCTCCCCATGTTCACGGCGCTGAACAACTGGTTCAGCCGCAGGCGGGCCACGGCGATAGGGTGGGCCCTGGTGGGAAACCCCCTGGGCGCGGTGCTGTTCGTTCCCGCCTTGGCCTGGGCCATCGACCCGGACTCGGCAGGCCGATTCGGCTGGCGGAACACAGCCCTTGGTATTGGGATAATCATATTGCTGATATCCGTTCCCCTCTCTCTGCTGGTGCGGAACCGGCCCGAGGACTATGGACAGCTTCCTTATGGGTATTCGCCAGACCCGGAATCTGCCTCAGGACTGGGGGAAGCTACGCCGGTCCCTCCGGGTCAAAGAGACCCGACCTGGCAAGAGGCGATACGGACTCGCTCTTTTTGGCTCATCGGTCTGGGTCACGCCGGCGCCAACGCCGCCATCGTGACCATGCTTGTCCACGTGGGCTTCATGCTGGACGACAAGGGGTTCTCCCTGCAGGAGGTGGCGTGGGTTGTGGCCACCTTCACAGGGGTCGGGGCGGTCTTCCTCCTGGTTAGCGGGTACATCGGAGAGCGGTTGCCAATTCGCCCGGTCATATTCGCATTCTGTGCCGCCGAATCCCTGCCCCTTATCATCCTGGTAGTGGCCGATAACCTCCCGATGGCCCTACTTTATTCTGTCCTGGCTGGTATTGGCTGGGGAGGCCGAAACACCCTCACGATGACCATCCGTGGCGTATACTTCGGCCGCAAAGGCTGGGCCAGCATCACGGCCACGTCCATGGTCCCCGTCCACATCCTCTCACTGGCCGCGCCCCTCTTTGCCGGATACATGTTCGACTACACCGGGAGCTACAACATACCCTTCATCACGATGGCCCTGGTCGGATTCATGGGTTCGACCCTCTTCCTGATGTTGGGCGAACCGCCTCGCCTGTCCTCCAGCCGCACAGGATGATGAGAGCCCGCTCCAATTGACAGCAGTTTATGAAAAGGCTAGACTGCGCCCACACAGTTCCAGAACTACAAGGAAGGCCTTGTCTGGGAAGACGAAAGGGAGCCGATGAGCCAATCTCGATCAGAGGTGTCCATCGAAACATTGCGGTTCCTGGCGGATAGGGCCGGGCTGACATTAACCGACCAAGAGCTGTCCGATATAGGAAATTTCTATAACCCGGCCCAGATGAAACGGCTCCTGGAACTGGACTTGAAGGATTACGAACCGGCCCCGATCTACTTCCCGGACTGGAGGGGATAACCGTTCAGGGTCCCCTTGGCCAGCCAAACCCGGCCCGGAGTATCGGGTACAGGGGACGATATCCTGGAGAGAGGTTGACCAGGGAGGGCGCCGTTGGGTTCCAAGGACCTCCACTATCTGACAATAGCCGAAGCGGCAGAGCTGATTCGCAAGCACCAGCTTTCACCGGTGGACTTGACCCGCGCCCACCTTGAGCGCATAGAAGCGCTGGACCCCCACCTGCATGTCTACATAACGGTGACCGCGGACCGGGCATTGAAAGAGGCCCGCATGGCGGAGGGGGCCATCTTGGGCGGGGACTACCGGGACCCATTACATGGCATCCCCATGGCTTTCAAGGACCTCTACGATACCAAGGGAATCCGCACCACCGCCCACTCCAAGGTACTGTGGGAAAGGGTGCCCGACGAAGATGCCACGGTGGTGGCCCGCTTGGCCCAGTCGGGGACGGTGCTCCTGGGCAAGCTGGCCATGTTCGAGTTCGCCACGGGAGGCCCCAGCCCCAAGACGCCGGTGCCGGCGGCCCGCACCCCCTGGCATTTTGACTATACGACCGCCGGATCAAGCTCCGGTTCAGGAGTTGCGGTTGCGGCCGGACTGTCCATGGCAACCTTGGGGAGCGACACCGGGGGCTCCATCCGCAACCCGTCGGCCCGCTGCGGAATCGTGGGCATAAAACCGACCTACGGCCGGGTGAGCCGTTTTGGGGCGCTGCGCACAAGTTGGTCCCTGGACCACTTCGGCCCCATGGCCCGCACAGTCCAGGACACGGCCCTCATGCTCCAGGCCATTTCGGGATACGACCCCAAGGACCCCGGGTCCAGTCGAGCGACGGTGCCCGACTATTCCTTTTCCTTGAACAGGGACATCAAAGGGATGGTCTTGGGGGTCCACCGGAATCATTATTTCGACTCCGAGACGGTGCACCCCGAGGTCCTGGCGGCGGTGGAGACAGCCATAGGGGTGCTGGAGGAGTTGGGGGCCAGGACCAAGCCGGTGGACATTCCCAGTCTGGAGTACGTGGCCGCGGCCGGCAACTGCATTCAGAAGTCCGAGGCCTTCGTCTACCATATGGACATGGCAAGAAATCACGCCGAGGACTACGGCCCGAATGTGCTGACCAGTGTTCGCAGCGGCGCCTTATACTCGGCGGCGGACTACATTCAGGCCCAGCGAATGAAAAGCATGGTCAAGGAGGAGTACGACCGGGTACTGGCCGAGGTGGACGCCCTGGTGACCCCCACCATGGCTCAGCCTCCCGAGAGATACGAGGAATACGACGCCCACCGTGCCGGCGAGGCCCCCTACTTTCCCCGCCTTTGCAGCTTCCTGGGGGTGCCGGCCATCTCCATACAATGCGGCTTCACATCCGAGGGCCTGCCTATCGGGCTCCAGATCGCGGGAAAGTCCTTCGACGAGTCTACGATAATACGCATCGCCCACGCATATGAGCGCAACACGCCGTGGCACCAGAAGCACCCCCCGGTGGAGAAGCTGGTGGGGATGCAGTGATATTGACATAACGCATGGGCATGACCCTCTACTCGGAAATAGGAGAAATAAGATGGCAACGCAAGAATTGTTGATGGACGAGCCGGCGCTACCCTGGGTGCCGGGACGGCGGCCGGGGGAGGTCGGTAGGACTTTGGCGGATGGGACCGGGGGCCTTCCCCAGGCATAGGTATTCATCGTTCCTCAGGGACAGAGGACCGAGGCCCACTTCCACGACGTGGCCCAATTTCAGGTGATACTTGAGGGAAAGTCCACCTTCGTCAATCATGCCCTGGAAGGGATAGCGGTCCACTACACCGACCCCAACACGCCCTACGGGTACTTCGTGGCCGATACCCAGTTCAAGCTGGCGGTGCTTGTGCCCAGGAAACGTAATATATTCTTTATGGACCAAGAGGAAAACCGCAGGCTGGTCAACCATTATGGAAGGGAGTTGTCCGCCCAGTCAAAGGATTTTTCTTGGGAGGTTGTGGGGGAGGCGGTGGATGGGCAGGCAGGGGTCCGTCGCAAAGTTCTCATTGGGCGTGACGATGAGAAAGGGCCCCAGGCCCAGATATGGGAATTGCCGGCCAGCGGGATTCTCCGGTGGGGCGTTGCGCCATTTGGAGAGTTCCAGATACTGGTGGAAGGCTCCGCTCTGTTGGGAGACAAAGAGATGGCGCCCTAAGCCATGCGTCAGGTGCGGGGAGACCAGGCGCCCCAACCCATCGTCGCAGGGCCGGAAGGGGCCACCTGGCTGGTCCTAACCTTTGACGAGAAAGTCCAGGAGATAAGATGCGCAGCATAGACGTTCATGCCCACATGATGCCCCAGAGCTTCTTCCATGCCGTGGACAATGGTCAAGAATGGCACGGCGCCACGGTGGAACGGGACGCCAACAACATTGAGTGGAAGGTGACGGGGCCCCGTCGTGAGCTCATTGTGCCAAAGTTCCGCTGGACTCCCGAAGAGCGTCTGGCCGATATGCACGACATGAGCGTGGACGTTCACGTCTTGTCCAACTCCCTTGGCAGCTACGAATACTCCCCTGAGGAGGAGAAGACTTACACGGCCATGGTCCGGGAGTGCAACGACGAGATATCCCAGATGGTCAAAAGCTGGCCCCAGCACTTCGTCGGCCTCGCCACCTTGCCCACAGGCAACATCAAGTCGGCCATCGCCGAGCTGGAACGGGCCATGACCCAACTGGGACTCAAGGGAGCGATGATAGGAGATCACGCCAATGAACGGCTTTACGATGAGCCGGAGTACCTACCCTTCTGGAAGGCCGCCGAGGAGATGGGCGCTCTCCTCTTCATCCATCAGAAGAACCGCACCATAGTCTACGACCGGATACCCCGTTATCACCTGAACAACACCATCGGCAACCTGGTTGAGCGGGCCATGACTTTCGGGGCTCTGGTCTTCGGCGGGGTCATGGACAAATTCCCCGATTTGAAGATATGCATGGCCCACGGCGGCGGCTACATCTGCATGGGCATCGGGAGAATGGACCGGGGCTGGTTGGTGCGCCCCGAGGCCAGGGTGAATATCCAGCAGCCTCCCAGCGCCTACCTGAGACGCTTCTACTACGACTGCCTGACCCACGACGAGGCGGCCCTTCGCTTCCTGGTTGAAACCGTCGGCGCCGACCGGGTGGTACTGGGCAGCGACTGGCCCGCGGATATGGCCCTGGACTGGCCCACCACCTGGGTGCTGGGGATACCGGGCCTGACCACTGAGCAGAAGGAGCTGATCCTCCACAAGAATCTGGAGGACCTGCTGGGGATATAACAGCCTTGACTCAGTAGCGGAGAGATCGGACCTCAGGTCCTAAATTTGGGCCCACTGGGCCAGGACTTGGCTTGATGAGACGGAATCGCACCGGTATCTCAGGACGGCAAGGGCCGACTCGTGCAGCTCCCGATTGAACGATGCGATGCAGTCTTCGAGGACAACGGAGTAAAAGTCGAGATGGCTCGCTCCTAGAGCCGTGGCGCTCACACATCCCTCGGTGGTGATGCCCGTCACAATCGTAGTTTGGACTCCCCTGCGTCTGAGCAGGACATCCAGGCCGGTGCCCATGAAGCCGTTGGGACGGGTCTTCCTGACGACGATCTCCCCCAGACGCGCTGTCATCCCGGCGGGCAGGCCGAGGGCCAGAGAGCTTCCCTCAGCTCCCTCCACCATGGTCGTGTTCTGGACCCATGCAATCGCCGTGCCCGCCCCGCGGGCCTCCTCGAGGAATCCCGCCAGCCGGGGGAGCACATCTTGCACCATGGAAAGGTCTCTCTCGGCACAGAGACACGAGACATCGTCATGCCCGGCCTCGTGGAGGTCGACAACCAGCACCGCTGTATGCTTGGGGTCTACCATCTCCCCCAGGGTGTCCAGCACCTGCTTGCCATAAAACGTGCGCACTCTCACCTCCCGGAGACGTCAGGCTTTTTGGGAGACCTTCGGTAAATTGGCTGCCTAGGCCTGGCTACGGGGGCCAGCCTTCACCAGGCCCAGCAGGCGTAGGACATCGCCGGATTCCAGCACATCCATGCGGGAGGCAAAGACCTTGAGGATGTGCTCGTGGAGGTCGGGCTTGAAAGATGCTACGCAGTCTCGTACGACCACGCAGCGATAGCCGTAGTCTTCCGCACCCCGCGCAGTGGCCGCCACGCACCCGTCCGTCGCCATCCCGGTTAGGACTACCGTATCGATGCCGTTGCTCCGCAGAATGAGGTCCAGGTTGGTGTTTACGAAGCCGCCGTTGCGGTCCTTGAAGACCTGCACAGCGTTGGGTGCAGCCTGCTTCAGCTCGTCCATAACGTCGTTCCCCCAGGTCCCCTCCATTACGTAGTCGAAGGTGGGGATGGAATAGCTGGGCATCGCCCGCAGCTTTTCGTGAAGCCTGGCGGGGGACTCGTTGGCATGGCCGGCCAGGATCGTGGCCCTGATGAATACCACGAGGTGTCCCGCTTCGGTGGCGGCTTCCAGGAGGCGCACCTGGGGCGCTATGATGCGTTCCATAAGCCGGAAGTCCTGGCTGGAGGCGACAGCCCCTTCGGGATTGCAGTAGTCATTTTGCACATCCACTACCACAATGGCCGTCTTACTGGGGACCAGCGGCATTCCAGGGCGGTCGTCCATAATATGCCCCTCCTTTAGTAGAGGGCTTCTTCTTGGCCGGAGTCTATACCGGGCCCGTGAAGGTGTCAAGGCACGTGCGGATGGTCTGCTACATCATCAACATTGAGTTTCAGAACTGGGAAGCCGCCTGTTACGAGTATGGGCTCGCCGGTGACGCAATCGGCCTCGGAATAAGCTCGGAATAAGCAAGGAAGGCTGCCATTCCGGCGAAGTCGGACGTCCGGTTAACAGGGGCATCCAAGATATATGCATTATGGACATAAATGCTAGCAGCCGGTAAGATTTAGGGCACCCGAGACGCGAGCTAAACCGTACCCAACATTTTAACGCGAGGAGGCAGCAATGGGGAGGGTAGACGGGAAGGTGGCCATCATTAGCGGCGGGGCCAGGGGACAGGGGGCCGCAGAAGCCAAACTGCTGGCACAGGAAGGCGCCAAGGTGGTATTTGGGGACCTGCTGGATAACGAGGGGAAGGTGGTGGAGGCGGAGATCCGTGAGTCCGGCGGCGAAGCCACCTATGTTCATCTTGACGTTACTAAAGAGGCAGACTGGCGCGCCGCGGTCGATACTGCCGTCAAGAGCTACGGCAAGCTGGATATACTGGTGAACAACGCCGGGATTATGATCCTCGGTAGTATCGAGGAGACCAGTGAAGCAGACTGGGACCGCATCATGGATGTGGACGTCAAGGGCGTTTTTCTCGGCACCAAAATCGCCATTCCCGCCATGCAGCGGGCCGGCGGAGGCTCTATCGTGAACATTTCCTCAACCGCGGGCCTGGTGGGCACTGCCCATGGCAACGTCGCTTACGTGGCTGCCAAGGGAGCGGTCCGTTTATTTTCCAAGGCTACGGCCCTTCAGCATGCCCAGGATAACATAAGGTGCAACTCCCTCCATCCCGGCACCACCGAAACTCCATTTATTCTCCCGGCCCTGTCCGATCCGGGTGGACGTGAGAGATTGTTGAGCCGCATACCTCTGGGTAGAATAGGGACGGCGGAAGATATGGCGTATGGTGTGCTCTATCTGGCCTCGGAGGAGTCTTCGTTCGTCACGGGCTCAGAGCTGGTCATTGACGGAGGCTTTACGGCCGGGTAACAGTGGCCGGGGAGACGAGCTTAGACGAGGCACCTATATGGGGGAATACGCCCTTAAATAAGCCTGGAGCCGGGGCCCCTATTCGAGATGGTACACCTTAGCGGCGTTACCCCGAACGATCATGGCTTTCTCTTCCTCGGTACAGTCGGTCAGAATCTCGTCGAGGATCTTCCTGCTGTAGGGCCAGGTGCCCTCCTGGTGGGGGTAGTCAGAACCCCATTGAAGCTTGTCCACCCCGGTGATGTCGCGCATCTTTATTCCCAGGGAGTCCTCCTGGAAACTGAGGAACACATTGCGGTGGAAGTAGTGGCTGGGCAGCATAGCCTCCTTGAACCTGTGCCAGTTGTCCCTCTGTGGCCTCTGCTGGTAGGTGAAGTCAATCCGGTCCAGGAAATTGGGGATCCAGGAAAGCCCGTGCTCCACCGACCCCACCTGGAGATTGGGATAGCGCTCGAATACGCCGGTGAATATCATGTGGGCCAGAGACATGCGCGTAAAATGGTCGGGATTGGCCTGATGTGCCGGGGTCCCGAAGGATGGCGAGTTGATATGGCCCCGGACCGTGCTGGTGTGGAGGCTAAGGGGCATGTCCAGATCCTGGGCAGCCGCCCAGAGGGGTTCGTATTCCGGTGAATTGTACGCCCTATCCTCAGCGGGGTGCTCGGCGATCATTGCACCGGCGTATCCAAGCCTGGCACAGCGCTCTAGCTCTCCGACACCCTCTTCCACGTCGTCAAGGTTGACCATGGCAATGCCCTTGAGCCGCTTGGGATGGGCGCCACAGAACTCGGCAACCCAGTCGTTGTAGGCCCTGAAACAGTCGGTGACGAACTCGCTATCACCGGGATATCTGAATAGCTGGAACCCCATGGTGGGATAGATTATGCTCACCTCCACCCCGTCGGTATCCATGTCCTTTATCCGCTCATCGGGAATATATCCCCCGAGACGGACGTTCTCGAACACGTCTTCAATCCTTAGACGGTCCGGGGCATCCTGCCTCACCCCCGGTTGGGTGCCTCCAGATGACATGGGAAGCATGCTGCGGTCGCCGGAGACCCACCAGTCGTACCCATCCTCCAAGCGGGCGACGTGGGGCGTGCGGTCTCCGTACTTGTCGCCGAGCCTGCTGGTCCAGAGGTCGGGTGGCTCGAATACGTGGTCGTCGGAAGAGATAATCTTTATGCCGTCCATACCAGTTCCCTCCCATTCAAATGTCGTTTATTATGCGACAATCGCCCGTAAACATCAATATCTAGGCCCAGAGAGCCTTTCGGGTTTCACTGGGCTTCCACCATTCCTAGGCCTCCTGGATGCCCGGCCGATACAGCCTTCAATCGAATCCGAGAGTGGGGTCCTGCCGTACTCCATGATTGAGATGGTAACGAGTTGAGAATCGATGTCCAGGCCATAATCGTCGCTTTTATACTCTTGGTATTAGTGACCGCGGTAGCCTGCTCCTCCGATTCGGCTCCCGCCGGCCCGACTCAGGTCCCCACAGATCAAACTTCCGCGTCCCCATCCGGTGAGGAGCCTTCTCCGAAAAAGGGGGGTATCCCCGAATCCAGCCCCGAGGTCACACCCTCCGCCACTGTGACGGTGGATGGTCAGGAGACCGCCCAGCAGCCGGAGGACACTGCCAGGCTTATGGACGACGTATTCGACAGGAGCTTGGTGGAAGTAGTCCTGGACATGAAAGTCAGCGGGAACACGGCATACATCCCCGTCATCATCGACATCATGCGATTCCCCCTTGACGTCCAGGTCTACAGGCATTTCGGCTCCGCACTTGCTTCACTCAGTGGGCAGGAAAATGACCTGGCCATTGAAGACCAGATGAATTGGCTTTGGTGGGTCGAGTGGCTGGGAAACCATCCGGAATGCCAGCCGCCCAAGGGCTACGCCGGGTGGAAAGGGCGGCTATACTCTTACTTCGACCCCAGGATCGGAGAATTTTTCTACGATGGGGTCCAGACGAGTATCCGCCTGGATGAGATTTTATGGGGCGGTGTGGCCAAGGACGGGATCCCAGACCTCACCGGCCCTCCCATGATCCCGGCGGAAGAGGCGACTTATCTCGGTGAATCGGACCGCGTCTTCGGGGTGTCTATCAACGGGGAGCACCGGGCTTACCCCCTCCGCATTATGAACCCCCACGAGCTGGTCAACGACGTGCTGGGGGGAGTACCCATGGCCCTCGTAAATTGAACCCTTTGCGGCGCTGGAATCGTGTATTCCAGACAGGTAGATGACAAAGTGCTGAAGTTCGGCACCTCAGGCCTGCTCTACCGAAGCAACAAGCTCATGTACGACCGTGGCACCAACACCCTGTGGACCAGCTTCTATGGCGAGCCCGCCATCGGGCCTTTGGCTGGCTCCGGGATCGTACTTGAGTTGCTGCCCGTTCTGGTTACCACATGAGGTGACTGGCTCGAAGCCCATCCCGGCACCACCGTCCTGGATGACGACACCGGCGTTTACCCCGCCGAAAGTTATCGCCCGGAGGCGGACCCGGAATCCGCGTATGCCGACTATCGGGCAGCCCCCAACACCAGGTTCCCAGTAGCTCAGCGGAGCGACATTCTGACCACCAAGGCCCAGGTGCTGGGACTCAGCGTAAGCCCGAATCCACCGAAGGACGTCCTTGGGGACAGTCCTTGAAGAAGCCAGAGGGTGCTCCTCTGAATCTGGGATAATGGTTTTGGAACAGAAACCAGCCCGGAAACAAGGAGCACCCAATAGATGCTGCCACAGAACAAACCCGACCGTATGCGCATCCTCTTTGACGACCATCGCCTGGTGGCCAATGCCGGCCTGCTCCTGCCGGCCACCCTAGCCCGGCACCTGGGCCTGCGGGAACTCGTCGACCATCACCTTGACCTCGGCGGAGCGCCGGGACGGGCGAACACTGGGGACAAGATGCTGACGCTGGTCGCTTCCGCGCTGGCAGGCGGCGACTGCATCGACGACGCCGATGCGCTGCGCGCTGGTGGGACGGTCGGTGTTCTAGGCTGCGTGGTCAAGGCGCCATCCACCCTGGGGACCTTCCTGCGCAGCTTCCGGTGGGGGCATGTCCGTCAACTCGACCGCGTGAGCCGCCAGTTGTTGGCCCGGGCCTGGGCCGCTGGGGCCGGACCCGGCGACTCGCCCCTGACCATCGACTTGGACTCGACCATCTGCGAGACCTATGGACTGGCCAAGGAGGGAGCGCGCCACCACGGCTATACCGGCGCCCGCGGCTATCACCCGCTGCTGGCCATTGCCGCCGGCACCAGCGAGGTGCTGATGTCCCGGCTGCGCGAGGGCCGGGCCAACACCGCCCGTGGCGCCGCCCACTTCCTGCGTGAGACGGTGGGGCGGGTGCGCTACGGCGGGGCCAGGGGACAACTCACGGTGCGGGCCGACAGCGGCTTCTACGCCCACACTGTCGTTGCCGCCTGCCGGGAAATGGATGTCCGCTTCTCTATCACCATCCGCCAGCGCGCCAGCCTGCGGGACCTGATCGAGGCGATACCAGAGGAGGACTGGACTCCCATTTCCTACTGGATGGACGGCGCCGCCGATGTCGCCGAGACGACTTACACCCCGTTCCAGACCAAGCCGGACGCCCCGCCGGTGCGGCTCATTGTCCGGCGGGTGAAGCCGACGCCCGGTTCCCAGCTCGCCCTCTTCGCCAGATACAGCTATCACGCCTTCATCACCGACCGCGATGGGGAGACGCTGGAACTGGAGGCCGATCATCGCCGCCACGCCGAGGTCGAGAACGCCATACGCGACCTCAAGTACGGCGTCGGGCTGAACCACATGCCGTCGGGGCGCTTCGCCGCCAACGGCGCCTGGCTGGCGGTCCAGGTGATGGCGCATAACCTGGCCCGCTGGACGGCGCGGATTGGTCTGGGCGAGCGGACCGTGATCACCAAGACCCTCAGGCAGCGGGTCTTCGCTCTGGTGGGACGGATCACCCGCTCGGCGCGCCGCCTCACTTTGCATCTCCCCCGGCGCTGGCCTTGGGAAACCCAGTTCAGTCGCGCCTTGGCCCGGCTGCAAGCCATTCCGTTCCCGGCCTGACGGCCAGCCTGTAACTGACCCAACGTCCCCGCAATCTCGCGCCACCCCGGTCGCGAGAGTCCCCTGCTGCGTATCCTCTCGCCATCCCGCGCATCGCAACTCCCGCATAGGGCCTTAGGGGCCCTGTGCGGCGACTGAAGACCGTCCGCCGGCCTCCCATCTACCCCAAGACCTCAGGCCATCTCCCCTGTAGCTCCTTCACCCACCCCCTTCCGCTGTCCTCACGCCGTCCATCGGTGTCCTTCGGTGGATTCGGGGTAAGCCCGAATCCACCGAAGGACGGCCTTGGGGACAGTCCTTGAAGAAGCCAGCGGGTGCTCCTCTGAATCTGGGATAATGGTTTTGGAACAGAAACCCGCCCGGAAACAAGGAGCACCCAATAGATGCTGCCACAGAACAAACCCGACCGTATGCGCATCCTCTTTGACGACCATCGCCTGGTGGCCAATGCCGGCCTGCTCCTGCCGGCCACCCTAGCCCGGCACCTGGGCCTGCGGGAACTCGTCGACCATCACCTTGACCTCGGCGGAGCGCCGGGACGGGCGAACACTGGGGACAAGATGCTGACGCTGGTCGCTTCCGCGCTGGCAGGCGGCGACTGCATCGACGACGCCGATGCGCTGCGCGCTGGTGGGACGGTCGGTGTTCTAGGCTGCGTGGTCAAGGCGTCATCCACCCTGGGGACCTTCCTGCGCAGCTTCCGGTGGGGGCATGTCCGTCAACTCGACCGCGTGAGCCGCCAGTTGTTGGCCCGGGCCTGGGCCGCTGGGGCCGGACCCGGCGACTCGCCCCTGAGCATCGACCTGGACTCGACCATCTGCGAGACCTATGGACTGGCCAAGGAGGGAGCGCGCCACCACGGCTATACCGGCGCCCGCGGCTATCACCCGCTGCTGGCCATTGCCGCCGGCACCGGCGAGGTGCTGATGTCCCGGCTGCGCGAGGGCCGGGCCAACACCGCCCGTGGCGCCGCCCACTTCCTGCGTGAGACGGTGGGGCGGGTGCGCTACGGTGGGGCCAGGGGACAACTCACGGTGCGGGCCGACAGCGGCTTCTACGCCCACACTGTCGTTGCCGCCTGCCGGGAAATGGATGTCCGCTTCTCTATCACCATCCGCCAGCGCGCCAGCCTGCGGGACCTGATCGAGGCGATACCAGAGGAGGACTGGACTCCCATTCCCTACTGGATGGACGGCGCCGCCGATGTCGCCGAGACGACTTACACCCCGTTCCAGACCAAGCCGGACGCCGCGCCGGCGCGGCTCATTGTCCGGCGGGTGAAGCCGACACCCGGTTCCCAGCTCGCCTTCTTCGCCAGATACAGCTATCACGCCTTCATCACCGACCGCGATGGGGAGACGCTGGAACTGGAGGCCGATCATCGCCGCCACGCCGAGGTCGAGAACGCCATACGCGACCTCAAGTACGGCGTCGGGCTGAACCACATGCCGTCGGGGCGCTTCGCCGCCAACGGCGCCTGGCTGGCGGTCCAGGTGATGGCGCATAACCTGGCCCGCTGGACGGCGCGGATTGGTCTGGGCGAGCGGACCGTGATCACCAAGACCCTCAGGCGGCGGGTCTTCGCTCTGGTGGGACGGATCACCCGCTCGGCGCGCCGCCTCACTTTGCATCTCCCCCGGCGCTGGCCTTGGGAAACCCAGTTCAGTCGCGCCTTGGCCCGGCTGCAAGCCATTCCGTTCCCGGCCTGACGGCCAGCCTGTAACTGACCCAACGTCCCCGCAATCTCGCGCCACCCCGGTCTCGAGAGTCCCCTGCTGCGTATCCTCTCGCCATCCCGCGCATCGCAACTCCCGCATAGGGCCTTAGGGGCCCTGTGCGGCGACTGAAGACCCTCCGCCGGCCTCCCCATCTACCCCAAGAGCCCAGGCCATCTCCCCTGTAGCTCCCTCACCCACCCCCTTCCGCTGCCCTCACGCCGTCCATCGGTGTCCTTCGGTGGATTCGGGTTAAGGGGAAAAGCGAGGGCATACCCATTGGAGTTGCTGCGGGAGAACCCGGAAATAAACGACTCACTAGGCGGCACGAACCTGGTGATAGTCACCAACGCCGAGGCGGGAGCTGCGCGTCCCTACGAGCGAGAGTCCTACTCGTTTTCTCCAACCGAGGCGGCCGCCACCCTGGAAGGAGTGGTCTACTTGGCAGATGAGAGGGGCCGGCGCTGGCGCATTGATGAGGAAGCGTTGGTGCTAGAACAGGACCCCTCCCAGCGCTTGCTTAGGGTCCCCAGCCACATGTCCTACTGGTTCGGATGGTACGCTTTCTACCCCGACACCGAGGTGTACGGCCGGTAGGGGTGAGCCATAAGCCGCAGAATCCAGGGTTGACGCAAACCGGATATTAAAGAGAGAGCATCGCTGGGGCTATTAGCCGGCCCGTATCTAATTTGATGGCTACCCGGCCTGGATTCGAACCAGGGCTAGGGGCTCCAAAGGCCCCTGTGCTACCGCTACACCACCGGGCACCGAAAGGACGATCAAATCGGAAATTCGTCCGGCTACATTATCTCACACACGCTCCCCATGGGCAAAGGCTGCTGCAGCGGTTCCAGAGATCGCCGCCGCGAAACCCTGCCGGCTAGTGTTTATACAACCCGACCCGCCGTCATCCCGCAGATGTAAACAGTGTGGGAAAGAGAGACCCAGCCCGCTATAATAGCCAGGATAAA
This sequence comes from Dehalococcoidia bacterium, assembly GCA_965225925.1. Lineage (GTDB taxonomy): Bacteria > Chloroflexota > Dehalococcoidia > Lucifugimonadales > JAGWBF01 > CBDDBY01. Next base: position 2,092,909 of record CBDDBY010000005.1, on the reverse strand, counting down.
TCCGCCCTTTGATTTAGCCGCCCGTTAGGTAGGGGAGCACAAGGGTCCGGGGAGGCATGATGAAGTTCGGCCTGACTTTGGCCAACATGGGGCCCACAGCCCAGAGGGAGAGCCTCCTGCGGATGGCGCGCCTGGGCCAGGAGCTGGAATTCGACTCCATCTGGGTCGGGGACCACGTGTTTATCCCATACAATTCCCAGCCCCTCTACCCCTATAACGCCAGCGGACGCTTCGGAGTCCAGCCCCAACACAACCTCTTTGACCCACTGGTCACGCTGGCCTATATGGCCGGGGTCGTCGAGACACCGATGCTTGGGGTTGGTGTCCTGGTGGCGCCCTACCGCAACCCGGTGTTGACCGCTAAAATGCTCGCCACTCTGGACGTCCTCTCAGGAGGAAGGCTAGTCTTCGGAGCCGGCGTGGGGTGGAACCGCGACGAGTTCGATGCTTTAGAGGCCTCTTATCCCGACAGAGGCAAGGTAACCGACGAGTACGTTCAGATATTCAAAGAACTGTGCACCACGGATAGGCTGGACTTCCGTGGCGAGCATTATCAGTTGTCCAACGTGGCCTTCTACCCCAGGCCGGTGCAAAAGCCCCATCCTCCGGTGTGGGTCGGAGGATACTCCCTGGGTGCACTGCGCCGCACCGTCCGCCTGGGTGATGCCTGGTTCCCCAGCAATATTGACCCCCTGAGCCTGGCGGGCAGACTGGCCACGCTCAGGCGGCTATGCCAGGAGGCGGGCCGAGATCCCGAAAGCATAGAGATCGCCGTCCAGGTCAATAACATCGACTTCGGAGATGCGGGCCCGGAGGGAGATGGCCATGTGGCGCCTTTGAAGGGTACGCCGGAGCAGATGCGTGAAAAGGTAACGCAGTACGAGGATGTCGGGGTAACCCATCTGGTGTTGGGAATGAAGAGAACGACTATTGAGGAGATGGTGCGGACCACGGAGAGATTCGCCGATGAGGTCAGGGCCAAGCTATAAACCCGGGCAAGGGAATGACCTCTTTCTCAGGTACGCCGGCCCCCTTTCGAGTCCGTGGTCAAGGGACTGGATTGGAACGGAAGGGGTCCGCGATTGTTGCGGTTAGCGCCGCGCTGGCTATCGGGCTACGCCGGCGTTATCCTGCTGGTGACCATCCTGGTGAATCTGGCCACACAGTTGGCCCGCAATACCTACGGCCTCACCTTGCCTTCCATGGAGGCCAGCCTCGGCCTTTCCCACTTCCAGGTAGGCAGCCTGATCACCTCCGGTGCTCTCTTGCTGATGGTGGCTTCCTTGACCTTCGGTTTCCTGGCCTCCCGCTATGGGAGCCGGATGATAGTCGGAACCGCCGGGATAGTGGCGGGCCTGGCCATGGTCTTCCTGGGCAGCGCCTCTGGCTTCTTGGTAGCCATCCTCATGAGCGGGCTGATTGGCTTTGCTTCGGGCGCATGTACCACGCCCGCCATGGGCCTGTTGTCGGTCTGGTTCGACTCACGGAACAGGGGTGCCGTGGCGGGGCTGGCAGCCACCGGGGGAGGAGTGAGCTTCGTCGTCGTAGGGGCCCTGGCGCGACGTGACCCGGATGACGGCTGGCGCCATACCTGGTCCATGCTGGGGGCCGTGGTGATGGCCACAGGCGTCCTATCCCTGGTATTTCTCCGGGACCACCCGAAGGAAGGTCAAGGGTTATCGGAAATCCAGGGCAAATGGCCCATCGCCGCGTACACGAGCCGTCTGGTGTGGCTCATGAGCTTTCTGGCCTTCTGCTCCGGATGGTGCACGGGGCTGTATACCACATTTTTCGGCATCTACCTGGAGAAGCAACAGGTCAGCCTGCCCGTCATTGGACGCCTATGGATGCTCCTGGGGCTGCTGGGCATAGGCAGCGGGCTTCTGTGGGGCACCCTCTCGGACCGATTGGGACGCCGGGCTGGATTCCTGCTATCATTCATCGCCTACGGCATAGGCGGACTCCTTTTCTGGGCCTCACCGGTGCTGGTGGGTTTCATAGCTTCGGTGGTGCTGGTGGGGATCAGCTTTCGGGCCTCCTATGTCATCTGCGCCGCCGCGGCGGGGGACTATGTGGACCCCCCAGATTTTCGGCGGCGGCCTTCGGGCTTATGGGCGTTGGGGCCGGACTGGGACAGGCCACGGGGCCGTTGCTAGGGGGCTATATAGCCGACGTCACTGAGACGGCCAGCTGGGTCTTTGTACTGACCGTCGGAGGCGCCGCCGCAGCCATATTCGGCGCCATCTTCCTGCGTCAGCCCAGCAGCTCCCGGTGAATGGTATTCCGCCGTTCGGGTTCTTATAGGGAGATTTCTAGACCGGTTGGGCAGTTTTGGTGGTAGACTGTAGATCGCCAGCTTCCTAATATTAGCGGGGGAGGACTGCCACCAGGGAGGACGCCGCCATGCTAGCCAGCGTGAGGACTAGTGCCGTCGTGGGGCTGGAGGGTTACATAGTAGTCTAGGTCGAAGTTGACATCGCCCCCGGCCTGCCCTCCTTCACCATAGTAGGCCTTCCCGACACGGCAGTACAGGAGTCCAGAGAGAGGGTGAGGGCAGCATAGGGAACTCGCAACCCGAGTTCCCTATGCGCCGGATCACAGTGAATCTCGCCCCCGCGGACGTGCGAAAGGCCGGCCCCTCCTAATGACCTTCCCATCGCCGTCGGGATACTGGAAAGCTCCGGCCAGGTGTCCAGCTCACCCGAATCCGCCTTGTTCCTGGGGGAGCTGTCCCTGGATGGGAGTTTGCGGCATACCGGCGGCGTTCTACCGATGGTATCGGTGGCCGCCGGCCAGGACTACACCACCGTGTTCGTACCCGCCGTTGATGCCAGGGAGGCGTCCTTGGTGGAAGGTGTGGCGGTGGTCCCCACCGACACCCTTGGCGAGCTGGTGTCCCATCTGCGGGGAGAAACGAAGTTAGCCCCATTCACTGCTGATGAGAAAGAGGAACCGGAGGAAAGTCCGCCGGGCCCCGACCCCTCCAATATCAAAGGTCAGGAGCATGCCAAGAGGGCCCTGGAGGTCGCGGCGGCGGGTGGACATAACTTGCTGATGAGCGGACCGCCGGGCAGCGGGAAAACCCTTCTTGCCCGGGCCGTGCCATCCATTCTCCCAAGAATGACGCCCCAGGAGTCCCTGGAGGTGACCAAGATATATAGTGTTGGCGGCCTCCTGCCCACGGACAGGCCGCTGATGGTCCATCGCCCATTCAGGTCTCCCCACTACACCATATCCAACGCGGGCCTGGTGGGCGGCGGACGTCTGCCGGGTTCGGGGGAGATAATTCTTAGCCACCGGGGCGTCCTGTTCCTGGATGAGCTCCCGGAGTTCGGACACGCCGCGCTGGAATCGTTACGCCAGCCCATGGAGGACAAGGTGGTCTCCATAGGCCGGGCCAGTGGAACGGTTACTTTTCCCGCCAATTTCGCATTGATGGGCGCCATGAATCCCTGCCCCTGCAGGTTCTTCACCCATCCCACCAGAGAATGCGTATGCGGACCAGCACAGGTGGCCCGCTACCAGAAACGCATCAGCGGCCCTCTCATGGACCGAATGGACATCTTCATAGAGGTGCCGCCGGTGGAGTACGAGAAGCTGGTTGCGGTGGACTTCCTGGAGACAGCCGTCCAGATACGCGAGAGGGTGGAGAGGGCCAGGGATGTGCAGAGGCGGCGTTTCCAGGGGACTCATTTTACCTGTAACGCGGAGATGGGGCCCGCGGAGGTATGGACCTTCTGCGGGATGGAGGACAATGCCAAAGGGCTCTTGCAGGCGGCGATGAAGCAGCTGGACCTTTCCGCAAGGGCCTTCCACCGAATCCTCAAGCTATCCCTTACCATCGCCGACCTTGCCGGCGCCAGCACCATCAGTGTGGCCCACCTGGCGGAGGCCCTTCAGTACCGGCCACGCTTGCCGGTGTATAGCTGAAGTGAGGAACCCCACAGTTCTGTTGTGACAACCCTCACGGAAAGGACCAATTGCAGGGGCCTAAACTAAGGGTAATGAAGTGGCCAATGCACCGAGGCCCTTGACGGTGCTCCGGCGGGGGAGGTCCTGAAGAAATGGTGGATCCGGGTCTCAGACCAACGGCCATAGATTGGTTCCCCAACAGGTCTTGCAACCACCACTGGATCATCGAGCCCTCCAATGGCCCGGTGAGCCGGGGCCTCTGCCAGCTATGCGGCGAGGGGCGGCAGTTCAAGAACTATATAGAGGAGAGCCCCGAACCCGACGACCTGGTCCTTCAACCCGATGACTTCGACCGGTAATCCCCAGCTTCAACTATTACCCCATCGGTCGTAAAAGGCCACCTTCTCCAGCGGTAGCCGGTTGGTTGGCCCGTAGCCCGATCCCTCGGCAGGGTAGCCGGTGGGAAGAAGGGCGGCCATCTCCACGTTCTCCGGCATATCCAGCAGCGCTTTGAGTTTATCCTTGAACCCCTTGTGGCGTGTGGTTAGCACGCTGCCCAATCCCAGACCCCTTGCCGCCAGAAGGATGTTCTGCACCGCTGGGAATATGGAAGAGCCCGTTGAAAGGTCGCCGGGAGAACCGTCGTGGCGAATACAGGCCAAGATCAGCACCGGGACCTCGTGGAGATGCTCTACCAGGTGTGCCGCCCCGCGAAAGATACGCCGCTCCTGCCGCGGCATATCCGAGGTTATCTGGGGGCCCGGCACGCTGAGATAGAGTTCTGCGATCTTCCGACGGATTTCCGCGTCCCGGATAACCACGAAGGCCCATTGCTGTCTGTTGGCCCCACTGGGGGCATGGACGGCGGCCTCCAGTATCTTCCTCACCAGCTCGTCGGGCACGGGATCGGGCTTGAAATAACGTATCGCCCTCTGGGTGTGCATGGCCTCGAATAAGCCGATCTCTTCAGCCACGGTGCCTCCTTACCTCATGTTGACGATGAACTCGAATATCCAATTACTTGACCTTCGACTGGCTCAATGTAAGCGGCGTTATGCCCTCGATCTGGATATCTCTACTTGGGGAGCGGGATTTACTAGTCCTCCATATCCCTGACTCGCTGGGAGCCCAGGACGCTACAGCTACTGACCGTGCCCCACCTGCTTCGGGCCGCCCCCTCGCGGAAATCGTCTATGGCCGGGGTCCCCCCTCTCCTTGAAATCGCTGAGGGGGATGGGCCGCCCGGCATGGACCCATGATATTCCGGCAGCGCCAGCGGTTCAAGGGGGCCACCGCCGTGTGTCGAGGGGCAAACCAATCACCCGCCAGGTGACCAGACCAAGCATCCCAAGGGAGACTCGCACCCTCTTCTTGACGGTTCGCCCACAGTGGCTATATAGTGGCCGCAATCCACCGTTAGGGTTGCACCTGTCACCCTGAGCGAAGCAAAGGGTCTAACCCCCTTGAATAGATTATTCGCTTCGCTCAGAATTTCAGGGGAGTATAACCTGGGCGCCTGGAAGAACTGCTCACTTTAATTCGCATACAGAAAGAGGTAGTTCAGCATGGCGATGACCTTGGGCAGCGGAAACCTGTTATTCGAGCCCGTCGAGGGATGGGAGAAGCTTCCCCAGGGATGGTCCTTAGTGGAATGCCCAGGGGTGGCGGTGGACTCCCAGGACAATGTGTTCGTCCTCACCCGCGGGGAGCATCCCATCATCGTCTTCGACCGGGAAGGGAACTTTCTCCGCTCTTTCGGCGAGGGTCTTTTCAGCGAGAACAGGACCCACGGGCTCTTCATCGCCCACGACGACTCATTGCTGGTTGCTGACGATGGCCTCCACACCATCCAGAAGTTCAGCCCCCAGGGGGAAAAACTGGCGGAGATCGGGAAGCGGAATCAGCCCTCCCCCAAATGGGGTGGGCAACCCTTCAACAGGCCCACCTCGGCGGCGATCATGCCCGGGAACGGGGATATATACATCTCCGACGGCTACGGAAACTCCCGCATACACGTCTATTCCTCGACGGGTGAGTACAAGTTCTCCTGGGGAAGCCCCGGCATCGATCCCGGACAGTTCATCCGTCCCCACAACATTGCCATCGACGGCAACGAACGGGTTTACGTGGTGGACCGGGAATGCCACCGGATTCAGATCTTCGATGCCAAGGGCAACTTCATTACCATGTGGAACAACATTCACCGGCCCGACGCCATGGTGCTGCGCCATAACCGGATATACGTGGGAGAACTGAACGGAATCCCGGGAGTTGACGACGCGCCTGGCCTCGGCCACAGGGTGAGCATTTATGACCTGGATGGGAAGATGCTGGCCCGTTTCGGCGACCCGGAAGAGGGTGAGGGACCGGGGCAGTTCATTGCTCCCCACGGGGTAGCCGTGGACTCCCGGGGCGATATCTACGTGAGCGATGTGTCCTACACCATCCAAGGCCAGCACATGGACCCCCCCAAAGAGCTGAAAAGCCTCCGGAAGTTCGCCCTTAAAAATTAGAGGCTCTCAGAAGATCGCCAGGGGGTTCACGGGACAGCCCGTGGCGTTGTGCAACCTGATGGGCGCCACCACGAACATGAACTCCCATCTGTTCAGCCGCTTGCATACAGCCACCAGGTCTTCGAATATGGCCGCATCCAGGTCCCACAGCCCCATGGAGACCAGCCCGATCCGGTGGACCACAGGCTCGAACTCCTCCTGGTAGCCGCTGGGCTCCACGTCCTTGTGCACGTCGGAAACGATGATGGATATACCCCGCTTGCGGTACCAGGGGTGGCACGCCACGTGCAGCCCGGGACAACCTCGCTCAGTGGGTGGCCCCAGGTCTCGGCGTCTTTTGGCCCAGCCGGTCCGGACCAGCAGCGCGTCCCCCTCCTCCACCTGGACTCCCTGGGCCGCCTCGGCGGCTTCCAGGTCCTCGGGGAAGATCGCCTCTCCCAGATCCATCCAGTTCTTTCCCTTCAGGCCGGCGATGTCCAGCAGGATTCCCCGGGTCACCACTCCGCCCTCCATGCTGTTAATGGACCCGGCGGAGGCCCGCTTCTTGGCCGTCACCAGAGAGGCCGGCTTGCCGTTGTACATCTTCCCGTCCCAGAAAAGGTGGCTGGGACAGTCCACGTGGGTGGCTGCGCCGTGAATCGGCATGGCAATATAGTCGCCAGCCTCGCCGGGCCCGCTGCCTGGGGCCGATTCGCCTGTGCTCGTCATGAAATGTTGGGGCCGTCCAAAGAACTCCTCGCCCGGGGCATCGGGGTCGATGGGTTCGGAGCAGCTCACGGTGATACCCTCTCTGACCAAAGACCCCGCCTTAGCCCGCTTCTCCGGTGTGATGAGGTTGAGGGTCCCCATCTCGTCCTCGGGGCCCCATCTCCCCCAGTTGCTGAGGCTGGTCATGTACTCCCGGACTTCATCCTCGCTGGGAACCTGTCTGGTCGTCATTGTGGGCTCCTTTCGCTTCGTTCTTGGGTACACTATCGCAGCGGGCGGAAAAAGGCGCGTATATCCTCCGCCAGCAACTCCGGCTCCTCTAGAGCAGCGAAGTGGCCTCCGCTGGGCATCTCAGTCCAACGCTGGACGTTGAAGCAGCGCTCGGCCCATTCCCTGGGGCCGGGGGTGATCTCCCCGGGGAAGGCGGCGATGCCACAGGGCACCTGGACTCTTTCTCCCTGATGGAAGCGCCAGGGGTTGTGAAAGAACTCGTAGTAAAGACGGGCAGCAGAGTTGATGGTCTGGGTTACCCAGTAGATGGTGACGTTGGTGAGGAGCTGGTCCTTGGTGAAGCGGCGTTCCACGTCCCCGCCGCAGTCGCCCCAGGTGCGGAACTTCTCCACGATCCAGGCTGCCATGCCCGCCGGAGAATCGTTGAGGCCGTAGGCTAACGTCTGGGGCTTGCTGGCCTGAATATGGACGTACCCAGCTTCAGACTCCCACCAGCGGTCCCGTGCCTGAATGTGGGCCCTCTCCGCCTCCGAGAGCTCCCGGGCTCCGGGGCCCAGATATGGGCTGGACCCTCCCACGGATGTGATGTGGACACCTATCAGGTTGTCCGGGTAAGAGAAGCCTAGGCGGGCCGAGACCTGAGCCCCCCAATCACCACCCTGGGCGCCGAAGCGCCGGTAACCCAGAACCTCGGTCATGAGACTGGCCCAGAGGTCGGCTACTCGCATGGGGCTCATCCCAGGCTGCTTGGGCGGCTCCGAAAAGCCATAGCCGGGCATGGATGGCGCCACCACGTCGAAGGAATCCGCCGGATCGGCCCCGTGCCCGGCCGGGTCTGTCAACAAGGGTATGATATTCAGCATCTCGAAAAAACTGCTGGGCCATCCGTGAGTGATGATAAGCGGCATGGGGTTGGGCCCTTTACCCCGCTCGTGGATAAAATGGATATCCAGTCCCTCCACCTTGGAGCGGACGTGGGTGAAGGCGTTGATTGCCTTCTCCTGGGCCCGCCAGTCGAACCGTGTCCGCCAGTATTCCACCAGCTCTTTGATGTAGGCCAGGTTGGCGCCGTATTCCCAGGATGAGTCCGGGATTTCGTCGGGCCAGCGGGTGCGGGCCAGCCGCTCCCGAAGGTCTTCTAAGGTTGCCTCGGGGACCTCCACTTTAAACGGCTTCAACTCCATCTGGAACTCCTTCTCTAATGATGACCCCACCTGGCCTTCCGAGTAGTTTAGCACAGCAAAATCCTTCGGGGTACTGCCAACGGTTATGGGGGCGTCCCTGGAACGTTGCAGGGCATTCCCGGGGAATTCCAGTGAAAGAGTGAGTCACGTTGACACCCAAAATGGTAGCTGCTACGATTAGGCAGAAGCACCGAAAGGCGGTATTTATGGTAGGCATAGTGGCATCTGGGGCATACATCCCCAGGTACCGGCTGGGCAAAGAGACTGCGGGTTGGGGCTCATCGTCGGAGAAGGCTGTGGCCAACTTCGACGAGGACAGTGTCACCATGGCCGTGGCCGCAGGCAGGCATTGCCTTGAGGGGACGGACCCGGAGTCGGTTGACGCCATACTTTTCGCCACCACCACTCCTCCCTATGCCGAGAAGCAGTGCGCCGCGATAGTCGCCACGGCCCTGGACCTGAAGCGGGAAATCTTCGCCGCCGACGTGATGGGGGTCCTCCGGGCCGGCACCACCGCCGTGAAAATGGCCATGGACTCGATCAACGCGGGCTCCGCGAAACGGGTCCTGGTGGTGGCCTCGGACACCCGCATAGGCAGCCCCAGGGGGGACATGGAGCGCAACCTGGGCGACGGGGCGGCTGCGCTATTGTTGGGACAGGATGACGGGGCGGTGGCTACGATAGAGGCCACCTATACCGTCACGGAAAATATGCTGGACATTTGGCGCTCCCAGGGAGACTTCTTTGTGCGGTCCTGGGAGGAAAGGTTTACGAATGAGGAAGGGCTGGAGCGCATCCTTCCCGAGGCCGTGGACGGATTTATGGCCAAGCACAAACTGGCCCCATCGGATTTCGCCAAAGTCGCCCTCTACTCCCCCGACGCCCGCCGCCATTCCCAACTGGGCCGGCGCATGGGGTTCTCCCAGGAGCAGCTCCAGGACCCCCTGTTCGGGAAGGTGGGCAACACCGGCGCAGCCCATCCTCTGCTTCTGCTGGTGAGCGCCCTTGAGGAGTCCGGCAATGGTGATCTGATCCTGACCGCCAGCTATGGAGACGGCAGCGACGTGCTCTCTGTACGAATGAACTCGGATGGAGGGGGCTCGAAGGACGGCTCCCGAGTGAAGAGCCAGGTAGACTCGAAGGCGCTGCTGGCCAGCTACGAGACCTACGCCCGGTGGAGGGACGTTTGGACCTCTGACGCGGCCAGGAGACCGGCCCCCGCCGTGCCTTCGGTGACTGCCCTATGGCGGGAATCAGACCAGAACTTACGGCTGCATGGGGCCAAATGCACCCAATGCGGGTCCATACAATACCCTCCCCAGAGGGTCTGCACCTACTGCCTGGCCAAGGATGAGTCCCAGCCCGTCCGGCTATTGGACAAGAGGGCCAGCGTCTTTACCTACTCCATGGATTATCTGGCCGGCACCACCGACACGCCCCTGGTGATCACAGTGATTAATTTCGAAGGCGGTGGGCGGATGCTGTGCATGATGACCGACCGGGAGCTGGATGAGGTACGGGTCGGGATGGACGTGGATATGAGCTTCAGGAAGCTCAGGGTCGTCAACGGGATCCACAACTACTATTGGAAGTCTGTGCCGGTGAGAGGTTAGCTGGGGAGGGTCTGGTTTCCAAGGGCCGGGGCATGGCGCCAATGGTCATGTATCATTGACATAATGCAGGAGGCAGCTTCATGGGTAGCATAAAGGACCGGGTGGCGATAATTGGAATGGGCTGCACCAAGTTCGGGGAGCGTTGGGATGCCGCCGCAGCCGACCTGATGGTGGAGGCTGCCTACGAGGCCTACGGGGATGCGGGAGTGGACGCCAAGGACGTCCAGGCAGCCTGGCTGGGCACGGTTCAGACCGGCCGCACGGGCCAGCCCCTGGCCCAGGCACTGAAGCTGGACTACGTTCCCATCACCAGGGTGGAGAACGCCTGCGCCACCGCCACCGACGCCTTCAGGAACGCTTGCTACGCCGTGGCCGCGGGCATCTACGACATAGTGCTGGCGTTGGGAGTGGAAAAACTGAAGGACTCGGGTTTCTCGGGGCTTGCCATTCCCGAGAGTGTGGGCAGTGAGGTGGCCCCGCCCACCCCTCCTCCATCTCAGTTCGCCATGGCCGCCACCCGCTATTTCCACCACTACGGCATCCCCTACGAGGAGGGGAAGCGCACTCTGGCCCAGATAGCCTCGAAGAACCATCATAACGGCACCCTGAACCCCAAGGCCCACTTCCAGCGCGAGGTCAGCGTGGAGCAGGTCATGGCGGCCCCTATGGTCGCCTGGCCCTTGGGTCTCTACGACTGCTGCGGGGTCAGCGACGGCGCCGCCGCGGCAATCATCACCACTCCGGAGATAGCCCGGAGCTTCCGGCGGGACTACGTGCTGGTCAAGGGGCTGGGCCTAGCGGTGGGCTCCTTCGGGATGCTCAGGGACGATTGGGACTTCGTCCACTTCCCCGAAAACGTCAAGGCCGCCCAGGTATCCTACGACGAGGCGGGGATTACAAACCCCAGGGAAGAGATCGACCTGGCCATGGTGCACGACTGTTTCACCATCACCGAGCTGATAATCGCCGAGGACCTGGGCTTCAGCGCCAGGGGAAGGGGCAAGGATGACGTGGAGGCCGGCGCCTTCAGCCTGGAGGGCGACCTGCCCATAAACACCGACGGCGGCCTGAAGTGCTTCGGCCACCCCGTCGGGGCCAGCGGCATACGCATGATTTACGAGGTGTACAAGCAGCTCCAGGGCAAGGCCGACGCCCGCCAGCTGAAGAAGGCCGACCTGGGTCTCACCCACAACCTGGGTGGGCGGCCCGGGTCCTTCACCGCCTCGGTGGCCATCTTCGGAAAAGCGGAGTAGACCGTAGACGGAACACCGTTGCAATGCGCTCTTGCCAGGTTCTGCTGGAGTGGGATCCCGAGGACCAAGCATGGGTAACCTATATCCCTGTACCAAACCACAACGAGGCCAATACATTTATGTAAACCCGCCTGCGTGTTGTGTCTACATAACATGTATTGTGCGAATCAATTGCTCAGGCCCTGGATGGCCTTTTAACCTGAACTAGCCCCTTCCCATTGGCACGGTAGACTTCAGTAGCTCCATGCTTTTAAGCCGGCTCTCTATTTCCGCCAGCAGCTTGTCGAAGTTCCAGCCCAGGGCAGCGGATACCAGCACGCTGGCGTATTGACCCTCCACGGGTATCTGAGCCCGTTCTTTTTCGTTGCCATCCGGGACCAGGAAATCTATCTTGTTCAGTACCAGAAACCTGGGTTTGTCATCCAGCCCCAATTCCTTCAGCGTGTCATCCACCGCCTCAGCCTGTTCAGGCGCCTTGGGATGCGTTATGTCCACTACGTGCAACAGTAGGTCTGCCTCCTGTAGCTCTTGGAGGGTGGCCCTGAAGGCGGCCACCACCGTGGGAGGCAGCTTCTGGATAAATCCCACGGTGTCGGTGAACAACACCTCTCCTCCCCCGGGCAGCCGGACACGTCTGGTTACCGGGTCCAAAGTGGAGAAGAGCTTGTCCTGGACCACGACCCCGGCTTTGGCCAGGGCGTTGAAGAGGGTACTTTTGCCAGCGTTGGTGTAGCCCACCAAAGAGACCACCGGGAGCCTGGCCTGCTTGCGGCGGCTCATGTAGGAGCCCCTGCGCTCCTGCACCGTGGCAAGCTCCTGTTGCAGCCTTTGAATCCTTTTCCGGATCAGGCGCCGGTCCGTCTCCAGCTGGGTCTCGCCGGGGCCACGAGTGCCTATCCCGCCGCCCAGCCGCTCCAGGTGGGACCACTGCCCCGCCAGCCGTGGCAGCAGGTACTGGTGTTGGGCCAACTCCACCTGAAGCTGGCCCTCCCGGGTGTTGGCGTTGCGGGAGAAGATGTCCAGGATCAGGGCCGTCCTGTCGATTACCTTGACTCCCAGGGCGTTCTCCAGGTTCCGCTGTTGAGTGGGAGTGAGCTCATCGTCAAAGACCACCAGGCTGCAATCCGTCTCCGCCTGGAGGTCTTTAAGCTCCTGGAGCTTGCCGGTGCCGACATAGTAGTGGCTGTGCCTGTCGATGCGCTGGGCAATCACGGCGACGGCATCAGCCCCGGCCGTGCCTACCAGCAGGGCCAGCTCATCAAGGGACTCCTCCACACTCCACATGCCGGCCCGTCCCTTCAATCCCACCCCCACCAGAAGGGCCCGCTCTACCGGGGGACCAGTGGGTAATGTTTTGCCAGCTATTTGATTTGCCTCCTACCCCCGGAATCCAGGGGGTATCTTCCAGGATGCCAGGCGTTTCACCCCTTCGTCCACCCGCTCATCGGGAGTGGTTAAGGAGAAGCGTATGTAACCTTCGCCATACTCGCCATAGCTGGAGCCCGGAGTTACCACTATGTTCAGGTCCTCCAGCAGCCTGGCGGCGAACCCAGCGGAATTGTAATCCTCAGGGACCCCAGCCCAGATGTAGAGACAGGCCTTGGGAGGCGTGACCCTCAGGCCCAGTCCGATTAGCGCGCCCACCAGCTTGTCCCGCCGGCGCTGGTATATGGCGTTGTTCTCCTCGATGGGGTCCTGGGGGCCGAAAAGGGCCTCAATGGCCATCTCCTGGATAGCCTGGGGAATGCCCGAGTCCAGGTTGGCCTTGATCTGGAAAAGGGCCTTTATCATGCCGGCGTTGCCCACGGCCATCCCGATTCGCCACCCGGTCATGTTAAAGCACTTGGACAGGGAGTGGAACTCGATGCCCACTTCCTTGGCCCCGTCCACCTCCATGAAGCTGGGGGCCCTGTATCCGTCGTAGACGACTTCGCTATAAGCGGCGTCGTGGAGCACAGCTATGTCGTACTTACGGGCGAAGTCCACGACCTTCTTGTAATAGTCCAGGTCGGCCACCGCCGCCGTGGGATTATTGGGGTAGTTGAGCCACATCACCCTGGCCTTTCTGGCCACATCCGTTGGGATGGCGTCCAGGTCGGGCAGCCAGCTGTTCTCCTCCAGAAGTGGCATGCGAAGGGACTCTCCTCCGGCGAACATGGTCCCCACGGAATAGACGGGATAGGCGGGATCGGGCACAAGCGCCACGTCGCCAGGGTCGAGGAAGCAGAAGGCCACATGGCCAATCCCCTCCTTTGCGCCGATGAGGGGCAGCACCTCCTTGTCGGGGTCCAGCTCCACATGAAATCGTTTGCCATACCAGTCCGCTATGGCCCGTCGCAGCTCGGGGAGACCGTCGCTTTCGGGATAGCGGTGGTTGGAAGGGTTATGGGAGGCCTGAACCAGGCGCTCTATTATGTGGGCAGGCGTAGGGATATCTGGGTCACCGATGCCGAAGGTGACCACATCCTCTCCGGCGGCCCGCTTCGCTGCCAGGATGCGGGAGATCTCCACGAAAGGATACGGGGCCAGTTCGTCAAGCCTCTTGGAGAATTTCATTTTAATTATTGCTCCTTTACAACTGTCGCAGTCAGTGAATCTCCCCTGGATCGGTAGGACTCAATGAACGCCGCGGCCACGCTCTAAAGATTCTCCAGAGCCTCCGCAGCCGTGTCCCCCCACGACCAGCAACCCGGGATGGCGGGCACCTCAGCTATATATTTATTTTCGGTATCTTCTGTTGGCTCATGCATCACTAGGGGCAGTCTGTACAGCTTCAGAAAACACCTCTTTCAGGCTTGTAGGAGACCACCAAATAAAGGCTATGCAGCGAGTCAAGCCCATTGGAGAATGTCAGCGTTCATATTCCTTCCACTCCCCTTCAAACACTTCAACGGCGTCCCCCTCCAGGTAGACCTCTCCCTCTCCGTCCCAGCTGATTTTCAGGGTGCCACCTGGGAGCGTTATGTCAAGGTCGCCATCGCTCAGACCCAGAAGCCGGGCTGCCACGGCGACGGCGCAGGCCCCGGTCCCGCAGGCCATGGTCTCCCCCGATCCCCTTTCCCACACCCGGGCCCTGATCCGTCCGTCACCCTCCAGGTTGGCCACCTCGAAGTTCACCCGCCGGGGAAACATGGCAAGGCGTTCCATTTGAGGGCCGATGAGGTGGAGGGGGAACCCGCCTACGGGCTGCTCAACGAAGGCCACGGCGTGGGGATTCCCCATGGAGACGAAGCTGAGCTTCAAGTCTGTGCTGCCGACCTCAACAGGGTAGTTCACCACCGCCTTTCCAACTCTTTCACCCCGCGCTGAATCCAGCGACACCGGCACTTCGTCAGGCTCCAGGCGGGGCATTCCCATGGCTACGGTGGCCCTAACGACCCTATCGCCATCCAGCACTGGCACCACGGTCCTGACCCCTGCCAGGGTTTCCACACTGAGCCGTGACACGCCCTTCTCGGCTATCCCTCGCTCGATGGCGAGTTTGGTGAAGCACCGGATGCCGTTGCCGCACATCTCCCCCTCGGAGCCGTCGGCGTTGAACATCCGCATCTTCAGATCGGCGGTATCGGATGGCAGAACAAGGATTATGCCGTCTCCGCCTATGCCGAAGTGGCGGTCGCTCATGGACCGCGCCAGGGCAGTCCAGTCGGCATCGATTGTACGGGCGTCTATAAAAATATAATCGTTGCCCGCTCCGTGCATCTTGGTGAATTTCATTGGTACTTCTCCTCGGCGGTCGAGGCTATTCTATCACAGCCGTGTCCCTGCCTTAACCACTTCCCAACCATGTCATCGGATTGGAGATTCGCAGCAGGGCCGGCCTGCAGCCAGTGAATACGCGGGTCGTTGAGCCGGAACCAGGCGTACTGGCGGCGGGCGAACCTGTGGGTCGCGTACTTTATCCGCTGGGAAGCCTCCTCCAGGGTAAGCTCACCACTCAGGTGGAGATTCATCTCCCTGTACCCCATGCTGGACATGCATGGCAAATCTTCGGGATATCCCTGCTGGAGGAGGTTCTCCACTTCTTCCACAAATCCCTGGGCCAGCATCTCCTCCACCCTACGGTCTATCCTCCCATACAGCTCCTCCCGGTCGGTATGCAAGCCGAAGACGAGGGAATGGTATTGGACCTCCCCCTTGCGCCGGAGGGTTGAAGGTGGGATGCCCGTGGTCCGGTATATCTCCAGGGCACGCACCAGCCGGCGGAGGTTGTAAGGACCTATATTCGAAGCCGCCTCCGGGTCCACATCAGCGAGAGCTTTATGTAAAGAAGCCGAACCCTCCTGCGCCGCCTTGTCCTCAAGCTCCTGTCTTAGATGGGGGTCGGGAGCAACCTCAGGGACTTGCCAGCCTTCGGCAAGGGCCCATACATATTGCCCTGTGCCCCCAACGACTACGGGCAGCTTGCCCCTGCTTTGGATGTCGCAAATCGCCCGGTGGGCCACCTCAAGAAACGCAGCCAGGCTGCACTCCTGGTCCGGGTCGAGGATATCTATAAGGTGGTGGGGGACCAGTTCCCGGTCCTCAGGGGAGGGCTTGGCGGTGCCAATGTCCATGTGACGGTAGACCTGCCGGCTGTCGGCATTGACGATTTCGCCGTCGAAGGCCCTGGCCAGATACAACGCCAGGGCAGTTTTCCCCACAGCCGTGGGGCCTACTATAAAGAGGACAGGTCTGGCCACTACTTCGTATCGCCAACGGCTTTGACCCGGGCCGTTATCCTGGCTATCTCCACGAATTGCCCGGCCCGTAGGCTAGCGCCACCCACCAGGGCGCCGTGGACGCTGGTTTCCTTCACGAACTCCTCCACGTTGTCTGGGGTGACACTGCCGCCATAGAGCAGCGGCACCTGCCCTGCTATTTCCTTCCCATAAAGCTGCGATAGGGCCATGAAGATGACGCCTCCCATGATCTCAGAAGCCATATCGGGGGTGGCTGCGACGCCGGTGCCGATGGCCCACTTTGGCTCGTAGGCAACCATCAGCCCCGGGATATTATCCAGACCTCGAAGGCCTGCTTTCACCTGGAGAGAAACCACTGCATCCGCCTCTGATGCCTGCCTTTGCTCGAGCGTCTCCCCAACACACAGGATTGGCAGTAGCCCCGCCTCCAAAGCCGCCTTCAGTTTGAGGTTTATCAGTCCGTCGTCCTCGCCGAAGTGCTGCCTCCGCTCCGAGTGCCCCAGGATAACGTACCGGCACAGGCCCGCCAGCATGGCTGGAGAAATCTCCCCCGTGAAGGCCCCTTTCTGCTGGTGGTGCATGTTCTGCGCGCCCAACTCGATGGAGCTTCCCTGTATCACTTTGCTCACGGCCTCCAGGGAGATGAATGGCGGGCAGAGCACCTTTTCGACCCCTTCGATCCCGTCCAACGGCCCCAGTACCGCCCGGGCCAGCTCGACGGCCTCGGCCACAGAGGTGTTCATCTTCCAGTTGCCGGCAACTATTGGGATAGGCATCGCGATACCTCACGGAATTATTCAGGGCCTGTCCAATAACCACTTCCATGTACTGCGCCCTGAAGGCCGCAGAATATGCCCCAACCTTCAGGCTGTGGTAGTCGGTAGATAAGTTCTTAGCCCTTCTCCGGCCTACGCCAAGCCGGAGGTCTGCTAGGCCCCGAACTTGGCGAGCTTGCCGGCGTGGGCAAGGGCCAGCAGCATCGCCTGGGTTGCGGGGAACCTGCCCAGGGAACCCCTGGCACAGCTCCCCTCGGTGAAGGACTCCACGCCCTCACCCAGCGTCCAACGTGAGTGGAGCAGGAAGGGGACGGGATGCCAGCTATGCCCGGCCATGATGGAGGGTGTGGAGTGGTCGCCGGCCACCATCAGGACATCGGGATCCAGTTCTTTGAGCCGGGGGATGTGGATATCGAGGTCCTCTAGGGCGCGGATCTTGGCGTCGAAGTTTCCGTCCTCCCCGGCGGAGTCGGCTGGTTTGTAGTGGATATAGAAGAAATCGTGCTCGTCGTAGTGCTGATATAGAGTGGCCAGCTCGTCGCCGAAGCTCCTCCCAGTGGGGATCACCTTCATACCGGCGATGGTGGCCAGGCCGCGGTACATGGGATATGCGGCGATGGCCGCCGGATTCAGCCCATAGGCCTCTCCCATGGGAGGCAGATGGGGCAAGCTGGAGAAGCCCCGGAGGAGCACCATATTCGCCCGCTCCTCATCCTTCAGGACCTCCCTGGCCTTGCCGGCGAACTCGCGCACCAACCTGGCGGTCTTCTCTCCATCGGGCGCCAGAGCCTTCGGCTCCAAGGCCGGCACCTCCAGGCGCTGGGGGTCTGTCTCCGATACCTTATCGCTCAGTCGCTCGCCCTTCAGGTGGAGCACGAACCGGTAGCCCTCCACGGGGTATACCCGCAGGTCGGCCCCGTCCACATGGATTTTATCCAAAGCGCTGCACAGAGGGATTGAAATCTCCGAGGGGATCCGGCCCGCCCTACGGTCCACCAGGTTTCCCTGGGGATCCACTGTACAGAAATTTCCCCTGGCCGAGACCTCGCCCTCCT
The DNA here is from genome assembly GCA_965225925.1 of Dehalococcoidia bacterium. Taxonomy (GTDB): domain Bacteria; phylum Chloroflexota; class Dehalococcoidia; order Lucifugimonadales; family JAGWBF01; genus CBDDBY01. Next base: position 2,074,982 of record CBDDBY010000005.1, on the reverse strand, counting down.
TGAGGTCAACGTCGATGCCAAGGGCCTCCAGTGCGCCCCTGCCGATGAGATATTTCAAGGGATCGTAGCCGAAAAGGGCCAGATGGCCGGGGCCGCTGCCGGGAGTCAGACCCGGCAACACCGGTACGGTAAGCCCGCAGGCGCTCTCCTGGGCCAGGCCGTCCAGGTTGGGAGTGACGGCGGTTTCCAGCTCTGACCGGCGGGTCTCGGGGTGGGGCAACCCACCCAGCCCGTCAACCACAAGCATTACGATCTTGGAAGACGTGGTTACGTAGGAACCTCTTACTACATCCAGGTCTATCATGACGGCCCTCTTTACCAGAGTTCGTTGGACTGGCTCAGCACTAGGCTTTATCTGGCAGGGCGGCGATTCCCGGGAGCTCCTTCCCCTTCATGAACTCCAGGGATGTCCCGCCGCCCGTGGATACGTGGGTCATCTTCTCCATAAGTCCCAGTTCCTCCACCGCCTCCGCGGTGGACCCACCTCCCACCACCGTGGTAGCATCCAGGGAAGCCAGGGCCTCCCCTATCAACTCTGTGCTTTCTCTGAACCTAGGGAACTCAAAAACTCCCATGGGCCCATTCCAGATCACAGTGCCGCAATCCCTCAGCCCACTCAAGAAGTCATCGACACTTGCGGGCCCGATGTCCATCACGTACCACCCATCTGGCACCTGGCCAACGGGGACCACCCGGACCTGGCCGGCGCCGGCGCTGAACTCCTGGCAAACGACGACATCTTGGGGAAGGTGGACTTCAATGCCCTTATCTTTCGCCCTCTGTAATAGAAGAGCGGCGAGCCCCAGCTTGTCCTCCTCCACCGAGGATTTTCCCATGGAATGGCCCAATGACTTCAGGAAAGTGACGGCCATCCCGCCCCCGATGAAAAGGCGGTCCACCCTATCCAGCAGGTTTTCCAGGACCGTTATCTTGTCGTTCACCTTGGCTCCGCCCAAGATTGCTCCCAGGGGCCTGGCGGGGGACTCCAGCGCCCGGCCCATCATCTCCACCTCCCGCTGTACCAGGTGACCCGCTACGGAGGGAAGATAACGGGGTATTCCCACGGTTGAAGCGTGGGCCCGGTGGGCCACGGCGAAGGCGTCCATCACGAAAAGCTCCCCAAGCGATGCCAGGGCCCTGGCGAACTCCGTGTCGTTCTTCTCCTCCTCCGGATGAAAGCGCAGGTTCTCCAATAATGCCACCTCACCAGGGGAAATTCCTGCCACGGCATCTTTCACCTGGGGTCCTACGCAATCAGACAGGCTCATCACCGGTTGTGACAGCAGCAGCGACAACCTTTCGCCCACTGGAGCCATACGCAAGCCATCCACAACCTTACCCCCTGGCCGGCCAAGGTGGGAACAAAGAATGACCATGCTATTCCGTTCAAGGAGATACGATATAGTTGAAAGGGTCGCCCTCAGCCGGTGGTCGTAGGATGCGAGGGTTTCTATCCCCTTCTCGATGGGAACGTTAAAATCCACCCTGACCAGGACACGTTTGTGCGCGACTTCAACGTCCTGCAACGTTAGCTTTGGCATTTTTCTACGGATCCCGAGCCTTCACCTGCTGACAGAGCTTCTCCAGCGTTTCCTGTCCCCACGGAGACAGTCCCATCCCATTCAGGGACTCCATACTTTGCTGGCAATAGGCGCTGACTTTTTCATGGGCGAAATTCAGAGCCCCTTCCCGGTCCAGAATATCGACGATTTTGGAGAGGTCATCCCCGTCGAGGACACGCTTGAAATAAATCGTCCCCAGCTCCCTTTTCGTGGCGATATTAGCGGTCTCCAGCGCATAGGCCACGGGCAGCAGCTTCTTCTTGTTGAGCACGTCGCTGGAGTCTGTATCATCACCAGGCCGCGCCCGTAGCTGACGTATGTCATCCTTAATCTGGCAAGCCATGCCGAAGCTCTTGCCGGATTCCTTGAAGGCCTCCACCACCTCATCATTCTCGGTGGCCGCCAGAGCACCCAGTCCCATAGCACTGGACATCAGCGCCCCTGCCTTCCCTTCCGCCATCTTGAAGTAGGAATCGGTGCCCACGTCCAGCCTCTCCTGGAAGACCAGGTCCATATGCTGCCCCTCGCACATACTCAGGCAGGACTGGTCCAGGAGCCTCATGGCCTTCAGCACCCTGTCAACTGGAACACCCCGGTCCACCAGCCGCATCAGGGCGAGGCGGGCCAACGCGTGGGTCCCATCGCCGGCGTTGATGGCCTGGCCCGGGCCCCATATCCACCACACGGTTGGACGATGCCCCCGGTTAGGGCGCCCGGCCTGGATGTCCTCATGAATCAGCGAATAATTGTGGACCAGTTCAACCGCCGCAGCCGCCGGTAGGGCCGGGCCGGACTCTCCCGACAGGGACTGGCACGCCAACAAGCACAGAAAGGGACGCAAACTGGGCCGAGAGTTATCGGAGAGGGCCATTCCCTGCTCGTCGATCCAACCCAACTGGTACCGGAGCATGTTGAAAAGGAGGCCGTCCTGCCCTTGGATGGTCTCCTTCAGCTCCTGCTTCAGAGCCTGGTGATAACTGGCGGGAAATAGATCGGAGGGCTCCGTGGTCCTACTCCTGATGCCGCCTCTCTTCGGGGTGCGCGGGATTCTCTATGTTGCGGATCTTCTCGATCCGGCGGGAGTGCCTTCCCCCCTCGAAGCCGGAGGACAAATAGGCCGTGATAATCTCCTTGGCCAGCCACTCACCCAGCAGGGCTCCTCCCACACAAAGCACATTGGCGTCGTTGTGCTGGCGGGCCATCCGGGCGCTGTAGGGGTCGGCGCACAGGGCGGCCCTCACTCCGGGCACCTTGTTGGCCGCTATGCTCATGCCTATCCCCGTACCGCAGACGAGAAGCCCGTAGTCCGCCTCGCCCTCGGACACGGCCCTGGCCACCCTTTCCGCTACGTCGGGGTAATCCACGGGCTCGCTGCTGTAACAGCCCCTATCTTCCCATTGGTGGCCTAGTTCCTCAAGCATGGGTAAGATGGACTGCTTCAGTGGATACCCCCGGTGGTCACTGCCTATCGCTATCCGCAAGGATGGGCCTTCCCTAATTCAGAATCATACCAGAGAAGGGGACCAGGCGGACCGGATAGAATCGAAGGGAATCGCTCCCGGACGCACCAGGCTGGGCGTAGGGCCCGTGAGGTCCACGATGGTTGATGGACTCCCGCCGGTTACCGCCCCATCCAGGACGTAATCAACAGTTCCCCCCAACAACCTACGGACTTCCTCTATTGTATCTGGTGTGGGACTTCCGCTGGGATTGGCGCTAGTTCCCGTGATCGGCCTTCCCAGCCCTCGGATCAGCGCCAGGGGCACCGGATGGTCTGGCATTCTCACCGCAACCGAGTCCAGGCCTCCGGTGGCGATATCGGGTACACTTGGAGACTTCTTGAGTATTAATGTAAGCGCACCCGGCCAGAAACTGTCCACCAAACTCCAGGCTATTTCAGGGATTTCTGATGCCACTCGCTCCAGGTCCCGGCGGCTTCCCAGGAGAAGGGGCAATCCGGCCCCGGCCGTCCTCCCCTTTATCTCAAATACCCGACCAATTGCCTCCACAGAGAAGGCATCGGCGCCCAGCCCATAGAGTGTGTCAGTGGGGAAGGCTACCACCCCTTTTCCTCTGAGGACAGCCACGGCCTCTTCGATCTGAGCAAGGGAAGGGATGGCTGGCTGCATCCGGATTTCTACATCCTTTAAAGCCGGGGCATTTGTTGACTCAGTATAGCACAGGTGCTAAGCTTGGGCCGAGTTGCGGGAAGGGACTCGAGGGGCTATGACGGAGAGGGTTCGGACTCCCAAGCACAGGGTTGCCACCAGCGGCGACGTCGAGGTCTCCACATATTTGGAGATAGCACAACGTCAAGAGAGCGGCAGCACCCAGTTGGAGGCCGGTCCCACAGGCATCGGAGAAGGGGTCGTAATAGTTGACTTCGGCTCCCAGTACAGCCGCCTTATTGCCCGACGGGTACGGGAGCTGAAGGTCTATTGTGAGATAGTCTCTCCCGATGCCACCTGGGACCAGGTATCCCATATCAGCCCCAGGGGAGTGATACTGTCGGGCGGTCCCTCCAGCGTTTACGATGAAGGCGCATCCCTGGCCCCCACATGGGTGTACGAAGCTTCCCTTCCCGTCCTGGGCATCTGCTATGGAATGCAGGTGCTTGCCCACCAACTGGGCGGAAAGGTTGTATCGGGGCTGAAGCGGGAGTACGGCCATGCCGTGCTCCACCAGAACGCGGCCCGGTCCCCCATATTCGCTAACCTACCCACCTCCCTGCCTGTCTGGATGAGTCACGGAGACCAGATAGAGGAGCTGCCTCCCGGGTTCACTTCCCTGGGTTACACGGACAACTCGCCGGTGGCGGTGATGGGCAACGGGGGAAAAATCCTGGGAATACAGTTCCACCCAGAGGTGGCCCATACTGTCCACGGCAACTCCATCCTGGCGAACTTCCTGTATGAGATCTGCGGCTGCGAGGGCAGCTGGACTTCCCAGAACTTCGTGACCCAGTCCATAGACTCTATCCGGCGCCAGGTTGGCGGCGGGAGGGTGATCTGCGCTCTTTCCGGGGGAGTGGACTCTGCAGTGACGGCCACCTTGGTCCACAGAGCGGTGGGGGACCAGCTTACCTGCATATTCGTCAACAACGGGCTGCTTCGGTTGGAGGAGCCCGAGAGGGTGCTTAACACCTTCAAGCGGAACCTGGAACTCAATTTTGTCTACATCGACGCCTCTGAACGGTTCATAGGCCGCTTGGCTGGGGTAATCGACCCAGAGGAGAAACGCCGCGTCGTGGGAGAAGAGTTCATCCATGTGTTCGAAGAGGCGGCGGCCGAGCTGGAAAATGCCGAGTTCCTGGCACAAGGGACTCTGTACCCTGATGTTATAGAAAGCCGTACGCCTGAAAACAGCGCCGCAGCCAAGATAAAAACCCATCACAACGTGGGTGGCTTGCCCCTGGATATGAAATTACAGCTGGTGGAGCCCCTCAGATACCTGTTCAAAGACGAGGTCCGGGAGGTAGGCCTTGCCCTGGGTCTTCCGAAGGAGATGGTATACCGACAGCCCTTCCCAGGCCCAGGCCTGGCAATTCGCAGCATAGGTGAGGTAACAAAGGAAAGGCTGGAAATCCTTCGCCGTTGCGACTGGATCGTTATAGACGAGATAAAGGCCGCCAACCTCTACCACCAGCTATGGCAAAGCTTCGCCGTCCTCACTGACAGCAAAAGCGTGGGGGTGATGGGAGATTACCGCACCTACAACCACGTCGTGGCCATCAGGGCCGTTAGCAGCGAGGACGCCATGACGGCGGACTGGGTGCGCCTTCCCTATGAAGTCCTGGCGCGGATCTCTACCAGAATCGGCAATGAGGTACCGGGGGTCAACCGCATCGTCTACGACATCACCAGCAAACCCCCCGGCACCATCGAGTGGGAGTAAAGGCATCCTGTGAACATCCTCGTGGTCGGCTCCGGCGCCAGAGAACACGCCATCGTCTGGAAGCTTCAGGGTAGTCTCCGTGTTGACGCGATTTTCGTCGTGCCCGGCAATGCCGGCACTGGTTCCATAGCCACCAACCTACCTGGGTCCATCAGCGGCCTGGAGGGGATCGTCAGTTTGGTGGAAAGCCACGGAATCGGCCTCACCATAGTGGGCCCCGAGGTTCCGCTGGCCGAGGGCATTGTCGACCTGTTCAGGAAACGGGGCTTCCCGGTATTCGGCCCCACCAGGGCGGCGGCGCGCATCGAGGCCAGCAAAGCATTCGCGAAAGAGCTCATGAGCCTGCAAAATATACCCTGCCCGGATTTCAAGGTGTGCGGAAGTTACGGAGAGGCCGCCGGTTTTCTATCCAATCACACCGGGCCGGTGGTGGTGAAGGCCGATGGACTGGCTGCGGGCAAGGGAGTCCTGGTATGCATGGATAAGGAGGAGGCGCTGAAGGCGGTTCACGACTGCATGGAGGCGCGGGCCTATGGTACGGCAGGTGAGACCGTGGTCCTGGAGCAGTATTTAGTTGGCCCGGAAGTGAGCGTGTTCGCCTTCTGCGACGGGGAGCACCTGTCCGCACTGGTGGCCGCGTGTGATTACAAACGTCTGCTTGACGGAGACGGAGGGCCCAACACCGGCGGCATGGGCAGCTACTCCCCGCCCGAGTTCTGGACTCCCAGGCTGGAGGCGCAAGTGCGGGAGGGGATAATGGCCCCCATGGTGAAAGCCCTGTCCCTGGAAGGGACCCCATATCAGGGAGTCCTGTATGCGGGGCTGATGGTCACTTCCGATGGCCCCAAGGTCCTAGAGTTCAACTGCCGCTTTGGGGACCCGGAGACCCAGGTGATCCTGCCCCTTCTGGAGACCGATCTTGTGGACGTGGCCCTGGCCTCCATAGAGGGAAGGCTGGACAGCCTGCCTGTGGTGTGGAAGCAGGACGCCTGCGTGGGCGTGGTCATGGCCTCGGAGGGGTACCCCGGAGACTATCACACCGGACACCCCATCGGCGGCCTCGACCTTGTGGACGCCGATGCGCTGGTTTTCCAATCCGGGACCCGCCGCGTGGATGACGGCCCAACAAGCCATATTCTCACCGACGGCGGGCGCGTTCTCACCTTGGTGGGTCGTGGCCCAGACCTGGCCCAGGCCCGAGCGAAGGTTTACGATAATATCGGAAAGATAAAATTCCCGGGGGCCCACTACCGGGGGGATATAGGCCTGATCAAGGAGATCGCTGCATTATGAGAAGAGCCCCCGTCCTACGAATGACGGCCGGGCGATATTTAGGGAGGACATAGCTTTGCCGCTAGTCAGCATAGTAATGGGCAGTGCCACGGACGAGCCCGTTATAGAGGAGACACTGAAGGTGCTGGAGGAGCTCGGTGTGGATTACGAGGTACGGGTGATGTCGGCACACCGCGCACCAGACCGGGTACGAGAATACGCTCTGGAAGCGCCTGGGCGGGGTGTGGAGGTGTTCATCGCAGCCGCCGGGGGCGCTGCCGCCCTACCAGGAGTGCTGGCCTCGTGGACCACGGTCCCCGTTATAGGGGTGCCCTTGGCCACCAGCGAACTTAAAGGCATTGACGCCCTCATGGCCGTGGCCCAGATGCCGCCGGGCGTGCCGGTGGCTTGTGTGGCCGTCGGCTCCTGGGGAGCCCGGAACGCCGCGTATCTGGCGGCCCAGATCCTGGGGCTCAAGTACGAAAATATCCGGGAGGCCCACCTCAGATACCGGCAACGGCTTCGGGAAGGTTGAGCTTGGCCGGGAACGATTTGGGAACATCTCCCCGGAGTCAGGGCCGTGCACCTGAATCCCACGGGGTTACTAACCCTCCGGCCGTGCTGTGCGACTTCGACGATACAACTGCGGTGGAAAACGTGGCCCAACTACTCATCGAGCACTTCAGCGAAGACGGTGTACTGGAACCGTTAAGGAGGCAGTACCGGGATGGCAGCCTAACGCTGAAAGAATACCAAGAGAGGGCCTTCGCCGGAATCAGTGCCGGCAAGGAGGCCATGCAAGAGGTCGTCCGGGCCAGGGCGACCCTCAGGCCTTATTTCAAGGAGCTATGGCATTTCTGCCTGTCAAATGAGATACCATTGGCCGTTGTAACGGTCGGGCTGGACTTCTACGTCGAGGCGCTATTGGAAAGGGAGGGGTTGGAGCAGGTGCCCAGGTACGCGGTGCAGACCAGCTTTACACCCCAAGGTATAGCCTTCCAGTATCCTCACCCATGGGACGGTTCGGGCGCCTCGCCCAGAGAGGTTTGCCAGGCTTGGGGCAACTGCAAATGCAGCGTTCTGTCAAGCTACAGGAGGAGGGGGCACAGTATCATATACGTGGGGGACGGCCGCTCTGACCTCTGCCCTGCCACGATAGCCGACCGGGTTTTCGCCAGCGACCAACTGGCCCTGCTTTGTGATCAGAGAGATGTGCCCTTTTCCGAATTCCGGGACTTTCAGGACGTTATCCATGCACTGGAAGACTGGAACGGCCTCTCTCAAAGGGGAGACGCGGCATGATCGACAGGTACTCCCGTCCCGGTATGAAGCGTGTCTGGTCGGAGGAGAACAAATACAAAAAGTGGCTCCAGGTGGAACTTGCGGTTTGCGAGGCCTGGGCTGAAGAGGGGGTGATCCCATGGACGGACATGGAAAAGCTCAGGGGGGCCAAGTATGACCACCAGCGCATGGCGGAAATATTAGAGGAGACGCGCCACGACGTAACAGCCTTCCTCCGGTCTGTTACCGAAGGACTTGGTGACGAGGGGCGGTGGCTCCACCTGGGCCTAACCTCCAGCGACGTCTGGGACACGGCAACGAGCCTACAGCTGGTGGAAGCCGGCCAACTCCTGGCCCAGGGAATAATGGAGCTAAGAGAGGCCCTGAAGACCAAGGCGGTGACCTACAGGGACACACCCATGGTCGGGAGGACCCACGGCGTTCATGCGGAGCCCACCACCTTTGGCCTGAAGCTCGCCCTCTGGTGGGAGGAGATGGGACGCCAGGAGCAGAGGCTGCTACAGGCCATCCAAAGCGTAGCCGTGGGAAAAATCTCCGGCGCGGTCGGGACCCACGCCACCGTTCCACCGATAGTGGAGGACCGGGTGTGCGAGAGGTTGGGGCTGAAGGTGGCAACCATCTCCAGCCAGATACTCCAGCGGGACCGCCACGCCCATTTCGTGACCACAGCTGCCCTAATCGCCGCATCCCTGGAGAAGTTCGCCACGGAGATACGCTCTCTACAGCGGACGGAGGTTAGGGAAGTGGAAGAGCCCTTCAAGGCTGGCCAAACCGGCTCCTCGGCCATGCCCCACAAGCGCAACCCCGAGCTATCCGAAAGAATCTGTGGGCTGGCTCGGCTTATAAGGGGGCACAGCGTCACGGCCCTGGAGAACGTGGCCCTTTGGCACGAAAGAGACATCAGCCACTCCTCGGCAGAGCGGGTTATCCTGCCCGACTGCTGCCTCGCCCTGGACTATATCCTCGCTTTGTTCACCGAGGTTATGGCGGGCTTGAAGGTCTACCCCGAAAGGATGCAACACAACATGGAGAGCACTCAGGGCCTGCTGTTCAGCCAGCGGGTCCTGCTGGCACTGGTTGAGAAGGGCATTTCCAGGGAGAGGGCCTACGAACTGGTCCAGAAAAATGCCATGCGAAGCTGGGACGAAGGAGCAGATTTCGGCAAGCTCCTCCAATCCGACGGGGAGGTTGCCTCGTATCTTTCAGCGGAGGAACTCAAAACCCTGTTCGACACGGACTACTATTTCAGGTATGTGGAGGACACCTTCCAGCGGGCAGGCCTGGGATAGCATACATGACCCCCAAAAGAGTGGGTGGTCCCCTTTCTATACCACCATATTTGATTTATAGTAACCTTAGCGTCCTGCGGACTTGGGCCACCACGCCATGACGTTGTGCGAGGGGCCAACTCCCGTAGAAAGGAAAAACGCGGACGATGTTGCAGCTTCAGCGTAGCGGCAAGGTGCGGGACATATATGAGCTGGACGGTGAGGTCCAGAGCCGTTTGGCGCCAGAGGGGGGCGGAAGCCTCCTGATGGTGGCATCCGACCGGATCTCGGCCTTCGATGTGGTATTGCCGACACCCATTCCCAACAAGGGAATTGTGCTTAACATGCTGTCGGCCTTCTGGTTTGAGCAGACCAGAGACCTGATACCGAACCACCTCATCGCCGTCATAAGCGAAGACTGGCTGGACTCCCAGTCCGCTATCATGCCAAGATTAAGGGACCACTTTGCCCCCTTTATCGGAAGGGGCATGCTGGTAAGGAAGGCCCAACGCATAGATGTCGAGTGTATTGTGCGGGGGTATTTGGCGGGCTCGGCATGGTCGGAGTACAAGCGGGGGGGCACCGTCTGGGGTCACGCCATGCCCCAGGGGCTCAAAGAGGGGGAAATCCTGCCGGAGCCCATGTTCACCCCCACCACCAAGGCCGAGGAAGGCCACGACCAGAATATGTCCCACCGGGAAGTGGTGGACATGGTCGGGGCGGACCTGGCGGCAGAACTGGAGCGAAAAAGCCTGGCCCTGTACAGCCTCGCCCACGATCACGCCCAGCGGAAGGGTATCATTCTGGTGGACACCAAGATGGAGTTCGGGCTGCTGGACGGCAGCCTTATCCTAATAGATGAGCTCCTCACCCCCGACTCCAGCCGCTTCTGGGACGCCGAGGGCTACGAAGCGGGCCGTTCGCTGCCCAACTTCGATAAACAGTACGTTAGGGACTGGCTCGACTCCCAGGCCTGGGACAGGGAGCCGCCCGCGCCGGAGCTGCCTGAGGATGTGGTCCAGAAGGCCGCCTCACGATATCTGGAGGCCTACCGCCTCCTGACGGGGCGGAAGCTCGCGGTGCCCCGAACATGATGGATTGTACCGAGCAAACAGGAAGGAATAGATAGTTGCCAGAGTCTAAAGGTCGAAGAAAAGGCCAGCATGGGCCAGCCAGAGAACGGAGGAGACGACGTCCGTCCGGCACCACTGGTGTTAGTCACTCAAGCCCAGGCTCCACGGGCCTGGGACGGCGTCCCAGGATACGTCCGAAGACCTGGCGCAAGATACGCCGCTGGGGGTTTATTACACTTGCAGGGGTGATAGCAATTGTGGTCATCGGGAGCTTCGCCGTCCAGGGTTTCCCGACCGGGCTTGGTGGCGGCGGAGGGCAATCGCAAGCAGTCGTGGGGGTAGGCACCCCCGTTTCCATTGTAGACGGTAGTCACGTTCCTGTGGGAGAGACGGTGAGCTATACCACCACTCCACCGACATCGGGCCCGCACTGGGTTACGCCGGCTAGATGCGGCATATATGATGAGGAACTGGAGGACGAAATCATAGTCCACAACCTGGAACACGGCAATGTGGTCATCAGCTACAACATCACAGATCCCGAGGAAGCCGAGAGGTTTCGTGAAATGGCAGATAAGCTCCCCGGCCGGGAAGTGTGGGGTGTCGTTCGCCCGTACTCGAAGCTCGTTCCAGGGACCGTGGCCATGACGGCCTGGGGTATCATAGACGAGATGCAAGGGGTTGACGAGGAGCGCATACGAAGGTTTTTCGATACCTACTCTGGCTACCAGGGCGCTCCTGAGCTGGAGCCCTGCAACAGGTAAAGATGTTCTTAGCGAAGATATTCATAACGCTGAAGCCAGCGGTTAACGACCCCCAGGGCCGGACCGTTTTGGGTGGCCTTAAAGCCCTGGGATTCGGCTCCGTGGAAAACGTGCGGATGGGCAAATACTTGGAGGTGACGGTCCTGGAGGGTGACCTTGGGAGGGCGGAAGGCGAGGTTAAAGACATGTGCCGGAAGCTGCTGGCGAACCCGGTAATAGAGGACTTCCGCTTCGACCTGGAGGAGTTGGCTACCCAGGCCTGATCCCGTGAAGGGGAACCTTAGCCCTGGACGGTTCCTTTGGTGCTGGGCACAGCTCCGGCAGCCCTGGGGTCCTTCTCCGTCGCCTGGCGCAACGCCTTGGCCAACGCCTTGAAGAGGGCCTCCGCCTTGTGGTGGGAGTTGATGCCGCTCAGGATTCGGGCATGAAGGTTCATTCGCGCCTCTGTGGCGAAGCTCTCTAGGAAGTGGCGCACCAGGTCTCCCGGTAGGTTCTCGACCATCTCTTGGCTCAGGGATATGTCAATATACGCATAGCTTCTGCCGCTCAGGTCCACCGCCACCATGGCCAGGGTCTCATCCAGCGGGACCAGTGCGTGGCCCATCCTGTGGATCCCCATGCCGTCTCCCAAAGATTCCCGGAAGGCCCTCCCCAGGCTTATCGCGGTGTCCTCCACCAGATGGTGCCAGCCGGTGGACAGGTCGCCTTCTGCCTTTAATGTTATGTCAAATAATCCGTGCCGGGACAGCTGCGCCAGGAGGTGGTCCAATATCCCGCTGCCAGTAACGATGTCATACCGGCCCACTCCGTCCAGGTCCAGGGACACGGTTACGGAGGTCTCTCCGGTGCTGCGCTCTATGCTAGACTGCCGTGGCTCCACTTTGTTACTACCTCCAAATGTAGGGGCGATTTATACGTCGTCCCCACGCCTTAAAGCGCCGTCCAGTGCGGCCACCAGCGCATCGGTGTGTTCAGGTAATCCCACGCTGACCCGCAAGAAATCCCGCAGGCGTGGGCTGGAGAAGTGGCGTACGAATATCCCCCTCCGCGCCAGGCCTCCGAAAACATCCTCGCCCCTTCCCTCGGGCAGTTGGCAGAGGATGAAATTCGCCTGGGAAGGCCAGGGTCGTACCCCGGGCACCTCCTCAAGCAGTGAAAACATCCGTTTCCTCTCAGCCACTATCCTGTTTACCCGCTCCATGAGGCCCGACAGGTCTTCCAGGGATGCCAGGAGGGCCACCTCCGCCGCCAAGTTCACATTGTACGGGGGTTTGACCGTCATCATCACATTGGCCAAATCGAGATCCATCACCCCCAGTCCGATGCGAAGCCCTGCCAAGCCCGCCCATTTGCTGAATGTGCGGAGTACGATGAGATTCGGGTACTCCTCCACAAGGGGGATCACCGTCTCTCCGCAAAACTCGTGATATGTCTCGTCCACCACCACCAGAATGCCCATCTCCAGCAGCCGTCGCACCTGCCATTCCGGCGTTACGTTTCCAGTGGGGTTATTGGGGGAGGCTAAGAAGATGGCCTTGGTGCTGGAATCCACCGCTGTTTGAGTTGACTCTATATCTATCTCGAAGGCATGGTCCCTGGGTACTGTAACTACGTCGCCGCCGCAGATGCGGGCGCCCACCGCGTACATCTCGAATGTTGGGGAAGGGTCTATTATCGCGTCGCCGGGGCCCAGGAACATACGCAGGACCAGGTCTATAATCTCGTCGCTGCCGTTGCCCACCACGATCCGCTCCGGGCTCACCGCCAGGTATTCGGAAAGCGCCTCTCGCAGCCGTCGCTGCTCTGGGTCGGGGTAGAGATTGTAAACATTGAAGCCGCCCAGCGCCTGAGCCACCCTGGGCGAAGGACCGTATGGGTTCTCGTTCCCGTTGAGCCTGATTACCTTATCTAAAGGGACCCCCGCCTTTTGGGCCTGCAGCTCAATCGACTCTACGCCCTGGTACATCTCCAGGTCGCGGATATGGGGTCTCAGCAATGAGATTGGCGAGAGGTCCTTCATTTCTTCTCGCTGCTCTCCCCATCGGCGGTCCCTGATCTTCTAAGTCCCTGGAGCCTGATGTCCACCGCCCTGCCGTGTCCCGTTAGCCCCTCCGCCGTGGCGATGAGCGAGGCGGCCTCGGCCAGCTCGGGATACTCTGAGGGCTTCAGGCCCACCACCGGCATGGTCTTGATGAAATGGTGAATGCTGAGGGCGGAGCTGAAGCGGGCCGTTCCCCCCGTGGGCATAACGTGGCTGGGGCCCGCCACATAATCGCCCATCACCTCCGGGGAATAGGGGCCGAGGAACAGCCCTCCGGCATGCTTCACCTTGCCCGCCCAGGCCCATGGGTCTTTGACCATCATACAGAGGTGCTCCGGAGCTATGTAATTGGCCAGCTCCAGGGACTCCTCGATACTGGAAACCAGGATCACCTTCCCTTGTCTTTCCATGGAAATCCCGGCCAGCTCTCCCCGGTCCAGGGTTGAAAGCTGCTTCTCCAGCTCCCCTTCCACTTCTCCCAAAAGGGATAGGGATGTGGTGACCAGGATTGGCGACGCCAGCGGGTCGTGCTCCGCCTGGGCCAGGAGGTCGGCGGCGCAGTACGCGGGACTGGCCGTTTCATCGGCGATGATCACTGTCTCCGTGGGGCCGTAGAGGCCGTCTATGTCCACGTGGCCGAAAACCTGTTTCTTGGCCAATGTGACGAAAATGTTGCCTGGCCCGCAGATTTTGTCTACCTTGGGCACGCTCTCGGTGCCGAAGGCCATGGCCCCGATGGCCTGGACCCCCCCTATCCGGAACAAACGGTCCACTCCTGACAGCTTTGCCGCCAGCAGCACGGCGGGATCGGGCAGGTCACCACTATCCCGGCCGTCCTCGGGGCGGGACCTGGGTGGCGAGGAAAGCACCACCTCGGCGACCCCGGCCACCCTGGCGGGTATGGCGGTCATCAACACCGTTGACGGGTAGGACGCGGTGCCCCCCGGCACGTAGATGCCCACCCGCTGGAGGGGTATCACCATCTCTCCAAGGCCGGATTCCAGGTCCACCCAGCTCTTACGGATGGTCGCCCGGTGGAAGTCCTCAATCCGCCTGGCCGCCAGCTCCAGGGCTCGCCGCAGTGCCTTGGGCACATTACGGGCCGCCCGGGCGATCTCATCCTCGGGCACCTCCAGTCGCTCCAGCTCAACACCGTCCAAAAGCCGCGTGTATTTTCGGACTGCAACGTCCCCCTGCTCTTGTACGTCCCGGAGGATGCGCTGGACCGACTCCAGGGGCGATAGCCGCTCACCCAGCAACTCCTCCGTCCTGTCCATCAGCTCCGGAGGCAAGGAATCCAGGTCCAATGGGCTTATCCGGGTAAGCTCCCCTTTAGCCTGGTCCAGCCCCTTTATCACGTTCAGACGCACCTAGGTACTCCTTGATAAACCGTACCGATTCCCCGATTACCGTCTCGTGGTACGCCTCGATAGTACCATCCGGTATCTTATCATATAGCCGCGCCAGGCTGCCGGGCATACCCTGGAGGAACCCCTCCACCCGCTCCATGGCCCCTGCATCATCCCGGTACATCCTCCGGGAGGCGAAGCGGAGCCGCTCCCAGCTGAACGCCCAGCGGGTGAACTCCGTCACCCATTCTCTCCACTCTCCCAAGGTCTCGGGACCGATGAACCCCAGGACCACGCCCGATTCTGAGCCGTCCAGGGAGGAGCGGACCTGGTCCATGTCCCCCATCTCCTCCCTGGCCACCCTGTCCATGTCCAGCTGGAGCGCCCTGTCCGAGATGTTGGCGTGCACCCGGTCGGGAAAGAGCAGGGGGTCGTCGAAGTAAGGACGGTAGATATCCAGGATCCAGGCTTCGTCGGCCAACAGATGGACGAGGTAGCCCGAAAGAAAGGCCCTGGTCGGGCCGCTCACTTTAGAGGAGTCGGCGATCGCAGGGTAAGAATGGAAAAGACCCGCCACCCCTATGCCGATGCTCTGGACCTGGAGGGTCGCGAAATGCGTATCATCCCTCTTGCCCTTGGTGAGAATCCTGATGTCCGGGCTGGTTGAGCCCAAGAGGAAGCTGCCTAGATGGCTATCGATGGTTGGGTGGGCCATTCTGCGCGCCGCCTGGGAGGCAAGACTTAAGTGGGTCGGCAGATTGGGCACCTCAAACACCGTCCAGCGAATCAACAATCTTTTGGTAGGGCCCGCACTGGTCCTGAAACAGATAGCTGACCTGGGAAGCCGATATATCCACCCCGCCCGTCTGTCGCAGGTGGTTCACCGCATCCAGAAGCTTGTCCCTGGGCACCAGGAGACTCACGGCGTACCAGTCTTCTCCTTCGGCGCTATATACCCGGGAAACCGTCGGGCCCTGGAGCCCCGCCAGACCGGGTCTAGCGAGAATGCCGGAGTCCACTGCTTCAGGAGACGGGCCTTTGACGTTGGCGGTGAGGCGGTAGAAAGAGCCGGCTCTCAGGCGCCCCTCCATAATCTCAAGCATGGGACGGACCAGTTCCAGACCCCACGGCGCCGCCTTCAGGAGTTTGGGGTTACCTATGAGGCAGGCCTGGGAGGCCAGGATGGCGCCATCCTCCAGGGTCTTCAGCCGGTTCTCCCGCAAGGTCGTCCCACTGGCCGAAAGATCGGCGATAAGGTCCGCATATCCGGCGGCCGGCGCCGCTTCCAAAGTACCGCTGGCCTGCACTAGAGAAAAATAGTTGATCCCACTATGGTAAAGATAACCCCGGACCAGCCGAGGGTACTTGGTGGCGATGCGTAGCTGTCGACCCTTCTGCCTGAACTCCAGGGCCAGGTCCGCCAGGTCATCCATGGAGACTACGTCCAGCCACGAATCGGGCACCGCCAGCACCAGCTCGCAGTGGCCGAACCCCAGGTTCTCGATGATGGGAATCACAGGGCTGGCTTCCTCTCGAAACTCCAGGAAGCGGTCCAGGCCGGTTATTCCCAGCTCTGCGCTGCCCTCCTCAACCTTCCCGGCGATGTCCGCCGTTCGTTGGAACAGCACTATAGAGCGGGGCAGAGAGGGGATGCGGGCCGTGTAGCTACGCGGGCTGGGCCTCGCCGCGGGGATGCCGCAGGACCTCAGAAAGTCCAACGACAGCTCGTAGAGGTCACCGTCGCTGGGCAGGACCAGCCTAAGCTCCCCTTCGCTACCGCCACTCACCTGGGACTCTTGGGTGGTCTCCACCGATCCGCGGAGAACTCTCGACCGATTGAGTTCTGAAGGCATCAGCTCTCCCCAGGCTTATAGCTAGTAGGATTCCCGTCGCCGTCCACCACGATCACTTCGGCGATGCCTCTGCTTCTGGCGTAGGAGAGGCTCTCCTCCACGTTCATGCCGCACATATCCATCTCCACTGGGGTCCCTTCGCTGCGCAGCTTCCGGGCCAGCAGGAGCCCTTCCTTGTAACCTGTTGCCTCGGACGCCACCACCAGCACGCCCTCTCCTGCGTCATCGGCCCCCTTCGCCGGGTTTCCCGCCGATTCAAGAGCGTACACCAACTGTTCGAGATTGTAGGCGAAGCCGAGAGCAGCGATGCCGGAGTGACTGCCCAGAGCCCTGGCCAGGCCGTCGTACCTGCCGCCTCCTCCCAGGGAGACGTCACTGGCGGGGTGCCATATCTCGAAGACGATGCCGGTGTAGTAAGCGAGACCCCTGGCCAGACCGAAGTCCAGGACCAATGTAGTACCGGAGGGCTGCACTTCGTCAAGGAGCCCCATCACATTCCTCAGCCTGTCCGTTGTCGACGGGTCCAGGTCATAAGACTTGATGAGCTTACCCGCCTCCTCGAGACAACCTTTGGCATCTCCATTTATACCGGCCAGCTCATAGGCAACTTCCAGCCCCTGCTGAAATCTGGCGGGGTCATCGCTCCCCTGGAACTTGCGCAGCAACCTCTCCACGATATCCGTAGGCTCACGTTGCCCCAAAGAGCCCGCCTGGGCCCATTCCAGCAGGCCGTGCAACAGCTCTCTGGCTTTATTTTCTTCCATTTCCCGGATGGCCGCGCCCAGATCGGTCTGCCGGGGGCCGGCGGCCAGGAGCCGCAGCTGTTCCGCCCTTTCCTTCACTTTGGCAAGCCCGTCCGGCCCCTCTGCCAGCTCGGAAATGCTGCCTAGGATGAACACAATGGCCCTTTCGGAGAGGCCTAGGGATTCCAATATCCGGCGGGGGATTCCGATGTCTCCAATTTCCAGACGATGGCCGTCCAGGCCAAGGCTCAATAGGGCGTGGCAACAAAGGGACAGTATCTCGGCATCGGCCCTGGGGTCCGAGGAGCCCAAAAGCTCGGCTCCGGCCTGGGTGAACTGCCTGTCGAGGAAGCCATCCTCCTGGTGGCGGAAAACCGGTCCCGCATACTGGACCCGCACCGGCAGGGGACTAGGTTCGGACTGCTCCAGGTAGTGCCTGAGTATAGAGGCGGTATATTCCGGTCGAAGACTTACCCGGTTCCCTCCCTGGTCACTGAAGCTGTACAAACGGGCTGCCAGCTCCCCGCCGGACTTGCGCAGGAATAGCTCCGTCGCCTCAAGCACCGGCGTCTCCAGCACCCGGTAGCCGTGGAGGAAAAAAACTTCCCTCAAGCGGTCCTGGGCTGCCTTGAGTGGGAGCCAGAACTCCTGGGGTAGGTCCCGCATTCCTTGAAGACGATTTAGCCTGTTCATCTGTCTGACCGGGGCTATTGTACACCTAGAGGCGGTGTGCAGGAAATAGATTGGGCGACTGGAAGGAGCCTTTCGCAGGCTGGGAAGGAACCGGAATTCCGCCGCCCGGTTAAGGATGGGCCATCAGGCCGCCGTCAATATAGATGGGCTGGCCTGTGGTGTAGTCACAGGCATCGGAGGCCAGGAAAACCAGCAACGGGGCGATATCCCTGGGATGCCCCCTTCGGCGCAGAGGAATGTAACGTACCAGTAGCTCCTTTTGCGCCTCTTCGGGATCAGGCTCCTCCAGGCTGAACCAGCCGGTGCCGATGGCGTTTACCCGGACGTTGTGCCTGGCCCATTCCAGGGCCAGGGCTCTGGTCAGCTGGAGGACGGCGCCCTGACTGGCGCAGTAGACGGCCGAGTTCCATAATCCCCTCTCCGCCAGTCCAGATATTATGTTAATTATCCTTCCCCATCTTTGTTCCACCATCCTCTTTCCCACACTCCGGCAGACCAGGAACACCGGCTTCAGGTTCCTGTCCATCACCTCCTCGAACTCGCCAAGGCTCACGTCGTCGAAGGGTTTGGCGAAATCGGTCCGGAAGTTGTTGACCAGTGCGTCCACCCGTCCATAGCGGGCCAGGGCCTCCACCACCGCTGAATCCACTGACTTTTCGTCGGTGCTGTCACACACGGTTCCGGCGGCTTCTCCACCCACATCCCCTACCATGCGGGCGGCATCGTCTATCATGGCCTGGGTCGGGGAGACCACAAATATCCGCGCTCCGGCCTCGGCCAGCGCCTGGGCCAGAATAGGAGTGAACCCGCCGCCGTCGCCGGCGACAAGGGCCACTTTACCGGCCAGGCTATATTCTTCTGGGACCGGCAACTCAGCCTCCTCCAAAATTTCCCCGTCGAGGGGGAAGGATATCGCTACAGCTCGATTGAGATGAACGGTGAGTGGCCCGTGGGGGCGAATCCCCCGGCCAGGCCGCCTCCATCCAGGGTGATTATCTCACCGTTCATGTAGTCCGAAGCAGGTGACGCCAGGAAAACGGCAATGGGGCCGATGTCCTCCGGTTTGCCCAACCGCCCGGTGGGTATAACCTCTCCGGACCTGGGCAGGTTGTCCCTCATTTTGTCCACTCCCCTGGTGGGAATGAAACCCGGAACGATGGTGTTAGCCGTCACGCCGTGACGGCCGAGGCTCATGGCCAAGGCCCTGGTCAGCTGTATCATGCCACCTTTACCGCAGGCATAGGCGTACAGGTCCCTGATCCCCCTCATCCCCAGCCCTGAAGCCACGTTGACGATCTTCCCTTTGCCCCGGTCCACCATGTGTTTGGATACCGCCCGGGCGCAATAGAAGGCGCCGCTCAGATTTGTCTCTATGCCGGCCTGCCACTCCTCATCGCTGACATCCCATATGGGCGTGGGAACATTCTCTGAGGTCCTGCCAGCGTTGTTTATCAACACGTCAACCTTGCCGAATCGCTCCAGGGTGCCCGCCACCATCCGGTCCACCTGGCCAGAGTCCGACACATCCGTAATGATGGCCAGAGCCTTTCCACCCATGGCTTCTACTTCGGCCACGGCCTCGTCAATGGGAGCCTGCCTCCGGGCGGCAATCACCAATTCGGCGCCAGCCCTGGCCAGAGCCATCACCATGGCCCGCCCCAAGCCGGTCCCGCCCCCTGTGACTATTACCACATGCCCATCCAGGCTGAGCCGCTCCAGCAATCGCTGTCCTCCTGAACTAGTCAATCTTTACCGATTGCCGATGTCACTTCACCCGCCGGCAAGGTCGCCAACGTCCCATCCCCCAGTCTTAAAAGAAGGTTTCCGGCGGAGTCCACATTCTCGGCATAGCCCCTGTACATCTCCTCCTGCCACCGCACTTCCACATGGTTCCCTATTGTCTCCAGAAGGCCCCGCCATTCTGCCTTTGCCATGTCCAGGCCGTCTCCAATTGCAGCCCCGGAAATGGATGATGCGCGGTCCGGAGAGAGGAGCTTATATAGGCCGTCCATCTCCTGAAGAATATGCTTCAGAAGAGCCTCCCGGTTGATGGTCCTGCCGGATTCTAAGTTCAGGCTGGTGGCGATACCGGCCAGCTCATCCGTAATGGAAGGGTCCAGGGCCACGTTCAACCCGATCCCCACTATAGCATGTTCCACGCTATTGGCCCGCAACGAATTCTCCACCAGGACGCCGGAGACTTTTTTGCCGCCTATTCTGACATCGTTTGGCCACTTGATGGTGGCCTTCAGGCCGGCGGTTTTCCTGATGGCGCGCACCACCGCCAGTGCGGAGACGATACTGACGTATTGCAAGCCATCCAGGGATGGCCTTAGCAATATGGAGAAGTAGAGATTGCCCGGCTGGGAGACCCACGCGCGCTGAAAGCGGCCCCGGCCGGCTGTCTGTTCCTCGGCCAGGACAACCAGACCCTCCTTGGCCCCCTCCCGAGCCCGGCGGACCGCCTCGTCCATGGTGGACGTGAGTCGCTGGAAGTATATGATTCTACTTCCCACCACCCGGGTGAAGAGGCCTTCCCTCAACATATCCGACACGATATTTCTGGGCAATACGCCACCCCGGTTAGATAATTAGGGGCCGTTTTAGCTGAAGGGGCCAGGCAAGCCTATAAGCCGGGTTCTGTATCCTGGCCGGTCAGATGGCGAGCCTCTGTGGGCCCCCCGCTGGCCGTCAGGACGGTGACCATCTATCTAGGTCCGGCGTTGCCGCCGGACTCGAGCGGCCAACCCGGGGACAGGCCGGGCGCCTATTGTCCCCCTATTCGGCCTTGCTCCAGGTGGGGTTTGACCACCGCCGTGTCGCCACGGCCGGCCGGGCGCTCTTACCACCCGATTTCACCCTTACCAACGCACCCCGAGAAATCATGGAAAGCTGGTTAAACCCTTCCTTCCAGGCCTTCCCGGGGTGCGTTGGCGGTATAGTTTCTGTGCCACTTTCCGTCTCCCCGACAATGATTTACACCGTCGAGGAGCCTGGGCGTTACCCAGCACCCTGCCCGGTGGAGCCCGGACTTTCCTCTCCCCCAGAGTCCGGGGAAGCGGCCACCCAGCCTACCTGGCCCCCTTGAAATCTAACATATCCCGTATCAAGGGTCAACGCTGGCACCCAGAAACTGGCTCAACTCAAGTATAGAATCCGCCCGCAGCTGCCGCACTGCACGGGCTCCCGTCCAGTCCTGACCCGCTGGTTCTGGTGGGTGGGGAGGGCCATCCGGCACACCTGGCACATTCCCCTTTCCACCTTAGCAATGGCCATTCCCCCTTTGGCCAGTCGAAGGTTCTCGTACAGTTTGAGCTCCTGCCCGCCCACCTGGGCGACCATCTTCTGTCTCCGGGACTCCAGAGCCGCTATGATCTCCTCCAGCCCCGCTCTCTCACGGGCCAGCTCTGTTTGCTTGACTTTCCAGTCTTCCTCGCCCTGCTTGGAACTCTCATTCAGGGACCTGACCTTCTTCTCGGCTTCTTCCAGGGCCATCATCTCTGCCAGTCCCTCTTCATCCAGCTGTTGCAACTGGCCGCGCAGGAAGGCCGCCTCTTTTTCGTAGCTCTCCAATTCCCTCTGGTTCGTTATTGCGCCACCGTACAGCTTCCCCTCCAGGTCCTGCAGTTTTTCCCTTATGGAGTCCACGTTCAGCGTCCCGGACCTTTGCTTCAGACGTAGCTCATGGAGGCCCGCCTCCCGGCTCGCAAGCTGGTTGCGTAGGCTATCCAGGGCCGACCGGTCGCCTAGCTGGCTATCCACCGAGGCGATTAGGCCCTGCCGTTGGGCGATCTCCAGGTCCAGTTCTTGAAGTTCATGGAGCTGTCTTATGCTGGTCATATCAGGCCTCAGAGCCAGATTGGGAGTAGCTAATGGCTAGATAGGATTGTAGGCACAGCCGCCGCCAATGTCAACGGCGGGGGTTGCAGGTGCATTGGGGGCGTATAAGTGTTAAAATCCTCCCTGAGCAACCTCCACCGGGGAAGGGCGTTTGCTACGCATCTATAATACTCTCACCAGGACCATCGAAGAGGTCACCAGCCTGGAGCCCGGGGTAGTACGCATGTACACCTGCGGCCCGACCGTGTACCGCTATGCCCATATAGGCAACCTCCGCACCTACATGATGGCCGACTGGATCAAACGGGCCCTGGAGTACCGGGGATACAACGTGGTCCACGTCAAGAACATTACCGATGTGGGCCACATGCGGCAGGAGATGCTCGAGACCGGTGGGGACAAAGTGATACTGGCCGCTCTCGCCGAGGGGAAGACTCCCCAGGAGATAGCCCGGTTCTACGCACAGACCTTCCACAGAGACGAAGAGAAGCTCAACGTTCTCCCAGCCCACCACTTCCCCTGGGCCACCGACCATATCCAGGAAATGCTGGCCGTTATAGACCGGCTGTTTGAAAAAAGATACGCCTACGAGGCCGGGGGCAACATCTACTTCGAGGTAGGGAAGTTCACCGATTACGGGAAGTTGTCGGGTAACGTCGGGGAGGGGCTGATGGAGGGGGTTAAGATGGAAGCCGACCCTTTGAAAAGGGACCCCCGTGACTTTACCCTCTGGAAGGCGGCGGAACCCGGCAGGGAAATGAAGTGGGACAGTCCCTGGGGTGAGGGATTCCCAGGTTGGCATATTGAATGCTCCGCCATGTCCACCAAATACATGGGAGAGCAACTGGACATACACACGGGAGGCGTGGACAACATCTTCCCCCACCACGAGGACGAGATAGCCCAGAGCGAGGCGGCATTTGGCAAGCCCTTCGTGCGCTACTGGGTGCACGGCCAGCACCTCCTCGCCGACGGGGTAAAGATGGCGAAGTCGGCTGGGAACGAGTTCATCCTGGATGACCTGGAGCAACGGGGTTTCGATCCCCTGTCATTCCGGTATCTCTGCCTCACAGTCAGGTACAGGCACAGGATGAATTTCACCTTCTCGGCCCTTCGGGCCGCCGAGCGGGCCCTGACCAGCCTCAGGAACCGTGTTGTCGAGTGGCGAAACCTCCCACCCCTGTCCAGTCTGCCCCAGGAGTCGGAGGAATGGCAGGGAAAACTGATGGACGCCGTGGAGAGCGACCTGGACCTGCCCAGGGCCCTGGGCCTGACGTGGGATATGGTTCACTCAAATCTGCCCGGTCAGGCCAAGCTCCAGCTACTTTTGGAACTGGACCGTATCCTGGGACTCAGGCTGGATGAGGTGCCTGGCCGTTACGAGCTTTCCCGCCAAATCCAGTCAACCGTTACTAAAAGGGACGGCTTCCGTAAGAGGGCCGATTATCACAGGGCCGATACGCTACGCTCCAACCTTGCCGGCGAGGGATACTTGGTGAGGGATACTCGGGAGGATACCAAGGTCCGGCCCAAGACTCGCCTGGAGACCCGCAATGAGCGATGGAAGGCAGTCTCCTCATCCAAGGAAGTGGAGACCTATCTAGATTTGCCCAACAAGGTTGAATTCTCATTTGTTATAACCGCCAGCAACTACATAGACGATGTGAAGCGGTGCGCCGAGAGCATCTTGAAATGGTCCGATGGATATTCCGCCGAGCTGGTTTTGGTGGACAACGGCTCCACTGATGGCACATCCGAGTGGCTCCAGGAGTTGCAGCAACGGGACTCCCGCGTCCGTGTCATATTCTGCGACCATGTGCTGGGAGAAGCGGCCGCCAAGAATATCGGGTTGAAACAGAGCTTGGGCAAGAACATAGTGATTGTCGACACCTCGGTGGAAGTCTGCGGCGACGTCCTGGGCCCCGTGGGCAGGTGGCTGGAGGAGGAGTCCATAGGCCTGGTGGGACCCTGGGGGCTTCGAACCGACGACCTCCGGCACTTCCACGAAGAGGTGGGCTCCAACGACGCCGACGCCATGCAGGCCTACTGCCTGGCCTTTCGCCGCCCCCTGTCGGGCCGGGTGGGCCTTATGCGTGAAACCTTCCGCTTTTATCGTAATCTGGACCTGGACTTCAGCTTTCAGTTCAAGGACCAGGGTTACCGGATAGTGGCCGACGGCAGCCTCCCTTTCACCCGCCACGAACACCGCCAGTGGAGCGCCCTGGGAGAGGCCGAGCGGGACCAGCTTAGCCACAAAAACTTCAAGCGTTTCCTGAAAAAGTGGGGCGACAGGACGGACCTCCTTGTTTCCAGTAACAAGACCCACCACTCCTGACACCGTCAATCGCCGCCTGGATGCCTCCATTTATTCTATTAAGAAGGATAGACGTTCTATGACTCAAGAGCTGCCTTACACACGGGGGATGGTGGTGATGGCTCATGCCGACGACGCCGAATATTCCTGCGCAGGGACTGTGGCCAAATGGTGTGGGGAGGGGATAGAGGTGGTGTACGTTATATGCTCCGACGGCAGTAAGGGCAGCAGTAACCCATCTATGACCTCCGAGGAACTGGCGGGGATACGGCGGGAGGAGCAGATCGCGGCGGGCGAGGTCCTGGGTTTGAAGGATGTGGTTTTCCTCGGTTACGAGGACTCCATGCTCCAGCCCACCCTGGAGCTCCGGCGGGACATCGTGAGGCAGATCAGGAGGCACAAGCCGGACATCCTGATCTGTCCAAGTCCCGTAAGAGAGCTGAAGGCGAGCCAGTGGATCGGCCATCCCGACCATCTGGCGGTGGGAGAGGCAACCCTGGCCGCGGTATTCCCTGCTGCCCGAGACCGTATGACCTTTCCGGAGCTGCTCCAGGAGGGGTTGGAGCCCCACAAGGTCCGCGAGGTCCTGGTGCCCGACTACAACGATCCCGACAAGTGGATAGACGTTTCAGATACTATCGAAGTAGCCATCGAGGCGCTGAAGCGGCACGTGTCCCAGGTGGGAGACAGCCTTGAGTCCGACGGCTGGGTGCGGGAGTGGAAGCAGAAGGCGGGCCAGCACCACGGCATGGATTACGCCGAGAGCTTCAAGCATTTGCACCTTCGGTAGGCGGGCTAACGTCGGAGGTAAGAATGGATGTCGCGGAACCTTACGTCTATGCCGGCGCGGGGACTGGCGGCCTCTTCCGGAAGTCGCCCGCAGTAGAGGGGTGGGAGGAGATTACCAACGGCCTGCCCCCTTCTCCCGAGGTGAGGGTAATCACCACCCATCCTCTAAGCCCGAATCCACCGAAGGACGGCCTTGGGGACAGTCCTTGAAGAAGCCAGAGGGTGCTCCTCTGAATCTGGGATAATGGTTTTGGAACAGAAACCAGCCCGGAAACAAGGAGCACCCAATAGATGCTGCCACAGAACAAATTCGACCGTATGCGCATCCTCTTTGACGACCATCGCCTGGTGGCCAATGCCGGCCTGCTCCTGCCGGCCACCCTAGCCCGGCACCTGGGCCTGCGGGAACTCGTCGACCATCACCTTGACCTCGGCGGAGCGCCGGGACGGGCGAACACTGGGGACAAGATGCTGACGCTGGTCGCTTCCGCGCTGGCAGGCGGCGACTGCATCGACGACGCCGATGCGCTGCGCGCTGGTGAGACGGTCGGTGTTCTAGGCTGCGTGGTCAAGGCGTCATCCACCCTGGGGACCTTCCTGCGCAGCTTCCGGTGGGGGCATGTCCGTCAACTCGACCGCGTGAGCCGCCAGTTGTTGGCCCGGGCTTGGGCCGCTGGGGCCGGACCCGGCGACTCGCCCCTGACCATCGACCTGGACTCGACCATCTGCGAGACCTATGGACTGGCCAAGGAGGGAGCGCGCCACCACGGCTATACCGGCGCCCGCGGCTATCACCCGCTGCTGGCCATTGCCGCCGGCACCGGCGAGGTGCTGTTGTCCCGGCTGCGCGAGGGCCGGGCCAACACCGCCCGTGGCGCGGCCCACTTCCTGCGTGAGACGGTGGGGCGGGTGCGCTACGGCGGGGCCAGGGGACAACTCACGGTGCGGGCCGACAGCGGCTTCTACGCCCACACTGTCGTTGCCGCCTGCCGGGAAATGGATGTCCGCTTCTCTATCACCATCCGCCAGCGCGCCAGCCTGCGGGACCTGATCGAGGCGATACCAGAGGAGGACTGGACTCCCATTCCCTACTGGATGGACGGCGCCGCCGATGTCGCCGAGACGACTTACACCCCGTTCCAGACCAAGCCGGACGCCCCGCCGGCGCGGCTCATTGTCCGGCGGGTGAAGCCGACACCCGGTTCCCAGCTCGCCCTCTTCGCCAGATACAGCTATCACGCCTTCATCACCGACCGCGATGGGGAGACGCTGGAACTGGAGGCCGATCATCGCCGCCACGCCGAGGTCGAGAACGCCATACGCGACCTCAAGTACGGTGTCGGGCTGAACCACATGCCGTCGGCGCGCTTCGCCGCCAACGGCGCCTGGCTGGCGGGCCAGGTGATGGCGCATAACCTGGCCCGCTGGAACGGCGCGGATTGGTCTGGGCGAGCGGACCGTGATCACCAAGACCCTCAGGCGGCGGGTCTTCGCTCTGGTGGGGCGGATCACCCGCTCGGCGCGCCGCCTCACTTTGCATCTCCCCCGGCGCTGGCCTTGGGAAACCCAGTTCAGTCGCGCCTTGGCCCGGCTGCAAGCCATTCCATTCCCGGCCTGACGGCCAGCCTGCAACTGACCCAACGTCCCCGCAATCTCGCGCCACCCCGGTCGCGAGAGTCCCCTGCTGCGTATCCTCTCGCCATCCCGCGCATCGCAACTCCCGCATAGGGCCTTAGGGGCCCTGTGCGGCGACTGAAGACCCTCCGCCGGCCTCCCATCTACCCCAAGACCCCAGGCCATCTCCCCTGTAGCTCCCTCACCCACCCCCTTCCGCTGCCCTCACGCCGTCCATCCGTGTCCTTCGGTGGATTCGGGTTAAGGCCGGAGGTGGTGTTCGCCGGTACCGGGGATGGCATATTTCGCAGCGGTAGCCGGGGCGACCACTGGAGACCCTTGAACCTGCCCATCGCTGGCAGCGTCGTCTGGTCCATTTTGTTTCGCCCCCACAAGCCTAGCGTTATGTACGTCGGTACGGCCCCGGCCCAGATTTTTCGGACCGAGGATGCCGGTGAAAGCTGGGAGCCGTTGCCCATAGCTTTGGGCCCCGACGTGATGGCCATGTCCTTCGACACCCGGGTTATTGACATGGCCGCCGACCCCTCGTATCCCGACCAGATATACGCCGCCCTGGAAGTTGGCGGCATGATCCGCAGCCCGGACGGTGGAGAGACCTGGGAGCCCATCAACTTGGGTCTATCCGAGGGAGGCGAGGACCGTTTGGACCTCCACGGTGTGGTGGTGAGCCCGGCAAATCCAGGGACCGTGTACATCAGCACCAGAGAGGGGATGTTCCGCGGCCCTCAACGGGGCGACTCTTGAGAGGCCATCGACTTGGGCAGTTACTCGCCCATCACCTATACCAGGGACCTGCTGGTCTCTCCCGCAGATCCCAACACCCTGTATGTATCTTTGGGCAGAGCTGCGCGCAGCGACGTGGGGGCATTGTACCGGAGCCCAGACCTGGGGGAGACCTGGGAACGTTTGGACCGCGGGGTAACGGCGGCCAGCACCATGATGGCGGTGGCCGTCAACCCGCGCAGGCCGTCGCAGATATACTGCGCCGCCAGGGACGGCCAGGTCTTTGGCTCGCTGGATGGCGGCGATTCTTGGAATGAGTATCCGTTACCCGATAGCGCCGGGGAGGTCTACTCGCTGGCGGTTGGGTGAATCCAGATTGCCCGGATTTCCCCGATTACAAGGAGGTAGGATGAAGGCCGTTCGAATCCATAAATTTGGTGGCCCTGAGGTCCTGGTCTATGAAGAGGATGTCCCCCGTCCTGTACTGGGTCAAGGGGAGGTGCTGATCAAGGTTGCTGGGGCGGGCGTGAACTTCGCGGACCTGATGCGCCGCACAGGCAACTATCCGGGGTCGGCGCCCACGGCCATCTTGGGCCTCGAAGCCGCGGGCACTATCGAGGAGCTGGGACCTGGCGTCACGGGATTCAAGGCCGGCGATCCGGTGCTGGGCCGGGCGGCGGGTGGCCAGGCCGATTACGTTTCCGTGGATGCCTCCACCGTGTTCCGCTGCCCCGATGGCATGGACATGGTCCAGGCCGGCGGGATACCCGTAGTATTCCTTACCGCCTACCACCTTCTGAAGACCCGGGCTGAAGTGAAGCCTGGGGAGACCGTGCTGGTGCAGGCCGGGGCATCGGGTGTGGGGACCGCCGCCATTCAGCTCGCCAAACGTTGGGGGGCCAGGGTCGTCGCCACGGCATCCACAGAGGAGAAACTGGAGCTGGCCAGGTCTCTGGGCGCTGACGAGACCATCAACTACTTTACCACCGACTTCGAGGAGGCGATAAAAGGGCTCACCGGCGGCGCCGGAGTGCAGGTGATCCTGGAATGCGTCGGGGGAGAGGTGCTGGAGAAGAGCCTTCTCTGCCTTGCCCCGTACGGGCGCCTGGTCATCTACGGCAACGCCAGCGGCAAGCAGGCATCTCTCTCCGCCTCTGATATCTATCCCGTCAACCGGGAAGTGCTGGGTTTCAGCATAGGCCGGTCTCCCCAGGGCGTGCTGGACCACCATGCGGCCATGGCGGAGATGCTTCCCCTTTTCCAGTCAGGGAAACTGCGGTTGGTCATTGACCGTATAATGCCCATGGGAGATGTGGCGAAGGCCCACAACCACCTGGAGGAACGGGGCTCCAAGGGGAAGGTAATACTGACTCCCTAGATGCTACTGGGCGGCGAGGACCAGCTTCACCGCCCTGTCCAACAGGAGACAGGCCTCTCCCCATTGTTGGGGGCTGCTTAGGTCCCAGGGCTCGTTGCAGTCCACTGGCTTCAACCTGATCCCCTCGTCTCCGCCGTAAATGAGCATGGCGATACCCTCTCCCGAGTCCTCCACCAGAGCTGCATAGGCGGGGCACGGTCCCCCGGCGGACCACCCGGTCACGTCACACATGCGGTCGTCGTCCTGAGGGTCCGAAGCCATAACCCGGGACACCTGGACTGGGTCCTGGGTTGCATCAAACATCCTGGTGAACGAAAGAGGGCAGTTGGCGCCCTCCATTACCTCTATTTCCAAGAACATAGCAGTTACCTTTTTCCTATTATTCAGCCTGTCCTAAGGTCACGCAGCGTGCTCCACCGATTTGTCGGCTACAAGACCGCGCTTGGCGGTGAAGAATTTCCTCAGGTTGTCTGGAACATCTCCAAATTGGCTTGGCGTCTCCGGGGCGTCTTCCCCAGCTGCAAATGCCTCCTTAAGAATGGCGCCTACAATCAGCGCTAAAGGCGGCCTATCGTGAGCCTCCCCCTGATACACCCAGTCACGGCAATCTATGTCCTGACCGCACAGGGCAGGGCCACATCCGCATGGGCTTTCCTTCACGTCCGTGGGACCACTACGGACCATCTGGATGTCCCGGCCGTTGATGCGAATTGTGGGCGAGCTAACGAACCCAAGAGCACGGGCTTGTTCTTCCGTCTGAACATGAGTCTTCCGAAGTATCAACTCAGTGCCTGACAGTTCCAGCACTTGGGCCACCTCGGAAAGAGCCTCTTCAAGACTTCTTTCGGTGCCCTGACAACGCTGGCAAACGGTCAGGTCCAGGTACAGAAATTCTATGTCCAGACGTCGTCTGGCGGCTTGGATGTCGCCTTTCGGAACAACGTCTTCTTCCACCCCACAACATTCCGGGCCACAGCACCCAGGACCGCCTCCCCCTGTCACGGCTTCATCCCTCTCAGGGCAGCATCCAGGCCCACGTCCAAGAGCCGCCACCGTCGTATCTTTCGAGCAACCGCAGTCTGCTACTACGTCCTTAGAATCGGCCATATCAAACCTCCCCATCGTGTATAGTTTTGTCCAGCCATTGCTGGCCTTCCATACCTATAGACGGAGGTCCGGCAAAAAGGACGCAAAACTACCTGCTGGCAATCTCTTGGGAACAGTAGCGACAGGTCTGCTCTTTGAGCTCATAGTCAAGGATATGGCCGCGGCGGTCAAACTCGAAGTGACAGCAAGCCAGTAGTGACTTTTTCAGATTTTCCCTGGCCCGCTGTACCTTGGATTTGGCTCCAGATAAGGACAACCCCAGCTTTTGCGCCATTTCTTTCTGGGTCAAGCCTTCATACTCGGTCAAGCGGATGGCCTGCCGGTACTTTTCGGGCAATTCAGCGATCATGGGCTTGAGACAGGCGGCCACTTCCTCGGGTGTACCTTCAGCGTCAAATGGCTCCGACCCATGTTCAGGCACCTCAGAAACATACAAAGGTGCTTTTCCCTGGCGGCGATAGTAGTCAATGATCGTGTTTCGCGCAATCTGATAAATCCAAGACTCCAGTTTCGTTGATTGATTAAGGCTCAGAAGTTTTTTATGAATCTTCCAAAAGACATCTTGTAAAATGTCCTCTGCGTCGGCTTCGTTGTGGACCCAGCGTAGAATAAAGGATCTGAGGCGATGGCTGAAGTCCCGCCAAATACGATCAATCTCGCCAACAACATCTATTTCGTTCGCCTGGGTACTCAAACCATGTCCTTAAACCGGCAGGCGCCTAGCCTTGGACTCCCATGGATTCGGTGACCGCAGACCCATCGTCCAAAGAGTCCACCTCCACCATGCGGAAGCCCATTTCCCGGCCAAAATGGTAGGCCAGACTGTATGCCACCGCGTCACTATCCACAGGGCTTCCGGACTCCTGTTGCATGGATGTAACCGTCACCTCTGGAATCCCGCAGGGGATGATGTTATCGAACCAGGAAAGATCGGTGTTTACGTTGAGGGCCAGGCCGTGGTACGAGACTCCCCTGCTTATCTTGACGCCAATGGCCGCTATCTTACGGCTTAGTACAGAATCCGTCTGTTCGTCTCCCACCCACACCCCCGTCAACCCCTCCATGAGTCCGGCGTTGATACTGAAGTCAGCCAGGGTCTTGAGGATCACCTGCTCCAAAGTGCGTACGTATTTGACGGGGCCGCCCCAATCCCTGAGGTCCGCCACGGGGTAGGCCACAAGCTGTCCGGGCCCGTGGAACGTGACCTGTCCACCCCTGTCCGCCTCGTGGAGGGATGCCCCCATTTGTGAAATCTGGTCGTCATCCAACCGGACCTGCTCCCGGGTCCCCCGCCGTCCTATGGTATATACCGGCGGATGCTCCAGCAGCAGGAGAGTGCTGGACTGGGACCCCTGGTGCACCTGCGCGGCCAGGGCCCTTTGCAGCTCCCAGGCTTTCAGGTATTCGATAACACCGAGCCTCAAGACCCGGCAGGTAGGAGGCTTTGGCACGGCTGGCCGGCTCCTTAATATATAGGTGTGTCCGGACCCATGGCCTCCAGGCGGCGCTTCACCGACTGGAGGAAGGCCCCGGATAGGGCGCCGTCCACGATGCGGTGGTCGAAGGAGAGACATATGTTGATCATATGCCGGATGGCGATGGCGTCCTGGACTATCACCGGCCGCTTCTGAATGGCCTCGGTGGTGAGTATGGCCGCCTGGGGATGGTTGATTATGGGCTGAGAAACGATAGAGCCCAGTGCGCCCGTGTTGTTCACGGTGAAGGTGCCGCCCTGCACGTCCTCCAAAATAAGCTTGCCCTCCCGCGCCCTTGCGGTCAGGTCGCCGGCCGACTTGGCCAGCCTGGCTATACTCAGGGTATCGGCGTTATGAATTACAGGGACCACCAGCCCCTCGGCTGCGGCCACGGCGATGCCCACATGGATCTTCCTGTTCAAGATAATCTTGTCGCCGCCCCAACTGGAGTTCAACATAGGGTGTTCCTTGAGCGACTCCACCACCGCCTTGATGACGAAAGGGAGGTAGGTTAGCCCCATTCCCTCCCGCTGCTGGAACTCCGCCTTCACGGCTTCCCGGAATTTCACCAGGCTGTTAACGTCCACCTCCACCATGCTCCAGGCATGGGGTATCTCGGTGGCGCTCTTCACCATGTGCTGGGCGATGAGGCGTCTGACCGGGCTGAGGGCCAACTCTTCCTGTTGGGGACCAGTGTGGATTGCAGGTGCTGGAGCGGCTTTAGTCCCGCCGTCCTCCACGTACCTCATAACGTCGTCCCTGGTAGTGCGGCCTGCGCCACCGGTGCCTTTCACAATGGCCAGGTCCACGTTGTGTTCCTGGGCCAGCCGTCGTACCGCTGGGGAGTAGCGGGCACGGTCGGCGCCGGGGCGTTCCCGGCTGGGCGCCACGGTGGGATTTGGCATTGATGAACGCGCTGCCGGCGGCGTTCGCGGCCTATCCGGTGGCGGCTCTGGCTCACCGATTCCCCCACCCGTCGGCCCCACCGGCTTGACGTCCTTGACCAAGTAGCCAATGGTGCCCGCCTCTCGGGGGGCCTGCTCCGAGGCTGGAGGGGCCTGGGCCGCAGGGGCAGGTCCCGAAACGGCGGTCTGTCCGTCTTCGGTCTCCACCTCGGCGATGGGGGCCCCCATCGGCACCGTGGCGCCCTCCTCGGCCAGGATGCGGGTCAGCACGCCGTCGACGGGGGATGGGACCTCCATGGTTACCTTATCAGTGACCACCTCAACCAGGGGGTTGTATTTCTCCACCCTATCCCCTGGCTTCTTCAGCCACTTCCCGATTATCCCTTCCACCACCGACTCGCCGACCTGGGGAAGGTCTATGGTTATGGGCATCTCACCATCCTTAGGCGGGGTCTCCTGGACCCCTCTTTAAGCCAGTTGTTATCCTCGGACCTGGGGATAGCTTTCTATTCAAAATTCTCAAACATTATAGCCTGCATGAAAAGGCGTTGATAATATCCCGGCGTTACGGCTGGCAGGCCCCCGGGACGAGGCAGCCA
This sequence comes from Dehalococcoidia bacterium, assembly GCA_965225925.1. GTDB lineage: Bacteria > Chloroflexota > Dehalococcoidia > Lucifugimonadales > JAGWBF01 > CBDDBY01. Next base: position 2,042,403 of record CBDDBY010000005.1, on the reverse strand, counting down.
ACCGGGTCAGTAGGCCGCCAGCTTTCTCAGCGCGGCGGCGATCCGCTCGGCGTCGGGCATGTAGGCGTCTTCCAATGGGGTGGAGAAGGGCATGGTAGGCACGTCGGGTCCGCATACCCGCATTATGGGCGCATCCATGTGTTCGAAGGCCTCCTCCGCCAGCAACGCGGAAATCTCCGCACCCACGCCCCCAGTGACGTTGTCCTCGTGCACTATGAGTGCCTTCCCCGTCTTTTTCACCGAGTCCAGGATGGCCTGCCTGTCCAGAGGTTTCAGCGTCCGCAGGTCGACCACCTCCACGCTAACTCCCTCTTCAGCGAGGATTTCCGCAGCTTCTAGGCAATAGTGCAGCACCAGGCCGTAGGTCATCAACGAGATGTCGGTGCCGCTGCGCTTCACATCCGCCACGCCGATGGGCAACAGGTACTCTTCCTCCGGGACTTCTCCACGTACAAGCCGGTAGGTCTTCTTGTGCTCGATGAATACCACTGGGCTGTTGTCCCTTATGGATGACTTCAGCAGGCCCTTGGCGTCATATGGAGTGGCGGGAGCGACAACCTTAAGGCCCGGGGTATGAAAGAAAACGGCTTCCACGTTCTGGGAGTGGAAAAGGCCCCCGTGAATACCGCCGCCGTAGGGGATCCGCACCACCATGGGCACGGACAAAGCTCCGTTGCTGCCGTAGCACGCCCGCGCCGTCTCGCCGATGAGCTGGTTGGCCGCGGGCCAAACGAAATCCGAAAACTGTATCTCGGCGATGGGACGCATCCCTTTGAAGGCGGCCCCAGCGGCAATGCCGACGATGGATGCCTCGGCCAGAGGGCTGTCTATCACCCTGTCCTCCCCGAATTCCTGTTGAAGCCCATCGGTAGCCAGGAAGACACCTCCCCGCAACCCCACGTCCTCACCCAAGATGATGACCCTGGAGTCCCTCTTCATCTCCTCGTACATGGCCTGGCGGACTGCCTCAATTACCGAAATGACTGCCAAGGACAACCTCCCTAAGGCGCGTATACGTGGTCGTAGATGGTTGAAGGGTCAGGATCGGGTGCGGCCTCACCTTCATCGGTGGCCCGGTTAACCTCGGCCCTGGACTCCCGGCGTATCTCCTCCTCCTGCTCCTCGGTCAAAAGGTCCACCCTCATCAGGTATGAGCGCAGTGAAAGGATGGGGTCACGCTGGCGGCCTTCCTCCACTTCATCCTTGGGCCGGTACCGCCGGTCGTCGTCGTCGGTAGTGTGGGGCATGTACCGCACCACCTTCATTTCCAGCAAGACGGGTCCCTGGGAGCGGGCATGGGATATGGCCTCCTTGGTCGCCTCAAAGACCTGGAAAAAGTCCATCCCGTCCACTACGAACCCCGGGAAGCCGTAACCCGCCGCCCGGTCGGCCAGGTCCCTCACCACCATCTGCTTATTCTGGGGGACAGAGATGGCGTATCCGTTGTTCTCGCAGACGAATATCACGGGCAGCTTGTGCACTCCCGCGAAGTTCATGGCTTCGTGACACTCTCCCTCGCTGGAGGCGCCATCACCGAAGTAGGACAGGCACACGGTCTTGTCGCCCAACAACCTGGAGCCCAGTGCGTAGCCCACCGCCTGGGTCATGCCCGCAGCCACCACGTTAGAGATCTGGATGACCCGGTTCTTCAGGTTGGCGCCCTGTAGCGGAAATTGCCTTCCTCCACTGTAGGGGTCTCCCTTTTTGCCCATGAAGGAGAACATCGCCTCAAGGGGGGTTAGCCCAGACATGATCTTCAGAGCCAAGTTCCTGTAGTAGGGGAAGAAGAAACAGTCCCCATCCTTAAGGCCCGCCAACACGCTGCCCATCTCAGCGGCCTCGTGCCCCTGGCTGGAGGCGGCGATGGGCACCTTGCCCTGGCGGTTCAGGGTCCAAACGCGCTCGTCCAGGGTACGAACAAGAACCATTCGCTTATAAAAGTCCAGTATCTCCTGGTCCGTCAGTCCAAGGTTTCCGTGATTGTTCTTGAAGGTCTCTTTTGCCTGGCTTTTTGCCTTGGTTTGCGCCATCTACCCCCCTATTGGATAGGCTCCTCCTGGTGACACTCCGGGGCTCACTGGAGCGTATGTTCTCCCCTGACTCTAGTTAGCGGATATTCTGCCATGCGAATCCGGGTCAACGCTATTATACCCTCGGCGACGAAGTTCGTAAACCGCAGCCACCAATTCCACAGTCGTTGACAGGAAATCCGGGCTGGCCGTATTATTAGCTGGTTACGCCCAGGCTGGCCGGATATGCCCGTAGGTTGGCCACCAGATCAAGAGTGTAAACAATCAAAAGCGGCTGATAGCACCTTTCGCCCAAGGCCGCGGCTAAAAGAAAAAACAGGAGGAGCGCATTGGACGTCCTATCATCTCTGATAACGGTGGGTGACTATGAAGATAAAGCCAGGGAGACCACGCCGCCGTATCTGTACGATAACGTCTTTGGCAACCTGGATGACCCGGACCACATCACGAATACTAACAACGTTAAAGCCTTCCAGCGGTTGGCCCTCCGGCCTCGGGTAATGGTGGACGTGACCCACCGTAATCTCTCCACGGAGGTGCTGGGGCACAAGATAAACTTCCCCGTGATGCTAGCCCCCGCGGGGAGTCACCAGCGGGTCCACCCCGACGGCGAGCTGGCCTCGGTCCGTGCCGCCGGGGCCGTAGGCACCCTCTTGGCCCTCAGCACCGCCTCGAACTACAGTTTGGAGGAGGTGGCTGCCGCCGCAACCGGACCTATATGGTTTCAGCTTTATATGTTCCGCGACCGAGAGATCTCCAGGATCCTGGTGGAGCGGGCCGTGGCGGCTGGATATACTGCCATAATCCTCACTGTGGACAACCTGGGGGCACCTTCCTGGCTGATGAGAGAGATGCAGGTAAAGTACTCCACTACGGCGGACCCCTTCAGATTCCTGAAGAACTTTGAAGGAATTGATCGGCCGAACCTGCCAACCATAGACGCCATTAACGAGTCCTTCGACGGGTCCTTCATCTGGTCCGATCTGGAGTGGGTGCGTTCCATCACCTCCCTCCCCCTGATCATAAAGGGAATTCAGACGGGAGAGGACGCGAAGCTGTGCTTAGAGCACGGCGCGGATGCCCTCATCGTCTCCAACCACGGTGGCCACACTCTCCAGGGGACCATCGCCTCTATTGAGATGCTTCCTGAGGTTATGGATGCCGTTGGCGACGGCCTGGAAGTGTACCTAGACAGCGGGATCCGGCGTGGTGGTGACGTGTTGAAATCCCTGGCCCTGGGAGCTAAAGGGATATTTATCGGCCGGGCCAACTTCTGGGGCCTGTCGGTGGCTGGCGAGGATGGTGTGCGTCGCGTGCTGGAGATCCTACGGGACGAACTGGACCGCGAAATGGCGTTGTGCGGCGTAACGGACGTTAACAAGCTGGACAAGAGCCTCGTGGCCTGGCCCAACGGCGTTGGAAATGGGAACGACACAGTGGGCAGGCTGGAGCGTCTAGCCCGCCTTCTCGAACAGGGCTACCTCACCCCTGAGGAGTTCGAAGCCCAGAAACGCCGGCTTCTGCGCTAGCGCCGGGGGAATCACCCTGCCGCGCCCCTATGGGCCGCCAGACGTACGGGCAAAAGGCTTAGGATGAAACCCGGGCCAGCAGCCTCAACGTCCGTTCAAGCGAAGCCGCCCGGTCGGCTCCGGCGGCAATGGGCGACGCCAGTATTTCGGTTGCGCCCAGAGCAAACATCTCATCCAACTTCTCTTCCACCTGAGACTCGTTCCCAGTCAGCGCCGTGGCGTCCATCATGGCGTCGCTCCACGTACCGCCTGAGGCCTCGGGAAAGCCCGCAGATGCAAACATTCGCTGGTAGAAGGCCATCCTGGGGTTGGTCACCTGTTCCCGGATGGCGGCCCGGACCTCATCGGGGTTGTCGTGGACGCAGACCGGCGCGTGGGCGATTAGAGGTGGCAACTGTCGTCCGGCCTTCTGCGCCCCGGCCTTCATGGCCGGCAGGGCCACCTCCTTCAAGTATTTCCCAGGGCAGACCCAGCTTATGGCCCCGTCCGCCTCGGCCCCACACAGCTCGAAGGACCTGGCCTGAAGGGCCGAGGCCATAACAGGAACATCCACGGTCAACCCCATCTCGGTATGGGATTTGTAGTAGCGCCCATTGAAGTCCACGGCCCCCTTGTGCAACAAAGACTTGAGGATATGGATGTACTCGCTCAGGTGCCCCAGGGGAGCATGGAAGTCAACGCCGAATGTACCCTCCATGATGGGGCGATGGCTGGGGCCGACCCCCAGGCGGAACCGGCCCGGGGCCAGGTGATGCAGGACTTGGACCTGCTGGGCAACCACCACGGGGTGCCGGGGAAATGTTGGGGTTATGGCCGTTCCAAGCAAGATGCGGCGCGTCCGCACGGCGGCGGCGGCGAAGAGGGTGAGGGCGTCCAGGCCCACACCCGTGGTCAGCCAGACAGCCCCGATGCCCAGCTCTTCGGCCCTCTCTATCTCGGCCAGCACCGCCTGGCTATCAGGACCCAATACCGATATGCCGATGATTTTTCCGCTCATTCCACAACCTCCTAGGGTGAAACGTGGGGTGAAACCTGGGACAGCAGCCGAAGGGTGCGCTTCATTGAGGCCTCCGGGTCTTTCCCCGCCGGTACAGGCGCCGCCACGACCTCGGTGGCGCCAATCTCGAACAGCCACAGCAGCTTTTCTCCCACCTGGGACTCGTTACCCCACAGGGCCACGGCGTCTATCATGGCGTCGCTCCATTCCCCGTTGGAGGCCTCAGGGAATCCCGCGGCGGCAAACATACGCCGGTAGAAGGGCAGAAGCGGGCTGAAAAGGTGCTCCCTCATGGCGGCCCGCCCCTCCTCCGGGTCATCATGGACACACACCGGGGCATGGGCAAGCAGAGGCGGCACAGGCCGGCCGGCCCGGTCAGCTCCGGCCTTCATGGCGGGCAAGGCCACGTCCCGCAGGTATGCGCCGGGGCAGTCCCAGCTGATGGCCCCATCGGACTCGGCCCCACACAACTCGAAGGACTTGGGCCGGAGGGCAGAGGCCATGACCGGCACATCCACCGGGGCGGCCATGCGGGCATGGGCACTGTAGTGGCGCCCGTCGAAGTCCACCGCGCCCTCCTTTAACAGAACTTTGAGTATATGCATGTACTCACTGAGGCCCGCAAGAGGGGCCCTGAAGTCCAACCCGTAGATGTCCCGAATTAAAGGCCCATGGCTTGGCCCAACTCCCAACCGGAAGCGCCCGGGGGCAAGCTGGGCGATGACTTCTACCTGGTGGGCCGTGACCACCGGATGCCGGGGATAGGTGGGCACGATAGAGGAGCCCATTTGAATTTTTTCGGTGCGCACAGCGGCACTGGCGAACATAGTCAAGGGCTCGGGGCCCCCGAAGAATGTTGGCATCCAAACCGCCGGAATACCCAGGCCCTCCGCCTCCTCGATCTCCTTAAGGAGATCCGGGCTGAGGGGGTCTATAAATCCTGTCCCCCCCACCACCACTCCGATCCGCTTCTGGTTCATCGGCTTATCCTTAAATCTGGCAATCTGGGCTCAGCGAGAAGCCTTGGCCAGCATCTGCAAGATGCGCTCCTGGGAGGCGGCACGGTCCTTGCCTGCGGGCATGGGGGAAACCACCGCCTCCGTAGCGCCCAGCTCGAAAAGCTCCTCCATCTGCTCAGCCACCTGGTCCTCGTTACCCACAAGGGCGGTGGCGTCTATCATGGCGTCGCTCCATTCCCCCTGGGCGGCCTCGGGGTAACCCGCCGTGACAAACATGCGCCGGTAGAAGGGTTGCCCGGGCCTCAGTGACCTGACCTGCTCCCGTATGGCAGCCCGTGCCTCCACTGGGTCGTCGTGAACACAGACCGGGGCGTGGGCGATGAGGGCCGGAACCGGCCTGCCCGCCTTCGCCGCTGCGGCCCTCATGGTGGGGAGGGCCACATCCCTCAGGTAGGGCCTGGGGCAGACCCATCTGATGGCCCCGTCCGCCTCGGCGCCGCACAGCTCGAAGGACCGGGGCTGAAGGGCCGCGATCATTATTGGCACGTCCACCGGCGCCGCCACTCGAGCGTGGGCCTTGTAGTACTTGCCGTCGAAATCCACCGAACCCTTCTGAAGCAACGCCTTCAGGATCTGCACGTACTCTTTCAGGTGGCTCAGAGGCGCATTGAAGTCCACCCCGTATGTCTCCTCCATGGCTGCCTGATGGCCCATGCCCAACCCCAGCCGGAACCGGCCGGGGGCCAGCTGGGCTAGCACCTGGACCTGCTGCCCGATAACCACGGGGTGGCGCGGCCATGTGGGAGTGATGGCCGTCCCCAACATCATCCGTTGGGTGGACACGGCCACGGCCCCCAGGAGGGTCAGGGCATCCGCCTGGGAGGTCGGCCCCGTGGCCAGCCATACGCCATAGACTCCCAACTCTTCCGCCTTTTTCAGGGTCTCCAGGATGCCGACGCTGTCCGCTCCAGGAAACGTTATGCCCCAGCCTGCGATCCCTATCTTCTTTTGACTCATCACTTCACCTTTAACTAGCGGTCAGCTCCTGGTCCCTGGTACTTCCATCCCTTATGCGGCCCCTCTCCCTCGGCCAGCTGCCAGTAAACACCGTGGGCGCTGCCGGGGTCTATATGCAGGGCCCTTATCCCGAAGATGTTGCTGCTGGGGCCGTCCTGATTGGCCTGGTTGGCCTGCAGCACATTACCCTTACTCTTCAGGTCCTGGAAGACCTGGTCAATCCCGTCCACACCCCATACGACGTGGCTCAGCCCAGGGCCGTGCTCCTTTAAGAAACGGGCGGTGGCGGTGTCATCGGTTGTGGGTTCAACGAAGTCAAAATAGGTTGACCCTACCCAATACACGATGAATTTGTAGCCCTTATCCGGCGCTTCATCGGCCACCTCGGGCTTCATGCCAAAGTTCCGCTCCATGTACTCGGCCACCTGGTCCACGTCCTCCACCACATAGGTGACGTGGTGCACGTTGGTGAACAATCCAGCCTCCTCGTTGCCCTAGGTGTAGGGAGAGAGTAGCCTGTCCTATCCAGGGAGTCAACCCCCGAAATTTTAGCGCTGGGCCGATATTCTTCAGCCGGTCCCGCCCTCTTAAATCGTTGTTGACACCTGATGAGGGCGCACCTATAATCGCTCCATCGCCTAGGAGTCGCGTATCTGGAGCCACAGCGGGATAAAGAGATAAGAGGTTGACAGGTTTGGAGACAAAAGTCGGGTTTTACAGCGACGGCCTCAGGATCGCGGGAATACTGTACGAGCCCGAGGCAGCCCAGGACCGGAGTTGTCCCGGCATCGTGCTTTGCCAGGGCATGGTGGGGATCAAAGAGTACTGGTGGTTACCCTATCTCGGGCGCAAGCTGGCCGATCTGGGCTGTGTGGCCTTTATCTGGGACTACCGGGGCATCGGCGAGAGTGAGGGCGAACATGGACGGCTATATCCCCTGGAACAGGCCGAGGATATCCGCAACGCCTTGACCTACCTGGAGCTCCATCCAAAGGTGGACCCGGGGAAGCTGGCCCTGGCAGGCTGGAGTTTCGGTGGAGGGATGGTCCCATACGTGGCCGGTGTGGACGACCGGGTCGCGTGCGGCGTGAGTGTGGTGGGCTGGAGCAGCTGGGAGCGGTTGATGCGCAGCGGCTGGCGCCATTGGGAATACCTGCATTTCCTGGACCGCATCGAACAAGATAAGAGGTCCCGGGTGGTGACGGGGAAGTCGGAGGTGGTGCCATTGGGGGAGATCATGCCCGGAGACCCAGCCACCGCAGAGGCCAGGGAACGTGTGCGGGTCAATGTGCCGGGGATGGAGGAGCCCAAGGGTGTCTCCTATTCCCTGGCCAGCGTGGAAAAGTTGCTGGAGTTCAACCCGATAGACGTGGTGCACCGCATCTCGCCCAGGGCGATGCTGTACATCGTGGCTGAGGGAGATAACATCGGCCCTCCCGAACACGTGGTTGACATGTACAACCGTACCAACCAGCCGAAGAAGCTGTGGGTCATCCCCGGCATTTCTCATTACGGCGTTTATGAGGAGCCCTACCTGAGCCAGGTGTTCGAGATGATCACCGGCTGGCTCAGAGAGCACGTCCAACTGAAGTAGACCAGGGTCCGGCCACCGAAAGGGCGCTAAGGCGGTCTTTGGATTGCTGAAAGGCGATTGGCCCTCCGCTGCCATCCCCGAGGCCGTTGACATCAGATACAGGACTGATTACAGTAAACGCGCAACATCCTGTTTGTTGCCCCGGGTGCCTTGCTAAATTCATCTGAACGGGCAAGTGTGGTAAGGATTGCGGGCCACATCAGCCTGATGGAGTGTGGACATGGAGCGTCTTGGTGTAGCCTTCGCTGGAGGTATGAGTCCCAAGGAGATCGTGGAGTGCGTCCAACTGGCGGATGAGCTGGGCTACGACTCGGCCTGGATGGCCGAGGGACATGGCGGGGACCAGTTCTCCATTCTCACCGCCTGCGCCCTGGCCACCAAAAAGATCCTGTTGGGGACAAGTATATCCAGCGTGTTCGTGCGAAGCGCTCCCACCATCGCCATGGCCTCGGCCTGTGTTGATGAGTTTTCCGGCGGCCGTTTCCTCCTTGGTCTGGGCTCAAGCCACAAGGTCCAGGTGGAGCCAGAGCACAGCATCGTCTATTCCCAACCCATTCAGCGCATCAGAGAGACAACGGACATCGTGCGGGCGCTGCTCCGGGACGGAGAGGTCTCCTACGAAGGCAAAATATTCAACATCAATCACTTCGACATGGGCATCGAGCCCGTGCGAAAAGAAATACCGATATACTTGGCGGCGGTGTTTCCCAAGATGCTCGAAGTCTGCGGGGAGATCGCTGATGGAGCCCTGTGTGTCTGGTCCACCCTGGACCAGGCAAAGACCACCGTAGACCACGTGGCGGTAGGGGCCAAGCGGGCGGGGAGGGACCCGAAGGATGTGGACGTGGCGACCATGATTCCCTGCGCCGTTTCCGACGACAAAGACAAGGCCAGGGACGCCATGCGGTTCGCCGTCGCCATGTATGCCGGCTTCTTCCCCAGGTACCGCAGGCTGATGGCTCAGAGCGGGTTCACCGAGGAGTTGGAGGCGATACGCGTGGCGTGGGGGAGCGGAGATATAGAAACAGCCATGCAGCTGGTACCCGCCGGCCTTATCGACATACTCTCCCTCGCAGGCAGCGGGGAAGAGTGCCGCCAGGGGCTGGATAAGTATCGGAAAGCGGGCATAAACCTTCCCATCATATTCCCGGCCGTCGGCGGTCCCGATGCCAAGGACCAGGCGATCAACATCATCCGTGGCTGCGCACCCCGATAGCACCCATAAAACCGCCGGTCCACCCGGTCCAATCAACTGCGTTTATCCGGCCTCCAGATGAGGACATACCAGCTCATAGTGTAGGACTGTCCCAAACAGCCAGAGAGCGGGAGGTGCAGCCATGGCAGGTGACCCGAACAAGATCGTCCAAACAGCCGTTGACTTCGCTATAGCGAATCGGGGCGAGATCGGTATCCAGGTTGCCGCCTACATGGATAGCAAGCTGGTAATAGACGTGTGGGGCGGCCTTGCAGATAAGACCACGGGAAGGAAGGTGCACGGCGATACCCTCTTCCAGGCATGGTCCAACATAAAGGCCGTATCTGCCGTGGCGTTGCATATTCAGGTGGAGCGGGGGCTTGTGGATTACTACAGCCCCGTGGCCCGTTATTGGCCGGAGTTCGGCGCCCACGGCAAGGACAAGGGGACGGTGTATGACGTCCTCACCCACCGCATCGGGGTCCCCCTCATGCCTTTGGGCGTGACCCCGGAGCTAATGTGCGACTGGGACTGGATGGTGCAGCGTTTAGCCGACATGAGGCCGCTCTTCGAGCCGGGCACAAAATCCGGCTATATGTCCTACACCTTCGGCTGGGTAGTGGGAGAGGTCGTTCGGCGTACCGATCCAAAGAAGAGGCCCTTTGGGACCTTCATCCAGGAGGAGATCTGCCAGCCTCTGGGTATAGATTGCCTCTGGTCAGGCATTCCTCGTGAGGTGGAGCCCCGGGTAGCAGTGCTGACCAATATGCCTCCCATGCTCCCCGGCGCGCCCGGGTTCCCCCCCGATTCTCTCAGGTCACGCTCCATCCCCGATGAGGTTGCCATCACCCAGGAGGTCTTCGGGCGGTCCGATGTGATGCGTGCCTGCATTCCGGGAGCCAACGGGATCATGACCGCCCGGAGCGGAGCCAGGTTCTTCGCCATGCTGGCCAACGGCGGAGAGCTGGACGGTGTTCGGCTTCTCTCCGAGGACCGGGTCAGGACCTTCCACATTCCCCGTCCTCCCTGCGATTACGACCCCGTGCACGGCGTGCCCCACAACGGCACGATAGGGGGCTTTCACTTCGCCGGCAGCCCCGGAATGGGCCCGGCGGGTAACAATCCACGCATGTTCGGCCACAACGGCGCCGGAGGCGCAGTCGGGTGGGCCGAGCCCGACGCCCGGCTGGGCGTGGTGGTTCTCCATAACCGTATGATCCCCCACGGTCCCCTCGCAGAGAGCCCGTTAACCCCCATCGGCCAGGCGATAAGGGACGCCCTGGGAGTAATGGAATAGGGATACTTATGGAACTGAACGTCGGCATCCACAGTGACGGCTTCAAGATAGCGGGGACCCTGTACGAGCCAGATGGCGCCGGGGACAATTCTTGCGCCGGTATCCTGATGTGCCAGGGCATGATCGGGGTAAAGGAATACTTCTGGTTCCCCCACATTGCCCGCCAGCTTGCGGCCATGGGTTACGTGGCTCTGACCTGGGACTACCGGGGCGTGGGCGAAAGCGAGGGGGAATACGGACGCCTCTATCCCCTGGAGATGGCGGCAGATATCGGCAACGCCCTGACCTACCTCCAGATCCATCCCAAGGTGGACCCCGGCCGGCTGGTCCTCATGGGCTGGAGCCACGGCGGGGCCATGGTCCCCTACGTAGCGGGCGTAGATGAGCGGGTCAAGTGCACGGTCAGTATTGTGGGCTGGAGTGACGGGAGACGCTCATTGAGGAACATGCGGAGCCCCGCGGACTGGCTCACCTTCCTGGACCGTATCGAAAAGGACAAAGAGGCCCGGGTGTTGACTGGGAAGTCCGAGCTGCTGGCTCCCGGGGAGATCCTGGGAAGAGACCCCTCGACCAATAAGGACGTGGAGAGGGAGCTGAGCAAGATACCTGGGATGGAGAACGCTACAGGCACTCCCTACTCTTTGGCCACCGCCGAAAAGATAATAGAGTTTCGCCCCATCGACGTAGTGGACCGCATCTCGCCCAGGCCGATCTTTTACATTGCCGCTGGAAGGGACACCCTTACCCCTGCGGAGGACATCGTCGAGATGTACAGGCGGACCGGGGAGCCGAAGAAGCTATGGGTCATTCCCGGGATCGACCACCATAACGTCTATGAGGAGCCTTACATGAGCCAGGTCCTGGAGGTGTCCACCACCTGGCTGAAGGAAAACCTCGGCTGAACCGCCAGGGGCTGGCGCCGGTCGTCAAGGGGACCACCATGGAGCGGAAAGTCAGCTTTTACAGCGATGGGCTGAAAATAGCGGGGACGTTGTACGAACCCGAGGGAGCCGGAGACCATGGCTGCCCCGGAATAGTGATGTGCCAGGGGATGCTGGGGAACAAAGATTACTTCCGGTTTCCCCACGTCGCCCGGCAATTCGCGGCTATGGGTTACGTAGCCCTGACATGGGACTTCCGTGGCGTCGGCGAGAGTGAGGGGGACTCCTCCCGGCTATATCCTCTGGAGATGGCGGAGGACATCGGCAACGCCCTGACCTACCTTCAGGTCCACCCGAAGGTGGACCCCCACCGGCTGGCCCTCATCGGATGGAGCTGGGGAGGAGGCATGGTCCCCTACGTGGCCGGGCTGGACGCACGTGTCAGCTGCGCCATCAGCGTCGTGGGATTTGGCGACGGGAAACGCTCGTTGCACAGCCTCAGGCGTCTCTGGGAGTGGCTGGAGTTCCTGGCCCTTCTCGAAGAAGACCGTAAGTCCAGGGTAGTCACGGGCGATTCGAAGCGAATGTCCCTGGCGGAATTCTGGGGGGCTGATCCTTCGATCAACGAGACTATGGAGCAGGACCTGAGCAAGATGCCGGGGATGGAAGGCGTGAAAATCGGCTCCTACTCGCTGGCCTCCGCGGAAAAGTTAATGGAGTTCCGGCCCATTGATGTTGTTGACCGTATCTCGCCCAGGCCGATCCTCTACATCGCCGGTGCAAAGGACCTGGTCACGCCCGCCGAAGAGGTAGCCGAGATGTACAAACGGACTAAAGAGCCGAAAAGTTTGAAAGTCATTCCCGGCATATCTCACTACGAGGTCTATGAGGAGCCCTACCTGAGCCAGGTAACCGAGTTGGCTAAGGACTGGCTGAAGGAACACCTAGGCTGATTGGGGAGGCTGAAGATATGGAAAGAATCGGACTAGCATTCTCCAGGGGCATGGCACTGGCGGACATGGTTGAATGTGTTCAGCTGGCGGAGGAGCTGGGATATGAGTCGGCCTGGATGGCCGAGGGCCAGGGCGGCGACCAGTTTTCCATCCTGACTTCCTGGGCGCTGGCCACCAAGACCATCCTGCTGGGCACGAGCATCAGCAGCGTATTCGTGCGCAGCGCCCCGACAATAGCCATGGCCGCCGCCACCGTGGACTATTACTCCGATGGCCGATGCGTTCTGGGCCTGGGCTCAAGCCACAAGGTCCAGGTCGGGCCCCAGCACGGCCTAGAGTTCTCCAAGCCGGTGCAGCGCATCAGAGAGTGCGTAGACATCGTCCGGACCTTGTTACAGGATGGTGAGGTGTCCTACAAAGGCGATGTATACAACATCGGACGCTTCGATTTTTGGTTCCAACCCTTCCGGAAGGAGATCCCAATCTACCTGGGGGCGGTGAACCCCAGAATGCTGGAGATTAGCGGCGAGATTTCTCAGGGCGCTATGCTTACCACCTGCACCTTGGACAGGGCCAGAATCGCCGCCGAGCACGTGGCCATCGGTGCGAAGCGGGCGGGAAGGGACCCCAAGGAGGTGGACGTGTCCACCTTGCTACGGACCTCGTTGGGCCCTAACAAGGAAGAGGCTGCCAGGTCGCTGCGGGAGTTCGTCGCGGCCTACGGTTCCCAGTTCCCCAGGTACCGTAAGCTGATGGCCGAGGCCGGCTACGGTGAGGAACTGGAGGCTGTGGACATGGCCTGGAAGGCGGGAGACAAGGATCGGGCCGTTGAGTTGGTCCCCACGCGCCTCATCCAGGATTTCGCCCTGGTCGGCACTCCCGACGACTGCCGCCAACGGTTAAAGGGGTACCGCGAGGCGGGTCTTCCGCTACCGATTATCAGCCCATTCGTATCGGGTAAGGGCGACAAGAAAGGGGTGATGGAGGTAATCCGGGCCTGCGCCCCCCGGTAGGTTCTTGAATACCCTCTCCCTCACCTCAATCCTCTCCCACCGGGAGAGGAGGTTCCTTAGTCTTCTAATTCGCAGGGCCGATAAGAATATCGTCACCCTCCACCCGGACGGGATAGCAGGCCAGGTCCTCCCTGGCGGGAGGCGATAGGACCTTCCCGCTCTTGACGTTGAACCCGCTGCCGTGGACCGGGCAGACTATCTCCTCCCCGTAGAGCTGGCCCATGGACAGCATGGCATAGGCGTGAGGACACTCTTCACCTACGGCGTAGTATTTACCACCGATGTTGACCAGCAGGATCCTTTCACCTTCCAGCTCCACCAGCATCTTCTCGCCCCCAGGGAGCTCGCCGGCCCGGACCACTTTCACACATTCCTCGGGCATAGGGCTCCTCTAAGCTTATATAAGTAGCCCTCACCCCCTGCCCATATCCCAGTGGGAGAGGGGTGGCCGGAGGTCGGAGTGAGGGCTGGCCGACTGCTTGAGTCAGTCAAGCTTGCCGCCGTACATTATCTCCATCTTCTCCTTCATCCCCTCCTGCTGTTCCATAGCCGCCAGGGGCGGCATCTCCTTATCTATGATCTCTTTCTTGGTCAGCTTCTCATATTTGGCGCCGGTGGGACTGCTGGACTTCACCGTGTTGATCATGGGCGCCGCAATGAGCCTTTGCACCGGACCGCCGCCGCACAGGCCGCACTGCTCTACCGGCACGGCGCTCATGCCGTGGGTCACCTCGAAGACTCCCTCACAGTTGACGCACCTGTAGTCGTATCTAGGCATGCCCCTAACCCGCTGCAACCCTGGCCTGGGAAATTTTGTCGCCCTTGATCCTGGCTTTAGCCTGCTCAACGTTGATGCCGTAGAGCCGCGCCATGTTCTTGCCGAATATCAGCTCTTTGTCCTGGTCGGTGAACTCCGGGTACCCGTACCCCGCTATCAGCTCGTCAGGTATGGTCAGTTTGCGAAATGCCTCGATCTGCCACTGGGGCGAGCCCCATATGGGCGTATCCGTCCCCCAGCAGATGTGGTCTGCGCCGATATGCCTCAGCAGCTTCCCCATGTTATGGGCCAAAGCCACAGGGGTGTTCACCTGTAGGGCAAAGGTGGAGCCCAGGTCCACGTAGAGATTAGGGCGGTGGGCCCTGCTAACGTTGAAGGCCGTCAACTCGTCTATATAGGGGAAGGCCGCATGGTAAATGATGAAATTCAACTTGGGAAAGTCCCTTATGGGCTGGTCGAGGTCCTGGGGATGGACGTACTTGGCCATGGTGAAGGACGCCGGAAGCCCTTTATGAATGTGAATCTTGTCTATGCCCAGCTCCAGGCACCTCTCCCACAGAGGATAGGCCAGCTTCTCGTCATCCTGCCACCAGCCCCCCTGGGTGGTTGCGTCCCATGGGTAGAGCTTCAGGCCCGTCATCTTCAGCTCTTTGAAGTAGTATTCCAGCTTCTCCAGGTGTCCCTCGCGGTTGGGTTCGACGGTGCCCAGAGTGAGCACCCGCCCCGGGTACAGCTCATTGACTTCCTTGCCCACCTCCACGCACTCCTCGGTGCCGAAATAGTCCTTCCCGCCGAAGTACTCGCCGAAGGCCAGCGTGTTGAGAAAGGTCACGTCGGTATCCGATTGGAAGAAGACCTCCCTGACCCAGGTATCTTTGGTCATGTCGACTATCCCCTGGCTGCCGGAAACGATGCTGCCCCTGCCGCCGCCCAGGCTCTCGAGGAATTCCAGGCCTTCCGGGGATGCGTCCTCATATCCCCCCTTTCGGAAGAAGATATGGGTCTGGTCGTCCAGGATAAAGCCGGGGCCCTTATGACGGTCAGCTATGGCGGACTCATCCAGCGCTTCCTCTTCCACCACGTCGTAGACCCGCATGCCCGAGGCCTTGTTCAGGGCCAGCAATGCGGCCATAAAACCGGTGTGAGTCCTGACGTAGTCCCGGAAGGGCATCCCCTTCCGTTGGGCGTACTCCTCCAGGGATGCCCTGATGCGCGGCCCAATGCTTCCAGCTAAAATCACATTTACCCCGGTCTCGTAGTCGCCCATGGCTGCCCTCCTTCGTTCAACTCCATCCCTTCGGGGGCTACTGTCCATCAAGGAACGGTTGGCACCCACATTATACGTCGCCTGAGAGGGTTTGATAAGGGCAGGACCCAACGCCGGGGCCTACGGTCCCGGCCTCCCCCGAGACCTTGACCGGAACGGGTCGAAGTCATAACCTGATGGGGCAGATATTCCAAGAACACCAAACTGGTGGAGTCATGAACATCAGCGATATCCGGCCCTTCCTCGAAACCAATCACAGGGCGGTGGTCACCAGCTTTCGTAGAAACGGCGCCGCACAGGTGAGCATCCTGGTGGCCGGTTTCTACCAGGAGGCGGTAGTCTTCGTTATAAGCGGGAGCACTGCCAAGCTGGCCAACCTCAGGCGGGACCCGCGCTGCTCTGTCCTTACCGTGGACCCCCACTGGTCCTCCTTCGCAGTTGTGGAAGGCGCCGCGGAGATCCACTCCCAGGAGAACACAGGTGCGGCGGAGTTGAGGCTCCTGCTCCGGGATGCCTACCGGGCATGCGGAGGCGGCGAGCATTCCGACTGAGATGAATATGACCGGGTGATGAAGGAGGAGAAGCGGGCCGTGGTCATGGTCAAGCCCGGCCGCGTCTATGGGATGCTGCCGTAATCATGCCGATTCCCTTCTCCCGAATGGCGGTCTCCAAATGCCACGCCTCTAAAGAGCCAGATTGCGAACGGGGTTTAATGAAGCTAGAATAGATTGTCGCTGCCTTATGAACATTGGGGTCTTTGCGAGGTCCATCCCGGCCAACGTCCGAAATCCTGTAAATTAAGGTCTCGTGCCGCTCGATGCCAGATCAGAAAAACGTGCTCATAGTACAGTCCGGCGGCTGCACCGCCGTTATGAACAGGAGCCTCGCCGGTGTTGCGCAAATGCTTTTTGAGAGCCCGGCCTTCGGTGAGGTGTTCGGGGCTCTCCACGGTCTGGAAGGTGTCCTGGAAGAGGCCTTCATCGACCTCCGCCGGCGTACCGGCAGGAATTATTGGTCAAACATCGCCAACACCCCCGGAGCAGCCCTGGGCTCAGGGCGCCGCAGCCTGCGGTCTCAAGACATGCCCATAATCCTGAAGACGCTGTTAAAACACGGCATAGGCTATCTTTTCTTCATCGGTGGCAACGACTCGGCTGAGACGGCCCATCGGATCGCCGAGGAGACCATTGCAGGGGGACAGGATGTGGCGGTGGTGCAGGTCCCCAAGACCATAGACAACGACCTGGTTATTACCGACCACACCCCCGGTTACGGCAGCGCCGCGCGATTCGTGGCCCTGGCCACCATGGGCGCCGGCATGGACGCGGAATCCATGGGCCGGGCATCTCCCATCACAGTCCTAGAGGTCATGGGTAGGGACGCTGGCTGGCTGGCCGCCTCCTCGGCTCTGGGCAAACGGTCGGCGGCGGATGCGCCCCACTACATCTGCCTTCCCGAGGTCCCCTTCGACCAGGAACGGTTCCTGTGCAGGATGGAGGACAGCTACCGGCGCTGGGGATTCGCCGTAGCCGTCACCGCCGAAAACACCCAGGGCGCCTCGGGGCCGCTGGGCGGCCAGGCAGAACCCTTTTTCACCGACGACTTCGGCCATAAGTATTATGAAGGCCCTGGCCGGTACCTAGCTCAACTGCTAAGCCGGGAACTGAAAATGCGAGCCAGGTTCGAGAAGCCCGGCACCATCCAGAGATTTCTTATGGACTGTGTCTCACGGACCGACGCCGAAGAAGCCATGCTGGCTGGAAGGGCCGCGGTCGGGTATGCCCTTGAAGGGTACAGCGGCTATATGGTCACATTGGAGCGGAGGCCGGGCCCAAAATACGAATGTACCACCGGACTGGCTCCGCTTGAATCCATCGCGGGTAAGGTAAAGTCCCTCCCACCTGAGTTCATCGACGCCTCGTCCGGCCTCGTCACTGAGGCCTACCTGGAATACGCTCGCCCGTTGGTGGGCAGGCCACTACCCCGGCATGCCAGGCTTATGAAGGCCGCCGGCAGAAATAGACGCAAATGAGGTGGCAAATATGTCAGCAACTCCCCACAAGGTCCTTCTGGTGACGCCCCATCCCGATGACGCCGAGGGCGGATGCGGCGGCACCATCGCAGGCTGGATTAAAGGAGGGGCCGAGGTCGTTTACCTCCTCTGTACCAACGGGGACAAGGGCACCACCGATCGCGAGATGAGCCCCCAACGGCTGGCCGTCATCCGCGAGCAGGAGCAGAGGGATGCCGCCCAGGTCCTGGGCGTCCGGGAGGTGGTGTTCCTGCGCTATTCCGACGGTACCCTGGAAGACACCCGGGAGTTCCGCGACCAGGTGGTTCGGGAGGTCCGGAGGCACAAACCCGACGTGGTGATGTGCTGCGACCCGTTTAGAACCCGGGCACACTCCCATCGGGACCACCGGGTCAGCGGCCAAGTCACCATCGACGCCGTCTGCACCTTCGCCTGGCGCCACCACTATTTCCCCGAGCACATCTCACAAGAGGGGCTCCAGCCCCATAGGGCAAAGGAGATATATCTTTGGGGCAGCGAAGAGCCCAATACCTTCGTGGACATCAGCGAAAACGTGGAGATCAAGGTTCAGACCCTCATGAAACACGCCAGCCAGTTCCCGGAGCCGGAAGGTGTGGGCGAGAGAATATTGGCCAACGCCAAGCGAGCGGGAGAGCAGGCGGGGCTGGCTTATGCCGAGTCTTTCAGGGTCTTACCCTTCTTGCCGGACCCCTATTTGGTGGGGTGAGGTCCGGTACCGACGACGTGGACCCAACAGAACCCGGTTCACCTGCCATTAGTCATACACAGCCGGCCTCGATGTTGTATTCCTTGGTATTCGTTCTTTATCGGGGCCAGGATTTGCGTCCAGTAGTGGTTATGTCTCCTGGGGAACGGCTCCTTCAGTACCCTTAGCCCGAATCCACCGAAGGACGTCCTTGGGGACAGTCCTTGAAGAAGCCAGAGGGTGCTCCTCTGAATCTGGGATAATGGTTTTGGAACAGAAACCAGCCCGGAAACAAGGAGCACCCAATAGATGCTGCCACAGAACAAACCTGACCGTATCCGCATCCTCTTTGACGACCATCGCCTGGTGGCCAATGCCGGCCTGCTCCTGCCGGCCACCCTAGCCCGGCACCTGGGCCTGCGGGAACTCGTCGACCATCACCTTGACCTCGGCGGAGCGCCGGGACGGGCGAACACTGGGGACAAGATGCTGACGCTGGTCGCTTCCGCGCTGGCAGGCGGCGACTGCATCGACGACGCCGATGCGCTGCGCGCTGGTGGGACGGTCGGTGTTCTAGGCTGCGTGGTCAAGGCGTCATCCACCCTGGGGACCTTCCTGCGCAGCTTCCGGTGGGGGCATGTCCGTCAACTCGACCGCGTGAGCCGCCAGTTGTTGGCCCGGGCCTGGGCCGCTGGGGCCGGACCCGGCGACTCGCCCCTGACCATCGACCTGGACTCGACCATCTGCGAGACCTATGGACTGGCCAAGGAGGGAGCGCGCCACCACGGCTATACCGGCGCCCGCGGCTATCACCCGCTGCTGGCCATTGCCGCCGGCACCGGCGAGGTGCTGATGTCCCGGCTGCGCGAGGGCCGGGCCAACACCGCCCGTGGCGCCGCCCACTTCCTGCGTGAGACGGTGGGGCGGGTGCGCTACGGCGGGGCCAGGGGACAACTCACGGTGCGGGCCGACAGCGGCTTCTACGCCCACACTGTCGTTGCCGCCTGCCGGGAAATGGATGTCCGCTTCTCTATCACCATCCGCCAGCGCGCCAGCCTGCGGGACCTGATCGAGGCGATACCAGAGGAGGACTGGACTCCCATTCCCTACTGGATGGACGGCGCCGCCGATGTCGCCGAGACGACTTACACCCCGTTCCAGACCAAGCCGGACGCCCCGCCGGCGCGGCTCATTGTCCGGCGGGTGAAGCCGACACCCGGTTCCCAGCTCGCCCTCTTCGCCAGATACAGCTATCACGCCTTCATCACCGACCGCGATGGGGAGACGCTGGAACTGGAGGCCGATCATCGCCGCCACGCCGAGGTCGAGAACGCCATACGCGACCTCAAGTACGGCGTCGGGCTGAACCACATGCCGTCGGGGCGCTTCGCCGCCAACGGCGCCTGGCTGGCGGTACAGGTGATGGCGCATAACCTGGCCCGCTGGACGGCGCGGATTGGTCTGGGCGAGCGGACCGTGATCACCAAGACCCTCAGGCGACGGGTCTTCGCTCTGGTGGGGCGGATCACCCGCTCGGCGCGCCGCCTCACTTTGCATCTCCCCCGGCGCTGGCCTTGGGAAACCCAGTTCAGTCGCGCCTTGGCCCGGCTGCAAGCCATTCCATTCCCGGCCTGACGGCCAGCCTGCAACTGACCCAACGTCCCCGCAATCTCGCGCCACCCCGGTCGCGAGAGTCCCCTGCTGCGTATCCTCTCGCCATCCCGCGCATCGCAACTCCCGCATAGGGCCTTAGGGGCCCTGTGCGGCGACTGAAGACCCTCCGCCGCCCTCCCATCTACCCCAAGAGCCCAGGCCATCTCCCCTGTAGCTCCCTCACCCACCCCCTTCCGCTGCCCTCACGCCGTCCATCGGTGTCCTTCGGTGGATTCGGGATTAGTAACAGAACGCCCCATGAGAGGACCGAATACCATCATCGGAAGCATCAGCAAGACTGCAGCGGCCGCACCTATACCCATAGCCACCTGCACATTCAAGAAAGTAGCCGCGGCGCCCATTGCCAGTGTACCTAAAGGACCTACTCCGATGCATAGGCTAAGAACCCCTTGCGCCACCCCGCGCCTCTCTTGCGCCGATGACATAAGGACAATTGTAGACTGCATGGTGGCGAACCCGGAATGGCCCACTCCTACCATAAGCAACGTGAGAAAGGACAGGGCGTACCAGGGTGATAAGGCAAAAAGCAGCAGACTTAGAAGCAGAAACAAGGTCCCAAAGACAAAAATGCGCCCATGATATATTGTAACCCCCATATACACTATGGCTGTGACCCCTATAAAGGTTCCTATTCCATTGGCCGAGATCAGGACACCTGTAAGGCCAGGGCCTACATCCAGATGGTCTCTAGCTACTACAGGGAAAAGTTGAACGGCCCCGAATGCCAAAAAGTTCATAATCAGCGTGACAGCCAGGACCGCTCGTATAGTTCTGTTGTGCAGCGAGTAGCGGATGGCACTGACAAGGTTCTGCCAGATAGGAGGTGAGGCGGTAGAGGGCTTT
Source organism: Dehalococcoidia bacterium (assembly GCA_965225925.1). Taxonomy (GTDB): domain Bacteria; phylum Chloroflexota; class Dehalococcoidia; order Lucifugimonadales; family JAGWBF01; genus CBDDBY01. The sequence goes on along the minus strand of CBDDBY010000005.1, from coordinate 2,021,638 downwards.
GCCGTTCGAGTCTTGACCTGGCTGATTACAATCAAGGAAAGAACATATATTGAAAGCAGAAATATAAAGGCGCCCGTATAACCGGACAGTTCAATGAGGAGGCCAGCCAGTATAGAACCTAGAACGGCGCCGATGGTGAAGGTCATCATGTCCAGGGACATAGCTCTGACCAGGTTTTGTGACCCTACGAGGTCTTGGATAAACAATCGGCGGGAAGGTAGGTCCAATGAAAAGGCCCAGCCCAGGGCGAGGGCAATCAGGAGCGTGTGCCACGGCTGCACCCAGTCGGTAATAACCAGAAAAAGAAAGACGGCCATCGCTAGAACGTTGACACCGCGGGACACTACCATGACATGCCAGCGGTTCGCGCGGTCGGCGATGAGGCCCGAGAACACCCCGAACACCAGCCCGGGAAAACGTTGAAAGGCGCCGACTAGGGCTACCCACAGGGGCGAGTCGGTCCGGTCCAAGACCAGCAATGCCAGCACTACTATATTCATGAACTGGCCGATGTTGCCCAGGGTATTGGAACCCCAGACAAATCGATAGTCCCTGATCTGAAAGACGCTCAAGGCAGGGACTCTGGACCTTTTGGGGGCCCTGAGTTGGGGCGAATCCTGGCTAGAGCTCAATGTGGTCCTACCAAATCTGACGACACTCGAAAACTACCCAACCTTCGCAGGCGCCGGTGTGGGCGTCGATATATCGGTTTGATTATTATTATCCCTGCTCCGACTTCAAGAACTTCATAGACAGCGAATTCACGCAATGACGAGCGTTCAATTCAGTATAGCGCTCTCCGATGAATACATGACCTAGGTGACCATCGCAATGGGCACAAGCGATCTCTATTCGCTGACCGTCAGGGTCAGGTAGGCGATTTACTGATCCAGGTATCTCTTTGTCGAATGCAGGCCAGCCGCAATGGGCGTCGAACTTGTCAACTGATCGATACAGTTCAGCATTGCATCGCCGGCAGACATAAGTCCCAGCCTGATAAAAGTCGTCATACTCGCCTGAGAACGGGGGTTCGGTCCCTTTTTGTTCTATCACGAACTGCTCCTTGGGAGAAAGTGTATTGTAGTTAGATTTGTCCATGTCTTTACCTCCGCCTGTACGATATTCGGCCCCGTGAGACCATAATTAGCATCTGATGAAGCGACCTTACCCAGTGGTAGCGAATTTGCTAACAGCCATGGGCCTAGTGTTAATAGCTGGGAAGCGCCCGGGAATGGGGTGGGGGGGCATAAGGGCCGAAGGCCACTGGTGGGCAGGCCCGGCGGTGACGTCCTCTGAAGGTTGTCACACACTTTGGAGGCCGGCGGTAAACCGCCGGGCCTTTCCCATATTGCACCCCGTTTGTGGGGTACTTAGCTGGAGCGGGTGAAGGGATTCGAACCCTCGACTTTTTGCTTGGGAAGCAAACACTCTACCACTGAGTTACACCCGCGCCCCGGATATTTATAGTATGTCCATCCCGAAGGGGTGTCAACTTACCCTTGGAACGCCATCGCCCATCTCCGCTTCTTCCCTAACATCCTTCAGAAGCATTCCCTCCAGAATGCGTTTCATGGCCATGGTGTGGCTGCACAAGGAGTTGGACGCGAAGAATGAGCAGGTACAGTCCCAAGTCCCGCCGTCGAAGCTCACCTGGTATTCGTTGTGGTTCCCTCGGAAGCTGCCCGCCAGGGAGGTGATGCTCACCCGCTCCCTTTCACCGGCGTAAACTCTGGCCTTCTCTATCTTGCTGATGAGGCTCGAACGCATACCCTCTCCTATCACATGCCCAGGATAAACCGATTTTATGCCAGGCAAATACATCGGTCAATAGCATTCCCCCGTAACCGGTCCCATTCTCCCTTTGGTTCCCAGAGGATGGCGTTATAGACTACACATCGGCCATGTTATATATGTACAGAGAAGCGCACTTGAAGCCGGAAGGCGCGTCCGCCGGGACATGATTTCGGTGGCTGGGGATTAAAGGGCATCTTATGGACGGAGACCTTATAAGGCAGACCTTCCTGGAGTTCTTCCAGTCCAGGGGCCACACCCTCATGCCCAGCGCATCGCTGGTGCCCGCCGGCGACCCGACCTTGCTTTTCACCAGCGCCGGGATGGTGCCCCTCAAGCCCTACTTCATGGGAGAGGCCACGCCCCCCGGCCGCCGCCTCACCTCCTGCCAGAAGAGCTTCCGCACCACCGACATCGACGAGGTGGGCGACCACAAGCACCTCACCTTTTTCGAGATGCTGGGCAACTTCAGCATCGGAGACTATTTCAAGAAGGAGGCCATCGGCTGGGGCTGGGAGTTCGTGACCCAGCACCTGAAGCTGGCCCCCGAGCGGCTCTACGTAACCATCTACCTGGACGACGAGGAAGCCCTCCAGCTTTGGAGGGAGGACATCGGGGTCCCGGAGGACCGCATCTTCCGCTACGGTGACAAGGACAACTGGTGGGGCCCTGCGGGCAAAGAGGGACCTTGTGGACCCTGCAGCGAGATCCACTATGATACTGAAGTTGAAAATGGCTGCGGCAGCCCCGACTGCCACCCCAACCACGACTGCGAGCGGTTCGTGGAGCTGTGGAACCTGGTGTTCATGCAGTTCTACCAGGACGTCGGCGGCAAACGTACTCCGCTGCCAGCACCAAGCATAGACACCGGTCTGGGGCTGGAGCGGGCCGCCGCCATCCTCCAGGGTGTGGGCAGCCCCTACGAGACGGACCTGTTCAAGCCCATTGTAGATAGCGTGTGCGACCTGACTGGCAAAGCCTACGGCCAGGACCGGGACACCGATTACGCCATACGGGTGGTTGCGGAGCACGCCCGGGCCGCCGCCTTCCTGATAGCCGACGGGGTGGTGCCGGGTAACGAGGGCCGGGGCTACGTGCTGCGCCGCATCCTCCGCCGGGCCATACGCTACGGCCGCAGGTTGGGGCTGGAGGAGCCATTCCTCACCCAGGTGGCTGATACCGCCATCAAGCGTTTCCAGCAGGCTTACCCGGAGCTGTCCTCAAACCACGACCATATTATTCGGGTGGTTGGCCTGGAGGAGGAGCGGTTTGGTGAGGCCTTCGAGCGAGGCATAGGTATTCTAACTGGAATGGTCAAATATCGAGAAAAAGTCATAAGTCTCAACATAGAAGACATCTTGGGCAACAAGGGCGAAATAATCTATCCAAGCACTCTTGTTAACGATGGCACCAACGATGATGAGAATACTGGGGCTGGCTTAGCTCATATGGCCATGAGGGCTGAAATAGACCGGACGCCAGGGATGAACACGCATCTATGGTTTCAAAAGAAAAGGGAAGCATGGGCTAAGCTGATTAGTAGCCAGGAGACCTTCGTTCTTTATGACACATACGGCTTCCCCCCGGAGCTCACCGCTGAGATCGCCAGGGAGCACGGGCTGGCAGTGGACATGGAGGGCTTCCAGCGAGAGATGGAGGCCCAGAAGCAGCGGGCAAGGGCCGCCCACGCATTCACCGGCGCCATGGAGATGCTGCCAACCTACGAGAACCTGGGCGCGGGCACGGTCGACTTCGTCGGCTACGAGCGTATTGCCCAGAGCTCAGTGGTGACGGCACTCCTGGTGGACGGTGCTCCCGTGGGACAAGCCTCCCAGGGGCAGCGGGTGGAGCTGGTGCTGGCGGCAACACCTTTCTATGCCGAGTCCGGAGGCCAGGTGGGCGACTCTGGGATGATCACCGGACCAAACGGCAAGGTCGAGGTTGAGGATACCAAGGCCCCCGTGGCCGGGCTGATCGTGCATCTGGGCGTGGTGGAGGAGGGGGAGATATTCCTGGGTGACCAGGTGGAAGCCCAGGTGGACCCAATGCGGCGGCAAGACACCGCCCGCAACCACAGCGGCACCCACCTGCTCCACGCGGCATTGCGCCAGGTCTTGGGCGTTCACGTCCGCCAGGCCGGGTCTCTGGTCGCCCCCGACCGGTTCCGCTTCGACTACAGCCACATCAGCCCCCTTTCCCGGGATGAGCTGATGGACATACAAAGCCTGGTGAACCAGAAGGTGCGGGAGGACTTGGCCGTCATCACCAAAGAGTCCAGCTTCGCCCAGGCGGTCCAGGATGGGGCGCTGGCATTCTTCGGCGACAGGTACGGCGACGTGATCCGTGTCGTGGAGATGTCCGGCGGGGAGCGGTTCAGCATGGAGGTGTGCGGCGGGACCCATGTCACGGCCACTGGGCAGGTAGGGCCCCTGTTCATCATGGGCGAGTCCAGCATAGGCGGCGGGATGCGGCGCATCGAGGCGGTCACGGGCAGGGCCGCCGAACAGCTCTTCACTCAGCGGACGGACCTGCTGGAGTCCCTTTCCCGCAAGCTGGAGACGCCCCTGGTGGACCTGGAGACGCGCATGGACAGCTTCATCCAGGAGTCCGCCGACCTCCGGAAGCGGCTGGCGGCCCTGGAGCGGGAGAGCTTGAGGAAAGAGGCGCAGGAGCTGCTGGCCGGGGTCACGGAGGTAGACGGGATGAAGCTGCTGGCCACCAGGACTTCGGCGAGCAGCGCCGATGCCATGAGGGAGATGGGAGACTGGCTTCTGTCCCGCCTCTCCAGCGGGGTCGTGGTGCTGGCCGCTGTCAAGGACAACCAACCGGCTATCGTGACCATGGTCACCCCGGACCTGGTGGCCAGGGGCCTCCATGCCGGCAACATCGCCAGAGATACGGCCAAGGTGATGGAGGGCGGAGGCGGAGGCCGGCCCGAGATGGGGCAGGCTGGAGGCAAGCGCGCCGACAAGCTGGAGGAGGCCCTTCGGAGGGTCCCTGAGTTATTGAAGAAGGGGCTGGGCCGCTGAGGATGCTATGCCTGGACGTGGGAGAGCGGCGCATCGGCCTGGCCGTGAGCGATGAAGGGGAGATGCTGGCCACTCCCGCCGGGGTGATCCAGCGCACCAGGCTTCAGCGAGACCTGGGCCTTGTTCTTGAGCATGTAAACGAAAAGCGGGTTGGGGCCATAGTGGTGGGGCTGCCCCTGACTTTGGATGGCAAGATAGGTCCCCAGGCCAAGAAAGTGAAGGCTTTCGTCAAGGCCTTGCGGCGGGAAACCCAGCTTGCCATCGCGATGGAGGACGAGCGGTACTCCTCCGCGGAGGCGGAGCACCTACTCCGGCAGGTGGGCCGCAAGCCCTCCCGCCACAAGGGAGAGGTTGACGCGGCGGCGGCGGCGGTTATACTCCAGGGATATCTGGACGGAGCGAGGGCTCAGTCCGGTTGCAAAGAAGCGTCAAATAAAGGCGACTCCGTGTTATAATGTGCGCTGGCCTATATGGTTGGAGTACAAATAAAAGAGAATGTCCGGTGGGAGAGGAGGAGACCTAATCCATGACGTACATCATCACCGAGCCCTGCGTGGGAGTAAAGGACGCCGCCTGCGTTGACGTCTGCCCAGTGGACTGCATCTATACCTCTGACGAAGATGATATGTACTACATCAGTCCCGACGAGTGCATCGACTGCGCCGCTTGCGAGCCGGTATGCCCGGTCACGGCCATATTCGAAGAGGACGCCACACCCGCTCAGTGGGCCAAATATACGGCAATGAACTACGACTACTTCAAAGAGCGGGACCCATCGACCATGAAAAACACCCGCTGACCTCCGGTTCCTTCGGAGGCTCCATAGAAATTAGAGGCACAGAGGACACGGCGATTTCCGCGCTCGTGTGTTTTGTGCCTTTTTAAATGTGGTTCCCGTCCCGGCTGGGACTCGGCAGTACGATGAAACCGTCCCGGCTAGCGTGACGTAGTTTCAGTTGACGGCAGCCAGGCCTTACAAGCTCTGAGGTTATACCAATGCCCAAGTCCACAATCGGCCCCTTAACGGTTATCATCCTCGTCACCATTGTGGCCGCTGCCGCCTGCGGCAGGGTGAACGACACGACGGCATATCTAGGCCCCGCGCCCGACTTCGAGTTCAGGGTTTACCAGGGGGCCACCGAACTAGGCGGAAACGAGTTGAGTCTCTCCAACTTAAGGGGGAAACCTGTTGTGCTGAACTTCTGGGCCGGCCTCTGCCCTCCCTGCCGGGCCGAGATGCCCGACCTCCAGGAGTTCTATGACGACTACGGGGACAAGGCGACCCTCCTCGGCCTGGACGTAGGTCCGTTCACCGGCCTGGGTTCCAACCAGAGCGGCAGGGACCTGTTAGAGGAGCTGGGGATTACCTATCCGGCAGGATTTGCCCGCGACGCCGAGGCCGTAATCGACTATGAGATCCTTGGGATGCCTTCTACCGTATTCATCACCGCCGATGGTAAAATCTTCCGCAAGTGGGACGGACTACTGAATAAAGCAAAGCTGGTGGAAATCACCGAGCAGATGCTCGCCCGCTCTTAGGCGGCCATGACCCCATTGGTTGCATAAGAGTCGGGAAGGGTCATATAGCAGTCCAGCCGAGGTAAACCGAGAACGTGTCCATCGCCAAGGGCCTATCAACATCTATGCGCCTGGCCAACTCATGGGGGAGCTTTTTCCTTCCATATTTAGTGGCCGGAACCGCCCTCGCCGTGGCGGCCATCGGAGCCGTTTTAGCGCGGGGGAATGGTGTGGATGGAGTCAATGGATTCGTTGACAATCTGTCGGGGAGCTCCGGCTCATTCCTGGGAGAACTGGGGCTCCCTTTGGGTTTCGCCTTTGGGGCGGGCATGGTCGCCACCGTCAATCCATGCGGATTCGCCATGCTCCCCGCATACTTGGGCCTCTATCTAGGCTCCAACGATAAGGTCCAGGACAGGCGGGCTTACCGGGTTCACAGCCTTCCCCGGGCGTTGCTGGTAGGCGGAGTGGTAACCTCTGGTTTCGTCGTGCTCTTTGGCATAGCAGGGCTGGTGATACGGGTTGGGGCCGATGCGATAGTCGGTGACGTGGTGCCGTGGCTGGGCCTTGTAATAGGGGTTGCGCTGACCGTCGGGGGCGCGTGGTTGCTGGGAGGGGGAAAGCTGTACACGAGGTTCGCCGGTCAGCTGGCGGCCCGCATGGGAGACCCCAGCCGGGTTAGCGTGCGAGGCTATTTCCTCTTCGGCTTGAGCTACGGCATGGCATCGTTGGGCTGCGCGTTACCCATCTTTCTGCTGGTGGTCGGTACTAGCCTGACCACCACGGGCGCATCTCACGCCGTGGGCCAGTTCGTTCTATATGCCCTGGGCATGGGCCTGGTTATCATGGCGTTGACGGTGGGAATGGCCCTGTTCAAAGGGACTATGGTGGGGGTGATCCAAAAGCTGCTGCCCTATATCCAGCCCATCAGCGCCGTTATGATCATCGTGGCCGGCTCCTATATCGTGTTCTACTGGCTCACCATCGGGGACCTGGTAATCGGTTAGAGAACTTCTACTAGTTCCCAACCAAAGAAATTCAGCTCATTCGCCGTATACCTCGGTGCCGGGGTGAAAGTCCTTCCAGGCGAACCAGAAGGAGTAGTGGGATGGGAACCTCTCCAACCCGCTCCCCGCCAGCGGCCCTCCGACTGCCTCACCCGTGAGGGCATTCCAGCGGCTCCCAGTCTCCCGGTCCACTAGCATCAACAGGCCACTTTCTCCTCGCTCCTCCATCTGGAAGCTCAACTCTTTAGCGTCTAGGGTCCGGTCAAATACCACGCCGGTAGCGGAGTCCGCGTCGAACACTACCAGGACCGCTTTGCCTTGGATAATGTCGTTGACGACGGGTTCCTCGTTAAGCAGGCGGAAGGCATAGGCCCGGGCCGTGCCATCCACCTCGATGCCTATCACAGACTCCTTAGTGGGTAGCTGGTCGTCCTCCACCGTTTCCCCGATGATGCCAGCACTCCCTCGTGCGTAGTATCCTCGGTAGGGGTCGATGTTCATCAGCCCCTTTTTGTCCAACACTTTGGTATCGGGGTGGAGCTCCACCCAGGTGGACCAGTCCGTCTGCAGGGCTGGTATGGGCTCCAGCCGGGCCCCTTTCAGCTCTCCCTCCACCGCCTCTCCGAAGAACTGGCTCCATAAGCTCTCGGTCTGGTGGTCGTACATGACCAGGACGTTCATGATGAGTTTGCCCGACACGCCGAAGCTGAGGGTCTTGTCCGCCACCTCACGGGCATACACGATGCCCGTGTAGCAGAGGGGTCACCAGGTCACGGCGATGGGAACTCCCCCCACCACGTCGTTGACGATCTCATGCCGGCTGAGCTGGGGTATGGAGTAGGCGCGATTGTCACCGTTGATGGACACCCCCAGCACCGGCTCGTCGGGCTCGTGATAAATGGCCTCCTCCACGCTAAGGAACTCGGGCTCTAGGATGGCTCGGATAGCGTCCCGAGGGATTACGGTGATGATCTCGAATTCCCGAGTAGGGGTAGGCTCTGGAGAAGCGGATGGAAGGGAGGTCCCTCCGCCCGACGGCGACCCCCCGGCGATGGTGGCCACAGGTTTGGGGACCGCTGAGGGCTGCTGTAACGGCGTCGGCGTGATGTTGGGGCCGGGAGCCTCCGTGTTGGACGGGATGGCAGTCGCCCTGGGGCCACAGGCGAAGGCAGCCGCCAGCCCGAGAGCTATGACTATACCTGGTAAGACTCTTACCCAAGCCATCAAGGGCTCACGGCTTTGCACCAGAAGTCACGGTTGAACCAAAAGTTGGGCACCTGAACCAAAAGTACCAGAGGACTGTTTTAATCCCCTGTACGGACGAGCCATGAGTCGGTGCATCAGAACCACATCCGACCGTACTGAGCAGGTCCGGGAGACTCTCTCCTATATTCAGGACGCCGAGACCCTGGCCTAGAGCCGGGAGATTGCCGGGTTGCCCCATTCATCAATGCTCAACACTTCCCGCTTCTCCCCGCCCAATGTGGTGATTGCTATCCAGAAGATAGCCCACACGCCGAGGGTGAAGAACGTAATCAGCAAGTGGAGTACGTGATTCGGGCGGTGTCCCTGCACCAACACAGCTTGGTAGTCACTCTGCGACTCTATCCTTCTACCCTGGGCCAGCATGTAGGCAACCTGTCGTGACAGTAACTCCTTCCTTTCGTCGGGCGTCTTCCGTTCTGCGGCCATCGCTATTCTCATTCTAAAGACGTGGACTCTGGCTGGGATTCCTTTAGGCGACAGGCGACATTTCCGTGGTGGGAACCGGCCAAGGTCTGGGACCGTCCCGTTACTGGTCCTGGGGAGTCCCCTGCATTGGCCGCCGCGGAGGCTGACGCTGAGCTCTGGGACGATCCAGGGGGATTGACCTACGGGCTCACAGTCCTCAGAATGAGAAAAGCGAGCAGCGCTCCCTTGACGGAGACCGACGCCAAATCCAGGTAGGTAATGCAATACCTACCTGGGGCCGATTGCGACGCTACCCGCTTCTAGAACCGAGACGCCATGACTGAGTGGTTAGGTAATCCCCCTGCAAGGGTTTTTACGTGGGTTCGAATCCCACCGGCGTCTCTCAGTGGGGGTATCCCAGTGGAGCGGTGGCCCTCTAAATGCTAACCGCAGGGGCGCGACACCCCTTGCCTCCACCACACATAGCCTATACGCTCACGGACGACGAAACTGCGTACCGAGGCCGCATATCTAACCGCCAACGGGAGGATCATGATGCTGACACAAGATGAGTTCCAAGCGGAGCTAACCCAACTCCGACAATCTATAGCGACATTGCAGGAGAAGCGTGACGCACTGAATAGCCTATTGGAAATTGCGAAAGCCCGCGAAGACCATCTGAGCGCTCTTTGCACCGGACAGGAGCCATGGCTGGAGTATTTGTCTCAGGCGTCCCCAGCCGCCCACCCTGCCAAGAAGCAGACCGACATTCAGATCCTCCTGGACGTGTTGAAGGACCATGGGCCACTGCATGTGACCGATATCGTGCGCTTGGCCAGATCACGGGGTGTGTCGTTCTATGGTAAGAAGCCGCCTACGCTGATGGCAAGGGACAAGGTGTACCGATCCAAGAAGTTCCACAACTTCGGCGGTAATGTGTGGGGCCTGCTGTCCCAGAGCCTCAAGGAGACGGCAACGATATCCGAGGACTGAACAGACTGGAGGGAGCAAACTATGCGCTAGCACGTAGCGAGGCGACGCAAACCGCAAAGACTCGCGGCAAATTGGCAACGAAATAACGCGATTCAGTTGGACTTTCTAGCCGTAAACGGGGATAATGGACATAGAGAAAGCGACAGTGTGTCACCACCGCCGCCTTCAAATCACGATGGAGGAACAATCTCCACCATGACTATCGCACAGTTTACCACCAGGAAGACCCACCCGTAAGACTGGCCCGCTTACAACGCGGCGCAGACCGCCGAGAAAGACACCTTCGTTGCGCTCCTATCGGACCTGTGCGCCGGTGTCGCACAACCAGATTACAGTTTCGGACGCCCCAGCCTGCCGCTGGCGGACATGGCGTATGCGGCAACGATGAAGGTCTACACCGGCTTCTCGGCCCGCCGCTTCAATTGCGACGTGCAGGAAGCCAACCGCCAGGGCTTCACCCAGACCGCGCCATCGTTCACGTCGGTGAACCGGTACATCGCCGACCCCGATCTGACCCCTATCCTCACGGACCTCATCGAGCGGAGCGCCGCACCCCTCAGCGTCGTGGAATCCCAGTTCGCCGCCGACAGTTCGGGCTTCTCCACCTGCCGGTTTGACCGCTGGTTTGACTACAAGTGGGGCAAGGAGAAGTCAAAGCGCCACTGGCTCAAGGCCCACATCGTCATCGGCACGCAGACCAACGTCATCACGGCGGTTGAGATCAGCCAGAGCAACGTCAACGACTCGCCGATGCTGCCTGGATTGCTGGATACCACGGCCCAACGGTTCACGATGGCCGAGGTATCGGCGGACAAGGCGTATCTTTCGGAATCCAACCTACAGCACATTGAAGGGCACGGTGCTGACCCCTACATCCCGTTCAAGTCGAACACCACGGGCCAGGGTTCGCGCATGTGGAAGCGACTTTATGCCTACTTCACCCTGCACGAGGACATGTGGAAGCACCACTACCACAAGCGGTCAAACGTTGAGACGGCGTTCTCAATGATCAAGGGGAAGTTTGGAGACTCGGTGCGAGCCAAGTCAGAGACCGGCCAGGTCAACGAGATTCTGCTGAAGTGCCTATGCCACAACATCTGCGTGCTGATTTACGCGATGCACGAACTGGGGGTAACGCCAGCACTTGAACCAAAAGTGCGGTTTTTGAACTAAAAGTCGGCGGGGAACCCTACTTTTGGTGCAAAGCCAAGGGCTCACCTGTAAAACTCTGAGTGGGGGTAGAAGTCCTCCCACGCCCAATCGTAGGATGTGTTGTAGGGGACCTGCCTCAGCAACTCCCCCCGAAGTGGTCCCTCCAGGCCGGTACCGCGGATCCTGTCCCATATGGTCCCTGTCTGGATGTCGACCAGCCTGCCGTCCACCAGGCTGAAATCCAGCTCGTGGTCCCCCGCCCGACGAAGGTAGACATTCACCGCCTTCGTCTCCGGGTCAGCCAGGACCACCACGGGGAAAGGCCCGATCTGGTCGTTGATTACCCCTTCCAGACTGGCCGGCCTGAACGGGTAAGCCTTGGCGTGGTCCCCCAGAGCTACTCCGATCACGTAGTTCTCCCGAAACCGCTCCCTGGGGACGTCGAAGCCCCGTCCCGCCAGCCGTAGCACCAAAGAGTCGGGGTGGTCCATCAGCCATGTAGACCATGGGACTACGCCGACGGGTATCGCCTCCAGCCTGGTTCCTTTCAGGGAGCCGTCGGTGGCCAGGCCCCAGGGCTGGGACCATATGCTGCCGGTCTCGTGGTCCCACCAGGTCATGGCATTCATAAATAGAGCGCCTTCGTTACCAAATATGTGGGCCTTTCCGTCTATCCTCCGGTCGTGAACCAGACCGGTGTAGCAGATGGGTCACCAGGTGACCAGGACGGGGACTCCGCCCACCACATCGTTCACCATCTCCCGGTAGTTAAGCGGGCCGACAGGGTAGGCCTTGCTCTCTCCGCCTATCTCCACGCCGATGACCAGCTCTCCCGGGTCGAGGCTTGTGGGTTTCCCAGGTGCGAATATGGGCTCGTAGACGGGACGGATGGCGTCCCTGGGCAGCATAGCCCGATAGCGGCTGAGATCCACCACTGGAGTTGTCGCATCGGTGGCCGAGCCTTCGGTCCCGGCGCCGGTATCGGTGGACCGGGCAGCCGTCTCCTCATCCGTACTGGCGGGGGCCTGGTTGGCGGTCTCTGAATTATCCTGGCCCACCTGTGCCAGGGGAAGGATTCTGGAATCCTCAGATGAGGACACCGCTCCATATACAGTCAGAGTAACCACGACGGCTAATGCGACAAGGACCAGCAGCGTAATCTGTTTGGTTATTCTCAATCGATTCAACTCCCGTCTCTATCAACCTCATGCCAGCAGAAATATGGGTCAGCCCAGGACTGGATTCTAGCCGTACGAATTATTACCTTTAATGTTTGATGCGCGGGAGTCGGAAAGGGTTCGTCTTCGGCCTAACGCGTTAGGTATATGTCTCCAGAGCTGAGTGCCGGACCTGTCCATCTTGCCACCCTTTCCCGTCGAGAGTAAAGTATCAGAAGCAGCAGCTTGAGCGGCAACCTGGTGCCGGCGAATGGCTGGCCAGGGCGGCCCAATGGGAATCCTGGGAACCAGGAGGTGTTATGGCGACGGCGGCCAGAGCGAAGTACATTTACATCGTAAGAATGGACGTGGAGTCCGATAAGGAAGCCGATTTTAACCGGATCTACTACAACGAGCATATCCCTGGCCTGCTGAAGGTGCCGGGGGTGATTAGCGCGGCCCGCTACAAGACCTCCGTCGAAGGGGTGACCAAGTACCTGGCCATATATGAGCTTGAGAGCCCCGACATACCGGACAGCGAGGCCTTCAAAAATGCCGCCAATACCGGTGAGTGGCCAGATAAGGTCCGCCCCTATACCCTGAACCGCTCCTTTGTCATCTACAAACTGACCTATCCGGAGTAGTTAGCGGCGGGAGTAGTTGGCAAAGGAAGGAGGCGCAAGACCATGGCATCCCACCCAAGGAGCCTGCTGATGGTCAGGATGGACGTAACGCCCGACAAAGAGGCGGAGCTAAACGAGCTCTATAACCACGAACACATCCCGGCCCAGATGAATGTGCCGGGAATTATAAGCGCCGCCCGATACTGTACCTCAGACCCGGAGGCGCCCAAGTACCTGGCGATTTACGAGTTAGAGAGCTCCGAGGTAATCGCCACCGAGGCCTTCAAGGAGGCGGCCACATCCGGCAAATGGCCCCACCGTGTCAGGCCCTACACCAGGAACCGTTCCAGCATCGTATACGAAATCATATATCAGGATCCCTAAGCCGCCGAGGCCCTGAACAGCCCGAGTCCCGGCGTACCCGGCAACCATTGGCCGGTAGATGGATAAAGGAGGTGGAACCCCATGGCATCCCACCCGAAGTACTTGTTCGTGGTAATGATGGACATCGAGCCAAATAAGGAAGAGGAGTTCAACGAGATTTACAACAACGAGCATGTCCCCAACATGCTGGAGGTGCCGGGAATGTTAAGCGGGGCCCGTTACCGCACCTCTTCCGACGGCGCCCCCAGGTACCTCGCCCTGTATGGGTTGGAAAGCCCCGATGTGCCTTATAAGGACGAGTTCAATCAGGCGGTCGTCGGCGGTGAATACGCCCGCAAGGTCCGGCCATATACATCGAACCGCTCCCATATCGTCTACGAACGTATCTACCCCGAAGACTAGACGCCGGCGCTACAGGCTTCAGGACGGGTTCAAAGAGAGTTGACATGGCCGAGTCCCACAGCCTGAAGGTGGAAACCAACCTAACCGCGCCCATGAGGGACGGTACGATACTGTACGCCGATGTCTACCGGCCCGATGGGCCGGGGCCATTCCCCGTGCTCCTCCAGCGCACGCCCTACGACAAATCCATCCCCATGTCCATGGCCCACCTGGACCCCCTCAAAGCGGCCAGGCAGGGCTACGCGGTGATCATCCAGGACACCCGGGGCCGGTTTCGCCTCTGAGGGGGCGTTCTACTGCTTCAAGGACGATATCAACGACGGCTACGATACGGTGGAGTGGGCCGCGGCGCTGCCCTGGTCCTCGGGCAAGGTGGGGATGTACGGGGCCTCGTATGTAGGGGCTACCCAGTGGCTGGCCGCCTTGGCCAAACCACCCCACCTGGCCGCCATTGTCCCCAACGTCACCGCCTCCAACTACCATGAGGGATGGACCTACCAGGGCGGCGCTTTCGAGCTGGGATTTAACCTTTCCTGGACCCTCCTGCAGCTGACTCTGGCCAACTTCCAGAAGATCTCCTCCACGAAGAACATTCCACAGGACCGCAGGGTGGAGTTGATTCAAGCCGTGGATTCCATGGAGTCATCCTTCCGATTCCTTCCCCTCAAGGATTTCCCTTCTCTGAAGGACGGCCTGGCCGGCTATTTCTACGACTGGCTGGCCCATCCCGGCTTCGACGAATACTGGAAGGAGCTATCCATCGAGGACAACCATTACTTGTTGGATGTCCCCGCCTACCACATGGGTGGCTGGCACGACATCTTCCTGGGCGGCACCATACGCAACTACCTGGGCATGCGGGATAGAGGAGCCACCGAGGAGGCCAGGAGGGGGCAGAAGCTGCTTATAGGTCCCTGGCAGCACTCCAGCCGTGGCACCAGCCTGGTGGGCAGCCGGTATTTCGGGCTGGCGGCTGACGCCCAGTCTGCCGACCTGGACGACGCCCATTTCCGGTGGTTCGACAACTGGCTCAAGGGCATTGACAACGGCATACTCGACGAGCCGCCGGTGCGAATATTCGTCATGGGGGACAACCTCTGGCGGGAGGAGCAGGCCTGGCCCCTGGCCAGAGCCCAGGCCATCAGTTACTTCTTCCACAGCCAAGGGAAGGCTAACTCCCTCAACGGAAACGGCTCCTTGAGCACTCAGCATCCGGCGGAGGAGCCTCCCGACGTATTCCTATACAACCCCTTGGACCCGGTCCCCACCAGAGGCGGAGCGTTGTGCTGCAACCCCTATTTTATGTCAAGCGGCGCCTTCGATCAGCGGGAGACCGAGGGCCGGGAGGACGTGCTGGTCTACTCGACGCCGCCTCTCGAACGGGAGGTGGAGGTGACCGGACCCATCAGCGTTACCCTATGGGCCGCAACCTCGGCAACCGACACCGACTTCACAGCCAAGCTTGTGGACGTGTGCGAGCACGGCTGTGCCTTTAACCTGACCGACGGCATCATCCGGGCCCGTTACCGCGATTCTGCGACCATACCCGCGTTATTGGAGCCCGATAGGGTCTACCGCTACTCCATAGACCTTTGGGCCACCAGCAACGTATTCAAGCAGGGCTACCGGATCAGGTTGGAGATCTCCAGCAGCAATTTCCCCAGGTTCGACCGTAACACAAATACGGGAAATCCGGTGGCGGAAGATGCCCTGGCCAGGCCTGCGATGCAGACCATCCTCCACGACTCGGCCCACCCATCGTATGTGACTTTGCCGGTGGTACCCAGATGACGGGAGTTGGTGGGACCCGCAGCCCAAGGGACTGGCCGCGACTGTAGGTGCTAACGTATTGCAGTAAACAGCAGGGTGGTGGTAAAGGGAAGTCGATGGGCTATGAGGGGACGGAATGCGGTCCGGAATGCGGACAATGTTAAACAGCGGGACCGGGGAAGGAGGCCATCACTTTGGTGCCCAATCCGGGGGCACTCGATACCTCGATGGTGCCGCCCAGAGCGATCACGTAGTCCTCCATGGACAGGAGCCCCTGTCCTTGAGGCGCGATTAATGTATTGAAGCCGTGGCCATTGTCCTCTATCACCAGATGGAGTTCCCCAGTGGGCGACAGACTTACACTCACCGTGGCTTCTTCCGCCTGTGAATGCTTGGCCGAGTTACCCAATGCTTCCTCTGTTACTCTATATACCGTCAGCCGCAGTGACTCGTTGAGCTTGGGTCTCATCGGGCTCTCAAGCTCCGCTATCCCCTCGTCGATCCGGAGCTCCACGGCGAACATGTCGCGGAATCTATCCGCCAGCGAGTTAAGGGCACTAGGCAAACCGGTGCGGATGATGGAGGGGTATAGCTGGCGGGTGATAGAGCACAGCTCCTGGTCCCTGATCTCTAGCAACAGCTTACTGGCCTCGTTCAGCTTCTCCAACGCGTCTTTGGGTCCGTCTTTCAGTTGGTTCTGGCATTCCTTCAACCAGTGGCCCAGAACCACCAGCCGGCCCTGCACTCTCCCGTGAAGCAGCCCGGCAACCTCCTTACGGGTCTGTTCGTGGACCTGCATTAACCGGTGGCGGGACTCCACCATCTCTTCCATGCTCCGCTCATAGTCCCGCCGGCGCTCCACCGTATCAGCCAGGTGACTGGCCAGTACACCGATGACAAGCCAGCAGACGGGGGCGACTCCCACCATCGTCCATCTCCAGACGTTCGCCGGCGGGTCATTCTCCGATGGGAAGAGGTTGCCCAACCAAAGAGCCCCCCCCCGATTCCGGCCAGGGAACCAATAACACAAGGTGCGTAAGACGACAGTAGGGACACCGGTGTCGAGAGAGACTTATAGGCCCTATAGGGGATTACTATCGCGAGGAAAATCGTAACAAGGAGGGCGATGGGCAGAGCGGTGACAACCAGAATAAATGCTCCCAGGGCTACCGCAAGGTCCCCGGAAATCTGGGATGAGATAAGGGCCATTATCAGGGCGATAAATAGGGTTATGGCAACGGCCACGGAGGTGAATATCGCGAGCGATAGCGGCCTGGCCACGAAAACAGCCTTGGCTCAATTGGTAAGCCGGTGACTGGCCCTGGAAGAGAAGGCGCCATCTCTAGGGGAGGCGACTGTCGGTGTCCACCCAGGTCTAGATAGGTCCAAACTCTTTGCAGGAGCAGCGTAACCCGGAGACGCCGTCTCGCTCGAAGAAAGCTTAGGCTCTTCCCTTTTGACCACGCTACTGCCTGACCTGATCGAATGTACTTTCAAATAACCACCCGGCAGTCGTAACAACGACTCCGAGTAAACACCCGGAGGAGGAGCTGGAAAACACTCTCAGGGTAGCCCGCGCCGTCTGACTGTTAAAGGGTGTTGGCACCCTAACCCCGAATCCACCGAAGGACGGCCTTGGGGACAGTCCTTGAAGAAGCCAGAGGGTGCTCCTCTGAATCTGGGATAATGGTTTTGGAACAGAAACCAGCCCGGAAACAAGGAGCACCCAATAGATGCTGCCACAGAACAAACCCGACCGTATTCGCATCCTCTTTGACGACCATCGCCTGGTGGCCAATGCCGGCCTGCTCCTGCCGGCCACCCTAGCCCGGCACCTGGGCCTGCGGGAACTCGTCGACCATCACCTTGACCTCGGCGGAGCGCCGGGACGGGCGAACACTGGGGACAAGATGCTGACGCTGGTCGCTTCCGCGCTGGCAGGCGGCGACTGCATCGACGACGCCGATGCGCTGCGCGCTGGTGGGACGGTCGGTGTTCTAGGCTACGTGGTCAAGGCGTCATCCACCCTGGGGACCTTCCTGCGCAGCTTCCGGTGGGGGCATGTCCGTCAACTCGACCGCGTGAGCCGCCAGTTGTTGGCCCGGGCCTGGGCCGCTGGGGCCGGACCCGGCGACTCGCCCCTGAGCATCGACCTGGACTCGACCATCTGCGAGACCTATGGACTGGCCAAGGAGGGAGCGCGCCACCACGGCTATACCGGCGCCCGCGGCTATCACCCGCTGCTGGCCATTGCCGCCGGCACCGGCGAGGTGCTGATGTCCCGGCTGCGCGAGGGCCGGGCCAACACCGCCCGTGGCGCCGCCCACTTCCTGCGTGAGACGGTGGGGCGGGTGCGCTACGGCGGGGCCAGGGGACAACTCACGGTGCGGGCCGACAGCGGCTTCTACGCCCACACTGTCGTTGCCGCCTGCCGGGAAATGGATGTCCGCTTCTCTATCACCATCCGCCAGCGCGCCAGCCTGCGGGACCTGATCGAGGCGATACCAGAGGAGGACTGGACTCCCATTCCCTACTGGATGGACGGCGCCGCCGATGTCGCCGAGACGACTTACACCCCGTTCCAGACCAAGCCGGACGCCCCGCCGGCGCGGCTCATTGTCCGGCGGGTGAAGCCGACACCCGGTTCCCAGCTCGCCCTCTTCGCCAGATACAGCTATCACGCCTTCATCACCGACCGCGATGGGGAGACGCTGGAACTGGAGGCCGATCATCGCCGCCACGCCGAGGTCGAGAACGCCATACGCGACCTCAAGTACGGCGTCGGGCTGAACCACATGCCGTCGGGGCGCTTCGCCGCCAACGGCGCCTGGCTGGCGGTACAGGTGATGGCGCATAACCTGGCCCGCTGGACGGCGCGGATTGGTCTGGGCGAGGGGACCCTGATCACCAAGACCCTCAGGCGGCGGGTCTTCGCTCTGGTGGGGCGGATCACCCGCTCGGCGCGCCGCCTCACTTTGCATCTCCCCCGGCGCTGGCCTTGGGAAACCCAGTTCAGTCGCGCCTTGGCCCGGCTGCAAGCCATTCCATTCCCGGCCTGACGGCCAGCCTGCAACTGACCCAACGTCCCCGCAATCTCGCGCCACCCCGGTCTCGAGAGTCCCCTGCTGCGTATCCTCTCGCCATCCCGCGCATCGCAACTCCCGCATAGGGCCTTAGGGGCCCTGTGCGGCGACTGAAGACCATCCGCCGCCCTCCCATCTACCCCAAGAGCCCAGGCCATCTCCCCTGTAGCTTCCTCACCCACCCCCTTCCGCTGCCCTCACGCCGTCCATCCGTGTCCTTCGGTGGGTTCGGGCTAAGGAGGGAATATGACCGGCAACGTCCTGCGAGGCTATGCAAATACTCAGAATGGTCAGCTCAACTACCGCTACGCCGGCCAGGGCGAGCCCCTCCTTATGCTCCACCAGACTCCCAGCACCTCCGCGCAATTCGAACGGGTCATTCCGATGCTAGCTGCCGGCAACAAGGTGCTGGCTCTCGATACTCCCGGATTCGGTATGTCCGATCCGCCGCCACGCAAGTACACCGTGGAGGACTACGCAGCCTGTGTAGTCGCTTTCCTGGACGCCGTTGAAATCCAACGGACCTCTATTTTTGCTCACCACACTGGCTCTGTCTTCGCCTGCGAGGTGGCCGCTGCGTATCCCAATCGCGTCGACAAGTTGATTTTCTACGGGACCCCATATACGGGGGAGTCCGTCGAAGAACACGACGCCGCTGCCATCGCGCGGAACTTATTAATAAAAGAGGACGGGAGCCACCTGGCCGAGATATGGGCCGGTTGTAGTGGCCGCATGCCGGAAGGGGTCTTTCCGCGGCCGTTTTCCAAAGAGGCGCTGGAGGCTATCGAGATAGAGGTTATCTGGAAGCTGATGGCCGGCGAGGGAGTCGACGAGGCGTTTGCCGTCTCCCGGTACCCTTTCGCGGAGCGCTTGACACTTATCCAAGCCCCCACTTTGGTGATGAGCGGCACAGCAGATTCTCAGATCCCGAATTTGGAATCCGTCGCCGCGCTTGTCCGGCGTAGCCGCACTTCAGTGATGGAAGGGGGCTCCGGCTACACCAGCTACGACAACCCCGAGGGGCTGGCACGGGAAATCCTTAACTTCCTGAATGACCCCGGGGTCTGACCAGGTTCAAGTCCAGGTTACACCGGGGCTAGCGGCGGTAGACGTCCGAGCCGGCAGAACGTACCAAAACACAGAAGAGGAGAGACGAAATAAACAATTCAACATATCTACGGGTATTGGGCATCTCCGGTAGCTTACGCAAAGCTTCATTTAATAGCGGACTGTTGCGGGCCGCGCAGGAGTTTGCCCCTGAGGGAATGGAGATCTCGATCTTTGACATCAAAGCTCTCCCCTTCTACGACGGGGACATCGAGGCTCAAGGTGATCCGGCGTCTGTTAGATCGCTCAAGTCAGCCATACGCGATGCCGATGCCGTGCTGTTCGCCACCCCAGAATATAACTGGGGTACCTCGGGGGCGTTGAAAAACGCGATCGATTGGGCTTCGCGTGACCGGGAGAAGGAATCATTGATGGGCAAACCAGCAACGATTATAGGTGCGGGAGGGAGAGCTGGGACTGCCCGTGCCCAGGTACAACTTCAGGAAATCCTTGCGGAGACCGGTTCCTTGGTGATGGTCAAGCCGGGGGTGTTAGTCCAGGCATTTTCACCTATGAAATTCGACTCGGAAGGAAATTTGATTGACGAAGGAACCAGGGAGTTGCTCCGAAGACACCTAGATGAGTTCGCCAAGTGGATATTCCAGCTCGTCCGCCCACGCGAGTTCGTGCGGTACGCTTGTGAGATGGACATAGCGCCTGCCCCCGTTTGAGGTACTCTCAGCACATACAATTGGCCATCCGGTCCCATCGCCAGGTCAACGGGCTAAACGAAGTCAGCGCCGCCGTCCTAACCATACTCTAAGCAGGTACGGTCATTTAAGAATGGGCGTGTGTTTATGCCGAAGAACACGTCTATATTAACACCCCCCATTGTTATGTCTGGGGTCGGTGCTGGACGGCGGCCCGGCCTTCCCTCCCATTCTGTAGGGGCGACGCATGCCTTGCCCCTATCCCCCGTCAGGCGAGGGAGAACAAGGCCCGGCTAAGCGTACTGATATTCGGCGGTGGCTGCTATCAGTTGAAGCATCTCTGCAACTCTCTTGGCGAAGGCGGCCCGGTCTTCCTCCGCGCCCTTCTTGAGTTCGCCGGCGCCTTTTGTGTGCTCGATCAAACTGCCACGGGTCTTCTCGCTGACCTCCATCGGCCCCACCAGTTCGAGACAGCCGTCCACGAAGGCCTCGGGGGACATGATGGAGTCCCCGGCGCTCATCCGGTCAACGATGAGCTTTACGCCGGGCAACTCCAGGTTGCCCACCTGGTCGGCGACGAAATTGATCCGCTCCACCAGGGTCCCGCTGTCGATCCACTCCTTGCCTGTGTGCCAGCCTTCCACCGAGGGTGGGTTCATCAATTGCTGGCCCATGTATTCCGGTTCCATCATTATAGGGGGCAGGCCAGGTTTCGGTTCGGTGTAGTCTTTAACCAGCTTCATTGTCCCTATCACCAACTCAGCTGGGCTCTTTATCTTCTGGAACCGCGCGTTCTTGAAGAAGTCGGAGTTAAAGAGGGTCCGGAGGACGGGCCTCATCTCGAAGTTGCCCTCGACGAAGGCCTTCTCCAGTACCCTAGTGGCCTCCATGTCTCGGGGTGGAGTATCCTTCCAGGCAGGCACCTGGGGCTCGTCGGCCACGAAGAAGGTGTAGAGATGGCGGGCGATGAACCTGGCCGTGGCGGGCTGTTGCAGGATGATATCTATAATGTCCTGGCCATCCCAGCGGCCCGTCTGGCCCAGGAAGGTCTTCTCGCTGTTATCGTGGTCCGTGGCGTCGTACCGGAATTTCCAGTCAATAGTTCCCCAGGGGAAGGGAGGCAACGTGGGCTCGAGGTTCCAGCCTGTGAAGGCCCGTGAGCAGGCCTTCACGTCGTCCTCTGTGTAGTTGTCCTGGCCGTCCATGCCCACCCCCAGGGAGAAGAGCTCCAGCAATTCCCGGCCGAAATTCTCGTTGACGGAGTCCTTGTGGTTCTCGCTATTGTCCAGGTAATAGACCATGGTGGGGTGTCTGGACAGTTCCAGGAGCAAGTCCCTATAGTTTTCCATGCCCAGGCTTCTGAACATGTTGATATTGTGGGTCATTTGACGGCCGTGGTCCACCTTTGCGAATCCGGTGCACAGTATGCCGTGCCAGAAGAGACACATTTTCTCCTGGAGAGGGCGGCTGGTGTTGATTATCCTGAACATCCAGAGCAGCTTGCTTGACGGGAATCCCGACAGTGAGGAATACTCAGGAAGGTACCGCTCCCACAGGTCCTGTTCCGGATCAGGCTGAAGTTCCGGGTGCACCAATTCCTCCACTGTCGCCTCGTAACCCTTTGCAACGTAGGCCTCCAGTTCGTCCCTGGCGGCGCCGAACCCGGCACGCCTCATCAGATGGGCCATCAATGCAATATCTTTGTCTGCCATATATTCCTTCTCCATTCCTTGGTGTTGCAATCTGCAATGGCGCTTCAAGCGCACATATTCATGCCTGGATGGTACAATTATAAGCCAGTAGCGTATTTGAACTCAACTTTTCCAGCCAACGCGCCATGTCGACAAGAGCGATTATAATGTTGCTACCCGGCCCGGTCAAACGCTGTGGCAGACTGGTAGTATAACCCTTTGCGTAGGACACTTTCATATTCGATCTGGGAAATGTTAGGAAGTGAGACTGGATGAGTTGTACTAATTAAGCAGAGAGCACCAAATGTATTGAAGCTGGGCCAGGGCCTAGCGATTACGTAGAAGGAGGTCGATGATGGCATATTACGTGTACGTCCCGTTACAAAACGATGACAAGATTTCGGTATCCACCATGGATGCCGGGACCGGCAAGCTAACGCTGAGGACTGAGGTGCTTGTATCGAGTGGGCCGTCCATGCTGGCGATAAGCCCGAATCGGAAATTTCTTTACGTCGGGTATCGTACCGTTCCTCGGATATCCAGCTATCGTATAGACCACGACACCGGAGGGCTTACGCAAAATGGGACGGTATCCCCTGAGGACCATCCCACTTTTCTGTCCACCGACCGCTCGGGCAAGTTTTTGCTGTCAGCCTATTATCAAGGCGGCCATGCGGCCGTACATCCCATCGGGGATGACGGAGCGGTGGGAGACCCGCCAATCCAATGGTTGGCAACGGAAATTGGCGCCCACGCCATGCTGACTGACCCTTCCAACAAGTTTGTCTTCGTGCCTCACATCGCCCGTCTAAACGATAACGTATTGGCGCCAGTCAAGGAAGCAGATGGGCCTAATGCGATATTCCAGTTCAGATTCGACAAAAACACCGGTCGTCTTAGCCCCAACTCTCCTCTACGTGTCGAGCCGGAGGAACGTCTTGGGCCACGCCACCTTTGCTTCCATCCAACCCATGATATCGTCTACTTTTCCAACGAGCAGGCCTGCAGTGTAACCGCCTATCGTCTGGACACTTTGGCGGGCACGCTGACGGCTTTTCAAACTATATCGACCTTGCCCGACGATTACACAGGAAGGGCCACCTGCTCCCAGATTCAAATTTCCCCTTCGGGGAAATTCCTGTATGTTCCCAACCGCGGACTCAACAGTATCGCGGGCTTCTCCGTGGACGCCTCCACCGGGCGGTTGACGGCCCTTGGTCGAGTGTCCACCGAAGCTGTACCAAGCGCCTTCAGTCTGGACCCTGAGGGCAAATTCGTCTTCGCCGCCGGCTCGGAGTCGGGCCGTCTTGCCTCGTACCGGATTAACGGCGATACTGGGGAACTTACGTCCTTAGAGACATATCCCGTGGGCGGGCGGCCCATGTGGGTGCTGATAACAACTCTTGGAGACTAGTCATAGGCGTTCCAAGTATAGCCGCCATCACTACCATAACGCTTTTAGCTAAGTATGAACGGGTCTAAACAACGACGAACCCTCTGGTCCTAAGACCAAGGGGCTCGTTGCTTTGTGCTAACCAAGTAAAGTGGGTGTTATAAGGCTATCCGCTGCCGTGGCGCAACAGCTTGCCAGACAGCGCGCCCGTGGGGTTCCCGTCTTCCAGGGTCACCTGGCCGTTGACCAGAATCCAGCGATACCCCTCCGCCTTTTGGATACGCCTCCAATCGCCACCCGGCAAATCGCTGGCCGTCTCGATTGGCCCCAGTGCCAGGTTCTCCAAGTCATACACCACGATATCAGCCGGCGCTCCCTCACGAAGGAAGCCCCGGTCCCGAATTCCTCCGAAAAAGGCGGGGAGGTAGCTCATCTTGTAGTGGGCCTCCTCCAGGGTCACGACCTGCTCATCCCGCACCAGCCAGGTCAAGGTGTCCGTGGGGTAGACACCTCCCGGACTGAACTTCACATGGGCGCCCCCATCGGATGCCCCGGGAAACGAATAGGGAGAGTTCACTATATCTGCCGTGTGATTGGGGTTGTATCGCGCCGATGGTCCGAAAAACTCGGTCTGGAGGTTGTCCTCCACGATTATGTCCATCAAAGCATCGATGGGGTGCTTCCCCTCTTTCTCCGAAATTTCTTGGATGGACTGCCCTATGTAGTGCTCGAAGTCCCGGCGACCCACCCCCTCTATCTGAAGGGCCGTGAGGCCTTCCGGAATGACCGCCCTGGGCCTGATGCCGGCATCCCATTCGGCTTTGAGGGCTGCTCTCATTTCCGGGTCTTCCATCTTCGCCTTACGCTCCGCAACCGTTCCTAAAGTTACTTCTCGCCAGGCGGGCGTCTCATCGAATCCGTTCCAGTCTTCGAATGTCAACTCTTTCCCGGTCCTGAGGGTAAGGCCCTGGGCGTACACACGCAGACCCCTTTTCGCGCAATCCTCCAACCACTGAAGCTTGGTCACGTGCTGGTTGGGATCATGGTCGAAAGAGACCACTGCCTGATGGATTACCGGCCGGTTGGACACTTCGGCCAGAGTCTCGAACAGTTTTTTGCTCGACTCAGGCATCTGAGAAATCTCTACATCAATACCCGTCGCGGAGTAGGCCAACTCGATGGAGCCCTCGTCCCTCTCCCCCAGTACTCGGGCGAAGGCCACAAGTTCATCGGTGGTCATCAGGTCCGTCACCATCGGGGTGCCGTCATAGTCCCGCTGCACGGAGTTGGGGCCCAGCACCTGGGCGGACCAGCCGCACCCTCCGGCGTCCAGTCCCTCCCCCAACAGCCGGCACATTTCTTTCTTCTCAGACTCGTTGGGCCGCCTCTTCTTGGATTCATCGTAACCCATTACCCATGCGTAAAGCGGGGTCAAAGGAATGTAGGTGATGACATTCACTCCTTTGGGTATTCGGTCCAAAGAGTCCAGGAAGTCCGGGAAAGTGACCCAATCCCACAACATCCCTTTTTTCATTACATCGAAGGGAATCGCCTCGTTCCGGGTCAGCGACAGCATCAACCGTTCCTGGTCCACGCTGTTGGCAGCACAGGGTGCAAAGCCAAACCCGCAGTTGCCAATGATTACCGAGGTCACACCATGCCATCCCGATGCCGTGCAGTAGGGGTCCCATTGGATCTGGGCGTCGTAGTGGGTGTGTGAGTCGACAAAACCCGGAGCAACAATGAGGCTCGCTGCATCCAATTCTTTCTCGGCTGTGGCCCCACGTAATCCCCCGATTTTGGCGATCTTTCCACCCTTGATGGCCAAATCGCCGGTGTAGCGGGGTGTGCGCAGCCCATCAACGATGGTCCCGCCCTTGATTATAACGTCGTAATCCGCCATTCTTACCTCTCCATCATTTTGAATATTCTGAAGTATTGGGGGACAGAATAACTATACTTCAGCATAGATCGGAATGCACCTGTCGCATTAGCCAGAAAACCGACCTGGGATCAGGCGCTGAATGCCCTGCTCCCAGGTTAGCGTTCCTATTTAATTAACCAGTAGAGTCGTTACTCTTGGACCAACCACTCGTGCTCGTGCTTATAGCCGCTGTATATGGTCTTCGGCTGCACGTAATGGCCTACCTTGGTCTTGATCCTGTTACTCACTATTGTCGTAAAGGTCTGCCAGGCGTATTCCAGGTAGGGGGGACCGCCACTCAGCACCAGCCGTAACATATCACGACTAAGTTGAACCCGCGTATCAAAGTCTTGCTCCTGCTGTTGCTGGGCGAAAAGGGCCTCGACAGCAGGGTCGGTCCATCCCGTGTAGTTTCTGCTCGTGTCCCGGTAAAGACCCCCGAACATATCGTCCGGGTCCAGGATCAACACCCCAGCTCCGAATGTCCCCATCTGGTAATCGCCGCCGATGTACCTGCCGAGCACCGTGCCGATGTCGGTCAGGACCAGATTGATGTTTACTGGCAAGGTGCTTTCCCACTGTTGCTTGTATATCTGGGCAATGTCGGGGAACTGAATGATCTGGGCTACCAGGAACTCTATGTCAAGGCGGTTAGTATCTGAGAAACCGACAGCTGTCATCAAAGCCTGAGCGTCGGCGATATCGTCGGGGTGCTTTTCGCCGTCCAGTTGTCTGAAGCCAGGCAGTTGGAGTAGCTCGTCCTCAGGAATCGCGAAGGGACTGCTGGGAGACATCGGCGAACCGACCTTCCACTTGCCCAAAGCAATATCTTTCGCGATCGTGTGACGGTCCATGGCCAGAAATAGGGCCCTTCTTATGTTTTCATCATCAAATGGAGCCTGCCTGACATTCAGGATGATATGGAGGTTGCAACATTCCTGAGGCCCCCAGATATCGAACTTGCTGGTGAAGTCTGGGTCTTCCTGTAGCCTGATAACGTCGTCCGGCGCCAGAGCGTTCTCCATTTGGGCGCTCATCAGGACCCGCTCAGTTTTGTAGGCCGCGATCTGGGTGCCTGCGTTGCTGATTATGAAGACCTGGAATCCATCGAAATAAGGTAGACCGGGTTTGAAATAGTTGGGGTTCCTTTCCGACTCCCAGACTGAGCCTGTGGTATAGCTAACAGGCATGAATGGGCCGGACCCCATGGCATTCTCGAAGGTATTTATGTCCACTCCTGATTCCACATAATGCTTGGGAAGAATCTTAAAGAAGTCGACGGTCAGGAAGTTCAGCGCAGCACCCGAGGGGAATTTGAGGTCCATCCTGGCTGTGTACTTATCCACCGCCGTCGAGCTCTCGTAGTAAGCGCCTAGCTTGCCGGTGTTGGGCCTTGCCTCGCCCTCTCCAGGGGTTACCATTCGGTCCAAGCTGAACACCACATCCTCTGAGGTGACTTCCTTGCCATCATGCCACAGAACACCTTCATTGAGACGGAAAGTGACGCTCAAACCATCATCAGCTACGGTCCAGCTTTTGGCCAGGTCCCCAATGATTTCAGTGAAGTTGTGGGGGTCATACTCTATCAGCTGGTTATAGATGGGGGTCGATGGCGCTACCTGCGACGAAAGGGTTGCCCGGTAAGGATCAACATTACTGGGCTCAGACATGGTCATCATAGGGACAATCCCGCCGTACCTTAAGGCGACGGCCAATGCCCTGGGATCTGGGGTTGGTATCGGAGTTGCCGTCGGGGCGGGGGTTGGAGTCGCGGGTATGGCCCCTCTAACTATTCTACCTATGTCAAACGCAGACAGAGGCTTCGGAGCTGCTGCTTGTGCCTGGGCTAGCGCCTGGGCTATTGCCCGTGCGACATCCTCTTGGTCCACGGCCTCTGTGGCGCTGGCGGTGACCGCCCGGTCGACAATTGTCTGCACATCCGCTGCGGTGAGGCCCTCGGGCACCTGAGCCATTGCCCCTTCGACTAGCTGCCGTATCTGGGCCTCAGACACGACATCTGGAACCTCTATCCCTGCCAGAGCATCCGCTATCGACTTCTGTAGGTCCGCTGAAATTCCCGAAGTTATAACTGATACGTCGATCGGAGTTGGAGTGGGACCGGGAGTGGCGTCATCTCCACAAGCTAACGCGACAACCATCAGCGCCGCCATCATAGCCGCCAGTATTATCCACTTGGGGCTCCGCAGCCATCGATCGGTCACAGTCCTACCTCCATACACTTTGTTCAGATTTGCAAAAACGGTGAAATAAAACCTAAAGGACTGTATCAGATTTTTGCTGTCTTGTCAAACTGTACTTCTTGGGCCCAGGTGACGGAGCGAGGACCTGGGTCACACAGAAGCTTTGGAATAGCTCAGGTCCTTTCTGGCGATGCCATCCGGTCCCAAGATTTGAAGTATAATTCCAGGAGGACGAAGCTGAAGAGGAGTTAGAGAGATGGCGCGATTGGAAGAGTACGCTGGCAAATACGAGAACATCCGCATGGAACGACGGGACGGAATCCTCCAGATTACCTTCCACACAGAAGGGGAAAGCTTGCGGTATGGCCTTATCCCCAACCGGGATTTTGGTCTTGCCTTCGGTGACATTGGCAGCGACCCCGAAAACAAGGTTGTGATAATGACAGGCACGGGCGACAACTTCTGCGCTGGAAGGGGAGGGCCGGCGCCCCCTATCAAAAGCCCGCGAGACTGGGACCCGGTCTATTGGGACAGCAAAAGGCTCCTTACTAACCTTCTGGAGATTGAGGCGCCCATCATCAGCGCCATCAACGGCCCGGCTACTTATCGGGCCGAAATCCCCCTGCTCTCTGACATCGTTCTGGCGTCGGAGAGCGCTGTCTTTCAGGATCCGGCCCATTTTCAAGCAGGCGTTGTACCGGGAGACGGGGTGCAGGTAGTCTGGCCCCTGCTTCTGGGTCAGAACAGGGGCAGGTACTTTTTGCTGACGGGCCAGAAGCTCTCGGCCCAGGAAGCCATGGATCTCGGCGTGGTCAGCGAGGTGCTGCCCAGGGAAAAACTTCTGCCCAGGGCATGGGAGCTTGCGGAGCAACTGGCCCAGCGCCCTTCCCTAACTTTGCGATACACCAGGGTTGTCTTCACAATCCAACTCAGGCGTCTTATGCAAGACATGCTCGGTTACGGTTTGGCGCTTGAAGGCCTGGGGATCCTGGATAGGTCGCACGATAACCACTGAAAATTTGGCGGGTTGGCTAATCCTGTAACCCTCTACAACCGCGTCCCTCTTGCCTTCGCCAGATGCTGAGCCAGAGGCATGCCTACAAGGCTAGACTTTATCCGGTTCCCCGCAGACGCGGGTCCAGCACGTCCCTTAGCGCATCGCCCAGCATATTTACGGCGAATACCACGATGGCAATGGCCAGGCAGGGAAACAGTATCAGCCAGGGGGCAACTTCGATATACTTGCTGCCTGCATCGGTCAACATGCCTCCCCATGATGGCACATCTATCGGGGTCCCTACTCCAAGAAAACTCAGGGAAGCTTCCACCACGATCGCGAGGCCAAGATTCGCGGTGGCGAAGACAATGTATGGGGCCATACAGTTGGGCAGGACATGATAGAATATAATCCGAAGGTTGCCACCACCGATCGCCTTTGCCGCCTCAACATAGTCCGATTGTATGACCCTAAGGGCCTCAGAGCGTACCACCCGACTAGACCCAGGTATGAATAACACAGCCAAAGTGAAGATTACGTTGTTCACAGATGGGCCCATTACGGCCAATATCCCCAAGGCTAGAATAAGTGCAGGAAACGCCATCATCGCATCTACAACCCGCTGTGCTATAAGGTCGACCTTGCCACCCAAATAGGCGGTGACTATTCCGACTAGAGCTCCCAAAGTAACCCCAATGCCTACACTGATCAGTCCAACCCGAAATGATATTCGAGAGCCATATATTAAACGGCTTAGGGTATCCCTGCCCAATTGGTCGCTTCCCAAAAGGAACCGCTGTCCTTTCGGCGTAACGTCACCCGGCGCTGCGTATTTCTGGCCAACGTCTATCACTTTCGGATCTGCGGGTGAAATGTATGGCGCCGCGATGGCGACAACGAGGAAGCCAACCAGGGTCATAGCTCCAATAGCACCCAACGGTTTTCGTATGGCAAATTTTAGAAAGCCCCCGAAGCCGCTGACTATCACAACTCGTAGTAGGGTGTATACCAACAGATACCTAGTCGCAGGCCTCGAGTTTCTCGATAGGCCAGCCACAGACCTCTCCTGCCACTTGACGCCCACGGCTACTGACCCTTATCCATAACGGATCCTCGGGTCCAGAAACCCATACAACAGGTCGATTATCAGGTTCAGGAGGAGTACCATTCCAGCTATAATCAACACTTCGGCCTGGATAACCGGATAATCCCTTGAGAATATGGAGTCTACCAGGAGTTGGCCCATTCCAGGCAATACGAAGATCTCCTCCACTATCACCGCCCCACCCAACAATATCCCGAAATTCCAGCCTGATACTGTAAGAACCGGCATTGCTGCATTTTTGAGAGCATGACCCAAGACCACACTGCGGTCCATCAGCCCCTTGGCCCGAGCAGTTCTGATGTAGTCCTCACGAAGCACCTCAAGCATGGAAGAGCGGGTCACCCGGGCTATGAACGCCATCAGGAAAACGGCGAGCGTAAGTGCCGGGAAGATTAACTGCTGAAGATTGGTGCCAAGCCCCTCCCAGGGCGCCGTGTAGCCCAAAGGGGGAATCCAGTCAAAAAATCGGACCAAGAGGTACACGGTAACCAATCCCACCACGAAGTTGGGGATCGCCACCCCGATAAAGCTAATCACCCGGGCGACGTAGTCGAACACGGTATCCTGAGCCAGAGCTGAGATGATCCCTAACGGTAGCGCTAGAGCGAAGCTGATTATGATGGCCAAGGCCGCCAACTCTAATGTCAGCGGGACCCGGTCCTTTAACTCATCGGAAATTGAAACTCCGCGGACGTACGAGGTCCCCAGGTCTCCTTGTAGCATGTCCCAAATCCAGGTGCCGTACTCGGCGGGCAGGGACCTGTCTGTACCCAACCTACGCTTCAAGTTATCCAGGTCTTCCTGGCTGAAGGTACCGGATGCGCCTGGACCCCCGGTCAAAATTAGCTCCGCAGGGTCTCCAGGGATGATGCGAAGAAATAGGAACACCAGCAGGGACAGCACCACAATGGTGGGGAAGAAAAGCAGCACCCGTCTAATAATGTAATACTGCATCATGGCGCTTATTCTGATCCTGAGACGGGCGACACGTTCATCTCCGGCTATCCGCGGGGGGATGGGCCCCAAGGCCCGGACTTGTAAATTTGGATTGCTGGAAATGCCGCGGGCAGAAGCTTCTCTCAGGCCCGCTCAAATTGGCAAGTTGAGGCATGTGGCCAGGTACTCAATGACTTCCGCCTTTGACACAATATCTCCGCATGTTCTGTCGTTGTCGAATAGTTTAGCTTCGTGGTGCTCTGGTAGCCAACACACCCACGTGGCACGGGCAGGGCCGCTGGTTGGGCAGCCGGTCACGGTCAGGACGCTCATCATCCGTACCCTACCTGCCATAAGTTCGGGTGTCAACCCCAGCGGCATCCTTCGGCCATAGGGCTGAGGTTGCCGAGCGGTCACTATGCACCAATCTTGCATCCGTAAGGTGGATGCCCTGACCGGTGGCCTCTATCTCTCATCCTTTGCTAGGCGCCGAGCCTCCTTCGCTCACGGCCTCGAAGGGACGCTAGGACTTCGTCAACTTGCATCCGGCCTACCGGACCCGATGCATACATGGAGCCGAAGATGGTCCCTCCCCGGAGGACCATGAACTCCATTGGTTGGGGATAGTGTCCATGGTGGTCCTCGGCCCACCAGGGATCGAACTTCTGTAACAGGGCCTCCTCCAACCCGTAGGCGATGGGTAATGTGAGGCCGTTCTCATGGGCCATGGCGATGGTGGACCCCCGGTCATCTACGGTAGCGGCCACTACCATGGCGCCCAAGTCTTCCAGTTCGCTCCATTTGGCTTGAAAGCTGGCTAACTGCCGGCGGCAGGGGGGTCACCAATTGCCTCTGTAGAAAAGCAGCACCAGGTACCTGCAATTTATTCCTTCGGGGAGGCTAATGTCGTCCCCATGAATCAAGTTCAGTGTAATGGGGGGTAGCTTATCACCCTGAATGAGTTTGCTTGGCATTGTGGCTTCCTCGCCTCAGCTAAATACCCGCCAGGTTGTTGTTCGGCACCAGCACGTTAGGGGTCCCGATGATCTATTCGGCTTTCCGTTGGGTTTTAGCTTGGGTTCTCTCATCGGTAGGGATGGTTCGAATTAATTAACAAAATATGCCAGATATATTCCTGCATCAGGTTCCATACAATTGGCCGGGGACCAGGATAATCCTGGTCCCCGGCGTTCTTCTCTCTATCTATAAGGGTAGGGTCGTATGAGGGTTACAGTGATAGGTTCCTATTCGGTCCCGTAGGCAGGCCTATCGGGGGTCGTTGGCAGGAGCCACTCGTGGTAATGCTGGAAGGACGACCGGGCCTGCGACACGTAGCGCCCAGCCTTGGTCATGATCCTCTTGTGTGCCAGAACCGCCTGGGTCTCCCACGCGGTCTCCATGGTGGCAGGGGCGCTGTCCAGCACCAGCCGTTGCATCTCAAAGTTGATCTCCTTGCGCTTCACAGGGTCCAACTCCTGGCTCTGGGCCTCAAACAGCGCCCTAACACCCGCAACCTCGTGGCGGGCCCAGTTCCTGGACCCCTTGAGGTAGATGGCTGCGAAGCGCTCGTCGGGGTCGTTGGTTGCGCTGCTCAGTCCAGAGGAGGACATGTCAAACTCGGTTTGTGTGAGGGCGTTAATCCACGCCCCGGCTTCCATGGACGTGAAACCCAGATCTATGTACTCCAGGACCTGCTTAAGCTGCTCCTTGATGATCTGGGCCTGGTCGGGGTGGGGCTTGGAGGTGATGGTAATCATCTCGCCCTTGAAAATGTTGTTTGGCCCGAAGCCGGCCTCGGCCCAGAGCTGCTTGGCCCTGGCGATGTCGTCGGGGTGTTTCTGCCCATTCAGCTCTCTGAAGCCGGGCCTGGCCAGTATCTCTTCGTCTGGGAGAGCGAAGGGATTGTTGGGCCCCATGGCCTTGCCGATAGTGAACCTCCCGCCCCCTATGTTATCCACGATGGGCCGGCGGTCAATGGCCAGGTTAATGGCCTCCCTCACTATGGGGTTATCGAAGGGTGGCTTCTCGACGTTGACGATCAGATGAATTCCGTTGATCCCGGGGAGCCACCAGATGTCGAACTTCTTCAAGAAGTCCTCGTCCTTGACCAGCCTGTTGAGGCTATCGATTCCCTGGCTGTTGTGGGGACCCATCAATACCCTCTCAGTCCTGTAAGCCGCAATCTCGGTGCCTGGGTCGGTGAGGATGAAGACCTTGATGCCGTCGATATATGGTTGGCCTTTCCTGAAATAGTTGGGGTTCTTCTCGTGCTCGAAGCTTATGGCTTCCGTGTAATTCACGGGCAGGAAGGCGCCGTTGCCCATGATGTTGGCGTGGACTTTGGGGTCGTTCCCAGCCTCCACCCAGTGCTTGGGATACACCTTGAAGTAGTCCAGGGCTATGATCCGGGTGAAGGCTGCCGCCGGAGCTTTGTTGTGTATGATCACCGTGTACGGATCAACCACCTCTGACCGGTCATAATAGGCCTTGATGCGGCCCGTGAGGGGCCTGCGCGCCTCGGGTTCCACGATGCGGTCGAAGCTGAACTTCACGTCCTCGGCGGTGGTCTCTGTTCCATCCGACCACATAACGCCCTTGCGCAGCTTGAAGGTCCACGACTTGCCGTCCGGGCTGACGCTAAACTCCTCGCACAGGTCGCAGATTATAACGCCTGGGCGGAGGGGGTCGTAATGAATCAAGCCGGTTAAAAGTGGGCTCACCGCCGCGACCTCTAATGTCTGCCTGGAGGCGTGGGGGTCCCAGGTCCCGATGTCGGTGTTGCTGTTCATTGGAATGATGCCGCCGTAGATGGGTTCTAGCTCGTCCCTAACTGGAGGGGTCGTCGGGGTGGGTGGCCCGAGGGCGGTGGGCGCCACAACCGCTGGGACCGGGGTCGCCGTGGGCGCGGGAATCGCAGTGGCCGGCACGGAGGTCGCGGTGGCCGATGGTATGGCAGTGGCAGGCACTGGCGTGTTGGTAGGCCTGGGAGTGGGCGTGTCATCCTCCCCGCAGGCCAGAGCCACTACCAGAAGCAACACCAGCGGAATGAATACCAGGGACTTGGGCTTCTTCAACCATGAATAGGTCATTTCTGTAATCTCCTTTATCTGTGGTTACCTTATGGTCGATCTATCTGCCAGCCCGAGCCTACTTTAGTGCCCTCTGTTAGCAGGTTTATTTCCATGTGTGGGCTCCTGATCACGGACTTGGGGCAGCCGCGTCAAAGGTAAGAACAAGAAATGTCGCACCTTGTGGCCCCGATGTTAACGGGCTACCGGTTGCTTCACCTCTTATGAACCGCATGGAATAGGGTTTCATCTCCCGGTTTGACAAGTGGGCCGATCCTTTTACGACGACTTGATATTCTCCAAACGGAGCTGCCGTCTGTGGAATCGGCAAGTTTGGAGCGTATTCCCATAATTCCGCTTTAGGCGGCGTTTCAGGCATCCAAGTGCATAGGACTTTGCGTCGTATGCCCCCCGAAGACCCATTCACCGTCTCCCATTCGGCCTGGTCCTCTTGGCCGAAGACCTCTCGACCGTTGGAGTCCCGATGCTTCCGAGCTTCCGGGTCGCTCATATACCCTGTGTACAGAGTGCCTCTTGGGCGGAGGACTGAGAATAGCAACTCCGGGCCCACAGTGAAAGGGCCGTAGGGAGTATTAGCATCACTGTAATGAACAGCTATGCCATTCAGGGAGTGTCCGGGAAAGCTCATAGTTCCCTCCAGTGCCACTTGAAACTGGGGCACAGGATGGAAGTGGGGCGGGTTGACGAAGCCCACGGGGCATTTGACCATAATGGCCTGCGGCTGTATGCCCCAGCCGAGTGAGAGGTACTTGTCAAAGATGTTTCTCTCTGGGTCCGGAAGAGTTTGTGATGTATTCTCCACCCATGATTGGGCCGGTTCATCCAGTACGTACTTTTCTGTAGCCAATTTCGCTATCCTAACTTCCTACGAGCATTGAGACACGCCAAGCAATCTAGCCAACCATATCATAGCTGCGGAGCAGCTTCCCGGGCAGCGCGCCTGTGCCGTCGTTACCCTCGAAAGTAACCGTGCCATTCACAATTGTGTAGCGCAGCCCGGTGGGCTTCTGGATGAACCGGGGCTCGCCACCTGGGAAATCATAGGCGAAGACGGGCTTTTCGTACAGTAGGCCCAGTTTATCCTGCTCATAGACCATCACGTCGGCCCACGCACCTACCCGCAACATGCCCCGGTCTTTGAACCCTGCGATCCAGGCGGGATAGGTGCTGATCTTGTAGTGGGCTTGCTCAATGGTCATTACCTCTCTGTCCCGGATGAAGTTGGCCAAAAAATAGATTGGCCAGAAGGAAGAGGTAAAGTACCTGGTATGGGCGCCGCCGTCGGAGACTGAGACGTGGCTGTAAGGTCCTTTGACGCGGTTGCAAAGGTCTTCGGAGAAAGGGTCTATCTGGCCTTGAGGCACCGTAAATACAGTCTGAAGCTGTTCGTCCAGGGCCAGGTCCAGGAAAGCATCCACCGGGTCTTTGCCCGTCGCTTGGGCCACCTCGTTAACAGTCAAGCCCTGGTACCTTTGGTTTCGATCGTATACGACTTCAAGGACTCTAACCCTGGTCCAATCGATCCTGTAAATCTCCGTATTTATGCTGGATGTCCGGTGGTGCCGCAATTCCTCGACGCCCCGCTTCATGGCATCCCGTACACCCGGCGCCTGCAGCTTGATCATCCGTTTCTCTGGACTCTCCACCAGGGGGTCGATCCAACTGGGCAAGATGTCGTACATGTTGAACTCGGCTAGCTTGAAGGTGTTGTCTACGGGGATAGTCCCTATCTGTTCTATCACTCGGGAACCCCTCAGCACGCATGGATCGCATCCAGGCAGCACTTTCCGCGCCCCCCAGGATCAAATGGAGGGGACGGCCGCTGACCTTGAGCATTTGGGTCAGCAGTTCGTGCTGCTCGTTACGATCATTGAACACAGGCACATTCCCTATGTCCCATCCGATGTGACCAACGTTGAATTGGCTCATCACCTCCGAAAGCCCCAGCCATTCCTCGTTAGGAAGCCACGTGGCTGGGAAGGTAGCTGCCATCCTCGGGGTGGTCCTCTCCACTCCGGTTCCCGGCGACACCAAAGGCCCCTGCCTACATCCCCTCGTAGAACAGCTCCTTCATCTGGTTTAGCTCCGGCTCTGTCACCGAGGTCCGCTCTCGGGCCGCCATCATGCCTAGAACATAACCGCGGAGGGGCGAGAAGGGAACCAGGGCCCCGACGTTGACGCCCAGCCCCTGGCGGTCCAGACTGTCCAGATATTCCGGGAAGGTCTCCCAGTCCCAGCGAATCCCTTTGCGCATGGACTCCAGGGGTATGGCTTCTATACGGTTCATCATCCGCATGTTCAGGTCTCTGTCTTCCGGCCTGGTGGGAGCAAATCCGAAGCCACACTGGCCGATGGTTAGGGAGGTCACCCCGAACCAGCCCGACGGCGTGGCGTATGGGTCCCAGTTGAGCTGGCCATCGTAGTGGGTGTGCAAGTCGATGGCTCCGGGAGCCACGATGCATCCGCTGGCGTCCAACTCTTCGGCGCCGGCTCCTCTGATTCTGCCGCCGATCATGGCCACTCGTCCGTCTTTCACCGCAATGTCAGCATTGTAGTGAGGGATATTTGTTCCATCTACAACTGAGCCACCGCGAATAACCAGATCGAACTCAGCCACGCCACCACCTCCCGGTTTATTCCGCCCCAGTCACCAGATCAAGATTACGTATGTAACTCAAGTTCCGGATATCCGGTCCATATTTCGGAATTGAATCCTGCAAAGCACTTTTTGGGCTTTTTAGGCGAGGATTCCCGATTCAATTCATCCCGGCCTACTACGGATAAAAGTATATGCTTGCCTCTCGATGCATGTCAACCAGCATCTTACCAGGCTTCCGGTACGCATCAAGCGTCAACTCTCAGATTCAGTTGCGCTTCTCCTAGATCCCCCCAGCCACCTAGAAGAGCACCACTTCCTTCCGGGCCGTGACGGCGCCGCCCGGCGATATTCTCCAGCCTTCCTTTGAATAACGCTACAGAATAGCGCTGGCTACACCGGCGCCTCGGCGGGTTTGAACATCAACAAAAGAGGCATCATCTAGAGGGTATTACCGGCGGGACGCAGCTCGTCATTTGACCGATCGCTTTGCCCACTGTGCAAACTTGTAAGACTAGCTAGCCGCCCATGTCGTAGCTACGGAGCAGCTTGCCCGGCGTGGCGCCCGTGCATTCGTTGTTCTCGAAGGTCACCTCGCCGTTGACCATGACGTATCTCATTCCCGTGGGCTTTTGAACCTTCCTTTTCGCTCCACCGGGGAAGTCACTGACAAGGTGTACTTCCTCAAATTCATCGTACATGACTCCCAACTCCTCGAGATTGTAGATCATCAGGTCCGCCCAACCACCCGGCCGGATGATACCTCTATCCTTGAATCCAGTAAGCCAAGCCGGGAAAGCGCTGATCTTGTTATGAGCCGCCTCAAGGCTGATCACGCCCTCATCGCGACTGAAAACCGCCAGGATGGTTACGGGCCAATGTGGCTGTATGTGAAACAGCCCGTGAGCGCCGCCGTCGGAAAATGAATGATGAAGGTAGGGGTTGTTCACAACCTCGGCATTTGCCTTGGGGTCTGAGGCCGTCCCGGGAACAGCTAGCTCGGTCTGCAACTTCTCATCTATCGCCAGGTCCAGCATGGCGTCTATCGGCTCCTTCCCCATTGCTTTAGCCCGAATCCACCAAGGACGTCCTTGGGGACAGTCCTTGAAGAAGCCAGCGGGTGCTCCTCTGAAGCTGGGATAATATTTTGGAACAGAAACCAGCCCGGAAACAAGGAGCACCCAATAGATGCTGCCACAGAACAAACCCGACCGTATCCGCATCCTCTTTGACGACCATCGCCTGGTGGCCAATGCCGGCCTGCTCCTGCCGGCCACCCTAGCCCGGCACCTGGGCCTGCGGGAACTCGTCGACCATCACCTTGACCTCGGCGGAGCGCCGGGACGGGCGATTGGGGACAGGATGCTGACGCTGGTCGCTTCCCGCTGGCAGGCGGCGACTGCATCGACGACGCCGATGCGCTCCGCGCTGGTGGGACGGTCGGTGTTCTAGGCTGCGTGGTCAAGGCGCCATCCACCCTGGGGACCTTCCTGCGCAGCTTCCGGTGGGGGCATGTCCGTCAACTCAACCGCGTGAGCCGCCAGTTGTTGGCCCGGCCACGCCTGGGCCGCTGGGGCCGGACCCGGCGACTCGCCCCTGACCATCGACCTGGACTCGACCATCTGCGAGACCTATGGACTGGCCAAGGAGGGAGCGCGCCACCACGGCTATACCGGCGCCCGCGGCTATCACCCGCTGCTGGCCATTGCCGCCGGCACCGGCGAGGTGCTGATGTCCCGGCTGCGCGAGGGCCGGGCCAACACCGCCCGTGGCGCGGCCCACTTCCTGCGTGAGACGGTGGGGCGGGTGCGCTACGGCGGGGCCAGGGGACAACTCACGGTGCGGGCCGACAGCGGCTACTACGCCCACACTGTTCGTTGCCGCCTGCCGGGAAATGGATGTCCGCTTCTCTATCACCATCCGCCAGCGCGCCAGCCTGCGGGACCTGATCGAGGCGATACCTGAGGAGGACTGGACTCCCATTCCCTACTGGATGGACGGCGCCGCCGATGTCGCCGAGACGACTTACACCCCGTTCCAGACCAAGCCGGACGCCCCGCCGGCGCGGCTCATTGTCCGGCGGGTGAAGCCGACACCCGGTTCCCAGCTCGCCCTCTTCGCCAGATACAGCTTTCACGCCTTCATCACCGACCGCGATGGGGAGACGCTGGAACTGGAGGCCGATCATCGCCGCCACGCCGAGGTCGAGAACGCCATACGCGACCTCAAGTACGGCGTCGGGCTGAACCACATGCCGTCGGGGCGCTTCGCCGCCAACGGCGCCTGGCTGGCGGTCCAGGTGATGGCGCATAACCTGGCCCGCTGGACGGCGCGGATTGGTCTGGGCGAGGGGACCCTGATCACCAAGACCCTCAGGCGGCGGGTCTTCGCTCTGGTGGGACGGATCACCCGCTCGGCGCGCCGCCTCACTTTGCATCTCCCCCGGCGCCGGCCTTGGGAAACCCAGTTCAGTCGCGCCTTGGCCCGGCTGCAAGCCATTCCGTTCCCGGCCTGACGGCCAGCCTGCAACTGACCCAACGTCCCCGCAATCTCGCGCCACCCCGGTCTCGAGAGTCCCCTGCTGCGTATCCTCTCGCCATCCCGCGCATCGCAACTCCCGCATAGGGCCTTAGGGGCCCTGTGCGGCGACTGAAGACCCTCCGCCGCCCTCCCATCTACCCCAAGACCCCAGGCCATCTCCCCTGTAGCTCCCTCACCCACCCCCTTCCGCTGTCCTCACGCCGTCCATCCGTGTCCTTCGGTGGATTCGGGTTTAGAGGCAGTGGTGCCGGGAACATCTCATCGGGCGGTTACGCCATAACTTCCGAACAACTCAGGAGGTGAGGGATGAATAGACTGTGGACTTACATAAACAGGAACATCCTACCGGCGGCGCTGGCCGGGATGTTAGCACTGTTCCTGATAGCCAGCGCATGCACCTCCAACGATACCCCCGCCCAACCGCCCGACGAAAGCGCTGCCCAAGTCATGCGCATCGAGGAGCGCGTGAACCAAGCGCTCACCAAGATGGAAGGCTCTTACCAGGCTTCCAACGGTAAGCAATCCGGCATCTGGGTGACCGGGGTGGGCCGAATGACCGCCGCGCCCGACATCGCCACCATCAACGGAGGCGTCGAGGCCGTGGCCAAGACAGTGTCCGAGGCCCGCGGCATGGCGGCTGAGGCCATGGACGCCTTGATGAAGGCCCTGACGGCCCGCGGGATCGAGGAGCGGGACATCCAGACCACCCGCTTCAGCATCTACCCCGAATACCAATTCGACCGACTGTCAAGGACCGGAGCGAGTTGGTCGGCTACCGTGTCAACAACCAAATCTCGGTGACGATCAGGAACCTGGACCAGGTGGGAATGGTCATAGACGACATGGTTGAGGCGGGAGGCGACCTCGCCCGCTTCAACGGCATTCATTTCGGACTGGACGACTCGAAGCCCCTGGAAGTGGAGGCCCGTAAGCTGGCCGTAGAAGACATGACCGCCAAGGCCATGCAGTTGGCTACAACGCGTCAGCCTCACCTGAGTTTTCATTAGCGAATCTGTCGGCGCTTCGCCCAGAGTGGACGACTTCTTGGAGTACGCAACGTTGAAAGCAGTCCAGAGCTCCGCGGTTGATACCCCCATCAGCGGCGGCGAACTCAGCGTGACCATCACAGTGCAGGGTGTGTTCAACATGGAATAAGGCCCCGGCCGCTGGCCCGGCGCTCTGAGAATCCGCTGCGCCGGGCCCACCAAACTATACAAAATCAAGAACCTTCATTTGACGGACTCAATCGACACGGAAAACTTAAGTACTCGTGGGCGGTCGGTTTGGGTCCATTCAAGCCAGGTCAGATTGTTAGACACTAGCGAGCCGGGACGGACGAGTTGGCTCTCCCATGACTGGTTCGATCCCTGTCAACTGGGCCTGCACGTACCGAATTGCGAACTTTTCGGTGGGAGGTCCAATATAAGGACTCGCTCAGGCTACCCCGAATAGGCCCCATGAGCCTCGAACGGCCCGCATGCGTTGGAGGCTCATCGCATTCCCGTCGAGAGCTTGCTCTGACCAACGCCTGTGATTGCGCCGCGTCACCCTTCGCCAGGGCGTGGAAACAGCCCAGGTACTCATTATCGGGGCTGCGACCCGGCGAAGACAAGCCCGGTCCGCGCTCACCCCACCAGAATCCAATCCCCCAATCATATTGACAATGGGCTGGGTTTCACGCACTGTTGTCGGTGGTACATCGGGCTACTCTCGCTCCCTCAGCGGTGGGAGTCATATATTGGTGTGTTCCGACAGGAAACAGCGATAGCTTCGCTTGACATCACTCACTTGAGAACGTTAGAAGTCATGTAAGCAACCGAGACCAAGGGCAATGTTGATCGAATTGGGTCCAAGGGCCGCTTCTTATCCATTCTGCTTACCTGTTTCACTGTATTGTCCCCTTGCGGTAGTGGCCTTACTGTCCGTTCGGCTCAACCTGATCCTTCTCCGACGCCAGAGCGTCTTTCCGTTTCGACGGACAATGCACATTCGGTACCGGATTACCGAATAGACCTTGACCACGGAGTCGTAGTTGCCTTCACCCATGATCCGAAGCTCGGCCGTCTAGCCTATGTCACGCATGTCCCCTCCGGAGCTCAAGCGGTATTGGATGTAGATAACAAGGTTGGCGCCACGATCCTCAAAGCAAAGGTGGAGGCGCACTTGAGGAGGCACTGGCAGATGTCAATGTAATGTCACGTATCCAGGAAGGCCTTCAATACGAAGGCGCGTGGCCGAGGAATGCCATCCAGGATTGGCTCAACCTAATTAGGTTTGATGATACGCTGTACTACATGAGATCAAAGATTACAGACGAACCCCAGATGGACCAATCTATGCTGGGACCCGTACTTTACCGAGTCGCGTTCAGTCTCGACGCCAATCTCCTCCCATCGGGCTATCAGGCTCAGAACGGCGACGCTGCATTACTAGCACTAGGAACGCCCATTTACAGCATAGATGGATACAGTCCTTTTGACAAACTTGCCGCGATAGTGGAAGGTGAGGTGTGGCTGTTCGAGAGATGATGGACGATTCCCTTTCGCCAGAGAGGGAATCCGCAAAACC
Source organism: Dehalococcoidia bacterium (assembly GCA_965225925.1). Classification (GTDB taxonomy): domain Bacteria; phylum Chloroflexota; class Dehalococcoidia; order Lucifugimonadales; family JAGWBF01; genus CBDDBY01. The sequence continues at coordinate 1,980,260 of CBDDBY010000005.1, read as the reverse complement.
TATCTCACCTCCCCACCTCCGCCTAAGCCTTGAACCACCGTAAATGGGGTAGTAGAATCGGCCCAGTAGAGAGATAGAAGGGAGACATGCTGGAGGGAGCAATGGCCAAGAAGACTGTCGTCCGATCGATGAGAATCCTCATGCGAGCTCTGGTTGTGACAGTCGGGGGCCAGGGCATCGGCCTTGTACTGGCGGTGCCAGGACCGGAAGTCCCGGCCCCACCACTCCAGCAGGTAGGGGTCGCTGACCTTGGCCAAGACCCTGCTTCTGAACTTGTCATCCGAAAGCAGTTTCAGCCCGTCCAGGATAGTGTACTGCTCGGAGGCGTCGGTTGAAGGGTGCTCGTTGGCCTCGTGAAGGCTCTTCACCGTTTGCTCCAGGATGGACGCCAGCCCTAGCATAGGAACCCCAGATAGTTGCCAGCGGCTCACTTTACGCATGCCCTTTCCATCGCCAGCGGTGTTCTACCGCAACTCCATCAGCAGGCTTAGTGTCGCAGTGAGGCCAAGCTCGCTATTGAAGGGATTTCCCTCGGGGTCCTCCGTGATGGTGGTCGCTACGACTCGTATGACGCTCACCGGCAGCCAAACGGTGGCCTGCCATACAGAGAGATCGGCGCGGGCAGGCAATGGTTCCTTTGAGATAGCTACGGTCGCATGAAGCCCATCAATCTCCATTTGCTCGCCTTCCGGGGAATTGCTGGCACCATGGGGTCTTTCCAAAAACGACAAGAGCCTGGAGCCGTGTTCCGCCGTCCCGTAGACGAAGCGGACGGGCCAAATGCAAGCTGGCTCCGGTGGGCATGCGACAGCCTCGGTCAACGTCAGCGGAGGTAGCGCCGCTTCGCCCTGGGCCGGTGCACCGGACTTCAACCCCAGCCAGAACACGGGGAAGTCCAAGGATCTTACGTAGTCCAGGTCCTCCTCCAGCGTGTCCGCCTTCGGAGCATCCCCTGTTTCACCGGACACCGCCGTTCTGGATGTGACCGGGTGGTCCCAGCCCTGGACCTGGAGCGTGTAGTCGTTCCCATAGCTCGTGTAGCTGTAATTCCCAGGGCTGTCCGGCGCGTGGTGTATGGGGGCACCGCTGAATGGGTTGATGGGCCAGACAAGTCTCAGGGCTTCCAGGGCATCCCCCACCGACTCCGGCGTCAGCGCATCTGGGTAGCGGCCGTGTTGCTCTTCGTAATACTGCAACGCTTCGTTGAGCGCGTGAAAGCCCCGCTGAGCTACCCCATCCAAGGCATCGGCCCGCCGGAAATCCATAACCTGGGTGGGCGCTTCTAGCTGCATGTTTTCGCCGTAGCCCCAGAACCCGACCACACCTTCGTCCGTGTTTGAAGAGCCTTGCCCGATAGCCATGCGTCGAACCAGGCCCGTCTCCTCGTCTATCCACAGCCGGACCCTCACCTCCTGTAACTGCTGACTCATGTACTCACTTGCGTCCTGAGCAACGGGCATAACGCGCGCGTTCTCCACGAGGTCCGGGTCGGCGCCGTAAGCTGCCAAAGCTGCACGCAGTTCTTGCTTGGCCGATGCTTCCAGCGTGGTGATCCCCTGGACGATGACGGTGACTCGTACGTCCCATTCGCTTCGCGGCTGACCTGGACGGTCGGCACGTTCGGAGAAACTCAGATGGTAAGGTCCTTTAAACGCCTCCCACTCGGCAGAGTCTTCCAGAGGGTACCCGAATACCTCGTAGCCCAGCCCCTCAAGCTTTTGGGCGTCGGCCCCTTCCGGGCAGGAAAAGCTCAAGATAGCCCGTACGTGAGGCTCCTGGGGAGGTGTCATATCCACGAGGGCCTCCACGTCGAGGCCGGTAGACACGACCAGATAGGTGTGGCCGTCGATGGCCTCTTCCCCGACGATCTCCGGAGCGTCGGGGAAGCGCAGTGCGACCCGTGGGTCTGATATGACGCCAAAGAAGAGCCCAGAGCTGGAGTTGTCAGGCGACGTTAGCCAACGTGTGCCGCTTTCCGAGGATAAGGCCGTCCCACGGGAGAGGAGGAGGAATGGAGGCCAATCGCCGCCCATATCTTGAAGGAGAGTGAGGCCTGGAGGATAGGTGAACGTTGGCATGGGCCTCGAAGGTGCAAAGGCGAAACTGCCCCGGAAGCTCTGCTGTCCATCATCTCTTGGGTATGAGCAAGAATCTCCGTAGCGTTGAGCGGAGCTTCACTAGGGGCGTCGGTGGCACTGGCGGGAAGCTCCGTTGAGGTGGGTGGAGGGACTTCCGGGGCGTTTGCTGTTCCACAGGCGGCTAAAACTGCTCCTAACGCGAGCACGACCATCACCATCAACAGTCTATTCACCAGAATGCTCCACTTCGCCCCAACGCTCCCTTACTCCGCGAGCAGTCTTAGCCCGAATCCACCGAAGGACGTCCTTGGGGACAGCCCTTGAAGAAGCCAGCGGGTGCTCCTCTGAATCTGGGATAATGGTTTTGGAACAGAAACCAGCCCGGAAACAAGGAGCACCCAATAGATGCTGCCACAGAACAAACCCGACCGTATGCGCATCCTCTTTGACGACCATCGCCTGGTGGCCAATGCCGGCCTGCTCCTGCCGGCCACCCTAGCCCGGCACCTGGGCCTGCGGGAACTCGTCGACCATCACCTTGACCTCGGCGGAGCGCCGGGACGGGCGAACACTGGGGACAAGATGCTGACGCTGGTCGCTTCCGCGCCGGCAGGCGGCGACTGCATCGACGACGCCGATGCGCTGCGCGCTGGTGGGACGGTCGGTGTTCTAGGCTGCGTGGTCAAGGCGTCATCCACCCTGGAGACCTTCCTGCGCAGTTTCCGGTGGGGGCATGTCCGTCAACTCGACCGCGTGAGCCGCCAGTTGCTGGCCCGGGCCTGGGCCGCTGGGGCCGGACCCGGCGACTCGCCCCTGACCATCGACCTGGACTCGACCATCTGCGAGACCTATGGACTGGCCAAGGAGGGAGCGCGCCACCACGGCTATACCGGCGCCCGCGGCTATCACCCGCTGCTGGCCATTGCCGCCGGCACCGGCGAGGTGCTGATGTCCCGGCTGCGCGAGGGCCGGGCCAACACCGCCCGTGGCGCCGCCCACTTCCTGCGTGAGACGGTGGGGCGGGTGCGCTACGGTGGGGCCAGGGGACAACTCACGGTGCGGGCCGACAGCGGCTTCTACGCCCACACTGTCGTTGCCGCCTGCCGGGAAATGGATGTCCGCTTCTCTATCACCATCCGCCAGCGCGCCAGCCTGCGGGACCTGATCGAGGCGATACCAGAGGAGGACTGGACTCCCATTCCCTACTGGATGGACGGCACCGCCGATGTCGCCGAGACGACTTACACCCCGTTCCAGACCAAGCCGGACGCCGCGCCGGTGCGGCTCATTGTCCGGCGGGTGAAGCCGACGCCCGGTTCCCAGCTCGCCCTCTTCGCCAGATACAGCTATCACGCCTTCATCACCGACCGCGATGGGGAGACGCTGGAACTGGAGGCCGATCATCGCCGCCACGCCGAGGTCGAGAACGCCATACGCGACCTCAAGTACGGCGTCGGGCTGAACCACATGCCGTCGGGGCGCTTCGCCGCCAACGGCGCCTGGCTGGCGGTCCAGGTGATGGCGCATAACCTCGCCCGCTGGACGGCGCGGATTGGTCTGGGCGAGGGGACCCTGATCACCAAGACCCTCAGGCGGCGGGTCTTCGCTCTGGTGGGACGGATCACCCGCTCGGCGCGCCGCCTCACTTTGCATCTCCCCCGGCGCTGGCCTTGGGAAACCCAGTTCAGTCGCGCCTTGGCCCGGCTGCAAGCCATTCCGTTCCCGGCCTGACGGCCAGCCTGTAACTGACCCAACGTCCCCGCAATCTCGCGCCACCCCGGTCGCGAGAGTCCCCTGCTGCGTATCCTCTCGCCATCCCGCGCATCGCAACTCCCGCATAGGGCCTTAGGGGCCCTGTGCGGCGACTGAAGACCGTCCGCCGGCCTCCCATCTACCCCAAGACCCCAGGCCATCTCCCCTGTAGCTCCCTCACCCACCCCCTTCCGCTGTCCTCACGCCGTCCATCCGTGTCCTTCGGTGGATTCGGGCTAAAGCTTACCGGCATGGCGGTTACCTGATTCGTCTCCCTGTCCTTGGCCCCGACGACGGCGGCCTTGCCAACCGGCCCGCGCCCCTTGCGTTGCTTCTTGTCATCGTGCTTATTAGCTTCCTTCCCGCCGATATACGTCTCATCCACTTCGACCGGCCCGTTGAACAGCGGGTCACCGCCCTGCATGGCCTTGCGGATGCGGTGCAGCATATGCCAGGCGTTCTTTTGGGCAATCTCCAGGTCGCGGTGTAGCTTCATGCTGGATACGCCCTTGAGGTTTGTCGTCACGAGGTAGATCGCAATGGCCCACTTGCGCATCGGCAGGTTGGAACCCTGCATGACCGTACCGAGTTTGACGCTGAAATAGGAGCGGCAGTCTGTGCACCAGTAGGGCATGGGAGTAGCGTTCGAGACTTCGCGGGTCTTGACGCTCCCGCACTTGCCACAGGCCCGGCCATTCGGCCAGCGGGTATCCTCGAACCACTTGCGGGCCGCATCCTCATCGGGAAACCTGTCGAACAGTTCTTTTAGGCTGATTCCGATTCTGTGGGACTTCCCAGGGCCTGCCATAATCGTTCTCCTTGCCCGTTGTTTCTCTGGTTCAAACATAGCTGATTACCCCACCTTTGTCAAGGATTAGTTATAATTCCCTAAAATTGAGCCGCCGTTGAGGGTTACCTGACACCCACTCATGAGTGCATCTTAAAGAGCGATTTAACGAAAAGAAACGGCAGGAATCAGACGCTCAAAAAACGAACAAGGTGAAGGAATCCATGCGAGCATTTTGGGACACGTTGAAAATCATCAAACCATGGCAAGCCGGCCTGCTGATGGCCGTTCTGGTAGGGGCGGCGGGAGCGACCTTCGGGATTTACATGGCGGTGGCGGGTACAGGCGGGTCAGGTCTGAACGAGAACCAGCAGCTAATACCCGTGCAACGGGGCAACCTGACCAACCAGGTCTCAGTCAGCGGCAGCCTGATTTTCCCCGGCAGAGAAACCCTGACCTTTGACGCCCAGGGGACCATCGGAGAGGTGCTGGTCGAGGAGGGTCAGCAGGTCACGGAAGGGCAGGAACTGGCAAAGCTTGACGAGACAACTGTAGCATCTCTAGCGCAAGCGGTGGCCCAGGCCAGGATCGATTTGCAAAACGCGGAAGATGACCTCGGGAAGGCAAAAGACCCTCATTCCAATCTGGACTTTATCCAGGCTGAAGCAAAGGTGGCCAACGCCAGGCTGGCACTCCAGAGCGCACGGGATGACCTGGCCGACCTGATGGCGCCGACGCCTCAGGACATAGCTCAGGCCGAGGCAAATGTAGCCAATGCTAAACTGTCCTTGCAGAATGCCAGGGATGCCCTTTCGATGATTTCGGAATCCACGGCCCAGGACTTAGCCCAGGCAGAAACGACAGTCACCAGCGCTAAGATTTCCGTGCAGAACGCTCGGGAGGCGTTGGACGATGTCAAAGGTGGTCCTAGCGACGAAAACATCGCGACGAGTCAGTCTCAGGTAGATTTCGCGGGCACGGCATTGGCAAACGCCGTAAGAGACCTCTCCCTGGCTCGCAAGGAGTGGGACACAAAGTTGGGGTCCGCAGAGGATGTCTTGAGCACAGCTTTGGAGGGATACCAGAAGACCTTCCAAAAGTGGCTGGGGGTTGACGCAGCCGAAGTAGACGAAAGCCTGGACCCGGACGCGATAATGGACTCCCTGGGAGTCGACCTGTATGCCCTCTTCGATCCCGATACGCGCTTTGTGGACTTCAATAAAGGGTCCCTGGCAGAGGGACCGCCCCCCGACGATCTGGCAACCCCTTGGAGCGAGGTTGTCGTGTACGTCTGGATGAATTGGGCTCCCGGCAACCTACTTCCTACCTGCGAGGACATCGTTATCACTCTTGGCACCCAGTGTGTCAAGAAGGAGATGGACGATGGCTGGGATGCTGTGGTATCGGCTGCCGACAACCTGAATACAGTGGAGACTCAGGCAGCCAAGGCCATCTCCAATGCCGAGGCTGCAGTCGCTAAAGCCGAGGAACAGCTTACATCCGCCCAAACGGCTCTGGCGGACTTGGAAGCCGGCCCAGATCCCCTGGAGATAGAGTTCAGAGAGAAGGAGCTGGCCCTCGTTGAAGCCAGTTCCGAAGATGCCTCGGCAAAACTGGCGGAACTATTAGCTGGATCCGACCCGGTGGAACTGGAGGCGGAGGAGAAACAAGTGGCCGTAGCCCTGGCGAACCTCGACCAGGCCCAGGAGGACCTGGTCCCATTGAACGCCGGGCCCGACCCACTGGTAGTGGAAGCTCAACGGAAGCAGGTCACTGTCGCCCAGGCGAACCTGGAGGAGGCCGAAGAGGAGCTGGATGAGCTGAGGAGCAGCGTCGACGTTCTGGATGTGACCTTGAGAGCATCGCAGGTCATTTCTGCCCAACTTGCCATGGACACAGCTATCCAACGACTGGGGGCTGCGGTCCTCTGGGCGCCCATGGCGGGGGGCATCTCGGTGGCTAACCTGGAGACCGGTCAAACGATAAACGCGAACACACCCGTAATCGAGATCGTAGATCCGACAATCGTAGAAGTGGATGGGATAGTAGATGAGATCGACGTGCTGTTTGTCAGGGATGGGGCCCGGGCCCAGGTGACCATGGATGCATTACCCGGGCGGGTGCTTGAAGGCACCGTCTCCACCATCGCCTCGGCTGCCCAAAACCAGCAAGGTGTGGTCAGTTATCCGATCGGTATCCAGGTTCAACTGCCCGGTGACACCCGGCTGGTGGAAGGGCTGAGCGCTACGGCCAGCATCGTCCTGCGCGAAGAAACCGATGTCTTGCTGGTGCCCCTCCAGGCAGTATACGGCACATTTGACCAACCGCTACTCCGAGTAATGAGCAATGGCACCGTGAATGAACGGGCTGTGTCTCTCGGCAATAGCGACGATTTCTGGGTGGTAGTGTTGGAGGGCGTCCGGGAGAGAGAACAGGTGGCTTTGGAGACGACGGAGGCATCCGACGATCCCTTCGCCCAGATCAGACAGCGGATCCAAGCCGGAGGTGGAGGCGGATTCGGCGGCGGTGGTGGCGGGTTCCCCGGGGGTGGTGAGAGAAGGCCGGGGAACTGACCTGAGGAGGGACGGTACGTGATCGAACTGGACAACGCGACCAAAGTGTACCGGATGGGCAACGTAGAAGTTGCCGCCTTACAGGGCGTCAGCCTCCGCATTCAGCAGGGTGAGATAGTGGCCCTCATGGGCCCGTCCGGCTCCGGCAAGTCGACTTTGATGAATATCATTGGGTGCCTGGATGTGCCCACCTCGGGCAGGTACTTTCTAGAAGGCGAGGAGGTGGGTCTCCTGAATGATGACCGGCTAGCCGGGATCCGTAACCGAAAGATTGGTTTCGTCTTTCAGACGTATAACCTGTTGCCGAGGGCTACGGCCCTGGCTAACGTGGAGCTACCCCTGCTCTACGGTAACGGCCAAGATAGACGGCGACGCTCGTTGGAGGCCCTGGAGCGAGTGGGACTGGGTGACCGGGTGCAACACCGTCCAGCCGAGCTTTCCGGCGGCCAGCAGCAGCGAGTCGGTATCGTGCGGGCCCTGGCAAAGAACCCCACTATCCTGCTGGCTGATGAGCCCACCGGCAACCTGGACAGCCAGTCCAGCGAAGAGATCATGGCCATCCTCCAGAATTTGAACCAGGATGAGGGAATTACTGTGGTCATTGTGACCCACGAAACTGATATCGCAGCCCATACCGGCCGGGTTGTATCCATGCTGGACGGGCGGGTGGTGAATGATAAGGTCGTGAAAGAGCCCCGCCAGGCGGTTCTCACTGGAATAAACGGGGCGCAAGTATGAGCCCATTCACTGTTTTGCACACAGCTCTGTCCTCCCTTGGAGGGAACAAACTCAGGACGGGGCTCGCCCTCCTGGGTATCGTGATCGGAGTGGCGGCGGTCATCTCCACTATGGCAGTCGGCCGTGGAGCGCAGGAGGCGGTGACCTCAAGGATACAGGCTCTGGGGACCAACTTGCTGTTCGTGCGGCCTGGCGATGCAGATCTCGGAGGCTTCTTTGGCGGACAAGGCAGCGCCACTACCCTCACCTTGGATGACGCCTACGCTCTTCTTGACCCGGTGTTTACGCCCTCCGTGGAGAACGTGGCCCCGGAGCTGACCAGCAACGGGCAGGTGGTCGCGGGGAGAGCGAATACCTTCGCTCGGATCCTGGGCACAACGTCCGAGTACCTGTCTGTCCGGAACAACTCTTTAGCCTCCGGCCAGTTCATTTCGCCGGCACATGTCCAGAACAACGCCGAGGTAGCAGTGCTGGGATCAGGGATCTCCGAAACCTTGTTCGGTCTCCGTGACCCTGTGGGACAGACTGTGCGCATAAACGGAAGGCAGTTCACCGTCATCGGCGTGCTGGAGCCAAAGGGAGGGGGTGGGCAATCAATCGACGATCAGGTCCTGGTGCCCATCACGACAGCCTATTACCGTCTAGCAGCCCGTCCGAGGATTATCTAGCGGTGCTTGCGGGTCAGCGCCAATGGATCGCGACAACTAATTTTGCCGGTTGCCCCAGCCGGCCCCCAGATAGCTTTGCGAATAGCGCCGTGCTCACTACCTCGGCAAAGTTCCTGATGCGTTGGGCTGGCCCATCGGCCCGTGCTTTCCTGTGCAGATTGACCCCAAAGCGGAACAGTTTGAACAGGTTGTGGCCGGTGCAGATCAGCGACCATTCGCCGTTCACCTTCTCCAGTCCCCGCAGCAGGAACTGCCGGAATCCCCGGCCCTGCTTGATCTGGCCGAATACCGGCTCCACAGTTTGCATCCGCAAAGCGTAGCGCTGCCGACCCCGCTTGGTCTGTAACTTCCGTCGCATCCGGTCCCTGGGAGACAGATGGCTGGGTATGCGACCTCGGGGCGCGGGTGGCACAACCCGGCCGTGGCGGGTCTGCTCCGGCGCGACGAACGGGTCCACGCCCAGAGCATAGAGCTCGTCGACTGCCTTTGCCGAGTAATAGCCAGCATCGGCGGATACTTCCCTGGGGACTGCACCGACGTTGTCGATGGTCTCCTCCATCATCGCCGCAGCCTGTTGCTTATCCGAAGTCTGGTTGGTGGCCCGCGCCGCCACGATCACCTGGTGAGCGCTGTCCACCACCGCCTGACAGTTGTACGCTTGCAGGAAGTCCTTTCCTCCAGGTGCGGGGATGATGCGCGACTCGGTATCGGTGAAGTTACGCTGGGCCTTGTCGTCGGGCACCCCCGGGTGATTACCACTTTCGGCCTCGGCCTGTTCGGCAGCCGCCTGCGCCTCGGCTTCCAGCGCCCCCATGGCTTCCCGTATCTTCTCCAACCGACCCTCTCGAAAGGCCAACTCCTGCGGCAACTCATCTCCACGCTTGTCTTCGCCGTACCGCCGGTCTTCCTCATCATCCGCTGCCTGGGCCTGTCGCAACAACTCCGCCACCTCCGCCGCCAACTGCGCTGCCTTCTCCTTCATCCGTTGGTAACTCATCGCCTTATGCTTCGATGCGTTGGCCTTGACCTTCGTGCCGTCCAGCGCCACGTGCCCCAGCTTCACCAGCCCCGCCTGCTGACACAACGCCAGTACCTGTACGAACAGGCCCGACAGCGCATCCAAATTATCCTTGCGAAAGTCGGAGATGGTCCGGAAGTCCGGTGTGTTGTTCGCCGCCAACACCCTGAAGGCGATGTCCTCGTGGAGACGCTGGGCGATGCGGCGTGAGGTGAGGACGCCGCCCCCACGCAGTAGCCGTAGAGCAACACCTTGACCATCATCCGTGGATGATACGGCGGCCCGCCACGCCGTTCCCGCTCGTAGCGAGCGGTGACCTCCGACATGTCCAACTGGTCCACCACGTCGGATATGAAGTAGGCCAGATGGTCGTCAGGCAGCCACTCCTGCAACGCCGCTGGCAACAGCAACTGCTGGTCGGGTTCGTAGGGAAGGTAGGTCTTGCTCATCAACGACTCCCCGCTACTGGGCTGGGCCCATCATACCCCCAAACACTCGCCAACCGTGTTTTTCGGACGGGCTCCTAGCTTCGCAACGCACACCTCAAGGAGGAGTCAGCGTCCAGGCGATCAACGTCCAGGTACGAAGCATCGGCGAGATGGACCGAGCGGAACTGAGAATTGCGACGGTGCTGCGGCTGCGCCACCGTATAACCGGCGAGGACGACTTCACAGTCAGTAGCCAGCAGGATACCATAGAAACCTTGGAAGAGACCCAGGAGACCTTCGTGATGTTCCTGGCAGCCATCGCCGGAATATCCTTGCTGGTCGGTGGCATCGGCATCATGAACATCATGATGGTTTCCGTGACGGAACGCACTCGCGAGATCGGTATACGAAAGGCCATGGGGGCAAAGCGCCGGGATATTCAGTTTCAGTTCGTATCCGAGGCCACACTGTTGAGCCTTGGCGGTGGAGGGGTCGGCCTCTTTTTCGGATGGTTGGCATCCGAGCTGCTGGACGGCCGTAACCTGGGGGGTCAAGTCTTCCAGACAACTTTCAGTGGAGACATCGCCATACTGGCGCTGGCTGTGTCCGCGGCGATCGGACTATTCTTCGGCATCTATCCGGCCGTAAGAGCCGCCAGGTTACACCCGATAGAGGCCTTGAGATACGAATAGGACAATATAGAAACATCAAAGAGCGGCGGATTGAGTACGAAGTCGTTTTTCTGGCTGGTCGCCGGTACACTGGTGGTCGGGGTCGGGATAGGAGCGGCCATTTCTGTTGTGGTGGCCTTAGGTGACGGAGCGGCGGTCGGGACAGGCCAAACCAACATTCCGGCGCAATCGACATCGGGGGCTATTCCACAGTCTCCGGACCGGGTGGGACCGCCATCGCCTGACCAACTTCAGGAGGAGAACCAGTCCGGCGAGACCAGCCCAGCAGAGCTGGGACAGCGAGGCCAGCAACCTCAAGGTCAGGCCGGACAGGGTGGTCTAGAATCTGGCGCCATAGAGGGAGACAGCCTGACTGGCACAATCGAAAAGATAGAAGGCGATACGGTAACGTTGAACACGCCGCAGGGCCTGTTGCAGGCGATTACAGCGGCTGACACCACCATCCAGATGTTTTCTCAGGGGACTGCCACCGACCTGGATGCAGGCGTTAGAGTGACGGTGATCGGCCAACGCGGGGAGGATGGCACGGTAGAAGCCAGATCTATCTCGGTTATCCCAGAAGGTGCAGAGGGCTTATTTGGCCTTGGCTTCGCTGGCCGGTTGGGCCAGAACACCGATGGCCAGGATCTGCTGGCACAATTTCGGGAGCGGGTTCAATCCGGCGAGATTACCCAAGAGGAATTGGAAGGACTTCGTCAGCAAGGCCAGAGACGGTTTGGTCAGGGAGCCACGGGAGGTCAGCGCCAGTTCGGTCAGCAAGGCCCAGGCGGTCAGGCCTTTGGCGGAGATGGACAGAGTGTACCCGGTGGACGTGGGCTAGAGGGGGACCTGTCCGGCAGGTTCAGCTTGACCGGTACAATCGAGAATATCGAAGGCACGACGATGACAGTCAACACTCCCCAAGGCCCGTTGGAGGCTGAGTTGGATAACGAGACCATCATACAGGTATTCAGCGAAGGCATCGTTGAAGACCTCCAAGCAGGCATGAGGGTAACCGTGACGGGATGACGGAATGAAGATGGAAACATTCGTGCCAGATCTATCCTGATGATTCCAGAGAGGTTTGGAAGCATCCTTGGGGGCGACGCCTTCGGCAGATAACCGGCCTCGACCGTACATGCTGGAGCCAGTCTCAAGCTGGTTTCGACCGAGCCAAGGATTGGACCTAAAGTAAGTCCTCCTGGCCTAATACTGGAGTCCCGCACTGGCCGTGGAGCTATTACCTGGCAGCAACCCTGTACTTGGTATGTTGTCGCCTTGGCCTCTTCGTAGCTAGGGGCTTTTGCCCCCCTGGACTGCCGCGGTGTTGCAAGCCATTGCGATGTGGCGGGGTCTGGCGAATCTGATTTGGGCGATGCACCAGGAATTGGCTTTCCGGCGTGAAGTCGCCGTAGTCAAAATCAGGTAACCGCCGCCGCTCTATCCGGGCGTCTAGGGCTCTTTCAACATCACGAACCATCAGAGCATCTGCCGTAACTGCCAAAGTGAACGCCTCGCCAGCCTGGAGGGCGCGGCCAGTGCGACCGATGCGGTGGATGTAGGCGTCTACAGTATTGGGCATATCGAAGTTGATCACATGGGATATTCCCGGTACATCAATACCATGAGCAGCAATGTCGGTGGCCACCAGAATGTCGTATTTCCCGGAGCGGAAACCGTTCATCGCCTCATCCCGCCGGTTCTGCGACAGATTGCCTTGCAACGCCGAGACGCGGTATTTCAGCTGCGACAGATCTAGCGCAAGGTTACGCGCTCGATGCTTGGTGCGCGTGAAGATCAGCGCCCGTCCTGTTGGCGTTTGTTGAATCATAGCCAGCAGCAGCTTTTTCTTTAGGATATCGGGCACCGGATAGAGCGCATGAGAGACCGTTTTTACCGGCGCGATCGGGTCGACCTGTACAAATTTAGGGTCGTTGAGAATGCTGACTGCCAGCTTGCGGATATTTTCGGGCATGGTGGCGGAGAATAAAAGCGTCTGGCGTTTTGACGGTAGATGGCTGAGAATGGAGCGAATATCAGGCAGGAAGCCCATATCGCACATGGTGTCAGCCTCGTCTAACACCAACACGTCAACCCCAGACAGGTCAATACCTCGATGGTTGATATGGTCCAGCAGGCGACCGGGACAAGCAATGACAATCTCCGCACCTCGCCGCAGTCCCGCAAGCTGGGGGACCTTGCTTACTCCACCATAAATGGTTACGCTGCTGACTCTGGTGTATTTGCCTAGAGCGATGGTAGCCTGGTGGATTTGTTCGGCGAGCTCGCGGGTGGGGACGATTATAAGGGCACGCACTTTGCGCGATGTTGGCTTGCTGCTCAGTCGTTGTAGAATGGGGAGGATGAAGGCTGCGGATTTACCGGTGCCTGTCTGCGCCAGGCCTAACAAGTCACGGCCCTCTAGAGCAATTGGGATAGCTTGCTGCTGAATCGGGGTGGGTGTGGTGAATCCGATTGACTTAATGCCGGAGTTGACGTTACGGTCGAGGGAAAACTGTTCAAAGCTCACTGGGACTATTCACTCCTTGACTCCATTAGAGCCAAGTTGTTCCCTCAGCCCGACGATGGTTGTCAGTTATGCCAATTAAAATTGTTAATTCGGCGGCGAACCGAAAACTTGGCCTAACAAGTATAACACTTACATAGTTCTAATTCACTAATTTGTACTCGTCCCTCCTGGCCCTGTCGCTGTAAAAAATATCGGGTCTACCTAACCTGATGCAGGTGTTGGACAGGGAATTCGTTGTATATTATTTATAATGACTCCCCAGAATTCCGGTACCGCTACACCTGTCCTTCGAGGCTACGTGCACCTGGCAGGCGCGATTGTCGCTCCCTTCGCGTTGCTGCTCCTCCTGCTCATTGCCGCTTCACCCCGTTCGGTAATTGGCGGTGCGATCTTTGGCGCATGCCTCATCATCCTGTACTCGACCAGTTCTGCTTACCACCTACTCCCGTTGGGTCGTCGCCATCGGGGCTTAATGATGCGGCTGGACCGCGCTATAATATTCCTTTTCATCGCAGGGGCTTATGTACCGTTCGCTCTCAAACTACTGAGTAACGCCTGGGGCATCTCTGTTTTGTCGGTGGTGGGCGGACTGGCAGGTCTGGGCTTCATGATGACGTTGGCTGGGGCGGCGCCGCGGCCTTGGATTCGAGTCGGCCTTTATATCGGGCTAGGCTGGGTCGGCATTGTGGCCATATCCGAATTGGTGACGGCGTTTCCTTGGGAGGCGTTTGCAATGCTCATAATAAGTGGCATCCTATATTCAGCCGGGGGAATGACGTATGCCACCCGGCGGCCGGACCCTTTCCCCAGCGTTTTCGGATACCACGAGGTGTTTCACACGCTACAGGTCGCAGCCACCGCTGTGCTCTATTCGATTGTGGCTATTTACGTCCTGCGGTCCTAGTTGGCGATGGATTTGTTCCTGTAGACCGTCAGCGATACTGCGCCACATATGCATAGCTCAGTAACGTTGCTCTTAGCCCGAATCCACCGAAGGACACGGATGGACGGCGTGAGGGCAGCGGAAGGGGGTGGGTGAGGGAGCTACAGGGGAGATGGCCTGGGGTCTTGGGGTAGATGGGAGGCCGGCGGACGGTCTTCAGTCGCCGCACAGGGCCCCTAAGGCCCTATGCGGGAGTTGCGATGCGCGGGATGGCGAGAGGATACGCAGCAGGGGACTCTCGCGACCGGGGTGGCGCGAGATTGCGGGGACGTTGGGTCAGTTGCAGGCTGGCCGTCAGGCCGGGAACGGAATGGCTTGCAGCCGGGCCAAGGCGCGACTGAACTGGGTTTCCCAAGGCCAGCGCCGGGGGAGATGCAAAGTGAGGCGGCGCGCCGAGCGGGTGATCCGTCCCACCAGAGCGAAGACCCGCCGCCTGAGGGTCTTGGTGATCAGGGTCCCCTCGCCCAGACCAATCCGCGCCGTCCAGCGGGCCAGGTTATGCGCCATCACCTGGACCGCCAGCCAGGCGCCGTTGGCGGCGAAGCGCCCCGACGGCATGTGGTTCAGCCCGACGCCGTACTTGAGGTCGCGTATGGCGTTCTCGACCTCGGCGTGGCGGCGATGATCGGCCTCCAGTTCCAGCGTCTCCCCATCGCGGTCGGTGATGAAGGCGTGATAGCTGTATCTGGCGAAGAGGGCGAGCTGGGAACCGGGCGTCGGCTTCACCCGCCGGACAATGAGCCGCACCGGCGCGGCGTCCGGCTTGGTCTGGAACGGGGTGTAAGTCGTCTCGGCGACATCGGCGGTGCCGTCCATCCAGTAGGGAATGGGAGTCCAGTCCTCCTCTGGTATCGCCTCAATCAGGTCCCGCAGGCTGGCGCGCTGGCGGATGGTGATAGAGAAGCGGACATCCATTTCCCGGCAGGCGGCAACGACAGTGTGGGCGTAGAAGCCGCTGTCGGCCCGCACCGTGAGTTGTCCCCTGGCCCCGCCGTAGCGCACCCGCCCCACCGTCTCACGCAGGAAGTGGGCGGCGCCACGGGCGGTGTTGGCCCGGCCCTCGCGCAGCCGGGACATCAGCACCTCGCCGGTGCCGGCGGCAATGGCCAGCAGCGGGTGATAGCCGCGGGCGCCGGTATAGCCGTGGTGGCGCGCTCCCTCCTTGGCCAGTCCATAGGTCTCGCAGATGGTCGAGTCCAGGTCGATGCTCAGGGGCGAGTCGCCGGGTCCGGCCCCAGCGGCCCAGGCCCGGGCCAACAACTGGCGGCTCACGCGGTCGAGTTGACGGACATGCCCCCACCGGAAGCTGCGCAGGAAGGTCCCCAGGGTGGATGGCGCCTTGACCACGCAGCCTAGAACACCGACCGTCCCACCAGCGCGCAGCGCATCGGCGTCGTCGATGCAGTCGCCGCCTGCCAGCGCGGAAGCGACCAGCGTCAGCATCTTGTCCCCAGTGTTCGCCCGTCCCGGCGCTCCGCCGAGGTCAAGGTGATGGTCGACGAATTCCCGCAGGCCTAGGTGCCGGGCTAGGGTGGCCGGCACGAGCAGGCCGGCATTGGCCACCAGGCGATGGTCGTCAAAGAGGATGCGAATACGGTCGGGTTTGTTCTGTGGCAGCATCTATTGGGTGCTCCTTGTTTCCGGGCTGGTTTCTGTTCCAAAACCATTATCCCAGATTCAGAGGAGCACCCGCTGGCTTCTTCAAGGACTGTCCCCAAGACCGTCCTTCGGTGGATTCGGGCTTAGTTACTGTACGACCCAGGTTGGTTTACACATGCCGCCTGAAGAGTTATTGGTGATACGAGTACCTTCAGATGAAACCCGCGTGAGCCCGCCCGGTGGCACGGTTACGTTCCCACTCGCGTCTTGGAAGGCAAATACCCGCAGGTCAATGAAGCGTTCTACCAGTCGGCCTGAATCAACGTCCACCACCATGTGTTTGTAAAAGTCCAGGGTCTCCTGGGCTATAAAGGCCTCCAGGCGTTCGACGATCTGCTGAGTGATATTGGTGCGATAGATATCCCCTAGGTCCGGCATGACATATACTCCCAAGCCTCCATATCCCGCCCTGGCTTTGAGGACCAGCCTGTCGAGGTTTCCACGGACCTGAAGCCGCAGGTCTCTGGCAGCGGGTGGTGCTGCTGGGTGCGCTCTCGTCCATATGGGGTTACCCCGTATGGGGCATACCTCCCCTGGTTGTGGGACTTGGGTTTGGGATTGCTGCGGCCCGGCCTCCGCGCGGGCGCACCTTCCGGCGCATTTTAGTATCCGTTGCGTGCCTGGGCATTTTTCTGGCGGCTGCTATCGGGATTTTCATCATAGTAGCTATCATCTGGCTATTCTCCAAATTTGATTAATGGCCTTGAGAGGCACAGGAAAACGCGGCTATGTAATCTACGCCCATATATAATGGTGCTGAGTACGTCAGATTCTAGTCCGATGGTCCAAGTGAACATACGACGCAAGGGAGCTCTTTGACCTGTTCAGCATGCGGGGGAACAAACCCTCCCGATGGCCGCTTCTGCATATTCTGCGGGGTCTCGTTAGGGAGCGACCTGGTCTCCCGGGAAGAAGGACAGCCAGCACATGAGCCGGAGCAGACTTCCTCTGGGCAGGCAGTTGCCGCCACCGTTGAGGAACGGTTGCTCTCCCTTCAGGAAACCGTTAGAGCCATCAGAGAGGAAATATTTCATCTTTCCGATCGCCTTTCCGCCATGGAAAGAGACCGCGCCCTGCCATCCCGCCCTCAAGGGTCCGCGGTTCGTCCGATACCACGCGCCACAGTGGCGGTTCCATCTGCTGGGCCTGCACCTTCCGCGCCCCCAACGTCTGGGCGGTTCCCAAAGAGTGAGCCCCCGTGGCGTGGAGTGCTCGACAACATCAGCCGGTGGGACTGGGACTGGCTCTTTGGCGGCAACTGGCTGGCAAGGATCGGAATCGTCGCCCTGGTTATCGGTACCGGCTTCTTCCTGAAACTGGCCTTCGATAACGATTGGATCGGTGAGATGGGTCGTGTAGTCCTGGGCATCGTAGCGGGGCTGGCGCTGCTGGGCGGTGGGGAGTATTGGCAAAGGCGGTATCCCATCTGGGCCCAGCCACTCACCGGCGGTGGTATAGCCATACTGTACCTCTCCATCTTCGCGGCCTTCTCAATGTACGACCTTATTCCAAGCGTCGCGGCCTTCGGGTTGTTCTTCCTGGTGACTTTGACCGCCGCCGGGCTGGCCTTGAAATACGAGGCCATGACCATCGCTATCCTGGGCATAGTAGGGGGTTTCATCACGCCGGTTTTATTGAGGGACAATCTCCCTGACCAGCGCCTGCTCCTTGGCTATGTTCTGTTGCTGGACCTGGGTGTGCTTGCGCTGGCTACCTTCCGCAACTGGCGGTGGTTCAATCTGCTGGGACTGGCGGGGTCGCTAGGTCTCTACTGGTATTGGTATCAGGAGCTTGAGCCCAGTCTGCTCCTGGCACAGCTGGGCATCACATTCATATTCATCATCTTTATGGGGGCAACGACCCTCTTCCATATCCTGTGGCGGAGGGCGCCCGGTCCTGCGGACCAGTCCCTGATGTCCCTCAATGCAGCCGCCTACTTCGCTATAAGCTACGGGCTGCTTTTCGACGAGTTCAGGCCATGGATGGGTGGCTTCACCCTGCTCTTGTCGTTGCTATATGGGCTCGTTGGGTATGCAGTTCTGGTGAGGAGCCGAGAGCATGTGTACCTCAGCTTCTTCGCTTTAGGAATCGCCGTCGTATTCCTTACGGTAGCTGTACCTGTCCAATTGGGTGGGCCCTGGATCAGCATCGCCTGGGCGGTCGAGGGGGCGGTGCTGATATGGTTGTCTTTCAATTTGCGTATGTACCAGCTACGAATGTTCGGTTTCCTGGTATTCGCCGCATTCGCTGCCTATCTGCTGATCATCGACACACCCGAGGCCCTCGGAGCCAACGTCCGGCCATTCTTGAACGTCTACATGCTCGCTTATGCGATTGCTATAGCGATAACCTACCTGGTGGCCTACCTCTTATACCGCGAGAAAAAGGCCTTGACCCGGTGGGAAGCGTACTTGTTCCCCGCGTTCCTTGTGGCCGGCAACCTTTTCTTGACAATCACCGTGCCCATTCAAGCAGAGGGCTCCTGGATAGCTGTCACCTGGGCTGTGGAGGCGATAGTCCTGATGTGGTTGTCTTTTAGACTGGGCCTGTACCAGCTACGGTTCTTCAGCCTGGGCGTGTTCGCAATCGTTGTCGTGCGGCTGCTGGCTTTTGACACACGAGACGTGGACCTAGCGACCTTCCGCCCCATTATCAACCTCCGCTTCCTCGCTTTCGCCGTTGGCATCGCATCCATGGGCCTGGCGACGTATCTCCTCAGGCTATGGAGGGAGAGGCTCGTCGACGTAAGGGAAGAGTACCTTATACTCGTGTTCCTTGGAGTAGCCAACTTTCTGACGCTATGGGTCCTCAGTGCTGAAATCATCTCTTCTGTAGACAGTGAGACGTTCGACGTGGAGAGGGCCATCAGGGGGGATGTTAAGAGCCTGTCTCTAAGCATCCTGTGGGCGATATTTGCCGGCGCCGCGATCGTTCTAGGCATTTTGAAGCGTTCACGCTATATCCGCCTGGCGGGACTGGCCATTCTGGCTGTCCCGGTTATCAAGCTTTTCGCCTTCGACATTTTCGCCTTGGAGCAGGGGTATCGGGTGGGAGCCTTCATGGGCCTGGGCGGGATCCTGGTTCTGGGAGGATTCCTTTATCAAAGGTATAGCAGGGCCATAAGGGGATTCCTACTTGAGTAAATACGCTACTTTCAGGGGCTGGATTATCAATTTGCGGGTTGCTCTCCCGGCGGGCCTGGTTTCTCTTCTGGTGTTGTCCAACGCCGCCGCCGATTTTTCCCTCAATGACTGGGAATTTGTAAAGTCAATCAGCCTCCCAGATGGCCTTGCTGAAGGTGACCTAGTAGAGGTGGTCCCTGATCCCGAAGTCTTCAACAGAGCAGTTCCCGGCCTTGCTGACCTGAGGATTGTTCAAGGAGACGAGCAGGAAGTCCCCTACCAGGTAGTGGTGGAGCGGGGTAGCCGGGACCGGCGCTCCTTCCCGGTGAGCATCCGGGACCTTGGGTTCCTCCCAGGCCAATACTCCAGTTTCGTTGCCGACCTCGGGCAGGGTGGTCTGATACACAATGAGATAGAAGTCTTCACAAGCTCTCAGAACTTTCAGCGAGACGTGACGGTGGAAGGGAGCAATGACGCCACGACGTGGACGGTACTACAGGAGGATACCAAAATCTTTGACTTCACTCTCGAGGAGCGGGACTTCACCACCCGTGATACACGAGTCCGCTACCCTGAAAGCACCGCTCGTTTCCTGCGAGTAAGGATTACCAACGATGGAGAAGAGCCCCTGAACATTACCGGAGCCTCGGTGTTCTCCGTGACAGAGACGCTAGCTGCGGATGTAAGCTATCCAGCTATTATCAGTGAGCGAATAGAGGACAGCACAAGGCGCAGGAGCCTGATCGTGGTTGACCTTGGAAGCAAGGGGTTGCCTACAAATACGCTCACAATCCGGACCGATCAGGTCAACTTTTACCGTGAGGTTGCACTTGAGGGCAGTGGCGATAAACCGCAGTGGAGCCCGATTGAAAGGTCTGGGATCCTCTACTCGTATGATACACCCAAGTTCGTAGGTGACAAGCTTGCCCTCAGCTACCCCGAAACCACCTTCCGTTACCTACGATTAACCATTTATAACGAGGATAACCCTCTACTTCTCATCGATGGGGTCGAGTTATTCGGCGTGCCGCGAAAGCTCATCTTTCGGGCGCAGCCGGGCGCAGCCTACAAACTCTACTACGGTAATCCGGGCGCCCATGCCCCTTCCTATGAGTTGGAGCGGATTCTACCCTTTCTGGAGACAGAGAATGTGCCTGTCGGAGGCCTGGGACCTCAGGCAGATAACCTGGCGTTTCAAGTAGAGAAAGAAAAGTTGCCATTTAGTGAGCGATATGAATGGCTGATCACTGTGGCTGTGGTGGTGGTGGCTCTGGTGGTAGCTCTCTTACTCTTCGGAGTGGTCCGAAAGGCGAAAAAGGTGTTGCCACCTCCCAGCTAACCTTAGTTTCCCTACATTACCCCTGCTTAGTACCGTGCAAGAACATCGACTCTCGGAGCCTGTCAGACGATTCTTGAGGAGACTGCTTCCGTGCCGTTTCCCTATTATATGATCAATCAATTACTTCCTCACACCTTGTTTAAGCGTGGACCTAGGCACTGGCACAGACCGATTCCATGATAAGCCTGGTAACGACATAAGGGTCGACGTTGGCGCAGGGGCGCCGGTCCTCAATGTAGCCCTTTTGATCCACCTCAACCTGCCAGGGAATCCTGACGGAAGCACCACGGTCTGAGACACCATACCGATACTCTTTGTATGAGCAAGTTTCGTGCTGGCCCGTGAGACGCTCTTCTATACCATAGCCATAGTTGGCTATATGCAGGTCGTGCCTCCGGCCCAGGGCCTCGGCGGCATCTACGCAGGGCTGGTAGCTGGACCTCATCGCCTTGGTCGAGAAATTGGTGTGGGCTCCCGCACCGTTCCAATCCCCTCTGGCCGGCTTGGGATCAAAGGTAGCGTTGATGCCAAAGTCCTCCGACATCCGGTACAGCAAATACCTGGCGACCCAAAGGTGGTCGGAGACATCGAGGGCGTTGAGTTGGCCGATCTGGAATTCCCACTGGCCTGGCATCACCTCAGCGTTGATGCCGAAGATTCTCAGCTCGGCCTTTAGGCACGCATCCATATGCGCCTCCACGGCGTCGCGGCCAAAGACCTCGTCAGCTCCAATACCGCAGTAGTAGCCACCTTGTGGTGGGGGCAATCCCGTTTCGGGAAAGCCAAGAGGTCTATTACCACGAAAGAAAGTGTACTCCTGTTCAATGCCAAAGAGAAACTCCCGGTCAGCGTATTTTTTGGCGGCCTCGGCGCAGGCAGCCCGGGTGTTGGTCGGGTGAGGAGTGAAGTCGGTGAGAAGTACCTCGGTCATTACCAGGATATTATCTCCCCCGCGAATTGGGTCTAGACAGGTAAATACAGGTTGCAAAACACAGTCCGAACGGAACCCGGGGGCCTGACCCGTACTGGAACCGTCGAAGCCCCAGGTTGGCGGGTCCTCTCCCACGTTCACAATTTTCGTCTTCGCGCGTAACTTAGGGGTGGGTTTGGTGCCATCGATCCAGATATATTCTGCCCTGTAACTTGCCATGACTCCTACTTGCCTCCATGTTCAAAATGTGTTTCGTGGGTTTGGTTCTGGCGAACTTGCTCAAAGGAACATTTCAATTTGGGAACTCTAGCCCACACCGGCGAGTTTATCAGGGTAGGCGATATCTCTTCAAGGGGCATGCCGAATTGAGGATTATTCCGTCCGTCCGGGGACAAGGCCAGTCTCGTGACTCAATAGATGCCCATCCAAGGCCATAGTGTAGTTGATCGACCTGTTCTAAATTGGTAACGGGGATAAAAAACGTTAGAATGGCTACGGAACGAACTCCCGGAGTGAATCGGGCCAATCATAACATCACAGGTGGCCGACCGCAACCGTTTGTCCGGACGAGATGGCCCTTCGGGTTCCAGGCTACTGATCACACCAGCCGATGGCTACGGGGACGCCGAAGAGCGCTACCGTAGGGACTCGGCGTCACGCTCATCGGTGTCGATGCGGATCGCGGCGGCGACGGGAGTGACAAATATCCGGCCATCTCCCGGTGTATTGGTGTTCGCGGTCTCCTTGATGACCCCTATGACCCTGTCTGTATCCTCGTCGCGGACTACGATTTCCAGTTCGACTTTGGATATCGTGTAATCTATGTATGTTGTTGTACCTCGGCTACCACGCCTGCTGACGCCCAGGTTGTCTCCCAGGCCCTCGATGCGCATTATGGTCATACCCTTGAACCCGGCCTTGTTCAGAGCATCCCTGACGCTAATTAGCTTCTCAGGCTTGATGATGGCTTCTACCTTATTCACGATGTCCTCCTAAGACGCTCCCAGCGCGGTGGGTGTCCCATACAAAATGGTCCTTGGAGGCAGGGTTCGTCTTAGCCCGAATCCACCGAAGGACGTCCTTGGGGACAGTCCTTAAAGAAGCCAGCGGGTGCTCCTCTGAATCTGGGATAATGGTTTTGGAACAGAAACCAGCCCGGAAACAAGGAGCACCCAATAGATGCTGCCACAGAACAAACCCGACCGTATCCGCATCCTCTTTGACGACCATCGCCTGGTGGCCAATGCCGGCCTGCTCCTGCCGGCCACCCTAGCCCGGCACCTGGGCCTGCGGGAACTCGTCGACCATCACCTTGACCTCGGCGGAGCGCCGGGACGGGCGAACACTGGGGACAAGATGCTGACGCTGGTCGCTTCCGCGCTGGCAGGCGGCGACTGCATCGACGACGCCGATGCGCTGCGCGCTGGTGGGACGGTCGGTGTTCTAGGCTGCGTGGTCAAGGCGTCATCCACCCTGGGGACCTTCCTGCGCAGCTTCCGGTGGGGGCATGTCCGTCAACTCGACCGCGTGAGCCGCCAGTTGTTGGCCCGGGCCTGGGCCGCTGGGGCCGGACCCGGCGACTCGCCCCTGAGCATCGACCTGGACTCGACCATCTGCGAGACCTATGGACTGGCCAAGGAGGGAGCGCGCCACCACGGCTATACCGGCGCCCGCGGCTATCACCCGCTGCTGGCCATTGCCGCCGGCACCGGCGAGGTGCTGATGTCCCGGCTGCGCGAGGGCCGGGCCAACACCGCCCGTGGCGCCGCCCACTTCCTGCGTGAGACGGTGGGGCGGGTGCGCTACGGCGGGGCCAGGGGACAACTCACGGTGCGGGCCGACAGCGGCTTCTACGCCCACACTGTCGTTGCCGCCTGCCGGGAAATGGATGTCCGCTTCTCTATCACCATCCGCCAGCGCGCCAGCCTGCGGGACCTGATCGAGGCGATACCAGAGGAGGACTGGATTCCCATTCCCTACTGGATGGACGGCGCCGCCGATGTCGCCGAGACGACTTACACCCCGTTCCAGACCAAGCCGGACGCCCCGCCGGTGCGGCTCATTGTCCGGCGGGTGAAGCCGACGCCCGGTTCCCAGCTCGCCCTCTTCGCCAGATACAGCTATCACGCCTTCATCACCGACCGCGACGGGGAGACGCTGGAACTGGAGGCCGATCATCGCCGCCACGCCGAGGTCGAGAACGCCATACGCGACCTCAAGTACGGCGTCGGTCTGAACCACATGCCGTCGGGGCGCTTCGCCGCCAACGGCGCTTGGCTGGCGGTACAGGTGATGGCCCACAACCTGGCCCGCTGGACGGCGCGGATTGGTCTGGGCGAGGGGACCCTGATCACCAAGACCCTCAGGCGGCGGGTCTTCGCTCTGGTGGGGCGGATCACCCGCTCGGCGCGCCGCCTCACTTTGCATCTCCCCCGGCGCTGGCCTTGGGAAACCCAATTCAGTCGCGCCTTGGCCCGGCTGCAAGCCATTCCATTCCCGGCCTGACGGCCAGCCTGCAACTGACCCAACGTCCCCGCAATCTCGCGCCACCCCGGTCGCGAGAGTCCCCTGCTGCGTATCCTCTCGCCATCCCGCGCATCGCAACTCCCGCATAGGGCCTTAGGGGCCCTGTGCGGCGACTGAAGACCCTCCGCCGGCCTCCCATCTACCCCAAGACCCCAGGCCATCTCCTCTGTAGCTCCCTCACCCACCCCCTTCCGCTGCCCTCACGCCGTCCATCCGTGTCCTTCGGTGGATTCGGGCTTAGCCCTGGGCGCTGCTTACATCTCGAGAGTTCGGCGCCTGGCGCCGCATGCCTCAGACCATGTTAAATTTCGAACATATGGGCGCAAGTCATGGTGCTGACCAGGTAGTTGAACCTGGCCATAATGACACCTCCTCCGCGTTAAACACCCGATCAAAACGAGTATATTATTTAGCCCGAATCCACCGAAGGACACGGATGGACGGCGTGAGGGCAGCGGAAGGGGGTGGGTGAGGGAGCTACAGGGGAGATGGCCTGGGGTCTTGGGGTAGATGGGGAGGCCGGCGGACGGTCTTCAGTCGCCGCACAGGGCCCCTAAGGCCCTATGCGGGAGTTGCGATGCGCGGGATGGCGAGAGGATACGCAGCAGGGGACTCTCGAGACCGGGGTGGCGCGAGATTGCGGGGACGTTGGGTCAGTTGCAGGCTGGCCGTCAGGCCGGGAACGGAATGGCTTGCAGCCGGGCCAAGGCGCGACTGAACTGGGTTTCCCAAGGCCAGCGCCGGGGGAGATGCAAAGTGAGGCGGCGCGCCGAGCGGGTGATCCGCCCCACCAGAGCGAAGACCCGTCGCCTGAGGGTCTTGGTGATCACGGTCCGCTCGCCCAGACCAATCCGCGCCGTCCAGCGGGCCAGGTTATGCGCCATCACCTGTACCGCCAGCCAGGCGCCGTTGGCGGCGAAGCGCCCCGACGGCATGTGGTTCAGCCCGACGCCGTACTTGAGGTCGCGTATGGCGTTCTCGACCTCGGCGTGGCGGCGATGATCGGCCTCCAGTTCCAGCGTCTCCCCATCGCGGTCGGTGATGAAGGCGTGATAGCTGTATCTGGCGAAGAGGGCGAGCTGGGAACCGGGTGTCGGCTTCACCCGCCGGACAATGAGCCGCACCGGCGCGGCGTCCGGCTTGGTCTGGAACGGGGTGTAAGTCGTCTCGGCGACATCGGCGGCGCCGTCCATCCAGTAGGGAATGGGAGTCCAGTCCTCCTCTGGTATCGCCTCGATCAGGTCCCGCAGGCTGGCGCGCTGGCGGATGGTGATAGAGAAGCGGACATCCATTTCCCGGCAGGCGGCAACGACAGTGTGGGCGTAGAAGCCGCTGTCGGCCCGCACCGTGAGTTGTCCCCTGGCCCCGCCGTAGCGCACCCGCCCCACCGTCTCACGCAGGAAGTGGGCCGCGCCACGGGCGGTGTTGGCCCGGCCCTCGCGCAGCCGGGACATCAGCACCTCGCCGGTGCCGGCGGCAATGGCCAGCAGCGGGTGATAGCCGCGGGCGCCGGTATAGCCGTGGTGGCGCGCTCCCTCCTTGGCCAGTCCATAGGTCTCGCAGATGGTCGAGTCCAGGTCGATGCTCAGGGGCGAGTCGCCGGGTCCGGCCCCAGCGGCCCAGGCCCGGGCCAACAACTGGCGGCTCACGCGGTCGAGTTGACGGACATGCCCCCACCGGAAGCTGCGCAGGAAGGTCCCCAGGGTGGATGACGCCTTGACCACGCAGCCTAGAACACCGACCGTCCCACCAGCGCGCAGCGCATCGGCGTCGTCGATGCAGTCGCCGCCTGCCAGCGCGGAAGCGACCAGCGTCAGCATCTTGTCCCCAGTGTTCGCCCGTCCCGGCGCTCCGCCGAGGTCAAGGTGATGGTCGACGAGTTCCCGCAGGCCCAGGTGCCGGGCTAGGGTGGCCGGCAGGAGCAGGCCGGCATTGGCCACCAGGCGATGGTCGTCAAAGAGGATGCGAATACGGTCGGGTTTGTTCTGTGGCAGCATCTATTGGGTGCTCCTTGTTTCCGGGCGGGTTTCTGTTCCAAAACCATTATCCCAGATTCAGAGGAGCACCCGCTGGCTTCTTCAAGGACTGTCCCCAAGGACGTCCTTCGGTGGATTCGGGCTAAGATAGCACTGGATAGGGGGCCTACCACCGCCACCAGGAACTCCGTCGAAGGCCTGTCCGCTTCCCGTTCTATCTCGGAGACTCCCCCGAAAATAAACAGGGTGATGCCGGAGATGGGAATGCCTCGCCTTACGGCCACCAGGCTGTGGGGCAGCTCGTGGAACAGGACAGAGACAAAAAGTAGAAGGCTGGTAGCCAGGGCCCCCAGCCACCTGCCCTCGATGGACCATGATTCTCCCAGATACCTGGCAAAGAGGAGGATGGTTAGGAAGAATATGATGAACCAGCTGAAGTGAAGGCGGACAGGTATCCCTAGAATCTTACCTAACTTTACCGACGCTCCCATAAATCTCTGCCTTCACACCCTACTGCCGGCTATCCATAGTTCCCGATGCCTTCGATTTAAGGAGAATGGGGATGGCCGTCCGCCCTCAGTAGAACCGCCAGCCCAGCGGGTTCAGGTCCTCTGGGCCGGCTTTTCTTCGTTGGCTGGCTTCATACCGCCCTCAAGCAGGCTGGAGTAGGCCAGCAGCTTATATACAAGTTTGGCGGCGGTGTAGGCGCAGGAGGCGGGGCCCTCTCCAGGACTCAGCTCCGTCACGTCGAACCCCACTATACGCCTTTCCTCGGCCACGGCCTTAAGCAAACTCGTGACCTGGTACCACCCCATACCCCCGGGCTCTGGGGTGCCCACAGCAGACATGATGGCCGGGTCAAAGACATCCAGGTCTATGCTAACGTATACGTTGGGAGACAACAATCGGATTATCGCCGGGACGTCATACCCCAAGGCAGCGGAATCTCCGTCGTAACCCGGCCCTGTCATGTCGGAGGCCGGGGAAAAGAAGGTGTGCATCCCTTTTTGCCTGATGAACTGCATTTCCTCCAAACTGAGGCTGCGCACCCCCACCTGGACCAGGGGACAGGTCTCGTATATTCTCCTGGCCACCGAGGCATGCCCCCAGCCGGTGTTCATGTACTGGTCCCTGAGGTCGGCATGGGCATCTAGATATAGCACCGAGAGGTCGGAATACCGCTCCGCCAGGGCATTTACCGAGCCGACGCTCAGCGAGTGCTCACCGCCTATCAATCCGACCAGCTTGCCCTGGTCAAGGAAGCGCCGGGTCGCCTCCCGCACCCGCTCGATCATATACCGTGGGCCCTCCATATGGGGCTCCAGCCAGGGGGCGGTATAGATGCCCAACCGGCTTACATCCGCATCCAGCTCCGGGTCGTAGTCCTCCAGATTCTGAGATGCCTCTATTAGTGCCCTGGGACCATATCTTGCGCCGCTTTTGAAGGAGGTGGTGCTGTCGTAGGGCACCGGAAGAATCACCACCCTGGCCCGGTCCAGGCGACTATCCTCCTCCGGCAAGGCTAGAAAGTTGAAGGGAACCCAAACGGGGGAGCTCTCACCCATGGCTCCGGTTATACTCTCCTTACAGAGGGTTGTCAGAAGACCGGGCGGCCAACCGGGCAGAGGAAGCCTCAATCTCGTCGAGGTGCTCAAGCCCCCGGTCGAGGACCCAGGTCTTGACCTCACCCAGCGAGAACAGCTCTTTGATGTCCCGTAAGGCGCGGTCTTTGTCGAAGGACTTACATGAATAAACGTCTATGCTCATAAAATTCCGGTTGGGAAAGGTGTGAGCGCTTATATGACTCTCGGCAATGATCACGAAGCCGGTTATCCCCGAGTCCTCAACTTTGGGAGCATCGTATCTCAATACCTTAGGCTGGCAGAGGGTGGTCATTCCCAGCACCGATGGATAGTCGGTGAGGAAGCGCGTCAACAGGTGGGTATCCCACATCTTGTCGGTATCCCCCCCATATCCATCTATAATCAGGTGCATTCTCTACCTCTCTCCGCTAAGCCCGAATCCACCGAAGGACGGCCTTGGGGACAGCCCTTGAAGAAGCCAGCGGGTGCTCCTCTGAATCTGGGATAATGGTTTTGGAACAGAAACCAGCCCGGAAACAAGGAGCACCCAATAGATGCTGCCACAGAACAAACCCGACCGTATCCGCATCCTCTTTGACGACCATCGCCTGGTGGCCAATGCCGGCCTGCTCCTGCCGGCCACCCTAGCCCGGCACCTGGGCCTGCGGGAACTCGTCGACCATCACCTTGACCTCGGCGGAGCGCCGGGACGGGCGAACACTGGGGACAAGATGCTGACGCTGGTCGCTTCCGCGCTGGCAGGCGGCGACTGCATCGACGACGCCGATGCGCTGCGCGCTCTGGTGGGACGGTCGGTGTTCTAGGCTGCGTGGTCAAGGCGCCATCCACCCTGGGGACCTTCCTGCGCAGCTTCCGGTGGGGGCATGTCCGTCAACTCGACCGCGTGAGCCGCCAGTTGTTGGCCCGGGCCTGGGCCGCTGGGGCCGGACCCGGCGACTCGCCCCTGACCATCGACCTGGACTCGACCATCTGCGAGACCTATGGACTGGCCAAGGAGGGAGCGCGCCACCATGGCTATACCGGCGCCCGCGGCTATCACCCGCTGCTGGCCATTGCCGCCGGCACCGGCGAGGTGCTGATGTCCCGGCTGCGCGAGGGCCGGGCCAACACCGCCCGTGGCGCCGCCCACTTCCTGCGTGAGACGGTGGGGCGGGTGCGCTACGGCGGGGCCAGGGGACAACTCACGGTGCGGGCCGACAGCGGCTTCTACGCCCACACTGTCGTTGCCGCCTGCCGGGAAATGGATGTCCGCTTCTCTATCACCATCCGCCAGCGCGCCAGCCTGCGGGACCTGATCGAGGCGATACCAGAGGAGGACTGGACTCCCATTTCCTACTGGATGGACGGCGCCGCCGATGTCGCCGAGACGACTTACACCCCGTTCCAGACCAAGCCGGACGCCCCGCCAGCGCGGCTCATTGTCCGGCGGGTGAAGCCGACACCCGGTTCCCAACTCGCCCTCTTCGCCAGATACAGCTATCACGCCTTCATCACCGACCGCGATGGGGAGACGCTGGAACTGGAGGCCGATCATCGCCGCCACGCCGAGGTCGAGAACGCCATACGCGACCTCAAGTACGGCGTCGGGCTGAACCACATGCCGTCGGCGCGCTTCGCCGCCAACGGCGCCTGGCTGGCGGTACAGGTGATGGCGCATAACCTGGCCCGCTGGACGGCGCGGATTGGTCTGGGCGAGGGGACCCTGATCACCAAGACCCTCAGGCGGCGGGTCTTCGCTCTGGTGGGACGGATCACCCGCTCGGCGCGCCGCCTCACTTTGCATCTCCCCCGGCGCTGGCCTTGGGAAACCCAGTTCAGTCGCGCCTTGGCCCGGCTGCAAGCCATTCCATTCCCGGCCTGACGGCCAGCCTGCAACTGACCCAACGTCCCCGCAATCTCGCGCCACCCCGGTCGCGAGAGTCCCCTGCTGCGTATCCTCTCGCCATCCCGCGCATCGCAACTCCCGCATAGGGCCTTAGGGGCCCTGTGCGGCGACTGAAGACCCTCCGCCGGCCTCCCATCTACCCCAAGACCCCAGGCCATCTCCCCTGTAGCTCCCTCACCCACCCCCTTCCGCTGCCCTCACGCCGTCCATCCGTGTCCTTCGGTGGATTCGGGCTAAGTCGCAGAATTTATAGCCGGAACTGGGCGGCCCTCTGCCTTGGCACATTGCATTATATGGAATATCATCCCTGTACGGTATACAATACAGATTCGAACAGCGGATTTAAGCAGCTACTAAGTATAAAGGTATTCTACATTTAACGTAAGGGGGCCCCATGGCCGGCATGGTCGAGGTTAAAGACCTCACAAAATACTACGCCAACTTCCCCGCCATCGAAAACGTGAGCTTCGAGGTGGGGAAGGGAGAGATATTGGGATTTCTAGGACCCAACGGGGCTGGAAAGACAACCACCATGCGTATAATCACCGGGTTCATGCCGCCCAGCACCGGCACGGTTGCGGTGGGCGGCCACGATGTGGTGGCCAGGTCCCGGGAAGCCCGAAAATACATCGGATACCTTCCCGAGACCGTTCCCCTTTACTCCGATATGACCATAGAAGGATACCTGGGATTCATGGGGGCCCTCCGCGGAATGAATCCGAGACGAATTAGGGTGCGTACCGGAGAGGTGATAGGGATATGCCGGTTGGGGGACTACCGCAAAACTATTATTGGCAAACTCTCCAAGGGGTTCCGCCAGAGGGTGGGCGTGGCACAAGCCATCTTACACGAGCCCCAGGTTCTCGTCTTGGATGAGCCCACAATAGGCATTGATCCCATCCAGGTAGTGGAGACCAGAAACCTGATCAAAGAGCTGGGCCGGGAGCACACCATCATTCTCAGCACACACATACTACCAGAGGTGAGCATGATATGCCGCCGGGTCCTCATCATCCACGAAGGGCAGATCATGGCCGAGGACAGCCCCAGGAATCTGGCTGAGCGCCTCCAGGGAGTGGAGCGAGTCCAGGTTGAGATACGGGGGGCCAGGGCCGAAGTAACCAAGGCCCTTAGGAGTATAAGGGGAGTGATAACCGTTAACCACGAGGAAGAGGATGGGGAGCGGAACGTCTACACTGTCGAGGCCAAACGCGGCCTGGACCTGAGGAGCACTATCTCCAAGCTGGTGATCAGTAATGGCTGGGGGCTTCTCAGCATCCAATTAGTCAGCATGAGCCTGGAGGAGATATTCCTAAAGCTCACCATGGACGAGGAGCTTCCGGAATGAGGGTCTCACTAGCGATAGCTTGGAAGGAAACCCATGCCTACTTCACCAGCCCCATGGGCTATATCGTGGCCCTGGTGTTCCTTGCCTGGACGGGCTTCTGGTTTGCCGAGGACATAACAGGGCTGTTACCCGAGGCGCGGGTACAGGGATTTATAAATTGGCCGGGCGCTTCCTTTATCCTGATCCTCCTGGCCCCCGCCATGACCATGCGTCTTCTCGCAGAAGAACAGAAGCTGGGGACCATGGAGCTGCTGTTGACCGCACCGGTAAGGGACTGGGAAGTAGTGCTGGGAAAGTTCCTGGCCAGTATGGTATTTTTCCTGACAACTCTGACCTTCACACTATTCTACGTGATACTTCTCTACGCCTTCGGCAGCCCCGATTCCGGCCCAATTTGGAGCGCCTATCTAGGGCTGATACTCTATGGGGCTGCCGCCCTTGCCATAGGGCTGTTGGCATCCTCAATGACCAACAACCAGATCGTCGCCCTGGTAGTTGGTTTCGGGATACTCTTGATACTATTCGTCCTAGACCTTGCGTCGGGACAGGTGGAGGGTTTAGGGTCAACCATCCTCTCTGAGGTCGGCATGAGAACCCACCTGAGCGACTTCTCCAGGGGCATCGTTTCCACATGGAACATAGTCTATTACGTAGCGTTGATTACCGTCGTCCTATTCCTCACAGTACGAATAGTCGAGACCCGGCGATGGAGGTAGGACGATGCTAGGGAGAGAAAATTAGTGAGCCAAGAACAACCCTCGGACCGGCGGCTATCCGCCGAGCAGGAGAGGCTGTCAGGCACCCTAGTCGGCGGGCTGCGGGATATGTCCGCCGCTCTGGGTGGACTCAGCACGGCCTTCGCCGCGGTCGGCGTCGTTGGCATTGTGCTGGGTCTGATAATACGCATCTTTATTTCGGACCTGGATCTTTACAGCAACATTATCCTGGCTGTGTCCGGAGGATTGCTCGCCACCTCCATGGCCATCTCCTACCGGACAGTGGGCAGGGCGATGATGGGCCGCAGGGGCAAGTACGGCACCAACGCGGCCATCATGGTTGCTGCCTTTCTCGGTATCGCCGTGGTGGTAAGTTTCCTGGCCTTCGATAACTCCGCCCGCATGGATGTCACCTCTACCAAACAGTTCAGTCTGGCCCCCCGCACCAAGGAACTCCTCAAACAGCTGGAGGTGCCGGTGGAGGCCAAAGTCTTCTTTGTGCCCGGCCGTAACCAGCAGGAAAACGAGGCGATCGGAGCCTTCCGGGGCCAGGTAGAGGACCTGCTACGCGAATTCAAATTCAGGTCTGGGAAATTCTCCTACGAGTTTATCGACCCAATAGTAGAGCCTCTGGTCGCGGGGGAATACGGCGCCCGGCGTTACCCCACCATCGTCTTCGACAGCGTCGACACCGATAAAAGGCACCAGGTGCTCCTGACCAACTCCATGCAGGAGTATTTCAACACAGGCCGGCTTCCCGTGGAGCAGGACTTTGTCACCGGTCTCCTCATCGTAACGGAACAGCAGCAGAAACGCGTATTCTTCCTCACGGGCCATGGAGAGCGGGACCTCACCGACGAGGACCAGGACACCACCGGCTTCGGCTTCGCCTTGAGGGGTATCCTTAGCGAAAATTACGCCGTCGCCACCATCAATCTCAACCTGGCGGCCGACAAATCGTTATTACTGACAGGGGATGGGGTTGAGGCTGGAGATGCCCAGCAGAAAAAGGTTGATATGCTAATCGTGGCCGACCCCAGGACGGACTTGCTGGAGGGGGAGAGCCAGGTTATCGACGCCTATTTGAAGAAGGGCGGCAACATGCTCCTCCTCCTTGAGCCCGATACTCCGGACAGCTTTCGAGAGTTCTTAGCCAGGTGGGGACTGGTGATATCGGATGGGCACATTCTGGATACACAAAGGTCAGCGGGCCAGAATAACGAGATCACCGTCCTGGCCAGGGGCCAGTATTTCGGCGAGTTGCCAGAACCCCTGGACGGGATCTTTGGCATCACAGACCTGACCGCCGGCTTGGACACCACGTATTTCCCCGGAATCGCCGCTCTGAGCCCCATGGAGGATGGCGTAGCCTTTTTCCCTCCAGACCTGCAAGACGGGGAGCCGGTTGAAGAAGAGGACAGGGCAACAACCACCATCTTCGCCAGCGCCCTGGGATTTACCTCCACCGAGAGCTGGCTGTTGGACGAGCCAACACGGAACCGACCCAGGGCTGGGGACCCTCGGGGACCATTCTATCCTGCCGTCGCCGTCAAGGCGGTGGCGCCCCTGGACGGAGAGCTGCCCTCCAGTCCGGAGGATTTTAATCTCGCTTCTTTAATCGTTGTGGGGGACTCGGACTTCGCCACCAACCGGTACTTCTTCGCCTCCAGCAATAGCGACTTCTTCCTCAACTCCATAAACTGGCTGGTGGGCGACATAGCCCTGGCCGACATCCGGCCAAAACCCCTGGCCTTCCGGCAGTTGGTTGTGACTCGCAACGAGTACGATTTCATGCGGTACTCCAGCTGGTTCCTTCTCCCGGTACTCATGGCCGTTGCCGGAGGTCTGGTCTGGTGGCGAAGACGATAGGACCAGGTCAGATTTAAACAGTCAGATTTAATCCCGGAACTCAGGTTGGTACTCCAGGACCCCGGCGGTAAGAGGCCGGTCTAGCCGGTTGAAATAGCTGGCCCGCCTGAAGGAAATTTGGTCGGTAAAATATGAACATAAGGTTCTCTATTCTGCTGGTGATAGTGCTGGTCCTCATTGGCGGCTCCGTTTTGATAACCCGAGAGCTGAACACCAGGGAGGCCACTGAGAAAGTACCCTGGCTGTTCAAGCTGAAC
This sequence comes from Dehalococcoidia bacterium, assembly GCA_965225925.1. Classification (GTDB taxonomy): domain Bacteria; phylum Chloroflexota; class Dehalococcoidia; order Lucifugimonadales; family JAGWBF01; genus CBDDBY01. The sequence continues at coordinate 1,946,842 of CBDDBY010000005.1, read as the reverse complement.
ATGGAGGATATCAACTTCATCTCCGTGGCCCAGGGGGATAACCGGATGGACTATGTCCGGACGGGTGATGAATGGCTGGTCAAGGACGGAAACGACTCCCTGGTGCATAAATCCAGGTGGGCCGGCACCACCCTTATCCTCAGCGGGCCACGGTCAGACCGGGCCCTGGCGGATGAGATCGACGACCCGGCGAAATACGGGCTGGACCCTCCTCAGACGCGGATAGAGGTGGTGGATATAAGCGGCTTTCCCGTCAGGGTCCATCTTGGCCAGCCAACGCCCGACGGCCTGAATTGGTATGCCAGGCTGGTGGATTCTCCCCAGCTTTTCACCGTGGCCGCAGAGTGGGGTGAGGTCGTCTCCAAATTGGCGGTCAAGCCCCCTTACCTGCCATTCAAAGTCAACCTTGTCGATATCACCGGCATCACTGTTGAGCACGGGAATAAGGAAGTGAGATACGCCTTCAAAGATGGCCGGTGGGTGATCGACGAAGACGACGACATTCCGGTGCTCGAGGATAGCTGGCGCCAAGCCATCTTGCCCTTGAACCTACCCAGGGCCGGCCTGGGCCCTGTAAGCCGGATAGATGACCCTGCAAAGTACGGGCTAGACACCCCTCAGACCACCGTCGCGATTGTCGGCAACATCGGCTCCAGCGGCTCAGGGGCGGAGTTCACCCTGGGAAACCCTACACCCGGGGGCGAACGCTGGTACGCCAAACTGTCGGACTCTGAGCAGCTCTTCACTGTTAGCGCCGAATATGGCGAGGCAGTGACGAAGCTCGCAACCCAGCCCCCTTCCGTAGAGCCTCCGGCGGAGGAATCGGCCGGCGAGACGCAGCCGGAAGAAGGTGGGTGACGCCGTGAAAGCCGAGATTGTCTCCATCGGCACGGAGTTGTTAATGGGGGAGCTCACAGACACCAACGCCTCCTTTATAGCATCCCGTCTACCCGCACTGGGGATACGCCTACAATGGGTCTCCCAGGTGGGAGATAGTCTGGAAATGCTGGCAGAAACGCTTAAACGGGGGCTGGCGCGGTCGGACATCATTTTCACCAGCGGAGGGCTTGGCCCCACTCAGGACGATCTCACCCGGAAGGCCATCGCCGCCGCCGTGGGCGAGGAGATGGAGGTAGAGGACAAACTGCTGGAGCATCTTAAGGAGCATTTTGTCAGGCGTGGAACGGATATGCCGGCCACGAATATCAAACAGGCCACCCTCATACCCTCGGCCCAGTCCATACCCAACCGGCGGGGAACGGCGCCGGGATGGTGGGTGGACAGGGACTCTCGGATTATCGTGGCCATGCCCGGGCCCCCCACGGAGCTTCAGGGGATTTGGGATGAGGAAGTGGTCCCCAGGCTGCGACAAAAGCCAAGGGACGAGGTTATTCTCTCCCGCAATATCAAGACTTCCGGCCTCTCCGAGGGCGGGCTGGACGAGATGGTCTCAGAATACCTGAGCAAGGAGAACCCTTACCTGGGCCTCTACGCCAAGTCCGACGGCATCCACCTACGCATCATATCCAGGGGGCCGGACGAAGAGTCGGCAAGAAGGCTTCTCCAGCCCGTGGAGGAAGGCCTGGTCTCCATCGTGGGTCCCTATATCTGGGGGTATGACGATGAGACGCCTGAGCAGGCAGCGGGCCTTCTATTAGCCCAGAAGGGGTTGTCTTTGGCTACCATGGAGTCCTGCACCGGCGGGCTGCTTGCCAGCAGCATCACCGAGGAGCCGGGCAGCTCCCAATATTTCAAAGGTGGCATGGTGGTTTACTGCGCCGAAGCTTCGGCCTGGGTAAGAAACGGAGTGCCGGCGGCCGTCGTCGAAGCCCACGGCACGGTAAGCCAGGAGGCCGCGGGCGCCATGGCCCAGGCAGCCAGGGAGATGCTAAAGGCTGACATAGGCATCGGCGTGACGGGAGTGGCCGGGCCCGAGGAGACAGAGGGCAATCCCGTGGGGACGGTCCACATAGCCATTGCCACCCCCGGCCCCAGCTCGGTGCACCACTACCCCAACCGGTTCCCCCCACGGCGTACGGTGATAAAGCGCCGCACCGCCTCCGACGCCCTCATCGAGCTGCGCCGGCTGCTAAACGTGCTGTAGGCCGTTCTATTCGGCAGCTAGGGTGGCAGACATTTTCTCCTTCTCTGGCCCGATTGATGCTTGTAGAAAATGCCCACCCTATCTGGGGTGGGCATTTTAGTTAAATCTTTCCTTGACGTGACCTCGTCCCTGCCCTGATGGGATGGCTAGGTAGTCAGCATGCGGTAGATGGTGGGGAGGCGCTGGGGCAGGGACCAGATGTTGTCCAGAACCTCATAGCTCATGTCGCCGCACATGGCCTTGAGGTAATCGTGACCTGATTTATCCACGGTCAGGCAGAAGGGGACGATCTCCTGGCGCTTGGCCTCCAGCAGGGCCATGTGGGTATCGTGGACAGCGTACTCCTTCTCCACACCCTCCCGGCTGTATCCCCGGTCCTGGGGCCTGCCGTCGCTGATTAGGAAAAGTATCTTGGTCTTGGCATCCTGGCTCGCCACCTTGGCGGTGGCATGCCGGATGGCCGGGCCCATGCGGGTGGCGTGCATGGGAGTGATCTTGTCTATGCGCCGCTTTATCCTGTCGTGGAATGCCTCGGATATGTCCTTGATAACGTAGAACTCCACGTTCTCTCTGCCGTATCCCGAAAAACCGTATATGCCGTAGGTGTCGCCGATGGTCTCAAGGGACTCAATGAGCAGAGCGGCGCTCTCCTTCTCCAGATCGATGATGCGCTTGTAGTGGCGGCGCACCAGCCCCTCCCTTCGGGCCCTGAGCCACATCATGTACTCCACCGGGTCGTCGGGGGCGTCCCTGTCATCCACGCTGGGCCGGCCCTCGTCTATTGCCTCGGCGGTGGAGGCGCTCATGTCCAGCAGGAACACAACGGCCACGTCTCGTTCCAGCTTGTTTCTACGCCACCATATCTTCTCCGAAGGGGTCATGCCCAGGCGCAATTCGACCATGGCCTCTATGGCGGCATCCAGGTCCAGGTCTTCCCCATCCACGATCCTCCTGACCTTGCGAAATTTTTCGGGGACAACCATCTCGAACTGCTTCCGTATATCCGCCGAGAGGGCGGCGTAGTTATGTATAGTGTCGTTGTAGAAGTTGATGTCGCCCTCTTCAATGCTTTTCTCCCGGACGATGCACCACTTGGGTTTGTAGTCGGCGGCGCGGAAATCCCATTCATCGTAGACCTGGGACCTGGGCTCCCGGGCCTCCAGAGAGGCGCCTTCTTCGTCCTGGTGCACCAGGGGTCCGTAGCCCGGGCCGGGTTGGAAAGAAGGTGGAGGCACGCTGGCTTCCCTCATGATGTTCTGGGCGAATAATCCCAGGGAATTCTGAAACTTCCCGGTTTCCGGGTCCAAGTCCAGTTCGGGGTTCTCCTTCAGCAGCTCCTCCAACATCTCTTTGGTGATGGGCTCGGCATCGCCGTCAGCTTGCTGGGACTGGTCCGAACGCAGCTTGTTCAAAAGCTGCACCAGCTCTGGCTTGAAGTCGCCCCGGTACTCCACCTCCTGGGGAGACTGATAGGACTCCTCATCCTGATCCTGCTGCTCGTTTGTCTCCTCTTTCTCCAGCGGCTCCTCCTCGTCACTTTGAAGGTCCTCGAGGAGCTCCTGCAGCTCCTTCTCGGAGAACTCATCCTGATCTTCGAAGTCCTGGGGCTGAAATTCCTCCGGGTCCAGTTTCTGGTCGGGGAGTTTGGATAGAATGTCGTAGGCCCTTATCGTGGCCTCGGAGGTATCCTCCACCGTTGCCTTGGCGTTGAGGATTCGGCGGAATATTTTCGACAGCACTTTGGCGGTCTTAATATGTTCCCGTGGTACGGGCAGCTCTTTGACTTGATCGAGGCTGAGGCGAACCATAACCTCTATCATGGCCTGGCGCAAGGGAAGCTCTTCTATCGCAGGGCGGTCCGTCAGAGAGCCCTTCTGGACCTGGCGGTAGGCTCGGGCTATGCCCGGGTATTCATATTTCACCCGGAAGTCCAACCTGCCGTCCTCCAGGATGGTAAAAACGTCAAGGGCCAGCCGGCGGTCGCCGAATAGGTGGAAGAAGCGCCCCATGTCCGTCAAATAGCCCCGCTCGGCACTGGTGTTATCTTCCTCGGCGCCCAGCTGTTCCTGGAATCTCGCCACTACGCCGGCCACCGAGCTCTCTTCCAGGACTGCTCTCTGATTTTCAAATAACGACGACGGCTCTTCAAATACGAAGCCGAAGCTGCCGAACTCCAGGTGGGCAACCTGATGGGTGGAGACCACTTTGAACCAGCCGAAGTTCTCTTCCTTGCTGGTATAACGGTCCGCCACGGGGGCGAGGTACACTTTGGTCCCCTCCGTCGAAGCCTGGGACTCGGAAACCCAGCCTATTCCTTTATGTACCAGTTCCTTGCTGCTGAGAATCTCAACTGGGGAACCGGACAGAGCCCTGCAGTAAAGGCGGATAATCGACTTTACCCGGTCCAGCTCCAGGCTGGATGAGAGGGTTGCAAGCACCTGCTCGGAGGTGTTGGACTCGATCTTGAAGTAGGCCAGGCCCCCGTCGGGGTTCTCCTGTAGCAGCCGTACCCCCTCCTGGAACCATACCTCCAGCTGGTTCAGGGTGATCCGGGCGAGGGCCGGATCCAGGCTCTTCAGGAAGGCTGGCACGGCCTGGGGAGAGATGGCCAGCAGGCTTTCGCAAAGGTCGAGTACGTATCTCTGAGACGAGCTGTTGATCCGGCTCAAGGACTGGCACCCCCCCAGAAGAAAAGCGGGAGTCTCTCGTTGGCCGGACTTGGCCAGACGTTCGGCCAGCCGGAGGATGCGGGTTCTTTGGGTCTCTTCCAGGGAAGGCAGCACTTTGCCGCACACCTCCAGGCAACCCTTAACTTCACGCCAGCTCCCGTCGGCAAGGGACCGGGCCATGGACAGGAACGCCTCCCTCTCCTTCCCCATCTGGGATATGACGTCCTGGCCTTTGACAAGACACTCGACCGCAGCGTCATAGGACTTGTGGGACATGGCCTCTATGAGTGATGCGAACACCTCAACGTCCCAGAAGGGCAAGTTTCGTATGAGCTGTGGGGAAACCTCGAAGAACTTGGAAGCCAGCACGCTGGATTTCCAGGTGCCTTTGTACAGGCTGCGTCCAAGGCCGGCCCAACGGGGTATATATTGGGCCCTAAGATTGGAGACGATCTCGGGGCTCGACCTGAAATAGGATACGGCCAGACCAGGGGAGTCCTGAGACAAGTATGTGCCGCACCGGGCCCATTGCATCAAGGTCGGGAAGGGCAGGAACTTGGCCACCTCAGGCCCCGCTCGGAAGAACTCCGATGCCGCCTCCCAGGACCGGGCCGTCTGGCTGGCGATGGTGAGCCCTTCTTTGGCCCAAAGGACCACCTCCTCTTCCTCGTAGGCGGCGCTCATATTCCCCTTGGCCCGCCGGAAGTCCTCCAGGACCGACGCCGGCATTTTACCCAAGTCTGCCTCTATGTCAGCCCCGCCCGACGGGCCGGAACGGTTGGATGCCATAATAGACGGCCACCTCTCCTTTACGGACCTGGTGTATTGGGAATTATCTCAAGAAACTGGGCAACTATGCGAGCAGTTGCTCCATATATCAGGTGTTCCCCGTAAGCGTAACAATATGCTTTGTTAGATTGCCCATCCACCCACCTGACCTCTTCCCTCCAATTTGCGGTGTCGGCCAGGACTCGGATTGGCACCTCCAGCACCTCGGCGATCTCTCTGGGGCTGGGCTTAAAGGGGTAAGGGTAAGGGATGGCCCCCACGAATACGCGGACTCCAAAACGGCTTCGCGTCTCCACATCGTCCAGCTCACCCAGTATTTTAACATCCTCACATCTGATACCCATCTCTTCAGAGGTCTCCCGCAGCGCCGTTTCCAGGAAATCGTGGTCCTCAGGCTCCTTGCTTCCCCCCGGGAAGGATATCTCTCCCTTGTGGTGCTCCACGCCTTCAGCCCTTTTGGTAAAGAGGATGCTGCACTCCCCGTTTTTGGGCAACATGAGCACGAGGACTGCTGCGGGCATCAAAGGCTGGTCGTCGATGGACTTTTTTCTACGGCCAGAGAGGGTACGCCCCACCGTTTCAATCGTGGCCTGGGGGCTGTCGAACATCATCATTTTCAGAAGTGATACATCTTCATCGACGTGCACAAATTGACCTGCAATTTAGTGGCCAATTAGTGGGCCGGGGCCGGCCGATGCCAGAGGGCCCTATTCGAAGATGGATGAGACTACCTCTTCGACGCTCTTCTGGACTTCATGGTCGTCGGTGAGAACTGAGACCACGGCCACCTGGCAAGCCCTCCTGGGAGAGACACCCTGGGCCATAAGCTTTCCGGCATAGATAAGGAGGCGGGTGCTGGCGCCCTCCTTCAAGCCGTGCTCCTTAAGGTTACGAACCTTCTCTCCCAGCTTGGCCAAGGAGGCGGCCTGCTCAATGGTGCATTTGCTTTCGCGCTGCACTATTTCGGTCTCGATTTCCCGGGGAGGCGGACCGAACTCCAGGGCGATGAAACGCTGGCGGGTGCTATGCTTCAGGTCTTTGAGGGCGCTCTGGTAGCCGGGGTTGTAGGACATGACCAGCAGGAAGCCAGTGTCTGCTTCCACTATCTGGCCCTTCTTATCAATGGGAAGTACCCGGCGGTGGTCGGTCAGAGGGTGGATGAGCACCGTTGTGTCTTTCCTGGCCTCCACGACCTCGTCCAGGTAGCAGATGCCTCCCGCCTTGACTGCCTTGGTCAAGGGACCATCCATCCATTTGGTACCCCCGGCTTCCAGGAGGTACCGGCCCACGAGATCGCTGGCGGTGAGGTCTTCGTGACAGGCGATGGTAACCAGGGGTATTCCTCTGCCATCCGCTGTCGGCGCCCGTTTCTTTTTTACTACGGTGAGGGGACGGCCCAGCCTCCAGGCCATGTACTCGATGAATCGCGTCTTCCCACACCCTGTAGGGCCCTTCAACAGGACGGGCAGTTGCTGGGAATAGGCCGCTTCAAAAAGCTCTATCTCATCCCCAACAGGATGATAGTAGGGCTCCTCATTGACCACGTAATCTTCGACGGCATATTCGTTGTACAACCCTGTGGTCCCCTTAGCCATACCTATTCGACCTTTCCTTTCACTCTGCTGTCCCAAAGGGCACTGACGCTCTTTCGAAGCTCATCCAGACTCCCTCGGTTGGGAACCAGGACGTGGGCACGGCGCACTCTCTCAGCCTCTGGAAGCTGGGAGCCGATACGCCGCCGGACCTCCGCACCGGAGAGGTTATTCCGGTGCCGGAGCCGCTCAACTACTGTCTCCTCGGCGCACTGGGTGACCCATACTTCATGGACCATTGAGTCCCAGCCGACCTCCAGCAGCAGTGCCGCTTCCAGCACCACCACCTCCGCTCCCTCCTGCTCCATCCGGCTGATCCTCCCCTGGATCATTCGGGCCATTCTGGGATGCATGATGGCATCCAGCCGCAGTCTAGCTTGAGGGTCGCCGAATACTATGTTTCCTAGCTGCTTGCGATCTATCTCCCCGGTGGTTGACAGTATTCTTTCGCCGAAGGCCTCCACCACTTCCCGCCATGCCTCGGAATCCAGGCTATAAGCCTCATGCCCCACCCGATCGGCGTCTATGACCCTTGCTCCCAACTCACACAGAATACGGGATACCTCACTTTTGCCAGTGCCGATGCCTCCCGTAAGCCCAATGACCAGCATCTAGTTCCTTGCAGGGTGAAGCTGCACAACATTCTATCAACCCGCCGTGTGCGGGTCAAATCACTACCCTCAGGCCAGCTCCATCAGTATCTCTCCGTGGCGTTGCCTGTAAGCATCCCTCCGTTCCTGGAACCGCCTTTGATAGGTGTCGGAGTTGATGGGCTGGGTGGTCATTATCGCTGCGTCTTCCCGGTTATCCGTATAGTAAGCCTTTCGTATCCCTACCTTCTGAAAGCCGTGCTTCTCGTAAAGGGACTGAGCGATATTGTTGGAGACCCGGGCTTCAAGAGTTACCACATCGGCATGGCGAATAATGGCCAGCTCGATGGCCGCCATGAGTAGAAGCTCACCTATCCCCTTGCGCTGAGATTCCAGATCCACCGCAATACTTGTGATATGCGCCTCATCGTAGGTGAACCACAGGCCTATAAAGCCGAGCAGCGAATATCCCGGAGTGGCGGTGTTCTGGCCAGATGGGAGGCGTCCTTTTATGTTATCGATCAGGCGTTTAATTAGGCGCTCGGGCAAAGAACATCTGGGGGCCCTCGCCACCTCGTCTTTTCCACTAACCGCGGTGGAAGCTGGCTCGCCCAAATTAGGCGCCCAGGCCACAAGGTACGTGGATTGGGGGCTATCCAGCTCACGTCTGAAGGGAGTGGGGGGCCACAGGGTGGGGAATGCCTGTCTTTCTATTTCGGACACACGGCCGATGTCCTCTGGTCTCAAAGGCCGGATGCGTACGTTCATATCCGACTTCTTTTCCAAGTAGCGAACAAAACCATTTTAACACAAGGCCGGTGAATCTAACATGAGTCCCGGCCAGGCCGCTTGACAGGGTCTGAGGGCGTCACTACAATCGTGGCGTGGCCGGGCGCGGCCGGACCCCGGCCCGTTGGAATCCCCACAAGGAGGGCTGGCATGAAGTTCACCTATAACCACCTACATTTCCGGAGCGAGGACCCCGACGCCGCGGCGAAATTCTACTGCGACAATTTTGGAGCGGTTATCAAATCCGAAAGGCCCCTGTCAACCACCAAGTCCATCCAACTGGACCTCAACGGGCAGACGCTGATGACTATATCGGGCCGGGCGGAGGGAGAGAACCCTGTCCCCGGCTCCAGCGAGCCCCGTTACGGCATGGACCATTTCGGATTTGAAGTGGACGATATGGACGGTGCCGTGGCACGATTGAAGGCCAACGGCATACACTTCATCTGTGAACCCTGGAACATGCCTTCGGGCTCAACGGTGGCATTCGTTGAGGCCCCAGACCACGTGAGCCTGGAGCTCATCAAGCGGCCATAGGCCTGACGGTCCGCCCACAGGCGGGTCCACGACTGGGACAAGGTCCACTATTCACCCCGCAACTCTGGTCACCGGGCCAGCGCCAGACGGTAGATCCCGGCGTTCCGGGAGAGGACGTACAGGTTGCCGGCCAGGTCTCGCCCGAAGGATGTGATCGACAGGCCGGAGTCGACCAGTAGCATCTCCTCAGTCACCGGGTTGACGTCATAACGCAGCCCCCATATCTTGCCGGAGCAGAAGTCCCCGTACACGTAGGCTCCCATCAACGACGGGAATTCTTTGCCGCGGTAGACGTGCCCACCGATAGCCGAACAGTTGCCCGAGGAGAGGCTGTACTCCCAAACTGGCAGCTCCAGCCCTGACTGGTCACAGCCGGCGGTCAACAGAAAGCAGTGGCTTCCCTCCATGATATTCCAGCCGTAGTTCCTCCCCTTCTTGACCAGGTCAATCTCCTCCCACCTGTTCTGCCCCACGTCGGCCAGCCACAAAACACCGGTTTCCCGGTCAAAGGAAAAGCGCCACGGGTTGCGCAGCCCGTAGGCCCATGTCTCCCCCCGCGCTCCTTCGACGCCTACGAAGGGGTTATCCGCGGGTACAGTATAGCCGGCACCGATAGATAGAGTTCCCACATTTATGCGCAGCAGGGAGCCGAGGAGGCTGCCCAGGTCCTGCCCGTTGTCCTGGGGGTCTCCCCTACTACCGCCATCGCCGACCCCCATATAAAGGTAGCCATCGGGTCCAAAGGCGATCTGCCCACCATTGTGGTTGCCGAAGGGCTGCCCGATTTCCAAGATAACCAACTCGCTCGCCGAGTCAGTGGCATCGGGGGCATCTTGGTTGACGGTGAATCGGGACAGCACCGAACGTCTGGGGGCGTTGGCCGAGTAATAGACATAGAGGTATCCATTGGTGGCATATCTCGGGTCGAATGCCAGGCCCAGCAGACCCTCTTCGTTATTCACCGTCCTGACCCGGTCCCTGATGTCCAGGAAGACACCGGCCCGGTCTGCATCCTGGTCATTGGGAAAGACGAAGATGCGCCCGGCCTGCTCGGTGACGAAAATCCGGTCAAGCCCGTCGTCGGGTTGGAGGAGATTCGTCAGCCGCTGGAAGTTAAGGTTGGGGAAGGAACGCCGTACCTCCATTGCCGCCAACGGCTGGGGCTCCACCCGCTCGGGCCCACCCCCAAGGCACAGCCGACCATCAGGACGCAGGTGGCTGGGGCTCCACCCGCTCGGGCCCACCCCTGACCCTCACTTCGATGTGGGCGGCGCGAGGGCTGGGGCTCCACCCGCTCGGGCCCACCCCCAGTGGGAGCCGGAGCCACAGGCCCGTCCTCGTTGACTACGGTCGCCTCTGCGCCAGGAGTGACGGGCGATGCGCCCACATCGCGGGCCCCTGGCGTTGGCGCCGCGGTCTCGACAATGGCAGCAGGCCGGGGCGTGGGCGTCGAACCGCTGGTGGGGTCAGCCTGGGCCCCACAGGCCAGGACCACCACCATGGCCCCAGTCGCCAGCACCATCCGCAGCCATTGCCAGTTTGCGGACGGACAGAGCCGGAATATGGACGTTGTGAGGTCACGGAGGCGGCAAAATCCCTGGGCGGTGGGGTGCTGAGCAAGGCGAATGATGGTGTTCATTGGACTTTACGTGAAGGGGCTAACCGGAGGCGCCGGCGAGTGAAGTCTTAGCCCGAATCCACCGAAGGACGTCCTTGGGGACAGCCCTTGAAGAAGCCAGAGGGTGCTCCTCTGAATCTGGGATAATGGTTTTGGAACAGAAACCAGCCCGGAAACAAGGAGCACCCAATAGATGCTGCCACAGAACAAACCCGACCGTATTCGCATCCTCTTTGACGACCATCGCCTGGTGGCCAATGCCGGCCTGCTCCTGCCGGCCACCCTAGCCCGGCACCTGGGCCTGCGGGAACTCGTCGACCATCACCTTGACCTCGGCGGAGCGCCGGGACGGGCGAACACTGGGGACAAGATGCTGACGCTGGTCGCTTCCGCGCTGGCAGGCGGCGACTGCATCGACGACGCCGATGCGCTGCGCGCTGGTGGGACGGTCGGTGTTCTAGGCTGCGTGGTCAAGGCGCCATCCACCCTGGGGACCTTCCTGCGCAGCTTCCGGTGGGGGCATGTCCGTCAACTCGACCGCGTGAGCCGCCAGTTGTTGGCCCGGGCCTGGGCCGCTGGGGCCGGACCCGGCGACTCGCCCCTGACCATCGACCTGGACTCGACCATCTGCGAGACCTATGGACTGGCCAAGGAGGGAGCGCGCCACCACGGCTATACCGGCGCCCGCGGCTATCACCCGCTGCTGGCCATTGCCGCCGGCACCGGCGAGGTGCTGATGTCCCGGCTGCGCGAGGGCCGGGCCAACACCGCCCGTGGCGCCGCCCACTTCCTGCGTGAGACGGTGGGGCGGGTGCGCTACGGCGGGGCCAGGGGACAACTCACGGTGCGGGCCGACAGCGGCTTCTACGCCCACACTGTCGTTGCCGCCTGCCGGGAAATGGATGTCCGCTTCTCTATCACCATCCGCCAGCGCGCCAGCCTGCGGGACCTGATCGAGGCGATACCAGAGGAGGACTGGACTCCCATTCCCTACTGGATGGACGGCGCCGCCGATGTCGCCGAGACGACTTACACCCCGTTCCAGACCAAGCCGGACGCCCCGCCGGCGCGGCTCATTGTCCGGCGGGTGAAGCCGACACCCGGTTCCCAGCTCGCCCTCTTCGCCAGATACAGCTATCACGCCTTCATCACCGACCGCGATGGGGAGACGCTGGAACTGGAGGCCGATCATCGCCGCCACGCCGAGGTCGAGAACGCCATACGCGACCTCAAGTACGGCGTCGGGCTGAACCACATGCCGTCGGCGCGCTTCGCCGCCAACGGCGCCTGGCTGGCGGTACAGGTGATGGCGCATAACCTGGCCCGCTGGACGGCGCGGATTGGTCTGGGCGAGCGGACCGTGATCACCAAGACCCTCAGGCGGCGGGTCTTCGCTCTGGTGGGGCGGATCACCCGCTCGGCGCGCCGCCTCACTTTGCATCTCCCCCGGCGCTGGCCTTGGGAAACCCAGTTCAGTCGCGCCTTGGCCCGGCTGCAAGCCATTCCATTCCCGGCCTGACGGCCAGCCTGCAACTGACCCAACGTCCCCGCAATCTCGCGCCACCCCGGTCGCGAGAGTCCCCTGCTGCGTATCCTCTCGCCATCCCGCGCATCGCAACTCCCGCATAGGGCCTTAGGGGCCCTGTGCGGCGACTGAAGACCGTCCGCCGCCCTCCCGTCTATCCCAAGACCCCAGGCCATCTCCCCTGTAGCTCCCTCATCCACCCCCTTCCGCTGCCCTCACGCCGTCCATCCGTGTCCTTCGGTGGATTCGGGCTTAGGAGTGGGCGTCCAGAGCCTCCTTGAATCTACGGACGGCCTCGATGTGCTCTCCGGGAGAGCTAAGGCCCGCCTTCATGGTGTTCACGGATATGTGGGTCGCCCCCGCCGCTTTCCAGGCCTCGGCCTGGCTTGCCCATAACTCGGGATGGCCGTTCAAGTAGTCGAGGCGGGGCTCGATGCCTATTGATGCAGGGTCCCTTCCCGCCTCCCGGGCGTAGCCACGGACACGGTCCAGGATAGCCCGCCCGGCCTCGTCGGGTCTGACCTGGAGAAACCAGCCGTCGGCGATGCGGCCAACCCTCCTCAGCACCGTTTCAGCAGGGACCGCCTGGCGGCGGGATCCTGCGCCCAGCCACACGGGTATTGGGCGTTGGACAGGGAGGGGGTTCAGACCGGCGTGGCTTATCTTATGCCAGCGACCCTGAAAATCCACCACCTCCTGGGTCCAGAGCAGCCGAAGGACCTCGACCTGCTCCTCGCTTCGCCGGCCCCGGTCGTGAAAGTTCTCCCCCAGCGCCTCGTACTCCACGTGGTTCCAGCCAATGCCGATCCCCAACCTAAGGCGCCCACCACTGAGAACGTCCACCTCAGCGGCCTGCTTAGCCACCAGGGCGGTCTGCCTCTGGCTCAGGACCAGAACCGCCGTGACCAGCTCCAACCGGCTGGTTATAGCGGCCATGTAGGCGAACACCACGAATGGCTCGTGGAACATGTCGGTGGACGTGTACGCGCTTGAGAATTCAGGGTGGACATTGATATCGGCGCCCAGAACGTGATCATAGAGGATCAAGTGGGCGTACCCCAGGTCCTCCACTGCCTGGACGTAATCACGAACGGCCCCAGGATCGGCGCCGATCTCCGTCTGGGGAAAAACAACGCCAACTCGCATTATTCCACCGCCTTGTATCTGTGCCGAAGGTCCACTCCCGGGAGTTCAGCGTGGTCCGTCTGGAGCGAGACTGGCAAGCGCCTGGGACTGCTCCTCAACGCTAGCCAGGTCAGGAAGCAGCTTCAGCACCATGCCCTCTTCGTCAACGATGACCGCAGGCCGCCTGCCCTCGGACCCATTTGCCAGGTAACGTTCATCGCCGGGCTTGGACATGCCGTAGGCCACCCCAATGGACCTATCGAGGTCCAGCAGGATGGGGAAAGGTAGCCCCTCCTTCTCAACCCAGGCGCGGGCATCCTCCTGAGACCGGTCGTTTACTCCGAACACGAGGATGTTCTTCGCGGTGAAGTCGGAATAGCTGTCACGGTACCCGTGACTATGCCGCGTTCAGTTGCCGCCGCCGGGTGAGGAATAAAACCAGAGCCACACCTTCTTGCCCAGCAAGCCGGACAGCCTGACTTCCTTGCCGTCGTGGTCCTTGGTGGAAAAATCCGGCGCCCTGTCACCCACTTTTAGCACGATTCGCCCTTTCCTTGAACCGGTTATGGAGCCAGTCTGGGAGCCGGTCCGGAATTCGCTAATCTAGCGACGTAAACCCCGCCTAGGCCAGGCCCCTGCCCTGAAGCTTCTCGGGCGTAACTAGCTCGAAGAACTCTAGATAATACTCGTTCACCAGCGGCATCATCTTGGTTGCCTCTTCTCGAACGGCCGCCGGCACTTTCCCCGGCACGGAGGGTTCTATTGTCTCCTGGACCCATTCGGCGTAGACCACGTTCTGGTCTCCCGGAAGCCCCGACCCATGGTAAACCTGGGCTTTGGCCCGCCCGGCTGACGAATATGCGTCTACGATTTTGGTCAGGTACCCAGCCACCTCCCAAGCCTTCCCAGGATGGGTTTTGCAAACCCTCCGAATCATGTACATTGGTCTGTCCTCCTTTCGAGCTTAGCCATTTCCAGAGACATTGGCGGAAGCACCGGCAACAATTACCGGCTAATCTAGCGATGAAGTTTAGCACCCCATCCTAGGACGGTCAACTTGGGGACGGTCAACCTGCAATCGCTGGACTCTCCCTTGCCCGTAGGCTATAATTCGGGAATTCGGGTGCTTTTTCGATACCTAGCCGGCAGGAGGACGCTTTGAAAACCATAGAGTTGGACTACACCAAGGCGTGCGGAGACGAACCCACCAAAGGCCATAACCGCTGGCACCCGGACATACCACCCGCCGTTGAGGCCGAGCCCGGGGAAGAGGTGGTCATGCAGACCCGAAACGCCTTCGACGGCGGAATAACGCCCAACTCCAAGCCCGCCGACCTTCTTAACGTCAACTTGAACCTGGTCCACCCGCTCACCGGGCCGGTTTACGTGAAGGGCGCCGAGCCGGGGGACCTGTTGGAGGTGAACATCCTCAATATCGAGCCTGCCCGCTGGGGCTTCACATCCATAATACCGGGCTTCGGCTTTCTGAGAGACCTTTTCCTGGACCCCTTCATCGTCCACTGGAACATCAGCGACGGGTATGCCGAGGCACCGGAACTCCCAGGGGTCCGAATCCCGGGCGCCCCCTTCATGGGCACCATCGGCGTGGCCCCCTCCCGGGCCCTGCGGCAAGAGATACTTCTGCGGGAGGAGGAGCTACGGCACCGCGGAGGCTTCGTGTTGGGCCCCAATCCCCATGATGCCGTCCCTGCCTGGGAGCCCCTGGCCACCGAGGGGCTGAGGACAGTCCCCCCCCGCGAGCACGGCGGCAATGTGGACATCAAACAGCTCACCGCCGGCACCAGGCTAATGCTGCCCGTTTATACGGAAGGCGCCCTGTTCTCCGCCGGCGACGCCCATTTCGCCCAGGGAGACTCCGAGTGCTGCGGCACTGCGGTGGAGATGGACTGCACCCTCCATGTCAGCTTCCAGATACGCAAGGGAGAGGCGGCCAAAAGGAATTTGAATTTTGTCCTGTTCGAGCGGGATGACTACTTCACCAACCCGGAAATGGCGGTGCCCAAGCGGTTCCTGGCGGCCACCGGCATATCCGTTTCCGGCGGGGTGAACGAGTCGGAGAACGCCACAATGTCGGCCAGAAATGCCTTGTTAAACATGATTCAGCTCCTCATGGAGAGGGGCTGGTCGCGGGAGCAGGCCTACTGTATCTGCAGCGTGGCGGTGGACCTGAAGCTCAGCGAAATGGTAGACGTGCCCAATATCTTGGTCTCCGCATTCCTTCCCCTGGACATATTTGTAGCGCGCTAAGCCCCGCCAATTATATTGACTTTTGGGCCAGGGATTCCTATACTGAGTAGTATAATGGCGTACCCATAGATGTGGCCCCGGTAAAACGGGGCCACGTTAGATGTGTGAGAGGCGGACTTGTTTACACGCCCCAGTGGCGCAATGGTAGCGCAACCGACTTGTAATCGGTAGGTTGGCGGGTTCGAATCCCCTCTGGGGCTCTTCACCCTCCCGTAGCGCCGTATTCCGGCCCCATTAGCAGATAAGGGATATTGGCGCGACATAGGCGGTGTGCTAAACTGGTTACTCAGTCCGGAGGGGTGGGTGAGCGGCTTAAACCACCAGACTGTAAATCTGGCGCCCGGAAGGGCTTCGTAGGTTCAAATCCTACCCCCTCCACCATTACAGCCGTGTAGAAATCAGGAAAACTTAGGGCCCACATAGCTCAGCGGTAGAGCACGTTCTTGGTAAGAACGGGGTCGGCGGTTCAATCCCGCCTGTGGGCTCCAGATGAACCCAAATGGAGGAAGCCGGATGGCAAAGCAAAAGTACACTAGGAGCAAGCCCCACATCAACGTTGGGACCATAGGTCACGTGGACCACGGTAAAACGACCCTCACCTCGGCGATAACCTCGGTCTTGGCGGCGGCGGGCACCGGTACCAACTACCGTGCCTTCGACACCATAGACAACGCTCCAGAAGAGAAGGCCAGGGGTCTGACAATCGCCATAGCCCACATTGAATACGAGACCGAGAAGCGCCATTACGCCCACGTAGACTGTCCAGGCCACGCCGACTACATCAAGAACATGATTACCGGTGCGGCGCAGATGGACGGCGCGATCCTCGTTGTCAGCGCACCCGATGGCCCCATGCCCCAGACCAGGGAGCACATCCTCCTTGCCAGGCAGGTGGAAGTCCCCAAGATCGTGGTGGCCCTTAACAAGGTAGACGCCATGGAAGACCCGGAACTCCTGGACCTGGTGGAACTAGAGGTCAGGGAGCTGCTTAACAAGTACGAGTTTCCTGGGGATGACACGCCCATAGTGAGGGTCAGTGCCTTGAAGGCCCTCGAATGTGCATGCGGCAAACGGGAGTGCGAATGGTGCAGCAAGATCCTAGAGCTGGCGGACACCATAGACGATTACATTCCCATGCCCACCCGGATCACCGACCGGCCATTCCTTATGCCCATCGAGGACGTCTTCGGAATCAAGGGCCGTGGGACCGTGGTAACCGGACGGGTGGAGCGCGGTCTCATCAAGCCGGGAGAGGACGTTGAGATTGTGGGGTTCGGGGACGTGAAGAAGACGGTGGCCACGGGACTGGAAATGTTCCACAAGACGCTGGACTCCTCCGAGGCCGGAGACGCCGTAGGGATCCTGCTCAGAGGTATTGAGCGGGAGGATGTGGAGAGGGGCCAGGTCCTGGCCAGGCCGGGAACTATACAGCCTCATGACAAGGCCGAGGCCGAGGTGTACGTCCTCAGCAGAGAAGAGGGCGGGCGGCATACCCCGTTCTTCAACGGGTACAAGCCCCAGTTCTATATCAGGACCTCTGATATCACCGGAGATGTCCATCTCCCCGAGGGCGTAGAGATGGTGATGCCGGGAGATAACGTTACCATGACCATAAACTTGATTTATTCCATAGCGCTGGAAGAGGGTCTGCGCTTTGCCGTCCGGGAAGGTGGCAGGACCGTGGGCGCCGGAGTCTTCACCAAGGTTATGGAGTAGAACAATGGCAAAGAAAGGTGCTGGAGCACGGGTTATCATGACCATGTCATGTTCCGACTGCCGCGAGCGAAACTACACCAGTCCTAAAAATAGGCGGAACGACCCTCAACGCTTGGAGCTAAGAAAATACTGCTTCCGCTGCCGTGGCCATACGGTCCATCGGGAAGTGAGATAGGGCGGTGGCAAGGACTTTCGACAGGGGCGCCGCCTCCAAGATCATCTCACGGGGTGGCGGACGTAGGATCGGCCCCGTTCAGTTTATCCAGGAAACCGTCACAGAGCTGAGGAAGGCCGTTTGGCCAACCCGTGAGGAGACCACGCGCCTAACCGTGTACGTCTTGGTCCTGTGCGTCGCCGTGGGCATCATCCTGTGGTTAGTGGACAGAGGGTTCGGTTTAACCTTCAGTGAGGTGATATTTCGCTAAAGGCCCGCCCGGTCGAAGGGCAGTGACGGTGCCCCAACGTAGGTAGAGGGAGACGAGCCATGGCCTCAGGTATAGGCACGAAGAATGTTCGCTGGTACATCATTCACACCTACTCCGGACAGGAGGAGCGGGTGCAAAAAAACCTTGAGCAGCGGATACAGAGCCTGGATATGCAGAATAAGATTTTCCAGGTGGTCGTACCTACAGAGGACGAGATTGTGCTGAAGGACGGCAAGCGCCGGTCCGAGCGGAAAAAGGTATTTCCGGGGTACATACTCGTCCGGATGAGCCTGGATGACGAGAGTTGGTACGCGGTAAGGAACACCCCCGGTGTAAGCGGCTTCGTTTCGTCGGAGGACGAAACTGAGAAAAGGCCCAAGCCGGTTCCCTTGGAGGACCGAGAGGTGGATGCGATCCTGAAGAAGATAGACTCGGAACCTCCCAGGGTCACCGTGGGTTTTCAGAAGGGCCAGATGGTGCGCATTTCCGCCGGGCCCTTTGTAGATTTCATCGGCGCGGTCAACGAGATAGATGCCGGCAAGGGCAAGATACGAGTTTTGGTGTCCTTCTTCGGGCGGGAAACCCCTGTCGAGCTGGACTTCCTTCAAGTGGAAAAAATATAAGGGGGTCCCTTGGCCAAGAAAGTACGGGCCATAATCAAGCTGCAACTGCAAGCAGGAAAGGCCACCCCTGCGCCTCCTGTCGGACCCGCCCTGGGGCAGCACGGCGTTAACATCATGGCCTTCGTCAAGGAATATAATGAGCGGACCAGCCCCCAAGCAGGCACCATTATTCCCGTACAGATCTTGGTTTTCGAGGACAGGTCCTTTTCTTTTGTCACCAAGACTCCCCCGGCTTCGGAGCTCCTGCGAAAAGCCGTGGGATTGGAAAAGGGAAGCGCCCAGGCGGGCCGTGTGGGCGCGGGCGGGGTAAAAAGGGCCGCCATACGCGAGATAGCCGAGCTTAAGATGAAAGACCTGAATGCCCTGACAATTGATAAGGCGGTGACGATAATCGAGGGCACCGCCCGAAGCATGGGCATTAAAGTGTTGGAGGAATAGGGGATGGTGAAGAGGAGCCGCCGCCAAGAGGCCATTAGGGAGAAGGTAGACCCCGACAAAGCCCATACACTGCAGGAAGCGGTGGAGCTTGTCAAAGAAATAGGTAACGCCAAGTTCGACGAGACGGTGGAGATCCACATGCGCACCGGCGCCGATCCTCGTCACGCAGATCAGATGATCAGGGGAGTCACCGTGCTGCCCCACGGTCTGGGTAAAACCACCCGAGTACTGGTCTTCGCCAACGGCGAGGCGGCAGAGATAGCCCGCCAAGCGGGAGCGGACTTCGTGGGGGACGATGACCTCATAAAGCGGGTGGAGGATGGCTGGACGGATTTTGACGTGGGCCTGGCTGTCCCCGACGTAATGAGCAAAATAGGCCGCCTGGGGCGCGTGTTGGGACGCAAAGGACTTATGCCCAATCCGCGCACCGGCACCATGGTCCAGGACAAGGACCTGCCCAGGGTCATAGACGAAGCAAAGAAAGGGCGCGTCGAATACCGGACGGACCGGACTGCGATCATCCACTGTCCCGTCGGTAAAGTCAGCTTCCCACCTGCCCAACTCCTGGAGAACGTGGCCTCCCTGGTGGACTCCGTGGTAAGGTCGAGGCCCGCCGCCGTCAAGGGCTCCTTCATCCGATCGGCCTTCCTAAACGCCAGCATGAGCCCGAGCATCAAGCTGGATGTCGCCGCCATTCTGGCCCTGAAGCCAGTATCTTAGGGGAATCCGGGAACACCTCGCCATAGACTGGTTTGGAGGTTACGCAAAGCCTCAGGAACGACAATAAATAGAAATGCCCTAGACAGCGGGTCTTCGTAGTAGTTGAAGTTAAAGAAATACGCCCGCCGAGGCGAAACGGGATCGTCATCCCCCGTTCATCCGGATCCCCGGCCAGCCCTGATGCAGGAATTCACGGGTGGGCCATTTGGAAAATGAATGGGGAGCCAAATAAATGCGAAATCCCTGCGCCGGCGGCGCAGGGATTTTTCGTCTAAGGGGTTGAAAGGATGCCAAACAAGAAAAAGGTGGGACTGGTTGAGGAGCTGAAGGAGCAATTCAGCCAGTGCACGATAACTGTGGCCACTAACTATTCAGGGTTGAACGTCAACAACTTGACTGACCTGCGACAAAAGATGCGGGAAAAGGGGGTAGAGTACAGGGTGGTGAAAAATACCCTGGCCTACCTTGCGGCCGATGCAGCGGAACGGCCACAGATAAAGGAGATTGTCCAGGGACCCACAGGCATGGCCTTCGGCTACCAGGACCCGGCGGAGGTGGCGAAGGCGCTCGAGGAGTACATCAGGGTAAACCGCTCCATTTTGGCGATTAGGGGGGCGGTAATGGATGGGCGCACTTTGGATGCCGCCCAGGTGGTGTTCCTTGCTACTCTACCTCCTAGAATCGAATTGGTGGCCCAGCTTTTAGGGCAGATGAACGCCCCGCTGGCATCGTTGCTGGGCCAACTGCAGGCCCCCATGGCCCAGTTGGTGACGGTGCTGAATGGCCCCATCGCCTCATTAACAGTCCTGCTCCAGCAAAGGATCGAGCAGGTAAAGCCCCAGGTACAAACTAGCTAGATGCGCGCCCACATAGAGAAGGAGGAATCATGACCAAGGACGAATTACTTCAGGCGATCAAAGAAATGTCGGTGCTGGACCTGGCTGACCTCGTGAAGGATCTGCAATCAGAATTCGGCATCTCCGCCGCTCCCGTGGCCGTGGCAGCGGGTGCAGCGCCCGCCCAGGCCGCCCAGGCGGCGCCGGTTGCTGCCGAGGAAGAGGAGCAGACAGAGTTCAACGTAGTGCTTCAGGAGATAGGCGCCAACAAAATCAATGTCATCAAGACGGTCCGGGAAGTGACCACCTTGGGCCTTCGGGAGGCCAAGGAGCTGGTGGAGAGCGCACCCACCAAGATCAAGGAAGCCGTGACCAAGGACGAAGCTAGCCAGGTGAAGGAGAAGCTCGAGGCCGCCGGTGCGACGGCTAAAATTGAGTAGCTCTCCTTAGCAGACCGCGGGAGGTGGACCATGAGCCGGCGCAAAGACAGGGAACGGTTCCTATCCATGAAGCACCTCAATCCCGACTATCAGGGGTTCCGCGGGCAATACGAGGAGCCCGACAGGGCGGGGAACACCCCCCTTCAAGCGATAGAATGCACCAAGTGCGGCAGAAGGCGCAACGTAGCCGTGGGTGTGGCCATGGAGGAGGCGGAGAACTACATCTGCCTCAGCTGCCGCGAGGAAGCGGAGGAAGAGCCCCCGGAGGGGGAAGAGACCCCGGAGGGGGAAGAGACCCCGGAGGGGGGAGGAGACTCAGGAGGAAGAGCCCGTTAGCTGAGCTGTATTGGGCTGGCTTAACGCCGATGCCCGCAGCTAGCGGAAACTGGGCAAGAGGCTGTCCAGATGCTCGTAAGCCTCCTTAAGCTGCGAATCTATCTGTAGGCGCCGGTCCTCGGCCGTCAGGGCCACCTCGATGTCAGGTTCCATGCCCGTCCCCTGTATGACGGCACCCGAGGGTGTGTACCAAAAAGATGTGGGCAGATAGATGGCCGAGCCGTCGCTCAGCTTTTTGAATACGCTGGCCGAGCCTTTTCCGAAGGTTCTAGTGCCCAGGATTTTGGCGCGCTGCTGGTCTCGTAAGGCGCCGGCCACTGCCTCGGCTGCGCTGGCGGTGAGGCTGTTCACCATCACAACCATGGGAAGCCCCTCAGTGGCGATGCCCCCCTCCTCGATTGACCAGTCTGTGCGGTTGCCCTGGGTATCGATCTCGTACATCAATAATCCGCTGGAAAGGAATTGGCTGGCGACTTTTCGGGCCGATTCCATGGAGCCCCCGGGGTTGCCTCTGAGGTCAAGGACCAGGGCCAGCATGTCCACCTGCTGTAGCTCCTCCAGCACGTCCAGCACCTCGTCCGGGGTGCTTTCCTGGAAATCGGAAATGTAGATATAGCCTATGGCGCCCGGCAGAAGGCTACGCTCCACCGAGACCATGTCAATGTCGCCTCTGATCACATCGAATTCCATGGAGCCTTCATCGCCGGGCCGGTCTATAAGCAGCTTCACCTTTGTACCAGCGGGGCCTCGCACCTGTTCCACGACTTCCTGGAGGCTTTTTTCTCCCACTGGCTGCCCGTCCACCTCCAGCAACAGGTCGCCCGCTTCTATGCCAGCTATTTCCGCAGGACGGCCGGACATGGGCGCCAGCACTATCTTACCCTCCACCACACCAATGGATGCCCCTATCCCCTGGTAACTACCCCTCAGCCGTTCTTCGGCACGATCGTAGGCTTCGGGGGTGAGATGGGCCACGGAAACGTCTCCCAGAGTATCAAGCAAGCCACCGATGGCGGCGTCGGCTAAAAGTTTTTCGGGCACATCGGGCCACTTCTCCCGCGCCAGGCTCCAGGCCTTCCAAACGTCAACCAGTTCATCGGGCACATCCTGGGGAGCCCTACCTCGGACACTCTCCAACTCCGTCAGAAAGGGATAGGTGGGCTTCTCGCCGGCTTGCAGCATGCCTATTATCATGTTTCCCACTGCCGCCTCTGAATCCAGGCTTTCCCCATCAACGTAGGAGACTTTGACAAGGTTCCAGGCCTCCCACACCAGGCCGAACTCGCCTGAAGTTGCGGTCTCCCGCCGGCAGGCAGCGACGGATAAGAATACCAGCAGGGATAAAATTAGCAAACTGGCTAACAGTGATGGCTTGGGTACTTTTATCGCGGTCACGACCGGCGCCAACTCCTTGTACAGAGAAAAGTGTGGTCTCTAATAAACAGGATAGGGATGCACCGCCGTAAGTGTCAAGGGAAGCGGGCATAGCGAACCAACTCCGGAAAAATGTAGAGGCGGCATTGCACCCGTCGTTGAATTATCGGGAGTAATACGTCTACAATTGAATTGAAATGTATTTCATTATGGGACCGTTCGGTTTTTAAACGGGACGGCTTTCCCCAATGGCTGAGAAGAGGTGACAGGAGGACCATGAGGCTGGGGAGAATAACTGGAAAGGTGATCAATTGGAAAGTCCTAGTTTCGGTTGGAGTGTTCCTCCTGCTGCTGGGTGCCTGCAGTAGCCGGACCATCGATCCATCGGGCCAGGACCAGAGACCGCAAGCTTCTCCCACGGCGGCGGCAACACCCTTGTCCAGTCCCACCACGCCTCCACAGTCTACCGATGTTGAGGCTCCCGAAGCGATGGCGCCGGGAAGCCGGATAGACGGCGGGACCCTGGTCAGGCTGGGGACGGACCCCCCGACTCTTGACCCCCATATGACAACCGACGCCACTTCGGCCACCTACATCGTGGAGGTGTTCGGCGGATTGGTGACCATCGACCAGGACCTGAACATCGTGCCGGACCTGGCCGAGAGCATGCCCGAGGTCAGTCCTGATGGCAGGGTTTACACTTTCCGCATCAGGAGAGATGCCAAGTTCCATGACGGGAAGCCGGTGATGGCACAGGACTTCAAATGGTCCATCGAGAGAGTTGCCAACCCCCTTACCGGCTCCCCCGTTGTTGACCAGTACCTGGGCGATATAGTCGGGGTGAAGGAAAGGCTGGCAGCGGATGCCACCGAAGTGACTGGGGTGCGGGTTATTGACGATCGTACCCTGGAGATTACGATAGACGCACCCAAGACCTATTTTCTCGCGAAGCTCACCTATCCCACCGCATTCGTTCTTGACCGAGAGAATGTTGAGACGGGCCGCCGCTGGTTTAGGACACCCAATGGCACCGGCCCATTCAAGCTTGCCGAATACGTGTCCGGCGAGAGACTGACCCTGTCCAGGAACGAGAATTACCATCTGGGGCCGCCCTTTCTGGAGAAGGCTCGCTTCATCCTCAGCGGCGGAACTGGCATGCTGATGTACGAAAATGACGAAATCCAGATCACCGGTGTAGGCGTGGCGGACCTGGACCGGGTCCTGGACCTAACCAATTCCCTCAACGCCCAACTCCAGAAGGCGCCCCCTTCCTTTAGCACCGATTACATAGGGATGAACGTCGATAGGCCACCATTCAAGGACGACCCCAAGCTCCGGCAGGCCCTTAACTACGCCATAGACAAGCAGGTGATTGCCAGGGACGTCTTGGCTGGCCTGGTGGTCCCGGCCACAGGGATCCTTCCCCCGGAATTTCCCGGCTACACCTCGGACATTCGGGGCTACGACTACGACCCGGTGAAGGCGGCCCAGCTCCTGAAGGAGTCCAACTACGGCGCCGCGATAGAAAGAGGGGATGCGCCACCCATTATAATGACCACCGCCGGCAGCTTTGGCTCCAGCGTCGGGCTGGATCTGGAGGTGATCCTGGAGATGTGGCGCCAGACCCTGGGAATAGAAGTGGAAGTGCTGCAAACAGAGTTCGCCACCTACCTCCAGGACTTGAACAAGCGGCGATTCGAGATGTTCCAGATAGGTTGGATAGCGGACTACCCCGACCCGGAAAACTTCCTGGACATACTCTTCCACAGTGAGAGCGGCAACAATCACACGGGGTACAGCAACCCTGAGGTGGACCGGCTCCTGGAGCAGGCGAGGACCGAGCCCATAGAGGATGTGCGGTTCGAGCTTTATAACCGGGCAGAGCGGCTTATCCTCCAGGACGCTCCCTGGATTCCCCTCTGGTACAGCGGCGACCGGTTCGTGCTGGTCAAGCCCTATGTACACGACTACCAACTCACTCCGCTCATCATCCCCAGGTTGCGCTTCGTGTACATGACGGAAAAGTAGGCCCTCGGCCGCATACACCGAGCCCGACCCACCTCAGCATTGAGGCTGCGGTATGATGCTTCCAGCTTGGTACGCGGGGAAGTAAGCTGGGAAGGACCCCGATTACGGGGACCGGGCACACAGAAGGGGCGACGCTGTATTCAGTAGGCTGAGAGAGGCTTAGCATGTGGATCTATATAGCACGTAGACTTATGCTGACCCCCTTCCTCCTTTTAACGGTCTCCTTCATTACCTTTTCCTTAGTGTACGTTGCCCCCGGTGACCCCGTTGAGATCCTGATGGGCAAATTCAATGATCCCGTTGTGGTGGACCGGATCAAGCACCATCAGGGACTGGACAGGCCCTTCCTGGCCCAATACGGTATTTACCTGAAGAACGCCCTCCAGGGTGACCTTGGCGAGAGTTTCAAACATGGGCGAAGCACCGTTCAGGAGCTAATTCCCAGAAAGATGTGGATATCGGCCCAGTTGGGTATCTGGGCCTTCCTAATCTCCCTGTCCCTGGGCATACCGTTGGGCTTTTTCGCTGCTTTGAAGCAGGGCACCTGGATGGATACCGCGACAGTGAGCGCCTGCCTGTTTTTTATGTCGGTGCCCGTGTTCCTCACCGGGCCGGGCCTGTTGATCATCTTCGCGGTATGGCTGGACCTACTGCCCAGCAGCGGTTGGGGAGGATTTTTCGACACCCAGGTCATCCTGCCGGCCATCGTCTTGGGGGTCCCCGGAATCGCCGGCCTGGCGAGGCTTACCAGGGCCAGCACCCTGGAGGTGCTGGGCCAGGACTACGTGCGCACGGCCAGGGCCAAGGGGCTGGCCGATATGGTGGTCCGCAGGCGCCATATTCTGCGAAACGCGCTGATACCTTTGATAACCGTGTTGGGCCTGTCATTGGCTACCTTGGTAGAGGGGGCTTTGATCACAGAATTTATATTTGGGATTCCAGGGATTGGACAGCTGGCCATCACTTCGATCTTCGACCGGGACTACCCAGTGATCATGGCACTGGGGCTTATCGGGGCCACTTCCCTGGTTATCGCCAACCTGGTGGTGGATATCGCCTACAGGTTTATAGACCCCAGAATACGTTATTAGAGTGCCCTGAATAGAGCTCAGGGATGGGAACGGGGTCTACCCACGAGATTCAGTTACCTATTGGACGGTACCATGGCCATTGAAACGGATATGGCGCATTTGCAGGGCGAGGCAAGAGGAAACAGCCTCTGGTCTCAGTCACTGCGACGCCTGCTAAGAAAAAAAGTGGGGATGACGTGCCTGGCGATAATCACGGTCTTCTACCTGGCAGGTATTCTATCCCCGTGGATAACTCCCTACGACTACCGGGAGCAGGACCTCACGGCGACAAAACAAGGCCCATCTCTAAGCCACCCCTTCGGCACCGACCGGGTGGGTAGAGACTACCTCACCCGCATCGTTTATGGACTTCGGACCACTGTGATAATAACCGTAGCTTCTGTAGTCACCGGGAGCCTATTCTTGGGCCTTGGTCTGGGCCTGATATCGGGCTACTTCGGGAAGTTGGTGGACTCGGTCATCATGAGGATAGGGGATGTGTTTCTGGCCTTTCCAGGCATTTTTTTGGTCATAATCATCGCGGCAACGGTCGGAGACAACGTGAGGGAACTGGTAAGGGACTTTGAGGACTACACCGGGATTGATGGTCTTGTGAGGCTGGGGATATCCGAGTATCTGGTGGTGTTTGGGGCCTTGTCAGCCTTCTCCTGGGTCGGGATGGCCCGGCTGGTCCGGGGCCAGGTGCTGTCCGTGAAAGAGAACCAGTACGTGGAGGCAGCTCGGGCCGTGGGCGCCTCCACTCGCCGTATCCTCCTGTCCCACGTTCTATCCAATGTGCTCAGCCCGGTGATAGTTGTGGTGTCCATGGGGATGGGCTCCGTTGCCGGCTCGGAGATCGTCCTGAGCTGGCTAGGCATAGGTATCCAGCCGCCCACGCCCAGTCTGGGAGTAATGATCTTCCAAAATGGCAGCGTGAGCGTCCTACGTCAAGACCCACACCTTCTACTCTTCCCGGTGGGCACGATAACTGTTCTTATCTTCGCCTTCAACCTGCTGGGAGACGCCCTGAATGATTCCTTTAACCCGCGGGCCCGTTGAGCTTTTCCGTCACCCTTCTTAACCGGCGGACCACCCCTCTCAGGCTCAGGAACCGTTGCCGGGCAAGGCCGCGCCCCATGCCCAAAGCCAGCAGCGGTCCACCCAGGAGGGCGATTGTGGCGATATCCATCAGGCCCGCACCTTCCCCGGAGGCCCCGCCACAGCTGCGACTGGTCCTCCTGCCGGTTTCGGTTGGCTGGACGGCTTGGGGAGTTGCCTCGGCGGCCGGCGCCGGAGTGGCCTCCCCCGCCGGCATCGGAACCGCCTCTGTAATTGGTACTGGGGTACCTCGGGTCTCATCTGTGGGGACCGGGGACGGCTCGGTTTCCGGTACCGGCGTGGGGTCGGAGTCCGGGGCAGGAGTAAGCCGGCCTTCTAGCTCCCCAGGGGGTGGCAGTGGGTCTATCCCCAGGGACCGCCGCCACTCTGAGTCCACACCGTACTGGTCCAGGCCGTACACCCTCAGCAAAGCCTGGTCGGTAGTGAGGGTTTCCGCGAATGCCCTCATCAGCTCCGTGATTTTCCCCTCCCCGTAGACATTCACCAGATATTGCACCACGGACTTGCCCTGTCCGTAGGCTATGACGATGTCGTCGGGCTCCCCGGTGAACCTGTCCAGATACCACAATGGCTTTAGGCGACGGGTGTAAACGGCGTAGGCAAGGGCCCTGTCGTAGAAGGGAGTCTCGTCCAGGTTACCGTACTCGGCCAGACCTTCGTTCAACCATGCGGGGACGGCCCCATAGCCCAGCCCGGCGGCTTCGGCGAGCAAAATGTGAGTGAATTCATGGGAGGCGACGCCGGTGACATCGGTGCCGGAGCTCAGTACCAGCAGGACCCGCTCGGAGGGCCATGCGGTGCCCTCTGTCTGTAGCTCATCCTGGACCGCCTGAGACCGGAAGGGCAGGGCCCGGGTCATGTCCCTGTAATTGCTGTAGGACACGATGTTTATGGGGGCCTTTGGGCTTATACCCAGGACCGGTCCCATTTTCTCCAGTGTATCCTTCGCCGCCTGGAGAACAGTCTCCGCCCGCCTCTCCACGAAGGCGCCATAATAGTAAACGGTTAACAATCCCTCGGATATGCTCTTCCACTCAAGGGAGTAGTCCATATACAGGAACTCCTCCTCATCAGTGCGAAGGACGCGCCCGGCCTGGTCCCGGATTTCATAAGAGTAACGAATCACGGTGCCGGGGGGCTTGTGGGTGGAACCGGAGCCGGTGGGCATAACGTACTCCCCGCTGACCTGCCGGCCCGGCTCGATGTCCATGTAACCATAGGTGCTTCGCTCGCCACCCACCGGTTTGAGGAACACCCTGACCTCCTCAATAGGATCGGGGCCGACGGCGGTGAGCCTGAAGGTGACATTGTTGGGGAAGTCGCTGGTGGCCACGGAGGACACTATGCGAATCTCATGCCCTTGCCCGTGGGCCACCGCCGACAGGGCCAACAGCCCCGCAAAAGCGGCTACTAGGCCTAGCATCAGGGCAATAGCCGCTGCCCCTCGGTCCAACGGTCTCACTATCCCACCTCTATATTATGGAGTTTACAGTACGCAGTATCGAATGTCTAAAAAGGATACGATCAACAACGTAAGACGGATTGTTCCACCATTGTCTCACCTTGACTTAGAGTCCACCAGCCAATATACTAGGCATGAAAAGTAGCTATGAGAGTTAACCTCGGCCACATACGCAATAGGACGAACTGGGCCGCGACCGGAAAAGGCCTCGAATAGTCCTCCTTCCGACGATAACCATACAAAACCTCAGGAGTCCTATTACATGGATCAACCCAAGGTGGTGGTAGTGGGAGGTGGAACCGGTAACCACATCACCTTAAGCGGCCTGAAACACGATCGCTGTGACCTTACAGCCGTGGTGGCCATGACCGACAACGGAGGCAGCTCAGGTCGGCTCCGGGAGGAATTGGGGCACCTGCCTTTCGGCGATGTTCGCCAATGCCTGGTGGCCCTTGCTTCCGACAACCACTCCAGCGGTCTCACGGCCCGCCTATTCGATTATAGGTTCAATGCGGGAGACGGGCTCCTGGGGCATAGCTTTGGCAACCTTTTTCTTACAGCTCTCACCGAAGTGACTGGCAACAGCGCAACGGCGATTGCCGAGGCATCGAAGCTGCTGGCTATCACCGGGAAAGTTCTCCCCGTTACCCTCACCAAATCATCCCTCATGGCGCGACTGAAGGATGGGTCGGAAGTCGTGGGAGAGGCCAACATAGACCATCGGACGGAAAAACTGGATGTTAACATTGACTATGTATACCTGGACCCAAAAGCTTATCCATATCCTCCGGTCCTGGAGACCATTGATCAGGCGGATGCCATCGTCATGGGTCCCGGAGACATTTACACCAGCATCCTTCCCAACCTCCTGGTCGAGGATGTCGCTGACGCAATCAAGCAATCCAAGGCCGTCAAGATTTGTGTATGCAATCTGATGACCAAGCCCGGGGAATCCGACGGGTTCCTGGCATCGGACTTTGTTAGGCTTATCCGTGACTATCTCGGCACCACCAGCCGCCTGGACTATCTGGTGGTGAATAACGCCCCATGTCCCGAAAGGCTGGTGGAGCGCTACGCCTCCTACGGACAATACCAGGTGGAGGTGGACCGGGAAAGGTGTATGGAGGCCGTCCATGAGGTGGTACAGGAACCCCTCTTATCCGCCGGTGTCTATCTCCGCCACGACCCCGACGCCTTAGGAAAGGTCATCATGGGTATCCTCAACGGTGTCGCCCTGCGCCCCGGGCCCTCGGTTCGCCGTTAGGACATTCGCGCCATGTGCGGCATAGTCGGCTACGTAGGCCACCGGGACGCCTGGTCCACGGTTTTGAACGGGCTTCAGAACCTGGAATACCGCGGGTACGACAGCGCCGGCATCGCCATCCTTACTCCATCAGGCCAACTGAAGGTCCACAAGTCCTCGGGGAAAGTAAAAGAACTCGCCTCAGCCCCAAAAGATGGTTTCTCCCTGGGACATTTGGGCCTGGGCCACACCCGATGGGCAACCCACGGTAAACCCACCGATTCCAACGCCCACCCCCATACCGACTGCCATTCCCGGGTGGCCGTGGTCCACAACGGTATCGTCGAGAATTACCTCCAGCTTAAAGAAGGCCTCCTTTCCAGGGGACATACCTTTGCCTCTGAGACGGACAGCGAGGTCATAGCCCATCTGGTCGAAGAGGGCCTTGAGGAGGGCGCCAGCTTCGAAGAGGCCTTCCGTAAGATGGGAGGCCAGCTACAGGGTTCCCAGGCGGTTGTGGCCGTCCATGAGGGAGAGGATACGGAAAAGCTAGTGGCTTTGCGCCTGGGCAACGCCGGTGGAATCGTCCTAGGGTACCGGCAGGGAGAGGCAATCGTAAGCAGCGACCTGCCCGCCATCGTCGAATTCTCGGACCATTACAGCTTCCTTGAGGACGGGGAAATAGCCGTCGTGACAGGAGGCGAGGTCAATTATATGGGGCTGGAAGGAAATGTCATTGATAAAATCCCCCAACCCATTTCTCCAGGGGCCGGCTGGGTGGATAAAGGGGGCTACAAACATTTCATGCTCAAAGAAATCATGGAACAGCCCCAGGTTGCGGGCAGCGCCTTGAGAGGCCGGGTGAATTTTGAAAAAGGGATAGTAACGCTAGATGAGTTCCCCCTTACAGAAGAGGAAATCAGAGGCCTTCAAAGGGTGGTTCTCATCGGCTGCGGTACCAGCCTGCATGCGGCCATGGTGGGACGGTATTTCATGGAAGAGCTGGCGGGCATACCGGCCGAGGTGGATAGCAGCTCCGAGTTTCGCTACAGGAATGTCCATGTCGACCCACGTACGTTGGTGGTTTCGGTGGGACAGTCCGGCGAAACGGCGGATACTCTGGCAGCCATGACGGCCGTGCGGGAGAAGGGGGGGAAGCTGGTGACCATATGCAACGTAGAAGGCAGCCAGGCCACCCGTATAGCCGAAAGCACATTGCACATGAGGGCGGGACCAGAGATCGGAGTAGCCAGCACCAAGACTTTCACCGCATCCCTCATGGCCCTGTCGATCATGTCCATTTTCATGGGGCAGATCAGGGGCGCCATCGACAACGCCCGCTCGGTCCAACTGGTGGGTGAACTGGCCCGCATGCCACACCAGTTGGGAAAGATCCTGGCGAACCAACGTCCCTACCACCGACTGGCGAGAAAGTTTCACAGGTACGAACACTTTCTGTTTCTGGGGAGAGGGACCGCCTACCCCATCGCGATGGAAGGCGCCCTCAAACTGAAGGAAATAAGTTATATTCACTCAGAAGGGTATCCGGCGGGGGAGATGAAGCACGGGCCCATCGCCCTCATAGATTTGAATATGCCCGTGGTGGCCTTGGCACCCGAGGGGCCCCTCTACAGAAAGATGGCCGGCAACATCAAAGAAGTGAAGGCCAGGGACGGAATTGTGATCGCCGTGGCCACTGAGCAGGACACTGAAATCGCTTCCCAAGTGGATGAGGTCCTGTACATACCCGGCGGCTCGGAAATGCTCACCCCCATCCTGGCTGTGGTCCCCCTCCAATTGCTAGCCTATCACATTGCCGTTCGCCGGGGATGCGACGTGGACCAGCCCCGGAACCTGGCCAAGTCCGTCACCGTGGAATAGCCGGGATGCTTCGCCAAATATCGGACGTTGACCGTTATGAAAGTTACTATATATACTAAGCCAAGAACGACTCAGCCATAATCATTCCCTGGTATAATTCGCGCATAATCCGCTTAACCTATGTATTGTGAATACCAGACATGAGTCAGAGTCGCACTCGGGGCCTGGCCCTGATAGCCATGGCAATCTCCATTTCCTGCTTTTTGGTCGTCCTCACCGACTCCAGACCAGTCGCGGCGGATGACCCCTGGCCGACTCCGCCGCCGGGTCCACGGGCGCCGGTCCCAAGGGTAATCTGGCTGGGGGAGATCACTCCCGTGGAAGTGTCTAATGTATCCGGAGTAGCCCGGTGGGTGGTCCTCCCGCTTTCCAGCTTTGTGCCGCGTTTCCCGCCGGTGCCCAGCTCCTCCTATCAGGCCTCGGACGGAGTGAGTATCGTCAGCGACGCCGGTTCTATAATTAGCACCATTCAGCTTGTCTATCGACCTCTTCCCATCGAGGAGGGGTCAAGCCCTGGCCCCAGGCAGGAACTCAGGAAGCTATTCGAACTTGGCTCCTACGACGACCGAGCCAATCCCATATCCCTGGATCTGAGGCGCCCATGGGTGCTGGATGTTCCCATCCGAGGCCTCCTCCAGACTTTCGAAGACTCGGCCAGGCTCCTCATTGCTCGGTACGATGAGGACCGGGGATGGGTCCCTCTTGTGACCTCTTACCACCAAAACCGGGGGATCCTCCAAGCACTTGTGTTGAAAGTGGGTCGTTTTGCCGTCCTTGCTGAGCCAAGGCTCATATCGGGCTAACCCCGAATCCACCGAAGGACGGCCTTGGGGACAGTCCTTGAAGAAGCCAGAGGGTGCTCCTCTGAATCTGGGATAATGGTTTTGGAACAGAAACCAGCCCGGAAACAAGGAGCACCCAATAGATGCTGCCACAGAACAAACCCGACCGTATCCGCATCCTCTTTGACGACCATTGCCTGGTGGCCAATGCCGGCCTGCTCCTGCCGGCCACCCTAGCCCGGCACCTGGGCCTGCGGGAACTCGTCGACCATCACCTTGACCTCGGCGGAGCGCCGGGACGGGCGAACACTGGGGACAAGATGCTGACGCTGGTCGCTTCCGCGCTGGCAGGCGGCGACTGCATCGACGACGCCGATGCGCTGCGCGCTGGTGGGACGGTCGGTGTTCTAGGCTGCGTGGTCAAGGCGTCATCCACCCTGGGGACCTTCCTGCGCAGCTTCCGGTGGGGGCATGTCCGTCAAC
Source organism: Dehalococcoidia bacterium (assembly GCA_965225925.1). Taxonomy (GTDB): domain Bacteria; phylum Chloroflexota; class Dehalococcoidia; order Lucifugimonadales; family JAGWBF01; genus CBDDBY01. Next base: position 1,914,260 of record CBDDBY010000005.1, on the reverse strand, counting down.
TCGACCGCGTGAGCCGCCAGTTGTTGGCCCGGGCCTGGGCCGCTGGGGCCGGACCCGGCGACTCGCCCCTGACCATCGACCTGGACTCGACCATCTGCGAGACCTATGGACTGGCCAAGGAGGGAGCGCGCCACCACGGCTATACCGGCGCCCGCGGCTATCACCCGCTGCTGGCCATTGCCGCCGGCACCGGCGAGGTGCTGATGTCCCGGCTGCGCGAGGGCCGGGCCAACACCGCCCGTGGCGCCGCCCACTTCCTGCGTGAGACGGTGGGGCGGGTGCGCTACGGCGGGGCCAGGGGACAACTCACGGTGCGGGCCGACAGCGGCTTCTACGCCCACACTGTCGTTGCCGCCTGCCGGGAAATGGATGTCCGCTTCTCTATCACCATCCGCCAGCGCGCCAGCCTGCGGGACCTGATCGAGGCGATACCAGAGGAGGACTGGACTCCCATTTCCTACTGGATGGACGGCGCCGCCGATGTCGCCGAGACGACTTACACCCCGTTCCAGACCAAGCCGGACGCCCCGCCGGTGCGGCTCATTGTCCGGCGGGTGAAGCCGACACCCGGTTCCCAGCTCGCCCTCTTCGCCAGATACAGCTATCACGCCTTCATCACCGACCGCGATGGGGAGACGCTGGAACTGGAGGCCGATCATCGCCGCCACGCCGAGGTCGAGAACGCCATACGCGACCTCAAGTACGGCGTCGGGCTGAACCACATGCCGTCGGGGCGCTTCGCCGCCAACGGCGCCTGGCTGGCGGTACAGGTGATGGCGCATAACCTGGCCCGCTGGACGGCGCGGATTGGTCTGGGCGAGCGGACCGTGATCACCAAGACCCTCAGGCGACGGGTCTTCGCTCTGGTGGGGCGGATCACCCGCTCGGCGCGCCGCCTCACTTTGCATCTCCCCCGGCGCTGGCCTTGGGAAACCCAGTTCAGTCGCGCCTTGGCCCGGCTGCAAGCCATTCCGTTCCCGGCCTGACGGCCAGCCTGCAACTGACCCAACGTCCCCGCAATCTCGCGCCACCCCGGTCGCGAGAGTCCCCTGCTGCGTATCCTCTCGCCATCCCGCGCATCGCAACTCCCGCATAGGGCCTTAGGGGCCCTGTGCGGCGACTGAAGACCGTCCGCCGGCCTCCCATCTACCCCAAGAGACCCCAGGCCATCTCCCCTGTAGCTCCCTCACCCACCCCCTTCCGCTGTCCTCACGCCGTCCATCCGTGTCCTTCGGTGGATTCGGGCTAAGGATGACGCGGTGGTCTCTCTTTCTCCAGACCCTCTCCCTCTTACACCACTTCCTGGGACTCTACTCCAAGAATTCCTGGTGGACATTGGCAGTGTCCAGCCTTTGCTAATCCTTGACAGCAGGGCATCCGGATGGTTCACTACGGGTATGCTGGCGGGATACTCAGACCGTGGGGTCCAAAAGGCGCCTTCGGGTCGGCGCCTTCGGATATTGAAGGACTAGACTCAGGAACGAGTAGGGAAACCGGCTTAGGCATGAGGCCGGCCCGGACCGAAGCGGAGGATGTAAATGGCCAACCAGGAACTGGACCAACTGTGCATAAACACCATGCGGTTTCTGGCTGTTGACGCGGTACAGAAGGCCAATTCCGGCCACCCAGGCGCACCCATGGGCGCGGCGCCAATGGCCTATACGCTGTGGGACCGGCACCTCAAGCACGACCCCGGCGACCCGGCATGGCCCAACAGGGACCGGTTCATCCTATCTGCTGGCCACGCATCGGCCATGCTGTACGCCCTGCTGCATCTGTATGGCTATGACCTTCCCCTTGAGGAGTTGCAAAAATTCCGCCAGTGGGGAAGCAAGACTCCGGGCCACCCGGAGTACGGGCTGGCTCCCGGTGTGGAGATGACTACCGGGCCCCTGGGACAGGGCTTCGCCCACGCAGTGGGCATGGCAATCGCCGAGAGGTCGCTGGCGGAGCATTACAACCGGCCCAGCCACGAGATCATCGGCCACTACACCTACGCCATCGTCTCCGACGGCGACCTCCAGGAGGGGATTTCCTCCGAAGCTGCCTCTCTGGCGGGCACCCTGCGGTTGGGCAAGCTTATCTACCTCTACGACGACAACGACATTTCCATTGAAGGACCCACGGACCTATCCTTTGTCGAGGACGTTGGCCAGAGGTTCCAGGCCTATGGCTGGCAGGTCATCGGGCCCATAGACGGGATGGACACCTCGGCCGTAGATTCGGCCCTGGGCATGGCCCAGGCGGAGACCGGGCGTCCCAGTCTGGTTATCTGTAGGACCGTCATCGGCTACGGTAGCCCTAACAAGGCGGGGACCGCCGCGGCCCACGGGGAGCCTCTGGGAGAGAAAGAGGTCATCCTGGCCAAGGAACGGCTGGGTTGGGCCTATCCGGAGCCTTTCACCATTCCACCCGAAGCCCTACGGCATTTCCGCAATGCACTGGAGAAGGGTAGGCAGTGGCGGGAGGACTGGCAAGAGCAGTTGGATGCCTACCGTAGGGAGTTCCCCCTGGAGTGCGGACAATTGGAGGAGGCCCTGACGGGAGACCTGCCCGAGGGTTGGGACCGGGACCTGGAGGCCCTGTTCCAGGACGTCGCCAAGCCGATGGCAACCCGGGACGCCTCGGGGCTGGTGATGAACGCCATCGCAGAGCGGGTCCGCTCCTTCACCGGCGGCTCGGCTGACCTGGCGCCATCGACGAAAACCCTTCTTAAGGACCAGGGACACTTCGGCTTCGAAGATTACCGCGGCCGCAATATGCACTTCGGAGTTCGAGAGCACGCAATGGCGGCCATCGCCAATGGGATGGCCGTGCACGGAGGAATAATTCCCTACACGGCCACCTTTCTCTTATTCTCCGATTACATGCGGCCCGCCATCCGCTTGGGATCATTGATGGGACTGAGGGTAGTGTACATCTTCACCCATGACTCCATCGGCCTGGGGGAAGATGGGCCCACCCACCAGCCCATCGAGCAGCTTATGGGACTCAGGACCGTCCCCAATCTGGCCGTTATCCGTCCCGCCGACGCGACCGAGACTGTGGAGGCCTGGAGAGCGGCCCTGGAGAGGCGTCAGGGTCCCACGGTTCTTGTGTTAACCCGTCAGGGACTTCCTGTACTCCACCGGTCCAGCACTTCCTCCCCCTCCGGGGAGAGCCCATTAGACTCCTCGAGCCCGGTGCTGGCAGCAGCGGCCGGCACGCGGCGGGGCGGCTACGTCCTCTGGGAGTCGGCCCCGCAGCCCGATGTCATCTTGATCGCCACCGGCTCCGAGGTCCACATCGGCATGGAGGCGGGACACCTTCTCATGGAAGAAGGTGTCTCGGTCAGGGTTGTCTCTTTGCCTTGCTGGGAGCTCTTCGACCAGCAGCCGCTTGAATACCGGGAGAAGGTCTTTCCCACCGGCATCAGGCGGCGAGTTTCCGTCGAGGCGGCCACCCCCGTGGGCTGGGAGCGGTACGTGGGCCTCGATGGCCTGGCCATCGGGCTGGATCATTTTGGAGCCTCGGCGCCGGCGGAGGTGCTGTACCAGAATTTCGGTCTCACGGCGCAGCGCGTGGCCGAGGCGGCCAAAAGCCTGGTCCAAGGGAGTTAAGGCGATGCCCGAGGGGACAACCACTATCATAATCATGGGGGCCACCGGTGACCTCACCCGGCGGAAGCTGATACCGGCGTTGTTCAACCTCCATTGCAATGGCCGCCTTCCGGACAGGCTGAACATCGTCGGTTTCGCCCGTTCCCAGTACTCCGACGACCAGTTCCGTGAGCTAGTATGGGAGGGAACGCAGAAATTCGGGGAACATGCGGCCAGGCACGAGGACTGGATGAAATTCGCGGCAAGCATCTTTTACGTGACCGGTGACGTGGGCTCTCCGGAGCAGCTGGCCGGCCTCGAGAAGCGCTTAGAGGAGCTTGAGAAAGAGAATGTTCCCGCGAACCGGCTCTTCTACCTCTCCATCGCCCCCAGCCTATACGAACCGGCCATCGATAATCTGGGGGCCTCTGACCTGGTCAAAGAAGACATAGGCTGGCGCCGGGTAGTCATCGAGAAACCTTTCGGAAATGACCTGCCATCGGCCAAGGCCCTGAACCAGAGGGTGATGGACGTGTTCGACGAGAGCCAGGTGTTCCGCATAGACCATTTCTTGGGCAAGGAAACGGTGCAGAATATATTGGTCCTCCGTTTCGCCAACGCCATTTTCGAGCCCCTCTGGAGCCGGGATTACATAGACAACGTTCAGATCACCGTGGCCGAGGAGGTAAGAGTGGGCACCCGCGCGGGCTACTACGATGGTTCCGGGGTAGTCCGGGATATGGTTCAGAACCATCTGCTCCAGCTTCTAACGATGGTCGCCATGGAGCCACCCAGCGCCACCGACGCCGAGTCCCTCAGGGACGAGAAGGTTCGGGTGCTGCGGTCCATTCGGCGTTGGGAGTCCGGCGATGTGGAGCAGAACGCCGTGCGTGGCCAGTACAGAGGATATTTGGAAGAGAAGGGCGTGCCGCAGGAGTCGCTTACCGCCACCTTTGGCGCCTTCCGCCTGTTCGTGGACAACAATCGCTGGGAAGGGGTGCCGTTCTACCTCCGCACCGGCAAGGCTATGGCGGACAAAGTCTCGGAGGTGGTAATCCAATTCAAGCTGCCGCCCAACGTGAACTCCTCTTTGGGTCCATGTCCGGATATCAGCTCTAACGTCCTCGCTCTGTGCCTCCAACCCGACGAAGGGGCCCATCTTCGGTTGGATGCGAAAGTGCCCGACCAGGGGATGTCCATGGAGCCGGTGGACATGGAGTTCCACTATGACTCGGCATTCAGAGGCCAGGTGATACCGGAAGCCTACGAACGTCTGCTCCAGGATGCCCTGGAAGGGGACTCCAGGCTCTTTATTCGAAGCGACCACATTGAAGAGGCCTGGAGCGTCGTGGACCCGTTGGTGCGTGCGTGGGAGTCACCTGAGCCAAGTCCGCTGCACATATACGAGCCTGGCTCCTGGGGCCCCGAGGCCGGCGGTACGTTCCTGGCTCGGGACGGGCGGGTCTGGCATCACGCCTGTGGTCGGCACCAATAAGGTGATGACACAACTCCCGGAGAACCGCTATAAACCCATCGGCGACTATGGCCTGATCAGCGACATGCACTCCTGTGCCCTGGTCGCCAGGGACGGCGCCATAGATTGGTGCTGCTTTCCCAGATTCGACAGCCCTGCCGTTTTCAGCCGGATCCTCGACTGGCGCAAGGGTGGTTACCTGAAAGTCGCAGCCCTCGGTGTCCGCTCAGTCAGCCGGCGTTACCTGCCGGGGACCATGGTCCTGGAGACTACTTTCCAAACGGATACGGGCGTTGCCAGGCTGACCGACTTGATGCCCACCCACCCACCCAGCAAATCTGAAAGCCCCTTGGAGGTGGGCTCAAAGCAGCAGGTGCTCAGGATCATGGCGTGTGTCAGCGGCAGCGTTCAATTCGCTGTAGAGTGCTACCCCCGCTTCGACTATGGGACTATCGTTCCCCACGTCGTCCTGGACGGTCCGCGAATGGGCTTCGCCCATGGCGGCGCCAGCGCCTTGTCGGTCTACTGCTCGGCGCCCCTGCGAGAGGAGGCTGACGGGTTCCGGTCCGAAGGCCTGTTGAGGACCGATGAGAAGCTGTACCTGGCGGTAACCCATAGGAGGACTGGGTTCTCGCACTCGAGCGATGCCTTCGATGATAGCGAATTAGAGACTCGACTTGAGGAGACTCTGAGGTTCTGGCGGGAATGGTCGGCCATATGTACCTACGACGGGGAATATCGTGAGGATGTGCTGCGCAGCGCATTGACCCTCAAGGCGTTGACCTACGCCCCGTCGGGCGCCATTGTAGCGGCGCCCACCACATCCCTTCCCGAGGTCATCGGCGGGGCCAGGAACTGGGACTACCGGTTTTCTTGGATCAGGGACACATCCTTTGCCATTTACGCCCTCTCCATCCTGGGTTATAAAGAGGAGGCGAGGGCCTTCAGAGACTGGCTGGAATGGAGCACCTCGGGCCGCGCTCTGGACCTACAGGTCATGTACGGTCTGGGCGGAGAGAGGCGGCTTACAGAAATAGAGATTCCCGAGCTGGACGGCTACCAACGGTCCCGCCCGGTCCGGACCGGCAACGGGGCCTATTCCCAGTTCCAGCTGGACGCGTACGGCGAGGTGTTGGACTCGGCCCACCTGTACCGTAGGTTCGTTGGCGACCTGGGGCTGGAATACTGGGAGTACCTGAGCAGGGTCGTGGAATTCGTCATCGGCCACTGGCAATTACCGGACGAGGGCATCTGGGAGACCCGGGGCGGGCGTCAGCACTTCGTCTTTTCAAAAGTATGGTGCTGGGTTGCCCTGGACCGGGCGGTCAAGGCAGCCACCTCACTGGGGCTTCCGGGGGACGTTGAACGCTGGCGGAAGGCTCGGGCGGCCATCAAGGAGGATGTGCTGGCAAAGGGGTACGACCCCGGCCGGGAAGCCTTCATCCAGGCCTATGGCAGCAAGCTGCTGGACGCCTCCAATCTGATGCTGTCGCTGGTGGGGTTCATCCGAGCCGAAGATCCGCGTATGCGCTCCACCATACAGGCCATCGAGAAGGAGTTGACCTCTTCTCAGGGCTACGTCTACCGCTATAGGGACTACGACGACGGTCTGGGGGGCAACGAGGGCGCCTTCACTATCTGCAGCTTCTGGTTGGCCGACAACCTTATCGCCCTGGGAGAGGTATCCCGGGCCCGGGCCCTGTTCGAGAAGCTGCGTGGCTGTGCCAACGACCTAGGCCTGCTCAGCGAGGAGCTTGACCCGGAGACCGGAGAGATGCTGGGGAATTTCCCCCAGTCTTTTTCCCACATGGGGCTAATCAATACGGCTATTCAGCTAGCCCGTGCCCAGCCGCCTGCTACCTAGGGAGGTGGTAACGGTCCAGGGTGACAAATTGGTTTAGACCCCATATACCAGGGCTTCTCTACAATACGCCTATTTTCGGTGAAATTCCTTGTTGACATTCTCAGTAGACGGAGATTATAGTGTCAGCACTGGGCCGCAACATAGTGCTCTCCTTTCGAATGTTCGGATTTTTCCAGGAATCAAGCGGCCCAGTATTTTTTTGCGAAATTACCCCGGTCCACTCGTCGGTAACCAGTATGTTCCCCAGTTGAATGCCGGCCATCCCCATCAATGCGGCGTATATTCAGTGTCCGCTGCCCTCCCCCGTACCGGAGGAATCCGGGACCTTTCAGCAGCCGGGTTCGCCGTGGTGACCGCAGCAATTCTGTCGCCGGGATAACTTCAACCAGTTGTTGTACACCAGGCGGCTTAGCTTCCTTGGAAGCGGCATGGGCCCGGAAAGGTTCGTCAAGAATGGCGGCAAGTCAGGCATAGAATGTTCCCGTTTGGGAGTCAGACTTCGGCCGCCGTGTCCCGCTATCTATTCGACTTCCCATTCTAATCATGTCCTAGACGAATCCTCTAAGTTGTATAGCGCGGGCCACCCTTCCGACGCCGATCATCAGGGCAACCTCCCGGAGGCCAACGTTAACCCTTTGAGCCGTCTCAAGGGACCATTCTACCCTCCCGGCGCCAGGACCACCTTGCCGAACACCTCTCGTGAGTCCAGCAGTCGGTGGGCCTCGGGGGCCTGGGAGAGGGGCAATGCCCGGTGGATCACGGCCTTCAGCTTACCCTCGAACACAAGCCCCATGACCTTCCTCAGCTCAGGCAGAGTGGAGACCCGGGAGCCGACCAGGCGGAGCTCCCGGCGGAAGAAGGGGATGATGTCCAGGGGCACCACCTCTCCGCCGTGGCCTCCCACGGTGACGATAACCCCGTCCTTCTTCAGGCATTCCAGGCTTTTGGTGAACACCTCCCCGCCGATGTGCTCCATGATGGCGTCCACGCCCTGGCCGCCGGTCAGCTCCAACACCTTCTGGGCGAAGTCCTCCTGGTTGTAGTTGATGAGGTGGTCGGCCCCCAACTCCTTGGCCTTCTGAAGCTTCTCCTGGGTGCTGGCGGTGGTGAATACCGTGGCCCCGGCCAGTTTAGCCACCTGGATGGCGGCGCTGCCGACGCCCGAGCCCGCGGCGTGGATGAGGACGGTCTGCCCGGGCTGGAGGGCGGCGCGGTTGATGAGGGCATGCCAGGTGGTTGCGAAGGCGATCTGGGCCGCGGCGGCCTCCTGGAACCCGACGTGGGAGGGAAGCGGGTGAAGGGTCTCCACCGGGACCTTCACCATCTCGGTGTAGGCGCCGGGCAAGCGGACGCCTGCTGGGCGGTCGCCGGAGCACAGGTTGTCCCGGCCGCTGAGGCAGAAGTCGCATCTTCTACAGGGAAAGTGGTGGGCCACCCAGACCCGGTCCCCCTCTTTGCAAGGGACGGCCTGGAAAGGGGCCGCCCGGTCCCGGATGGCTATAACCTCCCCGGCGAACTCACTGCCCAGAGTGTGGGGTAAGGATATATTGTTGCGGGAGACGCCGGCTCTGGTATCCAGGTCCCCATGGTTGACCCCCACGGCGCCTATCTTCAGCAGCGCCTCTCCAGGGCCAGGCTCCGGATCTGGAACATCCTCGTACACAAGCACTTCAGGCCCCCCGAACCGGTGGAACCGTACTGCTTTCACCCATCTCTCCCTTTATGGCAGGTTCTGCCACATAGACTTAATCTGTCCGCGCCGCCTGGGTATTATATCATCCCGCCTCTGGACCGTTGCCAAGGATGTGGATGAGCCCGGGGAACTGGTCTGTAAATCCAGTGGGATCATCGCCGCAACTCCCAGTCTCGGTGGACAGGTCAAGGTTGGGCCAGATATAATGGCACTGCTTTAATTGGGTAGATTACGGAATAGCACGACGGTCAAATGCAAAGGAGCAGTCCGATTTCATATGCCACATCCGCTGTAAGAAGAGCAACAAAATGAGCAAATTTCTGGATAGGCTTGAAAAGATCAATCGCGGAGTCCCCGCTTCCATGGGATTCGGAGCTGCGCACCGTGTAGAAAAGATCCCGTCCTTAGCACTCATAGGGTCAATCTCCGACTCGAAAAAGGCGGGTCAAGCAGCATCCAACCTGGCCACAATAGGCGCCGATGGCGTCGTCATAGACGGGATCAGCATAGAGGATGTAGTCCAAGGTGTGGCTAAAAACCTGGGCGACATCCCGTGGGGCCTTAGGGTGGACTCGCTAAAAAGGGAAGACGCGGCCGGCTATAGGGAAAAGGGATGTGATTTCCTGGCCTTTGGTCCCCAAGCGGCCCAACTTGGGGCCTTTGAGGATGAGGACACCGGTTACTTCTTATGCATTCCACCGGATATGGAGGAGCGGTACCTGCGGTCAGTGGAGGACCTCCCGGTGGACGCTGCCCTCCTGGCCATGAAGTCCGTGGAGCCGCCAATCACGCTGGAGCACCTCATTACCATAGGCGCGGTTCGCGGCTGCTTCAGTAAATACCTTTTGCTGGAGGTGTCAGGGACCTTGAGTACCAGTGAGATGGATGGATTGAGGGAAATGGGAGTGGATGGGTTGGTGGTGGACGCCACCCGCCTTACTCTGAAGGAGCTTGAGGGTTTGAAGGATGCGTTGCTGGCCCTACCCAGGAAACAACGTGCCAAGTCCAACAAACTCAGGGCTCTGGTCCCCAGTGGCGCCTTCAGTCCATCCAACAGTCCCGCCCAAGAAGAACAAGAGGAAGATGAAGAATATAATTGAACTCTTCGGACGGAATCAAAGCCCTGAGGAGAGGAGTCCGAGGCATGGCCTAACGGGCCTGGCATGGGGAGGAGTAGCATGGAGAAGGTCGGGATAATCGGCACCGGGCTGATCGGCACTTCACTGGGCCTAGCGATGAAGCAAGCCGGTATGAAAAACGTCCAGATTGTAGGGACGGATATAGATAAGCTCAACGCCAATAGGGCAGAAAAGATGGGTGCCATAGACCATGTTTCCAGAAGGCTCGCTGGAGCCGCTGAGGATGCCCAGGTCGTGTTTATTGCGACTCCGGTATCGGCTATCAAGGAAGTGCTGGAGATTATAGGTCCCAGCCTGCAAGATGGGTGCGTGGTCACCGATACAGCGCCTACCAAAAGGATGGTCTTGGAGTGGGCGGACCAATATCTACCACGGACCGTCAGCTTCGTGGGAGGCCATCCTATGGTCAGCAGGGATACCTCCGGCTCCAAGGATGCCGATGGGTCTATCTTCCGTGACCACCCCTACTGCATAATCCCTGGAGAGCGCGCCAGGCAGGATGGCGTGCGGCTGCTTACCGATCTGGTCACTGCCATGGGAGCCAAACCCTATTTCATGGATGTCGCCGAGCATGACAGCTTCGTTTCGGGTGTGAGCCATCTGCCGGTACTTCTAGCCGTCGCATTCCTGGGTTGCACATCCAAGAGCTCCTCCTGGTCTGACATCGCCAGGGTGGCATCAGCCCAGTTCAGGGACCTGACCGGGTTGGCGGCCGGGAACGCGGTTACGGGGAGTGATATCAGCTTCGGTAATAATCAGGATATCGTGTACTGGATAGACTCCTTCATCCACGAGCTGTATGAGATACGGCGAATCCTTGTGGAACAAGAAGAAGGCAGGGAGCAGGCATTGGAGAAGGTCTTCGACCAGGCTGCGGAGGCGAGGGCCAGATGGGTTGCCGGATTGGTTAAGCCTCTATCACAGTCGGATTACGAAGGGCCAAAGATACCTTCGGCGATGGAGGGGATGACCGACCTTTTCCTCGGCGATTCGAAGATTCGGCGGCGGGTCTTGGGTTGGAGTGGTAGGAGTGATGAGGACAAGGACTCCGGGAAGAAGAAATAGGCGCGGGGAGTCCCAGACGTGCGGAGAGTTGTCCGAATGCCACGGGTCCTGAACGGTTCATTACATCCTCCCGGGGACAAGTCCGTTTCTCACCGGGCCCTTATCCTGAATTCCATCGCCTCCGGTGAAGCGAAGGTCACAGGGATTTCCGAAGGCGAGGACGTCTTCTCGACAATGCGCTGTTTGCAGGGTCTGGGAGTACGCATCGATCCTGAGGTTGGGCTTAGCTCCTTCAGGGTTTACGGATGCCGGGGCCGGCTGGAAGAACCGGGGGATGTCCTGGACGCCGGCAACAGCGGGACATCCATGCGTCTACTCTCCGGGCTGGTGGCCGGGCAACCCTTCCTCTCGGTGCTTACAGGTGATTCTTCTCTTCGCTCCCGCCCCATGGGCAGAATCATCCGACCTCTTCGGCTGATGGGGGCGCAAATACTCGCCAGGCGTGACGATTCTTTGGCGCCCCTGGTCATCCATGGCGGGAGGTTGAAGGGGATCGAGTACACCATGCCCGTGGCCAGCGCCCAGGTCAAGTCCTCAATCATGCTTGCTGGGCTCTCGGCCAGGGGAGAGACGGTGTTGCACCAGCCAGCCCAGTCACGGGACCATACCGAGCGCATGGTCAAGGCCATGGGAGGAGATGTGGAAGAGGACGGCCTCAGTCTGCTGGTGAGGCCCGGACAACTATCGGCCGTCGATGTGGCCGTTCCCGGAGACATCAGTTCCGCCGCTTTCTGGATGGTGGCAGGGGTATGCCACCCGGACGCCAGGATTATTATAAATGGAGTGGGCGTTAATCCCACCCGGACCGGCATTCTCGAAGCTCTCACGGCCATGGGGGCCCGTATCACCCAGCAGAACCTGCGGACGGAGGGTGGCGAACCCGTCGCCGACCTGGCGGTGGAGTCCAGCGGCTTGACGGGCCTGGAGATCGGCGGCGACATGATACCTCGGATAATAGACGAGCTGCCGGTGCTGGCGGTAGCGGCCTGCTTCGCCGAAGGAACGACGGTCATAAGGGATGCCCAGGAGCTTAAGTTGAAGGAGTCCGACCGGATAAGCACCATGGTGAAGGAGATGTCCCGGTTGGGCGCCCAGATTGAGGAGCGCGCCGATGGCATGGTAATCCAGGGGACCGGGCGGCTTACGGGAGGGCGGTGCCGCAGCCACGGCGACCACCGGCTGGCCATGGCCCTGGGGGTGTCGGGTCTGCTGGCCGAGAGGGAGACGACCGTGGACGGCGCCCAGGCGGCGACAGTATCTTATCCTGGTTTTTGGCATGACATGGAGGATATTAGCGGTGCCTCTGCGCCGGCGGGTCCCGCTGGGGTCACGGGCGGATGAGCGCCGGACCACCAGCCCGTGGGCAGATATCTGAAGCGCCTCTGTTGGTGGTCCTCTCCGGGCCCTCGGGCGTTGGCAAGGATGCGGTCCTAAACAGGTTGCGTAGCCTGGTGCGCCCATGGCATTTCGTCGTAACCGCCACGACCCGTCCAATCCGCCCGGCGGAGAGAGATGGGACCGACTATATCTTCATGGAGAAACAGAAATTCCAGGACATGGTACGGAATGGGGAGCTGCTGGAGCATGCCCAGGTCTACGATAACTGGTATGGTGTGCCCAGGCAGCAGGTCAGGGAGGCCCTGGATAAGGGGCTGGACACAATATTGAAGGTTGATGTGCAAGGCGCGGCCACGATCAAAAGCCTTGCGCCCGAGGCGGTATTCATCTTCCTGACCCTTCCTACCATGGAAGAGCTTCAGCAGCGCCTGGTGGGAAGAGACACAGAGTCGGAAGAGACCCTGAGGCTCCGGTCAGGCACCGCCCGGCAAGAGACGGAGCGCCTCACCGAGTTTGACTACCGGGTCATTAACGCCAACGGGCGGCTTGAAGAGGCGATTGCGTGTATAGATGCCATCATTTTGGCAGAGAAGTGCCGCATCCCACCCAGGCGAATTTCAATATGAGTTGCCACAGAGGCGCAGAGACACAGAGGGAGACATTTAATTAAAGGCTCAGTGACTCCGTGTCTCAGAGGCTAAAAAGGGGTAGCATTGGACCAGGAAAGAGGTACAAGCACCAGGCCCAGGTTGCCGGAGTGGATGAAGGTCCGCATGCCCGGCGGGCCCAACTACATCGAGCTAAAGGACCTACTACGTAGCTCGGAGCTTCACACCGTCTGCGAAGAGGCCCGATGCCCCAACATCGGCGAGTGCTGGGAGAACCGCTCAGCCACCTTTATGATTTTAGGGGACATCTGCACCCGCCGTTGCCACTACTGCGCGGTCACCACTGGCGTCCCCACGGGGCTGGATATCATGGAGCCCGACAGGTTGGCCCGCACGGTGAAACGCCTGGGCCTGAAGTACTGTGTGATCACCTCGGTGAACCGGGATGACCTGGCCGATGGCGGGGCCTTCATATTCGCCATGTGCATCCGCAAAATACGCGAGGAGATTCCGGGTTGCAAGGTGGAGGTGCTTATCCCCGACTTCGATGGCTCTCTGCCTGGGTTGAGGACAGTGGTCAAAGCCCGGCCCGACGTCCTCAACCACAACATCGAGACCACCAGGAGGGTCTTCCCCCGTGTGAGGCCCAGGGGCGACTACCAGCGCTCCCTGGACCTCCTGGCCGGAGCGAAGGAGCTCGACCCCACCCTCGCCACCAAGTCCGGGATAATCGTGGGCATGGGAGAGGAGCGGGAGGAGGTCGTGGACACAATGAAGGACCTGCGGGGTGTGGACTGCGATCTGCTCACCATAGGACAGTACCTCCGGCCGTCCCAAAACCACCTTCCGATTGCCAGGTACTATACTCCAATGGAGTTCGAAGAGCTTCGAGTTATCGGAGATTCGCTGGGTTTCAAACACGTCGCCTCGGGCCCCCTGGTCCGCAGCTCCTACCACGCTGACCAGCAGCACGCCGCGGCTTCGGCGGCCCTTGGCTCCCTCCCTCACTGAGAGGGGGCTGCCTTTTTCAGCTGCTCTAGCACCCACATCCTGATTAATGTTGTAGGCCCTATCCCCTTTGCCTGAGCCAGAGAGCGGACCTTTTCCAGGCTTTCCGGATCAAGGCGCACAGTGATCCCTTCGGAGAGGTTCTTCGCAAAACGAACATGTACGGGTCTGAACTCATCCCAGTAGTCAGCCAGACTATGGGTATCCCAGAACTCTGCCTCCTCTTCCCGGCTGGCACATTCGGGAATACCGCTCTTTTTTGGGTGCTTTCCTTTCGTCATGGTTCTCCATTTCCATGCTGTTCATGGTCTCTAGTCCGCCGCAGGAACTACGGCATCAGCGTAGCCAGCACCTCCGGAACAGTGTGCAGCACGTAGTCCGGCGCTTCTTTCAGCACCGCCTCCACGTTGACGCATCCCCAAAGTGCCGCCGAGCATGCGACCCCAGCCCTCCGGGCGCACTGCACGTCCACGTGGCTGTCTCCCACGTGGTGCACATCCTTCGCCTCCACCGAGAGGGCGTCCATCACCCGGTGCAGCCCCTTGGGGTCTGGCTTGTAGCCGTGGCCGCCGTCCAGGAAGAGAACGTGGTCGAAAAAGTGGGCGATACCTGTAGACAGAAGCTCCTGGTTGCCGTAGACGTCCCGCTTGTCCGATAGCAGGGCCAGCAGGTAACCGTTGCCCTTCAGGGCTTCCAGCATTTCGGGCACCCCATCGAATAGGTGGCCCATTTCAGCCACGTGGGAGTGATAGAACTCCATGTAACGACCGGTGGCATCCTCGGTCTCTCGGGGGAATAGCATCGCCATATCCCGTTTGATGGGTACCGAGAAGGCCGAGGCGATCTGCTCCTCCGAGGGAACGGGCAACCCCAACACCCGGGCCGCGTACTGGGCGGACTTCACATGGACATCCCAGCTGTTCCAGAGGGTCTGGTCCCAGTCGAAGGAGACTAACTTCATGGTTATAGTATTATAAAAGACGCTGGCACTTTGCTCCAGGAGGCGATGGATTGGCCACAGAGGCACAGATATGCATAAGATAATATCCTCTGTGCCTCTGTGTCTCCGTGGCTAACGTAGTACATATATGGCGCAGCATGAATATGCAGACCTGGTCCTAGAGAACGCGCGGGCTCTGACGATGGACCCTGCCAGACCGGTGGCTGCCTTTGTCGCCGTGAGGGGGGACAAGATAGTCGCGGTGGGGACGGCGGAGGAGGTGCGAACGTTCAAAGGCCGCTATACGAATGTGGTGGACTGCCAGGGCATGACCCTGTTGCCGGGATTCAACGACGCCCACTGTCACCTGATGGCCCTGGCCTCCAGCCTCCGCGGGGTGGATTGCGGCCCCGACAGGGTCGGCTCCATCTCCCAAATTGTGGAAGTGGTATGCAGCAAGGCCGAACTTTCACCGCCGGGGCAATGGATTAGGGCCTTCGGGTACGATGAGTTCTACCTGACGGAAAAAAGGCATCCCAACCGGTGGGACCTGGACTCGGCGTCTCCGGATAACCCGGTGCGTCTGGACCACCGCACCGGTCACGCATCGGTGCTCAACAGCGCCGGACTTGCGCTTATCGGCATAACCGTGGATACCCCGGACCCCGCCGATGGGGTCATAGATAGGGACGAAGCGACGGGGGAGCCCACGGGCCTCCTGCTGGAAATGGGCGACTATATAGGTAGGGCGGTTCGGGGCAGCCGGTCTCGGGCAGCGGATAGTCCCGGAGAGGATGGGGCCTTTCTGGAAGGGGTCAAGATCGCGGACCGCCTGCTCCTTTCCAGAGGAATAACCTCCATCCAGGACGCGGGCCCCTCAAACGACCTGGGTCGCTGGCTGAAATTCCGAAAACTGAAAGGTGAGGGGTTGCTGACGCCCCGGGTCACTATGATGGCCGGAGCATCCCATCTGCCGTCCTTCCTGGAAGCTGGGATGACACCCGGCTCTGGTGACGGGGAGCTGGGGCTTGGGGCCGTAAAGATAATGCTCACCCTCACCACCGGGTCCCTTCAGCCCCATCGAGAGGAGTTGGAGCGCCTGGTCCTGGCCGCCCATGGGAATGGGTGCCAGTTGGCCTTTCACGCCGTAGAGAAGGAGGCCTCGGCATTGGTGGCCGATATTCTGCTCAAGGCACGCACAACGGCGCCCCGGCCTGACTCCCGCCACCGGATAGAGCACTGCGCCGAATGCCCGCCCCATGTCTTGGAAAAGCTCAGGCGCGCCGGCGCCATGGTGGTCACCCAGCCATCCTTCCTTTACCACAACGGCGCTAAGTATCTCAGTGAGGTGGAGGAGGGGCTTCTTCCGCATCTATATCCGGTGGGCGCCCTTGTGGCGGCCGGCATCCCTGTGGCCGCGGGCTCCGACGCTCCGGTGACCCAGCCCGATCCGATCCTGGCCAGCTATTCCGCGGTGACGCGTAGGACCAAGGACGGCCGCCAACTGTCCCCGTCCCAGGCCATCCCGCTGGGGGAGGCCCTCAAGATGCACACGCTCAACGGCGCCTACGCCACCTTCGAAGAGGACAGGAAGGGCTCCATTGCCGTGGGCAAACTGGCGGACATGGTGTTAGTAGACGGGGAACTCGAGGCCATCGACCCTGAGGGCATCAAAGAGACAAAGGTGGTTATGACCATGGTGGGTGGCGAGATAATGTGGCAGCGCTAGCGGGTTCTCTCCATCACGAACTGAGATAGGTGCATGAGAGACTGCTGGGCGGGGCAGTCGGGGAGCGACTCAATGGCCTTGCTGGCCTCGAGACAGTAGTCCCGGACTACTCCGTAGCACTCTTCGATGATCCCGGACTTCTGAATCATCTCCAGGGCCCTCTTCAAATTCTCGCCACCATCGTGGTTAGGTTGCTGGAACAGGTCTGGAATGGGATTATCCTTAGGGTACCTCTCCATCAACATTATGGATGGTAGAGTCAGTACACCTTGAAGCAGATCGTTGGCGACAGGCTTTCCGATCTCCCCCGCGTCCCCCTGCACGTCTAAAATGTCGTCCACTATCTGGAACGCCATCCCTATGTTGTACCCGTATCTATCCAGCGCCTGCACCGCATCCTCAGGCGCACCTCCAAGGATCGCTCCCGTCTCTGCGGCGGTGCGGAAGAGGGAGGCGGTCTTACGGTATATGCGATCGATGTACTCTTCCCGGCTCTGGTTCCAGTTGTTGGTGTTGAAATACTCGAGAAGCTCCCCACTGGACAGCTCCATTATCGTCTCGGAGAAACGGCGTATCACCCGTACATTATGTGTGTCGCAGACGAAGGTCGCAGAGGTGGCGAACATGTAGTCCCCCAACAGCACCGCTACGTTCTTCCCCCAACGCCCGCTCACGGTTGCCTTTCCCCTGCGCAGGGAGGCATTGTCGATGGTGTCGTCATGGATAAGGGTGGCCATGTGCAACAGCTCAACTGCGCTAGCCATAATGATGGAAAGGTCGTGGTCATGGGGATGAATCCTGGCGGATAGGGAGGTGATGGCAGGCCGCACCCCTTTGCCCCGGGTCTGCAAGACATACTCGAGGAGCTCTGGGAGGTAAGGGGTCCCCACGTCGGAGAGATCGCGGAGGCGCTTCTCCACCTTGATGAGGTCTTCCCTGATCGGCCCGTATATCAGTGCGGTCTGTTCATCCAAGCCGTCAAACACAGCTCACCCCTGTACCGCCTTCGCACCCAGGCGTAGGGTCTCTTCTTCCGCTACCGATGGTTCCAGCTTGGTGTAAAGCGGCTTTGGCTGGCCCAGGACCTGGCCCGGTGGCATATATTCGATGGTCCCCTCCCAGTTCCACCCCGACTCCTCGAGAGTACCCTGGAACCCCAGCATTTCGTGCAGGCGTTGGGAGCTGGTAGGGAGGAATGGGAAAAGCACCAGCTTTAAGCAGTTTATCACGTTCAGTGTGACCCACAGCGTCGTGCCCGTGGCATCCTTATCGGTCTTGATGCTCCGCCATGGGGCCTTGGCATCCAGATACCTATTGGCCTCCTGTGCCAGCGCCATCGCCTGGGAGATGGTCATCCTGAACTTGCAGGCGCTGAGTCCCTCCTCAACTCCAGATAAAGTAGCCGCCGCCCGGTCCAGTAGGCCCTGGCTTTGCTGGTCCAGGGGCCCGGGAATGGGGACACGTTGTTCAAAGTTCCGGTAGGTAAAGGTAATCACCCGGTGGACCAGGTTCCCGTAAGTGGCCACCAGCTCATCGTTGTTGCGCCGCACAAACTCAGACCATGAGAAATCCGAGTCTCCCGATTCGGGCATGTTGATGGAGAGATAGTAGCGGAGGGGGTCGGGGTCATGGCGCTCCAGATAGTCTGGCAGCCAAACGGCCCAGTTCCTGCTGGTGGAGAACTGGCGGTTCTCAAGGCTAAGAAACTCGTTGGCCGGAACGTCGTAAGGGAGATTGAGGCCGCCGTACCCCATCAGCATGGCAGGCCAGATGATCGTATGGAAGGGGATGTTGTCCTTTCCGATGAAATAGTAGGCCCTGGCATCGGGGCTCTCCCAGAAATCCTTCCATTTATCGGGCTGTCCCTGCTGCTGAGCCCACTCCTTGGAGGCCGACAGATAGCCGATGACGGCTTCGAACCACACGTAGATGCGCTTGCTGTCGTAGCCTTCGACAGGCAGGGTCACTCCCCAGGAGATGTCTCTGGATATCGCCCGGTTCTTCAGGCCGTCCTCCAAATAGCTGCGGGTGAAATTGAGGACATTGGCACGCCAGTGGCCTTGCTGCCGAACCCATTCGAGAAGAGGTTTTTGAAAGGCGCTTAGGCGTAAGAAAAAGTGCTCCGACTGCCTGAACTCGGGAGTCGTGCCGCAGATCTGGCAGCGGGGCGCCAGCAGGTCCTCGGGGTTCAGGGTCTTGCCGCAGTTATCGCACTGGTCTCCTCTGGCCTTGGAGTTGCTGCAGTGGGGACAGCCGCCTTCGACGTATCTGTCGGGAAGAAAACGTTGGCAGTTGGGGCAGAAGGCCAGGCGCATCTCGTCAATATAAAGGTAATCCCGCTCGTAGAGGGTGCGGAACACGTCGTGCACGACCTGCCTGTGATTGTCGGTGCCCGTGGCAGTAAATAGGTCGAAGCTTATACCCATCTGTTGCCACGAGCGCATGAACTCGGCATGGTACCTTTCCACTACCTCCCCCGGGGTGATGCCCTCCTGCTCCGCGCGTATGGTTATGGGGGTGCCGTGCTGGTCGCTTCCCGAGACCATCAGCACCTCGTCTCCCTTGAGCCGGTGGAACCGGGCGAAGATGTCAGCTGGAAGGTAGCAACCCGCCAGGTGGCCCAGGTGGAGGGAGCCGTTGGCGTAGGGCCAGGCTACGGCGACGAGAATTCGCTGGGGCATATGTCGGTTACCTATCGTCTAGAATTAAAATGTATACGAAACCT
Organism: Dehalococcoidia bacterium; assembly: GCA_965225925.1. Taxonomy (GTDB): domain Bacteria; phylum Chloroflexota; class Dehalococcoidia; order Lucifugimonadales; family JAGWBF01; genus CBDDBY01. Next base: position 1,895,099 of record CBDDBY010000005.1, on the reverse strand, counting down.
GGGCTTTGTACCCGCCCGGATAATCGCCGGGACCCGGCGGCCGGGGGGAAGGGGCGTCATGAACGTTCTATTCATGGGCTATGGCAGCGGCCACTCCGTTCCACCCTCTGCGGGGCTATCGTCGGGGCTTCGCGCCTGCCCGGCGGCCACAACCCGGCGAAAATCCCGGGATATGACCCGTCCCCACTCCTTGGCGTGGTTCACCCTGAATGCCCCCCTCTCCTTGCCCAGCAGATTGCGGGTCTCCTGGCTCATATCGTTGATATCATTGTTGATGTCGGGGATATCCGGATGAGCCTTCCTGATCTCTTCTTCTATGCTGTCGAGCGTAGGCACCAGGTCCGGCGCCGTCTCGATAAATATGCCTATCGGGCGCATGTCCGCCGGGTCAAAGAATACGAACAGCGGCACAGTATCCCAACGGTGCTGTGGCAAATAGGTATGGGCTAAATCGACGTTCTGGTCGCGCATGAACACCCGGACATCCAGCTTTCCCGTTTCGCCGGCCAGCCGGTATAGCACGGGGGTGGTGGTGACGTGGTCCCCACACCAATCCTCTGTGATCACAGCGACCCGAAGGGCAGATGGAAGGCCGGTGAAATACTCCTTGTCATCCTCGGGAATCTCCGTAGCGGCAAGCACCTGAGAGAAACGGTCCCGGTTAATCTTCATCCGGTCCATATGGTCTTGGGGGGTCATTCCACTGAGAAACCTGCCCGCTGTCAGTGTCATGTTCAGACTCTTACCCCACCATGCATGCCATTAATAATAATTCACACTTGCATCGTCTCAGCACTGTGGAACGAGCATGAGGTAATTGTAGCTTCATATGAGGGGCTGTCAAGGGCACGAATTGACTCCCAAAGATTGAGGTGGTGGCTGGAAGTGACCCAAGGGGAGTGCCCTAGCCGGTGAGGGTTTTATTGGACAGAGTTGAGTATGGGTTACCGGTGAAGTAGCAGTGGGTCATCGTTTAATACAAAGGACCACACGTGCTCCCTACTAATGCCGTACAGTCTGGCCAGAGTGAGCTTGCCCTGGCTCTCTATCTCTGCCGTCTCGATCAGGTCGCCCCACATCTCACCTGAGAACAGGCTCGAAGTCTGTTCAAGGCGGCTGCGCAGTAATTTAACATTCTCTTCGGCAGCATTATCGTCCGAGTGTGCCAGCACTATACCCAAGAAGTGACCCCTTTCATCTATTCCTATGGCAGTTGAAATGGCACGATAGGGTTCAAGTATGGGACTATTTCGTAATTCATCTGCCTCTTCTGGAGATATAGAGCTTGCCATTCCGGACACCGTTAAGATGAAATGCAGGGATTGTGTCCGGGCGGTGAACTCGGCCGTATATACACGAAGCTGGGTGAGCCCCTGAGCCAGGAGCTGGAACTCTTCCACATTGGCCAGGCATAGGTTAACGCCCTTATAGCAATTTATGATTACCTTAAAATCATCCGTTGTTGTAACCCATAAGACATAGTCATCGACTAACGCCAGGATGTGCCGCCTACCAAGATGCCGTACAGCGGTTTTTGCAGAGAGGTGTATATCCCCCTCCCTACCCTGTTCGCCCCACCTGTAGTACTGAACACCGCTGTAAGAGTCCTGTTCAAGTAGTTCATTCATCGGCTCGATCTTCACTGATGAGCCAATAGCATCCCGATCGAAACGGCCTCGGACAAGGTTACCGAAGCTGCTGCTGAAAAACAAAAGACCTTGGTCTACATTCGCTCACGTGCATCCGAGTGTTCGCCGCCATTCGTCTACACTTGGTGTCAATTTTGGCGAGCCCCTTAGCCCGAATCCACCGATGGACGTCCTTGGGGACAGCCCTTGAAGAAGCCAGCGGGTGCTCCTCTGAATCTGGGATAATGGTTTTGGAACAGAAACCAGCCCGGAAACAAGGAGCACCCAATAGATGCTGCCACAGAACAAACCCGACCGTATCCGCATCCTCTTTGACGACCATCGCCTGGTGGCCAATGCCGGCCTGCTCCTGCCGGCCACCCTAGCCCGGCACCTGGGCCTGCGGGAACTCGTCGACCATCACCTTGACCTCGGCGGAGCGCCGGGACGGGCGAACACTGGGGACAAGATGCTGACGCTGGTCGCTTCCGCGCTGGCAGGCGGCGACTGCATCGACGACGCCGATGCGCTGCGCGCTGGTGGGACGGTCGGTGTTCTAGGCTGCGTGGTCAAGGCGTCATCCACCCTGGGGACCTTCCTGCGCAGCTTCCGGTGGGGGCATGTCCGTCAACTCGACCGCGTGAGCCGCCAGTTGTTGGCCCGGGCCTGGGCCGCTGGGGCCGGACCCGGCGACTCGCCCCTGAGCATCGACCTGGACTCGACCATCTGCGAGACCTATGGACTGGCCAAGGAGGGAGCGCGCCACCACGGCTATACCGGCGCCCGCGGCTATCACCCGCTGCTGGCCATTGCCGCCGGCACCGGCGAGGTGCTGATGTCCCGGCTGCGCGAGGGCCGGGCCAACACCGCCCGTGGCGCCGCCCACTTCCTGCGTGAGACGGTGGGGCGGGTGCGCTACGGCGGGGCCAGGGGACAACTCACGGTGCGGGCCGACAGCGGCTTCTACGCCCACACTGTCGTTGCCGCCTGCCGGGAAATGGATGTCCGCTTCTCTATCACCATCCGCCAGCGCGCCAGCCTGCGGGACCTGATCGAGGCGATACCAGAGGAGGACTGGACTCCCATTCCCTACTGGATGGACGGCGCCGCCGATGTCGCCGAGACGACTTACACCCCGTTCCAGACCAAGCCGGACGCCCCGCCGGCGCGGCTCATTGTCCGGCGGGTGAAGCCGACGCCCGGTTCCCAGCTCGCCCTCTTCGCCAGATACAGCTATCACGCCTTCATCACCGACCGCGATGGGGAGACGCTGGAACTGGAGGCCGATCATCGCCGCCACGCCGAGGTCGAGAACGCCATACGCGACCTCAAGTACGGCGTCGGGCTGAACCACATGCCGTCGGCGCGCTTCGCCGCCAACGGCGCCTGGCTGGCGGTCCAGGTGATGGCGCATAACCTCGCCCGCTGGACGGCGCGGATTGGTCTGGGCGAGCGGACCCTGATCACCAAGACCCTCAGGCGGCGGGTCTTCGCTCTGGTGGGACGGATCACCCGCTCGGCGCGCCGCCTCACTTTGCATCTCCCCCGGCGCTGGCCTTGGGAAACCCAGTTCAGTCGCGCCTTGGCCCGGCTGCAAGCCATTCCGTTCCCGGCCTGACGGCCAGCCTGCAACTGACCCAACGTCCCCGCAATCTCGCGCCACCCCGGTCGCGAGAGTCCCCGCTGCGTATCCTCTCGCCATCCCGCGCATCGCAACTCCCGCATAGGGCCTTAGGGGCCCTGTGCGGCGACTGAAGACCGTCCGCCGGCCTCCCATCTACCCCAAGACCCCAGGCCATCTCCCCTGTAGCTCCCTCACCCACCCCCTTCCGCTGTCCTCACGCCGTCCATCCGTGTCCTTCGGTGGATTCGGGTTTAGGAATCGATGTAGCCCCCCTGGTTGGCATTGATGTTGGTGGGGATTCTGAGGTTGGCGTTGGTGGTTGCGTTGGAGTTACAGTGGGTGGTGCGGTAGGGGTTGGAGCATTCGTCGGCGTTGCAGTGCTGGCAGGCACAGCTGGGAGGGTGGATGCAGGCGTGGACAGAGGTATTGGCGTTGCTGTCGGAGCAGATTCGGTGCCGCAAGCAGTCAAGGCCAGCACCAGGAAGAGAACAAATACACTACTGATCCCCGCAACCCTTTGTGATAGCTTAGTCATATGTCATTTCTTTGTCTGGAATCTCCATTCTTGTTAGCAAAGGCTTTATCCCTTAATACCTAAGGGTCAAACTCCAATGGATGCCTGATACCAGGTATAGCATCTATTTCCTGCCATCCAACACAAACTTTCTCTCCCCTTCGGAGCTATCGAATCCCATGAACAATAGGTAGGAATTATCCGTTGCCATCAGTGGAACCAGCCTCCAGCCAGAGCCGGTATACTTCCTTTTTGCTCATGCCGGCAGTCAGCGCGACCAGGTCCACCGCTTCCCTTGCTTTAGCACCCTGCTTCTTGAGGCGCGACAGTTCGCCCTTCGCCCAGGGCAAGTCTCCCTGCGCCTCCTCCGGCGCTGCACCCTCGAGGACCAAGGTGAACTCGCCCCTTGGCTCTGCGAAGTGATCGATGGCCTCTGACACGCTTCCCCGGAACACCTCTTCGTATACCTTGGTAAGCTCCCGGCAGACGGCCATGCCCCGATCGCCCAGCAACGCCAGGATATCCTCCAGGGAATCCCGCAGCCTGTGGGGAGCTTCAAAGATCACGAGCGTATGTGCTTGGGTCCTGAGGGATGACAGCAGGCGCCTCCTCTCCCCCTTCCGGCGAGGAAGGAAGCCCAAAAATAGGAAGCCTCCAGCGGGCAGCCCCGAAACTGCCAGAGACGCCAACGCCGCCGAGGATCCCGGCACCGGGACGACGGGTACCCTGGCTTCGATGGCTTGAAGGACCAGCTCGTAGCCGGGATCACTGATGCCCGGCGTACCCGCATCGGAGACCAAGGCCACGTCCTGGCTGTTGAGCGTTTCCATTAGCAGGGCGGCTTTTGCCAGAGCGTTGTGCCGGTGGTAGCTGGTAAGCGGAGTTTTGATACCGTAGTGGGTGAGGAACTTCCTGGTGATGCGGGTGTCCTCGGCGGCTATGAGGCCCACCTCTTTAAGCACCCGCAGCCCCCGGAGGGTGATGTCCTCCAAGTTGCCGATGGGGGTGGACACTACGTAAAGCGTGCCCATGACATCGCCCGTCCCATCAGAAGCCCTGACCCCGGTCTTTCATGCTGATATGGCCCTGGCTTCCCAGGATAATGTGGTCCAGAAGATCGATGCCCAGGAGTTCACCGGATGCCCTCAACTGCTCCGTAATAGCAACGTCCTCAGGGCTCGGCGTCGGGTCCCCAGATGGGTGATTGTGCACTACTATGATGGCCGCCGAGTTATCCCGTACGCCCGGCCGGAACACCTCGGCCCCACGAACCACCGACGAATTGACGTTTCCGATATAGATTTCACTGATCCCAGTCACGCGATTCTTGGTGTCCAGCAGCAGGACTCTCAGATGCTCGTGCTCCAAAAGTGACATCTCGGCAGACAGGAGGTTGGCAACGTCGTCGGGACACCGGATCACCGCCCTGTCCTGGGGCTGGAGCGACACCAGCCTCCGGCCAAGCTCAAGGCTCGCCAGCAACTGACACGCCTTGGCGTCGCTGATCCCCTTCAGAGAGCAAAGCTCGCCGTAGCTGGTCCGGGCGAGGCCGGCAAGGCCCTGGAACTGAGAAAGCAACCGCACGGCCAGGTTCAGCACGTTTTCCCCGGTAACGCCGGTGCGAAGCAGGATGGCGATCAGCTCTGCATTGCTAAGGTAGCTTGGGCCGTACTCCCTCAAACGCTCCCGCGGGCGCTCTCCCCGGGGAAGGTCTCGGATCATCGTGGTATAGGCGATTTCCCTTGTCGATACCATGGGCCCTCCCGGCGACGTTCCCTGATAGACCCTACAGGCATTATACAGGTTTTCCCTCATCGGTATCTGAGGACCTGAGGATACCGGGGAGCCCGCTACTTTGTGGCTGGCCCCGCCGGCAGGGTGTAGAATAGTCCCGCGACCTCAGTACAAGGAGGATTGGACATATGACTACGCAAGTCCAGCCCCAGGACAAGACTGTTTTTGCCAACGGACTGAACCTTCACTACCTGGACTGGGGCACGGTTGGAAAGCCTGCCATGGTGCTCCTGCACGGGCTGCGGGGCCACGCCCATTCCTGGGACGACTTCTCTGGCGCTGTTTGTCAGCAATACCACGTCCTGGCTCTGGACCAGCGGGGCCGCGGCTTGAGCGACTGGGCCAAGGACGGCGACTACTCCACTGGCGCCTATGTGGCGGACCTCGCCGCCTTCTGCGATGCCCTGGGCCTTGACTCCCCGGTCCTGGTGGGCCACTCCATGGGGGGAAGAAACGTCATCTCCTTTGCGGCCCGCTATCCTCAAGGGGCAAAAAAGCTCGTCATCGTGGACATGGGTCCCGACCTGGACCCCAAAGGCCAAGAACGCATACGCCGGGAGCTCAGCGCCGCGCCCGATGTGTTCGACTCTTCCGAGGCTGCGGTTGAATACATGTCCAGGCAGAACCGCTTCGCTTCGGATACAGTCCTGAGGAGACGTCTGCTCCACGTCACGAAGGAGTTGTCCAACGGTAAAACGGGGTGGCGCTATGATCCGGCCATCCAGATGCCGTGGCAGCAGGCCGCTGCTCCACCACTTGAAGACCTGTGGCCCCAGGTACGGAGCATTAGTTGTCCGGCCCTGGTCGTCCGTGGCGCCGAAACAGACATTCTCCCACTGGATGGGGCCAGGAAGATGGTGGAAGCCATGCCAGACGGCCGTCTGGTGGAGGTCCAGCGCGCTGGTCATATGGTCTTCGAGGACAACCCCGATGGTTTTCTGGAGGCGGTGAGCGGTTTTCTGAAATAGATTGCCCCCGGCACGGCGGATCCATGGACCAGATAAAGGGGACTGATGCAGGCTACACAGCGTTGGAAGGCGATGGTCACGGCGGAGCACGCCCAGTCCGAGGAGATGCGTGGAGCCCCACCACCCGGCGACCATTGGGGCCCCTTCGCCCAGCAGTTCAAGGCCGACCCCCGGCGCTCAGACGATCCCTTGGTGGACCGGCTGTCCCGGGAGGTAGCTTCCCACCACACAGTCATCGACGTGGGGGCGGGGGCAGGAAGGCTGGCGCTTCCCCTGGCCCTGGGGTGTCGACACGTTACAGCCGTGGAGCCGTCTCTTAGCATGGCCGATGCCCTCCGGCATCAGGTGGAGGAATATGCGATCCATAACGTCTCCATCGTACAGGCTGAATGGGAGGAGGCGGAGGTAGAACCCGCGGACCTGGTCTTGTGCTCCCACGTGCTCTATACCATCGCCGATGTGGCGCCATTCGTCAGAAAGCTGGAAGCTCACGGCCGGGAGCGCGTGCTTGTCGTTTTATTCAATGCTCCTCCCCAGTCCCAGATCTATCCTCTCTGGAATAGGGTCCACAGGGTGGAGCGTCTTCCCTTGCCCAGCGCCCCTGAGTTTCAGGAGGTGTTACAAGAGCTGGGCGTGGATGCCCAGGTGGAGCCGCTGCCTACTCAAGGCGCCAGGGGATTCGACAGCCCGGAGCAGGCGTTCGATCAACTCGCAAGGCGGTTGTTTCTGTCCGATACTGACCTCAAGAGACGGGTCCTGGAGGGGTTACTTCCGGAGATGCTGGAAGAGCAAGAAGGGGTGTGGAGGATTCGCGGCGCCAAGCCCCTGGAGCCTGTCCTCCTGTCATGGCGGCCTCGGGCATGATCTGACTCGCTGACCTAAAATCTAGACATTCTTATGAAGACCGATGCAGATCGAAATTCAAATCCCATCTAAGGAAATAATCCTAAACCCGAATCCACCGAAGGACGGCCTTGGGGACAGTCCTTGAAGAAGCCAGCGGGTGCTCCTCTGAATCTGGGATAATGGTTTTGGAACAGAAACCAGCCCGGAAACAAGGAGCACCCAATAGATGCTGCCACAGAACAAACCCGACCGTATTCGCATCCTCTTTGACGACCATCGCCTGGTGGCCAATGCCGGCCTGCTCCTGCCGGCCACCCTAGCCCGGCACCTGGGCCTGCGGGAACTCGTCGACCATCACCTTGTGACCTCGGCGGAGCGCCGGGACGGGCGAACACTGGGGACAAGATGCTGGCGCTGGTCGCTTCCGCGCTGGCAGGCGGCGACTGCATCGACGACGCCGATGCGCTGCGCGCTGGTGGGACGGTCGGTGTTCTAGGCTGCGTGGTCAAGGCGCCATCCACCCTGGGGACCTTCCTGCGCAGCTTCCGGTGGGGGCATGTCCGTCAACTCGACCGCGTGAGCCGCCAGTTGTTGGCCCGGGCCTGGGCCGCTGGGGCCGGACCCGGCGACTCGCCCCTGACCATCGACCTGGACTCGACCATCTGCGAGACCTATGGACTGGCCAAGGAGGGAGCGCGCCACCACGGCTATACCGGCGCCCGCGGCTATCACCCGCTGCTGGCCATTGCCGCCGGCACCGGCGAGGTGCTGATGTCCCGGCTGCGCGAGGGCCGGGCCAACACCGCCCGTGGCGCCGCCCACTTCCTGCGTGAGACGGTGGGGCGGGTGCGCTACGGTGGGGCCAGGGGACAACTCACGGTGCGGGCCGACAGCGGCTTCTACGCCCACACTGTCGTTGCCGCCTGCCGGGAAATGGATGTCCGCTTCTCTATCACCATCCGCCAGCGCGCCAGCCTGCGGGACCTGATCGAGGCGATACCAGAGGAGGACTGGACTCCCATTCCCTACTGGATGGACGGCGCCGCCGATGTCGCCGAGACGACTTACACCCCGTTCCAGACCAAGCCGGACGCCCCGCCGGTGCGGCTCATTGTCCGGCGGGTGAAGCCGACACCCGGTTCCCAGCTCGCCCTCTTCGCCAGATACAGCTATCACGCCTTCATCACAGACCGCGATGGGGAGACGCTGGAACTGGAGGCCGATCATCGCCGCCACGCCGAGGTCGAGAACGCCATACGCGACCTCAAGTACGGCGTCGGGCTGAACCACATGCCGTCGGGGCGCTTCGCCGCCAACGGCGCCTGGCTGGCGGTCCAGGTGATGGCGCATAACCTGGCCCGCTGGACGGCGCGGATTGGTCTGGGCGAGCGGACCGTGATCACCAAGACCCTCAGGCGGCGGGTCTTCGCTCTGGTGGGGCGGATCACCCGCTCGGCGCGCCGCCTCACTTTGCATCTCCCCCGGCGCTGGCCTTGGGAAACCCAGTTCAGTCGCGCCTTGGCCCGGCTGCAAGCCATTCCGTTCCCGGCCTGACGGCCAGCCTGCAACTGACCCAACGTCCCCGCAATCTCGCGCCACCCCGGTCTCGAGAGTCCCCTGCTGCGTATCCTCTCGCCATCCCGCGCATCGCAACTCCCGCATAGGGCCTTAGGGGGCCCTGTGCGGCGACTGAAGACCCTCCGCCGGCCTCCCATTTACCCCAAGACCTCAGGCCATCTCCCCTGTAGCTCCCTCACCCACCCCCTTCCGCTGTCCTCACGCCGTCCATCCGTGTCCTTCGGTGGATTCGGGATTAGGAGAAGATTCGTGAGCTTGTTAGGGCCTCAGACACCACACTGACAGATATTCAGTGTATAAGAATGTTAGAGTGTGCGTTCATCCAGGTATTTAAGCCGGAGTTCCAGACCTGACCCATCGCCACTACATTGCGGTGCCCGGTATGCCTATTTCTGATAGTAGGGTGGCTGCGGCCCTGCCGCCATATCCAGAATTATGGTGGACCAGCCGAAGTCCCGGGCTCCGTAGGGCTCGCCGTTGTAGGGGTTGTAGTATTCCCTGAACCCTCCGGCTTCGATGAGATTATGGCTTTTCATGACGATCTCCTCCGCCAGCTCTGGGTATTCGTGGCGGCGCAGGGCATGGGCCAGAAACCAGTTGGTGTTCATCCAAGTAGGGCCGCGCCAGATGAAGCCGTGGGGGTTCCCAGGAAGGAACTTCGGCTCCGACGCCGACACAGATGGGACCGGGTATGGCAGCCAGAAGTGGTCTGGCGAGGTTAGCAGCCCTTCCACCAGGCGCCGGACTATCTCCCGAGGCAGGTCCTCCAGTATCAGAGGCATCAGAGAGCTAATGGTTATCAGCTTGACCGGTCGCTCAGCGGAGCCCGACAGGTCGAAGAAAGCTCCGGCCTCTTCGTCCCAGCACTTCTCTATCAAAGCGTCCATGGACTGGTCCGCCTGGGCGACGAACTCGGCCTTATCTTCTCTTCCCTCCAGCAGCCGGCCCAGGGCTCTCAGACCGAAGATGTAAATAGAATTGACCAGCACGTCCTCGAAGTTGAACAGGTCCTCCTTGAGGATTCGCCGGTCGTCCCCTCGCAGTGGCTCGTAGGCGCGGTACAGCTTCGTCAGCTCGGCGATGAAGCCCTGGTTGGTAAGCTCCTTGAGATGGAGGTCGTCGTCGTATTTGGGAGAGCAATCTGTGCCCGACTCCTCGGGCTGGAGAATGGAGATCAGACCGTCGCCGTCGGGATCCCGGTTCTCCTTCAGCCACCGGTAGTAGGCCTTCAGGTTCGGCAACGCCCCATCCAGGAAGGTTTGGTCCCCGGTGGCCTGGTATACTCGCTCCACGGCGTAGGCGATGACGGGAGGCTGGATGGTGGAGCTGTAGTAGGGCAAGGTGCGGCCCACCAGGTTATGGGCCAGAAAATCGTCCCGCTTCTCCAATTCCCATAAGGTGAGGTGGGGGATGAAGCCTGAGGGTAGGGCGGTGCTGAGGAGGGTGGATAGCTCGGCCTTGGCCAAGTCCACGTCCAGGTGTATCAGGGCAATGGCGTGGAAGCAGGAGTCCCAGAACCATTGGAAGGGATAGCTCCTGAGCGCGGGGCATACGAAGGCGTAATCCTTGCCGTTCCAGTCCGCCCGTCCCCGGCGCAGGTTGCCCAGCAATATTCTACGGGCGCCTTCCTCTAGAGCCTGTCTATCCACGATTACCCTCCACCTTTGGTCAGCCTTTTTTGGAATGTCCCTCTCCACCCGTTCGGTGGGAAGTGTAGGACTATCCCGATTTATACAGCTCCAGGTAACGCCGGGCCACCACCGGCCAGCTGAACTCCGACAGGGCGTAGTCCCTGCCTTCGGCGCCCATATTCCTGCGCCACTGGCCGTCGTTGACCAGACGGACCAGGGCCGCCTCTGCCGCCTTGCTATGGAAAGGCGGCACCACAACGGAGCCCCTGGTCAATAGCTCGCCGTTGGCCCCGATGTCGTGGGTCAATACCGGCATCCCGTGGGACATGGCCTCGAAGTAAACCAGCCCGAAGGCCTCGTACCTGGAAAACAGGGCGAATACGTCGCTGCCGGCGTACCAGGATGCCAACTCCTGGTCCGTAACTTCCCCTGTGATAACCACCTCATCCTCCAGACCCCAGTCCTTTACCGCCGCCCTGATCTCGGCCTCCCGGCCCTCGTCCCTGCCCACCAGCACCAGCCGGGCCGGACGCTGGAACATTGTCTTGGCCCGGCGGTACACATCCAGCAGCCACATCTGGCCCTTGTGGTCTCCCAGCCGTCCCACGCACAGGACCTGGACCACCTGCCCGTTCTCCCTCTCCGGTGACAGGACAGGGGCCTTGACTCCCCAGCCTATCACGGACAGCTTGCCCTCGGGCACCAGGTAGGCCTTCCGCACACGGTCCCGCTCCAGCTCCGTGAGGGCCACCACGTGGTGGACCATGCGGCACAGGGGAATGTTGAACACCCGGAGCCACTGGCGGGCCCAGGAGAGGCTATGGAAGGAGGGGGTGAAGACCAGTTTGGCCCTGCCCCTTGACCAGAGCCAAGACCAGATGTGCCCCCAGAACCAGCCGTCGCCCACGAAGTGGACCACCGTGGGCTGGAACTCCCGAATGTACCGCCGTATCTGGGACGGGGGGAACCACACCAGGGGCACGGAGTAGAGCGGCAGGGATTGCAAGGGGAAGCTGGACAGCCGGAGGATGGTGATGCCTTCGGGGGTGACTTCCCTATCGGGCCAGTGGGGTTGAGAAATCCGGGGGAAGGCGTACTTCCCGGTGAGCACTCCCACCGCCTCAACCTCCGGCGATGCTAGATACTCGAAGGCGAGCCCCTCGATTGCCCTCTCAATACCCCCCAGATAGGGCCTGAAGTAAGGCGTCAGGAACAGGACCCGTATCTTTATGGAGTTCATAGCTTCGCCCCGCAACTACGACCGCCTCACCTCGAAGGGCTCTCCCGTGAGGCAACTGCAATGCTACGCCCCGCCTAGTAAGGGTGTCAATCCAGTGATGTGTCATGGACGGCGCAGCACATCTGGTAGAATAGTGGCAGAAGGACCTGCCGGGTTGCTACTTCTTAACTATGAGAGCAAATAATGTGCGGTATCATCCTGTTACTCATGGTAACGTCTGGATTTCTAGGTGCCGGCTCCTTCTTTTGGTACTCTCTGGTGGGTGTCATCCGCGCTCCAGACGCATCTCGCAGTTGGCCTGTGACTGAGGGTCGAGTAACCGACACCAATATTGAGTTCAGCCGTATTCCGGTGCCTCAAAGCGGGTTTGCAGAACGTCATTTTGCGATTATCGAGTACGTATACAGCGTTGGTGACGTGGAATACTCGAGCAAACAGAAATTTCGGAAGGGAAAGCGAAGTGCTGCCCAGGAGGCTGTAGCTGAATTCTTGGACAGTCGCCCGCTGGCTGTTTACTACAATCCGAGAAATCCCGACATTTCACTTCTAGAGCCAGGAGGGGCTTCCTTTGGTTGGGCTTGGCTATGGCGCATTTTACTTGGTACCTTATCCTCACTGATAGGTCTATTACTTATCGTTTCCGCTTTCGGGACTATATTCGACAACAACCAGAATCGTGGAAATAATTAGCCTAGTGGGAGCTTGAAACGGGAAAACGTCGGATGGCTATTGAGGTGACATTATGCCGGGAGAGATAGTTCTTGCAGGAGGAGAGGAGTTCCGTTCCGGTTGTGAGGAGATGGACAGTTTCATCCTCGGCGCCACCGGCTTGGAACATGCAAGTGTGTTGATTCTGCCCACCGCCGCCGTCACCGGCCCTCAGAAGGCGGCAGCCGACGGCGTGCGGCATTTCGGTAGCCTGGGCGCCGATGCCTCGGGGCTAATGGTCCTGAAAAGGTCACATGCTGAAGACGAAGCAGTTATAAGCCCCGTCTCGGAGGCGGCAGTGGTCTATTTTACGGGCGGCGACCTGGGTCACCTTATGGCTACTCTCAAGGAGTCGAAGTTGCTAGGCAGGCTTCAACAGGAGTTAGAGAGGGGTGCGATAGTGGGCGGCTCGAGCGCCGGGGCGATGGTGATGGGCTCGCTCATGTGGCGGTCCTCCGCAAAGCAGTGGGTCCAGGGCACGGGCATCGCACAGGGATTGGCGGTGCTGCCCCACCACGAGACGGGCGACCCCGCCATGGTGGTCAAGTGGTTGGAAAGTACTGGATTGCCCAAGGAACTGAAGGTGCTGGGTATAGACGCCCAGACTGGCTGCTTCGGGACACCCGGCAACTGGAAAGTCCTGGGCTCAGGTAGGGTAACGGCATATTCTGAAGGGACTTGGAGCATCTTTAGCTCGGGGGAGAACCTGCCCAAGGGGTTTTGACCCGCAGGGGCGAGGCATGCCTTGCCTGCCCCTACCAGCCTTTTCCTTTCAGGTACGCTTCCGCCTCCTGGAGGTCCTTGAAGGAGTCCACGCTACGCCAGAATGCCCGGGACCGGAGGACCGCCAGCTTCCCTTCCGCCGCCAGGTCAGGAAACGAGGAGACCTCATGGTCTCCCAACTCCGGTAGACTGGACTCAATATCCCGGCTGAATACGTAGACCCCGCCATTGATCCAGTGGGGCAACTCCACTTTTTCCCGGAATCCCACCACCTCATCCCCCTTGTCCAGGTCCACAATCCCATAAGGACTGACGAAAGGGACTACCATGATGGTTGCCTGGTGTCCTGGGTACGTCTCCAGCCGCCGTTGAAAGGCCCCCACCAGCTTGCCCAGGCCTTCGGCGGAAATTACGTCACCGTTGGTGACGATTACGTACGTCTCATTCTTTGGGACCAGAGCCAGGCCCTTGCGGATGGCTCCTCCCCTGCCCAGGGGAGTCTCCTCGACGCTATAGTGGGCGCGGATGCCATGTGCGGACCCATCGCCGAAAAATTCTTGGATGGACTCCCATCTGTATCCGGCGAGAAAAACAAAGTCAGTGACGCCCCCCGTCTTGAGCCACTGCACCTGGTGCCAGAGGATGGGCTTTCCGCAGAGGGGGGCCATGGGTTTGGGCAGGGTGTCCGTGAGGGGCCGGAGCCTCTCGCCCCTGCCACCTGCCAGCATTAATGCGTACATTCCCCAGCCGTCATAACGCTCTGGCCAGAATCTCTGCCGCGTAGATGCCCCGCTCGACCCTCAAAGGCGCATCACAATCACCCACTATTCGTAGGTCCTTGGCTTTCCCTTCCAAGCTCCTGTACAGGGAGTCGTTCTGGGTGGCCCCGCAGCACAGTACCACCGTGTCGACCCCCTCGATAGTCCGCTCATCACCCGCCCAGGCTGGATTGAAGATGGTGACCGTGTTGCCTGAAATAGCTTTGATATTTGCGTCGGGGGTCCGGGCTATCCCCATCCCCTCGACCCTCTGCTCCCAGAGCAACAGAGTAAGGGGGAAAATCTCCGTCCCTATGAACTTAAAGGGTGTCACTATGTTGACCTTCTTTCCCTGGCCAGCCAGCAGCTCGGCAATGGCCGGAGCGGCCCAGAAACCCGACAGGTCATATATGACGACGGTGTCGCCTGCCACACCCCGGTCTCGGGCCACGTCCCAGTATGTGACCACGTTTTCCTGGTCCACCCCTGGGACCGGAGGACGGAATGGGAGGCCGCCCGTCGCCACCACCACCGCGTCGGGCGAGGCCGCTGACACCATCTCAGTGGTGACCTCCACCCCTGTATGGACATCCACCCCCAGCTTTTTCACCTGGTGGGTTAGATGAGTGACCACCTCGCCCAGGTGGTCCCTGTATGGCAACCTGATGGCCAGGTTGAGCTGGCCTCCCAACTGCTGCGCCTTGTCGCACAGAGAGACCTGGTGGCCACGGCGGGCGGCCACTTCCGCCGTCTTGAGACCGGCGGGACCGCCCCCGATTACCATCACCTTCTTCTTCACCGAAGCAGGCTTCAGGGTGCCGATGCCCAGCTCTTTTTCCCTGCCCGCCGAGGGATTGTGAACGCAAGTAATGGGACGCCGCTTCCCGTTACGCCCTTGACACACCTCGTGGTAGGCGAAGCACTTGCGGATGTCATCGGGCCTTCCCTCTCTGGCCTTGATGAGGAACTCGGGGTCCGCGATCAGTCCCCTGGCCATTCCAATCATGTCCCCCTGTCCCGCCGCCAGGACCTGCTCCGCCTGGATGGGGTCGTTGATCCTCCCCTGGGCGACTACGGGAATGTCCACCGCCTTCTTTATGGCTGCGGAGGCCTCCACGCCGTACCCTTCGGGCATGGGGTAGGGCCCTTGCAGAGAGGCGCCGGCGATCTCAGAGCTCACACCGCCGACTGCGGTAGTGATAAAGTCGAGGTTTCCGGTGGCGGCCAGCATCCTGGCGATCTCCTGTCCCTGTTCGATGCCGTACCCTTCGGGATAAGCCTGGTCGGCGCAGAGGCGAACGTCCATGATCATGTCAGGGCCCACCTCGTCTCGCACCGCGGCTATCATCTCCTGGCCCAAGCGTAGCCGGTTCTCCAACGAACCTCCGTATTTGTCGGTCCGCTGGTTGGAAGGTTCTGAGAGGAACTCCTCGGGGAGCCCGTGGTTGAGCCGTATCTGGATCCCATCAAAGCCGCCCTCTTTTACATGCCTGGCCGCCAGGCGGTAATCCTCCAACGTGCGCTGGATATCATCGTGGTCCATTTCCCGGCACAAGGTGCCGTCCCAGAACCTTTTGGTAGGGCCGTATGGGGTTTTCCACTCATCCAGCCCCTCCTCGGAATAGGCGTGGGAGCTGCCTCTGTGCATGAGCTGAGCGCTCATATACGCCCCATGTTGGTGCACCTTGTCCGTGATCCTTTTGTACCTCTCAACAACCTTAGGATTGGTGGCGTTCACCATCGGGATGCCTCCCGAAGGATGGACCAACTGGGCAGCAAAAATGATGAGGGCTACTCCACCCTTTGCCCTCTCGCCGAAGTAGTAGACTTCCCTTTCGCCCGGCAGCTGTTCCAGAACGAACATGTTGGTGTGTGGGAGGAACACGATGCGGTTCCGTAATGTGAGTTTACCGACCTGGATGGGGGAGAAAAGCAACTTGAAGGACTGGTCTGTCATTTCGAACTTCCTTTCGGCTCCATGAAGGAGAGTATGCCGGGAACGGAGGCGCTCGATTTGCTCCCGAAAGCACGGCAAGACCAAGTCGCCTATCGGGATTTTGAGTTCGCACCTGGACCGTGCCGTACAGTATATCTTTCAAGCAAGGCGCAATCAAGGTCTCCTGCCGATGCCCTTTCTACCTGAGGCTTGCACCGGGCTCCCCGCGCGGGTGTGTGACTAACCTCACAGTCTAGCTGTGTTCAAATTCACTGATTGATTCCTCTACCTTTGGTTTAATTTTAACTGTGGCCCTGGTGAATACAAGACTACGGGGCAGAAAAGTAGCCGAACACACATTCGGACCAGCAGGCAGGGAAAATCGGCTCACGGGGTGTGAATGATGATTTGTATGTTCAAAAGCTGTACCAAATGCGGCGGTGACCTGGCAGAGGACGACGGCGACTGGAAATGCGTACAGTGTGCAAAGTACTATTACTCGGCGCTTGAGGATCCGGCAGTAAGATGGGGGCCTGTCTATCGTCCCTTAGCGCACGGTGTTTCTGGGCAGGAAACCCCTGTCGCAGTTGATAACTACATTTCTGATGGCAAGGCCAGTTCCGGCTCGTCAGAGCCCGGCGACGGCGTTCCGAAGAAATTTGTCCGCCGGTTGCGATCAAGGGCTGCCAGGAGCATAAACTCTCTGATCCAGGCAAAGAGCCGGGGTGATGATCGCTGGTGGGCACGTAACCGTCAGCTCATAGAATATCTCGACCGAGGTCTATCGGTCAAAGAGATTTCCCTCCTGACCAACCGCGGCGAGCGTCAGATACGGACCGTCAGGGAGCGGCTGGTAGACTCCAGGGCAGCAAGCTAAGACCAGGGCAGGCGCCGGCCCGCTGGGAACCTGCGGTCAAGCCCTGCCCGGCGGCCCCTCAATTTCGCCCCTTAATTTAATACGCCTGTGACACCCATCCCACGACCGGCCTTCACCAAGGCCGGTCCTTTGCTTTATACTTCTCCTATCCGGGCTCCCCAAGATAGGTGATGGACCATCCAGTCCGAAACTGTTCAGAGTTGAGGGGAAGTGAGCAACCGGCGGCATTCCAGGAGGGGATTGAGACCTCTGGCCCGCCAGGTGCCAAAGAGGGATGCCAAGGTCATCTTGCTGTCGGTGCTCTGCCCTGAGCGGGTGCCGCCGCTGATCTTGCGACTGGTTACCAGATGCCGCAGGCTCCGCTCGGCGGCGTTGTTGTCTGAGGGCACGGCTGGGTCCGACACGAAGACAAACAGTTCCTTGATGAACCGTTCCATGCGCCGGCAGAGCTTGGCCTGAACCGCCAGGGGATCTTTAAGGAAAGGCCGCGCCAAGACCATTAGTTTCTCCTCCAGCATTAGCTGGGTGCGATGGCCTGGCTGGGCTCGGGGAAGGACCGAGGCCTTGGCCTCCGTGTAGACCTGGTGAACCGCCTCGGCCCACTGAGCCAGCCCAGCGTCTTCTGGGTACAACCCTTTCAGGTCATGGATATCTCGCAGCAGATGAGCCCAGCACCGTTGCTTCAGGCCCGGGTAGTGGTTATAGGCGGCGTAGAAATCACTGACCAACACTCCGCTGAAGGAGGAATCCAGCACCTCATCCACCACCCCCTTATCCCGACCCCGACGCAGGAAGTATCGTTCGCTGGGAGTGCTGAAGGTCCAAACATAGCCGTTGCTCCCGTCCTGGCGCCAGCCGGTTTCGTCGCCCTGCACCACGGGACTGGCGCGGACTTGCTCGAGCACCTCTCGCACCGCCGTCTCAGCCTGACGGGCTACTCCATGGACGGCCTGGACGATGGCACCAACACTCAGGTGCAACTGATGGACGGTCTCCAGGTACCATTGGATGATTCTTATGGGCAACCGTCCCTCCTCCCGCAGGGTCACCATCAGGCTTACCAGATTGACCCCCAGGCGCTGCTGGCCCAGAACCACCCCCTGCAGGGCCTCTTTGGGCAGCCGGCGCCGCTGGCATACCGGACAGATGCGGGCTACCAGGGCGTGCTCGGTCACTTCTACCGGAGCCACCGGTAGCTCAATGACTTCCCGAGTTCGCTGTACCCATCCGCCGTTCAGGTGAGTCCCGCAGTCGGGACAGACCGCCACGGCATGCTCCACCCGCCGGGTAGGAGTCATGCGCTGGCGGGCGAAGCCATGGCGGCGCGGCTTTCTGGGCTCCTTTTTCTCCAGCGCTTGCCGGCTGGAGTGCGGCTGATTACCCGGCATCCCCGACGACCCGCGCCGGTTGGGACGGGATTCCAGAACCCCAATCCGCCTTTGCAAATCGGCAATGACTGCCCGCTGGCCGGCAATTATCTCCAGCAGAGTTTCGCGACTCGCCGCGTTCAGGTCTAGTTCAGTGTCCACCTCCCTGGTATGCCACAACTCCCCCGGCCATGCCAGCGTTTTTCCAACGGCTTTGAGCCAATTCACCTCATCAAGTCTGAACAGTTACTCCAGTCCGCCAATTGACTAAATACAACCCCTTATGCTATACCGTACAGAGCCCTTTCGCCCCTGACCCTAAGGAACGCTAATCGGGGTGAACACTCCCGTCCGGGCAACTTCCAGGGTACAGGGTGAATAAGGAGTAATAGTGGAATTCCTGGTACTGGGGCTGAACCACCGGACCGCCCCCCTTGAGATACGTGAACAACTGGCCGTGACGAAGTCCCAGCTACCCGAAGCCCTTAGGGCTATGGGTAGCTATTTGAGTCAGGGAGTAATCCTCTCCACCTGCAACCGCTCGGAGGTGTACACCCTTGGGCCCGAGGGGCAGCTGGAGGAGGGCCTATACCAGTTTTTTGGGGACTATTTCCGCATCTCCTCCCAGGAGGCGGGCCACTACCTTTACGCCCACCGGCATGACGCCTGTGTGCGCCACCTCTTCAGGGTCGCTTCCAGCCTCGACTCCATGATCCTGGGCGAAGGACAGATCCTTCGGCAAGTCCGGGACTCATTCGAAGCCGCGGTCCAGGCCGACACCACCCATGGCGCCATGTCCCGCTTGTTCCATCAGGCGATGCGCATAGGCAAGCGGGTCCGCCGGGATACCGATATCAGCCGCAACGCCTTATCGGTAAGCAGGGCCTGTGTAGAGCTTGCCCGGCGATCGGTGGGCGACCTTCGCGAGCTCACTGTAATAGTCCTGGGCACCGGAGATGCCGGAAAATTGGCAGCCAGGGCGCTGCGGGACGCGGGAGTGAATAGGATGATGGTCACCAACCGCACCTTCGACAGGGCCGAGGAGTTAGCCAGGGACCTGGAGGGTGAAGCGATCATCTGGGAGCGAATGCCCGAGGTCGTGAAGGAAGTGGACATCGTGATAAGCTCCACCGGGTCCCCCGGATATGTGCTGTCGGCGGAAGCGGTGCGGGAGGCGGCCTCCGGACGAAGGGGACGGCCCTTGTTTCTGATAGACATAGCCGTCCCCAGAGATATCGAACCGGCAGCCGCCCAGGTAGCCAACGTGTTTCTTTACGATGTGGATGACATCCAGGGGGTTTCCGACACCAACCGTCTGGAAAGGGAGCGGGAGGCCCAGCGGGCGGAGGAGATGGTGAACCAGGACGTGGGACAGTTCATGGAGTGGTATCGTACCCTGGATGTCTTGCCCACCATCGCCGCATTGAGGCAGCGGGCAGAGGATATAAGGGAGGGGGAGCTTACCAAGCTCCTGAAACGTCTGGACTATAAGTTGACGGACGGCGATACGGAATCCTTGGAGGCAATGACGCGGGCCATCGTTAACAAATTGCTTCACGATCCCACCACATATCTCCGGGAGGAGCGGGACTCCACGCAAGTCCAACTGCTCAGGGAGCTATTTAATCTGAATGATTCGCCTTGAGGTACGATTCCAAGGGACCAGTGCCCCCAATAGCGGTCTAAACGATTCCGGCCAGGGAGGGAAAGAAGAATAGAGTCCATAAACAGGTCCATGGGAAAATCCAGGTCGGAAAACCTCTTCTCCCAGGCTCAGACCCATATCCCCGGTGGGGTGAACAGTCCGGTCCGGTCCTTCCGGTCGGTGTCTGGACTCCCCCGCTTCATTGCCCGCGGTAAGGGCTCCCACGTTTGGGACGTGGATGGCAACGAGTACGTGGACTACCTCTGTTCATGGGGTCCCTTGATCCTGGGCCACGCCCATCCCGAGGTCATCGAAGCCGTGAAGGCGGCTGCCGACGGAGGCACCAGTTTCGGCGCCCCGGTCCCACAGGAAGTGGAGCTTGCCCGCCTCATATGCCGGGCATTCCCTTCCGTTGACATGGTCAGGTTGGTGAACTCCGGGACCGAAGCGTGCATGAGCGCCATACGGTTGGCCAGGGCCTACACCGGGCGAAGCAAGATTATCAAGTTTGCCGGCTGTTACCACGGACACGCCGACGGCCTGCTGGTAAAGGCAGGGTCCGGAGCTCTGGCCCATGGAGTCCCCACAAGCGCTGGTGTCCCAGAGGCCTATGCCAGGGAGACCTTGGTCGCCGAGTACAACGATTTGAAGTCTGTGGAGAAATTATTCGAAAGCTATACCGGAGAGATCGCCGCGGTTATCGTTGAACCTGTCGCCGGCAACATGGGCGTGGTGGCTCCCGCCGCCGGCTTCCTCCCCGGCCTCCGTTCCCTGACCAAAGACCAGGGCGCCCTGTTAATCCTCGACGAGGTCATCACCGGCTTCCGGGTCTCCCCAGGCGGAGCCCAGGCCCTCTACGGTCTGGCTGCGGACATCACCTGCCTGGGAAAGATCATTGGTGGAGGTCTGCCCGTAGGGGCATATGGTGGTAGACGGGAAATCATGGAGATGGTGTCGCCCCTGGGGCCCGTGTACCAGGCCGGCACACTATCCGGCAATCCCCTAGCCATGGCAGCCGGTGTCGCTACGCTGAGGGCCCTCGATGGTTCCGGAAAATACGAGAGGTTGGAATCCATGACTTCCCGGCTGGTGGAGGGGCTGGAGCTGGCTGCCCGGGAGGCGGGAAAGCCGGTCACAATAAACAGATTGGGCTCCATGTTTACCTGTTTCTTCACCCCCGGCCCGGTGTGCTCCTTGTCTCAGGCGGAGGGGTCCGACACCCAAAGGTACTCCGCTTTCTTCCACGGTATGTTGGAAAAGGGGGTGTACCTCCCGCCCTCTCAGTACGAGGCGGCTTTCGTGTCCCTGGCCCACACGGAAGAGGACGTGGTGAAGACGCTGGTTGTGGCCGGGGACGTGCTTCAGGGGTTGCCGTGATGTAGGTTCCAGCCGGCTATTATGGAAAGGCCGGCATCACTTCTTCAGCGAATCTGGTGAGTTGCTCAACCATGACGCTCTTCGGCGTCCCCATGGCTTGGTTAACCATGATATGCTCCACACCGGGGTATTTTTCCTCAATCCCCTTCAGATGGGTGATGAACTCCTCGCCGGGGCCGCATAGCCAGACTTTGGTCTCAACGCTGTTCTCCAACCTGGCGCCGGTGGGGTCCTGGGCGACCCTGTCCCTAACGGCCTTCATCTGCTCCTCGCCGTAGCGCAGCATGCCCAGGGGGGCCGCAAACTTGACGTGCTCCTCGAAGTATGGCCTGGCGTTGTGGACCGCTTTTTCCAGAGTGTCGTCAATGTACGTCCGGTATCCCAGGATCAGGTCCTGGCCCAGTCGGAGCTGGCGGCCATAGCGGGCGGCGGCGTCCTGGACATCGTGGGCCCACTGCCAGGTAAACTGCTCAGCCACTCCGGATAGAATCCCTTTGATGCCGTGCTTCGCCATGAAGTCCAGCCCTCTGGGGCTGCCGCTGACCACCGGCTGCCACACTTCCACGGGGAGGTGGACAGGACGGGGCACCAACGTGATCTCCTTGAGCTCATATCCTCTGTAAGGGACCGGGGGAGGGATGGTGTAGTGCTTCCCTTTGAATGAGAAGGACTCTTCTTTGAATGCCTTGAAGATGATTTCCATCTGCTCTTCAAAAATCTCCCGGTTGGCATCGGCATCCAGCATGGGCACCCCGAAGGTCTCGACCTCACGGGTGTGATACCCCCGGCCCACGCCGAAGATTACCCGCCCCTTGGTCAAGATGTCGGCGGTGGCGAAGTCTTCGGCCAGCCTGAGCGGATGCCACATGGGAGCGATGTTGAAGCCGCAGCAGATCTTAATCCGTTCCGTATGTTGCGCGAGGTGGACCGCCAACATAAGTATGTTGGGGATGCACTCGTAGCCCTCTGGCTGAAAGTGGTGCTCAGCGAGCCACAACGTGCTGTAGCCCAACCGGTCCATTAGCTGGGCCAGCTCCAGGGTGGTATCGAAGGCTTCGATCAGCCGCCCGTTGGAGTACCGGCGGTCGTTTGCCGGCGTCCCCTCCATACCTAAATTGTCCATGTCGATGTGGCCAACGTAAAGGGAAGAAAACTCTTTAATCATTTATCTTCTCCGCGATTATTTCAAAGGGGATCGACCGATGGTCTTACATAGTCGTGGGAGCGGTTGGAATATACTATGCCAATAAATGGGTGTCAATGGAACCGTCGGGCGACGCTCATGCACCCGAAATGGGGCAGCTCTCAACTGCCCGCCAGTCGCGGAATGGGGAATTGACGTCCTTGACGGCCAAGGAAATTGTGCTATGATAGTTACAAGCCATTGTTCGCAAGAACATGGCCATGCATAAGAAAACAACGGCAGCGGCCGTTGAGCCGCATTAATAATTAATAGGAGAAGGACATCACCGGGGCAATGCCGGTTTAACTGAACCCGGTGGGCCGCAGAGAAAAATCATGGAAGAGAAGCTAGCTGAACTTGGGATTCTGGCAGCCCTGGGCCTGGGGATATTGCTTGGGTTCAAGCACTCCCTTGATCCAGACCACGTGGTGGCTGTTTCCACCATAGTCAGCGAGTACCGAAACCCCTTCAAGTCATTCTGGGTAGGGGTCTCCTGGGGGCTGGGACACACCACAACGCTCCTGCTGATTGGAATCGTGATTATAGCCCTCCGGCTGACCATTCCGGACCGTCTGTCCCTGTTTTTGGAATTCCTGGTGGGTATAATGCTGGTGGGACTGGGCGCTCAGGTCATATATCAGTGGCGAAAAGGGAAGTTGCACCAGCACATTCACGGGCATAGGGAAAGCGACGCCCATCGCCATGTCCACTCCCATGCCCAAGAACCGGTTCACCCCCAAAAGCACCACCTGCTGGGAGGGGTTGGCAAACCTTTCCTCAGGAAGAAGTCCTATCTTGTAGGGACTGTTCACGGCGTGGCAGGCAGTGCCGCCCTGACTTTGCTGATTCTGGCCTCCATCGAGTCTCCCCTGGCGGGGATAGTATACATTCTCATATTCGGTTTGGGCTCGGTGGTGAGCATGGGCGTGATGACAATTGTTATCAGCCTGCCCTTCGTCTTCTCGGCCAACCGGCTGCCGAGCCTGAACCGGTTGACCCAGTTGAGTGTCGCCACACTGAGCATCCTCTTCGGTGGCTTCTTGATGTACGAAATCGGCTTCGTGGAAGGCCTCTTCTAGCGCCACGGTGTCGCCTTCCCCGTACCGGCGCTGATGCACTCTCCCTGTTCTGAATCCTTTTGCCGGATTACTAAGCTTGGCTCATTCCGGCAGCAGGGGAGTTACGCCGGGAGGAACCTCCTGTTCGAAGGCCAGAAGAATGTGCCCGAACATCACGTAGAAGCATATCAGTCCCGTAAGCTCCACCGTCCATTGGACGCCAAACCTGTCCTTGACGGCGTTAAAGGTGGCGTCGCTGATTTACGGTTCCTGAGCAGCTCCACGGTAAAGCGGGCCACAAGCTCTTCGTCACCGTGCAGACCCTCGGGCGCCCTCTTTTCGCTAATCGCCTGGATAGTGTCTTCAGATAGCTTTGCCTCTTCCCGGGCCGAGAGGACGTGGACGCTGAATGCGTACTGACAGTTGATCTCCCGGGCCGCTATCAGTATGGCCACCTCCATCAGTTTGCCCCTCCTCGGGCGAGGCCCGGTGGGCTTCTCGTGCAGCACACTGTAATCGGGGAAGAAGTCGTTGACGGCGGTTATCCGGGCCGCCAGCTTGGGGCTGTACAGGAGATTGGTATACACAGCCATCCTCCCCTCGCGGATTTTTGCCGTTTCATCGTAAGCGGCCAGGTCCTCGGGCCTGATTTGGTCTCTGGTTACGTCTGGTAATCGTGGCATCTCTTCGCCTCCTTTGGTCGGAAATAGAACTTATGGACCATGTCCCCCGCAGGCGGGGGTGCAGGACGCCGCCCAAGGCATCGCCGGGACGGTTGACCTCCAGCACCATTATGATAACTGCCATGGCGGGGAGGCTGAACAGCAAGGGTGAGACATTTGCAAAATTTGTTCTTGCTACTGAAAGCATGCCACCCGCCGAAGGCTCGGCGTGGGGCTGCCAGCAATGCCGGGGAGACCGCACTAACTGGGGGCCTTTCCCTTCTCGTAACCGTAGAAGACCCTATCCGCGGGAGCGGATACGTATTGCCCCCGGGGGGTGTAGTCGGTGACCTTCTGGATAGAGGTCCACACCCTTTTCCTCAAGAGGCTCTTGGCCTCGTAGGGCAAAGCCGCTTTGTTGAATTCCGGGTCCGCTTGAAAGCTATGAAAGGCCTTCTCCTCCGCAGCGAGGCTGGGGAAGTCCAGTATGAAGAAGACCCGGTCGCTGGTGCCGGCTACTTCGTTCCACCATCCCACTATCCCGATGTCATGTTTGGCGAATAGGCCCGCGTTATGGTTGTTTTCGAAAAGATTGTGCAGGTCGGCTATCCTGCCGGGCATCGCCTCGTTTATGCGGAACTCCTGGACGTTTCCCCCGATCCTGGGCTCGAGTGAATAGGGGGTGAGTCTCAAAATGGTGTTGTGGACTCGGGTAACCAGTGGTCCGTAGGCGCCGGCGTTGGCCTCCGCCACCGCCTCACGCCATTCGGGGTCTGCTTGGAAAGCAGCCATGCGAGCTTCCCGCTCAGCCATGTTCTCGAAGACCAGCATGGAGGGGATCAGGTAGTGGTCGCCGATCCACGGCTGCCAATAGGCTACTATCCCTATTCCGTGCTTCTGGAGCAGCCTCACCTCGTGGTTGGCGAAGAGCCGGTGCAAAGGGGTGCGTTGGGGCGCCGCCTCGGTCTCGTGGTAGCGTAACTCGTAGATCATGCTCATCTCCCCTTAGCCCGAATCCACCGAAGGACGGCCTTGGGGACAGTCCTTGAAGAAGCCAGAGGGTGCTCTTCTGAATCTGGGATAATGGTTTTGGAACAGAAACCCGCCCGGAAACAAGGAGCACCCAATAGATGCTGCCACAGAACAAACCCGACCGTATGCGCATCCTCTTTGACGACCATCGCCTGGTGGCCAATGCCGGCCTGCTCCTGCCGGCCACCCTAGCCCGGCACCTGGGCCTGCGGGAACTCGTCGACCATCACCTTGACCTCGGCGGAGCGCCGGGACGGGCGAACACTGGGGACAAGATGCTGACGCTGGTCGCTTCCGCGCTGGCAGGCGGCGACTGCATCGACGACGCCGATGCGCTGCGCGCTGGTGGGACGGTCGGTGTTCTAGGCTGCGTGGTCAAGGCGCCATCCACCCTGGGGACCTTCCTGCGCAGCTTCCGGTGGGGGCATGTCCGTCAACTCGACCGCGTGAGCCGCCAGTTGTTGGCCCGGGCCTGGGCCGCTGGGGCCGGACCCGGCGACTCGCCCCTGACCATCGACCTGGACTCGACCATCTGCGAGACCTATGGACTGGCCAAGGAGGGAGCGCGCCACCACGGCTATACCGGCGCCCGCGGCTATCACCCGCTGCTGGCCATTGCCGCCGGCACCGGCGAGGTGCTGATGTCCCGGCTGCGCGAGGGCCGGGCCAACACCGCCCGTGGCGCCGCCCACTTCCTGCGTGAGACGGTGGGGCGGGTGCGCTACGGCGGGGCCAGGGGACAACTCACGGTGCGGGCCGACAGCGGCTTCTACGCCCACACTGTCGTTGCCGCCTGCCGGGAAATGGATGTCCGCTTCTCTATCACCATCCGCCAGCGCGCCAGCCTGCGGGACCTGATCGAGGCGATACCAGAGGAGGACTGGACTCCCATTCCCTACTGGATGGACGGCGCCGCCGATGTCGCCGAGACGACTTACACCCCGTTCCAGACCAAGCCGGACGCCGCGCCGGCGCGGCTCATTGTCCGGCGGGTGAAGCCGACGCCCGGTTCCCAGCTCGCCCTCTTCGCCAGATACAGCTATCACGCCTTCATCACCGACCGCGATGGGGAGACGCTGGAACTGGAGGCCGATCATCGCCGCCACGCCGAGGTCGAGAACGCCATACGCGACCTCAAGTACGGCGTCGGGCTGAACCACATGCCGTCGGCGCGCTTCGCCGCCAACGGCGCCTGGCTGGCGGTCCAGGTGATGGCGCATAACCTCGCCCGCTGGACGGCGCGGATTGGTCTGGGCGAGGGGACCCTGATCACCAAGACCCTCAGGCGGCGGGTCTTCGCTCTGGTGGGACGGATCACCCGCTCGGCGCGCCGCCTCACTTTGCATCTTCTCCCCCGGCGCTGGCCTTGGGAAACCCAGTTCAGTCGCGCCTTGGCCCGGCTGCAAGCCATTCCATTCCCGGCCTGACGGCCAGCCTGCAACTGACCCAACGTCCCCGCAATCTCGCGCCACCCCGGTCGCGAGAGTCCCCTGCTGCGTATCCTCTCGCCATCCCGCGCATCGCAACTCCCGCATAGGGCCTTAGGGGCCCTGTGCGGCGACTGAATACCCTCCGCCGCCCTCCCATCTACCCCAAGAGCCCAGGCCATCTCCCCTGTAGCTCCCTCACCCACCCCCTTCCGCTGTCCTCACGCCGTCCATCCGTGTCCTTCGGTGGATTCGGGCTTAGGCGATGGATGAATAGACGGGCTCAGGCCACACCTCAGAACTCGCTGAGCAACCTTCCGAAGCCGTAAAGCCTGTCCTGGATATCGTTCTCGCGCAACGCCATCCACCAGGTGGCCGCGTTGATAGCTATGACCGGCTTGCCCAGCCATCCCTCGGCATCGGCCGCCAAGCGCACCATGCTCAAATTGGTGCCGCATTGGACGATGGCCTCAACCCTGTCCGAGTTTATCTCCTGTAGCGCGGCACGGCACTCCTCCGGCGTTACGTGGGCGATGGCCACGGCGGTGCGGCACTGGAGGTCCTTGTTGCTTACGACTTCGAAACCCGCTTCATGGAAGTACCTGATAACGTGATCGCTGGTATCGGGCCAGTAGGGTGTGAGGACGGCTATGCGCTTGACCTTCAGCGAGCTGAGGGCCCGCCGGCAGGCCTCGGCGCCGTTGGCGATCCCCAGGCCGCCGGAATATTCTTTCATCTGCTCCTTCCACTTTCTGTTCCCCTCCACACCTCCCCGGAAAGTCGGAGCGCTCATGCCCATCACCATGTAATCTGGCTCAGCGGTCAGCACCCGTTCGATGGTGGGCTTCATCTCGGCGTCCATGTCCTGGCGGCGCTGGGCGGCGAACTCCCGGTCGCCCATGTCCCGTAGGGGCTGCCTGAACAAGATGCGGCTCATGTGGGCAGTCACGCCAGGGACCGCCATCATGTAGAAATCCGGTTCAACCACCGTGTTTGTGCTGGGTGCTAAAACCCCGAACTTTTTCCTCCATGCAAGTACGTCTGGCATCTTACCTCCTAGTGGGCAGTCTCCCAGGTCCCCGGCTGGAAAGGCATCCCGTCCCCTTCCTGGAGACAGTCCCGGAAGCAGTCCTGCCCGCAGCCCCGATTTTATATACCATCAGAGAGACTGTCAAACGACCTTCCCGGTCACCCTTCCCAGGGACTAGAATGTTGGCGCACGGGTCCATAAGACATTAAAATCTGTTACATTGGCCGGAGAGTTAAGGCGACACATCGCCTGTTTGGAGGAGGTAATCATGGAAAGGCTGCATGGAAAGGTAGCCCTTATCACCGGGGCGAGCAGGGGGATAGGCCGGACAATCGCCCAGGTCTTTGCCCGGGAGGGGGCTCGGGTCGTGGTTACGGCCCGGAGCAAGGAGCTTCTCTACCAGTTGGCTGGCGAGATTACAGCCGATGGCGGCCAGGCCATTCCCATGGTCCTGGACGTTACGGAGGAGGCGGACTGGAGAAGAGGGATCAACGCCGCCGTTAACTCCGAATCCACCGAAGGACACGGATGGACGGCGTGAGGGCAGCGGAAGGGGGTGGGTGAGGGAGCTACAGGGGAGATGGCCTGGGCTCTTGGGGTAGATGGGAGGGCGGCGGAGGGTCTTCAGTCGCCGCACAGGGCCCCTAAGGCCCTATGCGGGAGTTGCGATGCGCGGGATGGCGAGAGGATACGCAGCAGGGGACTCTCGCGACCGGGGTGGCGCGAGATTGCGGGGACGTTGGGTCAGTTGCAGGCTGGCCGTCAGGCCGGGAATGGAATGGCTTGCAGCCGGGCCAAGGCGCGACTGAACTGGGTTTCCCAAGGCCAGCGCCGGGGGAGAAGATGCAAAGTGAGGCGGCGCGCCGAGCGGGTGATCCGTCCCACCAGAGCGAAGACCCGCCGCCTGAGGGTCTTGGTGATCAGGGTCAGCTCGCCCAGACCAATCCGCGCCGTCCAGCGGGCCAGGTTATGCGCCATCACCTGTACCGCCAGCCAGGCGCCGTTGGCGGCGAAGCGCCCCGACGGCATGTGGTTCAGCCCGACGCCGTACTTGAGGTCGCGTATGGCGTTCTCGACCTCGGCGTGGCGGCGATGATCGGCCTCCAGTTCCAGCGTCTCCCCATCGCGGTCGGTGATGAAGGCGTGATAGCTGTATCTGGCGAAGAGGGCGAGCTGGGAACCGGGCGTCGGCTTCACCCGCCGGACAATGAGCCGCGCCGGCGCGGCGTCCGGCTTGGTCTGGAACGGGGTGTAAGTCGTCTCGGCGACATCGGCGGCGCCGTCCATCCAGTAGGGAATGGGAGTCCAGTCCTCCTCTGGTATCGCCTCGATCAGGTCCCGCAGGCTGGCGCGCTGGCGGATGGTGATAGAGAAGCGGACATCCATTTCCCGGCAGGCGGCAACGACAGTGTGGGCGTAGAAGCCGCTGTCGGCCCGCACCGTGAGTTGTCCCCTGGCCCCGCCGTAGCGCACCCGCCCCACCGTCTCACGCAGGAAGTGGGCCGCGCCACGGGCGGTGTTGGCCCGGCCCTCGCGCAGCCGGGACATCAGCACCTCGCCGGTGCCGGCGGCAATGGCCAGCAGCGGGTGATAGCCGCGGGCGCCGGTATAGCCGTGGTGGCGCGCTCCCTCCTTGGCCAGTCCATAGGTCTCGCAGATGGTCGAGTCCAGGTCGATGCTCAGGGGCGAGTCGCCGGGTCCGGCCCCAGCGGCCCAGGCCCGGGCCAACAACTGGCGGCTCACGCGGTCGAGTTGACGGACATGCCCCCACCGGAAGCTGCGTAAGAAGGTCCCCAGGGTGGATGACGCCTTGACCACGCAGCCTAGAACACCGACCGTCCCACCAGCGCGCAGCGCATCGGCGTCGTCGATGCAGTCGCCGCCTGCCAGCGCGGAAGCGACCAGCGTCAGCATCTTGTCCCCAGTGTTCGCCCGTCCCGGCGCTCCGCCGAGGTCAAGGTGATGGTCGACGAGTTCCCGCAGGCCCAGGTGCCGGGCTAGGGTGGCCGGCAGGAGCAGGCCGGCATTGGCCACCAGGCGATGGTCGTCAAAGAGGATGCGAATACGGTCGGGTTTGTTCTGTGGCAGCATCTATTGGGTGCTCCTTGTTTCCGGGCTGGTTTCTGTTCCAAAACCATTATCCCAGATTCAGAGGAGCACCCTCTGGCTTCTTCAAGGACTGTCCCCAAGGCCGTCCTTCGGTGGATTCGGGCTATCCCAGATTCAGAGGAGCACCCGAATGACTTCCAAAAGAAGGACTTCTTCAACCCTACATGGCTTTTCGCTATCTGCGAGAGAGTCCAAGACATCCGCGCCATCAAGGCGAATTATCTGATATCTCAAGTGGACCCCATCATCAGGACAGCGGTGAGGCTAAAATAAGAGAGTCTACCGCTGGGGTGTCTCGTAAACCTTCATCCGATGGTAAGGCTCGTGGATTAATGAGCCGATGGCCTGATCGCCGAATCCGGCGAAGGGCTAGTGCTTTCATTCCCGGCCGTGGATGTGACCCCATATAGGTTCCACCTCGGTGGCGAATGACTTCCAAAAGAAGGACTTCTTCAACCCTACATGTATGCTTTTCGCTATCCGGGCGAGAGAGTGGGAGACCAAGACATCCGCGCCATCAAGGCGAATTATCTGATAGCCCCTGGTGTTTTTCTTTTTCACGTAGGTGTCAACTGACACCTGAGATTTGCCCCCTCAAGACACTGGACCGATAAAATCCAGGGCTAATGTTCCACCAGTATGTTTCAGGTGTTGAAGTGCCTTATCGCTTATTGTGAACTTCATTACCGACTCCCGAAGGAAATTTGCCCGATGGAAATTTGAATGTAGGGCCGTCTGGTATATATAGATGCAGCTCAGCAGAGCCGCGGTTCACATCGGAGAGATGAGAGCGGAGGGCCCCCAAGCCCCATGATAGTCTCCACCCACTCCCCTACCTGGATGGGCCGTGTAAAGCCTCCAGGCCATGCGTGTCGAAGGTACTTGTGTAGTCGGCTATAATAGGGCCCTGAGTCCGACGTCAGTCTAGGAGAATAAGCTATGGTTGTCATGTCTGCGGGTAAAGCGGTAGTGGAATGCCTGAGGGCAGAGGGGGTAGAGTATCTCTTCGGTTTGGTGGGCTCTGCCTATCTGGAGGTCCTGGACGCCCTGTATGGGAGGGAAGACCTGCGGTTCGTGGGTACCCGCCACGAGCAGGGGGCGGCCTTCATGGCCGTCGGCTACGCCATGGCTTCCGGACAGCCGGCGGTGTGCATCGCGCAGAACGGGCCGGGGATCACCAACCTCATCACGGGCGTGGCTGCCGCATATCGGGTCCATGCTCCCCTAGTTGTGCTGGCGCCGGCTCCCATGCTGCAGGACTACTACAGGGACTCTCTCCAGGAGTTGGACCACATCAGTATTTTCCGCCCCGTCACCAAGCAGGCCGTGCAGGTGAACCTGGCCAAGCGTATCCCAGATCTCATCAGGGATGCCTTCAGGGTGGCCACGGCGGGAAAGATGGGCCCTGTACTGCTGGACCTTCCCCGGGACCTGCTCAACGAAAGGGGGATAGAGGTGGAGCTTCTGCCTCCCCAGCGCACTCGCCCCAGCCAGCGGCCCGAAGGTGACTCTCAGCGCGTGGCCGAGGCTGTGGAGCTGGTCAAGGGAGCAAAGACCCCGGTGATTCTGGCCGGGGGTGGAGCCGTGTGGAGCGATGCGGGAGAGGCGATAACGCGTCTGGCGGAGCTGGTGGGAGCGCCCATCATCGCCGGCTATGCTCGCAACGACGTGGTGCCAAACAAACACCCCATGTACGTGGGACCATTGGGCCGGGGTGGCGCTCCCGAGGCGGAGGAGGCGGTTCGGAATGCGGATGTAATTCTGGCCATCGGCACCCGTCTGCCCCACCTGACCAGCTTTTACGATAACCGCTACATCTCTAAAGAGGCCAAGATTCTCCAGGTGGAGATAGACCAGCGGGAGATCGGCAGGAACTACCCGGTGGAGGTGGGGATTGTCGGGGACGCCAGGGCGGTGGTCATGGCCATGTCCAGAGGCTTCGAGGCGGAGGGAGAGTCTCCTGGGAAAGAGATGAGGCTCAAACAGATCGCCGGCTTACGCGAGAGGCGCCGGAGGCGGCTGGAGGAGGACCGGACCCTGAATTCTCTGCCCATAAAACCCCAAAGGGTCTTCTATGAGTTAAGGAAGGCGATGCCCGAGGATGCCGCGCTGGTCATCGACGCCGGGGGATGTACCGCCTTCGGCTTCGACAGGCTGGAGTGCAATGGGCCGAAGTCATTTTTCGACACCGTAGACCTGGCCTGCATAGGCTCGGGTTTTCCGCTAGCCCTGGGGGTCCAGATGGCCATGCCCAACCGGCCCGTGGTCAGCATCGGCGGCGACGGCGGATTCTTGATGAATGCGCAGGAGCTGGTAACCGCCGCCGAGTGGAACATCCCGGTGGTGACCGTAGTTATGAACAACAACTGCTGGGGCTCGGAGAAAGCCTACCAGAAGGCCCTCTACGAGGAGCGGTATTTGGGGGCCGACCTGACCAACCCCAGGTTCGACCGGCTGGCCGAGCTGTGCGGCGCAAAAGGGTTCTATGTGGAGCGGCCCCAGGACATCGGCGACGCCCTTAACGAGGCCCTCAAGGCCAGAGCGCCCGCGGTCATCGAGATCCCGGTGGACCCCGACGAGCTCCCATATCCCACTCGTGCCGCCGATGTCTTCAAGGACCGCATCGACAAGTCCTAGGCGATTGCGAAGCCCAGGCGCGGCTTGACTTTTAGGAACAGCGTGTTTAGATTTGCGCCCAGAATAGCTGGGTTCACGGCTATCTACCACTTATATGATGAGAGTTTTCGTAAGTTAGGAGGTTAACATGAGCACGAAGGGGACTCTAGTCCTGACCACCAGCGCGGCGCTGGTAGTTGCGCTGGCGGTCCTGCTATGGCTGGTCTTCTGGGCTTTTGGAGACGGGTCCGGTAGTGGTGGGGGCATCGGCCCGGCGGGCTCCAACAACGGTAGTGCCCAGGGCATCCAGGTCCACGGCCAGTGGACTATCGACATCAGGGAGCCCGATGGAAGGTTGGTGAGCCATCACGAGTTTAGTAATGCCTTGACGTCGGGATCCGGCAAGGGTGACCAGCTGTTGGCGAAAATGCTCAACGGCGAACAGTCACCCGGTCCTTGGTTTATCGAACTGGGCAACTTTGACGCCGCTAAAGCCCCTTGCCGTATATCAGATAGTATCAATCTACCATGTTTCGTGGCAGAATCGAATTTGAGTACAAGCGTGCCCACCAGCGGTACCAACGCCAACAGTTTGGTGTTGATAGGAACGGGCCTCGCCGACAAAAACGGGGAAATCGATTTTGTAAACGCTGCGTTAGACCATTGTGCTGGCACCACCGCTCCGGCTGATTGCACCCCAAGTGCCGGGGGATTCACAACCTTCACCTCAACAACCCTCAGTGGTCTCGATGTCGTAACGGTACTGGCGGGCCAGTCGTTAAACGTGACAGTGATCATCAGTTTCTCCTGACCTTGGATCAGTTGGGCGGTCTGACATTCCGGTGCTAGAGGGATCCGCCAGACTGTCCGGCCGGTTTCGAGGGCTGGGCGTAAGCTCTGGCCTTCGGGTTTCTTTGCCGGAGCCATGGGCCCTGTCCAGGCTATACCTGCCAATTAGCAGGCCACGGAGCATTCATAGAGGATGAAGCGAACTACCTTAAACCTGCTGGCACTGGGCTTTCTCTTCTCCCTGGCCCTAGGGGTCGGGTGTCGGAGTACGTCTGAGCCGGCCGGCTCCCCGGCTTTGGAGCCGGTGACCATCAATCTGGTGGAATCCATCGGCGTGGCCGACTCAGCCCAGGGTCCACCGCCGGTCCCCGAGAAGATCGACCAGCCTGTCGGGGAACCTGACCGCGTTCAGAGGGTTCCGGAAACATCCATTAGCGTGGTGGAATCCATAAGTGTGTCCGACTCCACTAGTAACTTACCTGATACCCCCGTAACAGACGCGCCCGAAGACCTACCGCCGGTCTATATCGGCATGTTGGAGTCCATTAGTGTGTCCGATGCGTCCCTGGATACGCCAAATGGCTTAATTTACACGGTGCAGGCCACTCGCGGGAAGGACCTACGGCAAATCCCGCCTCCCGTCTACATTATCGTTGTGGAGACCGTAGGTGTGGCCGACTCGGCGGGAAACAAGCCGCCTACCTTGGCGGACGGAGTAGGGGCTACCAGCGTGGCCGGCTCAACCCAAAGGCCGTCATCGTCGACCTTTGACGTTGTGGATCCCGTCGCGGCGGCCATAGAACAGCGAAGCTCTGCTCCCGCGTCCATTAACCTGGAAACCTTCGCGCCATCGGTCGGGCCGCCTCAAAGGCCGGTCCCACTCTCAGCAGGTTTGGCTCCGGCGGCCGGACCAGTGAGCTCCCCGCTGGCGCTGCCGCCCGTGGTTATCAGCATCCTGGAGTCCGTCGGGGTAACGGACTCGCCGCTGGCGCTGCCGCCCGTGGTCATCAGCATCCTGGAGTCCGTCGAGGTAACGGACTCGCCCCTGGCACTGCCCCCGGTGACCATCATCGTGGTGGAGTCCATCCGGGTCACCGACCTCAGCAACATCAACGGCCCAACGGGAGCGGATGTAAGCGGAGATGGAGTGGTGGACCGGGATGACCTGAGGCTGGTAGGCGCCGCGTTGGGGACCTCTGAGTCCGGCGTGGACGTGAACGGGGATGGGTTTGTCGACCTGTTGGACCTGGTGTTCATAGCCTTGAGATTCGGCACCGTCGTTGTTTAATTGACGAAAACTCAGCTCCAGTCCCTGGCTTTGGGCAGGTCGTAGGCTGTCCTGATGCTCTCCACGTAGGTCACAACCACGTTCATCGAGTCCTCTCGCCGAGAGACGAAGCCCCGCACCTTCAACACCGGTTCCCTTATCACCAGACGGTAGCGCTGGAAGGTCTTCGGCCACACCACCAGGGGGGTGTGGCCGAACTCGTCTTCCAAGGTGATGAACACCGCGTTGGCGCCGGGATGCTGCCTGCGTATCACTAGGCCGGCGACGGTCACTTCAGCGCCCTCCTCCATCTCATATACCTGGTCGCTTGACAGCATCCCCGGGCCCAGGCGTGGCCTGAGGTAGGCCATGAAGTGTCCCTTGGGATGCAGCCCCATGGTGCGGTACTCGGCCAGCATGAGCTGCCACCGGCTCATCGGCGGCAGTTTCGCCGCGTCCTGCTCCACCGGCAGGGGGAGGGCCGCCTGGGCCCCCATGGGACGGTACCGCAGTCCCACCTCCCATAAGGCCACCCTGCGGTCTGAGACCAAAGAGTCGAAGGCCCCCGCCATTATCAGGTTCTCCAGGACCTCTCGCTGCAAACCGGTCCGCTGCATGGCATCGGCCAGGGTGTTAAAGGGGCATCCCTGCTCACGGGCTCGCAGAATCGCCTTGGACCCGGCCTTGCCCACATTCTTTATGTTAAGGAACCCCAGCAGTAGGGCCTCGTCCTTGATGATGCACTTGGCATCGCTCTGGTTGATGTGGGGGTTTAGGACGTCAATACCGTGGCGCTTGGCGTCCTCCTTCAGCGTCTCCAGATTGTAGAAGCCCATGGGCTGCTGGTTGAAGATGGCCACGAAGAACTCCAGGGGGTAGTAGTACTTCATCCAGGCCATCTGATAGGCCGTTATCCCAAAGGCGTAGGCATGGGACTCGGGAAACATGTACTGGCCGGAGAACTTTCCGAATATCTTCGCGGCGATAGCCTCTGGAACCTGTCGTTGGGCAGCGCCCTCCCTGAACTTCTCCCAGTACATCTGGAGCAAGCCGCCGTTGTTTTTCCGTCCGAAGGCGCGGCGGAGGTCGTCGGCCTCCCTGGGGCTGAAGCCCGCCACGTCCATGGCCAGCTGGTTCACCTGGTCCTGGAACAGGATTATCCCCAGGGTACGCGCCAGCGCCCGCTCTTCCAGAGGGTGGTCCAAACGCCAGGGGGCTCCCTGGGCGTGCCTTCTGATAAACTGTGTAACGCCGTCGTTGACGCCCACCCCAGGCCGGACGGCGGCCACCTCGAAGGCCATCTCGGTAAGGTTATGGGGCCTGATCCGGGTCACGGTCTGCATCTGAGCCGCCGACTCCACCTGGAATGCCCCGATGGTGTCGGCCCTGTGGAGGGAGCCGTATACGGCCTCGTCCTCGAAGTTGATGCGGCTCAGGTCGGTGTAGTGGCCCGTCCGATGCTCCATCAGCTTCAGGGCCTCCTGCATCTGGGAGAGGGCCCCAAGGGCCAGAAAGTCGATCTTGACGAAGCCGGCATCCTGAATGCTGTCCCTGTCCCACTGGCATATGTAGCGGTCAGCTATCGCGCCCGGCTGGACGGGCACCATATCCACCAGGGGGAAAGAGCTTATCACCATGCCTCCGGGGTGTTGGGCCAGATATTTGGGAAAACCATCCAACTGGGGCGCCAGCTCCGTAAGGTGGCTCCACACCGGAGTGTCCACCTTGTGCCTGAAGTCGGGCAGGAGCAGCATCTCCGACCTCAGGCCCTCGGCGTGGCGGCTATCGACCCTCTTGGCCAGCTTGTCCACCTCCTCGGAAGGGAGCCCCAGCGCCTTGCCCAGGTCACGGATGGCCCCCTGCATCCTGTAGGTGGAGATCATGCCCGTCAGAGCGGCATGGTCCCATCCCCACTTCTTGTGCACCCGCTTTATCAGCTCCTCCCTGATGTCTCGGGGAAAGTCCAGGTCTATGTCGGGCACTGCTCCCATC
Source organism: Dehalococcoidia bacterium (assembly GCA_965225925.1). Lineage (GTDB taxonomy): Bacteria > Chloroflexota > Dehalococcoidia > Lucifugimonadales > JAGWBF01 > CBDDBY01. The sequence continues at coordinate 1,858,720 of CBDDBY010000005.1, read as the reverse complement.
TCATCGTTCAGGAAGCGGTCCAGGGAGAGGTTGAACTGGAGGGGGTCTATGTGGGAGAGGCCGATCAGGTAGCCCACCAGCATGGCCACCGACGAGCCCCTTCCCCTGCCGGGGGGCCTCTCCTCTATGGATATCTCCCCTTCGGTCAATCCCAGGTCGACCATCACCTGGTGGGCCAGCTGGATGATGTCGTAGTAGATGAGAAAGAACCCCGCCAGCTTGTGCCTTTGGACCAGGCGAAACTCCTCGTTGAGCCGCTCCTGGACCCTGAGGGTTATGGAGCCATATCTGCGTACGGCGGCCTCGTAGCAGAGCTTCTCCAGATATGTCTGGGGTGTGTAGCCCTCGGGCACCGGATAGCCGGGGAACTCGTAGCCGAGGTTTCGGGTCAGGTCAAAGCTGCACCGCTGGGCTATACGGGTGGAGCTCTGTAAGGCCTCGGGGATGCCATCGAAGAGGGCGGCCATCTCGTCCTGGGACTTGAGGTAGAAGTTGGTGTTGGGCCGCCGCTCCCGGTGGGTCTCCTCCAGGGTTTTGTTGTAGCGTATCGCCACCAGGGCGTCCTGGAGCCGGTGACGCTCGGGAAGGTGATAGTGGACGTTGTTGGTGGCCACTACCCCAATGCCCAGCTTGCGGGCCAGCTTGTGCAGGCGCCTGTTGCGCTGGATGTCGCCGAAGACCAGGTTCTGCTGAAGCTCAACGAAGACGTTGGGCGTCCCGAACCACTCCAGGTACTTCCTGGCCTCGGCTTCCGCCTCCCCCCATCTCCCCTCGGTCACCAGGGCAGACACTTTGCCCTTTGGGCACCCGGTCAGCAGGATCAGGCCTTGGGCATGGGCGGCCAGGCGCCGGGGATCAAGGCCCGGATTCCGGCGGTCCCCACCGATCCGGGAGAAGCTGATGAGCCGGCACAGGTTGCTATACCCCGTGGGTGTCTCCACGAGAAGGGTCAGGTGGGACCCGTCCAGTAGAGTAACCTCGGCGCCGGTGATGGGCTGAATGCCCAGGCTGGTCGCCACGCGGGCGAACTTCATGGCCCCGCACAGGTTGTCGTGGTCCGTGAGGGCCAGGGCGGGATGCCCCAGCACCTTGGCCCGGGCCAGGAGCTCCTCTATGGAAGAGGCGCCCTCCTGAAAGGAGTAATTGCTGTGGCAGTGTAGCTCAGCGTAAGTGGTAGTCATCACAAAAAGCCCTCACCCCGGCCCCTCTCCTACTGGGAGAGGGATGGCCGAAGGCCGGGTGAGGGCTACGCCCGCTGCTCATACCAGAGCCCGTCTGCCAGATCGTGGAAGAGGGTGACTGCCGGGCCATCCTCCAGGACCAGTCTGTAGTACCGTCTGGCGACGGGTTTCGCCCTCCACCACTCGTCCACTATCTCCCACATGTCCTCTATAGATGCCACCTTGAGCCTGCGGCTCTCCAGGGTTATGGAGATGGGGCGCCGGCGATGGTCTTCTTCGACCTCCACAAGCCCGGGAATATTCAGGGCTCGAATTGGACCAGGGCCTGCCTTCTTTCCGGAATTCTTGACCACGGCTCCATGTCCATTACCTTGTAGATGGGGGGCTTGGTGCACAGGCGCGCCTCCAGTTGCCTCATCATCTCCCTGAGCTGCTCCTGCTTGCGGACCTGGGAGAAAAAGCTCGACTGTATCCCGGATTCGCCGGCAACCCCTGCAAGGGTCAGCCTGATCTCTTCCAGTGGCCCTGGCAGCTTGGTTGTCTCCAGGCTATCCTTCAAGATGGGAAGGGCCTTCTCCTTGCTGTTGACGGGGTTCTTGAAGGCAAGGCGCTTCGTCCACGGGGATTTGTGCAACACCTTGCCTTCCAACGAGACCGCCCGGACATGTCTGCCCCTGATGGATGGATGGGCGAAGGCCCTGCCCAGTAGCATCTCTATGGTGGGCAATATGGCGTGAAGGGTTGCGGCAGGAGAGGGGAATGTGAGGGACTCGCTCACCGTCTCCTCCCGTCTTAGGGCCGTCAACCAGTTGCGGTCGATGCCGTTGGCCAGCTCCCATGCCAGCCTCCCTTCGGCGCCGAACTGGGCTTGAAGGGAGCCCAGGGACAGAGAGGCGAGCTGGCCCATGGTATGGAGTCCAAAGCCGTGCAGACGCATCCTGTTGTTCCAGGACATGGGAAGGAAGTCCACGCTGACTTCCTTCAGGAAACGGGGTACGTCATCGGGGACGATGGTTGCCCGCCCTACATATCCCAGCACGGCCGCTACGTATGCGGGGAACTTGGTCTTCGCCAGCCCTATGCGGGGGCTGTATTGCTGGGGTACTGCGTTGAGTAGAGAGGTTATGATTCCAGCCTGGTCCCCGTAGATGGTTTCAAGTCCATCCACTCCGGCGTAGGCGCAACCCAAATCCGCCTCCTCCACAAGGGGGCTTCTCTGGGCCAAGGAGTCAACGATTCCATCGAAGGCAGCCCGGTAGCAAGGCGCGTCGGCCTCCATCAGCACGGCGCCCTTGCAACGGGACAGGGCCTCCTGCAGAGGCATTCCCGTCGTTACTCCCCCGGCCTCGGGCGAGCTATCCAGCACCAGGGGGCCCAGGCCCGATGCGGTGGTTATAATGACGGGCTTGCCCCTGAGCCGGGGGTGCCGCCCCAGCTCCACCTTGACCGGCAGGTGGGTTATCAGTACGCAGGCGATCTGCATAGTCACTTCTTCGGACCCGATTTGCGTTGAGTGGAAATGATACCGTACATATGTTCTATTGTCAATAGGCCAGCGGGCATTAGCGGTAAGCCCTTTCGGGTGTAAATGGGGGCGATATTCCTTCAGGAAAGGAACGGACTCTCAAATGCCGCCGGCCCTGAGGCCTGTCGAAGGGCAGCGGGCCAGACTTTGGAGACCAGTTCCTAGGGGATCAGAAGCATCTTCCCGACGGACCGGCGTCCCTCCAGATGCCGGTGGGCCTCGGCGGCATCGGCCAGGGGGAAGGCGCCGCTAATATGGAGCTTCAGCTCTCCTGAAGCGACCCATGCAAATACCTCTCCCGCCCTCCAGAGAAGCTCCTCCCTGTCGGCGGTATGGTCGAAAAGGCTGGGACGGGTCAGGAATACTGATGCCCGTAGATTTCCCATAGCCGACGGGGGCACGGGGCCGCTGGACTGGCCGTACAGGGCCAGGCAGCCCCTCGGGGCCAGGCAGTTGAGGCTCTTGTCAAAGGTGGTCTTTCCCACTGCGTCATAGACCACCTGGACCCCCCTGCCGCCGGTGCCCTCCTTAACCTTCTGCTCGAAGTCCTCTTTGGTATAGATGATGGCGCTGTCGGCCCCGTGCTCTCTGGCCAGGGCCGCCTTCTCTTCGGTTGAGACGGTGGCGAAAACGTATGCTCCTGCTCTTTTAGCCATCTGAATCAGCAGCAGGCCGGTGCCACCGGCCCCCGCATGGACCAGTACGGAATCCCCCGGCTTCAGCGAATAGGTGCTGTAGGCCAGGTAGTGGGCGGTCAACCCTTGGACCATCACCGCAGCGCCCGTCCTGGCGTCCAACCCGTCGGGTATCTTCACGAGACGCTTCGCGGGAATGGCCACCTGCTGGGCATATGACCCCATAACTCCCCAATAGGCAACGGTATCTCCCACCTTTACTTCAGTAACGTCGCCGCCTATGGCGGACACTACGCCGGCGGCCTCTATGCCCGGCGTCATGGGCAGGTTTGCAGGTGGGTTGGCTCCCGAACGGGTGGAGACGTCGGCGAAGTTCACGCCGATGGCTTCCACATCCACCAGTGCCTGGTCAGGTACTGGAGTCGGGTCAGGGCAGTCCTCATACCTGATAACCTCCGGCCCGCCCACTTCGTAAATCCGAACAGCCTTCATTTTCATGTCTCCTTTTTCGCCCAAGTATACACCCTTCCATCCCAACTCTCCGCCTTGACGGGGCATTGGCTCGAGCTCCCTCGTGTTTAGTTTGTCAGGACGCCGTTGAAATTACCAAATAGGACAGCTCCTCCTGGGTCCGCGAAGGAGGATGGGTGCCAAGGGACACAGTTAGGAGGGCAAGTTTGAAGAGATCGCGTGGGGGAAGGCCGGGCAAAACGTCGGATGACACGGTACCGGAAGATGTCGAGAATTTATCCCAGGCCCCACCCCTCCAGCAGTCAGCCGGAATCAGCGCCAACCTCCTTACAAGGTCTATGAACTGGCTTGAAAAATACCTGCTGATCTTTGTAATCGGGGGACTAATTGCCGGCATCGGCGTCGCCAGTGTTTCCCAACCGGTGATTGACCAAGTGGACTCTGTAATAAATGTGTTTATGGACCTGTACGATCTGGTGGCGCCTATCGCCATTTTCCTTATCCTCACCCCATCTTTGGCCAGGCTCTTTTCGACCCGGAGGATGGGAAGGTTCGGCCTTTTCGTGATCAGGTGGTACGCCATCCGCAAGATATTGGCCTGTCTATGGGCGATCATCTTTATTCTGATTATCTTCCGTATACCAATCCTGCCCCAGGGGTCCCTGTCATTGACCGATGGAATCACCGAGACCCTTAAATCGTTGGGCGATATGGCCGCCACCAGCACCTACTTCTGGGCTATGTATGCCGCCATCGCCGTTTCCTTGATCTCCACCAAGGTGCCGATATTGACACGGAACCTTGAAAAGGTCATGAATGCGGTTGAGGTGTTGGGCAGCTATTTGATGCCGGCCATGCCGGTCTTCATGTTCGCCGTCGGGGCCTATATCTATGGTCTGCCCGAAAACGTTCAGGCACAGGTGGGGCTGGGGGCGGAGAATGAGAGTCTTCTCCTGGACCTCAATATCTGGGGCTGGACCACCGACCTCAGTACTCCTGCCGGGATCATCACCATCTATCTGATCGGGGCTATCCTGACCGCTGTCGCCTGCCTCATATGGCAATTCGTGTTTCTCCTATTCACCAGGAGTCAAGAGCCCAGGTTTTCCGTCCTGGGGTATTTCAGGAACTACTGGATAAAGGTATATCCCCTGCTATGGGCCACAAGCTCTGAGGCCCTGGCCACACCCTTGAATCTCTACCTGACCAAGAAACATGCTCCATGGATCCGCAACGAGATAAGGCGGTTCGTCATAGGCGTCGGCAGCTATATGAACATTAACGGCACCATCATTAACGTGTTCATCTTGGGGGCCATCGTCCTCCTGGTACTGGGACTCGATGTCTCCGTGGTCAAACTGCTATTCATCATCCCGGTGGTGTTTTTAATAAGCTACGGTGTTCCCGGCATACCGGGGGAGTTGGTGCTGTTTGCCGGTCCCATGGCTACACTGTTGAACATCCCTGAAGCTACGTTGCCGGTCTTCCTGGCGGTGTTCCTGGGGATACAGCTAGGGCTTCCCGATTCCTTTCGAACGGGCAACAATAGCACCGACGATTTTATCGGTTCGATCCTGATGAACGCGGTGTACGAGAAAAAGTATGCCCGCACGGAAGATGCCCGGGGTGTCACAACGGCGAGGACCCTGGGTACCCTCTGATGATACGTTTAGACGGAGAAAGGAGGGATACAGCCATCAGAATGCAGCAGCGGGAAAATCGAAAAAACGAAGGCCTTCCAGACCTGAATGGATTGGTCATCAAGAAGATATACTTGAACGTCGAACCGGTCGCCGAGTTGCATGGGGTGATTTCTTCCCCTCGCGGCCAATATCTGCACAGGCGGCTTCTCCATGCGCTGAGGGAGGGGCTCCCTCCCTCCGAGATCGAACGGCTTCGGGAGGAATATGGCGTCGAGGAATCAGACCGCCACATTCACAAGCTTGCCAGGTGGGGACTGATCGAGCCGGTTAGAACGGCGGAGGAAATCACCCTCTACGTGAGGACCATCCTGGGCGAAGAGGCGCTCAATACGGTCAGAGAGCTGGAACGGAAGATCGGTGAGGACCGGGCGCGGACAATCTGTGAAGCGGCACTGGGTGTCAACGCCATCAGGCTGTTTTTGACCATATTCGGCAGCAACAAAGCGCCGGACCTCTCGGCTATGGAGGTCATCTATACCCCCCTTGAAATCGGGCAGCTTATACGCGTATTTGCCCGGAGCGTGGAGGGGATTTCACCCCTGGACAAACTGGACGATGCGGGCCTGGTCTCATATATGGAGGATGGCAACATCCATGTGAACCCCCGCCGCTCAACGGCTTTCTACGCCTACCTGAAAAAGCTCCACCAAATGCTGGTAAATATCGAAGGCCTCGTAAACCAACCCCGTCCTCCCCTCCACCGCAGATAGCGGCCTGACCTTCCTACAAAGGATGGCCCTGTACCCAATCTGCTCTTTGTAAACCCAGTAAACCCAAATCTCACCCCTTATTCACACAACCCTCACGTTACATGCACAACCAGCGGTTTCAGAATAGTTAAACATGAAACCCGAACATCCACTGGACCCAAGGGAGGTGCAACAAATACGTTCTCTAGTAATCCTGGGAGTGATGGTAGGAGCGCTCATCTTAGGGGCGACCGTGGCCCAGGGGGCCTGGTACTGGAACGCCTGGTACTGGAATGCCTGGTATTGGAACGCCGAGGGCAGCGGTGATGGCGTAGATTTCAGAACAGCCTGGACGGTGGTGCCGGCGGGTAGCGACGAATCCATTGACGGAGACGAGTTGAACTACCATGCCACCATCCAAGTCCGGGTGCCGAAGGAAGCCGATTTCTCCATAGTCGAGCAGGCCGGCGCCGAGACCGCCACGCTGAAAAGGGTAGGGAATCTTGACTGCAAAGCTGATGGGATCGAGGCTGAGGTTATTTACAGAGTGGAGCCTCTGGAAGGCGCCCAGGGGGACATGGTCAAGGTATGGGTCACCGCGGATGGGCATTTGTTGGACGAGGAAACCGGCCCCCTCAACAAGCGCATAGAGCTGGAGACGTTTATTCCCTCGCCGGAGGGAGTGACACCCTCCTGCTATACCGGCGGCTAGGACGAATGAAAATGTTGCCTCACCCCCGTGGCAGCCAGAGGGGCACACACCCGGGGGTGGGGCAATCCCAGCGGCAGTTGACGGAACTTTTGGGCGATTCGGCCCGCTGGATCAAGACAAGGGGTAGATTGGAATCCTTAGCCCGAATCCACCGAAGGACGTCCTTGGGGACAGTCCTTGAAGAAGCCAGCGGGTGCTCCTCTGAATCTGGGATAATGGTTTTGGAACAGAAACCAGCCCGGAAACAAGGAGCACCCAATAGATGCTGCCACAGAACAAACCCGACCGTATCCGCATCCTCTTTGACGACCATCGCCTGGTGGCCAATGCCGGCCTGCTCCTGCCGGCCACCCTAGCCCGGCACCTGGGCCTGCGGGAACTCGTCGACCATCACCTTGACCTCGGCGGAGCGCCGGGACGGGCGAACACTGGGGACAAGATGCTGACGCTGGTCGCTTCCGCGCTGGCAGGCGGCGACTGCATCGACGACGCCGATGCGCTGCGCGCTGGTGGGACGGTCGGTGTTCTAGGCTGCGTGGTCAAGGCGTCATCCACCCTGGGGACCTTCCTGCGCAGCTTCCGGTGGGGGCATGTCCGTCAACTCGACCGCGTGAGCCGCCAGTTGTTGGCCCGGGCCTGGGCCGCTGGGGCCGGACCCGGCGACTCGCCCCTGACCATCGACCTGGACTCGACCATCTGCGAGACCTATGGACTGGCCAAGGAGGGAGCGCGCCACCACGGCTATACCGGCGCCCGCGGCTATCACCCGCTGCTGGCCATTGCCGCCGGCACCGGCGAGGTGCTGATGTCCCGGCTGCGCGAGGGCCGGGCCAACACCGCCCGTGGCGCCGCCCACTTCCTGCGTGAGACGGTGGGGCGGGTGCGCTACGGCGGGGCCAGGGGACAACTCACGGTGCGGGCCGACAGCGGCTTCTACGCCCACACTGTCGTTGCCGCCTGCCGGGAAATGGATGTCCGCTTCTCTATCACCATCCGCCAGCGCGCCAGCCTGCGGGACCTGATCGAGGCGATACCAGAGGAAGACTGGACTCCCATTCCCTACTGGATGGACGGCGCCGCCGATGTCGCCGAGACGACTTACACCCCGTTCCAGACCAAGCCGGACGCCCCGCCGGTGCGGCTCATTGTCCGGCGGGTGAAGCCGACGCCCGGTTCCCAGCTCGCCCTCTTCGCCAGATACAGCTATCACGCCTTCATCACCGACCGCGATGGGGAGACGCTGGAACTGGAGGCCGATCATCGCCGCCACGCCGAGGTCGAGAACGCCATACGCGACCTCAAGTACGGCGTCGGGCTGAACCACATGCCGTCGGGGCGCTTCGCCGCCAACGGCGCCTGGCTGGCTGGCCAGGTGATGGCGCATAACCTGGCCCGCTGGACGGCGTGGATTGGTCTGGGCGAGGGGACCGTGATCACCAAGACCCTCAGGCGGCGGGTCTTCGCTCTGGTGGGGCGGATCACCCGCTCGGCGCGCCGCCTCACTTTGCATCTCCCCCGGCGCTGGCCTTGGGAAACCCAGTTCAGTCGCGCCTTGGCCCGGCTGCAAGCCATTCCGTTCCCGGCCTGACGGCCAGCCTGCAACTGACCCAACGTCCCCGCAATCTCGCGCCACCCCGGTCGCGAGAGTCCCCTGCTGCGTATCCTCTCGCCATCCCGCGCATCGCAACTCTCGCATAGGGCCTTAGGGGCCCTGTGCGGCGACTGAAGACCCTCCGCCGCCCTCCCATCTACCCCAAGACCCCAGGCCATCTCCCCTGTAGCTCCCTCACCCACCCCCTTCCGCTGCCCTCACGCCGTCCATCCGTGTCCTTCGGTGGATTCGGGCTTAGAGGTAGCTCCAAATGGAACGTAGTGAATTGAATACCGGACTTCCGAAGCCATTACAGGCCTACATCCCTTCCGTATGTGCCATAGGGATGGCTTGGATGGTCTATCTGGCCATTGGAGCCGACTGGAGTCTTTCAGTTCTAGGTGAGTTGGGGCTTTTCGTCCTCCTGATTGTTGTGGCAGGAAGTTTTCCGATGCCCGTTTCACCCAGAGTCAAGGCCGACGTCACCACGGCGGTGCTCTTTGGCGCCGCCCTTCTGCTAGAGCCTGGGATAGCCGCCCTGGCCGGAGTCGCAGGGATAACCACCTATACGCTGTTGAACCGTTTCTGGGGCGATAGGCCGCGACTACCCTGGTATAAGTACCCCTTCAACGCCGGGGAGACCGCCCTGTTCATGGGAATATCGTCGTTGGTATTCCAGACCGTGTCCGCTGGGGATGGACTTCTAACGCCAGCGGTGGTACCCGCGGCGGCGGCCATGTACCTGGTCAACACATCATTGGTATCGGGTGCGGCAAGCCTCCAAATGGGAATCAACCCCGTTCACATCTGGTGGGCTGGGACAAGGGAGAACGGTCCTTCGGAGTTGGCCCAGCTGGCCTTCGGGTTCCTGGGCGCCGTGGTGTACCTGGAAAGCCCCTGGACCATCGTTGCCCTGTTCATACCAGTTGCAATAATTTACATCGCTTTCTCAAGGCTGGCCCGCGCCAACATCCAGCTTGGGACGGCCCTCCAGAAGCTGGAGGACCTTCAGGAGCGCATCGTGGGCACCGCCAAGCTTGCCTCGGTGGGGGCCATCTCCATCGACCTGGCCCACCAGATAAAGAACCCTCTGGCGATTCTCCTGGGGAGACTGGAGGAGCTCCAGGACCGTCTCGCCGAAGGGAGCAAGGAGCGCCGCCACCTGGACATCGCCAATGAGGCTGGCTGGCGTATACAGGAGCTGACTCAGACCTTCGCCACCATCGGCCGCCAGGAGTGGGTCCAACTGGACATGGCAGGCCTGCTGGATGAGGCCTTCGGTATGACCGGACTCCGCAACCGGAAGAGCATTATCATCCAGCGTGAATACTTCGACGGCCTGTTCAGAGTGCGGGGCAACCCCGTGCTGATACGGGAAGCTTTGTCCAATATCTTCTCCAACTCCATGGACGCGGTGGAGAAGGATGGACTCATAACCATCGGCGCTTCCCGGGTCAACGGACATGTGATCGTTAGCATAACCGATAACGGGGTGGGGATACCTGCCAACAGGATGGCCCACATGTTCGAGCCGTTCCAAACGACCAAGCCCAACGGTCACGGACTGGGCCTATTTGCCGCCAAGCATATCCTGGAGATGCATCAGGGGACTGTGGAGGTGGAGAACGAGGAGGGAACCGGGACCAAGGTCACCGTGACCCTTCCGGCAGGCCATCCTCCGGTTGAGAGTGAGGCGGAAAGTAGCGATAACCAACTCTCGGTACTGTCACTATGAGGAGCGGCTTACCTGTGTCCCCCTCAACTTTATCGCGCAGGGAAGAGATATACCATTTCAGGCTATCCAACGAGCCTGCCTGGTCTCCCCAGACTTGGTCGAGGAGCTCCTGATGGGAAATCACCCGTTCGCTGTTCTGGACGAGATGGGTCAGCAGCCTGAACTCGGTGGGCCGCAAACGGAGAGACTGGCCACGGACTTGCACTTCATGGGTGAGGAAGTTCAACGTCAGATGGGCATCGGAGTAGCCATCTGGGACTTCCTCCGAAGGAGTTGCCCGGCGCAGGATGGAGCGGACCCTGGCCAGGAACACCCTTTTGAACACGGGTTTGACCAGATACTCGTCAGCTCCCAGGTCCAACCCTCGTATCATCTCCTCATCGCCGCCCAGAGCAGTAAGGACTAGAACATGAACATCCGACATCTCACGGATACGGGAGATAAGCTGGAAGCCGTCCATTCCCGGCATACGCAGGTCCGTGATGGCCAGGTCAGGCCTTTGCTGAAAAAGGAGTCGCAGGGCTGCCCCACCTTCTGTGGCAACGAAAACCTCATGCCCGTCCTCCTCCAGCCATTCCTGCAGAAAGAACACCAGCTCCTGCTCATCGTCCACAACCAATACCTTGGGCCGGGGCATCACCCTGCGCTCCTTGCGATTAATTTTACTAAGCCCGTAAAGTCTGCATCGTAAGTAGGCCCTGAGGTTTACAATTTACACATTTGTCACGTGAATGGCAAATCTGATATAGCCGGGCAGAATCCAGGCTGGTGGGAGAAAGGCTGAGATGGCGAAGGTGCTGGTAGTAGATGACGAACGGGGGATTCGGGATTTACTGACCAAGAGACTTGCCAACGCGGGTTATGAGGTCATAGAGGCCGAAGGCGGGCGGTCCGCCCTGATAATGGCGCGCCAACAGAGACTATACCCGTAATCTTTCTAACTGCATTGCTGGCGGAACATGGTGAGACCCAGGGGATGCGTTTCGGGGTGACTCACTACATCACCAAGCCGTGGAAGCGGGGCATGGTAGAGGCCGCCGTCAACGTGGCCCTTCGAGAATCCACGACACCAACAGGTGAAGCCTCAGTAAGTCAGACTCCGGCCATCCCCCAGGTCCTGAGTGTTGTCAAGACCGGCGAGAGGCTCTTGGACGACCGCTTGGGTGGAGAAATACGGCCGGGATCATTAACTTTGATTGAAGGCACTTCATCCGCCGGGAAGAGCGTGCTCTGCCAGCATCTCGTCTACGGAGCCCTGACAGGCGGTCATGGGGTAGCCTTCTGTACATCCGAGAACACCGTAAACAGCCTGGTCACTCAGATGCGTTCCATCGGCCTGGATGTGGAGGACCATCTCAAACGTGGCAGATTGAAGATCTGTCCCGTGGAGGAGCTCACCACCGGAGGGGAGCCCGAGGGGTTGATGGCAAACCTCGCGCACAACATGGAACAACTCACCAGGCAATTTAGCGTGATCACTGTCGACGCGATCACGAACATTGCCAGCTATAGCCAGGAAATTCCCATCATAACTTTCTTCTCCCACTGCAAGCGGCTTTGCAGCCTGGGGACCACCGTCATTCTGGTGGCCCACTCCGCCGCCTTCGACGAGAAGCTGCTGGTCCGCCTCCGGGCGCTGTGTGACGCACATCTCAGCCTCCGGGTGGAACGGCTTGGCGCCAATTTGTCCAAGACGTTGGAGGCCCGAAAAATACATAACGCGGACATGAATACCGGTAACATGGTGAATTTTGATGTGGAGCCGGGGATAGGGATCCGGATAAGTCCAGTCAACCGGGTCAAGGTATAGCCTCCAGATGGACAGGCTGACCGGACTAATCCCATTCTTCACATCGACCCCGCACCAATTGGAGGGCTCATTCCAGGAGGTAGCGACATGAAAGAGCCCCGGCCCGTGATACTCATTGTAGATGACGAAGATGGGATCAGAGGGTTGCTGAAAGAGAAGCTGGAGCAGGACGGGTACGTCTGTTGTTCGGCTTCCGACGGCAACTCCGCGCTGGAGGTGCTTGCCTCCCGGGTGGTCGACCTGGCGGTGGTGGATATTCTGATGCCGGGAATGACGGGGCTGAACCTGTTCCAACATCTAAAAGAGCGTTTCCCGGACTTGGCCGTTATCTTTCTTACGGCCGTCGACGACGCTGAATTTGCGGTTAATAACCTCAAGGGCGGGGCCTACGATTACATCGTCAAGCCGGTGACCCGAAAACGATTACGGCAGGCTGTGGAGGGGGCCCTCGAACGACGGCAAGCCATGTCGAACGAGAAAGGATACCTTAATCTTCTCGAGGAACAGGTGGTACGCCAGGCTGCAGAGCTGGAGTCCAGGTCCCGGGAGTTAGGAGCATTAAATCGCGTGTTCCAGACAGACTTTTCAGAGATCCTTGCCCTGGCGGAGACGTCTTGATCCAGACGGCCTTCCTCCCCGGCGGTACGACACCTCCCGTAGGAGAATATCGATGCAGAAGCGGATAGGATATTGCGGTCAAGCGGCGTATCCCGAGTGGTGGAACTCTCCGGGACTGGCCGGGCTAGAAGCTGCCTTGGCCGGCGGAGGCAGGGCGGAGATGTTCTATTGGGACAAGGCTGGGGGGGGCCACGTAGTAGTGACTTTAAACGATAATTGCTCCGAATTGTGGATTGTGTTCAACCAACATGCCAAGCCCACGATGATATCAAATCAGCCATTGTTTCCCGAATAGGGACCATTCCCCGGGTGGCGCCCGAACCATCCCTACCACTCAAATATAAAGCCCCGGAGTGTTACGGTTGAGCTGTCACCTGGGGCATGACATCCTTTGCGAAACGTTCTAAGCTCTCCCCAATCTCATCCACATCACCTCCGAAGAAATTTTCCATCGGAGAAAATTCCTGCCGGTTTGTACCGAAAGCGAACACGAAGTGCTTGACCCCGACCTGCTGATATCGATTTATGTCGGATGCGATCTCGTCGGCCGTGCCAGTCAGAGTCCGCCTTGGGCCGCCCGAAGAGTTACCAAAGAAGAGGCAGACGCTGAAAGCCACATCCACGGCATCCCTGGGCCGGCCCGCCTGTTCAGTCATGTCCCGGAGTCGTTTAATCTCCACGGCTAATTCTTCAGGGTCGAGACGGGCGTAGGGCATCTGGCCGACGGGCGCCCAGCCATCTCCCAGCGTTGCGGCCCGTCTCATGGCCGCCGGTGTGTGCCCACCCACCCAGATGGGCGGGTGGGGCTTCTGGACAGGCTTGGGGTAGAACTTGACCCCGGAAAACCGGCTGTATTCCCCCTGGAACTGGGGGTCGTCCTGGGTCCATAGCTCTTTGTAAATCTTGATATACTCGTTGGTCACCTTCCCCCGTTCCCTGAATATATCCTGCCCCAGGGCCTTGAACTCCGCCTCCTGCCAGCCTACCCCTACTCCCACGATGATGCGCCCGCCGGTCATATAGTCCATGGTTGCGATAATCTTCGCCGTGAAAATGGGCTCCCGGTAGGGCACGATTAGGACAAAGGGGCCCAGCTTGATGCGCTTGGTGCAGGCCGCCAGGTAAGCCAGCGTCGTCAGGGGTTCGGGGACGGGCTGGAGAGGGTCGAAGGGAGATGCCCCATCCGCCGTATCCGGGTATTCCGTAGTATCCTCGGTGGCCATAACAATGTGGTCGCCGAACCACACATGGTCGTACCCCAATTCCTCTGCCCGCTGGGCGAGAGTGCGAAAGCTGTCCGGCCTGGTTATGGGTACGTGATTGGGAAGAATAACCCCGAAGCTCATCGTGGCACTCCTATCGGCCTCTTTTCCCCAGCTCCGTGGAAAGTACCGTTCGAAAAATACTCAATCAGCGAGTCCGCTGGGGTAAGGATGCCACAAGGCCCGTTAGCTCTGATGTATTTTTCACTGATTCCAGGTTTTCAAGCGTGGCGAGTATCTTTTCGGCACGGTCTTTCTCAATCACCTGAGACGCGGTGGTTAGGAATTTATTTCTGATCTCATCGGCGGTCCGAAATGCTCCGGCCGTTTCTATCCGGCTGCTAATTGTCTTGCCTGATTTGGTCTTGATGTTTATTTTGCTCAATCTGAGGCGCTTGTCGCGAAAGAAATTTTCGCACTCTTCGTCGAAGGAAAGGGTCACCCGCTGGGTCATGCTGACCACAGCCGGATTCTTCGAGGTCTTGTCCAGGTACCAGTTGGGTCCCCCATCTCCGGCGTAGAGGGACGCTGCAACCTGGTAGGGTAGGCTGAACTCTTTGTCAGATAGGCTGACAGGATTTTTATCGTCAAACCCGATCCCGTCCTGCTCGTTGGTGATCACCTCGATCCCGTCTATGTCGTCAACGGCTATTCCATGCTCCTTAACCATGTTTCTGATGCCGATTATCGGGCTATGGGTTACGGCGCAACCGGGCAAAATTTTCGAGCTGTACTGCTGAATGTGATAGGTCTCACCGAAGCCCGCCGTCAGCCTTTCCTCCTTGTAAATGTCCATCCCCAGCATCGCCGATAGCCCTCTATTTCCGTCCAGAATGTTGTTCTCTTGCAACATCTTCAGGCCCTTCCTGGCGGAGTATGCGGCGAAAGCCCCCGTCATGCACATCCAGGCCCAGCCCTGTTTGATGTCCTTTCTCGGCAGCAGCCCGTCTTCACCCACCCATTTGTACCATCCCGGCACCGGTGTATAGATACCGGCCATACCCATGGCCGAGAGCATCTCATCCTCATTCAGACCCAGACCCCGTCCGGCGCCTGCCACCGCTGAGAATACCGAAATGGTCTCACCATTCACTATCTGGGACTGTTCCTCGGTCATGTCCATGGAATGGACCAATCTTGCTCCAGACTCGTACCCCGCCACGGCGCTGGTGATCAGCTCCTTCCCAGAGGCTCCCCTCGCCTCAGCCGCCGCCAGGGCAGCTGGCACCGCCACGGTTCCAGGCCAGATCGCGGTGCGGCGGCTCTCACTGAAGAAGACGTCTCCGTAGTCCATCATCGTGGATAGCGCCCCGTTTCCGAAGGCCGCCAAAGGCATGGATACCTTGGTCCCATCACCTATGAGGGTGGACTCTCCTTTTCCGGCACCCATATCCTTCGCCAGCTCCAGGAAAGTTTCAGCCAGAGGCAGGGCGTATCCACCAATCGAGTTACCCACAAAGTTCATAATGGAAAGCTTCCCCTTCTCGACCACATCGGGGGGCAGGTCCTCGAATGTCATGTTGGAAAGGTAACTGGCCAGACTCCGTGTTGAGGACATGAATGTACCTCCTCCGCAAATTTCGTAAGACCGGAGCCTTCAGGCGGCCCGTTCCGGAAGCCAGGCGGGACCAGTGTTGGGACATACCCAGCCTAAGGGGCGCCGCTTTCGGGGCAAGAACAAGTGTAATGAGGGGAGTCTTTGCTGTCAATCTCGGGTGCTGGCCCTTAGAGTCTTTTGAAAGTCCTACCACTGTCATTGCGCCACTGTCATTGCAAACCAAGCGAAGCAATCCCTTCTGGCCCTGCTGAGATTGCTTCGGTGCTTTGCCCCTCGACATGGTAATCGTAAGACCCAGGTTGGCCCGCCCATTTCCTCTCTTGTCCGTAGTCAAGGGTGGCACTTAGAACAGTGTCACTATATAGGTAGTAGAAACGAAGGGATCAAGAACCGACGGGAAAGGCAAAGTGCAAGAGATCATCAGGATGGCCGGGCGGCGGTTGAAATTGATGGACCATGGCTTTACAGACTTAGTTGTGGTCCCGTTATAGGCAGGGGAGCAGCCCAGCGTATCTATTTGATTTTGTAAATCCTGGCGGCGTTGCCCCCCACGATCTTGGCCCTCTCCTCATCGTTGCATTCGGCCAGTATCTCTCCCAGTATCTCCTGGCTCTTGGGGAAGGTGGACTCGGGATGGGGATAGTCCGAGCCCCACACAAGGTTGTCCACCCCTATTATGTGGCGGTCCCGTATGCCCAGGATATCCTCCTGGACGCTCAGGAACACGTTGCGGTGGAAATAGTCGCTGGGGAGCATGTCCTCCTTGAACCTGTATGGCGACCAGTCCAGGGGCCTCTGGGTATATGCGTAGTCGATGCGGTCCAGGAAATGGGGCACCCAGGCCAGCTCTTGCTCAATCGCCCCAATCCGTAGCTTCGGATGCCGCTCGAACACGCCATTATAGATCATGTGGGAAAGGGACATCCTCGTCCAGTGGCCCGTGTTGGCGGTGAAGGCAGCCGTGGCTATCTCGATGTTCGCGAACTCCTGTCCAGGCCCAGGACGATTGGTCCCGACATGGAGGCTCAGGGGCATGTCCAGGTCCACGGCGGCGGACCAGAGGGGTTCGTAGTCGGGGAGGGCGAAGGACCTCTCCTCGGGAGGATATACTGTGACCATCGCCCCGCAAAAACCCAGCTTGGCGCACCGCTCCAGCTCAATTATCCCCTCACCTATGTCGTCAATGTTCACCATGGCTATGCCCTTCAGCCTGTTGGGGTAGGCGCCACAGAACTCGGAAAGCCAGTTATTGTAGGATGCGAAAATGGACGTCAAGAGCTCGCTATCCGGCATTGAGTAGAGCAAGAGGCCTTCGGAGGGATAGAGTATGCCTACATCAATCCCATCGATATCCATGTCTTTAATGTGTTCATCAGGAATCCAGCCGCCGGGCCGGGCGTTGTCGTAGGACTGCTCGGCCCCACCGAGCCAAAGCTTTTCGGGCTCCTCGAACCTCACACCCGCCAGAGTCGCCAAGAAAGCACTGCCCAGCTTGTGGCCGTCGCAGAACCACCAGTCGCTGCCATCTTCCATGCGCTGGACCCGCGGCAACCGGTCCTTGAACTTGGGGTCTCCTCTAGTCTCCCACAGGTCTACCGGTTCCAAGATGTGGCTGTCCGACGATATGACCCTGTACTCACCCATCTGTGGCTCTCCTGAACTTTCAGATTTAGACCGGTATTCTTCTCAAGTCCGATTATACTTGCGATGTTGGGAGCTTTTCAACCGCAAGCGAAAGTTCCCTCGAGAATTGGAATATGGTGGTGTATGTGCGAAGCCAGCCGCACCTTGGGCGAAGTCATGCTGGGAGTTAAAGCCGGGGACGGAACTTGCTAGGGCGTGGAGGCTGGGTCTCCCACCGGAGAAACCGTGAACCACTGGCGGCCAAGGTTCTGTCCCTTGGAGTCCCCCGGATTTCTATCGGCAGCGAAGTTGTAGAGTGGGTGGCCATTGTAGGAGACCTGGGTGGTCCCATCATCCCGAGGAGCGATACCCAACAGATCGGGATTCACGCCTTCCCCGACTGGTTCCAGACCGGCCTCCGAGACCAGAAGGGGGGGCCACGTTGCTGCGCATCCACCGGTACAAGTTGGAGTGCCCGGCGGGTCCTGGTTCCACATATACAACGTAAGACCCTCGCCATTGACAAGAATCGGACCCAGCTCAGGATGTTCCGAAATTGTTACCGTCGCCTTTGAACCAGCGGCGGCAGGTGTGGCTTCAGCTGCCTCGTCGTCAGATGCCTCGGGAGTGGGCTCAGAGGTAGCTTCCTCGAGTGATTCAGGAGTCTCCTCGATTCCGCCAACCTCATCGGCCGCTGCCAGGGGTTGGTCGGCTTTCCTGGAGAGCAGCTTGATAACTGGCTTGACCAAGACGTTCCTTGTGCCCGCGACAACTACGGATTTTTCAGCGTCGAAATCCAGGGTCAGGATGGTGGTATCGCCGGATTCAAGGGAAAACCCGCCTGCTATCCGAAGTTTACCGCTGGGCACTCTGGCGCTCAAGACGTTCCCGTCGACGGTTACCTCGGCCTTTTCGATTTCCAGCCTGATCTGGCCGTACCGTCCAGGCTCCAGTATGGCCTCGCCTAACGTCTCCTCCACCCCTTGGATTTCCACCAGATCGAACTCAACCGGCCCCTGCACCACGTTCACCCACGCATCCCCCGTGGCCTTGTGGACTTCTATGTTGGCCACGGTGATCAATATCTTGGTCACATCTTTAGCCCGAATCCACCGAAGGACGTCCTTGGGGACAGTCCTTGAAGAAGCCAGCGGGTGCTCCTCTGAATCTGGGATAATGGTTTTGGAACAGAAACCAGCCCGGAAACAAGGAGCACCCAATAGATGCTGCCACAGAACAAACCCGACCGTATTCGCATCCTCTTTGACGACCATCGCCTGGTGGCCAATGCCGGCCTGCTCCTGCCGGCCACCCTAGCCCGGCACCTGGACCTGCGGGAACTCGTCGACCATCACCTTGACCTCGGCGGAGCGCCGGGACGGGCGAACACTGGGGACAAGATGCTGACGCTGGTCGCTTCCGCGCTGGCAGGCGGCGACTGCATCGACGACGCCGATGCGCTGCGCGCTGGTGAGACGGTCGGTGTTCTAGGCTGCGTGGTCAAGGCGCCATCCACCCTGGGGACCTTCCTGCGCAGCTTCCGGTGGGGGCATGTCCGTCAACTCGACCGCGTGAGCCGCCAGTTGTTGGCCCGGGCTTGGGCCGCTGGGGCCGGACCCGGCGACTCGCCCCTGACCATCGACCTGGACTCGACCATCTGCGAGACCTATGGACTGGCCAAGGAGGGAGCGCGCCACCACGGCTATACCGGCGCCCGCGGCTATCACCCGCTGCTGGCCATTGCCGCCGGCACCGGCGAGGTGCTGATGTCCCGGCTGCGTGAGGGCCGGGCCAACACCGCCCGTGGCGCCGCCCACTTCCTGCGTGAGACGGTGGGGCGGGTGCGCTACGGCGGGGCCAGGGGACAACTCACGGTGCGGGCCGACAGCGGCTTCTACGCCCACACTGTCGTTGCCGCCTGCCGGGAAATGGATGTCCGCTTCTCTATCACCATCCGCCAGCGCGCCAGCCTGCGGGACCTGATCGAGGCGATACCAGAGGAGGACTGGACTCCCATTCCCTACTGGATGGACGGCGCCGCCGATGTCGCCGAGACGACTTACACCCCGTTCCAGACCAAGCCGGACGCCCCGCCGGTGCGGCTCATTGTCCGGCGGGTGAAGCCGACGCCCGGTCCCCAGCTCGCCCTCTTCGCCAGATACAGCTATCACGCCTTCATCACCGACCGCGATGGGGAGACGCTGGAACTGGAGGCCGATCATCGCCGCCACGCCGAGGTCGAGAACGCCATACGCGACCTCAAGTACGGCGTCGGGCTGAACCACATGCCGTCGGGGCGCTTCGCCGCCAACGGCGCCTGGCTGGCGGTACAGGTGATGGCGCATAACCTGGCCCGCTGGACGGCGCGGATTGGTCTGGGCGAGCGGACCGTGATCACCAAGACCCTCAGGCGGCGGGTCTTCGCTCTGGTGGGACGGATCACCCGCTCGGCGCGCCGCCTCACTTTGCATCTCCCCCGGCGCTGGCCTTGGGAAACCCAGTTCAGTCGCGCCTTGGCCCGGCTGCAAGCCATTCCGTTCCCGGCCTGACGGCCAGCCTGTAACTGACCCAACGTCCCCGCAATCTCGCGCCACCCCGGTCGCGAGAGTCCCCTGCTGCGTATCCTCTCGCCATCCCGCGCATCGCAACTCCCGCATAGGGCCTTAGGGGCCCTGTGCGGCGACTGAAGACCCTCCGCCGGCCTCCCATCTACCCCAAGACCCCAGGCCATCTCCCCTGTAGCTCCCTCACCCACCCCCTTCCGCTGTCCTCACGCCGTCCATCCGTGTCCTTCGGTGGATTCGGGTTTAGGGGGAGCATCCGTTGCCCTTATCTCCAAAGTCGCCTCTTGAGACAGCGGGATGGATGTGGAAGTTGAGGGAGCGGCGGGAGGAGTCGCGGGGGCCGAAGTAGAAGCCGGAGTAATGCCTGGGGTGGTCGGAAGAGCAGCCGGCGTGGACGGAACGGCCGTCTGGCCGGACGTTTGAGTCGAGACCGGCCTGGCTGTTGAATCAGCGCCGCCACATGCGGCTACAAGAAGTGCCAACGCTGCCAGGACGGCAACGCTGGTTAACCGAAATTTGATCTCCCCAATTATACTACCGTTGACAGCTAATACAAGCCGGAGAAAAAGGTATGAATACTTCGCGCCCCGTCGGTCTTAAATACCCAGCAACCTCTCCAGGTTCCCGCCGAGAATCAGCCCCTTCTCCTCCTGGGTAAGGCTATCCAGACTGTTTACCCAGTCCACGGGCGAGTCAATGCCCATCTCGTAGGGCCAGTCGCTACCCATGACGACCCGCTCCGGGCCCACCCGATCGATCAGGAATCGCAACCCTTCCTCGCTGTGGGTGATGGAGTCGTAGTAGAAGCGCCCTGCATAGGTGCTGGGCGGTTTGGAGATGTGGGCCCTTGCCGCCTCGTTTACCTGCCACGCCCGGTCCATCCTTCCCAGGCCATAGCATGTGTAACCACCCCCGTGTGCCAGACAGATCTTGAGATCGGGGAACCGGTCCATCACACCGCTAAAGACCAGCGTGGCGAAGGTTACCGTGCGGTCCACTAGGTTACCTACGCTGTTGGGGAGATGATATCGGTCGGTCCGGGGATTCACCAGGGTTTCGGGCGCTTGGTGGAAGAGGATGAGAACATCCATGCTTTCTACAGCTTCCCAAAAGGGTAGAAACTCGGGGTGGTCGAAGGTACGGCCGTTTACATGGTCGTTGATCATCGCTCCCTTTAACCCCAGCTGATGAACGGCGCGCTCCAGCTCGGCTATGGCAGAGGCAGGGTCCTGCATGGGCAAGGTCGCCAGGCCGGCGAACCGGCTGGGCCAAGACCTGGCCAGCTCCGCGACGTAATCGTTGAAATCACGAGAGGTAGCCATGCAAAGCTCTGCATCCAGGCCATAATTGTAAAGTCCTATCCAGGCCGATAGTACCTGGACGTCTACCCCTAATGAGTCCATCTCGGCCAGCCGGTCCCGGGGGCCCCAGAACAGCTTGGGGTGGATCCATCCGTCCTTTGGCCCTCGGAGGAGGGAGTCCTGGCCCGGCTCCGCCTTCTCAATCGTAAACCCGTGCCAATCGCTGCCCGGTTTAAGCTGGGCCAGGCTTTCCGGAATGATATGGGCGTGAATATCGATGCTGCGCAATTGCCTTTCCCCGTTATCTATTCTAGTCCTCCCGCCACTGCAGCTTCCACAGGCCTAATCCGATGGTCACCGCTGCAAAGGCCGCCAGCACGCCGAACTCTACCCAGATGTCCGTGCTCCCCGACAGGGATTTGGTAAGCCCATCGGCTGCATAGCGCAACGGCGATACCCATCCCAGTCCCTTGAACACCAAGGGTGCCTGATCCATGGTGAAAAACACGGGGGTGACCATCACCGGCAGTATGCCTACAAGGTTAGTCATGACTCCCCCGGCTTCCGCCGACGGGGCATAGCTTACGATGAGCAAGGGGAGGCCGGCCATACTGAGCAGGGCGGCTATGGCAATTGGTAGAAAGGCCCAAGTGGGTGAAAGCTCCACCCCCGTCACCCAGCCGAAAAGAAGGAGCACGGCAACGGTGCCGGCGGCTAACAGGGAGGCGAAGGCCAGCACTCCGAAGGCATAGGCGCCCTTGGACACGGGCATGGTGATCAGGAGCTTGAGCCTTCCCTGGAATTTGTCCTGGAGCATTTGCTGGGCCAGGGTGCCTATTGTCGACATGGAAACGGCGAATACCATGGCGCCCACCATGACCCTGCGGAGGACCTCTGGGTCGTCTGGGGCCATTCCAGTCGCCCAATAAAACATCGCGATGGGGAAGACCAGAGAGCCCATCAGATACCAGTACCATCCACGGCGCATCAGCAGGAGCTTCATCTCCAGGATGCTGTTCACGTCCCGAAGGAACTTGGCAGGCCGGCGGGTGTTGGGGATCCCGGCAACAGGCGGCGCCGGGAGATTAGTCAGCGTCGACATCTTTCATTTCCTCCTCTCCCGTGAGGGCCAGGTACACATCCTCCAGGCTGGTCCGGGCCACGCTATAGCCGGTGGCCCCAAGGGCCCGTGCCCTGTCCACCAGCTCCCCGTCGCCCGCTCCGTACAGGGTGCCACCCTCCGCCTGGGAGCCGTTGCAGGTATAGGTGACCTTGTACTGGTAGCCATAAGGCCGCCCGGAGGTTGGGAATGGTGTCCATGGCCAGCAAGCTCCCTTGCTGGATGATCTCCACCCGGTCGCACAGGGCCTCGGCCTCATCCATGTAGTGGGTTGTCAGTATCACTGTGGCGCCCATCTGTTTATAACGTTCCACCATAGACCAGATGTCTCGCCGGGACCGGGGGTCCAGCCCGGTGGTGGGCTCGTCCAGCACCATAAGGGGGGGCTGGGCCAGGGCAGCCAAGCCCAGCAGCACCCTGCGCCGTAGCCCGCCCGAAAACTTGTCCACTGGCATATCCCGATGGTCCCGGAGCTGTAGCTCGGCTATCAACTCCTCCGCCCTAATCCTTGCTCTTCGTGGATGGAGCCCCCTGAGTTTTGCGAAAATCACCAGGTGCTGGCGAACAGTGAGATATTCGAAAGGAGAGGCCTCCTGGGGCACCACACCCAGGAGGGCCTTTACCGCAGGCGCCTCCAGGGCTACATCGTGGCCAAAGACCCGCACCCGGCCCGAGGTTGGGAGCAGCTCGGTGGTGATCTGCTTCACCAAGGTAGTCTTGCCGGCCCCGTTGGGACCGAGGATACCCAACACCTCCCCGGGGAAAGCCTGGAGGGAGATCCCCCGGTTGGCCCAAGTGCCGTTTCGATACTTTTTGTGGAGGTCTTCGACCACCAGGGGTACGGGAGTTCCAGTGGGCTCGGCCCGGTGGAGATCAGGCCAGTTCTCGCTATCCATGCTGGAGCCTAGTGGTTCGTTCCTGGCCGGCAACCACTTTCATGGCGCCACCTCAACCGGATTGACCTAATTTCCCGCTGGAACCGATTCGACCAGGGGAACCCAGTATGAAGGCGTATCCTTCGGAGGAACGTTGACGTCTCCCTCCCAACCGAAACGCCGGAGGCCGCACTGAAGGCAGTACAGCTCCGCCTCTTCGAACTCGTTGCGCTCAAGCTGTATATCGCCGCCGCAATGGGGACACGAACTCAACTTTAACATGCTCTCACCCCGATCTAAGCTACAATTAATAAGTTCAAAAGGACCATGGAAGGATTGTAGTATGGCGGCCGCTTGGTAGTAATCGGCCGCGTGGCGGATTTCTCAAAAGCAAGAAGGATGACCTGAGAGTCATCCTTCTGACCGATCACGACCGTGGAGGCGCGGCTACAGTCTTATGATCCCCCTCTGCACCGCTTGGGTGACAGCCTGGGTCCGGTCCTTCACATCCAGCTTCTGGAAGATATTAGCCACATGGGTCTTGGCAGTGCTCTCGCTGATGGACAGAGCGGAGGCGATTTCCTTGTTAGGGGACCCTTTAGCTATAATCCCGAATCCACCGAAGGACGTCCTTGGGGACAGTCCTTGAAGAAGCCAGCGGGTGCTCCTCTGAAGCTGGGATAATGGTTTTGGAACAGAAACCAGCCCGGAAACAAGGAGCACCCAATAGATGCTGCCACAGAACAAACCCGACCGTATTCGCATCCTCTTTGACGACCATCGCCTGGTGGCCAATGCCGGCCTGCTCCTGCCGGCCACCCTAGCCCGGCACCTGGGCCTGCGGGAACTCGTCGACCATCACCTTGACCTCGGCGGAGCGCCGGGACGGGCGAACACTGGGGACAAGATGCTGACGCTGGTCGCTTCCGCGCTGGCAGGCGGCGACTGCATCGACGACGCCGATGCGCTGCGCGCTGGTGGGACGGTCGGTGTTCTAGGCTGCGTGGTCAAGGCGTCATCCACCCTGGGGACCTTCCTGCGCAGCTTCCGGTGGGGGCATGTCCGTCAACTCGACCGCGTGAGCCGCCAGTTGTTGGCCCGGGCCTGGGCCGCTGGGGCCGGACCCGGCGACTCGCCCCTGACCATCGACCTGGACTCGACCATCTGCGAGACCTATGGACTGGCCAAGGAGGGAGCGCGCCACCACGGCTATACCGGCGCCCGCGGCTATCACCCGCTGCTGGCCATTGCCGCCGGCACCGGCGAGGTGCTGATGTCCCGGCTGCGCGAGGGCCGGGCCAACACCGCCCGTGGCGCCGCCCACTTCCTGCGTGAGACGGTGGGGCGGGTGCGCTACGGCGGGGCCAGGGGACAACTCACGGTGCGGGCCGACAGCGGCTTCTACGCCCACACTGTCGTTGCCGCCTGCCGGGAAATGGATGTCCGCTTCTCTATCACCATCCGCCAGCGCGCCAGCCTGCGGGACCTGATCGAGGCGATACCAGAGGAGGACTGGACTCCCATTCCCTACTGGATGGACGGCGCCGCCGATGTCGCCGAGACGACTTACACCCCGTTCCAGACCAAGCCGGACGCCCCGCCGGTGCGGCTCATTGTCCGGCGGGTGAAGCCGACGCCCGGTCCCCAGCTCGCCCTCTTCGCCAGATACAGCTATCACGCCTTCATCACCGACCGCGATGGGGAGACGCTGGAACTGGAGGCCGATCATCGCCGCCACGCCGAGGTCGAGAACGCCATACGCGACCTCAAGTACGGCGTCGGGCTGAACCACATGCCGTCGGGGCGCTTCGCCGCCAACGGCGCCTGGCTGGCGGTACAGGTGATGGCGCATAACCTGGCCCGCTGGACGGCGCGGATTGGTCTGGGCGAGGGGACCGTGATCACCAAGACCTTCAGGCGGCGGGTCTTCGCTCTGGTGGGACGGATCACCCGCTCGGCGCGCCGCCTCACTTTGCATTTCCCCCGGCGCTGGCCTTGGGAAACCCAGTTCAGTCGCGCCTTGGCCCGGCTGCAAGCCATTCCGTTCCCGGCCTGACGGCCAGCCTGCAACTGACCCAACGTCCCCGCAATCTCGCGCCACCCCGGTCGCGAGAGTCCCCTGCTGCGTATCCTCTCGCCATCCCGCGCATCGCAACTCCCGCATAGGGCCTTAGGGGCCCTGTGCGGCGACTGAAGACCGTCCGCCGGCCTCCCATCTACCCCAAGACCCCAGGCCATCTCCCCCTGTAGCTCCCTCACCCACCCCCTTCCGCTGTCCTCACGCCGTCCATCCGTGTCCTTCGGTGGATTCGGGGTAAGGCGGAGGACCTCCAGCTCTCGGTCCGAAAGGACATCCAGGGCCGACTGGGCATTCCCGCGGCTAAGCTGGGCGAAGCGTTCAAGGAGCCTGGCGGTGACTCCCGGGTTTACCAGCGACTCTCCCCGGTGCACCGCCCTCACCGCGCGGAACAGCTCCTCCCGGGATGTGTCCTTGAGGAGGTATCCCTTGGCCCCGGCCTCAATTGCATCGAAGATATATTCGTCTGTGTCGTAGGTGGTGAGAACGATGAACTTGATCTCCGGGTCCTCTTCCCGGATACGCTTCATGGCCTCCACCCCGTCCAGCTCAGGCATCCGAAGGTCCATGAGAACCACGTCGGGCCGGAGCTCCCGGGTCTTCTCCAGGGCCTCAAGGCCGTTCTTGGCCTCTCCCACCACGGTAAAATCCTTCTCCCGGCCCAGCATAATGGATAAACCATCCCGGACCACGGTGTGGTCATCCACTATCAATAGCCTGATTGCATCCATGAATACCTACCTGTCGCCTGAGCTAATTCCCTGCCTGTCCCGTTGGGACCTGAACCTCTATAACTGTACCCCGGCCCTTGCGGCTGTCGATGGTGAAGCTAGCCCCAAGCTGACGGGCTCGCTGTTCCATGCCCATTAGGCCGAAGCCACCTGCCCCACCTTCTACGGTGGGCGACGCCCGGTCGAAACCCACCCCGTTGTCACTTACCTTCAGGCCTACCGAGTCGGCTTGGAAGCTCAAGGTAACCTCCACCTCGGTGGCCGCAGAGTGCCGGGACACGTTGGTAAGGGACTCCTGGCAGATCCGGAGTAATGTCACCTGCGCGTCTACGGACAGCGCCCGCGGCATGCCCAGGGTACAGAAGGAGGCCGTTCCATTTCCCGTGGAATGCAACTGGCCGACCCGCTCCTGGAGAGCAGCCACCAGGGACTGCTGCTGAAGGGCGTGGGGAACCAGACCCCAAACCGTCCGGCGGGCTTCCTGAAGACTTTCCCGGGCAGGCCCTTGGCCCGCCCAAGATGGCCCGTTACCTCGTCGCCGTCTCCCTCCAGGACCTGCTCCGCCGCCGCCAGCTGAAGGACGATCCCCGTGAACCCCTGGGCCAGGGTGTCGTGGATCTCCCGGGCCATCCGGTTTCTCTCCTCCAGTACCGCCAGCTCCCGCATCTGCTGGACCAGGGTCTCCTCGGCCAGCTTTCTATCGGTGATATCCCGAATGATCCCGGTGCAATAGGTCTCGTCGCCCATCTTCCAGGTGGCCATGGACATCTCCACCGGGAACTCGGTGCCGTCCTTCTTGACAGCCTGGAGCTCGACCGTCCTACCCTGAAGGAGTCTTTCCTCCGAGCCCTGGTCCCAGTCTACCTGCAAGTAGTGCCTGTCCTGGTATGTTGGTGGCAGCAGCTCCCTGAAATTATGACCCAGCACCTCCGCCTCTCCGTACCCGAATATGTACTCGGCCCGGCTGTTCCAGAAGACGATGTTCCCATCGCTGTCAACGGATACGACGCCGTCGTTGGCCGATTGGGCCACCTGCCGGAACCGGGCCTCCGAGTCCCGCAGTGCTGCCTCCACCCTTTTCCGCTCGGTAATGTCGCGGACGATGGACTGGTACCCCATGGGAGAACCCGCGGCATCTCGCCATACTGAACAGGTAACCAGGCAATCTATAAGGGTCCCATCCTTCTTGCGCAGGATCACCTCGTAGTCCCGGACGGAGCCGTGCCGCTCCACCGCTTCGATCAAATTCCTCCGGTCATCCAGATTTACGTATACCTCCGAGGATATATCCACCTCCGCCGCTTCCTCCCTGGAGTAGCCGAACAGCTCCAACACCGCTCGGTTTGCGTCGATGATCTTGCCGTCCTGACTGGTCACCACAACGGCGTCCTGGGAATCGTCGAAGAGGGTTCTGTACCTTATCTCGCTCCGGCGGAGCTCCTGAGTGCGTTCCTCTACCTTCTGTTCGAGGCCCGCGTAGGAATCCTTCAAGGAGAAGGCCATGTTGTTGAACTGCTCGGCGAGTTCTTGTATCTCGTCGTGACTGTCGGCGGCGATGCTGTGCTAGAACTCTCCTCCCGCAATGCGCCGTGCCCCCTGCGTGAGTAGCTTCACTGGTTTCAGGCAACGTCCAATGAGCAGGAACACGGCCCCGGCCGTCGCCACTCCTCCCACCAACAATAGCACCAAATAGCAAGAGGCCATAGTCTCTAATGGGCCCCCCCCACGTTGGACCATCTTTCCTAGGTGATGATCCCCCAGCTGGTGCCGGGCACCGGAGCGAACCCCGAGATCACGGTGTCGCCATCGGCGTCCTCGGTGACCAGGGCGCCCTGTTCTCCCTCTATGGCCCGGGCGACCGGCTCATAATCAGCTAGATTGCTACCCACGAAGGAGGTGTGCCGGTGATGTACCACCTGGCCATTGCCGTCCACGAGGTAGGCGAAGCCCTTTTTGCCCGGATTGAACTCCAATACCTTCACGTACATTGCCCCCAGGCGCGATCTATTGACGGTGATCAGGCCGGATACCACGCCGTTGAACTCGGTTCCCCTGCCTACAATGGGCACGGTCATCAGAAATACCTGCTCGCTGGTCACTGAGTCGGTGAATACGTCGGATATAGAGAAGCGGCGGGTCTCCTTCACCTTGGCGAACTCCGATGCTAGGGGAAAGCCTTCTGTACCGCGGCCTCCGTCGAAGGGTTCCACCGCAACTGGGCTGCCAAGCCTGTCGTAGACCCCAACACCGCCGTCGAAAACGTATAGCTGGCCCATGGAAGCGCGGAGCCCCTGGCTAGCGCTCTCAGGCTCAAGGGAGCGGATGCCCTCTTCGGCAGCCGTCAACTGCAGGGTGCGCACGTGCTGTAGCAGCCCCTTGAAGAGGCGCTCCGCCGACACCCTGGCCAGCTCCGTGTCCCGCTGCTCGACCACCTCTCGGGCCATCCGGTCATAGGCATAAAAGGCGATTACAGCCACCGCGGTTAGCGCAAGGGCGCCGGGTATCAGGGCCGCCAGGATTACCTTGGTCCTCAGACTTCTAGAGAAAAAGAACAAGGGGAGACTTTCCTCTTCCTTAGCCCTCCGGCCCCAGGGCTGCCTTTACATTCTGGTAGGCTTCGGGTGTGACCCAGCCGCGCCATCTGTCCTCGTTGTTGCGCAGGTAGTAGGATGCGGCCTCCTCAAAGTCGACCACCTTGTTCTGCCTGGCCCATGCAAACACCTGATTGAGGGGCTCGAGCCCCACCTGCATCTTCCTCAGCATCTCCACCACGTCCGGCGCTTTTTTGAGAAGCCCCTTGTGGGCCAGCTTGTCAATGGGAGGGTTGGGGAAGTCGCACACGGCGTTTGCAGGTCTCAGGCCCGAGTCTTCGGCAGCCAAAGTAATGGCCTTCCAGCAGGCCGGTGTGTAGGGGGGCTCCTCCAGAATCTGCCACTCATAGGCCGCATTAAGAGGGGCCGGCGACCAGTAGTAGCCCAACACAGGCTGATGCCCTTGCTGGGCCGTCTCGAGGGCGGCCTCCAATGCCAGAACCGAGCCCGGCGCCTCCAGGTTATAGAACCTGGTCAGGCCATAGGCCTCCAGCTTCACCCGGTTGATCTCGGTGGCCTGCCAGCCCAGGATACCGTTATAGAATAGCCCCTTGGAGGGGTCTTGGGGGTCGGTGAACAGCTCCCAGTACTCTTCCAGGTCGTGGACCGAGCGAATCCCATACTCCTCGGCCACCCATTTGGGAATCATGTAGAATTGGGGACCGCCTTCAAAGTACATTCCCAGGTTAACGATGTTCCCTCCATCCAGGTTTTCCTGGTACCACTCTGGGATATTATGCTGCCAGCCATCCAGGTTGAGATTAACCTCCCCATCAGGCAGGGCCTCTTTTAACACTGGGGTGGTCTCGATCACTTCTTCCACCGAGTAGCCGTACCCCTTCTCAACGATGTAAGAGAAGATGGCGTTGTTGATGAAGTGAGAGTCGGTTTCCCAGGCGTGGACCCTGATTACCGGCTTTTCACCGCCGCAGGCGCCAAGGGCGGCCAATGCAACCAGAGCTGAGACTAACCAAATCCCTATTATCTTATTTCGCACTTTATATATTTTTCATCTAGGCCGGGTACATCAACTGGCTTCATTGTAGGTTCGGCTCGTGAAGCCGGTCAACCCCAGGAGTAACTAGAGCGCGGTAGTCTTTCCGGGGGAGGAGTGGATCGGTCAAAGGGACTACCCGGAGTGGGCCAAATTTCCCCCGAGAAATCGGCGCGTTTGCCGATGTTGAAGCCGGACCCTTGCTTCAAAATCGATGCAAGCAGAGATTCATGAGAAAGGGGAAGCTGTCACGTCCCGTCAAGTGGTGTAAGAGTGCGTCATCGTGTTGATGTTGTTTAGGCGGCAGTCCCCTCCGCGAGATCGGCCTCTGGAAGAGCTTCGTTGAAGGTCAGCACGACAGGTGTGATGTATCGACGGCCAACGGCCCATTCGTCGTGCTGCTCAGCCAGGACGGCGCCAACGAGGCGGCGCACGGCCGGCCGGTTAGGGAAGATGCCCACCACATCGGTGCGTCGCCGGATCTCCTTGTTGAGACGCTCCTGTGGGTTGTTGGACCAGATCTTCTTCCAGTGGGCAAGTGGGAAGCTGGAGAAGGCCAGGACGTCGGGTCCGGCCTCGTCCAGTAGAGAGGCGACCTGAGGGAACCGGTTCTGGAGTTGATCGGTCACCCTGTCGAGCTGGGCGTGTACCTCATCGGGGGAGGGTTGCTGGTAGATGGTGCGCACCATGGTGACTACCCATGGCTGGGCGCGCCTGGGTACCCGAGTGAGCAGGTTGGTCATGAAGTGGGTGCGGCACCGTTGCCAGCTGGCTCCGCCGAAGACTGCGGCGATGGCGCCTCGGAGTCCCTGATGAGCGTCCGATACCACCAGCTCCACCCCGCCGAGGCCCCTGGCGGACAGCGAGCGTAGGAAGGCCAGCCAGAAGGCGCCGTCTTCACTCGTACCCACGTCCATCCCGATGATCTCCCGCTTGCCCTCGCCATTGACGGCCGTCGCCACCACCACGCTGACGTTGACGATCCTGCCGGCCTCCCTGACCTTCTGGGTCAGTGCGTCCAGCCACAGGTAGGGGTAGGGTCCAGCGTCCAGCGGACGGCCCATGAAGCCATCCACCACCACGTCCAGTTCCTGACAGATGCGCGACACCTGGCTCTTGGAGATACCCTCACACCCCAGGGCCTTGACCAGATCGTCCACCCGCCTTGTGGATACACCTTCCACGTAGGCCTGCTGGATCACAGCCAGCAGAGCTCGCTCGCTGCGACGCCGTGGCTCCAGCAGGCTCGGGAAGTAGCTCCCCTCTCGAAGCTTCGGGATGTGCAGATCCATCGTCCCTACACGGGTATCCCACGCCCGGGACCGATACCCGTTGCGCTGGGTCACCCGCTCAGGGCTGCGTTCTCCATACTCAGCACCGATCCTCGATGACACCTCCGCATCCATGATCCCCTCTACCAGCACTCTCAGTGCCTCCCGTAGGAAGTCCACGTCACCGTCCATTCCCCCCTTGCGCAATAGCTCCAGCAGGTCCATCCTTTCCTTGACCACTGTTGTCCTCCTTTCTCGAGCTTTCCTCTTTGCCCGCTAAGGATGAATCCACCGAAGGACACGGATGGACGGCGTGAGGACAGCGGAAGGGGGTGGGTGAGGGAGCTACAGGGGAGATGGCCTGGGGTCTTGGGGTAGATGGGAGGCCGGCGGAGGGTCTTCAGTCGCCGCACAGGGCCCCTAAGGCCCTATGCGGGAGTTGCGATGCGCGGGATGGCGAGAGGATACGCAGCAGGGGACTCTCGCGACCGGGGTGGCGCGAGATTGCGGGGACGTTGGGTCAGTTGCAGGCTGGCCGTCAGGCCGGGAATGGAATGGCTTGCAGCCGGGCCAAGGCGCGACTGAACTGGGTTTCCCAAGGCCAGCGCCGGGGGAGATGCAAAGTGAGGCGGCGCGCCGAGCGGGTGATCCGTCCCACCAGAGCGAAGACCCGCCGCCTGAGGGTCTTGGTGATCACGGTCCGCTCGCCCAGACCAATCCGCGCCGTCCAAGCGGTCCAGGTGATGGCGCATAACCTGGCCCGCCAGCCAGGCGCCGTTGGCGGCGAAGCGCCCCGACGGCATGTGGTTCAGCCCGACGCCGTACTTGAGGTCGCGTATGGCGTTCTCGACCTCGGCGTGGCGGCGATGATCGGCCTCCAGTTCCAGCGTCTCCCCATCGCGGTCGGTGATGAAGGCGTGATAGCTGTATCTGGCGAAGAGGGCGAGCTGGGAACCGGGTGTCGGCTTCACCCGCCGGACAATGAGCCGCACCGGCGGGGCGTCCGGCTTGGTCTGGAACGGGGTGTAAGTCGTCTCGGCGACATCGGCGGCGCCGTCCATCCAGTAGGGGATGGGAGTCCAGTCCTCCTCTGGTATCGCCTCGATCAGGTCCCGCAGGCTGGCGCGCTGGCGGATGGTGATAGAGAAGCGGACATCCATTTCCCGGCAGGCGGCAACGACAGTGTGGGCGTAGAAGCCGCTGTCGGCCCGCACCGTGAGTTGTCCCCTGGCCCCGCCGTAGCGCACCCGCCCCACCGTCTCACGCAGGAAGTGGGCGGCGCCACGGGCGGTGTTGGCCCGGCCCTCGCGCAGCCGGGACATCAGCACCTCGCCGGTGCCGGCGGCAATGGCCAGCAGCGGGTGATAGCCGCGGGCGCCGGTATAGCCGTGGTGGCGCGCTCCCTCCTTGGCCAGTCCATAGGTCTCGCAGATGGTCGAGTCCAGGTCGATGCTCAGGGGCGAGTCGCCGGGTCCGGCCCCAGCGGCCCAGGCCCGGGCCAACAACTGGCGGCTCACGCGGTCGAGTTGACGGACATTCCCCCACCGGAAGCTGCGCAGGAAGGTCCCCAGGGTGGATGACGCCTTGACCACGCAGCCTAGAACACCGACCGTCCCACCAGCGCGCAGCGCATCGGCGTCGTCGATGCAGTCGCCGCCTGCCAGCGCGGAAGCGACCAGCGTCAGCATCTTGTCCCCAGTGTTCGCCCGTCCCGGCGCTCCGCCGAGGTCAAGGTGATGGTCGACGAGTTCCCGCAGGCCCATGTGCCGGGCTAGGGTGGCCAGCAGGAGCAGGCCGGCATTGGCCACCAGGCGATGGTCGTCAAAGAGGATGCGCATACGGTCGGGTTTGTTCTGTGGCAGCATCTATTGGGTGCTCCTTGTTTCCGGGCTGGTTTCTGTTCCAAAACCATTATCCCAGATTCAGAGGAGCACCCGCTGGCTTCTTCAAGGACTGTCCCCAAGGACGTCCTTCGGTGGATTCGGGATTAACCTTATATTCAGATGATAGGCAGCTATCCCGAGCGTCAGAATGACAAGGCAGAAGATTGCTGTCAACGCGTTCTTCAAGGCGGTATGAGCCACCGCCATACAACTGACCTTCTCATTAACTACCCGTTCGTTCCAATGCAGGTGGTTGACCTGGAGATTTAGCAGCCGTATCCGATAAGCGTCGTTGGCTTCATCGCTTTGTGGAAAGATGTCATCAGGAGACAATTGCTTGTACCCTCTTCGCACAAGACCATCCACGGTGGCCCACAGCGAGCGCAGAATCTGGATAGCCGCATAAAAGACAAGGAATACGGCAAACCACGCTAGGAGTTTGGCATCCTCTTTGACCGAACCCAGTGTTGTGGCAGCAGCTAGGCTTGCGGCGACTGCCGTGGAGAGTACAGAGGTCAAAGTGAGCAGGGCCAGGAGCTTAGACTCTACGCCCCTGATACGCTCTTCCAGCTGGACTAGGCGAGATGAAAGGAGGCTGGTTATCACGTCTAGGCTGTCACCGTGTTCGGCGCTGAAGATGTCTTGATCTTCGGGAGTGGGTTCCACGTCTCCTGTGAAGTGTGGCCATACACAGTCCGGGATGCGCTCATAGAGCTTCCGTATAACACTTACGCGCATAGCCAAGCTGCAATTCGGTCAGAGATAGGTAGTCCCAGCTGGTCTTCAAGCCAGAGCCACTCACCGTTGGGATTTATCTCGAAGAACACGTAGGTCCCGTCTGGCGTAAGTGCAAAGTCCAAGGCCCCAAAGGCCAGGCCTAAGTTGGACACTAGACTTAGCCCGAATCCACCGAAGGACACCGATGGACGGCGTGAGGACAGCGGAAGGGGGTGGGTGAGGGAGCTACAGGGGAGATGGCCTGAGGTCTTGGGGTAGATGGGAGGCCGGCGGAGGGTCTTCAGTCGCCGCACAGGGCCCCTAAGGCCCTATGCGGGAGTTGCGATGCGCGGGATGGCGAGAGGATACGCAGCAGGGGACTCTCGCGACCGGGGTGGCGCGAGATTGCGGGGACGTTGGGTCAGTTGCAGGCTGGCCGTCAGGCCGGGAATGGAATGGCTTGCAGCCGGGCCAAGGCGCGACTGAACTGGGTTTCCCAAGGCCAGCGCCGGGGGAGATGCAAAGTGAGGCGGCGCGCCGAGCGGGTGATCCGTCCCACCAGAGCGAAGACCCGTCGCCTGAGGGTCTTGGTGATCAGGGTCCCCTCGCCCAGACCAATCCGCGCCGTCCAGCGGGCCAGGTTATGCGCCATCACCTGTACCGCCAGCCAGGCGCCGTTGGCGGCGAAGCGCGCCGACGGCATGTGGGTCAGCCCGACACCGTACTTGAGGTCGCGTATGGCGTTCTCGACCTCGGCGTGGCGGCGATGATCGGCCTCCAGTTCCAGCGTCTCCCCATCGCGGTCGGTGATGAAGGCGTGATAGCTGTATCTGGCGAAGAGGGCGAGCTGGGAACCGGGTGTCGGCTTCACCCGCCGGACAATGAGCCGCGCTGGCGGGGCGTCCGGCTTGGTCTGGAACGGGGTGTAAGTCGTCTCGGCGACATCGGCGGCGCCGTCCATCCAGTAGGGAATGGGAGTCCAGTCCTCCTCTGGTATCGCCTCGATCAGGTCCCGCAGGCTGGCGCGCTGGCGGATGGTGATAGAGAAGCGGACATCAATTTCCCGGCAGGCGGCAACGACAGTGTGGGCGTAGAAGCCGCTGTCGGCCCGCACCGTGAGTTGTCCCCTGGCCCCGCCGTAGCGCACCCGCCCCACCGTCTCACGCAGGAAGTGGGCGGCGCCACGGGCGGTGTTGGCCCGGCCCTCGCGCAGCCGGGACATCAGCACCTCGCCGGTGCCGGCGGCAATGGCCAGCAGCGGGTGATAGCCGCGGGCGCCGGTATAGCCGTGGTGGCGCGCTCCCTCCTTGGCCAGTCCATAGGTCTCGCAGATGGTCGAGTCCAGGTCGATGGTCAGGGGCGAGTCGCCGGGTCCGGCCCCAGCGGCCCAGGCCCGGGCCAACAACTGGCGGCTCACGCGGTCGAATTGACGGACATGCCCCCACCGGAAGCTGCGCAGGAAGGTCCCCAGGGTGGATGACGCCTTGACCACGCAGCCTAGAACACCGACCGTCCCACCAGCGCGCAGCGCATCGGCGTCGTCGATGCAGTCGCCGCCTGCCAGCGCGGAAGCGACCAGCGTCAGCATCTTGTCCCCAGTGTTCGCCCGTCCCGGCGCTCCGCCGAGGTCAAGGTGATGGTCGACGAGTTCCCGCAGGCCCAGGTGCCGGGCTAGGGTGGCCGGCAGGAGCAGGCCGGCATTGGCCACCAGGCGATGGTCGTCAAAGAGGATGCGGATACGGTCGGGTTTGTTCTGTGGCAGCATCTATTGGGTGCTCCTTGTTTCCGGGCGGGTTTCTGTTCCAAAACCATTATCCCAGATTCAGAGGAGCACCCGCTGGCTTCTTCAAGGACTGTCCCCAAGGCCGTCCTTCGGTGGATTCGGGCTAAGGATGACGCAGTGGTCTCTCTTCCTCCAGACCCTCTCCCTCTTACACCACTTCCTGGGATTCTACTGGGGAAGCCATGAACCGCATAGAAGCAGGAGTCGATAACAGCCGCAGCGGCGATGTAGTGATGTAGTAAAGAGAAGTAGCGCCGGCGGCAGTACAACCCTTTCCTTCACCGGTCGGATCGCCAACTGGAACGCCCGCCACCGCTGGTGGGTGATCGCCGCCTCTTTGATGGTGGTGGTCCTGGCGATGTTCATATCGAACACAGTGGAAACAAAGGAGCTGGACTACAACGGCGAAGGCGAATCGGCTTTCGCGGCCGACCTCGTTAATGAAAGGTTCGATGTGGTCGCGAGCCCCACCGAGCGGCTCGTCTTTAGCAACCCGTCCCTTAGTGTGGATGACCCCGTGTTTCGGTCCACCGTACAGGGACTGGTCCAGGACCTCCGGACACTACCCGAGGTCGAATCGGTGGCCAGCTACTACGACATCCGGGACCCGAACATGGTTTCAGACGACGGCAGCGTCTTGCTGGCAGAGGTTGTGATCGAGGGTGATATTGATGATGCCGAAGACAAAGTAGACGCCATCCTCGGTACAGTCCGCTCTGCCGGCGAGAACGCCGATGGCTTTGAGATAGGCATTGCCGGCCCATCCTTCATGCTGAAGCAGCTGGAAGACATCGACAAAGAAGACTTCAAGAGCATGATCGTGGTGACCATGGTGTTGGCGCTAGCATTGATGCTGATCGCCTTCCGTGGGGTTGTGGCCGCGACCATTCCTCTGATCTTGGTGGTGGGTGCGATCTTCAGTGCACTGGGCATCGCTGCTTTGGCAAGCCACGTATTTCCCATGGTCGAATTCCTCGCCCAGGTGGTGCTCCTGATGGGAATGGCGGTGGAGGTAGACTACTCCCTGTTCATAGTCAGCCGCTACCGCAGCGAGCGCAAGGCCGGGAGGCCCAAGCTAGAGGCCATCACCGTGGCCTGCAACACCACCGGCAGGGCCGTGTTCTACGCCGGCGTCACCGTGCTGCTGTCCCTGGCGGGGTTGATACTCACGGACAGCGCGCTCTTCGTCTCCATGGCCCCGTTGGCGTGATCATCGTGGTCTCATTGGCCCTGGTGGCCTCCCTGACCCTTCTGCCAGCGATGCTGGCAGTGCTGGGCGACAACGGTCGATAGGCTGCGGTTGCCCTTCATCGGGTGCGATAGGCCTGAAAGCAACGGCGGCGGCGTCTGGGGCGCCATCACCGACAAAGTGTTGGCCCGTCCCGCCGTCCTGGCCACAGTCACCACGGTAGCGCTCATCGCCCTGGCGATACCAGTGTCCTCGTTGAACCTGGGCTTCGCCAGCGGCTCAGACTCTTTCCACGATGATGTAGAGGCCAAGCGCGCCCTCCAGTTGATGGAGGAGAACTTCGACTCCAACCTGGCGGACCCCGCCTGGATCATTGTGGACGCACCAGATGTAAGCTCTCCCAGCGTGCAGGGACCGGTGAACAGGCTGATTGAGATACTGGAGAGGGACGACTCCTTCTTCACACCATCCGATGTCACGGTTAACCCCGAGGGCAACCTCCTCTATGTACAGGTACCTGTTGAAGGAGGCGTGGATGAGAGTGTCTCGGAGAAAGCTGTAAGGCGCCTTCGCAACGACTTGATCCCCGAGGCCTTTGCCGGCAGCGATGCCCAGGTGTACGTTGCCGGTGGGACCGCCGGAACCATAGACTTCACGGACAAAATGGTCCGGAGCGCGCCATACGTGTTCGGCTTCGTTCTGGGGCTGGCCTTCCTGCTACTGCTGGTAATGTTCCGCTCAATCGTGATTCCCGTGAAAGCTATCGTCTTGAACCTGCTCTCCGTAGGCGCCGCGTATGGAGTGGTGGTGATGGTGTTCCAGTGGGGATGGGGAATCAGCATATTGGGGGCCGAGGCCACCGGGGTGATCGGAGCCTGGCTGCCCCTGTTCCTTTTCGCCATCGTCTTCGGCCTCTCCATGGACTACCACATGCTTATGCTGAACCGGATCAAGGAGGCCTACGACCAGGGTCACAGCAATGAGGAGTCGGTCTCAATTGGCATCAAGGCGACTGCAGGGCAGATTACCAGCGCCGCAGCCGTCATGGTGGGGGTCTTCCTGACCTTCGCCCTCGGGCGGCAGATAGATACGCAGCAAATGGGCCTGGGGCTGGGGGTTGCGGTGCTCATCGACGCCACCGTTGTCCGGTCGGTACTGTTGCCTGCCAGCATGAAGCTCCTGGGCGACACCAACTGGTACCTGCCCAAGTGGCTGGACTGGCTGCCCAAGGTCACCTCGGATGAGGGTAGCCCCGTGGCTGGGCAGCTAGAGACGGTCCCGGCTGGGGGGGACGACTAGAATCAACAGCATTCCGTACCAAGCGAATACGGGCCCCCGTGGGACTACACGGGGGCCCGGGGGAGGGACCATGTTACAGTACGCAGACCCGGTAATTGACAGCAACTTTAACAAGACCCCGGTGGTGGACCTGCCACCAGGTTCCCTTGTTGGGACCTGGGTCTTTCGGGGGGTCCCCCAAGACTCGGGTGGCTTTCTTGATCCAGTGGCGCCTCGTACGTGGGAAGGGACCTTCCAGGCCCACCTGGGACCGCTACGGCGGGGGCACTCCTGGCGACTAGAGCTGACGGAAAATGATACCCCAGGACGTCCACTCCTACCGGAGAAGGTATCCCGCCGGCGCGATTCCAGTCAGCTGGACCTCAATTTCGGCGGCCCTTCAGAGGTCTCCCGACTGAGAGAAGTCGAGAAGACCGAACATAAAGAGCTCATGGCGGTGCTCAGGTACAGGTTGGAGGAGCGGTACGGGCAGGCGGAAGAGCTGAACGTGCTTTTCCATGACATCCAACCTGTCTCATTGCCATGGCAACACGATGGCCTATTGCCATGGTGGCGCCGGATATGGCGCCGGCGTTAGGCTAAGTAGGGCCGGGCCGCAGCCAAGCCCAACACCGACCGGATCCACCAGGTCAAGGCACACAGGTTAGGGTAATAGGAGTGGAGCCGGTCTCAGCCTTTAAGGTCGGAAAACCTGGCCGACAGCTCCGCTCCCAGGTCCACGGCCCCCAGACCTTCCAGCGCCAGTCCGTAGCCCAGCATGTCCTGCATGAGGCGTTTAAGCTGGAGGGTGAGGACTACCTTGGTGTACCGTAAGGTGAGCGCAGGTTTCTGAGCTAGCTGCTCCGCAAGCTCCCAGGCCCTTGCCATAAGTTTTTCCCTGGAGAGCACCTCGCTGACCAGCCCGAGATCCATCGCCTCATTGGCCGAAAGCTTCTGCCCTGTCAGTAGGAAATATCTGCCCCGATTTTGGCCCATCAGCAAAGGAAAGATAACATGCACGCCGTCTCCGGGAATGGTCCCCATGGGGAAGTGGGGCGCGTCCTGGATAACGGTGTTTTCCGAGGCCAGCACGATGTCCGATAACAGCGGCATCTCGCAGTGGATCAACGCGGGGCCGTTCAGGGCGGCGATTACGGGCACCTCGATATCAAGGAAATTCGTGAGCAGCCGCTTTCCCTCCCAATAGATCTTGTCCCATTCCTTGGGACCTGGGGGTGGTGGAAGAGTATCGAGCTCGGCGCAAAAGTCGTCGCCTGTGCCCGTCAAAATCACGACCTTGTTCTCCGGGTCGCTTCCTATGTCCGTGAACGCGTAGCCGAACTCCCTGTGGGCGGGCTCGCTCCACTTCAGGCTGCCTCCGCGGGAATGCAACCTGATTTCAAGGACCCCGTCGCGCCTCTCCATGTGGACGGTCTCGTATTTATTTGCGTATTCTTGAAACTTCGCCATTCCTGTACCTCTCGTTCGCGCTGTTTCGCGCAGGCCGTTATTTTGATTGAATCTTCAAACCGCCACCACTTGCGACCCGATGGCAGGCAAGGGGAAATATGCCTGGACAGTAACCGCGGAACTTTGCCCCGCCGACCTGGTCCCTCCTGCAAAAAATGGAGAGGAGCCCCTGGTGCCGGCTCCGAGGCTCCGTCTCTTCATCGCTGGTCAATAGGTGAGTCCAGGGTTATGCCCTTCCATGACGCAAAAGCTTGCCCGACAGGGCGCCTGTAGGCGTGCCATCCTCGAAGCTCACCTGACCGTTTACCAATATCCACCGGTATCCATCCGGCTTCTGGATCCGTCTCCAGTCGCCGCCGGGCAGGTCGTGGGCAACGCCCAATTCACCTAGGGCCAGGTTTTCAAGATCGTACACCACGATATCCGCTGGGGCCCCTTCGCGGAGAATGCCTCTGTCCTTAAATCCACCGATATAGGCAGGTAAGTAACTCAGCTTGTAGTGGGCCTCCTCCAGACTCACGACACCCTCGTCCCGCACCAGCCAGGTCAGCATGTCCGTGGAATATATACCGCCTGGACTGAATTTTACATGGGCTCCACCGTCGGAGGCACCGGGGACGGCGTAGGGCGAGTTCACGATCTCAGCTGTGTATTCGGGGTTATATCTCCCCGACGGTCCGAAAAGCTCGGTCTGAAGGTTGTCCGCCACCACCAGGTCCAGCAGGGCATCAACTATGTGCTTATTTTCCTGCTGGGCGATTTCCGCTATGGTCTGGCCAATGTAGTGCTCGAAGTCCTTGCGGCCCACCGACTCTATACTCAGAGCCGGCAAGGAGTCCGGTATGACTGAGGTGGGCCGGATGCCGGAGTCCCACTCGGCCTTGAGGGCTCCCCGCATCTCCGTGTTTTGCATTTTGGCCTTGCGCTCTTCGACACTCCCCAAAGTCACCTCTCGCCAGGCCGGGGTATCGTCGAAGAGATTCCAGTCTTCGAAGGTCATTTCCAATCCCGAGCGTAATGTGAGCCCCTGCCCGTATACATGCAGCCGTCTCTTGGCGCAGTCCTCCAGCCAGCTAAGCCTGACCCGGTGCTGGGTTGGGTCACGGTCGTTGGAGATCACCGCCTGGTAAATGATAGGCCGGTTGGAAATTCCGGCCAGCCGTTCCACCAGTGATTTTGTCGCCTCGGGTATCTGGGAGATCTCGTCGGCCATTTCCCCGCTGGAATAGGCCAGCTCAATGGAGCCCTCGTCCCGCTGGCCCAGTATGCGCCCGAAGGCGAGGATTTCATCTTCGGTCATCAGGTCGGTTACCATTGGCGTACCGTCATAATCCCGCTGGATGGAACCCGGGCCAAGGACCTGGGCGGACCAGCCGCAGCCTCCGGCGTCCATACCTTCAAGAATCAAGCGGGACATCTCCTTCATCTCCGCCTCGGTGGGCCGTCTTTTCTTGGACTCTTCGTACCCCACAACCCAGGAATATATGGGAGTCAGAGGCACGTAGCTGATGACGTTGACGCCTTTGGGTAAGCGGTCGACGCTATCCAGAAACTCGGGAAAGGTCTCCCAGTCCCACGCCATGCCCGTCGCCATCGCGTCATAGGGGATCGCCTCGTTACGAGTCAGCGAAAGCATAAGCCGATCCCGGTCCTTCTGGTTGGCGGCACAGGGGGCGAATCCGAACCCGCAGTTGCCTATTACCACGGATGTGGCCCCGTGCCATGAAGAGACCGAGCAGTAAGGGTCCCACTGCAATTGGGCGTCGTAGTGAGTGTGGAGGTCCACAAATCCGGGGGCCACGATTAGCCCCGAGGCATCTATCACCTTGCCGGCGCTGCTGGAGCGCAGGCCGCCGATTCTGGCGATCTTTCCATCCTTTATCGCTATGTCACTAACATACCTGGGCGTCCGGATGCCATCCACAACCGTACCACCCCGGATGATAATATCGTACTCAGCCATTCTAGCGGTCAATCTCCTACTTCCGAATTTGCCAACCCGTAACAAAAGTCAGCATACCCAACATACCAAGATTCGAAATCGCTGTCAAAGGTTTTTGAGAGGTGTGGCGTGGCCGTACTTCTCTCCATGCATGTTCGAGCAACAACTCTTATATGGTGCTCCTCAGGTCAGTCTACAATTGTCCTGAAACCCGGTAGTGTAACAGTTTCGGACCCGTCATCCCGGCGAAGGCCGGAATCCATAGGGCGTCTGAACAGGCTAGGTACCTGTCACACCGGCGGAAGCCGGTGTGACAGTTCAGATTCCCCACACTGTGCCTTTTGAAGCTGAACCACTACCCGACACCTAGGCATGTTGAAAAGTTCGCAATTGGTGAGGTATAATTACAGGCAAACATTGCATGGGAACGACACTAGAAGTCTAGGAGAGCCAAAAGATGGGTGAGAACAGGATCATTTCTTCGGACGATCACATCATGGAGCCGGTAGACTTGTGGACGAGCAGGGGTGACCCCAAGTTAATGGACAGGTTGCCGCGGGTCGAGCGGATGGAGGACGGCAGCGACTGGTGGTTCTGCGACGGATACAAACTGGGAAGCGCCTTCTCGGCGACCCTGGCCGGGGTTAGGTTCGAGGAGCCGGAGAAGCTGCAACTGGGTGGGGCGAACCAGTCCTACGACAACGCCCGTCCCGGGGGATGGATCCCCGAAGAGCACATAAAGGACATGGACATAGACGGTATAGATATGGGGATAGTCTATCCCACCGAGGGGCTGTTTCTCTACTCAATACCGGACGGCAATCTGCTGAACACCATCTTCGCGACCTACAACGATTGGCTTGCAGATTTCTGTTCGACCAATCCCAAGAGGCTTAAAGGCATAGGCATGTTGAACGTAGACGACATAGGCGTGGGGATAAAGGAGCTGGAGAGGTGCGCGAAGCTGGGATTTCCGGGAGCCATGATATCGGCGTATCCCCCCGACGAGAGAAACTACTCCCTCCCCGACTATGAGCCGCTTTGGTCCGCCGCCGAGGACCTGGATATACCCATCAGCCTTCACGTGGGTACCAATCGTCCCGGGCCGGGGCAGGAGTTCGCGAATATCGAGACGGCCACGGCAGCCTTCACCGCCAACACGGACCACTGGGTGAGGATGTCCCTCTCCCACATGATCTATAACGGCGTGTTCGAGCGGCATCCGAAGCTTCAGATAGGGGCAATTGAGCAGGAGTTGGCCTGGGTTCCCCATTTCCTTGACCGGATAGACTACGCATATACCCAGAGGCCCCTGGACTGGTCGCCATACAGGTTCAAGGAGGACATGCTCCCCAGCGACTATTTCCACCGCCAGGTGTTCCTGAGCTTCCAGGAGGACATCATGGGCATAAGGGACCGGCACGTGATAGGGGTGGACAACCTGGTGTGGGGCTCGGACTATCCCCATCCCGAGTCAACCTTCCCCAAGAGCCGGGAGATTCTTGGGGAGATCTTGGCCGACTGCACCGAGGAGGAAAAGGCCAAGATCACCGGTGGGAACTCCGCCAGGATATACAAATTCTAATAGAGGCGCCGGGCTTCTCCTCTACCAAGTAACGGGCCCGCAACATTAGTATCAAAGGTTAATGGTCCATCTCAACCCGGTGTACAGATCGGGAAAAGATGGACCATTATTTTCTTGCTAAATTCCTTCCAAGAGGCTCGAAAACGTGGTCGTCTCCCGATATGAACCGGTGCCCAGCCATTTCAGTCCCTCATTCGAGATAGTCTAAAGGTTGAATTGAGCGTCTACGCATTCCCGCTCCTTGGCGTACACCTGGATACGATTACGGGTGGTTTCAAGGACTATAATTCTGCCATCGGCGTTGACATTCACCGCCACCGGCCTCTTGAACCACCTCTCCACGCCCAGGTCAGCCCTCCGTCGGGCCTTCAGGTAGTCCGGGTTGGCATTGATTACGTCCTGGGCCCACGGTGACAGCCTTTCCGCGTCTCCAATGAACTCTGTGAGGAAGGCGCCGTCAGGCCCATAGATATTCAGCCGCTCGTTGCCCCAATCAATGACGTACACATCTCCCTCTTCGTCGATGGCAACGTCCGAGGGAAGCTTCAACACACCTTTATCAGTTCCAGGAGCCCCAAAGGTAGCCAGATATTCGCCTTCGGGACTGAATTTCTGCACTCGGTTGTTCTTCCAGTCTGCCACGTATACGTTATCGTCCTGGTCGATGCCGGTCCCCCACGGGAAATTGAACTCGCCCTCGGCGCTACCGTGGCATCCCCAGCCGCCGATGAACCTGCCTTCCCGGGTAAACTTCTGGACCCGGTGATTGAGACTATCCACGACGAAAAGGTTGTCATTACTATCAAAATCAATCCCACCGGGGCTGTATAGCTCTCCGTCACCGTACCCCTTCGCAC
Organism: Dehalococcoidia bacterium; assembly: GCA_965225925.1. Classification (GTDB taxonomy): domain Bacteria; phylum Chloroflexota; class Dehalococcoidia; order Lucifugimonadales; family JAGWBF01; genus CBDDBY01. The sequence goes on along the minus strand of CBDDBY010000005.1, from coordinate 1,815,379 downwards.
CCCATTTTGCCAGGAATTCCCCTTCTTGGTTATATATAAATATCTGGCTGGTATAATCATCGGAGACGTACACGTTCTCATCGCTGTCCAAAGCGATTCCCCTGGGCCACCTGCACTCCCGCTTCCCGAAATTTAGGCCGCGGTCTTCCCAGATCAGGTCGTGGTTCAATGTGCACTTGGTAAGCCCCTGGTGGGGGCCATTCATGTTTCCTCTATTTACCACATAGACACTGCCGCTGGGGCCGACGGCGCAATCCGTGGGATAGAAAAAGCCCTTGCCCCCAGGGGTACTGCCGCCGATACAGTATTCGAAGTTATAGATACGGCCGGCTACTTTTTTCGTAAGCATCTATGGAGGCCTTTCGGCTCCTTGGAATGGTGACCAAGTGGCCTGAGTCCCGGGCTAGGTCCAGTTCCGTTAGTAATGCGACGGCTACGGGGGCTACAGATTGAACTGGGCGTCTACGAATTTCTGCTCTTTGACGTAAATTTGGATGCGGCAGCGTTGCGAATCATTCACCATAATTCTTCCTTCGGCATCCACGTTGACGGCCGACGGCCTGCTGAAGCCCCTCTCAACCTTCAAGTCCGCCCTTTGGCGGGCCTTCAGGTAGTCAGGGTTGGCATCAATCACGTTTTGGGCCCACCTCGACAACTCAGCTGCGTCCCCACCAAATCCCGTTATGAAGCTCCCGTCAGACGCGTAAACAATTAGCCGGTTGGCGCTCCAATCAGCGACGTACACATCCCCCTCGTCGTCCACAGATACGTCAGAAGGTAGCTGGAGCTCACCTTCACCAGTTCCCGGGCCGCCGAAGCTGGTCAAATACTCGCCTTCGGGGCTGAACTTCTGTACCCTACCGTTTTTCCAGTCGGCGACGTATACGTCTCCCTGTTTGTCGATAGCGATGCCCCAGGGCAGGTTGAACTCCCCCTGGCCGCTGCCTTTTCTCCCCCATTTGGCCAGGAATGTTCCATGACGGGTGAATTTCTGTATGCGGCAATTCACGCTGTCGACGACGAAGAGGTTGTCTTCCTTATCGAAGGCCAGGCCGTAAGGACTGTTAAGCTCTCCGTCCCCGGAGCCCTTCCTGCCCCATTTTCCCTGGAAGTTCCCGTCCACGTCGTACATGAACATTGCGCTGTTATAGTCATCCGAGATATAGGCGTTTTCGTTACTGTCCACGGCAACGCATCTGGGCCACCGGCACTGGCGCCCGCCGAAGTTGAGGCCCCGGTCCTCCCAGATCAACTCATGATCCAGGGTACACTTGGTTATCCCCTGGCCGGGACCGTTCATGTTCCCCCGGCTTATCACGAATAGGCTGGGGCCGGGGGCCACGGTGAAGTCGACGGGCCGGGAGAAGCCCTTCCCAGCGGGGCCGCTCATCCCTATGCAGTAATCGTAGTTATAGATCCGCCCGGCAATCTTTTTTGTAAGCATCGTTATTCTTAATTCCTTATGTAATCCAGATTCTCGAAAGCCTCTTCTACTTAACGTCTACAAGTTGAACTGGGCGTCTACGAAGTTTTGTTCCTTGGCGTATACCTGTATCCGATGCCGTTCGGTATCCATCACCAGGATTTTTCCTTCGGTATCCACGTTCACCGCCGTAGGCCGCCAGAACCACCTCTCCACGGTCAGGTCGGCCCTCCGCCGAGCTTTCCGATAGTCGGGGTTGGCGTTCACCACGTCCTGGGCCCACTTTGATAGCCTATCCGCGTCACCGGTAAACCAGGTGAGGTAGGTCCCGTCCGGCCCGTAAATGTTCAGCCGGTCGTTGCCCCAATCCGCGACGTACACGTCTCCCTCGTCGTCTACGGCCACGTCCGATGGGAGCCCCAGTTCCCCCTCGCCGGTCCCAGGACCGCCGAATGTGGCCTGATACTCTCCATCGGGGCTGAACTTCTGCACCCTTCCGTTCTTCCAGTCAGCGACATATACATTGCCCTGTTTATCCAGGTCGATCCCCCAGGGCATGTTGAAATGCCCTTCGCCTCCTCCTTGGCTCCCCCATCTGGCCAGGAACCCGCCCCCCGTTGTAAATTTCTGAACCCGGTGATTCAAGCTGTCCACTATGAAAAGGTTGTCTTCTTTATCAAAGGCAAGGCCGCTGGGGCTGTTCAGCTCTCCGTCCCGCCACCCCCTTGTACCCCACTTGCCCAAGAATATACCGTCTCTGCCGTACATGAATATTTCGCTGGTATAGTCGTCCGAGATATACACGTTCTCGTCGCTGTCCACGGCGACGCCCCTGGGCCATCGACACTGGCTCCCGCCGAAACTGAGGCCACGGTCCTCCCAGATCAAGTCGTGGTCCATCGTACACTTGGTCAGCCCCTGATGGGGGCCATTCATGTTGCCTCTGCTCACAACGTACATGCTGCCGTCGGAGCCCAGAAAGAAATCAACCGGCCGGGCAAAGCCCTTCCCCGCTGGCCCGCTGGTGCCGATACAGTATTCGTAGTTGTAGACCCGGCCTGATATTTTTTTAGTAAGCATTAAGACCGTTACTTCGTGATAAAGTCCAGCTTCTCGAAACTGCCGTCGACTATGGGTTTGGCGTCCAGCCCCAGCCAGTCCTCCAGGATGTTGGAGTAGACTCCCCTGAAGTCTATATTGGGCACCAGGTCTCCAAACTGCAGGTCCCCGGGCTTGCGGGATGGGTACTCGCTGTGGTGGCCCCCTATCACCGAGTCCCCTATGGCGAAGGCCACTCCACCGGACCCGTGGTCAGTACCAGACCCGTTGTCGTGCACCCGTCTCCCGAACTCGGAGAACATGAACACCACCACGTTGTCCGCGGCGTCGTGCTCCTTCAGGTCTTCGTAGAAGTCCGCCACAGCCCCGGATACATCCTTCCACAGCTGAGCGTGGGTGCTCAACTGCCCACCGTGGGTGTCGAAGCTGGCGTGCTGCGTGTAGAACACCCGCGTCCCGAACTCCGCCAGGTGCACCTGAGCTATGTCCCTCATCTTCGCCCCTATGGGGCTGGCCCCGTATTCCACCATAGAGCTGTATTTGTCCGGCGCCGTCCTCAGTATGTCCGCCCCCTTCAGCGCGTCCAGCCCCGTCTGGCTTATGTACTCTCTCACGTACCTGGACCCCATAGAAGGCGCATACATCCGTTCGAACCTCTCCAGCGCCACTACCCTCTGGTCATCCTCCAGGCTGGTCAGTATCCCGTAGGTGGCCAGGTCAGACACCGACGCCACCGGCACCCCGGGCATCGCCAGCGCCCTGGGTATCCCGTTCCCGAAGTTTACCGCCGTCAGCACGTTCTCTTTCCCCGGGTCCATCTCCTGCACTCCCCGGCCCAGCCATCCCTCGGTGGCCACCTTGTCCGGCTCGCAGGTGTGCCACACGTCCATGGCCCGGAAGTGGGACCTCACTGAGTTAGCGTACCCTATCCCATGGATGATGGCCACCTTCCCCAGGTCCCACAGCTCTTTGATGGGCCCCATGCTGGGGTGCAGCCCGAACTCGTCGTCCAGCTTTATTATCTGCTCTTCGGCTATCCCCACCGCCGGCCGGTTGTCCCTGTACAATGGGTCGGTGTAGGGTATCACCGTGTTGACGTAGTCGTTGCCTCCCGTCAGCTGTAACACCACCAGCACCGGGTCTTTCTTGCTGCTTGTCATCCTGCTCTCCTCCCTCTGTTCTTCCGCCGGCCGTCTATCTACCCATTTATTGGTTTATTAGTTCATCCGAATTGATATTCTATGGAGGCGGCTATCTGGGCCAGCATGTCCCCCACTCTCTGCGACGGCGCTCCCCCATCCCCATTCTCCCAGCTCAGCTCTCCCCCCTGCTCCGCCAGGGCTATCAGCTCGTCTCTGGTGGTGTCAGCCACCTCCATGGGTCCCATCAGGTCCAGACAGCTGTCCACCATCTCCGCCGGGGTGATCTTACCCAGGGCCTTCACCCGCCCGATTATCGCCTTCACCCCGGGGTTCTCGATGTCACCAAGTCGCCCCGCCGCAAAGTTGATCCGCCTCACCAATGCCCCGCTGTCTATCCACTCCGCTCCCGTGTGCCATCCCTCCACGCTGGGCGGGTCCAATAGCGCCTGCCCCTGGTACCCCGCCTCCTCCGCCACCGGCAACAGCTCGGACCCCGGAAACCGGAAGTCCCCCATCAGCCTCATGGTCCCCACCACCACCTCCACCGGGCTCTTTACCTTCCCCCACCTCACCGGCTCGGACTTGAAGAACGCGGAATTGAACAGTACTCTCAGCGTGGACCTCATGTCGTACTCCGAGCTTATGAAGGCGTCTCCTATTATGTTGATGGCCACCGGGTCCAGCGGCGGCGTGTTCTGCCACGCAGGCACCGGCGGCTCGTCGGCCACAAAGAAGTTGTACAGGTGCCTCGCTATGAACCGCGCCGTCGCCGGTTGCCTTACCACTATGTCTATTATGTCCTCTCCGTTGAACCGCCCCCGGTGCCCCAGAAATACTTTCTCTCCATCGTCGTGGTCCTCGGCATCGTACTGGAATTTCCAGTAGAACCGCCCCAGGGGCAGCCTCGGTATCTTCGGCTCTATGGTCCACCCCGTGAAGGCCCGGGAGCACTCGTATACGTCTTGCTCTGTGTAGTTGCCCACTCCCATGGAGAAGAGCTCCAGCAGCTCTCTCCCCCAGTTCTCGTTGGGGGCGTCTTTGTGGTTCTCGTTGTTGTCCAGCCAGAAGATCATCGCAGGATCGCTGGCCAGCTCCACCAATAGATCCCGGTAGCTCCCCATCCCCACTCTCCGGAACATGTCTATCTGCCTAACTATCTCCGTCGGGTTGTCTATCTTGGAGTTCCCCGTGGCGAATATCTGCTGCCACAGCAGCACCATCTTCTCCTCCAGCGGCCTCTCGCTGTTGATCATCCGGTACACAAGATTGGACCTCCCATCGTAGGGCTGCCCAGGCGACTCTGTCACCGGGTGGTACCGGAACAGTATGTCTGTGTCTACTGCGGGTATCCCGTACCGGTCCGGGTCTATCAGTTCCTCCACTGTCTCTTCGTATCCCTTGGCCACCCGCTCCTCCAGCTCGTCCCGGCTGGCCCCAAACCCGGTCCTCCTCATCAGGTGCGCCATCTGTGCTATATCTTTGTCAGCCTTCATCCCTCTCTCTTCTGTTCTTTCGGCTTTTTCCCCACCCACCTTATTCTCCATGGGGACTTCTGCTCTCTTTTTACGCCTGATTATAATAATCCCTCTCTCCCTCTGTCAACGTATATCGCCGGAGGCAAAGGGAGACCATAGGCAAACCCATGGCTATCCAAGGGGTTGTGGAATGACTGGTCTTGGGATAAACAGTGAAAGCCGAAAGCCGGCAAATAAACTAAGAGGTATATGTGAGGATAGGAAACCCGTTAGGTTCCGCGGAGCCGCGGGTCTAGTACGTCCCGCAAGGCGTCGCCCAAAAGGTTAAGACCGAACACAGCGATGGTGATAACAATGCAGGGAAAGATGACCAGCCAGGGCGAGATCTCCACGTAGTGCTGTCCCGCTACGGCCAGGGACCCACCCCAGGTGGCCTTGTCGGGGGGACTTCCCGCTCCCAGGAAGCTCAAGGAAGATTCAACAACGATAGCTATGCCTAGGTTCATGGTGGCAAAGATAATAAAAGGAGCCAGGCAGTTGGGCGCTATATGCTGGCGCATGATTCGCCACTGGGTACTTCCAATGGCCTTCGCTGCGTCCACATAGACAGTTTCCTTTACGCTCAACGCCGTTGAACGGATAATCCGTGTGGCTCCTGGTATGAACAAAACAATCAGCACGATGACCACGTTTTTCAACGAAGGACCCAGTATGGCCATGATCCCCAGGGCCAAGATTAGGCCCGGAAAGGACAGCATCGCATCTATGAGGCGTTGCACTATCAGGTCAAAGGTCCCGCCTCTGTATGCTGAGAATATTCCGATCATAAATCCTGCAGTGGACCCGATGGCCACGCTGATCAGGCTCACATAGAGGGATATCCGGGCGCCAAACAGCAGCCGACTAAGGGTGTCCCGGCCGAGGTTGTCGGTGCCCAGATAGAAGGTTCCCCCGTCCTTCATCGTGTTTTCCACTCCCGGTTCGGCATATCTATGGACGAGGTGTTGCTTCAAGGGGTCGTAGGGAGAGATAACGCCGGCCAGAATGGCGGCGATTATCATGGCCAGAAAGATGACTCCGCCTATCCCGCCCAAGGGCTTTCGCCGCGCGAATTTCAGAGACGTTTTTACGGGAGCCACCGTTACGTTGTGTAGGGTAGTGCGGTTTAATACCGCGCCCCGAAGATACTCGTAACGGTCACTGATGGATTCGGCGTTTCTCCCGCTAAGCAAATCTCCTCCTAAGTGAGGCCGTCCATTATGCGTACCTTATCCTGGGGTCCAGCCAAGCGTATAGAAGGTCGGTGAAAAGGTTCAGGAGCAGGACAAACATTGACGTTAACACCACCACTGCTTGCACCGTCGTGTAGTCCCTGTGGGTGATGCCGGTGAGCATGAGGGAGCCCAGCCCCGGCAATACGAATATTGACTCGACGATCACTGAACCTGAAAGCAAAAGGCCGAAGGCCCAGGCTGTCATGGTCACGATTGGCAGGAAGGCGTTCTGCAATGCGTGAATAAAGACTACTCTCATCTCGTGCAGCCCTTTGGCTCGGGCTGTCCTGATGTAGTCCTCTCGCAGCACCTCTAAGGTAGCTGAGCGGGTCATGCGGGCTATGAAGGAGGTTATGTGAATGCCTAGGGCAACGGCGGGAAAGATCATGTGGGTCAGATTTGCCTTGGGGTCTTCCCAGAATTCTTTGTAATCAAAAGGTATCCAGCCGAATACGTGACTCAGAATATAAATCGTAAGCAGCCCCGCCACGAAAACGGGGACGGCTACACCCACCAGACTAAAGACCCTGGTAACGTAGTCTAACCATGTGTCCTGGGTGAGGGCTGAGATGACTCCTAAAGGCACGCCTATGAGGAAGCTTATCAATATAGACATGATGGCGAGCTCCAGCGTAACTGGGGCCCGGGCTTTCAGATCATCAATAATGGGGGTGTCAAAGCGGATGCTTCTACCCATGTCTCCCTGGAGCATGTCCCCGATCCACAGAAAGTACTGGATATGGATCGGTTTGTCTGTGCCCAACTCCTTCCGCAGGTTGGCTAGGGTTTCCTCGGTGTAAGTCGAACCGCCCTCCAGGCCTGAGAGCATAAGGAGGGCTGGGTCCCCGGGGATGACACGGAGGAAAAGGAATACAAATATGGTGACCAGAACCACCGTGGGGACGAAAAGGAAGATCCTTTTCACTATATACTGTTGCATCTAGTCACCTAACCTCAGCCAGGGGTCAGGTTATTTCCTGACCCCTGGCTTGCACTCTTTAGATCGAGCACACAGGGTTGTTCACTCTAATTCAGGCCTCGGTCTGCTTAGTCCGCTCCGAAGGAAGGCCTGTCTGGCGTCTCGGGCAACAGCCACTCGTGGTAATGCATCATGGCGTTTTCCCGGCCGGCTGAGAGCACGTAGTTGCCCGCCTTGGTCATGACCTTCTTGTGCACCAGGATGGCCTGGGTCTCCCATGCCATCTCCATTGTGCCTGAGAAGTTATTCAGCACTAGCCGCTGCATTTCCTCGCTTAATTCCCTGCGCTTGGCGGGGTCAAGCTCCGCGCTCTGGGCTTGGTGCAGCTCTCTGACACCGGCTATTTCCTGCCGGGTCCAGTTCCTTGACCCTAACAGATAGATCACGGCAAAGCGGTCGTCGGGGTCCGCGATCCCGCCGCCCTTACCCGAGGCGGACATGTCGTAGGGGCCGGTCCTCATGTGCTGCGCCCAAGAGCCCAGCTCCATGTTCCGGAAGGTTATGTCCACGTGTACCAGTACCTCTTCCAACTGCTGCTTGTAGACCTGGGCAGCGTCTGGGTGGGGCTTGGCGTCGGGTGCGTTGATTTCGGCTACCATTGGGTTACTAGCTGAGAATCCGACCTCGGCCCAGAGCTGTTTGGCTCTGGCGATATCGTCGGGGTGCTTCTCCCCGTTCAGCTCTCTGAAGCCCGGTAGCTGGAGTATCTCCGAGTCGGGGAGGGCGAAGGGGTTATTCGGCCCCATGGGCTTACCGATGCTGAATCTTCCGCCGCCTATGGTTTCTATGATAGGCTGCCGGTGGAGGGCCAGGTTTATGGCTTCCCGCACCTTCGGATTATCGAAGGGCGGCTTCTCGGCATTGACGATCATGTGGATTCCGTTGATCCCCGGCTGCCACCAGATGTCATAGTTGGCCAGGAATGCCGGGTCGTTGGCAATCCGGTTCAGACTGTCTATCCCCTGATTAATGTGGTGGGCCTGGAAGATCTTCTCCGTCCTGTAGGCAGCCAACTCCGTTCCCGGGTCCGCCAGCACGAAGTTGGTGTAACCGTCAAGATAGGGCGTCCCTTCCCGGAAGTAGTTGGGGTTCTTCTCGGCGGTTGAGCTAACCGCTTCTTTATACTCAATGGGCAGGAAAGGTCCTGCGCCCAGAGTGTTGGCGTGCACGTGTGGGTCGTTGCCTGCCTCCACCCAGAGTTTGGGCAGGACCTTGAAGTAGTCTCTCGCTATATTCCTGAGGAAGGCCGGCGCAACCGCTTTGTTGTGTATGGTCATCGTATATGGGCCATCTACGGTAACACTGTCTATATATGCTTTCGCGGTGGCGGTATTGGGCCTGGGTACGCCTTCGTCGTCTATCCAGCGCCTTGCGCTGAAGGCGGCGTCCTCGGCGGTCAGTTCCGTACCGTCGGAGAACTTGACGCCCTGGCGGATCTGGAAGGTGAAGGACAGTCCGTCAGGACTGGCGGTAAAGTTCTCGCACACGTCGCAGATAACCACGCCGGGACGGATAGGGTCGTACTGGAGCAGGCCGACGTGAAATATCGTGTTCATGGAAAGGCCAGTTAATGACCGGCCTCTGTGGGGGTCCCAGCTATCTACGTCTGCGATCACTGAGGCGGGCATGATGCCACCGTATATCGGCTCCAGCTCATCCCTGACCGGCGGAGTCGTCGGCGTAGGCGGCCCTATCTCAGTTGGAGGTGGTAATGGCGTTGGAATGGGAACTGCAGTGGGCTCCGGCCGGCTGGTCGCGGCAGGGCGGCTAGTTGGGGCGCTTGTGGCTTGTGGCACCGCGGTAGCAGGCACCTGCGTCGCGGTCGGCCTGGGAGTCGGAGTATCGTCCTCTCCGCAGGCCAGCGCCACTACCAACAGCAGCACCAGCGGAAGAAACAACAGAAACTTTGGTTTGGTTATCCAAGAATAGACCACGAATCCACCTCCGTAGTTCGACATTAAGAATGGGTTTCCGATTTGGTAACTGCGCGATTGACGCGCCTTAGCTAAGAATCGAGCCTTATAGGCTTACGCAGTATAACCCTGGAAGGTTTGGCAGACTTTATCAGGTTTTCCTAGTCATGTCAATACTTTGATTAAGCCCGAATCCACCGAAGGACACGGATGGACGGCGTGAGGACAGCGGAAGGGGGTGGGTGAGGGAGCTACAGGGGAGATGGCCTGGGGTCTTGGGGTAGATGGGAGGCCGGCGGACGGTCTTCAGTCGCCGCACAGGGCCCCTAAGGCCCTATGCGGGAGTTGCGATGCGCGGGATGGCGAGAGGATACGCAGCAGGGGACTCTCGCGACCGGGGTGGCGCGAGATTGCGGGGACGTTGGGTCAGTTGCAGGCTGGCCGTCAGGCCGGGAACGGAATGGCTTGCAGCCGGGCCAAGGCGCGACTGAACTGGGTTTCCCAAGGCCAGCGCCGGGGGAAATGCAAAGTGAGGCGGCGCGCCGAGCGGGTGATCCGTCCCACCAGAGCGAAGACCCGCCGCCTGAAGGTCTTGGTGATCACGGTCCCCTCGCCCAGACCAATCCGCGCCGTCCAGCGGGCCAGGTTATGCGCCATCACCTGGACCGCCAGCCAGGCGCCGTTGGCGGCGAAGCGCCCCGACGGCATGTGGTTCAGCCCGACGCCGTACTTGAGGTCGCGTATGGCGTTCTCGACCTCGGCGTGGCGGCGATGATCGGCCTCCAGTTCCAGCGTCTCCCCATCGCGGTCGGTGATGAAGGCGTGATAGCTGTATCTGGCGAAGAGGGCGAGCTGGGGACCGGGCGTCGGCTTCACCCGCCGGACAATGAGCCGCACCGGCGGGGCGTCCGGCTTGGTCTGGAACGGGGTGTAAGTCGTCTCGGCGACATCGGCGGCGCCGTCCATCCAGTAGGGAATGGGAGTCCAGTCCTCCTCTGGTATCGCCTCGATCAGGTCCCGCAGGCTGGCGCGCTGGCGGATGGTGATAGAGAAGCGGACATCCATTTCCCGGCAGGCGGCAACGACAGTGTGGGCGTAGAAGCCGCTGTCGGCCCGCACCGTGAGTTGTCCCCTGGCCCCGCCGTAGCGCACCCGCCCCACCGTCTCACGCAGGAAGTGGGCCGCGCCACGGGCGGTGTTGGCCCGGCCCTCGCGCAGCCGGGACATCAGCACCTCGCCGGTGCCGGCGGCAATGGCCAGCAGCGGGTGATAGCCGCGGGCGCCGGTATAGCCGTGGTGGCGCGCTCCCTCCTTGGCCAGTCCATAGGTCTCGCAGATGGTCGAGTCCAGGTCGATGGTCAGGGGCGAGTCGCCGGGTCCGGCCCCAGCGGCCCAGGCCCGGGCCAACAACTGGCGGCTCACGCGGTCGAGTTGACGGACATGCCCCCACCGGAAGCTGCGCAGGAAGGTCCCCAGGGTGGATGACGCCTTGACCACGCAGCCTAGAACACCGACCGTCCCACCAGCGCGCAGCGCATCGGCGTCGTCGATGCAGTCGCCGCCTGCCAGCGCGGAAGCGACCAGCGTCAGCATCTTGTCCCCAGTGTTCGCCCGTCCCGGCGCTCCGCCGAGGTCAAGGTGATGGTCGACGAGTTCCCGCAGGCCCAGGTGCCGGGCTAGGGTGGCCGGCAGGAGCAGGCCGGCATTGGCCACCAGGCGATGGTCGTCAAAGAGGATGCGCATACGGTCGGGTTTGTTCTGTGGCAGCATCTATTGGGTGCTCCTTGTTTCCGGGCTGGTTTCTGTTCCAAAACCATTATCCCAAATTCAGAGGAGCACCCGCTGGCTTCTTCAAGGGCTGTCCCCAAGGACGTCCTTCGGTGGATTCGGGTTAAGCCCGAATCCACCGAAGGACACCGATGGACGGCGTGAGGGCAGCGGAAGGGGGTGGGTGAGGGAGCTACAGGGGAGATGGCCTGGGGTCTTGGGGTAGATGGGAGGGCGGCGGAGGGTCTTCAGTCGCCGCACAGGGCCCCTAAGGCCCTATGCGGGAGTTGCGATGCGCGGGATGGCGAGAGGATACGCAGCAGGGGACTCTCGCGACCGGGGTGGCGCGAGATTGCGGGGACGTTGGGTCAGTTGCAGGCTGGCCGTCAGGCCGGGAATGGAATGGCTTGCAGCCGGGCCAAGGCGCGACTGAACTGGGTTTCCCAAGGCCAGCGCCGGGGGAGATGCAAAGTGAGGCGGCGCGCCGAGCGGGTGATCCGTCCCACCAGAGCGAAGACCCGCCGCCTGAGGGTCTTGGTGATCACGGTCCGCTCGCCCAGACCAATCCGCGCCGTCCAAGCGGTCCAGGTGATGGCGCATAACCTGGCCCGCCAGCCAGGCGCCGTTGGCGGCGAAGCGCCCCGACGGCATGTGGTTCAGCCCGACGCCGTACTTGAGGTCGCGTATGGCGTTCTCGACCTCGGCGTGGCGGCGATGATCGGCCTCCAGTTCCAGCGTCTCCCCATCGCGGTCGGTGATGAAGGCGTGATAGCTGTATCTGGCGAAGAGGGCGAGCTGGGAACCGGGTGTCGGCTTCACCCGCCGGACAATGAGCCGCACCGGCGGGGCGTCCGGCTTGGTCTGGAACGGGGTGTAAGTCGTCTCGGCGACATCGGCGGCGCCGTCCATCCAGTAGGGGATGGGAGTCCAGTCTTCCTCTGGTATCGCCTCGATCAGGTCCCGCAGGCTGGCGCGCTGGCGGATGGTGATAGAGAAGCGGACATCCATTTCCCGGCAGGCGGCAACGACAGTGTGGGCGTAGAAGCCGCTGTCGGCCCGCACCGTGAGTTGTCCCCTGGCCCCGCCGTAGCGCACCCGCCCCACCGTCTCACGCAGGAAGTGGGCCGCGCCACGGGCGGTGTTGGCCCGGCCCTCGCGCAGCCGGGACATCAGCACCTCGCCGGTGCCGGCGGCAATGGCCAGCAGCGGGTGATAGCCGCGGGCGCCGGTATAGCCGTGGTGGCGCGCTCCCTCCTTGGCCAGTCCATAGGTCTCGCAGATGGTCGAGTCCAGGTCGATGCTCAGGGGCGAGTCGCCGGGTCCGGCCCCAGCGGCCCAGGCCCGGGCCAACAACTGGCGGCTCACGCGGTCGAGTTGACGGACATGCCCCCACCGGAAGCTGCGCAGGAAGGTCCCCAGGGTGGATGACGCCTTGACCACGCAGCCTAGAACACCGACCGTCCCACCAGCGCGCAGCGCATCGGCGTCGTCGATGCAGTCGCCGCCTGCCAGCGCGGAAGCGACCAGCGTCAGCATCTTGTCCCCAGTGTTCGCCCGTCCCGGCGCTCCGCCGAGGTCAAGGTGATGGTCGACGAGTTCCCGCAGGCCCAGGTGCCGGGCTAGGGTGGCCAGGTCGTCCAGGCCGACTTCCTGCATGGCGAATCCTAATCGCCCGCCGGACGGCACGTGGATTGGCGTCAGGGTCGTATCCAGTCACCAATACCTTACCCGAAGTCTTCCGGGTCAACGTGGCTAGAATCTTGATGGTTGTGCTTTTACCGGCGCCGTTGGGGCCCAGAAACCCGAATAACTCCCCCGGCTCAATGGCGAAGCTGATCCCGTCTACCGCCCGCACGCCGGGGTAGAGTTTAACCAGGTTCTCCACCTGGATCACGTAATGCCCATCTCCGTCTATCGGTTGCATGGGTAATTATCGCCTCTCCGTGGCAAGACCATCAGGGAGGTCCACAGTTACCCTTCTTCCGTACCTTCATCCAGGAACACTAGACAGGCCCACGGCTTACTCCGCTGTACATCCGATTCCCTTGTGGCTGCCGTCGCATAGGGGCTTGTTTTTCGAGGCTCCACAGCGGCACAGTGTAACTCGGTTTCGGGTCTCAAGAGGTTGCCCATCAGACCGCTCCACCGTTTTGCCCCCGCTGACCCAAAGTGGGCCGTCTGGAATTACCGCAATCCCTGTTGGGAGGTCCGGCTCTATCGGATCCCCGCCGGGCTCCAAGGAGTAAGTGAATGCACCCGACGGGCATCGTTCTATCATGGACATGATCTGAGCGCGTACCTGAGTGTCATTCGTATGTTGGGTCATTTTCCACACATTGGAGACACGATTGCCACAAAACCCCGCATGGACGCATAGAGACCTGTCGTCATTCATCACAATCTGTGTTCTCTTATACCCCACCTCCCGTTGGGAGATGGAGCCGGTATCTGCAGTCTCGGTGCCGTCGAAGCCTGATTTTGCATGAGTCCCATCGCAGAAAGGCTTGTTGCCGGAGCGTCCACACCGACACAGTGAGTAAGCCTCACTCGTGCGCAAGGTTTCACCTTTCTCCCATGTAAGAGGCTCACCGTGTTCGGAGATGACTGGCGTTTTGCGAACCAGGGGTACTCCGCCTCGGACCGTATAAGGTCCGTTGGGCTGAATGATGATTTTCTGGAAGTTCTCGGCGATATTCGCCTCCTTGATCGGCATTCAGATTATCCGCCATTATATTGCCGCCCGATACTGTTTGGTTGTCAATTGTAACCAAATTACATCAGACAGCAGAGCGTCCTGCGCTGTCAACTTGGCCACTCCGATCAGCGGATCATGGCCCTGAACCCAGGGCATTCTTCAGAAATGCCTTCGCAGCGTGGACAGGCACGGCCACACCTAGGCCCGGGCCGGTCATCATAGTGTTAATGCCCACAAGCCTGCCCTGTATGTCCACCAACGGCCCACCGGAGTAGCCGGGCCTCAGCTGCAGGCCAACCGCAATCCAGTCCCCGCCTAGGATCGGGCCCCGATCCCATTCCGGCGTCCCGATGCCGATCACAACACCGGCGGTGGCTGCGCCGATCACGCCCCAGAGGTGCCCTAACGCCAGCACCCACTGTCCGGGCTGAAGCAGCCTAGACTCTCCCAGTTCTATTGTCGGAAGGTCGGTGGCATCCACGGTCAGGGCTGCCAGGTCCTGGCCCATGTTGTAGGCCATGATTTCGGCGCGCACAGTGGATCCTTCTGGGAGGGTGACCTGGAGCGGGCCGGGCGTGGCAACGTGGGCGTTGGTGAGGATCAGCCCATCAGGGTGCCATATGGTCCCGGCGCCTGCGCCGCCTTTGCCATTATGTACCCGCACCAAGCTATGGCCCACCCGTTCAACCAGGGATTCCATGGCGACGTTCAGTTGTGGCAAGACTGCGGACACCGGAACCTCCCCTAGTCGTGTTCCCCTACAGTAACTGTCAGTTCCAGCATAGCCCCGGCGCGGAGGACCCTGATGCCCACGGCTTGACCGATGGTGTCATCGCCCAGAAGGGCCAGCAGGCCGTCCACGCCTGTCACCGGTTGTCCACCCAGGCTGACGATGGTATCTCCCAGAAGCAGGCCCTGCATCTCAGCCGGACTGCCGGTGGCAACGGAGACCAGGAGTAGTCCCGCCTCCTGGTCGAGCTGTTGGCTCAGACCCGGCGGCAGCCGAACAGCCTGGGTGCCAACTCCGAGGTAGCCCCGGCGCATACGCCCGTGGGCCAGCAACATCTCAACAACCTGCATCAAGGTTGGGACGGGTATGGTCATGGAAGCGCCTCTAATCAGAGCCGAGGTATTTAGGCCCAAGCCCTGTCCGGCGGCATTAACCAGCGGGCCGCCGGAGAACCCCGGATACATCAACACGTCTGTTTGAAGATAACGGTCCACGCCTCCCCCGGCAGGGGTGTGCCAGCTTTTTCCCAGGGCGCTGATTATGCCCAGGGTCGCCCTAATATTATGGCCTGGCCTCCCCAGTGCCAGCACCAGATGCCCCACCCGCGAACCGTCAGGTTCAGTCCAGTTAACTGGGGTCAGTCTGGTGTCTTGGGCCCGAAGCACGGCCAGGTCCCTGGTCGGGTCACGCCCCACGATGGTTGCTGGGATGGTCTGGCCGTCGGGCATGCCGAGGAGAATTTCGTCGTCCCGCTCCACTACATGATTGGCTGTCACCACAACCCCGTCCTCCGACCAGACAATGCCGCTGGCCGGCGCCCTTCTTCTACCTTCCACTTGCACCACGCCTGGGCCTACCTTGGCAACTATTTCCGCCAGGTCATCCGAGAGATTCGACAGAACTTCTACCATAATTTGACTCCCTACCGACCAACTACGGTCTCTAGATTTCAGGATGGTTTACAAATCCCTAATCCATACTTTATAGAAGGAATGGTCCAGGTACACCACCCAAATGGTTAGGTCGGACCTAGGAAAATGACCAGGTTCGCCTAGGTTACATGAGGACCAGCCCCAGGCGAATGGCACGGGTTACAGCTTCGGTACGGCTCTGTGCTCCCAGCTTGCCCAGTATGGCGTTGACGTGGAACTTGACGGTATGCTCACTGATAGCCAGACTCTGGGCGATGGACTTGTTGGGAAGGCCCTCCGCGAGGATCTTAAGGATCTCATGCTCCCGGGGCGTTAGGTCTGCAATCAGCGGAGGAGGAGCCCGTTTAATAGCCGGAGGTACGGAGGCTGACAGACCAGGATCAAGTACAATAAGCCCCTGTGCGACGGCCGTTAATGCGGCGGCGAGTGCCTGGGCATCCGAATCACGGAGCAGAAGCCCCCGAGCGCCCGAAGACCACGCTTCGGCTGTATATGTCTCGTCGGGCAGAAGGGCCACTACGGGGAGGCCGGCCTCCTGCAAATCAGCCATTAATTCCAACGCAGCCAATGGGTCCCAACCCAGGTCCCAAACGGCTACATCGGGCTTGTAGACCTCTCGAGTATCCGACAAGTCTGCTTCGCCGGCAACCTGGCCGACGACATTGAATCCAGCCTCGCGGTCCAGCACCGCCGCCAGACCGGCCCGGGCCAGACTATCGCCGGCAATAACGAGGACACGCAGGTCGTTCATGGGTTTCCGTTGCCCCCTTCGCCGGTTGGTGCGCAGTGCGACTTTAAAGCCATGCCCTAAAGACCATTCTACTCTACAAGCTAATTCAATATAGCGGCGTCTTCGAACTGTTAGCCCGGGCGTGATGTATAGCAGATTCATCGAGAGCTAGGCGTTGACATGGCCGCCGAGAGTAAATACTATATTGACCAATCGGGTCCCGCCGCCGGCCCGCGTTGGTAAGCGAGGATCTGCCTGAAAGGGATGAGAAATGGCTGAGAACGAAATCGCATTGATGGCGCACCTGATGCGCCGCGCTGGATTCGGAGCGCCCTATGAGGAGCTGGAGGCCAGGGCGGCTAAGGGATACGAGGCGACGGTGGATGAGCTGCTGAACCCGGAAGGGCAGCCTGACCTGGAACGAGATATGATGCTACGCTACCAACCAATGTGGGTCTCCAAGGTATCCTTGGAGGCTCAGCAGGCCGAGTGGACATACCGCATGATCAACACCAAGCGCCCCCTGGAAGAGAAGATAAGCCTTTTTTGGCACGGCATATTTTGCACCGGCCACTCCAAGTGCGAACACCCCTGGCAGCAAGAAGTGGAGTTTGATAAGTTCCGTCGCCACGGAATGGGAAACTTCCCCAACCTTTTGCTGGAGCTTTCCAGGGACCCGGCCATGGTGTTCTACCTGGACAACTGCATGAGCCACAAGGGCGCCATCAACGAGAACTATGGCCGGGAATTGCTGGAGCTGTTCTCCATGGGCGTCGGCATGGACGGCCATCCCAACTACACTGAGGATGACGTGAAGGCCTGCGCCCAAGCCTTTACAGGCTGGACCATTGCCAATGCCATACCTCGATACCCCTACGTGAGGTATGAGGCCACGTTCGTATTCAACCCAGACGACCATGATGATAGTGAGAAGAGCTTCCTGGGGGAGACGGGGCGCTGGAACGGCGATGACATTATAGACATCATCGCCAGGCAACCGTCCGCGGCCAGGTTCGTCTCCAGGCACCTGTACAGCTTCTTCGTGGCCGACGAGCCCCAGGTGCCGGCCTGGCAGGATACCCCACCCAGGGACCCAGAGGCGATCAAGCTGCTGGAGGATGAGTACTTCCGGTCGGGCTACGACACCCGCTCCATGCTGAGAGTCCTCTTCAATGCCGATTTCTTCAAGGATGCCCGCTTCGCCAAGGTGAAGAGCCCTGCCGAGACCGTGGTGGGGACCATGCGCCTGGTGGGGGACTTCAGTTTTCCCAGGCCCGGC
Source organism: Dehalococcoidia bacterium (assembly GCA_965225925.1). Taxonomy (GTDB): domain Bacteria; phylum Chloroflexota; class Dehalococcoidia; order Lucifugimonadales; family JAGWBF01; genus CBDDBY01. The sequence continues at coordinate 1,797,981 of CBDDBY010000005.1, read as the reverse complement.
TTGTTAGCCGTAGCCATGGAATTGGGTTACATGGGGCAGGACCTGATGAACCCGCCCACCGTGGAGGGCTGGCATACAGGCAAAGAGTGGATTGACAGCGGGACTTTGGTGGAAAGGATAAACTTCATGGCCGACCAGATAGGTGATACAAACCTTCCCGGTGTTCGGGCCATGGTTGACAGGCTGTTATCCGAAGGGGAGACCATCTCACCCCAGCGGCTGGTGGACCGCTGCCTGGAGATGCTTGGGGGATACCAACTGGGGGAGCAGACCCGAGACAAAATGTTGGCCCATGCCGAAAAACAAGGAGAACTGAGGACAGGCACGGAGGAGTTCACCCGAACCGTGGGCCAGATCCTACAGCTAATCGTAGCAACTCCTGAATACCTGTACGCCTAGAGCCTGTGGTCCTAGAGCCTGTACGCCTAGAGAGGGAGGGAGAGGAAATCATGACAGCCAGCGAAAAAGAGCGGGTACTGGTGATACTTCAGCTATCGGGGGGCAACGACGGCCTGAATACGATAGTGCCCTATGCCGACCCGCTGTACATGGAGAACAGGCCGGCGGTGAGCATCCCCGCAGACCAGGTGCTGCCCATCAATGATCACATAGGGTTCAACCCCACCATGGGACCCATAAAGGAACTCTACGACCAGGGGAAGGTAGCCATCATCCAGGGAATCGGGTATCCCAATCCCAGCCGTTCCCACTTCCGGTCCATGGACATCTGGCACACATGCGAGCCGGACAAGCTGGGGTCCGAGGGATGGGTTGGGAGGGCCATACGGGATGCGGACCCGAACAAAGAGAACGTGCTGACAGGGGTAAACTTTGGCCGAGGCCTGCCCAGGGCGCTGGCGGCCCCGGGTGTACCCGTGGCCTCGGTAGGCAACCTGGAGACCTACGGAGTCTTGACAGGGATCAAGGGAGAGGACCAGAGGGCGGAGGCCCTGGAGGTGTTCTCCAACATCTATTCACCGGCCATCGGGAGAGACGTGGTGATGGACTACTTTGTGCAGACAGGCATGGATGCCCTGAAGGGGGCGGATATACTGAGCACGGCGCCCGAGAAATACTCGTCCACGGTGGAGTATGGGGGGAACACCGTGGCCCAATACATGAGGAACATAGCCCAGGTGCACCTGGCGGAGCTTGGGACCCGGTTCCTGTACACCACGGCGCCATACAACAGCTTCGACACCCATGCCGCGCAGGCCGGGCCCCATGCCCGGTTGTGCGCCGAGTGGTCCAATGCAGTAAGTGACTTCTATGATGACATTAAGGAACACGGCGCTGAAAAGGAAGTGGTGGTGCTGGTATTCAGCGAGTTCGGGAGGCGGGTGCACGACAACGGCTCGGGCACGGACCACGGTGCCGGGGGCATCGCCTTCGTGATAGGCGACGCGGTAAAGGGAGGACTGTATGGAGAGTACCCATCGCTGGCGCCGGAGAAGCTGGTGGAGGGGGACCTAGAATACAACAACGACTTCCGTGGGACCTACGCCACGCTTATAGAGCGGTGGATGGGCCTGGACTCCAAGCCCATAGTCGGGGGCAGCTTCGAGCAGCTTGGCTTCTTATAGGAGTGAAGGGTGCTTCGACCGGACCACACCCGCTCCCTCTATGGCTGTGCGGCCAGCCGGACCGCCTGAAGGTGGTCTGGGACTTAGGCTGTAAAACCTTTAATCCGTGAGGCGAATATGACTAACCATATCAGCCACGTATCATTCCGATACAGCCACACCATCGGCCGTTCCGAGCTCTTCGGCAGTGGATTCCATACCCCTGTAGCAGTGGCGCGGGGCGAAGGAGACCTGGTCTACGTGGCGAGCCGCTCTCACGAGTATCGTCCTCAAGGCACGCGGGTTACCATATGTACCGTAGGAGAAGATTTGATCGCGGAATTCGGCCTCGGAGTTTCAGGAACGGGGCCGCCCGAAATTACTTCCGGCGATGGCGCCCTCGTCTGGCCCACCTCCATCGTCCCTGACAAAGAAGGGAATGCCTACGTGGCCGATGAGTGGCTTAACCGGATTTCCATATTCACCAGAGACGGGGAATGGATTGGCAAATGGGGAACGGCCGGCGGCGGCGACGGTGAACTGAACCGGCCCTCCGGCATGGCCTTCGACCAGGATGACAACCTCTATTTGGTCGACACACTGAACAACCGTATTCAGAAGTTCACCAAAGATGGACAGTTCCTGGGCAAGTGGGGAAGCGCGGGAAGCGGTAAAGGCGAATTCAACATGCCCTGGGGCATCGACATCGACAGTGAAGGCTACGTGTATGTGGCCGACTGGCGCAACGACCGCATCCAGAAGTTTACTCCCGACGGCCGGTTCCTGATGGAATTCGGCAGTTCTGGTACTGGAGACGGGGAGTTCAACCGCCCCACCGGCGTCGCGGTAGACAACAGTGGGATTATTTACGTGACCGACTATATGAACGACCGGCTTCAGGTGTTCGGTGACGATGGCAGTTTCATCACAAAACTGACCGGCGATGCGACTATTTCCAAGTGGGGCAAGGCCAAGCTGGACGCCAATCCGGAGATGTGGGAAGAACGGGATAGAGCGCCGGACCTGGAGCGCGAAAAGCTGTTCTGGGGGCCAATTGCGGTTGAAGTTGATGATGACGGGATGATCTTCGTGGTCGAATCCGGGCGCATGCGCATCCAAGTTTACCGCAAGCAATCCCCCATCTTCGTTGCGTCCCGCCTCTAGGTGATTTCCCTACCCGCTCCCCAACCGCCGGAAATCCGTGGCATTGCCTTCCTTGGGTGTCGCCAGGTACATAAATGGAGTGTGTCGTTTAAAATTAACTGGGCGGGAAGGTGTCCATGCATATCGCAGTAGTGGGTGCTGGGGGAGTTGGGGGCTACTTCGGCGGGTTCCTGGCCAGGGCTGAGAACCACGTAACCCTTATAGCCAGGGGTGTCCATCTGGAAGCCATCCGTGCCGGAGGCCTGACGCTGAAGAATCCTCAGGGGGACTTCAACATAAAGGTAGACGCCTCCGACGACCCTAGGCTGGTGGGCCCAGTGGAGCTGGTCATCCTTGCTGTGAAGACCTATCAGAATGACAGGGCGATTCCGGCCATGGAGCCCCTAATCGGGGAGCATACCTCCCTGCTCAGCTTTCAGAACGGGGTTGACAGCTACAAAGACCTGGTCAGCGCAGTGGGCCCGGAGAGGGTGCTGCCCGGCGCGACCTACATCGCCACGCAGATCGAATCCCCGGGGGTGATCAGACACCAGGGGACCCCTGGCCGCATCGTCTTTGGAGAGTTGGACGGGCAACGAACCAGCCGCGCCCAAGGCATTCTGGAGACCTTCCAGGCGGCGGGGATACCCACCGATCTCAGTGATGATGTGGTGAAGGAGCTGTGGACCAAGTCACTCTTCGTGACCACATTAGCAAGCGCGACTACATCCGCCCGCGCCCCCATCGACCGTCTTCTTCAGTATGACGAATCTCGGGAGATGCTCCTCATGGCTATGAAAGAGATTGAAGCCGTGGCAAGGGCCAGCGGCGTGAACCTCGACGTGGACGTTGTGGATAAGACCATGAAGTTCATCGAGAGCCTCGCGAATAACCTCCAGTCCTCCATGCATACCGACATTGAGCTGGGGCGGCCCCTGGAGCTGGATTCGATGACGGGGTCCATAGTCAGGGCCGGACGTCAGGTAGGCGTTCCCACACCCGTAAACAGCCTCCTCTACTCCATCCTGGTAGCCCACAAGAATGGGGCTTCAGCGGGCTGAGATAAGACACAAACCAAGCCAATGCTGTGTGGAAGCTGGCCTAGACATCTTGGTCGCTGGTGGTCCGGGAAATGCGGGTATAATTACCAGCGGCATTTAATTAATCATAGGGGGTGCTGGAGCATGACGACACAGCTAAGCATTGACAGGGACCATACCGCCGTCCTCATCATGGACTATCAGACCTCCGTGGTGGAAGCGGTTACCTCCGGTAAAGATGAGCTTCTGGACAGTGCATCGTCGGTGCTGCGGGGCGCCCGTAGGGCGGGAATTCCCGTAATCTACATAGTGGTGCGTTTCCGGGAGGGTTATCCCGAGGTGAGCCCCAGGAATAAGGCGTTCAGCAACGTGAAACGATTAGGCCTGCTGATTGAGGGAAGCGAAGGGTCCGAGGTCCATCCAGGAGTAGCCCCCGAAGCGGGAGACCTGGTGATCACCAAGAAGCGGGTGGGCGCCTTCGCCACCACCGACCTGGAGACCATCCTGAAGGCCAGAGACATCACAAGCCTGGTGCTGCTGGGCATATCCACCAGTGGAGTGGTGGAGTCCACCATGCGGGCTGCCTTCGACGCCGACTACGAGATCGTGGCGCTGGCCGACTGCTGCGCGGACTTCGATGAGGAGATACACCGGGTGCTCACCCAGAAGATATTCCCCAAGCAGAGCACTGTCGTAAACTCCCAGGACTTCCTCCGGGCCATCGGCGGGAGTTAAACAGCGGCCATGGCTGGTGTAGCACTAACTTGGCCTTTAGAGATTTAATTACCGGAGGAGGCGTCTTATGAACTTTACTCAACGGCGAGAAAGATTCCGTGAAATCCTGGCGGGCGACAAGTGCGTCGTTCCTGCACCGGTACACGACCCCATATCGGCCCGAATCGCAGAGATGCTGGGGTTCGAAGCCGGGCTTTTGCCGGGCCCCATCGCCCAGGCGGTGCTGCTGGCCGCTCCCAATCACCATATGGTGATGGTAACGATGAGCGAGATGGCGGAGCACATAAGCCACATGTGCCGTGCAAGCGATATCAGCCTCTACGCAGGCGCTCATCACGGCTATGGAAACGCCCTAAATGTCATGCGTACGGTGGAGGCGTTTGAGGCCGCCGGCGTGTCCTGCATGACCATCGACGACCAGGTGGAGCCCATCTCTTTCGGCAGCGAAATATTCGGGCGTTCCGGTCATATCACCATGGTGGAAGAGCAGCTGATTCCCCTGGATGAGTATGTGGGCAGGTTGAAAGCCGCCCTGGCCGCCCGGCAGGACCCAAGCCTGGTAATCGCTGCCCGGAACAGCGGATTGATCGCTGGGGATGTTCCCGAGGCCATCCGGCGGGTCAAAGCCTACGAAAAGGCTGGCGCTGATGCCATCCACCTGGAAGTCGGCTTGACCAGGGATGTACGAGGGTATCAGGGCGGTAAGCCAGACCCGGAGATCACTGCCACCGGCATGAGAGCAATCGAAGCAATACACGCCGAGACCAAGCTGCCATTGTTGACGGGCCAGGAGGTTGACCGACTGGACGACGATTTCCTTGCAGCCAATGGCATACGTATCGGTAAGGCGGGGAACCTGGCCTTTCGCGCCTCTGTGAAGGCGATGTACGAATCGCTAAAGGCGCTGAGAGAGGGCAAGTCAACTTCTGAACTGGCGTCCTCTCTGGTCCTTCCCGAGGTGTTGGCTCAGGCTGTCCGCCAGGATGAATTCGCCGAGCGGTTCAAGAACTACATGACCTAGCCGTTTAGCGAGGAGACGGGTACCCCGGGGACTTTCACCCGTATCCGGGCCAAAGTATGGAAGGTGGTGATAAACAGGGTCATCCAGTCATCACCACCCCAGGCGCAGTTCGTGGTCTGTTGGGCTCCGGTTAATATGGTCCCCAGGTGCTTGCCGGATGAGTCTATGACCCACACGCCGCCGGGCCCCGTGCAGTAGACGTTCCCCTCCACGTCCACCTTCATCCCGTCCGGCATTCCGGGCCGTTCTCCCTTCATATCGCAGAATACTCGGTCCGAGCCCAGTGCCAGGGTCCCGTTGGGCTGCAGGTCAAAGGCGCGAATGTGGCCCCGGTGGGAGTCGTCGATATAAAGCACACTTTCGTCCGGGGAAAAGGCCAGTCCAATGGGGACGACGAAGTCCCGGACCAGCAAGGTCATGTTGCCCAGGTCCGGGGAGACCCGGTACACCCCTGAAAAGTCCAGGTCCAGCTCCGGGTCAGGCGCCCCTGGGTCCGTGAAGTAGATGCTTCCGTCGGATTTCACTACGACGTCGTTGGGGTGGTTTAACTTCGTACCATTATACTGGCCAGCCACCACGGTAACGGTCCGGTCATGTTCCAGGCGGGCCACACGGCGGAGGACGTGCTGGCAGGCTATTATCCTGCCCTGGAGGTCACGGGTGAGCCCATTGGCGTTATTGGTGAGCTGGGCCAGCAACGTTACCCCCTCGGTCTCATCCCACTTCATCCGCCGTTGATTGTGCATGTCGCTGAAGCGGAGGTGGCCGCCTTCCTTCCACCAGACAGGCCCCTCGGCTGGCCCCATGTCGCCTCCGTAGCCGCTGCCCAGCTCTTCGACCTCCTGGTCCGTCGCCAAGAGACGCCCAAGTTCCGGGGCATTCTGCTCAATGGGCATCATAACCTCCTTGTTGGACCGATATTACGCGTTGGGCGGCCTCACGGTGTGCCAGGGAGTGTTCTGCTCATAGGCGTGGGCCACCTTCAGGACGGTCTCTTCGCCCCTTGGGGGAACCCATAATCTGAAGCCCTATAGGCAGGTCGTCGGGAGTGAATCCGCAGGGTAGGGAGATGGCGGGAGCGCTGGCTATGTTGGCGGGGCGGGAGAGAAGATGTGGCGTGCCTAACGCTATCTCTTTGCTGGTGATAACCGGGGGACTTTCTATTCTCGGGGCAGGCCTCCCCGAAGTTGGCAGCACCAGGACGTCGTATCGCTCCAGGGCTTCAAGAATCTGGCTGCGCAGCATGCTCCTCAGCTTCTGGGCCTTGTAGTAGGCATGGGCGGGAATAATGCTTCCCGTCAGGAGGCTTACTCGAGAGACGCGGCCAAATTCCCCGAAACGTTCCTTCATCCAACTCCGGTAGTTCACGGGCGGTTCGACATTCTGAACCACAGTTGAGATTATGACGGCATCGCTGGTCAGAGGAATAGAGACATTCTCTACATCCGCGCCCAATTCGGCTAACACTGAGGTGGCTTTAACCACCGCATCCCTGACCGCGGGCTCGACAACGTCGGTCTCAACCTGCTCCGTAATAATACCGACCTGGATCCCTTTTATATTGCTGGTCAACGCTTTTCGGTAGTCAGGGACCGGCGTATTCCACGTGTAGGGGTCTTTGGGGTCGCGCCCTGCGATAGCGCCCAAAGTGATGGCGGAGTCCTCCACGGTACGGGATATGGGCCCGATGGTGTCAAAGGACCAAGCGCCGGGAGTACAACCATAGCGGCTTACTCTACCCCAGGTGGGCCTGAGCCCAACCAGGCCGCACCAGCCCGCCGGATTCCGTATGGAGCCGGATGTATCCTCTCCCAGGGCCGTCGAGCATAGGAAGGCGGAGACCGCTGCCGCCGACCCGCTGCTGGACCCACCCGTGTGCCTATCCAGGTCCCAGGGGTTGTGTACTGTGCTGAAACGATGGTCAGGAAATATGGCCAACTCAGGCATATTGGTCTTGCCCAGAATGATGCCCCCGGCTCTTTTCAGGTTGGCTATGACGGTGGCGTCCTCGTCCGAAAAAAAGTCGGCCAGGAGGTAAAAGCCGCCGGTGGAGCGGATGCCCTTGGTCCAGAACTGGTCTTTAGCGGCCACCGGGATTCCGTGCATGGGGCCCAGGTAATCCCCTTGGAGGATGGCCTGTTCCGCCGCTTTAGCGGCCTTGAAGGCTTCTTTCCGGCATACCGTGAAATAGGCGTTGAACTTGAAGTCGAGGTCGTCGATACGCTCCAGGTAAGCCTCGACAGCTTCCACCGGTGAGACCTCTTTGTTTTTTATCAGGTCGCCAAGCTCTGCGGTGGAAAGAAAGGGTATGTCTACCTTCTCCACGTCAACTCCTTGGGGAGAACTGGTCTTAGCTCAATTATTACTGATGGTTGGTCTGGTGAAGGGAGTTCCTAATGACGTGCCCAGGTAGCGCTCCCGTGTGCTTGCCATCTTCTATCAGCACCTGGCCATTGACCACCGTGTACTTGACCCCCTCCGCCATCTCCCTTATGCGCCACCCATCCGCAGGAAAGTCATGTACTATATCCTCGGGCAGCGCCTTCACGGTTTTGGGGTCGAAGACCATAATATCGGCGGCCATGCCGGGACGGAGCAGACCCCGGTCGAAGATGCCGAACCGTGATGCCGCCTCGAAAGTGAGCCGTCTGACTGCCTGCTCCAACGACATAATCCCTTCCTCACGGACCCAGTTCAGTATGTTGGTCGCATACCCGTACCCTGACTGGAACTGAGTATGGGCCCCGCCGTCGGAGTTCCCCAGGGTAGTGGAGGGGTAATTGAGGGTCTTTTTCAGTCCTTCTTTGTCCACCGTTGGACGGGTCTTGAAGACCGTGTCCAGGTTTTCCTCCACCACCAGGTCCAGGAAGGTCTCCAAAATTTCCTTGCCCTGCTCCCTGGCTATTTCACTTATGAATTTACCCTTCAGTCCTTGGTTCTTCTCCAGTACAGGCTCCTCGACCCACATGTGGTCGTACCAGTTGCGTATCATGCCGCTGGGTACTCCGGCGCTTCCCTCCACCGCCTCTTCATGCAGCTTTCGGCGGATTTCCGGGTCCCTGTAGGCCAGCATCATCTCCTCTTCGGATTCAATCAAGATCGGGACCCATGTGGGAAAGCCGTTGAAATACTGGCAGTTCTTCATGCTGAAACGCACCAGGGCCAGCCTGGGCGTGCAATTGGGATATGCCCGAATGCCCGCCTTGGAGGTCTCGTCCACTATAGCCATGAGATCCTCCCGGTTTCGGGCCGCGATGTTCAGGCTGTTCCACAATACGGGTCGGCCCGTCGCCTGGGACAGCCTGCTCATAAATCGGTCTTTCACCTCCGCGTCCTGGCCGCCGCCACTCTGAATGATGCCCGTGCCCAGCTCCCCGAGCACATCTCCCAGGGCGAATATTTCTTCTTCCGTGGCCCAGCACGCGGGGATCTGAACGCCGTTAGCATCCAGATGCCGCATATTTCGGTTGGTCGACAGGCCTAAAGCGCCAGCGGACATGCCTTCATGAACCAGTCTGCGCATCTCCTCGAGTTCATCCCCAGTGGCTGGACGGCTCTGGCACTCGTCCCCCATGACGTAGTACCTCAAGGGGGAATGGCCTATGAGGGAGCCAACATTGACCCCCAGGCTGTCGTCTATAGTGTCCATATACTGGGGTATGCTCTCCCAGGTGACATCCACGGTGCGCAGCACCTCCATTGGAATCGCTTCCACGTATGACAGAAACTCGGCGGCCCGCTCGAAGCCTCGGCCGCCGGGCTTTACAGGAGCCAGAGCAACGGAGCAGTTTCCGATTACCACCGTGGTGGACCCGTGATAACAGGAGAAGCTACATAGAGGGTCCCAAAGGACCTGGGCGTCGTAGTGGCAGTGGATGTCTATTATCCCGGGGGAGACGGTCAGACCATCGGCGTCGATAGTTTGGGTCGCCGGGCTGTTTAACCGGCCGGTCTCCATAATTTTCCCATCCTTCACGGCAACGTCCCCTCGGAAGGAGGGCATCCCGGAACCGTCCACAATTCGCCCGTTCTTTATCAGCAGGTCGTATTGCATCGCTATTCTCCTTATTTACTTTGCATGGCCTCGACAACGGGTACTCGATTAAGATTGTAGGCTGTCAGTTTTGGTCCGTCAACAGTAGTCCGCTATCCGGAGAATCCAGACCACTTGGTGTATGCATTTAGGCTATTCCGAAGGGTGGTCTGAGGGGGAACAGGGTGACCGATCAGCCGGCGTTCTCGTTGAGGCAACCGTATATCCGGCTGATGAAGGCCTCCCGCTGCGCCTTGACCTTGGCCTCACGCTCCGGCGGCGTTTGATAGCGCTCCATCGCCTCTTTGGATACAACGCCATTTTCAGCCAGCAGGTCCTCCAGCACACGCAGCCGGTCCTTGACGACCCAGAGGGCTGCGCCAAGCTCCAGTGCAATATTCAGCAAGTTGTCGTTGATAGGATCCGGGAAATACGTCGGGTTTTTGACGCCCTCTTTAGGGAACGCCGGGCTTACGACTGCGCCGGTCCCGTCAGACACACGGGCTTGGCCGACGGCCGACGATGATTCGCCTTTGGCATTAGTGCGTTTTGCCACCGTTCACCTCCAACACTGAACGCCGTTCATCCGGCATGGAGTTCTTTCCGATTCCGGCTTGGGGCCCCGCCTTTAGCCATCACGCCCGAAGGGTCGCGGCACGCTCGCCCAGCCTGAGGCCCAGGTACCGGCCCAGGGAGATGCACGGGCCGACGCTCATCCCTCCGCAGTGGGCGCGCCCACTGAATGTGCTGAACCCGAGTACCTCTCCCACAGCGTAGAGCCCAGCGATGGGCGATCCATCGGCGCGGAGCACCGCCAGATCGTTGTTTACCCGCAGCCCGGACCAGCTCAGGTTGGCAAAGCCATGGAGAAGGGCGGCGTAATAGGGCGCTTCTCCGATGGGACGGGGCCGGTGCCGGCGTCCCAATGGGTCCGCGGCGCCCGACTTTATTGCGTCGTTATAAATGGCGATTGTCACCTCCAGGGCCGGCGGGGGGACATCCATCTTCCCGGCCAGTTCAAAGAGTGACCCGCCGGATTGGATCATTCGTCCGGATTCAACTTCTTTTCGTAATTTTTCCAAAGGCCAGGTGGGCATAAGAGGAGGAGCTTCTCTCTGGATCCCTTCATCCCAGACGATCCAGAATTTCAGTCCCTGGTCCTTCACCGCATCCTCTCTCACCTCGATGTCCGGCTCGTCTTCTCGCAGGAATCGCTCCCCGGATGTCGTTACCCATACTTCCCAGGGAGGTCGCAGCTGTGGGATCAGCTCGGGCCCGGCCGTCTGGCCGCCCTCATTCCGGTAGACCTGGCCGGGATGGTCGGGGTCGGCAAAGCTGGCGACGGTGGGCAGGAAAATGCCCTCGCCGGCGACTGTTGCCTCTGCCTCCTCGGCCAGGATGATGCCGTCGCCGGTGGAAGCGGGCATCCCTGAGGAGAGGGGCCGGAATCCGCCGCTGAACCGGGCGTAGAGATCGGGATTGCTGGCGAATCCTCCGGTGGTGATGACCACCGAGGAGGCACGAAACTCGCGACCTGCCACAGCTACACCCACCCCCTGTCCATCCTCCAGGAGAAGCCCCTCGGCCGGGGTATCCAGCAAGATCCGTACCTTGCCCTCTGCCAGCAATGGCGCAATCAGTTTTTCAAATACGGCGAGGATCGATTGGCCTGGGTCCACCCCCCAGAATGTGCGGGGAGTGCCGTAGGGCTCGTGGGAAAAGGTGATGGTAGGAGTGGCGGGGTCGAAATCGAAGCCATTCTCCTCAAGCCAGTCCGCCATTCCGGGAGCAAGCCGGCAAGCCAGACGAGTGAGCTCGGGCTCCACTTCCTCGTGGCTGATCCGCATGATGTCCCGGTAGTGGTCTTCGGGCGAGTCCTCGATCCCCCGCTGGCGCTGCCGGCGAGTCCCGCCGGCGGATATGTTGCCCCCAGTCCGATGGAGAGTCCCGCCGATCTGCCCGGTCTTCTCTAGGACCAGCACCCGTGCCCCGGCCTCGCCGCCGGATATGGCCAGGGGCAGCCCGGCGGTGCCGGCTCCGACAACGATAAGGTCAGGGGCGAAGGACTCGAGGCCGCCTGCCAAGTTTAGTTTTTCAATAGCGAGGCCCATGGCGGTCGCTCCCTCCGCTACTTCTCGCCCACACGCACAGGCAGCGCCAGGTTGGGGCCCCAGGCATGCATATTTGAGGTGTGGTTCGGGATAACGTTCTTGAACCCAGCCTCCCGCATCAGGCCCGCCAGGTCCGTCTGGCCAAAATCTACCGTGTAGATCTCGCCATTGTAGAGGGCCTGCCAACACCGGCTGTATTCACTCAACGCCCGCTCCGCGCTGCCTGGCGTGGTCATTGAGTTGTCCACGCCATCCGACGCCGCGAATACACCTCCGGGACGCAGCACACGGTACACCTCGTCCATGACCTGCCGGGAGACTTCAACCGGCAGTTCATGGAACATTATGTGAACGTAAACCAGGTCGAAGTGATTATCCGGGAATGTTATCTCCTCGGCCGCCATCTGCTTGAAGTGGATGTCCAGCCCCAGCTCCACAGCACGCTTGTGGGCGTACCGCACCATCGGCGCGGCGATGTCGGTGGCCCAAAGCTCGGCTTCGGGGAAACGCTCCTTGAGGGCGATGCTGGACAGCCCTGGTGAGCAGGCCAGCTCCAGTACCCGCCCGACCCGGCCATCCGCCGGCAGAGGGACGTTGCCAACTATCGCTGTGTTGCCGTCCCATCGCTCATTCAGACCCGAGTGGAACACATTGCCACCCAGGTGGTAGATGTATCCTCCCAACGGATCGGCGTAGCCGCCCTTTTCCAGATGGAACTCGGTGCCGGTGAAGTAGTCGGGATATTTAAAATTGGGATCGTACTCCACACTACCCGGTCCCATCGAGTCTGCGGCATCCAGCTCTGCCAGGAGTTCCGCCTCTCGCTTGTAAAGGGTATCGTAAGTCGTCCGCCAGATCATCTCCTGGACCGTCCGCTGGACGCGGTAGCCGGTGGCGGAGATTGGGGCGGAGGCGATTACGTGGCCGATGCCCTCGATATCCTTCGGGGTGGTGTCGGGATTGGCGAAGGCCTGTTCCATCACAGCCTGGGTCGCCTTACGGGCCGCCGGCTGTAGCTTGCTCATTATGAACAGGCGGGCCCCCTCAGCGAAGTCCAGGTAGCTGCCGTCCTCCCGGTCGGCGGCTATTGGACGGCTGCCTGGGAAAGTGTAATCCATGCTCCCTCCCATCAAAACTCAGATCGAGACTCGAATTCCCGGGCGCGCCGCTCGGGGCACAATACCGGCTAATTAAGGGCTTACCCAGGCGCCAGGGCTTTCAAAGTTGCGACGATCTCATTCTTATCCCCCAAAGGGTGGATAAGCGGGAGGTCGATACCGGCCGCCCGAAACGCCTCGATTTTTTCCTTGCACTCACCGGGGGTGCCGGTGATGGTCATTTTATCGAGATACTCGTCGGAAATAATAGACATCGCCCGCTCCCGGTCACCCTCGGCCAGCGCCTGAAACATGGCGGCCCTTTCCTCGCCAAAGCCCATCTCAGTCTGGAGGCGGGAGTAACGGGAAAGGTTAACCCTTCCGGTCACCGCCTTGGTGAAATTGAGCCGCATACGGTGGCGTGCTTCCTCGTGACTCTCGGCGGCCAGCGTAGAAATCAGGGTGGAGAGAACGACGTCCTCGGGCCTTTTACCGGCTCTCTCGGCCCCTGCGATAAAGTGCCCGCGCGCCTCGGAGATTTTGTCGATATTGTAGTTAATCATTATGGCGCCGTTGCTTATCTCCCCGGCGATGCCCAGCATTTTCGGGAAAACCGCCCCCAGATAGATGGGAATCTCCTTCCGTACCGGCTTGAACCCGTACATGAAATCGAACTTCTGGATGTTCAGAATTTCCCCTGGGTAGCTTACCTCATCATCCCTCCACAACTGGCGGACAATGTCAACCGTCTCTCGAATACGGGGTATAGGCTTGGAGAATTCCAGGCCGTGCATCGGGATAATCTGGCTTCGATGGTCCGTCCCCAGCCCCAGGATGAACCGGCCGTTGGAGTAAATGTCAACGGTGGCGGCAGCCATACCGATCAGGGGGGCGCTGCGGACGAAGACACTGGAGACGTTGGTGCCCAGCATGATGCGTTTGCTGGCCATAGCGCAGGCGGTGAGGATAGAGAACTGGTCCCCATGCCGCCCCTCGCTCGCCCAGGCGGAATAATAGCCCAGTTCATCGGCAAGCTTGGTGATCTCAGGAAAATCGGTGATGGGCATACTGCTGGGCAGCCAGAAACCGATCTCTTCCATTTGCGCTTTCCTTAGCCCGAATCCACCGAAGGACGTCCTTGGGGACAGTCCTTGAAGAAGCCAGCGGGTGCTCCTCTGAATCTGGGATAATGGTTTTGGAACAGAAACCAGCCCGGAAACAAGGAGCACCCAATAGATGCTGCCACAGAACAAACCCGACCGTATCCGCATCCTCTTTGACGACCATCGCCTGGTGGCCAATGCCGGCCTGCTCCTGCCGGCCACCCTCGCCCGGCACCTGGGCCTGCGGGAACTCGTCGACCATCACCTTGACCTCGGCGGAGCGCCGGGACGGGCGAACACTGGGGACAAGATGCTGACGCTGGTCGCTTCCGCGCTGGCAGGCGGCGACTGCATCGACGACGCCGATGCGCTGCGCGCTGGTGGGACGGTCGGTGTTCTAGGCTGCGTGGTCAAGGCGCCATCCACCCTGGGGACCTTCCTGCGCAGCTTCCGGTGGGGGCATGTCCGTCAACTCGACCGCGTGAGCCGCCAGTTGTTGGCCCGGGCTTGGGCCGCTGGGGCCGGACCCGGCGACTCGCCCCTGAGCATCGACCTGGACTCGACCATCTGCGAGACCTATGGACTGGCCAAGGAGGGAGCGCGCCACCACGGCTATACCGGCGCCCGCGGCTATCACCCGCTGCTGGCCATTGCCGCCGGCACCGGCGAGGTGCTGATGTCCCGGCTGCGCGAGGGCCGGGCCAACACCGCCCGTGGCGCCGCCCACTTCCTGCGTGAGACGGTGGGGCGGGTGCGCTACGGCGGGGCCAGGGGACAACTCACGGTGCGGGCCGACAGCGGCTTCTACGCCCACACTGTCGTTGCCGCCTGCCGGGAAATGGATGTCCGCTTCTCTATCACCATCCGCCAGCGCGCCAGCCTGCGGGACCTGATCGAGGCGATACCAGAGGAGGACTGGACTCCCATTCCCTACTGGATGGACGGCGCCGCCGATGTCGCCGAGACGACTTACACCCCGTTCCAGACCAAGCCGGACGCCCCGCCGGCGCGGCTCATTGTCCGGCGGGTGAAGCCGACACCCGGTTCCCAGCTCGCCCTCTTCGCCAGATACAGCTATCACGCCTTCATCACCGACCGCGATGGGGAGACGCTGGAACTGGAGGCCGATCATCGCCGCCACGCCGAGGTCGAGAACGCCATACGCGACCTCAAGTACGGCGTCGGGCTGAACCACATGCCGTCGGGGCGCTTCGCCGCCAACGGCGCCTGGCTGGCGGTCCAGGTGATGGCGCATAACCTGGCCCGCTGGACGGCGCGGATTGGTCTGGGCGAGGGGACCGTGATCACCAAGACCCTCAGGCGACGGGTCTTCGCTCTGGTGGGGCGGATCACCCGCTCGGCGCGCCGCCTCACTTTGCATCTCCCCCGGCGCTGGCCTTGGGAAACCCAGTTCAGTCGCGCCTTGGCCCGGCTGCAAGCCATTCCATTCCCGGCCTGACGGCCAGCCTGCAACTGACCCAACGTCCCCGCAATCTCGCGCCACCCCGGTCGCGAGAGTCCCCTGCTGCGTATCCTCTCGCCATCCCGCGCATCGCAACTCCCGCATAGGGCCTTAGGGGCCCTGTGCGGCGACTGAAGACCCTCCGCCGCCCTCCCATCTACCCCAAGAGCCCAGGCCATCTCCCCTGTAGCTCCCTCACCCACCCCCTTCCGCTGCCCTCACGCCGTCCACCGGTGTCCTTCGGTGGATTCGGGCTTAGAAGTGGTATCGAGAAGTGGTATCGTTGCCCGACCCTGGACACCCTTCAACCTATTTATGCCCTGAGCACCTGGTTTCGTCTCCAACAGATTTTACCACCTCTGCTGAAGTGTGGGTAGACACCCCTGCGGCCTTACCCGCTGGTCTGGTTCATTATGTCCAATTCTTGATCTTCACGTCCAACACCAGGGGGCCGTCCTTCTTCCGGATCTCGGCGGCGACGGTATCCATGTCGGACATACTCCGCACGGTCACGCCCCTGGCGTTCAGGGCCCGGGCCACTCCTGCAAAGTCTACGTCATCTGCCAGCGCCAGGGTCGCCGGTTTATCCAGCGCTTTCAATGCAATCACCTCGGCCCCGTAGGCCGCGTCGTTCATTACCACAATTGTTAGGGGGACCTGGTAACGAACCGCCGTTTCCAGCTCCTGGAGATGCATTATGAACCCGCCGTCACCCTCGAAGGCCACGCAGTAGCTGTCCGGCCGGGCCAGGGCGGCGCCTATGCCTGCGGACATTCCCAGGCCGATGGAACCGAAATCCCCGGTGCGGATCATGGACTCGGCGTCCGGTACGGTGATGTAGTCGAATACAAACCCAGCGCCCCTATCACGGCGAGGCACGCCGGCTCCTAAAATGATGGTCCTATCCTTGGGCAATATCTTGTCCAGCTCCGCGAGGAAATTAGCCGGGTGAATGGGCTGGGATGGCTCTTCCGCAGGGGGAGGCGGCTTCACGCAGCAGGCCTGGATAGACTCCCGAAGGTGGTCACTCGACCAGTAGCTGGCCCGTTCGGATATGCCTGCCATTTCCAGGCAGGCGTTAATAGCGGCGACGGTGGCTTGGGCATCGCCCTGGATACCCAGCTCAATGGGGGTGACCTCGTTGAACCGGGCTGGGTCCTGGTCGATGTGGATCACCGTGGCCCGAGGCGCCAGTCGGCCGCCACCGGTGGTGTAGGGATTAAGGGATGCGCCAATTGCAAGGACGCAATCGGCTTGGGCCAGGAGCTCCACCGCCGGGTCCGAGGCGAAATCGCCCAGGACACCAATATGGAAGGGGTGGCCACGGAAGAGCTCCTGGGCCAGGAGGCTGGTCCCCAGCAGGGCCCCGACACGGGACGCCAGGGCCTCGATCTCCGCGCGTGCTCCTGAGAGGACAGCGCCCTTACCGGCGAGGATCACCGGCCTTCTGGCCGTCGCCAGTATGGCGGCGGCGCTTTCCACCGCTTTCTGGTCCGGAGTGACCCGGAAAGGCCCGGGCATTGCGGAGGTTGCAATGTACTTCCAGTCCCCGGGAATATCGCTCCGCAGGATATCAGCCGGGGCGTTCAGTACCGTGGGCCCGCGCCTCGCACGGACATAACGGAATGCCTGCTGGACGTCCGCCGCCACCGTCGCGGGCTTCCGGAGAGGCACGAAGTTCCCGGCGGTGGATTCTACGTAGCTGCGTTGGTCGAAGTACTTGATCTGGTTGCGCTCTCCGGCGGGCATGTCTCCTGAGATTACCAGAACGGGAGAACGCCCCTTACGGGCCGTCACAAGCCCTGTTCCCGTCTGGGCTAGCGCCGGTCCCGCTCCCACCGTGCACATACCCAGCGTTCCAGTGGCTCGGGAGTATCCATCCGCCATGCAAACGGCGCCCTGCTCGTGCCGGGTGTGATAAACCCTTATACCTTCTTCGGATAGCGCCTGGACAAGCTCAATGGTCGAACTGTCCATGAAAGTGAAGAGAAGCTCGATTCCTTCCGTTGCCACTGCCTTCGCTACGGCTTCGTATACTTTCATAACGCCTCCTCCGCTCCGCGCTTGCGCCAAGCATAGCACATCCGCGGAAGCAAGTCCTGGGATTTGTAGTATTTCCGCTGCCGGAGAGATTCCCGGTGAAGAATTCACAGCGACTGTAAACCTTTCTCACGCTACATTATCAGCAATGGCATTGATAATACCTTTGTCGGAAGCTCTATGCCGTCCTGTTCGGACTGGACTACGTTAAGGGTGGCAGAGTCTTTTTAACGTAGCACATCACTTCCTAATAACAGGGGTGGGTCAATATGCCTAATCCCGAATCCACCGAAGGACGTCCTTGGGGACAGCCCTTGAAGAAGCCAGAGGGTGCTCCTCTGAATCTGGGATAATGGTTTTGGAACAGAAACCAGCCCGGAAACAAGGAGCACCCAATAGATGCTGCCACAGAACAAATCCGACCGTATTCGCATCCTCTTTGACGACCATCGCCTGGTGGCCAATGCCGGCCTGCTCCTGCCGGCCACCCTAGCCCGGCACCTGGGCCTGCGGGAACTCGTCGACCATCACCTTGACCTCGGCGGAGCGCCGGGACGGGCGAACACTGGGGACAAGATGCTGACGCTGGTCGCTTCCGCGCTGGCAGGCGGCGACTGCATCGACGACGCCGATGCGCTGCGCGCTGGTGGGACGGTCGGTGTTCTAGGCTGCGTGGTCAAGGCGTCATCCACCCTGGGGACCTTCCTGCGCAGCTTCCGGTGGGGGCATGTCCGTCAACTCGACCGCGTGAGCCGCCAGTTGTTGGCCCGGGCCTGGGCCGCTGGGGCCGGACCCGGCGACTCGCCCCTGACCATCGACCTGGACTCGACCATCTGCGAGACCTATGGACTGGCCAAGGAGGGAGCGCGCCACCACGGCTATACCGGCGCCCGCGGCTATCACCCGCTGCTGGCCATTGCCGCCGGCACCGGCGAGGTGCTGATGTCCCGGCTGCGCGAGGGCCGGGCCAACACCGCCCGTGGCGCCGCCCACTTCCTGCGTGAGACGGTGGGGCGGGTGCGCTACGGCGGGGCCAGGGGACAACTCACGGTGCGGGCCGACAGCGGCTTCTACGCCCACACTGTCGTTGCCGCCTGCCGGGAAATGGATGTCCGCTTCTCTATCACCATCCGCCAGCGCGCCAGCCTGCGGGACCTGATCTAGGCGATACCAGAGGAGGACTGGACTCCCATTCCCTACTGGATGGACGGCGCCGCCGATGTCGCCGAGACGACTTACACCCCGTTCCAGACCAAGCCGGACGCCCCGCCGGCGCGGCTCATTGTCCGGCGGGTGAAGCCGACACCCGGTTCCCAGCTCGCCCTCTTCGCCAGATACAGCTATCACGCCTTCATCACCGACCGCGATGGGGAGACGCTGGAACTGGAGGCCGATCATCGCCGCCACGCCGAGGTCGAGAACGCCATACGCGACCTCAAGTACGGCGTCGGGCTGAACCACATGCCGTCGGGGCGCTTCGCCGCCAACGGCGCCTGGCTGGCGGTCCAGGTGATGGCGCATAACCTGGCCCGCTGGACGGCGCGGATTGGTCTGGGCGAGGGGACCCTGATCACCAAGACCCTCAGGCGGCGGGTCTTCGCTCTGGTGGGACGGATCACCCGCTCGGCGCGCCGCCTCACTTTGCATCTCCCCCGGCGCTGGCCTTGGGAAACCCAGTTCAGTCGCGCCTTGGCCCGGCTGCAAGCCATTCCGTTCCCGGCCTGACGGCCAGCCTGCAACTGACCCAACGTCCCCGCAATTTCGCGCCACCCCGGTCTCGAGAGTCCCCTGCTGCGTATCCTCTCGCCATCCCGCGCATCGCAACTCCCGCATAGGGCCTTAGGGGCCCTGTGCGGCGACTGAAGACCCTCCGCCGACCTCCCATCTACCCCAAGACCCCAGGCCATCTCCCCTGTAGCTCCCTCACCCACCCCCTTCCGCTGTTCTCACGCCGTCCATCCGTGTCCTTCGGTGGATTCGGGTTTAGGAGCAGGACTCTCTCTTAGCCACCTGTCCAGTTTCATGGGTCCACCTCAGTTTGCCGAAGATATCCGCCAAGCGTAGGAACGCATCAAACCTTCAAAGACAGCGAGCTGTCCCTAACCAGCATTTGGCCTCATGTAACGGACGAGGATAGGTGTGGCGAGTTCATGCTGAAGAGAGACGAAGAGGATGGATAGCCCCGCTGCCCCTTTTTGATTCAAGTCCCCGGTTTTTGATTCAGACGGCCTTTTGGGTGCAAAGCCGGCCCACATAGAACCGTCCAGTCGCCAGGGGAGAACAGGTCGCCAGAGGTGACATAGAGTGGGAATGAACGAAACACCCGTAGCCCTGCCCAAGCCTTTACAGGTCTACATCTTCTCCATATTCTTCGCCGGTCTGGCCTGTATGGTCGTTTTTGCCTTGGGCGCCCAGTGGGGTCTCTCGACCTTTGGTGAGCTGGGCCTTTTCATTTTGCTTATCGTCGTTGCGGGCAGCTTTCCGCTGCCGGTTACACCCAGGGTCAAGGCCGACGTCACCACGGCAGTCCTCTTTTGCTCTGCACTTCTTCTGGACCCAGGGGTAGCTGCCCTGGCGGGTGTCGTTGGCATAACCACATATACCGTCCTCAACAGGTTTTGGGGAGAGAAACTTCGCCTCCCCTGGTACAAATACCCATTCAATGCCGAGGAGACCGTCCTCTTTGTTGTAATATCATCGGTCGTATTCCAGGCCTTGAACTCGGGCGATGAAGTATTGAGTCCAGCCGTGGTGCCGGCTGCGGCGGTGATGTATCTGGTCAACACGGCGTTGGTCTCGGGAGCTGCCAGCCTTCAGATGGGAATCAATCCACTTTTCATCTGGTGGCAGGGCACCAGAGAGAATGGGCCTGCCGAGCTGGCCCAGCTCGCCTTCGGGTTTCTGGGGGCTGTAGTGTACCGGGAGAGCCCCTGGACCGTTCTAGCCCTGATCATCCCCATCGCGATGATCTACATCGCCTTCTCCAGGCTTGCCCGAGCCAACAGTCAGCTTGAAGGGGCTTTGGAGAAACTGGAGGCCCTACAGGGCCGGATTGTCGGCACGGCCAAGCTCGCCTCGGTGGGAGCGATTTCCCTGGACCTGGCCCATCAGATTAAAAATCCCCTGGCCATTCTCCTGGGAAGGCTGGAAGAGCTCGAGGACCATCAGAAAGTGGATAGCCCGGGCCGAAGGCACCTGGATATCGCTACCGAGGCGGGCTGGCGGATACAGGAGTTGATACAGACCTTCGCATCCATCGGCCGGCAAGAGTGGGTAGATCTGAATGTGCCGGGGCTGGTGGACGAAGCCTTCGGTATGGCAGGCCTCCGCCACCGGAAAAGGATTACCACCCACCGGGACAGTCCCGATGGAACGCTCAAGGCAAGGGGCAATCCGGTGCTTATGCGAGAGGCTTTGTCAAATATTTTCGCTAACTCCATAGAGGCCCTGGAAGACGGAGGTCTTATAACCATCGGCACCCATCGAGTCAATGGTAAGGTCTTTATTTCTATTTCCGACAACGGACCGGGTATACCCGCCGACAAGATGGCGCACTTGTTCGAACCCTTCCACTCTACGAAGTCCAACGGCCACGGCCTGGGCCTATTTGCTGCTAAACATATTATGGAGATGCACAATGGAACTGTTGAGATTGAGAGTGAGGAGGGGACCGGGACCACGGTCACAGTGACACTCCCCGCCAAACCATCCTCGGATGAAGACCCCTCGGATAGTAGCGGCCGCCACCTGACGGCGCCATCCCTATAAAGGTCGGGTTACCCGCCTTTGATTCCACTTGATCCTAGACTAGCCGGTAGACCATCTCACTGGCTCCGGCGAGCCCCACCGCTCCTGCTTGCTCCATAACCCAACTCTATTTAACCTGAACGGAAGGCTCAAGCTGGCCGTTGCTGGAAGTTGGCACTGACCAGACCAGCCCTGGACAGCCCCGCCGCAATGGTAGTAAAATCCGCCTCATCACGGTCTCCATTACCGGGTATAAAGACCTCAGACTAAACCCGAATCCACCGAAGGACACGGATGGACGGCGTGAGGACAGCGGAAGGGGGTGGGTGAGGGAGCTACAGGGGGAGATGGCCTGGGGTCTTGGGGTAGATGGGAGGCCGGCGGACGGTCTTCAGTCGCCGCACAGGGCCCCTAAGGCCCTATGCGGGAGTTGCGATGCGCGGGATGGCGAGAGGATACGCAGCAGGGGACTCTCGCGACCGGGGTGGCGCGAGATTGCGGGGACGTTGGGTCAGTTGCAGGCTGGCCGTCAGGCCGGGAACGGAATGGCTTGCAGCCGGGCCAAGGCGCGACTGAATTGGGTTTCCCAAGGCCAGCGCCGGGGGAGATGCAAAGTGAGGCGGCGCGCCGAGCGGGTGATCCGTCCCACCAGAGCGAAGACCCGCCGCCTGAGGGTCTTGGTGATCACGGTCCCCTCGCCCAGACCAATCCGCGCCGTCCAGCGGGCCAGGTTATGCGCCATCACCTGGACCGCCAGCCAGGCGCCGTTGGCGGCGAAGCGCCCCGACGGCATGTGGTTCAGCCCGACGCCGTACTTGAGGTCGCGTATGGCGTTCTCGACCTCGGCGTGGCGGCGATGATCGGCCTCCAGTTCCAGCGTCTCCCCATCGCGGTCGGTGATGAAGGCGTGATAGCTGTATCTGGCGAAGAGGGCGAGCTGGGAACCGGGCGTCGGCTTCACCCGCCGGACAATGAGCCGCACCGGCGCGGCGTCCGGCTTGGTCTGGAACGGGGTGTAAGTCGTCTCGGCGACATCGGCGGCGCCGTCCATCCAGTAGGGAATGGGAGTCCAGTCCTCCTCTGGTATCGCCTCGATCAGGTCCCGCAGGCTGGCGCGCTGGCGGATGGTGATAGAGAAGCGGACATCCATTTCCCGGCAGGCGGCAACGACAGTGTGGGCGTAGAAGCCGCTGTCGGCCCGCACCGTGAGTTGTCCCTTGGCCCCGCCGTAGCGCACCCGCCCCACCGTCTCACGCAGGAAGTGGGCGGCGCCACGGGCGGTGTTGGCCCGGCCCTCGCGCAGCCGGGACATCAGCACCTCGCCGGTGCCGGCGGCAATGGCCAGCAGCGGGTGATAGCCGCGGGCGCCGGTATAGCCGTGGTGGCGCGCTCCCTCCTTGGCCAGTCCATAGGTCTCGCAGATGGTCGAGTCCAGGTCGATGCTCAGGGGCGAGTCGCCGGGTCCGGCCCCAGCGGCCCAGGCCCGGGCCAACAACTGGCGGCTCACGCGGTCGAGTTGACGGACATGCCCCCACCGGAAGCTGCGCAGGAAGGTCCCCAGGGTGGATGACGCCTTGACCACGCAGCCTAGAACACCGACCGTCCCACCAGCGCGCAGCGCATCGGCGTCGTCGATGCAGTCGCCGCCTGCCAGCGCGGAAGCGACCAGCGTCAGCATCTTGTCCCCAGTGTTCGCCCGTCCCGGCGCTCCGCCTAGGTCAAGGTGATGGTCGACGAGTTCCCGCAGGCCCAGGTGCCGGGCTAGGGTGGCCGGCAGGAGCAGGCCGGCATTGGCCACCAGGCGATGGTCGTCAAAGAGGATGCGGATACGGTCGGGTTTGTTCTGTGGCAGCATCTATTGGGTGCTCCTTGTTTCCGGGCTGGTTTCTGTTCCAAAACCATTATCCCAGATTCAGAGGAGCACCCTCTGGCTTCTTCAAGGACTGTCCCCAAGGCCGTCCTTCGGTGGATTCGGGCTAAATCCTAAGATTCTCTCCTTCCCAAGGACAGGACTCGTAGCCTGAAGTCGCAAACCCCTTTACGAGGAGCAATACATGAAAGCAGCCGTTCTGTTCAAAGTCAATGAACCCCTGGTGGTCACCGATGTTAATTTAGACCCTCCCAAGCATGGAGAGGTCATGGTCCGCATCGTGGCCAGCGGCATCTGTGCCAGCGATCTGCATGTCATGGACGGCGCCAACCCTCGGACCCTACCGATCATCCTTGGACATGAGGGGGCCGGTGTTATCGAAGAAGTAGGAGAGGGAGTCTCGGACCTCAAGGTAGGGGACCACGTCATCATTAGTCTGGCGCCCGCCTGTGGCCGGTGCTTCTTTTGCGCCAAAGGCAAGCCGAATCTGTGCGAGCGGATGCCCTTCCGCAACGAAGGCGCTCTCTTCGACGGGACCAAGAGGCTGCACACGACGGGCCCGGCGCCCCAGGAGATAAGCCACTATTCCAGCGCATCCACTTTTGCCGAGTACACCGTGGTCCCCGACAGGGCCTGTATCAAGGTCTCCGACGACGCGCCTCTGGAGTACGTCTGCCTCATCGCCTGCGGAGTAACTACCGGCTTCGGGGCCGTCTTGAACACTGCCAAGGTGGAGGCCGGAAGCAGCGTCGCCGTCTTCGGCTGCGGCGGCGTAGGGCTCAACGCCGTCCAAGCCTCGGCACTGGCCGGCGCCCACCCCATTATCGCA
The DNA here is from genome assembly GCA_965225925.1 of Dehalococcoidia bacterium. Lineage (GTDB taxonomy): Bacteria > Chloroflexota > Dehalococcoidia > Lucifugimonadales > JAGWBF01 > CBDDBY01. The sequence goes on along the minus strand of CBDDBY010000005.1, from coordinate 1,774,188 downwards.
GTGGACGTCAATCCCGCCAAGCTAGAGTTGGCCAAAGTGTTTGGGGCCACCCACGCGGTGGATAGCTCCACCGCCGACCCAGTAGCCGAGATCCAGAAGATCACGGCAAGAGGCGCCGATTACTCCTTTGATGTCGTGGGCCACGGCGAAGTCCTGACCCAGGCCTTCGCCTCCATTCGACGTGGCGGGACATGCGTCATAGTCGGCGCCCATCCCTCGGGAAGCAAAATTTCCATAGAGCCCAGATTTCTGCAAACGGCGGACAGGAGCCTGATGGGGTGTGCCTACGGTTCGGCCCGCCCCTGGACAGATATTCCAATGATAGTGGACCTGTTTATGAGCGGGAAAATCAAACTCCGCGAGCTGGTTAGTCACACTACTAACCTGGATTCCATCAACCAGGCCATAGAACTGGTCGTTCAGGGGAAGGTGGCTAGGTCGGTTATAATAAACTAAGTAGATGCTCTTTAGGTAAAAGAGGAGACCGATGGATAAAGTTCCCTTCGTGGACACCTATATCCACTTCATAGACCTTGCCAATCCAAAGTTGCGATACTTCTGGCTGGAACCCGACGCCCGGGACCCGAGAATGGGCGATGACCTGGAACGCCTCAAGGGCAAGAATCACGTTGTGGACGAGTACCTAGAGGAGAGCCGCGACTCCAACGTACTTGCAGTGGTCCACGTGGATGCCGGGGCCTCCCAGGACAAGGAGGCGGACGCGGTGGCAGAGACCACATGGCTTCAGGCCGAGGCCGATAGGACTGGGTTTCCGCAGGCCATGATGCCCTATACGGACCTGATGGACCCCCAGGTCGCGAGAACCCTGGACCGCCACCTCCAGTTCCCCAATTTCAAGGGCGTCCGCTTCTACTCCGACGGCAGTAACCTGGACGACCCCGCCTTCCTTCGTGGATTCGCTTTGGTGGACAAGCTGGGCCTTACATGCGACATGAGCGTCCGGGGGCCGGACATGGCCAAAGCTCGAGACCTGGCCAAGCGGTTTCCCGACACGCCCATGGTGCTGGTTCACTGCGGGTACCCTTGGGACCGCACCGAGGAAGGGATACAGGCCTGGAAAAGGTATATCGCCACAATAGCCCAGGCCGAAAACGTCATCTGTAAGATCGACAGCCTGACCCTGGTGGACCACCAGTGGACCGTTGATAGCCTTCGCCCCTGGATCCTCACATGCATCGAGACCTTCGGGGCCAAGCGATGTGTCTTCGCATCTCACTGGCCCATCGACACCATGTGGGGTGGGTTCCCCAAGCTGGTCGACGCCTACAGGGAAGTGGTCCGGGACTTCAGCCTCGAAGAGCAGACGGACTTGCTTTCCGGGAACGCCCTTCGGGCCTACCGCATTACTGTATAAGCCAGGCTGTCCAAGGAGCTTGGCGCGGCGAGCCCATAATCCCTTGTGCTAGACCGGTGGATTATCCTATACTGCTGGAAGCTCACGGCGGAGGTGTCTTGATGGGACAGGCCAGGCCCCCTCTGGAAGGGATTCGTGTCCTCGACCTTGGACGACATCAGGCCGGGCCCCGTTGCGCCCAGGTCCTTGCCCGACTGGGGGCCGAGGTGATCAAGGTGGAGCGCCTGGGTGGTGAGCAGACCCGCACCCACGGTCCCTGGTCCAACGGGCAGAGCGCCTACTTCGTCCAGTACAACAGCGGCAAGAAGAGCCTCTCCATGGACCTCAGGAAGGAGGAGGCCAAGGAGATACTCAGAGAACTGGTGAAGGTCTCCGACGTCTTGGTCCAGAACTTTCGGCCTGGCACCATCGAGAAGATGGGATTTGGCTACGACGTTCTCCATGAGCTCAACCCCAGGATTATCATGGTCAACGTGTCCGCCTATGGCCAGTTCGGTCCTTACAAGGAGCGGATAGGCTACGACCCCATCGGACAGGCAATGTCCGGAATAATGATGATTACGGGCGAGGAAGGGATGCCTCCCATCAAGGCCGGAGTGCCGCTGATTGACCGGACCACGGCCCTGCACGCGGCCATCGGTACCATGGCCGCCCTGTGGGAGCGGGAGAGCTCCGGTGAGGGCCAGGCCATGGATGTCTGCCTGGCGGACGCGGGCTACAGCTACACGGAGATACCGATCTCGGCCTACGTGGGCGGAGGGGGACTACCCAAAAGGGGGGAAGCCGGCACCGCGCCTCCCCACGGAGCATACCAGTGCAAGGACGGCTGGGTCCTCATTACATCGCCGGACCAGCACCAGTGGCCCCGGGTGTGCAGGGCCCTCAACAAGCCCGAATGGATCGAGGACGACCGCTTTGTTGAGAGGCAATCACGTATTGAGAACGCCGGGCCTATCAGTGAGGTGGCCACGGCCCTCCTGGCAAGCATGACCATGAAGGAAGCTGTTGCCCACTTCACATCCCACGACATCACGGCGTCACCGGTGAACGACATAGCCCAAGCGGCGGCAGACCCCAGCCCCTGGGAGCGCCGCGCTTTGGTGGAGGTGCCCGACCCCATAGCCGGTAAAATCGTCGTCTCCGGGGACATGTGGCACTTCAGCCGGACACCCGTGGTCATAGGCCCTACCCCCACCAACGGTGAGCACACCGACGAAATCCTGACAGGTCTTTTGGACTATTCTCCGGAACGGATTGAGCAACTGCGGGCCAACCAGGTTGTAGAATAGCCTTCAAGCCCGGCGAAATTGGGCGCCCCCTGGTCGCTACAGCAATCGACGTTGTCCCCCACACCTGGACACGTTGACCACCGGCGACGCACCACTGGCCAGCATATCAATCGGGAGCCGTTTCCGCCGACATCTCACTGGACGGTTTCAAGACCATCGGAGTCATGACCAAGGATGGAATAACGGCCAGTAGCGCAAGCAAGGTGCTTACCGTCACAGCCCACTGGACCGAGAATGCGGAGGCCGTGGCCCCAATGCCCAAGGCCCCCAACGGAAATCCTACACCGATGCAAATGCTGAGAAGTCCATTCATCCTTCCCCTCATCTCCGGTGGGGACAACAACATCGGGATGGAGCTCTGCATGGTTGAGAAGCCGGCCATTCCCATCCCTCCGCAGGTCAAAAGTAGGAAGGATACGGCGTACCAGGGCGACCAGACGAACAGGCTCGCCATCGCCAGAACGGTCAGGCCACCCACCACGTACACCCGGCCATGGTATCTGTGATTCCTTATCGAGGCGATGACAACGGCGGAGAATAGCTGGCCAAACCCCTCCGCCGCGACCAGGAGCCCCACCAGAGCCGGTCCCACTCCCAGATGGTCCCGCCCGACGGCGGGGATGAACTGCTGGGCCGGAAATACCAGAGCATTCATTACAATGGTGACATAGAGCACGCCCAGCAGCATGGGACTTTGCAGGATATGTCGCATGGCCATCCCCAGGCTGCGCCACATCGGCTCCAATACTTTTTCCCTCTGAGATACCGGAATCCTCAGCCTGGTCAGTATCCCCAGCGCCAGCAGATGGATGGGCAAAATTAAGCTGTAGGTCCCGGTGAATCCAATCAGAGAGAGCGATACACCGGCCAGCAGGGGACCTGCTAATTTGCCAGCGGTGCTGCTCAACAGGTCCAGCGACATGGCGTTTACCAGTTGTCTGCGGCTCACGATATCGGAGATGGCCGTCCGTCGCGTCGGCCATTCCAATGAAAGGGCGGTGCCTTGTATGAATACCGCGACGTATACCTGCCACGGCTTCAAGAGGTCTGTCGCGACAAGGACCAGGATAGCCGCAGCGACCGCCATGGTGACGCTTTGGGATACAAACAGAATGTGGTGGCGGTTGAACCGGTCCGCGATAGCGCCGCTAAAAAGGGAGAATATCGGTCTGGGGATGTGCAGGATTACCAGGACGAGCCCCAACTGGAAGGGCGAGTTGGTTTCCTGCAACACGAACCAGCTGAGGACCAGCAGCTCCATCCGGCGGGCGACCTCGACCAAGGTGTAGGCGGACCAGAGGCTTCGGAAATTTCCGTCACGCAGAATGAGAAGGATGGGAATACGGGGCCGTTGTTGCGGTTGCAAAGAGCTGGGGGCCTCCAATCTCAGGAGATAGCTGCGCCTACCACCGGGACCGTTCAGGGCCTATCCAATAACCATTCCCGTATACCGCGCCCTGAAGCCCGCAGTATATGTCCTACCCTTCAGGGTGGGGTAGTTTGGACAGGTTCTTAGATGACTACCACCGACCTGAGGACCTCACCTCGCTCCATTCTGCCGAAGGCTGACTCCACATCCTCCAGCTTGATGGTGTCCGACACGAAGCGTTCCAGGTCCAGCCTACCCTGAAGGTAAAGATCGATGATCATGGGGAAGTCCCGGGAAGGGAGGCAGTCGCCATACCAGGAGGATGTGAGTGCACCGCCTCGACCGAACACCTCCAGCATGGGGATCTCCACCTTCATCTCAAGGTTCGGCACTTCCACCAGGACCAGCGTGCCTGCCAAGTCGCGGAAGTAAAACGCCTGCCGGTAAGTCTCGGGGGTTCCCACAGCTTCGATGGCCACGTTAACACCATTGCCTCCTGTCAGCTCCCTAATCCTCTTTACAGGGTCGGTGCTGCTGGAGTTTATGATGTCGGTGGCGCCGAACTCGCGAGCCCACTCAAGTTTCCGGTCGTCGATGTCAACCCCGATTATGGTGTGGGCGCCGGCCAAACGGGCACCGGCGATGGCGGCGTTCCCAATTCCGCCGCAGCCTATGACTGCCACCGAATCGCCGGGGGGCTTACAGCCCCTGTGTATAAGGCCGCACCGAGGCCGACCATGATGCCACAGCCGACCAGGCCTGCTACCTCGGGACGGGCCCTGGAATCAACTCTTACGGCTTGCCCTGCGTAGACCAAAGAGAGCTCGCAGAAGGCGCCGATACCCAGAGCGGCGGCAAGCGGGGTACCGTCTTCCAATGTCATCGGCTGGCGGGCGTTACGGCTGGCGAAGCAGTACCAGGGACGTCCCCGTAGGCATGACCGGCAGTTGCCACAGGGCGCCCGCCAGGCGAGAATGACGAAGTCCCCCTCGGACACTGTATCCACACCAGCCCCGACGCGCTCCACCACCCCGGACGCCTCGTGGCCCAGCAGGAAGGGGAAGTCGTCGTTGATGGCCCCCTCACGGTAGTGCAGGTCGGTGTGGCATACACCGCAGGCCTGAACACGGACCAGTGCTTCTCCGGGACCCGGGTCCGGCACGAGTACGGTCTCCACGCTCACCCGGGCACCTTTGTTACGTGCGACCACGCCTCTGACTCTTTCCATCACGGTACTCCCTCGCTAACCAGGAATGGCAGAGTCTAAATCCTCACTAAAAACGCATGGGGCACTTGATGTATTATAGGCGAACCTTGCATACTGACAACACAATGTAGCTGCTGCATTTTGGTGGAAGCACCCAGGTGTCTCTCGGCCACGGGAGTAGAGAGCTTGACCTGGCCTGCTGGACCTCTTTAATATGACAGCGGAGTGCACCCGGCAATGGCTTACCAAGGGGGTTAATATTTTTCCAGCAAAGGATATGTTATGTCTACTAATATTGGAGCCAATAATTTTGTTTCGGTGCCCGAGGGCCGGATTCATTACGTCAAGCAGGGCAGCGGTTTCCCCTTGCTCTTGCTGCACTCCATGGGCCAATCCAGCTGGGGGTTCGAGACGGTCATTGAGCCCCTCTCCAGGGAATTTACCTGCTACGGTCTGGATATGCTGGGCCACGGCGAATCGGGGGAATTACACGACGACTTTTCCTGGCTGGATATTCCCAGGTCCGTAGCTCACTTCATGGAGGCGTTGAACATCCAGAATGCCCATATCATAGGTGTTTCGGTAGGGGCCGCCCAGGGTGTGGAGCTGGCAGCGACCTATTCCGACCGGGTCAAAAAGCTGGTGCTGGTTGGATGTGCAGTTCTGGGACCCAATACTTCCCAGGAGAGCCGAGCCAGGCTGAAGGCCGGGTTTGATGACCAGGGTCTGCCCAAGGTTTACACCCGGGAGGCACTGATAGCCCGCGGCTCTTTCGCGGACCCGCGCCTTGAGTGGGTGGAGAAGGTGAATGAGCTCTACGCCAAAGCCGGAAGGTCGATGTATAGAATCATGTCGGCCCTATATTCCTACGACATCCTCTCCCGTTTCCACCACTTGAAGCCGTCTTCCACGTTGGTGGTCTATGGCGAGTACGACCCATCTCTGGAATTTTTGTCTATACTCGTTCACAATATCCCCGGCGCCCGCAAGTTGGTCATGCCGGGCCTTGGCCATCATCCTCCAACAGAGGACCCTGAGGCTTTCGTTAAGGAGGTCCTGCCCTTCTTAAAGGGAACTTATAATGAATGATTGGTATCCAGGCCGGCGATACCACAACCTGAGGCCTGGCTACACAGTCCCCCGCACGCGAACACCACTATGGCTATGGCCAGAACGGGAAACACTCCGAGCCGCGGCGCAACATCTACATAGCTCTGGACTTATCTTAGTAGTGCCACTGTCGAATCGCGGTTTTTACTGGAGTGATTGTGCCATTTGCGCCGTAGTAGACCCAAATCGGTACACTCCGTAGATTCTTGAGCTTCTCCATAAATTGAGGCACATCCGGAATATCGACACACACCGGCGCCAGAGCAGCAAAGAATTCTGGATGCTTTACCGCGATGGCCCAGGTCCCAGCTCCTCCTGAACTCAGGCCAGTCAAATAGATTCGACCCCGGTCCAGGCTGTATTGCACGATGATTTTCCTCATCAGAGCCAACACCAGCTCAGTGATGGATTCCCAGGTTTTATCGGCCGGGCATTTGGACGACAAAATTATGCACGTGGAGAAACAATAAGGCCGGCCATCGAACTTCTCTGTCCTCGTATCCCGTAGACAGGAATAGAAGATATCCCAAGTCACCCAAATTAGAAGAATAATGACAGCTCTGCGGCAACGCGAAATTCCAATACGGCTCTTACCAGGTTGTTGGGGTTTTCGACTGACGCAGAAGAAATCCGCCTTGGTTTTTAGCTCGATCCCGCGGCACCCGCCGCTCGGGCCTACCCCCGTTGCTCGTGCTCACGCTGTTCGAGCCAAATGCCGTCGGCTTCAGACCCATCCAAGTCTTCGTCGAAAAAACCATGTCCCCTTTTGACGATACGCATAGCTTCGTAGAACAGCAGCCAGACGATGTGGCGGACCAGCTCGTCGGGCACCCCGTTGTCATAGTTTGGATTATGGCACCATACACCACTTTTTGGAGATAGAAAAAAAGGGCCGTATCAGGATGGGAAAGGACAAGCCCAAACCCGTTATTCCGCCTGATACCTGGCCTCGGCGTATCTGCCGAGCACCTCCGAACTCTTGCCCTGCGACGGATTTGGTCCTACAGATTCGTTTTTTTTGGATGGAGACTCCCCCCGGGTTGCGTGAGCCGTCGCTCCCATCACCACCTATATCAAATGGTCCTCTGCTCCGGCACATTCCGCCAAATTGGCAGCCAGCCTAAGGACCTCCTCGGCAGATTCTGATCCGTCTAATGGGAATAGCTCGTGGATCTTCGAATGGAAGCTTACAGGGAATAATCATTGGTAGCGATATGCGATGAGGCCTGCCCTGTGAACTGCGTCTCAGCGGTTGCCATAAACCCGCCGGCCCCGGATATCGCTCATGATATTGAAATGCGGAAGCATTGAGCGGGCTCTTGGGCTGGGTCGTTAAAATTAGGAAGGGGCCAGGGATACCTGGCCCCTTCTCTTGTTCTCAAACGGAGCACCGACTAATGCTTCAACGCCGTCCTACTAATTATCTCCTGGGGTAGGATTACGGCTTCGGCAGCAGCCACTCGTGGTAATGTTGCATGACCTGGCCGTGGCCCGCCGCATTGACGTAGTGTCCCACCTTGGTCATGATCCTCTTGCTGACCAGGTTGCCCGCGCTTTCCCATACGGTTTCCATGGTGCCAGGAGCATTGTCCAGCACCAACCGCTGCATCTCCCAGTTGATCTTTTGGCGCTTTTCGAAGTCAAGCTCCCGGCTCTGGGCGTCGAACAGCTCAGCTACGCCGGGGACCACGTCATAGGACCAGTTCCTGGGGTGGTCTGTGTAGATAAGCGCGAAGCGGTCGTCAGGGTCATTGGTCCTGGCGCCCCGTCCGGAGGAGGACATGTCGTAGTCCTTGCCAATCAGCGCCCCAATCCACCCCCCTACGTCCAGCGGTCTGAACTCAATGTTTATGTGTACCAGGTTTTCCTCAAGCTGGCTCTTGATAATCTCGGCCTGCTCGGGATGTATGAGGAGGGTCGGAGCAATGATGACAGCTTCTAGAACATTGTTGGCGCTGTAGCCGGCCTCGGCCCAGAGCTGCCTGGCTCTGGCTATATCACCGGGGTGTTTCTCCCCGTTTTGCTCTCTGTAGCCTGGCCTTGTCAATACCTCCTCGTCGGGAAGTGCGAATGGGTTATTCGGGGACATGGCTTTTCCGATGGTGTACCGTCCTTGCCCCAAGGCCTGCATGATCGGCTGCCTGTAAATGGCCAGGTCAATGGCTTCCCTCACCTTCGGGTCGTCATATGGAGCCCTGGTAGTATTGACTATCAGGTGGACGCCGTTTATCCCGGGGAGCGGCCAGATGTCGAACTTTTTGATGAAGTCCTGGTCCTCGGCCAGCCGGTTCAGGCTCTCTATCTTCTGGTCGTTCTGGACGGACCCGCTCATCAAAACCCGCTCTGTCTTATAAGCGGCCAGTTCGGTGCCCGGGTCAGTCAATATAAAGGTTTTGGTGCCGTCGAAATAGGGAAGGCCATCCCTGAAGTAGTTGGGGTTCTTTTCGGCCTCGTAGCTGACCGCTATTCTGTATTTGACGGGCATAAATGGGCCGTTGCCCAGGATATTGTCATGGGCTTTGGGGTCGTTACCCGCCTCCACCCAGTGCTTGGGCATTATCTTGTACTCGTCCAGGCCCAGAAGCCGGGTGAAGAATCCCGCCGGGGCTTTGGTGTGTAGGAGGACGGTGTATTTGCCCACCACCTCTGCCCGGTCAACGTAATTTCCCAGGGTGCCAGTTATGGTCCTGACGGCCGCTTCGTCTTCGGGACTCACTATTCGGTTGATGCTCCAGGCTACATCCTCGGCGGTAACCTCAACACCATCCCACCACATCACGCCTTCATGGATCTTGAAGGTCCATGCAGTGCCGGCCGCATCCGCGCTGAACTCGGTGCAGAGGTCACAAATCACCACTTGGGTGTTATGGGGGTCGTACTGGAGCAACCCGGTATAATACTTGCTCATCCCCTCCAGGTCTAACAAAGCTTTGGCACCGTGGGGGTCCCAGGTTTGAATGTCCGCGATGGCGCTCATCGGCACTATCCCGCCGTACACCGGCTCGAGCCCCTCTTGAATCGGCGGAGTCGTCGGGGTGGCCGGCCCTAGGGCCGTTGGCACCACAGGCTGAGGCACCGGAGTGGGCGTGGCCGTGGGTGCCGCCGGGCGCGCTGTAGGCGGCGGAGGTGATGTGAGGGGCGGCGCTATAGTCGACCGAGGGACCGTGGTCGCAGGCGGCCTGGTAGTTGCCGAGGGCGGCACCGGCGTAGCGGTAGAGTCTGGTACCGCTGTAGACGGCACCGAGGTGGCGGTCGGCCGAGGCGTCGGCGTGTCATCGTCTCCGCATGCCAGCGCCAACACCAACAAGAGCGCCAACGGAACAAAAACTAGGAACTTGGGCTTAAGCAACCATGAATGCAACATTACCAACCCTCAATTTCTTCTTAAGATTCCACTGTGGGACATTATGGACCGAATTCCTCGGGTTATTCTAGTTGGTATTAGCACAATTATTCGCGAGCTTGACCCTTGGCGTTACACTCCTATTTCCGCCCCGGGTGACAGTGTTCCAGGCTCTAGCCCACCATGTCGTAGCTGCGGAGCAGTTTGCCTGGCAGGGCTCCGGTGCATTCTGTGCCTTCGAATGTTACGTTGCCGTTGACTATTGTGTATAGCAGACCCGTGGGTTTCTGGATCAGCCTCCGTTCGCCTCCGGGGAAGTCGGTGTCGAAGATGGACTTCTCGTACAGGTGACCCAGTTCATCCAGGTTGTAGACGATGATATCCGCCCAATCCCCCACCCTGAGGGTCCCCCGGTCTTTGAAGTCGGCAAACCATGCGGGCAAGGCGCTAATCTTGTAGTGGGCCTCCTCCAAACTGATGACCTCGTTGTCCCGGACCCAGTGGCTCAAGAAATAGACGGGCCATACGCTGTTCAACATGTACCGGGTATGGGCGCCGCCGTCGGAAAGGGATACATGGGTGTAGGGTTCCTTGATGCGCCGCGCACGCATCTCCTCGTCCTGGGGCGCCACCGGGTGATTGAACTCGGTCTGCAACTCCTCGTCTAGGGCCAGGTCCAAGAAGGCGTCTATCGGGTGTTTGCCAGTCATTTCGGCAATCTCTTCGATACTCTTGCCCTCGTACGGGTAGTTCCGTTCGTGGACTACCTCCAAAACAGTGACCTTGTCCCATTGGGTCCTGGGGCTGGGAAACTTCTCCGCATCCTGCTTCATGGCCGGCCGAATGGACGTGTCTCGCAATTTGGCCATCCGCTCCTCTGGGCTGCCCACCAGTGGCTGCACCCAGCTAGGCATGTAGTCGAAGAGGTTGTACTCTTCAAGCTTGAACTGGGCCTCGGAGCCGACAGTGTTCACCTGGTTAAGTATAGGGTACCCTTCCTCACGGGCGGACTGCAACCAGTTGATGCCTTCATCGTCGCCCAGGACCACGTGCATGGGCCGCCCGCTGGCCTCCATCATACGGATAAGAAACGTCTCCTGGTCTCTGCAATACGCATAGTCGTGGCCTGCACCGATGCTCCAACCGATGTGCCCAACGCCGAACTCAGACAGAACTTCTGCCAGCTCAAGGAATTCTTCGTCCGACGCAACGTGGCTGGGCAGCCACCCGCCGTCCTCCGGCCGGTCTTCCAAGCTCTTATTAGAGGAAAGTCCGAATGCCCCGGCTATCATGGCCTCGTGGAAGATCTGCTTCATCTGGTTCATTTCCGACTCGGTCACCGAGGTCCGTTCCCGCGACGGCAACATCCCCAGCACATAGCCCCGTAAGGGCGAGAATGGGAACAGTGCGCCCACGTTGACGCCCAGGCCCTGCCGGTCCAGACTGTCCAGGTACTCAGGGAAGGTCTCCCAATCCCAGCGCATACCGAGACGCATGGACTCCAGGGGGATGGCCTCTATCCGGTTCATCATCCGCATGTTCAGGTCCCGGTCCTCGGGCCTGGTGGGGGCGAAGCCGAAGCCGCACTGGCCGATGGTCAGGGAAGTCACTCCGAACCAGCCCGACAGGGAGCAGTAAGGGTCCCAGTTGAGCTGGCCGTCATAGTGGGTGTGCAGGTCTATGGCCCCGGGGGCTACGATGCAGCCGGCGGCATCAATTTCCCTGGCCCCTCCGGACGAGATCCTGCCGCTTATCATGGCAACCCTTCCATTTTTCACGGCCAGGTCCGCCCTGTACCGGGGAACCCCTGTACCGTCCACTATGGTACCGCCGCGGATGACCAGATCATACTCGGCCATGATACCGCCTCCCTGCACTTGCAATCTCTGATCTAACAATCGTTCCCAAATTTACGCCTCCTATTAAATCACGTCAACGTTACTGACTGTCCCTATACCTTTTCCTACAATTGTTCACTTGGACGGCGTTTACTGTCCTGTTCCTGGGGCAACGCCGAGCTGGCGCATCATGCCCAGCAAGTCCAGTACAGCCCAGTGGTCCGTGAGCTTGCCGCCGGCGACTCGGAGAATGTCGATTACCTCAAGGTTCACCTGCTTGCCTGTAGCCGCCACTCCTAAAAACTCGCCCTGATGGGTGCCATGGAAAGTCTTATGGGTCACAACCATGTCCCCTTCGGCGACCTGGAGTTGAATGGTGGCATGGAGGTCCGGGAAGGCGGCGAAGAAGTTGGCGTGTAACCGCTTGGAGCCAGCCAGGTTCGGGGTAAAATCTGGTGGGTGGGCCCCGTGGTCCGTGTAGTCCGGGCTGAAAAACTCGTCCATCGCCTCGACGTTTCTCTGGTTCTGCACTTCCTCAATCATACGTCGGACGAGAGCCTTGTTTTCTTCCAACATAGGTGTCCATCCTTCCGTTCTACAGTCCTGGTTGGTGAAAAAGATGCGGTCGCTAGGGAGTACCCCAGACTACGGCCCCATTATTGTAGCGAGCTAGCCGGTAATGCTTTCCCGGAAATACGGCTACATTGAAGGGTGTCAGGCATTTCAGTTGTGAGAGTATGCCAGCTTCTCCAGCTTCAGGTCGACCCCTACGTGGGCCTGGATCACATCCCATACTGCGAAGTCCCATTCGGAGACAAAGGTGATGGCGGTGCCGATACGTCCCATCCGCGCTGTTCTACCGATTCGATGAACATACTCTTCCAGGTTATCGGGAATGTCGTAATTTATAACGTGGGAAACGGCAGGGATGTCCAGGCCCCGCGCAGCTACGTTTGTAGCCACTAGGACACGGAGGCCGCCGGAACGGAATCGGGCCATCACAGCCTCTCGTTGCCCCTGGGTCATGTCGCCGTGTATGGCCGCCGCGTCGTATCCACGGCGCTGGAGGTACCCTACAAGCCGATCGACTCCAGCCTTGGTCCTTCGGAATACCAGAGCCTGGCTGATGGGCAGGGGTTTCCGCAACAGCTCCGCGAGAGCCGCTGGCCTGTGCTGGTCTGCCACCTCGTAGTAGAGCTGGATTACCTGTTCAACCGGCTCCGCCTCCCCGCCAATTCGAATCCAGGCGGGCTCTTTCAGAAAGCGCCGGGCCAGTTTCTTGATCTGGCCGGGTATCGTAGCAGAGAAAAGCAAGGTCTGCCGGGACCGGGGCGTGTGGCGGAGGATGAAATCTATGGCTTCCGCGAAGCCGATGTCCAGCATCTGGTCTGCCTCGTCCAGCACCACGTATTTAACTTGCCCGATATCGATGTTGCCGCGTTCCATGTGGTCCATCAGGCGACCGGGCGTAGCCACGACGACGTGAACACCCCGGCGTAGGGCCGCTAACTGGCCGGAGAGGGCCCGGCCTCCGTATATGGCCAGAACCTGTGTACCGCTGAATTGCCCCAGCTTGGAGAGCTCGCCTGCCACCTGAACAGCCAATTCCCTTGTGGGCACCAGCACTAACGCTTGAGGTTCCCGGCCACGGCTGTGGACGGTCTCCACCAGCGGAATTCCGAAGGCAGCGGTCTTGCCCGTTCCAGTTTGGGCCTGGCCAACTACATCCCGCCCAGCCCTCACCATGGGAATTACATCCTTTTGAATCGGAGTGGGCTCTGTATATCCCATCATCTGGAGCGCGCGGTCCACCTCATTCGATACCGGCATCATGCCGAACAACGGCTGTACGGTACTCTTTTCGGAAGGGGGGGCTGGGGGGCGCGCCGGGTGGTGCCTGGGTGAGACCGGGTGTCTAACGGCGGGCTGAGGAGCAATTGGCGCCGGTGGTGCCGCCATGGCCGCCGGTTCGGCTGCCCGTTCCCGAGTGAGGGTTGCCTGGGGAGTTTTGCTAACTTCTGGACTGGGAGGATTTGGTGAGCTAACGGGATTCCCTGTGATGAGGGGAGTAAGTTTGCGGATCAAAGCACCTAGAATGGTGGTTACCTCCGATGGTGTGTTGTAGTAAGTGGGCAGGACGCAACGAAGTAGACACACCACCGGTTAAGGGGTGCCGAAATGGGTTTGGAACTGTTACTTTTAACGCGACCTTATGCACTTGTGAAAATATTAACATTGAGCCGGCTATTTGTAAAGTATTTGGCCTGACGGCGTCTACCCACTCTGATTCCTGTTCCAAAGGCCTGGTGGAATACCCGATAAGCCATTACCACAGCCGCCCTACCGTTAGGGGACTACGATAACCGCTCGTGTTATTACCGCGGCTGGCGGTGAATCCCCGGGTTCACCAGAGGGAGTTAATGATGGGAGCCACCGGGACGCCCGTTACCTTGCATTTCCCCAGCCATGTTAAAAAGCCCTGGAAGTCCTTCAAACTCGCCATGGCCTGCTCGAAGTGATCGGCTACACCGGCATCGGTTTCATAAATCTCGTTAAGCCCGAATCCACCGAAGGACACCGATGGACGGCGTGAGGGCAGCGGAAGGGGGTGGGTGAGGGAGCTACAGGGGAGATGGCCTGGGCTCTTGGGGTAGATGGGAGGGCGGCGGACGGTCTTCAGTCGCCGCACAGGGCCCCTAAGGCCCTATGCGGGAGTTGCGATGCGCGGGATGGCGAGAGGATACGCAGCAGGGGACTCTCGCGACCGGGGTGGCGCGAGATTGCGGGGACGTTGGGTCAGTTGCAGGCTGGCCGTCAGGCCGGGAACGGAATGGCTTGCAGCCGGGCCAAGGCGCGACTGAACTGGGTTTCCCAAGGCCAGCGCCGGGGGAGATGCAAAGTGAGGCGGCGCGCCGAGCGGGTGATCCGTCCCACCAGAGCGAAGACCCGCCGCCTGAAGGTCTTGGTGATCACGGTCCGCTCGCCCAGACCAATCCGCGCCGTCCAGCGGGCCAGGTTATGCGCCATCACCTGTACCGCCAGCCAGGCGCCGTTGGCGGCGAAGCGCCCCGACGGCATGTGGTTCAGCCCGACGCCGTACTTGAGGTCGCGTATGGCGTTCTCGACCTCGGCGTGGCGGCGATGATCGGCCTCCAGTTCCAGCGTCTCCCCATCGCGGTCGGTGATGAAGGCGTGATAGCTGTATCTGGCGAAGAGGGCGAGCTGGGGACCGGGCGTCGGCTTCACCCGCCGGACAATGAGCCGCACCGGCGGGGCGTCCGGCTTGGTCTGGAACGGGGTGTAAGTCGTCTCGGCGACATCGGCGGCGCCGTCCATCCAGTAGGGAATGGGAGTCCAGTCCTCCTCTGGTATCGCCTCGATCAGGTCCCGCAGGCTGGCGCGCTGGCGGATGGTGATAGAGAAGCGGACATCCATTTCCCGGCAGGCGGCAACGACAGTGTGGGCGTAGAAGCCGCTGTCGGCCCGCACCGTGAGTTGTCCCCTGGCCCCGCCGTAGCGCACCCGCCCCACCGTCTCACGCAGGAAGTGGGCCGCGCCACGGGCGGTGTTGGCCCGGCCCTCGCGCAGCCGGGACATCAGCACCTCGCCGGTGCCGGCGGCAATGGCCAGCAGCGGGTGATAGCCGCGGGCGCCGGTATAGCCGTGGTGGCGCGCTCCCTCCTTGGCCAGTCCATAGGTCTCGCAGATGGTCGAGTCCAGGTCGATGGTCAGGGGCGAGTCGCCGGGTCCGGCCCCAGCGGCCCAGGCCCGGGCCAACAACTGGCGGCTCACGCGGTCGAGTTGACGGACATGCCCCCACCGGAAGCTGCGCAGGAAGGTCCCCAGGGTGGATGACGCCTTGACCACGCAGCCTAGAACACCGACCGTCCCACCAGCGCGCAGCGCATCGGCGTCGTCGATGCAGTCGCCGCCTGCCAGCGCGGAAGCGACCAGCGTCAGCATCTTGTCCCCAGTGTTCGCCCGTCCCGGCGCTCCGCCGAGGTCAAGGTGATGGTCGACGAGTTCCCGCAGGCCCAGGTGCCGGGCTAGGGTGGCCGGCAGGAGCAGGCCGGCATTGGCCACCAGGCGATGGTCGTCAAAGAGGATGCGAATACGGTCGGGTTTGTTCTGTGGCAGCATCTATTGGGTGCTCCTTGTTTCCGGGCTGGTTTCTGTTCCAAAACCATTATCCCAGATTCAGAGGAGCACCCGCTGGCTTCTTCAAGGACTGTCCCCAAGGCCGTCCTTCGGTGGATTCGGGCTAAGAATGAAGCAGGTGTTGCCGGTCGGAGCAGAGCCAGGATCCAAAGGATTGGAGAGCTCTGGTGTCTTGGAGACATCATAGCTCAGAAGGGCCTTGTTCCCTTCGCGGTGATGGGTAGCCGTCATCCAAGGAGCGTGGCTCCGACATAGGCGGTCCCCCTCTTCCACGAGATTCGGAGGGGCAATGATGATGTATATAAGCTGAGTCTTGCCCTGGTTAGCCATGTTAGATACTCCTTATTTTGTATTCTCGGAGGATTCAAATCTGCGCTCATTGATAGAAGTCTGGTAGACTATAATACCCGGGCGTCAGTCCGTCCACCGAGCCCCGGGACGTGTTTTCGGGTGGTTAGGAAACGATTTGGCCAGGTAGGCTCGCCAGGCGGCAGTTGGGAATCCGTCCCAGCTTGGTGATGTGTGACCTCCGCCGCCGTTTAGCCAGTGGGTTTCGTGGAAAGCAAACTGGAGCGGGAGCCACATGTAAAGGCGATGGTAACGTGCCGCTCATCGGCTGGTGCGTCCTCGGTTCTCGTGAGGTCCCGGTCGAATACGCGGTTTAGGGAATTGCCTGCCAGGTCCTCCAGTCGGGGGTCCACAATCACTAGGTGCCGTCCTTCGTCCCAATGTGACTGCGGCTCGAACCGCCAGGACCCCTCTTTCGGACCTATGGAGGCCCGCCCGGCCAACGCCATACCGGCCGGGTCGTTCACCCACAGGCTATGTTCCAGGAGTGCACAGTCCAGCGGCCGGTCGAATTCAACAGTTAGCGGGTCCATCGACCCGGCGGCAGGGCAGTGGCATCGCCAATCCGCCGGATTGATCCTTGATCTCACTGCCGGGCCGATCTCGTACCGCCGTTCCGCGCCGTTTCGAAGCGTCCGGCCAGAGGAGTCCCGGAATTTAGTGTCGACGGTGACGATGACCGCCACCCCCTCGACCAAGGGGTAGCCCGCCTCGAGGTTCGGGGCCAGCCCTCGCTTTATCCGGCCAGGTTCGAGTAGCATGGTAAGGCGCCGGCGGTCTCTATCCCACAGCTCCGGTTCCATCTCCAGGAACACGCCGTCGAGCGGCTCGCCGTTGTCCGCGCGACGGATGTGGACAGCGCGGAGTGCCCAGTCCTCACTCATCGGGCCCGAGAAGTGGACGTAGAGCTTCAGCAGGTTCACCGGCAATTGGCCGGCGCTGGGGTAAATTGCGGCAACGCTCGTGGTAGAGGCAGTCTCGGACGCGGGCCTTTGGATCGCCCACACCTCGGGTGATCCAACGGATATTTCACAGTCGCCCGAGTCGATCAACAGCGAGTAACTTATCCCATCCAGGAACGGGAACCTGGGAACGAAGCATACCGCGTCTTGGTCGATCTCGAAGCGACCGGCGATAGGCTGAATGGAGCGCAATTGTGCGCCGGATTCAACGACCTCGCTGGGGAGAATGGCCAGCCGCCGCCCAAGCTCTGCGACGGCCAGCCCACTCAACTTTCGAAACTCAGCCTCGGTCCAACCGCTAATGTGAAGGCAGTTGCGCCCCTCGTGCTCAAACCATGCCAGTTGGAGTGGACGCCCTCCGGTCACAATGTGGCGATGTCGTGGGAACGGAGGTGGATGCTCCCGCCATCGTCCTGCTGGATCATAATCACGTGGCTGTCCGTCAGGTTCGCCATTCGGCCTACTCCTTGATGTGGCAGCGTCTGGCGAGGAACGCCGACCGGCTCTTTTGGCTGGGTGAGCGGCCCCTGCCGGTCGATGTCCTTGCAGGCGATCTTTATCAGGGGATGCCGGGCGTTGGAGACGAGGAGGAATGCCTCGCCGTCGCGCACGAACGACACCATGTCCAGGGGCGTGTTCCCCGAACCCAACTCTGCCACCGTCTTACCCATGGCATGGTCACCGGACTTGAGATCGCCCAGGGAGAATTGGACCACCGGAGTGCAGGTGTAGCTCGCCAGCACGCTTGTGTTGCCGCCGTAGGGCACAAAAGTCCGAATTGGTGAAGCTGTCTCGTACTTCTCGTGGGAGACATGGTAGATCTCCAGAGAGTTTGTCTGGGTGTTCCCGTCGAACGGGAACGGAATCCGCCGAAGTGTCGAGGAGAACTCCTCGTTGGAAGCTCCTGCGACCAGCAGTAGGCCGTCGACGAAGGCCATGTCCGTAACCGTAATCGTCCGGAGCCTGTCACGGGCGAGGTTGAAGCGAGCTCCGCCGTGCTCCATCGTTTCGCCTTCCCGGTCCCCCTGGACCAGCCGGAGTTCCGTTCGGTCGTCATTCTCGGCAGGCGCGTTCTCGATCAGCGTCTGAGAGAAGGGAACGTTCTCTAGCGACACCTCGGATAGGGCCCCATTCTGCCCGACTTTAATCAGGACCGGAATTGCGGCCTCCCCGCTGCCTCGTGCCACGGAAAGGTAGACGGTTTGGGACGTAGGGTGGACCGTCATCGCCCGAATGAAGACATCTCTGCGCGAGCAGCCCAGATACGCCGCCAGGGCTGTGTCAAGATTATCGACGTTAATCGGACCCTGCGTACCCGACGCGCCCGGATCGTTGACATCGATGGCGAAGATCGCCGCTCCCAGGTTGTCCGCGACGAACAAAATTCCTTCTGGACCGAAGGCTAAGGGACCAACCGACTTGATCGCCGGCGTACCCACCTCCAGGCCAAACTTTCCCGTACCGACTGCTATGCCACGTTCCGTCATCAACTACTCCTTCCCTTACGCGAAATAAAACTCGCGCCTAGTCTAGCATGACTGACCACTCCCGGCAATGGCCTGCCATCACCCTTGGCCCATCTCTCATTGGGAGAGGGGTGGCCGCAGGTCGGGGGTGAAGGTCTGGCCCTAGCAGGTTGCTGAAGAATAGGGTCCGATGCTGAGCTTGGAGCATCAAGCCGCTGATTCTTAGGTCCTCGTGGAGGAAATTGGGGCGTTGGAACGGGGCTTTTGGCCTCTGCAGCTACCTCAACCCGGTCCTTCCGGGATACCGGGCATGGGTAGTCCCACTGTCAGGTCATGCCGCCTTGGTTTCTGGTGCTTCCTTTGGCAGCTCCAGGAGCTTGGCCATGCGGACCAGATTGTAGGCTGTAGCTACCAGATACCCCGCCAGACCGGTCCGGTCCAGCCCTCTATACCGCGCCCGCCGGAACCCGCCCACCGTCTTCATCCACCCGAAGATCTCCTCAACCCGTTTCCGAATCCGCTGACTGATAGCGTACCCCGGGTGGCGAGTGGTCCGGCCATCAATGGCGCTGGACCGGCCATTGGTGTTCTGTGCTACGTGAGGCGTCACCCCGCGCCGCCGCAGAACCGCCACGCAATCCCTGGTGTCGTAGCCCTTGTCTCCACCTAGCGTTTTGGGATGAAAGCCCCGCTCCTTGGCTTGGTCCACCAGCACCGGTACTGTATCCCGCTCCGCCGTCCCCGTCGCCTGGGTAGTCTGGAAGTCCACCAGCATCCCATGGCGGTTTTCCATCAAGGCGTGGGCCATGAATACCAACGTGGCTTCCTTGCCTTTCCCCTTGCGCAGCAACCGGGACTCCGGGTCCGTGGTGCTCTGATGGGTGACATTGCTACGTCGTTCTCCATGGAAGTTCACCGAGGGATTGCCCGGGTCATCGTCTGTCGTCTTGGGCGGGTCACCGTCCCTGGGTTTAAAGCTTTTCAGGCTGGCTGCCGCCTCAATCAATGTGCCATCTACGGTGAAATGCTCGTCGGACAGCAGGCCCTTCCGGTCTGCTTCCAGCACCACTTCATCGAACAAGGCCTGGCCCAGCCGGTGCTTCAACAGCCGCTCCCGATTCTTGGTGAAGGTGGTGGGATCAAAGCTGGGCTCAACTAGGTTCATCCCCAGAAACCACCGGAAGAGGAGGTCGTAATCCAGTTGTTCGCAGAAGCCCCGTTCGCTGCGCACCGAGTACAGGGCAATCAGTAATGAGGACTTCAGCAGTCGTTCGGGAGGAATCGAAGGTCGGCCTACTTCGGCGTACATCCGGTCCAGGTCCGGCGACAGCGCCGTCAGGGCCTTATCGGCCACTGCCTTGATCAGCCGTAGGGGATGATCAGGTGGTACTCGCGTCTCCAGGTCAACGAAGGCCAACATGGTTACCTGTGGATCTCGTCGTCCGCGCACCGCCGCCACCTCCCCGGCTGTTTCCTTTATTGTACCCTAGCTTTCTCCTCCCATGAGGTCTGTGCAGTCCGTGCCAGGGTTTTTCAGCGGCCTGCTAGAGGACGACTACAGGATTCACAGGAGAGCCCGTGCCGTTGTGTATTCTGAGTGGGCTTATGGAGATAAGAAACTCCCACCTGTTCCTCTGCCGGCATGCTTGAGCCAGTCCCTCAAGGTCGGCGTTGTCCAATATCCACAGGCCCATTGCCACTATGCCCACCTGGTGGATGGGATTGGCTACCATCGGATAGGAGCTGGGGGAGACGTCATTCCCCGTGTCTGAGCCCAGCACGGCGATGCCTCGCTGGTGGAATAAAGGCAGACAGGCGGCCTGGCAGGCCGTCGAGCCGGAGACGAAGGGGTTCACCGGCCCCTCAACGTCCCGGCGCCTGAGCTGTCCAGTCCGTATCAGCAACACATCCCCCTCCTCCACACGAAATCCACACCGCTCTTCGGCTGCCTCTATATCTTCCGGCATCACTCCTTCGCCCCGTTCCACCCAATCCAACCCCCGGACCATGGGAACGTCCACCAGGACCCCGCGACTGACGATGCTGTCCTTTACCAAGTCTATGGACTCCACCGTAGCCCCCAGACTGGTAGAGACCAGGTGAGCAGGCCGGCCGTTGTACATCTTGCCCTCCCAAAAGAGGTGGGCCAGGCTGTCCATGTGGGTGATGGTGAAGCCGTGAAATATCAGGCCGAAGAAGTCCGCGGAGTAGGCGACGGGATAGGAGCTGACCTTGTCGCCGCTGGCCCATCCCTCGCCACTTTCCACCATGTAATGCAGAGGCGGGCTAAGTGAATCCGGCGCCGGTTCATTGCTGATAGGCCGAGCACAACCGAGGGTAACCCCCTCTTGCACTAGCTGAACGGCCCGCTTGGTCTTCGCTGGAGTGATAAAGTTAAGGGTGCCAAGCTGATCGTCCTCTCCCCAGCGACCCCAGTTAGACAACGACCCGAAGTAGCCGAGGACCTCTTCCTGTATCGGAATATTGCCTGCCATATCTCCTCCATTTCGTCGAATCTCAGCTGTCCGGGCAGACGTGGTGGTGGATCCGGGTTCGGTGGATTGCCAGCCATCACTACCGTACCACCCTTGATAACAAGGTCGCACTCAGCCACGACCCCACTGGCTCATATTTTCTCCTGCGGTCACCAGTCCATGGACTGGTCTGACATATTCCGCATCAAGCCGGGGTGTTCAACGACCAAGCAATTTTTGACGATAGTACAGCCACTCCAGAACGCTGTCAATCATCCCGTGGCCCCGATCGGGGTTGTGCCCTGTCAACTCAATTATTGCCAGGCCGGAGACGTTGGAAATTGATTCGGGCGTCATAAGGGATGGCAGTAGCCAATATGGTCATATTGAGGGGAGCAATTGTATGCTTCGGATAATATTTTATAATGGGCACCCCAAATTATTGAGGAAAGGGTCTCTTTGATACAGGTAAGCGGAACTTTCGGTCCCTTGAGATGGGTGCGGGGCATATTCTTCGGATGGTGGATGAGTGGCGTGGCCGCCTTAATCATGGGCCTGGGGACAGTTCCTCTCTTCCAGGGTATGGCAGTCTGGAACCCGGTCCTCCGGGGCCATTTCGGATGGAGTCCCGCCCAGCTACAGTGGGCTTTTGCCTTAGCCCGAATCCACCGAAGGACACCGATGGACGGCGTGAGGACAGCGGAAGGGGGTGGGTGAGGGAGCTACAGGGGAGATGGCCTGGGCTCTTGGGGTAGATGGGGAGGCCGGCGGACGGTCTTCAGTCGCCGCACAGGGCCCCTAAGGCCCTATGCGGGAGTTGCGATGCGCGGGATGGCGAGAGGATACGCAGCAGGGGACTCTCGCGACCGGGGTGGCGCGAGATTGCGGGGACGTTGGGTCAGTTGCAGGCTGGCCGTCAGGCCGGGAACGGAATGGCTTGCAGCCGGGCCAAGGCGCGACTGAACTGGGTTTCCCAAGGCCAGCGCCGGGGGAGATGCAAAGTGAGGCGGCGCGCCGAGCGGGTGATCCGTCCCACCAGAGCGAAGACCCGTCGCCTGAGGGTCTTGGTGATCAGGGTCCCCTCGCCCAGACCAATCCGCGCCGTCCAGCGGGCCAGGTTATGCGCCATCACCTGGACCGCCAGCCAGGCGCCGTTGGCGGCGAAGCGCCCCGACGGCATGTGGTTCAGCCCGACGCCGTACTTGAGGTCGCGTATGGCGTTCTCGACCTCGGCGTGGCGGCGATGATCGGCCTCCAGTTCCAGCGTCTCCCCATCGCGGTCGGTGATGAAGGCGTGATAGCTGTATCTGGCGAAGAGGGCGAGCTGGGAACCGGGCGTCGGCTTCACCCGCCGGACAATGAGCCGCACCGGCGGGGCGTCCGGCTTGGTCTGGAACGGGGTGTAAGTCGTCTCGGCGACATCGGCGGCGCCGTCCATCCAGTAGGGAATGGGAGTCCAGTCCTCCTCTGGTATCGCCTCGATCAGGTCCCGCAGGCTGGCGCGCTGGCGGATGGTGATAGAGAAGCGGACATCCATTTCCCGGCAGGCGGCAACGACAGTGTGGGCGTAGAAGCCGCTGTCGGCCCGCACCGTGAGTTGTCCCCTGGCCCCGCCGTAGCGCACCCGCCCCACCGTCTCACGCAGGAAGTGGGCGGCGCCACGGGCGGTGTTGGCCCGGCCCTCGCGCAGCCGGGACATCAGCACCTCGCCGGTGCCGGCGGCAATGGCCAGCAGCGGGTGATAGCCGCGGGCGCCGGTATAGCCGTGGTGGCGCGCTCCCTCCTTGGCCAGTCCATAGGTCTCGCAGATGGTCGAGTCCAGGTCGATGGTCAGGGGCGAGTCGCCGGGTCCGGCCCCAGCGGCCCAGGCCCGGGCCAACAACTGGCGGCTCACGCGGTCGAGTTGACGGACATTCCCCCACCGGAAGCTGCGCAGGAAGGTCCCCAGGGTGGATGACGCCTTGACCACGCAGCCTAGAACACCGACCGTCCCACCAGCGCGCAGCGCATCGGCGTCGTCGATGCAGTCGCCGCCTGCCAGCGCGGAAGCGACCAGCGTCAGCATCTTGTCCCCAGTGTTCGCCCGTCCCGGCGCTCCGCCGAGGTCAAGGTGATGGTCGACGAGTTCCCGCAGGCCCAGGTGCCGGGCTAGGGTGGCCGGCAGGAGCAGGCCGGCATTGGCCACCAGGCGATGGTCGTCAAAGAGGATGCGCATACGGTCGGGTTTGTTCTGTGGCAGCATCTATTGGGTGCTCCTTGTTTCCGGGCGGGTTTCTGTTCCAAAACCATTATCCCAGATTCAGAGGAGCACCCGCTGGCTTCTTTAAGGACTGTCCCCAAGGCCGTCCTTCGGTGGACGGCGTGAGGGCAGCGGAAGGGGGTGGGTGAGGGAGCTACAGGGGAGATGGCCTGGGCTCTTGGGGTAGATGGGAGGGCGGCGGAGGGTCTTCAGTCGCCGCACAGGGCCCCTAAGGCCCTATGCGGGAGTTGCGATGCGCGGGATGGCGAGAGGATACGCAGCAGGGGACTCTCGCGACCGGGGTGGCGCGAGATTGCGGGGACGTTGGGTCAGTTGCAGGCTGGCCGTCAGGCCGGGAATGGAATGGCTTGCAGCCGGGCCAAGGCGCGACTGAACTGGGTTTCCCAAGGCCAGCGCCGGGGGAGATGCAAAGTGAGGCGGCGCGCCGAGCGGGTGATCCGCCCCACCAGAGCGAAGACCCGTCGCCTGAGGGTCTTGGTGATCACGGTCCCCTCGCCCAGACCAATCCGCGCCGTCCAGCGGGCCAGGTTATGCGCCATCACCTGTACCGCCAGCCAGGCGCCGTTGGCGGCGAAGCGCCCCGACGGCATGTGGTTCAGCCCGACGCCGTACTTGAGGTCGCGTATGGCGTTCTCGACCTCGGCGTGGCGGCGATGATCGGCCTCCAGTTCCAGCGTCTCCCCATCGCGGTCGGTGATGAAGGCGTGATAGCTGTATCTGGCGAAGAGGGCGAGCTGGGAACCGGGTGTCGGCTTCACCCGCCGGACAATGAGCCGCGCCGGCGGGGCGTCCGGCTTGGTCTGGAACGGGGTGTAGTCGTCTCGGCGACATCGGCGGCGCCGTCCATCCAGTAGGGAATGGGAGTCCAGTCCTCCTCTGGTATCGCCTCGATCAGGTCCCGCAGGCTGGCGCGCTGGCGGATGGTGATAGAGAAGCGGACATCCATTTCCCGGCAGGCGGCAACGACAGTGTGGGCGTAGAAGCCGCTGTCGGCCCGCACCGTGAGTTGTCCCCTGGCCCCGCCGTAGCGCACCCGCCCCACCGTCTCACGCAGGAAGTGGGCCGCGCCACGGGCGGTGTTGGCCCGGCCCTCGCGCAGCCGGGACATCAGCACCTCGCCGGTGCCGGCGGCAATGGCCAGCAGCGGGTGATAGCCGCGGGCGCCGGTATAGCCGTGGTGGCGCGCTCCCTCCTTGGCCAGTCCATAGGTCTCGCAGATGGTCGAGTCCAGGTCGATGGTCAGGGGCGAGTCGCCGGGTCCGGCCCCAGCGGCCCAAGCCCGGGCCAACAACTGGCGGCTCACGCGGTCGAGTTGACGGACATGCCCCCACCGGAAGCTGCGCAGGAAGGTCCCCAGGGTGGATGACGCCTTGACCACGCAGCCTAGAACACCGACCGTCTCACCAGCGCGCAGCGCATCGGCGTCGTCGATGCAGTCGCCGCCTGCCAGCGCGGAAGCGACCAGCGTCAGCATCTTGTCCCCAGTGTTCGCCCGTCCCGGCGCTCCGCCGAGGTCAAGGTGATGGTCGACGAGTTCCCGCAGGCCCAGGTGCCGGGCTAGGGTGGCCGGCAGGAGCAGGCCGGCATTGGCCACCAGGCGATGGTCGTCAAAGAGGATGCGAATACGGTCGGGTTTGTTCTGTGGCAGCATCTATTGGGTGCTCCTTGTTTCCGGGCTGGTTTCTGTTCCAAAACCATTATCCCAGATTCAGAGGAGCACCCGCTGGCTTCTTCAAGGACTGTCCCCAAGGCCGTCCTTCGGTGGATTCGGGATTAACCCGGGTCGAAGGCGGTATCATGGGTCCCACCGAAGGGTTCCTAATCGAACGGCTGGGATCACGGCGCATGGTGTTAGCCTGGTTTTTGGTCCTGGGCGGGGGATTTGTCCTGTTCAGCCGGGGCGCAGATACTTTGTGAGAACCGTCCTCGAAGAATGTTTGACGGCCCTGGGAGGTGATGCTAAGCTCTCTCCCATAGTGGATGTGCTTCGCCTTTCACAGAATCGGGGAATGCCGGCTGGAACGTCCATGACGCGAGGAGGCTTGTGTTGAAGTTCGGGCTGTTCTACCAGGTGCCCTGTGCCCAGTGGCAGTCACCCGCCGATAGGTATCGAGATACCCTCGACCAGATTCAACTAGGCGACGAGTTGGGATTTGACAACGCATGGTTCGCCGAACTCCACTTCAATCCAACCAACTCAATCACACCCTCTCCCTTAATGCTGGCCGCAGCGGCCGCTCAGCGCACCAGGCGGATCCGGCTGGGGGTGGCGGTAAATCTGCTGCCTCTTCATAACCCCATCCGACTTGCCGAAGACATCGCCACCCTTGACGTTCTCTCCGACGGGCGGGCCGAGTTCGGAGTGGGCCGGGGGTCCATGCCCGCACACTTCCAGGGTTTCGGCATCCCACTGGTGGAGAGCCGGGACCGCTTCATCGAGTTCCTGAAGTTCATAATAAAGGCTTGGACCCAGGAGGAGGTCTCCTTCGAGGGCAATTACTTTAAAGTCAATGACCTGAACCTGGCGCCCAAACCTGTCCAGACTCCCCATCCACCGGTCCGCATCGCTTCCAACAGCCCGGACACATTTGAGCTGGTTGGCAGGCTGGGGTATAACATGTTCGCCAGTACCGTGGTCTTGCCCATGGCAAAGCTTCGGGAGGGGGTCAAACTGTACAGGCAGACCTTGGCGGCCTTCGAACACCCAGCCGATACCGGGGAGCTGTCACTGAACACGGTGGTCTACGTCGCCAAAGACGCCAGGGAGGCCAGGTCGATTCCGGAGGCCAGCGTAACGAGCTTCCTCGGCAATGTTAAGTCCAACGCTAACAATGCTGCGATAAGGCAGGACCCGGCGGCGAACCCCCGCACGGCGGACACCCTGACCCGGTTTGCCAATATGAATTACGATGGCTGGTGCGACGAGATAGCCATTGTTGGAGACCCGGAGTTGTGCATTGAAAAGCTGGAGGCTCTCCAGAGAGAGCTGCAGCCAACGGAAATGATCTGCTTCTTCAACCCGGGCGGCATGATCGAGTCGTCGAAAGTAATGGAGGCGATGCGTCTGTTCGCTACAGAAGTGGTTCCCCATTTCCGAAGGGCCTCTTCTTTGGCCGGAAGCTCCGGCGGAGCCTGAGAAACCAGGACCTTTCGCAACCTTAGTAGCCGACGGCGTAGGCCTCGCACCTAGGGTCTGCGCCCCCCTGAAGGACTCCTGTACCAGGGTCGCGGGTTATCATGCAATACAGCGCCGAGCCCTCCCACCAGTCGGGGTACCTCTCTACAACATGACCCTTCATACGCAGGCCTTCGGAGACCTCCTCAGGAATACGGCCTTCCATCCTGAGCATGCCCGGCTCATACTTGAAAGGCGCGGATGAGCTGGGGAAATTGTAACTATAGAAACGTGGCTCCTCCACCGCCTCCTGGGGATCCCGTCCGAACTCCAGGACATTTAGCAGCAGCTGAAGGGTGCCCTGAGGGATATGGTCACCACCGTGAGCGCCAAAGGCCATCACCGGCTCGCCCCGGTGGAGCACCAGGGCCGGCGCAGGGGTAACCGTGGCCGCTTCCCAGGGGCGACAGAGGCCGGGTGCCCCTCCTGTACGTTGGACTGGTAACCACGCAAAGAGAAGGCCAGGCCGGTGCCGGGGATTATGGGCCCGCCGGACTTGGTTCCCTCGCTGGGGGTGCAAGAGAAGACGTTGCCCTGCCCGTCGATGACGGCGAAGTAGGATGTGCCGCCACCGTCCACTCCGGCAGTCCCAACCGGCACCGGAGCATCGGCCGGAGACCGGGGCGAGCCATCCAGGGCGGCCTTCATGGCGCGGGGATCACCGGCGGGAGGCAATCCAGGCCAGGCACAGTCAGGGTCGATGAGGGAGCGCCGCCGGGCCAGGTACTCATCCGCTAGGAGCTCGTCTATCGGGACATCGACGAAAGCCGGGTCCCCTATGTATTTCTCGCGGTCGGCGAAGGCCAGATTGAGGGCCTGGCTCACGGTGTGGATGTACTCCAACGAGTTGTGCCCCATTGACGCCAGGTCATACTCCTCCAGAATCTTCAGTGCCTGTGGGAACGTGGGTCCCTGTCCCCAAGGCCCCGTAGTGTAGACTTCGTGGCCTCGGTAGTTCACCGACACCGGGGGTTCTATCCGCACGTGGTACCGGGCCAGGTCCTCTTCGGATAGAAGACCTCCGTTCTCCTGGCAGTAGGCCGCGATCCTACTGCCCAGCTCTCCCACGTATATATAGTCCCTGGCCGCCTTGAGGGCCGCCTCCCTACCCTGGCTTTTGTGGGCGTCTTCGACTTCTGCCACCCTGGTCAGGGTTGTGGCCAGATCGCGCTGGTAGAATATCTCGCCCCGCTCAGGCGGACGCCCGTGGGGCAGAAACACCTCGGCCGTGGTCGGCCAGTGGTTGTACAGGTCGAAGGCCTCCCGGAGCCGGCCTGCCAGGTATCGGTACATCGGGAACCCCTTCTTGGCCAGGTCTATGGCCGCTCCAGCGACCTGGGAGAAGTTCATGGTCCCGAACCGGCCCAGGGCTGTGATCCAGGCGTCGGCAGCCGCAGGGGTCAGGGCGCGGAGGATTCCGGCCGGTATCTCTCCCCCATGGTTCCGCTGGAAATACTCCACCGACGCGGTTTGAGGCCACACGCCCAGGCCATCGATTGTGACGACCTATTTACGATCGGCGAGGTACATAATGGTTGGCGCGACGCCGAGGAAGCTACAATCGTCGACGTGCACCACATTCAGCGCCAGGCCAACGGCGACCCCGGCGTCGATTGCGTTGCCACCTATTCGCAGGATATCAAGTCCAGCCATGGCCGCGCTGGGATGACTGGCAACGACCATGCCGCCGGTGCTCTGTATTCAGAGGGCGAAGACTCGTCAGAGTGGTTCCCGGAACTGGCATAATAGCTCCCCTCGTTTCTGGCTTTCTTCCCCATGACAATTTTGGGGCATTCTAACAGGGACCCCAAGGGCAGTCAATGAAGGCAGGCAGTACCATGGTTGACGGAGTCTGTAATCGAGCTTACGATTGCCGTCATTGTGGGTGGCAACCTTGGTTCCACCCAGGCAGCTTGTTATTAGGAATTCTGGCTTTCTGGACGGCAAGATGATTGGCCCGTTAAAAGGTCTAAATGGCGTACATTACGGCTGGTGGATGGTGGTACTCACCGGCATTGTCATGGCCGTGGCCAGCATGTTGTGCCAGTCGTTATCGGTTTGGAATTCGGTACTGAGGGGCCATTTCGGGTGGACCCCTGGTCAAATGTCATGGGCCCTTGCCTTTATGCGGATGGAGGGAGGACTGTTGGGCCCGGTGGATGCGATTCTAGTGAATCGGCTGGGCTCCAGCCGGATGGTGTTTATAGGCCTGGTCTTGTTGGGGTGCGGGCTCTTGCTTTTCAGCAGGATAGGAGAGCTCTGGCATTTCTACCTCGTTTTTGGTCTCATGGCCCTGGGTTCGGGGCTTGGGGCTTGGCTCCCGATGTTCACCGCGCTAAACAATTGGTTCATCCGCCGGCGGGCCACGGCAATAGGCTGGGCATTGACGGGCAATCGGATTGGAGCAGTATTATTCATTCCAGCGTTAGCCCGAATCCACCGAAGGACACGGATGGACGGCGTGAGGACAGCGGAAGGGGGTGGGTGAGGGAGCTACAGGGGAGATGGCCTGGGCTCTTGGGGTAGATGGGAGGGCGGCGGAGGGTCTTCAGTCGCCGCACAGGGCCCCTAAGGCCCTATGCGGGAGTTGCGATGCGCGGGATGGCGAGAGGATACGCAGCAGGGGACTCTCGCGACCGGGGTGGCGCGAGATTGCGGGGACGTTGGGTCAGTTGCAGGCTGGCCGTCAGGCCGGGAACGGAATGGCTTGCAGCCGGGCCAAGGCGCGACTGAATTGGGTTTCCCAAGGCCAGCGCCGGGGGAGATGCAAAGTGAGGCGGCGCGCCGAGCGGGTGATCCGTCCCACCAGAGCGAAGACCCGCCGCCTGAGGGTCTTGGTGATCACGGTCCCCTCGCCCAGACCAATCCGCGCCGTCCAGCGGGCCAGGTTATGCGCCATCACCTGTACCGCCAGCCAGGCGCCGTTGGCGGCGAAGCGCCCCGACGGCATGTGGTTCAGCCCGACGCCGTACTTGAGGTCGCGTATGGCGTTCTCGACCTCGGCGTGGCGGCGATGATCGGCCTCCAGTTCCAGCGTCTCCCCATCGCGGTCGGTGATGAAGGCGTGATAGCTGTATCTGGCGAAGAGGGCGAGCTGGGAACCGGGTGTCGGCTTCACCCGCCGGACAATGAGCCGCACCGGCGGGGCGTCCGGCTTGGTCTGGAACGGGGTGTAAGTCGTCTCGGCGACATCGGCGGCGCCGTCCATCCAGTAGGAAATGGGAGTCCAGTCCTCCTCTGGTATCGCCTCGATCAGGTCCCGCAGGCTGGCGCGCTGGCGGATGGTGATAGAGAAGCGGACATCCATTTCCCGGCAGGCGGCAACGACAGTGTGGGCGTAGAAGCCGCTGTCGGCCCGCACCGTGAGTTGTCCCCTGGCCCCACCGTAGCGCACCCGCCCCACCGTCTCACGCAGGAAGTGGGCCGCGCCACGGGCGGTGTTGGCCCGGCCCTCGCGCAGCCGGGACATCAGCACCTCGCCGGTGCCGGCGGCAATGGCCAGCAGCGGGTGATAGCCGCGGGCGCCGGTATAGCCGTGGTGGCGCGCTCCCTCCTTGGCCAGTCCGTAAGTCTCGCAGATCGTCGAATCAAGGTCGATGCTCAGGGGCGAGTCGCCGGGTCCGGCACCGGCCTTCCAGACCCGGGCCAGCAACTCGCGGCTCACCCGGTCCAGTTGGCGGACATGGCCCCACCTGAAGCTGCGCAGGAACGTGCCCAGGGTGGAGGGAGCCTTAGCCGTGAAACCGAGCACGCGGGCGGTCCCGTCGGCGCGCAGCACATCGGCGTCGTCGATGCAATCTCCGCCGGCTAGGGCGGAGGCCACCAGGGTCATCATCTTGTCCCCAGTGTTCGCCCGTCCCGGCGCTCCGCCGAGGTCAAGGTGATGGTCGACGAGTTCCCGCAGGCCCAGGTGCCGGGCTAGGGTGGCCGGCAGGAGCAGGCCGGCATTGGCCACCAGGCGATGGTCGTCAAAGAGGATGCGAATACGGTCGGGTTTGTTCTGTGGCAACATCTATTGGGTGCTCCTTGTTTCCGGGCTGGTTTCTGTTCCAAAACCATTATCCCAGATTCAGAGGAGCACCCGCTGGCTTCTTCAAGGACTGTCCCCAAGGACGTCCTTCGGTGGATTCGGGCTTAGGGGCAGGGGGCAAGGGTTGTTGCCCTATAGCTTATCGCAACTACGTGGTGCCTGCCGCTGATTTGAATAAGGCGATGTTCCCCTTGACACACGTAAAGATTGGCGATAGGATAGGGATACCTTACTGTCATAAGGGGATGAATGCCAATGACAGTTCCCAACTTCGCTGACAAGACCATCTGGACGGGGGACAACCTAGACATCCTCCGGGGGATGAACAGCGAGACGGTAGACCTAATTTACCTAGACCCGCCATTTAACAGTAACCGAAACTACGCTGCCCCGGTGGGCAGCCAGGCCGCTGGCGCAGCCTTCAAGGATACCTGGACGCTCTCGGACCTGGACGTGGCGTGGATGGGGTTTATAGCCGACGAGCAGCCCGCCATGTACCAGGTGCTACAGGCCGCCGGGCTGACCCACGGGAAGGGGATGCAGTCCTACCTCTGCATGATGGGGGTCCGGCTGCTGGAGATGCGCCGGGTTCTGAAGGACGCGGGCAGCATATACCTCCACTGCGACCCGACGGCCAGCCACTACCTGAAGCTGCTGATGGACGCGGTGTTTGGGCGCAGTAGCTTCAGGAATGAGGTTGTCTGGTCATATAGACGTTGGCCTTCTAAGAGCTGCGTACTCTTCTATGCACAAGGCGCCAAACCGACGTTCAATGTCTCATATGAACCGCCTAGCGCCAGCTATATAAAGCGCTTCAAGGGGAAGACGCAAGTCCTTGATCCTGTGCGGAAGACAAGAAAGATAGTCGTCGATAAACCGACGAAAGGGCTACCATAACGTGACGTGTGGGACATATCGATCATTGCCGGATCATCCAAAGAACGCATAGGCTACCCCACCCAGAAGCCCCTCGCGCTCCTGGAACGCATCATCAAGGCGTCCTCCAACGAGGGCGACATGGTGCTCGACCCCTTCTGCGGCTGCGCGACCGCTTGCGTCGCCGCCGAGAATCTAGGCCGCCAGTGGGTCGGCATCGACCTCTCCCCCAAGGCCGTTGAACTGGTCAACATGCGCATCCAGCAGACGATGGGCAGCCTGTTCCACCACGGCTATGTGACGCACCGAACCGACATACCCCGCCGGACTGATATCGACACGCCCATACCCTACCGGAAGCAGAAACACGTGCTGTTCGGACAACAGGAGGGGTTATGCAATGGATGCAAGGTCATGTTCCCCTTCCGTAACTTCACCGTTGACCACATAGTGCCTCAAAGCAGGGGCGGAACTGACCACCTAGATAACTTGTAACTACTGTGTGGGGCCTGCAACTCTCTCAAGGGAGACAGGTCTCAGGAGTACCTCATGGCCCGTCTGAAGGAGATGGTAGCAGTTAACTAAGGGAATTATATCCTTGACTTCGCAAGGAGCGATGATGGTAGATCATCAAGGCATTGATTTAGAAGGGAAGAGCATCGGCTTCGGATTCCATTCCACCTGGAATGTCTGGGATGTTGTCTACTGCAATTGGTTCCTCCCCCAAAGTCCATATTCCTTTGCCCGCGTTCTTGAATCGATCATCTAGGCTCAAGTATGAACCAATCGTGTTGACGGGCTTCTGCCCGCCTATATGTATCCCACGCGCGCGAATCCGAGCAAGGATAACGTTGCGGTGCAATGGACGTTCATCTGTAAGAATTTCCACCATTGCGTCGCTTACTTCTTTTGCATAAGGGCTTCTATCCTCATCGGACACATTGCCATTTTGTTCAAAAATGCGAATAGATCCATGTAGATTCTCAACATGCTTGTCTATCTCGCGTTTCTTCGCCTCTAATTGCTTAACCTTGACACGCAGATCTCTAAGCGTAGACTCATGACTCATGGTAATGCCTCCTTATTGTACAACGATTAACGAATATAGCAGCATCCATTCGTAGCCGTAGACAAGAACATGTCACCGTTTAGAGTTGACGGTGGAGCGGGCCGGGGTTGAACCGGCATTCTGCGAATTTGGAGTACGCAAGCTTCCCGTTAGCAGACCGCCCCATATAGTGTCCCCCTGGTGGGAATCGAACCCACAATCCGTAGCAAGCAGGCAACTCTATCCATTGAGCTACAGGGGGATATAGTAATAGCCGGTACTGAAAGTTGCCAGACCTTCATGCCGGCTATTATAACATACGGAGGGACCCAATATGGAGCGTAAAGAGGGTAAGAAGCTAGAGGAGCATGAACCCGGGGCAACGAGGAACGAGGTCATGGATGCGCTGAAGCGCACCGCAAAGCCAGTCAAGGGTAAAGATACTAAGAAGCCTGAGAAATAACCCGGTCCATCATTGTCCAGAACATATTCTGCTCATCGTTCCGATGACTGTACCGGAAAGAGTACTCGTCAACGTACTTCTGTAGATTGTGAGTGGTCACGTGGTGGTAAGAACCGTCAATCGACCGCTTCAACTGGCTCCAGAATCCCTCCACGCTGTTCGTGTGAATGTCCTTCCCCACAACGTAGACGCCCCTGGAATGGGGAACTACATCGTGTTGATAGCCCAAGCTAGATAGCCTCCGGTAGCTGAGCAAGTCGTCGGTCAATACTGCGGTTCCTACTGGTACTGAAGATTGAATCTCCGGTACCAATGTCCGAGCCTTAACATCCGGTATCACCTTCGCTTTGGCCTTCCCACCGCGCTCTACCATACCCATGACGATGGTTTTCCCCTCGGCTCCACGTCCATGCTTGCCTGACCGCCTACCACCTATATAAGTTTCGTCAATTTCCACAGCGCCCTCAAGGATAGCGCCGTCGTCACTGAGCGCCTTGCGTATCTGATGAAACATACGCCATCCGGTCTTGACACCAACACCCAGGTCACGGCTCAACTGGCGTGAAGAAATTCCGCAACGTGTAACGGCCATATATGCAACGGCCTTGAACCAGAGACGGAGATGGGTGAACCGGGTCCCTTCGAAGATAGTCCCGGCCATCGGGTAGACATGGCTCCCACAGTGTTCGCAGGAGTAGCAGGGACGGCCTGTAATCCGGTAGTGAGGAGTAATGGTCTGGCACTTTTCGCAGTTGGCGCCGTCAGGCCAACGGCTCTTGAATAGGAACTCTAGGCAGGCATCGTCAGTAGGAAAATCTCGGTCAAAGTCTCTTGTGCTATACTTCTGCATGAAGTCAACCTCTCTCTAGTTGATTCCAGTCTAGCATAAATGATTACGTGTGTCAAGGGGAACATCACCTTGAATAAAGATAATGTAATAAAGAATGCTTGTCAAACCGTCGCCACCTGGATGCCGTCCCTTTGACTTTTCTTTCCGCGGTTGGGTACAATCCTTAGACAGGAGGTGGAGATATGGACTCCGTAAACATGGTAGCTTATTATGATTTCCGTTGACCCTACGTATACAATGCGGCCAGGTGGCTTGCGAAGGTTAGGAAATCTTATGGCGACAACCTCCAGGTGAGTTGGAAGCCATTTCTATTGGCGCAGGTCAATAGCAAGGAAGGGCCTGAGTGGAAGGCATGGGAGCAGAAAGAGGACGGGGATAGCCATGGCCTCCTGGCCATGCGGGCAGGTGAAGCGGCCCAAAGGCAGGGGAGCAAGGCTTTCGAAGCTTTCCACCTGGCCCTTTTGACCGCCCGCCACCAGGACCGCAAAGACCTTTCCAACACAGATGTCATCATGGAATCGGCCGAGGCCAGCGGCCTGGACATGGCACGATTCCGCAAGGACCTGGCCGATGGTAGTATCCTCCAGGGGTTGGGCGATAGCCACACCCAGGCCGTGGAAGAATACGGCGTCTTCGGAGTGCCCACTTTCGTGTTCCCCAACGGCGCCAGCGCCTTCCTCAAGACCTACGAGCCGCCTGAGGAGGAGGCCGTTGAGATGTTTGAGAACCTCAAGGGCGTCATGGGCAGCTGGAAGTACATTGGCGAGGTGAAGCGGCCACAGCCACCCTGGCCCAAGGGTGTATTTGCTTAAGAGCCTTTCTTTTAAGCCAGCGGACCTGGAACGGAAACTGGGTGTCCGGTTCAAAGACCGGGCATTGTTGGACGAGGCCCTGGCACATCCTTCATTTCTGAACGAGGCCCGCTCCGGCGGAACCTTGCCTTCCTCCTACGAGCGGCTGGAGTTCCTTGGGGACGCCGTGCTGGGCGTGGCCATAACCTTGGAACTGTTCACCAGATGCCCCGACCTGCCCGAAGGCCAGCTCACCAAGCTCCGTTCTTCCCTGGTCAAGCGTGGCACGCTGGCCAAGGTCGCAGCCAAGCTGGAGCTTGGGCGGCACCTCAAGCTCGGCAAGGGCGAAGAGGCCACAGGCGGCCGGGAGAGAGAGTCCAACCTGGCGGACGCCTTCGAAGCCCTTCTTGGGGCCGCATTTCTCGACCAAGGCTTTGACAAGGCCAGTGACCTTGTCTTGAGGTCGATGCGGGATGAGATCGCCGAGCTGCTGGTGAACGGGGCGCCGGAGGACCCCAAGTCCCGTCTTCAGGAGCTGGTACAGGGGATGAGCGAGGCCCTGCCCATTTATCGGGTGGTGAATGAGGCCGGGTCCGGACATGACAAGGATTTCGAGGTTGAGGTCGTCATGGAGGGCCAGGTGCTGGGCAGGGGACAGGGAAAACGCAAAATGGATGCCGAGAAGCAGGCCGCGCTGCGGGCATTGAGCCGGTTGGAGAGCTCGGGAGAATCGAGCCCTACTTTTCCAGGAGTAAGGGTAAAAAATGCTGGGACTGCTCAAGAGAAACCAGGAAAAGAATAAGGAACGTACCCGTTCGGGTGTGAAGCCGAGCCGAGATACCTGGTTCGGCCGCATCAGGGAGGTCTTGCGTTCGGACCGGCTTGACCCCGGTGTCTGGGACGAGTTGGAGGAGATTCTGATTTCCGCCGACGTGGGGGTGGAGACATCCCTGGACCTGGTGGAGCGGCTGAAGGCCCGGGCCCGAGGGGAGGGATTCAACCATTCCCAGGACCTCATCGATGCTCTGAAACTGGAATTGGCTTCCAGCTTCGACGGCGACGGAGATGACGTGGGGTCCGACCCCCAAGAAACTTACACCCCTTACGTTATCCTGGTGGTGGGCGTAAACGGCTCAGGAAAGACCACCAGCATAGCCAAGCTGGCCTATCACTTCAAAGAGGCGGGGAAGAGGGTAATCCTCGGGGCCGGCGATACTTTCCGGGCGGGCTCTATTGACCAGCTGCAGCTCCTGGCGGATAGGGCGGGGGTGGAAATGGTCAGCCACCAGCCTGGGGCCGACCCCGGGGCGGTGGCCTACGACGCGTTGCAGGCTGCCAAGGCCAGGGGCGCCGACGTGCTGATTATCGACACAGCGGGTCGGCTGCACACCAAATCCAATCTCATGGAAGAGCTCAAGAAGATAAAGCGGGTGATCAACCGGGTCGAGCCCTCGGCGCCCCATGAGGTGCTCCTGGTCCTCGACGCCACCACCGGACACAACGGGCTGAGTCAGGCCCGGTACTTCACCGAGGCAGTGGAATGTACCGGCATCTTCCTGGCAAAGGTGGACGGTACGGCAAAGGGGGGCATCGTCCTGGCCATTAAGAGGGAGCTCGGTATCCCCGTGCGCCTAATCGGGACGGGGGAGCAGATGGAGGACATGGCGGTATTCGTTCCCCGAGAATTCGTGGAGGCCCTCTTGGAACCAGCACCCTCTTCTCTCACCAAACAATAGGACGGGGCTGGAGGGGTCAGGCCACCAGGCCGGACCGATGGTCACAGCACACCTTCGTCCACTCTCACCCAACCCTGGGATTCCGGGGTAGAGGCCAGCCGTGTATCAGGCCCTGACCTGGCTCCTGGTCATTGAAATCCTGGGGTTACTAGCCCTTCCCCTTACCTATACCCTATTTCGACGGCTGCCTGACAGGGGCATCGGCCTGTCAAAAATCCTGGCTCTCCTCCTCGCCTCATACATCCTCTGGGTATTGGGCCTCGCCCACGCGTTGCCCAACTCCCAGTACACCATCATCGTCATTTTGGCCATCATGACCCTCGTTTCATCTTTGATTTTATGGCGCAAGCTCCCCGAGATCTTCTCCTTCCTGCGGAGAGAATGGCTGCCTTTGCTGACCGCGGAGCTGGTCTTCCTGGGCCTCTTCTTTCTCTGGCTGGCCGTCGTGTCCTTCTCCCCATCCATCAACCACACCGAGAAGCCCATGGACTTCGCCTTCCTCAACTCCGTGCTCCAAAGCAAGTACTTTCCACCCGAGGACCCTTGGCTGTCGGGCAACTCAATCAGCTACTACTACTTTGGCCACTTCATAACGGGTTTCCTGGCCAAGCTGACCTCCATCCCCTCCAACATCTCCTACAACCTGGGCGTCGTTCTCATTCCCGCTCTGGTGGGCGCAGGGGCCTTCAGCCTAGTCTACAACCTGATACGCCTGTCCGGCGCCCGGACTAGGACCGCGGTGATTTTCGCCCTGGCGGCGCCCCTCTTCATAGCCCTGATAGGCAACCTGGAGGGGGTTCTGGAGCTGGTGCACGCCAGAGGATGGGGGTCCGAGGCTTTCTGGCAGTCCGTGTCGATTAAAGGGCTGGTGGGCCTGGAAGAAGGCGCCGATCCCAGCATTTTCCCCAGGGACCATTGGTGGTGGTTTCGCGCAACCAGGGTAGTGGATACAGTGGTGGGTGGGGTCAGCCTGGACTACACCATCACGGAATTTCCCTTCTTCAGCTTCTTCCTAGGGGACCTCCACGCCCACGTCACCGCCCTGCCATTTCTGGTGCTCAGCCTGGCCCTGGGTCTGAACCTCTTCGTCTGCCCGGAGAAGCTGGGGTTGGACTGGCTACGGCGCAATGCCTGGGAAGTATTTGGGCTGATGCTTTCTCTGGGGGCGCTGGCCTTCATCAACCTCTGGGACTTTCCGGTGTTCGTTGCAATCTTCGCGGCCATTGTGATCATAAAGGGGTACGGCGACTCGGGGGGCCGGGTCCGGCCCAGCTTACTTCCTTCTTTTATACTATTGGTCCCTGTGGTGCTGGGCGCGGTACTGATGTTCCTCCCCTTTTTCCTGGGGTTCGACAGCCAGGCTTCCGGGATTCTGCCGGTGAAAGACGTTATGAGCACAAGGCCCCTGTTCTTCTTCCTGATATGGGGCTTGTTTCTGGCAGTCAGCGGCCCATTTATACTCAAACAACTGGTGAATATCCCATGGCTGGGTGGCCGCAACCCGCCACTCATGGCTGCGGTGTTGGTAATAACCGTCCTGCCCTTCCTGGTGTGGGCCACGTTGGAGCTGTTCGCCATTTGGAGCGGTTGGGGGAGATTTGTGGACCTTTTCGACGGTGGGATCGTGGGGAGTGCCCCCGGGGTTGGGGCCCGGTTCGGCAAACTCCTCCCCGGGTTTATAATCGTCGGCCTGGCCCTATACAGCGTACTTCTCAGGGTCAGGCAAAGTGGAGAGAGGGCCACAGCCTTTGCCCTACTCCTTCTGGCCTTCACTTTCTATCTCCTGATAGGGGCGGAACTGTTTTACGTGTGGGACCTCTTCGGCAACAGAATGAACACCGTATTCAAGGTCTACTACCAGGCATGGCTGCTCTTTTCCATAGTCTCCGCCTACGGCCTTTACTACCTCTTCTCCCAGCCGGTGCCGTCCCTGGCGGGCTGGGCCAGACGCCACGCTCCCCGGATAGAATTTCCATTGGGCCGGCTCATTCGGTGGTTGGGTTACGCCTGGGTCATCGTCGTGGCCCTGCTTCTTCTAGCCTCCATCTACTACCCCGTGGGGGCGGCGCTGGACAAGTCGAGGCAAATAGAAGGCGAAAGCTCCCTTGACGGCCTTGCCTATCTCCAGAACAGAGATTCGGGCGAATACGAAGCCATTAAATGGCTAAGGGACGAGGCGCCCCGGGGCCGCATCGTGGAGGCCGTAGGCGGCTATACGGATGGGGAAGATGGGGATTATTCCGAGTTCGGACGTATCTCCGCCAGCACCGGGCTGCCAACCATATTGGGCTGGCAGGGGCACGAGCACCAGTGGCGGGGTTCCCGGACACCCTTCGATGGCAGGGAGAAGCAGGTCGCCCAAATTTATCAAAGCCAGGACCCGGAACTGGTGCGTGGGCTCCTGGACACATATGAAATCCGTTTCGTGTACCTGGGACAGAGAGAGCGTTCCAAGTACGGCATTAGCGAGTTCGACCAATTCTCGACGTTCTTGCAACCCGTTTTCAGGGCCACCGGCGTAGTAATATACGAAAGGTTACCCTAAGCAGCAGTATTGTCGGCGCGGAGATTTATGCAAGCACAGGCTTACAAATGGTTAATGGCCAGGCGCCCGACTCTGGCCAGACCGAGGCTGGGATGGGAGGCAGTTCCCTTCGCCTTCATAGCCCTAGCCGCCCTGGGGTTGCGGCTGTGGGAGCTGGACGGCCGGACCATGCACTATGACGAGGCCATCCACCTCCACTCATCTTGGAATCTGGCCACCGGCATCGGCTATTCCCACAGCCCCTGGATGCATGGCCCATTCCAAATACACCTGGTCGCCATGTTCTTCAAGATTTTCTCCGATACCGACTTCACCGCCCGCCTGGTATACGCCATATTCGGCACCGGCCTGGTGGCGCTACCCTATTTCCTCAGGACCTACCTGGGGAGGACCGGGGCGGTGGTGACCTCCCTCCTCCTAGCCCTGTCGCCCTCTCTGCTCTATTTCAGCCGCTTCGGCCGCAACGACATCCTGATGGCCTTCTGGGCAGTGGCCCTTCTGGTCCTGATGTGGCGGTACCTTAACGAGGGTAAGAACAGGTATCTCTACATCGCCTCGGCGGTACTGGCTCTGGCCTTCGCTACCAAGGAGACCAGCTATTTCCTCGTGGGCATTTTCGGCGCCGCTCTCTTCGTCATGTCCCTCACCGACATCGTCCCATGGGCGCTGGGACGCATAAAGTTTACAGAGATGAGGAGGGGCCCGCCGGCGTTCCTGATACTGCTGGTCACCCTAACTCTACCCCAGTGGTCGGCCCTGGTAAGCAAGCTGCAGGGCGCCATGGGGGTGGTTTTGGCCACCACCATAGGAGGGGCCGGTGATGTGGGACTGCCTTCTCTGGACTCCCCTCCCATTAACTTCCCCCTGGCCAACCTCCCATTAGCCGTCGACGCCTTGTTACTGGCGGCGATTGTAGTCATACCCCTGGGAGCGGTGTTCTTCACTCGGGCCGGACGTCGGTGGGCGAAATGGCTGGTGTCTGGGGGCGTATCGGCCGCCCTTATATACGCCATGGTGATATTCCCCGAAGGAAGCGCCCCCCGTGACTATCTCATCTCCATGGGATTCCTCCTTGGAACGCTGATGGTTTCCGTGGCCATAGGGCTGATGTGGCAGTGGAGGGTCTGGCTCCTGTGCGCTGCCATCTTCTACGCCATATGGACCTTGTTCTATACCAGCGTGTTCGGACTCTTCGTACAGCAACACGGTTTCTGCCCCA
This sequence comes from Dehalococcoidia bacterium, assembly GCA_965225925.1. Classification (GTDB taxonomy): domain Bacteria; phylum Chloroflexota; class Dehalococcoidia; order Lucifugimonadales; family JAGWBF01; genus CBDDBY01. The sequence goes on along the minus strand of CBDDBY010000005.1, from coordinate 1,734,256 downwards.
GCGAAGCGGGCAATTTCTTCGGGACCCTGTGCAGCAAGCTGGGGGGGACGTTCACCGGCTCCTGGCAGGGACTGGGCTACTGGCTGGCGCAGCAGGAGGTGGTCAGAGGAAACCAGCCCTGGTACTACCACTTCGTCATCGGTTCCGTCTATGAGTTCATCCCCCTGCTCTTCGGCGCCGCTGCCATCGTCTACTATATAAGGAAAGCAGACCTATTTGGGCTGCTGCTGGGTTTTTGGGCGGTTGCCACCCTTATCCTCTACACCTACGCCGGAGAGAAGATGCCCTGGCTGCTGGTGAATGTGGCCCTCCCATTCATACTCCTGGCAGGCAAGTTCATTGGCGAGATCTTCGAGCGGGTAAACTGGAAAAGGGTCCTGCCCACTGCCCTCCCCACACTTCTGGTACTGCCGCCCCTGGTGTTGCTGTCCGGAATGTACCTCCTCCAACGCTACCTTAACCCGGGAGGGATGGACAATTGGAAAGATTGGGGATTGTTGGGGGCCATCATCATAATGGCCGTGGCTTCGGCCTTCTTGATAAAAAAGGCCCGTCCCCGCCTGGGGATGACCCTTTCGGGCCTGGGGGTGGCGGTTCTGCTGTTGGGGTTTAGCAGCTTCGTCGCCTTTCGGGCCAGCTACAACTACGACGACACCCCCGTGGAGATGCTGGTATATGCCCAGGGCAGCGCCGATGTGTCCAAGGCGGCCAGCAGGCTAGTGAACGGGGTCCCCGAGGATTGGGAGGCTGGAAGGCTGGCGGAGGTGGACTACGAGCTCTGGTATCCCCTCAACTGGTACGTCCGGCACCCGCAACGGGAGGGTTCCCTGGCCTTTCAGTGCTACAAAGACGAAGGGGAAGACGGCTACGCTCCCTGGTGTAATACCCTAGAGGAGCCGCCTTCCACCACGGCCATTCTCCTGATAGAGTCCCACGCCAAACGGGACTCCGACCAGCTACAGGAGTTCCAGGAGTCTGGTCCCTACAAAAACCTCCTCTGGTTTCCCGAAACCTACCGGCGTCCCCGCGAGGCCCGGCAGCAGGAGAGCATCTGGAAGCAGATCAAGAAGGATTTCCCCTTCTTCAAGGACACGGTCTCCAGCAGAAAATCCTGGAGGGACGCGGTGGACTATTTCCTATTCCGCAAGTTGGAGGATGAGTGGTGGGACTCAAAATTCTTCTCCTACATATCCGACGAAACCCCTAACCGGCCCGACGGCGACCAGGAATAGGGTGAATAGGCCCATAAACCGGGGACCGGCCGGAGTTATGAACGTATGGAGAGGGACCACATCATCAAGGGAGCTAGGCATGAAATCGGGTTGACACTGTTCTCGAACGGGGACTACAATAGGTTGATTACAGAGCAGGGAGGAACAGGCTATGCTGGATATGGTGATCGATAGCATCCGGGTCAGCCTGATGAACTACCAGAGGGTTGTCATCCTGAAGGAAAAGGAATCGGACCGCTATCTCCCTATCTGGATAGGCCCTGCGGAGGCCGATGCCATCGCAGTCAAGCTACAGGACATCTCGGTGCCCCGGCCCCTGACCCATGACCTGCTGCGTTCAGTGATCGATAACCTGGGTGCAACCGTGAGCCACATCCTTGTGTGCGACCTGGAAAGCGACACCTTCTACGCCAAGATTTTCATAAACTCCAACGGCAAGAGCATGGAGATAGACTCCAGGCCCAGTGACGCCATAGCCCTGGCGGTGCGGGCCAAGGTGCCCATCTACGCCGAAGAGACGGTCCTGGAGAAGGCTGGAGTGCTCTTGGACAAGGAGACTGGCAAGCCCATCCTGCCCGGGGATGAATTGGGAGTGGGTCAGGAAGAGAAGTCTCCCGAGGTCAAGGAAGAAGAACTCCGACGTATGTCAGCTTTCACCGACTTCATCAACAGTCTGGACCTGGAGGACTTCGGCAAGACCCCCAAGGGCGGGTAATCACCGAAATCGCGATTTTGGGACAAAGATGGGATCCTGCCCTAGCTCTTGTGAAGGGAGTTGGGGCTTTTGGTCTAATGCCCCCAGGGCTTTCGGATCATTTATCCACGTTGACTTTCAAATATCATTGTGATAGCCTTCACAAGGCTTGAGGCTTGGTATGGTCTGGTGGGTATTGCCCCTACGGCTCTCGGGCCTCGGTTTCTACATAGCCATTTGCATCGTAGGCGGGATTGCCCTGGGCATATGGCTCGATAGGATCTTTGATACACGCATCATCTTCTTCCTTGTGGGGCTAATTGTGGGCTGCGCGGCGGCTTTTTACGGAACTTATCGCATGGTTGTTCCTTTGTTAGGCGACATCGACCGCCTTGATGGACCGGGAAAAGGAAGGCAGGGTTAGTGCCTGCGACGACTGGAGCTAAGCGGCTTCTACTGCTGGGAATCTTCGCCCTTCTAGCCCTTTTCATTGCCGGGCTTATCACGGGGGCCATCGGCACCGCCATCATACGCGGAGATCACGCGGAACCCCTCCTCCCCGAGCCATCGGTCCATCTACCTGCCCAGACCATCTTCCCCAGCAGTGAGCGTGCGCATTACCTGGAATTTCTAGAGCTGGAGAAGAAGGAGAAAAAGGAGGGGAAAGAATCCCTTACCGAGCACGAGCACGAAGTCGTAGCCGAAGGGCCCTTCCGGGGCACCACGTTCGTCATCACCAACACAATACTCTCCGCCTGGATTGCGTCTTTGGTCCTTATCACCATATTCGTCCTGGGCGTCCGCAAGGCCAAAATTGTTCCCGGCAGGCTACAGTCCCTGGTGGAGATGAGCGTGGAGAGCCTCCTCGGATTCGTAGATGGTGTGATAGGCAGGGACATGGGCAAAAGGGTCTTCCCTCTCATCGCCACCATATTCCTCTTCGTAGCACTAAACGCCTGGATAGCCCTTATCCCCCTCTGGCCATCTTTGGGGTTCAAAAACGCGGATGGCGACCTTGTAGCCCACCTGCTGCGCTCCGCCGGCACGGACCTTAACATGCCACTGGCTCTGGCCCTGGTATCCTTCGTCTTCGTGGAGTACTGGGGCTTCCGGATGCTGGGGGTCGGCTACCTGAGCAAATTCATTCCCATCGGCGGGTTCATGCGAAACATGAGGCGTGGCCAGTTCTTTCAGGCCTTCGTCTCCCTCTTCGTCGGCTTCCTGGAGGGCGTGAGCGAGCTGGTGCGCATCCTCAGCTTCACCTTCAGGCTTTTTGGCAACATGACCGCTGGGGAGGTCCTGGTGTTGATGGCGGCCTTCCTGGTGCCCTTCGCAGCCACCGTGGCGGTATATGGTCTGGAGCTCCTGGTGGGAACGGTCCAGGCCCTGATTTTCGCAGGGCTAACGTTGGTCTTTGTGACCGTGGCCATCACTCCCCATGAAGAGGAGCAACATTAGAAAATAAGGGACTGCGATAAGGCAGAGGCAACCCCTACTCGAATTCAAATCTAAGCCGAATCTACGAATGGAGGGAGCGGGAGAAAATGGACATTATCATTATTGCGTTGCTGGTGGTCTCCATCGGCCTGAGTGCCGCGGCCCTTGGTGTGGCCAGCGCCAGTTTGGTGCGCCACGACTAGTCACTACGACATACCCGAGATAGAGGCGAGGAACTACCTCGCCGAATATGGATAAGGAGGGGAGATGCCCATCGATATTCTTCTGTCGGTCGCTTCCGGCGTAGCAGCAGCTGAAGAAGCTATCAGCGAGGCCACTATGAAATTGCTGGCCGCGGGATTAGCCATCGGCCTGGGCGTGATAGGGCCGGGCATAGGTATAGGACTCCTGGGCGCCGCGGCCATGAATGCCATAGGACGTAACCCCGAAGCCCGAGGTGCTATACTTACGAACATGATCCTGGCTATCGCCTTTGCCGAGGCGCTGGGCATCTACGCCCTCATCGTGGCCGCGATCTTGCTCTTCGTAGTATAGGCAACCTTATTTATATCCCGATAGTTCAAGACCCTGGGAGGAAGTCGTGGAAGACCTAGGACTTCATTTACCGAGCCTGATAATATTCCTGGTAAACTTCCTGATTCTTCTCGGTATACTCTACCTCTTCGCCTATAAGCCCATCCTTCGTGTCATGGACCAGCGGTCTGAAAGGATCCGGGAGAGCCTGGAGGCGGCGGACAAGGCCAGAGAGGAAGCGGCCAGCTCACAGCAGGATACCCAGCGTCAGCTCAACGAAGCCCGGATGGAAGGGCAGCGGCTGATCGAGCAGGCCAGAGAGATGGCGGAGAGATACCGCACCGAGGAGAATGAGAAGGCCAGGCAGAAGGCGGAGGCGTTCATCCTCCGGGCTCGGGAGGATATCCAACGGGAGAGAGACGCCGCGGTTCAGGAGGTAAGGGCCCATTTTGCCGACCTGGCTATCTCCGCCGCGGAAAAGGTTATTGAGCGCTCCCTGGACCGGGACGCCCACGGTGAGCTGATCGCCGGGGTCCTGGAAGAGGGTGGCAACCTGCGCGCAGGGTAATCTAAGAATGGCCAGAAGAGCCTCAGCAAAGAGATACGCCCAGGCCATCTTCGCCCTGGCATCCGCGGGTGGGAAGCTGGACCAGTGGGCCGAAGGCATCGGTTCTATCAACCAGGGACTGGAAGCCCAGGAGTTCCGCGCCTTCCTGGAGCATGCCAAGGTGCCCATCGCCCGGAAGGTTCAGGCCGTACGGGAGGCCTTCCCGGAGGTGGACCCAGTGCTGCAAAACCTTCTATGCGTCCTGGTTTCCCGCGGGCTCGTTTCCCTGGTGCCCGAGGTGGCTGCGGACTACCAGGGCTTGCTGGACCAGGCCCGGGGCAGAGAGCAGGTCCAGGTCTCCTCAGCGGTTCCCCTGGAAGAGTCCGAGAAGGAACGGATCGCCCGTTTTCTGTCCAAGTTGGTGAACAAAGATGTGGTGCTGGACAGCCGGGTAGACCAGTCCATCCTGGGCGGCCTGCTCATAAAAATAGGTGACAAGCTGATTGACGGGACTACCCGCACCAGGCTGCAGGAGATGGGGAAGCGTTTGCAGCGGGATAGCGCAGCCATGGGGGTTTGACAGAGGAGCCAGGAGGTAACACCAATGACAACCCGGGGACAGGACATCGTCTCGGTAATAAAGCGCCAGATCGAGGAGTTCGGGGCCGAGCTGAGCCTGGTGGACGTGGGCACGGTGGTGGAAGTGGCCGATGGAATCGCCCGCATCCAGGGACTCCAGGGCGCCAGGTATAACGAAATATTGGCCTTCCCCAACGACATCATGGGACTGGCCCTCAACCTGGAAGAGGATACGGTGGGGGCCGCCGTTATGGGCGATGTCAACGCCGTGAAAGAAGGCGACACCGTACGCTCCACCGGGCGCATCATTGAGGTGCCCGTCGGGGAAGGTCTTATCGGCCGGGTGGTGGACCCCTTGGGCCGCCCCCTGGACGGCAAGGGTCCCATAAACTTCGCCAGGAGCCGTCCCGTGGAGCGGATCGCCCCCAACGTGGTCACCCGCCAGTCCGTGGACACTCCGGTCCAGACTGGTATCAAAGCCATCGACGCCATGATTCCAATAGGCCGGGGTCAGCGAGAGCTGATCATCGGGGACCGGTCCGTAGGTAAGACGGCCATAGCCATAGACACCATAATTAACCAGAAAGGCAAGGACCTGGTCTGTGTGTATGTGGCCATCGGCCAGAAGCAGGGTAAGGTGGCCCAGGTGCTGGCCAGCCTCCAGGAGCACGTGGCCATGGACCATACCGTAATAGTAGCCGCCAACGCCTCGGACCCCGCCCCTATCCAGTACATTGCCCCCTATGCCGGCTGCGCCATGGCCGAGGAGTTCATGGAACAGGGCAAGGACGCCCTGATTGTTTACGACGACCTTACCAAGCACGCCTGGGCCTATCGCCAGGTTTCGTTACTGCTGCGGCGTCCCGCCGGGCGGGAGGCATACCCGGGAGACATCTTCTATCTCCACAGCCGGCTTCTGGAGCGGGCCGCCAGGATGGCCCCCGAGTTCGGCGGCGGCTCCCTCACCGCCCTCCCCATCATCGAGACCCAGGCCGGTGACGTCTCCGCCTATATTCCCACAAATGTGATCTCCATCACCGACGGCCAGATATATCTGGAGCCGGAGCTTTTCAACTCGGGCATCCGGCCTGCTGTAAACGTGGGCCTGTCCGTCTCCAGGGTGGGCGGTGCGGCCCAGACCCGGGCCATCCGGCAGGTGGCGGGAAGGCTGCGCCTCGACCTGGCCCAGTACCGGGAGCTGGCTACTTTCGCCCAGTTCGGCACCGCGGACCTGGACCGGGCCACAAGGGCCCAGCTGGAGCGGGGCCAGCGCAGCATCGAGATCCTGAAGCAACGCGAGTACCAGCCCATGTCCCTGGACAATGAAGTGATTATCCTTTACGCCATAAACAACGGCGACCTGGACGAGGTGCCCATAAGCCGCTGCCAGGAATTCGAGGAGGGTTTGCTTAGATATATGGAGACAGTCCACCCTGACGTGGGGCGTTCCATCCTTGAGGCCAAAGACCTGAACGACGAGCTAGAGGGGGCCCTCAAAAGCGCCATCGGGGAATTCAAGGCGACCTTCCAGGCACAAGTAGCGTGACGTAGCAAAATGCCCAGCATCAGACAGATTCGAAGGCGCATCCGGAGCATCGAGAACACCGCCAAGGTCACCAAGGCCATGGAGATGATCGCCGCCGCCAGGATGCGGCGCTCCCAGGCCAGCGTGCTGGCGGGCAGGCCCTACTCGGAGAAGATTCAGGATGTGATAGCCCATCTTGCGGCCCAGCCCAGAGATGATGCGGATTCGGTCCAGCCCCTTTTGGAAAGGCGCCCCGTCGGCCAGATCGAGATTATGCTTATATCCCCCGACAGGGGCCTTTGCGGAGGCCTCCACTCCAGCCTCAACCGGCGAGTGGCCCAGTTCATACTTGAACAAAAGGCGCCCGTGAGCATCGTGGCCGTGGGCCGCAAGGGTAGGGATTTCATGGTGAGGTACGGCCAGAACGTGAAGGCGATCTTTGTCGATCTGGGAGACAGGCCCTCTCTGGCCGACACCCTGGCCATCTCGCATATGATCGTAGACGACTATACGGATGGCGCAGCCGACCAGGTCTACATGGCTTACGTCGAGTTCATATCCACCACTGTGCAGCGGCCCGTGGTCAAACAGCTTCTCCCCATGGCGCCGGCCGAGCTGAAGGCCGAGGAACGTGTGGGATACATATATGAGCCGGACAGCCCCGCGGTGCTGGGCTCCCTCCTCCCACGGTTCGTGGAGATGGAGGTCTACCACGCCCTCTTGGAGCTCATCGCCAGCGAGCAGTCCGCCCGCATGGTGGCCATGCGCAACGCCACGGAGAACGCCAATGACATGGTGGGCGATCTGACCCTATTGTCAAACAAGGTGAGGCAGGAGAGCATCACCAACGAGCTGCTGGATATCATCGCCGGCACCATCGGCCTGGGAGGGTGATTTGCCACGGAGGCTCAGAGTCACAGAGACGAATATTAAATTATTTCTCCGTGGCTCAGTGGCTAACTTAGGAGGTAATTATGGCTAAAGGAAAAGTTGTACAGGTCATCGGCACGGTGGTGGACGTGGAGTTCCCCCCCGACGAGCTTCCCACGTTGTTCAATGCCCTGGATGTAGACAACAATGGCGAGAAGCTGGTCCTCGAAGTGGAGCAACATGTGGGTAACAACTGGGTGCGCTGCCTGTCCCTGGGCCCCACTGAAGGCCTGGCCCGGGGGGTTGAGGCCAACGATACCGGAAATCCTGTTCTTGTCCCAGTGGGCCAAGAGACTCTAGGACGCCTCTTCGACGTCACCGGTCAGGCCCTGGACAACCTGGGGCCTGTGGAGGCCTCCGACTACTGGCCGATCCATAGGCCGCCCCCTTCCTTCGAAGAGCAGGAGACAGCCACCGAGCTCCTGGAAACAGGCATCAAGGTCTTCGACTTGATTACACCTTTCATGAAGGGTGGTAAGGTGGGCGCCTATGGCGGCGCCGGAGTCGGCAAGACAGTCATCATCATGGAACTGATACGGAACATCGCCGCGGTGCACAAGGGGGTCTCCGTTTTCGCCGGTGTGGGCGAGCGTTCCAGGGAGGGCAACGACCTGTGGCGCGAGATGCAGGCTTCGGGTGTCATGGGCAACACCGTCCTGGTCTTCGGCCAGATGAATGAGCCCCCCGGGGTCCGGGCCAGGATCGGGCTCACCGGCCTCACCATGGCCGAGTATTTCCGGGACGAGAAGAATCAGGACGTGCTGATGTTCATCGACAACATCTACCGCTACATCCTGGCAGGGATGGAGGTCTCGGCCCTCCTGGGGCGCATGCCGTCGGCGGTGGGCTACCAGCCGACCCTGGGCACCGAGATGGGCGCGTTGGAGGAGCGAATCACCTCCACCAAGAAGGGGTCCATAACCTCTTTCCAGGCCATTTACGTGCCCGCCGACGACTACACAGACCCGGGCATCGTTACCACATTCGGCCACCTGGACGCCGTGGTCTCTCTGGAGAGGGGCCTGGCCTCCCAGGGCCTCTACCCCGCCGTCGACCCTCTGGCTTCCTTCTCCAGGATGCTGGAGCCCAGGGTCGTGGGGGAAGAGCACTACCGGGTGGCCCGGGGCGTACAGCAGGTGCTTCAGCGCTACCGGGACCTCCAGGACATTATCGCCATCCTGGGCATCGAGGAGCTTTCCGAAGAGGACAAGATAACCGTTGCCCGGGCGCGCAAAATCCAGCGATTCCTCACCCAGCCCTTCTATGTGGCCGAGACATTCACCGGAATGCAGGGCAAATATGTATCCGTCCGTGAGACGGTGCGGGGCTTTACCGAGATACTGGATGGCAAGCACGACGAGCTCCCAGAGCAGGCTTTCTACATGACGGGCACCATAGACGAGGTCCTTGAGAAGGCCGCGGAGATGGCGGCTGTAGTGTAGTGTGCCAAAGACCACCAAGATAACCATCAGTCTCCCCGAGGACCTTCTGGAGAGAATTGAGAAAGAGCGCATGGCTCGGGGAGAAAGCCGCAGCGAGTTCTTTCGCCATGCAATAGAGTCTTTTCTACGCCGCGAGCGGGAGAGAGGACATTGAGCGGTACATCCGGGGCTATCAGTAGCAGCCGGAAACTGAAGAGGAAATCGGTTGGGTCGAGGAAGCTTCCCGTGAGGCACTGGCGGCGAACCGGTGGTATTACGAGGCCGACCCAGGTCGCTAACCTGGATGTAATCATAACAGAACGCAAAATACGCCTTCAGACGCACATCACCAGCTTGAGACGGGAGAAGCTCCAGGCCGTTGAGGAGGCGCTCCATTTCGCCCTGGGCCTGGAAAATAGGGCGGGCCCACGAGTATACGTTGACAAGGATCAAGGCGTCACCTAATTTAGAACTAAAATTCGTGTAAGCGAAGAATATTGCCGATCTGCGGATACATCAACAAGTATTCACTCCCATATGAGCCGCAGACGTGTACAACCTGTGGGCGCACTCACTGCTTCCTCTATGGTCTCTTTAAGCAATTCAACAAAACCGGATTCTGGACGCACAATTGGCGCGCCTCACGGTCTCTGACGATGGTTATGGAACCAGCGGGGCTGGATGCATGGGTCTTCCTGGAAATCCTCAAGAAACCGTACCGCCTCGCGTCTATACAGCTTTCTAACCGCTCCAATGCTGAGGTGGAAATCATACTAACCGGTGACCTACCGGGGGCCTCAAACGTAAGAGGCCTACTTGAGATACTGAAACAGCATATAACTATCAATAAGGTGGACCCCATTATTAAGACAGCACGAGGGCTAAATTAAGAGAGTCTCCCACCCCTGCGCTAGGTTTCACCAAGCCCGATGGCAGCCCTGCTTCTTCAGCTGCTGCTCCCCTTTCTTCCTGGCCATGTTGGTACACCTCTGCTGGGGTCCGGTAGCCCAAAGCCTGGTGAGGCCTCTGCCGGTTGTAGAACTCCAGGTAGGCATTGATCCCAGTTCGGGCCTCGGCGACGGTCTGGTAAGCTTTCAGATACACCTCCTCGTACTTGATGCTCCGCCACAGCCGCTCCACGAAGATGTTGTCCAGGTACCTACCCTTACCATCCATGCTGACCTGGACCCTCTGCTCCTGCAACGTCTGGGTAAAGGCCTCACTGGTGAACTGACTCCCCTGGTCGGTGTTGAATATCTCCGGTCGTCCCTTACCCAGGGCTTCCTCCAACGCCGCCACGCAGAAGCTGGTGTCCATGGTGTTGGAGAGCTTCCAGGCCAGCACGTGCCGGCTGTGCCAGTCCATGATGGCCACCAGGTACAGGAAGCCCTTCGCCATGGGGATGTAGGTGATGTCCGCGGCCCAGACCTGGTCGACCCGATTAACCTCCACTCCCTTCAACAGATAGGGAAAGATCCGGTGTCCCGGCGCTGGTTTGCTGGTGTTGGGACGCCGGTAGATGGCTTCCAGACCCATCAACCGCATCAGCCTTCGAACCCTTTTTCGGCTCACCAGATAGCCCTGTTGCAGCAGCCAGGCCTTCATCTTCCTGGAGCCGTAGAAGGGGGTCTTCAAATACTGACGGTCCATCAGGGCCATCAACTCCAGGTCTTCTGCCCTGGTCGGTACCGGCCGGTAGTACACCGAGGCCCGGCTGACGTCCAGCAGGATACATTGACGCACCAAAGACAGCTGCTGGTGGTCTCGGTCTATCATGGCTCGCCGTATGCTGCGACTCATAGACCGGACCTTTCCGACAAAAAATCGCGTTCCACCTTCAGCTGGCCGATGTGCCGGTAGAGGTGGTTAATCTGAGCTTCCTTGGCTTTCTCCTGGGATTTCTGATTGGTGGCAAATAGCTCCGGGGCTCCTTCCACCAGGGCCCTTTTCCAGGCGTGAATCTGACTGGGATGGACCTCAAATCGGCTGGCCAGCTGGGCGATGGTCTCTTCCCCCGCAAGGGCGGCCAGGGCCACCTTGGCCTTGAACGCCGGACTGTGCTTATTCCTCGTCTGCTTCATGTCCTGCTCCTTCACGTCGGTTAGTTGCCGGTTATTTTAGGAGCTGGACTCTCTCTTAGCCAGTTGTCTAGTTTTTGGGTACCACCTCAGTCCGCGGCCCAGACCTTGTCGACCCGATTAACCTCCACTCCCTTCAGCAGATAGGGAAAGATCCGGTGTCCCGGCGCTGGTTTGCTGGTGTTGGGACGCCGGTAGATGGCTTCCAGACCCATCAACCGCATCAGCCTTCGAACCCTTTTTCGGCTCACCAGATAGCCCTGTTGCAGCAGCCAGGCCTTCATCTTCCTGGAGCCGTAGAAGGGGGTCTTCAAATACTGACGGTCCATCAGGGCCATCAACTCCAGGTCTTCTGCCCTGGTCGGTACCGGCCGGTAGTACACCGAGGCCCGGCTGACGTCCAGCAGGATACATTGACGCACCAAAGACAGCTGCTGGTGGTCTCGGTCTATCATGGCTCGCCGTATGCTGCGACTCATAGACCGGACCTTTCCGACAAAAAATCGCGTTCCACCTTCAGCTGGCCGATGTGCCGGTAGAGGTGGTTAATCTGAGCTTCCTTGGCTTTCTCCTGGGATTTCTGATTGGTGGCAAATAGCTCCGGGGCTCCTTCCACCAGGGCCCTTTTCCAGGCGTGAATCTGACTGGGATGGACCTCAAATCGGCTGGCCAGCTGGGCGATGGTCTCTTCCCCCGCAAGGGCGGCCAGGGCCACCTTGGCCTTGAACGCCGGACTGTGCTTATTCCTCGTCTGCTTCATGTCCTGCTCCTTCACGTCGGTTAGTTGCCGGTTATTTTAGGAGCTGGACTCTCTCTTAGCCAGTTGTCTAGTTTTTGGGTACCACCTCAATCCACCCTGGGGACCTTCTTGCGCAGCTTCCGGTGGGGGCATGTCCGTCAACTCGACCGCGTGAGCCGCCAGTTGTTGGCCCGGGCCTGGGCCGCTGGGGCCGGACCCGGCGACTCGCCCCTGAGCATCGACCTGGACTCGACCATCTGCGAGACCTATGGACTGGCCAAGGAGGGAGCGCGCCACCACGGCTATACCGGCGCCCGCGGCTATCACCCGCTGCTGGCCATTGCCGCCGGCACCGGCGAGGTGCTGATGTCCCGGCTGCGCGAGGGCCGGGCCAACACCGCCCGTGGCGCCGCCCACTTCCTGCGTGAGACGGTGGGGCGGGTGCGCTACGGCGGGGCCAGGGGACAACTCACGGTGCGGGCCGACAGCGGCTTCTACGCCCACACTGTCGTTGCCGCCTGCCGGGAAATGGATGTCCGCTTCTCTATCACCATCCGCCAGCGCGCCAGCCTGCGGGACCTGATCGAGGCGATACCAGAGGAGGACTGGACTCCCATTCCCTACTGGATGGACGGCGCCGCCGATGTCGCCGAGACGACTTACACCCCGTTCCAGACCAAGCCGGACGCCCCGCCGGCGCGGCTCATTGTCCGGCGGGTGAAGCCGACACCCGGTTCCCAGCTCGCCCTCTTCGCCAGATACAGCTATCACGCCTTCATCACCGACCGCGATGGGGAGACGCTGGAACTGGAGGCCGATCATCGCCGCCACGCCGAGGTCGAGAACGCCATACGCGACCTCAAGTACGGCGTCGGGCTGAACCACATGCCGTCGGCGCGCTTCGCCGCCAACGGCGCCTGGCTGGCGGTACAGGTGATGGCGCATAACCTGGCCCGCTGGACGGCGCGGATTGGTCTGGGCGAGGGGACCGTGATCACCAAGACCCTCAGGCGGCGGGTCTTCGCTCTGGTGGGACGGATCACCCGCTCAGCGCGCCGCCTCACTTTGCATCTCCCCCGGCGCTGGCCTTGGGAAACCCAGTTCAGTCGCGCCTTGGCCCGGCTGCAAGCCATTCCGTTCCCGGCCTGACGGCCAGCCTGCAACTGACCCAACGTCCCCGCAATCTCGCGCCACCCCGGTCGCGAGAGTCCCCTGCTGCGTATCCTCTCGCCATCCCGCGCATCGCAACTCCCGCATAGGGCCTTAGGGGCCCTGTGCGGCGACTGAAGACCCTCCGCCGCCCTCCCATTTACCCCAAGAGCCCAGGCCATCTCCCCTGTAGCTCCCTCACCCACCCCCTTCCGCTGCCCTCACGCCGTCCATCCGTGTCCTTCGGTGGATTCGGGCTAACCATTACTAAGACCGCCAAATATACTCGCGGTATGGATATGGACAAATGGCCCAACGGGTAGCAAAAGGCCGCATCTGGCTGGCTTTACACAAGCTCTTTCCATCCAGTCCCAAGACGCTGAGGCGGATAGGGGAATCGTGCCAGGGCCAGGTTGAACTGCTTCCATCTCTCCCTGAAAAACGTTCGGTTGAGCTACTCGGTAAAGCGACCGCGGAAAAGCTTTCACTCCTCCCATTTACCATCAAGCAAGTAAAAGGGGAGTGGAAACTGTTCAGAGTTGAGGGGAAGTGAGCAACCGGCGGCATTCCAGGAGGGGATTGAGACCTCTGGCCCGCCAGGTGCCAAAGAGGGATGCCAAGGTCATCTTGCTGTCGGTGCTCTGCCCTGAGCGGGTGCCGCCGCTGATCTTGCGACTGGTTACCAGATGCCGCAGGCTCCGCTCGGCGGCGTTGTTGTCTGAGGGCACGGCTGGGTCCGACACGAAGACAAACAGTTCCTTGATGAACCGTTCCATGCGCCGGCAGAGCTTGGCCTGAACCGCCAGGGGATCTTTAAGGAAAGGCCGCGCCAAGACCATTAGTTTCTCCTCCAGCATTAGCTGGGTGCGATGGCCTGGCTGGGCTCGGGGAAGGACCGAGGCCTTGGCCTCCGTGTAGACCTGGTGAACCGCCTCGGCCCACTGAGCCAGCCCAGCGTCTTCTGAGTACAACTCTTTCAGGTCATGGATATCCCGCAGCAGATGAGCCCAGCACCGTTGCTTCAGGCCCGGGTAGTGGTTATAGGCGGCGTAGAAATCACTGACCAACACTCCGCTGAAGGAGGAATCCAGCACCTCATCCACCACCCCCTTATCCCGACCCCGACGCAGGAAGTATCGTTCGCTGGGAGTGCTGAAGGTCCAAACATAGCCGTTGCTCCCGTCCTGGCGCCAGCCGGTTTCGTCGCCCTGCACCACGGGACTGGCGCGGACTTGCTCGAGCACCTCTCGCACCGCCGTCTCAGCCTGACGGGCTACTCCATGGACGGCCTGGACGATGGCACCAACACTCAGGTGCAACTGATGGACGGTCTCCAGGTACCATTGGATGATTCTTATGGGCAACCGTCCCTCCTCCCGCAGGGTCACCATCAGGCTTACCAGATTGACCCCCAGGCGCTGCTGGCCCAGAACCACCCCCTGCAGGGCCTCTTTGGGCAGCCGGCGCCGCTGGCATACCGGACAGATGCGGGCTACCAGGGCGTGCTCGGTCACTTCTACCGGAGCCACCGGTAGCTCAATGACTTCCCGAGTTCGCTGTACCCATCCGCCGTTCAGGTGAGTCCCGCAGTCGGGACAGACCGCCACGGCATGCTCCACCCGCCGGGTAGGAGTCATGCGCTGGCGGGCGAAGCCATGGCGGCGCGGCTTTCTGGGCTCCTTTTTCTCCAGCGCTTGCCGGCTGGAGTGCGGCTGATTACCCGGCATCCCCGACGACCCGCGCCGGTTGGGACGGGATTCCAGAACCCCAATCCGCCTTTGCAAATCGGCAATGACTGCCCGCTGGCCGGCAATTATCTCCAGCAGAGTTTCGCGACTCGCCGCGTTCAGGTCTAGTTCAGTGTCCACCTCCCTGGTATGCCACAACTCCCCCGGCCATGCCAGCGTTTTTCCAACGGCTTTGAGCCAATTCACCTCATCAAGTCTGAACAGTTACGGGGAGTGGGAAGAATTGAGGGCACAAGGCGTAAATGTGGTACCATTCACTGACATTAAATATCCGCGAAATTTACAAAAGATCGATGGAATCCCGCCTATCTTATATATGCGCGGCAACTCTTCTCTGCTTAAAGACCAGGCTATCGGTATTTGCGGATCGAGTAATGCGTCGGAGTTCGGGATAAGAAACGCGATGAAACTCGGCGCCTCCTCTGGGCGGCTTGGTTTAAATGTGGTAAGCGGTTATGCAAAAGGTGTCGATACTGCGGCACATCAGGGAGCTATTTGTTCCCACGGATCTAGCATCATAGTATTAGCTGACGGGATAAACCGTTTCAAAATAAAGCGTGGGTTTGAAGATGCGAGTGATTTCTTTCAGCGAACCCTCGTGATTTCACAGTTCTATCCGAAGCAGACCTGGCACGTTGGTGCTGCGATGGCGCGAAACGTGTTAATTTGTGGACTCTCCGAGGCTGTGGCTGTGGTAGAGGCGGGTCCAACGGGAGGCACCATCGCCTCAGGCCGGGAATGTCTCGCTCAGGGGAAGCCCCTATGGGTGATCGACTATGAGGGACTGCCTCCAGCCGCCGCTGGGAACCGGATATTAATCAGCGAGGGAGGAAAGGAACTCCGAAATCTTAGGGAGTGGTTCTTCGCGCTGTATGATGTCCTTACCAACCCCAAAGGCAGCCGCGGCACGATGAAATCGAAGGTTGCCACCGGGCAACTTGGAGTAAGGCCGGAACATTCGCAGTACGAACTGTCGTCGGACAGCCTCGAAGAACAGTTGACGCTATTTGAATCTACCGTGAGGATATAGGAATATGGCAACCATGCGGCTTGAGATTATAACGGCGGAGCGCCAGGTCTATTCTGACGAGGTGGAGGTCCTGGTGGCGCCGGGACTCGACGGGGAGTTGGGCATACTGCCCCACCACGCTCCCTTAATGACCGGCCTTCAGCCGGGGGCGATCATGATCCGGAAGGATGGGGAGGAGACCTTCTTGGCCGTGACCGGCGGCTTCCTGGAGGTCATGGGGAACCAGGTAACCATCCTGGCCGACGCCTGTGAGCGCTCCGACGAGATCGACGAAGAGCGGGCGCGCGTCGCCATGCAGCACGCCCAAGAAAGGCTGGCCAACCGCACTTCCGACCTGGACCTGGAACAGGCTACGGTAGCCATCAGGCGGGCGGAATCCCGTTTGCGGGTGGTTCGGCGTAGGCGAAGCCGCGGTGGGCCGCCCCCTCAGGCCTCCTCTTAGCCCGAATCCACCGAAGGACACGGATGGACGGCGTGAGGACAGCGGAAGGGGGTGGGTGAGGGAGCTACAGGGGAGATGGCCTGGGGTCTTGGGGTAGATGGGAGGGCGGCGGACGGTCTTCAGTCGCCGCACAGGGCCCCTAAGGCCCTATGCGGGAGTTGCGATGCGCGGGATGGCGAGAGGATACGCAGCAGGGGACTCTCGCGACCGGGGTGGCGCGAGATTGCGGGGACGTTGGGTCAGTTGCAGGCTGGCCGTCAGGCCGGGAATGGAATGGCTTGCAGCCGGGCCAAGGCGCGACTGAACTGGGTTTCCCAAGGCCAGCGCCGGGGGAGATGCAAAGTGAGGCGGCGCGCCGAGCGGGTGATCCGCCCCACCAGAGCGAAGACCCGCCGCCTGAGGGTCTTGGTGATCACGGTCCGCTCGCCCAGACCAATCCGCGCCGTCCAGCGGGCCAGGTTATGCGCCATCACCTGTACCGCCAGCCAGGCGCCGTTGGCGGCGAAGCGCCCCGACGGCATGTGGTTCAGCCCGACGCCGTACTTGAGGTCGCGTATGGCGTTCTCGACCTCGGCGTGGCGGCGATGATCGGCCTCCAGTTCCAGCGTCTCCCCATCGCGGTCGGTGATGAAGGCGTGATAGCTGTATCTGGCGAAGAGGGCGAGCTGGGAACCGGGTGTCGGCTTCACCCGCCGGACAATGAGCCGCGCCGGCGGGGCGTCCGGCTTGGTCTGGAACGGGGTGTAAGTCGTCTCGGCGACATCGGCGGCGCCGTCCATCCAGGTAGGGAATGGGAGTCCAGTCTTCCTCTGGTATCGCCTCGATCAGGTCCCGCAGGCTGGCGCGCTGGCGGATGGTGATAGAGAAGCGGACATCCATTTCCCGGCAGGCGGCAACGACAGTGTGGGCGTAGAAGCCGCTGTCGGCCCGCACCGTGAGTTGTCCCCTGGCCCCGCCGTAGCGCACCCGCCCCACCGTCTCACGCAGGAAGTGGGCCGCGCCACGGGCGGTGTTGGCCCGGCCCTCGCGCAGCCGGGACATCAGCACCTCGCCGGTGCCGGCGGCAATGGCCAGCAGCGGGTGATAGCCGCGGGCGCCGGTATAGCCGTGGTGGCGCGCTCCCTCCTTGGCCAGTCCATAGGTCTCGCAGATGGTCGAGTCCAGGTCGATGCTCAGGGGCGAGTCGCCGGGTCCGGCCCCAGCGGCCCAGGCCCGGGCCAACAACTGGCGGCTCACGCGGTCGAGTTGACGGACATGCCCCCACCGGAAGCTGCGCAGGAAGGTCCCCAGGGTGGATGACGCCTTGACCACGCAGCCTAGAACACCGACCGTCCCACCAGCGCGCAGCGCATCGGCGTCGTCGATGCAGTCGCCGCCTGCCAGCGCGGAAGCGACCAGCGTCAGCATCTTGTCCCCAGTGTTCGCCCGTCCCGGCGCTCCGCCGAGGTCAAGGTGATGGTCGACGAGTTCCCGCAGGCCCAGGTGCCGGGCTAGGGTGGCCGGCAGGAGCAGGCCGGCATTGGCCACCAGGCGATGGTCGTCAAAGAGGATGCGCATACGGTCGGGTTTGTTCTGTGGCAGCATCTATTGGGTGCTCCTTGTTTCCGGGCTGGTTTCTGTTCCAAAACCATTATCCCAGATTCAGAGGAGCACCCGCTGGCTTCTTCAAGGACTGTCCCCAAGGACGTCCTTCGGTGGATTCGGGTTTAGGCCCAGTCGGAGTGATTGCTCTACCAACCGGTGATATTGAAGTAATGTCAATCTGAGCCGTAGCACAGCGGATTCCTTCCCCCTCAATTGGGGGAAGGCTAGGATGGGGGTGATGCCACTCACCGCATTCCCCCCCCCACAAAGGTAGGAGGAGACTGGCCCGGCCAAATTTCGTAGGAATGACGGGCTACCAAATCCTTGGTGGTAGATCACTAGGAAGACTGTCGGTCGTTTAGCAGGTAGAAAGTCATCGTCTGTAGGGAGAGGATAGGGTCAATGTTCCTGATTTTCACCCCTTCCTGTGCCTGAGGCGATGTAGGGGCGTAGTTGAGGATGGCCTTGACTCCGCATTCCACCAGCCTGTCTATGACCACCTGGGTGTACCTGCTGGGCACCGCGACGATACCTATATTTATTCCCAGGTCCATCACTGTCTTGTCCAGCTCCGCCATGGACTGTACCTTCTGTCCGGCTATAGTCCGGCCTATCATTCTGCGATTGGAGTCGAAGGCTGCCACAATCCGGAATCCATCCGGAGCAAAGCCTGGATAGCTCAGGATGGCCTTCCCCAGCCTGCCAATGCCGACGAGGCAGACGTTCCACTGCCTGCTGAGGCCCATAATTTCCTTGAGTTCCACAAGGAGATGTTTGACGCTGTACCCCCGGCCCTGTTTGCCGAACCTGCCAAAGTAGCTCAGGTCCTTCCTGATCTGCGCAGGAGTGACCTGGAGCACATCGCCCAACTGCTGAGAGCTGACCATCTCAGCGCCTTCGTCCAGCAGGGAGCTGAGGATGCGGATGTACTGGGGCAGCCTCATCACCACTACCTCTGGTACGGCGCCCTGGCTGCCTGGCTGGGATGCTGGCTTCGGTGCCACTCTACATTTGCCTCCTGTGCATCCTGAGGTTCTGCCTATGGTTCTGCCCAAAGTTCTGCCTAAGTTTCTGATAGTACGGCGGGGTCCAGCCGGTAACAGGCCCTTGCCTGTCGGACCAACGGGTCCCCTGAGAATGCGCCGATTGACGGCTGAACACCCGTGCTAAAAGCGGGTACATTGTAGTATCATCCCTTCGTCTTGGTCAAGTATTTTGTGAAAATTATTACACTCTCTGTTCGATTAACCCAGTATCCAGCCAGTATCTAGACGTGAGAGCCGTGGGGCATCCTCGCAATGATATGCTATAATGGCGGCATTCCAGATGGCCCAATCGCCCATATCCGACAATCCGACTAGCCTGCTTCCTTCCATCAAGGCGTCCCTGGCTCCTGGGACTTTCAGCCTGCTGGAGGCCATCGCGCTGAAAGCCACCGGAATAAGTATGCCCCTCTATCTGGTGGGGGGCTCGGTGCGGGACATGCTCCTGGCGACGCCCGTGAAGGACCTGGACCTGGTGGTGGAGGGCGAAGCCGCGGTGCTGGCCTCCGAGGTGGCTAATGGACTGAGAGGAAATGTCCTGGCCCACCCTCGCTTCGGCACCGCTACCGTCAATCTCCAGGGCCAGCGCTTCGACTTCGCCACCACCAGGCAGGAAACCTATGCCAGGCCGGGGGCCCTGCCTAAGGTGTCATCCAGCACTATCCTGGAGGACCTGCGGCGCCGCGATTTCTCAATAAATGCCCTGGCCATCCCTCTTGTGGGACCGGACGCGGGCCGCCTGTTGGACCCGCCGGGACACCGGCAGGACGTGAGTCTGGGACTGATTCGCGTCCTTCACAACGGCAGCTTCAGAGACGACCCCACCCGCATACTCCGGGCTATCCGTTACGAGCAGCGGCTCAATTTCAAATTGGAGCCGGATACGGCGGGTCTACTGGCGGAGGCCCTGGAAGAGGGCTTGCTGTCATCAGTCAGCGGCGCCCGCATCAGGCGGGAGCTAGAGCTCATGTTCCAGGAACCCAGCCCAAACCATGCTCTGTCCCGATGCGGCGAGCTGGGCGTCCTTAGGGCCATCCATCCCGGACTGGGAGACGGTTCTTGGGTGAAAGAGTTGGCGGGCCGCGGCGTCGAAATCACCCCCATGGAATATCTGGCCGCGCTCTCCTATCCCCTGGCCGCCGAGGAGGGCGAAGCCTTCATCCACCGGCTACATATGTCCTCGAAATGGGCTGAGGCGGTAAAAGACACCATCGCACTGAGGCTCGGAAATGAGGGCTGGCCATCCGATGACCTGTCAAAAGGACTGACGGATATTACGCCGGGCCAGCTCTGTCGGTTACTGGACCGGTTTTCTCCTGGCAGCGTTCGGGTAAATGCCCTGCTTTCGGAATCGCCGGAGCACAGGTGGGCTCTGAACTGTTATCTCACGGAGCTGAGATATGTAAAGCCCTTCCTTAATGGAAGGGACCTCATCGCTCTGGGAGTGGACCGGGGGCCCGCCGTTGGGGAATTGTTGGCGGAGTTGAGGAACGCCAGGCTCGACGGTAGGGTCTCCAACCGGGACCAGGAAATAGATTGGGTAGGGGAATATTTGAGGGTGAAGGGAGCGCGGTCAATTGATTAACTCGGAATCGGTGAGTGTTCTGGATGTGGCTATCGTGGACCTGCTGGGACCCAAAAATGTAACAAGAGTTGTATATCCCACGAGGAGACTGGGATGAAGGCTACGTACATCGAGGCCCACGGAGGGCCGGAGACTCTCACCTACGGAGAACGCCCCGAACCAGTCATTGAGCCCCACGAAGTAATGGTCAGGGTAAGGGCCTGCGCGCTGAATCATCTGGACCTTTTTACCCGCGAAGGTTCACAGGGGACCCGCCGGGAATTTCCACCTCCGTTGGTCCTGGGCGGTGACTCCGCCGGAGAGATCGCAGAGGTGGGAAGCCAGGTAAGGGGTCTGAAGCTGGGAGACCGTGTGATAGTTAACCCGAGGATCACCTGCGGACATTGCCGCCGTTGCCTAGCCGGGGAGGCCGACCTCTGCCCCGAGGCCGCTATGCTGGGCACCGCCACCGACGGCAGCTATGCCGAATATGTAAAGCTACCGGCGGCCAACGCCAACCCGATAGCCCCTCACGTACCATTCGAAGAGGCGGCTGCCGTGCCCACCACCTACCTTCCCGTCTGGAACATCCTTGTCCGCAAAGCACAACTCAAGCCCTGGGAGACGGTGCTGGTGCTGTCGGCATCGGCCGGAGTAGGCAGCGCCGCCATCCAGGTGGCCAAGAACGTGATAGGGGCCAGGGTGATCGCCACCACCAGCACCGAGGAGAAGGCGGCCAAAGCCAAGGAGCTGGGGGCCGACGAGGTCATCAACTACTCCCAGGAGGACATTTTCCAGGGGGTCAGGGAGCGCACAGGGGGAGAGGGGGTGGACGTGGTGGTTGACCACGTCGGGGCCGAGCACTTCCAGGCGGCATACAATTCGTTGAAAATCGGGGGCCGGTACGGCAACTGCGGCGTCACCTCCGGCCACCGGGCCGAGCTGCATCTGGGTAAACTGTTCACCCGCCATATCACCGTCTTCGGGGTGTTCATGGGGTCCAAGGAGGAAATGAGGGAGCTGGCGGAGATGCTGAACCGCGGCAAGATAAAACCGGCCATCCATCAGGTCTTACCCCTGGAACATGCCGGGGAAGCCCACCGGATCATGGATGAGCGCAGCTTTTTCGGCAAGCTGGTTTTGAAACCCTAGGCGGGACGGGACTAACGCCGGATTATTTAAGATAGCCCAGCATGGATAGGGGAGTTGTCCCCAAAACGCCGGCGTCAACGGGCAGCACTACCCCGGTGATCCAACGGGACTCATCGCTGGCCAGGAACAGGGCCGCCCAGGCCACGTCCCACGCCGTGCCCTCCGTCCCCAGCGGACCCGCCCGCCTACGAAGGTCCCGCACCTCCTCCGTCATCCTGCCGGCCACCATGGGCGTATATATGTGGCCGGGGGCGATGCAGTTCACCCGCACGTTTTCCCTGCCGTGCTGCACCGCCATGGAGGTGGTGAGGGAGATGACGCCCCCCTTGGAGGCCGCGTAGGCTGTGCTGGCTGCCCCGGTGTCCGATTTCACGTCGATGACGGATGTGCTCGCTCTCAGTCCCACGATAGATGACATGTTGATAATGGAACCCCCGCCCGCCTCGACCATCCTGGGCACGGCGTATTTGCTGGTCAACATCATGCCTTTAAGGTTCACTGCCAGCACTCGGTCCCAAACTTCTTCTTCCACATCCACAACGCTGCCCGGGCCATCGATGCCCACATTATTGAACAGGACGTGAAGAGCGCCGTAACGCTCCAGGGCCGCCGCCACCATAGCCTCGCAGTCGGATGAACTGGTGACATCGGCCCCAAACACCGAAGCCTCCCCCCCTTCCTCCCGAATGGCGGTCAAGGTCTCTTCGGCATGGGCAGGATCCTGGTCCACCAGCAGGACCTTGGCCCCCTCACGGGCGAAGAGAATAGAGGCCGCCTTCCCGGTCCCAACTCCAGGCCCTCTGGAGCCCGCGCCGGTTACAATGGCCACCTTCCCCTCTAATCTGGGACTTCGTTGCTGCATGATACCCCCTATCTGGATTTGGAGCCGTCCTGATACCGTACCTGGTTACCTAAGGTAGCCCAACATGGAGAGGGATGTGGTGGCCATCACGCCTGCGTCCACGGGCAGCACCACCCCGCTTACCCATCGGGCCTCGTCGCTGGCCAGGAACAGGGCCGCCCAAGCCACGTCCCACGCCGTGCCCTCGGTCCCCAGAGGCCCCTGGCGCCTATCGAGGTCCCTCATCTCTTCGGTCATGGCGGCCGCCGCCAACGGGGTGTAGATGGAGCCGGGGGCGATGCAGTTTACCCGTATATTTTCTCTGCCGTGCTCCACCGACATGGATATCGCCAGCGCGATCACACCTCCTTGGAGGCGGAATAAGATGCGCTGGCCGTGCTGCTCCCCGTCCGGAGAGCGCCGACGGATGAGACGTTGACGATGGAACCACCACCGTGCCGGACCATGGCGGGCACGGAGTATTTGCTGGTCAGCATCATGCTTTTCAGGTTCACCTCCATGACCCGGTCCCAGTCCTCTTCTTTGACACCCACAACCGTGCCAGGACCGAGAATGGCGGCGTTATTGAACAGGATATGAAGCCCTCCGTAGCGCTCCAGGGCCGCCTCCACCATGGCCCGGCATTCCCGATCACGAGTTACGTCCGCCTGGAACACCGAAGCTTCGCCCCCCTCCGCGCGGATCATGTCCAACGTCTCCTCTGCCCGCTGGGCAACCCTGTCCACCAGCAGCACCTTTGCTCCTTCACGGGCGAAGAGGACGGAAGCGGCTTTGCCGATGCCCACACCGGGGCCGCTGGACCCGGCGCCGGTGACGATGGCCACCTTCCCTTCCAACCTGGGCGCCCTTTGCTCCATGATCCCCTTACTTTTGGCCGATGGACTGGCGGCGGGTATTCATTCGGACCGCTTTAGCCTTCGTCCATGGAACAGGTACAGCTCCGCATAGCCTGCGTACTGGCCGAAATGGTCCAGGGCCCACTCCGTCACCGCCTGGTAGGAGGGCATCTTCGTGCCATGAAAGTACCACTCCTGAAGGGCCCTCTTCACCCAGACGTCTATGGGAAAAGCCTCCAGCTTGTCCAGCGAGTGAAGCAGGATGCAATCGGATATCTTTGGCCCGATGCCGGGGAGCTCCATTAGCCGCGCCTGGGCTTCCTGGTATGGCATCCGCTTGAGGGAGTCAAAGTCCAGGTCACCCCGTACCACGGCGAGGGCCCCCTGGGCCACGTAGGGCGCCCTGAACCCCAGTCCAAGCTCCCTCAGGGTGGCCTCACCGGCCTCGGCCAGCCGGTCCGGGGTTGGAAAAGTATATCGGGTGTGGCCATCCAAATCCACAGGATTGCCGAACCGCTCCGAGACGGACTCCAGGTTGGCGTGTATCCGGGCCATGTTGGAGTTCGCCGAGCAGATGAAGGCTATGAAGCACTCCCAGGGCTCCATCCTGAGCAGCCGCAGCCCCCTGTATTTCTGGACCATGGAGGCGACCCTGGAGTCCCTGGTTATTTCCTGGTAGATGGCCTCAATGTCATCCTCCAGGCGGAAATAGCTCCTCAATAAGGACTGCATGTATCCCGGTTCAGAGGCGGGGGCCGACTCAAATGCCACGCTATAAGGAGCCTCTTCAAATCCATTCTGGGCGGGCCGGATCTTGATGAGGGTGCCGCAGATGACTCCCCAAAGCCAACCCTCTTCACGTTCAGGGGCTTCCTGCCGGTCCCTTCGCCAGCGGTGGGCCTGGCCGCTCTCCAGGCTGGAGGCCAGGTCGAAGGGCTGGTCAATGGACAAACGCATCGTACCAACGCCAGACGGGGAGTCCTTCATCCTTGTTGGGTCCACTAGCTCCCGATCCTCGACCAGGCCGCCGCCTCACCGGGGATAGCGGCCATGGGAAGACGCTTGACGTTACAGGGAGGGAGGGAGTCGAGGAAGGCCTTGCCATAGGACTTGCCGGTGATACGCCTGTCTAGCAAAACGATACTCCCTCTATCCTGGCTGCCCCGGATCAGCCGCCCAATGCCCTGCCGGAAGCGGAGCACCGCCTGGGGAAGGGCATACTGGTGGAATGAGTCCTCGTACTGCTCGGACCTGGCCTGGAATACCGGCTCGGTGGGGACGTGAAAAGGCAGCTTAGCGATCACCAATGAGCGCAGTAGGCCGCCGGGCAGGTCAACCCCCTCCCAGAAGCTGCTGGTGCCCAGAATCACACCCCTGGGGTCTTCGGCGAAACTCCGAAGGAGCCGGGCGGGCGCGCCGTCCAGATTCTGGGCAAACACACGGATGCCCGCCCCTTCCATGGGAACTCTAAGCGCTCGGGCTGCTCCTCGAAGGGCCGCGTGGGAGGTAAATAATGCCAAAATATGCCCATCCAGGGCTTTGGCCAGCTCCGCCAGCAGCTTCTCCACTGCATCCTGGTATCCCCAGGTTTCCGGAGTCGGGATGTCGTCGGCTATCAACAGCGTGGCCGCGCGTTTGTAATCAAATGGGGAGCCCACCAGCAGCTCCTTGCTCTCAGACAGTCCGATTCGCTCCCGGATGTAGTTGAAGTTACCCTGGGTGCTAAGAGTGGCGCTGGTAAGCACCACCGAGGTCTTGGGGGAAAACAGGCGGCTATCCAGCTCCGGGCCCACGTTAAGCGGCGCAGAGCGGAGCACCACATAGGAGCGGGGCGAGGATTCACCACGGCCCTCCTCCATTCGGACCATCCAGTCTATGCGTTGCTCCTCGAAGGCGCCGGCCACCAGAGCCTTCAGCCTCGCCTCAAGCTCCTCCACCCCTTCCATCCAGGCCGACAGCTCCGTGGCCAGAGCGGCCGGTTCCACCGGGCCTTCAGACTGGATGGTCTCCAGGAAACGGCTCAGCCGGTCGGCCTGTCTCAGTCCGTCGGTCAAGTTCAGATCAGCGTTCTCCCAGGCCACCTCCAGGTCGGACCAGCCGGGTTGAGCCCTGCTGCTGCGGGTCACGCGTAGCTGGAACTGCTCCCTGGACTCCTGTTGATGGTTCATGAAGCTTTCAGCCAAACCCCACAGCCTCTCCCAGTCGTCCCGCACTCGCCGCATCCAGTGGGACTCCATCGCGGCCACCAGCTCTTCCCCCTTACGCACATCGACGGCAGGGGCGGATAATTGCCTCAGCATCAGGCGCGTTTCTTCCAATAACCGCCCCAGAGATCCCAGCTCCTCCTGGAGCCGGTTCTGGGAAACCTGGAATCCCATCTGTTGGGTCGCCCCTTCCTCCAGGTGATGGGCTTCGTCCACGATCAGATGCTGGTATTCGGGGATTAGCCCTCCTCCCATGGCCAAGTCGGCCAGGAGCAGAGAGTGGTTGACGACTACCATGTGGGCACCTTCAGCCCTGTCTCTGGCGGTCCGAAGAAAGCAGGGCCCATCTCCCCGTGTACCGGGACACCGGCCCTTCTGTCCGGCGGAAACGAGACTCCAGGTAAAGGCGTCCTTACCAGAAAGGTTTATTTCGCCCTTGTCCCCAGTGGAGGTGTCCTGTAACCAGACCAGGGTTTTGCTTAAAAGGCGGGCTTCATCCGTGGACAGGCTCTCGGACCTGGCCAGCCGGTCCCACTGCCTTAGGCATAGATAGTTGTCACGGCCCTTCAGGGAGACGAACTTGAACTCGCCCTTTGGTATAATCCCGCCGCCTTCCAGCGCGCCCACCAAAACGGGGATATCCTTCTGGAGAAGCTGCTCCTGGAGGTTGATGGTATTGGTGGAGACCACAACCCTGGACCCGTTGGCCAGTGCGTATAGGATTCCCGGCAGGAGGTAAGCCAGAGACTTCCCTACACCCGTTCCCGCCTCCACAATCAGGTGTTCCCCGCCGTTCATAGCGGCGGACACCGCCCGCATCATCCCTACTTGCTCCTGCCGGTGTTCATAGCCGGAGAACGCGCGGGAGACTATGCCTCCAGGGGCCAGGTAGGTTTCCAGCCCATCCGGGTCCAGCGCAGGTATGCCTTTAACGGTCTTCAGAGAACGGCGCGAGCCTTCCAGCCGTTTCCCCAGGGAATCCATATCCAGGCCCGTAATGCCCACGGACGAGACCCCGGTACCGGCGGGGGAGGGTTGTGCTCCTAAGAGGCGCCCCGCCGGCCACCGAGCTTTGGCTGCCAGGTGCCGAACATAGAGGCCCGTGGCCGGGTCGAGCATGCCGGCCCGCTCCAACAGGCTCACAAAGACCTGATGGGTGGCCTGGGCATCGGACAACGCCCTGTGGGGCTGGTCATTTTCCGGTCCCAGCTCTTTGGCCAGACTGGAAAGGGAGTAGTTCAAACCGTAGGGCAGGAGGACCGAGGCCAGGTCCCAGGTATCGTAGGCCTCGTTGTCCAGCCGCAGGCCATGCTTGGCAAGAAACTTGAGGTCGAAGCTCACGTTGTGACCTACGACGGGATGCTGTCCTAAGAACTCCGACAGCTCTCCGGCCACGGCAGCGAAGGGGGGTGCGGCATCCACACTCTTCTGAGTTATCCCGGTTAGTTGCCGTATGAAGGGGGGGATCTCCCGGTAGGGGTTAACCAGGGTTTGGAAGGTATCTATGGCCTCTCGCCCCATGAACTTCACCGCGCCTATCTCGATAATGGCGTCGTGTTCCGAGTCCAGGCCCGTCGTCTCGGTGTCCAGCGCTACATAGGTAGGCCTCGGGGCTTGTCTCTCCATGCGTAGTTCCAAACCGTCGCTCGTCTTCAAGGCCTTCCCAGACAGCCGAGACGAGGTATTCCGTTAAGTGGGCTGAGGCTTCACGTCGCACCCTTGGAGGCCATGAAGGGCTCGGGTACCGGGACCCAGGTGCCAACGGGGCTGCGGTTGTTGGGAGCCAATACGGCGGGATAGAAATCCCCGGTACGTAGGGCCTTTAGGAATTCCTCTTCGGTATTTATATCGCTGTTGAAGACGGTCACACAACCACCCAACCCATGCTTGGAGTGGGCGTCGCTTCCCCCAGTGACCTTTCGGTCCAGGTGCCGGGCTACGCCCATTGCGAAGATGTTCTCCCGGTCGGAGGTGGCTCCGTTGGCCACTTCTACAGCATCCACCAGGTCGAATACAGGATGTTGGGCCGCCTCCTCCACCGTCGAAGGCGCGTGGGTCATCTCCTTGTAAAGGAGGGGCCTGGTGGCGGGGCGGGGGTCGTAAAGACCCCGGAATGGGTGGGCGCTTACGATGAACCCATCCGCCTGACCCGAAGCCTTCCGAAGCTCCTCGGCGCTGGCCAGGCCCGGAAGGTAGCTATCCAGGCCGAAAGCCAGGATGTGGCCCATGTCGGTGTCCACCTCCATGGCCCGTATCAGCACCAGGTTATGCTGGGCAGCGAAACTCCGGAATTCGTGCCGGTCCCAGGGTCCGCTGTGCTCGGTTATACAGATTCCAAAGAAGCCCAGCCGCTCCGCCTCAAGGACCATCTCCTCGGGAGAGAGATTGCTGTCGCTGCTCCCTTTGGTTGTGTGAACGTGCATGTCAAATAGGCGTGCCATAGACTTCACTTTAGATCTCAATGTACCGGCAAACAACTGAGCCCCTTCATTGTAATGGCCGCTAAGGGGCTGGTCAATGCGTAGGACCCTCTGTCCGCCTTAACCTCCTCAAGTTGTGGAAACTGATGCAAACGGCTTAAGACTCAACCAATTTCGGTACAGTTGCCATTTGACATGTACTTTGTTATACTAACCGAGGCGCTTGGTCGGCTTCATAGCGCATGGGCCCAGGGTACCCTCAGCCGATTTGTCGAATCACCCAGGGCGTTGGAGGCCACTGCGACAACTGGTTTTAAGGAGGCCTACAGGTGGCTTTCGAAGACAAGACCCTGGTTTGCAGAGAATGCGGAGATTCTTTTACCTTCAGCTCCGGCGAGCAGGAGTTTTATCAGGGCCGCGGTCTGACGCACGAGCCTGCCCGGTGCCCATCCTGCCGAGCCGCCCGCAAAGGGAGTGGCGGTGGCGGTTTCCGGTCCGACCAGCCCCGTACAATGTATCCGGCCACGTGCGCGTCCTGCGGCAAGGAAACCGAGGTCCCTTTCCAGCCCCGTCAGGGGCGCCCAGTCTATTGCAACGAATGCTTCCGGTCCGTACAGTCCACCGAGAGCTTTTAGGTCCCGGCTCCATATCCCTCCACGCTCCTCTGGCATCCTCGACTAGACCCCTTCAGGTCCGGGAGGCATAGCGTGGACGTCGGCGTTTGTCGTGTGAGTCTAAGACTGCCGGGGAATCAGAGCCTTAAGGGTAAGCGGCAGATCGTCAGGTCAATAACCTCCCGAATCCGCAGCAAGTTCAATGTGGCTGTCGCCGAGGTGGAAGACAACGATCTCTGGCAGAGGCTGACCCTGGGCATCAGTTGCGTCAGCAACAACCCTCAACACGCCAACGAAATCCTCTCCACCGTGGTGCAATACATCGAGGAGACCAGGCCTGACCTCGAGCTTCTGGACTACGAGGTGGAGATGGTTTCCGGTGTGTGAGACCCGCCCATGAACGCCGCCGGATTCCTGGATTACGTCAAGAAGGCCCGGTGGTACCAGGACCAGATCGTCCACGTGCAGAGGATACCCGCCAGGCAGGTCACCCATGGGGAGCTACAGACCCGCCTCCACCCCGCCCTTCAGGGTCCGGTGGAGCGAAAGGGGCTCTGGCCGCTTTATAGCCACCAGGCCGAGGCCGTAGACTCCGTCCTCCAAGGTAATAACGTCATGGTGGCAACCCCGGCGGCCAGCGGCAAAACCCTTTGTTATCACCTGCCGGTCCTGGATTCCATCCTGGGAGACAAATCCACCCGGTCCCTCTACCTGTACCCCACCAAGGCCCTGGCCCAGGACCAGCTAAGGGGACTCATGGACCTGGGAGACGGCCTTTCATTCGAGGCTGCCATCTTCGATGGCGACACCCCATTTGAGGCCAGGCCTTCAATCAAACGGTCCGCCCATATAGTCCTGACCAACCCCGACATGCTGCACCTGGGCATACTGCCCAACCACAAGAGCTGGTCCCGGCTCCTGCGGGGGCTTCGTTATGTGGTGCTGGACGAGGCCCACGTTTACCGGGGAATATTCGGCTCCCACGTTGCCAACGTGCTCCGGCGGCTCCGGCGGTTATGCCGTGTCTACGGCAGCTCCCCCCAGTTCATCCTCTGCTCCGCCACCATTGGAAACCCCGGAGAACTGGCCCAACAGCTCACCGGCCTCCCCTTCGTGGTGGTGGACACGGATGGTTCCTCCTACGGGGGCAAACATTTCGCATTCTGGAACCCGCCCATAGTCGACCAGAACAAGTCCGCCCGGCGCAGCGCCAACGTCGAGGCCTCCACCATCTTCTCCGAACTGGTGGCCAGACGGATACGGACCATCACCTTTGTGAAGAGCCGGCGGGTCGCGGAGCTGGTGTACATTTACACCAAAAGGCAGCTGGACGAGAAACGCCCGGGCCTGGCCGGGAAGATAAGCCCATACAGGGCCAGCTATCTGCCAGAGGACAAGAGGCGGATAGAGCGGGCCCTTTTTCAGGGCGAGCTGCTGGGGGTCGCCTCCACCAACGCCCTGGAGCTGGGGATTGACGTGGGCCGCCTGGATGCCACGGTGATTACGGGCTACCCCGGCAGCATATCCAGCACCTGGCAACAGGCGGGAAGGAGCGGCCGGGGCAAGGGAGGCTCCCTATCAGTGCTGGTCGGCCAGGACAACCCCCTGGACCAGTACCTGATGAACAATCCTGAGGCGTTCTTCGGGCGGGCCGTGGAAAACGCCCTGATCTCCCCGGAAAACCCCCACATCTTACGGCCCCACCTGCTGTGCGCTGCCTACGAGTCTCCCCTGAGAGACCAGGACGAAGAGCTATTCGGCCCCAGCTTCAAGGCCCATGTGGGTGCGCTGGAGGCCAGGAATCTCTTGAGGAACAGCGGGGGCAGGTGGCATGTCACCACGGAGCTGCCCTACCCGGCCGAGGCGGTCAACATTCGCTCCACATCCCCCCACAGCTACCTGGTGGTGGAGGAGGGGACCGGCGCGATCCTGGAGAACGTGGAAGAGGCATCCGCCTTCCAGCAGCTCCACGAAGGGGCCATTTACCTCCACCACGGTGAGCCGTACCGGGTCAGCCACCTGGACTTCGAAGCCATGGCCGCATACGTTGAGCGCAGTGATGGAGATTACTACACCCAGACCAGAGACAACACAGACATACGGATTCGTGATGTCCGCCGATGCAAGACATCGGGCGGGGTGAAGGTCTACCTTGGCGATGTGGAGGTCACAAACCAGGTCCTGGGCTTCAAGAAGAGGAGGCCTTTCACCGAAGAGGTCATCGCGGAGGAATACCTGGACCTACCCGCCAGGCGGTTCAACACCGTAGCCATCTGGTTCGACATACCCCAAAGTGTCCTGGACCGCGCAAGAGAGGAGCGTTTGGACCTGCCCGGCGCCCTCCACGCCGCCGAGCACGCCGCCATAGGTGTGCTTCCCCTATTCGCCCTGTGCGACCGGAACGACATCGGGGGCGTCTCCACGCCCCTCCATCCCGACACCGGAGAGCCCCAGGTGTTCATTTACGACGGACACCCAGGCGGCATCGGCATCGCGGAGCAGGGCTACCAGATAATAGAGGAGCTGTGGGCGGCGACACTGCGAGTTGTCACCGGATGCCGCTGCGACGACGGCTGCCCCAGCTGCATCCAGTCGCCCAAGTGCGGCAACAACAATCACCCCCTGGACAAGGGGTTTGCGGAAGTTATGTTAAGGGAGCTGTGTCAGGGAGGGTAGTTACTCCGGCCGCTCGTTGTGAGCTTGTCGGACCTCAAGCGACCAGTATATCGCTCTACGACAAGCTCAGGGTGAGTCGATTGTCAGGATTTCTGCTATATCAGCCAGGAGTATCGGCACGTCACCCGAATTAAAGTACTTACTCAAAACAGGCTGACCAGACACAGACGCATCATCTTGTAGAACCGACATGCGCCATTTTGGCGGGTCGCACGGGTTTATGGCCGTTGGGTGCTTAGGTGGTTTGCGCAGATTGAACCTGTTTTTATGAAAGCATCCGTTTCTGACGTGCCTCATATATTGAAGTTTTGGTGGCCAGAGCCAGGGATCCTTTCCGTAGAGATTTTTTATTCTCGCGGAAATACGTTCATAGGCCGACCCTAAGCAGACCTGAGCGATCGTTTGCCAGACAGTTGGTGGCACAAAGTAGTCAGGGGCTTTACGTTTTCCAGATTCTCCAGATATCGAAGCCTCACAGTACTCGATCGCGGAGCCAACATTCCTAACATTAGGATCCATCTTAGAGAGGATTGCTTGAGGGTTCAGTAGTACTGAATGGGTGACTATACCTTTGTTCAGGATGAGGTTGGGCAAAGGTTTACCTTTGGTAGACGTATAAGTGATTGATAGGGCTACCTGAGTTATGGCATAGGTCACCAATTCTCCGTAGAAGACATGGTTTGCGTCGAAGACATACGTCTTGTTTTGGACTAAACCAGGCATCAATTTCCTGCGATAGAAATATCGGGTAATCGTGCAATAACTACTGCCCCACCCTGAACGGTGGGACATATCCTACCGTCCTCCGACCGGCTCAAGGCGAGCGGGGATACACGATGCCGTTGGCCGAAACCGAGATTAGGCCGGGGCCTTCTTGGGGACACGCTCTTCGATCGCTTTCAGCAGGTCCTGGAGGTCGGGGAAGAGGTGGGCGTTGGGCTCGTGGCGGTGCTCGGCCACCAACTCGCCGTCGATGCGTATGTCGAACTTGCCGTGGGGGCCGGGGATGAGCTTGAAAAAACTGATGTAGTCGCCCACCCGGCTGAGGGATTCACCTGCCATCCAGGCAACTCTCAGGGCATGCTTTCAATCATGGCAGTACAGTATCTCTATCTCCAGTTTTCCATTCCCCTGAGCCATCTACACTCTCTTTTTAGGCCAATCGGCGGCCGTACCTGGTCCTTCTTAACGAATTTCAGAATGATTCTGGCTGAATGATATTTCACCCGTGACGGGGTGTCAAATCTGGTTATCTCCCAGGGAGCCGATGAAATCCCCCAGTGCCTGGAAGTAGGGCTCCCCTCCTGCGATATATGTGTCGTTATGGGCGGCACCTTCAATCGCGTAGAAGCTTTTCGGTCCGGATGCGGCCTCGTACAGCTTTCGTCCCTGGCTTATGGGCACGATTTCGTCCCTGTCCCCATGAAGCACGAGAAGAGGGCAGGAGATACCCCCGATCTTCGACAGCGAGTCGTATTTGCCCCGCACCAGAAGATGTATAGGCAGGCGGGGATATGCGATCTTCGCCATGTCCGCCACCGAGGCAAAGGGCGATTCCAGTATGAGCCCGTAGGGCCGTCTCCAGGACGCCAGCCACACGGCCACTGCAGCGCCTAACGACCTGCCAAAGTAGACAATCCTCTCGGGGTTGACGTCTTTGCGGGAAAGCACATGATCCAGAGCCGCCGTGGCATCTCGGTATATCCCCTTCTCCGAAGGCTTCCCCCCGCTGCGGCCGTAGCCCCGGTAGTCGAACAGGAAGATACTCACTCCCAGGCGGCTGTTCAGGAGGGTCAGGTCCTCCAGCCGGTGGCTTATGTTCCCACCGTTGCCATGGAACCACAGCCAGGTGACTTCACCCTCGCCGGGGACGAACCAGCCGTGGAGACTCACCCCATCGCCGGCCCTGCAATTCACGTCGTCAAAGCTGAGGCCCCAGTGGCCGGGGTCCCCGATCAGCTCTTTCTCGGGAAAGAAGATGAACCTTCTTTCTATCAGAGCTCTTTCCTCCGGAAGGCCACCCATGCGCCGGTGCTCAAGAGGGCGATGCATCCCACGGCGATGGGTAAGGAGAACCATTTGGCATCCGCATCGTCATCCATTCCGCTGACGCTGGCCCCCCATTCGGCGATCTGTACAGGCCAGTACCCATTTGTATGGGGAATGTTGCTCAGCGACAGCTGCGCTATCCACAGGAACAGTGCGAGCCCTCCCGCCAGCAACTGCCGGCTGAACATCCCGCTCCAGAAGAAGGCAATGGAGGCGACGAAGATCAAGTAGATACCGATAAAGGCCATGAAGGCGGCGAACATACCCAGGCCGCCGTTGTCGAACAGGATCAAGGTCAGGATAAACATGACGGCGGAGGCGACGGCCAGAGCGGCGAAGATGGATAGAGCGAGGCTCAAAAACTTGGCCGTCACAAAGGCCAACCGGGTCACGGGCTTGCTCAGGGTCATCGCCGCTGTCCCGCTGGCCCGCTCGCCGGCCAGAGACCCCATGGCGACTATGATGGACAGGATTGTACCAACGCCGAAGATAGAGAAGCCGAACCCAAGTAGCACGTCGCGGGCCTCTTCTACTCCCTTGGGCTCATCTCGGACCTCGGCGACGATGAAGTGGATCACACTGATCAGCAGCGCAAGGGCGGTGAAGAAGCCCACCATGGCCATGAACTTCCACGTCCGGCGCTGCTCGAGGATTTCTCTTCTCGCCAGGGCCCAGAAGCCGGTCATTGTCCGGCCTCGCCGTTTCCCACCAGTTCCATGAAGATGTCCTCCAGGCTGGAGGAAGCCAGCTCGAACCTCAAGAGGCTGAGCCCGCATTCGTACACCAGACCGGGTAGCTCCTTCTTCGCCACCCTAACGTCGGTTACGTCCACCCGGAATACCTGCCGGTCGCCTCGCTTGAATCCGTCCATGGATTTCACCCAGCCAATGCCGGCCATCCGCTTTGCCATGGGCCCAGCATCCTCCTCGAACTCCAGCTCGAACACCGATTGCTGCCGCCCGGAGCGTAGCTCATCAATAGTGCCCGTCACCACCAGCTTGCCTCTATTGATGATCGCCACCCTGTCGCACACCCGCTCCACGTCGGCCAGGATGTGGGTGGACACAAAGACGGTGGTCTGCCCCTTCAGGGAACTCATGGTCTCAAGCATGTCCCGCCGGCCCATGGGGTCCAGGGCCGAGGCAGGCTCGTCCAGGAACAGCACCTCGGGCCGGTGCATTAATGCCTGTGCCAGTCCAAGACGCTGTTGCATCCCACGGGAATAGCCCTTTACCTTGCGGTCCGCAGCATCCGCCAGATTTACGTTATCCAGGAGCTCTCCCGCCCGGACTCTAGCTTCCCTGATGTTGAGGCCATACAGCTCTCCCGAGAACCGGAGGAACTCCCGGCCCGTCATCCAGCCATAGAAGGCCGGGGCCTCGGGCAGATAGCCTACCTTGGACCGCAACCTCAGGGACCTGCCGGACACGTCCTCCTCAGCCACCCAGACTCGGCCACCCGAGGGGTCGGTGAGGCCCGTAAACAGCCGCAGGCTTGTGGTCTTGCCCGCGCCGTTGGGACCCAGCAGTCCGAAGACGCCGCCCGGAGTTACGGTGAGGCTCAGCCCGTCGAGGGCCGTAACCTTGCCGTAACGCTTGGACAAATTTTCGCAGCGGATCGCTACGTTGCCGGCCATGTGGGATTGACCTTCGCCATTCTGGGCCATTTCACCCTCTTGATAATCGTTCCGCCATATATGTTAGGCGTGCCAGCGGGTCATTGTCATCCGTAGAGCGGACGATTTTGACATCCCCCATTGGTAGGACTCACCCACCACTTATCAGCATAATCTTTATACACCGTGTGGCTATTGTCATGAGCCCTGGGACTCATTTGGAATAGGGAAATGGTCCCATATTCCTACCGGTCCTACGAGCCTATCTGCCCTTCCACTGGGGCTTACGCTTTTCCGCGAAGGCCCTGGGACCCTCCTGGGCGTCCTCGCTGAGGAGCAGCGCGTCGTACATGTGATAGGTCAGCGAGGTGATGGCTTGGGCGCTCATGTCCAGGCTGCGGTAGGCCAGCTCTTTGAAATACTGGAGGGAAAGGGGAGCGTTGGCGGCGATCTGCCCGGCCATGGCCATCGCCTCCTCCATGAGCTTGTCGGCCGGCACAACCCTGTTCACGAATCCAATCTCGTATGCCCGTTGAGCGGTAATGGGCTCTCCGGTCAGCACCAGCTCCATCATCCCGGCCATGGGCAGGACCTTGGGCAATGTGATGGCAAAGGGGGCCAGGAGGCCCATCCGGGCTTCGCTGATGCCCATTCTCGCATCCTCGGCCGCCAGCCGGATGTCGCACATCTGGGCGATGGACCAGCCTCCCGCCAGGGCGAAGCCGTTGATGGCGGCGATGAGTGGCTTCCAGGTCTGCGGCCACATGAAGGCCCGCTCTGGGCTCATGCTGTGGGCGGCCTTGGCCTGAATGCCGGCGGCGTTGTCCTCAGCCCGCTCCTTGAGGTCCCTTCCCGCGCTGAATGCACGGCCCGCGCCGGTGATGATGGCCACCCTGGCATCCTCGTCCTGGTCGAACTTGAGGATCGCACCTTCCAGCTCTCCCCGGAGCTGGCGGTTGATTGCGTTCAAGGAGTCAGGCCGGTTAAGGGTCATAACCACCACCTGGTCCTGTTTCTCGTAAAGGACCGCCTGTCCGGGCTCTCTGGAACTTGACGAAACCATACTATCCCTCCTGATGAAATTGTTGGTGTCCAAAAATGTTGGCCGCAGACGCGCGGGCGCGCCTATGGGAAATCAAGGCTCCGGGGCCGGCGCCATCGTAGGGAGCGAAACGATGGTGTGCGGTGGAAAGGCGCCAGTCCTCTGGATACGGGTCTTTCAGGCGTAGGGCCCCAGGTAGGTACCCCCCAGGACATGAACGTGGCCGTGCTCCTGACTTTGCATGGCATCGGCGCCGAAATTGGAGAGGAGACGGAATCCCTTCGGGCAGAATTTTTCACCCATGGCGACGGCGATCTGCCCCACTCGTCCGATCAGGCCGTCGGCCCACAGTTCCGCCTGAGTAACGTGGGACTTGGGCATGACCAGCAGCATCACCGGCGCCCACTGAAGCACGTTGTCGAAGGCAATAATTTCATCGTCGTCGTAGCGTATATTTGCGGGCTCTCTATACGCCACTATGTTACAGAACACACAACCGTCTTTCTGCTTCATATTTCTTTGATGCCAGTGCCTACCTGTTATCACCGGAACGGCGGCCCGGCCTCTTCGCACTTCTGGCCCGCGGGCCCTGGTCTCGATAGTCGGAAGCCGTTATGGGGGCCCACTCGACCAGGGCATCGCTGAGCCGGGACCGAATGCGGGGCTTTTTATTCTCCAGCTCCTTTAACGACTCGAAATTAGATGTGATTACTGTGGGCAGGCCTCCGTTGTGGCGGTGGACGATAATCTGGTACAGCTTTTCCTCAGCCCATGGAGTGCTGTTCTCGGACCCCAGGTCGTCCAACACCAGCAAAGGGGCGGTCTTCACCTCCTCGAAAAGTTCGTCGTATCCCGTGAGGCTGTCGGGTCTGAAGGTGGCCCGCAAGTAGTCCAGAAGGGCGGGTACGAAGGCGAAGAAGGCGGGCTCTC
This sequence comes from Dehalococcoidia bacterium, assembly GCA_965225925.1. Lineage (GTDB taxonomy): Bacteria > Chloroflexota > Dehalococcoidia > Lucifugimonadales > JAGWBF01 > CBDDBY01. The sequence continues at coordinate 1,697,580 of CBDDBY010000005.1, read as the reverse complement.
CCCGCTTCAGCTTCTCGTTGATTATGGCCACGGCCAAGTGAGTCTTGCCGCAGCCGTTCATCCCAGTGAGCAGGAGCCAGCCCCGGGGAGAGTCCGAGAAAGACTTGGCGGTCTCGAAGGCGAATGCCAGAGTTTTCCTGTCCTCCTCCGTGCCGCCGGACCCTCCAGCAACCTTGAAGCCCTCGAAGGTCATGCGCTTGAGCATCTCCTGATGGAGGCCGCCCACCTCCCGGAGCAGCTCGATATTGCGGTGGCCGAGCGCATATGCGGAGGAGAAGCCTTCGGTTTCGATCCGGGTCCTGATAACTTCATCCAGACGCTGAAGGGAACCCCTCACGGTGATCACCGTTGGAAGAAGGGAATTAAAGCGGTGGTTGAACACCTGGGAGAGCTTCTCCTGAGCCCATTCGGTGTCGCTGTGGGAGCCCAGATCGTCCAAAATCAGCACCGGCGAGTTGCGGACCTGCTGGAAGAGCTCATCATAAGAGACAGGACTTTCCGGAGTGAAAGTGGCTCTTAAATAGTCCAGGAAATCGGGAAGGAAGCTGAAAAAGGCGCTCTGGCCCCGCTCGATGCATCGGTTGGCGATGGCCGCCGCCAGGTGGGTCTTGCCGGAACCGCTGGGGCCTGTCAAGACCAGCCAGCCTCGTGGCTCCTTGGCGAACGCCCTGGCAGCCTCCATGGCCGTTGCGAAAAGCCTCCTACTTTCCTGGTCTGGAAACCGGCCTTCGGCCCTGGTATTGGAGAAGCTGATGCGGGCGAGAGGGCCTAGATTGCTGAAGCGCTGCATGTGGAACAGGCGTCGGTCCAGAGATTCCATATTCTGGCACCGGCAAGGAAACACCTCGCCGAAGTCAGGGTGTCCTACAGGCACCTGCCTGCGTACCCAACCGTTTCCTTTGCAGACCGGACAGGGGTCCGGTTCCGGCTCAGGATTCGGGTAAGCGTCCCCGTTCTCGGAGGTACTCCACGAGCCTCTCCTTGGCGGGAGCTTTCTGAGAATATCGCCCAGATTCTCCATCGTCTTTTCCTTCGCCGGCCCACCGCCTCAGAGTCGCCTCGATGTAACGCCAACTCCGTTTGTTGCGGCCGACGGCTATCTTGAAGGCCTCTTCTATCCAGGGCCACGGGTAGCTCAGCTCCGTTTCCTTCATCTCTTCCGCCAGGATGGGAGTCAGAATGCCTATGTTCTGCTCGTACAGGGTAAAGATGTTGGGCCTAGGACCTGTTGGCTCGCCCACCATTTCCGCCCTGGGAACGACCCCTTTGAGTTCGGTGTCGCCACGCTGGATCATTGCCACGGCCCGTTGCCCCGGCTCGTCGTTGAGAAGGAACAGCTCCTCCAGCCTCCCCTCTAGGTCTACCTCCAGGGAGAGGAAGCTCCCCCTGGCCACCGCCATCTTCATGCCATGACGGATGCTGTCTTTGGGCGGCCCCTCAATGCCCTTGAGGCCCTTCAGCAGTACAGAGTCGGCGGCCAATTCGCCCGACGTGATGAAACGTGGGTAGCCCTTTTTCTGATGTAGCACCCACAGGGCGCGTAGGGTGCATTTAAGCTCGGTCAGGTCCTCGATGGCCTCCAGCAAGGGACCGAAAAGAGGATTGGGGACCGGAGTGTAAAGAGTGCCTCTGGGAAAGCCGTGGAAGTTCAAGTTCTGAGAGACCCCTGCTCCACAGGAGCAGCTTCGAATCGGAGCAAATGATCCCTGAAGAGCAGCTTCACGCCTCCAACGGGACCGTGGCGGTGCTTGGCGACGATGATTTCGGCGACGTTTTTCGGAAACTCCCTATCGGAAAACTGCCTCTCCCACTCTTCCTCGGTATAGTAGGTGTCCTCCCGGTATATGAACATCACCACGTCTGCGTCCTGCTCGATGCTGCCGCTTTCCCGCAGGTCGGAGAGCTGAGGGCGGTGGGATGACCTCATTTCGATGGCCCTGCTCATCTGAGAAACTGCCAGGACGGGCACATTCAGGTCCCTGGCCATCCCCTTGATGGAGCGGGTTATCTCGCTCATCTCCTGGACCCGGTTGTCCGATCTACCGCTGCCGCCCTGCATGAGCTGCATGTAATCTACCACCAGAAGGTCCAGACCATGCTCCATATACAGACGCCGGGATTTGGCCCGCATCTCCACGATTCCCTGAAGGGGAGTGTCATCGATGTAGATGGGTAGCTCAGACAGGCTCCCGATGGTATCGATGATCCGGCGCTCCTCGGCCTCAGTATCAAGGCCCAGGCGTAGCTTCCAGGAATCCACCGCCGCCTCGCTGGCCAGCATTCGCAACGCCAGCTGGTCACGGCCCATCTCCAGGCTGAATATTCCCACACCGGCCCCGGCTTTGGCGGCGTTGACGCAAATGTTTACAGCCAAAGTGCTCTTCCCCAGACCGGGCCTGGCCGCAAGGACCACCATGTCGGAGCGATGCAATCCCCCCAGCAGTTCGTCAAGGGGATTCAAGCCTGTCATTATGGCCGCTCCAGGGCCACCCAAGGGCTGGTCGATGGCAGCCCGGTCCTCCATGTACTGGTCCAGGATATCACGGAGGGGCATGAAGTCCTTGGCCGGTTGCCTTGCCCGCACCCTGAACAGGATGTCCTCGGCCCTGCTGAGGGAGGCATCGATGTCATCGGTGCCCTCGTAGCCGATGGCGGATATTTTGCCCGCCGAATCTATCAGGTTGCGCATCATGGCCGTACGGCTTACGATCCGCCCGTAGTGCTCGATATGGACGGGAGTGGGCACTGTGGAAACCAGATGGCTCAGATAGGCGGTGCCCCCCACCTGGTCCAGCCGCTCCTGGAGACCCAACTGATGGGCCACCGTGACCTGGTTTATGGCCTCTCCCCGCTGAAACAGGGCCCGGCAAGCCTCGTAACAGAAGCGGTTCTTCTCCCGATAGAACTCCTCAGGCCTCAAAAACTGGGCTACCCTCAGTATGGAGTCCCCGTCGATAAGCATGGAGCCGATGACAGCCTCCTCTGCCTCGATGTCATGGGGAAGCAGTTTCTCCTCGAACATTCCTCTATTCCTGGGCCTCAGCGGTGACAAGAATGGTGGCCTGAACCCCGGGGGCCAGCAGCAGGACCACCTCGTATTCTCCCGGGTCCTTAATGGGCTCCACCCTATCCATCAGCTTCCGGTCGATTTCGGCGCCGGTGACGTCGGCCAGCTCCTGGGCTATCTGGGCCGGGCTGATGGCGCCGTAAAAGTGTCCCGCCGGAGTTACCCGAGACCGCACCGTAATCACGGCGCCATCAATGGCGCTGGCCACGGTTTCCAGGTCCTTGGATTCCCTGATTCGCCGCTGGTCTCCCGCCCGCTTGATGCCCTCAACCCGTTTCATCTCTTCACGGGTTGCCATCGTGGCCAGCTTTTTGGGGATCAGAAAATTGCGGGCATAACCATTGGCTACCACCTTAATATCACCGGCATTGGCCTGGTTGGCCACATCCTCTAGGAAGATTACTTTCACTGTCTATTCTCCTTCAACCAGGGAAGATCAACGAAACTACCCTTACAAGATTTCCACAATTAAGTATCCATTCGGGAGAATTATACTCGATTCTACTGAGCCTATAAAGCGGCCGGCGGTATCTAACGGGCGGTATTGTTGAGTGTATTCCTCCACGCCCTCGCCAGCTCATCCAAACCGATGTCCAGGAATCCATCTACGATGAAACGCCGGGAAGATTCGATCTTCCCCAAGGACACCAATGGAACACCTGCCTCAGTTGCGAGCCTGGCTAAATCGTTGAAGCTCTCGGGAGGAAGGGACAGGATGACCCTGGACTGAGCCTCGCCGAAGAAGGCGCTGTCCCAGCGGCCTTTGACCGGGAATGCGGCGCGGAAACCCATGTCGCCGGACATGCATGACTCGGCCAGTGCCACCAGCAGCCCGCCATCGGCGCAGTCGTGGGCTGAGGTCGCAATCCCTTCCGCCACTGACCTACGGCAAAGTTCCTGGATCTTTTTTTCCAGCTCCAGGTCTATCGTGGGCCTCCCCAACACCAGGCCGTGTACGACCTCCAAGTACTCGCTGCCGGCCAGGTCCCTGGGCCTTCCCCTCACATCGGCGGCGCCCAACAGTACCACCAGATCTCCCTCGGCTTTGAATTCCATGGTGGTGTGACGCTTCACATCCTCCAGCAGCCCGAGGCAGCCCACCACCGGGGTGGGATATATTGGTTCGCCCTGGGTCTCGTTGTACAGGCTGACGTTTCCGCTCACCACCGGGACTCCCAGGACCCGGCACGCCCGGGCCATGCCCCTGATGCACCACTCCAGCTGATAATAGGTCCCGGGGTTCTCGGGATTGCCAAAGTTGAGGCAGTCGGTCAGGGCGATTGGCTCAGCCCCGGTGCAAGACACATTCCGGCAGGCCTCAGCCACGGCGATGGCCCCGCCCTGGTATGGATCTAGATAACAGTAACGGCCGTTTCCATCGGTGCATAGGGCGATACCCTTCGGCGTCCCCTTTATCCGCAAGACCGCCGCGTCCCCACCGGGGCTCACGACGGTGTTGGTCTGCACCTGATGGTCGTATTGCCGGAACACCGGCTCCTTACTGGCCAGGTTGGGAGACCCCAGGAGTCGCAGAAGTAATGCTGCAGGGCTTTCATCGGCAATGGCGATGCTGCTCATGGGATAGCTCCGCCGCTCATCCTGGCCACTGGGCCTGATGCCTTTCAGCCTGTAGCAGGGGGCATCCACCAGCAGATCCACCGAGAGCCGGGCCACCGGTATCCCGTCATCCCGGACCTTTGCCTCCTGATCGCCGGTGACTTTTCCGATTTCCACACAGGGTATGTCCCACTTGCGAAATATCGACTCCACCCTGCCTTTTGTGCGATGATTTACCACCAGCAGCATACGCTCCTGGGACTCGGATAGCATTACTTCGTAGGGTTGCATACCCCGTTCCCGCCTGTGCACCTTGGATATGTCAAGGTCTATCCCCACTTTGCCTTTGGCCGCAGCTTCCACGACGGCGGAGGTCAGTCCGGCGGCGCCCAGGTCCTGCATCCCCTCCAGAATCCCGGTGTCCGCCGTCTCCAAGGATGCTTCAATCAGGATTTTCTCCATGAATGGATTGCCCACTTGCACCGTAGGCCTCATCTCCCGCTCCCCCTCGAAGGTACGAGAGGCGAGGCCTGACGCCCCGTGGATGCCATCCCTACCAGTCTCAGCTCCGGCGAGGAGCAGGATGTTGCCCTCCCGGCCCAGGGAAGCCGTTATAAGCCTCTCGGTATCTATCAGACCTACACAAAGCGCATTCACCAGCGGATTGCGGGAGTAGCATGGAGAAAAGGAGACCTCGCCCCCCACGTCGGGGACACCTATGCAGTTGCCGTACCAGGATATTCCCCCGATAATGCCGTCGAAGAGGTAGCGGTTGTGGGGGTCTTCCAGGGAGCCGAACCGGAGAGAATTCAGGAGTGCGATGGGCCTGGCGCCCATGGCCATAATGTCCCTCACGATGCCGCCCACGCCCGTGGCCGCACCCTGAAAGGGCTCCACCGCCGAGGGATGGTTGTGGGACTCGATCTTGAACACCACCGCCAGGCCGCCCCCGATGTCCACAGCCCCCGCGTTTTCCTGTCCGGGCGGGAACAGCACCCGCGGGCTTCCCGATGGGAGCAATCTCAATAGAGGCCTGGAATGTTTATAGCCGCAGTGCTCACTCCACAAGGCCCCGAACATTCCCAGCTCCACGGAGTTGGGCTCCCGGCCGAGCCCCTTCTCTATGAGCCGGTATTCCCCCTGGGTGAGGGCGATCTCGTCAAGGACTTCTTTTGTGACCGGCATTGGACCACCCTAAAGTAAGGTATGGTGGGGGCTGAGAAGATGCCGGGCCTGCCCTGGGCACCAGGCGTGGTGGACAGGGGCCTACATCTCTCTAATGAGCCGAGATTATGGACCGGAAAATCAGGAGCCCGTCGGTCCCGCCCATGAGTTCTTCGCAGCACCGTTCCGGGTGGGGCATCATTCCCAGCACGTTCCCCCGCCGGTTCATAATACCGGCGATGTTTTCAGCGGAGCCATTGGGGTTTGCATCTAGCGTCGGCTGACCTTCGGGCGTGGAGTAACGGACCACCACCTGACCACGCTCCTCCATGTCCAGAAGCAAAGAGGGGTCGGCGTAGTAGTTGCCCTCTCCGTGGGAAATGGGAATGCGCAGCACCTGCCCCGCCTCACACTCCCCCGTGAAATGAGTGGCCTGATTCTCTACTCTTAACGAAGTCCACTGGCAGCGATATTCGAGATGGCTGTTTCGTACCAGAGCGCCCTGAAGCAGCCCCGTCTCGCAGAGTATCTGGAAGCCGTTGCATATCCCCACCACCAGCCCTCCCCGTGCGGCAAAGCTATCTACAGCCGATACGATGGGGGAAAAGCGGGCGATGGCGCCCGGCCGTAGATAATCTCCGTAGGAGAAGCCGCCGGGCAAAATAACGCAGTCGAAACGGCCCGATAAGTTCGAATAGTCCTGGTGCCATAAATACTCCACGTCCTGATCCATAAGGTCCTTCAGGACGTGGTAACAATCAAAGTCGCTCCATGTTCCAGGAAAAACAACTATGCCGAAGCGCATCGTTCCCCGCCGCCCATGCCCGAATGCCGCAGATTACCGCCCGCTCTCACCGAGCTATGACCGTCAGGGTCCCTAGCTATTGCGCCTGCTCTTGCGGCGCTTTGCGGCCGCCTTCTTCTTTCGCCTTATGCTGGGCGACTCAAAATGTTGTCTACGGCGGATCTCGGAGAGGATGCCATCCTGCTGCACCCTCTTGTTGAACCTTCTCAGCAGACTTTCAAAGGTCTCGCCCTCAGCGATGCGTACATCGGCCAACCCGGACCCCCTTCATAGAGTCGGACGCTCTCAATACAGCCTGATTTCGTAGGTATTATACGGGCCCTAGAATAGGGTGTCAACCAGACTGCCACCACCTACCTAAGAATGGCCGTTAGAACCTTGAATAGTCTTAAACCTGTACCCGACATTCCTGATGGTCTCTATATATGAGTGACTCGCATTCTCTATCTTGGAACGGAGCCGCCTGATATGGACGTCCACCGTTCTGGTACCTCCAAAGTATTCGTAACCCCAAACCTGGTTAAGCAGGCTTTCCCTGGTGTACACCTTCCCCGGGTTGGAGGCCAGCAGCACAAGAAGCTGATACTCTTTATAGGTGAGCAGGACCTTCTGCCCCGCCAAAGAGACATCATAATGGTCGGGGTCCAGGAGCAGATCGCCGGCGCTTATAAGATTTTGTCTATGGGGACCGGTGGTCTTGGATATAGCCTGGTCCAGCCTGACCATCAGCTCTTCAGGGGTGAAAGACCGGAGTATAAAGTCATCCACGTGGATCGACGGGTCATAGTCCCTGAGGCGGTCCCCAGAAACCACGGCCACCACTGGCAGGCCATGCTCCTGGCAACGGGAGGCCAGGATGCGGGCGGTTTCGTTGCTGAAAGTGTCCAGGTCCAGCAGCACTGCGCTGGGTCTTGCCCTCTGGTCCCCGTTCCAAGACCGTTCCAGCGTCAACGCGGTGCCGGCGTCGTAGCTGATTTCTCCCCCCTCTACAGCCCAAGGGTATGCGCCGGCCTCAGCCTCTCGGTCAGTCAGGATAAATATACGATACATGATTCGATACGATACTTGATTGGAATGAATGGCACAGAAACGCCTGTTCGAATTCAGCTTTGAATTTAGTATACCAAAGAATTGGGTAGTGTATCAGTTTCGGACCCGTCGTTCCGGCGATGGCCGGAATCCATAGGGAGCCTGAACAGGCTAGGTGCCTGGACACGGGCTTCCGCCGGTGTGACGGTTTAAGTTCCCCACAGTGTGCCGTTTGACGCTGACCCACTACCAAGAATTGGGGAAGAATTACAACGCCGTTGGTTCCTAGGCCCCACCCGTGCTCCGGCCTGTGTCAAAACCCGAGGATGCGGGATTGACGTCCCTTGACGGGGGCGATATGATTGCTCAGGTCCCCAGGTTCACCGGTTTTTTGAATGCATTTACAAGTGTTGCGCTGCCTGGCATACAGCCCCGGGTCGAGGCCATGGTGATGAAAACTGCAACGACACCCAGTAGTCCTGAGGAAATCCGAAGCATGATCCAGACCGGCGGTTGGAAGGGCGTAACTTCAGGGCTTGCCCCTGGACGCGTGCAGGCCAATCTGGCCATCCTGCCCAGAAACCTGGCCTTCGACTTCCTGTTTTTCTGCCAGCGCAATCCCAAGCCCTGCCCCCTTCTGGAAGTCCTGGATGCCGGCCGGTTCGAGCCGAACCAAGTGGCTCCGGGGGCCGACCTGCGCACCGACGTCCCAAGCTATCGTATCTTCAGGGACGGGCAGATCATCGGAGAGGAGTCCGACATCCTCTCCCTATGGAATGACGAGTTGGTCTCCTTCCTGCTGGGGTGCAGTTTCTCCTTCGAATGGGGCCTGATGAATGCAGGGATTCCCCTCCGGCATGTGGAACAGGGCAAGAATGTCTCGATGTACGTCACCAACATACCCACCATCCCGGCGGGGATATTCTCCGGTCCTATGGTGGTGAGCATGCGCCCCATTCACCAGAGCCAGGTGGTACGGGCCGTTCAGGTAACATCTCGGTTTCCCTCGGTGCACGGGGCGCCTGTGCATATCGGCGACCCCTCTGCCATCGGCTTAATAGACATCAACCGCCCTGAATATGGTGACCCAACGGAGATACGCAATGATGAAGTGCCCGTGTTCTGGGCCTGCGGGGTTACCTCTCAAGAGGTGGCCCTACAGAGCAAACCTCCATTAATGATTACCCATTCCCCTGGCCATATGTTCATCACCGACTTGCGGGATGAGGAACTGGCGGTGTTTTAAGGTTCCAGAATTCCGGGGGGCGTACCTGATGCTTTCAATCCCAGATATCATTCTTGGCAACGACCAGCGTGGCGTGGGCGCCCTGCGGCATCATCTCCCACAGGACTACTGCGACCAGGCGGCCCGTCTGGTGTTGTCCAGCCCCGGCACCACCCTCATTGCAACCGGCTTCTACATCACCATGGCCGATGCACCCGAGACCGATGGGCCGCCGGGGGCCCTGGCCCTGGGGAGGGCCCTGGAGGCCCTGGGACGCAGCGTCTTATACGTTAGTGACCGCTACACTCTGCCCATTCTTCGACCCTTCGTAAAATGCGACGACCAGCTAACGGACTTCACCATAATGGACGACGACGCCAGCATCGGTTTCGCCTCGGAACTGCTGTCCAGGTTGGAGCCGTCACTGTTGATCTCCATCGAACGCTGCGGCCTCACTAAAGACGGCACGTACCTCAATATGCGGGATGTGGACATATCCCCCCAAACGGCCAGGCTCGACCACCTTTTTCTGCAACATCCCCGTACCATCGGTATAGGGGATGGAGGGAACGAGATAGGTATGGGTAACCTGGCCCAGTTTATTCCCGGTGTAGAAACCTTGCCCAGAAATCCCTCCACCACCACCACTACCCATCTGGTGATATCCAGCACCTCGAACTGGGGCGGCTATGGCTTGGTGGCGGCCCTGTCCTTGCTGGTAGGCCGGGACCTGCTGCCCCGTCAGGAGGAAGAGGCCAACCTGATACGCAGGATGGTGGACCTGGGGGCCGTGGACGGGGTGACGGGTAAGGCAGACTATTCCGTGGACTCCATGGACCTCGTCACACATAGCCAGGCCTTATCCCGCCTGCACGAACTGCTGGCTCAGAAGGGAATTTCTTCCTGAAGGAAATAATGGCCCTTTAGCTTCTTCCAATTATGCCGGGGCCTGAAACCCATACCTGAAAGCCAGAGAGAGGGGATGCCGTGGGGCGCGCTTTGATTGTCCAAGGAGTTGTAAGGCGAACCTTCTGGAAACGTGCGGTAAATTTGGACCGCCTCCCCTCTGCCTGGTCGGCCCTGCGTCTCTTCGAGCCAACGGCATCCCCTCAAATGCTTCTGGATGCTCTCCACAAACTCCTGCCCAGGGCCAAACTGGCCTTGCTGCTCCGTCACCCGGAGGGTGAGATGTACTACGTCGAGGCGACTTGTGGATATCCATCGGATGACCTCTCGTGGGTGCAATTCACCCAGGATAGCCCTCTGATACGCCATCTGGTTGCCCACCCAGTGACAACTCGCCGGGACCAGCTGGAAAGGCTGCCATGGTTCCAGTTCCTGCCTGACCCGGATAGGGAGGCAATGGCGGCGCTTGGGCCCATCGTATTCGAGCCCATCTCCAATGAGCGGGGCCTGACGGGCCTTCTGGTGCTGGGCCGGCGCAATACCGGGCGCTCCGGTAATCTTGAGAGAGTTCACCCGCAAAGGACATGGGCCGGACTGTCGGACGCCGACCGGGCCAGGCTGGCTGCCATCTTCGAAGTCTGGGAGCCGATTCAACAGCATCGGACGGTCCAACCTCGGCCTGGACTGGCACTCCCATTGCCCGGGGAAATGAACCGGGCGATATACTCGGGCGATATACTCGGGCGATATACCCGAACAGACGGCCAGGGGCGTGGCCCATGACCTGAACAATATCCTGAACATCATAATATCCCATGCTCAGCTCCTTGAGGAGGAACAGAAGGAAGCCGATATCAGACGCCATGCCGCGGCCATTCGCCAGGCGGGGCAGGATGGCGCCGAGTCGGTGCTGAGAATGCGGCGTATGCCGGACAGGCCTCCGGACCTGGAATTCCACAGGTTGGAGGTGAACGAACTGATAAGAACCACCCTGTACATCCTAGAGCCCCACTGGCGGCAGGGACGGGTCACGTCCCGTCAAGTGGTGTAAGAGTGCGTCATCCTGTTGATGTTGTTTAGGCGGCAGTCCCCTCCGCGAGATCGGCCTCTGGAAGAGCTTCGTTGAAGGTCAGCGCGACAGGTGTGATGTATCGACGGCCAACGGCCCATTCGTCGTGCTGCTCAGCGAGGACGGCGCCAACGAGGCGGCGCACGGCCGGCCGGTTAGGGAAGATGCCCACCACATCGGTGCGTCGCCGGATCTCCTTGTTGAGACGCTCCTGTGGGTTGTTGGACCAGATCTTCTTCCAGTGGGCGAGTGGGAAGCTGGAGAAGGCCAGGACGTCGGGTCCGGCCTCGTCCAGTAGAGAGGCGACCTGAGGGAACCGGTTCTGGAGTTGATCGGTCACCCTGTCGAGCTGGGCGTGTACCTCATCGGGGGAGGGTTGCTGATAGATGGTGCGCACCATGGTGGCTACCCATGGCTGGGCGCGCCTGGGGACCCGAGTGAGCAGGTTGGTCATGAAGTGGGTGCGGCACCGTTGCCAGCTGGCTCCGCCGAAGACTGCGGCGATGGCGCCTCGGAGTCCCTGATGAGCGTCCGATACCACCAGCTCCACCCCGCTGAGGCCCCTGGCGGACAGCGAGCGTAGGAAGGCCAGCCAGAAGGCGCCGTCCTCACTGGTACCCACGTCCATCCCAATGATTTTCCGCTTGCCCTCGCCATTGACCGCCGTCGCCACCACCACGCTGACGTTGACGATCCTGCTGGCCTCCCTGACCTTCTGGGTCAGTGCGTCCAGCCACAGGTAGGGGTAGGGTCCAGCGTCCAGCGGACGGCCCATGAAGCCATCCACCACCACGTCCAGTTCCTGACAGATGCGCGACACCTGGCTCTTGGAGATACCCTCACACCCCAGGGCTTTGACCAGATCGTCCACCCGCCTTGTGGATACCCCTTCCACGTAGGCCTGCTGGATCACAGCCAGCAGAGCTCGCTCGCTGCGACGCCGTGGCTCCAGCAGGCTCGGGAAGTAGCTCCCCTCTCGAAGCTTCGGGATGTGCAGATCCATCGTCCCTACACGGGTATCCCACGCCCGGGACCGATACCCGTTGCGCTGGGTCACCCGCTCAGGGCTGCGTTCTCCATACTCAGCACCGATCCTCGATGACACCTCCGCATCCATGATCCCCTCTACCAGCACTCTCAGTGCCTCCCGTAGGAAGTCCACGTCACCGTCCATTCCCCCCTTGCGCAATAGCTCCAGCAGGTCCATCCTTTCCTTGACCACTGTTGTCCTCCTTTCTCGAGCTTTCTTCTTTGCCCGCTAAGGATGACGCGGTGGTCTCTCTTTCTCCAGACTCTCTCCCTCTTACACCACTTCCTGGGACTCTACTCAGGGACGCATCTCATATCTGTCCAACGTCCCATTCCGTGGTCCGCTCCAGACTGCAATTGGAGCGACACCAGCCCATCCAGGGCATACAGACCCCGCTCCCGAACTTCAGGTGACCCTGCTATCTGGGGGATACATCTTGGGCAGCCCCACTGAGCTGCGCAGAGTGCTTACCAACATCCTCACCAACGCCGTCGAATCCCTTCCCCAGCAGAATGGCCGCATAGATATCACCAGCGGTCGAGATCGCTGCCACGCTGTGATCAAGGTCAGTGACAATGGCGCGGGCATCTCTCATGAATTAAGGGGCCGGATATTTGAGCCCTACTTCACCACCAAGGCCCGTCGCGGCCGCGGCCTGGGTTTGAGCATTTGCCAGAGCATTGTATCCAGTCACGGTGGGATACTGGAGGTGGAGAGCAAGGAGGGTTGCGGCTCGACTTTCACCATTCTGCTACCTCAGGCTGAATCCGAGGCCGGCCACCAGGAGGAACCAGCCCATCCAACCGGACCATGAAGCCTCCAAGAGTTCAGCCAGCATCTTTTTACTCAGGCTGCTTAGTCAACCGGAAGCCTGCCTGCTCTTCCAGGGGCAATACCAGGCATGAAACGTCCAACTCCCCCATGCCCTTGGCCATCGCCTCCCGGAAAACATCCAGGGTGCGGTCTCCCGCCGGTGTTGGCGAACCCAGTTCCTGAGCGAACTGGTGGACAAGGCCCAGGTCCTTCACCAAAGCCCGGATCCACCGAAGGACGGCCTTGGGGACAGCCCTTGAAGAAGCTAGAGGGTGCTCCTGTGAATCTGGGATAATGGTTTTGGAACAGAAACCAGCCCGGAAACAAGGAGCACCCAATAGATGCTGCCACAGAACAAACCCGACCGTATCCAAATCGCCTTCGACGACCACCGCCTGGTGGCCAATGCCGGGCTGATCCTTCCCGCCACCCTCGCCCTGCGCCTTGGCCTGCCCCAACTCCTCCGGAAGCACCTCGACCTCGGCGGCGCGCCGGGCCGGGCGAACACCGGCGACAAGATGATGACCCTGGTGGCCTCCGCCCTAGCCGGCGGAGATTGCATCGACGACGCCGATGTGCTGCGCGCCGGCGGGACCGCCCGCGTGCTCGGTTTCACGGCTAAGGCTCCCTCCACCCTGGGCACCTTCCTGCGCAGCTTCCGGTGGGGCCATGTCCGCCAACTGGACCGGGTGAGCCGCAAGTTGCTGGCCCGGGTCTGGAAGGCCTGTGCCGGACCCGGCGACGCACCATTCACCATCGACCTTGATTCGACGATCTGCGAGACCTACGGACTGGCCAAGGAGGGCGCCCGCCACCACGGCTACACCGGTGCGCGGGGCTATCACCCGCTGCTGGCCGTCGCCGGGTCCGGCACCGGCGACGTGCTGTTGGCCCGCCTGCGCGAGGGCCGGGCCAACACCGCCCGCGGCGCTGCCCACTTCCTGCGTGAAACGGTGGGGCGGGTACGCTACTGCGGAGCCAGGGGCCAACTCACGGTGCGGGCCGACAGCGGCTTCTATACCCACGCCGTGGTCGCCGTCTGCCGCCGGGAAATGGATGTCCGCTTCTCCATCGCCATCCGCCAGCGCGCCAGCCTGCGGGACCTGATCGAGGCGATACCAGAGGAGGACTGGACTCCCATTCCCTACTGGATGGACGGCGCCGCCGATGTGGCCGAGACCACCTACACCCCGTTCCAGGCCGAGGCGGACGCCGCGCCGGTACGGCTCATCGTCCGGCGGGTGAAGCCGGCGCCCGGTTCTCAACTGGCTCTCTTCGCCACCTACAGCTATCACGGCTTCATCACCGACCGGGACGGGGAGACGCTGGAACTGGAGGCCGATCATCGCCGTCACGCCGAGATCGAGAATGCGATACGCGACCTCAAGTACGGCGTGGGGCTGAACCATCTCCCCTCGGGCCGCTTCGCCGCCAACGGCGCCTGGCTGGCGGTACAGGTGATGGCGCACAACCTGGCCCGCTGGACAGCCCGCATCGGCCTGGGTCAGCAGATCGTGACCACCAAGACCCTCAGACGACGGGTCTTTGCCTTGGCCGGACGGATCACCCGCTCGGCACGCCGATTGACCCTGCATCTTCCCCGGCGCTGGCCCTGGGAGGAGCAGTTCAGCCGCGCCCTGGCCCGACTGCGAGCCATTCCACTCCCAGCCTGACGGCGCCCGTCCGCCACTGACCCGCCAGCCAACCCAACGTCCCCGCAAACTCGCGCCAGCCCAGTCCGCGAGCGCCTCTTGCCGTGTCCTATCCCGCCATCTCGCTCGCCACAGCCACTGTAGGCCGCCATCGGTGCCCCCAAAAGCGCCTGCAGACCGCCCGCCAACCTCCCGTCTACCCAAATTCGAGCCCGGATCATCGCGCCTGTAACTCCCTCACCCCCTTCCGCTGTCCTCACGCCGTCCATCCCTGTCCATCGGTGGATTCGGGCAAAAGTCTCAGCGGAGCCCTGGCGTTGGCGAAGTCCCGCTCCAGCATCACGGGGCCGTTTCGCGAAAGCATGAAGCTGGTCCCCCAACTGGCGCCCAGAATATCCAGGACCATCTGGGGGTCGGCCCCGGCTTTAGCGCCAAGCAACAGAGCTTCTGCGGCGGCTAACGAATGAACGCCGCACAGAAGTTGGTTAATGAGCTTCACCACGCTCCCCAAACCGGCGGCGCCCACATGGCGCACGTTCGCTCCAAGGGCTTCGAAAACTGGAAGGGCTTTCTCGAAGGCATCCGGATCTCCGCCTGCCATGATAGTAAGAGTGCCATCCGCTGCCCGCTCCACACTTCCGCTGATTGGGGCGTCCAGAAAAGTTGCCCCCGCGGCTTCGGCTGCCTGGGCAAGGCTCCGGGATGTGGCGGGGCCTACTGTGCTATGGTCCACCAGCACTTGGCCTGGACTTGCTGAGGGCACGACCCCATCATCTCCCAGGAAAACCTCCTCCACCGTCGAGACATCGGGTAGACAGGTCAGGACTATATCAGAAGACCGGACAACCTCGGCGGGGGAGAAAGCAGGCAGGGCGCCCTGGCAGACCAGCTCTTCAACCTTGCCCCGGCTGCGATTGTGCACCGTAAGGGGAAACCCTGCATTGAGGATACGCTGAGACATGGGCATACCCATCCTGCCCAGTCCGATAAATCCGACCTTCATTTCATGCTCCTCGGCAACCAATCTCCGATCCGCTTGCGGGAAAAAATTAAGTGGATAAGTCGCCCCAGGGTTGAGCTGAACTTTGAGGTAATTGGAGAGCGGTTCAAGCCTGGTGACACGATAACGGCACGTGTTAGTTTGGTTCTACCGTCCACGACGGGCATAAAAAATAACCGCATAACAGAGCGGTTGTTTTTGTAGTCTCTCACATTTGTTCGGGTCATTCCGACTCTGAGAGTCGTCAGACTCACATTAGATGTTGAATTTGCAATCAAGCTACACTTGAACAAATTCTATCAGTTCGCTTGGCAGAACAACTTACGAACCTTTGAGTGGGAGAAATCGTTTCCTGCCCCTGGCTTTACGATAGCTCAAGTGAGGTGGTACCCAAAAACTAGACAACTGGCTAAGAGAGAGTCCAGCTCCTAAAATAACCGGCAACTAACCGACGTGAAGGAGCAGGACATGAAGCAGACGAGGAATAAGCACAGTCCGGCGTTCAAGGCCAAGGTGGCCCTGGCCGCCCTTGCGGGGGAAGAGACCATCGCCCAGCTGGCCAGCCGATTTGAGGTCCATCCCAGTCAGATTCACGCCTGGAAAAGGGCCCTGGTGGAAGGAGCCCCGGAGCTATTTGCCACCAATCAGAAATCCCAGGAGAAAGCCAAGGAAGCTCAGATTAACCACCTCTACCGGCACATCGGCCAGCTGAAGGTGGAACGCGATTTTTTGTCGGAAAGGTCCGGTCTATGAGTCGCAGCATACGGCGAGCCATGATAGACCGAGACCACCAGCAGCTGTCTTTGGTGCGTCAATGTATCCTGCTGGACGTCAGCCGGGCCTCGGTGTACTACCGGCCGGTACCGACCAGGGCAGAAGACCTGGAGTTGATGGCCCTGATGGACCGTCAGTATTTGAAGACCCCCTTCTACGGCTCCAGGAAGATGAAGGCCTGGCTGCTGCAACAGGGCTATCTGGTGAGCCGAAAAAGGGTTCGAAGGCTGATGCGGTTGATGGGTCTGGAAGCCATCTACCGGCGTCCCAACACCAGCAAACCAGCGCCGGGACACCGGATCTTTCCCTATCTGCTGAAGGGAGTGGAGGTTAATCGGGTCGACAAGGTCTGGGCCGCGGACATCACCTACATCCCCATGGCGAAGGGCTTCCTGTACCTGGTGGCCATCATGGACTGGCACAGCCGGCACGTGCTGGCCTGGAAGCTCTCCAACACCATGGACACCAGCTTCTGCGTGGCGGCGTTGGAGGAAGCCCTGGGTAAGGGACGACCGGAGATATTCAACACCGACCAGGGGAGTCAGTTCACCAGTGAGGCCTTTACCCAGACGTTGCAGGAGCAGAGGGTCCAGGTCAGCATGGATGGTAAGGGTAGGTACCTGGACAACATCTTCGTGGAGCGGCTGTGGCGGAGCATCAAGTACGAGGAGGTGTATCTGAAAGCTTACCAGACCGTCGCCGAGGCCCGAACTGGGATCAATGCCTACCTGGAGTTCTACAACCGGCAGAGGCCTCACCAGGCTTTGGGCTACCGGACCCCAGCAGAGGTGTACCAACATGGCCAGGAAGAAAGGGGAGCAGCAGCTGAAGAAGCAGGGCTGCCATCGGGCTTGGTGAAACCTAGCGCAGGGGTGGGAGACTCTCTTAATTTAGCCCTCGTGCTGTCTTAATAATGGGGTCCACCTTACAAGTGAGAGAACTATTGCAGTTAGTTACCTGACATTTTGGGTATGGTAAAGGCCCTAAGTGATGCCAGAAGGAAAACTACTTGGATAGTGTCTGATACCATTTAGCAACTTCAGATCCTATGAGATGAGGGTTGTCCTCTTGGACAAAATGAATTCCCTTGCCAATATCAACTGATTTCATGTTCGTAAAACTGTTCTTTATCCAATCGACTTTTTTCCCCTAATGATAGCCCCCGGTGTTGCATAGAAGAAGAGTTTTGGAATGTCTGATTTTCGAAGCCATTCACCATAAGCCCGAATCCACCGAAGGACGGCCTTGGGGACAGCCCTTGAAGAAGCCAGCGGGTGCTCCTCTGAATCTGGGATAATGGTTTTGAAACAGAAACCAGCCCGGAAACAAGGAGCACCCAATAGATGCTGCCACAGAACAAACCCGACCGTATCCGCATCCTCTTTGACGACCATCGCCTGGTGGCCAATGCCGGCCTGCTCCTGCCGGCCACCCTAGCCCGGCACCTGGGCCTGCGGGAACTCGTCAACCATCACCTTGACCTCGGCGGAGCGCCGGGACGGGCGAACACTGGGGACAAGATGCTGACGCTGGTCGCTTCCGCGCTGGCAGGCGGCGACTGCATCGACGACGCCGATGCGCTGCGCGCTGGTGGGACGGTCGGTGTTCTAGGCTGCGTGGTCAAGGCGCCATCCACCCTGGGGACCTTCCTGCGCAGCTTCCGGTGGGGGCATGTCCGTCAACTCGACCGCGTGAGCCGCCAGTTGTTGGCCCGGGCCTGGGCCGCTGGGGCCGGACCCGGCGACTCGCCCCTGACCATCGACCTGGACTCGACCATCTGCGAGACCTATGGACTGGCCAAGGAGGGAGCGCGCCACCACGGCTATACCGGCGCCCGCGGCTATCACCCGCTGCTGGCCATTGCCGCCGGCACCGGCGAGGTGCTGATGTCCCGGCTGCGCGAGGGCCGGGCCAACACCGCCCGTGGCGCCGCCCACTTCCTGCGTGAGACGGTGGGGCGGGTGCGCTACGGCGGGGCCAGGGGACAACTCACGGTGCGGGCCGACAGCGGCTTCTACGCCCACACTGTCGTTGCCGCCTGCCGGGAAATGGATGTCCGCTTCTCTATCACCATCCGCCAGCGCGCCAGCCTGCGGGACCTGATCGAGGCGATACCAGAGGAGGACTGGACTCCCATTCCCTACTGGATGGACGGCGCCGCCGATGTCGCCGAGACGACTTACACCCCGTTCCAGACCAAGCCGGACGCCCCGCCGGCGCGGCTCATTGTCCGGCGGGTGAAGCCGACGCCCGGTTCCCAGCTCGCCCTCTTCGCCAGATACAGCTATCACGCCTTCATCACCGACCGCGATGGGGAGACGCTGGAACTGGAGGCCGATCATCGCCGCCACGCCGAGGTCGAGAACGCCATACGCGACCTCAAGTACGGCGTCGGGCTGAACCACATGCCGTCGGCGCGCTTCGCCGCCAACGGCGCCTGGCTGGCGGTACAGGTGATGGCGCATAACCTGGCCCGCTGGACGGCGCGGATTGGTCTGGGCGAGGGGACCCTGATCACCAAGACCCTCAGGCGGCGGGTCTTCGCTCTGGTGGGGCGGATCACCCGCTCGGCGCGCCGCCTCACTTTGCATCTCCCCCGGCGCTGGCCTTGGGAAACCCAGTTCAGTCGCGCCTTGGCCCGGCTGCAAGCCATTCCATTCCCGGCCTGACGGCCAGCCTGCAACTGACCCAACGTCCCCGCAATCTCGCGCCACCCCGGTCGCGAGAGTCCCCTGCTGCGTATCCTCTCGCCATCCCGCGCATCGCAACTCCCGCATAGGGCCTTAGGGGCCCTGTGCGGCGACTGAAGACCCTCCGCCGACCTCCCATCTACCCCAAGACCCCAGGCCATCTCCCCTGTAGCTCCCTCACCCACCCCCTTCCGCTGCCCTCACGCCGTCCATCCGTGTCCTTCGGTGGATTCGGGGTAAGACTTAATAACTTCAAATGTGTGTTTAGGTTTTCCATCAAATGGTACCTCGGTTGGCCAGACTCTCACCGGCTTTCTACTTGCAATGGTGGGGTACGGCTTCTTGTAATATTCGAATTCCTCTTTGCTCAATTTCCTCACAATCATTTCCGGAATCATTTTTTTAACAAACATATTGGCTACACTAATCATGACCCAGCCAATAAAAGGTGCCCGCATCATTTTGAAAGGCATTGTCATGCCCGGGGGCATATCACTCCACGCAAGGGGCTTAACAATTGCTTCCATAAATACAATTGCCTTGATATTATCTCGATGGTTATTTGCATAATGGAAGCCTAGCCCTGAACCCCAATCATGAATAACCAATGTAATATTTTTTAATTCCAGTTTTTCTATGAGTTTGAGCAAGTAATCATAGTGATCATCAAAAGTATATTTAATATCGGATTTGTCAGACTTACCCATGCCAATTAGGTCGGGGGCAATACAACGCCCATATGCTGTCAAATGCGGAATTACATTACGCCACAGATAACTGGATGTTGGGTTGCCATGCAAAAAAGTATCGGATCACCCTGTCCTTCTTCAACGTAATGCATTTTTGAGCCAAGCACATCGAGATATTTCGACTGGAATGGAAAATCGCCTGATATCTCGTTGTTGTTCATATAATTTGAATATCCTTCATCCGAGATTTCACATTGCACGCTGCTGGCATCCTGATTGACGGCCCGCCGACGATGGGCTGAACTATAGCAGCAACCTCCGATGCCGTCAAACCCGATCTGGTGCCCAGGGTAACACCAATCTTGAGGTCTGTTGACTCCTTATGGCGCTTGAAACTCTGGCATGTATTGCACCGGGTTCGCACCCTTCGGCGGGCACACCACCCATCGGGACCAGTCCCAGCTCCCCTCCCGTTACCAGAAGTCGTGATAGCGGACGCCGGGTTTCCTGGGTGGTCTCCCCACAGGGAGCTTCATTTGATAAACGGGGGTTTAGCGTACTCCTCCAGCAATGGTTTCAATGCCTCCACCAACGGCGGCAGGTAGGTCTGCCAGTCACCGACGATGCTGAAGTCGGCGCCCTGGAGGATGGGAGCACGCCTGGGGTTGGGGTTGTTGTTGATGGCCAGGATGGTGCCCGCCTTCTGAATTCCGACCATGTGGTTAAAGTCCCCCCTTATGCCCACGGCCATATACAGGTCTGGAGCGATGGCCCGGCCCGTCAGGCCCACCTGTACCTGTCTGGGAAGCCATCCGGCGTCGGCGATGTTGCGGGTAGCGGCAATCCTGGCACCGATGGCGCCAGCAAGCTCGTAGATGGCCGGGAGGTTCTCTGGGCATCCGATGCCCATCCCCAGGCCCATCACAACACGTGCCGCCTCGAGCTCCAGGCCCCGGGCGTCTTCCTCGACGTGGACTTCCAGTAGCCTGATGTCCGGCTCACCGGAATCTTCCACCTCCAAAGTGTTCACCTCGGCCTCCAGGCCCCAGTCCGGGTCCAGCGGAGCCAGAATGCCGGGGCGTAGGGTGGCCAGGTTGGGCCTGGTCTTGGACAGGATGGGCGCCACCACGTTGCCCCCAAGGGCGGGCTTGAGCTGCACCAGCTCACCGGCCCCGTTTATCTCCAGGTCTATGCAGTCTCCCGTCAGGCCCAGGCCCAGCCTGGCCGCCACCCGTGAGGCCAGGTCACGGCCGTTGGGCGTGGATGAAAACAGGACGGCGTAGGGACCGGCATCGGCGATGGCCCGGGATAAGGCTGTAGCGGAGCGAACACCCGCGGGGTGGCCAAGTCTGGCATCATCCATAATGAGGATCCCATCAGCTCCATAGGCAGCCAGGGCCCTCAGGTCCTCCTGGTCGCCTTGGCCTATGAGCACGGCAGCCACCTGGCTGCGTGTAAGAAGGGCCAGCTCCCTGGCCTTGCTCAGGAGCTCGAAGGTGGTCCTCCGCAGGCCAGTCCTGAACGTAGCCGAATGGCCTGCTTCGGGGCCCGCCCCCGACCCCCGGCCGGTCCTTTCGGCCACTATCCAGATCGCCCTTTCTTTGGCCCCTGGATAACTAGGCCACGGACGTTGCGGGCCGCTGGGAGCTGAAGGGGTGTCAGGCCGGGTCAGCAATCCCTCCACTACCCTCTGCGCCGCCACATTCGGGTCGGGCTCCTCGATTACCAGACCCAGCCGCTGGGGCTCTATCAGCCGTATCTCTTCAACCCTGGTGGGAGAGCCTTCAGCGCCGAAGACGGAGCTATCGGCGGATAGCTGGGCTGCGCCGGCCTCCACGATGTCTGGGCTTTCCTTGGCGGCCCCCATATCCTCCCTGGAGGGGAATCTCTCCTTCATAATCCCCTCGGTCACCGTCACCAAGGCCGGAAGAGGACAGTGGATTAGCTCGTAACCTTCATCCGTAACGCGCTCCACCAGGAGTCCCTCACCCTCTTTGGAACACTCCAGCTTTCGGATATTGCTGGCTAGGGGGATGTGGAGCAGCTCGGCGATCTCGGGACCCACCTGGCCGGTCTCAGCATCGGTGCTGTTCCTCCCGCAGAAGATGAAGTCGAAGCCCTCTTTTGCCAACGCGAGAGCCAATGTCCGGGCCGTGGCCAGGGTATCGGAGCCAGCCATAGCCCTGTCCGTCAGCAGCACTGCCCTGTCTGCGCCCATGGCTAGGCAATAAACCAGCGCATCCCGCGCCTGGGGCGGCCCCATGGTGAAGACGACCACTTCGCCGCCCGTCTCCTTTGCCAGCTCCACAGCGCGGTCCACTGCCAGCATATCGAAGGAGTTCACCTCCATCGGCACTCCCTCCCGGACGATGGTCCTGGTTTCGTAGTCGAACGTGATGCGGGCGACCACGGGCACCTGTTTTATGCACACCGCTATCTTCATATTTACCCTTCCCGCTCTTCCCGGCCCCGGATGGCCCGGGTCACTTCTGCGGCTGTCTTCTTATCTTCCATCCTCTTGTATAGCTCGTTGAGGCGGGGACTCCTTTCCACGCTGTAACGAGTCGGGTCCCTCAGGGCCTTGAACCGGTCCTCCAGGCAGTCGAAGTCCATCTTAAAATTTTGCCTCATATCATCCAGGGATGGCAACGGTTTGATTGACTTGCCCCGTTCCATCACCTTCCGGAGCAGGGGCTCCCCTGTCACGAGGGCTGGACTGTCCGCTACGGAAGTCTGTAGGGTCTCTTCTCTCAGGGCAAGGATATCATGGGAAAACTTATCGCTATCATCTCGCACCCGGAACACCTGCTTCTCGCCTGGCAGGGATATTTTGCCCGTGCTGAGCTTCAGGACTGGCCGGCCGTCGTACATCACCAGCTTATAGGCCATATCCGACCAGGGTGCGTCTGCGGAGACCCCCATCTTGGTCCCCACGCCGAATCCGTCTATGGGGGCGCCACAAGCCACCAGTTCCTCCATCTCGAACTCGTCCAGGCCCCCGCTGGCCACAATGTCCACGTATTGAAGCCCGGCCTGGTCCAGGACCGCCCTCACCTCATTGCTCAGGCCCGCCAAGTCCCCGCTGTCCAGCCGCACCGCCTGCAACCTGTGCCCCTGGGCCTCCATCTCCTTGCCCACCACCGCCGCCTTCCTTGCTCCAACCACGGTGTCGTAGGTATCTATCAGGAGGGTGCACCTGTCAGGGAAGCTACTGGCGAAAGCACGGAAGGCTTCCAGCTCATTTTCGTGGCTGATGACAAAGGAATGGGCCATAGTGCCCATCACGGGAACCCCGTACAGCTTGCCCGCCAGAACGTTGCTGGTCCCCTGGAAGCCTGTAATGTAGCTGGACCTCGCCGCCTTCAGCCCGGCGTCGATACCCTGGGCACGGCGGAAAGAGTAGTCCACCACCGGCTTCCCCCTCGCCGCCCAATGGCATCTTGCGGCTTTGGTGGCTATAAGGCTCTGGAGGTTAATCTGGTTGATGGCATAGGTCTCTACAATCTGAGCCTCTATGATGGGTCCGGTTACCTCCAGCACCGGCTCTCCGGCGAAGAAGAGCCTCCCCTCGGGAATCGCCCATGCGTCGCCGGTAAACCTCACCTCAGCCAGGTAGTCCAGGAAATCGGATGCGAATATCCCTGTGGACCTAAGGTAGTCTATGGATTCCTTTGGGTAGCGCCATCTCTCCAACTGCGTAAGCAGATCCTCAAGGCCCGCGGCGACGAAATAAGAACGGTTGGGGGGATAGCTTCGAACAAATAGGCTGAATGTGGCCGGGGCAAACATCCCTTGCTGGAAGTAGGCCTGAGCCATGGTGAGTTCATAAAGGTCGGTGAGGAGTCCCGTATCTTCGGCTTTCATAGGCCACTCCCTCCTAACGGGTTACGAGACGGGAGTTCAACTTGTGACATCAGGTGGTGCCAGCCGTCGAACTCATTATGTTTTTACTCCCCTGAGCTGTCAACAGGAACAGGAGTAGGCAGCTACCTAGAGACGCCCTGGCTTGTGTTAGCGTAGCTTCGAGAGTACGATGGACCGAAGCCTTCACCCCAGACGGAGCACTCCATGCCCAGAAAATGGGCCTCGATATACCCCGGTCTTCTCGCCCTGGTCCTGTCCACGGGTTTAATAGTGGCTGGCTTCGGCCTGGTCTCCGGGGAAGAGCCCCCACTTTCGGCGAGGCCAGAAAAGCTGGACGCAGTCCTAACAGGGCTGCTGGCCCGACAGAAGGCGGCTGGCGAGCCGACCACGGGAGGAGAGGGGCGGATAAACTCTTGCCTCTCCACAGGGATGAGGCAGGAAATATCTATGTAGACGTCTTGATGAAGTCCAGCGGCTCTCTGGCAGGCTACGATAGCCTGGGAGTGACCGTTCAGGCCGTGGTTGGCGACGTGGTGGCGGCCCGCATCCCCCTGCGGTCTCTCAGCGGGCTCACTAACTTGGCTACCGTAGATTCGATGGAGGCCTCGCTCCTCCTCTATCCGTCCAACGACATCGGCGGGCCCGCCTCGGGCGCCCCAGTCTTCAGAAACACCACTGGCGTGGATGGGTCCGGGGTCATCGTGGGGGTGATAGACACGGGCGTCGACTTCACCCACGGCGATTTTCGTAATCCCGACGGCACTACCCGCATCAAGTTCCTCTGCGACCAGACAGACCCGCCCCAGCCCGCGGATAATACATGCCCAGGCGGAGGCTCCCCGGCAGGCGGCACCCTCTGGACAGAGGCCCAGATTAACACGTCGCTGCAAGGCGGCCCGACCGTCCGGCAGACCGATGGCGACGGCCACGGCACCCACGTACTGGGCAGCGCCGCGGGAGACGACGCCGTATTCGAGGGCATGGCGCCAGGAGCCGACCTCATCGTCGTCAAGGCAGGACATGCGGGGTTTCCCACCACCAACATCATCAGCGGCATCAGTTTTATAGACGATCGGGCTGCCAGCCTGGGCCTACCCTACGTTATCAACATGAGCCTGGGAGGCCAGATTGGACCCCACGATGGCACGGAACCTCATGTCCCAGGCCATAAACGGTGTTACCGGCCCTAGAAAACCTGGGAAAGTGATTGCGGTCGCGGCAGGGAACGATGGGGGTGACGCAATCCACGCCGGCGGCAACCTCAGTGCGGGCACCCAGACCAGGAGTTTTAACCTCCCCGGTGGTACGGAAGCCGCCTTCGTGGACATTTGGTACGAAGGCCAGGACAGCTTCGGATTCAGCTTTACGCCCCCGGGCGGCGGTAGTTTCGGGCCCTTCGTCCCTGGGGCCTTCTTCCCGACCTGCTTTCCGGGGACCCATACATGCGTCCAGGTGGACCACACCGTGCCCCAGGCCGGCAACGGCGACATAGAGGTCTTCATGGTGATTTTCCCTGCGTCGGGCTTGCAGACCATAGACCTGACCGGGGCCTGGAGCTTCAGCCTGGCGGGCAACGTGGTCACCGACGGAAATTTTGACGCGTGGATAGTATGTAACGGTACATTCTGCGACTTCACCGGCGGCGACAGCCTCAGCACCATCGGCCAGCCTGGTGTGGCCCAGAAGGCCGTAACCGTGGGGTCTTACACGACCAAGGACTGCTGGCCCAGCATAGCCGGGGGTTCCTTCTGCTGGAACCCGCGCCCTACAGTAGGCGAGATCTCTTTCTTCTCCAGCCTGGGCCCCACCAGAGACGGACGCCAGAAACCGGATATAGCGGGCCCTGGAGAAGCGGTCGTTTCCTCAATGTCGAAGGACGCCTCTTTCATTGACCCGTTTATCGCCCCCGATAATCAACACGTCACCCTGAGGGGCACCAGCATGGCCACGCCCCTCGTGGCGGGCGCGGTTGCCCTGCTGCTGGCGGCCAACCCCAACCTAGATTCTGCCCAGATCAAGGGAATGCTCCAGTCCACCGCCGCCAAGGACGGCTTCACAGGGCCGGGCTGTGGCAACACCTGGGGTTGCGGCAAGCTGAACCTCGCCCCCCTGGCCAACGCCGCCCCGAACGCGGTGGACGACAGCGCCACGGTGGCGGACGGCGGCACGGTCACTGTGCTAGACTCCGGGCAGGCCAGCGTCCTGGCCAACGACACGGACCCAGAAGCCAACCTCCTGGCGGTGGCGACCGCACCGGTGAGTGGGCCGGCCAATGGAGGCCTGACCCTCAACGCCAACGGTACATTCAGCTACACCCACGACGGTACTGAGACCACGACCGATGGCTTTACCTATAGGGTGTGCGACGATGCCTCTCTATCCCGGTGCTCTACGGCTGACGTCACCATCGCCGTTAACCAGGTGCTTCCTGGGGCCCCCACTTTGGTCAGCCCGGCCAGTGGAGACAGCACCAACGACAATACGCCCTTCTTCGGATGGACCCCATCAACGGGAGATGTGGCCGATTACATGCTACAGGTAACCAGCGGCGGCAGCTTCAACCCTCACCTCGACATCGAGGTGGTGGTACCTCATCCGGGGACCGGACACCAGACCGTGTCCCCTCTGAACGACGCCACCTATCGCTGGCGGGTGGTCGCCAGGGACCTGCCCCTGAACACCGCTTCTTCAGTGACCCGCACCTTCACCGTGGACACCGTGAACCCAGGCGTAGTCCTGCTTGGTCGCCCCGGCGAACAACGCCCTTCTCAGGGCCACTATCCCCTTGTTCCAGTGGCAGCCCACCGTCCTGGACGTGTTCGATTACGTCGTCCGGGTCACCAGTGGGGACATCAATGCCGGAGTGGTTGTTGTAGATAATATTGTTGTGCAGCATCCGACCCTGACCTTCCAGCCCACGGTCAACCTGCCCGACGGGTCCTATCAATGGCGGGTGACATCCAGAGACCGGGCTCTGAATGCAACCTCTTCAGTTACCCGTACCTTCACCGTGGACACCAATTCTCCGGGGACACCATCGCTGGATTCTCCCCTAGACAACGCCTTCCTAAACGACAATACCCCCTTCTTCGAATGGGGTCCATCGGCGGGAGATGTGTCTGATTACCTGCTCCAGGTAACCAGCGGCGACATAAACTCAAGTCCATTCGACATCGAAGTCACGGTACTCCATCCAGGCACCGGACACCAGGCCGTCGCCCCACTTAGCGACGCCTCTTACCACTGGCAAATGATCGCCCGGGATCAGGCCTTGAACACGGCATCGTCGGTCACTCGGACCTTCACCGTGAATATCACGGCTCCAGGCATACCCAACCTGCTATCGCCGCCGAATAATACTATATTCAACGACAGCACCCCACTTTTTGTCTGGGAGGCCGCATCGGGGGACGTGACGACCTACGAGCTACGGATAACCAGCGCAGACATTAATAACGGCCCCCTCGACGTTCAGGTGTTTGTACTGGCCCCGACGACCCAGTTCCAGACACCGGGAGGGGATGCCCTGACCGATGGGACCTATATTTGGAGGGTGATAGCCCGAGATGCAGCCGGCAACCCACAGCAATACGGGGTCTTCATATTTAGCGTAGACACCGTAGCTCCGGACGCACCAGCCCTGCTAGCCCCGGCGGACAACGCCAGCCTCGGCACGAGGACCCCATTCTTTGACTGGGAGGATGCGCCCTTCACCGGGGACATCATCAATTACGAGCTCCAGGTGACCTCCGGGGGCAGCTTCACTCAGCCCCTGGATATGGACGTGTTGCTTAGCCCGAATCCACCGAAGGACGGCCTTGGGGACAGTCCTTGAAGAAGCCAGCGGGTGCTCCTCTGAATCTGGGATAATGGTTTTGGAACAGAAACCCGCCCGGAAACAAGGAGCACCCAATAGATGCTGCCACAGAACAAACCCGACCGTATCCGCATCCTCTTTGACGACCATCGCCTGGTGGCCAATGCCGGCCTGCTCCTGCCGGCCACCCTAGCCCGGCACCTGGGCCTGCGGGAACTCGTCGACCATCACCTTGACCTCGGCGGAGCGCCGGGACGGGCGAACACTGGGGACAAGATGCTGACGCTGGTCGCTTCCGCGCTGGCAGGCGGCGACTGCATCGACGACGCCGATGCGCTGCGCGCTGGTGGGACGGTCGGTGTTCTAGGCTGCGTGGTCAAGGCGCCATCCACCCTGGGGACCTTCCTGCGCAGCTTCCGGTGGGGGCATGTCCGTCAACTCGACCGCGTGAGCCGCCAGTTGTTGGCCCGGGCCTGGGCCGCTGGGGCCGGACCCGGCGACTCGCCCCTGACCATCGACCTGGACTCGACCATCTGCGAGACCTATGGACTGGCCAAGGAGGGAGCGCGCCACCACGGCTATACCGGCGCCCGCGGCTATCACCCGCTGCTGGCCATTGCCGCCGGCACCGGCGAGGTGCTGATGTCCCGGCTGCGCGAGGGCCGGGCCAACACCGCCCGTGGCGCGGCCCACTTCCTGCGTGAGACGGTGGGGCGGGTGCGCTACGGCGGGGCCAGGGGACAACTCACGGTGCGGGCCGACAGCGGCTTCTACGCCCACACTGTCGTTGCCGCCTGCCGGGAAATGGATGTCCGCTTCTCTATCACCATCCGCCAGCGCGCCAGCCTGCGGGACCTGATCGAGGCGATACCAGAGGAGGACTGGACTCCCATTTCCTACTGGATGGACGGCGCCGCCGATGTCGCCGAGACGACTTACACCCCGTTCCAGACCAAGCCGGACGCCCCGCCGGTGCGGCTCATTGTCCGGCGGGTGAAGCCGACGCCCGGTTCCCAGCTCGCCCTCTTCGCCAGATACAGCTATCACGCCTTCATCACCGACCGCGATGGGGAGACGCTGGAACTGGAGGCCGATCATCGCCGCCACGCCGAGGTCGAGAACGCCATACGCGACCTCAAGTACGGCGTCGGGCTGAACCACATGCCGTCGGCGCGCTTCGCCGCCAACGGCGCCTGGCTGGCGGTACAGGTGATGGCGCATAACCTGGCCCGCTGGACGGCGCGGATTGGTCTGGGCGAGGGGACCCTGATCACCAAGACCCTCAGGCGGCGGGTCTTCGCTCTGGTGGGACGGATCATCCGCTCGGCGCGCCGCCTCACTTTGCATCTCCCCCGGCGCTGGCCTTGGGAAACCCAGTTCAGTCGCGCCTTGGCCCGGCTGCAAGCCATTCCGTTCCCGGCCTGACGGCCAGCCTGCAACTGACCCAACGTCCCCGCAATCTCGCGCCACCCCGGTCTCGAGAGTCCCCTGCTGCGTATCCTCTCGCCATCCCGCGCATCGCAACTCCCGCATAGGGCCTTAGGGGCCCTGTGCGGCGACTGAAGACCCTCCGCCGCCCTCCCATCTACCCCAAGACCTCAGGCCATCTCCCCTGTAGCTCCCTCACCCACCCCCTTCCGCTGTCCTCACGCCGTCCATCGGTGTCCTTCGGTGGATTCGGGCTTAGCGGTGATACGAACCAGTTCCAAGTGCCGCCGGAAGATGCCTTGGCCCATGGTGTCTATCGGTGGCGGGTAATTTCGCGGGACAAGGCATTCAACTTTGGCACTTCGGACAATCGGACCTTCACCGTGGACACCGTCGCGCCCGGTACACCTACCCTGGTCAAACCGGCCAGCGGAGACGTAACCACCGCCACCACTCCCTTCTTCGAATGGACTCCTTCGTCAGGTGACGTGTTCGATTACCTGCTCCAGGTGACCAGCGCCGACAGCTTCAATCCCCAAATCGACATAGAGGTACTAATTATCCATCCAGGCACCGGCCACCAAGCCGTCAACCTCCTTGCCGACGCCACCTACCGGTGGCGGGTGATCGCGCGGGACAGGGCGCTGAACACGGCCTCCTCCATAATCCAGACCTTCACCGTCGGAACGACACTCACGGTAACGGGCACGGTGAGGCTACAGGGCCGCTCTGACAACAGCGGGGCCAGAGTGACGTTCTCTGGGAGAGACCCGGTGTTCACTGATGCCACCGGCGACTTCCACGTACAGCTCCCGCCGGGTATCTATGACGTAATAGCGGAACGAAATGGCTTCCTTGCGGCGGCGCGGACCGGGCTGGTGTTGGACCGGGACCTATCTTTGCCTGGGGTAAAGCTGCTGGGCGGTGACGTGAACGCGGATGGTCTGGTTGGTGCAGACGATCTGGTTGGGGTGGTGAGAAGCCTGGGCAAGGCAGGCAGCTTATTGGCCGGAGACGTCAACGGCGACGGCAATGTGGATGTGGTCGACCTGGTGATTCCGGCCAGGAACCAAGGAAGGACGGAAAGCCTGTGGCCATAAAGACCCCGCGCACCTAAAATAGATGCGATGAAAAAGCTCATCGGAGTCAGCCTGGTAACCTTCCTAATCGCAGTAGGGTGTGGGGGAGCTTCTCCATCCCCAACACCTGTTCCCAGTCCTCAACCTATGTTGACCTCGACCCCGATCCCGACGGCGACCCTCTCAATTGTCCCGCCGGCTACATCAACCTCTTCTCCCAGACCCACGGCCACCTCCGAACCGGCGGCGACTTCCACTGCCCAGGCCCAGTCGAAGCCCGTACTTATCCTGATGACCTCTTCCACCGGGGAAGTAATACCCGGCGAGGAGTTTCGCGTTGAGGTGAACGTTGATTCTCAGGGCAGGGGCATAAGCGGAGTCCAGGTGAGTATCGATTATGATCCGTCCGCTCTCCGAGTGGCGGGCCTAGAGCCGGGAACCCTTCTGGGGCCCGAGCCCGCCGTCGCCGGCCCCATCATTGACGAGACCAACGGTGTGGTGGAGTAT
Source organism: Dehalococcoidia bacterium (assembly GCA_965225925.1). Lineage (GTDB taxonomy): Bacteria > Chloroflexota > Dehalococcoidia > Lucifugimonadales > JAGWBF01 > CBDDBY01. Next base: position 1,667,415 of record CBDDBY010000005.1, on the reverse strand, counting down.
GCAGTCGCCAGGATCGGCCCCACCGAGCCGCCCACTCCACCAGGGCTATTCGCCACCGTCAGATTCCAGGTCTTGGATACCGCAGGGAGAGGAATAGATACCGTTTTAGATATAACCGCAGTCAAAGTGCCCGACGAGAACGTCCGGGAAATCCCCAACGTCCTCACCGGAGAGTCATTGACGGTGAAAATTTCTCCCTGAGGGCATTATCCCCTATAGGCCGTTCTTCTTGCTCTGAGCCTCAATTACCCCGGATGGATCGCGATCAGATTCGGGGGATGGGTCTTCGGGACCTGGCAGGAAGCTGATCAACAACCGTTCGATCTTGACCCGCTTCATCTCCGTGATCTCCAGGCACAAGTTTTTGTAGCGAAGCTCCTCTCCCTCCTCGGGGATATACCCCAGCCGGTCCAATATGAAGCCGGCCAAGGTCTGATAATTACCTTCGGGCAAGCCCAGACCAAGCTCTTCGTTGGCCTCCTGGACAGCCATGCCCGCATCTACGTCGTAGGTGTTTTCGCCAATGGCGGCGAACTCATCCTCCGCCGGTTCCCCTTCCTCTCCCACCGGCCCCACGATAACCTCCAGCAGCCTTTTCAGGGTAACCAGCCCCGCCACTCCGCTGTACTCGTCCACCACGATGGCCATCTGCTGCCCGTCCTGTCGCAGCTCAGAAAATAGCTGTCCAATCAGCTTGGTCTCAGGCACCACATGGGCCGGACGCAGCACATCCGTCACACTGCTGTCGGGCTGGAGGCCCTCTTGGGCCATGGCCTGAAGCAGGTCCTTGACCGATAGGACGCCGACGACATTCTCCATGTCACCCTGGAAGACGGGGAAACGGGTATGGGTCTCCAGGATATATTGTGCCAGAAAATCCTGGAGGGTCATCCCCTGTTCCACCCAGACAATCTCCGTCCTGGGAGTCATGATTTCCTGGACTTGCCGGTCGCCAAAGTGAAACACCTTCTCCAGCATCTGCGCCTCTGACTTCTCCACGACCCCCTCTGTCTCTGCTATGCCGATTAGCAACCGCACATCCGCCTCGGTTAATGGGACAGGCCCTGAAGCTTTCAACAGGTGTGCCACGAGACGGCTAAACCGCTCCAGCACCCAGACCGCCGGAAAGAACAATATTTCAGCAGCCTGTAGGGGACGGACCGCCAGCATGGCGAAGCTTTCCGCCCGCTTGGTTGCCATGGTCTTGGGCAACACTTCGGCGAAGAGAAGGAGTAGAACCGTGACTCCAGCGGTGGAAGCCACCACGGCCCAGTTGGGGGTCAGGTAGGAGGCCGCCAGGGTCGTTCCCAGGGCGGCCGCTGCCACATTGACCAGGTTATTTCCCGTGAGCACGGTGGGAAGGAGTTTTTCAGGCCTCCGGGCAAGTCGTGCTACCAGAGCAGCCCGCTTTACACCCTGGCTGTCCAGTGACGCCAGCCGGCTTCGACGCACAGAAAGGAAGGCTGCTTCTGACGCGGAGAAAAAGGCCGAAATCACCAGGGCCAGTCCTAGCAGGAGGAGCCGGACTATTTCACTTGCGTCCAAGGCTACCTCACCCTTTGTGACCCAGGTCTGTGTTTTCCTCTATTTTGGAAAGCAGGAGACTGGAGGCCCAAAAAACAAACCGGCGCTCCAAACCCCAACTCATGGGGCTGAAGCGCCATTCTATTGTGCCTTGCCTTATATTGAACCACGGAGGAGCGTGGACCCCGCAATCCCTCCCGGCAGGTGGGAAGCAACATCGGCGACTGCGGGATAACCATTCATCCACGGTATGTCATAATACCATTCATCATAATGCGTCGCAACGTAAAATGTTGCAGAAATCCGTCATCCTGAGCCGCCCCGTTCTAAATTAAGTCCAATTCCAGAGGCCAGCCTGTCGCCTTGTCAAATCTCCGGACGGGTCCTAATATATTGGCAATGAAGGGGGCATCAGATGGGTGAGAAGGCCATCAATTTTAGTAGCGGTGCGCTGCAGCTTGAGGGTGTTTTGGGATGCCCGGAAGGAGCGGCTGGGCCCCTCCCCGGGGTGGTCCTCTGCCATCCTGGGCCAACGGGCGGAGGAAACATGAACAACAACCTTGTATTATCGGTGCACACCGCCCTTATCCAAACGGGATTTGTATCTCTCCGTTTCAACTTCCGGGGGGGGGTGGGAAACAGCCAGGGGGTCCATGCCCAGGGGGAGGAGGAGGCCGAGGACGCGGAGGCGGCCCTGAGCTTGCTGAAAGATAGGCCGGAGGTGGACGGGGCCCGGGTGGGAATGGCGGGTTACTCCTTCGGGAGCGGGATTATCCTCGGCAGCCTGGCCAGGTATTCCAATTCCAGGGCCTTCGTCCTGTTCTCACCCTCTGTCTGATACCTCGAAGATTCTAAGAAAACCGAGGACCCCCGTCCCAATCTCGTCATCTGCGGCGACAGGGACCACGCCATACCGGTAGCTTCCCTGAAAGATATATCGGGGGCATCGACCGAGAGATACCGGATCGTAGCCGGCGCCGACCATTTCTGGCAGGGCTATGAAGGCGAGGCCGCCCGCCATGCGGTTGAGTTCTTCACCAAGAACCTCATGTGAGCTGAGCACCACAGCCTTTCGGCTGCATTTGGGCGACACCGTTCACCAGCCGATTGCGTAGGTGGTACGCCGGGGGTCGGCGCCGGCGGCCATCACCCCCGTCTCGGGGTCCCGTTGGGTGACGATGGCGCCCATCCCGCACGGGCTCTCCTCCACGACCTTGTGCCCCATCTCCTCCAGCTTCGCCCGGATTTCTATTGGTATCCCCGGCTCCACGTCCAACTGGCCGGGGAGGTAGGCCCGGGGGTAGAAGGAGTTGGTAACGCTCTCCGAGGCGAAGCGGGGAACCTCCACCGCCTGCTGGGGGTCCATGCCGAAGACCAGCACGTTGAGCAGGAGCTGGAGGTTGGCCTGGACCTGCATGTCTCCACCGGGGCATCCGATGGTCATAACGGGCTGGGAGTCTTTGCAGACCATGTAGTTCACCAAGGTGGTGCGGGGACGCTTGCCCGGATACAAGCCGTTGGGATGATTCGGGTCCAGGAAGAACATCTCGCTGCGGGTACTGAGGGCGCAGCCCAGATCGGGAATAAATATAGATTTAGATAACTGGCCCCCGCTGGGAGTGGCGCAGACCATGTTGCCATCCCGGTCTATGACGGCGAAATGGGTGGTCCCGCCCTGGGGCTGGCCTCCGGCACCGCCGGTTGTAGGACTGGACTGTGTGGCCGACGCCGCCGGTGGCGACGCCTTCGCCTCGCAGTAGGGCCAGGGGTCGCCTGCCTCGGGCAAGGCAGGCCAGGCTTCTGCCTCTCGGACCAGCTTCGCCCGTTGAGCGCCATACTCCTTGGAGAGCAGCCCCTGGATGGGCACGCTGGCGAAGTCCGGATCACCGTAGTATGTCTCCCGGTCAGCGAAGCCCAGTTTGAGGGCTTCGGCCACGGTATGGATATACCGGGGAGAGTTGTGGCCCATGGCGGCGAGGTCAAAATGCTCCAGGATATTGAGGGCTTGTAGCAGGACCATGCCCTGGGTCCATGAGGACTGGCCACAGATTTCGTATCCCATGAACGAGGTCTTCACCGGCTCCTCGAATCTGGCATGGTAGCCGGCCAGGTCCTCCAGGCTCAGAAGCCCGCCAACTTTGTCGGAACCCTGTATGATGATTCTGGCGATGTCGCCCGTATAGAACATCTCGCGGGCCGCCTCTATCCCCGCCATCCTGCCTCCTGCAGCGCCAGCTTCAGCCTGGGCCAGCCGGTTCAGAGTCGCCGCCAGCTGCTTCTGCACCAGCAGTTGGCCCACCTCAGGTGAGCTGCCTCCCGGGTAAAACACTTCCATTCCTCCGGGGGGATAGCGCCGAAACTGCTCAATCGTCCCGGGCTGTTGGAGTTCGCGGCGCATGGACTGGTACATGGGAAACCCATTCTGGGCATATTCGATGGCCGGCGCCAACGTCTCGCCCAGTGTCTTCGTCCCATAGGTCCCAAGCATCAGCAGAAAGGCGTCCACCACCCCGGGCACGGTGAGAGAAAGCTCGGCGTTTGGACCAGCCCCGGTGGGTATCTTGTCCAACCCCCTCTCTTTGAAGAGGTCAATGGTCGCCCGCCCTGCCGCCACCCCCTGGCCGCTCAATACTTTCAGCTCCCTCTCCTCTGCCCGGTACAGCATGAAGGACCCCTCGGACCCCAGCGAGTAGTAGGCGGTCGGCTCCACCACGGCTGCCGCGAAGCCCGCGGCCACCGCCGCATCGAAGGCGTTCCCTCCGGACAGCAGCATCTTCATAGCCGACATGGCCGTCAGGTAGTGGCCGGCCGAGACCACTCCTTGGGTGCCATGCACCACCGGCCTCCCCGTGAGATACTCATCTGCCTGGGCCCCCAATGCCTGGAGGGACCTGTTGGAGATTGCCACGATTCACCCTCCACGATCCGAAACTTTGGGCCATTCTAGCCGCCGTCCCCAGAACAGTCAAACGCGCCCTGCAGGTTTCCGCCGCCCAAGTTGTTGGATACCAGGCCCCGTGATATAGTGGCCCCAAAGAGGGTGGCGGAAATAGAAGGGAGCATGGAAAGGGAGAAAAGAGACCTTTTCAGGAACATTCGCCGGGAAATCCGCGACGAAAAGGTCCTAATCGCCATGGAGCAAGTGCCCAGGGAGTTTTTCGTCCCCCAAGAGAGCCGCCACCTGGCATACAAGGACATACCCCTTCCAATAGGAGAGTCCCAGACCATATCCCAGCCCTACATGGTTGCCCTGATGACCAGCGCACTGGAGCTTAGGGGCAGGGAAAAAGTCATGGAGCTGGGAACCGGCAGCGGTTACCAGGCAGCAATCCTTTCTCGACTGGTCCCCCAGGGGAGGGTGATCACCCTGGAGCGTTTCGCCGGCTTGGCCCAGACCTCCAAATCCCTGTTGCGGTCGCTGGGATATGAGAACGTAGATGTGAGGGTCGCCGTCGATGCTTTGGGCTGTCCCGAGGAAGCCCCCTTCGACGCCATCCTGGTAACGGCGGCCTCGCCTAAGTTGCCGCCGGCCCTGCTGGAGCAGATGGCGGTTGGGGGGCGCCTGGTAATACCCATAGGAACTCTGAAGGAACAGGAGTTAGCCAAGGTGCTCAGGACCGACGAGGGTCATACGGTGTCGATGTTGGGCGGCTGCCGGTTCGTGCCCCTCATTGGGGAGGATGTATGGCCCGAAGACTACCAAGAAAATTGAGTCCCATCGCGTTGTAACGCCTGGCCGCCTGCTGTTATACTGAAGCTGGCGGGCATCCCATACTTCAAGGGCGCACACCAGCATGGGATACCTGAGAGGATCCGCCCTCAAAAAACATGAACTACGAAACTGTAATCGGCCTTGAGGTCCATGTCCAGCTACTGACCCAGAGCAAGATGTTCTGCTCTTGCCGGGCCGGCTACCAGACGGCGTCCCCGAACAGCCTCGTCTGCCCGGTGTGCCTCGGGATGCCGGGTGCGCTTCCCGTCATCAACAAAAGGGCGGTGGAGTACACCATAATGACGGGGCTGGGTCTTAACTGCCGGATCTCTCCCCGGACCAAGTTCGACAGGAAGAACTACCCCTATCCGGACCTGATGAAAGGCTACCAGATCTCCCAGTACGATTACCCTATCGCCATCGGGGGCCATCTCGAAATAGACGTGGACGGCCACACCAGCAGAGTGGGAATCACCAGGGTGCACCTGGAGGAGGACGTGGCCAAGCTCCAGCATGTCCGGGAGGCCTATTATGCCGTTTCCGGAGGCGGAGGTTCCAGAGCCGGTGGAAGGGGGGAGTCCTACAGCCTGGTGGACGTGAACCGTTCCGGTGTGCCTCTAATGGAGATAGTAAGTGAGCCGGATATGCGCTCCTCCGAAGAGGCGCGCCGGTACCTGACAAGCGTGCATTCCATCCTTCAATACCTGGGCGTATCGACCGGGAACATGCAGGACGGCAGCTTCCGCTGTGACGCCAACGTCAGCGTCCGTCCATTGGGAAGCAGCGAGCTGATGGACAGGGTTGAAGTGAAGAACATGAACAGTTTCAGAGCGGTATACAACGCCCTGGAGTACGAAACGGAACGGCAGGTCAGGATCGTCGAAGACGGAGGAAAGGTGGCCCAGGAGACCCGGGGATGGGCAGAGGACCGCAGTGTGACGGTCTCCCAGCGGAACAAGGAGTACGCCCACGACTACCGCTACTTCCCGGAGCCGGACCTGCCTCCCCTGGTGATCGAACCCGCCTGGGTGGAGGAGATCCGCGCCAGGCTGCCCGAATTACCGGCCCAACGGCGGGACCGGTTCATAGCCCAGTATGCTCTGTCTTCCTACGACGCCGGCCTGCTGACGAGCTCCAAAGCAACTGCGGACTACTTTGAAGGGTGCATGGGCCTCTCGGACGAAGACCAGGCAACCGGAGCCGGGCGGATGGAAAGCCGGGCCAAAAGCGTAAGCAATTGGATAACGGGTGAGCTAGGCCGCCTGCTCAACCTCAAGGGGATTGAGATAGGCGAGGCGAAGGTCACCCCCGGATACATGGTGGAGTTGGTGAAGCTCATAGACTCGGGCACTTTGAGCAACACTTTGGCCAAGACGGTGCTGGAGGAGTGCTTCGAGTCGGGTAAGGCACCACAGGACATCGTAGAGGAGAGGGGATACGTACAGATAAGCGACTCATCCCAGTTGGAGTCGGCAGTGGAGGAGGCCATCTCCTCCAGTCCCCAGGCGGTCGCCGACTACATGAAAGGCAAGGAGACGGCCGCCAAATACCTGGTCGGACAGGTTATGAAGCTCACAAAGGGAAAGGCCAAGCCGGATCTGGCCGCGGAGCTGGTCAGGACGAAGCTAGAGGCCATCAAGAACTCTTAGGCAGGAACAACGACATTGACCGCCCTTCACGTAGCCCAGATATTGGTATCCATAGTCCTGGTATTGGTCATACTTCTCCAGGTGCGGGAGACGGGCTCAGGCCTCTTCGGCAGCGCCCAGGCCAGCTTCCGCACCCGGCGGGGGCTGGAGAAATCCCTGTTCCAGTTCACCATCCTCCTGGCCGTGGTCTTTCTCCTCATGTCAATTATAAGCGCTAAGGTTGCGTAGATATAGTCATGGCCCACGGTTCGCTTCGCCCTTAGGGTCCCAGGTCCAAACAGATGGAGCCGCTCCTTTTAACCCTCACCACCGATTTCGGCACGGCGGACCCCTACGTCGGCGTGATGAAAGGGGTTATCCTCGGCATCAATCCCCGGGCCTCTATAATCGACATCAGCCACGACATATCACCCCAGTCCATACTCCAGGCGTCCTTCATCATCGGCGGCAGCCATCCCTTCTTTCCAGAGGGAACGGTGCACGTCGTCGTCGTGGACCCGGGGGTCGGGACCTCCCGCGATCCTCTGCTGCTGGTGACTCCGCGGGCCAGCTTCGTGGCGCCTGATAACGGTGTCCTCAGCCACGTTATCAGGCAAGGCTTCGCCTTTAACGAAGGGATGGGGGAGTCCGGGCCCAGCCCCGGGCACACAGAACGGGCCTGCCCTGAGCCCGCCGAACGGGTCGCCCTGCCCAACGAGTACCTGGCTTACCGCCTCACAAACGCCGAATACTGGCTTCACCCGGTGAGCTCCACCTTCCACGGACGGGACATCTTCGCACCGGTGGCCGCCCACCTGTCTTCAGGGGCGCCGCCCCACCTGCTGGGCCGGCAGGTTGACCAAATCAGATGTTTAGCGGTATCTGAGCCATCCTGGAACGACAACTCCTTGGTCGGTCGCGTGGCCCACATAGACCGCTTCGGCAACCTGATAAGCGACATCCCCGCAGCCCTGCTACCCGGGGACGGGGCCATGACCATTGAAGTCAAGGGACACCGGATCCAGGGACTGGCCAGCTCCTACGCCGAGGGTGGTTGGCTGCTGGCCGTGGTTGGAAGCTACGGGACCCTGGAGGTTTCGGTGAAGAACGGAAACGCGGCGTTGGCCCTGGACGCCAAGGTGGGAGACCTCGTCTCGGTCATTGCGCCCTGACCATAGCCCCAGCTTTCCGAATGTTCTGGATCTATATCCCCGGTCCCGGAAGCAAAGATTGTCCCAGCACGAACCGCAATGTCGGCAGGAACGTGCAGCCGTCTTCTTGATTAGGCGGGGCTTCACTGTTATCATGAAGGCTACCAGCTATCGTACGAGGAGGTCACAATGGGGTGGCTAGGAGAGATGCCGATTCTCCTGTTCAGTGGAGTCAGGGGCCCGGAAATAGCCGTAATTGTGATAGTGCTTCTGCTCATCTTCGGCGCCAGCAGGCTGCCCAAGATAGGCTCATCCCTTGGCCGCAGTCTCAGGGCCTTCAAGGGCGCGGTTTCTGGGCAGGATGAGGATGAGGATGAGGCCGACGAGGCGAAGGCCAGTAAGGGCACGGCCGCTGTGAAGAATAAAGAATAGTCCTGAAGGGCTTCAGCTTTACTCCATTTCCTGTAGATCTAATCCCCCGGTTAGGCAGCCTCCGGAATGGTCTTCGGTCGACCCCGGTCGGCCAGCCTGGCCAACAATATCCCCACCTCGTATAGAATGATAAGAGGCCCCGCCACAAGGGACTGATTTATGGGGTCGAAAGTAGGGGTGATAAAGGCCCCCAGGATGAAGGCCACAACGATCCAATGGCGCCTCCATTTGGCAAATGCCCGGGCGGAGACCACCCCCAGCTTGGCCAGCAAGAACATCACCACAGGCGTCTCAAATACAACCCCCATCCAGAACAGCAGCATGAGCATCACATTGACGTAGTTGCCTATGCGGATCAGTGGAGTCGCCAGGTCGCTTCCCCAGTTGAGGAGGAAGTTCACCGCCGGCGGGATAAGCACAAAGTAGGCGAAGAAGACACCTGCCGCAAAGGCCAATAACACCCCGGGAGTAAAGCTGAACAGATAGCGCCTCTCCTTGGGCGTCAAGGCAGGCGCCACGAACAAAATGATCTGGTAGAGGATTATCGGAAATGCCAGTACAATCCCCGAAATCAGCGAGACTTTCAGCGATACGGCCAGCATCTCGGTGATCTCTATAAACACCAGACCGGCCTCGCCACCGGCGGCGGCATCCAGGTCGGCGGGCCGGAGAAGCAGCTCGATTATCTGCTTGTAGAAGACGAAGCCCACGATGGTGGTGACCACCACCACCAGCACCGATATGGTAAGCCTCTTTCGGAGCTCCTCCAGGTGTTGCCGCAGGGGAAGCTCAGAGCCCTTCACCGTGGCTCCTCAGGAGGACTTTTTCCTGGTAAATCAGCCTCCTCGCCCATGGCCGCCCGTTCCAGCTCCCGTTCCTCACGCTCTACTGCCTCGGATATGTCGCCCATCGCCTGCCGGACCTGGCCAAACATCTTTCCCGCGCTTCTGGCCATTTTCAGAGTGCGGCTGGGACCAAGCACCACCATGGCTATCACGATGATAACCATTACCTCCAGCACGCCTACACCGAACAGCTCCAAGACAGGTTTACCTCTTTCCCAGTCGAGATGGATCTCGCAAGGGACACTCGGTACACTCATCCAGGACTTCGATTCCTGACTTCGGGCCTGACTCGGGGCGCAAGGAGACCCCCGCCTCCACGAGCATGTCAGCCACCAGGCAAAGGGGTAGGCCCATAACGTTTGTATAGCAGCCTTCCAGAGATGCGGCGGGACGGAAAGACGGGTCCTGGACGGCGTAGGCCCCCGCCTTGTCCATGGGCTCACCCGAGGCCACGTAGCCCTCTATCTCCTGGTCGGTGTAGTCCCTCATCGTCACCATGGTCACCTGGCTGGCCGTGCGCTCCCGGCCCGTCGCAGTATCCACCAACGCCACACCGGTCACCACCTGATGTCCCACGCCGCGAAGGCCTTCCAGCATTTCTCGGGCCTGCCCATGGGTGGCAGGTTTCCCCAGCACTTTCCCATCCAATACGACCACACTGTCGCCTCCGAGCACCAGGGCCCCGGCCGGCGGCTCCAAGATACTTTTGGCCTTTTTGAGGGCCAGCCGCTCCACCAATTCCCGAGGTGTCCCATGGCCGTGGAGGTCTTCTTCGCCGGAGGGCGGCGCCACTCGAAACTTCAGGCCCAAGTGCCCTAGGAGCTCCCGCCTTCTGGGAGATGTGGATGCCAGGACCAAATCAGTGACCTTAGTCTTTTCCGCGGATTCCTGGGAAGCCCCAATGGCCGGGCCGGTTCCCCTCCATGAGAGGGTTGCCACACACTCTATATGGTGAGTCTGCGGGAACATGTCTATGGGCTGTACCCGCTCCAGGCGGAAGCCCACCAGGCACAATATATTAAGGTCCCGGGATAGGGTCTCGGGATCGCAGGAAACGTAGACCAGCTTGTGGGGGGCCAGGTTCCCAAGGGCCTCCAGGACTCCCCTGTGGCATCCCGCCCTGGGGGGGTCCAGGATCACGCCGTGGGGCTGCTCAGGCATCCCAGCCAGTACGTCTTCGGTCTTGCCCTCTATGAACTGGACATTCTCCACACCATCGGCGTTTATCACCGCGTCCTTGACCGCCGAGGAGGACTCCTCGATGGCTATAACCCTCCCGGCGAAGGGCGCCAGCATAATCGCGAAGGTACCTACCCCGGCGTAGGCGTCTACCAGCAACTCCTGGCCCGAAAGCTCCAACCCCTCCCGGACTAGCTCCACCATGGCTTCCGCCTGCCGGGTGTTGACCTGGAAAAAGGATGATGCCGAGATCTTGAACCGGCTCCCGCCTAGAGATTCCTCGTAGTGCTTTTGGCCGGATACCAGGGGAACCTCCGGGCTCTTCAGCGACGGCTGGATAAGGAAATCTCCGGAATTCACCCCATATCTGATGGACAGTTGAGAGGTCTCTGCGCACCTGCCCTGAAGCTGCCCCACGGCATCGTTGATGAAAGGGTGCATCAGAAGACACTCATTGATGAACACAAACCTGCGGCTCACCCTGTTGACGAAACCCAGCTCACCCTTCCGGCGGCCGACGGTGAACCGGGCGTGGTTGCGATAGCCTAACTCTTGAGGTGATGCCATGGTGGGCAATACCGGCGGCTCCCGGAAATTCCCAACCCGACTAAGGGCATCAGCCACTATCTGACGCTTCATCTGAAGTTGGTGCTGGTAGCTTACGTGCTGCCACTGACAGCCGGTGCAAGGGCCGAAGTAGGGGCATGGCGGCGATGTCCTGTGGACGGAGGGCCCGATCACCTCCACTACCAGGGCGCCCAGGTAGTCACGACGCTCCTTGATTACCTCCGCCATTACCTCTTCGCCGGGTATGCCACCGAACACATGGACTTCCCGGCCATCGTGGCTCGCCAGCGCCTCTCCCAGGGCCCCCCAGCCCTTCAAAGACAATTTCAGGCGCCGTCCGCCGCCGATTTGCTGTTCCCCAATCTTCTGTTCCAATTATATGTGTCCTCAGTACAAACTATAACCCAACGCCAACCCGATGCCAAGGGAGAGCCGGCCCCACCTCCGCCCGGTAACGGCTTTAGTTGACCAAACGTTCACACGGGTATACACTGTAGCGGCTCTATAGGCGTGAGTGAACCTAATGTACCTTCAGGGAATCAAATACATTAGGAAGAACGATTTTTGGAGGGAGCAATATGGCGCAACCTTTTGCGGTCAGCGATGTGGATTTCGACGAGAAGGTGTTGAAATCTGATCGGCCGGTGCTGGTGGATTTCTGGGCCGATTGGTGCATGCCCTGCAAGATGATTGCTCCCATAGTTGAAGAGCTGTCTGAGGAATACGATGGAAAGCTGGACTTCGCCAAGCTGGATGTGGACTCAAACCCCAATACAGCAATGAGCTTCGGAGTCCGGAGCATACCTACACTTCTGATATTCAAAGGCGGGAAGCCGGTGGACCAGATCGTTGGCGCCGTACCCAAAGGGGCCCTGAAAAAGAAGATTGACTCGGCGCTGGCTTAGCGAATTCCAGCGCCTGCTCTCTTCCGGGTCCGGGAGTGGATGGGGCCCGGTGGCTCTTGCGGACTTCAAATCCGTTGTGCCTCGTTAAGCACGGGGTAGGTGGGTTCGACTCCCTCCCGCTCCCGCCAAAGCTAACCCACGCCTGACCATATGTAAGTAATTCATCACATCCCGTTGCCTGAAATTCCGCGATGGCCACGAACTTTTTTCAGAACAGGGAATCAGATCCCAATTCCCTTGACTTTATTTCCCGATAGTGATATCATATATGATATCAAACGTGATGACACGACGGATGCCACGTCAAAGTCGAAGGTTAGCGGCAGCACGGAAAAATCCTAGAAACGTCAGCTTTTCTGACTTCTGCCGCTTGTTTGAGGATGCCGGCTTCGTAGTCCGTTCAGGGAATGGAAACCACCACGTTGCACGGCACCCAGATAAGAACCTGAAGCTGGTTTTCCCCCGACGTAACCCCATGAGAATCGTGTATGTTATTCGGGGCCTGAAGATGATAGATAGCGTGGAGGAGGAATAAAATGGTTGAGGCAGTGGACAACCAAGTCAGAGAGCATGTAAACAAGCCGCACCCCATTCAGCTGACCAGAATGGTGGAGGACGACGAGACCTATTGGATGGCGGAGATTCTAGACCTCCCAGGTTGTCTATCCGACGGCGCAACCCCCGAGGAGGCCGTCCAGATGATCATGGACGCCAAAGAGACCTGGATTGAGGCGACGTTGGAGGGTGGGTATACGATTCCGGAACCCCACGCAGAACCGGAGTACAGCGGCAAGCTACTGATCCGGATGCCGAAGTCACTGCATGGTCAACTCGCCTCCGAGGCAAAGCGAGAGGGGGTAAGCCTCAATCAGCATATCGTGGCAGTCTTGGCTGGCCATCATGGGTCAAAGAGGTAGGATGCTCCCCGAAGCTACTGCTCCAGGCGTAGCTCCGTCGGGTGCTGGTAGCTAGTCTACTTAGAGTGATCACAAACCACCCAGTCGAATGGACAGTGAAGACCCATGGCATTACAGAAACAAGTTCCTTGACCAACGGCAGATTACCCCGGTATGGTAACGGATAAGGTGGGACGACTACCATCGGGTTCTAATCCGTTGTGCCTCGTCAATCTACCCAAATCGTAGAACGGAACCCTGGGGGGAAACGTGCTCATAGGAAAGGAACGCAGTAACTGGTATGAAGGCCATGGAGCGGCCTGCACCTGTGCCGATTGTGAGACGCGGGCGGCGGCGCAGCGCCGGTTCGATAATGCAACCCAGGGCCGTAAGGTGGGTCGCAACGAAAAGTGCCCATGTAGTAGCGGCAAGAAGTACAAGAAGTGCCATGGGGGCTCGCCATGAGAGACACCTCTCTGCATTTGCTGTTTCCCCCGGTTCAGGCCGGTAAGTTCACGTTACCCAACAGGACCGTCTTCCTGCCCTGAAGCTCGAGAGCTTCTGCGCCGGCGCAGGCTGGCTGGGAAGGTCGAGGTCCGGTGCTAAGTACTGCCGGACCAAAAAAAAGTGCAGTATAATTCTCGTACGTTTACTGGATGAAGGAGAAAGCACTATGGCAACCGTAGGCGCAGGCAAGTATACGTACGAGGTCATCGAGAGCTGGGGCGTCTTGCCTGAGGGTTGGACCTTCGGAAACGTGGGGACTGTGGCGGTAGACTCCCAGGACAGGGTGTACGCCTTCCAGCGGAAGGACCCGCCCATATTGGTGTTCGACCAGGAGGGCAACTTCCTCAACTCCTGGGGGAATGGGGCCTTCGTGATGACCCATGGCATCTCCATCGGGTCCGACAACATGGCTTACCTCACGGACACGGGAGACCACGTGACAATGAAATTCACGTTGGACGGGAAACCCCTGCTCGTCATGGGCAACAGGGGGCAGCCTTCCGACACGGGCTGCGAAGAGGCGGGAGGCAAGGTGCTAAGGCCGGGCGAGCCCTTCAACATGCCCTCTCAGATGTTCCTCTCTCCTTCTGGAGAGATATACGTATCCGACGGCTACAGAAACTGTCGCATCCACCGGTTTACACCTCAGGGCCGGCTGATAGCTTCCTAGGGTAATCCCGGCAAGGTGGCCCCCGGCGAACTCCACGCCCCCCACTGCGTCTGGGTCGACAGCGAGGGAACCGTCTTCGTATGTGATAGGGACAACAGCCGCATTCAGGTCTTCTCAGCCACTGGGGAATTCATTTCAATGTGGACCGAGGACGTTTTCCGTCCCACCTCCATTTATATGGACGCCGAAGAGACAGTGTACGTTACCGAGCTTCCCCCCCAGGGCGAACGGGCCCAGAAGGGGGGCAACGTCAGCATATGGGACAGGCAGGGTAACAACTTGACTCGATGGGACTCCCCGTCAAGCCACTGGATATACGGCGACTCCCGCGGCAACCTATATGTCACCGAGGCCGGCGCCACCAAGATCAAGAAGTACGCAAGGAAGCCTTAGTTTCAGAAATTTCGGGGGGGCAAGATGTCTGGCACCAGCCCTGTAGAGGGATGGCTGAACACCTCGGAACTCCGGATGCATTACCTGGATTGGGGACCTCCTGGCCAGGTCCCACAAGAGCCGGATACCGGAGTGCTGGCGTTGCATGGTCTGGCCTCGTCTTGCCATTGGTACGACCTGACAATGCCCCACCTTGCGGACAGCTACCGATGCATCGCCCCGGACCAGCGCGGCCATGGCAAGACCGATCAGCCTCCCACGGGTTACGACTGGGATTCCGTTGCAAAAGACGTGGTAGAGGCCCTCGACCATCTCGGGCTCCGGCGGGCGGCGGTGCTGGGCCACTCCTGGGGCGGTTACGTGGCCCTTAGCGTGGCGGCCAGGTATCCCGATAGGGTCTCCGCGTTGGTGCTAATAGACGGCGGATTTCTCGACTGGACCCTCTGGCCCGACGCTAACTGGGACTGGTATAAGAATATGCTCAGTCCCAGGGACATCCAGAGCAAACGGGAGGACTTCTTGGACCACTTGCGGGAACAGCTTGCCGACTGCTGGAGCGATCAGCTAGAGGGCATAGTGATGTCCATGGTCCAGGTGGGGTCCGACGGTAGAGTCAGGGACATTCTGGAGCCATCCAATCACGCCCAGGTCTTGGAAGCCATGTGGAATGAACCCGCCTCAACCATGTTCCCGAATGTGCGTTGCCCAACTCTTATTGTGCCCGCCCAGTCCAATAAAAGCGGAGGCAATCCGGAGTTCGCGCGAATCTGCCAAGAAATGGTGAATAATGCCCAATCGGCCATAATGGATTGTGAAGTCAGGTGGATACAAGACACCAGCCACGACATCGGGTACCACAAGCCGGCGGAGCTGGGCCAGGTTATACGCGAATTCCTCTCCAGGTGATAACCCGGCCCTCAGTGCGACAAGACGCCCGGGTTAGACCATGGAACGATAGGGCCTTCTACTGCCGGGCCCTCTGGGGTGATACCGACAATAGCCCTACCAGGTCCGAGATGTTCCCCACCGACTCCAGATTGTCGACGGTGGCGAGTATCTTGTCCACATGGCCTCTCTCGAAGACCTGGGCGGTTGTGCCGATGAACTTTTCCCTGATCTCCTCGGTGGTCTTGGCTTCACCGTTGTGCTCCACTCGCCTGAAGTACCGCTCACCCGATTTCGTCGTTACCCATACCTTGCTCAACCGGAGGTTGGTGGCGTTGAAGAACGTCTGGCACTCATCGTCGAAAGTCATAGTCACCCGCTTGGCCAGGCTGGCGACCCTGGGATCACTCGCAATGGGGTCAATGTACCAGTCCGGACCTCCTGGAGAGCCGGAGAAGAGGGCAGCGGCTAGCTGGTATGGCAGGCTGAACTGCATCTCCGACAGGTTATTCGGCTCCGGGTCGTCGAACCCGATCCCGTCCTGCATGGCGGTGATCACCTCTATCACTTCGATATCTGAGAGACCGAATCCATGCTCTTCGATCATCTCCCTGACGCCGACAATCGGCGGATGGGACACTGCACCCCCGGGATAGAGCTTGGAGGCGAACTCCCGGATGTGATAGGTCCGGCCAAAGCCTTCAGTGAGACGTTCCTCCTTGAAGGAGTCCATTGACAGCATCAACGACAGACCTTTCTGGCCGTCAAGGATGTTGTTCTCCTGTAACATTTTCAGCCCCCGGTTGGCGGAAACGGCGGCAAAAGCGCCGGCCATGCACATCCAGGACCATCCCTGCTTGATGTCTTTTCTGGGACTCAGCCCCTCGTCGCTTACCCATTTGTACCAGCCGGGCACCGGGGTATAGGTGCCGGCCATCCCCAAAGTCGACAACATCCCGTCTTCGTCGAGCCCCAGCGCCCGCCCGGCGGCGCCCGCCGCCGCGAATAACGAGATGGTCTCGCCATTTATCTCCTTTGAACGTTCCAGGGTCATGTCCATGGAGGAGAGCACCCGCGCGCTGCACTCGAACCCTGCCACCGCAGCGGCGATAAGCTCCTTTCCGGAGATTCCCTGGGACTCGCCTGCGGCCAGCGCCGCGGGGACGGCCAGCGCCCCGGGCCATATCCAACAGCGCCCGCTCTCGCTACGGAAATAATCGGCGTGGTCCAGCATGGTGGATAGCGCACCGTTTGCGAAGGCTGCCATGGGCACGGACACCTTGGTCCCATCACCGATGAGTGTGGCCTCTCCTTTTCCGGTCCCGATCTCCTTTGCCAGTTCCAGAAAAATCTTGGATACCGGCAAAAGATATCCTCCGATGGAGTTTCCCAGGCAGTTGATTATCGAGAGCTTGCCTTTCTCGACTACGTCCTCGGGCAGGTCCTCGTACCTGATCCTGGATATGTAACCCGCCAAAGCTCGTGTAGCGGACATTCAGGCTTCTCCTTCACTCAGCGTAGATGAATTATCAGCTTGGCCTCTTAAGGCGGCGTCCAAAGCACCCACCATACCTGGCGCTGCCAATGGTAGCAGCACTCCGGAACGGCGTCAATGAAACCAACTCCGTGGAGTCCAGAGGGTTTAACCTATATAATGACACGAGGATTCATGGCAAGGAGGCAGCATCATGGGCTCTTTGACTCTGGCGGAGGCCGAGCAGATTCTAGCTACGGCGAAGGCCAAGGTGTTGGACATGGGGGCCAAGATGAGCGTATCGGTGGTCGACGCCAGGGGAGACCTGATCGCCATGTTCAGAACGGATGGTGCTTCCTGGCGCACGCCTCCCATTTCCCGGGGGAAGGCGGTGGCCGCTTCCTGTTTCGGGCGGCCCAGCGGTGAACTGACGGAGAACGCCCAGGCACCGGTCTTCCGAGGGCTTATGGCCATGGAAGGCTGTCACATGATCCCCGGCCAGGGGGCATTGCCCGTCTACAGGGACGGCGAACTCATCGGAGCCGTGGGCGGAAGCGGGGGCTCGGCCCAGCAAGACGAGGATGCCGCAAGGGTCGGGATACAGTCTATTGGATTTTCAACCTCACCTTAGGATTCCTATGGATTCAAGATTTGGCCGGGGAAGAATACCGGGTAACAATTCGCTGGGGAACCGGAATGGCTGACTTCAAAATAATTTCCGCAGACGATCACGTCTTCGAGCCTCCGGACCTCTTTACCAGCCGTATGGACGACAAGTACCGGGACAGAGCGCCGCGGGTGGTCCGCAGCGACGGCGCCGACTGGTGGGTCTGCGGTGACCGCAGGCTGATGAACGTGACCACAGGCTCCCAGCCGGGGGTCCGGTTGGAGGATCCCCGGGAGCTAACTCTGAAGGATACCTATGAAAACGTGCGCCCAGGGGGATATGACCCCGACGAGCGGCTGAAGGACATGGACACGGACGGGGTGGAGGTGTCAATTAATTATCCCAACGTGGGCCTTCTGCTGTACACGGTCCCCGACAGCGACCTCCTGACCGCAGCCTTCAGCGTATACAACGACTGGCTTGGCGAGTTCTGCCACGCCCACCCAAAGAGGCTCAAGGCCATCGCCATGCTCAACGTAGAAGACATCGATCAGGCGATCAAGGAGATGCGGCGGTGCGCCGACATGGGGTTCGCTGGGGCCATGATCACCGTATATCCCCACGAAGAACATAACTATTTCTCCTTGGAGTACGAGCCCCTCTGGGCCTCGGCCCAGGACCTGGAGATGCCTATCAGTCTCCACGTGGCCACGAACCGCCCCGGCCCCGGCCAGGAGCAAGGCTTCGGGACTCCTGGCGTGACCGCAGCTTTTATTGGGAGCGTGGACCACTGGATGCGGATGTCCCTGTCCCACATAATTTATGCCGGGGTGTTTGAGCGCTACCCGAAGCTTATGGTGGGTTCGATAGAGGCCGCGCTATCCTGGATACCCCATTTCCTGGACCGGCTGGACTATATGTACACCCAAAGACCCCTCCGGCCAGGGTGGTACAAGATTACCGGGTCCATGCTTCCCAGCGAATATTTCCACCGCAACGTGTTTGTGGGATTTCAGGAAGATGCCCTGGGGATCAAGTGGCGGGATATTATAGGCGTAGACAAACTCCAGTGGGGCTCGGACTATCCCCATCAGGAGTCCACCTGGCCACATAGCCGGCGCATTCTTGACCGGGTGCTGGCTGACTGCACCGGGGAGGAGAAGGCAAAGATAGCCGGCGGGAACGCCGCCAGGGTGTACCACCTCGCTTAGGCGCCAGACCCGGTCTCCGATAGCCGGCGATAGGTTGGGAGAGTACCCCAGTCAGTAATTCTCTTTCCGATAGACCTGTATCCGGTGGTGGTCGCTGTCGAGAATCAGAATCCTGCCTTCGTCGTCTATGGTCAGCGCATTGGGACTCCACAGGCACTTTTCGGGCTCCAGGTCCCTCACCAGGAGCCGGGACAGCTTCATCTCCTGGTTTATCTCCAGCTTCTCTTCCCCCCACTTGGAGAGCACGGCGTCGCCGGTGAAGGAGGTAATGTACCGCCCGTCGGGGGTAAGCACCTGGACCCGGTCGTTCCACCAGTCGGCGACGTAGATGTCCCCATGCTTGTCAACCGCCACTGCACTGGGACGGTTGAACTCCCCGGGTCGATTACCCGAAGTGCCGAATTCCGCCAGATATTGGCCGTCCGCGGTGAACTTTTGTATCCGGTCGTTGCGCCAGTCGGCCACGTAGACATCGCCCCGGCTGTCGAAACAAAGCCCCCAGGGGATGTTGAACTGGCCCTCTCCATTGCCCGGTTCCCCCCATTTGGCCAGGAATTTCCCATCCTTGGTGAACACCTGTACCCGGTTGTTGTATCCGTCCGTTATGTAGAGATTGTCTTCTTTGTCGAACCTGATACAGGCGGGCCTATTTATCTCTCCGTCGCCGGTGCCGGCCAAACCCCACTTGTCCAGGTACATCCCATACTTATCGAAGATGGAAACCCTGTTGAGCCACTCATCAGCCAGGTAGACGTTCTGATTGCTGTCCAGGGCGATGGAGCTTGGCCAGATAGCCTCACCGTCCCCCTCGCCAAAACTGACAAATTGGTTGTGGTAGTGTTCTTCTAGAGTCATTATGGTCACTCTCAGGCCCTCCCGCCGCCACTCCCTTCCCCGGTTTACTATGAATATCCTGCCATCGGCGGCCAGGGCTAGGTCCACGGGCTGAGTCAGCCCGGCCCCTCCCGCCGGCTCGAACCGGGCAATGGTGCGGTCGTAATGGAACCTGCGAGTAGTAATGCCAAAGAATACGTTCATAGGGACCTCACAGGTGCTTTTTCGTAGGCTGGTCCACTAGGGCGGAGGTGCTATTCGCCTCTCACCTTTTGCAGTGCTAGAAAAGCCTCCTGGGGGATCTCGACGCGGCCGACCCTCTTAAGCCGTTTCTTGCCTTCCTTCTGACGCTCCAATATCTTCCGCTTTCGTGTGACATCCCCACCGGACAATTTAGCGATCACATCTTTTCTAAACGCTTTTACCGTCTCCCTGGCTAGAATACGGTTTCCCACCGCTGCCTGTATAGGCACCTCGAAAAGCTGGCGGGGGATCACTTTTTTAAGGCGTTCCACCAGAGCTCTGCCATATTGATAGGCTTTGTCCGTGTGCACGATCATTGACAGGGCATCAACAGGCTCCTGGTTTAGCAGTATGTCCAATTTTACCAGGGGGGCGCTCCGATAGCCTTGGAAAACGTAGTCCAGGGAGGCGTAGCCTTGAGTGCGGGACTTCAGCTGGTCGTAAAACTCGGCCAGCATCTCCGCCAAGGGTAAATCGTATTCCAACAGTACCCTGCCAGCCACTTCAGGACTATTTCCGGATTTCGGACTATTGCCGGCCAGGCCGGCGCCTCCCAGCCCCTGTCCGCCATCTATAGCCTGCAGATATTCCATGCGTTTGAACTCACCCCGGCGGGCGGAAACGAGTTCCATCACAGCGCCGATGTGGCGGCCCGGAGTAACCACCGTTGCAGAAAGCCAGGGCTCCTGTATCTCCACCATTTCATTCGGACCGGGCAGTTTGGATGGAGCGTCCACATCGACCGTGGTCCCGTTGGTAAGCACAGCCCGGTATGCTACGCTGGGCGCTGTGACTATGATATCCAGCCCGTGTTCACGTTCCAGCCTCTCCTGGACAATGTCCATGTGGAGGAGGCCGAGAAATCCGCATCGAAGCCCGAATCCAAGGGCAGGGCTGCTCTCGGGCTCGTAAGTAAGGGCAGCGTCATTGAGTTGTAGCTTCTCCACTCCGTTTCTCAAAGTCTGATAGTCCGAACCCTCCGTAGGATAAAGTCCGGCGAACACCATGGGTTTCAGGGCAGCGTAGCTGGGAAGCCGCTTTTCACACGGTCTGTCGAACAGGGTTATGGTCTCGCCAACGGTGCACTCCCGCACCTCCTTAAGGCCCGTTGCGATATACCCCACCTGCCCCGCGGTCAGGCGGTCCACAGGGATCAGGTGCGGAGAGAAGATTCCGATCTCCACAGACTCGGTTACTTTATTGGTGGACATTACCAGGAGGCGTTCGTTGCCGGATATAGCCCCTTCAAAAACCCGCACGTAAGCGACTATCCCCTTATAGGGGTTATAGGCGGAGTCGAATACCAGGGCTTGGAGAGGCTTTTCCGGTTGTCCCCGGGGTGGCGGCACCCGGTCTATCACGGCCTGAAGGACGTCCTGCACGCCAGAACCATCCTTGGCCGAGATGAAGATTATCTCCTCGGGGTCAAAGCCAAACACTTGCTGCAGCTCGCCTGATACCCTTTCAGGCTCCGCCTGGACCATGTCCACCTTGTTGACTATCGGTATGAGCACCAGGTCGTGATCCAGAGCCTGATAGGCGTTTGCTAATGTCTGGGCCTGTATTCCCTGGCTGGCGTCCACGACCAGAAGGGCCCCTTCACAGGCGTCGAGGCAGCGGGCTACCTCGTAGGCGAAGTCCACATGCCCCGGCGTATCTATAAGGTTTAGCTGATATTCCTGGTGGTCGGAGTTACTGTAACGGAGGGTCACGGCCTTACCCTTGATGGTTATTCCCCTCTCCCGCTCCAGCTCCATCTGGTCCATGTACTGCTCCTTCATCTCGTCGGGAGGCACGGTGCCGGTAATTTCCAGGAAGCGGTCGGCCAAAGTGGACTTCCCATGGTCTATGTGGGCAATGATGCAAAAGTTTCGTATGAATTGCGGTTTCATGTCGTGCAAACTGAATGTGGCCTTTCCCGTAGCTCTCATTTACTGATCAGTCCCTGATATGGCGGAGAGGGTGCCTTCCCTGGATACCACATACATTCCGTCACCCGCCACGATCGGGCTGTCGGCAATCTCGCCACCGGTGTGAAAATCCCACAGGACCTTCCCGGTCTGGGCATCCAGCCCGAAAACCGTGCCATCTTTGGTCCCCATCAGTACGGTAGTACCGGCAACGCTTGGTGAAGCGGTGATTATGGCCTCCAGTTCGGTGATCCACCTCTCTTCCCCGGTGGCGGCGTCCAGGGCGAAAACTTTTCCCTGCTCATTAACAGTATAGACGGTATTGTGGGCCACGGCGGGAGTACCGATCAGGTCCCCGCCGACAACCACATTCCAAACGGTCCCCTTTTGCTGGGGGATTTCCGAGAATATACCCCAGGCCGCCAGTTGGACCTTCCAACGCCATATAGCCCGCTCAAATGGGTAGGTAATCGCCCCACGTTCTATCGCCCATACTGTGCCTCGGTCGGAGTTGAAGATGGCGATCCTCTCATGAATGGCCGGACCTGAGCTGTAGCTAGGGCGGCCGGAGTCATAGACGAAGCGCTTGCGACCAGTTTCGGTGTCAATCACGTGAACTATGCTGTCCGTTGACACCACGACCACGGCTTTGTCCGCATAGGCCACCGACGCCACGACCCAGTCCTTTGTCTCGAATGACCAGCGTTTTTTGCCGGTGGCGGCATCCAGGGCGTATATGTTATGGTCGCCGGCTCCTACGTAAACCGAGCCATCCACCACAATGGGAGAGGCGTGGACACCACCTCCGACGGGTGTCTCCCAACGGAGGACGCCTGTCCTGCGGTCCACAGCTATAACCAGGCCATCACGGGCGCCGAATATCACCAGGTCTTCCAACACCGCCGGGGTCGAGCTGGAGGCCCCTCCTATAGTGTACTCCCACATCACCTGACCCGTTCTTCGGTCCAAAGATATCGCCCGCCCGCCTTCCGTGGTGAAGTATACCCGAGTGCCCACCACGGCAGGAGAGGAGAGCAGGGGCTCGGAGCTGGAATACGTCCACTCAACTCTTTGGGGGATCGGGGCCTGGTCGGGGGTAAATCCGGTGTTCTGGGGGGTCCGGCGCCCCTGGGCCCAGCTCCCGGGGGCCTGGGAGGCGCTGATATCTGTGGTGGCTTTGGGAGGGTCAGAGCCCAGCTCGAAGAAGACCAGGACTCCCCAGACCGTAAACCCGCTGGCGAGGGCGAGCAATATAGCGAAACGCACCAACCGGGTGCGCCGGAACCGGAGCCGCCGCAGCCGGGCCATCTGCTCCCCTTGGGCCTCAGTAACCACGGGAGCTCTGGCCAAAGAAATCCAGCAAGCCTCGCATGACCCCGAGCCACCCACAGGATTAATGTGGCCGCAGGTAAGGCACACCTGAACCTGGGCCCCGGCAGTCTCACTCGATTTGGGCCCGTAGACCGCCCGAAGGCGTTGAAGATGTTCTTCCTCACCTTCGGATTCACTTGTCTGCCTGGAGGGAAGAAGCCGTCGCAGCCGCCGGACCACCCAACTCACAGGGATGCTGTTCACAGCTCTAGACATCTGGCTCAGTTAGTTCATAGGTTGGACGCTGTTGATGGCGGCCCGCCTTGTCCTAGAGGGATTCCAAGGTCTGAATGACTTCGTCGGTGGACCCGATCAACGCGTCCTTCAGGCTCATGCTCAGGACGGAATGCTCCTGGAGCTGGGGCGCGAAGGTGGCGGTGGCGTCCTCCACCAGGATGGCGCCGTAGTTGTTTTCCGCTGCGCCGCGGGTTGTTCCCTCCACACAGCCATTGGTGACCACACCGGTGATAATGAGGTTGCTGATGCCCATGTTGCGCAACATCCGGTCCATGTTGGTGGAGTTAAAGACGCTCTCGGTAGTCTTGTTTACCACCAGCTCTCCCTCGTAAGGTCCGACCTCGGGCAATATCTCCGCTTCCTTGGTATGGGTTGGGGTCTCGAAGCCTCCGGTCTTGAAACGAGCGCTGGCGTCCCGGCCGTCCCTGGTGGCGGAGGCGACGCGGATGTGTATCAACTCTACCCCCTTCCTCCTGGCAGTTGCCTGGAGCCTCTGGGTGTTGGGGATGACTAGATTCTCCAGCCTGTCGAAATAGTAATCAACGACATCGGTAAGACCCATCTTCTTGGCCTTAGCCCCAACGCCATAGTCCCGGTGGGCGTCCATGTATTGAACATCGATGACCATCAGCGCCGTGTTTGCCCTGGTCAGCTCGGGCTCACCCAGGACGGGGGCCAAGGCAAGGAGCTTGCGTTGGAGCTCTTTATTGTCAGTAATCACCCTGACGGGCGCCTTTGCCATCACCTCAGTCATTATTCCCTCCGTTATGCTCCGGGCTTCCGCTAAGATGGACCGGAACGGGTTGCACCGGGAGCGTTGCAAGAAGTATATCCAAGGCGTTCCCACTGGCGCAACTTTACGCAGCCTCTTTACACAACCTAATGCAAGGCGATGTGCCGGAACTCGGTGCGGTACAGCTCCCTGAGGCGGGCCAGGTCCTCCTCGGGCAGAGGCCCCTTGCTAGCCTTCACGTTGGCCTCGACGTTGGCCACCCTCTGCATACCGGGGATCACTGTCGAGACCGCCGGATGACGCAGGCAGAATCGCAACGCCGCCTCTCCCAAGCTTTCCACGTCGCCCGTCACCAGAAACTTGAGTTTATCCACCGCCGCCCTGACCTTCTCAAATGCCTCGGGCGTGAACCTGTCGTAGCGAGCTACCTGTCCAGTCACATTGGCGGCGAAGTCGGTGTACTTGCCGGATAGTAGACCCCGCTCCAGGGGCACCCGGGCCAGGATTCCGATGTTGTCCCGCTGGCACAGAGGGAATAGCTCCTCTTCATATTGCTGGTGGAGGATATTGTATACCACCTGGAGGGCATCTGGTCTGCCGCTCTTGATGGCGGCCATGCCGTCGTCGCTGTCCCACAAAGAGACTCCGTAATACCGGATCTTCCCATCACGCTTGAAACGGTCGAGGAAATCGAAGACATCTCCCTGCTCGACAGCCTCGGGAGTGCCGTTGTGTAGTTGGTACAGGTCGATGGTATCGATCTGCAGCCGGCGCAGGCTCGCCTCCAGGGCGCCGGTGATGTATTCAGGGCTGAAGTCCAGCACTCCCCGGCGCACCTGGCCGCCCTTGGTGGCCAGGATCACCTCGTTGCGCCGGGTCTTGAGCACCTGGGCGAAAAGCTCCTCGCTGTGGCCGTCGCCATAGGCGTCGGCGGTATCGAAGAAGTTCACGCCAAGATCGATGGCACGGTGGAGGGCCCGGATAGACTCCTCATCGTCGGTGTCTCGGCCTATGGTCCTAGCGCCCAGTCCGACTTCTGAGACCTGGAGCCCGGTGCGTCCCAAGGTTCTATACTCCATCGTGGCTTGCACCTCCCATGCCCGTCCGCTTAGGGTCCGGGCATTTCGACTAATGAGTTCAGGATGCTTGCGGGTAGCTTAAAACCTTTCCTACAACTACCCCAACCTTCAGGGTGGGGGATATGCTGCGGCCTTCAGGGCGCAGCATACGGAAGTGGTTATTGGACAGGCCATTAGTATACACCGTTACTCTTTTTAAGTCCCTTCAGCTAACAACCCCCCCTGCGGGGGTCCGCAGGGCAGAGGAATTGCAAGGTCCTCCGGTTCCAGCCAATCCCCGGCCTTTGACGGCCCTTGGGGGCGATGTTAAACTTTCATCCATCAAGAATCCCATTAGGCAAGAATCCCATCAGACAAGAATCCCGCACACCTCCGGACCTATATATGCTTACGAAAAAAGTAGCCGGCCGGGTCTACAACTACGGGTACTGCATCGGCGGCAGCTCCCCGGCGGGCAAGGGTTTAGAAAGGTTATTATCCCTTGACATCAAGGGCAAATAGTGGTACTCTGTAGCTAGATTAGAGAGAGGCCACACCGATGCAACGCTACACGATTAAGCACTTCAACGCTCAGTTCCCCGATGATGACACCTGCTTGGCATGGCTTGTAAATAACCGATGGCCTGAAGGTATCACCTGCCCGAAGTGTGGGCAAGTTACCAAACACTTCCGAGTAACTAACCGGCCCGTCTACGCTTGCGCTATCTGTAGGCATCACGTCTCCCCGATGGCCGGTACCATCATGGAACACTCTAGCACTTCGATGCGCCTTTGGTTTTATGCAATGTACCTGATGGCGTCTACTAGGTGCGGAATCGCCGCCAAGCAGTTGGAGCGAGAACTTGGCGTGACTTACAAGACGGCCTGGCGGATGTTCAAACAGATTCGGTCGATGCTGGCCGAAGACATTACCTTGGAGGGTTCATCAGTAGAGGTAGATGCCACCTTCGTGGGCGGTAAGGCCAAGAACATGCACAAGTCGAAGCGGGAACTCCTGGGGGGGCGTGGGACTGTCGGGAAGACGGCGGTTCTCGGCATGGTGGAACGGCAAGGGAATGTAGTGACCTCCATAGTGGGCGAGGAATCCCAAAATGCGGTTCTCCCGAACATTCGGGAGAAGGTCCTACCCGGCAGCCTGATTTACTCCGATGAACATGCGGCGTATAACCCGCTTCGGAGCCTGGGCTACCGGCATCGGCGCGTCCACCACGCAGCCAAGGTCTACGTCCAAGAAGACGCCCATACGAACACCATCGAGGGATTCTGGAGCTTGGTAAAGAGGGGAATCAGCGGGGTCAACCACGCGGTGAGCGAGAAATACCTGCAGAGCTATCTAAACGAGTACACTTTCCGGTATAATCGGAGGCGTAAAGAACAGCCTATGTTTGAGGCTTTTCTTGGTCAGGTGGTGAAACAGGCCTCGTAGCGGTTCGCAGAAAGCTATCGAACGCGGCCTTAGTCAAGGGCGGTGATGACGCCTCTGACTTGGCCTTCTTCTTTCGACGGGGTGTTTTGCTAGATGCCATAGGATTATCTAGTTTAGCACTTAAGGGGGTATTTCTGCAACTCTCTATAGGGGGTTGCAGAAAATTGCCATGATACAGTTACAAAAGTCAATAATAGGTGTCCGGTTAACAGAGGCCGGGGACTACCTATTCGCTTCAGACCTGATAGAAGCGTGGGACAATCTTCTCCAATTATTGTCTAGAGATTGATGTAGCCCTGTCATTGCAATCCGCTAGAACGATAGATTGGTCAGTGAACCAATTATCGCGGAGTAGTCCTGCATTACTGGTGCTAGAGCCTGTTGTCAGAGATGAACAATTGGACAACCGGGATACGGTTATCCGAACTGCGATGGCTGGCATAGCTACTTTGAAAGAGCGCGACGTGCGACCTAACTATTTTTCTGACCGTGCCCTTGGCAGTACCAGAGGATTGGTTTCTATCCTTGGTCCACGAGTGCACAAGGTGGAGGTGTTCACCCCAGAAGAAACCGTCATATGCTCTGAAGCCATCGCATCCAATATTCGTGAAATCTTGCATCCGGGGCGCGAGATGCTGGGGTCCACCGAAGGTGTTCTTGAGGCCATGAATTCTCATGGCAAATTTCAGTTCTCGTTGTATGAGCCTGTGCGGGCGATCCGCATCGGTTGCAACATAGACCGAGATGCCGAATCCGACCTGAAAGACCGCATTGTCGAACTCTATGAGAAACGTGTGCGAGTCTCTGGCACGTTGCGGACAAATCGACATGGCGAAGTCCGTTCGGCCATAGTGCGCCAAGTGGCGGCGTTGCGCACAAAACCAAAATTTGAGAGGGCAGAGGACATTGCAGGTATTTATGACATAACGGGTGGGCTTGACGCGGAGGAATACCTGCGGCGAATGCGTGATGCCTAGCTTACAGCGTTCCTATTGGGACGCCAGTACGTGGATTAAGCTAATCTCGAATAAGCAAGACCATCAAGCGGTTCAACACCGATGGCACTGTCAGCAATTCTTTGAAGAGGCCTTGAAGGGGGGCCGTCAACTTCTGACTTCTGCCGTGTCTATTACCGAAGTGCTCCGAGTGGAAACAGAGGACGGGGTACCACCTCCACCGATGCCTACAGAAGTCAGAGACCGGATTGAAACCTTATTTGATGAGCCGTATGTCGTTCTGATCCCGCTTGATGCTGCACGAGCACAAGAGGCACGAAACCTACGTTGGGTGTTCCCTTGGCTTAAGCCCGAATCCACCGAAGGACGGCCTTGGGGACAGTCCTTGAAGAAGCCAGAGGGTGCTCCTCTGAATCTGGGATAATGGTTTTGGAACAGAAACCAGCCCGGAAACAAGGAGCACCCAATAGATGCTGCCACAGAACAAACCCGACCGTATTCGCATCCTCTTTGACGACCATCGCCTGGTGGCCAATGCCGGCCTGCTCCTGCCGGCCACCCTAGCCCGGCACCTGGGCCTGCGGGAACTCGTCGACCATCACCTTGACCTCGGCGGAGCGCCGGGACGGGCGAACACTGGGGACAAGATGCTGACGCTGGTCGCTTCCGCGCTGGCAGGCGGCGACTGCATCGACGACGCCGATGCGCTGCGCGCTGGTGGGACGGTCGGTGTTCTAGGCTGCGTGGTCAAGGCGTCATCCACCCTGGGGACCTTCCTGCGCAGCTTCCGGTGGGGGCATGTCCGTCAACTCGACCGCGTGAGCCGCCAGTTGTTGGCCCGGGCCTGGGCCGCTGGGGCCGGACCCGGCGACTCGCCCCTGAGCATCGACCTGGACTCGACCATCTGCGAGACCTATGGACTGGCCAAGGAGGGAGCGCGCCACCACGGCTATACCGGCGCCCGCGGCTATCACCCGCTGCTGGCCATTGCCGCCGGCACCGGCGAGGTGCTGATGTCCCGGCTGCGCGAGGGCCGGGCCAACACCGCCCGTGGCGCCGCCCACTTCCTGCGTGAGACGGTGGGGCGGGTGCGCTACGGCGGGGCCAGGGGACAACTCACGGTGCGGGCCGACAGCGGCTTCTACGCCCACACTGTCGTTGCCGCCTGCCGGGAAATGGATGTCCGCTTCTCTATCACCATCCGCCAGCGCGCCAGCCTGCGGGACCTGATCGAGGCGATACCAGAGGAGGACTGGACTCCCATTCCCTACTGGATGGACGGCGCCGCCGATGTCGCCGAGACGACTTACACCCCGTTCCAGACCAAGCCGGACGCCCCGCCGGCGCGGCTCATTGTCCGGCGGGTGAAGCCGACACCCGGTTCCCAGCTCGCCCTCTTCGCCAGATACAGCTATCACGCCTTCATCACCGACCGCGATGGGGAGACGCTGGAACTGGAGGCCGATCATCGCCGCCACGCCGAGGTCGAGAACGCCATACGCGACCTCAAGTACGGCGTCGGGCTGAACCACATGCCGTCGGCGCGCTTCGCCGCCAACGGCGCCTGGCTGGCGGTACAGGTGATGGCGCATAACCTGGCCCGCTGGACGGCGCGGATTGGTCTGGGCGAGCGGACCGTGATCACCAAGACCCTCAGGCGGCGGGTCTTCGCTCTGGTGGGACGGATCACCCGCTCGGCGCGCCGCCTCACTTTGCATCTCCCCCGGCGCTGGCCTTGGGAAACCCAGTTCAGTCGCGCCTTGGCCCGGCTGCAAGCCATTCCATTCCCGGCCTGACGGCCAGCCTGCAACTGACCCAACGTCCCCGCAATCTCGCGCCACCCCGGTCTCGAGAGTCCCCTGCTGCGTATCCTCTCGCCATCCCGCGCATCGCAACTCCCGCATATGGCCTTAGGGGCCCTGTGCGGCGACTGAAGACCCTCCGCCGCCCTCCCATCTCCCCTGTAGCTCCCTCACCCACCCCCTTCCGCTGTCCTCACGCCGTCCATCCGTGTCCTTCGGTGGATTCGGGTTAAGACAGCCGATGCCATCCACGTAGCGAGTGCGATTTATGCGCAGGCGGATGTGCTACACACTTTTGATGGAACGGGTGGGCAACCACATAGAATGTTGCGGTTAGATGGTTTGGTAGGTACTCCGCCTCTTTCCATCGCGGTGCCTCAATGGGAAGGCCAGCTGCCAATTCCTTGATGTCAAGGGATAATTACCTTTAGAAAGGCCCGTGGACTTCGCTGTGGGTCCCAGCGGTTGCCTGTATGTAATTAGCAGGGAGAACATGAATGGCCTCCATCAGGGACTGACCAAATGTACCATCGGCCACGAGTTGATCTGGGATGACCGGGGCCTGGGCTTCGGCGGGCGCCAAAGTAGATGGCCCAGGTGCGTTGCTTTGGACAGTGAAGAAAACGTGTATGTCTCCGACGACGTTGGCAGTCAGATATTCATATACGACGTGGACGGGAACTTCCGGGGCAAGTGGGGCAGCAAGGGGTCAGGAGACGGAGAGCTGAACAGCCCCTATGGCCTGGCTTTCGACAAGGAGGACAACCTCTTCATCGTGGACAGCGTGAACCACCGTGTCCAGAAGTTCACCAGAGATGGCAGGTTCCTGGCAGGGTGGGGGAGCCATGGCAGCGGCGAGGGGCAGTTCGACCTGCCCTGGGGGATCACAATAGATGGGCAGGGCGACGTATACGTGGCCGACTGGAAGAACTGCAGGGTGCAGAAGTTCAGCCCCCGGGGCGATTATCTGGCCACCTTTGGCGGGCCGGGAACAGGGGAAGGCGAGCTGGGACTTCCCTCGGACGTGGCCGTGGACGGCGAAGGGGACGTGTACGTTACGGATTGGGGCAACAACCGGCTGAACATCTACGCGCCCGATGGCAGCTTCATCACCGGGTTCTCCGGGGATGCGGTGAGGCTTTCGGTGTGGGCCCAGGACGTGGTGAAGGCCAATCCCGACTACCTGAAGGCCCGGCGCAGGGCGGACCTGAGCATTGAACGGTGGTTCAGCAGGCCGGCGGCGGTGAACGTGGATGGCGAAGGCAGAATCATGGTGGTTGACACCCTGCGGGCCCGCATTCAGGTGTACGTCAAGGAGCGGGACTTCTCGGACGCCCAGTTCAATCTTTAGGGACTGGCTTTAGGGACTGGCTTTAGGGACTGGCTTTAGCCCGAATCCACCGAAGGACACGGATGGACGGCGTGAGGACAGCGGAAGGGGGTGGGTGAGGGAGCTACAGGGGAGATGGCCTGGGGTCTTGGGGTAGATGGGAGGTCGGCGGAGGGTCTTCAGTCGCCGCACAGGGCCCCTAAGGCCCTATGCGGGAGTTGCGATGCGCGGGATGGCGAGAGGATACGCAGCAGGGGACTCTCGAGACCGGGGTGGCGCGAGATTGCGGGGACGTTGGGTCAGTTGCAGGCTGGCCGTCAGGCCAGGAACGGAATGGCTTGCAGCCGGGCCAAGGCGCGACTGAACTGGGTTTCCCAAGGCCAGCGCCGGGGGAGATGCAAAGTGAGGCGGCGCGCCGAGCGGGTGATCCGCCCCACCAGAGCGAAGACCCGCCGCCTGAGGGTCTTGGTGATCACGGTCCCCTCGCCCAGACCAATCCGCGCCGTCCAGCGGGCCAGGTTATGCGCCATCACCTGGACCGCCAGCCAGGCGCCGTTGGCGGCGAAGCGCCCCGACGGCATGTGGTTCAGCCCGACGCCGTACTTGAGGTCGCGTATGGCGTTCTCGACCTCGGCGTGGCGGCGATGATCGGCCTCCAGTTCCAGCGTCTCCCCATCGCGGTCGGTGATGAAGGCGTGATAGCTGTATCTGGCGAAGAAGGCGAGCTGGGAACCGGGCGTCGGCTTCACCCGCCGGACAATGAGCCGCACCGGCGCGGCGTCCGGCTTGGTCTGGAACGGGGTGTAAGTCGTCTCGGCGACATCGGCGGCGCCGTCCATCCAGTAGGGAATGGGAGTCCAGTCCTCCTCTGGTATCGCCTCGATCAGGTCCCGCAGGCTGGCGCGCTGGCGGATGGTGATAGAGAAGCGGACATCCATTTCCCGGCAGGCGGCAACGACAGTGTGGGCGTAGAAGCCGCTGTCGGCCCGCACCGTGAGTTGTCCCCTGGCCCCGCCGTAGCGCACCCGCCCCACCGTCTCACGCAGGAAGTGGGCGGCGCCACGGGCGGTGTTGGCCCGGCCCTCGCGCAGCCGGGACATCAGCCACCTCGCCGGTGCCGGCGGCAATGGCCAGCAGCGGGTGATAGCCGCGGGCGCCGGTATAGCCGTGGTGGCGCGCTCCCTCCTTGGCCAGTCCATAGGTCTCGCAGATGGTCGAGTCCAAGTCGATGGTCAGGGGCGAGTCGCCGGGTCCGGCCCCAGCGGCCCAGGCCCGGGCCAACAACTGGCGGCTCACGCGGTCGAGTTGACGGACATGCCCCCACCGGAAGCTGCGCAGGAAGGTCCCCAGGGTGGATGACGCCTTGACCACGCAGCCTAGAATACCGACCGTCCCACCAGCGCGCAGCGCATCGGCGTCGTCGATGCAGTCGCCGCCTGCCAGCGCGGAAGCGACCAGCGTCAGCATCTTGTCCCCAGTGTTCGCCCGTCCCGGCGCTCCGCCGAGGTCAAGGTGATGGTCGACGAGTTCCCGCAGGCCCAGGTGCCGGGCGAGGGTGGCCGGCAGGAGCAGGCCGGCATTGGCCACCAGGCGATGGTCGTCAAAGAGGATGCGGATACGGTCGGGTTTGTTCTGTGGCAGCATCTATTGGGTGCTCCTTGTTTCCGGGCTGGTTTCTGTTCCAAAACCATTATCCCAGATTCAGAGGAGCACCCGCTGGCTTCTTCAAGGACTGTCCCCAAGGACGTCCTTCGGTGGATTCGGGGTAAGGGACTGGAATGTCTTTCTTCGACTTCGGTTCTCGGAGTCCCCCGCCGTAAGGGAATCTCTTTCAAGAAAATAGTGGCTATCCAGGCCACCGCCACCACCAGGAGGCTTATCAGGAAGACCTCGCTGAGGGAGTCGGAGAGGGCCACCTTCAACGAGGTCAGCAACTGCTCCAGTAGCTCTGCACTCTGGGGACCCGCGGAGCTGAGGCCGGCCTTGAGCTGGGCCTCAGCCTCTGGGCTCACCAGGGCCTGGGGGCTGTGGGCTAGGGCAGATAGCTGGTCCGCCGGCATAGCTTCCCTCACCCCTGCAGACACTTGGCTCATAAGCTGAGAAGCGAAGCGGTTGGTCATGACAGAGCCCAGGATAGCCAGGCCCATGGTGCCCCCTATGGTCCTGAAAAACTGTGTGGTAGACGTGGCCACCCCCAGCACCCGGTAAGAGACTGCGTTCTGGATGGCAAGGGTGTATAGGGGAAAGGTGATCCCCAAGCCAAAGCCCATTATCATGATATTCCCCACAGCTTGCCCGAAGCTCGTGTCGGCAGACATCCTGGAAAGCAAGAAAATACCAATGCACATTATGGTCAAGCCAAGGATCCCATGTAGCCGGTAGTGTCCTCCCAGCCGGGATACAGCCTGCCCCGAGATCACGGAGCCCCCTACTATTCCCAGCATCATGGGCGTGAGAAAGCTGCCGCTGGCGGTAGCCGAGGCTCCCTGGACAGCCTGGAAATAGAGGGGGATGAAGATTATGCCGCCGAACATCCCGAACCCGGTAAGAAAGGTGACCAGGATGGAGATGCTCACGATCGAGTTGCGGAACAGGGACAGTGGGATGATCGGCTCAGGAACATGCGTCTCGATGACTACAAAGACAATCGACATCAGGCCGGCGAAGGCCAGCTAACTGATGACTTGGGCTGAGTCCCACGGGTACTGGACTCCACCCCACGAGAGGCCCAGCATGAGGGGCACCACCGCCAAGACCAGAGCCGCTATCCCGAGGTAGTCTATGTGATGTCTTCGGGCTGCTGGGCGCTGGGATGGGAAGAACGCCATGAAGAGGGATATGAGAGGAATGCCCAGGGGAAGGTTGACGTAGAAAATCCAGTGCCATGAGAGGTGGTCTGTCAGAGCCCCGCCCAGCACAGGGCCACTACCGACGATAGTCCGAACACGGCACCCAGTAGCCCCTGCCACTTGCCCCGTTCAGCCGGAGGAAACAGATCTCCGATCGCGATGAAGGCGTTGGCCATCATGACGCCGCCGCCGACACCCTGCACCCCCCGGAAGATAATAAGCTGGGTCATATTCTGGCTCAGTCCCGCAAGCGCTGAGCCTATGAGGAAGATGATGATGCCGGCGATGTAGAACCACTTGCGGCCATACAGGTCGGTGAGTCTCCCAACAATGGGCAACACGATCGTGGAGGCCACCAGATAGGCCGTGGTTACCCCCGTGTAGCGGTCGAAGCCCTCAAGGTCGCCGATGATTCGGGGCATGGCGGTGGCGACGATGGTCTGGTCCAAGGCGGATAGGAAAAGGGCCAGCATCACTCCCGCCATGGTCAACACTACTTGGCGTCTTGGTAAATCCTGGAGCCCTTCCATATCAGATAACTACCTGCATTAGAAAACTACCCGCCTGACCGTTGGAACAAGGCCGTAAGCCGTTCGGGCGGCTCCGGGGAGGCCTCGGCCCATTAGCTTTTCGGTACTAATCATGATGCGATCCTGAAATCCTCCCGGTCAAAGAAATATCCCGCGCCGTCGTGGACGCGGGATCCGTAAGCCAGTTCGTTATGGGTCCCCTAATATCTTTCTACCTTGGCATCCGCCTAAAACCTGATCCCCAGTTATTGAGAACACAGAGATAGTGGCAGGCCGGGGTCCATTCACCCTTCAAGAAGTACAAATTCATGGACGAACTCCACCAAGCCATTCTCCATCAACCGCCCCACAGGGCAATGCACCGCCGAGTTTTTCAGTGTTTCAAATTGCCGTTCGTCCAGCGGGCCCGTCAATATCACCTTCTTCAGCGCCTGTTGCCTTCCAACCTTGCGGCCTGACGATGAGGCTTCAACCGTTTCCTGAATGCCAGGGAAGAGGTGGTTGGCTACGATCTCCACCTGGATCCCTTTGAGCGGCATGTTCCGTCGACGGGCGACGCCCATCACTGTTACACAAGTTCAAGCGGCCAGGGCAGACAGGGCAGTATCCACCGGCGGGGGGCCTATACCCCTGTTATTGGCCCTGGAAGGGGGATGGTCGATAACCAGAGACCATGGCCCGAACCCCTTCTCGCCCTCACTCTTGTCGATAATAACGTGGATCTGATCGTCCCTTAAGAGTTCGGCGTTGATTATGGAATGTGGCTTAGAACTGTCGAAATCCTGCATATACTCTGCCATGGCTTCCCCTTTTGCAGCCATGCCTAGTGTTGCGCACGAGGAAGAGTGCGGCTAAAGTTGAGCCAAACCATATCACCGCCTCCCCCTGGAGTCAACATCAGTCAGGATTAAAGAGTTTAACACATCGATTATAGGTCTTCTCCTTTTGCCGGCCAAGTGACCTCTTTATTTAGCGGTCCGTGTGATGCTGAATGGGGCGGACCCCCTCGATAGCTCGGCCGCTCCGGAAATGGTGTCACCTTCGAGTTTACCTTTATACACGCCGATGTGTCCATCTTCGAATTGGACCACCGGCGGTTCGAAACGGATATTTGCCAGGGTACGACTTTCTTCGAATCTGGGGCTGGTCATAGAGCCCTGGACTCCGTCCTCGCCAGCCGAAAAGTCAACGGTGATTTCCAAGTCTCCCCTGGACAATTGTAGTAACCCTTCCCAGCGGCCAAGAATTGGCTGTAGTGCGGTGGAGTCCTCTGCAAGCGTTTGTGCAGCCGCCGGTTTCGGTTCCTGTTTAGCCCGAATCCACCGAAGGACACGGATGGACGGCGTGAGGACAGCGGAAGGGGGTGGGTGAGGGAGCTACAGGGGAGATGGCCTGGGCTCTTGGGGTAGATGGGAGGGCGGCGGAGGGTCTTCAGTCGCCGCACAGGGCCCCTAAGGCCCTATGCGGGAGTTGCAATGCGCGGGATGGCGAGAGGATACGCAGCAGGGGACTCTCGCGACCGGGGTGGCGCGAGATTGCGGGGACGTTGGGTCAGTTGCAGGCTGGCCGTCAGGCCGGGAATGGAATGGCTTGCAGCCGGGCCAAGGCGCGACTGAACTGGGTTTCCCAAGGCCAGCGCCGGGGGAGATGCAAAGTGAGGCGGCGCGCCGAGCGGGTGATCCGTTCCACCAGAGCGAAGACCCGCCTCCTGAGGGTCTTGGTGATCACGGTCCCCTCGCCCAGACCAATCCGCGCCGTCCAGCGGGCCAGGTTATGCGCCATCACCTGTACCGCCAGCCAGGCGCCGTTGGCGGCGAAGCGCCCCGACGGCATGTGGTTCAGCCCGACGCCGTACTTGAGGTCGCGTATGGCGTTCTCGACCTCGGCGTGGCGGCGATGATCGGCCTCCAGTTCCAGCGTCTCCCCATCGCGGTCGGTGATGAAGGCGTGATAGCTGTATCTGGCGAAGAGGGCGAGCTGGGAACCGGGCGTCGGCTTCACCCGCCGGACAATGAGCCGCGCCGGCGGGGCGTCCGGCTTGGTCTGGAACGGGGTGTAAGTCGTCTCGGCGACATCGGCGGCGCCGTCCATCCAGTAGGAAATGGGAGTCCAGTCCTCCTCTGGTATCGCCTCGATCAGGTCCCGCAGGCTGGCGCGCTGGCGGATGGTGATAGAGAAGCGGACATCCATTTCCCGGCAGGCGGCAACGACAGTGTGGGCGTAGAAGCCGCTGTCGGCCCGCACCGTGAGTTGTCCCCTGGCCCCGCCGTAGCGCACCCGCCCCACCGTCTCACGCAGGAAGTGGGCCGCGCCACGGGCGGTGTTGGCCCGGCCCTCGCGCAGCCGGGACAACAGCACCTCGCCGGTGCCGGCGGCAATGGCCAGCAGCGGGTGATAGCCGCGGGCGCCGGTATAGCCGTGGTGGCGCGCTCCCTCCTTGGCCAGTCCATAGGTCTCGCAGATGGTCGAGTCCAAGTCGATGGTCAGGGGCGAGTCGCCGGGTCCGGCCCCAGCGGCCCAGGCCCGGGCCAACAACTGGCGGCTCACGCGGTCGAGTTGACGGACATGCCCCCACCGGAAGCTGCGCAGGAAGGTCCCCAGGGTGGATGGCGCCTTGACCACGCAGCCTAGAACACCGACCGTCCCACCAGCGCGCAGCGCATCGGCGTCGTCGATGCAGTCGCCGCCTGCCAGCGCGGAAGCGACCAGCGTCAGCATCTTGTCCCCAGTGTTCGCCCGTCCCGGCGCTCCGCCGAGGTCAAGGTGATGGTCGACGAGTTCCCGCAGGCCCATGTGCCGGGCTAGGGTGGCCGGCAGGAGCAGGCCGGCATTGGCCACCAGACGATGGTCGTCAAAGAGGATGCGCATACGGTCGGGTTTGTTCTGTGGCAGCATCTATTGGGTGCTCCTTGTTTCCGGGCTGGTTTCTGTTCCAAAACCATTATCCCAGATTCAGAGGAGCACCCGCTGGCTTCTTCAAGGGCTGTCCCCAAGGACGTCCTTCGGTGGATTCGGGTTTAGCCGGGGCCACCTGTGTCGACTGGCCTGTACCCGGCTGGAGGATGTACATCCCGGACCCCCAGACCGTTACCGCCACGGCGTAATCGCCGTATATCGCGACGTCTGAAAGGTCGGGTAACCTTATATTAGGGCTGAAGAACCCCCCCACTACAACAGGATTCGCTGGGTCTGAGATGTCGATGGCCTGGACACCCCCTCCGAGCCAGGTCGAGTAGACCAGATCGCCCACGATGGCCAAGTCGTGGGCCCAGAACCACTTTTACCCGCGCTGATGAGTGTCGGATTCCGGAAAAGCTACAGTAGATATCTCGCGGATAGAGCTGAGGTCCGAGATGTCCAGGACATGCAGCCTGCTGGAGCGGCCCTCGTCCCAGCTACCATCTGCAAATATGACCACAGAATCGTCAGCGTTGGCGACGGGACGGCCCGGCGAAAAATCTCCGGCGAAGGGGTAAGGCCACACGAAGCGCCCCAGCTCTACCGGGTTCTCCGGGTCCTGGACGTCCAGCACGTAGAGGAGCAGCTCGTTTCCGAACTGGCCGACAATGTAGACCCGGGTGCCCGCGTCGTTAACGGAGAGACCCCTCAAGTGCACCTGTTTTGTATCCTGCCAGTCTCCTACCACCACGGGATTTCGTGGGTCGGACATGTCCACGATAGCCAGGTGCTTGTCGGGGTTAGGGTGTGCATGGACCGGCTCGCCCAGGCTGTAAATCGTGTAGAAGTAGTGTCCCTTTACCGCCTTGGTGTCGGCGAGCTTGTCTCCCAGGATATCGAAAGAGAACCAATTTCCCAGGCTGAGGGGGCTGAGGAACTCGGGAACGGCGGGGTCGGTGACGTCCCAGATCCCGAAGGGCACTGGGTACTCATCGGTCCCGAAGGTATCGGGGACTCCCTGAAGGACTATGGCGATATCGCCCTGGAATGCGGCGCTCTCGATTCGCGTGACGACAGCGTCGCCATGGGAATGCACGTCGGAGGGCCCACTGTCGTACTCGAAACGCAGTGGTATTCTACGCAGTGGTATTCGCCCCACCAGCGCAGGGTTGGCCGGATCAGAGATGTCCACGATCCGGATGCCAGTCCTGAACCCCCCCCCCGGCTGATAGCTGATGCTCTGGCTGCCCACGTAGGCGTAGTTGCCGTTGACCCATACCCCCGCCAGGGGCGATTCAAGAGGCTCGGTCAGGGCCGTCCCGACAAGTTGGAGGCCCGTGGCGGTCGTTTCGAGAGCGGGCTCAGATACACTTGTCGTGGAAGGAGGCTTCGCTACAAGTCCGGTTGGGACGCTCCCAGGCGCCCAGTCGGGACTGCTGGAACGCACTTCTACCTCGAAGTCGTCGGTGGTGAGCCGGATGATATCTGAGCCGTCGGCGTTCATCACAAATATGCCGCCGGGGTCATCTGGGTAGTGACGAGATTCGCGGGAGAGAAAGACGATTTTCGTGCCGTCGGGAGACCAGTTGGCCCAGCCATCGGTGGCTTCGTGCTGGCTGAGGTTACTCCGCTGCGTACCGTCGGAGTTCATAACGTATATCTCTGGAGTAAGGCCGCGGTACCTGGTGAACAGGATGCGCTCTCCGTCGGGGGACCACGCAGGGTCCCGATTGAGACCTGGCAGTTTGGTGAGGTTGGTCTGGCTTGTGCCATCCGAGTTCATGACGTAAATGTCCGAGTTGCCCTGAAACTCGCTGGCGTAGGCAATCCGGGCACCGTCGGGCGACCAGGCGGGTTGGGAACTCGGACGCGGGCTGCCGGTGAGGTTGACGATGTCGGTCCCGTCGGGGTTCATCGTGAAGATGTCACTGTGGGCACCCATTGACTCCTTGAACACGTCACTTTGGGCACCTATTGACCCCTCACGGTTGCTGGTAAAGGCGATGCGCGAGCAGTCAGAGGACCAGGTACTCCCCACGTCCCTAGTGGGATCCTCGGCGAGGCGGACGCGGCCACTGGCGGTCACGTAGGAAAAGTCCGAGAAATCCGGAACAGGGCCTATTTCGGGGTCTGTCACCAACAAGCCGAACCCATCGGGGACAGCGAACACGGCCACGGTAGCTACCACTGCGGCCGCCGCAGCCACTTTGACAGAGGCGCCCCACCACAGGTTC
Organism: Dehalococcoidia bacterium; assembly: GCA_965225925.1. GTDB lineage: Bacteria > Chloroflexota > Dehalococcoidia > Lucifugimonadales > JAGWBF01 > CBDDBY01. The sequence continues at coordinate 1,628,397 of CBDDBY010000005.1, read as the reverse complement.
TTAAAGGGCCAGGGTAGAAACGCGAGGAGACCGGCCAGCCACCAGGCCCTCCGACTGGGCCTCCAAGTCGCCGCTTCATATCTGCTGGCCAGACTCAGCTTGCCCAGAATCTCAGAGACGTGGTACTTGGCCCCGGCCCGGCTGATACCCATCTGACGGGCGATCTCCGGATTGCTCTTGCCCTGCCGGAGTTGGTCCATCACCTCCCACTCACGGGGAGTGAGGATGTCAGGGTGCTTTGGACGTCCACGCCTCCTCATGGCCAGGAGGCTAGCATATTTCCCCTCGAATTACACTAGCCACCCTGCTAGTTGAATGTCTGGGGTCTAGATACAGGCGTGAAAGCGCCCTACCCCTGTTCCAGAGGATACTCTGTCACCACAGCTCCTGGGTGGCCAGGCGCGCCCCTTCCACCAGCGACCGCAGCTTGTACCACACGATATTGCTGTCTACATGGACCCTTCCAGCGAAGGTGCCAAAGCCACAGTCGCATCCGGCGATGACGTTTTCCCGCCCCACCACGCCGGCGTAGCGCAGGATTCGCTGGGCTACGAGATCGGGGTGTTCCACGAAGTTGGTAGAGGTGTCTATTACCCCAGGGATGAGCACCTTGCCCTCGGGAAGCTTCACATCCTTCCAGATCTTCCACTCGTGGCCATGGCGGGGGTTGGCCCCGGGTAGAGCCAGCCCGCTAGGGCGGCCCTGGACCACGATATCCACTATGTCCTTGAGAGGAACGTCGTTGAGATGGGGGCCTCCCGTGCTGGCCCAGCAAACGTGCATCCTCATCCGATCTGGGGAAATACCCGCCGTGGCGTAGTTCAGCACCTCCACGTGCATCTCCGCCACTTTCCGGAACTCCGCCAGGGTCAGGTGGGCGAACTGGCTGTGCCTGCCCAGGGCCAGGTCGGGGCAGTCCACCTGGAGTATCAGCCCGGCGTCGGCGATGGCATAGTATTCCCGCTTCATGACCTCCGCCAGGGTGTACAGGTACTCCTCGTCGTTGGAGTAATACTGGTTCTGGAGGAACCTCCCGATCTGCCCCGGTGAGGGAGAGGTCATGAAAACGTCCTCGGCTTCGGTTCCGGCAGCGGCCGCCCTCAGGTTCTCTATATCCCTCTCCACGGCCTGCCAGTCTTTCCAATCGATGGGGCCGGTGCAGGCAGGCCTTTGTATAAAAGTGGATGTGAATTGCTTGGCCATCTCGGTCCACTCGGGGAACTCCTCGGCCTCACCGCTGGTTGGGAATGGCGGGCTCTCTCCACCGAACCCGGTGAGCCGGTCCTTCACGTAAACGGTGTAGTCCACCCTCCCCTGCTCTCCGTCATTGATGACGGCCAGGCCGCAGTCCAACTGCTTCTTCACCACATCGGCCACAGCCTTGCCCACGCAGGTGTCCAGGGCTGCCTGGTCTCTTAAACAACCCTCCTCTTTTTCCTTCAGTAAGTCCAACAGGTCCCTGGGCCTGGGAAGGCTCCCAGTATGGGTCGTAAAAATCCTCGTCTCGCTGCGTTTCATCGCTCGGTACCTCGAAAGGTTTTCTGACATACTACCATTCCGCTCCCCAAGGAGAAACATCGCCTTAATGCTCCCAGCCGGGAATGATTGACCGGGCTCCAGCCCCTTCTTATAATCCATCTTACAGAACCGGGCAGAACCAGGCAGAACCAGGCAGAACCGGGCAGAACCAGGCAGAACCGGGCAGAACCCAGCGACACGGTCACGAATTCAAGGAGGTGGGCCTGTGCCTAGGGTGAAGGTGAACGGTGCGGAGCTCTACTACGAGGATGTGGGCAGAGGCCCTGCGATAATGCTGTCCCCCGGGGTCCTTCAAGGACTTATGGAAAACTACCGGCCCGTCATCGAGGGACTGGCCATGAATCACCGGGTGGTCGCTTACGACCGGCGGTTCGGCGGCCAGTCAAAGAGCCCGGTGGTAGTGCAGACCTGGGACCTAAATTGCCGGGATGTCCTTGGCCTGATGGACGCGCTGGGTATCGAAAAAGCCTACCTGGGCGGAAGCTCCTTCGGCCCGGGCATCGCCCTGAATTGCGCCTCCCGGTACCCAAATCGGGTAGCCGGTGTGTTGGCCGCCAACCTGGCCGGGGGCATAATATGTGACTCGTACCTGGGGGCCAAGCTCTTCAGGGGTCTGGACATTGCCCTCACTCGAGGGATGAAGGCTGTGGCGGCAGCCTTCGACCGGGACGACCGGAGCGCACCATTCGTCCCCGAGCAGGTCCTGCACGATCCGGAGTTTCGAGAGTCCTTCGAGAAGATGGAGCCCGAGGACTACGCCCAGGTGATGAGGGACACCATCCGCGCCCTCTTCGACGGCCCCTACGTAAGCCTGGGCATGACGGCGGAGATGCTCAGAGGAATCGGAGTGCCCACCTTGGTGATGCCGGGACACGACGACGTTCACCCCCGGGAGGTGGCCGAGGATGTGCACCGGCTCATCCCCAACGCCCAGTGGGCGGAGGTGCCACCCCCCGCCGAGGCGCCGGATAAATACGTTAAACGGGTAGCGCAGTTCATAAACGGTTGAGGAGAGGATGCTCCGTTGACCTCCGCCAAGCAGGTAGATAGAATCTCGATAAAAGCCCAAGATGTCGAATGGGAAAGGGGGTAGCGTGGGAAGGACAATTATTACTCACATAGACAACGTGCCCTATAGAGAGTCATGGAGGGGGAAGTGGCTGGAGGGAGTGCCTGAGAAGGGGATCGGCAACCAAAGACTCGGCGACGACGAAAATGGCCCGTGGATATTGATCTCCCGTCTACCGCCGGGCGACGCCGTGCCGCCTCACACCCACAGCCAGGACCAGCTAATCCACGTCCTGGAGGGAGAGCTTACCGTGGGAGACCAGGCGTGTGGGCCGGGCACACTGGCCTATTTTGACAAGGACACGGAATACGGCTTTACCGCTGGCAGCCAGGGAGCCCGTATAATGATCATCCGTCCAGGACCGGCCACCACCACATTCACAAAGAAATAGCAGTCGGATAAGAACGTCCCCATCCCTTTAAGGTTTCAGGGATGGGGACGCACGCTCTTGTATCTAAATCCGGATGGACGCCGGCAAGCCGGAGGTCTCAGCGTCCGTGGGTCATGGGCATGGCATCCATACCCTTGGCTTTGTACTCTTCCAGTGCTGACTTCACCCAGGACATCTGGTCGTTCTTTGCCCGCGCCTTCGTCTCCTTGGGATCCAGACCGTAGATGCGGGCGGCGTTGAGGCCCAGGATCTTCTCCTTTGCCTGATCAGTCAACTGAGGGTACCCATACTTCTGACGGTACTCGTCGGGGATCTGGAAGGCCCGGAAGGCGTCAATCATGGGCTGCGGAGGCCCGTAGAAGATGCAGTCGGTTCCCCAGAGGATATTGTCCTCGCCGACATGTACCAGCAGCTTACCCAGGACGTGGGCGGCCTCGCTGGGGTGGGCCATTATCTGGTACCAGGTGGTGCCGATCTCACCGTAAACGTTGGAGCCTGGCCCGATGCCGGCCTGCTTGAGGCTGGTGATAAACCGGTTTACGCCAACCTCGGCAGTCTCCTCGGTGTACGGACCCTCCTCAGTGCTGCCTGCGGTCCTCACCTCGTAGCCCGAATGGTAGGTAAGGAACTCGATTTCGGGGAATTCCTTCGCCGCCGGCCCCATGTCCCTGGGTGAGGATGGACCGTCCCAGCCGACGCCGGTCTCTCCGCCTATCCCCTTGTGAACACAGACCCTCCGAGGCCCGGCCTTCATGACATTCTTCAAGAAGGGCTTCCCGTGCTCCTCGTCATCCAGCGCCCATGAAGGGAAGTCGATCTTCATCCAGGCCTTCCCCTTGTCACCGTACATCGTGTAGCACTTCCAGCCGGCCGGGTCGCAATAATCCATCCACTTTCCCATATTCTCGGTCTCGCCGGGAACGTTGGGGTGGATGTTGCAATGGTTAATGAAGCGCCCAGTGCCTCCCAGGCGGTCTATCAGCTCCCGGGTGCCCACCATCTCGGTGTTGTTGAGGTTACGCATATCGTCCAGGTCTTCGGCGCCGGGGCCCGCGCTGAGAACGGCGACGTGGGTCTCGCTCTCCAGGTAGATGCAGCGCAGGTATTCGGCGAAGGAGTAACCCAGTGCGTTCTGGTTCCTCACTATTTTGTCCAGGCCCCTGAACAGGTCGGGGGTCACGCTCTCACAGATGTGGACCACATATTCCAGGAACCTGACCAGTTTTGGCCTGTCTGAGATATAGTGGGTCTGGACGTCTATGATAAGCTGGTCACCGCCCAGGGCCGCGTTGGCCGCGTCCTTGTCCAGGACCGCCTCCGGCGGGACCTTGTAGAAGCCGCCGCCCCAGGCCTCGTCTATAGCCCTAAGGGCTGCCGCCGTGCCCTGCCTGCTGGACCAGTAACCGGACAGGGGCATGCTGAGGCGGGGAGCTGCCAGGGGCGCCTCGGCCCTTACCTGAGCAATGGCCCGGCGAATCTGGGGGCTTGGGGGCGGTGGAGTGTACTCATCACTGCTCCGCGGCTGCAGGAAGACCGGAATTTCGGGTGGGCGCTGGGGAATCTTCAAAGTCATGATTCTTCTCCTTTACGCAACTTGGTGGGGATGATTGGGAAACCCTGCAACGCCGCACCGTTCAAATGGACCGGGCCCATTGGACCGCCGGTAACGATCGAGGCAAAAGTAACACAGCGGTATTAAGGGTGTCAAGCGGCAGAAGACTGGGGCACCCTTGGTTGAACAGAGCCTTCCGGCCCGAGCCCATGTCCTGTCCTAGCAGGCTGCTGAAGAAAGGGTCTAAGTGCAGAATCTAGAGTTCAAGTCGGTGAATCCTTGGTCCTCTTGGGGGAAACTGGACCGTTTGAACGAGACTTTTGGCCCTTCACGCTCCTTGACCAGGCCCTTCTGGGGCACCGGGCATGGGTAGTCCCACTGTCAGGTCATGCCGCCTTGGTTTCTGGTGCTTCCTTTGGCAGCTCCAGGAGCTTGGCCATGCGGACCAGATTGTAGGCTGTAGCTACCAGATACCCCGCCAGACCGGTCCGGTCCAGCCCTCTATACCGCGCCCGCCGGAACCCGCCCACCGTCTTCATCCACCCGAAGATCTCCTCAACCCGTTTCCGAATCCGCTGACTGATAGCGTACCCCGGGTGGCGAGTGGTCCGGCCATCAATGGCGCTGGACCGGCCATTGGTGTTCTGTGCTACGTGAGGCGTCACCCCGCGCCGCCGCAGAACCGCCACGCAATCCCTGGTGTCGTAGCCCTTGTCTCCACCTAGCGTTTTGGGATGAAAGCCCCGCTCCTTGGCTTGGTCCACCAGCACCGGTACTGTATCCCGCTCCGCCGTCCCCGTCGCCTGGGTAGTCTGGAAGTCCACCAGCATCCCATGGCGGTTTTCCATCAAGGCGTGGGCCATGAATACCAACGTGGCTTCCTTGCCTTTCCCCTTGCGCAGCAACCGGGACTCCGGGTCCGTGGTGCTCTGATGGGTGACATTGCTACGTCGTTCTCCATGGAAGTTCACCGAGGGATTGCCCGGGTCATCGTCTGTCGTCTTGGGCGGGTCACCGTCCCTGGGTTTAAAGCTTTTCAGGCTGGCTGCCGCCTCAATCAATGTGCCATCTACGGTGAAATGCTCGTCGGACAGCAGGCCCTTCCGGTCTGCTTCCAGCACCACTTCATCGAACAAGGCCTGGCCCAGCCGGTGCTTCAACAGCCGCTCCCGATTCTTGGTGAAGGTGGTGGGATCAAAGCTGGGCTCAACTAGGTTCATCCCCAGAAACCACCGGAAGAGGAGGTCGTAATCCAGTTGTTCGCAGAAGCCCCGTTCGCTGCGCACCGAGTACAGGGCAATCAGTAATGAGGACTTCAGCAGTCGTTCGGGAGGAATCGAAGGTCGGCCTACTTCGGCGTACATCCGGTCCAGGTCCGGCGACAGCGCCGTCAGGGCCTTATCGGCCACTGCCTTGATCAGCCGTAGGGGATGATCAGGTGGTACTCGCGTCTCCAGGTCAACGAAGGCCAACATGGTTACCTGTGGATCTCGTCGTCCGCGCACCGCCGCCACCTCCCCGGCTGTTTCCTTTATTGTACCCTAGCTTTCTCCTCCCATGAGGTCTGTGCAGTCCGTGCCAGGGTTTTTCAGCGGCCTGCTAGATTTCTCCCAAGCCAACTTTATCACATCCTAGTGTAGCGAGCTCCGCTACCTCCTTCACGGGGAGACCAGCGGCCCGCCAGGATGTCGGTGGTCATGCAGTCGATGCAGTTGGAAGGGTTGATTCTGAGGTTCCCATCACCGGTTATCTCATAGACCTCGGCGGGACACATGTGGGCATAGAAGCGTGCGACCTGGGGCGGCACATCCGCTGCCAGGGCAAGGTGGTTGGGGACGTTATCCCTCGTGCTGTTGCCCGATTGCCCGACGCTGTCGGCCTTGTTGAACGTGAGCTTTCCATCCGGCGTGGGGTAGGTCCTTTCACGGGCGATACGCACCAGATGGCCATCGTCTGCCAGGGTCGGCCTGGCGGGCCACCAACCTCGCATTAGATACATCAACCCTGATTTCAACAGGCCCCTGTAAAGCCCTTTATGAAAGGCGAGACGCATGTTCCGCGTGAAGTGCAGGTCCTTGGTGATGAAGCTCCCACGGACGAGCCGGTCGTACTGGCCCAAGCTGGAGGCGGAGAAGTCCTGGTCTTTGATGGCCGCGGCTATGGCGCGGGCGGCGAATATACCCGAGTACATCGCGTAGTGCACCCCCTTGAGGGTGGGCACATTCACGAATCCTGCGCTGTCTCCTATCACCATCACCCCATCGGCGGACAGCCGGGAAGGCAAGGAGTAATACCCACCTTCGGGTATCGTCTTGGCTCCCCACTCCACGCGCTCACCCCCCTCCAACACTCTCCGGAAGAATGGATGGGTTTTCGCTTCCTGGAGAAGAGAATGTGGGTCAAAGGACGCTGAAGGGTTGTCCAGCCCCACCACGATTCCCAGGGAGACCAGGGTATCGGACATGGGGTACATGAATGTCCCTCCGAAATGCCCGGGACCCAGTGGCCAGCCCATGGTGTGGATAACCGCCTCCGGAGCGGCCTTGGTTTCCCAGAGCTCCTTGACGCCCACCGCGAAGATCTCGGGATTCTTTCTTTCCATGTTCATGGAAGACAGGACCCCTTCTGTCAGCCTCCCTCGGGTGCCTTCTGCCAGCACGGTAACGCCGGCCCTGATGTCCATTCCTGGCTGGAAGTCGGGGAGCTGCTCTCCGTCCCTCCCCCGGTTCCTATCGGCGGTGCGGACTCCTACCACCTTCGAGTCCTCCACCAGCAGGGCCGTGGCGGGGAACCCCGTGAATATCATGACCCCAAGCTCCTCCGCCCGGGCGGCGAGCCACCGGACAACCTCGCATATGGAGGCGACGTAGTTGCCGTCGTTGTTCATCAGTGGCGGTGTGAGAATAGGGAAAGCCCGTTTTCCCGTGAGAAGATACATGCGGTCCCTGGAGACGGGCAAAGCGAAGGGAAGCTCTTCGGTAGGTACGTGCGGAAAAAGCTCCCTGAAGGCCACAGGGTTGATAATCGCGCCGGAGAGGGTGTGGTGTCCGACCCTCTCCGCTTTCTCGACTACCCCGATGCGGAGCTCCCCACGGCCCTCTTCCGCCGCCAGCTGGGCCAGCTTTATAGCGGCGCTCAGGCCAGCGGGACCGGCCCCTACGATCACTACATCCAGCTCTTCGAACTCTTCAGAGGGCTTTACCGTGACATCCGGGAATAGCCCAGGCTGGAACTGTGAGGGAACAAACGTGTGGAAGCCCTTTTCCATGCGACTCTCAACTTGGGGGCAAAATCGGGGACTACGGATACGATCATTCAGACTTTAACTCCATTGCAATATATTTGTCCAGCGCTTGTTCTGCGTCAGCCTAACGGTGACACTTCGCCTCCATCCAGGCACGGTGTGTGAAGCCCAGCGGGAAGTGGGCAGGCGTTACTGTGTAGACCGGCGTGGGAAATGGGCTGCCCGTGGTGCCTGCCATCTGGAAGCCCCGATGCACCCGGCGATTAGCCGGGTCCCGGTGCTTTCGACATATAGGCGTCCTTCTGGTACACCTGAATGCGGCTACTTTGGCTGTCGAGGATTATTACCTTTCTCTTGCCGTTTATCTCAACCGTCTTGGGGCACCTGTATTGCCGCCACTCTTGGAGGTCCCGGAGCAATTTATATTAGACGAGCAATGCCGGATTCGCTTCCAGCTTCGCCTGTCCCCACTTGGACATGGTGGCCTCGCCAATGGAGAAGAGCTCCAACAGCTCCCTGCCATAATTCTCGTTCACGGAGCCCTTGTGGTTTTCAACGTTCCAGGTAGTAGACCATGGCGGGATGTTTGGAAACCTCAATCAGCAGGCTCCTGTAATCACCCAGCCCATATTTGCATAGCATGCCGGTGTAGTCGGTCACCATCATGATGTTCTCCACCTTGGCGAAACCTGTGCACAGCACCCCCGATCAGAGCAGGGCTATCTTCTCATCCAGGGGCCTCCTGGTGTTGATCATCCGAAAAACCTAGAACTGCTGGTTGGAGTGTCCATTGGACAGCTCCAGGTATTCGGGACGGTACCGCTCCATGAGGTCCAGGTCCAGGTCCAGGTCAGGCCGGCTATCGGGGTGAAGCAACTCTTCCACCGTTGCCTCGTACCCTTTTGCAGCGTAGGCCTCCAGCTCATCCCGGGGCGCTCCGAAGCCCGCCCGGCGCAGGAGATGGGCCATGAGGGCCGTTTTTTGTCCGCCAGCAGCCTCTCCTTGAAGCTCGAAATTTGTGTATCAGTATTTTCCCGGTCCACCTGGGAGTAAAGCTCACGCGGAATCCCCGTACAAGTTGCCGGCCTCCCTATAGACGCCGCCTCACGAAAGCGGATATGATGGCGCTCTATGGCATCGCAATTTGTAAAGGTTGCCGGGATGGCCGAGATACCGCCCGGCGAGACCAAGAGGGTTTCTCCCAGAAAAGGCCTGCGTATCCTGGTCTGCAACGTAGGAGGCGCCCTTTACGCCATCGCCGACGTTTGCACCCATGACGGTGGGATACTCGGGTTCGGGCAGCTTCAGGATAATCTTATCGAATGCCCCCGGCACGGGGCCAAGTTCGACGTAACCACCGGCCAGGCAGTAGTGCCTCCCGCCGTGAATCCAACCAGGGTCTTCCAGGTGCGCCTACAGGGAAAGGACGTGGAGGTAGAGCTGGATGGCTGACGGCGGGCGTCAGAACCGAAGGACCTAGAACGGCGGGCGGCGCTGGAACCACCTGGCGTGCTGCTGGTAGGTATAGGCGACCCGCAGGACCGTGGACTCATCAAATGCCCTTCCAGCAACCTGCATGCCCACAGGAAGGTCTTCCGAGGTGAAGCCGCAGGGGACCGTGATAGCCGGGAGCCCAGTCAGGTTGAATGGGGCGGTAAACATTGGGCCCCGCACGGTACTGCTGGGATCGAGGCCTTCAAAGGGCGGAGCGGGCCCGGCCATGGTGGGGGTGACCAGCACGTCCACGCGCTGGAGCACTTCGGCGAACTCCCGTTTGGCCAGCTCCCTGAGCCGTTGGGCCTGCACATAATCGCTGGCGCTAAGCAGCCCTCCTATGCGGAAGCGGGCCCTCACCATCTCTCCGAAGTCCTGGGGCCTGGTCAGGAGGTTTCGCTTGTGGAAAGCGTAGGCCTCGCTGATCATGATGATAATGTTCGCCGACCGGAGGTATTCCAGGCTGGGGATGGTGACCTCCTCTATATTGGCCCCCAACTCCTGAAGCACGTCGAGAGCCTTTTCAACGGTTGCCAGGACCTCCCCGTTAACATCCGGGCCTGGTGAGAAGAAATAGTCGCGGGGCACCCCGATGGTCAGACCCTGGATGTCTTCCCGGAGGGCCATGGAGAACTCTGGGACCGGCTCGGTGCTGGTGGTGGGGTCTTTCGGGTCATAACCGGAGATGCTCTGCAGCATAATCGCCGCATCCTCCACCGTCCAGGTCATGGGACCGCAGTGGTCCTGGGACCAGCTCAGCGGCACCACGCCGTGGCGGCTCACCCGTCCGTAGGTGGCCTTGAGGCCCACTATGCCGCACATAGAAGCGGGGAACCTGATCGACCCGCCAGTGCAGGAGCCCATGGCGCCCATGCACAGGCCGGCGGCCACGGCCGCAGCCGAACCGCTGCTGGACCCTCCGGGAATATGGTCCAGGTTCCAGGGATTGCGGGCGGGGGGGAATGGGGTGGAAAAATCGGGCCCTCCCAGGGCATATTCGTAGGTTGTCAGCTTGCCAAGAAGGATGGCTCCTGCGGCATTCAGCTTCGCCACAACGGTGGCGTCCTCATCAGGAACCCGCTCCAGGTCCACCCTTGAGCCTGAGGTGGTGCGGACGCCTGCGGTGTCGTATATATCCTTCAAGCCCACGGGAATGCCGTGAAGGAGCCCCCGATATCTACCACCAAGGATTTCGGCCTCGGCGGATTGGGCCGCCTCCAGGGCTTCCTCTTCCAGCAGGGTGATAAAAGCATGAAGCTGACTGTCTTTGGAATGTATACGGTCCAGAAAGGCTCGGACCAGATCCACAGGGGACAGTTCCTCGCGGCGGATCAGGTCCCCGGCCTCCCTGATGGTCAAGTAACAAAGGTCTTTATTTGTTCCAGCCATTTCTTCCCACCACCACTAACTTCTTGCCGCGCCCCTGCTATGCCAACAAACAGGACTGACATCCCTTTCTGAATGATTAAGGAGGCGTCGTTGCCAATTCGGGGCAGGGTACTGCCCAGGTGGTTACGGCGCCGGCCAATCGGGATGGAAGACCATACCGATCTCTTCAGACCCCAGATCGATGGAGTGCAGGTGTTGAACATGTCGCATATGGAGGTCATATTGGGGCTTCAGCTCTTCTAGCTCTTCGGAGCTGAGCTCCATGCCCGCCCGTTGCGCAAGAAACTGCAACTCTTCGATCTCATCTACCTCCTGCTCATCTCCCTCCGGCCGATCTCCCTCCGGTCCTGAAGCTGACGTGGTCTTCATGGCTACGCCACCCCGGCAGCCTGAAGGAACTCCTGTGCGGTCATAACAGGCCCCTGGCGGGGGTAGATCTTCTCGGTCAGCACCCGGTGAACCTCGGGGTCGGGGTCGTCACAACCGTCGGACACCACCGCCACTTTGTAGTTGATATCTGCGGCCCACCGGATAGTGGAGAGGACGCATCCGGCGGTGGACACCCCCATCAGCACCAGAGAGTCCCGGCCCATTTCCCTCAACATGACGTCCAGACCGGTGGTGGAAAAGGGGCTTGTCTTGGTCCTTGTCTTGGTCTTGTAGATGACATGGTCCCCAGGCAGGGGCCGGCGCGACTCCCGCATGGACCTCAGTGTCAAGAGAGACCTCTTTATAGGCTCCTCCGCGGTGTGTACCACGTGGATCACGGGGATCCCCGCCCGGCGGGCCCCCGCAAGCACCAGGGCGGCGTTCTTGACCACCGCCTGTGGGTCTCTCTGGCGGCGGTGTTTACGATCCGGTTCTGGAAGTCCATAATAATGACTGCGGTCCTATCCCGGTCCATTGTCACCTGCTGAGCCATAGCGGCGCCTCCTTCTTTGTAGGCTCCTGGAGAAATAAGCTCGTTAGTTGGAAGCCCTTTCCCGTGAGGTCAGGGGTGCGGGTCTGCCGGTGGCCGGTCAGTCGGCATGGCCTTGACGACAGGGAGTATAGTCTCGTCGCACCATCGCGTCAAGAAAGAAAAATGGGGAACAATTAAAGGGGTTCAGGCCTGATGCAGGTCCGAAAACTGTCCAACCTCGATGTAAATGTGATTGGAATGGGTTCGTCCAAGACCTTTAACGTTTCCTCTGATGAGGATATCGCCGTGAGGCAGAAAGTCATGAATAACTGTATATCCCACGCCGTGACCTTCCTGGATACCTCGCCCATGTACGGGCTCAGTGAGGAGGTCCTGGGCAAGACAACTCAAGGGAAAGGGCAGAGGTTCCAGTTTGCTACCAAGGTCTGGTCCACGGGCCGGTCCGAAGGGGAAGCCTCGATCGCCCGGTCCTTTGAACTCCTGCGCATAGACCACATCGACGTGCTCCAGATTCACAATTTAGTGGACTGGGGCACCCAGCTACCCTACTTGGAAGGCCTTAAGGAAGAAGGCAGAATAGGCGTGATAGGCATAACTCACAACTCACCCGCCTCCTATCCAGTGATGATGAGCATAATGAAATCCGGCCGGATAGGCGCGATCCAGATACCCTACAATGTGATAGACCGCGCCTGCGAGGAGGCCTTGCTGCCCTTGGCGGAGGAGCTGGGGATAGGCGTTATCATTATGGAGCCCTTGGGGGTAGGGAGACTGGTGTCGGGATTGAGGCTTCAACCCGATCTGTCTCCCCTGGAAGCCTATGGGATAAAGACGTGGTCCCAAGCGCTGCTGGCCTGGATTCTGGCCGACAAAAGGGTGAGCGTGCTGATCCCGGCCACCTCCAGGCCGGAGCGCATCATCGAAAACGCGGCTGCCGGTTCGCCACCGCCCCTCCCTCGGGAGCTGAGAGAGCACATCTCAGCGGAGGCCGACAGGTGTCTCTAGCGGTAGCCGGTGGTGGACTGCCTCTTTCTTCGGCAGGGTTGCCGCTACAAAGAATCTTTTCCCGTTATTAACCTCCTGAGAGCAGGGCGGGGTCAATTGAAAGTCCTGCCACTGTGATTGCGCCAATGTCATTGCAAACCAAGCGAAGAAATCCCTTCTGGACCTGCTGAGATTGCTTCGAAGCCTTGCCCTTCGCAATGACAATCGAAAGACCCTGAGGGCAGGGCAGGTCGAGTTGTCACTTACTGGCATCTCTGGTACGCTGGGTCCGTCCCCGAAACGATGCCCCTCCCTCGCCAGAGGTTTAGCTTTTTGAATGCGGACTCAGATAAGAAAGCCTCTCTCTTCGTGACCTGCCTGGTCGACCAGTTTTACCCCGAGGTGGGTGTAAGCGTGGTCAGGATATTGAGGCGGCTGGGAGTGGAGGTGGACTTTCCTCCCGGCCAGACCTGCTGCGGCCAGCCGCTGTTCAATTCCGGTTTTACCAAGGAGGCATCGCTCCTGGCGCGGCGCGTATTGCAGAGCTTCTCCCCTGGGGGCCAGGACGTGGTTGTGCCCTCGGGGTCCTGCGCCGCCATGATACGCATCTTCTATCCCCAGCTTTTCCACGACGACCCCGAGCTCCGCAGGACGGCGGAGGAACTAGCCGGTAAAGTCTATGAGTTCTCCGAGTTCCTGGTAAAGGTTCTCGGAGTTGACTATGTAGAGTCTGAATTCAAGGGGAAAGTGTCCTACCATCCCTCCTGCCATCTGATGAGGGAGCTGGGTGTTTCCGAGGAACCGAAAAGGCTGATAGGCAACGTCAAAGGGGCTCGGCTGGTGGAAATGGAACAGGCCGAGGCCTGCTGCGGATTTGGCGGCACTTTTCCCGTAAAATACCTCCATATCTCGGCGTCGATGCTGGATGACAATGTGGAAGCCGTGGTCAAGACAGGAGCCAAGACCCTGACTGCATGCGACATGGGCTGCCTCATGCAAATCGGTGGCGCCCTGAGCCGGCGAGGCATCGATGTCCAACCCATGCACCTGGCCCAATTGCTGGAGTTTGCCCCAGAGCTACAGAGGCACGGAGATTAGTTGAATTTTCTGTGCCTCTGTGTCTCTGTGGCCAAATCGGAGAAGTAATTGGCGGACATCAAGACCCGGGAGTTCAAGAAGGCCTCGGCCAGGGCGATCCTGGACCCAAAACTCCAGGCCGCCCTGGAGCGGGCGGGCGGCGGCTTCGACCGGGCCCGGGAGGAGGCGATCCAGGAACTGACTCCCCAACGTTGGGAAGAGCTCAGGGACCAGGCCAGGGAGATCAAGCGCCACACGCTGGACAACCTCGATTACTATTTGGAGCTTTTCTCCGATGGGGTGTCCCGCAACGGAGGGCAGGTACATTTCGCCGAAGACGCGGAGGAGGCCAACGCCATCATCGCCGAGCTGCCCCGGTCCCGTGGCGTCAGACTGGCCACCAAGAGCAAGTCCATGGTCTCAGAGGAGATCGGCCTCAACCGGGCCCTGGGCGACATGGGGGTGGAGGCTGTCGAAACAGACCTGGGGGAGTACATCATTCAGTTGGCCGGGGAGACCCCATTCCATATCATAGCCCCTGCCATGCACAAGACCCGGCAGGACGTATCCGCCCTTTTCGGCCAGAAGATTCAGAGGCCCAACCTGGTGGAAATAGAGGAGATGGCCGCGGTTGCCAGAGAGACCCTGCGGGAGAAGCTGCTCAATGCGGATATGGGCATAACGGGGGCCAACTTCCTGGTGGCCGAGACGAGGAGCCTGGTGCTGGTCACCAACGAGGGAAACGGGCGGTTTTGCACCTCCGCACCCCGCATCCACGTTGCCCTCACCGGCATGGAGAAGCTTGTCCCATCCCTGGAGGACCTGGCCATATTCCTGCGCTTGCTGCCCAGGGCCGCCACCGGGCAACCTATGACCAGCTACGTAAGCATCGTCTCCGGCCCCAGGGGTCCCGACGACGAGGACGGGCCAGAGGAATTCCACGTCGTGATTGTGGACAACGGCCGCTCCCGGCTGCTCCGGGACCCCGCGTTGAGGGAGTCCTTATATTGCATTAGATGTGGGGCCTGCCTGAACATTTGCCCTGTCTACCGCAAGGTCGGAGGCCACGCCTACGGCTGGGTATATCCGGGACCCATCGGGGCTGTGGTCACTCCCGCCCTGTTGGGCTTGAAACAGGCCGGGGACCTGCCCCACGCCTCCAGCCTGTGCGGGGCCTGCCGGGATGTGTGCCCCCGAAGATTAACATACCCCACATGCTGCTGCGACTGCGGTCCAGCCTGGCCGAGGGCGACGGGGACACTGGGCCTGGGTCACGGCTTTGGGAACGGCTCATTGCCCGGGGCTACTACTGGCTCATGAGCAGCCCTTCAAGGCTGTCCTTGGTCCGCAGTGCCGGCCGCATAATACAAACGCCGATGGTCAGAAGGGGAGTGATCAAGAGCATCCCATTCCCTCCATTCTCTCGATGGACCCGGCGCCGGGACCTGCCATCCCTCCCGCCGCATTCCTTCCGGCAGATATGGGAGAGGGAACTGTCCAAGATCGACTAGGACCCGGCCAAGTTGTGTAAGGAGGTTACAGGCTGGAAAAGCAGGAGTTCATCAGGTCCGTACGCGGGGCTTTGGGCAGGAGCCAGGGGCCGCCCGGTGACCCCTACTCGCCCCTTCAAGAGAGCCTCGCCAGCCTAGAGGCCAGGGCATCGGCTGTTGGGACAAAGTCAGCGGAACGGGGGGCGGAATTGATGGACAAGCTGGCCGATGTTTCGGAGTCCCGGGGCTGGAAGGTCCACCGCTCTCAGGACCCGGAGGCGGCGGTAGACCACCTATGCCGGCTGGCCGCGTCCATGAAAGCCAAGGCGATTGTGCGTTCGGATCAGGAGGTCTTCCGGGACGTCTCCATAGACCACCGCCTTTCCGAAATCGGCATTGAAATCACCGCCCTAGCCCGTGCTCCGGGCCTCTCCCGAGAGATGCTGCGACAATGGGCCTCCACCGCCGACATCGGAGTAACCGGTGTGGACTACGCCATCGCTGAAACGGGCTCCGTGGTGTTAATGCCCCGCCCCGGGTTGAGCCGCCTGGTCTCTCTCGCCCCTCCCGTTCACGTCTGTTTTGTCCGCCCTTGGGAGGTGCTGGAGAATCTTGAAGACCTGTTAACCCTGGGGCGGCTGGCCTACCATCGGCAGGCTGATTCTATGGCGCTCAAAATACCTTATGTTAACTTCATCACAGGGCCGAGCCGTACCGCCGACATTGAGCAGCAGCTGGTGGTGGGAGTCCACGGCCCCAGAGAGGCCCACATGGTGCTGCTCTCTTCATAATCATTCCGATATACGAGGTAATAAAGGGGTAAAATGCCAGTCAGGATAGGGTTCAGCAGCTACAGGCGCCAATCCCTGGAGAAGGAGCTTGAGCGCGTCGCCCAGATGCTGCCCCAACTTGGGGTGCAGCAAGCCTACCTCACCGGCGACCTGGCCACCGGTCGGGTGGGTCCAGAGAGCACCCTCGACCTATTGCTGGTCATAGAACTGCCGGGCAACTTCACCAGACGGATGGACTTTTTCATCAGCCATCTTGGCCCATTGGTGGGCACCAACTATCTGGTATATACTCCCGAGGAATTCCAGGAGTTGAAGGAGACCAGCCCCTTCTTGAGGAGCGCCCTGAAGAAAGGAAGAGTGGTTTATGAGTCCTGACCCCAAGGCCGAAGGCGCCCGGTGGATGCGGCAGGCGGAAAGGGACCTGGAGGATGCCAGATTCCTTCAGGAGGGGAAGCGTTACAACCTGGTCTGTTTCATGGGGCAACAGGCTGGCGAGAAGTCGGTGAAGGCCTACCTTTACCATCAGGGGGTGGAGGACGTCTGGAGCCACTCGCTGGCGGACCTGTGTGAAGATGCCAAATTATTGAACATGATGTTCGACGCCATCAAGTCCCTGGCGGTGCTGCTGGACAAATACTACGACCTTACCCGGTACCCTCACCTCCTGCCTGGGGGCATCCCGGCCGAAGCCTACGACGAGGAGGACGGGCAGAGGGCCATTTTCGTAGCCGAAGAGCTAATCTCTTTTGTAAAGTCGCAGATGATCGAGGCGTGAGGTCTCCTACGGCGAAGCCAGCCGGCCTCCCGACAGTTGAGCCGGCGTTTGAAGCTCGGGAATAGTCTGGCCTAACGCCAGGAGCCGCATTGTCCTCTCCGCCGCTCCCCGGAGCAGGCTGGCCGTCCTGGCAATACTATCTTCGAAATGCATGGGCTTGTTCAAAATCGGCACCACTGCATCTATGCCGTGCTCGTACACCTGTTCGTACCCGGGCCCCAGCGACCCTGCCATCGCGATCACCGGTATCCCCCTAGCCTTCGCCAGACGTGCCACCCCTGCGGGCGCCTTCTCGTAGACGGTGGAGGAATCCACCCTCCCTTCGGCGGTTATTACCAGGTCGGCGCCCTCCAGGTGTTCCTCCAGCCCTAGCACACGGCAGACCAGCCCTATCCCGGACTCTACCTGGGCGTTCAGGAAGGCCATCATACCGGCCCCCAGCCCCCCTGCCGCCCCTCCCCTGGGCGTATCCCTCACGTCCAGACCCAAGCTGCGTTTAATGACCCGGCTGAGGTTATCCAGAGCGTTGTCCAATTCCCTCAATATATGCAGCGATGCCCCCTTTTGAGGGCCGTAAACGGCGGAGGCGCCCCTGGGACCGCAGAGTGGGTTGGTCACGTCTGTTGCCGCGGTAATCCTGGCTTCCATGACGCCCAGGCGAAGCTCCGACATATCTACCCGGGCTAGCTTGGACAGCCCACCACCGCCAAAGGGCAACTCTCTGCCGTTGGAGTCAAGGAAGTGGACGCCCAACGCCTGGGCCATGCCAACGCCGCCGTCGTTGGTGGCGCTTCCACCGAGACCGACTATGACCTGCCGGTATCCCCTATCCAGGGCCTCCCATATCAGCTCACCGGTCCCGTAGCTCGTGGTTATCCAGGCATTGCGGCGGCGCAGCGGCACCAGCGCCAGTCCCGAAGCCTGGGCCATTTCTATCACCGCCGTCTGGCCGTCTCCCATGACGCCCCACTTGGCGGACACGGGTTCCCCAAGGGGACCGGTGACTCTGCTGGTGAACAGTTCCCCTCCGGTGCTGCGCACTAAAGCGTCCAGAGTGCCGTCACCACCGTCGGCCACTGGTATCTCGACCGTCTCGGCCTCGGGGTACACGGCATGCACCCCCTGCCGGATCGCCTGCGCCACCTCCACACCCATAAGGCCGCCCTTGAAGGTCTGGGGTGCAATCACAACCTTCATAATGGGGTCCATTATACACCCTGGCAGCTTACAGGACTCTGCGAAACGCTATGGGAGAGGAGTGTTCTTTTGGAGGGGCGTCTGCTACAATCGTTCCCAGCATTCCGAGAGGTGGTCAATGCCTTCCCCTATGACTTCACCTATGCCTTCCAAAGATGAGTTGAAACGCAGGGTGTTCGCCAGAATCGACGCCCATGCCGACGAGATTATCAGGATATCTCAGGCCATCCTGGAGCACCCGGAGCCGGGCTTCAAGGAGATAAAGACCTCAAGCCTCGTGGCGTCCAAATTACGAGAATTGGGGGTGCCCTCCAGGCAAGGTATATCCATCACCGGCGTGAAGGGAGAGATAAATGGCGGTGGCGAAGGCCCATCGGTGGCCATTATCGGTGAGCTGGACTCACTGATAGTCCAGGACCATCCCCATGCCGACCCGGGTACCGGCGCCGCCCACGCCTGCGGGCACCACGCTCAGATCGGGATGCTCCTGGGAGCCGCCATGGGTCTGATATCCAGCGAGGTGCTTCCAGCCCTCAGCGGACGGGTGGTGTTAATGGCGGTGCCCGCCGAGGAGTATATCCAGATCGAGGAGAGGGAGAAGCTACGTCAGCAGGGCTCCATCGAGTTCCTGGGTGGTAAGCCGGAGTTCATACGGCTGGGGGAGTTCGACGACGTCGACATCGCCATGATGTGCCACACCAGCAGCAACCCCGACGACGGGAAGCTGTGCATGAGCGGGACCAGCAGCGGCATCCTGGCCAAGAGCATACGGTTCCTGGGCCGGGCCTCCCATGCGGGCGGCGCACCCCACCTGGGGGTGAACGCCCTCAACGCCGCTTCCCTGGCCTTGATGGCGATACACGCCAATAGAGAGACTTTTCGCGACGACGACACGGTCCGGGTACACCCCATCATAACCAAGGGTGGCGAAGCCGTCAGCGCCATTCCAGCCGATGTACGCATGGAGACCTTCGTCCGGGCCAAGACGCTGGATGCGGTGATGGAAGCCAACGGCAAGGTGGACAGGGCCTTGAAGGCAGGAGCCATGGCAGTAGGCGCCAAGGTGGAGATCCATACCCTGCCCGGCTATCTGCCCCTGCGCCAGGACGCAGCCACCGCTAACCTCTTCCGGAGCAACGCCGTCTCTCTGGTGGGAGAGGAGAACGTGGGCCACGTAGGGCATCGCACCGGCTCCACAGACATGGGCGATGTCAGCCATCTGATCCCGGCGATACATCCCTACGTCGGCGGCGCCACCGGCCTGGGCCACGGTTCAGACTACCTGATAGAGGACTACGGTCTGGCGGTGACCACAGCGGCGAAGGCCCTGGCCGCCACCGTGGTGGACCTGCTGGCCGATGGCGCCCGTGGGGCGGCGACGGTCCTCTCCGGCCATAAGCCCGCCATGACGAAAAAGGAATACCTAGGATTTATGAGGAGCCTGACTAAATCCGAGCTTTTCGATTTCAACCACTCCTCTCCATAAGTCTCCCCCCGGTTTCCAAATAACGAGTTTCTGAAAGCAAGCATCAGATGACACGGAAACCCCCCCAAACGTCCACCAGAGAAGAGCTCAAGAGGAAAGCCTGTGATGCCATCGAAGGCCGGAGGGCCGAGATCATAGGCATTTCCAAAGAGATTCTGCTGAACCCCGAGACGGGCTTCAACGAGCATAGGACTGCCCAGCTGGCCGCCCGGAAGTTCGGCGAGATGGGCATACCCTACAGAGAAGGTCTCGCCGTGACGGGCGTGAAGGGAAGGCTGGAGGGAGGGGCCGGGCCGGGCCCTCGGGTGGCTGTCCTGGGTGAGTTGGACTCCCTCCTGGTCTTCGAGCATCCCCATGCCAACGCCGACACGGGGGCGGCCCACGCCTGCGGCCATCATGCTCAGATTGGTATGATGCTGGGCGCCACCATTGGCCTGGGTTCACCAGAAGTGCTGGGCGGCCTGTCGGGCTCCGTGATACCCTTCGCCGTCCCGGCTGAGGAGTTCGTGGAGGTCGAGCGCCGCCTGGCCTTGAAGAATGAAGGCAAGCTGGAATTCTTGGGCGGCAAGCAGGAGCTTATCCGTCTGGGAGAGTTCGACGACGTTGATATGGCGATGATGTGCCACACCGCCAGCGATATGGGAAAGCGATCATTCTCGGTGGGCGGGACCAGTAACGGGCACATGGTGAAATTCGTGGAATATACGGGAAGGGCCGCCCACGCAGGTTCCTCCCCCCACCGGGGCATTAATGCCCTCAACGCGGCAAACCTGGCCATGGCCGCCATCCATGCAAACCGGGAGACCTTCCGGGAGCAGGAGACCGCCAGGTTCCACGGCATCATCACCAAGGGAGGAGAGGTGAATGCCGTGCCCGCCGATGTGAGACTGGAATGGCGGGTGAGGTCGTCGGCGCCCGAGGACTTGATAAGGAACAGCGCCAAGGCCGACAGATGCTTCAAGGCGGGGGCCCTGGCAGTGGGCGCAAAAGTGAAGATCACCAATATCGCCGGCTACCTATCGATTCGCCATGCTCCGCCTCTACAGGAGTTGTTTTACGCCAATGCCATCAGCCTGCTGGGTAGAGAAAACATTACACTCGTCCCCAAGGGCAGGAACCGGGGCGGCTCCACCGACATGGGGGACCTGAGCCAGATCATGCCTATCTGCCACCCCTACGCCGGGGGGGCCATTGGTCCCGGCCACAGCAAGGACTATCTCATCGCCGACTACGAACAGGCGGTCGTCAACCCCGCCAAAATAATGGCCATGGTAGTAATAGACCTGCTGGCGGAGGGGGCTGCGACGGCCCGGGAGGTGCTGGCCGCCTCTCCACCGGCCATTACCAAGGACCAGTACATCGCCTTCCAGCGCCAGCGTTCGGGGACAGAGGAATACGACGGGGAGGAGCACTAAACGCCGGCGGGGAAGGAGCTCAGGCGCCCATCAGGGTCATAGCCGCTCCAGCCACCAGAGGGATCGTCAAGTTGTCGTCCACCATCAAGGGGACAAGCTCCACCACGGCGGCAACGCCCGCACCGGCGGCCAGCGCCCAGTGGAAGGATACGACACCGGCCCCGGACAATACGCCGGCCACGGCCAGGGCAACCACCATAAAGGCCAGGCTCCCCCAAGGGGACTTGCCAAACACTCTGTAGCCTCCCACCCGGCTGCCCACCAACGCGGCTATGGGGTCGCCCAGGGAGAGAAAAAACAGGGCGGTGATGGCTACAGGCTTGTCGAATATGAGAAAGGCCAGTAGGGCCGAGACAGCTATATAGGTTGCTCCGGTTATCCGGCGGTCCTCTGTCTGTTTTAGCAGGAACCTCAACCGGGCCACCAGCAGGCGGTTGAGATTCGGAAGCCGGAATCGGGCGGTTTCCACCAGCAATGCCAGGCCGGACAGCGTAGCTAGCAGAACAACCAGGGGCGTGTGGCCGAGGAAGATGGCCAGGAGTGGTATGAGGCTGCAAGCCCCCATATGGAACAGTTTCCTCCATACAGGGGGCGCCGCGGCCACGGCTGTAGTATTTAGTTCCTGGAGCCTCATTACGTCGGATGGGCCTAATGCATGGAGCGGACTATCCCCTTATATAGAGGGTGTCCCCACCGGCATCCCACCTGATCTCCCGTAACTTCGTTCCCTTGGGCACATCAAACACCACCCATCCCACGATCTGATTTTCATGGGGCAAATCTAGCGGGCCTGCGATGAATGGTACATAGACATTTTCCGACGGATGGGTAGCGTCCACGATCTTTACGTTTGCCTCGTTTGAGACTGTCAATGTAAGCAGTTTATAGTTCTCTTGGAAATCGAATCCCCTCAACTGCACCGAATTTTCTTCCACCGTCATGAGAACCCTGGCGGAGTCTCGATTATATACAAGCAGGTTTAGCGCCACCAGTTCGTTCTCGCTGCTGGAGGGAGCTACCAGATAGTGTTGCTGGTCCGTCCCCTCAAACCTTATCTCCGGGAGTCTCTTGATCTTCTCGATTCTTACGATAAGGCTGTCTCCCTGACCCTGTTTCCCGACTGCTAGTGTAGCCTCACCGGAGCAGGCCGCCAGTATCAGTGGCACGACCAAGAACATCAGCGAGAGGATGCCCAGTCGGAGAGTCGGGCGCGGTGCGCTCATAAAGGGTCCTGATGTTCGTTCAAACTGTTTCATTGCGTCTTGTCCTAAGTCCCAGTTGGGGAGAGGGAGGGCATTTCACGCAGGCGGCCCACCAGGTCCTCCAGCACAGGCAACAGATAGTCTACCTCTTTGTTAGTATTGTCCCTACCCAATGTCAAGCGGAGGCTCCCCCTGGCCAGCTCCGCCGATTGGCCCAGGGCCAGGAGAACGTGGGAGGGCTCGAGGGAACCCGAGCTACAGGCGCTCCCACTGGAGGCGGCCAATCCCGCCATGTCCAGCCCCAGCAGCACCGGTTCACCATCCACATTTTCAAAGGAAAAGTTGACGTTGTTAGGGAGGCGCTGGGTTGGGTGCCCGTTCAAGTGGGCGCCGCCTATCCGCTCCGATATGTCATGGATAATTCTGTCCTTCAGCCCGCGGCAGTGCTCGGTCACTTGCTCCCTTTCCGATTCCGCGATCTCCAGTGCTATGGCGGTGCCCACGATGCCGGGGATGTTCTCAGTGCCCGAACGCCGCTCCCGCTCCTGTCCCCCACCCAATTGCTGCGGCAGGAAGGGCGTTCCACGGCGGACATAAAGGACCCCCGCACCCCTGGGTCCGTGGAACTTGTGGGACGAGAGGCTCAGCATGTCGACACCCAGCTTCTTGACGTCCAAGTCCAAAAATCCGGCCGCCTGGACCGCATCGGTGTGAGTCAGAATGGTGCGCTCCATGGCCCCGGCCCTGTCCTTGACCAGCCCGGTAATTTCGGAGATAGGTTGGACGGTCCCGATTTCATTGTTAGCGTACATCACGCTTACCAGGATAGTCCGGTCCGTGATGGCGTGGGCCACGTCCGCTGGGTCTATAAGTCCATAATGGTCAACTGGCAGGTAAGTCACGTCGAAGCCCAGGGTCTCTAAATACTGGCAGGTATGCAGAACGGCGTGGTGCTCGATCTGAGTCGTGATTATGTGGTTGCCCGTTTCCTTTAATGCGGCAATAGACCCCTTGATGGCTGCATTATCCGACTCTGTACCGCCGCTGGTGAAGACCACCTCGCTCCTACGGCAGCCCAGGATATGCGCCACCCTCTCCCTGGCGTCGTCCAATGCGGCCTTGGCCTCCTGGCCGATGGCATGAACGCTGGAGGGGTTCCCGAACCGTTGGGAAAAATAGGGCATCATGGCCTCTAGGACCCGTGGGTCCAGCGCGGTTGTGCCGGCGTTGTCCATGTAGATTATCTCATTGCCAAATGGCATCGAATGCCGCCTTTGGGGAGCCAACTTCGCCATTGGCGCCGTTGGCCAGGTCCACGAATGCCATTGTAGCACAGTGCGGCCAGGTCTGGAACTCGCGCAGCTATGGGAGCGGGCATCGGCTCAAGCGAGGCCTCGCAGCCTGTCGAGGCGAATAGCACCAAGAAGAACCCCTTCCTGTATCACCAGAACCTGACTGAGGCCCTTCGACTCCATAACATCGATCACGCCTTCGGCGGGCTCTCCCGGTCCGACGGCAACGGCCCTATCTCGGGAGTTCATTTTTATAGATGATTCCGCCAGGGAAGATTCTGGGCCGGTAGATTCCGCCGGAAACATCTCCGGCGGGACAACCAGCGAGCTGCCGGAAACCTGGTCCCATTGGCTTCGCGGTATTTTTTCAATTAGCCGCCGGGTAATCAGCCCCTGCACTTTTCCCTCGTTGGTGAGCACCAATGAATCGCGTCCCGAGGGCCCGATATGTTCCTCCATGAGCTGCCTCAGGCTCATAATGCCGGGGGCTATTGGGCAGTCGCCCGCCATTAGATCTCGGGCGGTGTAGCTGGACAATTTCTCCTTCCGGAGGAACTGGCGGTGGCTGGCAGAGGCCATCATATAAAGGAAGGCACCCAAAATCACCAGCCACACCCCCTGAACTAGCGCTCCCCGCACAACGCCAATGCTATCCAGGATTGCCAGGACGATACCAATCCCTATTATGGTTATGGTTATGGCGATGGCCCTGCCCCCAAAAATGGCGAGCCCGGTGGCAAGGGAGCGGTTCCGCGTAATACTCCATACCACCGCCCGAAGGACCCTACCGCCGTCCAAGGGGAAACCCGGCAGCATATTCAATATCACCAGGCCAATATTAATGGAAAAGAGGATCCCGGCGATGGTAGACATGGGCCGGCTCACTCCGTGGAGCCCGAAGGCCAGTGCTAGGAAAAGCAGGCCTTAGCCCGAATCCACCGAAGGACGGCCTTGGGGACAGCCCTTGAAGAAGCCAGCGGGTGCTCCTCTGAATTTGGGATAATGGTTTTGGAACAGAAACCAGCCCGGAAACAAGGAGCACCCAATAGATGCTGCCACAGAACAAACCCGACCGTATGCGCATCCTCTTTGACGACCATCGCCTGGTGGCCAATGCCGGCCTGCTCCTGCCGGCCACCCTAGCCCGGCACCTGGGCCTGCGGGAACTCGTCGACCATCACCTTGACCTCGGCGGAGCGCCGGGACGGGCGAACACTGGGGACAAGATGCTGACGCTGGTCGCTTCCGCGCTGGCAGGCGGCGACTGCATCGACGACGCCGATGCGCTGCGCGCTGGTGGGACGGTCGGTGTTCTAGGCTGCGTGGTCAAGGCGCCATCCACCCTGGGGACCTTCCTGCGCAGCTTCCGGTGGGGGCATGTCCGTCAACTCGACCGCGTGAGCCGCCAGTTGTTGGCCCGGGCCTGGGCCGCTGGGGCCGGACCCGGCGACTCGCCCCTGACCATCGACCTGGACTCGACCATCTGCGAGACCTATGGACTGGCCAAGGAGGGAGCGCGCCACCACGGCTATACCGGCGCCCGCGGCTATCACCCGCTGCTGGCCATTGCCGCCGGCACCGGCGAGGTGCTGTTGTCCCGGCTGCGCGAGGGCCGGGCCAACACCGCCCGTGGCGCCGCCCACTTCCTGCGTGAGACGGTGGGGCGGGTGCGCTACGGCGGGGCCAGGGGACAACTCACGGTGCGGGCCGACAGCGGCTTCTACGCCCACACTGTCGTTGCCGCCTGCCGGGAAATGGATGTCCGCTTCTCTATCACCATCCGCCAGCGCGCCAGCCTGCGGGACCTGATCGAGGCGATACCAGAGGAGGACTGGACTCCCATTTCCTACTGGATGGACGGCGCCGCCGATGTCGCCAAGACGACTTACACCCCGTTCCAGACCAAGCCGGACGCCGCGCCGGTGCGGCTCATTGTCCGGCGGGTGAAGCCGACGCCCGGTTCCCAGCTCGCCCTCTTCGCCAGATACAGCTATCACGCCTTCATCACCGACCGCGATGGGGAGACGCTGGAACTGGAGGCCGATCATCGCCGCCACGCCGAGGTCGAGAACGCCATACGCGACCTCAAGTACGGCGTCGGGCTGAACCACATGCCGTCGGCGCGCTTCGCCGCCAACGGCGCCTGGCTGGCAGTCCAGGTGATGGCGCATAACCTGGCCCGCTGGACGGCGCGGATTGGTCTGGGCGAGCGGACCGTGATCACCAAGACCCTCAGGCGGCGGGTCTTCGCTCTGGTGGGACGGATCACCCGCTCGGCGCGCCGCCTCACTTTGCATCTCCCCCGGCGCTGGCCTTGGGAAACCCAGTTCAGTCGCGCCTTGGCCCGGCTGCAAGCCATTCCATTCCCGGCTTGACGGCCAGCCTGCAACTGACCCAACGTCCCCGCAATCTCGCGCCACCCCGGTCGCGAGAGTCCCCTGCTGCGTATCCTCTCGCCATCCCGCGCATCGCAACTCCCGCATAGGGCCTTAGGGGCCCTGTGCGGCGACTGAAGACCCTCCGCCGACCTCCCATCTACCCCAAGACCCCAGGCCATCTCCCCTGTAGCTCCCTCACCCACCCCCTTCCGCTGCCCTCACGCCGTCCATCCGTGTCCTTGGGGACAGCCCTTAAAGAAGCCAGCGGGTGCTCCTCTGAATCTGGGATAATGGTTTTGGAACAGAAACCAGCCCGGGAACAAGGAGCACCCAATAGATGCTGCCACAGAACAAACCCGACCGTATGCGCATCCTCTTTGACGACCATCGCCTGGTGGCCAATGCCGGCCTGCTCCTGCCGGCCACCCTAGCCCGGCACCTGGGCCTGCGGGAACTCGTCGACCATCACCTTGACCTCGGCGGAGCGCCGGGACGGGCGAACACTGGGGACAAGATGCTGACGCTGGTCGCTTCCGCGCTGGCAGGCGGCGACTGCATCGACGACGCCGATGCGCTGCGCGCTGGTGGGACGGTCGGTGTTCTAGGCTGCGTGGTCAAGGCGTCATCCACCCTGGGGACCTTCCTGCGCAGCTTCCGGTGGGGGCATGTCCGTCAACTCGACCGCGTGAGCCGCCAGTTGTTGGCCCGGGCCTGGGCCGCTGGGGCCGGACCCGGCGACTCGCCCCTGACCATCGACCTGGACTCGACCATCTGCGAGACCTATGGACTGGCCAAGGAGGGAGCGCGCCACCACGGCTATACCGGCGCCCGCGGCTATCACCCGCTGCTGGCCATTGCCGCCGGCACCGGCGAGGTGCTGATGTCCCGGCTGCGCGAGGGCCGGGCCAACACCGCCCGTGGCGCCGCCCACTTCCTGCGTGAGACGGTGGGGCGGGTGCGCTACGGCGGGGCCAGGGGACAACTCACGGTGCGGGCCGACAGCGGCTTCTACGCCCACACTGTCGTTGCCGCCTGCCGGGAAATGGATGTCCGCTTCTCTATCACCATCCGCCAGCGCGCCAGCCTGCGGGACCTGATCGAGGCGATACCAGAGGAGGACTGGACTCCCATTCCCTACTGGATGGACGGCGCCGCCGATGTCGCCGAGACGACTTACACCCCGTTCCAGACCAAGCCGGACGCCCCGCCAGCGCGGCTCATTGTCCGGCGGGTGAAGCCGACACCCGGTTCCCAGCTCGCCCTCTTCGCCAGATACAGCTATCACGCCTTCATCACCGACCGCGATGGGGAGACGCTGGAACTGGAGGCCGATCATCGCCGCCACGCCGAGGTCGAGAACGCCATACGCGACCTCAAGTACGGCGTCGGGCTGAACCACATGCCGTCGGGGCGCTTCGCCGCCAACGGCGCCTGGCTGGCGGTACAGGTGATGGCGCATAACCTGGCCCGCTGGACGGCGCGGATTGGTCTGGGCGAGGGGACCCTGATCACCAAGACCCTCAGGCGACGGGTCTTCGCTCTGGTGGGACGGATCACCCGCTCGGCGCGCCGCCTCACTTTGCATCTCCCCCGGCGCTGGCCTTGGGAAACCCAGTTCAGTCGCGCCTTGGCCCGGCTGCAAGCCATTCCATTCCCGGCCTGACGGCCAGCCTGCAACTGACCCAACGTCCCCGCAATCTCGCGCCACCCCGGTCGCGAGAGTCCCCTGCTGCGTATCCTCTCGCCATCCCGCGCATCGCAACTCCCGCATAGGGCCTTAGGGGCCCTGTGCGGCGACTGAAGACCCTCCGCCGCCCTCCCATCTACCCCAAGACCCCAGGCCATCTCCCCTGTAGCTCCCTCACCCACCCCCTTCCGCTGTACTCACGCCGTCCATCCGTGTCCTTCGGTGGATTCGGGCTAAGGCCCAATACCAGCAGAACCCCCAGAATGCCTAGAGTGGGAATTCTGAGAATCTTTCTGCGCGCCATGGCCGTCTTCTCCTTACTATGCTATGTCGGGAGTTGGATAGGGATTGCTGGAACAAAGGGGTCCCTGATGCCAGGATTCTAAGTTCTCCGGCCGGGAATTGTCAAACCAGCAATCGGGGCGAGCGAGACTCTAAACGGCCACGGCCAACCGGCTGGTCCAGTGGTCGACACCTGCCACCTTGATCCTCGAGGGCTAATCTGTTTGGGTATCGCGTGCTGAAGTAGAGTGGAACGATACCTGAAACACGGAATGTTAGTTATGGTAGCCGCAAGCTGGACTAAGTTCTCGAGACAGACTACGAAATCACGTGCCGCAGTAAGGCATGTATTGTCCTGAAGTAACTGTCTAAGAAGCGGTATCTACTATGGAGAAGATTAAGGGCCAGCCGAAGCGGCCAAGGAGTTTGGAACTGGCTACCACAACCTGGAGCGTCTCCTCTCTTCCCAGGGAACCATGGCTCCACTGACAATATCGCTCAACAACTCACCCTGACATTTTCCCTTGGGTCACGTCCCGTCAAGTGGTGTAAGAGTGCGTCATCGTGTTGATGTTGTTTAGGCGGCAGTCCCCTCCGCGAGATCGGCCTCTGGAAGAGCTTCGTTGAAGGTCAGCACGACAGGTGTGATGTATCGACGGCCAACGGCCCATTCGTCGTGCTGCTCAGCCAGGACGGCGCCAACGAGGCGGCGCACGGCCGGCCGGTTAGGGAAGATGCCCACCACATCGGTGCGTCGCCGGATCTCCTTGTTGAGACGCTCCTGTGGGTTGTTGGACCAGATCTTCTTCCAGTGGGCAAGTGGGAAGCTGGAGAAGGCCAGGACGTCGGGTCCGGCCTCGTCCAGTAGAGAGGCGACCTGAGGGAACCGGTTCTGGAGTTGATCGGTCACCCTGTCGAGCTGGGCGTGTACCTCATCGGGGGAGGGTTGCTGGTAGATGGTGCGCACCATGGTGGCTACCCATGGCTGGGCGCGCCTGGGTACCCGAGTGAGCAGGTTGGTCATGAAGTGGGTGCGGCACCGTTGCCAGCTGGCTCCGCCGAAGACTGCGGCGATGGCGCCTCGGAGTCCCTGATGAGCGTCCGATACCACCAGCTCCACCCCGCCGAGGCCCCTGGCGGACAGCGAGCGTAGGAAGGCCAGCCAGAAGGCGCCGTCTTCACTCGTACCCACGTCCATCCCGATGATCTCCCGCTTGCCCTCGCCATTGACCGCCGTCGCCACCACCACGCTGACGTTGACGATCCTGCCGGCCTCCCTGACCTTCTGGGTCAGTGCGTCCAGCCACAGGTAGGGGTAGGGTCCAGCGTCCAGCGGACGGCCCATGAAGCCATCCACCACCACGTCCAGTTCCTGACAGATGCGCGACACCTGGCTCTTGGAGATACCCTCACACCCCAGGGCCTTGACCAGATCGTCCACCCGCCTTGTGGATACACCTTCCACGTAGGCCTGCTGGATCACAGCCAGCAGAGCTCGCTCGCTGCGACGCCGTGGCTCCAGCAGGCTCGGGAAGTAGCTCCCCTCTCGAAGCTTCGGGATGTGCAGATCCATCGTCCCTACACGGGTATCCCACGCCCGGGACCGATACCCGTTGCGCTGGGTCACCCGCTCAGGGCTGCGTTCTCCATACTCAGCACCGATCCTCGATGACACCTCCGCATCCATGATCCCCTCTACCAGCACTCTCAGTGCCTCCCGTAGGAAGTCCACGTCACCGTCCATTCCCCCCTTGCGCAACAACTCCAGCAGGTCCATCCTTTCCTTGACCACTGTTGTCCTCCTTTCTCGAGCTTTCTTCTTTGCCCGCTAAGGATGACGCGGTGGTCTCTCTTTCTCCAGACCCTCTCCCTCTTACACCACTTCCTGGGACTCTACTTTCCCTTGACTACAACACTCTGAATGAATACACGATTTTGACATATGAGCAGGTAAAAAGTACTCTATTGGTAAATACTATCGGACCTTATAATAAACTCACTTTCGATTGCAAGAAGGTTTCAGAATAGGGATATTTGAAGCGCTTGCGGGTTTTGATGGTAGGCATATTTGAAATAGGATAGGATAGGAATGGGAGGACTTAAGACAAGGAGGGGCAAGAATGGCTGAGAACGAAATCGCATTGATGGCGCACCTGATGCGGCGTGCAGGATTCGGAGCGCCCTATGAGGAGCTGGAGGCCCGGGCGTCTAAGGGGTATGAGGCGACGGTGGAGGAACTGCTGCACCCCGAAGGCCAGCCTGATCTGGAACGGGACCTAATGCTAAAGTACCAGACAGCATGGGTAGGAGGGGCAGCCCTGGAGTCCCAGCAGGCCAAGTGGACATATTGCATGATCAACACCAAGCGCCCCCTGGAAGAGAAGATAAGCCTTTTTTGGCACGGCATATTTTGCACCGGCCACTCCAAGTGCGAACACCCCTGGCAGCAAGAAGTGGAGTTTGATAAGTTCCGTCGCCACGGGTTGGGGAGTTTCCCCAACCTTTTGCTGGAGCTTTCCAGGGACCCGGCCATGGTGTTCTACCTGGACAACTGCATGAGCCACAAGGGCGCCATCAACGAGAACTATGGCCGGGAGCTGCTGGAGCTGTTCTCCATGGGCGTCGGCATGGACGGCCACCCCAACTACACCGAGGATGACGTGAAGGCCTGCGCCCAAGCCTTTACAGGCTGGACCATTGCCAATGCCATACCTCGATACCCCTACGTGAGGTATGAGGCCACGTTCGTATTCAACCCAGACGACCATGATGATAGTGAGAAGAGCTTCCTGGGGGAGACGGGGCGCTGGAACGGCGATGACATTATAGACATCATCGCCAGGCAACCGTCCGCGGCCAGGTTCGTCTCCAGGCACCTGTACAGCTTCTTCGTGGCCGACGAGCCCCAGGTGCCGGCCTGGCAGGATACCCCACCCAGGGACCCAGAGGCGATCAAGTTGCTGGAGGATGAGTACTTCCGGTCGGGCTACGACATCCGCTCCATGCTGAGAGTCCTCTTCAATGCCGATTTCTTCAAGGATGCCCGCTTCGCCAAGGTGAAGAGCCCTGCCGAGACCGTGGTGGGGACCATGCGCCTGGTGGGGGACTTCAGTTTTCCCAGGCCCGGCTTGTTAGCCGTAGCCATGGAATTGGGTTACATGGGGCAGGACCTGATGAACCCGCCCACCGTGGAGGGCTGGCATACAGGCAAAGAGTGGATTGACAGCGGGACTTTGGTGGAAAGGATAAACTTCATGGCCGACCAGATAGGTGATACAAACCTTCCCGGTGTTCGGGCCATGGTTGACAGGCTGTTATCCGAAGGGGAGACCATCTCACCCCAGCGGCTGGTGGACCGCTGCCTGGAGATGCTTGGGGGATACCAACTGGGGGAGCAGACCCGAGACAAAATGTTGGCCCATGCCGAAAAACAAGGAGAACTGAGGACAGGCACGGAGGAGTTCACCCGAACCGTGGGCCAGATCCTACAGCTAATCGTAGCAACTCCTGAATACCTGTACGCCTAGAGCCTGTGGTCCTAGAGCCTGTACGCCTAG
Organism: Dehalococcoidia bacterium; assembly: GCA_965225925.1. Lineage (GTDB taxonomy): Bacteria > Chloroflexota > Dehalococcoidia > Lucifugimonadales > JAGWBF01 > CBDDBY01. Next base: position 1,597,184 of record CBDDBY010000005.1, on the reverse strand, counting down.
AGAGGGAGGGAGAGGAAATCATGACAGCCAGCGAAAAAGAGCGGGTACTGGTGATACTTCAGCTATCGGGGGGCAACGACGGCCTGAATACGATAGTGCCCTATGCCGACCCGCTGTACATGGAGAACAGGCCGGCGGTGAGCATCCCCGCAGACCAGGTGCTGCCCATCAATGATCACATAGGGTTCAACCCCACCATGGGACCCATAAAGGAACTCTACGACCAGGGGAAGGTAGCCATCATCCAGGGAATCGGGTATCCCAATCCCAGCCGTTCCCACTTCCGGTCCATGGACATCTGGCACACATGCGAGCCGGACAAGCTGGGGTCCGAGGGATGGGTTGGGAGGGCCATACGGGATGCGGACCCGAACAAAGAGAACGTGCTGACAGGGGTAAACTTTGGCCGAGGCCTGCCCAGGGCGCTGGCGGCCCCGGGTGTACCCGTGGCCTCGGTAGGCAACCTGGAGACCTACGGAGTCTTGACAGGGATCAAGGGAGAGGACCAGAGGGCGGAGGCCCTGGAGGTGTTCTCCAACATCTATTCACCGGCCATCGGGAGAGACGTGGTGATGGACTACTTTGTGCAGACAGGCATGGATGCCCTGAAGGGGGCGGATATACTGAGCACGGCGCCCGAGAAATACTCGTCCACGGTGGAGTATGGGGGGAACACCGTGGCCCAATACATGAGGAACATAGCCCAGGTGCACCTGGCGGAGCTTGGGACCCGGTTCCTGTACACCACGGCGCCATACAACAGCTTCGACACCCATGCCGCGCAGGCCGGGCCCCATGCCCGGTTGTGCGCCGAGTGGTCCAATGCAGTAAGTGACTTCTATGATGACATTAAGGAACACGGCGCTGAAAAGGAAGTGGTGGTGCTGGTATTCAGCGAGTTCGGGAGGCGGGTGCACGACAACGGCTCGGGCACGGACCACGGTGCCGGGGGCATCGCCTTCGTGATAGGCGACGCGGTAAAGGGAGGACTGTATGGAGAGTACCCATCGCTGGCGCCGGAGTAGCTGGTGGAGGGGGACCTAGAATACAACAACGACTTCCGTGGGACCTACGCCACGCTTATAGAGCGGTGGATGGGCCTGGACTCCAAGCCCATAGTCGGGGGCAGCTTCGAGCAGCTTGGCTTCTTATAGGAGTAAGGGGAACCTCGGGCCAGGCGCGACCCAGCCATGGGCGTGCGACCGGCCCTCCTCCCACATAATTGAGGTGTTAAAACCTATACACCGGGAGAGATAGATGACTACTGACATTACCCAAACAACGTTGCAATACAGCCACACCATCGGCCGCGCAGAGCAGTTCGGGACTGGGTTCTCACTACCTGTAGCTGTGGCTCGGGGCGAGGGAGACCTGATGTACGTGGTAAGCCGTGGCTACGACCACCTTCCCAAAGGCAAGCGGATTACCATCTGTACGGTTGGAGAAGATTTCGTCACCGACTTCGCCCGAGGCGCTCCAGCATCAGGGCCACAAGAAATAACCGACGCCGATGGCTCCATCGTCTGGCCCACCTCCATCGCCCTTGACAGGGATGGGAACGTCTACGTGGCCGATGAGTGGCTTAATCGGATTTCCATATTCACAAAAAACGGAGATTGGATCGGCAGATGGGGAACGCCGGGCGGTGGTGACGGTGAAATAAACCGCCCCTCGGGCCTGGCCTTCGACCAGGATGATAACCTCTATTTGGTCGACACACTGAACAACCGTATTCAGAAATGAACCAAAGATGGGAAGTTCCTGGATAAATGGGGGAGGGCGGGAAACGGAGATGGCGAATTCAACACGCCCTGGGGGATCGACATCGACGGTGAAGGCCACGTGTATGTGGCCGACTGGCGCAACGACCGTATCCAGAAGTTTACTCCCGACGGCCGGTTCCTGATGAAAATTGGCCGTCCGGGAACGGGGGACGGCGAGTTCAACCGCCCCACCGGTGTCGCGGTAGATCAGCAGGGTATAATCTTTGTGGCCGATTGGATGAATAACAGGCTTCAGGTGTTCGGCGCCGATGGCGACTTTATTACAAAGCTAACTGGTGATGCGACTGTTTCCAGGTGGGGCAAGGCCAAGCTGGACGCCAATCCCGAGATGTGGGGACAACGAGAGAGAGCGATTGGGCTGGAGCGTGAACGGCTGTTCTGGGGGCCAACAGGGGTAATTGTTGATGATGAAGGGATGGTCTTTGTGACCGAATCCGGCCGATCCCGCATCCAGGTTTACCGCAAGCAATCTTCGACCTTCGTTGGGCCCACCTTTTAATCGATATTAGATGCAGCAAGTCCCAGGTAACATCGGGGCAGTTCTTAACCAGTGGGGCAATCGACTGGAGAGAAAAGACCTCATCCACTGAAAATTCTTTGCCATCAATTTCAACAAATGATGGCCGGTCCGGCGATAGCTTGATGGAGAAAATCCGGGAGTACAGGTCCTTGGCACATAGGTATCCGAAGAACAACTTCCTGTGCGCCACATATACAATTATTGCCTCGACCTCATCCAAAGTTAATCCCTCTCCCTCGGCCACCATCTCTGTTCGATTCTGGCGCACCCGGCCAAAGACGTAGTCTTAAACCTTTTGGTTTGGGCAGCCTGGTGTTCGGCGAAGTCCAGCGGCTCTCGGAATGGAGACTCGTACGTTGAGCACCAGTGTTCGAGTTGCATAAGTTCCATTGCCAATCACCCCGTTTATGATCGTCTGGATTTAGCTTACTTCTCATCCCCGGCTCTCCACATCTGACAAAAGAACCGGCCACGAAATGGGAAAAGGTCAGCCCCGGCCCGTACTTTTTGGCATTGACTACGCACGCTCTCCTTCTCGGGAACCGTCGAAAGAGTACAGGGAACGTCCGCTCTATTATGAATCGTCCGAGTCTGCTGCGGTGTCCGGGCTCTCGGGCCCGATGAAGGTCCGGTTAAACGTGGCTTGCAACACCCCTTAGATATTGAAAGCAACCCTGGCGGTCAGAATCAAACTCCTGCCGGCAGGACGGGTTGGTAATCCTGGCGCACCCTGTACAAAGATGTCTGAAGAATTTGGCCTTGTAAAAGACTTCGCGATAATTATGGCCATAGCTGGTGGTAGTGGGAGTCGTGCTAACTACGGCCAGAGCTGCCTTCAAAATTCATGGAGCTTTGCAATCCACATTTAGCCGCACCTTCTTGGGGACCGGCGGAACCGATCCTCCGGAAGATTCCGACTCTCTTTCTTAGAGCGCCTCACCTTGATGGGGAGTTATATCCAGTCGAAAGGACCTCTGGTCCTCCATAAGCGTAAGAGCAACCAGACCTCTTGCCGCTGGCCAATGAATTAAGACTAAACCCGAATCCACCGAAGGACGGCCTTGGGGACAGTCCTTGAAGAAGCCAGAGGGTGCTCCTCTGAATCTGGGATAATGGTTTTGGAACAGAAACCAGCCCGGAAACAAGGAGCACCCAATAGATGCTGCCACAGAACAAACCCGACCGTATTCGCATCCTCTTTGACGACCATCGCCTGGTGGCCAATGCCGGCCTGCTCCTGCCGGCCATTCTAGCCCGGCACCTGGGCCTGCGGGAACTCGTCGACCATCACCTTGACCTCGGCGGAGCGCCGGGACGGGCGAACACTGGGGACAAGATGCTGACGCTGGTCGCTTCCGCGCTGGCAGGCGGCGACTGCATCGACGACGCCGATGCGCTGCGCGCTGGTGGGACGGTCGGTGTTCTAGGCTGCGTGGTCAAGGCGCCATCCACCCTGGGGACCTTCCTGCGCAGCTTCCGGTGGGGGCATGTCCGTCAACTCGACCGCGTGAGCCGCCAGTTGTTGGCCCGGGCCTGGGCCGCTGGGGCCGGACCCGGCGACTCGCCCCTGACCATCGACCTGGACTCGACCATCTGCGAGACCTATGGACTGGCCAAGGAGGGAGCGCGCCACCGCGGCTATCACCCGCTGCTGGCCATTGCCGCCGGCACCGGCGAGGTGCTGATGTCCCGGCTGCGCGAGGGCCGGGCCAACACCGCCCGTGGCGCCGCCCACTTCCTGCGTGAGACGGTGGGGCGGGTGCGCTACGGCGGGGCCAGGGGACAACTCACGGTGCGGGCCGACAGCGGCTTCTACGCCCACACTGTCGTTGCCGCCTGCCGGGAAATGGATGTCCGCTTCTCTATCACCATCCGCCAGCGCGCCAGCCTGCGGGACCTGATCGAGGCGATACCAGAGGAGGACTGGACTCCCATTCCCTACTGGATGGACGGCGCCGCCGATGTCGCCGAGACGACTTACACCCCGTTCCAGACCAAGCCGGACGCCCCGCCGGTGCGGCTCATTGTCCGGCGGGTGAAGCCGACACCCGGTTCCCAGCTCGCCCTCTTCGCCAGATACAGCTATCACGCCTTCATCACCGACCGCGATGGGGAGACGCTGGAACTGGAGGCCGATCATCGCCGCCACGCCGAGGTCGAGAACGCCATACGCGACCTCAAGTACGGCGTCGGGCTGAACCACATGCCGTCGGGGCGCTTCGCCGCCAACGGCGCCTGGCTGGCGGTACAGGTGATGGCGCATAACCTGGCCCGCTGGACGGCGCGGATTGGTCTGGGCGAGGGGACCGTGATCACCAAGACCCTCAGGAGGCGGGTCTTCGCTCTGGTGGAACGGATCACCCGCTCGGCGCGCCGCCTCACTTTGCATCTCCCCCGGCGCTGGCCTTGGGAAACCCAGTTCAGTCGCGCCTTGGCCCGGCTGCAAGCCATTCCGTTCCCGGCCTGACGGCCAGCCTGCAACTGACCCAACGTCCCCGCAATCTCGCGCCACCCCGGTCGCGAGAGTCCCCTGCTGCGTATCCTCTCGCCATCCCGCGCATCGCAACTCCCGCATAGGGCCTTAGGGGCCCTGTGCGGCGACTGAAGACCGTCCGGCGGCCTCCCATCTACCCCAAGACCTCAGGCCATCTCCCCTGTAGCTCCCTCACCCACCCCCTTCCGCTGTCCTCACGCCGTCCATCCGTGTCCTTCGGTGGATTCGGGTTTAGGAGGACCCCATGCTTCAAAATGGTCTATCCCCACGTGTGCGGGGGAACCCAAAGTATCACGGCGAAGACGACCTGGACACGGGTCTATCCCCACGTGTGCGGGGGAACCGGTAGCCGATGCAACGGGAAGCGTCTCAGCTACGGTCTATCCCCACGTGTGCGGGGGAACCGCAGCGCACACATAGCGGCTGCCTCCGGGGGTGGGTCTATCCCCACGTGTGCGGGGGAACCGCACCTAACGGCGGGCTGATCTACCCCATAGACGGTCTATCCCCACGTGTGCGGGGGAACCCGCTATCCAGATTGTCCGGCCAAGCATCCAACAGGTCTATCCCCACGTGTGCGGGGGAACCCGCTATCCAGATTGTCCGGCCAAGCATCCAACAGGTCTATCCCCACGTGTGCGGGGGAACCCTCGAACGTGCCTGCGGCGGCATCTATCGCTGGGGTCTATCCCCACGTGTGCGGGGGAACCCCATCCCTAACAACGCCCTGACCGTCCACGAGGGGTCTATCCCCACGTGTGCGGGGGAACCTTCCACTATGCGATCAAGAACTGGCATCAGACCGGTCTATCCCCACGTGTGCGGGGGAACCGTCGGGACCCCTTGGGCCGTCATGACCGCCATGGGTCTATCCCCACGTGTGCGGGGGAACCTCTTTCCCGTGCCGATGCTGTGCCGCTGCAATCGGTCTATCCCCACGTGTGCGGGGGAACCAACCAGATAGCGTCGCGGTAGGAGATGGCCAGGGGTCTATCCCCACGTGTGCGGGGGAACCCGACCAGGCGCCAGGGCAACCCGGCCCCTCGCCGGTCTATCCCCACGTGTGCGGGGGAACCTCGCTATGGCTCGGTGAGCTTCTATAAGCTCGGGGTCTATCCCCACGTGTGCGGGGGAACCTCACGGGCTTTACGGTACTCGCCGTAGGGGACGGGTCTATCCCCACGTGTGCGGGGGAACCGCAAGTGCCTCGGAGCGGGCGGTGCTGTCTAGGGGTCTATCCCCACGTGTGCGGGGGAACCCCGTCCAGCAGTGGTCCATCTATGGCCTTGGGGGGTCTATCCCCACGTGTGCGGGGGAACCCCACAAACTCCGCCGGTACTGACGACTGGACAGGGTCTATCCCCACGTGTGCGGGGGAACCCTCTGTGCGCCCATGCTGGATGTCCGTTGGGCCGGTCTATCCCCACGTGTGCGGGGGAACCTTTAAGGGCGCTTGGAATAGCGCAATTCTCATCGGTCTATCCCCACGTGTGCGGGGGAACCTGCCTCATCCCGAAGGCATAGCTATGCTCCAGCGGTCTATCCCCACGTGTGCGGGGGAACCCCTTGCAACCGTTATGGCTCCCTCCCATCCCATAAGCCCAAACTATACCTGACTGCCCAGCAAACCGTATTTCTTGCTAGCCCTGTCCTTCGACGCTCTAGGCGCTCTAGCTGTACTTCACCAGATACACGCCGTCCGCGTCCACTATCTCCTTCGGCGCCTATCCCAGTGTTCGGATTCGCTGCTCGCCCACGGCTGCCGAGTCCTGCCAGGTCATCACGATTGCGCCCTGCCCCAGTTCGTAGTACCGCTGTTTTAGACGGTGCGACCGTGGTAAACGCGGATCTTATAAGTGCCAATCGCAATGGAGCTAGCTTAGCTGGAACTCAAATCTGGGAAGCGATTCTATTTCCAGAGGGCCTATCTCCGAAACAGCATTCCTTTAGTTAAATGGAAGTTCGGAGTACTGACAGTGGTGGATGAGTATACCAGGGAGTGTCTGGCCATCCATGTGGGTCGCTCGTTACGCTCACCCCATGTCATTGAATGCCTGGGGGACCTCATGGTCCAGCGTGGCGTGCCGGAGCACCTCCGCTCGGACAACGGGCCGGAGTTCACCGCCAGGGCGGTGCGGTTGTGGCTCCAAGGGGTGGGAGCCACAACCCTCTTCATCACACCGGGTAGCCCTTGGGAGAATGGGTATGTTGAGAGCTTCAACGGCAAGCTTAGGGACGAACTCTTGGACCGGGAGCTCTTCGATACCCTCTGAGAGGTGCAGGTCCTCACCGAGCAGTGGCGCCACGAGTACAACCACCAACGCCCCCACAGCGCCCTGGGCTATCGCCCTCCTGCTCCAGAGGCCATCCTCACCTCCTCTGCTCCAAGCGCTATCAGTGTCTCATGATTTGTGGTACACCTATTGGGGGCAGGGTCACATCCTTTGAGATGCGGCTGGGACTGTGAGACTCACCAAGGGCTGCTGCCGCATGATTATGACACGTTGGCAGCGCCGGCGGCCAATGTCGCCCGTGCCTATGCCGTTGCAACCAGCCTGAGTTAGGGGTTGACCTTCTCTTCAGCTGTGAATGCGCAGCGAGGACTAACTCCTGGTTCCGCGGCGGACGCAGACTCATTGGAACCATCCAGGTTCTCGTAGCGTCTTACTCAATAGAGGCGTAGAGCAGAGTCAACCAGGAGGAGGGAAATAGGTCATGCAGCCAGTGATTGCAAAGCGGCAGGGGATTGGGTCCACGGCCGCACGAGCAGCCGTATTGAGCCTCGCGCTCATGGTGAGTGTCCTCTGGTTCCTTGGGGACCCCGGGCAGGTCCACGCGTGTAAGTGTGCGCAACCTGGGACTCCTTCCGAAGAGTTGGAGAAGTTTTCTGCAGTTTTCGCGGGGAGAGCAGTCTCGATCCAACACTCCTATGATCCCAAGGCAGCGTCTGTCTCCCCTGAGGACCGCACCATGGTTGGCTTCGAGGTCAGCGCTGTGTGGAAGGGCACTGTCCACGAGGACATGTACATCACCACACCACCAACCGGCGGCAGCTGCGGGTTCACCTTTGTCGAAGGGGAAGAGTACATCGTCTACGGTCACGACAGTAATTATGCTGACGGCGGATACACTGTTGGCATATGCAGTCGGACCGCCCTCCTTGGGCAAGCGCAAGCCGACATCGACGCTCTCGGGGAGGGGAATGCTCCTCAAGCCGGGACCGGCGGACCAGCGCCCGAAGAACCACAAGACACGCCACTTCCAAGTACCGGCGGTTACAGCCCACCGGTCTGGGCAACAGCCCTGGTCGTGGGAATCGGCGCAGCCCTGGCGGCTGGAGGCGTGGGCCTAATGGTCCGCAGTCGACGACTCAGCCGACGGAGAATGGATGCAGGCTCTTGAAGTTGACAAGTAGAGGCGTAGTAACCGCGGGTAGCTACCGTTAGAGGCTGTACGTCAGGCCAGGGGGCGGCCCCAGTCGGGGCGACCAAGCTTGTCCGTGTCGTGTCCCAAGCACGACCTGACCGTGACTATCTCGCCAGCGTGGATGAGGTGATGGGCTGCGATGCGCATCAAGGCGTAGCTCAATCGCACTAGAGGTGATTCGCACTAACACCGTATACGTGAGCCGACGGAATGTCAGTTCAGTGGCCGCCCGGAGGAGCATGACCTCGAAAGCGGTCCGTGCCGCTAGTCACCCAGCAGTCCGTTGCGCACGGACCAGAGCACCAACTCCTGCATTGACCCGACACCCAACTTCTGCTGGATGCCATAGATAGCGTTCCGAACCGTCACCGGCTTGATCCCCCTCGCCTCCGCTATCCGGGCGTAGGACATACCCTTGGAGACCGAGACGAGAATCTCCCGCTCCCTCTGAGTCAGCGCGGCGGCGGCATCTCCCGCCCTTCCGCCGCCGCGTATCTCCTCGGAAGCCCGTCTAACAACTTCAACGGGCACCCTGAGCTCGCCCGAGACCGCGTCCCGCACGGTTGACAGCAGCCGCTCCCTGTCCGTCTCCTTCTGGAGGTATCCGGTGGCGCCGGCGGCCACGGCCTCCACGATGGCGTCCACCTCCGTCGAGGCCGTCAACATGACCACGCGGGTCTCGGGCGCGGACTCCATGATCTCCCGGCACGCCTCCACGCCATCCTTCTTCGGCATAATCACGTCCATCACCACCACGTCCGGCGACACGTCGGCGGCCACCCTGACCGCCTCCTCGCCATCCGCCGCCTCTCCCACCACCTCGAATTCGCCGGACTGTTCCAGGACCTGCTTCAGGCCGACCTTCACGATTGAATGGTCGTCAACGATCATCACCCTTATGCGCTCGTTCGCCGACATCCCGGACCTCTTTTCTCTATTGTTCCCGCGGTACAACGCAAGTCACGGTCGCGCCTCCCATGGCGCCTCTCTGTTCCACCGCGAGACGCCCGCCCAGCCGTTCGGCGGCCCTGTTCATGTTCGCGAAGCCGTTACCGCGATCCGCGTAATCATCGGGAAGCCCGACCCCGTCGTCCGACACCGACAGGCGACTATCCTCCTCGGCAAACTCCAGGTCGATGGCCACCCTGTTCGCTTTCGCATGGCGGTATGCGTTGGTGAGCGCGTTGTGCGCTATCGAAAAGAGCAGGCTCTTGGCCTCTATAGACAGCGGCGGCTCCACCCCCGTGTGAGTCATCTCGACGGGCACCGAGGTGACGTTCGTAAAGCTGGTCGCGTGGGACCTGAGAGCCCCGCTCAACTCCCTGCCCTCGTAGATACCGCCCACATTTATGGGATGCCGCAGCTCCAATATGACGGACCGGGACAGCCGGGACGCCGCCTCAAGCGTGGCGGTCAGCTCAGGGTTCGCGTCTCCGGCAATCGCCTTCGCCGTGTCGATGCTCAACCCAACCATGTACGCAGACTGGGCCGCGGTGTCGTGAATGGCCTGGGACAGCTCAACTCGTTCACGCTGAAGCGCCCGCTCGCGCTCCACCGACTGCCCCCATCTCATCCGCTCGAACCTGGTTGCCAGGTTGACCGCCGCCACGACCACATACATGACGGCTATCCTGGCCAGGAGCGTCTTCTCGTCCCCGGCCTCGGTGTCTATTCCATCCCCCACGGTAAGGCTGATCGCCACGTAGACGAGGGACGTTATCGTCACCCAGGCCATGTTGAGCCTGAAGGAAGCGAATAGCACCGCCATCAAGGCCAGCGCGGGATAGTAGAACAGGTGCACGAAGTCGTGGCTGAAGCCGTAGCTTAACGCCAACATCGCCGAAACCAGGAACACGTCCAAGGCGTAGAGAGCGAAAAGCCAGCGCCATGTAGTCCGCCGGTTCGAAAGAATACGGTAGTGAATGTACCCGTTGAACCCGATCAACACCAGCACCAGCAGCACAAAGGTGGCATACCTGGCAACCCCGAAGTCGAGATTGGGGCGATAGACCAGTTCAATTAACGCTATGGCGGCTACGAACCAGTTCGCTCTGACCGAAATGGTCGCCAGGTACCTCAGTCCGTCCGGGTCGATCTGGTTGAGCGTCCAGTCGTTTACCCGGAAGGTGGCGGCTGCGCTCTTCACCAGCTGCCGTACCCGGACGTTGTGGAACCCGTGAGGCATCTCGTATCCCCGGCCGTGAATGTATGAGGCGCTTTGATAGTTGTGGGCGGACGTACCCGGCGCATCTCCAATCAATCTAACCATTAGCCCGAATCCACCGAAGGACACGGATGGACGGCGTGAGGGCAGCGGAAGGGGGTGGGTGAGGGAGCTACAGGGGAGATTGCCTGAGGTCTTGGGGTAGATGGGAGGCCGGCGGACGGTCTTCAGTCGCCGCACAGGGCCCCTAAGGCCCTATGCGGGAGTTGCGATGCGCGGGATGGCGAGAGGATACGCAGCAGGGGACTCTCGCGACCGGGGTGGCGCGAGATTGCGGGGACGTTGGGTCAGTTGCAGGCTGGCCGTCAGGCCGGGAACGGAATGGCTTGCAGCCGGGCCAAGGCGCGACTGAATTGGGTTTCCCAAGGCCAGCGCCGGGGGAGATGCAAAGTGAGGCGGCGCGCCGAGCGGGTGATCCGTCCCACCAGAGCGAAGACCCGCCGCCTGAGGGTCTTGGTGATCACGGTCCCCTCGCCCAGACCAATCCGCGCCGTCCAGCGGGCCAGGTTATGCGCCATCACCTGGACCGCCAGCCAGGCGCCGTTGGCGGCGAAGCGCCCCGACGGCATGTGGTTCAGCCCGACGCCGTACTTGAGGTCGCGTATGGCGTTCTCGACCTCGGCGTGGCGGCGATGATCGGCCTCCAGTTCCAGCGTCTCCCCATCGCGGTCGGTGATGAAGGCGTGATAGCTGTATCTGGCGAAGAGGGCGAGCTGGGAACCGGGCGTCGGCTTCACCCGCCGGACAATGAGCCGCACCGGCGCGGCGTCCGGCTTGGTCTGGAACGGGGTGTAAGTCGTCTCGGCGACATCGGCGGCGCCGTCCATCCAGTAGGGAATGGGAGTCCAGTCCTCCTCTGGTATCGCCTCGATCAGGTCCCGCAGGCTGGCGCGCTGGCGGATGGTGATAGAGAAGCGGACATCCATTTCCCGGCAGGCGGCAACGACAGTGTGGGCGTAGAAGCCGCTGTCGGCCCGCACCGTGAGTTGTCCCCTGGCCCCGCCGTAGCGCACCCGCCCCACCGTCTCACGCAGGAAGTGGGCCGCGCCACGGGCGGTGTTGGCCCGGCCCTCGCGCAGCCGGGACATCAGCACCTCGCCGGTGCCGGCGGCAATGGCCAGCAGCGGGTGATAGCCGCGGGCGCCGGTATAGCCGTGGTGGCGCGCTCCCTCCTTGGCCAGTCCATAGGTCTCGCAGATGGTCGAGTCCAGGTCGATGCTCAGGGGCGAGTCGCCGGGTCCGGCCCCAGCGGCCCAGGCCCGGGCCAACAACTGGCGGCTCACGCGGTCGAGTTGACGGACATGCCCCCACCGGAAGCTGCGCAGGAAGGTCCCCAGGGTGGATGACGCCTTGACCACGCAGCCTAGAACACCGACCGTCCCACCAGCGCGCAGCGCATCGGCGTCGTCGATGCAGTCGCCGCCTGCCAGCGCGGAAGCGACCAGCGTCAGCATCTTGTCCCCAGTGTTCGCCCGTCCCGGCGCTCCGCCGAGGTCAAGGTGATGGTCGACGAGTTCCCGCAGGCCCAGGTGCCGGGCTAGGGTGGCCGGCAGGAGCAGGCCGGCATTGGCCACCAGGCGATGGTCGTCAAAGAGGATGCGCATACGGTCGGGTTTGTTCTGTGGCAGCATCTATTGGGTGCTCCTTGTTTCCGGGCTGGTTTCTGTTCCAAAACCATTATCCCAGATTCAGAGGAGCACCCGCTGGCTTCTTCAAGGGCTGTCCCCAAGGACGTCCTTCGGTGGATTCGGGCTAATATGCCGATTACTCAGGGTTCCTTCTTTTCAGCATCCCATACAGGATTGAGAGCAGATTGAGCTGGTTAGACCTTCACTACGCGAACAACGCTCCTGTACAATGGGACGCACCATGCCGGTTGTCCATAGTGCCCACGAAAGGCCAGAAAGCTACCGCGCTTTGAGTATCGCCCTGGCGCTTACCGCCGGATGGTTCATCGTCGAGGTCATCGGAGGCATATGCACCCACAGCCTGGCTCTCCTTGCAGATGCGGGTCATATGCTCAGCGACGTCGGCGCTTTAGCCCGAATCCACCGAAGGACACGGATGGACGGCGTGAGGACAGCGGAAGGGGGTGGGTGAGGGAGCTACAGGGGAGATGGCCTGGGGGCTTGGGGTAAATGGGAGGCCGGCGGACGGTCTTCAGTCGCCGCACAGGGCCCCTAAGGCCCTATGCGGGAGTTGCGATGCGCGGGATGGCGAGAGGATACGCAGCAGGGGACTCTCGAGACCGGGGTGGCGCGAGATTGCGGGGACGTTGGGTCAGTTGCAGGCTGGCCGTCAGGCCGGGAACGGAATGGCTTGCAGCCGGGCCAAGGCGCGACTGAACTGGGTTTCCCAAGGCCAGCGCCGGGGGAGATGCAAAGTGAGGCGGCGCGCCGAGCGGGTGATCCGTCCCACCAGAGCGAAGACCCGCCGCCTGAGGGTCTTGGTGATCACGGTCCGCTCGCCCAGACCAATCCGCGCCGTCCAGCGGGCGAGGTTATGCGCCATCACCTGGACCGCCAGCCAGGCGCCGTTGGCGGCGAAGCGCCCCGACGGCATGTGGTTCAGCCCGACGCCGTACTTGAGGTCGCGTATGGCGTTCTCGACTTCGGCGTGGCGGCGATGATCGGCCTCCAGTTCCAGCGTCTCCCCATCGCGGTCGGTGATGAAGGCGTGATAGCTGTATCTGGCGAAGAGGGCGAGCTGGGAACCGGGCGTCGGCTTCACCCGCCGGACAATGAGCCGCACCGGCGCGGCGTCCGGCTTGGTCTGGAACGGGGTGTAAGTCGTCTCGGCGACATCGGCGGCGCCGTCCATCCAGTAGGGAATGGGAGTCCAGTCCTCCTCTGGTATCGCCTCGATCAGGTCCCGCAGGCTGGCGCGCTGGCGGATGGTGATAGAGAAGCGGACATCCATTTCCCGGCAGGCGGCAACGACAGTGTGGGCGTAGAAGCCGCTGTCGGCCCGCACCGTGAGTTGTCCCCTGGCCCCGCCGTAGCGCACCCGCCCCACCGTCTCACGCAGGAAGTGGGCCGCGCCACGGGCGGTGTTGGCCCGGCCCTCGCGCAGCCGGGACATCAGCCACCTCGCCGGTGCCGGCGGCAATGGCCAGCAGCGGGTGATAGCCGCGGGCGCCGGTATAGCCGTGGTGGCGCGCTCCCTCCTTGGCCAGTCCATAGGTCTCGCAGATGGTCGAGTCCAGGTCGATGCTCAGGGGCGAGTCGCCGGGTCCGGCCCCAGCGGCCCAGGCCCGGGCCAACAACTGGCGGCTCACGCGGTCGAGTTGACGGACATGCCCCACCGGAAGCTGCGCAGGAAGGTCCCCAGGGTGGATGACGCCTTGACCACGCAGCCTAGAACACCGACCGTCCCACCAGCGCGCAGCGCATCGGCGTCGTCGATGCAGTCGCCGCCTGCCAGCGCGGAAGCGACCAGCGTCAGCATCTTGTCCCCAGTGTTCGCCCGTCCCGGCGCTCCGCCGAGGTCACAAGGTGATGGTCGACGAGTTCCCGCAGGCCCAGGTGCCGGGCTAGGGTGGCCGGCAGGAGCAGGCCGGCATTGGCCACCAGGCGATGGTCGTCAAAGAGGATGCGAATACGGTCGGGTTTGTTCTGTGGCAGCATCTATTGGGTGCTCCTTGTTTCCGGGCTGGTTTCTGTTCCAAAACCATTATCCCAGATTCAGAGGAGCACCCGCTGGCTTCTTCAAGGACTGTCCCCAAGGCCGTCCTTCGGTGGATTCGGGCTAAGGTCTGGCCCTCTTTGCTTTGTGGTACAGCAGGCGGCAGGCCACCTCAAGAAGAAGCTACGGCTACTACAGGGGAGAGTTCTTGGCGGCGCTCTTCAACGGGTTGGCCCTTTTTGTGATTTCCTTATATGTGATTGTGGAAGCTGTCCGGCGTATGCAAAATATCCAAGAGATTAACGGCGGGTTGATGCTCATTATAGCCGTAATCGGTCTGGGCGTTAACATCGCTGCGGCTTGGGTTTTCTCTCGTACCCATGACAAAAGCCTCAACGTAAGGGCCGCCTTTCTCAACGTGGTTGGTGATGCTCTTGGCTCTGTCGGGGTGATAGCCGCAGGGACCATTATGGTGTTTACTGGGTGGTACCTTGCAGACCCCATCGTAGGAATATTCATTGCTGTACTTATAGTCTTTGCTGCTATAAGGTTGCTTCGCCATACAATAGACGTCCTTTTGGAAGGGGTACCTAAGCACATTGATTTGCTGAAGGTGCGGGATGCCATAGCGGGATTTGGAGGTATCAAGGAAGTCCATGACCTGCATATCTGGACCCTGGCTACGGGCTGCGTGGCGATGAGCGTTCATGCCCGGACTTCCCTTGAAGGAGGGTGGACGGTGTCCTCGATCCTAATCGGTCTCCGAACCACGATGAAGCAGCAGTTCGGCATCGACCACCTGACCGTTCAGTTGGAGGCCGATGACTTGCCGGACGAGCATGTTCATGTGAGCGGAGACCCGCGCTGCCTTGCTTAAAACTGGACTGAAACCGGGTGAACCCCACATAAGCTTAACGATCCCCCTGAATTAGAGATATTACCCGCATCAGGGCTCCTTCAGCACGCTATCCGGTCTCCTTGCGACAGAAATGATGCAGGGGCTCGATTCCCCGGGCTCGACAACTCACTATGTACATTAGGGTCCTCCATTCTGTTCAGAACGGTAACCGCAGGGAGTGGTCACCCCACATGGCGGCTGCGAGTTCTGTCCAGTATAATAGGGATTGACAACGTCGCCCCGAGGTTTTTCGGCGCCGTATCTTGAATAGCCGGGCCGGGTTTCTAAAATATATGTGACCCGGTGCTAGGTAGAAACCTTAAGATAAGAGGATAAATGCGGCTCATATTGGTAAGACATGGGGAAACTCCTTGGAACAGAGAGGGTAGATTGCAGGGCCAGAGCCAGATAGGTCTTAGCGAAAAAGGGATAATGCAGGCCCGGCTTGTGGCGAAGGCCCTGCTGCCCATGAAGCCGACAGCTCTTTATGCCAGCCCCCTGCCCCGGAGCCTCATGACGGCCGAGGAGATATCCAGGGAGCTTTCCATACCCGTGATACCCGTGGATGGGATCAAGGAGGTGAACCTGGGAGAGATGGAGGGGATTACGGGCCAGGAGATGCGGAATCAGTTCGCCCACGTTTACGCCACCTGGCGTAAAGACCCATCCCAGGTCGTCTTTCCCGGCGGTGAGTCGATGCATGAGCTTCAAGAGCGGGCCTGGCGCGCCACCGGAGAGATCGAAAAAGCTCATCTCAGGGACGCGATAGTTGCCGTATCTCACAACTTCGCTATCCGTTCCATCCTGTGCCGTTTTCTCGGACTCCCCTTCTCCCAGTTCCCTCGCCTCAGGGTCGACCTGGCCTCCATCAGTATAATCCAGGCCAACACCCGGTCTCGCCAACTGCTCACCATTAACGAAAAGTGCCACTTTTTCGGGGAGGACTCTCAGTCGAGTCCCTGATGTTGGACCGGGCTGGATGCCGCATCGCCAGGCCTATGGCGGCCGGAGGAAGGCCTGAGTGATGGGAAGGTCAGGTGGCGATGGCCGCGCATACAGGCAGAAGGGGTAAAATTGTGGACCCCGTGGAAGCCAGAGTAAGGGAGGCCCTGGAGCGAGTCGGCTACAGTGGCGGCGATACTCTCATTGTGGTGGCTGTCTCCGGAGGTTCCGATTCTGTGGCCCTTCTCCACTGCTTGGTGGGCCTCAGCCGGAGCGAGGGCGTGCGTCTCCACGTTGCCCATCTGGACCACGATTTCCGCGGTGAGGAGGCGGTGGAAGATGCCCGGTTCGTCGGCGCCCTCGCCAATAGGTTGGGTCTGGCCGCGACGGTGGAGAAGACCGACCCCGCGGTATACCAGAAAGGTCTGAAGACATCCTCCTTTGAGGAGAAGGCCAGAGAGTTGCGTTACAGCTTTCTGGCGAGGATTGTCCAAGAAACGGGCGCCGCCGCCATTACTCTGGGCCATACCGCCGATGACCTGGCCGAGACCGTGTTGATGCACATCCTCCGGGGCACGGGCGTACACGGACTTCGCGGTATGGTCGAGCTTTCCACGTGGCGAAGCCGGGAATCCAGCCTGGAGGCGGTCCTCTTCCGTCCGTTCCTGGATGTCACCAAAGGCGAGACGTCCGCCTACTGCCGGAGTCACGGGATCGCTTACCGGGAGGATACGGGCAACCTGCTCCGGCGCTTCACCCGCAACAAGTTGCGTCACGAGCTGCTGCCTTCTCTGGAGAGCTACAACCCCAGGATAAGAGACGCCCTGATGAGGTTGGCCGGTTCGGCCAGCCTGGAAGTGGACTTCCTGGAGAGGGAGCTGGATAAAGTCTGGCCCACCGTCGCAAAGCGGGAGGGTGATTCGATATGGCTGGACTCTAATTCTTTGATGTCTCTCCATCCATATATGCGACGCCTGGTGTTGCGGAGGTCCTACCAGATGGCCACCGGAGACCTCAGGAGGCTGGAGGAGGTCCACCTGAAGGCAATGGCGGACTTTGTTGGCGCTCCCTCGGGGAAAGAGATGGGCCTGCCCAGGGGCATGGTCCTTTACTCCGACCGGAGCCGGCTGGTATTGGGCCGGGATACGGGGCCCCGGTGCCCCTTCCCAGTCCTGGATGGGGAGTATCCTCTCCTACTGCCTTCCGTGGATGGGGACCGCCCTTCGTCGCATCCAATAAATGAGCCGCTCACCGGGATTCCGGGCTGGCAGGCCAAAGCCTGTTTACTGGCGTCCTCAAGCGTGATGGAGGAGGACCCCTTCACCGCTAGTTTCGACCTGGGTGCCATCGGACAGGGAGTCCACGTGCGGACACGCCTGCCTGGGGACCGTTTCCAGCCCCTGGGGATGGCGTCGGACAAAAAGCTACAGGACTTCTTTGTCGACGAAAAAGTTCCCAGGGCTTGGCGGGACATGGTCCCCCTGGTGGTGACGGAACGAGGCATAGTCTGGGTGGCGGGGTACCGTATAGCCGAGTGGGCCAAGGTTAGGGAGGACAGCCTGCATATCTGCCAGATCAGTTTTTCTCTGGCTGATTAACTTTCCCGGCAATCGCCGGCCACTGGCTTGCGCGATACAAGAGTAGAAGCCGGTAGCGTTCAGAGCCCCAGCAGCCGTGAGGGGTTGTCCTTCACCATCATCCCCACCTCCACTTCTTCCATGCCCGCCTGGAGGAGGGTGGCGATGCCCATGCGGAGCCCTTCAGGGGGAGAAGGGTGGAAAGCCTGCCCAAAGTCCGTGCTGATGATGCACTGCTCTGCGCCTATGGAGCGGATGGTGTCCGTCAACTCGGAGGGACTGAGCCGATAGGTAAGGGGCATCATCACGTGTACGCAATGCTCGATAAAGGCCCCCTTGCGCGCCAGGACCTTCATATCATCCACAGTCATGCCGGTACGAAACGACATGGTGGTAGCGTGAGTCACCACGACGTGATGGATGCCCAGGTTTTTGGCCTCATCCACTAGGGTCATGCTCTCTTCTGTTGAGATATGGCCGGTGGCCAGGACCATGTCGTGCTGCTTTATTGTCTCAAGAATGGGGTAGACCTCCGGGATGAGGCGGCCCTGGGAGTCCAAGAGATATATGCCGCCTTCCAGCCCCTTTGCCTGGCGGTCGGCGCGGGCGGAGAGGGTCGGCATCCAGACGATGCGACCACCCAGGTTTGCCGAAGCCTCCACTGCCGTGGGATTAAGGCCTCCGACCTCCACGTTCAGGGCGACACCGCCTATAAGGGAGATGCCGGGGACTGTCTGGGTTACTGTGTAGGCCACTGGATGAGTGGGGTATTCATGGCTCTTGAGCACCAGGCCTCTCATCCCCGCATTCTTGGCCTCCTGGGCCAGTTCGACCGCATTGGAGCGCCGCTCCACCCTGGCATCGGGGTCGAAGTGGACGTGAATATCCACCGCATCATCCATGAGCCTGTCAACAGCCGCCAATGCGTCTCCCTTTCGATGAAGCTACATTACTGTCTGGTAATGAATTGGCGTTAGCATAAGTCTGAAGCTGAGGACTGTCAAGCGGCAGCTCGCCTTTTGGGCCGGCGACTTATTTTATCCATTGCCCTGCCCGTGGGCGCCGGTTTATAGTGAGGGTAAATCCATGATTTGAAGGGACAGCGGGGCCATGCTTGAGGTCGAGATAGGCATCGTGACGGCCTTTTCGCCCGTCCCTTGGTGGCTGGGATAGAGCTGTCCGGGCCCTTGAAGGTAGGGGACCGTATCCGCATCAAAGGTCACACCACGGATGTTGAGGTCATGGTGGAGTCGATGGAAGTGGATATCACCCCCGCTACGGAGGCCTCGCCGGGCCAGGCCGTGGGGATCAAGGTCAGCGACAGGGTGAGACCCGGCGACAGGGTCTACAACGTGGTGGACTAGTCTGCCTTAAGCCCTTTGATGGTCTGCATGAGCCGGGCCATCTCGATGGCCCCCTGGGCGGCGGTGGAGCCGGCGTTACCGCCCTTCCCTCCAGCGCGGTTGATGGCCTGGTCCATGTTCTCGGTGGTGAGCACACCGAACATCACCGGCACTCCCGTTTCCAGTGAGGCCTGGCCAATGCCTCTCGAGGCTTGTCCAGCTACCATATCGTAGTGTGTGGTCTCTCCGCGGACCACAGCACCCAGGCAAATAATGGAATCGTACCGCTGGGTTTGAGCCAGGGTCTTGGCGGTAATAGGCAACTCGCAAGCGCCTGGCACATAGGCCACCAGGATATCATCCTCGCCGACTCCGTGGCGGACAAGGGTCTCCCGCGCTCCGGCGAGGAGCTGCTGGGTAATGAACCCGTTGAACCTTGCCACCACGATGGCAATGCGCAGGCCATTGCCCTGAAGATCGCCTCTAAGCTCTTTGGCCACGGTTATTCCCTGCCTTTCGGCAATTTGATATCCGGCGCCCCGTTGTCATCGAGTCCGAAGACCGGCCCCATCATGGTCCTGGCCGGCCAGAAATTGTTCCGCCCCAGTATTTATGGCAGCTATCCGGTCTTTGGGGTTCAGGATGGGTCGTTGGAGGTCTCCTTTACACCCGCCTCAAGGACCTTCTCGACAAACTGGGCCTCGGGAAGGGCCCCTACAAATTGTATCTGGGGCAGCACCCCGGTGAGCTGGGTTACGGCGCCCATAACTGTTTTTGGGACACCCCTCACACCGTACATCTGGGCGATGGCCGGGAACTCTTCCACTTCTATAACGTCGGCACTGATCAGGGAGTTTTCCAGGACTACTGCGTGGGCCAACCTGGCCACACCGGGGCAGTATCCTCAAGAAGGTGTCACGAACACCTGTATATGGACAGGCTGGTCTACTTTGCGCAACTTCTTTCTCGTGTCCATGCTGAGGGGGCTAACACCCCGGGAGATGGTCTTGATTCCCTCTATGATGACGGGGAACTCGTTGCCCATGGGAATGCCATAATATCTCATCCGGCCGTCACCGTTATTGCCCATCACTATGGCTGGTATGCGCTCAACGCCATATTTAGTCCTCTCCTCCGGTTGGTTATAGAAGTCATATACTTCCAGGTGCAATTTCGGCGAGAGGGCGGTGAGCTCCTCCATTAACTCCTGGGTTTGGGGACAGTAGCGACACTCCCTGCCGGGGATGGCGAGCAGGGAAGACCCTTGGGTGAAAAGCTTAATGGAAACATCCTTCTTAAGCTCTTTACGAAACTCTCTCTTCAGAGAGTCCCGGTCCCGTTCGGGAATGATGGCCATGACACCTCCTGGCAAAAGGGCCGTTGCAGAGGATAGTTTACAACGGATCGGCCCGCTTATCCACCCCATATGAGGGCCTCAGGGCTCGTTGAGCGCCCGGCGTATTTGAAAGAGGCGTTGTAACAGGGTGAAAAAGGATACCGTAGCGATGACGATCAAGATGACTTCAATGGCCCGGAGACCGATGATAAGGCCCAGGGCCAGAAGAATGACCCGCTCGGGGCGGGTCATCAGGCCTGTGCGGGTGGCGATGCCCAAGCTCTCTCCCTTGGCTCGGAGGTAGCTGACTACCTGGGATGTTATCAGCGCGACAAAAATGACTACCATCAGAAAAAGCTGCCTTCCGTCGCTCAGATCGGCGCGCAGGCCGTAAATGACCAGGGCAAGGAAGAGGGCCGCCTCGGACAGCCGGTCCATCAGCGAGTCCAGCACGGCGCCGAATTTCGTAACCCTGCCCGTGAGGCGGGCTAAAGCGCCGTCCATGAGGTCCAGGATGCTCCCGCCCAGAAAGACAATACCGCCGGGCAGCAGGAGCCCCGCCCCCACCAGTCCCGCGGCTGCCAGAGACACGGAAAACCCCAGTAGGGTCACAGAGTTGGGGGTGAACCCCAGGGCCTGGAAGACCCCGGCGCCGGGCTCCTCGACATACCGGAGAACCGCGGCCCTAAACTGTTCTCTGCCCGGAATCACCAACGGATGTCTCCATCAGGTCCACGTAGAAGTCCATAACTCTCTGGGCCACCTTCTCCCACCGGTACTGCTCCACTGTCTGCCTTCCCCGGGCCGCCAACTGATACCTGAGGTCGGAGTTTCGGATCAGCAGGGCGATGGCGTCGGCCAGAGAGGTGCTGTCCTTGGGGGGAACCAATAGCCCCTGATCGCCGTGTTTTACCACAGCGGAATAACCTTCGATGCGTGAGGCCACGACGGGTTTCCCAGAGGCCATGGCCTCCAGGAGCACTATGCCAAAGCTCTCCCTTCCCGTGGCCGGGGCGCAGTAGATGTGAGCACTCTGGTAATAGCGGGGAAGGTCGTGGTAGGGCACGTTCCCAAGAAATACCACGTCCTTGAGGTTCCGCTCGCTTAGGACCCGGTAGCAGTCCTTGTCCAGGTTGCCCGGCCCCGCCACCAGGAGCCTGATGTTCGGGAAATCCCACTTCAGCCGGCCGTAGGCTTCCAGGAGATACCGGAGGCCCTTGCGCTTCTCCAACCGCCCCACGAACAGGATATTCAGCTTACCGTCGTCCAGGCCTGGAATAGCCGGGCGTGGATGCGTGAAGTAGTCTATGTCTATTCCGTTGGGGATGATTTGGTAGTCCCCCGGAAAGAACCGGCTGACATAACCGTGGGCGGCGGGGGACACGGCGATGAGGCCGTTCAGCCGCTTGAACCAGTATCTTTTCAGAATACGATGGGACCAGCCGTAATTTCTGAACCGCCCGAAGACGGCGTGGAAGGTGCCAACGTTGAGGGAATTGGAGTACTGGAGGACCATGAGGGGAAGCACCGGCATCAAAGGCTCATGGAGATGGACAATGTCGAAGGACTCTTTGCTCAGGGTATCCTTGATCTTGGATCGGAGCCAAACTGAAAAGGAAAGCCTGGCGATGGATCCCGCCGAGGGTATAGGTACGGACCTTCCCAGGGGAACGACGTCGCTGTCCTCTGGAAAATCCCTGGAAGGTGAGTGGGGAGCGAGGATTTTCACCTGATGACCTTGCAGTGTGAACTGGTGGGCGAGCTGAGAGATGTGTGCCGTCACACCTCCGGGCCACGTGAAGTCATAGGGTGACACGAGGGCTATTTTCATGGGTTAAGTCTTTGTAAGCTTTTCAGGAGTCCTTGCCCACGATGTAATCATCCACCATCTGTCGGGCAACGTCATCCGTGTACTGGATAGGCGGTGACTTCATAAAGTAGGCGGAGGGGCCCACCAGGGTCCCGCTGACCCCCCTGTCCATGGCAAGTTTGCAGCAACGAACGGCGTCGGCGACAACCCCTGCCGAGTTGGGGCTGTCCCATACCTCTAATTTCAGCTCCAGGTTGATGGGGGCTCCACCAAAGAGCTTCCCTTCCATACGGATGTAGCACCACTTCTGGTCATCTAACCAGGGAACATAATCGCTGGGGCCTATGTGGATGTTCCGGTCTCCCAGGCTGTAGTCCAGCTGGGATGTCACAGAGTTGGTCTTGGATTCCTTTTTAGAGGCCAGCCTCTCTCTCTCCAGCATGTTAAGGAAATCTGTGTTGCCCCCGAAGTTCAGCTGGTAGGTACGGTCCACCGTTACACCCCGGTCCTTGAAGAGATTGGTCAGGACACGGTGGGTGATGGTCGCGCCCACCTGGGACTTGATATCGTCGCCGACTATGGGTAGGCCATATTCCTCGAACCGCCGCTGCCAGTACTGTTCTCTGGCGATGAATACGGGGATGCAGTTGATCAGGCCGCATCCGGCCGAAAGCACCTGATCTACGTACCACTTGGTGGCCATTTCGCTGCCCACCGGGAGGTAGTTTATCACTACGTCACACTGGCGGTCCTTCAATATACCCACGATGTCAGAGGTAGCACCGGGGCTCTTCTTGACCATGTGAGAAACGTATTTGCCGATGCTGTCATGGGTCATACCCCGGTCTACGGTTACCCCCAGATGGGGTACATCGGAGATCTTGAATGTGTTATTGGGGGGCAGGAAAATCGCCTCGGACAGGTCTTTACCCACCTTGTTCACGTCCACGTCAAAGGCGGCCACGAACTCTATGTCTCCGATCCAGTATCCGCCCACGTCTGCGTGCATGACCCCCGGCATATCGCCGGCTTCGGATAGGGCCTGATATTTATGTACCCCTTGGACAAGTGCGGAGGCGCAGTTCCCAACCCCGATCACAGCGGTTCTTATCTTCCCCAACCAGTATCTCCTTTCTGAACGTCCCTATCTGGCATCATAGAAGGAACGGCTGCATTCTAGCAGTTTTGGCCTCCCAAGACAAGGCATTCCGAG
The DNA here is from genome assembly GCA_965225925.1 of Dehalococcoidia bacterium. GTDB lineage: Bacteria > Chloroflexota > Dehalococcoidia > Lucifugimonadales > JAGWBF01 > CBDDBY01. The sequence continues at coordinate 1,573,993 of CBDDBY010000005.1, read as the reverse complement.
ACCCGTAGATAGGCTAATGGTTACCCAACCACATGCCAGATTGACAATCCGCCCTGGGTGTGATAAATTTTTATGAACATCGAGACGGAGTATCAATAACTATGCAGCGCAGGACCGGACACTCGAAGGCAGACCAGCTTATGCAGATAGTGGAAGACCGGGGGTACCGCTCCACCAGGCCCCGCCTCGCGTTGCTGCGGACCGTTGCTGTAAAGGAGCGCCATTTCGGCGCCGAGGAGCTTTGCAAGGAGCTTCCCCAGGTGGGTCGGGCCACCGTGTACCGGGGCCTCAACTTGATGGTGGAGTCGGGCATCCTGTGCCGGGTGCTGTTGGACGACGGCAGCCTCCACTACCAGCTCAGCCACCGGGGACACCACCATCACCTGATTTGCTCTGAGTGCGGCTTGTCCCAGGACCTTCTGGGCTGCGATATCGATGGGTTGTTGAGGGACAAGGCCTCTCAGCACCGATTCAAGATGGATGGTCACCGGCTGGAGGTGTATGGGCGGTGCCAGGACTGCGTTTCCTCCGCGCCTTCGGCTGTATAGTCTCTTTTTTGATATTTAATGATACTTTGTACCAATTACTGTTAAAAGTGATACATAGTATTAATTGGCGTGCCATGATTGCTATATCCGTTAGAACCCCAAAGCTGGCTGTCCAGTCCCAGAGACTGCGGGTGTCGCTGTCACTGCCGGTGGCCGTAGGCGTGGTTGGGGTAGCATGTGCCGGTGGACCAAGCCCGATACCTACCTTTCCTTCCACAGATCTGGTGCAGGTAGTTACCACCACTGCCATTCTAGCCGACTTTGTAAGGAACGTGGGCGGAGATAGAGTGGATGTGCGGTTCATACTGCCATCCGGGGCAGATCCCCATTCCTTCCAGTCAACTCCATCGGACAGCATCGCCGTAAGCGGCGCCCGGCTTATCGTGTCCAACGGCATGGGGCTGGACGCTTTTCTCGACTCGCTGGTTCAGGCGGCTGGCGGTGATGATGCGGTCTACGTTGTGGCGTCGGATGGTCTTCAGGATATATCTTTCGCAAAGACTGGGTCAGTGGGAAAAGACGATGGCGGTAGGCAGGAATCCGACGATGACGACAATCCTTTACCGGGGGACCCTCATTTCTGGCAGAACCCTGCCTACGCGATCCACTATGTCCAGCGGATACGGGATGGCCTGATCAGGGCGCATCCCTCCGTCGCCGAGGGATATCAGGCCAACGCCGCTGTTTACATAGCGAAATTGCGGGAGCTGGACCGGGAGATCGGCGAGACCCTGAAGGCCGTCCCGCCCGAACGCAGGCGCCTGGTCACCTTCCACGATGCCTTCGGCCACTTCGGCCAACATTACGGTTGGGATGTGTCGGCTTTCGTGCCCTGGGATGGGGGTCAGGTGACCCCCGGCAGGATTGTCGAGGTGATGGAGCGAATTAAGGGAGAGGGGATACCTGTGGTGTTCGTCGAGCCTCAATTCAGCCCCGCAGTTATGGAGCAGGCGGCAAGGGACACCGGAGTCGCCGTGGGGGCTATCTACTCCGATTCCCTGAACGGCGACGTATCCACCTATATAGAGATGATGAGGTTCAATGCCAATAGTCTGCTGAGGCTGAAGGACTGAGCAACAGGATGGAGAGAGATATGGTATACGAGGAGGGCGGCGCCCCCGTCCTGAGCATTAATGGTCTGTGGGCAGGCTACGGCTCGACCATCGCCCTGGAGGACATCACCCTTCAGGTATCCCAGGGCGGGATAATGGGCATCATCGGGCCGAACGGCTCGGGCAAGTCTACCCTGTTCAAGGTGGTCCTGGGGCTCTTGCGTCCCTGGCGGGGCGAGGTTATGGTGTTCGGTCGGCCAAGCCGCACCCAGCGGCCTCTGGTGGGCTACATGCCCCAGATGGAGATGGTGGACTGGGACTTCCCGGTAACCGTTGGGGACGTTGCCCTGATGGGACGCTACAGCGGGTTGGGCCTGTTTAGGCGGCCGGCGAAGGAAGACCGGAGGGCTTCGGAAGCCGCCCTGGACAGGGTTGGGGTGGGCCATCTTCACAAACGGCTCATAGGCGAGCTGTCGGGCGGCCAGCGCCGTCGGGTGCTGCTGGCCAGGGCCCTGGCCCACAACCCCCGGCTGTTGCTTCTGGACGAGCCTCTTGCAGGCCTGGATGCCACGGCCCAGCACCAGTTGTTGGACATTCTCCGGGATCTGCAATCCGGAGGGGCCAGCGTGGTCCTGAGCACCCACGATCTCTCCTGCGTATCCGTTGCCTGCCATCACGCGGCCTGTTTGAACCGCCGTCTGGTGGCCCAGGGGACCCCGGAGGAGGTGTTGACCGAGCAGGTCCTCAGCGAGACCTTCGGGACACATCTTCTTATGGTGCACCTGGACAGCCAAGCCTACGCCTACCAGCATCACCTGGACGAAGAGCCGATCACCCAAATAAGCTATCCGGGCCAATGAGCGACGCCCTCGCCGACCCCTTTCAGTTTGCCTTTATGCAGCGGGCTTATCTGGCTGCCGGCCTGGCCGCCGTCGCCTGCGCCGTCGTGGGCACCTTCGTGGTCCTCAAGGGCCTGGCCTTCATGGGAGACGCTGTGGCCCATTCATCCCTGACGGGCATAGCCGCGGCCTACGTGCTAGGGGGTTCTGTGTTCTTGGGAGCGTTGGCCTGGGCCGTGCCAGCCTCTATCGGCATTACCTATATCAGCCGCCGTGCCAATATCCGTCTGGATACCTCTGTGGGTATCATATACGCAGGTGGACTGGCCCTGGGCATTATAATCGTCAGCCGGGTGAGCAACTATACAGCCGACCTCTTCAGCTTCCTCTTTGGCAACGTGCTGGGGACGTCGTGGAACGACGTTATCCTGATTGGAGTCGTGGCGGGCATCGTACTGCTGGTGGTGGCCTTGTTCTACAAAGAACTGCTCTTTTCCTCCTACGACGCGACTATGGCGGCGGCCTCGGGGGTGCCAGTGCGCGCTATGCAGTACCTTCTTCCCGTGCTGGTGGGCGTGACCACGGTGGCGGCACTGAAGACGGTGGGTATAGTTCTGGTGCTGGCCCTGCTGGTCACCCCTGCCGCGACGGCGGGCCTCCTCGCCCGGCGGCTCCCAGGCATCATGGCCACCGCCGTGGGAGTGGCATTGGCGGCAATCGTGGCCGGGCTTTACCTATCCTTCCACCTGGACATCCCCTCCGGACCCGCCATCGTCATGGTATCCACCGGGCTCTTCCTCCTGGCCCTCATTTTCGCGCCATCCCGGGGACTGGTCGCGCACTGGCGGCGCCCTGGTCGCAGGCTCACATCCATCGCCCCATCGCCTGATTGACTTATTCGGGGAGCGAAGGGGTATGATAAGATTGCAGTCATGCTGCCCAGGGTATTCCAGTCAGCCAGTCTCGCGACCCTCCTGCTTGCTATGGCCGTGGCCCTGCTGGGGCCTATCCTGGACCACCACTTCGCCGAACGACAGGCTAATCATGTTCACATCTACTCCGGCCCGGTGGACCCGGGCCATGTACACTCTTACGAGACACCCCATGATTATCTCCATGCCCGGGATGGACTGGAAGCTAGCGCTGAAGGTCCTTCATCAGGGGATTCGCCGCCCGATGACATCGTTTATCTGACCTCCAACAAAGAGATGCTCCTGTTCTTTGATTCCGTGGCCGCTCCAACTGTGTATGCAGCCTTCGCCTTTCTGGACTCTGAAGATGAACCCCTAATATCCGGGATATCCAGCGATGATAAGATTCCCCCCGAAGCAATTATAGTGCCCCCCCAAAGACCTCCCCGAGTATAGCCACATTCCCCTAAATCCGGGTTGTCCAACGAGTTGCCCGGATTAACTCGGTTCCTCAGGGTCAGACAAAGTTGCTTCTCCCTGTGCCAGGAATGCCCAACCGGGAGTCTCGCCATGTCTATTAGTGGATGCCGGTACCGATTTTTGGTTGCTGCCATTCTAGCGGCGGCTGCTCTGTTCATCTTCGCCCATGGGCCCTTGGCTGTCCATGCCAATGGAGGCACACGGCCGGTGGTAAAGAATGAAAGGGTGGGTCCATACGAGCTGGAGGTGGGAATCCTGCCTGGGAGCCCCAGGGTAGGCAATCTGCACCTTAGCCCGAATCCACCGAAGGACACCGATGGACGGCGTGAGGACAGCGGAAGGGGGTGGGTGAGGGAGCTACAGGGGAGATGGCCTGAGGTCTTGGGGTAGATTGGGAGGCCGGCGGACGGTCTTCAGTCGCCGCACAGGGCCCCTAAGGCCCTATGCGGGAGTTGCGATGCGCGGGATGGCGAGAGGATACGCAGCAGGGGACTCTCGCGACCGGGGTGGCGCGAGATTGCGGGGACGTTGGGTCAGTTGCAGGCTGGCCGTCAGGCCGGGAACGGAATGGCTTGCAGCCGGGCCAAGGCGCGACTGAACTGGGTTTCCCAAGGCCAGCGCCGGGGGAGATGCAAAGTGAGGCGGCGCGCCGAGCGGGTGATCCGCCCCACCAGAGCGAAGACCTGCCGCCTGAGGGTCTTGGTGATCAGGGTCCCCTCGCCCAGACCAATCCGCGCCGTCCAGCGGGCCAGGTTATGCGCCATCACCTGTACCGCCAGCCAGGCGCCGTTGGCGGCGAAGCGCCCCGACGGCATGTGGTTCAGCCCGACGCCGTACTTGAGGTCGCGTATGGCGTTCTTGACCTCGGCGTGGCGGCGATGATCGGCCTCCAGTTCCAGCGTCTCCCCATCGCGGTCGGTGATGAAGGCGTGATAGCTGTATCTGGCGAAGAGGGCGAGCTGGGAACCGGGCGTCGGCTTCACCCGCCGGACAATGAGCCGCGCCGGCGGGGCGTCCGGCTTGGTCTGGAACGGGGTGTAAGTCGTCTCGGCGACATCGGCGGCGCCGTCCATCCAGTAGGAAATGGGAGTCCAGTCCTCCTCTGGTATCGCCTCGATCAGGTCCCGCAGGCTGGCGCGCTGGCGGATGGTGATAGAGAAGCGGACATCCATTTCCCGGCAGGCGGCAACGACAGTGTGGGCGTAGAAGCCGCTGTCGGCCCGCACCGTGAGTTGTCCCCTGGCCCCACCGTAGCGCACCCGCCCCACCGTCTCACGCAGGAAGTGGGCGGCGCCACGGGCGGTGTTGGCCCGGCCCTCGCGCAGCCGGGACATCAGCACCTCGCCGGTGCCGGCGGCAATGGCCAGCAGCGGGTGATAGCCGCGGGCGCCGGTATAGCCGTGATGGCGCGCTCCCTCCTTGGCCAGTCCATAGGTCTCGCAGATGGTCGAGTCCAGGTCGATGCTCAGGGGCGAGTCGCCGGGTCCGGCCCCAGCGGCCCAGGCCCGGGCCAACAACTGGCGGCTCACGCGGTCGAGTTGACGGACATGCCCCCACCGGAAGCTGCGCAGGAAGGTCCCCAGGGTGGATGGCGCCTTGACCACGCAGCCTAGAACACCGACCGTCCCACCAGCGCGCAGCGCATCGGCGTCGTCGATGCAGTCGCCGCCTGCCAGCGCGGAAGCGACCAGCGTCAGCATCTTGTCCCCAGTGTTCGCCCGTCCCGGCGCTCCGCCGAGGTCAAGGTGATGGTCGACGAGTTCCCGCAGGCCCAGGTGCCGGGCTAGGGTGGCCGGCAGGAGCAGGCCGGCATTGGCCACCAGGCGATGGTCGTCAAAGAGGATGCGGATACGGTCGGGTTTGTTCTGTGGCAGCATCTATTGGGTGCTCCTTGTTTCCGGGCTGGTTTCTGTTCCAAAACCATTATCCCAGATTCAGAGGAGCACCCGCTGGCTTCTTCAAGGGCTGTCCCCAAGGACGTCCTTCGGTGGATTCGGGCTTAGCATCCTGGTGAAAGATGCCGGGAGCGGCGTTCTATTGACTGACGCGACAGTGATGGTGGCAGCGGAGGGCCCGATCGATGCCACCATCGCCGGGCCGGTGCGGGCCGTGAACACTCTCCAGCGTCCCGAGTTCTATGATGCGGACATTACTCTGGACATGGTGGGTAGCTGGAACTGACCCTGGACTTGAACGCCGAACTGGGTGAGGCCAGGCTGGCGGTCCCCCTGGATGTGACCAAGGGCGGGGGGATCAGCCTGGCCTTCGTAGCGGCTTTGGCTATAGTGGCCCTGATCATTTCAGTTTGGGTGTTAGACCGGATTAGTAAACGAAAACTGCGCCGAAAGGAAAGAGCCTGAAAGAGAACGGAGAATGATTATCAGAGTATTGAAAATGGGAACTTTAATGGCGGCCATCACCGTGTTGATCGCCCTACTGGCGGCGGCCTGTGGCGGTGGCGGTAAGCCGGAGGACTTGGTGATTCCTGTCAAACTGGAGGGAGGGAAACTGTTGACGGTGAAGGACGGGGCGCTCAGCTCAGAGAATTTCGAGGTGAAGCAGGACGATAGGGTCACTCTGAAGATAGAAGCTGAAGTGCCCGTGGAGTTCCATCTCCATGGCTACGACATAACCCAGGATGTCATGCCCGGAGAGGTGGTGGATTTCTTCTTCGAGGCGAATATCGCCGGCAGGTTCAAAATCACTGCCCACCTTTTGGAAGAACATGTAGAAGAAGAGGGAGAGCACGGAGAGGGGAACGGTGATGAACACAGTGAGGAAGAGGTCGAAATTGCCGTTCTTCTGGTGAATCCCAGGTAGCTATTTACCTCCGATGAAAAGCCGGAGAATGCCGAAATGGTACATCTCAGAATAATGCTGCCCCTCCTCGCCCTGGCGACAGCGCTGCTGGCCAGGCCGGCCTACGCCCACGGCTTCGGGGAGAGGTACGACCTGCCGGTACCACTGGGTTACTTACTCGTGGGGGCTGGTGCGGCAGTGGTCCTGTCCTTTGTGGTTATTGGTCTCTTTGTGAGGGGCAGCACCGGCCATGGCGCCTACTGGCGGTATAACCTGTTCCGGCGCCGGTGGTTTCGGCTTATCATGGCGAGTCCGTTGCTACTGGCGCCGATTAAGCTGCTGTCGGTCTTCCTGTTGGGCTTGGTCATAGCCACCGGGCTTTTCGGCAGCCAGACACCCTCCCTGAACTTCTCACCCACTTTTGTCTGGGTCATCTGGTGGGTGGGGATGGGTTTCGTGGTGGCATTGATAGGGAATCTGTGGGCCCTCATAAACCCATGGAAGATAGTATTCGAGTGGGCCGAGGGGTTGTACACCAGATTCAGGCCCGGCGGGGGCCTGTCCTTCAACGATGAGTATCCCCGGGCCTGGGGCATCTGGCCTGCCGTCGTCTTGTTCCTGCTCTTCGCCTGGCTTGAGAACGGCTACTCCGAGTCGGCCCTGCCCGCCAGATTAGGCGTAATGGCCATCGTCTACTCCGCCATCACTCTCGGCGGGATGGTGTTCTTCGGCAAGCACCAATGGTTGCGGCACGGGGAGGCTTTTTCCGTTGTTTTTGGCTTCCTGGCCCGTTTCGCGCCCACCGAGGTGAGGGTCAGCCAACGGGAGCTGTGCCGGCGGTGTGATGGGCGCTGCCTGGACAGGGATGGCGAGTGTGTGAACTGCTACGAGTGTTTCGAGAAGGCCAGTTTCAGTGCATACGATGCGGTAGGGAACCCTGAAGTTCGAAGTAGTCCAGCACATCCTTCGATATCCGTGGCAACGAAAGAGGTGAATATCAGGCCCTTCGCCGTGGGTCTGGCGAGGAGCGAGGGCATATCCAGCGACATGCTGGTCATGGTGATCCTCTTAATTGTCCACGGTTACTTTCGACGGCCTCAGCGCCACCCCGGCGTGGGTGGAAGTCCAGTCTCAGTCGTTGGACATCTTCTCGGGGCTACTCAACAACATTGTCCTGAACGGCCTCACTATAGCCGACACCCTGGGCCTGGTCCTGTTTCCCGTCGCCTTCCTGCTGGTGTATCTGAGCTTCTCCTACCTGATGGCTCGTGCGGTGGGCGGAACTGTGGGGGTGGGGGACCTGGCCAGGGCATTCGTATACAGCCTTATTCCAATTGCCCTGGCTTATAACATCGCCCACTTCATCACCCTTCTGATAGTCCAGGGCCAGCTAATCGTCCCTCTCGCCTCCGACCCCTTCGGTCGAGGCTGGGACCTCTTCGGGACCTCCGGCTATACAGTAGACATCGGCGTCATCGATGCAAAGGTCCTCTGGTTCCTCTCGGTGGCCGTGATAGTGGCGGGACACATTATCGCGGTCTATCTGGCGCACCGCATCTCCATGCGCCTCTTCGGTGACCGTCTGGTGGCCTTGAAGAGCCAATTCCCCATGCTCGCCCTCATGGTGATGTACACCGTGGTGAGCCTGTTGATTATAGCCCAACCCATCTTGGACTAGTTTATAGCTTGTGTTTCCGCAGGAAGCCGAGGATGGTCTCGGCCAGCTCCGGCGCCTTGAACTCGGCCCCGTTGTCGTCGGAGCCCTGGAGGGTCACGGCCTCGCTTCCGGGGATGAGCTTCTGTACTGCCTTGCCACGCCGACAGAATGGGTTCTCGTAGGGGCTGTCGGGTTCAATATGGAGGGTGGGTACCTTAATTAAAGGAAGCCTGGCTACGAAGTTATAGCCGAACAGGGCTTTGCGTATCTTATCCTGATTGTCCATGGTCTCAATGAAGTCCAGCACCCACCGCTGCATGAACTGGAGGAGCTCCGGAGAAGCGCAAGAATGGGTGGGGACTGTCGGGGAGGGGTGGAGCGCCTGGGAAGGCGGATTAGCCGTATGTAGCCACATCCTGAGCACTTCGCTGTAGGCGCGCATCCAGGCCTTGGTCAGATGGGTGCCGTCAGCTGCGATACTGGCCGGGAGCCAGTCCGGGCCCTCGGCAGTGGTATTAACTGACTGCCGCTCCGACTCATTTTCCACCAGGGGGAAGCCATATATGGTCAAGGTGCCCATCCTATCAGGCCAGCTTGCCGTCGCCTCAACCGCGACGCCCGAGCCTGTATGGAGGCCGAAAAGATGGCACTTCTCTATCTCCAGAGCGTCCAGGACATGGATAACGTTCCGGGCCATGTAGGGCATTCCCACGTCCTCTGGAGGAGGGTCGGAGCTACCGTACCCCAACATATCCATGGCTATAACCCGGTAGTGGCCTGATAGTAGAGGAATTAGATTCACATACATGCGGGAAGAGCGGGGCGCCTGATGTAACAGGAGCAGGGGGTCTCCTTCCCCCTCGGTCCTGAAGTGTACCTGGCCCTCGGGTGTCTCCGCGTAGCCGCGCTTCATCGCCTTCCCACCTCCAGTAGAGATTTTCTGAATTGTAGCCTTGGGCACATGCAGCGTCAATAGAAAAAATGTAGCAGGAACCCCGGCGGGACCGGGACCGGCCGGCCCTGCTAAGATTGCTTCGGGGCTTTGGCCTTTGCAATGACAATCGCAAGGCCCCGGAGGTGGTCCACGTGCCTTGACACCCTCGCGGAGCCGGAGATATAGTTAGGCGGCGCGGCAGGTCCCTATATATACAGGCAGGAAGGCCCGTGGGGAGCCTCGGAAGGACCATAGGAGAGAGTTTAGGCATTGGCTGTAGAATACGACGTGGTGATCGTGGGCGCAGGCGTCGCAGGGCTTACCGCCGGGATGTATGCCGCCCGTTACGGCCTCAAGACGGCCATAATCGAGCAGCTGATGCCGGGGACCCAGATCATTAACGCAGAGAAGATCGAAAACTTCCCGGGTTTTCCCCAGGGGGTACCGGGCGCGGAGTTGGTCCCTCTGATACAGGAGCAGGCCGCCGACTCCGGAGCGGAGTACGTGATGGCGGAGGCCACCGGGGCCGTCCTGGACGACCCATACAGAGTGGTCACGACAACTGAAGACATCTACCGGGCCAAGGCCCTCATTGTGGCCGCCGGCTCCACACTGAAGAAGCTCGGCATCCCCGGCGAAGAGGAGCTTTACGGCCGGGGCGTCTCCCACTGCGCTACCTGTGACGGGCCCCTGTTCCGTGGAGAGGTCGTGGGAGTGGTCGGCGGCGGCGACTCTGCCACGGACGAAGCATTGACCCTGGCGGAATACGCGGACAGAGTGGTCCTGTTCCACCGCAGGGACCAGTTCCGGGCGCAGAAGGTGCTTCAGGACCGGCTTCTGAGGCATCCCAGGATCGAGACAGCCTTCAACACGGTGGTGGGTTCTATACTGGGTGAGGATTTGGTGACCGGGGTGCAGGTGCGAAACGTGGTCACCAACCAATCTAATCGCGTGGAGCTTTCAGGCGTCTTCTTGTATGTGGGGTTGGAGCCCAACAGCGAGTTCGTCCGAGGAATAGTCAAGACGGACAACGCGGGCCACATACCGGTGGACCTCTGGATGGCGACGGATGTGCCAGGCATATTCGCCGCCGGCGATATCAGGCAGCGATCCGCCTCTCAGCTTGTGACCGCTGCGGGAGACGGCGCCACCGCCGCAACCGCGGCCTTCCGTTACATAACCGGACGGAAGTGGGGCCGGAACTAGCCCCTGCCGCCGGAACTATCCCCTGCCGAAGGAGGAAGAGATGAAGACTACGACCCAATTCAGGCAATTGCTCAACTCGGACCGGATGATAGTCGCGCCCTTTATTCTGAATGCGCTCCATGCCAAGATTGCCGAAGCAACGGGGTTCGAGGCGGTGTACATGACAGGCTCGGGCACCTCGGCCGAAAGGGGCTACCCGGATGTGGGGCTCCTTACCCAGACGGAGATGGTCCAGAACGCCCGTTACATTTCACGGGCCGTGTCGGTGCCCGTAGTGTGCGACGCCGATACCGGCTACGGCAATCCCCTCAACGTGTGGCGCACAGTCCGGGAGTACGAGGACGCGGGTGTGGCGGCTATACACATTGAGGACCAGGTCTTTCCCAAGAAATGCGGGTTCTTCGCAGGAAAGCAGGTCATACCTCAGGAGGATATGGTCCAGAAGATCCGCGCGGCCCTGGACGCCCGGACTGACCCCGATTTCACCATTATTGCCCGTTGCGACGCCTTTACAGTAACGGGGTGGGAGGATACGGTCAATAGGTGCCGGAGGTATGCCGAGGCCGGGGCCGATATGGTGTTCGTGGATGGCATCAAGTCGGTGGAGGACCTGGATACCTACGCCGAAGACCTGAAGGCATTCCCTCGAATGTACAACGGCGACTTGCTGCCCTCCCAGGAGGTGGGCAAGCGAGGTTTCAAGCTGATGATTTGCGGAAGCACCATATGGCTCGTTTATAAGGCCGTCAAGGACGCTTTCGAGGAGCTTAAAGCTACGGGCAAGGTGAACCCCGACCGCTACGCCACTCGTTTCGACGTGGCCAATCTGCTGGGCCTGGAGGGTATCTACGATATGGAACGGAGGTACCAGGCATCGGAGGAGGCCGGGGTCAGGTAAGGCACTATTCTGGCACTACTCCTTTGGGGTATTCTCCTCAGTGGGGCGGGCGTTGTCCCTGGAAGGCCTTCTCGGTGGTCTCCGCCTCGACTTGGTAGTATTCAGGCAGGCTGATCAGCTCCTCCACCCGCGCTCGTCGATTCGCTATCTCCTCTTCGCTGACGCCGGTCAGGCCTGTCTCCTTGAGGCTCTGGTATACATCGTAGACGGCGGTGGCGGCGGAGGTTATGGATGTGGTGGCGTAGATCATCATCTGGTAGCCCAGGTCTCTATATTCTTTTACCGAGATGGAATCGTGGCCGGCGATAACCACCAGGGAAACATCCGCCACCCCCTTGCGGAATGCCGCCAGGTCCTCCCTCTTCCGGACCCCCCGGGGCATGACCACGTCCACGCCCAGGTCTCTGAGGGCACAGCCCCGCCGGATAGCCTCTTCCATGGAGCCCTCCACGGCGGAAAAGGCGTCGGTGCGGCCTATGATGAGGAAGTCCTTGTCCCGGCGGGCCTGTAAGCCCGAATCCACCGAAGGACGGCCTTGGGGACAGCCCTTGAAGAAGCCAGCGGGTGCTCCTCTGAATCTGGGATAATGGTTTTGGAACAGAAACCAGCCCGGAAACAAGGAGCACCCAATAGATGCTGCCACAGAACAAACCCGACCGTATCCGCATCCTCTTTGACGACCATCGCCTGGTGGCCAATGCCGGCCTGCTCCTGCCGGCCACCCTAGCCCGGCACCTGGGCCTGCGGGAACTCGTCGACCATCACCTTGACCTCGGCGGAGCGCCGGGACGGGCGAACACTGGGGACAAGATGCTGACGCTGGTCGCTTCCGCGCTGGCAGGCGGCGACTGCATCGACGACGCCGATGCGCTGCGCGCTGGTGGGACGGTCGGTGTTCTAGGCTGCGTGGTCAAGGCGTCATCCACCCTGGGGACCTTCCTGCGCAGCTTCCGGTGGGGGCATGTCCGTCAACTCGACCGCGTGAGCCGCCAGTTGTTGGCCCGGGCCTGGGCCGCTGGGGCCGGACCCGGCGACTCGCCCCTGAGCATCGACCTGGACTCGACCATCTGCGAGACCTATGGACTGGCCAAGGAGGGAGCGCGCCACCACGGCTATACCGGCGCCCGCGGCTATCACCCGCTGCTGGCCATTGCCGCCGGCACCGGCGAGGTGCTGATGTCCCGGCTGCGCGAGGGCCGGGCCAACACCGCCCGTGGCGCGGCCCACTTCCTGCGTGAGACGGTGGGGCGGGTGCGCTACGGCGGGGCCAGGGGACAACTCACGGTGCGGGCCGACAGCGGCTTCTACGCCCACACTGTCGTTGCCGCCTGCCGGGAAATGGATGTCCGCTTCTCTATCACCATCCGCCAGCGCGCCAGCCTGCGGGACCTGATCGAGGCGATACCAGAGGAGGACTGGACTCCCATTCCCTACTGGATGGACGGCGCCGCCGATGTCGCCGAGACGACTTACACCCCGTTCCAGACCAAGCCGGACGCCGCGCCGGTGCGGCTCATTGTCCGGCGGGTGAAGCCGACACCCGGTTCCCAGCTCGCCCTCTTCGCCAGATACAGCTATCACGCCTTCATCACCGACCGCGATGGGGAGACGCTGGAACTGGAGGCCGATCATCGCCGCCACGCCGAGGTCGAGAACGCCATACGCGACCTCAAGTACGGCGTCGGGCTGAACCACATGCCGTCGGGGCGCTTCGCCGCCAACGGCGCCTGGCTGGCGGTACAGGTGATGGCGCATAACCTGGCCCGCTGGACGGCGCGGATTGGTCTGGGCGAGGGGACCCTGATCACCAAGACCCTCAGGCGGCGGGTCTTCGCTCTGGTGGGGCGGATCACCCGCTCGGCGCGCCGCCTCACTTTGCATCTCCCCCGGCGCTGGCCTTGGGAAACCCAATTCAGTCGCGCCTTGGCCCGGCTGCAAGCCATTCCGTTCCCGGCCTGACGGCCAGCCTGCAACTGACCCAACGTCCCCGCAATCTCGCGCCACCCCGGTCGCGAGAGTCCCCTGCTGCGTATCCTCTCGCCATCCCGCGCATCGCAACTCCCGCATAGGGCCTTAGGGGCCCTGTGCGGCGACTGAAGACCGTCCGCCGGCCTCCCATCTACCCCAAGACCCCAGGCCATCTCCCCTGTAGCTCCCTCACCCACCCCCTTCCGCTGTCCTCACGCCGTCCATCCGTGTCCTTCGGTGGATTCGGGCTAAGGCGTAGCGTATCTTGACAAGGAACTCGTCCAGAGGGGTGACGTGCTCAAGCCCCTTGTGGTAAGAGGCCCGTTTGGGGAATACCTGGTCTTCGATGTGCATCCCCGCGAGCCCTGCGTCTTCGTAGGCCCTGACCGAACGCATGGTATGCACCGGATCGCCGTAACCGGCCCCTCCGTCGCAAATAGCCGGCAGGTCCACGGCATAGGCCACCTTTCTGGCCACATCCAGCTGCTCGGTCATGGTCATCAGGGGCTCAGAAACGGCCAGGTGGGCCCCTGATATGTATCCGCCTATGTAGACCGCGGAAAATCCAAGCGCCTGCACAACCCGGGCGCTGATGGGGTCACAGGCGCCCGGGGCGACTATCGGCTCGCCCTTGTTCAGCATGGCCTTCAGCTTAGTTCGAACCGATGGCATCCCACTTCTCCTTATCTGGGCCGTTCCATGTAATGGGGTGTCCTCAGACTGGGTGTCGGACTGATAGTAAATCAAATAGCTTGGGAAAGGTGCAAAGAGCCCGCTAGCTGGGGCGTATGCCCAAAGTGTGCTCATAGTCCCGCTGCAGTTCGGAGGGGAGGTACTTCTCCTCCATTTCCTTGACACGGCTCAGGTTGGTTATCCGGTTGTTGTCAATGGCGCCGAACTTGCTCTTCGCCGACCGGTCATAAAGCTCCTCCAGGACCGTGGTGCCCCGCTGCTTGAAGTCATTCAGGAAGTCCCAGGCAGCCTGAAGGGCCGCCATGGTGGTCAGGCTGGGGTAGAAAGCTCCGGCACATCCCGCCGCCTCTTGCTGCTCCAGCGTGGGATGGGGTTTTATTACAGTGGGGTGGATCAGGGGCAACACCGGACCGGGGATGCGGCGGCAGGCCTCCTGGATCTCTTCCCATGTTTGAAGGCCCTCGGGAAACACCACGTCGACCTTCGCTTCCTGTTTGTAGGTGAGGCACCGGTCCATGGCCCCCTCGAAGCTCCCCCCTTCAGCCCCGCGGAAGTCGCAGCGGGCCACGATAACGAAGTCAGGGTCCATTTCCTTCTTGGCGTCCATGGCGGCCTTCAGCTTGCCCACCATCTCTTCCTTGGAGATGCAGCGGCGTCCCGCCATGCTGCCCGATTTCTTGGGCGACTCCTGGTCTTCGATGTGAACACCAGCCACCCCCGCCTGGATGAACTCCTGGACTGAGCGGTAGACCTGGACCGCGTTGCCGTATCCAGTGTCGCAGTCAGAGAACACCGGTATGTCCACCGCCATGGCTATGCGGCGGGCGTTGTCCACTATATCCCTCATGGTGGTTACGCCCACGTCGGGCCAGCCCAGCAGATGGGCGGAAGTGTTGCCACCCGACATGTAAAAACCCTCGAACCCCACCATCTCGGCCATCCGGGCCAGCAGTGGGCTCGTTCCACCCGCCAGGACGAAGATCTCAGGCCTCTCGAACAGCTCTTTCAGTCTTGTGGTCTTCCGTTTCTTGTCTGGCACGATGTTTCCTCCTCACTTCCGCTGGGTGTTATGCGGACGTTTCCCCAATCGCATAAACGGGGAGTAAAGGCCACAGAGGCGCAGAGACATAGAGGAGTAATCGATTAATCTCCGTGACTCTTTGTCTCCGTGGCAAAATTAAACACCGTTTGCTGATGGGAATCAGGGTCAGGCGACCGCTGTAAGCGTGCAGTATACCCAGGGCCCCATAGGGCGTCAAACCAACGGGCCGTTGCTTGACGTGTAGGTGTCTCTGGGGTAGAGTTCTACAAGATTTTGTATTCGGAAGACACGTCTGTTCCCCCAGTTACCACCTGAAGCCATGGGGAGGACTGCGATGAAACGTCTGACCAAGGACAGGTACGTCTATGAGCTCGATCCGAAGGCCAGCCCCGCCATAACGGTTGCTTCGGGGGATGAGCTTCTAGTTGAGACTAATGACGCCTTCCAGGGACTACGGGATATTGCTGCCATAAGCCAGAGGGGTCCCCAGGCGCCGGTCACGGGCCCCATCTACGTGGAGAGCGCCGTCCCTGGAGACGCCCTGAAGATAGATTTCCTGAGTATAAAGGCAATCAAAGAGGCCATGCACCTGGTCAGTCCAGGCCGGGGGTTCCTGGCCGAGGACTTTTCACGGCACCATCTAACGGTCATGCCCATCGAGGGAGACCAGCTCATCTTCCCCGGCGGCCTTAAGCTCCCCCTCAGGCCCTCTGTGGGCCTGGTGGCCACCACCCCCGAATATGTTCAACAAGCGGCCAACGACAGCGGACCTTACGGCGGCGACATAGATATGAAGGAACTGGTGGCGGGAAGCACCCTCTATATGCCGGTGTTGGTTGAGGGAGGCCTGCTGGCCATGGGAGATTGCCACGCGGTCATGGGCGACGGGGCGGTGGGGGGCACCGGGGCTGAGACCGAAGCCGAGATACACCTTCGCATCACCGTGGGGAAGAGGGTCAACCTTAAGGCTCCAAGGGCGTTGACTCCGGACTATTTCATTACCTTGGCCTATGGCGATGACCTGGGCACGGCCATGAGGTTGGCGGTGAGGTATATGGTGGACTTCCTGGTGGATGAGAAGAGAATGGAGCCTTACGATGCCTATAGCCTGCTTAGTCTGGCGGGAGATGTGCGAGTCTCTCGCACCTTCCGCCCCATCAGCCCGGTGAAGATGATGCTGTCCCGGAAGGTGCTGGAACAGATCGGCTGAAACTATGGCCTTCCTCCTAATTCTCGCCCTGGCCCTCCTCCTGGTGACGCCCGCCTGCACCGGCAACGAACGCGAGGAGATCCTGGTATTCGCCGCCGCCAGCCTCACGGATGTGATGGAGCAGCTGGGACAGCAGTTTCAGGAGAGGGAGGGAGTCAGGGTACGCTTCAATCTTGGCGGGTCCACCGCCCTGGCGCAGCAGATCATTCGCGGGGCTCCGGCCGACGCCTTCATCTCGGCGGGCCCCCTGCCCATGGACGCTCTTGAGGACCGAGGTCTGATCATGCCGGAAACCAAGGGAGACGTCCTCGGCAACGGCCTGGTCCTTGTGGCGCGGGCCGGCGGCGATGAGAGGGCCGAAGCCGGCTCTCTGGATGAACTGGTCAGGGGTGATGCCAGGCTGGCTATAGCCGACCCTGACCTGGCGCCGGCGGGTTGGTATGCGCGGGAGGCGTTAACCAGCCTCGGTTTATGGGAAGAGTTGAAGCCAAGGCTGATCCTTGCCCCTGACGTCAGGGCCGCTCTGGGCTATGTGGAGACGGGGAACGTGGCCGCGGCCATCGTATACCGCACCGACGCCAAAGTGGCCGAAGGAATTCAAATAGTTGCCTCGGTCCCAGGGGAGTCCCATTCGCCCGTTATTTACCCGGCGGGGGTTTCGGCCCGGTCCCGCCATGTGACGGCGGCGCGGCGGTTTATTGCCTTCCTCACAGGTAAAGAGGCCAAAGAGACCTTTCGGGAGTATGGATTCATCCCAATACGCGGAGAGTAAAGGCCACCGAGGCGCAGAGACACAGAGGTTTAATTGATTCCTCTCCGTGCCTCTGTGTCTCCGTGGCAAAATTAATCACCGTGTACAGGAGGGTAGGCCGGTGCTTTCTTCCAGCGAGTTCCAGGTCATAGCCCTGTCTTTGCAGGTGGCGGCGCTTGGCACGGCGATAGGACTGCCCATTGCCCTGTGGGTGGGCTGGCTTCTGGCAAAGTCGTCCTTTCCCGGCAAGCCCATACTGGACACGCTGGTCTCATTTCCCCTGGTGCTTCCTCCGGTGGTCACCGGATATTTCCTCCTGCTGGTGCTGGGGCGCAGCGGACCCATCGGGCGCCTCTTCGACGGGCTTTTCGACGTTGACCTGGTGTTCACATGGGTGGCGGCGGCTCTGGCCGCGGGACTGGTGGCCCTGCCGCTGATGGTGCGGTCCATAGAAGTGGCCATATCCGGCGTTGACCCCCGCTTGGAGCTGGCTGCCAGGAGCCTGGGTGCGGGGCCATTGAAAACCTTCTTCAGCGTAACCCTCCCCCTGGCCCATCGCGGCGTCGCCGCGGCGGTGCTGCTGGGCTTTGCCCGGGGCCTGGGAGAGTTCGGGGCCACCATCGTGGTTGCAGGCAACATTCCCGGCAAAACCCAGACCATGCCCCTGTTCATATATAACCGGCTCCAAGTGGGAGACGACGCGGCCGCTATACGGCTCATCGTCGCATGCCTGGTGCTGGCCCTGGTGGCCCTGAGCCTGCACCACGGCCTGGCGCGGCGGGCCGCACATTCTTAGACCATGAATGCTCCCCTGCTGGACCTAAGGCTGCGCAAGGCTTACCCCGGCTTCGCGCTGGAGGTGGAGGTCGCCTTATCCGAAGGGGTGACGGCCATATTCGGACCCTCGGGCAGCGGCAAGACAACCATCCTCAATTGCATCGCGGGACTGTGCACACCCGACGAGGGTCAGATCTCCCTTCATGATCGTCCTCTGTTCTCTTCCTCCGGGAAGATCAACCTACCGCCAGAGCAGCGCCGGGTGGGCTATATGTTCCAGGAGAGCCTTCTTTTTCCTCACAGGAAGGTGCGGGAAAACGTCCTTTTCGGCTTCAACCTGACCCCGCCGGGGCTTCGGAAGATCGACCCCGCGCGGCTGGTGGAGCTGCTCGACCTGGGCAGCCTCATGGAGCGGCGTCCGTCGAATCTGTCTAGCGGTGAAAGGCAGCGGGTGGCGATGGTTCGCGCCCTGGCGACCTCACCCGAATTGCTGCTCCTGGACGAGCCCCTGGGCTCCCTGGACATAGCCCTCAGGGGCCGCATCCTGCGCTACCTCAAGGAGGTCCACAACAGCCTCGGGATCCCCATGGTCTATGTCTCCCATTCCATCTCCGAGGTGCTCTCTATAGCTGACCGGGCCCTGGTCATCTCCCGGGGCAGGCAGCTTGCCTACGACGAGCCGCGAAAGGTGCTGTTGGAGCCCTATGTCCACTCGCTGATGGAGGCGGGCAGCCTGGAGAACATGGTGGACATGAGGATAACCGGCCATGGGCCAGGCAACAGCCTCACCGAAGCGGCGATAGGCGACGCCTCCTTTTGGATATCCGGGGCGCCGGCGCATATAGCGGTTGGCGATACCATCTCCATAGCCATAAGGGCCGGTGACATCATAGTGGCGGTGGACCGTCCCCAGCGTATCAGTGCCCGTAATATCCTGAAAGGGCGCATCCAGGGGATTCACCGGGTGGAGAGAAGCGTGCTGCTGTACACAGAGGTCGGCGGTGGTTCGGCGTCCCAGAGGACGAGCCCCCTGGTGGTGGAGATCACCCCCGAGGCCCTGGACGCACTGGAGCTCTACGAAGGGCAGGAGGTCTTCCTGGTGATAAAGTCCAGCTCCATCGCCGTGCTGGACTAGCAGGCCGGCGCCCCTACCCCGGCCCCAGGTTGAAGCCGGATACCAAGACCACCACTCCCGAAAAGACCAGCAGGAGCGCTCCGAGGGGTTTGCCCAGCCGGCGGCCCCAGGGCATGTTCTTCTCGACGGCCATCACCATCCCCAGGGCCAGCATCCATCCGATATTCCCGGCGCCCACCGCAAACATCAGCAGCATCAAGGACCAGCAGCAGCCGACACAGAAAATCCCGTGGTGCACCCCCAGCCGAAGGGCCTGCAAGTGCTCGTGGCGCCCCCTCCAATGCTCCGAGATGAAACTGAAGGGTGAGCGGCATTTGTCGAGACAGTGGTACTTCAGCGGAGTGAACTGATAGACACCGGCCACCGCCAGGGTAGCCGATCCGATCACCCACGTATTGTCCTTCAGCCAGACAACCCGCTCTGCGCCCTCGTGCAGGAACAGATCGCTTACGTGGACCAGGACGCCGAAAGTCATCCAGGCGCCTAGGTATCCGGCGACCAGTAGCGAAACCAGCCCCACGTGATCGCGCCGGCTCTGGGTCATCTTATGAAACATTGCGATGAGGGGAAGGCTGGTGGGCAGCATCATGGCGAAGACCATCAGGGTCCAACCCGCGACGAAAAACACCAGTAGGACGGTATCCTCGCTGGTGACCTCGCTCAGCTGCTCATGGTCGAGGTACCGGCCGTGGGGCGACTCCTCCCTGACCCATAGCCCCAGCCAGGCCAGGCCGATGAGGGCCACCAGCAACGTGAGGAACAGTTTTGTGTTATTTACCCGTATCATCATGGGGATAGTGACCCCCGGCGGGCGGGCTAACCCGCCCGCGCCGGGAACGAAGGCTCAGCCGGTGGCATTGTAGCGGGGAGAGGTCCCGGCCAATTCCTTAGCCCGAATCCACCGAAGGACACGGATGGACGGCGTGAGGGCAGCGGAAGGGGGTGGGTGAGGGAGCTACAGGGGAGATGGCCTGGGGTCTTGGGGTAGATGAGAGGCCGGCGGACGGTCTTCAGTCGCCGCACAGGGCCCCTAAGGCCCTATGCGGGAGTTGCGATGCGCGGGATGGCGAGAGGATACGCAGCAGGGGACTCTCGCGACCGGGGTGGCGCGAGATTGCGGGGACGTTGGGTCAGTTGCAGGCTGGCCGTCAGGCCGGGAATGGAATGGCTTGCAGCCGGGCCAAGGCGCGACTGAACTGGGTTTCCCAAGGCCAGCGCCGGGGGAGATGCAAAGTAAGGCGGCGCGCCGAGCGGGTGATCCGCCCCACCAGAGCGAAGACCCGCCGCCTGAGGGTCTTGGTGATCACGGTCCCCTCGCCCAGACCAATCCGCGCCGTCCAGCGGGCCAGGTTATGCGCCATCACCTGGACCGCCAGCCAGGCGCCGTTGGCGGCGAAGCGCCCCGACGGCATGTGGTTCAGCCCGACGCCGTACTTGAGGTCGCGTATGGCGTTCTCGACCTCGGCGTGGCGGCGATGATCGGCCTCCAGTTCCAGCGTCTCCCCATCGCGGTCGGTGATGAAGGCGTGATAGCTGTATCTGGCGAAGAGGGCGAGCTGGGAACCGGGTGTCGGCTTCACCCGCCGGACAATGAGCCGCGCCGGCGGGGCGTCCGGCTTGGTCTGGAACGGGGTGTAAGTCGTCTCGGCGACATCGGCGGCGCCGTCCATCCAGTAGGGAATGGGAGTCCAGTCCTCCTCTGGTATCGCCTCGATCAGGTCCCGCAGGCTGGCGCGCTGGCGGATGGTGATAGAGAAGCGAACATCCATTTCCCGGCAGGCGGCAACGACAGTGTGGGCGTAGAAGCCGCTGTCGGCCCGCACCGTGAGTTGTCCCCTGGCCCCGCCGTAGCGCACCCGCCCCACCGTCTCACGCAGGAAGTGGGCCGCGCCACGGGCGGTGTTGGCCCGGCCCTCGCGCAGCCGGGACATCAGCACCTCGCCGGTGCCGGCGGCAATGGCCAGCAGCGGGTGATAGCCGCGGGCGCCGGTATAGCCGTGGTGGCGCGCTCCCTCCTTGGCCAGTCCATAGGTCTCGCAGATGGTCGAGTCCAGGTCGATGCTCAGGGGCGAGTCGCCGGGTCCGGCCCCAGCGGCCCAGGCCCGGGCCAACAACTGGCGGCTCACGCGGTCGAGTTGACGGACATGCCCCCACCGGAAGCTGCGCAGGAAGGTCCCCAGGGTGGATGGCGCCTTGACCACGCAGCCTAGAACACCGACCGTCCCACCAGCGCGCAGCGCATCGGCGTCGTCGATGCAGTCGCCGCCTGCCAGCGCGGAAGCGACCAGCGTCAGCATCTTGTCCCCAGTGTTCGCCCGTCCCGGCGCTCCGCCGAGGTCAAGGTGATGGTCGACGAGTTCCCGCAGGCCCAGGTGCCGGGCTAGGGTGGCCGGCAGGAGCAGGCCGGCATTGGCCACCAGGCGATGGTCGTCAAAGAGGATGCGCATACGGTCGGGTTTGTTCTGTGGCAGCATCTATTGGGTGCTCCTTGTTTCCGGGCTGGTTTCTGTTCCAAAACCATTATCCCAGATTCAGAGGAGCACCCGCTGGCTTCTTCAAGGACTGTCCCCAAGGACGTCCTTCGGTGGATTCGGGCTAAAGCCTACGCTGCATTTCTCCTGTATCGTGACCTGCCGGCTATAGACCGGTCCGTAGCGGCAGCGAGGGATGGACAAGCAAGGGACAAGAAAGGGACATTGCGTCAGTGGAATGGCTGGAGTATGCGCAATGGCTGGGTAAACCGCGCTGCCGAGCACGACTCCGATCTGGCCTCCCGGCGCCGCGAGCGCATGGCTCAGGAACTAGAGCGGGCTCAGGACGATGCGGTGGTGTTGATTAAGGCGGCGCTGGACAAGGTCAAAGAGCGCATTGAGGGGATGGACGCCGAGGAGCTTGCGGCGGGGCAGATACCGGCGGCGTTACGGACGCTGATTGAACTTGAGTTCAAGGCTCTGGGCTACGAGGATAGGGTGGCGCTTACAGGCAAGGATGGCGGGCCGGTCAAAACTGAGCATGTCTTCCAGCCAACGCAGAAAGTGTGGGATGATGTGCTGCGGAAGCGGGCCGAGTACGAGAGGCTACGAGATGGCGACACAGACGAAGATACCGCCTCTGACAGTCTCTAATCCGTGGTGGGGGCATGACCCGTCGGACAAGCAGCTTGAGGCGCTCTGGTCCTACGAGGAATGTCCCGATCTGTTCTACGGCGGCGCCGCTGGCCCCGGCAAGACGAGTTACCTGCTCATGGCCGCTGTCCAGTACATCCAGCATTCGCATTACCGGGCGCTGATACTCCGCAAGACCTATGCCGATCTCAGCCTGCCGGGTGCCATCATGGACCGTGCGATATCCTCGTGGGATGGGGTGGAGGGCGCTAGATTTAGCCACGCCGATAAAACGTGCTATTTCCCTTCGGGCGCCCGCGTTTCGTTTGGCTACCTAGCGAGCGCGAGGGACCACTTTCGCTACCAGGGAGCTGAGGTTCACTTTGTTGGCATCGACGAGGCGAGCCAGATACCCAGCCATCAACTGAGGTATCTTCATTCTCGTATCCGCAAGGCCAAGATTCCTGTTTTTCGTATGGGAAGGTCCGTCAGGAGAAACCGCGCGTTAGGCTGAACACGGCCTCGGGATGCTCTGAACCGTCGAAACGAACTTCAGTGTGAAAGTTCTTGATTTTGTCCAGTTTGGTGGGGCTAACGTCCCGTCTCGGTCCGCTGGAAATTTGCGATCCTGCAAGGCGCCGGCGTACCGGTAGTCCTAGTCTCACATCTAGGCGCTTCCGCCCGCAAGACTTCTTCTCGATGCATGGCGAGCGACAAATATATGAGAGCTTCACGCGCCATTTTAAGTAGCCGGAAAGTCTTTGCTTGGAAGTCTGCTATCAGAATCAAACGGTGCGTATCGGTAGTAACTCCCTTCTCCGAGTGCTGAAGGCTCAAGAAGCGGTGCTCAGTCTGATTACGCAGTCTCGCAAGGTCGACAGCGTCCGGCTCCGACACCTCCTTAAAGTCCTTGTCGAACAGGTCCTTTGACAGCAAGTACAGACCGCGAAGAGGCCAGTTTCGGCGTCCTGCGAACGTTGGGCGAACTTGAACTGAGCTGGTGCCCGACTTTTCCGACCACACACTGTGAAAGTTCACCTTGTCCGGCAGAAGTCCTATCTGGAAGTAGTCGTTCAGGAAAAGGCCGATCTTGTCGAATAGAGAGTAGGCTGATCGAAATGCTGACTTGAGGTCCTCAGAATAGTGTCCCAAGGCCTGACCCTCCCCGCTGTCGAGCATAAGGACTTCGTCCATCACAAAGTCGGGGTAGTTTTGATGAGTCGCATGGTAAAGCCTATACCTGGCACTAACGTATTCCTGTTTCAGAAGGTTGTAGTACGCTGGGAATCTAGGTGGCTCTCCTATCGTGTAGGTGTGATCCGGCAAATGGAGAACGTCAGTGGCGGCCACGCTGTCGGCATACCCGTCGTTGAGGGGATTTAAAAACAGGCGTTCACGCAAGCACCACCGACGGTATGCGCGTTCTTCTTGTGTGGCTCCCAATTGCCACTGATTCAAATCGAAATTCTCATCTAGACCCACTTCGGTCAGATAGGCTTGGATTCTGTCACGCTCTATAATCAAGGCGGACGCGAATAACTCGCGATCCCCACTTTCCTAGAAGGCGTTCTCATGTAAGGCGGCATCAAACAGAGATCGCGCCGCCGATAGTAGCCACACCCCGTGCCCACTGTCGTACAAGGCCCTTGCATAAAAAGCCATTGACTTGGCTCGATTGGCAAGGGCCTTCGCAAAGTGAGGCTCAGATTCTAGGACCTTTAGCCATTGCTCATTGGCGGCGACAGGACGGCCCAACGCGTTCAGACGATTGGCGAGGTTTGTTCGGATTTGCCAACCGAGGATGCGGGCGATTGTGCTGAAGGCAGGTTCAGCAATCGCCCGACGGAGCAATAGGATGTTCTGAACAGCGTCGGGTAGTTCCCAGTCCCAGAGTCTACCTGGGTAACCTGGCTGCGATGAAATTATGGCGCTGTGCGTGTTGGATTGGAAATAGAGAAGGAGAACATGTTCATATCCTGTTGCTCCATCGAGACGGCATTCACATTCTCTGCCCAATCTCCGCAGAACTTCTTCGTCACCGGAATCTGTAGCGGCATCAATTGCAATAGCCAGATCGTTGATTTCCTGCACAGTCAATGAACCTCTCCAGGGATTTTGACCGACCTTTCTACTATCACGGCTCCTCCCCCGGTATAAGTAGCAGCCCGTACGTCTAAATACTCAAAGCCCGCCGCACGGTAGTCCTGGACACCGTCAGGGCTTCGGCGATCTCGCTTTTGGACACTCCGCCGCGGTGCAACCGGTGGGCGGCCGCAATACCGGCCTGATCCAGGACCCTGGGCCGCCCGATATGCTTCCCCTCCGCCCGAACCCGGTCCATCCCCGCCTTGGTGCGCCGGCGGATAGCTTCCAACTCCTGTTGAGCTGCCCATGTGAACACGGTGGCCAGCACATCTCCAATCATGGCCTCGGCGGTGTTTGGGTCGGCGTCCAGGTAGCGGGTCCAGGTCTGTTCTGAGCTAGCCAGGGATCGGATGCGGATACCCCTGTCCCGGAGCTCCCGGATGACGCTCATCACGTCAATCCAGCCCCGGCCGACGCGGTCGACTGACGCGACCACCAAAACGTCGCCCTGGTGCAAATGGGAGGTAAGGGAGCGCCAACCCTGGCGGGTGTTGGTTCCGGTGGACCCTGCGACGCCCAGGTCCTGATAGAGGGTGGTGGTGGGGACGCCGGCATCCATCAACTGGCGGCGCTGAGTGTCGGGGTCGTTCCCTGGCTCGCCGACGATGAGGCGGCGGCTGGTGCGGATGTAGCCGTACAGGGTGGCCATCGACTGAGTATGCCCTTTTGGCCACGCCCGTTGCAACCGGGAGGGGTCAGTTTAATCCGGTGGACAGAACGGGGCGATTAGGTCCGCCGACGGCTTTACAATATTCGTGGTTTTAACCTGTTTGGAGCGTGGACTCCTAGCTACGAATCACGCCTGCAGGTTAATGCCGTGTATTTCCTCAATATTTGTGACTTGCTCTGAAAACGGGCGTTTCTTGGCCTTATCGTTTCACTCGAGGCACAGGACCATGCAACGTTAAGGGGGCCACGTGTCAACGTTATCGTTACACGCCGCGGGACGAATATGTGTTCCTTTTACCTCTTTGTGGTCCCTCGGCCCCTGTCTGCGTAGGCGTGGCCACGGGCGCCAAAAAAGGAGCACATATGGCTGGAATGTGTTCCTATTGCCCCAATCGCCAATAATCTCTGGAATGTGCACTTGGTTTTAGTTACGAATCTCCGGGGGATTTAGAGCTTTTTCTATTTCGGCGCTCCTGGACGCCGGGTTGGCCCGTCCTTCGGACGCCTACGGGCCAACCCTTTCAGGAGTTTTTGCCATGCAAGACAACCAACCCCATCGACCAACCAACTACGAGGCTTTCCTCGAGGCCTTCGAGGAGATGCTGAACGAGTACCTAGACACCGCCCTCGAAGAGGCCGGGCTCTCCGACGCCCAGGTGGAACATCTTATGTCCGCCGGCTGGGACGTAGGCAGAGCTGCAGGCCTCAAGGAGCTCAGGGCCTACGACCCTGGCGCCCACGACCTCGTAACGTGTCGATGCTGGTGTTGCGAAGTCGTGCAGATCGTTGGGGCCAGGTGATGGACGCCGGTCGTCGGCCGTTCCTAGCCCTCCATGTCCTCCCCGCGGCCATTTGATGACCTGGTGGATGGGCCACACCGGCAGCGGACGAGTTTCGGGTTGCCGGCGGCGGCGTGGCTTTCGTTTAGTCCGAACATTGCACCGAGTACGCCGCCTTCGAGGGCGATCTAGAGATACGGCAAGTTGGATGTGCTCGCTCCATAGTGGGCACCTTCAATTACGGCAGCCTGGGCACGACGAGCGATAGAGGGAGAATCCGCAAGGAGAGTTTCGGGAGTCGGGCCTTTCGCTTTGCCATAGACCAAGAACCGGACAGGAAGATCGACCTCTTGGTGGGGCATGACTTCGGCAAGCCCATCGCCAGCCGGCAGGCGGGCTCATTGGTCATAGCCGACAGCGCGGAAGCTGTCACGTTCACCGCCACCTTACCCGAGGAAGCCTTGACGCCTTCCTGGGTACTGGATGTGGAAAAGGCCATTGCTAACGGCACCATGAGAGGATTATCCCCAGGGTTTCGGGTGCCGCCTACCTCCGTTGTTCCAAATGCCGAACGGCTTATCCCCGAGCCTGGCAATCCAGGTGTTCAGATCCGCATGATTGACCACGCGGTGTTGAGGGAATTTTCGGTCGTCACGTCGGCCACCTACGATGATGCCACGGTTGAACTGCGGTCCGAAGACCTGGCCGTCGCAACCTTCGAGCCGAGGGGGGTCTTCTTGTGGCTGTAACTCTCACCGTTGCGGAGCTCACCGCGGCCCTGCGGCTGAATAACAGCGCCGAAGAGACGGCGGAAGTCACCCGTCTCCTGGCCTACGCTACTGAGGCCGTGGTCAACCACGCGCCCGATGCGCCCGACGTTGCCCACAATGAGGCCGGTCGCCGCCTGACAGGGTACCTCTTCGATCAGCCCGAAGCAGGGCGGAGTGACGCCTACGCCAATGCCTTGAGGAACAGCGGCGCGGCGCGAATGTTGTTGCCTTACCGCATTCACCGGGCGGGATACTCGGATGCGGTAGCGGCGGCCCAGGCGGATGGGGTGTCCTAAGATGCCAGCCGATCGCAGAATCGTCGTCAACGTGAGCACCGCGCCCACCCGTAATGAGCATGGGGAGCTTGTGCCAGGGGCAATCACCCCGATAGGAGCGTGGGCCAGCCGCCGGGACGTGTCCCAAGAACTCAAGATAGAACGGCAAGGTACACGTGATGAAACAAGCCGGGACTGGCGTGTTCGCTGGGACTCTCGAATCGCCAACTCTCCTACGACCCTACTGAACGTTGAAGACGGGGGGGAGACCTTCACAGTCATCAACATGGTTGAAGTCACGGAGCAACGGCGAGCGCCCGACATACGCCGAAGGTTCCTAGACCTTCAAGGGATACACGGGTAATGAAATTCTGGCCTTTTGGCAACGGCAAGCTAGAGACTCGGGACGACTCGTACTCCGACGTTTTGATAGCGGCGTTGGTAGCCCGCGCCCAGGGCAAAAGCCTGGCCATCCCTTCGGCAACGTCGGCGCTGGAAGCGTGCGCGGGGCTAACTGGCCGGGGCTTTGCCGCTGCGGAAGTCACGGGGCCGGACTCTCTCACCCGGGCATTGACACCGGGCTGTCTTGAACTGGTGGGGCGGTCGCTAATCCGCCGTGGTCAAGTGGTGTTCTTGATTGACACCCAGGCGGGCAAGCTGAGGCTGATACCCGCCGAGACGCACGACGTTGAGGGCCCCGCCGAGACGCACGACGTTGAGGGCGGGCCGTTTCCAGAGGAATGGGAGTACCGCTTGACGCTCGGCGGGCCAAGCCGGACCGTGACCTACGACTTTGTACCGGCGGCCTCAGTGCTTCACTTTCGCTATGCTGCGGACGCGTCGACGCCCTGGAGAGGCAACGGGCCGGTTGAAGTGGCGGCGCTGGCCGGTAAGCTCTCCGCAGAGACGGTGAACGCGTTGGCGAACGAGGCCAGCGGTCCAGTCGGTAGACTCCTGGGGATCCCGGTCGACGGCGCCGATGCCACGGTCGAGGGCCTCAAGGCTGATATCAAGAACGCGGCGGGCCGTGTGGCGCTCCTGGAGACGGGAGACTGGGGCAACGCGGGCGGAGACGCCAAGGTTGACCTGAAAGCCGAACGCTTTGGGGCAGAGCCGCCGGCGTCACTGGTGGACCTGGTGGATGTATCCAGCCGGGAGATTTACGCAGCCTGCGGCTTCAACGCGGCCCTATGGGGCGGCTCTCAGGCGGCCTCAGTCCGGGAAGCATGGCGGCGGGCCCTATTCGGTGTCTTATCACCCCTGGGGCGGCTGGTGCAAGCCGAGCTGCAAGACAAGCTTGAGGACAGCGTGACGCTATCCTGGCAAGAGCTAAGGGCCTCAGACCTGAGCGGTCGGGCCCGGGCCTTTCAAAGCATGGTGGGCGGCGGCATGGAAGTTGAGCGGGCGGCGGGCCTGGCCGGACTGACGGGTGTTGCCTGAAGGGAAGCAAACTTGTGGTGCTGGAAGTGGTAACAAGTACGGCGGGTAGGTCAATTGATAGCTATAATAGAAGTGCTTTGGTACCCCGGTAGGGTTCCATTATGGCCTCGGCATGCTGACCTATCTTGATGGTCCCTTTGCCACCGGCAATCTCGAAGGTGATAGGCGCCCGCTCTACTCCAACGACTTCTCCGATCAACTGCACCAGGTCCGCCACAGGGCCGCCAAGCTTGCCGGTGTATAGGTTCAAAATTGCTTCTTCTTGCTGGGATGTGGCCTTGTCGTCCACATAGACCATGGCGCGCCAGTTGCCTTTCAGGACATTGCCGGGCATATGGACCTGAGCAGCGAGGGTAAGGCCCGCGACATCCACGCCGTTGATGTCTCCTTTGTCAAAGTGCCACGCCATTACCGAGTCGCAGGTGCCGCCATCGGGGTCTTCTCCGACCCAGCAAGGGCATAGCACGTTACAAGTGCAGACTTCTAACAAGCTTCCTTACGATTTGATATGCCATCCTTGACCTCCTTGTATCTTGAAATTGGTATGGGACAATCAATTCACTAAGGGGGATCAGGGTGCGGCAGACCGTAACCTCCTGGGTCATGGAAGACCGGACATAAGCGAGGGTCGCCGCACCCATTCCGAATAGAGCCCGAACAGTTGCCTGGGCCAACCAAGCCCGCATCGTGCAAGGACGGGCCAATAATTCGCAGGAGGTGCTCATGGAGCGAGAAGTGATCTACGTAGGCATCGATGTAGCCAAGGCCCAGGTGGATGTTGCCGTCCGTCCCACCGGCGACAAATGGGAGGTCTCCTACGACGATGCAGGCGTCGGGAAGCTGGTCTCCCAGATGGGGGACCTGGGTCCCGCCATGGTGTTGCTGGAAGCCTCGGGTGGCTTGGAACTGCCCTTGGTGGCTGCCCTGGCAGCGGCGTCTCTGCCTGTTGTGGTGGTCAATCCCCGCCAAGTGCGAGACTTTGCCAGGGCCACCGGGACGCTGGCCAAGACCGACGCTCTGGATGCTCAAGTCCTGGCTCACTTCGCCGAGGTCGTTCGCCCGCCCGTGCGCCCCCTGCGGGACGCCGAGGCCCAGTCCCTCAATTCTCTGGTCGCCCGCAGACACCAGGTCGTGACCATGCTGGTGTCTGAGAAAAACCGCCTGGGCACTGCCGCCAGATCTCTCCGTCCGCGCATCCAAGCTCACGTAGCCTGGCTGGAACAGGAGTTGGACGACCTAGATGAGGAACTGCGGCAGACTCTGCACCAAAGTCCTGTGTGGCGAGAGAAAGAGAATCTCCTGCGCACTGTTCCCGGCGTGGGAGAACAGCTCTCTCTGACTCTCCTGGCATACCTGCCGGAGCTGGGCACGCTGGACCGTCGTCAGATCGCTGCCCTGGTTGGTGTGGCTCCCTTCAACCGAGACAGCGGTACTCTGCGGGGCAAACGCACCGTCTGGGGTGGACGCGCCCGAGTTCGCGGCGCTCTGTACATGGGGGCGCTGACGGCCAGCCGCCACAACCCAGTCATCCGGGTCTTCTATCAACGCCTGCTGGCGGCGGGTAAGCCCAAGAAGTTGGCTCTCACAGCCTGTATGCGTAAGCTGCTGATTATCCTGCATTCCATGCTCAAGCATCGTTCTCCCTGGAGTCCCTCTATTTCTTATGTCGCTGGCCTCTCTTCTTGACATTCAAGACAGTTGCTTGTATCGCCTTTTTGAGATAATCAGGTAAGATGCCAGTTTAAGCATTGGTCCGCGGGGTCCGGCTCATTCCGGAGGAGTAGACCGGACTCCGTTGGAGTTGGGTTTCTTGGCGATGTAATTATATTGGCGCCTCTCGGGGCCGTCAACACCTTGCAGGGTTACGAGGCAGGCCTTGAAACCCTGCAGAGCACAATGTAAGCTCAAACCGTCCGCCAGCAGGTCCAATCCTGAACTCAGTTCCGATTGCTGTTTGGGTCGAAAGGAGACCGTATGGGGAAGCTCACCGGGGCCCACCTGATGGTCCGGTCCCTCAAGTTGGAGGGGATTCAAAAGATTTTCACCATAGTGGGCGATACCATATTGCCCCTGGTGGATGCTGTCGTGGAGGAGGGGCTGGAACTGATAGACACCCGTCACGAGGCGTCGGCTATGCACATGGCCGACGCCTGGGCCAGGGTTACGGGAGAGCCTGGGGTGGTCATCGTGACCGGCGGGCCGGGGTTCGCCAACGCCGTGTCCGCTTTGCCCAATATCTACACCTCAGAGAGCCCGGTGATTTTCATAAGCGGCGCCAGCGAGCTCTCTGAGAAAGGGATGGGCGCATTCCAGGAGATAGACCAGGTGGGTATGGCGGCTCCCGTGGCCAAGGGCGCATGGCTGATCCACGACCGCCGGCGCATTCCGGGGATGGTGGCGGAGGCCTTCCGAACGGCCCTTTCCGGCCGGCCGGGTCCCGTCCATCTGACCATTCCCATTGATTTGCAGGAGCAGGAGTCCCGCGAGGATGAGCTGCCCCCATACAAACCCGGCGACTACCGCAACTCCGGCAGGGCCCACGGCGACCCAAGACTGGTACAGGAGGCTATATCTATACTCCGGCAGGCGAAGCGGCCGGTGGTCATTGCCGCCAACGCCGCCCGATACTCCCTGTCCGGCGTTGCACTTCAGGAGTTCGTCGAGGTCACCGGACTGCCCCTGTTCACCGTGGATCAGGCCCGGGGTCTGGTCTCCGACGACCATCCACTCTGCTTCGGTTATGCCGACGGCGCTCTGAACGCCACGGCCAGACGGTTCAGGGAAGCCGACGTGGTCCTGCTTTTGGGGAAGCGCTTCGACCATCGCTACAGGTATGGCCGGCCGCCCTATTTCAGCCAGGCTGCCCGCCTGATCCAGGTGGACCCCTCTCCGGCAGAGATAGGCAGGAACCGGGGAGTCGCCGTGGGCATCCTGGGGGACATCGGCGCCGTGGTCGAACAGCTTACTCTGGAGGCGAAAACGAAGCCCTGGCCCGCCGTGCCAACCGGTCCCTGGCTGGCCCGTTTGATGGAAGACCGTGAGGCCTGGATGGGACATCTGAGGTCCTTGGCCACCGAGGAGCTTCCTCTGCATCCCATGAGAGTCTTTAAAGAGGTCGAGCGGTTCACCGCGGACGAGACCATCCTGGTGTTCGACGGTGGGGATTACGCCCAATGGGGCCGGTCCTATCTGAAGGCCAGGGGGACCGGCCACTGGATGCGCCTGGGTCCCCTGAGCCAGTTGGGCTGCGGGCTCCCCTATGCGCTGGCCGCAAAGCTGGCCCGCCCCGAGGCCAGGGTGCTGCTGTTCATCGGAGATGGCGGGTTCGGGTTTTACGCCATGGAGTACGACACCGCCGTTCGGCACAACCTGCCCATCACCACAGTGATGGGCAACGACGCCGCCTGGGGCATAGACAAGAACTTCCAGCTGGCCTACTACGGTAGGGCGGCCGGTACGGACCTGCGATTCCTGCGCTATGACCAGGTGGTGGAAGCCCTTGGAGGCCATGGAGAATATGTGGAGCGGGGCGAGGAGATAGGTCCCGCCATGGAGCGGGCATTGGCTTCCAACAGGCCCTCTCTGGTCAACATAAAGATAGGGTCCGTGCGGAGCCCCCTGGCCGATGCGATGATCGCCAGGAAGATATCGTCTGGATAGCTGAAGGTCACACCGGGGGACCGGGCGTAGACTGGAAGGCGCCTCCCCTTGACGGAATATTACGAAGCGCATACCTTGACAAAATCACTGTTCGGCTCCAAAATAGCCCTGAGCCCCACGACTGTTACAGGCGTCGGCTTCTCATTGAGGCCGGGCTACTAAAGCCGGTGTTAATCCGAAGGGGAGGACAGACCATGTTAAAGATCGGGCATAGCGTTACCGTACCAAGGACCATGCGAGGTCCGAATCCCGAAGCAGAACCGGAAACTATCGCCGTACCAGAGGAGCTGGTTACGATGCCCGGGGTCCCTCAGGACCCGGATACAGTGAACTTCTATTCCAGAAATTACCCAATAGAAAACCACAGCGTGGAGCACTCCGCCTGGAACACGTGGTTTTTCCGTAATAACTCCATCGCAGAGGCCATGGAAGAGCACATGACGCTGGATAAGCCGATTGTGGGAGCGGCACGAACTTCGGGCGACCTGGAGCCGACCTCAGAGCCGGTGTCCGGCAAGGACGTTACCAGGGAGATCAAGGAGAAGGCCCTGGAGTTGGGCTTTGGCGCCGTGGGGATTACGGCTTATGACAACCGGTACACCTACAAGAGCAAGAAGAAGTGGGTCAAGCCCTTCCCCCATGCCATCTGCCTGGCCATGGAGCAGCCCTACGAGGAAACTCAGATGATTCCCAGTGAGACGGCAGAAAAGGGTGCCTTCTCTACCTATAGACGTGGAGGAACGGTGGCGCTGGAGCTGGCGGACTACATCCGCTCCCTGGGCTATCATGCCCAGATTCAGAGCTTTGCCGATGCCTCCAGCGCGGTGATACCTATGTTTGTAGCTGCCGGTATGGGGCAACAGGGGGCAATGGGGTATCTGCTGTCACCCCACTTCGGCTCCCGTGTCCGGCTGTTGCTAATCACCACCGACGCGGTAGTGACTTACGATGAGCCGGTGGACTACGGCATTCACGCCTTCTGCACCATCTGCCAGGTGTGTGTAAACCGCTGCCCGGGGCGGGCTTTGATGAGGGAAAAGGTGTGGTGGCGGGGAGTGGAAAAGTTCAAACTGATAGCCAAACGTTGCCGGCCCGTTATGGCCCGCTACGCAACTTGTGGGATCTGCATGAAGGTATGCCCCGTCCAGAGGTACGGCTTGAAGCCGGTGTTGGAGCACTACGCCACCACGGGACAAGTGCTGGGCAAGGGTACCGATAACCTGGAGGGCTACGATTTGGGCCAGATGGGCCACTTCGGCCCCGGCGAACTGCCAAAATTCGACAACGCATTCTTCGATAACCCTCAAGGCACTAATGAGCAGCAGGTTCTGGCTAGATTCGAGGCTAAGATACAGGCGGGCGAGGTCCCGGATGGCCTGGAGGGGAACAAATCCTGGGATGAATTCACCTCCGAGCTGGAAGAGGCGATAAAGAGTCCTGCCGATTCTGTAGCGGCCGAGTATGGGCTCGACAAAGGCAAGGTCGTGTTCTAGCATCTGATATGGCTTGACATGCCGCGGTTCTTAGAGGGGAGACCTCGGGTGAAGGGGTCTCCTCTCACTCTTCTCTCGTCAAACCCGTGCTCCCTTAGCCCCGCCGGGATCGATAGATATGCCGGTGGATATGATGGTGCGGCGGTGGGTGCCATCCCCAATCTTGGTATCACCATCGTAGGCCTCCACTCTGAAGGCGAGGTGGTTCCTGTCTATTTCCGTAAGCTCAGAATGGGCCACTATCTCGGCGCCCAGGGAGGAGGGAGCGATATGTCGGATGTTAACCTCGTAGCCCACGGAGGTCTGGTGGGAGTCCAGGAGGCCATGGATAGATGCCTCGGCAGCCTCCTCCATGAGAGAAATCATGGAGGGGGTGCTGAACCTTTCCACGTGGGAGGCGATGTTGTGTTCGCATACCACAGTATGTTTCTGACCCTTGATTCCCTGGACTATCTTTCCGTTGACCATATAGGCCTCCTTTAGCATAGCCTCAGATGCCTGCAATCCATCACAGGCGGGATCTGATCTGACGGGCTAGTTCATGGCTCATTCTACCCCAAGGCGGTCCCAAACTTCAGCATCGGCGGGCATATTTCCCAGGTATATTTCCAATGTTGGTCCAACCCGGGCGGCCTTGATGCCCGTCCCATTTTGAGATATGATGCTGGCCGACGGGAGGTCAGGCGCCATTGAAGGACTTGCTTACAATCGCCGACCTGCAGCCGCAGGAGATAATCCAGTTGGTCCACAGGGCCCACCAGATGACCGTGGAGCCGTCTGCGCCGGTATTGGCGGGTAAAACCGTGGCCCTCCTATTCGAGAAGCCGTCCCTGCGAACCCGGGCCAGCTTCCACGTCGCGGTACATCAGCTGGGCGGCTATTCATTTTACATGGGCCCCGAAGAAGTGGGAATTGGAGTGCGGGAAACGGTCTCCGATGCGGCACGGGTCCTTTCCAGGTATGTAGACTGCATTGTTGCCAGGGTATTCTCCCATTCCAGCCTGGTGGAGCTGGGCCGGTATGCAGGCGTCCCAGTTGTCAATGCCCTCTCGGACTGGGAGCACCCCTGTCAGACTTTGGCGGACCTCCAGACGGTGCATGAACACAAAGGTGACTTCAAGGGTCTCAAGGTCGTTTACGTCGGCGATGGGAACAACGTGGCCCGAAGCCTGTGCCTGGGTGCGGCATCGGTGGGGGCGGAGTTTACGATAGCCTCCCCGCCGGGATACAGTTTGGACGAGGGGACCCTGGCCCGGGCACGGGAGAGGGCATCCGCCTGGAACTCTGGCGTGAAAGCCATTGTGAGCCCCAAAGAGGCCGTATTCGGGGCGGACGTGGTATACACTGATGTCTGGACTAGCATGGGCCAGGAGGCTGAGGGAGATGTGCGTAGAAGGGACTTCAACGGCTACACCGTGGACCCGGAGCTCCTCTCATGCGCCGGCCGGGGCGCAATACTGATGCATCCCATGCCGGCACACTACGGGGAGGAGGTGCCAACGGGTATGCTGGGACATCCCCAATCCGTGGCTTTCGACCAGGCGGAGAACCGGCTCCACGCGCAGAAGGCGGTCCTGGAATTTATTCTGGACCTTGGCAGGACGTAATAAATGAGTAGTCCCATGGTAGCTATAGTTGGGCGACCTAATGTGGGTAAGTCCACACTCTTCAATCGGCTCGCGGGCCGGAGGCAGGCCATCGTCACCGACATCCCGGGCACTACCAGGGACCGGATCCTGACCGAGGCGTCCTGGGAAGACTCCCATTTCATCATTGTTGACACCGGGGGCCTGGAGTCCCGGCCCCAGGGGACCATCGCCGAGAAGGTAAAGGCCCAGGTGGAGGCGGCGGTTTCCGAGGCCGACCTGATAATTTTCCTTCTGGACGTGGGAGATGGCCTGATGCCCATGGACCGGGAGATCGCCAACTGGCTACGGCGCACCGAAAAGCCCGTGGTGGTGACGGTTAACAAGGTGGATAACCTGAAGCTGGAGGTGTCCGCAGCCGAGTTTTTCCAGCTTGGCATGGACCAACCCATGCTGATAAGCGCCTACCACAACCTGGGCGTTTACGACCTGATGGAGAAAGTTGTTTCGTTGTTGCCTCCCGAGGAGGGCGAGCCCCAGGTACTGCCCGAGGGGACCATGAAGCTGGCCATAGTCGGCAGGACCAACGTGGGGAAATCCATGCTCCTGAACGCCGTCCTGGGCCAGGAGCGGGCGATAGTGAGCGAGGTGCCCGGCACCACCCGGGACACCCAGGATACGGTCGTAACCTACGGTGACCAGCCTGTGGTGCTGATCGACACGGCAGGCATCAGGCGCCGCGGGAAGGTGGCGAGGGGTATAGAGGCCTTCAGCGTCCTCCGGACCTTCATGGCCGTAAAGAGGTGTGATATAGCGCTGCTGGTGATGGATGCCACCGAGCTTGCCACCGCTCAGGACGCTCACATCTCCGGCTATGCCTGGGAAGAGTACAAGGGCCTAATCGCGGTGGTGAACAAGTGGGACCTGGTGGACGAAGAAGACAGGACAGGCCGGGAGATCGCCATCCAAACGGTCAGGCAGCGGCTCCACTTCATGCCCTACGTGCCCATCTGTTTCACATCGGCCCTTCGCGGGGACGGCATCCAGGACCTGATGTCCCTGGCTACCAGTATCTACCACGAGAGGCAGCAACGTATCCCCCCTGGGAAGCTGCACTATGCCTTGGTGGACGCCCTGGGTGACTTGACACCTCCCTCCAAGGGCGGGAGATTCTTGAAGATAAGCGGTCTGAGGCAGGTGGATGTAAACCCGCCGACTTTCCTCTTTTCAGTAAACAACCCTGAACTGGTGCATTTCTCCTATCACCGCTTCCTGGAGAACCGTCTGCGGTCCACCTTCGGGTTCACTCATACCCATCTGAAACTAGCTTTCAGGAAAAAATATAAGTAGATGGCTCTGATTATCCTTGGCCTCGCCGTACCTCCCCTCCTAGCCGTCTATGTTGTTGTCCTGCTGCTGGTGCTGGACATCGACAGTTTCCATGCCCAGTATGCCCTCGTTCTGCCCGTCGCCTACATCCTCGGGTCCATACCCTGGGGATTTCTGATAACCCTGGCGGTCAAAAGAGTGGACATCCGGGAATATGGAAGCGGGAAAATCGGCACCTCCAACGTGCTGAGGAGCGCCGGTGGCCCCTTTGCTGTGATTGCCCTGGGGCTGGACCTGAGCAAGGGACTTCTAGCGGTGTTCCTGGCCAAGGCCGTATCAGACTCGGCCAACGTCGAGGTAGCCGCCGGCCTGGTGGTCCTGGCGGGACACAACTGGCCCATTTTTCTTGGATTCCGAGGTGGTAGGGGAATTGCCACGGGAGTGGGAGGACTGCTGGTTATGGAGCCCATAGCCGCAGGGTTAGCATTTGCCAGCTTTGCGCCAGTTACCTTCCTGACCAAGTACCTCTCCCTGGGCTCCATAACAGCCGTGGTAGTCGCCTTCCTGTCAGTGCTCGTGCTGGTCTTGCTGGACCACTCCTCCGCTAGCTACCTCCTTTACTCAGGCATCGGCGGGGCCATCATCATCTGGCAGCACAGGGACAACATCCAGCGGATCCTTCGGGGTACCGAGCGCAGGCTGGGGCAATCCGCGCGCAGGATCAGCGAACCCTCGGAGGCCGTGGCGGGCGAGGATAGCTAGATTGGACCGGGTCGCCGTTGTAGGTCCCACCACCTGGGGCACCACTCTGGGTATAATCCTTGCCCAAAAGGGGACCCCAGTCACCCTCCTCGCTCGGACGGCCGAGGAGTCCGAGCAACTGCAGACCACAAGGCGGAACTCTCGTTTCCTGCCCGACGTGCAATTTCCAGACTGCATGGGCGTGTCCTGGCAGCCTAAGGATGCCATAGCCTCAGCGGGAATGGTGGTGCTGGCCGTGCCTGCCAACAGCGTCAGGGCGAATATTAGGCGGCTTCGGGAAGCCATGGGGAACGGGCCCGTTATACTAAGCGCCTCCAAGGGCCTGGAGATGGGGACGGGGATGCGCATGAGCCAGGTGTTGGAGGAGGAGCTGCCTCGGAGTCTCCATTCCCGGATATGCGTCCTTTCCGGTCCCAACCTAGCCCTTGAGATACTGGAGGGCAAACCGGCGTCTACGGTGGTGGCCTCCCGAGACCCAAAGGTGGCCTCGGAAACGCAGGATGCCCTGATGTCCCCATCATTTCGGGTTTATACCAACGAAGATGTCACAGGTGTGGAGCTGGGGGGCGCCCTTAAGAATATCATTGCCCTGGGAGCGGGGATGTGCGATGGCCTGGGCTACGGGGACAACGGCAAGGCGGCCTTCATGACCCGAGGACTGGCCGAGATAACCCGTTTGGGGGTAGCCGCCGGGGCCAGCCCCATCACTTTCGCCGGCCTGGCGGGTCTGGGGGACCTGGTGGCCACCTGCGCCAGCCAACGGAGCCGCAACCATTGGGTGGGGGAGCAGTTGGCCGCCGGCCGGATGCTGGAGGACATCATCGCCTCGATGAAGAACGTGGCTGAGGGGGTCTACACCACTTCCGCCGCCCTCAAAATGGCCGAGGGGCTCGGCGTAGAGATGCCAATAGCCAGGGCAACTTACCGGGTGCTCCATGAGGGCCTGGACCCCAGGGAGGCGGTGGTGGGGCTCATGGGAAGGCCTCCCAGGCCGGAGTGGGAAGGCCTCGGCTAAACCATGCCCGGTTACGAAGCTCTGGCGGTCTTCGGCACATCTTTCCTGGTGGGCCTTTCCGGCGCCCTCACTCCTGGTCCACTCCTTGTCCTGGACATACGGGAGTCAGCCCGTGGCTATATAGGGCCGGGCCCTATATAGCCACGGGCCATTCTCTCCTGGAGCTACTGGTGGTGATCCTGTTGGCAGTAGGGCTTTTGCAGGTCACCGAGCGAGGACCGGCCTTTACTATAATTGCCCTTCTGGGTGGGGCATTTCTGTTGTGGATGGGATGGAATATGGTCAAGAACCGCGCCCGGGGGCTGCCGTCATTGGCGGGAGGCCATAGGCAATCCGGACGCTATAATCCGGTCCGCCCCATGCTGGGGGGAGTTGTGTTCAGCGCCACTAACCCCTTCTGGGGCCTGTGGTGGGTCACTGTCGGGGCGTCCTTCATGGCGGAAACCAGGTCCCTGGGCCTGGGCACTGCCGGGATCGCCGCCTTCTACCTGGGGCACATTCTGTCGGACTACTCCTGGTTCAGCCTGGTGTCCTTCGCCGTCGGCTCGGGCAGGCGAATCATGAACGTGGCCTTTTACAATGGAGTGGCCCTGGTCTGTGGCATTTTCCTGTGGGGACTGGGGTGCTTTTTCATAGTGAAGGGTCTGCAGAGACTGTTTTAGCTGCCCAGGGCGCCGGACTCGTACATCACAGCGGCCAAGGTAGCTATGCCCGCCGTTTCCGACCGCAGGATGCCCTGTCCCAGGCTAACCGGGATAACCCCACAGGAGCGGGCGTAGGACACCTCATCATCTTCGAAGCCCCCTTCGGGCCCTATGAAAATGTTGACGCATGGGTGTCCGTCGCTACCCAGCCGGCCCAGCACTGTGCGCAGGCCGACGGTCCGTTCCCTCTCCCAGGGAATTATCGATGTGGCTGTAGAGCCTTTCACCCCGTTGCAGGCGTCCTGGAAGGCCATGGGAGGCAGAATGGGTGGCAGAACGCACCTTCCCGACTGCTCTGCCGCCTCGGTAACGATCTTGAGCCAGCGGGGGTATCGGGAAGCCGCCCAGCTCTCCTTCGGTCGGGATACGGAACGGCGGCAGACCAGGGGGATAAAGGCCGATATCCCTAGCTCTGTGCCCTTTTGCAACACCCAGTGAAACTTTTCGCCTTTGAGCACGCCCTGGTATAGGGTCACCTTAACCGGGGGTTCCACCGGGCTTTGGTGGACGGACAATACTTCTCCCTCCACGGTGGTTTCTCCGAAGCTGGTGAGGCGGACGTCGAACTCCTTGCCCGAGTTGTCCAGCAATGTTATTTTGTCGCCCGGAGACATGCGAAGGACCCGGCCAAGCTGGCGCACCATGTTGCCTTGCAACATGGCCTGGTCTCCCTTAATCCAGGCTGGTGGTACGAAGAACCTTTGGGTCACCGGGCTCGTTCCTTCGGGTCCGTGTCCGGCCTACGGAGTAGTAGCGCAACCCAGTCTTCCACGCTACTTGTTTTTATATGGGATAGGCCTGCTGCCTCCAGGGTTTGCCTTAGCTCAGGTAGTTGAGTCTCAATTATCCCGGAGACCACCAATATACCGCCTGGCTTGAGGGACTGGCAGAGGTTGGGCGCCTTTCCCCCGATTACTCTGGCGCTTATGTTGGCGGTAGCCAGGTCGAAGCTGGCTTCAGGGGCCTGTCGGTTGGGCAAAGTTCCCCGAACAAGGCTAATTATATCGTAAAGGCCGCTGGCCTTGACATTCTTCCTGGCGGCCTTAACCGCCGAGGGATCGATATCCATGGCAAATACGGATGACGCACCCAGAATGGCGGCTGTGATGGCTAGAATGCCCGAACCGGTGCCCAGGTCCAGCACTTTCATCCCAGGTTCTACCAGCTCTTCCATAGCCTCCAGGCACATCTTGGTGGTGGGATGATATCCAGTCCCGAAGGCCAAGCCGGGGTCCAGCTCGATCACCACCTCGTCGTTGCTGGGGGTGTAGTCTATCCACGAAGGCTTTATGGCCAGCCGCTTCCCCACTTTCAGCAGGCTGAAGTGGGCCTTCCAGGCATTCTCCCAGTCCGCCTCCTCCAGATCGGCAACTTCCAGCTCCTCCAGGGGTTGGAGGATCCTAACCAGGTTCACACCAACGTCAATTCGTGCCCGTCTTCCCTTGGAGGTGTTGGGGAGATAGGTCCTGAGGAGGGCCTGTTCCTCCCCGGCGTCTTCCACCGAAAGCCCGCGGCCGTATCTACCAAACAGGTAGTAGATGGGCTCGACGTACTCCCAGGGCACCTTGATGCTCAGCTCTTGCCATATCATGCTTGCGTATTGAAAAACCCTGGTACTGGATGGCTGATGGAGTCGGAGTTGGCTGATATCGGGGAGGTGAGATACCGTCTTTTATCGGAGATGGGCAGAATTAACCGAAGGCGTCCTTAATCTTGTCGAATATCCCCTTCTCTTTCGAAGAATCGTCGTTGGGTTTCTCCAAAGTTTCACCCAGCTCTTCGATGAGCTTCCGTTGGTGGGCGTCCAGGGAAGTGGGCACCTGAAGCTTTACCGGGATAACAATATCACCGCGGCGATGCCCATTAAGATGGGGCACGCCCTTTTCTTTGATTCGGAAGGTGGTTCCAGGCTGGGTGCCGGGT
Organism: Dehalococcoidia bacterium; assembly: GCA_965225925.1. Classification (GTDB taxonomy): domain Bacteria; phylum Chloroflexota; class Dehalococcoidia; order Lucifugimonadales; family JAGWBF01; genus CBDDBY01. The sequence continues at coordinate 1,533,439 of CBDDBY010000005.1, read as the reverse complement.
GGTATCTTGAGGACTTCGGTTCCATTCAACGTAGGGATTTCCACCTCGTCGCCCAGGGCTGCTTGGACAAGGTTTAAAGGAAGCTCGAATATAATGTCGTCTCCCTCTCTTTGAAACAAAGGGTGCGGCTCAACTGTGAGGTGCACATAAAGGTTCCCTGGGGTACTGCCATTGGTCCCGACGTCCCCTTCAGCGGTGAGGCGTATCTGCATACTGTCCTCTACCCCAGCTGGTATCTTGACCATAATCTTCCGATTCCGCCGCTCGGTGCCAACTCCGCGGCAGTTGTCGCATGGGGTGGTTATCACAGATCCCTTACCCCTACAGGTAGGGCAGGAGGTCACCTGACTGAATTGGCCGAAGACGCTCTTCTGAGACCGCCTAACCTGGCCCATGCCCCGGCAGGTAGAGCAGGTGCTTGGGCTGGTGCCCGGCTTGCTCCCCGAGCCTCGACACTGGTGACAGCGCTCAGTTCGCGTCACCTCTACTTCCCGTTCAGTGCCGAACACGGCGTCTTCGAAAGGTAGGGTAACTGGGAACTGGATGTCGCTGCCCCTCTGGGCTCGATGCTGCTGGCCTCTACTCGTGAAGTCACCGAAGAAGGAATCGAATATATCGCCGAAGCCGCCAAAGACGTCGAACCCTTCAAAGTCCCTGGTGAACCCGCCGCTTCCGGCTGTTACCCCGGCATGGCCGAAGCGGTCGTACTGTGCCCGCTTCTCGGCGTCCACCAGGACCTGATAGGCCTCATTTACTTCCTTGAATCTGTCCTCGGCGTCTGGGTTCTTATTTCTGTCTGGGTGGTATTCCATGGCACGCTTCCGGAAGGCCTTTTTTATCCCCTCCTCGGATGCTCCTCTGGAGATCCCTAGGATCTCATAATAGTCCCGTTTAGCCATGAACATACACCGCACAATATATTCCGCTTACCCTTAGAATTGAGGGCTAGCGGAATCTTTGATGGATCCAGATACATCTCTAGCGTTGACTCAGCTACTATATGATATTATACTCTCTCATGGTTTTATTTCCTAGGCCGCATTTGGAGGGGATTTGAGTGCATCTGGCAGGGTCGGCACGCTAGCCGACGTAATCTTTCCTGCACCGGCCCAGTGGGCGAAAACACGGTCGGGGCGGTTGGCCCGGGACGTTATACTCATATTGGCCTTTACCGGGTTTGTAGCCCTCTGCGCTCAGATAGTTATTCGCCTACCGTGGACCACGGTCCCAATAACAGGACAGACTTTCGCGGTCCTGGTGACAGGCGGTGCCCTTGGAGCCTGGCGAGGCGCCAGCTCCCTCACCGTCTACATGCTGTTGGGTATGGTCGGCGCACCGTTATTCGCACCGGACTCTGCTGCAACAGTCGGTGCCTGGGACATTCACTTCATCCTGCCCTGGAGCGGTAACGACGGCCTGCCTTGGGACATATCCAGTGGGGGATACATTGTCGGCTTTATCTTCGCCGCCGCCATTGTGGGGTACCTGGCCGAACGCCAGTGGGACCGAAAGCCCTGGGTGCATTTCGGTATGCTTTTGGGCAATGTGGTACTATACGTTCCTGGCATCCTCTGGCTGGCCTACCTTATAGGTACCGACTGGATTCACCCAGTGGGGAAACCGCTGGGTGAGCTTATTGCTGGGGAGGGCACTTGGGATAAGGCCCTAAAAGGCGGATTGTACCCATTCATAATAGGCGATCTGATGAAGCTGTTCCTGGCCTCCCTACTGTTGCCCTCAGCTTGGGCCATCGTTAACCGTCGCAGGAGGTAGCCCTTTGGAGATTACCTGGCTGGGAGTGTCCTGCTTCCGCTTGCGCTCCAACGACCTGGCAATCATCACCGATCCTTTCCCCGATTCCGTCGGCCTCAGCATGGGGGAACCGCGGGCCCTGGCTGTGACGGTGAGCCACCAGCACCCCGACCATAATCATTGGGAGGGCGTTGGCGGAGACCCGAAGATACTGAAGGGGCCCGGTGAATATGAGCTGTCAGGAATCTATATTACGGGTATCATGACGCAGGCTGGGGAAAGCGACCCGCCCGGCAAACGGAATACCGCTTATCTCATAGAGATGGACGGCCTGAGGCTTTGCCACCTGGGGGACGTGATCAACTCTCTCAAATCCCCGCAAGTAGAGGGGCTAAACGCCGTGGACGTGCTCTTTCTGCCGGTGGGCGGAGGCTCCACCGTTGAGGTGCCCGAGGCAAGGGAGATGATCCAGGCCTTGGACCCCAAAGTGGTTATACCTATGCACTATAGGTTGCCCGGCCTCAGCAATGACTTGAATGGACTTGATGTTTTCTTGAAGGAAATGGGCTTGCTGGACGCCCAGCCCCAGGCGAGGCTGAACGTGACCAGCTCCAGCCTGCCACCGGAGATGCGGGTAGTGATTCTGGAAGCCCAGGGACTGCGGGACCAGGCCTAGAACGCGTTACGGCGCCGCATTATGAACAGTATGGCTCCCCCGGCCGCAAGAGCCACGATTCCGGCAATTAGGGCCAGGCGGGGAAATTGGGTTACCGAAGGGTCACCTGGAATGGGAAGCAACGGGGTAGGGGTGATGGTGGGGGTGGGAGTGGGAGTGGCCGCCGGTGCACTGGGTGGCGCCTCTGGGAAATTGAGACCAAATCCGCTAATCACCTGAAGACCATTACTGAATAATGCTGTTTCCTCGGCTTTGACCTCTCCAAACCCGCGGGTGGCGTAGAAGGTTATCATTTTATTGACGTAGCTTTCGTCCGGGGGCTGCACCACCAGCTGTATTGGGCTGCCGTACTTGCCGTCTTTTGTCAGGATAATCAGCCTTTCCTCAAATTCTGGACGGGGCACGTTGGTCTGATAGTCGCCAACCCGGGCGAATATCTCTATCCCGTCCGGGGCCGGCGCCCCGGCAATGAATACATTGCCGCTATATATGTTGGGTGGCGCCGGAGGAAGGCCCTGCTTTGCCGCCGCGCCCAGCAGCACCCCCAAGACCGCAATATAGGCCGCGATTAATGTTAATTTCAACAAGTTGAGCCGCACCTCTTAATCCTCCAGGTCCTTCGTTCACCCTGAACTCCTCGACTAGTATTATATCCCGGAGCAAGGGCTGTAGTACCAGGATTATAAGCGCTAATTAAGGGCATTTCACCGGCGCCGGTACTCAGTCAACTGAATACGATGGGTCTGTCTAATCCCGAATCCACCGAAGGACACGGATGGACGGCGTGAGGACAGCGGAAGGGGATGGGTGAGGGAGCTACAGGGGAGATGGCCTGGGCTCTTGGGGTAGATGGGAGGGCGGCGGAGGGTCTTCAGTCGCCGCACAGGGCCCCTAAGGCCCTATGCGGGAGTTGCGATGCGCGGGATGGCGAGAGGATACGCAGCAGGGGACTCTCGCGACCGGGGTGGCGCGAGATTGCGGGGACGTTGGGTCAGTTGCAGGCTGGCCGTCAGGCCGGGAACGGAATGGCTTGCAGCCGGGCCAAGGCGCGACTGAATTGGGTTTCCCAAGGCCAGCGCCGGGGGAGATGCAAAGTGAGGCGGCGCGCCGAGCGGGTGATCCGCCCCACCAGAGCGAAGACCCGCCGCCTGAGGGTCTTGGTGATCAGGGTCCCCTCGCCCAGACCAATCCGCGCCGTCCAGCGGGCCAGGTTATGCGCCATCACCTGTACCGCCAGCCAGGCGCCGTTGGCGGCGAAGCGCCCCGACGGCATGTGGTTCAGCCCGACGCCGTACTTGAGGTCGCGTATGGCGTTCTCGACCTCGGCGTGGCGGCGATGATCGGCCTCCAGTTCCAGCGTCTCCCCATCGCGGTCGGTGATGAAGGCGTGATAGCTGTATCTGGCGAAGAGGGCGAGCTGGGAACCGGGCGTCGGCTTCACCCGCCGGACAATGAGCCGCGCCGACGGGGCGTCCGGCTTGGTCTGGAACGGGGTGTAAGTCGTCTCGGCGACATCGGCGGCGCCGTCCATCCAGTAGGGAATGGGAGTCCAGTCCTCCTCTGGTATCGCCTCGATCAGGTCCCGCAGGCTGGCGCGCTGGCGGATGGTGATAGAGAAGCGGACATCCATTTCCCGGCAGGCGGCAACGACAGTGTGGGCGTAGAAGCCGCTGTCGGCCCGCACCGTGAGTTGTCCCCTGGCCCCGCCGTAGCGCACCCGCCCCACCGTCTCACGCAGGAAGTGGGCCGCGCCACGGGCGGTGTTGGCCCGGCCCTCGCGCAGCCGGGACATCAGCCACCTCGCCGGTGCCGGCGGCAATGGCCAGCAGCGGGTGATAGCCGCGGGCGCCGGTATAGCCGTGGTGGCGCGCTCCCTCCTTGGCCAGTCCATAGGTCTCGCAGATGGTCGAGTCCAGGTCGATGCTCAGGGGCGAGTCGCCGGGTCCGGCCCCAGCGGCCCAGGCCCGGGCCAACAACTGGCGGCTCACGCGGTCGAGTTGACGGACATGCCCCCACCGGAAGCTGCGCAGGAAGGTCCCCAGGGTGGATGACGCCTTGACCACGCAGCCTAGAACACCGACCGTCCCACCAGCGCGCAGCGCATCGGCGTCGTCGATGCAGTCGCCGCCTGCCAGCGCGGAAGCGACCAGCGTCAGCATCTTGTCCCCAGTGTTCGCCCGTCCCGGCGCTCCGCCGAGGTCAAGGTGATGGTCGACGAGTTCCCGCAGGCCCAGGTGCCGGGCTAGGGTGGCCGGCAGGAGCAGGCCGGCATTGGCCACCAGGCGATGGTCGTCAAAGAGGATGCGGATACGGTCGGGTTTGTTCTGTGGCAGCATCTATTGGGTGCTCCTTGTTTCCGGGCGGGTTTCTGTTCCAAAACCATTATCCCAGATTCAGAGGAGCACCCGCTGGCTTCTTCAAGGACTGTCCCCAAGGCCGTCCTTCGGTGGATTCGGGATTAGCGGTAAACCGGAAGTTACCATCCAGATCGACCGGCTTTGCCGACAGGTCAATCCGAGTTGTACCGCCCACGACAATGTTCACACTATCTGCGGAGTTAGCAGCCAAACTAAGGATGGTTGCCTGGGTTGCTGCAGTGGTGAGGGCGCTAACGGTGTTGGTTGCGCACGTCGGTGGCATTTACAACACCGTCGCCATTCCGGTCTACGACAGTCCTGCCAAGGGCGAGGACAGAGACTCCGCCTGATGTAACTGTAGCGTTGAAGTTCACTATGCTAGCGGCTGTCAACGCCACGGTTGTCAGGGGGAAGACGACGCTGGTGTTGTCACCAGTGAAGTTCCTTGTAGCGGCTTTCTCGCCTTGGAGTACGCCGGAAACAGCGCCATTTACGCCTGCGCCGGTGGAGATTCCGTCGCCGCTCAATATCTGGAAGGTTCCATCTGTATCGCTGCTCGTCTGAATGTTTTGATAGACGACGGTACCGGTCCTGGTAATGCTGAGGTCTGCGTCTTTTACGCTGACGGAGACGATGTTACAGCCACCGGCACAGTCGCTGGTCTTGTCCGAGAAGAACCTGGCCTTGTCCGTCCGCTCGAAGCCTCCAGTGACGGTCAGGGTACCGGCAACGGCCGCCGAGGGGGCGTCGCTGGGCTGGGCCATCACGTATCCCACGGCCAGGGCCGAGATCGCTATGGCCAATATTGAGAAGAGGACTATCAACCTTGCTCTACTGCTTTTTATTTAGTTACCCCCTTGCGAATCGTACGTGCTGTTTTGGAAATCTTTGCCCGCTCTTATATGCCCCGAGGGGTAACGGGCCCGGGGAACCACCGAAGGATCGACTTGAGACCTACCAGAGACGAAATAGTGCATAAAAGACCCTCTCCAAATATGGATTGCAACCATTCAAACACCACCGTGTTTTCATTGTCAAGGTTTTGGAAGTCACGTTTCGACTTTAAAATTGCCCTGGTCGCAACGTCTCAGGGCCTCGTCCCTTCCTTCAACTATACGATGTCCGTTGCAACGTGACAGGCCAGGAATCGTTCCCCAGCCCGGAAGGAATCCTTGGGAAGGTTACTAGGAAATGCACCGGATGTTAAGGGGTTACGGGCTTGGTGTACAGCCTGATTCGGTTGTCCCTCACCTCGGCCGCCGACGGCGGACTCCGACGGGAAGAGGAGGTTATTCGAGGGGGAAAATGGGGGTGTCCGGGGGGCCTTGGGGGTACTGGGGTCGAGGGCTAGGCTTCCTTTGAGAGGTTGGACAGAAACTCCTTATTTGTGGTGGTCTTTGCCAGCCGCTCCAGGACTCGCTCCGTGGCGTCGGAGTTGCTTCCGGAGTCGGAGGAGAGGAGGGAGACCATGCGGCGCAGGAGCCAGACCTGCTTCAGAGTCGTCTCGTCGAAGAAGAGCTCCTCCCTGCGGGTGCCGCTGCGCTGAATGTCTATGGCGGGGAAGAAGCGCTTTTCGGCCAGCCTCCGGTCCAGGTGGAGCTCCATGTTGCCGGTGCCCTTGAACTCCTCGTAGATAACCTCGTCCATGCGGCTTCCCGTATCTACCAGGCAGTTGGCGATGATGGTCAGGCTCCCCGCGGGCTCTCCATCCCTGGTCTCCACGTTTCTAGCAGTGCCGAAGAAGCGTTTGGGGGGGTAGAGGGCTACGGGGTCTATGCCGCCGGAAAGGGTGCGGCCGCTGCTGGGCACGGCAAGGTTGTAAGCCCTGGTGAAGCGGGTGATGCTGTCCAGTAGAATGACCACGTCCCTATTGGCTTCCACCAGCCTCTTGGCCCGCTCAAGTGCCAGCTCCCCGACCCTGCACTGGTCCTCTACAGATTCGTCGAAGGTGGAGGCGTAGACTTCTCCCCTGACCGAGCAGCGCATATCTGTGACTTCTTCGGGCCGCTCTCCGATGAGCACGACCATCAGGTCCACGTAGGGGCAGTTGGCGGTGACGCCATTGGCGATGTTCTTCAATACGGTGGTCTTCCCGGCCTTGGGCGGAGAAACAATGAGACCCCGCTGGCCCAGGCCGATAGGGGAGAAGAGGTCTATCATCCTGGTGGTGAGATTACCGGGTTCGGTCTCCAGTTTGATCTGCTTGTTGGGGAACATGGGGACTAGGTTCTCGAAAGATGTGCGGGAACGGCTATCTTCGGGCTCGAGGCCGTTGACATTCTCAACCCTCACCATACCAAAGTATCTCTCGCCGTCCTTGGGCGGCCTGACGTGCCCGGTAATGGTGTCGCCGGTGCGAAGGTTAAAGCGCCGTATTTGGGACTGGGAGACATATACGTCCCCGGCGGCGGGCCTCAGGCCGTTCTGGCGGAGGAAGCCGTATCCCTCGGTCATTGTTTCCAGGATGCCAGAGGCTATAAGGCCCTGCTGGTCGGAGTAGACCTGGAAAATCCGTTGCAGGATGTCATCCTTTCGCAGATTGGCCATGACGCTGCCGTCCTCAAGGCCGACCTCCTGGGCAACGGCCAGCAACTCGTCTCTGGATTTTGCCTCCAGGTCGGCCACGCTGATTGTTCGCTCGGTAGACACAGATTTCACCTCTCAGGGGAAGAGTTCGATATTTGAAGGTTACGTTATAAATGTAGATGGACCCATGAATAGTCTCACGACGATGCCCGCTCCCAGTCCTGGAGGAAGCGAGACTGTCCCACGTCGGTCAGGGGATGTTTCATCATTTGGTTGAGCACGGAAAAGGGGATGGTGGAAATGTCGGCGCCGGCTTTAGCCGCCATGACACAGTGAAGGGGGTGGCGGATGCTGGCGGCCATCACTTTGGTGGTGATGTTGTAGCGGCGGAAGACGGATACGATGTCTTGGACAATCTCCATACCGTCGTGGCCCGCGTCGTCCAGGCGGCCGACGAAGGGGCTCACTACCGTGGCGCCTGCCCTGGCGCCCATCAAGGCCTGGTTCAACGAGAAACACAGGGTCTGGTTTACCTTTATATTTTCTTTTGTAAGCACTGCCATGGACTCAAAACCTGCCGGGGTGCTGGGGAGCTTCACCCAGGGGTTGGGGATCCACTCCGCTATCTCCCTGCCCTCGGTTATCATGCCCTCCACATCTTCGCTGATTACTTCCACGGATATGGGGCCATCAATGATCCGGGCGATGTCTAACACCGCTGATTTGTAAGCCTCCGCCTTTCCGATGCCCTCCTTAGCCGCCAGGGAGGGGTTGGTGGTGACGCCACGGACCACGCCAAGGCGGGCCGCCTGGCGAATCTCGTCTATGTTGGCGGTGTCAAGAAATATCTCCATCAAACCACCTCATTAATAACAGGATTAACAGGATGTGTTTCTGAATGCGCCATGGGGCTGATCTCCCTGAATCGGCGCCCGGCTAGAGGGCTCATAGGTTTTTAATCACAGTGGTAGCGACGGCTGAGCGCCTTCCCTGAGGGTTATTTTTGCGGCGCTAACGAAATCCCGGAACAGGGGATGGGGATGATCCGGCCTTGAAAGGAATTCTGGATGGAACTGGACACCCACCATGAAAGGGTGGCCCGCAATTTCAATGATCTCCACCAGGTTGCCGTCGGGGGACGCTCCACAGGCCAGAAGGCCATTATTCTCCAGTTCCTCCCGGAAATCGTTGTTCACCTCGAATCGGTGCCGGTGCCGCTCATGGACCAAACTCTGGGTGTAGGCTTTGTGAGCTAGGCTACCCTCCATCAACTGGCATGGGTAGTTCCCAAGGCGCATTGTTCCGCCTTTATCAGTGACGGATCGCTGCTCCGGCATGATATCTATCACCGGGTATGGGGTGTCGGGGTCGAACTCAGATGAGTTGGCGGATTTCAGTCCCAGGACGTTCCGTGCGAATTCCACCACCATGACCTGAAGCCCCAGGCACAGGCCTAGGTAGGGAATCTTGTTCTCCCGGGCGTACTTCGCCGTTTCTTTCATACCCTCTACGCCACGGGAGCCGAATCCTCCTGGGACTACGATGCCGCAGGCGTTCTTGAGGAGGGATTCCGGGCCCTCTCTTTCTATATCCTCGGAGTGGACCCACTGTATTTCGATATCTTTATCGTGAAAAAGCCCTGCGTGCTTTAGGGCTTCCCTAACGGATATATATGAATCCGGAAGCTCAACGTATTTCCCGACCAGCGCGACGGGCACAACCTCCCTGACCTGGTTCATATGCTCCACCATGGAAGCCCATTCGGCCATGTCCCTTCCGTTGTCCGGTAGCCCAAGGGAACCAACCAACAGATCGGCCAGTCCGGAGTCCTCCAGGATCAGCGGCACCTCGTATACTTTGGGTACAGTGATCAGGGAGATGACGGCTTCTTTGGGGACGTCACAGAAAAGGGAGATTTTGTCCTTGACGGACTCGGTCATGGGCACGTCGCTACGGCAGATAATTGCGTCGGGCTGGACACCTATGGCGCGTAGCTCTTTGACACTGTGCTGGGTGGGCTTGGTTTTCAGCTCTCCCGTGGTCGACATATGAGGCAGCATGGTTACGTGGATGTAGAATACGTTGTCCCTGCCTACGTCGTTACGCATCTGGCGGATAGCTTCAAGGAAGGGAAGGCCTTCGATGTCTCCAACGGTGCCTCCTACCTCTACTACTATGACCTCGGCATTGGTTTCCTCGGCCAAGGCGATGATCCTGCTCTTAATCTCGTTGGTGACGTGGGGCACAGCCTGGATGGTGCCTCCCAGGAAATCTCCCCTACGTTCTTTGCCGAGGATGGACATGTACACCTGGCCCGCCGTTAGGTTGGAGGACCTGGTTAGCTCCAGGTCTATGAATCGCTCGTAATGTCCAAGGTCCATATCGGTTTCGCCACCATCTTTGGTGACAAAGACCTCACCGTGTTGATAGGGGGACATGGTGCCGGGGTCGACGTTGAGGTATGGGTCCAGTTTCATTACTGATATTGAAATGCCCCGGTTCTTGAGGATACGGCCGATGGAGGCGACGCCGATCCCCTTGCCAACGGAGCTAACCACGCCACCCGTGACGAATATATATTTAGCGCTCATAGAATAATAAACATACCTCTACTGTGGGGAGCGCCCTTCCAAGCCTCGGGAAAATTGGAGGGGTAACCGGTGGGACGGTGGTAATGGGGACTAACACCACCTATCGTACTGAGGTTCCAATGTGATTATATTCCGGACTTTCGGAGGGTGTCAATAGCATCGATGACGCGGGATGCTAGAATTTGAGTGTGGAGGGTATCGGCAACCTGCCCGCACGTTTATTCCTTCAGGATTGGTAACTGAAGTTACGTTGTGCGGATCTTTAGCGGGTGTTAAAATCAGAGAGGTAAGAGTGGATCAGTCGAACCGCCGAGTCATAGACCGGGGTTGGGCCGTTAGCTCAGCCTGGTAGAGCACCGGACTTTTAATCCGGGTGTCCAGGGTTCGAATCCCTGACGGCCCACCATTCTCTGCATAGCCCTACCGGATAGTCACACCGCCGAACCGCCTCTTTGGCTTCCCCCGTCGGAAATGGACTGTTTTAGTTCCTGCCACCCTTCTCGCCCAGGCTCGTCTTCCCAACCGTCAAAATGCATCAGGCTTTCAAGATCCAGGCGGTTACGCCAGCCGGCGGTCTCAAGGATCGGCTCTGGGGGAAACTCTACCGGGTACCCCAAACATAGATAGGCCACAGGTATAACGTGGGGCGGGATGCCCAATATCTGCCGCAGTTGGGGCTGTTTTAGGATGCTGACCCAACCAGCGCCGACCCCTTCGGCCCTGGCTGCCAGCCAAAGGTTCTGTACTGCGCAGCACGTGGAGTACAGGTCGGTCTCCGGTATCGAATTGCGGCCCAAGACCACTTCAGCCCGGGTTGGATCGCAGGTGACACAAACGTTAACGGCCGACTCCAATATCCCTTTCAGCTTCAACGACAAAAAATGAGAACGCCGTGGTTCATCGAAGAAACTTGAGGCCGCTTGCCGTTCCCGGTCAAACAGGTCTTTCACCCTTTGCCGTACATCCATATCTTGGATCATGATGAAGTCCCACGGCTGCATGAACCCCACTGATGGCCCATGGTGAGCGGCGCGGATAATCCTAGCCAATACATCTGCTGGAATGGGGTCGCTCTTGAAAGTCCTAATGTCCCGCCGGGAATATATCGCCCGGTATAGCCCGCGTTGCTCCTCGGCGGTGAAGCCATCTGCCTGGACCGGCGATTTCGATGCCATAATTTCTATCTCCATGGCGTCGATCAAGGACCGATCGCCAAAAAAACTAAAGACCGCCAAAAAGCCCCCGTACTTTGAGGACGGGGGCTTTATATACGCAATATCGCCCGCTCAATCCACGAAGCGGCAAATCTTGCGCGGCAGGTCTCCTGACTCTTGGATCGTAACCCTTTGTCTCTTCCCGTCCCAGCAAGCCGGGCCAGTGACTGGCAAATACCTTGCCAAAGGGCTCCCCAATTACAGTGGCGGGCCCGTGCCGGATTTTTCACCGGCTTTCCTATTCTTCCCGATGAGATTTATATCTTGGTTTACAAATCAAATCGAGACACCGCGCGCTATTCTGTTTCCGCTCGCAGGTTAGGCCATGGCCTGCCGAAAGTCAACGGCCTTTCCATTTCGATCAAGATATACCCCTCGGCCGCGGTCCATCATCGACCCAGATCGACATACCGGGAATATTATTTTTTAGGTTTCTTTATTCACTGATCGGACATCGGTCAGACTCGAGCAAACGAAGCAACAACAGATCATCACAACCCAGTCGACATCCAGGGCAATACACAGGAGGAATAGAACTAAATTATGGCAAACGCAATTACGATGGACGCAAGAGAGATCAGGAGCCGGTTGGATTTCCTCGGCTTCACAGAATCCGACGCTGAGCTGCTTCGCTCTTTGAAAGGATGGGCCGACAAAGCTATCCCGGATCTTGTTAAGACTACCAATCCTGCAATACGGAATTTGCTGGCATCATCCGTTCCAACGGCGGCACTCAGGAAGGACTGGAAGCTGCACAGGCCGGGTACGCCCGGATGCTCTTCGACGGTACCCCCGACATGGGATAGGTCAACCGCCGCATGGCCATCGGGGAACTCCACGCTCGGATCAACATCACTCCTCAGTGATACATCACTTCCTACCACTTCTATTATGAGATGTTCTACCCGATGGTCCGGGAAGAAGCCGGTGACAATGCCGGGGCGATATTGGACACCACGAGCACGAGCGCTATGGCGACGGCCAATAACCAGACCATGGATACCCTAACCAGAGTTACGTTGCTTGCTATATTCACCGGGTGAGTCCTTTCCTGTAGACTTGAGACCCCTCTGCAGCCGTGGAGGCGGTTTGACAGAGCCCAGTTGCCGGATCCGCGGCGGCCGCCTCTCCATTCAGCCACTGCCCGACCTGTGTTGCTGACCAGATTGTTGACAATTGACCCCCCTACTTATATACAGGTCCATACAGAGGTGCACAAGGTTCATATGCATCGACTTTCAGGGGTATTTTTGACGCAACGTTTTAGCAAGAGAATGAAGCGCAACTGTGTGCATTCGGTAAGTCAAATTTACCTCCTACAGCGTGCGTTTCTATATTCAGGGGAGACCTTCAATTGAATCGAAGGTCTCCCCCTCGCGCAACCGCATATGCGATGTCGTTGTGCTCGCGGGGCTCGGCCTATTCGCCCGGCCCGCTGACGGTGAGCTCCAAGCGGTTGGACAGCATCCTGTCGACGTCGGCGCAGATGGCCCCCTGCGCGTCGCAGTCCGTGGTGGCGGGCAGAGTGATCGTCACGTCCCCGTTGGAGTCCGGGCTGACGACGATCTCCCATCGGAGGTTCTTGCCGCTGACCAGCCGCCGCGCGCCGGTTACCGAGCCTCCGGTCACCGTGAAGGCGTGGTCGCGCATCGTGGTGTAGCTGAAGCCCGATTTGGGCTCCTCGCTAAAGGCGATCCTGATGCGGAACGAGTCGCTGCCGTTGTGGGCCGTCGGGACGCTCTCGAAACTTGCCGTCATCGGAGGCCCCATGACGGTGAATTTCAGCGGGCTGGACAGCATCGTCCCGTCCTCGGTGCAGATGGCCCCCTGCGCCTCGCAGTCCGTGGTGATGGGCAGCTCGACGGTGACGTCCGCGGTGGAGTCCGGGGTGACGCTGATCTCCCACCGGATGTTGGGGGGGTCGCTGTCGCTGTCCAGCCGCCGGGCCCCGGTTACCGAGCCTCTCGTCACCGTGAACGCATAGTCCCGCAGCGTCTTGTAGCTGAAGCCCGTCCCGAGCTCCTCGCTGAAGCGCAGCTCAAAGGTGAACTTTTCCTGTCCGTTGTGCGAGCCCGGCGCGTCGTGGGTGGCGGCCGTCAGTGGGGTGGGCGCGGCAGCCACTGCTACGGTAACGGCGCTCGTACGCGTCTCCTGGTTCCCCCCGTCGTCGGTGAAGCTCACCCGCACCTTGATGGTCTTGCCTTCGTCTGCGGACGCCAGAATGTAGGTAGAACCGATCGCGTCCTGGATAGCCGTGTCTTCGGTCCCATCGTTTGCGATCCACTGGTAGGTGAAGATCGCGTCGGCCAGCCCGTCGCTGTCTGATATGCCCGATGTTGATGCGGTCAGCATCTGTCCGACCTGCGCCGTACCGCTGATCGTCAGCGCTCCGGTCGCGGCGCTGTTGGGTCTGGCAGCCACTGCCGCAGTCGCCTCGCTGGTCAGCGACTCGTCGTTGCCCGCGTCGTCGGTGAAGGACACCTGCACCTTGATGGTCTTGCCTTCGTCTGCGGACGCCAGAGTGTAGGTAGAACCGATCGCGTCCTGGATAGCCGTGTCTTCGGTCCCATCGTTTGCGATCCACTGGTAGGTGAAGATCGCGTCGGCCAGCCCGTCGCTGTCTGATATGCCCGATGTTGATGCGGTCAGCATCTGTCCGACCTGCGCCGTACCGCTGATCGTCGGCGCTCCGGTCGCGGCGCTGTTGGGTCTGGCAGCCACTGCCGCAGTCGCCTCGCTGGTCAGCGACTCGTCGTTGCCCGCGTCGTCGGTGAAGGACACCTGCACCTTGATGGTCTTGCCTTCGTCTGCGGACGCCAGAGTGTAGGTAGAACCGATCGCGTCCTGGATAGCCGTGTCTTCGGTCCCATCGTTTGCGATCCACTGGTAGGTGAAGATCGCGTCGGCCAGCCCGTCGCTGTCTGATATGCCCGATGTTGATGCGGTCAGCATCTGTCCGACCTGCGCCGTACCGCTGATCGTCGGCGCTCCGGTCGCGGCGCTGTTGGGTATGGCAGCCACTGCTAATGAAGCCCTGGCCGCGCCGGTGTGTCCGAGAGCCGCGTCGCCGCCCGAGGACGCGCTTGTGATCGTGCCGCCGTTGAGCGTCAGACTGTCGCCCTGCACGAACATCGAAGAGTGCCTGCCGTCGTCATCGGCCAGCGTGTAGCTGAATACGAGCTCCGTCGTGCCGCTGCCGCTGGCATAGGACGCGTTGTGGTCCAGCGTGCCGCCCAGTTGGATTCCGATCGAGGGCGTGCCGTCGGTCGTGTCGACGTTCACCTCCTCGCTGAAGGTGAGCGTCACCTGCACGGTCTCGCCCGGCGTCCACTCGTAGTCCGAGCCGGAATCGCTCAGCGCCGGCGAGCCCTCGATGGTGGGCGCCGTCCCGGTGATGCCGGGCCCGTTTTGTTGCTGGCTCGGCGTGTCTCGTGGCGCCACCGATGCCGTGGGCGCGCTGGTCAAGGCTTCCGTGTAGCCAAATTCGTCACTGAAGGCCACCTGCACCGTGATAGTTTTGCCCTCATCATCGGTCACAAGCGTGTAGGTAGAACTCGTTGCGCTTTCGTTAGCCGTGTTTTCGGTGCCGTCGTTTGCGAACCACTGGTAGATTAACGTGGAGGTGACGATGCCGTCAGTGTCCTGTATGTCGTCAGTGTCGGCGGTAAGTGTCTCCCCCACCTGCGCTGTGCCCGTAATGACAGGGCTGCCGGTGGCCGCGTTGTTGGGTGGAGCCGGTATCAATTGGAGCTCACTCCTCAGCGTCTCGGTATTGCCGCTGTCATCGAGAAAGGATACCCGCGCCTGAATGCCTTTGCCCCTATCGGCATCCTGGACCACGTATGTCCAGTTCCAAGTGGGGTGTTCGGGATGTCGAACGCTCTCCTCGGCTAATGTCCTCGGGTCAATACGAAACCACTGCCATGAAAACTTGGTTAGATGACCCCTTAGAGATTGCGTGCCGTCTTCGTCCTGTACGTTGAGCACGTCGCCGTCAAGTGAACGGCCAACCCGTATTTCACCATAAGTGGTTATACGGACATTTCCCGTTGCGGGGGTGTTGGTTGCTTGCTGTTGAATGATCAGTCCATCTGCGTTTGCCACGGGGTTTTCGCTCACGACCTCCGCTTTCTTGAGGCATGGTTGGCCATGTCGATCGACATAGGTATGGCTGTACACATCGGGACAAGTCTGGTCGAGGTAGTATATGGTGAACTTAAGATACCTGTACCGGTTATCTACGTTCGGCGTAAAGTAAAGTTTGCGATTATTTCTTTCGAATTCGTCCCTTGTGAGGAAGAACGGGCCGGTAGCCACGTTGGCCCTGGACCACATTGATCTGAAAACTCCCCCTAAAAGGCCGTCAGGATCGTACAAACTGGCCCTCACCTGCACTCCTACCTGGGGCGAGGATGTTGACAGCGTGACAATTCCCGGTTCATCGACGTTGCGGACTGTGATGCTCATGGGGACGGTGGCTTCGGAGGAGTCCTCTGCGTCGGTCACGCTGACAGTGAGCGAGTACGAATTGTACGCTTCGTAGTTGGGGGAAGCGCCCGACTTGACGGTGATCTCGCCGGTGCTCGCGTTCAGGTCGAACACCCTATTGAATTTCGCGACGTCGGTTCCGCCGACGGAATAGGTGAGGGAGTCGCCATGGGGCTCGCAGGCGGCCACTGTGCCCACGAGAGTGTTCGATTCGGTGTTTTCGTCCAGAGAGAACCCATAAGAGTCCGTGTTGCTGTTGCCGTTGCAGAACGACACCGCGCTAGCCTGTGCCTGGACGGCCCCGACGGAGAGGGCGCCGAAAGTCGCGGCGGCCAGCAGCATGGCAGACAGGAAAACCCAACGCCAGGATCGGATCGCTTCGGGGCGAGGGCCCCGGTCAGAGGTGCGACGCCGGATAACGGCTGATGGGAATAGGAACTTCATGCAATCACTCCGATGTAGATGGGATTGGCCCTGGAATTTTGGGCATCAAGAACGGTGGCCAGCCTGCATTTTGACGCCCACTAAGCTGAATCAGACTACAAGAGCTTACAGGACTCAGCAAGGGCCATATGCAATACTTTGCCGTAGGCATTTGGACGCAACGTTTTCGTAGACTAATGGGAGCGATGCTGCATGCATTCAGCGATTTGTATTCGCCTTCTTTTGATGGTGCTTATATAGCTATTTAGCGTGTGCTGTCGATGAGGGCGATTAGCATGTTCGATGTAGGTACGAATGCCTACACACGTTTGGGACCTCGGTCCGTGTAAGACGAGACCGCGACGTACGGGGGCCTCCCCATGCACGCAACCATGTACGCGGCCCCTTTGCGTTTCAGGGCCTGCAGCCCCAGCCCCTCGCTGGCGCGCTGTTCCCTATTCGGTGAATAGGTAGCCGAGTCCAAAGTCGTCGGCCAGGTCCAGAAGCGCTTTCGTGTGATGTTGGTTGGGCCGCACCCCGGCCTTCCACCAACGCCCTACGGTGTGGCGATAGGTCCCCAGGCGGCGGGCGATCTCCGACCACGACAGGCCCGACTCCTCCTGGAACCGCCTCAGCCGCTCCGGGAAGTTGTCGGGGATGGTGTAGGTTCTTCTGCTGTAATGTGTGCGCTTGTAAAAGGCGGAGGTAAAGTGGACCACGTGGGCGTCTCGACTGCCTGAATTGTGGCGGTGGAAAATCGTACCGTCCTCTGCCTTTCGTAAGGCTGATTATCAGTCTATGGAAGGTGTTATGGATGTATCACGTGGAGATTTACGTACGAGTTCGCCGGGCCTGCATGGTAGAAGGGATGAGCGTTCGGGAAGCCTCCCGGGTGTTTGGCCTGCACCGTGTCCCGGTGCGCAAGATGCTGGCCTACTCGGCGCCCCCAGGATACCGACGCCAGGACCCACCCCGCCGGCCCAGGCTTGAGCCCTTCACCGGGGTGATTGACGCCATTCTGGAAGCTGACCGCCAGGTTCCCAGGAAGCAGCGCCACACGGCCAAGCGGATCTTTGAGCGGCTGCGTGACGAGCACGGGTTCGACGGTCAGCACACCATAGTCAAGGACTATGTGAGGGAGCGCCGGCGGCGGACCCAGGAGATGTTCGTCCCCTTGTCCCACGCGCCAGGCCACGCCCAGTGTGACTTTGGCGAAGCCCGGGTGATCATCGGCGGGGTGGAGCGGAAGGCGCACTACTTGGTGCTGGACCTGCCCCACAGCGATGGCTGCTTCGTGAAGGCCTATCCGGCAGAGACCACCGAGGCGTTCCTGGACGGCCACGTCTCGGCTTTCGCCTCTCTGGGCGGCGTGCCCCAGAGCATTCTGTACGACAACACGAAGCTGGCGGTGGCCCGGATACTGGGCGACGGCAGGCGCCAGCGGACCCGAGCCTTCACCGAGTTACAGTCCCACTACCTGTTCGAGGACCGGTTCGGCCGTCCTGGCAAGGGCAATGACAAGGGGAAGGTGGAAGGGATGGTGGGCTACGTGCGCCGCAACTTCCTGGTACCCGTGCCGTCCTTCCAGAGCTTTGACGCCCTGAATGCCCACCTGGAGGAGCGCTGCCTGGCACGGATGGACTCCGTGCTGCGAGGACACGATGAGACCATCGGCCAGCGCATGGAGCGGGACCTGGAAGCCCGGCTGCCCCTGCCCGCCGTGCCCTATGATGCCTGCGACAAGCAGGCCAGCCGGGTGAGCTCCCTGTCCCTGGTCCGGTACAAGACCAATGACTACTCGGCGCCGGTGGCCTTTGGACACCGGGACGTGCTGGTAAAAGGCTACGTGGCTGAGGTGGTGATCAGCTGCGGCGCTGAGGTCATTGCCAGACATCCCCGCTCCTACGAAAGAGACGACTTCGTCTTCGATCCCATCCACTACCTGCCCCTGTTGGAGCAGAAGACGGCGGCCCTGGACCAGGCAGCTCCGTTGCAAGGATGGCAACTCCCCGAAGAGTTCGCTGCGCTGCGCCGTCTGCTGGAGTCCAGGATGGGACGGAGGGGCAAGCGGGAATTCGTGCAGGTGCTGCGACTTCTGGAAAATTTCTCCCACCAGGAAGTCCACCACGCCGTGCAGGACGCCCTCCGGCTGGGCGCCATCAGTTTTGATGCCGTGAAGCACCTGCTGCTGTGTCACCTGGAAGGACGACCTCCCAGACTTGACCTGGACCTCTATCCCTACCTGCCCCGGGTCAGCGTGAAGACCACCAGCGCCACGGACTACCTGGCCCTCCTGCCGGGGAGGGCGGCATGAGCAACCGGTCCACGCTGCTCCTGGAACACCACCTGAAGGAACTACGGCTTCCCACCTTCCTCAGGGAGTACCGCAAGCTGGCCGCCCAGTGCGCCGCCGAGAATGTGGACCACCCTGACTACCTGCTGCGTCTCTCCGAACTGGAACTCATTGACCGACACCAGCGCATGGTGCAGCGCCGGATCCGGGCCGCCCGTTTCCCTGCCGTCAAAAGCCTGGACACCTTCGACTTCCTGGCCATACCCTCGGTGAACAAACAACTGGTCATGGAACTGGCCCGGTGTGAATACATCGAGCATAGGGAGAATGTCATCGCCGTCGGCAACAGTGGCACCGGCAAGACCCACGTGGCCCTGGGTCTGGGCCTGGCCGCCTGCCAAAAGGGAATGTCCGTAGGCTTCACCACCGCCGCGGCCCTGGTCCACGAGCTCATGGAGGCCAGAGACGATCGCCGACTGCTCAACCTGCAGCGGCAACTGGCCAGCCTCAGGCTTCTCATCATCGACGAGTTGGGCTTCGTCCCCCTCTCCACCACCGGTGCGGAACTCCTCTTCGAGGTCTTCAGCCAGCGCTACGAACGGGGCTCCGTCCTGGTCACCACCAACCTGCCCTTCGACGAGTGGACCGACGTGTTCGGCTCCGAGAGGCTCACCGGCGCTCTGCTTGACCGGCTCACCCACCACGTTCACATCCTGGAGATGAACGGCGACAGCTACCGTCTCAAGCACAGCCGGCAGAGCGCCGCCTCCCAGGTATCGGATGATCCGGTCGACTCCTGACTCACTCCGGAACTGCGGACCCCTGCTCCTGACCTGATCCCACCCGGCTCCCAATTCAGTCCTTTCTCATCGTGCCGGTGGTACACGATTCCTCCGCCGCAGTTGTTGACGTTCAGCGAAAAGGCCCGCTCTAACTGGCCAGCATAAATGTCACACTCCCCTTATGGAGAATGTGACATTGACTCAAAAAGAACAGGCAAGACTCCAGGTTCTGAACAGTTTGCTCACTGAGCACATGACCCTGGACCAGGCAGCGACGCTCATGGGTGTCACCACTCGCCACACCAGGCGCATCCTGGCGGCTTATCGAGAGAAGGGCGTTGCCGCCGTCGCTCACGGTCATCGTGGCCGCAGGCCACCCAACGCAACACCCGAGCCCGTTGCAACTGCCGTGGTTCACTTGGCTCGTACCAGATACGCAGGGGCCAACCACACCCATCTCAGCGAGTTGCTGAGCGAGCGCGACGGCATCGACATCGGCAGGACCACCCTGCGGCGCATCCTGGTCAACGCCGGACTGAGCAGTCCGCGGCGCAGGCGTCCGCCCAAGCACCGGGTACGCCGCCAGCGCATGCCCCGGGAAGGCATGCTGATCCAGATGGACGGCAGTCATCACCCGTGGCTGGGGGGCCAGGCGCCGTCGTTCACTCTGCTGATCGCGGTGGACGATGCCACCGGTACGGTGGTCGACGCCCTCTTCTGCGAGCAGGAGGACGCCCACAGCTACTTCCTGCTGATCCAGGGCCTGGTGCAGCATGTCGGTATACCAGTCGCACTCTACACCGACCGGCACGGGGTCTTCAGGCACACGCCCGGCTCCGGCCTCCCCGGGATGCCAACCCAGTTCAGCCGGGCCATGGACGAGCTGGGGATTCAGATGATCTTTGCCCTGTCGCCCCAGGCCAAGGGGCGCGTGGAGCGCACGGGGGGCACCTTCCAAGACCGGCTGGTAACTGAACTCCGGCTGGCCGGGGCGAGCGGCCTCGGGGAAGCCAACAGGGTGCTGGAGCAGTTCCTGCCACGGTTCAACCGGCGCTTCCGGGTTCCCCCGCAACACCCTGAGCCTGCATTCCGGCCCCTGGATCCGGAGCTGTGCCTGGAACAGGTCCTGTGCTTCAAGCACCGCAGGAAAGTGGCCAGGGACAACACGGTGAGGTTCCAGCTGCACACCCTCCAGTTGCTGCCAGGTGCGGAACGCCCCAGCTATGCCGGGGCGGCGGTGGAGGTCCTGGAAGGACTGGACGGTCGGCTGTCGGTGCGGCATGAAGGGCGCATCATCCCTGCCCAGGAGGCGCCGCCCAGTCCGGTATTCCTCCGAAACGGCCACGGGCGTTCCGCACCTGTTCCTGCCCCACCCTCCGGCGCCCACGGCCTGGGCGAACGCTGGACCGCGGCTCTCGAACAACTGGACTCAAGGGTCGAGAACAAGAGGGATCCAGGGGCCATCACCGGCAGCGCGGCCGCCGCCGGCAAGCCCAAAGCCGCCTCCCCGCGCAAGCCGACGTTCCTTGAGAGGGAGAGATGGAAGGCGATTCAGAAAGCCAGGCGCAAGGGGATGTCGCTTCGAGCGATCGAGCGGGAGTTGGGAATCCACAGGGCCACCGTCAGGAAATACCTGGACGCCGAGGGTCCTCCCACGCGGCGACCCTGGGCGGGTCCTACGACGTCTTCATCTGATACCATGGCAGCATAACCGAGTGACATTTCTGCCGGCCACTTAAACGGACATTTATCCTGAACAGCGACACCGCAGTGGTACACCTTCTCGCCGCCCTTGACATCCAGTCTTGATCATCCTGGTCTGCAGACTGGTCAACGACCAGTGCTTCATTGCCTCCGGTAAGGCTAGCCTTCTCATGGAGTTGCCCAGGTTGTAAGCCAGTATGAACAACTCCAGCCTGACCCGATTGGCCACGAACTTGTGGCAGGACAACCTCGTCCAGTTAAGGGCGTACTTGCCTTCTTTTATCCATTGCTCCGCGGTGCCTCGGCCATTGTAAAAACGGACTATCCCGATGTTTGGATAACTCAGATTGGTGACGATGAAGCCCACTCTGGGAAACAGTTCTCCCTGGTGCCACTCCACCTTAGAGACCACTCTCCGAGCAACGTTCCAGCTCTGGGCCTGGTAGACGAAGTCATGATAGGAGACGATGGGCTTCGGGGAAAGCCACTCCGTAGGCCGTATTAGCAGGTGCGCTATCTCCCGCTGCAGCACCTGGTTGGACCGCAGCCTGATGGCATAGCCGATGTTTCTTGCTTCCAGATAATCGTATATCTCCGGCTTGGCGAAGGCGGCGTCAGCACGAAACAGCAGCCTGACCGCTGCTGTCAAATAACGCTCCACCACCGGATCAAGGACTTCTTGCCAATCATCGGCACTGTGGACGTTGCCTGACCACAGCTTCAAAGATGATGGGTCGTGTAATTGTTTTGGTGATTCTGTTCGGTGGATAGCGTTGCCATATACCAGGGCGCAGCTCCTCGAGGCGTAGCTCCTCCGCCGTGGCCGGCTCCTCCGCCAGGGTTGGCTCCTACGCCAGGAATCCTGCTGTGGCTGTTTCCATTAGGTCTAGTGGCTATTCATATTATTTTATGACTTTTAGTGTTAAAAATACACGGCCGTGTCTTTATTAATTGTAATCAGTCATATATACTTGTATCACAATGCTGGCTACTGTATACTACAGAGTAATTCATGATAAAAGGAGTTCTAAATGACTAGCCAAAACGTACAACCAGGAAGCCCTTCAGACCCAATGGCAGCCGCCCGGCAGATTGCGGATAACATGACCCGCGCTTCCATGGAAGCGCTGACTGGGGGCCACCGTGCTTACGCCGCATTGAGGGCAAAGCAGGGAAGCCGCACCACTTTCATGATTTCGCTGTCGATCGGCGAGATGATCGAGGTGGTTACTCTAGGCGCTAGCGGTGCGACGGACGAAGATAGCGTCAACCGGGAAATTGACCCGGACTGGGTTAAGTCAATTGAGCGCGGCCTTCGGCGCAAGTTGGCCGGAGGCAAGGACGACTCGAAGTACGTCCTTTTCCCGTTCACGGCGAATATCCCTGAGGGCGTGGCCATTTTCAGGCCGCTTTTTGAGGAGATGGGTGGGATGTCCGATATGGGCATCCTTCTCATACCCCGGTCCACACTGGTGGTCTATGCCGATGGGCGTCACCGTAATCACGCCCTCCAGAACTTGATCAAGGAGAAGCCGTGGTTCCGGCACGAGGCCGTCAACCTTTTTATCATCGAGGAATCCGACGTGCAGCAACAGCGAACCGACTTCGCTGATGGTGCCAAGGTGCTGCCGATTAACGTCGGGTTGCAGGCCTGGTTCGACTCCGGTGTAGCGTTGAATAAGGCGACACACGAGTTGGTAAGCCGGTCTACGGTCATCGGCGATGGCGATGTTGAAAAATTTAAGGCTACAGTCAATGGGCAGCATAACGAGAAAATCTTTACGTACAATTCGCTGCGAGCATACGTCGGCACCTCGTTTGTGCGCGGTACTCCAGGTAAAACCCAGGAGCTGGCCGGAAGATTTGAAGACCAAATGTCCGAACATGGTTGGGACATGGACTCTCTTGAGATGCTGAAGTTCGTGACTGAGGTGGCAGGCTACTTTGACATTGTCTTGGACGAGACCGCCGGGGTGCCCATACAGGCGGCACGGGCAGAGCCGTCGCACCAGGATTGGAATGAGCTCCGGACAAAGTCGTGGATCCTGAAACCCTCCGGGCTCGGTGCTTTCGGCCTCTTGGTTTATGACCTCCGGCAGAAGGCTAAGACAGAACGGCCGGGTATGGAAAACGAGTGGGTAGAAGAGAAGATCCGCGAGGTTGCCCAGCTAGATTGGAGGGCTAACAGCTCTCTGTTCAAGGGTACGTTGGTCAAAGGTGGAAAGACCCAGGGTAGCAGCACCGCGCAGTCCCACGCGACGATCGTGTTGGAAACGAAAATTGGTGTCCTCAACGGTATCCCACGCCGCACGGCCGAGACCCTGCTGGAGCTATACGACCAGGGGGAGCTAAGCCACGCCATCTCCCATGCAGAAAGGGACTCCATCAGGATGGCACGTCGGGACTAACCCCGGCCCTCCCAATCCACCGAAGGACGGCCTTGGGGACAGCCCTTGAAGAAGCCAGCGGGTGCTCCTCTGAATCTGGGATAATGGTTTTGGAACAGAAACCAGCCCGGAAACAAGGAGCACCCAATAGATGCTGCCACAGAACAAACCCGACCGTATCCGCATCCTCTTTGACGACCATCGCCTGGTGGCCAATGCCGGCCTGCTCCTGCCGGCCACCCTAGCCCGGCACCTGGGCCTGCGGGAACTCGTCGACCATCACCTTGACCTCGGCGGAGCGCCGGGACGGGCGAACACTGGGGACAAGATGCTGACGCTGGTCGCTTCCGCGCTGGCAGGCGGCGACTGCATCGACGACGCCGATGCGCTGCGCGCTGGTGGGACGGTCGGTGTTCTAGGCTGCGTGGTCAAGGCGTCATCCACCCTTGGGACCTTCCTGCGCAGCTTCCGGTGGGGGCATGTCCGTCAATTCGACCGCGTGAGCCGCCAGTTGTTGGCCCGGGCCTGGGCCGCTGGGGCCGGACCCGGCGACTCGCCCCTGACCATCGACCTGGACTCGACCATCTGCGAGACCTATGGACTGGCCAAGGAGGGAGCGCGCCACCACGGCTATACCGGCGCCCGCGGCTATCACCCGCTGCTGGCCATTGCCGCCGGCACCGGCGAGGTGCTGATGTCCCGGCTGCGCGAGGGCCGGGCCAACACCGCCCGTGGCGCCGCCCACTTCCTGCGTGAGACGGTGGGGCGGGTGCGCTACGGCGGGGCCAGGGGACAACTCACGGTGCGGGCCGACAGCGGCTTCTACGCCCACACTGTCGTTGCCGCCTGCCGGGAAATGGATGTCCGCTTCTCTATCACCATCCGCCAGCGCGCCAGCCTGCGGGACCTGATCGAGGCGATACCAGAGGAGGACTGGACTCCCATTCCCTACTGGATGGACGGCGCCGCCGATGTCGCCGAGACGACTTACACCCCGTTCCAGACCAAGCCGGACGCCCCGCCAGCGCGGCTCATTGTCCGGCGGGTGAAGCCGACACCCGGTTCCCAGCTCGCCCTCTTCGCCAGATACAGCTATCACGCCTTCATCACCGACCGCGATGGGGAGACGCTGGAACTGGAGGCCGATCATCGCCGCCACGCCGAGGTCGAGAACGCCATACGCGACCTCAAGTACGGCGTCGGGCTGAACCACATGCCGTCGGGGCGCTTCGCCGCCAACGGCGCCTGGCTGGCGGTACAGGTGATGGCGCATAACCTGGCCCGCTGGACGGCGCGGATTGGTCTGGGCGAGGGGACCCTGATCACCAAGACCCTCAGGCGACGGGTCTTCGCTCTGGTGGGACGGATCACCCGCTCGGCGCGCCGCCTCACTTTGCATCTCCCCCGGCGCTGGCCTTGGGAAACCCAGTTCAGTCGCGCCTTGGCCCGGCTGCAAGCCATTCCATTCCCGGCCTGACGGCCAGCCTGCAACTGACCCAACGTCCCCGCAATCTCGCGCCACCCCGGTCGCGAGAGTCCCCTGCTGCGTATCCTCTCGCCATCCCGCGCATCGCAACTCCCGCATAGGGCCTTAGGGGCCCTGTGCGGCGACTGAAGACCCTCCGCCGGCCTCCCATCTACCCCAAGAGCCCAGGCCATCTCCCCTGTAGCTCCCTCACCCACCCCCTTCCGCTGTCCTCACGCCGTCCATCGGTGTCCTTCGGTGGATTCGGGCTTAGGCATTCTCTCGAGCATAAAGCTTCGGTCTCGCTCTAGCCGGAGTGAGACTGGGAATTGATACAGGAGAGAGATGACAATCGACCTTGGGCCTTCAGGGACACTTGCAAAGGTTACGGCGATTAGCGACGAAGGCAACAGTGTCTACTTCGACCTTCGGAATGGCAAGACGGGTTCTCTCAACAATGTGGACCAAGAGTATCTCATCGGAGACGTGCTACTCATTACTGGTGACATTGACAATAACCGCGCCGAAATCGAGAAGGTACCCAGTAGCACTTGGCCCGATGATCTCTGGGTAGGGATCGTGAAGATCAAGCTCCCAGATATCACAGTAATCGATTCGGGGGCAAGGTTTCGCACAGTCCCAACGGCAACCACACCACTATACGAGAATGGAAACACGGTTCTGGCCGGAGATGTACAAGGAGTCACGAGAGTTCTTTCCGAAAAGCCCATCAAGTACATCGACCTTCCTGAGGTCGACGACTCGGTTATTGGTCGGTTCCGCCTGGAGCATTCAGACAAGGATGGCCTCGGCTTCGATGATTTCGGTGGCCTCTCGGCGGTCGTCGACCGAGCGCGCGAATTGATCGAGGTTCCGCTGCGTA
Source organism: Dehalococcoidia bacterium (assembly GCA_965225925.1). Lineage (GTDB taxonomy): Bacteria > Chloroflexota > Dehalococcoidia > Lucifugimonadales > JAGWBF01 > CBDDBY01. The sequence goes on along the minus strand of CBDDBY010000005.1, from coordinate 1,507,898 downwards.
GTGGTAAGCCCGAATCCACCGAAGGACACCGATGGACGGCGTGAGGACAGCGGAAGGGGGTGGGTGAGGGAGCTACAGGGGAGATGGCCTGAGGTCTTGGGGTAGATGGGAGGGCGGCGGAGGGTCTTCAGTCGCCGCACAGGGCCCCTAAGGCCCTATGCGGGAGTTGCGATGCGCGGGATGGCGAGAGGATACGCAGCAGGGGACTCTCGCGACCGGGGTGGCGCGAGATTGCGGGGACGTTGGGTCAGTTGCAGGCTGGCCGTCAGGCCGGGAACGGAATGGCTTGCAGCCGGGCCAAGGCGCGACTGAATTGGGTTTCCCAAGGCCAGCGCCGGGGGAGATGCAAAGTGAGGCAGCGCGCCGAGCGGGTGATCCGTCCCACCAGAGCGAAGACCCGCCGCCTGAGGGTCTTGGTGATCAGGGTCCCCTCGCCCAGACCAATCCGCGCCGTCCAGCGGGCCAGGTTATGCGCCATCACCTGGACCGCCAGCCAGGCGCCGTTGGCGGCGAAGCGCCCCGACGGCATGTGGTTCAGCCCGACGCCGTACTTGAGGTCGCGTATGGCGTTCTCGACCTCGGCGTGGCGGCGATGATCGGCCTCCAGTTCCAGCGTCTCCCCATCGCGGTCGGTGATGAAGGCGTGATAGCTGTATCTGGCGAAGAGGGCGAGCTGGGAACCGGGCGTCGGCTTCACCCGCCGGACAATGAGCCGCACCGGCGCGGCGTCCGGCTTGGTCTGGAACGGGGTGTAAGTCGTCTCGGCGACATCGGCGGCGCCGTCCATCCAGTAGGGAATGGGAGTCCAGTCCTCCTCTGGTATCGCCTCGATCAGGTCCCGCAGGCTGGCGCGCTGGCGGATGGTGATAGAGAAGCGGACATCCATTTCCCGGCAGGCGGCAACGACAGTGTGGGCGTAGAAGCCGCTGTCGGCCCGCACCGTGAGTTGTCCCCTGGCCCCGCCGTAGCGCACCCGCCCCACCGTCTCACGCAGGAAGTGGGCCGCGCCACGGGCGGTGTTGGCCCGGCCCTCGCGCAGCCGGGACATCAGCACCTCGCCGGTGCCGGCGGCAATGGCCAGCAGCGGGTGATAGCCGCGGGCGCCGGTATAGCCGTGGTGGCGCGCTCCCTCCTTGGCCAGTCCATAGGTCTCGCAGATGGTCGAGTCCAGGTCGATGCTCAGGGGCGAGTCGCCGGGTCCGGCCCCAGCGGCCCAGGCCCGGGCCAACAACTGGCGGCTCACGCGGTCGAGTTGACGGACATGCCCCCACCGGAAGCTGCGCAGGAAGGTCCCCAGGGTGGATGGCGCCTTGACCACGCAGCCTAGAACACCGACCGTCCCACCAGCGCGCAGCGCATCGGCGTCGTCGATGCAGTCGCCGCCTGCCAGCGCGGAAGCGACCAGCGTCAGCATCTTGTCCCCAGTGTTCGCCCGTCCCGGCGCTCCGCCGAGGTCAAGGTGATGGTCGACGAGTTCCCGCAGGCCCAGGTGCCGGGCTAGGGTGGCCGGCAGGAGCAGGCCGGCATTGGCCACCAGGCGATGGTCGTCAAAGAGGATGCGCATACGGTCGGGTTTGTTCTGTGGCAGCATCTATTGGGTGCTCCTTGTTCCCGGGCTGGTTTCTGTTCCAAAACCATTATCCCAGATTCAGAGGAGCACCCGCTGGCTTCTTCAAGGGCTGTCCCCAAGGACGTCCTTCGGTGGATTCGGGTTAAGCCAGCAGCCCGCGACGGGGGACGGGCGACTCCGGCGATAGGCCGGACTTCCCCCTATCGGACGCCCCCCTATTGGACCTGCTGGACGCCCTGGTCAATGACCTGGGCCGGGTGGCCGCAGCCGAGGCCCTAGGGGTGAACTACCGCACCATGACGGCCTGCTACGATTCCCGGCGTGGATTCCGCAGTGGCAGCCCTGTAAGGAGATTTAGATTCTATTGCATAATGCAATCGGGCTAGGTTCCAACGGGAATCAGGCGGGTCCAGGGTTGGGAAAGGTGGGTTGGGCCGGGATGTTATTGACGGTCTGTGTCGGATTCATTGTAGGTATTGTATTGTAAGAATTGTATTTTGGACGCAGGGAGGCCGCGAGTATGAGCGTTAGCCACCAGCCCGCGACGGGGGACGGCGACTCCGGCGATAGGCCGGACTTCCCCCCTATCGGACACCCCCCTATTGGACCTGCTGGACGCTCTGGTGAATGGCCTGGGCAAGGTTGCCGCGGCAGAGGCCCTGGGCGTGACCTTAGACCATCTGCGGTGGCGACTGGAAGCGTTAGCAGCGGCCCGGCGGGAGTTGGCCAAGGCTAGGCGGATGCGCTGGCTGAGGCGGGGCCTCACGGTGGGTCTGTGGCGAAGGTAGCTGACCGGTTGCTGTGGCACGGGTAGTCGACTTCGCTATGGCCAGCAGCCGGTCGTAGGGGGAGAGGCGTCCCAGAGCCAGGCCCTGACGACCACGCCGAAGCTGCCCACGTCGTGGAGAGTGACGGCAGCGTCGAAGCGATCCCCTGCGGTGGAATTCCATCCATCTCCCATCTTGACATTGAGTACAGTATCACCTAGTCTGGTAGCTAGTCAGCGTAATGGCAGATTGGGGGTTGGGCATGAGCAAGAAATGGCCGGTTCAAGACGCCAAGTCGAGGTTCAGTGAGCTTCTCGACACCACCCTCGCCGAAGGGCCACAGATCGTGACCAAGCGCGGGGTGGAGACCGCCGTGCTCCTTCCTATCGAGCAGTGGCGGAGGCTGGAGCGGATGACCAGGCCGAACCTGAAGGAGCTGCTCCTCTCATCTGAGGCGCGGACGGAGGACCTTACGCCGCCGCGCCGACGGCATCGCCACCGAATACCCTTGGCCGTGGAGTAGGCTTATGTACCTTCTCGATACCAACGTGATCTCGGAGCTACGCCGTCCCCGGCCACATGGCGCTGTCCTGGATTGGATCGCGGGTGTGCAGGCCGAACAACTCTTTGTGTCTGCCGTTACGGTTGGAGAGATACAGGCGGGGATCGAGATCACCCGTGAGCAGGATGAAGCCAAGGCGGAGGAGTTAGAAGCCTGGCTGGATAAGGTCCTGGCTTCGTACGGTGTATTGCCGATGGACGCGCCCGCCTTCCGGGAGTGGGCGCGGCTCATGCACAGGAGGTCGGACACTATGACCGAAGACGCCATGATTGCGGCGACAGCCACGGTGCATCGGCTGACGGTCGTGAGCCGGAATGTGAGCGACTTCAGTCAGCTTCAGGTGGAGTTGCTGAACCCGTTCGAAGACGGGGCGCGATGAATAAGCAAGAGGATTTCCAGAACCGGGCGTTGGCTCATCTCCTCACTGAGCAGGGAGTAGCTGCGGACTTCGAGCAGCGGGCCGGGCGCAGGCGGATGGATGTCGTCGCGGACGTGGATGGGCTGCGCGTGGTCCTGGAAGCGGAGACCGGGTTCGACCGCAAGGCGCAGGCAATCAAGGATGCCGACGCCCGTCTGCGACAGCGGCTTGCCACCGTTGTGTTCGCCGTCTGCTATCCCGACGGGGTTACCGAGGACAATCTGGCCGAGGCGACGCTGACCTGGACCGTGCGCGTCAAGGCCGGGGAGCCAGCCGGCGACTGGTCCACGGGCGATGTGACGCAACTGGCACAGGCAGTCCAGCAGGCGCCGCGTTCCCTGAGCGGCGCAGACGTGGCGGCACAGTTGCTCTCTGATGGCCTGGACGCGGTGGTGCAGCGGCTTAAGACCCCTGTCCCCCAAGCGTTGGCGCGAGCCCTGGACCTGCCCGCCACCAAGCCGGGCGGTGGGGAGCGCAGAGCGATGGCTACTTTGTAGCCGCCAAGCGGGGAATGCTGGTCGTGGCTACGGCTATGCTGTTCCACCACCGACTCCAGGGCTACCTGCCAGCCCAACGCCCTGATGGTTATAACGGGGACTGGCCACCGGCCAGCGCCACCGGATGCGCCGAGCAAAGCGCGCCGGTCAACGCCTTCCGCGAGGCATGGCGTGGCATCCTCGCCGTGGACTACCGCCCGGTTTTCGAGACCGGACGTGCAGCGTTGGCGGAGTTGACGACAGACCCTGATACCGGCCAAGCCGTGCGCAGCCTAGCTGAGGTGGTGGCGCGTGTCTCGGAGCGGGTGACCGGTCTGCGCCACGACCTGCTGGGACGCATCTTCCACCGGGTTCTGGATACCGCCCGTTACGACGGTTCCTTCTATACCTCCACCGCCGCCGCGGTGCTGTTGGCGACGCTGGCCTTGCGCGAGCAGGACGCGGACTGGTCCGACCCGAATGCCGTCGCCGCTCTCCGCATCTGCGATCCCGCTTGCGGTAACGGGACCCTGCTCATGGCGGCCGCCGAGCGCATCCGAGACCTGCGCAACGCCGCCGGACGAGGCGACCCCGAAGACGACGAGGCCCTCGGCCTGCTTCTGGTGGAAGACGTGCTGTGGGGCTATGACGTCAACTTGACCGCGACACACATGGCCGCCAGCACACTGGGGATGCTCTCCCCCACTACCAGGTTCAGCCGCATGAACATCCACCGGGCGCTGCTGGGCGTGTTCGACGGCGCGCCTTACCTCGGGTCCCTGGACTTCCTCTCCGGTCAGGCCCGGCTGGCCGCATGGCCGTCGGCCACGCAGCAGGTGGAAAGCGAGCAGGGAACGGTGGAACCGCCCCCGCCAATGGACCTGGTGATTATGAACCCGCCCTTCACCCGCGATAATCTGCGCCATGACCAGTTCAGCCGCGCCGACGAGCAGGCCATCAAGCGGCGGGAGAAGGAGATTCTGGAGGGACAGCCTCATCGCGCCGCCGCCCGCCTCCACTCCTCCGGTGGGGCTTTCACGGTGTTGGCCGAGAAAATGCTCACGGACAACACCGGCTCACTGGCGTTAATCCTGCCTTCAGTGGTTCCACCTGCGCCGGGCAATCTGGAGTTGCGCAAGTATCTTGCCCAGCGGTTCCACATCGACACCATCGTCAGTTCCCACGATTCGGCCCGTATCTTCTTCTCGGAGAACACCAGCATCGGCGAAGTGCTGCTGATCTGCCGCCGGTGGAAGGGCGCTGGCCCGAAGCCTCCGACGCGAGTGGTCAACCTGGCTCGGAACCCGGCTACGCCGCTGGAAGCCCTGGACACCGCCGCAAGGATCGAGCTGGCGAGCGAAACGCACGGCCAGGACTTCCACGACTTTACCGTTCAGCAGGTGGACTCCGGCCGAATCGGGCGCGGCGACTGGTTCGCCGTCAACTTTTTGTCGCCGTTCTTAGTAGAAGCCTACCGGACGCTTAGCGAAGCAAATCCGGAGACCGTTCCAACCGTGCCATTGAGCGACATAGCGGACATCGGCCCAGAAGGAAGGCGGATACGCGACTCCTACACCACCTCGGATATGCCGACCCAATCGGGCCGACGCGCCCTCTGGTATCACAAGACGGACGTCACGCAGTCGATGGGGGCGCAGACAGACGTTTACATCGAGCCGAAAGAGTCAAAACGCCACCTTGCCGACAGCTACTGGGAGCAGCGCAGCCAGATGCTATTGCCGCACAGGCTTTGGCTGCCTTTGGCGCGGGTCGCCGCCGTCATGCTGCCTGAACAAACCGTCGGCTCGATCTGGACGCCCTGCCGTCCCCACGACCCTGACATAGCCAAGGCACTGTGCCTCTACCTGAACTCCACGCCCGGCCTGTTGTCGTTGCTTGGAGCGCGCGACAACCGAAAGCCGTCATACCCGTCATTCTCTTTGGACACGCTGCGGTCGCTGCCGGTGCCCAACTTCGCCGCTTTGGGAGCTACCGAGCGCGACCTGCTGAGCAGTTGGTTCGGCTGGCTGCAAAATGAAACCCTGCAACCCTTCCCTCGAATGCACGAGGACCTCGTGCGGCGGCAGATCGACGATGCGGTAGCCAAGGCGTTAGCCCGAATCCACCGAAGGACACGGATGGACGGCGTGAGGGCAGCGGAAGGGGGTGGGTGAGGGAGCTACAGGGGAGATGGCCTGGGCTCTTGGGGTAGATGGGAGGCCGGCGGAGGGTCTTCAGTCGCCGCACAGGGCCCCTAAGGCCCTATGCGGGAGTTGCGATGCGCGGGATGGCGAGAGGATACGCAGCAGGGGACTCTCGCGACCGGGGTGGCGCGAGATTGCGGGGACGTTGGGTCAGTTACAGGCTGGCCGTCAGGCCGGGAATGGAATGGCTTGCAGCCGGGCCAAGGCGCGACTGAACTGGGTTTCCCAAGGCCAGCGCCGGGGGAGATGCAAAGTGAGGCGGCGCGCCGAGCGGGTGATCCGTCCCACCAGAGCGAAGACCCGCCGCCTGAGGGTCTTGGTGATCAGGGTCCCCTCGCCCAGACCAATCCGCGCCGTCCAGCGGGCCAGGTTATGCGCCATCACCTGTACCGCCAGCCAGGCGCCGTTGGCGGCGAAGCGCGCCGACGGCATGTGGTTCAGCCCGACGCCGTACTTGAGGTCGCGTATGGCGTTCTCGACCTCGGCGTGGCGGCGATGATCGGCCTCCAGTTCCAGCGTCTCCCCATCGCGGTCGGTGATGAAGGCGTGATAGCTGTATCTGGCGAAGAAGGCGAGCTGGGAACCGGGTGTCGGCTTCACCCGCCGGACAATGAGCCGCGCCGGCGGGGCGTCCGGCTTGGTCTGGAACGGGGTGTAAGTCGTCTCGGCGACATCGGCGGCGCCGTCCATCCAGTAGGGAATGGGAGTCCAGTCCTCCTCTGGTATCGCCTCGATCAGGTCCCGCAGGCTGGCGCGCTGGCGGATGGTGATAGAGAAGCGGACATCCATTTCCCGGCAGGCGGCAACGACAGTGTGGGCGTAGAAGCCGCTGTCGGCCCGCACCGTGAGTTGTCCCCTGGCCCCGCCGTAGCGCACCCGCCCCACCGTCTCACGCAGGAAGTGGGCGGCGCCACGGGCGGTGTTGGCCCGGCCCTCGCGCAGCCGGGACATCAGCACCTCGCCGGTGCCGGCGGCAATGGCCAGCAGCGGGTGATAGCCGCGGGCGCCGGTATAGCCGTGGTGGCGCGCTCCCTCCTTGGCCAGTCCATAGGTCTCGCAGATGGTCGAGTCCAGGTCGATGCTCAGGGGCGAGTCGCCGGGTCCGGCCCCAGCGGCCCAGGCCCGGGCCAACAACTGGCGGCTCACGCGGTCGAATTGACGGACATGCCCCCACCGGAAGCTGCGCAGGAAGGTCCCCAGGGTGGATGACGCCTTGACCACGCAGCCTAGAACACCGACCGTCCCACCAGCGCGCAGCGCATCGGCGTCGTCGATGCAGTCGCCGCCTGCCAGCGCGGAAGCGACCAGCGTCAGCATCTTGTCCCCAGTGTTCGCCCGTCCCGGCGCTCCGCCGAGGTCAAGGTGATGGTCGACGAGTTCCCGCAGGCCCAGGTGCCGGGCTAGGGTGGCCGGCAGGAGCAGGCCGGCATTGGCCACCAGGCGATGGTCGTCAAAGAGGATGCGCATACGGTCGGGTTTGTTCTGTGGCAGCATCTATTGGGTGCTCTTTGTTCCCGGGCTGGTTTCTGTTCCAAAACCATTATCCCAGATTCAGAGGAGCACCCGCTGGCTTCTTCAAGGGCTGTCCCCAAGGCCGTCCTTCGGTGGATTCGGGTTTAGACGTCTTGTTCAACGGAGCCACTTTCACGTCCAACGCCGAGTGGCTGCCGGGAAGCCATAGCTTGGATTGGGCCAATGCGAAAGCTGTCTGAGCCAGCGATAAGTCGGACAGACGGACCGCACCCCATGATGCCCCGTCCGTCTGGACCGGGACGGTCATGCTGTCGCCGGCCAGCTCGTCACCGATCATTAAAGCGGTGCCGCCATAAGGCCCGTCCTCAACCCGTCTCGCCCGTTCGGGATTGGAGACGCTCATTGCCAGCAAACCGGCATGGGCAAACCCTTGGGCACGGCGGCCCAGGGATACGAAGTGCCCCCGTCCCGTTGTTGCCTCGGCTTGCTTAATTTTGCGAGCTATGACCAGGCACTCGGCCATACCCGTATCTGCTGAGAACGACAGGTGATCGTTCTCCGAAGCCGCGATGCTCAATACGGTAAGGTCGGTATAGTTCTTGGCCAGCGTCTCCCTGAACCCTTGCCAGGATAGGCCCGCGGCTGCCGACAGGGGCAAGACCAGGGCAAGGACTCCACCGGACTTGAGCTTCTTGTGGGCCAGCGCAGCGAATGCTGAAGCGATTCCAGCGTTGCCGTGGTAACAGGAGTCTTTCCCTAACTGGTTGATCCGGTCTCCCATTTCCGTTTGGTCAGCGGGCGTGGCGTCAAACGCGGCGAAGGCGGGGTTGGTGATATCCGCATGGGCACCTTCATGGTTGGTCGCCCTGGTAAAGGGTGGATTCATAATCACCAGGTCAAAGTTCGCGTCCGGGATGTCCACGTTGATCTGGGCGGCAGTCTCCTCGCCCGCGCTGCCGGTGCGCAGAGCTGGGTCGCTGGTGTTGAACAGGGTGAGGGCTGTAGAGGCTTGGAGCAACTCCAGGGAACCTATCTTCACCGTGTCGTCCTTCTGTTTTCCATAGGGCATGGTGTAGAGGCGAGACTGGTTGAATCCCACGTTTGGCCGCAAACCGGACAGGGTGGAGCCGGTGATGTGGATTGCCGAGGGCATGACGTCGCAGCCGTACAGGACCTCCTCCATCATCACCGGATGCAGGGTTGTGGAATCGCCGCCGGCGCGCTCGTATCGGGAAGCAACCTGCTCGTACACGGCCGACAACAGGGCGCCGGTACCGCACGCGAAATCTCCGATGCGCAGCCTACCTATGGCCTCGGCGTCGGACCAGTCCACAGAATCCATCTTGGCCACGGCCAGACGCGCCAAGAGCGCAGCGGACGCGGGCAGGGTGTAGAAGGTGGCCAGATACTTCCGGTCGGCGATCAGCCGTTGGAAGATGCGTCCGGTCAGGTCGTGGGAGTTGTCGACGCCGGTGGCTTCAACTTCCTGGGCGGTCTCCAGCAACTCCCGCAAGACGCTAGTGGCAACGTCCCCGGGAAGCTGCTCCAAGATGTCCTTTGCTATTGCAAAGATGGGCCAGTAGTTGATCTTCAGGATGTCTTCCCAGGCCGCTATCGCCTCGCCCTGGGGGTTTGCAACATTGGGACCGCACACCAAGCGCAGGGGTTTCACCTCCTGGTGCATCCCCGCGATGCGCTGGTGAAAGACCATAGCGTTGGCGATGATGGCACAGGCCATGCGACGGGTCTGAGGAACGTCGCTCATTCCCAACAGCCGGGCAATAACAGGGGTGACATTGGGGCGCAGCTTCGCCATTTCCTCCAAACGGGTGGCGGCCTGCCCAATGCCTTGCTCAAGAGTGTCAGCCGCCTGCTCCACTGCTTTCTGTGGGACGGACACCAAGCGGGCTATGTCAGCCAGATCGCTCACTGAGCCGCCCAGCCATCCCGATTCAGGGAAGCGGCTGCCGTCTTGGTGCAGGACATAGTAGGAAAGACGGGATTCGGCGAGGACCTGGCGCAAGTCATAGGCGTCCTCTACAACCTGCGGGTAGCGAACTGCGATAGCAGCCTCGACAGTTCGGGGTTGTCCCTGCACATGAAGCCCCAGCCTTTCGGAGGCGTCCTTTTCGACCTCAGCGGCCGGCGCATATTCGGCTTCGACGACTACTGGCGAGCGCCCCGGCGCGGCTATCAGCACATCGGCGTGGCGACCCGGATGATCCGTGAAAGTCTGGGTATTCTCTGAGCGGACTTCGCAGCCCGGCATCATGCTCCGCAGCAGGTCGCCCAATGCGTTGTTGGCATTCGGTTCTGTCTGTCGCGGCATTCTACTTAGCTAGCCCACTTACTCCTACCGGATGGAAGACTCACAACCCCACTTGACCGGCAAGGTCTTTGATACGACTGCGGAGGGTGTCCCCCCGCTCCTCAATGAACTTCTCGAAGTCGCCTGGTGTAAACGGGTTTTTCATGAGGATGTCAAAGGCGCGGGCTGAGATGAAGTGCGACTCCAGTATCCTCATCACCTCATCTTTCCCATTGGGGGCGATAAGTTCCGGCAGGTACTCGTTGGGAAGACGATCCCTGATGACCTTGCGGTTGGTTTCGCTGGTTAGGGGTGTCCGGTTGAGTATCGTATCAATAGAGGTGCTCAGCGCGTATTGGCTCCCAAGGCTCTTCGGCACGATGTGATGGTCATCAAGGTCGCCGTGCTGAGGAGCGTTACCAGATATCCAGTCGCGAGCACCGTTGAGGACCAACAGGTTAAATACACCGTTGTAGACAGACGTTCCTCGCCTCGTCTCACGCCTGAGATCGAGATTGCCAATGTCTCTTTGGAACTCGGAAATCGACCCGGGTTCGGCGTTGTCGTCTACATACCAAGTCTTGATTTCCCTGTAATCTTGAGCGGCTGTGGATTCAACTGCTCCTGAGTAGCGGTTGGTGAAGACGCTGGCCCAACACCAGAGACGTATCTTTCGTTGAGCATCGAGCCTCTGTTCGGCGGGGAGCCGACCGGCTTCGACCTGCAAGGCAGCGAAGGCTGGCAGAATAGCTGCGTAGGGCAAGTATTGAGAAGATATTGCGCCAAATTCCTGCGGGTGGCGCAGTAGATTGAGTGCCCGTTCTAGTGCCTCGACCGCTTCATGCCAGAGATTCTTGAATTCGATAGGGTCAGCAACAAGCACCTCCGACCGGAGTGTGCCGTCCGGCCCACGCACCTGCCTTGAGTTACCAGGAATCAGGTTGTATAGATACTTCGGGGAACAGTACGCTTGGCGAAGTATGGACATCACCTGAAGCACATACACGTTCATCCGCCCTGCCTCGGCAAACTCCAGACGAGGAGATGCATCTCTCCACAAATCCTGCCTGAGTCGAATTTCCTTCGGCCTTAAGAGGGCGTTGAGGAGGTCGAAGATATCGAGTCTAACGCCCCGGCTGTTGATCTTTGTGAAGATATCGCAGACCTTGTCGAGTTCAAGGTCTCGATCCAACTCAATATACGAGATCTGGTACTGTTCCGTGATATCTTTCAAGTGCTTGCCAAACTTCTTGGCGTTCTCCGCCTGGAACGCGGCAGACTCGGCCTCAGTTCCTTCGAGTGTCTCCGCCGCTTCACGCCAGTGTTTCTCATAACCCTGTACCCAGTTAGGTAGTTCCCAGCCCCCTGCCCCGACTACGGAGAGCGGGAACATGTGCTCCTTGAACTGGCGCGTCCGATCACTCAGCAGATTCAGGCCCCTGCGAGTCCAGTCGTATATGAAGGCGTCATCGTATGCCTCATCCATGAAGCGATCGACCTTGATGAAGTAGAGGAATCGATTGCGACGGTTGGGTGCGGGCTTGTTGGGTGCCATGAACGCGTAATACATGGCCGTGAGACGCTGCTGACCGTCCAAGACGATATCGGTTCGGCCATCACCACCCTCAAAGCCGTAGATCGCCTCACAGGAGAGTGCCTCAAAGTTTTCGTCTTTGCCCTTCCAAAGAAGAAGGCTACCGATGTAGTAGTCGCGGAAGATGGAACTCATTAGCTCTTTGATGTCCCACGGCTCCCATTCAAAGTCACGCTGGAAATCGGGGATCACGTACCGCCCCTCGCGCAAACGTCCGACCATGTTGGCGAGACTCACGTGGTCGGGTCTTTGTGAGTCCTTCATGACGACTTACCTCCGGGATTCTCCACCAAGATTGTTCCCTGCATCCTGGCAAGTCTACGGTCAAAGGTGTAAAGGGGCGTCGCCCCCACCCGTTCGGCCGCTGTAAGGATCATCAAGTCCGAAAGCCCGGCGCCTCCTTGCCGATAGCGATGTGCAGTTGCGGCGACGTCATCAGAATTCTCGATGACGAGACTGTCCGAAGCGGTTAGGTCCATCAATGCATCCGCGACTCGGGTTCGTGTGAAGCGGTAGCTCCGTTCCAGTACCCAGGCGACCTCTACGACGACCTCGCGGCAAATGAATCCTGGATTACCGGGCGTCAGCCCCTCCAGCAACGCGCGAGACGCCTCAGCGTGTTCAGCGTTGTCGCCCACCAAGTAGCGTACGATCACATTTGTGTCGAGCGCGGTCATTCTTCGATTGCCCCCTCTGCGATGGCACGGTCCATGTCTTCCAAGCTCACCGGCGGCCCGTCGTACTTAACCCGAATCCACCGAAGGACACCGATGGACGGCGTGAGGGCAGCGGAAGGGGGTGGGTGAGGGAGCTACAGGGGAGATGGCCTGGGGTCTTGGGGTAGATGGGAGGCCGGCGGACGGTCTTCAGTCGCCGCACAGGGCCCCTAAGGCCCTATGCGGGAGTTGCGATGCGCGGGATGGCGAGAGGATACGCAGCAGGGGACTCTCGCGACCGGGGTGGCGCGAGATTGCGGGGACGTTGGGTCAGTTGCAGGCTGGCCATCAGGCCGGGAACGGAATGGCTTGCAGCCGGGCCAAGGCGCGACTGAACTGGGTTTCCCAAGGCCAGCGCCGGGGGAGATGCAAAGTGAGGCGGCGCGCCGAGCGGGTGATCCGCCCCACCAGAGCGAAGACCCGCCGCCTGAGGGTCTTGGTGATCAGGGTCCCCTCGCCCAGACCAATCCGCGCCGTCCAGCGGGCCAGGTTATGCGCCATCACCTGTACCGCCAGCCAGGCGCCGTTGGCGGCGAAGCGCCCCGACGGCATGTGGTTCAGCCCGACGCCGTACTTGAGGTCGCGTATGGCGTTCTCGACCTCGGCGTGGCGGCGATGATCGGCCTCCAGTTCCAGCGTCTCCCCATCGCGGTCGGTGATGAAGGCGTGATAGCTGTATCTGGCGAAGAGGGCGAGCTGGGAACCGGGTGTCGGCTTCACCCGCCGGACAATGAGCCGCACCGGCGCGGCGTCCGGCTTGGTCTGGAACGGGGTGTAAGTCGTCTCGGCGACATCGGCGGCGCCGTCCATCCAGTAGGGAATGGGAGTCCAGTCCTCCTCTGGTATCGCCTCGATCAGGTCCCGCAGGCTGGCGCGCTGGCGGATGGTGATAGAGAAGCGGACATCCATTTCCCGGCAGGCGGCAACGACAGTGTGGGCGTAGAAGCCGCTGTCGGCCCGCACCGTGAGTTGTCCCCTGGCCCCGCCGTAGCGCACCCGCCCCACCGTCTCACGCAGGAAGTGGGCCGCGCCACGGGCGGTGTTGGCCCGGCCCTCGCGCAGCCGGGACATCAGCACCTCGCCGGTGCCGGCGGCAATGGCCAGCAGCGGGTGATAGCCGCGGGCGCCGGTATAGCCGTGGTGGCGCGCTCCCTCCTTGGCCAGTCCATAGGTCTCGCAGATGGTCGAGTCCAGGTCGATGCTCAGGGGCGAGTCGCCGGGTCCGGCCCCAGCGGCCCAGGCCCGGGCCAACAACTGGCGGCTCACGCGGTCGAGTTGACGGACATGCCCCCACCGGAAGCTGCGCAGGAAGGTCCCCAGGGTGGATGACGCCTTGACCACGCAGCCTAGAACACCGACCGTCCCACCAGCGCGCAGCGCATCGGCGTCGTCGATGCAGTCGCCGCCTGCCAGCGCGGAAGCGACCAGCGTCAGCATCTTGTCCCCAGTGTTCGCCCGTCCCGGCGCTCCGCCGAGGTCAAGGTGATGGTCGACGAGTTCCCGCAGGCCCAGGTGCCGGGCGAGGGTGGCCGGCAGGAGCAGGCCGGCATTGGCCACCAGGCGATGGTCGTCAAAGAGGATGCGAATACGGTCGGGTTTGTTCTGTGGCAGCATCTATTGGGTGCTCCTTGTTTCCGGGCGGGTTTCTGTTCCAAAACCATTATCCCAGATTCAGAGGAGCACCCTCTGGCTTCTTCAAGGGCTGTCCCCAAGGACGTCCTTCGGTGGATTCGGGCTTAAGGCTACCGAACAGTCGGCTGGTGGACCGCACGGGCATTATCAGCACCCCCTCGTCCAGAATGACATAGCGGACCCTATCCCCTGCCTTCACTGCCAGCGATTCCCTGACGGCTTTGGGCAATGTGGTCTGGCCCTTCACGGTTATGCTGGATTCAAACATAGAAAATGCTCCTTTACCTCAAAGAGTGGCCATTGGCCTTACATTATGGCTTTCGGCAATGACTTTGGCAATAGTACTAGCTTTTTGAGGTTTGAGTAGGCCTGTTCTGAGTAAGGGCCTTCCATTTACGCAACACCCCCCCTCCCCCCAATGCATTCGTCATTGTCTACAGGCTTTCGACCGAGCCCACTGCCACGAGTGGTTGAGCGACTTGTGTCGATTGGGAAGTGGAGTAGTAAAGCGACGACAGTGAGGGACCGTCACATCCTGACCAGGATTGCGTCGCCGGGAATTCACTAGGAGCTGCCTCTGTGGCTAGGGCATGGATGGACTACCCTGTGAGTCCATCGGACAATGCCGTCCGGAGGTGGGGCATGACCACTAGGATCGCTCCGATGGCCTGATTTCAGCGAAGGTTCATGGATGGTTCAATTACAGGTCTAACGTGAAGCTCAAGGTGAAAGTTCTTGATTTCGTCAAGTCTGGTGGGCCCGGATAGACTCGAACTATCGACCTCGGTCTTATCAGGACCGCGCTCTAACCACCTGAGCTACGGGCCCCAGCTACTTAAAGGATTATACCAACCCCTGCTTCCCCCGACAAGTTTGAGCCGCGCCCATACCATCTTCTTCTTGACTTGCCGTGAGGCCCGCATCTATAATAATAACAATTCCTTAGCACTAAGGGACAGCCTGGAGGTTGTAATGGTAAATTATGCCGAAGACGGCACGCTAACTATAAGCGTTACAGAGAAGGCAGCTTCGAAAGTCAAATACTTCGCCGAGAAGGACGGTCTTGGAGATGAGTTCGGTGTGAAGGTGGGCGTGAAGGGGGGAGGATGCTCGGGGCTTCTGTACACCCTTAGCATAGAGAAAGAGGCCGGCCCCAACGACAAAGTCGTTGGCGGCAGCGGCGTTAAGGTCTTTATTGATAAGAAAAGCTATATCTACCTGGCGGGCACTGAGCTCGACTTCTCCGACGGCCTTAACGGTAAGGGCTTCGTGTTCCAGAACCCCAACGCCACGAAAGCTTGTGGTTGCGGCAACTCCTTCGCTGTATAGGCAGGGCGCAACTTCCACTGACGCTACCGCCGCCTTTGAAAGACAGGGGCGGCGTAGTTATTTCTAAAAGGGTGGCTGGAGGTGGCCGTGGCTGAACGAAGGACATCCGTCAACAGTGCCCCCGACAGAGAAGCTACGGGCTTCGTAGAGCGACATGGCCAACAGCTCCCTAACAGCTACGGCGATGTCGCGGTGGAGTACGGGGCCGGGCACGAAACTGCCGCCCTCCACGACTTCTCCTACAACGGCAGGATAAAAGCCACCGGCGAAGACGTTCTCGACCTGATCCACCGTATATCCACCAACGACGTAGGGTCTCTGGTTACCGGACAGGGCGCTCCCACCATCCTCACCACCGACCGGGGACGGGTCCTGGACCTTATAACGCTCCACAACCTTGGCGGCCACATCCTTATTATCACCGGCCCTGGTACCCAGGAAAGGGTAATTGAGTGGATTGACAAGTACACCATCGTGGAGGATGCGGTCCTGGAGGACGTTACCTCCAGCACTGCTATGCTCTCGGTGATGGGGCCCCAAGCCAAATCCGTCCTTGAAAGCCTGGGGGCCATGGACGTCCAATTCCTGGAGCCCTATGGTTCGGTATCCGTCACCATCGGCGGCGTTGAGGCGATGGTCATAAGGCGAGACTTGGTGAGCTTGCTCAGATTTGAGGTGGTGGTGCAGGGGGAAGACCGGGCCCATGTCTGGCGCCAGGTGGCTGCCGCCGGTGCAACTCCAATAGGGCTGGAGGCCTACGAGATACTCCGAGTGGAGCAGGGCTCTCCGGGTTACGACGGGGAGCTGGGTGACACCCACAACCCCCTGGAGGCCGGCCTCTGGGGGTCCATAAGCTTCACCAAGGGTTGCTACATAGGCCAGGAGGTGATAGCCCGGCTGGACACCTACAAGAAGGTCCAGCGGCACCTGGTCTCCCTCACTTTCTCCCCCGGATTCCGGGGGCAAGAGGGCGGAATGTTGACCCAGGATGGTAGAGAAGTTGGCCAGGTTACCTCGGTCGCCATGGTCCCCACCACCAGCCAGGTAATCGGCCTGGGCTACGTCAGAAAGGAGGCCTCGGAGCCTAGAACGGTTATGGGAATTGCCCATGCGGAGGGTGAGTGGGCCAGAGTCGAAACCCGCGTGTTGCCCTACGGCCCGGGCCAGTAATACAACGGCTCAGCTTCCCAGCCCATAGCCAAATGCCGGCCTTTAGGTCAGCCCCTTTGCAACGCCGTGTCCGCAAATCCTAACCCCTCCACCGCCAGACCTTAGCCCCCCATATCCTGCAGGAGCCGCTTAAGCCACAAGTTTAGCACCACAGTACAATAGCGCAGGGTCAGGATGGGCTTCCCAGCCAGATGATCCGCCAGCTCCCATAGCCAGGGCGCCAGCTTTTCTCCGGGTAGCATCTCGCTCGCCACTCCCAGCTCAAGGGCCTCCCGTGCCGACATTCTGATGGTTTCGTATTGTCCCGGCAACGCGGAAACCGGAGGACGGGATATACTTGACACCAGCATATCCGGGCGTCACCATACAGGATAGTTCTGACCGGGCAGCGAGGCTGCCCGCTAACGGGCGGATAATGAAGCGCCGTGGCCTGATAACCTTCCTAATCCTGGCTCTGGCGGTGTTCGCGGGCCTCGCCTTCTACGGGGACCTGCCGGAGGTACTGGGAAAAATCTCCTCCCTTCCAGCGGCATACTGGTTGGCGGCCTTCGGCCTAGCCCTGGCCAACTACCTCTTTCGCCTGGCCCGCTGGCAATACTACCTCAAGCTCGTCGGTGTCAATATAGGCATTGGGGCCAGCGCCGCCATCTTCCTCTCTGGCTTGAGCATGGTGATAAGTCCTGGCCGCCTTGGTGAGCTGGCCAAGTCCTACTACCTCAGGGAGAAACGTGGTGTCCCGGTCTCCCGCTCGGCTTCAGCAGTGGTCGCCGAGCGGGTCACGGACCTGGTCGCGGTCCTGCTTCTCAGCCTGTGGGGCCTTACCTTGGTGCCCTACGGTTGGGCTTTGGCGATTTTCATATTGGCTGCCTTCGGACTGTTCATCCTGTTCGCGGTGTCACCCTGGGGCAGCGATAGGCTGCTCCGCCTGCCCCTACCCCAGCGCTGGAAACCCTTTCTGACCACCACAAGGGACGCATTGCAACAGGTATTCTCAGTGAAGCCACTGGCCATCGCCCTAGTCCTGTCAACGCTGGCATGGTTTGCCGAAGGATGCGCCCTATGGCTCACCCTGAAAGGCCTGGGCACAACTGGCGGCTTGGGAGAGGCCGTGTCCATTTACGCGGTGGCCACCCTTCTTGGCGCCGTCACCATGCTCCCGGGAGGTCTGGTGGGCACCGAGGGTGGCATGGTAGCATTGCTGCAACAACTGGACCTTACCAAGACTCAGGCCACGGCCGCAACCTTTATAATAAGAATATGCACCCTCTGGTTCGCCGTGGCGATAGGACTCGTAGCCCTGGCCTACGTACACTTCGCCATGCCCAGGAAGGCCTCAGAGTCTGTAGGGCCCTTCAATTCAAATTACGAAACGTAGCTAAAGACGAAATGGTTCTGGAAAGAATAATGCATGGCCGGTAAAGACCGTGTGGCCGGCAGGGCCATCGACGGGGCGCCTGAAAATGCCCTTTCCTATTCCGGTCCCCTTGGCCAGGTGAAGGGAATCCTGCTGTCCATGCGCCCAGCCCAGTGGACCAAGAACCTTCTGCTGTTCTTGCCCCTGGCATTCTCATGGTCGCTGGATGGTAAAGACCCTTTGGGAGAGATGGTGTTGAGGGCCCTGGCCGGTGGCTTGATTTTCTGCTTCCTGTCCGGTGGAGTGTATATCATTAATGACATACTGGACCGGAAGGGGGATAGGGCCCATCCCCGCAAACATAGACGGCCGATAGCCTCGGGAGAGTTGGCCGTGGCGACGGCCGGCACAACCGCCGTGTTTTTCATGGCGGCGTCAATGGCGGGCGCCTTCCTGATGGGGACTGGCTTCGGGGTGGTCACCGCCGTGTTCCTGGCCATGAACCTCGGCTACTCGTCCTACCTGAAACGGATTATTATCATCGACGTGATGATCGTGAGTGCTGGATATTTGCTTCGCGCGGTTGCCGGGGCGCTGATTATAGACGTGGACCCCTCGCCCTGGCTCTACACCACCATAGGGCTGGGAGCCCTGTTCATCGTCCTGGGCAAACGGTACAGCGAGCTCAGGACGGCAGGTAGCAACGCCGCAACCCAGCGGGGAGTCCTGGAGCAATATAGCCAGCCCTTCCTCAGCCAGCTGCTGAGCATAACGGCCACCGCCACCTTGGTGGCCTACGCCCTATATACGTTCACCACCGACATTGCCAGCAACGTGCCCTCCGACCACAGCATGATGCTCACGTTGCCCTTCGTGGTCTTCGGCCTTTTCCGGTACCTCTACCTGGTAAATAATACAGATGAAGCGGAGAGCCCCGAGCTGGTCATGCTCAGAGACAAGCCCCTGGTAATAGCCGTGTTGGGGTGGGCCGTGACTGCCATGGTGGTCCTGGCTTTCAACAGGTGACGGCTAACCACGCCTGCTTCACCTTGACACCCCATCTGACCCCCCGTACAATAGAACGCTGAGGGAATATATGGATTACGCTATCGTAAAAACGGGAAGCAAACAGTACCGATTGAAGCCCGGCGACATTGTAGACGTGGAAAAGCTTCCAGCGGAGGAGGGCTCCTCTGTGGAGCTCACTGACGTGCTGGCCGTCTCCCGGGATGGGCAGCTTATTTTTGGCAGCCCCCTGGTGCCCGATGCCAGCGTGGGGGCCCAGGTGAGGGCCCAAGCCAGGGACCGAAAGATCATCGTCTTCAAATACAAAAGGAAGGTCCGGTACCGCAAGAAATTGGGCCACCGGCAGTCCTACACCAGGCTTTTCATAACATCCATAACGGTGGATGGAGATGAAATTGGCATCCCACCACGGGGGACGGACCTGACCGCAGTCCTCGAAGAGACAGTGGTACAGGAAGACTCAGAGGTGCTGGAGGAGGCCGAACTCCAGGAGGAACCATCGGATCAGCTTGACATCGTGGCCGAAGAGGATCTGATGGGAGAGATGGAAGGGCCTGAGGATGAAATCGTGGAGGAGCCGGAGGACGAGCCGAGTGATGTACTCGTAGGCGAGCTGGAAGAGGGACCGGCGGACGAGCCGGTGAGTGATTTAGAGGATGAATCCGGCGCTGAACCCCAGGAGCAACCGGAGAGCGAACCTCAGGAAAAACCCAAGAGAAAGAGCCGGGCCCGGAGGAAAGAATAATGGCTCATAAGAAAGCTGGAGGAAGCTCCAGAAACGGCCGCGACAGCAATTCCCAACGGTTGGGAGTGAAACGTTATGGCGGTGAGTACGTGACCACCGGGAACGTGATCATGAGACAGAGGGGGACTCGCATCCACCCCGGCCGCAACGTTGGCCTGGGCCGGGACTTCACCCTGTTCGCCCTGGTGGATGGCCTGGTAAAGTTCGAGTGGGCCACCAAGGGCAAGAGAAGGGCCAGCGTCTATCCCCTGGAATCCGCATAAGGTCAACGAAAACTATGAAAAAAGATATCCATCCCCAGTTCTACGCCGCCACCGTCACCTGCTCCTGCGGCAACACCTTTGTCACCGGGGCAACCAAACCTAGCCTACGGGTGGAGATTTGCAGCAACTGCCATCCCTTCTACACAGGTCAGCAGCGGGTGGTGGACACAGAAGGTAGGATCGAGCGGCTTCGGCGGCGCTTCAAGATAGAATAATCTCTTGCCAGGGAATCTGAAGGCGGGGGCAGGGACTTTGGCATAACGGGTCCGAAGGCGTCTGCCCCCACATCTGTTTCTAAAGGAGTTTGGGCTGTGCCCGAGCCACGGTTTTTCTATGGCGGCCAGGCCGTCATGGAGGGTGTGATGATAAGGGGACGGCGCTACTATAGCCTGGCAGTGCGCCGCCTCAACGGCCAGGTCTACACCGTCTCCGAGCCACTGAGCCAAATATATTCAGGCCCCATACGCCGTGTGCCCTTCGTACGTGGGATCCTGGTCCTGATCGAGACTATGGTCCTGGGATTCAAGGCCCTGAACCGGTCAGCCAATATCGCCCTGGAGGACCAGACGGGGGAACAAGAGGAGATACCCCGCTGGGTCATGGGAGTCACTCTGACCGTGGCATTCGCTTTGGCCATCGGTCTTTTCTTCCTGATGCCCTTGTTCGCCAGCCGCCCCCTGGAGGATCTGATCTCCTCAGACCCCCTGGTCAACTTCATTGAAGGGTTGATGAGGCTGGTGGTTCTGGTCGCCTATATCGGCGCCATCGGTCTTCTGAAGGACATAAGACGCATCTTCGCCTATCACGGCGCGGAGCACATGGCCGTGCATACCTATGAGGCCGGTCTCCCCCTGGAGCTGGAGAATATCCGCCGTTTCCCCACGGCCCACCCCAGGTGCGGAACCGCCTTCCTCCTGACGGTGGCGGTGGTGGCTGTACTAGTCCTCGCTTTCGTGGGACGCTCTCCCCTCTGGTGGCTGATTATATCCCGCATCGTGTTTATTCCAGTCATCGCCGGGATCAGCTATGAATTCATCCGCTTCGGAGGGGCCAAAAGCGGCAACCCATATGTCCGATTGATCACCTATCCCGGCCTTCTGCTGCAGAGGCTCACCACCCGTATACCCGACGATGGCCAGATGGAAGTCGCCGCCAGCGCCATGAAGTCGGCCATCGACGCCGACGAAGGGAGGGGGCCAGACATCCCGGATGCGCAAAATACGGAACGACCGGTGGAGGCTGGCCAGGTGGATGACAGCGAGCTCTCCCACTAACCACCGCATGGCGGAGATCAGCACCGACTAAAGTCGAGCTCAAGATTTCTGCATTAGATAGGTCTTGACCAATTCCAAGGCGGCCCAGGCCGTGTGCTCCCGGTTGGCGTTCCTGTCCCCGTTCCAGCGCAGCTCCTTGACGGCTTCGTAACCATCCCCGGCCGATACGGCGACGTAAAAGAGGCCCACAGGCTTATCCGAGGTACCCCCGGTGGGACCGGCGGCGCCTGTGGTTGATATGCCCACGTCGGTACCCAGGAGTTGGCGCGTCCTTCGGGCCATTTCAGTGGCTACCTCTGGACTCACCGATGTCTTTCTTTGGATAAGCTCCTCGGGGATCCCCAGGACCTTAGTTTTTGACCCGCCCGTGTAGGCGATAACTCCTCCATAGAAGTACCGGGAGCTTCCGGGCACACTGCACAGCATCGAGCCCACCAGTCCGGCGGTGCACGCCTCTGCCACGGCGATCGTCAGGCCCATTCCGACGAGCATCGCACCCACTTTTTCCTCAATTGACGGCACCCCTCTCCTCCTTCGGAGATGGCGTAGCTACCTGCGTTTCGCCGCCTCCAGGACCTGCTGCGCCGCCTCGTAGTCACGGGCCCCGCCCCGCAGGATAGGCGGCACCAGGTATATGTTCCTGATCCCGAAATCCAGGAACTCATTGAGCAGCTCCAGGGCAATCTCCACACCATCCCGGTCTTTGTCCAAGTCGTTCCTGATGTCCTCGGGCAAGCCGCTGAAGATGATCCCGTCCTTCCGCAGCACCTGGAGGCCGAAGAACAATGGTTGCGAGAACTCCTGTCCCGAGACCCGGCGGTAGGCCCCATGGAAGGCCGGGATCTCCGATGTGCTGAATATTGGCTGGGTGAGGAAGAACTGGGCCCCGGCAGACGCCTTACGGTGGGCAAGGGCCGCCTCCCCTTCGATGCCCCGGCCCAGGTCAATAGAGGCCCCAATACAGAGATTCGTCGCCTTTCGCAGCTTTGAGCCCCTGAAGTCGGTTCCCTGGTTCATCTGCTCCACCGCCGCCATGGCCGAAGTGGGTGTGAAATCAGCCACGCCCTTAACCTGGGCCAGGTCCTTGCCGGTGAAATCGTCCCCTTTTAAAATCACCAAGTTCTGAAGGCCCAGCATCTGCGCCCCGAGAAGATGGCTCTGCAAAGCCAGTTTGTTCATGTCCCTGGTGGCCAGGTTGAATATTACATCCTTGCCGGTATGGTGGTTGATTGAGTAGGCCAGCATGGCCGAGTCAACCCTGACGGCCCTGCCCGGGTTATAGGCCACGCAGATGAAATCGGCGTCTATGCCCCCGGCCCGTTCCAGGACATCCGGGCCGGCGGACCTCGGAGGAGAAAAATCGCAGATGAAGAGGGTTTCGTCGCCCTGGGCCGCGCAGCTCTCGGTGATTTTCGTCATAACGGTACCTCAGGCGAGGCCATATAGAATATATCTCACCACGGTATAGGTCGTGGTCAGATTGGTCATTTCGCAGCGTTGTAGGCTGCACTGAATAGTTCATCAAGCAATGACAAGTCAAAGCTAGCGTCTGTTGTATTCACGTAATAGATCTTAAAATCCTTGCTCCAAATTGTCTGCAACGTAGAGGGTACCGTGATCCCCAACTCCTCTGGAGCCTTTGGAAGTCTAAATCACACTGAGAATCCCTTCGCCCAACGAGGCTCGATGCCTACAACGTTCTTTGCCCCGCTTAATTGGAACGGAATATACCCTTTCCGGAATCGGGGTGTTAAAGGCCATTCGTTCCGTTCAAGTTTATCGGCAACTCTGTTCAGCAGATTCCTACCGAGGTCGACACGCTGGGAGTTCCAATTCATCTCAGATTCGTAGCGTTCCCAGTTCCATTCTTCTTGGACTCTTATTCCGGCTGGCGGTGGGCCCGTTGGAGATTTTCTGGCCACCACAACGAGATTCTCGCCGTTCTGTTCGAATCTTCGCAATTCAACCAGATCGAATTCAAAGGCCTGAACATATTGCGTTAACTCCGCGAGTTCGTCTTCAATTGAGTCAGCAACAACCACAACCCGTGGCTTTAGGTCGACATCCTCGGCCTTGAGCTTGTTCTTTTCCAACAGAAGGCGGATCCCATCCGGATTGCTCAACACCCAACTGGCATACCTAAGCACTTGTAACAGAACTCGGACGTCCGCGGGCCCGTTCTTCAACTCAACCACGGCAACTTTCCCAGACCCTAATGTATTGTCGATCGCAAGTATGTCGATCCTCCCCGCCAGTCCGGCGTTCACCTGTCGGCCAAGGATCTCGGTTCCTTCGCCGATCAACTGGGGATTCTTAACAATAAAGTCTTCAAGGTCTCCTACCTCATTTACGAAGGGTTGTTCGGCTACCTGAACGATTTGGCCATCTTGGGAAATCCGGAATAAATCAGGCATCAGGTTCATCTCCATGTTCGACCGACTTCACGTAGCCGACTGTTGAAAGTTAAATACACCATTATAGGACGGCTCGATTATAACATTGATATCCCTGTCCGGTTATAATAGGTACGCATCCCTGACATGTCTGCGGGAGGAACATGCGCGTATTAAGAATAGGCCACAGCCCCGACCCCGACGACGCCTTCATGTTCTACGCCCTGGCCATGGGGACGGTGGCAATTCAGGGCTACGAGGTAGAGCAGGTCCTGGAGGACATAGAGTCCCTCAACCGCCGGGCGATTCAGGGTGAGCTGGAGGTTACCGCGATCTCCGCGGCAGCCTATCCCCGGCTGGCAACTGAATACAGGATCATGGCCTGCGGCGCTTCCGTGGGCAGAAGCTACGGTCCCGTCCTTATAGCCCGAAACCCTCTGGACAGGGAAGGCTTGGAGGGCAAAATAATCGGCATCCCGGGAGAGTACACCACCGCGTACCTGCTTCTGCGCATCTTTCTAGCCCGGCCTTTCACGCCGGTGTTCCTGCCCTTCGACAGCATCGGCGAGGCGGTAACGAACGGTAGTGTCGACGCCGGGCTGATCATCCACGAAGGACAGATCACCTGGGAGGCGGAGGGATACGTGAATGTGCTGGACCTGGGTGAGGAGTGGACCCGGGAGACGGGCTTGCCCATTCCCCTGGGGCTGGACGTTGTGCACAGGAGGCTGGGCGAGAGCACGGCGAATAGCGTGGCGGAGGCGCTGAGGGCGAGCATCCGCTACGCCTTTTCCCACGAGGACGCGGCCGTCGATTACGCCCTCCAGTATGGGCGCGGGATCGACCGGGAAACCTGCCGCCGCTTCGTCCGCATGTACGTGAACGGCGACACGATTAACCTCGGAGAGGATGGCCTGAAGGCCCTTCAAACCCTATATGGGAAGGCCCTTGATAGGAAACTGATCCCCACCGTACCGCCTCTGGACATCATAGGACTGTAGAGGGTATCAGTACTGTTGCAAAATCTCGTAGATGCTGGTGCGTTGGGCCGGAGTGAAGCCGGCGTCTTTGATAATGTCCGTGACCTCTGCGACAGTGGTGCGATTATAGAAGCCCGCCTCCTGCATCACCTCTTCGTCGAAGAGGGTGCCGCCGAAGTCGTCGCCGCCGAAGTGTAAGGCCACCTGTCCCGTCTTTTTGCCTTCAGAGAACCAGGATGCCTGCACATGCTGGAAGTTATCCAGGTAGATCCGGGACAACGCCATCATCCGCAGGTATGCGTTGGGCCCGGCCAGCCTCTTCACCCGGGGGCCCAGCGATGTATTGTCGGCTTTATAGCTCCATGGGATAAAGGCAATGAATCCCCCTGTCTCGTCCTGTAGCGCCCTGAGGTGTTCCAGGTGCTCGATGATGTCCTCGTCTTCCTCCAGGTGGCCATACATCATGGTGGCCGTGGTGCGATAGCCTAGCTGGTGGGCCTCCCGGTGCACCGCCGTCCAGTCGTCCACTTTGCCCTTGGGGAACAGCCGACTGATTTTTTTCTTCACTCTGTCGGAAAGGACCTCGGACCCGCCGCCGGGGATGGTAGTCAGGCCGGCTTTCTGAAGCTCCAGCAGAACCTCCCGCAGCGAAAGGCCCGATACCTGGACCATCTTCATTATCTCGGGCGCGGAGAAGTAGTGGGGATGAATCTGGGGGTACTGCCTGCGGGTCTCCCGCACCAGGTCCAGGTAGTACTCCATGGGCAGTTTGGGGTTAAGGCCTCCCTGGAGCAGCACCCGGCTGACTCCCTTGGACACCGCTTCGCCGATGAGTACCATCATCTGGTCTATCGAGTGGGTATAGGCGTCGGCGTCGCCATCCCGGCGATAGAAGGCGCAGAAGGTGCAGTAGGCGTCGCAAACGTTGGTGTAGTTCAGATTAGTGTCTACTACGAAGGTGACCACAGGCTCCGGGTTGTGCCTGTACCGGACCAGTTGGGCCAGAGGCGCCAGGTCCAGGAGCTCGGGACCCGTCAGCAGGAAAAGCCCTTCCTCCTCAGTGATCCGTTCCCCTGACTGGACCTTGGCCCTTATGGCCTCCAGCATCAAGCGGTGCCTTCAGCGGGCAGGGCGTCCAGAAGTCCCTTGAAGTGGTCTATGGCCTTCCGCTCGGACACGCCGACCCAGTAGCGCAGTCCCTGGAAGTACTCGATCAGGTCTCTGGGGCCCATCATAACGTCCGGGCGCTGCTCTCCGATGACGTACAAGTGCTCCAACCCCTCATCGATGCAGCTGTAGAGGACGTTTTCCAGGTAGTTCTCCCGTTTGGGGTCGAAGTCCTTCCGAATGGCCCAAACGGCATAGACGAAGGGCATCCGAGTCCAGCTGTACCACTCTTCACCCAGGTCGTACCGGTAGGGATATGAGGGAATTCCGTAGCGGCGTCTTAGAGCATCGTCCCCGATAATCAGTTGGGCATCGTTGGGCTCAGTCAGGGCTACGTAGGCAGCCGGTTTCACTTCGTATTTGAAGTTCAGGAGAACTTGCAGCAGGCGCCTGGCGGTGGAGCTCTGGTCCGTGACCCCTATGGTGGCGCCTTCCAGGTCCTGTATTGGCTTCTTGGCGAACATGAGGACGCTCCTGGACTTGTCCACCGTGCAGATGCAGAACTGGGCAAGCTGTTTGAAACGGTCCTGGAGGCGGAAGAAGTCCACCAGTGGAAGGGGGCCGGCGTCAATCTCCCCCTGCTCCGCCGCTTTGCCCAGGGCGCTGGGGACAAAATTGACCAGCTCAATGTCGTCCCGGACGAGCTTGTAATAGAAGGGCTCCGAGTTCAAGTAGGTAATTTTGCCAACCCTAATTTTCATAGACATGTACCACGTTATATAGTGCGTCCCTTTCCACCGGTATTTTTTGGGCATCTTTGATCAGGTTGATCACCCGCTCCCTGGCCAGGCCAGCCGGGCTGGCCGCCTTGGCGGCATGGGCGATACGCTCCCGCCCTATGGTGCCGTCCATGTCGCTGGCGCCAAAGTGGAGGGCCACCGACGCAGTCTCTTCGGAAATCATGACCCAATAGGCCTTGATGTGGGGGAAGTTGTCCAAAAGCAGCCGGGCAGCGGCGACAGTTTTCAGGTCGTCGATGGCGGATGCTTGCCTGGGCACCAGATGAGTGTCCCCGACCTGGTATTCCAGAGGAATGAAGGCCAGGAACCCACCCGTTTTGTCCTGAAGCTCCCGAAGGCGCATCATGTGCTCCACCCGCTCCTGGTAGGTCTCGATGTGGCCGTAGAGGAGTGTGGCGTTGGATGGAATGCCCATGCCGTGGGCCGTGCGGTGTATTTCCAGCCAGCGTTCCGGATGGTTCTTCCCAGGGAAGAGTATTTTGCCTACCCGTTCGGAGAATACCTCGGCCCCGCCGCCGGGCATGGAGCTTAAGCCCGCTTCTTTCAGCCGGGCCAATGATTCCTCGGGGCTCACCTTCCATCGGCGGTGGAAGTACTCGATCTCGGCGGCGGTGAATGCCTTGATCTGTACGCTGGGATAGGTGCGGTGAATAACGTCCACGATTTCCACGTATTTCTCGAAGGGCCAGTCAGGGTGATGGCCCCCCACCATGTGCACCTCTCTGGTCTCCTCATCCACGTGGGCCAGGATCTCCTCCATGCTCATCTCGTATGCGTCAGTGTCGCCCTTCTTTTTTGCGAAGTCGCAAAAGGAGCAGGAGAGGACGCAAATGTTGGTTGGGTTGAGGTGCCGGTTCAGCACGAAGTAAACATTATCACCCTCTCGCCTGCTCTTGAAATGGTCTGCCATGCGCCCCAACGCTGTAAAGTCACCCGTCTCGAACAGGCGAAGCCCATCTTCAAGAGAGAGCCTCTCCCCCTCCAGCACCTTTTCCCATATCGGGATCAGGCGCCCGTCCATGAATGCGATCCCCTCCACTACCTGCATACCCGCGATTTTTCTCCTTCCAGCGCCAATGATAAACCAGGACTGACAATCCGAGGAAGCAAGCTGCTCTACCACTGAAATCCGGACCAGATATGAGCCTGCTTATCACGAAGGATTGTAGGCCGCTGGTCCTTTCATGTCAAGGAGAAATCGGCTCCGGTGATGGGTGTCAAGGCGGCGGTCCAGTGACGGGCTCCGGTATATTTGGGAAGAAATAGCAACAAGCCGAGCGGTTCAAAGGAACCTTGGTCCGTTCGGGTCCCCATCGCCTTGACGGTGTAGGGGCGCCACCATAAGATTAGCCAAATACAATTCGGATTTTTTGCCTGTGATCTCCGGAGAGTCGCTAGGCTCTCGGATTCTGGCTTCCGGGAGGGTAGGTACGGAGTTTCAATGCGGGGCACACCCCACCCTGCCGTTGGTGGACTGGGCCGGTGGCCGCTATTGCTATAACTGCATCATCGAGAGCTACCAGACTCAGGCGCTCAATCTGGCTGCCCGGATGCTGAACGACCGGGCCATGGCTGAGGACGCCCTCCAGGAGGCCTTTCTCTCCGGCTACAACGCCTTTGGAAGCTTTCCGGGGCGACAACCCTGCGAGCGTGGCTCCTGAGGATCGTTTCCAACGCCTGCCGGGACATCCTGCGGGCCAGGAAGTCCCGGCCCACAATCTCCATCGATTTCGCTCCACCGACCCTCGAGGCTGGTGACGATTCGCCCCTCCAGATTCCCACCACCGACGAATCTCCCGAGGACTACACCCTACGCCGGGAGCTGGGACGGGCAATTCAGAGCGGTCTCCAATCCTTGTCCGAGCAGCGGAGGCTGGCCGTGTCTTTGGTGGATGTCCAGGGACTAAGCTACGAAGAAACCGCCCAGGTCATGAACTGCTCCCTGGGCACCGTTAAGTCCCGCGTGGCCCGGGGCCGGGCGGACATGCGGGACTTCTTGCAAGGGCACCAGGAACTTTTACCCGGCCAATTCCGTCAGGAGAAATAGGAAAATGAGAATCCCCATCAAAAACCGAGGCCATATCTCACCAGAGAACTTCTCCGAGTACCTGGACGGGCGTCTCTCCCCTGGCGCGCGCCAGAGAGTGGAACGCCATATCGAAGGCTGCTCCGGTTGCAGCCAGGAGCTGAGGTCCTTGGAGCACACCATAGGCCTCCTCAGGCAAACGCCGGCGGTCAGTCCGAGGCGCTCCTTCACGCTCCGCGAGGCGCCCTCTCCGGCCCCAAGAGGATGGTCACTGCAGCCACCGGCTTGGGCCTACGGCGCCGCGGCATCTGTGGCCGTCGCGATGTTCGCCGTGATCCTCTCACTGGACCTGGGCGGCTCACTGGCCCCGGATGCGGTCCGGCAGGAACCGTCAACCCAAGTCATGGAAGCCCCGCCCGACTCTAAAGCAATTATCCAGCAGGCCCCCGTGGCCCCGGATGAGGGAGAACCGGCTGCCAGAGCCGGGACACCTCCACCAGAGCCGGTGGCAGCAGAAGCGCTCCGGGAGTCATCCCAAGACGCGGCCTTGGCGGCCCCTCCACCGAAATCCGCTGAGGCGAAACCCGCTCAGGAAATGGCGGCGGCGCCGGTAGCCGAGGCTCCGGCAGCCGCGGATGCACCTCAAGCAGAGCCGTCCCCAGAGCGGATCAAACCTGAGGCCGAGACTTCAGGTGAGGCTGCCCCCGCACCGGTTCAATTAGAATCCCCTCCCCTTGCAGAGAAGCCCCGCAGCACAGCTTTCTTATGGCACATACTGGAGGGGGTATCCAGCGGTGCGGCCCTTCTCCTGGCGGGACTGGTCCTATGGCGGATGCGCCGCCACAGGCATCGGCCTACTGCGTAAAACTCGGCCGGGAACTTTCTCGGTCCATGACACATCCTAACCCCGAATCCACCGAAGGACACGGATGGACGGCGTGAGGACAGCGGAAGGGGGTGGGTGAGGGAGCTACAGGGGAGATGGCCTGGGGTCTTGGGGTAGATGGGAGGTCGGCGGAGGGTCTTCAGTCGCCGCACAGGGCCCCTAAGGCCCTATGCGGGAGTTGCGATGCGCGGGATGGCGAGAGGATACGCAGCAGGGGACTCTCGCGACCGGGGTGGCGCGAGATTGCGGGGACGTTGGGTCAGTTGCAGGCTGGCCGTCAGGCCGGGAACGGAATGGCTTGCAGCCGGGCCAAGGCGCGACTGAACTGGGTTTCCCAAGGCCAGCGCCGGGGGAGATGCAAAGTGAGGCGGCGCGCCGAGCGGGTGATCCGTCCCACCAGAGCGAAGACCCGCCGCCTGAGGGTCTTGGTGATCACGGTCCCCTCGCCCAGACCAATCCGCGCCGTCCAGCGGGCCAGGTGATGGCGCATAACCTGGCCCGCCAGCCAGGCGCCGTTGGCGGCGAAGCGCCCCGACGGCATGTGGTTCAGCCCGACGCCGTACTTGAGGTCGCGTATGGCGTTCTCGACCTCGGCGTGGCGGCGATGATCGGCCTCCAGTTCCAGCGTCTCCCCATCGCGGTCGGTGATGAAGGCGTGATAGCTGTATCTGGCGAAGAGGGCGAGCTGGGAACCGGGCGTCGGCTTCACCCGCCGGACAATGAGCCGCACCGGCGCGGCGTCCGGCTTGGTCTGGAACGGGGTGTAAGTCGTCTCGGCGACATCGGCGGCGCCGTCCATCCAGTAGGGAATGGGAGTCCAGTCCTCCTCTGGTATCGCCTCGATCAGGTCCCGCAGGCTGGCGCGCTGGCGGATGGTGATAGAGAAGCGGACATCCATTTCCCGGCAGGCGGCAACGACAGTGTGGGCGTAGAAGCCGCTGTCGGCCCGCACCGTGAGTTGTCCCCTGGCCCCGCCGTAGCGCACCCGCCCCACCGTCTCACGCAGGAAGTGGGCCGCGCCACGGGCGGTGTTGGCCCGGCCCTCGCGCAGCCGGGACATCAGCACCTCGCCGGTGCCGGCGGCAATGGCCAGCAGCGGGTGATAGCCGCGGGCGCCGGTATAGCCGTGGTGGCGCGCTCCCTCCTTGGCCAGTCCATAGGTCTCGCAGATGGTCGAGTCCAGGTCGATGCTCAGGGGCGAGTCGCCGGGTCCGGCCCCAGCGGCCCAGGCCCGGGCCAACAACTGGCGGCTCACGCGGTCGAGTTGACGGACATGCCCCCACCGGAAGCTGCGCAGGAAGGTCCCCAGGGTGGATGACGCCTTGACCACGCAGCCTAGAACACCGACCGTCCCACCAGCGCGCAGCGCATCGGCGTCGTCGATGCAGTCGCCGCCTGCCAGCGCGGAAGCGACCAGCGTCAGCATCTTGTCCCCAGTGTTCGCCCGTCCCGGCGCTCCGCCGAGGTCAAGGTGATGGTCGACGAGTTCCCGCAGGCCCAGGTGCCGGGCTAGGGTGGCCGGCAGGAGCAGGCCGGCATTGGCCACCAGGCGATGGTCGTCAAAGAGGATGCGCATACGGTCGGGTTTGTTCTGTGGCAGCATCTATTGGGTGCTCCTTGTTCCCGGGCTGGTTTCTGTTCCAAAACCATTATCCCAGATTCAGAGGAGCACCCGCTGGCTTCTTCAAGGACTGTCCCCAAGGCCGTCCTTCGGTGGATTCGGGCTAACATATAGAAGACTGAAAAACCAATAGAAGAAGGAGGTTCATCGTGAGAAAAGTAACCGGGACGCTAACCACGTGGAGAGGAAAACTTTTTATCCTGGCCCTAGGGATGATGTCGGTGCTGCTGCTGGTTGCGGCCTGCGGAGGGAATTCCGAGGCTAGTCCGGGGGAGGTCACGCCGCCGCCGGAAGCCGTAATTGTGGAGTCGGTCGGCAGCCCTCCGCTCCCCGTGGTCACAGTCGGCCTGGAGAGCAGTTCCCTGAATCAGGCTGGAGGGACCGTACAGTACAACACCAATCAGCAGGTAGGCATCTGGGTCACCGGGCGGGGTGAGGTGACCACCACCCCCGACCTGTCCATCCTGGAGGCCGGCGTGGAGGCCAGGGCCATTTCGGTGGCCGAGGCCCACGGCGAGGCAGCCCGGGCCATGGACCGCATATCAGAGATCCTGAAAAACCGTGGGATTGAAGACAAGGATATTCAGACCCGCTTCTTCAACATCTCCCCGGAATATGTCTGGAACGACAGCAAGAGGCGACAGGAGCTGGTGGGGTACATGGTTACTAACCAGGCGACGGTCAAGATACGGGACCTCGACAGTGTCGGCCTCGTTATCGACGAGGTAGCGACGGCGGCCGGTGACCTGGTACGAATCCAGGGAATAAGGTTCACCGTAGAAAATACAGAAGAACTGGAATCCCAGGCACGTGCGAAGGCGGTGGAGAACCTTACAGCCAAGGCAGCGCAGTTCGCCCAGCTCACTGGAGTCAATCTGGGCAGGCTGGTTTTCCTCAGCGAGAGCGGTGGATTCACTCCCAGTCCCGTGAGAATCGAAAGGGCCTTCGCGGAGGCCGCGCCGGCACCGGCATTTGATCGATCGACCTCGATAAGCGCCGGCGAGTTGAAGTTAGCGGTCTCCCTACAAGGAGTGTTCGCTATAGATTAAAGTCCGTTCACGGGTCACCAACCTGAGGCCCCGGTCCCCCCACCGGGGCCTTTCATTTCTAAGAAAGCTCCTGCCAGGCAGCTTGTACTTGCCTGTCAAAGCCTGTAGACTGTCACCCAAAACCCAGCGGCAGACTATTTTACACGAGGCCCCCGTATGCTTCTGAGCGACAAAAGCATCAAGGAAGCCATCGAATCCAAGCGGATTATCATCGACCCTTGGGATGAGAGCCTTTTGCAACCCGCCAGCGTTGACCTGCGCCTGGGGAAAAAGCTGAGGATATTCCGCAACTCGACGGTGCCGTACATAGACGTCAAGCAGGAGCTGTCCGAGCTGACCGAAGGGGTGGAGATCGATGAAGTAAACCCTTTCTACCTGCATCCCAACGAATTCGCCCTGGGCGTGATTCTCGAACGAATCTGCCTCCCCAAAGACCTGGCCGCCCGGCTGGATGGGAAAAGCTCCTTGGGGAGGCTGGGACTCCTGGTCCACTCCACCGCAGGATGGGTGGACCCCGGATGGCGCGGTCACCTCACCCTGGAGCTGAGCAACGTCTCCTCGCTGCCCATAACCCTTTACTACGGTATGAAGATATCTCAGATCTCTTTCCTTCAACTATCAACTCCGGCCCTCCGCACTTACGGCAGCAAGGGCCTGGACAGCAAGTATCAGGACCAGGCGGAACCCGCCCCCAGCCAGTATTATCGTAACTATCCGACTCCGAAAGGCAAGTCCGGCAAGAGGCGTTAGCCTCAGGCCCGTCGGGCCTGAAACCTGATATCCTATGGGCGATAGCACCGCGTATATGAAACGAGCCTTTAGCCTGGCGCGGCGGGCGCTGGGGACCACCAGCCCCAACCCAACCGTAGGAGCGGTGCTGGTAAAAGACGGCGTGGTGATCGGCGAGGGAGTCACGTTGCCGCCGGGACAGGGCCACGCCGAAGTAGTGGCACTGAATCAGGCCGGGCCGGGTTCCCAGGGAGCAACCCTTTATGTAACCCTGGAGCCTTGCTGTATCCATGGCCGCACACCTCCCTGCACCCCGGCCATCATCGCCGCCGGCATACGAGAGGTCCACGTGGCAACCCTGGACCCCAACCCCCGGATCAACGACAAGGGCGTGAAGGAGCTGCGGGCCGCGGGCATTCAGGTCCACACCGGGGAGGGAGAGGAGGAGGCCTCAGAGCTCTATGAAGCCTTCGCCAAGCACATTAACACAGGCATTCCCTTCATTACCGCCAAGTTCGCAATGAGCTTGGACGGGAAGATAGCCACCCACACCGGCGACTCAAGGTGGGTCACAGGTGCACCGGCCCGGGCCCACGTGCATGAGATGCGCCGGGCCAGCGACGCAATCATGGTAGGGGTTAACACCGTGCTGAGAGACAATCCGCAGCTCACGGCGCGGAATGGTGATGGGAAACCGCTGCCCCGCCAGCCCCTGCGGGTTATTCTGGACAGCAGGGCCCGCACACCCCCGGAGTCCCGTATGCTGGCCGAGCCGGGGCATACCCTTATCGCCGTCGGCCAGCCATTGCCCGGCTCCCTGGGGCCTCTCGTGGAGGCGGGCGCCGAGGTGTTGGAGCTCTCATCAACGGAAGGCGGGATAGTAGACATCCGTGCCCTTATTCAGACCCTGGGAGAACGGGACGTGGTTAGCATCCTGGTGGAAGGGGGCGGCGCCCTGTTGGGTTCGCTTTTCGACCTGGGACTGGTGGACAAAGTCGCGGCCTTCGTGGCCCCAATGGTAATAGGTGGCCGTTGCGCGCCTTCCCCTGTGGGTGGGGAGGGAGCGGCCAGGATGTCCCAGGCCCTGAGGATGACCCGGGTCAGGTTCGAAAAGATCGGCGAGGACATGCTGGTGGTGGGGTATCCATCCGCCGGTCGTGCCTCGGACCGAGGGCCCCAACCCGGCAAGGAAAGTGTGGGTTGTTCACCGGGATAGTGGAAGAGGTGGGCCGGGTCAGGAGCCTGGAGGCCGGCCACGGGCAGAACGGTACAGGCCGGCTGGTGGTCGGCGCCGGCAAGGTGCTGGTAGACACGCGGCTGGGCGACAGCATAGCCGTCAACGGGGCCTGCCTTACGGTAGTGGCCCTGGACAACGGAAGCTTCAGCGTGGACCTGGCACCGGAGACCCTCCGGCGCACCAACCTGGGCTCTTTGGCACCGGGGTCCGGGGTTAATCTGGAGCGACCTCTGACTTTGGCGGACAGGCTAGGGGGGCATCTGGTACAGGGACATGTGGATGGCCGGGGCAGGCTCACCTCAACCAAGCCGGAAGGGGACTGCGTGCTTATGAGCTTTCGGGCCCCCAAGCGGCTTATGCGCTACATCGTGGAGAAGGGGTTTATCGCCCTAGACGGCATCAGCCTTACCATCGTAAGAAGGGGGGCTTCATCCTTCGCCATATCCGTGATACCATATAGCCTGGAAAATACAACGTTGAAGGAAAGGTATGTAGGAGACACCGCCAATCTGGAGGTGGACATGCTGGCAAAGTACGTGGAAAGCCTCCTGAGGCCTGAGCGGTATGTCATCTCAGACCTGTCCCCGGGAGATTAGTATATGCCTCTAGCAAGCGTGGATGAGGCCTTAGAGGACATCAAGCTGGGAAAGTTCCTCATCGTCGTGGACGACGAGAACCGGGAGAACGAGGGCGACCTGGTGATGCCCGCCGAGATGGTGACCCCGGAGGCCGTTAATTTCATGATCACCCACGCCCGGGGCCTCATCTGCATGCCGGTCATGGCCAACAGACTGGGCGAGTTGGACATGCCGCTGATGGTCAATTCTGAAAATAACGCCAAGCACGGCACCGCGTTCACCGTCTCCGTGGACTTTAGGAAAGGCACCAAAACCGGTATTTCGGTCCACGACCGGGCGGCCACCATAAAGGCCATTATTGATCCCGAGGCCAAGCCCGAAGATTTCGCCAGGCCCGGCCATCTGTTCCCGCTGCAGTATCACGAAGGGGGCGTCCTAGTCCGAGCGGGCCACACCGAGGCCATCGTAGACCTTGCCAACCTGGCCGGGCTGTATCCCGCGGGAGTCGTTTGTGAGATTATCAACCCCGACGGGACCATGGCCCGGATCCCCGACTTGGAGAGCTTCTCCAGCGAACACGACATGAAAATGATTTCCATCGGCCAGATCATCGCTTATAGAAGGCGACACGAGAAATTCATAGAGAAAGTGGCGGAGGCCCGTCTCCCCACCGTCCACGGCGAGTTCCATATCCTCGCCTACAGGAGCGCCATCGAGCCCGGAGAGCATCTTGCCCTGGCCATGGGCCAATGGGAAGCCGATGAGCCGGTCTTGGTGAGAATTCACAGCGAATGTCTTACTGGCGACGTCTTTGGAAGCATCAGATGCGACTGCGGGGAACAGATTAAGCGGGCCCTGGATATGATCGCCCAGGAGGGCAAGGGCGTTTTCCTTTACATGCAGCAGGAGGGAAGGGGCATCGGGCTTCACAACAAGATTCGGGCCTATTCTCTCCAGGACAGCGGGATGGACACCGTGCAGGCCAACGAGGAGTTGGGGTTCAAGTCCGACATGCGGGAATACGGAACGGGCGCCCAGATACTCACGGAGCTAGGGGTAAAGAAGATACGGCTCCTCACCAACAACCTCAGGAAAATGGTGGGGTTGTCGGGCTACGACCTGGAAGTCGTGGAGCGCGTCCCTATAGAGATAGAGACCAACGATGAAAACAGGGAATACATGAGGACAAAACGTGCCAAGATGGGGCACTTGCTCTTTCACTGCTAGCCAGCATTGCTAGCCACTGGGGTGAAACCTGGCCGTCCCCTAATCATCGCCCACAGTAGACATCAAGTACGCCTCAATGAACTCCTTGAGTCCCCCGTCCAGCACACCGTCGGCATTGCTGGTCTCATAACCGGTCCGGTGGTCCTTCACCAGCTTATAAGGGTGGAGGACGTAGCTTCTTATCTGGTTGCCCCATTCGGCGGACACGTGTTCCCCTTTGAGGCGCACCAATTCCTCTGCCTTTTGCTTTAGCTGCCGCTCCAGGAGCCGGGCCATCAGGATCTTCATGGCGAACTCCCGGTTCTGGTGCTGTGACCTCTCGTTCTGACAGGCAACTACAATACCCGTAGCCAGGTGGGTTACGCGTACCGCCGAGGCGACCTTCTGCACATTTTGCCCGCCCGGGCCGCTGGAGCGGAAGAACTCGACCCTCAGGTCTTCGGACCTGACGGTAATTTCGGGGTCCTCCTCGGCAGCGGGAAGCACCTCCACCAGGGCAAAGGAGGTATGTCTTAGATGATTGCCATCGAATGGAGACAGCCGCACCAGCCTGTGGACGCCCCTCTCGGCCTTCAGATATCCGTAGGCGTAGTCTCCTTCCACCTCCAGTACCGCTCCCTTAACCCCCACCTCTTCGCCGTGGGAGAGGTCCAGGATCTGGGTCTTGGCCCCCCAGGTCTCAGCCCACCTCAGATACATCCTGAGGAGCATCTCGGCCCAGTCCTGAGAGTCTGTCCCGCCGGCCCCTGAATGGATGGATACAATGGCCGAGCGATCATCATAGGGGCCGGACAGAGTCAGCTGAAATTCTTCCCGTTCCAGGGTAAGTGAGATCTCCTCCGTCTCCGCCCTCAACTCCTCCTCCACCGAAGCATCTGCCTCATCCATCGCCATGTCCGTCAGCTCCAATAGCGAGGCGCTCTTGGCCTCGAGCTCTCGCCAGAGCGCTACCCGCTTTTTCAAACGGGCCAACTCCCGCATCGTTCCTTGGGCAGCCTGGGGATTATCCCAGAAGGAGGAAACGACGGACTCTTTTTCCAGCCTATTTATCTCTTCTTCTTTAGTGCTGATGTCAAAGACGTGTCAGGACGGCGTCTATCTTATGGCGCATCTCGGCCAGCTTCATTCTCAAATCTTGCATGCGACTTTCCTTTCGCCTTTATGGGCTTTTGAGTCCTTCCCTAAATTCGAGTCCTCGCCCCATAGAAACCTCGGACCCTTCTCATTCGCTTGTTGGCCGCCTGCGACCCGGCGCCAGACGGCCGGCTGCGGCCAGATGGGCCAACCTGGTGGTCTCGGGCAATTTTCTTCCCTTGCAACAAGCCAGTACCCATTCCGCAGCCGAGTGCAGGTCCACCTTGTTACCCACGGAGATATATAGGGGATGCACGCCGGTCTTGGTCCTCAGGGCCACCCCCACCACCTCTTCCTTGTACACCAGGGGTGCCATCGAGCCCTCTTCACTGCCCAGCGGCCCGTGCCTGCCCGTGAGTCTGGACTTGGCGCAGCCTATGGTGGGGGAGTCGGTCAGCAGGCCCAGGTGGCAGGCCAACCCAAATGACCTGGGGTGGGCCAGTCCCTGGCCGTCGGCTATGATGATATCCGGCGTTAGCTCTAGGGCCTCCAGGGCGCCTATAGCCACGGGAGTCTCCCGAAAGGAGAGCAGTCCCGGTATATAGGGCATCGCCGGTTTCCCCTGGGCCAGCCTCACCTCTTCCACCTCCAGGCTGGGATACGCCAGCACAACAACGGCTGCCCTGACCGTGCCTCCGTCGCCGGGAGGGGAGATGTCCACCCCAGCCACATATCGAACGGTCTCCGGTATGGTGCTTGCACAGGATACCATCGGGGCCAGATGCTGCTGAAGGGCTTTCGCCTCATCGACATTCACATGCCAGGAATGGAGGGTCCTTACCAGCATGACTCCATTATATCAGGACAAAGGGGGGGCGGGACTCCGGCTGGGACTTCGCCTTAAGCGGTAATCGGCCCGTACAATCCATTGTGCCTGTGGGGCGCCTGTGATGTGCTTGTGACCGCCCTCAAGGGGCTGATTGGATAAAGTCAAGCACCCTCAGGGTCATCGTCTCGACGCCACCGTACCAGTCGGTACTGATGTTGTAGACCAGGTCCACCGACGGGGCGCCGGGGACCCACTGGTCTGCTTTACCGAAGGCCATGGCGGTCCAGACAACATTCCCCTCCTTCAGCTTCAGGCGCAGGTGTTGTCCCAGCCTGCCCACGGTGCGGACATTCACGGGCCGGAGGCCCCGGGTGAGAAACACCGGCCTGGGGTTCTCGACTCCAAAGGGCTCCAGGTCTTTTAGCCACCGATACGTCTCACCGGGCAGACTGGCTAACGATATCTCCGCATCTATCTCAAGAGAAGGCTTGAGCTGAAGCCCTTCCAGGCCCTCCTCTGCAAAGGCGCCCAGTCTCTGTTTCAAGGAAGGTAGGTTTTCCGGGGACATCTCGAATCCCGCTGCCTGGGGATGGCCCCCGTGCCGGTTAAACAGGTCGGAGCAGCTGGACAGGGCTGCATTTACGTCGAAGTCCGGGATGCTCCGTGCGCTGGCTCTTATAACCCCATCCACCCAGGACATGACCACTGCCGGGCGGCGATACTCCTGAGCCAGTCTACTTGCCACAAGCCCGGCTATCCCAGGAGAGAACTGGTCATCACCGGTAATCAGGATCGCCGGAATGGATGGTAGGGCACTTACCGTCTCCAGTGCCCTAGAGGTCGCCTCCTCGGTGAGCCGCTGCCGCTCTCGATTGAGTTCCTCGAGACGGCAGGCCAGTGTTTCCGATTCTTCCGGCGACCGGGTCAGAAGGAGCCGGTAGCTGGTTGATGCGTGGTCCAACCTTCCAGCGGCATTGAGGCGGGGAGCGATGGCGAAGGCGATCCTCTCGACGTCCATCGACTCCGGCCTGATCCTGGCCGACTCATAGAGGGCCGCCAGACCCGGCCTGGCAGTATGTCTCAGTTCCTTTAG
Organism: Dehalococcoidia bacterium; assembly: GCA_965225925.1. Taxonomy (GTDB): domain Bacteria; phylum Chloroflexota; class Dehalococcoidia; order Lucifugimonadales; family JAGWBF01; genus CBDDBY01. Next base: position 1,469,388 of record CBDDBY010000005.1, on the reverse strand, counting down.
GCCTTCCTTTACCAGGAACCGGTTTTCATCCTTGAGAGACACCAGGTCGGCCACTGTGCTCAGGGCGGCCAGCTCCAGCAGGGACCGGCTCCAGGGCTGTGCCAGGTGGTCATAGAGACCCTGGACCAGCTTGAAGGCAAGACCCGCCCCCGACAGGTGGGGGAAGGGGTAAGCAGAGACTTCGAGCTTGGGGTCTATTATGGCGATGCCCGGCGGAAGGACCGAATGGGGTATATGGTGGTCGGTGACGATGACATCCATGCCCAGGTCCTGTGCCAGGGCCACCTCCGCTACCGAGGTCACACCGGTGTCCACGGTCACCAGTACCGATGCCCCCTGGTCTCTCAAGACCCGCACCGTGGCCTGGCTCAACCCGTGGCCTTCGGTCATGCGGTCTGGTATATAGGGCAGTACCTTGGTTCCCAGGCCGCCAAGACCCTCGGCCACCACGGCCGTCCCCGTGACACCGTCCACGTCGAAATCACCGAAAATTGCCACGGTCTCTCCAGCCATGACCGCCTGGGACAGACGCCGGGTGGCCGCTTCCATGCCCGGTAAAAGGAACGGGTCGTGAAAGGGAGGGTTGAGGAAGGAATCAATTTCGGACCTGGTGGTGAACCCTCGATTGTGCAGCACCTGGGCGACTATGGGCGGCAGACCTGAGGTGGCCAGAGAGCCGGGGGGTACGGCTGGGCGAACCCTCCATTCCCTTGCTAGGGGAGTTATCTTCGCCATATACTCTCCAGGTCTTTGGGTAACGGAGCGCCGGACTAGCCTGGTTCGACCGCGCTAAAGATGAGGACGGAGTTGTGCCCACCAAAGCCGAAGGAGTTGCTCATAGCCGTCCTGATCCGGCCCGGGCGGGCTTCGTTAGGGGTATAGTCCAGGTCGCAGTCAGGGTCCGGCTGTTCCAGGTTGATCGTAGGCGGAATGATCCCGTCTCGAATGGCCAGAACGGAGGCGGCTGCCTCCAGGGCTCCCCCTGCTCCCAACAGGTGGCCTGTCATGGACTTGGTGGAGCTTATCGGCACCCTGTGGGCTTCCTCACCCATGGCGACCTTTATGGCCTGGGTCTCCTGCAGGTCGTTCAGGGGAGTGGAGGTCCCGTGGGCGTTGATGTAGTCTATTTCTTCGGGTTTTAGTCCCGCCTTCTTGAGGGCGAGTTTCATGGCCTTGGCGGCGCTCAGACCCTCGGGGCCCGGCTCGGTGATATGGTAGGCATCGGAGGTGGCGGCATATCCCACCAGCTCCGCCAGGGGCTTCACACCCCTGGACTCCACGCTCTCGTGACTCTCCAGGATGAGGATGGCTGCGCCTTCGCCCATCACGAAACCGTCCCTCCGCGAGTCGAAGGGCCTGCTGGCTTTTTGGGGCTCGTCGTTGTTCTTGGAAAGCGCATGCAGGGAATTAAAGCCGGCCACGGCGATGGGACATAGGGGGGCCTCACTGCCTCCGGCGATGACCACATCTGCGTCCTCCCGACGGATCATCTCCCAGGCGTTCCCGATGGCGTCAGCGCCGCTGGAACAGGATGAGACGGCACAGAAGTTGGGGCCCATGGCGCCAGTCACCATGGAAACCTGGGCGGCGCCCATGTCGGCGAGCATCATGGGTATAAGGAAGGGGGTCACCCGGCGCGGCCCCTTCTCCTTGAGCACATCGTATTGTTGGGACAGGGTGATGATGCCGCCGATGCCGCTGCCGACGATAACCGCCGTCCGATAGGGGTCCATTGTCTGAGGGTTAATCCCGGCCTGGGCCAGGGCTTCCCCGGCGGCCACGGCGGCGAACTGGGCGAACCGGTCCATCCGCCGTGCTTCCTTCTTCTCCAGGTAGTTGGCGGGGTCGAAGCCGCGCACCTCCGCGGCGAACCGGGTCTCGAACCCGTCCAGATCGAAGGCTGTAATGTAGTCAACCCCAGAAACGCCCTTCACCAGATTTTCCCAACTGGAGGGAACATCCAACCCTAGAGGGCATATCATTCCGAGGCCGGTAACGAAAACTCGGCTGTTCACCTAAAGATGTCTTCCTGGGATTTCTTAATTACCGCTGGACTGGACGGATTTCCTGGATGAGGCGGAGAGATTGCGCAGAGCCTCGCTTCCTTCGTTGATCCTGACAGAGACCGTCTCCCCTATATCTCGGCCGGTGTTAGCTATCTGAAGTCTGTATTTATTAAGGGATTCGCTGGCATCGTTGATCCGGGCTGATATGGCATCCGGCACTTCTTTACCCGTGTCCGACAGCTGGCTCCGATACCTTGCCAGGGCCTCGGTCATTTCGTGGATGCGAGACCCAATTGCTTCGGGTAGCTCCTTGGATGAATCGGATAGCGTCCTGAGCACTTCGTTGAACTCGCTGATTCTGGCGGAAATGGTCCCGCTCAACTCCCTACCGGATGCCAGATTCTGAGACCTGAGGAGCCGGAATATACGCTCATAAAGCTTGTCGACAGGGTTGAGCTTGGAATGAAACTTGTCAAACAACTGGCGGGACTCTTCCATACTCCACCGTTCGTCCCAATGGACAAATTGCCTTCCGGTATAAAGATGATAAGGCCGTATCGCTCCGTCGGGCAACAAGTTTCCATCGGCGTCCAGAGGCTTGAGGTCCGTCCAGTTGGAGGTGGCCGGCAGAGGAGTCAGCATGTTGGCCGTCTGATATTTGCTTACAGTCTTCACCCAATGGGCCATGGCCATTATGCTCTCTTCGGTGTCATAGGGGAGCCCGATTATTGTCATGGCAACAACAGTGAAGTCCATAGCGTTCAGACTGACCAGATCCTTGTGCATCTGCCCCGGTTCCTGGCGTTTCTTGACTGCCGCCAAGTTTTCCGCGTTATCCGACTCCACCCCGACGTATAGCATTCTTATGCCAGCATCATAGAGGGCCGTTGCCAACTCGGGGTCCTGGCCAATCTCAGCCCTGGTCTGGCAAATCATGTACATGTCGTCGGTGTGGCCCTGCCATGACTTCAGCCTTCTCAGCCGCTCGTCCCGGTACTTGGTGACACGCAGGGGAGGCGGGTGGAGGTCATCGGAGATAAAGACGCTGAACCTGCCGTCTCTGGATGTGTGGATAAGGCCGTCCGCAGCCAGCTGCCGTAGCTGGCGAAGCCGCTTCAGCTCCGTCTCCCTCCCCACCAGGCGGTATCCCAGAAATTGCTGGATTACCTGGCAATAGGTGCATTTTTCAGTACACCCCCGGACCGTTTCCAACACCCCGCCCGCCATGGGGTTGCGGGGAGTCAAATCCCGAATGGCCCGGAAATCCGGCAGCTCGACGAAATCGGAGGCAATCACTCCAGTCCTGGGCGTCTGGACCAACTGCCCGTTCCTGACAAAGGAGATGCCTGGGATTTTTTGGAGGTAGCTGTCCAGATCAGCCCCTTTGTAAGCAAGAAGCACGTCGGAGAGCTGCCCAATGATATCTTCGCCCTCTCTGTTGACGATGATGTCAAACCCGCCCTCACTGATGGCTTCTTCGGGCAGGGGGCTCATCTGGGGGCCGCCACCCACGGTTATCAGATCGGGGTGGTAGAGTTTCGCCAGCCGGCCTATCTCGTAAGCCCGTGGAGCCTCGTTGATGAGGCCAGTCATCATCAGGATATCCACGCCATCCAGGTCGGAATCCGGGTCCAGTCTTTCTCCCCGGTCTTCGAACCATATCTCCGTGTCGTAAAGGAAGGGTCCATCCCACTGCTTGAGGGCGGCGGAGAGAAAGAGCATCCCCTGCCTGGGTATGGCGACGAACTCGAAATTCCCGTCCACCGATTCGGGCTGGACCAAGACGACTCGTTTGATTCTGGACATATTCACACCTTTACGACCCTCAGGGATAGGTTCTACCAGCTAGACTATAGCTTCTGGCCATTATACATCCCGGCAGGCCTGAAGGGAATAGCATAACTGAAATATTTTAGTAAGTTAGTCAAGAATTTTCTGCTTCACGCCGGATCTCTGCTTGTTTCAACTCACCGATGAGAGTATGAGAGTATATATCGCTGGGCTGCCCCGACGGCACTTTTGGGCGCAGGTCATACGGTACTACCGGCCTTTTTGGGCACTGCCGGCGCCGCCCTGAGCTCCGACGGCACATCCAGTTTTTCCAGGTCCATCAGCTTCTCCAGGGTAGCCCTGTCGGGGGCCCGGGCGAAGGCCTCATCGATGCCCACGTCGCCACTTTTTAGCAGGGCCAGCAGGGACTGCTCCAGGGTCTGCATCCCGTATTGTGCTCCCATGAACATGTAGGACCTGATCTGGGGAATCTGGTTTGTACGGATCAGGTTCTTCACGGCCATTGTACCCACAAGCACCTCGAAGGCGGCGATCCTGCCTTTACCCGATGCCCTGGGCAAGAGGGCCTGGTAAATAACTCCTGTAATACCGATGCTGAGTTGGAACTGCACCTGCTGCTGCTCCGCCGGGAAGATGCCCACCAAACGCTCGATGCTCTCCGCCGCCCCATTTGTGTGTAGCGTACCGATAACCAGGTGCCCCGTTTCAGCGGCGCTGAGGGCTAGAGATACGCTTTCGAGGTCCCGCATCTCACCCACCACTATCACGTCCGGGTCTTGCCGCAGGGCCCTACGAAGGGACTGCTGAAGGAGAGGGTATCGCCGCCAATCTCCCGCTGGACGAACATACTCTTCTTGTTCTGAATGGATGTACTCGATAGGGTCCTCCAGGGTAATGATCCGGCAGCTGGTGGTCTCGTTGACATAGTTGACCATCGCCGCCACGGTTGTGGACTTCCCGCTGCCGGTGGGCCCGGTAACCAGGGCTAGACCTCTAAGCTGGCTCACGAAGTCGAGACAAATGGGAGGCAGCCCCAACTCCTGGGGTGTGGGCATCTGCTCCGACAGCACCCGAAAGGCCAGACTAATGGTGCCCCGCTGATAACAGGCGTTGACCCGTAACCGGGCCAGGCCGGGACGCCCATAGGCGAAGTCCAACTCCTTCTCCCGATGGAAGGTGTCGACATTTTCCTTGCTGGTGATGGCCAGAAGCACATCTTCCATATCCTGTTGGACCAGGTTCCCGCCCATCTGGACCATCTTCAACGCACCGCTGACCCGCACCACCGGGGGATTTCCCACGGCCAGGTGCAGGTCCGAGGCGCCTGCATCCACTACGATTTTTAACAGCTTTTCTATTTCAATCATGATATGGCGGGAACCATTGTAGCCCTATAAGTAGCCCTATTATATCAAATTTACCTGTCCAGCAACAATCCAGGAATTTGAATCCGGAATTTGAATCCGGAATTTGAATCCAGCCACCCAGTCCAGTGGAGACCGTGATAAGCTGGTGCTAATGGCGCCAGTTGAGCATGCAAAGGAGGTTGAGGGTGACAAACGAGAGTACCGACCAGCAGTTTGACAGCCTGTGCCGTCGAGTCCTGGAGGAACGGTGGTCCTTCTATCCCTCCGAGGCCTCGGAGCTGGGGCACCATCAATACGATGGGATGCTTCCAGACCTTTCCGAGACCGCAGTTCGAAGTCGCTTACAGCAGATCGCCGGAGGGTTGGACCGCCTGTCCGAAATCCATCTCGAAGACCTCCCGGCGCAGGAGCGGATGGACTGCAGGCTCCTGGAAATGGCCCTCAGGAAGGAGACCTTCGAGCTTGCGGACCTACGCGCTCCGGAGACCGACCCCATGGCCCAACTCGACCACCTGAACGTCACCGGCTACATCCAGCGGGACTACGCGCCGCTTCCGGACAGGGTGCGTTCAATGACCAGGCTGCTTTCCCAGGTGCCCGAGTTTCTGAATACCGCCTTGAACACGCTGAGGGAAGAGCTCGCCAGGCCCATCCTGGACACAAGCATCGAGAGCTATGGAGGTATGGCCCGGTTCTACCGCAATGACCTGAGCAAGGTCGCCCGGGAGGCCAGCGACCCAGGGCTCAGGAAGACCTTCGACCGGGCCAGGGAGGACGCTGCCACGGCGGTGGAGGCCTTTGTCTCATCCCTGAATGACAGACTGGATAAGGCTACCCCTCATTTTGCCATCGGCCCCGGCCATTTCCGGAAGATGCTGCTTTACGGCGAGATGGTAGACCTTCCCATTTCTCGCCTAGTAGAGGTGGGAGAGGCGGACCTGCGGCGTAACCTCGACCAGCTTACCGAGGTGGCCGCCCGGATTGACCGGATCAGGACAGTCAGGGAGTTGATCGAGGAATCCAGAGAAGAGCACCCTTCGGCGGAAAGCCTCATTCCCGACTCCCGGCGCATACTGGAAGAGCTGCGCCAGTTCGTTATCGATGGAGGACTGGTCACGGTCCCCTCGGAGCAGCGATGCCAGGTGGTGGAGACGCCTCCCTTCATGCGCTGGGCCTTCGCCGCCATGGACACCCCGGGCCTGCTGGAGACCCGGGCCTTGGAGTCCTACTACTACATGACACCCGTGGAAGCCCATTGGACACAGCGACAGCAGGAGGAATGGTTGAGCAACTTCAACTACCACACCCTCAAGATCGTCGGTATCCACGAAGCCTATCCGGGCCACTTTGTCCACCACCTGCACAGCACGTCAGCCCCTTCCCTGGCCGGCAAGTCCCTGGACTCCTATTCTTTTTCCGAGGGATGGGCCCACTACACTGAAGAGATGGTGCTGGATGCGGGTTACGGCGAAGACGACCCCTCACTGAAACTGTCTCAGCTGTGCGAGGCCCTTCTCCGGGACTGCCGCTTCCTCTGCTCCATCGGCATGCACACTGGGGACATGGATGTGGAAGAGGCCACAAGGTTCTTCATGGAGAAGGCTTTCATGGAAGAGTTTCCCGCCAGGAAGGAGGCGCTGCGGGGGACCTTCGACCCGGGCTACCTGAACTATACCCTCGGCAAGCTGATGATAATGAAGCTGAGGGATGACTGCCGGAGGGAGCGAGGCGCCTCCTTTTCCTTGAAGGAGTTCCACGATGCGCTGCTGTCCTACGGCGCTCCACCCGTGCCCCTACTGAGGGGGCAGTTGTTGAATGACCCGGCCGGAGCATCTCTCTAGTGACTGTTCAGAGACCTGGACCTCCCGCCTCATGCGGTCCGTTAGCCTAGGAACTGCTCGGCGATTTTCTCCATCTCCCCCAATGCGCCTTCCCCCTCTGATTCGGGCAGCCAGATCGTAACGCGGCTGACCCCCGCCTCTTCAAGCTCTGCCAGCGAATCCCGGTCCATGGTCTGGCCGTTGTGGCCAAAGGCTATGACATCAATGGAGTTGGGGTCCCGGCCCGCCGATTCCGCCATCTCTTTTAGGGTGGCGAAGCCGCGCTTAATATCCTCCACAGGAGTGCGGATGGGCATCCAGCCGTTGCCCCATGCCACCACCCTCTTGAAAACGTTTTCAGCATTGCCGCCCAGAAATATGGGGGGATGGGGTGTCTGGGCCGGCTTGGGGTAGCAACGTACCGGGGGGAAATCGTAATGCTTGCCATGGAACTCCGCCTGGTCCTTGGTCCAGAGCTCCTTCATCACCTGTACCGCCTCCCGGGTTTGGGACCATCTGTGATCGAAATCGCCACCCATGATCTCCGTCTCCTCGCGAAGCCAGCCCGCCCCGATGCCGAAGAGGAACCGGCCGCCGGAGAAATGGTCCAGGGTTGCCACCTCTTTGGCCAGAATCAGAGGGTTCCGTTCCGGGACCAGGCATATCCCCGTACCAAGCTTTATGGTATTGGTCACAGCGGCGGCCCTGGCCAGGGCGACGAAGGGGTCCACGAGACGTTTATAAATATCCGGGAGGGAGCCGTCGGGTGTGCCACCGAAGGGCGATGTTGTCTTTATCGGGATAATTGGATGCTCGGGGACCCAGAAAGACTCGAATCCCAGTTCCTCCGCCCGTTTCGCCAGAATGGCGGGGTCCAGGGACAGCCCAGTTTCAAACACGAAAATGCCGGTCTTCATGGTTTCCTACCTCTATCGAAGGGGTGATAGGTCCGCTTTCGATGCCCTGCCCAACGCCGTCCGACGCATCAAAACACTGTCTTCAGTCCAGAAACTGGCGGGCCAGCTCATCCAACTCCGCCAGAGCACTATCCTCTTGCTGGGTGCGGACCAGGCGGATGGTCACCCTGTTTACTCCTGCCTCCTCCAGTTCCCGCACAACTCTCGGGTCCTTGAGCGCGCCGGTCATACCGAAGGCCGCGAGCTCTATAGAGGCAGGGTCCCGCCCGGCCTGTTCCGCCAGTTGGTCCAGGGTCTCCCGTCCTCGCTTCATTTTCTTCACCGAGTCGAGATGGGGGGCCCAGCCGTCTCCCCATTCCACGACCCGCTGGAATACCTTCTTGGCATCACCGCCCAGGAGGACCGTCGGATGGGGCTTTCGGGCAGGTTTGGGATAGCAGCGCACGGGTGGGAAATCGTAGTACTCTCCGTGGAACTCCGATTCCTCCTTGGTCCAGAGCTCCTTCATCGCCAGCACGGCCTCCCGGGTCTGGTCCCAGCGATGGGCGAAATCCCCGCCCATGATCTCTGTCTCTTCCCTGAACCAGCCCGCTCCCACTCCGAAGATAAACCGGCCTCCGGAGAAATGGTCAAGGGTGGCTATCTGCTTCGCCAGTATCAGGGGGTTCCTTTCGGGAACAAGGCAAACGCCCGTGCCCAGCTTGATGGTCCTGGTCACCGCGGAGGCCCTGGCCAAAGAGACGAAGGGGTCCATGTTATGGAAGAGGGAATCTGGGATGGTGCCGTCGGATGTGTAATGGTACCGGGTTGCTGCTCTCACCGGCTGTATGGTGCCGTCGGACATGTGATGGACCTTGGTTGTTGTGATCACCGGCTGAATGGTGTGCTCCGAGAGCCAGATGGACTCGAATCCCAACTCCTCGGCCCTCTTGGCCAGCACGGCCGTATCCAACGAGTAACCTGTTTCGAACACGAAAATACCGATGTGCACAGTCATACCCCTCCTCCATAGGCGCCGCCGCCCAGGCTAGACTGGCCGCTCCACAACCTCGATTCGCACGTCGTCGGGACCCCTAACGAAGGCGATCTTTGCCCCGCTGGGCATCAATCTGGGCTCCATGGCAAACTCCGCGCCCCGAGACCTCAGTTCAGCTACAGCCTTGTCGAGGTCGTCGACCCTGAGGCCAAAATGGTCCAGCCCGTAATGGGGGTCCCGAACGCCCTGTAGCTCCTCCTCCGGAGGGAGCTGACCCGCGATGAACACCATTAGCCCGTTGATGTCCAGGTCTATCCGGCTGGGACCGCCGGGCTGCGGCGTTTCGATTATCCCGGCGTCGAACATGCGTTGATAAAACCGGGCGGCCGCCATAGGGTCCGGGCTTCTCAAGTGGATGTGATCATACCTGTAGGTTGTCATCCCCATCCTCTCTAAATTTCTGCAATTCCCGCAATTCCCGCAATTCCTGCCACCAGAGGAACCCGGCCCTAATCTCCCAGCAGACCGGCTTCATCTAGTCCTTGGCAGGCCTTGGTCCACCGCCCCTGCCAGCCTGTGGCCGCCAAAATAGTAACACGCTCCCCGCTGCCCGGACAACCTTGATGCATCTCCAAATCTCCGGTACAGTGTCAGCGGGCCATGGCCAAGAGTGAACGGGAAAGTTCTTATCGGTTCGTGATGGGCGGGTTCGCCCTGTGGGGCCACTTCGCATTCGGATTGACCTTCGTCGCCCTATCCCCTGTCCTTCCCCTCGTCACCGAGGAATACGGCATCAGCCACACAATGGCCGGCTTGCTGGTGAGTGTGGTATTCATCGTCGAGGCGGCTTCCGGCCTGCCGGGTGGACTCATAGTGGGCCGTTTAGGCCTTCGCTGGACCTACGCTATAAACCTGTTGATGATAGGGTCTGTGACCCTGCTGTTCCTTTCCCCCAATTTCTTCTGGCTTCTGATCCTTCGAATAGTCTACAGCCTGGGCGTGGCATTGATGTCCCCGGCCACTGGACATCTCGTCATGCAGTGGTTCCGGTCCAGAGAGGTGCCCAAGATTACCGGCCTCGCCGTGGCGTGCACGGTGGTGGGCTTTGCAATATCCCTGGCTACGGTGGCGCCGTTGGCCGATATTATGGGGTGGCAGAGGGTCCTGGGCATCTTCGGAGCTGTAGGTCTGGCGGCAGCCTTTGCCTGGTTGTTCTGGGGCAATACCCGGGAAGAAGGAGAGGGTGTGGGCACGGCCGTCTCCTGGGAAGATATCCGGGCGGTCGTGACGAACCGGACCATCTGGTTGATATCCATCGCCGATGCGGCGGTGTTCATGCAGTACTTCGCCCTCAGTAGCTGGCTTCCCACCTTTTACAATGAAAACAGAGGCATGTCCCTGACCCAAGCCGGCTTCATCACCAGCCTTTTACCCTTCATGGGCATATTCTCCGTCATCCTTGGAGGATTTCTTCCTGCCCAGATAGGCTCAAAACGGCTCTATTTGATAATACCAGGCGTCCTGGCGGGAGTAGGGGGCTTGGGTTCCTACTTGATAGGCGACACCACCATAACTTACATAGCCGTGATGATTCTGGGGCTGGGTTCCTGGATGTGCATCCCCACTATCATGACCATTCCCATGGATTTGCCTGGGATGACGCCCAAGAGGGTCGCTCTCTACTGGGGATGGCTTACAACGATATCTGGGACTGGAATCTTCGTAGCGCCATTGGTGGTGGGAGTGATTCGGGACTACTTGGGCACTTTTGTGCCAGGTTTCCTGACTTTCTCGGTGCTGGCCTGGTTTCTGTTCGTGGCCGGATTCCTCTTGCCCAAACTCGGCGTCCCTGGTACATCACTCCCAGGCCCCTCTCTCTTGCAAGCTCCACCGCAGGACTGACGGTAGGGAAGGCACATGGGGCCCAGTGCCATGCCTGTCTGCCGTATGGTCTGGACAGGGAATCATGCTGCGTTGAGATGCTCCCGGAGATGCTCCCGCTGTGGACGTGCCACGGTGGGTGTATTATCATATCAGGGCAAGGGCATGAGCCAGGGTTTCCAGGCCGGTAGGTCACCACTGTAAGTCCCACTGAAGCACGAACAGATTTCTGGAGGTAGCATGAGAGTAATTAGGATCGCCGAGGTGCCCGAGCAGATAGCCGATACACCGTTGTTCACCGGGGGCAGAGTAACCAGGCAGGTCCTGGTCTCCGCCGAGACGGCCAAGACCTTCAACTGCGGAATAATAAACTTCGACCGGGGAACGAGGAACAAGTTCCACACCCATAGTGACGACCAGGTGCTGGTGATTACCTCGGGGATAGGCATAGTGGCCACGGAGCATGAGGAGAGGGAGGTGACGGTGGGAGACATCATCCATATCTCCGCTGGGGAAAAGCACTGGCACGGGGCAAGGAAAGAGTCCTATATGTCCCACATCAGCATCGTGGCTAACAAGAGCCAGACGACCCAACTGGAGGAATAGGCGCCTGGATGTTCATTGACGTCATCAAGTTTGAGAGCCTGGCCAACCATAGCTACTTGCTGGTATCGGAGACATTGGGCCGGTGAGCGGTCATCAGACCCGGTGCGGGACGGCAGGAGCAACATTCAGTTAGTGGCGGACTCTGGCGCCAGCGGCTGGACCGACAGGGGTTTCCCGGTCAGCACCGGGGCGGAGTGACCATGGGAAGATTTTGTCCGGCGCCGTCCCCAGCACCGGGAATTGAGGGAGGAAACTAACCTTGGCTCAAGAAAAGGTGATAGTGGCCATGAGCGGCGGAGTGGACTCGTCGGTGGCTGCCCTCATTCTGAAAGAGGCCGGATACCAGGTGGTGGGCGTCACCATGAAACTCCACAACTCCCCACCTCCAGACCTTCAAAGTAACTACCGCGGTTGCTGCACCATCGACGACGTTGAGGACGCCCGCATGGTATGCAACCGTCTGGGTGTGCCCCACTACGTCTTCAACCTTCAGCGGGAGTTCCAGTCTTTCGTGGTGGACTACTTCTGCGATGAGTACCAGCGGGGCAGGACCCCCCACCCCTGCATAGCCTGCAACGATAAGATCAAGTTCAAATTTCTGCTGGAACGGGCCCGTTTCCTTGACGCAAGCCATGTGGCCACGGGACACTACGCTCGTATAGAACCCGGTCCGGATGGCCTGCGCTTACTCAAGGGTGTCGACGCCAACAAGGACCAGTCCTACGTGTTGTACGGAATGGGGCAGTGGGAGCTGGCCCACACCATGACCCCGATAGGGTCCTACCCCAAAGAAGAGATCCGATGGATGGCCACGCACGCGGAGTTCCCCAACGCCGACAAGCCCGACAGCCAGGACATCTGCTTCATCCCCTCGGGAGACTACCGGGAGTTCCTGCGGGAACACGTGACGCCCAGGCCGGGCCATATAGTGGACTCCGAAGGGAATATCATTGGCGAGCACACGGGGATCGAGAACTTCACCGTGGGACAGCGCCGTGGCCTGGGCCTGGCCGGCCAAGCTCCTCTGTACGTGACGAGGATCGACTCTGAATCAAACCAGGTGGCAGTGGGCCCCGAGGCGGAGCTCTACTCCGACTGTCTATGGGCCTCGGAGGTTAACTACATCTCGGACAGGGAGCCCGCCGACGGTGCAGAGGTGAGCGTCAAGATAAGGTACAAGTCGCCGGAATGCGAGGGGACCCTCCACCCCCACGGCAGCCGGGCGATGGTCCGGTTCCGGCAGCCCCAGCGGGCCATCACACCGGGCCAGGCGGCGGTGTTCTACCGAGGAGACGAAGTGCTTGGCGGAGGCCGCATAAGCGGATCCGTTGACCCAGCCAGGGCCGGAGCCATCGACGGCACCACAAGCTCTGCCTGAGGGGACGCGGGAGAGATTCATTGCCCAGCCTAGACCTGGAAACCAGCCTTCAACGCCAGGGGTATACACTGGTGGCAGGCGTGGACGAGGCAGGCAGGGGTCCCCTGGCCGGCCCCGTGGTGGCCGCTGCGGTAATTCTTCCCTCGCACCTTGCCTTCCACCAGCAGTCCTCCCTTCCCCCCTGGCTCAGCCTGGTGGACGACAGCAAGAAGCTTACCCCGACTCAGAGGCAAAGGGCCCTGAAGCATATCCGCGCCCACGCCGCCGGCATCGGGCTGGGTATGGCGACCCCCCATGAGATAGATTCCCAGGGCATCGCCCAGGCCACCCGGTGGGCCATGCGCAGAGCCGTCGAGGGTCTGCCCTCCAGACCAACCTATTTGTTAATAGATTATGTCAAACTCTCCGAATGTGGTCTCCCATTCCAAGCCCCTGTCCGGGGTGACAGCCTCAGCTTCTCCATAGCCGCCGCCTCCATCGTGGCAAAGGTCACCCGGGACAGGCTGATGGAAGAGGCCGACGCCCAATACCCAGGTTACGGCTTTTCCAGGCACAAAGGATACCCTACTCCCCAACATCTACACCTGCTGTCTATGCTGGGGCCGTCACCCATCCACCGCCACTCATTCCGCCCGGTTCGCGCCCTGGATTCCGCATTCCTCGGCGGAACAGCCTGCCCTCAGTCTGGCGAACGGGAGTCCGTGGGACAGGGAACTCAGCCCCCTCTGCCCCCTTCCCCCATCGAGGGGGAAGGACTAGCAAAGCCGACCGCCAGGGCCGGTCTGGGCGACCGCGGCGAGAGGGTCGCGAAGGAATACCTGAAGTCCAAGGGCTACGAGATCATCACGACAAATTTCCGATGCTCTTAATGGAGAGTTGGACATAGTCGCCCGAGAAGGCGACTGCCTGGTCTTCGTCGAGGTGCGGACTCGCCGCAGTCCAGGGTGGTACGGCACCCCTGAAGAGTCCCTCTCCAAACGAAAGCGAGAGCGGTTGGTAACCACCGCAGAGACGTATATTCAAACCTGCCCTGATGCCCCCGAGGACTGGCGCATCGACCTAATCGCAATACGTCTGGATGGGCGGGGAGCGCTCTGGCCGGTGGAACATATCAAGAACGCCATCCAGCTAAGTTGAAACCAGACCCACAAGTATGACGGTAGTCGCCCACCCGCGATGAGGGGCCTCGTGGCGGCTCGGCGGTTTATTTCTGAGAATGACGCCCGTGTGCTAAAATCTAACCAGAGTCTATTCACCCGCGATAATTGGTTAGCAAGATGCCGATATACGAATACCGCTGCAAGGACTGCCAGAAAAGGTCGACGGTGCTGGTTAGGAGTATGACCGGCACTCACGAGGCTAATTGCGACCACTGCGGCGGCGGCAACCTCACCCGCCTGATTTCCAGGGTTTCCTTCCACCGCTCCTGGGGCGACAGCCTGAACTGGGCGCCTGACTCGGCTTTTCCCGGGGACACGGACCAGGAGGACCCACAGCAGATGGCCCAGTGGATGCGGCAAATGAAAAAAGAGATGGGCGATGAAGTCACGCCAGAGTTCGAGGAAATGATGGATGAGATGGAATCCGAGGGGGCGGGGCCGGACTACGGTGACGACGATTTCGACGAATGATTAATCCCTCACTTTTCAAGATGCTCTGCTGCCGTCGCATTCACAAGCGGGGCGTATATGCCCATCTATGAATTCAGGTGCCGCGCCTGCGCCAATACGTCCAGCTTCCTTACCCGGTCCATAAATGAACCATTGGAACCAGTATGCTCTCATTGCGGCAGCGGGGAGATGCGACGGGCTGTCTCGGCCTTCGCCTATCACAGGTCGCTGAAGACGGTACACGACGCGTCCGGCCCACCCCCCGGTCCCGGAGCCTCCTCCATGGACTACTACAAAGACCCCCGTAACATCGGCCGACATGTGGAGGAGTCATTTCACAAGCACGGCGTGAAGATTCCGGAATCGGTGAAGGACAACATAGACTCCGCTCGACAGGGGAACCTGCCGGAGGGACTCGACCTGTGACCCAAACGCCTGACCTCCTGGAAAGCCACCTACAGTGTTTGCGGGCGTCTTTGAATACCTTGAGTAACGAAGCCATGGACCTCGCTGTGGACCACGAGCTTTCTTTGCAGCTCAGCGAGCTCTGCTCCCGCCTATCGGACAGCACCAGCGAATGCACTTCCCATTCTCCCCTGGGCCCGGGCGCCGCCTTGGATATAATCGGGCAAGCCCGGGCCTCCCTCGACCTGCTCTCGTCTGCGGGCTGCTCATTGGGAGAAAAGGATGGCCGAGAAGGGGACGGGCTGGCGCCACGGCTACGATCCGCGCTAGGTGAGCTGGTGATGGCCGCGGGCAAGGAGCTGCGGAGGGAGGCGTCCGCCCGGGTCTTCGGACTCTACGTAATCATCGACCCGGAGTTCACGGCAGGAAGAGACCCCCTGGAGGTCGCTCATGGGGCCCTTAAAGGCGGGGCCAGGATGCTCCAGTTGAGGGATAAAATCAGAGAAAAGGGCCAGACCCTTCCCCTGGCCAGGCAGCTAAGCCAGATTTGCGCCGAGTACGGCGCGCTGTTCATCTTGAACGACCATGCGGACCTGGCCTCAGTAGTAGGCTCCGACGGCCTTCATGTAGGCCAGGGAGACCTTCCGATATCGGATGCCCGGCGGATATTGAGGCCCCAACAGATAATCGGCCGTTCCAATCATCTTCTGGAGGAGGTCCTGGAGTCCCGGGACCAGGGCGTCGATCATGTGGCCATCGGGTCCATCTACCCCACTACGACCAAGGCGAGTATCAGCCGCCGCCCACCCGCCGGTCCCGGCGCTGTGGCCAGGGCCAAGGTGGCGGTGGACCTGCCATTGGTGGCAATCGGTGGGATAAATGAGGAGAACCTTGAGCCCGTGATAAAGGCGGGGGCCGATGCCGTATGTGTGACCAGCGCCGTGGGGCTGGCGCCCAACCCGGAAGAAGCCACCCAACGCCTGGTGGAGCGAATCCTTAAAGCCGGAGGAAGAGCCTGATGCCCTCTCCCCATGATAAAAGCCTGTCGCGGATTTCGGACATGGCAATGGAGGAGTTTTCCGCAAAACACGCCTCAAGAGAGCGGGGACTGCAGATATCCCGGGAGGTGATCCGGCTGTCGGCCAACGCAATCCGCGGCGTCCACCGCAGAGATTTCGACCAGGCGAGAGATCTCATCAGCCAGGCGGAAGGCCGGCTGAAGGAGGCGGCGGAGCTCCTGAAGACCTGGCCTGAAATCTATCACGCGGGATTCCTCGCCGATGCCCGGAAGGAATACAGCGAGGCCACTGTAACCCTTGCCATTATCTCCGGCGCCGGTATCCCCGAGCCCAAGGAGCTCGGTGTGGAGATGGGCCCTTACCTAAATGGAATGGGTGAGGTCATCGGAGAGCTACGGCGGTTCATCCTGGACTCCCTTCGCAGAGACGACACCCAGCGCTG
Organism: Dehalococcoidia bacterium; assembly: GCA_965225925.1. GTDB lineage: Bacteria > Chloroflexota > Dehalococcoidia > Lucifugimonadales > JAGWBF01 > CBDDBY01. The sequence continues at coordinate 1,453,170 of CBDDBY010000005.1, read as the reverse complement.
TGAAGAGCTGATGGAGATCATGGACGAAATATACGGTGTGCTTGTGACCATGGACTTTCCCGAAGGGGTGACGGCGGGCCTGAGACGCACCACGGACGCCATGCGGGGCATCCTTGAAAGGACCAGGGGAGACCTAACCATCGCCATCAGACAGCGGCAGCTGGAGCGAAAGCTAACCTCACTGGCGAATGAGCGGGGCCCAGACGGTGACGAGCCGGTATAACCATCCGGTCCCGCTATGGACCGGGACCATTGCCTTGACACCGGGTACCGGGTGTGTTAGGTTCTCAGATGCCTGAATTCCAGGGCGACGCATTGTCCGGAGCTTAAAAATGTTACCCATTATAGTGGCTGCCATCATAGGTGGAGTAGCCCTCCTCTTCGCCGCTGCCCTGTCGATGCGAGTGGTTAACGCGGACCAAGGGAATACCAGGATGAAGGCCATCGCCCAGGCCATTAAGGAGGGATCCCTGGCATTCCTCCGCCGGGAATACATGGCCTTGGCCCCCTTTGTCATAGTGGTGGCCATCGTTCTCTGGCTGCTGATAGACTGGTACACCGGGGGTTCGTTGGTGCCCAGGACGGCCATTGCTTACCTGGCGGGGACCATCTGCTCCGCCATCGCCGGATTTGTGGGCATGAACGTGGCCATCAGGGCCAACGTTAGGACCGCCGCCGCCGCCATGAGGGGGCTGAATCCCGCGTTGAGGATCGCCTTCTCCAGCGGGGCCGTCATGGGGATGACGGTGGTGGGAATAGGCCTGCTGGGCGTTGTCATTCTTTACGTTATTTTCCAGAATATAAACTATGTCGTGGGCTTCGGCATGGGAGCTTCCTCCATAGCCCTCTTCGCCAGGGTCGGGGGCGGCATATTCACCAAGGCAGCCGATGTCGGCGCGGACCTGGTGGGCAAGGTTGAAGCCGGCATACCCGAAGACGATCCCAGAAACCCGGCTGTGATAGCCGACAACGTGGGAGATAACGTAGGTGACGTGGCCGGCATGGGAGCCGACCTGTTTGAATCCTACGTAGGCTCCATCATAGCCGCCATAGCCCTGGCCGCCGCCGCCGTGGTCAGCGTTGATGTAGCTCTTCTTCCCGAGGGAGACCGTTGGAAAAGCGATGTAGCCCTTCTGCCACTGACCATAGCCGGCTTTGGCATCGTGGCCTCCATCCTTGGCACTTTCGTAGTGAGGAGCGGAGAGAGGACGACCTTCGGACAGCTATTGTGGGCTTTAAGGCGGGGCATCTTCGCCTCGGCCACCTTGGTTCTCCTCTTCGCCCTGGGAGCGATCTACTGGCTGGACCTGGACGGCCTGATATCCCCGGCGGTCAGTGAGTTCGACATCTTTTGGGCCATTGCAGCCGGACTGGGCGCGGGTGTCATAATCGGCCTGGTGACCGAATACTTCACCTCTTACGACTACGGTCCCACCCGTGGAGTGGCTGAGGCGACCCAAACGGGGGCAGCCACTACGATGATCAGTGGTATAGCCACCGGAATGCAAAGCACTGTGGTCCCTGTACTTGTCATTGCTGGGGCTATCCTGGCGGCTTATGAGCTGGCCGAATTTTACGGTGTAGCACTGGCTGGTGTCGGCATGCTCTCCACTTTGGGCATAACCCTGGCCACCGACGCCTACGGCCCGGTGGCGGACAACGCCGGCGGCATCGCGGAGCAAGCCCAGCTCGCACCCGAGGTGCGCCAGCGTACCGACTCTCTGGATGCCCTGGGCAATACAACCGCCGCCACGGGCAAAGGGTTTGCCATCGGCTCGGCGGGACTGACCGCCCTGGCCTTGTTAGCCGCCTACTCCCAGGCAGCGAACCTCCAACAGATCGACTTGCTCAAACACACCACCCTGGCGGGGCTGCTTATCGGCGCCATGCTTCCCTTCTTCTTCTCCGCCATGACCATGAAAGCCGTGGGCAGGGCTGCCTTCGCCATCGTAAACGAGGTCAGACGCCAGTTCCGTGAAATAGAGGGGATCATGGAAGGCACGGGTCGTCCGGAGTATGCCCGCTGCGTGGACATCAGTACCCGAGGGGCATTGAGGGAAATGATCCTTCCGGGCCTGATGGCCGTGGGCGCCCCATTGGCGGTGGGCTTCATCCTTGGCACACAGGCCCTGGGCGGTCTCCTGATCGGTTCGGTGGGGGCAGGATTCGTCCTGGCCATCACCATGACCAATGCCGGCGGCTCCTGGGACAACGCCAAGAAGTACATAGAGTTAGGCCACTACGGCGGGAAGGGTTCCAATGCCCACAAGGCCGCCGTGGAAGGCGACGTGGTCGGGGACCCGTTCAAGGACACATCCGGGCCTTCTCTGAACATTCTCCTCAAGCTGATGGCCATCGTGTCCCTGGTGTTCGCCCCGGTCTTCCTGAAGGTCACGCCCCTTATGGACAGACTGTAGGCGATGGGGAGTGGAAGCCGGGAACAATCTCGCCTATAATTAGCATATGACGCTTGGTCACAACGCTGGCCAAGGAACATATTGGCCCCCCGCCAATGGAACCGCCGGGCGGGTGTAGCTCAGTGGTAGAGCGCTAGCCTTCCAAGCTAGCTGTCGTCGGTTCGATCCCGATCACCCGCTCCAGCTTCTAATTTGAATGCCGCATTTTTGATGCCGGTCAATCCAAAGTATCCTTCACGATAGCTTAGAGAACTCTACTCCTTGCCCGCATCCTTCCCCCTGGCATAACCTCCACAGGCTAGCATCCAAGGCTCCAGCACGAGATGTCAAACCCGGAATCTGAGAATTATTCACATAATTTTCACACTTTCGTTCCGTGACCAAGTTAATATAAAACCTCGGGAAACGTCTTTACTCGCAAAGCAAGGGAGTTGGAACTAGTACGGCTGCTTGTTATATTTGTCTGGATCTCCCCGGATAAACCAAGAGTTCGCAATTTATAAGATGGGAGGGGATGGGCCGGCAGGGTTTCGAAAGAGTTCAGGCTGGTTGAACTATAACTTTAGCGAGTCACCGAAACCCGGGGAGCGACAGGAGGACACTTGACCAACGAAGTTATCAAATTGCGGCTCCCACCTAACCTCAAATATCTCCCGGTCCTCCGGGCAACTACAAGGGCAATTGCTGGCGGCATGTACTTTAACTACGACGAAATCATCCAGCTCCGGGTTGCCGTATCCGAGGCTTTCGAGTTGGCCGTCAAACATGTGTCTGGGCAAGGCCGGGAATCCAGCGTGGCTGAGTTGATCGTCTGCTTCCAGGAGGTATCTGAAGGGATCGAGATCATGATTCCCAACCCTTCAAACGCCAACGGCCCAAATCACCCCGACGATGAAAGCGAGCAGGAGAGTCGAGTTTTGCTCTCAAGTCTTGTTGACGAACTGGAACTTGGCGCTGGAGACCCCAACCGTCCCATGATACGCATGGTGAAATACAAGGGAACCCAGGCAGTTGACAGGGGGACATAATTCGAAATGGACTTGCTCTCACCCCATCTAATATCCGGGAGGTAGGCCATGAGCTGAGCAGATGAAGGCAAGGCCACAATTGAACGTGCAATGATTTGGAACGTTTTTACCTGAGCTATCCTTTTATACCGGGGGGGCGGCGAAATGGAAACTAAACTTAACGCTCTAGGGGCGCAAGAACCTCTAGACCTGGTTGGGGCCGTAGAGGATCCAACGGCCCGTGATCGCCTGGTAACAGCCTACCTGCCACTGGTGCGAAGATTATGCCGGAAGTTCATCTACTCGGGAGAGCCCATGGAGGACCTGGTTCAAGTGGGCACGATAGGACTATTGAAAGCCATCGAGAAATTTGAACCCGAACGGGGAAACAGGTTCGCAGTTTTCGCCATTCCCGTGATTGTCGGAGAGATCAAAAACTATTTCCGAGATCATGGCTGGGCGGTGAAGGTGCCCCGGAAGGTCCAGAGCCAAAAGCGGGCAGTCGAAAGAAGCATCGAAATATTATGCCAGAGACTTGGCCGGTCACCCAATATTCCGGAGATCGCAGAAGCCACCGGATTCTCGGAAGAAGAGGTGCTTGATATCATCGAGGTAGAAAAGTTTGGCAAACCCATGTCCCTGGATGCGGAATACGACCGGCACGGTCAGGGAGGGGCTTCAAGCCTGCTGGACTACCTGGGTAAAGAAGACCCCCATTTCCATGAGCTCCTAGAGAAGATGGACCTCTCAAACTCCCTTCAATGCTTAGACCAGCGGGAACGAGCAATCATACGTTTGACATTCTACTCCGGCCTCTCCCAAAGGTCACGTCCCGTCAAGTGGTGTAAGAGTGCGTCATCGTGTTGATGTTGTTTAGGCGGCTGTCGCCTCCGCGAGATCGGCCTCTGGAAGAGCTTCGTTGAAGGTCAGCACGACAGGTGTGATGTATCGACGGCCAACGGCCCATTCGTCGTGCTGCTCAGCGAGGACGGCGCCAACGAGGCGGCGCACGGCCGGCCGGTTAGGGAAGATGCCCACCACATCGGTGCGTCGCCGGATCTCCTTGTTGAGACGCTCCTGTGGGTTGTTGGACCAGATCTTCTTCCAGTGGGCGAGTGGGAAGCTGGAGAAGGCCAGGACGTCGGGTCCGGCCTCGTCCAGTAGAGAGGCGACCTGAGGGAACCGGTTCTGGAGTTGATCGGTCACCCTGTCGAGCTGGGCGTGTACCTCATCGGGGGAGGGTTGCTGGTAGATGGTGCGCACCATGGTGGCTACCCATGGCTGGGCGCGCCTGGGGACCCGAGTGAGCAGGTTGGTCATGAAGTGGGTGCGGCACCGTTGCCAGCTGGCTCCGCCGAAGACTGCGGCGATGGCGCCTCGGAGTCCCTGATGAGCGTCCGATACCACCAGCTCCACCCCGCCGAGGCCCCTAGCGGACAGCGAGCGTAGGAAGGCCAGCCAGAAGGCGCCGTCTTCACTCGTACCCACGTCCATCCCGATGATCTCCCGCTTGCCCTCGCCATTGACCGCCGTCGCCACCACCACGCTGACGTTGACGATCCTGCCGTCCTCCCTGACCTTCTGGGTCAGTGCGTCCAGCCACAGGTAGGGGTAGGGTCCAGCGTCCAGCGGACGGCCCATGAAGCCATCCACCACCACGTCCAGTTCCTGACAGATGCGCGACACCTGGCTCTTGGAGATACCCTCACACCCCAGGGCTTTGACCAGATCGTCCACCCGCCTTGTGGATACACCTTCCACGTAGGCCTGCTGGATCACAGCCAGCAGAGCTCGCTCGCTGCGACGCCGTGGCTCCAGCAGGCTCGGGAAGTAGCTCCCCTCTCTGAGCTTCGGGATGTGCAGATCCATCGTCCCTACACGGGTATCCCACGCCCGGGACCGATACCCGTTGCGCTGGGTCACCCGCTCAGGGCTGCGTTCTCCATACTCAGCACCGATCCTCGATGACACCTCCGCATCCATGATCCCCTCTACCAGCACTCTCAGTGCCTCCCGTAGGAAGTCCACGTCACCGTCCATTCCCCCCTTGCGCAATAGCTCCAGCAGGTCCATCCTTTCCTTGACCACTGTTGTCCTCCTTTCTCGAGCTTTCTTCTTTGCCCGCTAAGGATGACGCGGTGGTCTCTCTTTCTCCAGACCCTCTCCCTCTTACACCACTTCCTGGGACTCTACTCTCCCAAACGGAGATTGCCCAACGCCTGGGCGTCTCCCAGATGAATGTCTCCCGGCTGCAGCGCAACGCCCTGGGTAAAATGAAAGCCAACCTGATAAGATAGGCCCGATTAATCTCCTGGTCCCGTTAACTCTTGCCTGGGCGCGTCCCGAATCCCAAAACCCCTTCTCCACTGTCCCGGCCAATGCCATGCCATGGGAATCGACACGTCCTTTGATCACATCCTCATGTCCTCCCCGGCGATAGCCAGAGGCCTCGGCCGCCATCGACCTTCACTCAATCTATCTGTAGCCTAAATCCCCTGATTGGCATGTGCATTCGCCTTTGGAGTTGCGATCCGGCTTAGATTGTAGGTTTAGGGCGATAAAGTATGGTTGAACTATATCTTCAGCCGCCAATACTCCCCAAAGGCGCGGATGGGCGGTCCCCAGACTCAGTTGGAAGGAACAGACTAAGTGAACCAAGCATTCAGGAAGATTGCCCAGGACATCAGTCAAAGTTTGGTGACGGAGATGAATGGCTCCCAGGAAGTGGTGACCCGGCCCAACTCGGCAAACATCGTTGAGCTGTTGCTTCAACGGGTAGCAGAAGAAGTGAAGCATCAGGTTGGCGCCAATGGTTTTCCCGGAAACCTCAACTATCAGAGTATTGAGGCGAGGCTGGATACGATAGAGAGGAAACTCCAGAAGATCGCCACCAGGGCTACCGGTGTCCACTCGAATGACCCCAACAAGGCCCCAAAGGGCTTTCCCAACCTGAAATATGCCAAGCCCAAGTACCAGAACGTAGAGTCGCTGCTGAATTACGTGGAGCGGGACCAGGAAACGGGAGGGCTCAAGCTGGTTATCATGAATTTCAACGATTAGGTGCGAAATGGCGAAGTCGAGAAGCAAAAAGAAAGACAACTCCATCAACCCGCAGTCCCCAGCGGAAGTACAGTCCCAAGGGGACATGGAACTCCAGGCCCCTCCAATATTCCCACCAGAGCCGGTCAGGCCGGCGGAGGAGCCGGGAGTTCTCGAAACCCCGGAGGGGGAAGTGAAATGGGCAATTGCTGAAAAGTCTGAAGGACCAAACACCGTCGGCCGAGAGGTCCCGCCTGGGCAAGAGCCCAGATCCGGAGCGCCGCTACTGGAACAACTAATGGCGAATCAATCCTTTCGCAAGTTGGTGATTGTTAGCAACCAGCAAAAGTGGGACACATTGGGAGCCGAGAGATCAGGGGCTGGATGGAGGTCTGGTGAGCTCCCTGAGGGCCCTGTTGTAGCGTCGTCGCCGTTCGGTGGTTTGAGCCTTCACCTCCTTCCTGCGTTGTAGGATCTCTTGCAGTCTTCCCTTGAGCACGTCTGATGGTGTCACGTTGCCCAGAGCCTTGTGATAGCGCCGGTAGTTGTAGTAGCTGACGAAGGCCGCGATAGCAGCCTCAAGGTCGGCGGGCAACTCATAAGGCACCTGGTTGACGTCCCGTTTGATGGTCTGGTGGTAGCGCTCCAGCTTCCCGTTGGTCTGAGGGTGGAAAGGAGTTGCTAGGATGTGCTTGATGCCAACCATCCCCAGGTAGTCTCTGAATGCTCTTGAGACATAGCCTGGACCGTTGTCACTCAGCAGCCTGGTGCGATCTGTGACTGGAACTTGGTCCATGCTGGTCGTGTCCACAGCATCCTGGACCACCTCGATGAAGGAGTCGGCCGTCATATCTTGCTGAAGCCTGTGAGCCAGGATAAAGCGGGAGTAGTCGTCCATAACGGTGACCAGGTAGTAGCAGCCCCAACCAACCACCCTGAAGTATGAGGCATCGGTGGCCCACATCTGGTGAGGCCCTGTGGTCTTGCGGTGGTACTCCTTCCCCGCGGCCAACCGCATCTCAGGCCTCTTCACTAGGCCCTCCCTGCCCAGGATACGGTAGACGCTGGACTCTGAGACTGAGAAGCCCTGGTTGTCGGTGATCCACGCGGCCAGCTGACGGCAGCTCAGTTCTGGCATCTCTCTGGCTGATAACAGGACTGAGCGTTCTTCCTGAATAGTAAGACGGTTCCATGATGGCTGATCGCCTCCTGGTCGGTCCTCAAGTCCTTGTTGGTCTTGGCGTCTGAGCCACCGGTAGTAGGTGCTCGTAGGGATGCCCAGCTCTCTGAGGACCTTTCGCTTGGGGAGGGGAGACGAGGATACTTTGGTAACTACCTCTGCCTTCTCCGGGGCGCTCATCCGCTGGTACCGGTGGCGTCCTGGGGCACTGGGATAGCCGTTTTTTTGAGACGGTACGCCTCCAGCGACAGATCGGCCACTAGCTCCTTGAGTTCCCCGTTCTCTCGCTTGAGCTGCCCTACCTCATGCTGAGTGGCGTCCCGAACCGAGTCACGGGTCAACCTCTCCTTGCCCGCCTCCATGAACTCTTTGGTCCACGAGTAGTAGGAGTGGGGCTTGATCCCCTCCCGCCGGCATAGGTCGTAGTAGAGTCCCAGGAAGTGGTGTAAGAGGGAGAGGGTCTGGAGAAAGAGAGACCACCGCGTCATCCTTAGCGGGCAAAGAAGAAAGCTCGAGAAAGGAGGACAACAGTGGTCAAGGAAAGGATGGACCTGCTGGAGTTGTTGCGCAAGGGGGGAATGGACGGTGACGTGGACTTCCTACGGGAGGCACTGAGAGTGCTGGTAGAGGGGATCATGGATGCGGAGGTGTCATCGAGGATCGGTGCTGAGTATGGAGAACGCAGCCCTGAGCGGGTGACCCAGCGCAACGGGTATCGGTCCCGGGCGTGGGATACCCGTGTAGGGACGATGGATCTGCACATCCCGAAGCTTCGAGAGGGGAGCTACTTCCCGAGCCTGCTGGAGCCACGGCGTCGCAGCGAGCGAGCTCTGCTGGCTGTGATCCAGCAGGCCTACGTGGAAGGTGTATCCACAAGGCGGGTGGACGATCTGGTCAAGGCCCTGGGGTGTGAGGGCATCTCCATCTGCCCCTGGGACAACGGGAGGCCTATAGAAAAGGGCAAGATACTGGCCACCATCGTAAGCTATGTATTCCTGGGGCGCACGGTGCGGTTGGAAGTCCAGCTAAGCAACGGAAAACTTGTGACGGTGGCCCTTCCCAAACACGAAGCCCTGGCCAACGATCTTACTCCCGGCAGGTCAGTCGTCCTGGCCATCGGTTCCTTCCAGGTCTTCTCCTCATACGCGGCCTAGCGCCATGAAAATAATATCAAACTCGGTCAATAGATCTGCCAGCACGGTTTGGCTTTAAGGAGGAAGGACTTTGATAAAACAGCGGATATTCGTGGTTGAAGACGATCCTAAAATATTGGGGTGGGTTGTCGCCCACCTGGAGGCCGACGGCTACAACCCTTCAGCCTTCAGCAGCTCCGCCGCGGCTTTGGAGCAACTGGGGCGATCGGCCGCGGACATGGTAATACTCGCCTTCTCCTTACCGGAATATAACGGGATACAGTTGGTGCGCCGAATCCGCGAGATGTCTGAAGTGCCCATAATGATGATAAGCCTGAACACCATCTGTCAATTATCGTTATACCGTTGTCATGAAGCCAAAGCCAGGGGAGTGGCCACCTCCAATAGTCTCCGCCATTCCGCGCATGGACCCGGAAGTCAGAAGAGAGGGGAATAACCGCAGACAGCGAGAAATACGACAGCAGGCCAAAGAGCGCGGCCTGTGTACCAAATGCCGTCAAGAACCTGCCATACCAAACAAGGCCCGCTGCGAGGAGTGCTGCAAAAAGAACAGAGAATACCTAACCGCCAAAAAGCAGAGGCCAGACATGCCAAAGATGCTCGAGAGGAAACCTGCTGCAGACCTGCCAAAAGACTTTTTCTGGTTTACACAGGACCGGTTTAATATTTGAGCGATGTACTGCCCGGAGGAATGATGGGGCTAATCCCAGGGGATCAAAACCGTATATCTGGGTAACATGCTCAGCAGACTGCTGTCCGGGGACGATTCGTGCGAGTGGCGGGCATGGTTCCAGGCCCACCATTACAGCGACTCTTGGACCAGGGCGGACACCAATTTTGATAATGTCCGATGGAAAATGGAGCACAGCAAGCTGCTGTGGGAGTCCAGGGAGAGATTGGAAGAGCATGGCTATGCTGTGGGGGTTGAGAAGCAGAACAGGTTCAGGCTGAAAGGTGAAAGCACTATGGTCGGCGGCCAACCCGACCTGGTATCTGAGAAGCATGGCGATATCACCGTCATCGATGTGAAGACCGGGACTCCACGCCAGTGGGACATTATCCAGGTGATGCTATACATGTTTGGTCTGGACAGGTCCGTTCCTGCTTGAAAGAATATTCTCTTGAAGGGGAGGGTGATCTACAGCGATCATGTCGTGGACATTCCCGCCGATGCCATAAGCCCTGAGTTCATCAAGGAGATGGGTAGTCTGATTCGCCGGGTAGCCGATGAGAAGCCGGCGTTGGTGGTGCCGAGTGGTACTGAGTGTGGCTTTTGCCCCATAACCCTGGAAGACTGCCCCCAGCGAATCTCAGTGCCTGAGGAAGCGGTTGCGGTGGAGGAGTTTTAAAGGGCGGCTTTGCGCCCAAGAAGCCATCCACTGGCATTCGCTGCCAGCAAAGTCCCAACTAAGCAGGAACAGCATGGGGGATAAAATAGATAAGATCAGGGGCGTTGCCACCCCTGGTCTCCACAGCACCCAGAAGAACATATCTTCTCGTGGCTCTCCCCAACGTGGACACATGTGGACTCCCTATGCAAGGATGCCGTGCCGAGCCGCTACTGGTCTTCCAGTGCCTTGATGCTGCAGACCTGCTCCAACGCCTCACAGGGAATCCACGACTAGACGCCCAAGCCTTCCACTAATGGCCTTCTGGCGTGCCTACATAGTTTCGTTTGTCCTGAACCTTCCTAACGCCAACGCATTCACCCGCTGCTTTGGAGGGGAGTCTAAGCTCGCCGGATCTGCGGCCCTGAGGAGGCGCTACACCACTTCACTGCCTGATCCAGCGACTCCCCCATCCCGGACTTGGTGAAAGTCTACTTCGTTCAGACCATCCATCGAGTCGTTATGGTGTTGCCGGACCTGGAAAACAAGGTGCCAGTCGATTCCACCAAACGAAACTGGCTGGCAGATGACGGAAGGGCCGGGACCCTCTATCGTTGAACAGGACTGTCTGTCCTCCTATTGCCTAGGTTCGATTCCTCTTAGGTGGGCCTAAGTGGACGGTAGGTAGTACCATCTTCGAGATGTGGTTGGGCAGCCTGTGAGCCTGCCAAGGCCCTCTATCCACAATCATGATGGTGCGGCGTTGGCGTCTGCTGCGTCACCACGCCCCGCCCGACGACCCAGTATATGCGATTTGGTACTTCTCTCGGTTGGACCGCTTTCCACAAGCAGGGGATTAGGCTCGGGTACACATTGGTCGATGGTTACCCGAATTCCCAATGCTTCTCACAGTCATTCAAGTAAAGACCCCCCCAGTTACTCAACGACACAGTGACGATGCCTTCTTTGGTCTGCATGTTACTTGCTTGAAGTCGCCAGAAGCAGTACGCAATGGGACCAGATAAGGGTCGTGGTGTCGGCGCTTTGCCGATGTTCAATGTCGCAGCGGGCCACGGGCCTTCTGTTTTGAAAAGCGGTGCATATTCCCCCGCCAACCCAAGGGTGGTGGCACTCCAACAGAGTTGAGTAGATGCAACAGTTAGACCGTCAGACAAGAACCTATCCTCAACATCGATAACCTGCGTAACCGTCAAGCCTCGAAAGTCCAGATTGAATGAGGAGAGGTCCTGTGTCCATCAACTGAGGATTGATGTCTGGCTCTAAGCCTAGATTTATCATGTCGTCAAGGCCGATGTCGGTGGCCAACGCGGCCATTCCCAAGACTTGATTCTCTCGTAAAAAGTCTGTGTAGGTCGAATTAGAACAAACGTACCCACCCCTGGGCACAATATACAGTCTCTGTTCCGTACACTACCCCAACATACGGTAGCGCGCAGATGTGCTAAATCGCTGGAACTTCCTCAAACCGGGTTTTTACGAGGGAATCAAGACTTCTTTTTCGTTGCGAATACGGAATTTTTCGGCTGGAGCGTCGGAAAGGGCGCCGGCGCCCTTCTCCGGCACGTGGAGTTTGTCGGCCTTCAACAGCATTTCAGCCAAGTATGTCCGCATGTACTACTGGTCGGAGAATTCGACGTGGCCCATCGTCATCTCCAAGACCACTGCTGAACACCGCGTATGCGGACTAATATCACCGTGAAGTTGAGGGTCAACCTCCTCCCATCGATTGACGGCGCGCCGCCGCCAGACCGAGACGCGGCCCCGCGTCGCTCATTGACACCGCCGAGTGTGCATGGCTATCATTCGGGCATGAGATTCCTGCGGGTCCCGATGCTGGTGCTGGCCGTGGCGCAGGCGGCTCTGGCTGGACTCACCGCCATGGTGGGTGCCTTCGCCGACGGGGGAGACATCTGGTCGCGGCTGGTGGTCGTGCTCCTGCATCCCCTGTGTGCCGTCAGCCTGCTCCTACTTGTCCTATCGCCCCGGTTGACTAGGGTAAGGATGCTGGCCATAGCGGCGCTCCTGCTCGCAACGGTGGCCGTCGATCTGTCGCTTGCGATGGCCATAAGCCGTGGCGCGGTAAAGGGGGACTGGGAGCTTCCAGTGGTGTTCTCCGTGATACCCGCGCTAGGAGTCGTCTACGCCCTGATCCTTGCGAGAGCACCAAACCGGTCAATGAGGTGGTACCCAAAAACTAGACAACTGGCTAAGAGAGAGTCCAGCTCCTAAAATAACCGGCAACTAACCGACGTGAAGGAGCAGGACATGAAACAGACGAGGAATAAGCACAGTCCGGCGTTCAAGGCCAAGGTGGCCCTGGCCGCCCTTGCGGGGGAAGAGACCATCGCCCAGCTGGCCAGCCGATTTGAGGTCCATCCCAGTCAGATTCACGCCTGGAAAAGGGCCCTGGTGGAAGGAGCCCCGGAGCTATTTGCCACCAATCAGAAATCCCAGGAGAAAGCCAAGGAAGCTCAGATTAACCACCTCTACCGGCACATCGGCCAGCTGAAGGTGGAACGCGATTTTTTGTCGGAAAGGTCCGGTCTATGAGTCGCAGCATACGGCGAGCCATGATAGACCGAGACCACCAGCAGCTGTCTTTGGTGCGTCAATGTATCCTGCTGGACGTCAGCCGGGCCTCGGTGTACTACCGGCCGGTACCGACCAGGGCAGAAGACCTGGAGTTGATGGCCCTGATGGACCGTCAGTATTTGAAGACCCCCTTCTACGGCTCCAGGAAGATGAAGGCCTGGCTGCTGCAACAGGGCTATCTGGTGAGCCGAAAAAGGGTTCGAAGGCTGATGCGGTTGATGGGTCTGGAAGCCATCTACCGGCGTCCCAACACCAGCAAACCAGCGCCGGGACACCGGATCTTTCCCTATCTGCTGAAGGGAGTGGAGGTTAATCGGGTCGACAAGGTCTGGGCCGCGGACATCACCTACATCCCCATGGCGAAGGGCTTCCTGTACCTGGTGGCCATCATGGACTGGCACAGCCGGCACGTGCTGGCCTGGAAGCTCTCCAACACCATGGACACCAGCTTCTGCGTGGCGGCGTTGGAGGAAGCCCTGGGTAAGGGACGACCGGAGATATTCAACACCGACCAGGGGAGTCAGTTCACCAGTGAGGCCTTTACCCAGACGTTGCAGGAGCAGAGGGTCCAGGTCAGCATGGATGGTAAGGGTAGGTACCTGGACAACATCTTCGTGGAGCGGCTGTGGCGGAGCATCAAGTACGAGGAGGTGTATCTGAAAGCTTACCAGACCGTCGCCGAGGCCCGAACTGGGATCAATGCCTACCTGGAGTTCTACAACCGGCAGAGGCCTCACCAGGCTTTGGGCTACCGGACCCCAGCAGAGGTGTACCAACATGGCCAGGAAGAAAGGGGAGCAGCAGCTGAAGAAGCAGGGCTGCCATCGGGCTTGGTGAAACCTAGCGCAGGGGTGGGAGATTCTCTTAATTTAGCCCTCGTGCTGTCTTAATAATGGGGTCCACCTTAAGTGAACACTTCACAGTCAAGAGAGGCGACGGATGCAACGCAATCTAATTTCAAGGACACTAACATGCAGATTCAAGCAATAAGAGTGAATCAATGGCTCACTGAGTGGGATAGCTATCGCTATCGCCAGGAGGATCGTCAGAGCAAGCCAGAGGACCACTTCTACGTGGCATCTATTCCGGTTTCAATTCTCCGACGACTCTCCAATGTGCCTAGAAGAGGGGATATTTCCGAGACTGGCCGACAACAGGCATTCGGCCCCCGCATCCAAGACATTGGTATCCAACGGGGCTTCGAGGAAGAAAGAGCTCAAGACATCAAGCACTTCGTAGAAGCCGGATATCCGTATGCGACCATGCGCAGGGCGGAAAAGGATCGTTTCCCGGAGTTAAAGAAACCTGGCTGGTTGCCGACAGCCCTCGTCGTCAATGTTCTCAAGTCAACGACTAAGCGTAAGAATATTACCCCCAATCCCAACGACATTATACAAATTGAAGAGAACGGAGCGACTCTAGCCAATTTGGTGCTCCCCCGGAACGCCGAAAATCCATTGTGGAGACCTGAGGGCCAGATTCGTCCGCTTGAAGTCATCGACGGCCAGCATCGATTACTCTCCTTTGATGAGTACGAGACACTAGACGGGAAGTTCGAACTTCCGGTAGTCCTATTTCACGACTTAGACATCAGTTGGCAAGCCTACCTTTTTTGGACGATCAACATCACTCCCAAGCGCATCGGTCCTTCTTTGGCATTCGATTTGTATCCGTTGCTGAGGACTGAAGACTGGCTTGAACCTGTCGCCGGACCTTTGGCATATCGCGAAACGCGGGCTCAGGAACTAACCGAAGCACTTTGGAGTAATCCGGTGAGCCCCTGGTACGAAAGAATTGGGATGCTAGGCAGAGAGCGAGGCAAAGTAACGCAGGCCGCTTTCGTCAGATCGCTGACCTTGAGTTTCATAAGAAGATCAGACCCAGGAGGCGCTCGTCCAGGGGGGTTGTTTGGCGCGCCTTTGTCGAATCAAGGCATAGATGTGCTGGAATGGAGTCGTGCTCAACAAGCTGCTTATCTTATATTTCTCTGGTCCGAATTGGAACGTGCTATTGTTTCAACCAAGGCTCCTTGGGCAGAACATGTTCGCGAGAACACCAAAAAGGAAGACTTGAGTGAGAGTCGAGACGCCGCGTTTGCCGGTCTATATTCGCTGCTTGCAACTGACCAAGGGGTCAGAGGGTTCTTCCAAGTATCGAATGATATGTCATTCGACTTATCAGAACAACTGGAATTCGATAGATGGGTCCGTGAACGCGAGAGTGAAGCAACGGAAGGCGAGGAAGTCGCCGCTGCGGTGCGCGAGCTGGGATCACTCGATGCCATTGCGTCGTTCGTTAGGACGCTTTGCGAAGCCACCGCAGCATTTGATTGGAGTTCCTCGGTTACGCCGGGTTTGCCTGAAGAAACAAGAAATCGGCAAGCCCTGTACAGAGCAGGGTCAGGATACATGGAAGTAAGGAGGCAACTGTTACTGCACTTGTCTCGCCACTCTACAGATGAGCTCAAGGAAAGTGCGAAACGTTTAGTCCAAGCATTGGGATACGAATAACAGGGTATTGAAAGCAATGGTTACGCCCTCAATTACAGCCCAGGTCTACGATGCGCCGGGCTTGCTCAGCGCCGCTTCGTCAGCAGCTATTGAGCAGACGTTGTACGGAATGCGCAGCGGGTTCCAGCAATCTGATCGATGGCTTACTGCAGCGCATCCGTACAACAACGTTGTCAATGCCATTCAGTCCGGTGCACCGATTGATGGCGGCAAACTAGCCGAGTATATAGCTGCATCAGTTCCGCTACATGTCGCCGACGGTTGGACATTCTTGGCCAGAGCATTCGACTCCATCAGATCAGGAGATCGCAACACTGCTGTCCATTTGGCATACTATGCCGAATTAAGGGCCGCCATGTCCTTGCTAGCATCTGAGGGTGTTGGTGTGTTTAATTCGAGGCATGTCGCAATTGGCACTACATTTGCATCCACCGTCTGGGCAGGCCGGAACACTCATCGGGCAACCTGGGAGTTGCTTCAGTCTTGGGCAGAGGATCCGAACCGAGTTACAACGCTTCTAAGCGCGATTAGGGTGGAATCGAGAACAATCGAAGAATGGTTCAACCTGGCCGGCATTGGTCAATCAGTGAAGCATCTAGTTGCACGCGAATGGCTGCGGTCATGGAGTATTGACCTTACATATTTCCCTATTGATAGAGACCTCCGCAATCATATTAGTTACCGCCCTAGCAGAATATCAACTAGCTCTACAGACATCATTGACACATCCGCTGAGGTAATCGCCCCACTTCTGAGGACATGGGACGCTTTGGAACCGTCGCAAGATGTCGGAGGAGCTGCCATCGACGTGGCATTGTTGTTCCGTGCCCTTTCCCTTGGCAGCAATATATCTCCTTCCTCTACTCCGTCTTGGTACGCATTAATTGATCTATTGGCTGAGGTAGCGGCTGCAAGTCTTCGCACGAGACTTAAAAGTCCAACAGCCGATGACTACGATGTATTGAAGTGGGCAGATGACTCTTCCAATCCGCCTCCAACTCAAGCAGTTCTCGCTAGAGCCACCCTGCTGCTTAGAATTGCCAACGGTATCTGTGCCCAGCGCCTAGCTGATGCGCAGGTCACTAAACAGGACCTTCAGTTTTGGTGGAGTCGCTTTGGGGAAGAGGGCGGTCTCTGGTCTGACCACGCTGGCCTAGATTCCTTTGCCGATCTGTGGGATGAAGTTAGCGATGCCAGAAGGAATGTCGAAACTTCACTGACTCTCACCGGTTCACCTCCTGCGATGGCGGATATCGCTAAGATTGTCGGAAGGGAGGTCGCACTAACTCAATTTGCCAGGACACCTCTTTGGCTTTTTGGTGTAGATTGACGATGGTGAGGACAGGGATCGGCAGAGTTGTTTGGGGGGATGCGCGAAGCCTTGGCAGCCTGGCCGCATTTAGTGGCCAGCGTGCCCGTACTGTCATAACATCCCCCCCATACCTCGATACTCAGGACTATGGAGTGTTTGGCCAAATTGGCTACGGTCAGGCCATTGATGAGTATCTGGGCGATCTCCGCCGCGTATTCGAGCTATGCTTGAACGTTTCTACAGACGACGCGACCTTGTGGCTAGTTGTTGGAGCTGTCCGGCGGAATGGACGGATTATTCAATTGCCAGAGAAGCTCACCAGCTTGGCTGAGCAAGTTGGGTGGATTCCCCGTGAACAAGTCACCTGGGCAAAGGGGAAGTCCCTCCCCTGGGCCAGAACGGGCGAATTTAGGGACGTTACAGAGCAAGCAATACTACTATCCAAATCAGACGTGTTCCCATTTAATGAAACCGATCTCTTTTCGCCTGACCCGACTACGTCTTGGTGGAGAAGGTACCCCGAGCGGTATTCACCTAGGGGGCGCAGACCCTCCAACCTTTGGAACATACAGATTCCGACACAAGGCTCTTGGAAGGCCGGGCCTGGCCATCTCTGCCCCTTCCCTCATGAGCTTACATTTCGCATGATTTCACTCACTTCTGAACCCGGGGATCTTGTTCTCGATCCCTTTGCTGGAGTCGGTTCGGTTCCGGCAATGGCAGCAGCAATGGGTAGGTTGGGCTATGGTCTAGAACTCGCACAGCGATACGTAGACAGGTTTCCAGGGACCTTAGAGCAGACGCGAGAGTGGTTCGTCGAAAAGCACCGCGCAATAGGCGAGGCAAAGCTGAGACACGACGTCTTCTATGACACGATTATCAGTTTGAGACTACTGAAGTTTGGTAGCCTATTGGGGAAATACTTGTCAACTAATGGTTATCAGGTTGAGTGGATTCACGTAACGAGAACCAATTTGAAAGCTCAGCCTGAACACAAAGTTGTTGTTGGAGAATTTCAAGTCAAGGTGTCTGATTCAGTGCCTCAGAATGGGACTCTTCAGTTTCTCAATACGTTGTCAGAGAAACGTCCGTTGTCTAAGTTTGGCATTCAGCCAATCTTTCTGGTATCCGATGCGCACGTATCTTCTTCACCTAGGTATTGGTATGAAAAGGGCAAATTCTGGATGGAACCAACGCCAGTGAGGCCGACAACGCCAGGTCCTCACTTGAGCTCTGATTTCATTCCGAGGACAGACGAAGTTACGGAGGTTCCGCCCAATACCGACTGGACTGAGGTGCCATAGGGATAGGTCGACATGACCAGCCCATCCCACAGTCCTGCTTCCGCTACTGAGGTGGTACCCAAAAACTAGACAACTGGCTAAGAGAGAGTCCAGCTCCTAAAATAACCGGCAACTAACCGACGTGAAGGAGCAGGACATGAAGCAGACGAGGAATAAGCACAGTCCGGCGTTCAAGGCCAAGGTGGCCCTGGCCGCCCTTGCGGGGGAAGAGACCATCGCCCAGCTGGCCAGCCGATTTGAGGTCCATCCCAGTCAGATTCACGCCTGGAAAAGGGCCCTGGTGGAAGGAGCCCCGGAGCTATTTGCCACCAATCAGAAATCCCAGGAGAAAGCCAAGGAAGCTCAGATTAACCACCTCTACCGGCACATCGGCCAGCTGAAGGTGGAACGCGATTTTTTGTCGGAAAGGTCCGGTCTATGAGTCGCAGCATACGGCGAGCCATGATAGACCGAGACCACCAGCAGCTGTCTTTGGTGCGTCAATGTATCCTGCTGGACGTCAGCCGGGCCTCGGTGTACTACCGGCCGGTACCGACCAGGGCAGAAGACCTGGAGTTGATGGCCCTGATGGACCGTCAGTATTTGAAGACCCCCTTCTACGGCTCCAGGAAGATGAAGGCCTGGCTGCTGCAACAGGGCTATCTGGTGAGCCGAAAAAGGGTTCGAAGGCTGATGCGGTTGATGGGTCTGGAAGCCATCTGCCGGCGTCCCAACACCAGCAAACCAGCGCCGGGACACCGGATCTTTCCCTATCTGCTGAAGGGAGTGGAGGTTAATCGGGTCGACCAGGTCTGGGCCGCGGACATCACCTACATCCCCATGGCGAAGGGCTTCCTGTACCTGGTGGCCATCATGGACTGGCACAGCCGGCACGTGCTGGCCTGGAAGCTCTCCAACACCATGGACACCAGCTTCTGCGTGGCGGCGTTGGAGGAAGCCCTGGGTAAGGGACGACCGGAGATATTCAACACCGACCAGGGGAGTCAGTTCACCAGTGAGGCCTTTACCCAGACGTTGCAGGAGCAGAGGGTCCAGGTCAGCATGGATGGTAAGGGTAGGTACCTGGACAACATCTTCGTGGAGCGGCTGTGGCGGAGCATCAAGTACGAGGAGGTGTATCTGAAAGCTTACCAGACCGTCGCCGAGGCCCGAACTGGGATCAATGCCTACCTGGAGTTCTACAACCGGCAGAGGCCTCACCAGGCTTTGGGCTACCGGACCCCAGCAGAGGTGTACCAACATGGCCAGGAAGAAAGGGGAGCAGCAGCTGAAGAAGCAGGGCTGCCATCGGGCTTGGTGAAACCTAGCGCAGGGGTGGGAGACTCTCTTAATTTAGCCCTCGTGCTGTCTTAATAATGGGGTCCACCTTACTACGTCTATTCGCAAAGCCTAATGTTGCTCGTGCCTCGAGTGTTCTTGACAGCGGCGGACTGGTTCGTTCATAGTATAAGTAGGACTCAGTATTACAGTAGAGACTAGGAAGAAATGCCCAGGAACACGGAGGTCATCACCATCTCGCTGCCTCCGGATATGGCCGAGCAGGTCAGGCAGTTGATGAAGGAAGAGGATCGCACCATGAGCGGGCTTATCCGCGAGGCCCTCCGCCTCTACATGCAGGAGGCGGAGTGGAGACGCATTCAGCGGTACGGACAACGGCGCGCCCGAGAGCAGGGCATCGCCCCAGAAGACGTGGAGCGGCTGGTGGACGACTACCGGGCCGAAGGCTCCCAGGCATGACCAAGGAGGACGCACCCATGAACCAGAACACCGACTACACGCCCGTGGCCCTCTACGCCAGGGTCTCCAGCGACCGGCAGGACGTGGACCTGTCCATCTCCGCCCAACTCAGGGCACTCAGAGACTATGCACAGAAGAACGGCTACATCGTCGCCCGCGAGTACGTGGACGAGGCCGAGAGCGGGCGCATCGCCGACCGCCCGGAGTTCCGCAAGATGATCGACGCGGCCGCCAGGCCCAACGCCGCGTTCCAGGAGATTCTGGTCTGGAAGTTCTCTCGCTTCACCCGCAAGCGCGAGCACGCCGTCGCCTTCAAGTCCATGCTCCGGCGCAAGGGCGTCAGAGTGGTCTCCATCACCGAGCACGCCGACGACACCCCCACCGGCAAGCTGATGGAGGCCATCATCGAGAGCGTGGACGAGTTCTACAGCGAGAATTTGGCCCAAGAGGTCACGCGGGGGATGCGCGAGGCCGCATCCAGAGGCTTCTGGATCGGCAGCAGGACGCCCTACGGCTACAACAGGCTCATGGTGCAGGACGGGGCGAAGAAGAGGCCCACCCTGGAACCCGACCCCGACGCCTCCCGCGTGGTCAAGCGCATCTTCGACATGGCCGAGGCCGGTACGGGGATGCTGCACATCGCCCGCACCCTCAACGACGAGGGCATCGCCAGCCCCACAGGAAAGCTCTGGTCCAAGAACGGCATCCACTTCATCCTCAGAAACGAGGTCTACACAGGGACGTTGATACCGGTGATCCAATCGACACCAACTCTTCCGTTGGGACTGCCAGCGTGAGATTCACGTTGTTCTCCCCGTCGATGGTCACCTCGTCCAGCAGCAGCCGCAGCACGTCCCGCCGCTTCTCCTGGGGCAGGTCGTCCAGCCCGTCGCCAACCCTGTTCGCCCATTCCACCACGTGCTCCCCCAGCGCCCGCTTTTCTATTGAGGCCGTCTCCTTGGCGCGGTAGTCGGCCAGCCTCGCCCGCAGAGTCTCCAGCCGCTCCGTGATGAACTTGCGCTGGCGGTCCAGCTGCTCCTCGGTTATCTTCTCCGACACGTACAGCCTGATGGCCCGGTCCTCCTCGAACTGCACCTTCTGAAGCTCGCGCTCCGTCCCGGCGATCTGCTCGTCCAATCCCTCGCCTTCCTGGGAGTCCAGGGACTCGATTCCCGCCACGATGATGTCGGGGTTCTCCATCACCTTCTTGACCTCGCCCCAGATTAGACCCTCCAGACGTTCCGCCCGGATCATCGTGTGCTCCCGGCATCCCGTGCGAAAGTGCTGCACTCCATAGCACTTGTAGTAGCGGCGCGGGGTCTCCAGCTCGTACTTGTAGACCTTGCCGTTGCGCTTGACTGTCCTCTTCCGGGTGGCCATGCAGCCCATGAGCATCCCGCACCCGGTGCACCGGACCAGGTGCTGCAACAGGTAGAATATCTTGGTGTTGCGCCCGGATTGGGTTCTCCTCTTCTTCATGACGCTCTGCGCCAGGTCCCAGGTCTGCTCGTCCACTATCTCGGGGAACGGCACAGGTATCCACGTGTCCTTGTCCTTCTCGTGGACCCGTATCCCGTCCTCCGTGGAGATGTAGCGGGCCTTGCCGTACCACCAGGTGCCCTTGTAGGTCTCGTTGCTCAGGACGCGGTAGACCTGACCGTCCCACCACCGCTTGGCCTGATTGGCCGCGGGAACGCCGTCGGCCATCAGCCGCTGCCCAATCACCCGCGCTCCCAATCCGTCGTTTACGCACATGCGGTAGATACGCCGCACGACCTCGGCCTCGGGCTCCACTATCTCGGGCCTGCCGTCGTCTCCGACGCGGTATCCGTAGGGGACGTTGCTGACCGGAATGCGCCCCTGCTTGGCCGTGCCCCGCTTGCCCATCGACGCACGCTCCCTGAAGTTGTCCAGCTCGATCTTTCCGATGGCCGCCATGAGGCCGAAGGTCTTCATGTCGATGGCGTCCATGACGGCTTCAAGGTTGATCTCGTGGGCCTCGACGACCTCCATGAGGGCGGCGGCGGGGTACATGCCCCGGCTGAGCCGGTCGGACTTCCAGCATACGATGGTGTCGAAGCGTCCTCGTCTGGCGTCGGCCAGCATCCTCTGGAACTCGGGCCGTTTCTTCGACCAGCCCTGGCCCACCTCCTGGTAGCGGGCGACGACGGCCAGCCCCCGGCGTTCGCAGTGGGCTTCCATTTCGGAAGTCTGCTCAGTGATGGAGGTCTTGTCCTCCGCGTCCTGGCTCTGGTCGGAGACGCGGGCGTATATGGCCGCCCTGTTCTCCTTCGCCTTCCGGCGCTTCACCTTGATTCCCGGCATGGCTGCCTCCTTCTGCTTGTCACCCGACTTCTGAAGTTTCGAAGCAGGTCTGTTGACCTGCCGAGCCTGACGCTCACTGGCAAGTCGACTCCTGCGCTGAGGCCCTACCGGCCCGAATACCCCGGTAGGGGTATTGAATGACGCTACATCCCGTCAGGACGCAATGGGTGCTGCCACCGGAGTCCTGGGAACCGGCTGAAGTCGGAGTCAGTCGATACCATGGTGCAGCCGTGCTCCAATGCAATCGCCGCGTGCTGGGCGTCGGCGACCAGCTTTCCGGTGGCTCCGGCCTCGCGGCACAGTCTCTCGAATATGTCCAGATGGTCGGGACCGGGACCCACGATGCGCGCGGTAGGGCGCTCCACGAGCGAGGACACGAACGCGAACGACTTGTCGAGAGTGGATGGCGGGTCGAAGATCCTGGGGTTGGTTACCACGCGAACGAAGCCGGACAGAACGAGGACGGAGAGGGCGAACGGTTCAGGCCCCGTCGCCAAACGGGTGATCCAGGTCGCATACTCGGCGTGTTCGGGGATGGAGTCCTCGACGTGCGCATATACAAGGACGTTCACATCGGGAAGCAGCATCTCGAATCAGCGACTCCCATGCCCGAAGCGGGCCTCATCATCCTGTGCATCGAGCGCCCTCGTCCGGTCCAGGTCTACTCCGGGGCGGGGATGCACACCCCGCACGGTCACCAATTGAAAGGGCGGCGGCTCCGACGTCTCGCGACGCTTCAGAGCGTCATCCAACGTTCTGGAAATAAAGGCGCTGACGCTGATGCCTCGGGCTTCGGCTGCCCGACGCACCTGCTTCGCAAGCTGGTCGTCAAGGGAGATTGTCGTTCTCATGATGCATCATCATAACATATCTTCATCAGTACATCAGCACTGTCAAACGCACCATCCACTCACACCCCACAGTGTCCCTCGCACTCGTTGCCGAACCCGTCTCTCTGCCCATCGGTTCCCAACTCCGCCTCGTCGAGGGCGACCGCCTCGGCCAGGGGCATCCGCAGCGTGTGCAAGTACGGCTCCTTGGCGAAGGCCAGCCCGTCCCGCAACCTGGCGTCGATCTCCACCGCCTCTGCGAACAGCTCCGGCCATCTGCGCTTGGTCTCCACCCATATGTAACGGGACTGGAAGGGGCAGGCGACGCAGGCCGAGCGTTCCAGGGGCCTGTCGTAGCGGGCTTCCCACCAGTCCAAGCAGTCCCTCCGGGACATGCCCGCCTCGATGAGGGGATAGCGGTTCGCCATCCACCTGTCGCGGGAGTCCTTCATGCGGATGGCCTCGTCGGTGGAGATTCCCAGCCACAGCTCGACGGTCGTTCCAACTGGGACTCGCTGTCGGGGTCTCAGTCCGAGCAGGTCGCGTATCCTGCGTCTAATGGGCCTGATCTTGTAGTTGTCGGTGCACTGCCGCCTGCCTATGCCGTCAGACCCCCCGTCGCGTCCCTTCAGGTAGACGGGTATGTCCACGTACCTGCTTGAGGCTGAGTGGTTGGTTAGGGCCTTCACGTCCTCGCGGAGGCTGCGCCCGTTGTCCACGACGTGGAGGGGGAAGCTGAGCTGCTTTGACAGCCAGTCGATGTGCTCGTAGACGCTGGGCGGCTCCCAGCGGGTGTCGGCGAAGACGGCGCAATCGGGAACGCGGTCGAAGGCCCCGGCGCTGGCCATGAGCGCCATGACGGAGGACTGGACGCCTCCGCCGAGGCTGAGAACGGTCAGGGACGGTTCGGCCTGCATCAGCCCTCCTCCTCGGCATCGTCGTCAGGTGTGGCGTCCGCGGAAGCGTCCTCGGGCGCGGCCTGCCTCTCCCCTGCGGCGTGTTCGAGCAGGATGGTGAAGATGCGGCGCAGCCGGTCCTGGGCGTCGGGCGCGGGGTTGAAGTGGATCCCTACAACCCTCAGCTCGAGGGAGTCCTTGCCGGAGTTCTTCGGTCTTGCCTTGCTCTTGGAGTCGTTCAAGTCGCTGCTCTCGTCGCGTTTTGAGTGCGCTCGACTCAGCATGTGTCGGTGGGACACGCAAGGCGAACGCTGATTTCTGCAACCAGTGTTGTAGCTGGGAGAGCCGAGCGTTATCCCTTGGAAGGGATTACGTGCGTGTAGTGGCTTTCGAGGGACTACATCGATGACATCCCCTCCGAGGGATTACACAGGGAGGGGCCGCCGTGATGTCATGGGGCTGTACAGGGAATCGAGTCTGTGTACAAGTTGTACACCAGGGCGGTTTTCAAAGCTGATGCAGGGCGAAATCGCCCCCTACAGGACGGAAATAGCGAACACTTTTTGTCAGGGGCCGGTTGCGACGGGGTGGCGCATGCGCCCTAGCTGAGATGTACATGTCGTACACAGGGAAAATCGGGAGGCGTGTACATAAGTGGTACATGTTGCACAGGAGGCGCTGACGATGAAACCGGACGAGCAGACCGTGGCTGGCGAAGGAGACGAGGAGGAGCTGCACCATGACCGGCTCATGGCCCTCCTGCACGACCTCGTGAGGAAGCATGGCGGTCGCAGGGGCGCTGCAGGGGTGCTGGGGATCGACCGGCGGACCGTGGCTGCGTGCATGGACGGCAGAGGGATGTCGTGGCGGATGAGGGAGGCGCTGGAGCGGGGACTCCAGGAGGGCGCGGGCTCTGCTGCCGCCCGGCAGCGGAAGCGCAGCGATGCGCTGGAGCGGCGGGTGGAGGCGTTGGAGAAGGGGCTTCACGAGGGCCTCGATGCCGTCAGAGACGGGATCGAGAAGCTGCGGGAGGACGAAGCCCGGAGATGGGAGTCGTTGGAGCGGCGGCTGGCTCGCCGGGAGGCACCGCGAGAGTCCACGGGGTCGGCTGACGTGTTGGGTGTGGCCGCACGGGGGCCGGAGAAGACCCCGGCGGCAACCCGGCCGGCGGAGGCCGGCGTCCCGAAGCGTCTGTACCCCGAGCTGGTGACGAAGGAGCCGGCTCCCGACGACGAGGAGGTCTACGGCGAGGCGTGGCCGCTCATCGAGGAATGGCGCAGGCTGTGGAAGACCCACTCCGCCGGGGGCAGGGGACTGGCGTGGCTGGAGGTCGAGGAGCGCGTCCGGGAGTTGGAGGTGGCCATGCTGGAACGGCACGGGCTGACGCTGCCGCCGGAGACGATGCCCCTGACGGGCCTGTGGCGGAGCTCGCAGTTGAACTGGCGCAGGGAGACCCTTCGCGAGGTCCGAAGGGCGGTGGCCTGGAGACGGTTGGCGAGGCGAATCCTCACCCTGAATCTGTGGCGGCAGTAGGCGCTTTCAGGGGGCGGGCTTAGGGTTCCGTGAAACTATTCCGAACACTTTGGGCGGCGATGCCCCGAAACCCTTCCTTTCGCACGGGCGTTCGGCAATAATGGAGTCAGTTTCTGGCTTTTCCAGTTGTTTCCCGCCAAGAAACCTGGAGGGTTCCCTGTCCCCCGAATCCGGGACCGGCTGCATAGGATCGAGCACCGCGCTCTCCGAACAGCCGCCCAGGGGTACTGACCGGAGGGATCGAGCGTTGCGCTCTCCCGAAGGCCGCCCCAAAGGGACACATTCGCAGCGGCCAAAGCGCTTCCCGCTTCGGCCCCTCGGACACCCTGGTCGAGGTGTGCCCTTCGCACCGGCCGGATCCTCACGTCTTCGCGGCTGTTCCGAAGGTCTTCCACCACCGACCGGGCCGCCTCTTCCCTCACTCCGGCGTTTCATTCGCGGGCGGCGTGCGGGATCGGAACTGCGACACCAGATCAGCCAAGTCAAATGGCTTCGAAGTTCAAGCACATGAAGGAGGTATTGAAGGAATGGAAGCATTACGGACTCATCACATTGGCGAAGGAGGTGACATGCACATGGAATCGGCGTTGACGGACATCGACGGAAAGATGGGAAGATGGGAAGGGACGTGAAGGAAGTATACGTGGGGCCGAGCGCGCTCTGGATCGCCAAACTGATCCCGCGACAGGTCAGCTTCAGCCAGGGCTGGTTCTGGACGACGACGGAGATCTGCCACGAAGGTCGCTCGGATGGGTTGGCGTTCAGGCAGAGGCCCGACGGCAACGGCATCGACGTGCGCTGTCACATCCGGGGTTGCTCTCGCGACGTGGCGATGGCCGGGCTGGAGACGGCGACGGGGCTGTCCATCCAGAACGCATACGCGCCAACAGGCAGGCCGGTTGACAGGCTCTGGTGGCTCAAGCATTGGCCCTGGGAGAGGCTCGCGTGGTGGGGAACGGCTGCGCTGGCGTTCGCCGCGCCGCTGCTGGTCGACATCGGGTTGCAGGCCGCCATCCTCAACTGCCTCGGATACGGCATCGGCTCGTGGCTGACGGGTCGGTTGCTGCTGCGACGCCCTGCCAGGAGGTCCTCGCGCTGACGGCGGGGGCCTCCGGCCTCGATCACAACCCACTCAAAGCAAGGGTCGGCTCCTCAACGGGGTCGGCCCTTCTTCTTTGCCCGCAAGCGGGCGCAATCGGCAAGGTAACAAAGCGGAGGCACTTAAGGAGGTGCACGATGACGACGGCAACATTGGCAGCTGGCAATCGGACGATGGCGACGGTAGTGAGGCCCAGGCGCAGCCTGGAGGAGCTGGTGGACCAACTCTTCGCGGCGATGGGGTTCAAGGATGAGACGGAAACGGCGGAGCCGAGCCCGACGCGGAGTATCCACGAGGCTCGACGACTCAGGCAGGCTGGGAAGGCTCTCGACGGGGCGCTGGCGGTCTTCGCCGGCATGGACATGGCGAAGGCGACGACTAGGGAAGCTCGGTGGGCCTATACCGAGTGGAAGCAGCTGGTGAAGCGGCGGTTCGGCGACCGGGACGTGACGGTCTACCGCCAGGGCGCCGGACGGGCCGCCGCCCTGGTTCCCAGGGGCGACGGGACCCTTGAGGTCGCCGCGGTCCTGGGGATGCGCTGGCGGCCCGGCAAGGTCGTCTCCCGGCGCAGCCTGCGGGGGCTGCGGCCCCCCTGGAGAGGGCTTGCCTTTGACCGGCTCGGAGAGAGGCGCGGCGTGGCCGCAGCCCTTGCTCTCAGCGCCGTCCCGGCGCTCTAGGCACCTCACCCCCCGTGCCTCTGCTACGCGCGGGGCTAGGCCTGCGTCCACTTGCGCGGACGACTCGCGCCGCCAGATAGCGGGCCGCAGCCTCCTTACTCTCCACGGCGCTTGACCACGGCGGGGCTTGCCCGCTCCGCTCCCTTGCCTGCGGGACCTTGATCCCGCTTCACCCAGCCCACTCCCACTCACCTGGGAGTACCTATGCCCAATTCACGACGGAGCTTGACCCCGGCTTGATCCGGGGCCTACACCGCACACGGCTTCCCTCAGTAGGGGACGCCGCACCGGCCATCGGCCGCAGCAACACCACCACCCAAGGAGACAGTCCCGACCATCGGGACAAGGCATCGAGCGGGACTGTCTCCCACAGGGGGGCGTCCCGCTTCTTCATTACAAGGAGGAAGCGACATGACGACGGCAACGACGGCACAGACCAATCGGACCAAGGAGACGGCGGGAGCTGAGAGCGAGCTCAGGGCTGCGGCAAGGCGGCGTGGGCTCACCATGAAGGAGCTTGCGGTGAAGATGGGCGTGAGCGCGGGATACCTGTCGCAGATTGCGAACGGGGGCAGGCCGTGGACGCCCAAGATGAGGGAGAAGGTAGCGGCGGCGCTGGGAGAGGTCCCTGGTCAGGGGACCGTCTATCGACAGGGCGGCGTGGTGACCGGCGAGAGCAGCTTCATCAGGGAGCGCGCCCGCACGCTGGGCATGACCATGAAGGACCTTGCCGACCGCGTTGGCGTGTCCTACAGCTACATGACGCAGGTGGCCCGGGGCCGCCAGCGCATGGGCGTCAAGGTCCAGGCCAGGGTCGAGTCGACGTTGCAGGCTCCGGCGAAGGTCGCGCCCGCCAAGTGTGCCAACCGACAGGGCGTCGTCGTGGCCGGGGAGAGCAGCTACATCAGGGAGCGCGCCAGGGAGTTGGGCATGAGCCTGCGGGACCTGGCCGACCGCTTGGGCGTCTCCTACAGCTACATGTCAATGGTGGCGCGGGGTCACAGCAACATGGGCGTGAAGGTCCAGGCCAGGATGGAGTTGGCGCTGGAGGCTCCGGCGAAGGTCGCTCCCGCGCAGCCAGCCTGC
Source organism: Dehalococcoidia bacterium (assembly GCA_965225925.1). Taxonomy (GTDB): domain Bacteria; phylum Chloroflexota; class Dehalococcoidia; order Lucifugimonadales; family JAGWBF01; genus CBDDBY01. The sequence goes on along the minus strand of CBDDBY010000005.1, from coordinate 1,425,123 downwards.
ATCGACCGGCAGGCCGTGTGGGACCGGATGAACGCCCACGGCTTCAGCCAGAACGAGGTCGCCCGGCGCGCCGGCATCAGTTCCTCCAATCTCTCCCAGATCATGAACGGCAGGAACAACCCGTCGCCGGTGGTGCTGAAGAGGCTGCACGGCGTCCTGTTCCAGCCGACGAAGGCGGAGCGGGTCATGCCCGCCGAGGTGAAGGTGCTGGGCTGGCGGAAGGGCGAGCGGAGCGGGATGGTGGTTCGCGGCGCCGGTGGCCCCGGCCGCGGCGTCAAGTCCGGCGGCGGCACCGTCAGAGTCGGCGGCCGGGTGCCCTGGGGCGCGAAGGCGGAGTTTGCCTACCGCGCCGGGTACGACGGCACGGGCCGGGTGTCGGTGACGCACGTCGTCGAGCGGGGCTACTCCGCCATGCTGAAGCAGCCGGAGACGGCAGCTTCGTAGGGCTCCATGACGTACCGCATGATGGGCGGCTGCCTCGGAGCAGCATGGGATGGCCCGCACCGGGCCGCATACGCGAGTCCCGCCGTGGGCGGGCCTTCGCACGTTCAAGCATTCGCCTGGGGGCGTTGCCGGAACCCGACCGCCCCCGCTGGGGCGGTGCCCGGGTCCCGGCGTCGTCCTCCGGCCCACTACGGAAAAGGAGGACGACACGACATGAACCTCGGAGGTTTCATAGACACGTTCAAGGACGCAATAGCGCGAAGGGTGGTGGAGTCCTACCCGCCGCTCTACCGGCCCACGGAGAACGGCGGCACGCTCCCCAGGCTGCTCCGCAAGCCCCTGGGGGCGCAGGCCGACGCCATCAGGGGCGCGGCCCTCTCCCTCAAGGCCCACCGGGGCACCACGGTCGTCGGCGAGATGGGCACGGGCAAGACCTTCATCGGCGCCGCGGCCGCGCACATGGCGGGATTCGAGCGCATCCTCATCATCTGCCCGCCCCACCTGGTGCCCAAGTGGAAGCGGGAGGTGGAGATGACGGTGCCCGGCGTCCGCGCCGCCATCGTCGAGTCCATCACCGACCTGGAGCGGCTTCGCCTCTCCGCCGGCTCCGGCCCCCTCTTCGCGGTGATGAGCCGGGAGAAGGCCAAGCTGTCCTACCGCTGGATGCCCGCCGTCATACAGCGGTGGGCCACATCCAGGGGAAGGCTGCTGCGGGACGAGGAGACGGGGGAACCCTTCCGGGTCCCCTGCTGCCCCGACTGCACGGCGCAGGTAGTGGACAAGGACGGCGTGCCCCTCACCGACGAGGACCTGAACCGCCGCAAGCACACCTGCGTCGGCTGCGGCGCTCCCCTCTGGCAGGCCGACAGGTCCGGGCCGGCCCGCTACCCGCTGGCCGACTACATCAAGCACAGGGTGAAGGGCTTCTTCGACCTGCTGATCGGCGACGAGGTGCATGAGTTCAAGGGGCGAGGGAGCGCCCAGGGCATCGCCGCGGGCATTCTCGCCGACGTGTGCGGCAAGTCCCTCAGTCTGACAGGAACCCTCTTGGGCGGCTATGCGAGCACAATCTTCCACTTGCTCTACAGGTTCTCGCCGGAGATAAGGACGGAGTTCGGGCGCTCCGACGAGCACCGCTGGATACAGCGGTACGGCTTCGAGGAGGTCACCGTCGGCAAGCCCGACGACGACGCGGTGGAGGACGGGCGCAACAGCCGCCGCCGCAAGTACCGGAAGGTGGTCAGGGAGAGGCCGGGCCTCGTGCCCAGCGCCCTTTTTCACATCATCGGGAACACGGTGTTCCTGCGGCTCTCCGACGTGGCGTCGGGGCTGCCCCCCTACGACGAGCAGATCCTGCTCTCCTCGATGGACTCGGAGCAGGACGCAACGGGGTACTCCCAGCGCAGCGCCTACAACACGGTGTACGAGGAGTTGCGGCTGAAGCTGGCTGAGGCTCTCAAGGCCGGCTCGAAGCGGCTGTTGGCGACCTACCTGCAAACCCTCCTCGCCTACCCGGACGGCTGCACGCGGGGCGAGACGGTCTTCGACCCCCGGAGCGGGGACGTGATCGTGCAGGTGCCGCCTCTCAGCGAGGAGCGGCTCTACCCCAAGGAGAAGGCGCTGGTGGACTTGGTGGCGGCGGAGCGGCTCGAAGGCCGCAGGGTGCTGGTCTACGCCACGCACACGGGGACCAGGGACATCACCGAGCGGATGGACGACATCCTCACCCGGCACGGGTTCCGGGTGGCGGTGATGAAGGCCGACGCGGTGGCCCCGGACAAGAGGGAGGCGTGGGTGGCGGACAGGGTCAAGCAGGGCATCGACGTGATGATCTGCCACCCCAGGCTGGTGCAGACCGGCCTCGACCTCATCGACTTCCAGACCCTCTGCTGGTACGAGACCGAGTTCTCTGTCTTTCAATCAACACAAAAGAGTGCGGTTCTCATGGGCAGTCGATTTGGATACAACCGGGGTCGAATAGGAGCAACAGGATGCGGAGGCTACAGACCTCCCATCCTTCGTGGATCTAAGAACGGGGTCTGCCGACCGCCCACTGGTTTAAGCCTTCTCAGGTGGACCTAGCAGCCTGTCCGAGAAACATGGTTAGGGATGACTTGAAGGTAAAATGGGAGGGGAATCGAGTCACGGAGCCGTTGATGAGCAAGACCTACTGCCCTTACGACCCCGACCAGCAGTTGCTGCTGCCCGCCGCCCTTCAAGAGTGGCTGCCCGATGACCATCTGGCCTACTTCGTCTCTGACGTGGTGGACCAGTTGGACCTGTCGGCGATCATGGCCCGCTATCAGAGGGAAGGGCGTGGCGGCCCTCCTTACCATCCCCGGATGATGGTCAAAGTCCTGCTCTACGGCTACTGCATGGGGGTGGCCTCCTCCCGCAGGATTGCTCTTCGTCTCCACGAGGACATCGCCTTCCGGGTGCTGGCGGCCAACAACACGCCCGACTTCCGGAAGGACCAGCTGGCAGCGCTGGCCGGCCTGTTCCTACAGGTGCTGGAGTTGTGCCGGAAGGCGGGCTTGGTCAAGCTGGGCCATGTGGCTCTGGACGGGACCAAGGTGAAGGCCAACGCCTCCAAACACAAGGCGATGAGTTACGGCCGGATGAAAGAGAAGGAAGCGGAGTTGGCCCGGGAAGTGGACGAGTTGTTGAAGCGGGCCGAGGAAGTGGATCAGGAGGAAGACCGGCGGTACGGCCGGAACCGGCGCGGGGATGAACTGCCCGAAGAGCTGGCCTTCCGGGAGAGCCGGCTGCGGAAGATTCGGGAGGCCAGGGACGCCCTGGAAGCCGAAGCGAGGGCGGCGGCGGAGCAGGCTGCAGTGGAAGGACGGAGCCACTCGGGAGTGCCTGAAGACAAGGCCCAGCGGAATTTCACCGACCCCGAGTCCCGCATCATGCCGGTCCCCGGGGGCCGGGACTTCCTGCAGGGCTACAACTGCCAGGCGGTGGTGGACAGCGTCCATCAGGTGATCATGGCGGCCCGCGCGACCAACCAGCCCTCGGACAATGCAAAGCTCAGTCTAAGAGCCATCGGAGTTTTCATCATTAAACACTATCCCAATGTACTGCCTCCCATTTCCTTGTTGCGGCGGATTGCTAGGAGTACAAAACAAGTCTTATGGACATCCGGCATAAGAGGGTTGACAAATTAGTCCACCAAGATAATAATATATTTAGCATTGAATATTGCATGGATGGACTAATGCTTGATACAGAACACATTATCGTCCACATGGCACGCCTTTCTGCTGGCGGAAAAACTGAAGATGTAGCGGCACTATTCAGAAAAACGGTCCCGTCTTTGGTTAAGCAGCGACCTGATCTCACCGATGATGTCTCAATGGTTCTTGGAATGCTGGACGCCACAAGGCTCGCGAGGTCAACCTCCTCGCCGTTGCCGGTCGATCTTGATTCGAGATTGGAATTGCTCAGGAGGGAAAGTAACCCAACCGCTGATTTGAATCCAGTATGGCCAGAATCTGTGGCAACAGTGCTTTCAGAAGTCATCGAAGAGCGGGCTTTAGAGCACAAGTTTCTTGAGGCTGGGATAGAACCAACGAAGTCGTTGTTGTTTTACGGTGCTCCTGGAACCGGCAAAACTCTAGCAGCAACCTGGCTTGCTGAGCAATTACAATTCCCATTGCTCACGTTAGACCTTTCTGCTGTAATGAGTAGTTTTTTGGGGAGGACCGGGAACAACATTCGAGTTGTCTTGGATTTCGCTAGGCGAAGCCAAGGGATTCTCTTACTAGACGAGTTCGACGCTATCGCGAAACGGAGAGACGATGGGTATGAGATTGGTGAGCTAAAGCGACTAGTGACCGTGCTCTTGCAAGAAATTGAATCTTGGCCTGCTCATAGCATTTTAATCGCGGCGACAAATCATCCGGCTTTGCTCGACCCAGCGGTCTGGAGACGGTTCAATCGGGTTATCGAATTTCCGTTCCCATCCACTTCTGACGTGGAAACATTGGTCTGCCAACTCCTCCCCAATGCCGAGCGCTTGAGCATTTCAGCCAACTTGTTGGCGCGCCTGTTCGATGGGCAATCATTCGCCGACGTGACACGCACCATAGATACGGCGAAACGAACAGCTTTAGTGCACGATATTGGGATGGAGCAAGCGGTTGTTCAAGTAGCAACGAATCTATGCAGGTCAAAATCCCAAAACGAAAAATTGTCAGTCGCACGTTTGCTGAATAAGGCCAATGTGTCACAGAGGAGAATCTCACACCTAACCGGGCTCTCTCGAGATACTCTCAGAAAACGTTTAGGGAGTCCTAAAGGGATATCATCACGTTAGGGAGTTGTAAAAATGCCCAGAGAAAACAATTTCCTCATTGGTCAAGGCGAGAGGCTGACGTACGAAGTAGACGTTCCATCAGGTGGGAATCCAAAAGTTCTACCGTACGATTTTGTCACCCAGAGGGACCGCATAGATAGCAAACTTGCAGCGACCTATGACTATATTCGAAGTCTCCCTCAAGAAGCATGTCCCGGAAACCAAGCAGTTGCCATTGTGACTATGCATCCGAGGTTTGTGTCAAAAAGCGACTTCCCAGAGAATCTTTTGAGGTCAGTGGGTTTACGTGCTATAGGAAGTCGCCAAGCAGAAATAGCGCCAGAACGTTGGGGCGTAAAGAATCATCCCGATAAGGCTTCTACCGATGAGTTATTTGTGGCCGGGACCCGTACTTCATTTGCGCAGTGGTCAGGAACAGTTAAGGAATGGACAGACAACACCGGCACTTCGTGGGCTTTGAAAACCATAGAAGCCATTTCGGCATTTCAGGCTGAGTCAAAGGTCCGATCTATTCCACAAGATAGAGAAGACGTCATGCTCGAAGTAATTCTTCACAACGACGGCGGTGAAGAAGTGATTCAATCATTCATTGCTTATGCTGAAATTCTTTCTGCAAGTGTTTATACAGAAAAACGCCGAGACGTTGGAGGCCTCACATTCTTTCCGGTTGAAACAAGCCGGTCTACTGTATTAGAAGTTGCCCGACACTCGTTTGTAAGGGTAGCCCGCGGGATGCCACCCTTACGCCCGTTGAACCCGACGCTAACAAGAGTAAATACCGATGACCAAACGTTCGATGTCGGACTGCCAGATGGGCCGCCAATTGATGAGGGAGCTGAAGCAGTGATATTTGACGGTGGGATACCCGCTAATGTAAGAACCCAGTTAGCACCTTGGGTATCATTGACTGAACCTCCGGGAATCGGTCCTGCAACTCCAGATTACGAATCACATGGCCTTGCGGTGACCTCAGCGTTCTTGTTTGGGCCACTTTCTCCAACAGGGATTGTCGATAGGCCATTTAGCAGGGTGAATCACGTGCGGGTTTTAGATCGAAACAACGGATCATCGAGACCGCCTGATTTCGAATACATTGAAACTATCGACAGGATTACGTCTCACCTTGATGAAAACCAAGGCCGGTACAGATTGGTCAACATCAGCATTGGTCCCGATATTCCAGTATCTGACGACGAAGTGTCGTATTGGACGTTGGCACTGGATCAAAGATTCGCATCATCAAAATCCGTCGTTACCATTGCAGTGGGCAATGGCGGCAACAGAGACGAGGCGAGCGGCTTAAATCGTATTCAGCCGCCTTCCGATGCTGTTAACGTGTTGTCTGTTGGAGCTACGGACCGCCCAACCGGTTTTTGGAGTAGGGCCGATTACAGTTCAGTCGGTCCCGGAAGGTCACCAGGGTTGGTAAAACCGGACGGCGTCGCTTTTGGAGGTTCAGCGAGCTACCCTTTTCATGTAGTGGATACCGTCAATTCGTCGAGGCCAGTTATTGGGACAAGCTTCGCGGCTCCGTTGTCCTTGCGCTCTTCGGCTGGTATAGACGTACAGTTGGGCACCAGTGTTGATCCATTAACGATTAGGGCATTGATGGTGCATTGGGCTGAAGATGGAAATAACGACCGCGTAGATGTTGGGTGGGGTAAATTTGAAATAGATCCAGACATGATGATTACATGCCCTGATGATGAGCCTGTAATCATTTACCAAGGCATCCTCCCTGCTGGAACCCATCTGAGGGCTCCAATACCGATGCCGGATACGCCACTGTCTGGCATGGTAACGATTACGGCGACTATGGTGATTGCACCAGAGATTAGTCCGGGCTTTACTAGCTCGTACACTCGAAGTGGTTTTGAAGCAATTTTTAGACCGCATAACGGCAAGTTTACGAATCACAGTGGAGGAAAGCAGTCAAAGCACCCGACAGCCAAGCCTTTTTTTCTGAGTCTTCCATGTACGGAAAAGGTGAATATGAGCTAAGAGAGGGGGGACTGAAATGGGAACCTTGCGCAAAAAGAATTCGACGATTTCAAGCAAAGTCCTTGTCCAGTCCGGTTTTTGACCTTTACAACCACAGCCGAGAGGAAGGGTCAAGGTCCGGTGTGGACAATCCCGTTCCGTACGCTCTCATAATTGGCGTTAAGGCTCCGAACATCCCGGATCTATACAACCAAATCGTGCGGGCTTACCAGAGTATTTTGACTCCAATCGTACCTCGCATTCGGTTGCGGGTATGACCTCAAGACTAATCGCCAAATGTTGTCTTAGTTGCAAACTAAATATAGTGGGCGATGTCTAGGAGATGTAGGTATGGCGCAAAAGAGCAACTATTCTGTTTTCATACTAATGGCGTTCGACGAGAAGTTCGACGATGTTTACGAGGCTTTTATCAAACCCCTCTTTGAAGAGTCCAAGGCTGCATCATTTAATGTAGATCGCGCAGACGATATTCATAATCAGCAAAATATTATGCAAGATATAGTGACCCGAATTGCGCAGAGCCATCTCATAGTTGCAGACCTGACAGATAGCAACCCAAATGTATTCTATGAGCTTGGGGTAGCTCATACATTGGGTCGGCCAGTAATCTTGTTAGCTCAGAACATGGATGATGTACCTTTTGATCTTAGAGCCTACCGAGTGCTCATATACGACACGCACTTTACAAAGATAGCGGCGGCTAGGGAGGAGTTAGGTCGATACATTGAAGCCTTTGTCAACGGCACATTGCAATTTGGCAACCCGGTGTCTGACCACTTGGATGCTTCGACCGATGTGCCAAGCATCCCTAGCAAGCCTGCCAATGGTGCCGGTGCAAGTGAGGATGATAGAGGTTTTCTTGATCATATTGAGACTACCAACAACGGTTTTACAACACTGAGTACTATAGCCGAGGACATGACTGCTGCTATGGAGCAGGATGTGACAAAACCACTCGCAGTGGCGGATGAGGCATTTGCGAGATTTAATAACCGTCCGGGAGGGCCAAGTCCTGCGGACATGCGAGCCATAATGAAGGAATCTAGACGTTTGGCTGGACACCTCAACGTCTTTACTGCTCGGCTTTCAACAGCTAACGCTGAATACGCAGTTGTGGCTGCCGACATGGAACATAGCCTAGAATTTGTTGCTGATTTTGCCGTCGCACAGGAAGGCGTAAACGATGCAGAAATAGAAAAACACTCCGATTCCTTGCGAACATTCCAATCGACTGCTAAGGAACTGCGCGGCATCATGGAAGGTCTGGCACAACAGCAGGAGGGGCTACCCAACATTGAACGACGGTTGAACCGCGCACTAAGGGAACAGAGTGCAGAGATAAGAATATTTTGTACCCACCTAGATAAGTCTATCGCCTCAGTGGCCAGAGCCCTGCACACTTGGGACAATAGACCGAAGAGCTAGTCTCCCTCACGAGCGGACTGAGCGACCGTTCTTTGGATACTCGTGATAATCGCTGGCCCGGTAGCTGTTTAGTAATTATCCCAAAACGTCCTCCCCCTGTGTCCCCCCTTCCCTTGCCCAAGGAAGAGGGGGAGGAGAGTGAAGCTGGGGGGTACGCCCGGATCCCTCGCCAGAGGGGGAGTGCGCCCTCTAGACTCCCCAATAGGCGCGTTTTGGGATAGTTACTTAGTCTTGCAACCGGGATTTCCCATATTGGGAGTCTTCAGGCTCAAGGGGCAGCCCAAACGAGATGGGCGCATCAAAGACAGGTCCTGCAAGGTCAGTCAATCGCCGGTCTATCCAATAAAAGATGCGTTTGAAGTCGTAGAGCACCCTTCTTGTCCGTCTTCATCGTCCTCGTGTCCCCTGCCAGTGGGGTGAAACCGCATTGAAGACAAGGCGACTCCCTGGAGCGCTCTCCCCCTCTTGGCAAGATCGTGGTTGTACCCTCCCTCAGCTTGGCGCCGGCGATAACCGGCGGATACGATCCAGCACTCCCTCGAACAACCGTCGAGGAACCGACACCTCGGACAACTGAAAGATCAACCACCGGGCGTGCCGCACCAGACGGCCTCCCATCTTGATCAGCTTGACCTGCACGCTCCGCAGCGACCAGTGCTTGACCGCCTTGGGCAGACACAGCCGGCGAAGGAAGTTCCCAAGGTTGATTCCTTCGTAGAAAGGCCTGTTAGAGATGGACCGTGGAGTGCGAGGGTGTCTGGCAGGGAGGCGCCACGGGCTGTCGGCTGCTGACCTCACCGCCCTTGGGGCTGCGCTCAGGACAAGCAGGATCCCGTGCAGTACCCCTTCCGTGGCTCAGGGCGCCCGATGGAAGTTATGGAGCGGGGCCCTCACGCGGCTGCGACCGCAGGTACCGTCCGGGCCTCCGGCTGAGCCGTGTTTTCCATCTCCACCAGGCGTGCATGGACCATCCGCTTGAAGTTGCACGCCAACGCCTTCAGGTAGACGGCAAGCCGCACCCGACGGCCCCCTCGCACCCGCAAGCGCCCAAGCCCGTGGGCGCGCTTCAGCTCGGAGTTTGTCCCCTCTATCCCGGCCCTTATGGCATACCGCTTGCGCCACTCCTCGGTGGCCTCGGCCCGCCGCCCCTCGATGTTCACCTTCACCAGGTCCGCCTTGAGGACGTAGGCCCCCGCACGCCGGTCCAGCTTCACCGGGCAACGGGACCGCAAGGGGCAGGGCTCGCATGTTGCCCTGGCAAAGTGGACCTCTACCCGCTCCGGCGCATCCTCCAGCTCGTACTCCTCGACGGACCGGTGCCCGGCGGGGCACACCGTGGCCTGCTCCCCGGTGACGTCGATCTGGAAGTCCGCCCCAGTGAGCGGCGGCGGTCCGTCTCCCTCTCCTTCGTGGGAGTTCCCCGGCGCCGACCCCGCCACCGGGCTCACCAGTTCCGTCCCCCGGCGCGAGGCCTCGAAGGCGTTGCGGCCCGACCCATACGCCGTGTCCGCGAAGAGCTCGTCCGGTCGGACCTTCCGCTCCGCCAGCCCGTCAACCAGCGGCACAGTCACGTCGGTGTCGCTCCCGCTGATGGGGTCACCTCTACATGAGTGATCAACTGGGTGGCGTTCTCCGCATGGCAGGTCTCCGCCACCTGTACCTCGTACCCCTTGCCTTTGTGCCCGCTGTAGGTGGCCTCCGGGTCGTGGGGCGATTGCAGGGAATCGGACCGCACCTCCTTCGGGTCCCTGAGGGTGATGGGCACCGCCCCTTCCCCTGCGTCGTCATCGCCCTCTCCGGGGCGCCCGTCCCTCTTGTTGCCCACCACACACTGCTCCCGCAGCAGCCTCTCCAGCAGCCGGTACTCCTCCAGTTGGGCGACAGCCGTGCCACGGAAGCCGTCCACCAGCCGGTAGAGGTCCCGGGCACACACGCCAAGCCTTCGGCGACCCTCCCCCGAGCGGGCGTCCTCGTAGTCGGTCGCTTCTGCTTCTTCCTTCAAGTAGCGCCTCACAAGGCCCTCTGGGACCACACGGCGAAGCTCTGGGTGCTCTTGGCTCACGGCCCGAAGGAACAACCGCATCGTCTCACAGAACAGGCCGAGGCGGGTGAGGGTGGCGATGTTGCTCATGATGTGGGTGGAGTCCAACCGCTGCTTTCCGGTGCGTATACCCAGCGCCTGGATGATCCGCTCCGTGGTCTCCTGGAAAGCCAGCCGGCCACCGTCGTGCTGCATCAGGCGAACTCGGAAGTTGTGTAGCGTCTTCTGGGGGAGGTGGGTCTCCTCCATATCCAGCCGCAGGGCGTGGTGCCAGAGCAGATTGAACTCCAGCTGTTCTAGCAGGCTGCTGAAAAACTATTGGGGCCGGTCGACATCATCTTGGGGGCAGCGATAAGCGTAATAATCACCAAGAAAATAGAAGTGGACGTTACTTAAGGACACGTTTTGGTCAGATATCGTCGAGCTGGGGCGACAATTTACAGGGCAGTTTCACAGAGACCCCCTTTTTCTGCAGCCTGCTAGGGCTTCATCGTCGGTGAGGTTGAACATCTCTTTGAGAAGGTGGACCCCGAGGACGGTCTGCACCGCTCGGTTGGGACGGCCGTTGTCCGCGCAGTACATCGGAGCAAAGCGCTCCTCGTCAATCAGGGGGAGCGCCTCGTTCCGGAAAACCTCGGCCCAACTCCGCTCCAAGCGCCTGGCCTTCTTCGGCGGAACCAGGAACTCGGACTGCCACAGGCTCACCTGTGGGTCTCGCTCTCGGAACATGCTCACCTCCCCCGCCCAGGTGCAGCACCTCGCCGCTTCCCCACATTCTCCCTGCCTTGCCCCAGCTTGGCGAGGGGTTTTTACGAACGAATCAACTTTGCCTGAATCAGGATTCGGCAGACTTGTGGATTTACATACTCCTGGCTATAGACAATAATGGCGTGTGAACATTTGTCGCATATTGGTGCCGGTTGTTGCGGTCCTAGTTGCGGTTGCTTGCACCGCCGAGAGTCCAACGCCTGTCCCGACGGCTACACGAGATATCGAAGCCACAGTGCAGGCTGCCGTGGCTGCCGCGCTGCCCAGGGCAACACCCACCCCGACCCCGGACATTGGCGCCACCGTAGAGGCCCGGGTGGCGGCCACGCTCGCCGCCATCCCCACGCCGACACTTGTGCCAACCGCTGCTCCGACGCCGACACCACTTCCAACCGCTACTCCCACGCCAATACCCCTTCCAACCGCTACTCCCACGCCAACACCCCTTCCAACCGCTACTCCGACGCCGACACCCCTTCCAACCCCTACCCCCACGCCAACGCCCCTTCCAACGGCTACTCCCACGCCAACACCCCGGCCAACCGCTACCCCGACACCTAGACCCACGCCAAACAAAGACCCGGCGGCGTCCCTGAGCGTAATGGTGAAGCAGGTCAGGCCCGCCGTGGTGCGGATTCAGACCAGTTCGGGGTCCGGCTCCGGGGTCATTTTCGAGACGCAGGGCCGGACCGGGTACGTCGTCACCAACCATCACGTCGTCGAAGGTGACGTACAGGTCAGCGTCATAGTAAACGATTCCACTACCTATAGCGGCTCCGTCCTGGGTACTGACAGCATTCGCGACCTGGCGGTGGTCAGCATCTGCTGCGGCAGCTTCCAGGCCCTGCCCTTTGGGAACGCCGCTGCCCTACAGCCCGGCGACGAAGTGGTGGCCATCGGTTACGCCCTGGGACTACCGGGCGAGGCCACTGTAACTCGGGGCATCGTGTCAGCGGTGCGTTACGATTCAGCGTACCGCAGCGATGTGATTCAGACCGATGCGGCCATCAATCCCGGCAACAGCGGCGGACCAATCCTCTCGGTATCGGGCGAAATCCTGGGCATCAACACCTTCCGTTATGATGAATCGCAGAGTGGGAGGCCCACCGAGGGGCTGGGCTTTGCAATCTCAGGGACAACGGTGCAACAGCAAATTCCCACACTTCTGGCCGGCCCACCCGCTCCCACGCCTACGCCAACCCCCCGCCGCCCCACCGCTACCCCCACGCCGGGGCAACTCATCGATTTCGGCCCCATCAGCGGTGAGCTGCGGCATGACCCGTCAGATGGCTTCATCAGGGCCGAGTATGCCAATGTTTCTATTGCCGACATGATGGTGGAGGCCACCTTTGTTAACCCATACTCGGCAGCTTCTAACAAGTGGGACTACGGGTTCATCTTTCGGCAAGAACACACTGGCCCAGCCATTCATTTCGTAGTCACCAGCGACCGGCGTTGGTATCTTGCGTGGAGGGAAACATCAGACGCCGACAATCAACGTGTGGGCGGAGGAACTATCCCAACGTTCGACACCAGCGCCGGGGGCCGGAACCACCTGAGAGTTGTCGCCATCAAAGAACGCGGCTGGCTCTTCGTCAACAGCGAATTTGTCTCCGCTCTCGATTTGTCGGACGTAACCGGAGCGGGCGACGTCGCCGTTATTACTGGAGCTTTTACAGGCGATGAAGTCGCCGGTGCGGTCACCCGGTTTGAGAATTTCAGAGGCGACCAGTTAAGCAGGCGCTACGGCCCCGCCGAGGGGAAGCTGGAAAAGGAGCCTGGGTTTATCGCCACCCACGGTAGCAGAGTGCAGACTCGTGACCTGGTAGTAGAAGCCGCCTTCGTTAACCCCCAAGGCAGTGACTGGGACTACGGATTCATAATTCGCAATCCAGAATCTAGCCACCTGGATATAATCGGACTGACTGATGAGGCACGGTGGTTCCACGACACTCGAGTCGTTGGCGACGACGAATATACCGATGTAGCGTCCGGCTACCTATCGGGCGCAGGGATAGCTTTACTGAGTAGAAACCACCTGTTGATAATTGCAATCGAGGGAGCCGGTTGGTTTTTCGTAAATGATCAGATGGTCGCCAAGCTGGACCTGGGCCACAACCAGACAAGCGGTGGAATTAGCACGATGGGCGATTTTTACTTAAGCCACCAGGGGTCGCCCAGCTTCGAGAACTTCAACGTCTGGGCGCCTTGAACAGCCATTAGGCAAGGGCCGGTTAATTCAGCGCAAATACCACCCGCCATTTCGGCCAAGACCCGAATCTGGACATGTGCATGGTGGCTCCCGGATAACCCCCGCCATCCAACGGGCTGTCACCATACGGGCAGCACCAAATGCTATCCAAGATCTACGGAGCAGTGGTAGACGAACTAACTGTAGATGATTTGGAGCGTGTTTTTGTCCCTAATGAGCCTGTCCCATGAAGTTGGGGAGAGAAGTAAGCCGTCACAATGAGCTTGATAATTGGCGTACCACGCATAGATTTGAATCGGTTATGGCGACTAAATGGCTCTTGTTGACGATATCCGAAACCGAACCTGGTTTATGGGACAGGCTCTAGTATTACAACGACGGTTGGCATGATAGGATGACGGGGTAGTTGGGGAAGGCTTGAGCAGGTGAGGCAGGGAAGTGGATGCAGCGGCTTTCGAGCAGGTGTACGGGGCCTTTCAGGAGTTTCACGCTTACTTCGCTCGGCTGTTTGGCCGCAGGGAGACGCGGGACCACAGCCGCCACTATCTCCAGGCCCTGCTGGTCCAGTCCGGGGAGCGGCGCAACGCCGAGAATCTGTCGGAGACGGTTCCTGCGTCAGCCAGGGTGATGCAGCGGTTTCTCGCCGAATCTCCCTGGAATGACGACACAGTTATAGCACGTCTTCAAGAGTACTTGGGGCCCCGGCTGGGACATTCGGAGGCGGTGTGGGTGCTGGACGGCAGCGACTTTCCCAAGCAGGGCAGGAAATCGGTGGGAGTGGCTCGTCAGTACTGCGGCAGACTGGGCAAGGTGGCCAACTGCCAGGCCGGGATGTTCCTGGCCTATGTCAGCCCGCTGGGACGGGCACTGGTGGACAAGCGGCTGTATCTGCCGGAGATATGGACCTCGGACCAAGACCGGTGCGCGGCGGCGGGGGTGGCGGAGGAGAGGCAGGGCTACCGGTCGAAGACGAAATTGGCGCTGGATATGCTGCAGCGGGCACAGGAGCGGGGCCATCTGAGGGCTGGCTGGGTTGCCGGGGACGACGCATTCGGGATGTCGCCGTCCTTCCGCGAGGGACTGGCGGCCCTGGGTATGCGTTACGTCCTGGACGTTCCGGCGGGCTTTACGGTGTGGCCACCGGAGCCCGAGCGGACCAGTCCGGCATACCAGGGCCGGGGGGCGCCCCGCAAACCCAGGCTGGTGGGCGGGCAGCGGCGGACCATGACAGAGCGCAGCGATGAGTTGCCTGGGGATGCCTGGCGGGAGATAACGGTGGCCGAGGGTAGCCAGGGTTCTCGCAGCTACCTGTTCAGTGCCCAAAGGGTACGTCCGACCAGCAGGCGGAAGCCCGGCGAAATCCACTGGGCCGTCTACCGCCGGAATCTGGACGGCAGCGAACCCCGCTACTACCTGTCCAATGCTCCGGAGGATACCCCGTTGGAGACCCTGGCATACGTGGGAGGCTCCCGGTGGCGTATAGAAACGGAGTTCGAGACGGAGAAGAGCGACATGGGGCTGGACGAGTACGAGACCCGCACTTGGGCGGGCTGGCATCACCACGTGGCACTGTGTCTGCTTGGTGGAGCTTTTCTGCTGAGCCTGCAACAGGCTTGGGGGGGAAAAGATGCCACGGATCACGAGGCCGCAGGTCTACCGGGTGGTGCGGGAGATGCTGCCCCGGGAACGGTTCGGGCCGGCTGAGCTGCTACGGTGGCTCGCGGAGACGCAAGAATCCAACGAACGGGCCAGGCGCTCCCATGCCAAGCGCCGAGCCGCCCTCAGCGCATCCCCAAACATCCCGCCTTGAACCGACGTTGAATTACTGGTCTAATAAGACCAACATGACGGCAAACCAGCGTTACGAATGGCGCAGGTAAACGAAAACATCCTCTATCAACCGGATGAGCGGCCAAGCCATCCGGTATCTCTGGTCCATGGATTCCAGAGTGTCATGACCCGCATGGCGGCAATGGCTGCCACGACGTCGATCATCGCTGTGGCAGGCGGACAACCTCAGGGTTATCTGTCCTGGATATTCTTTTCGGTCCTCGTGGTCTGCGGTATAGGCGGTATCCTGCAGACCTTTCGATTCTGGAGATTCGGGTCGGGATATTCCCTTAGCATAAGTTCTGCATCCGCCTTCATCGCCATCTGTATCTCGGCGCTGTTGGCCGGCGGCCCGGCGTTGCTGTCGAGCCTGATCGTCGCCTCGTCGTTGATACAGTTCGTGTTCATCTCCCGGCTCTCCTGGCTGCGGCGTGTCATCAGCCCATTGGTCGCCGGAACGGTCCTCATGTTGCTGGCCTCGACGATAATAACCGTCGTGCTCGGCAGGCTTTCTGACTTGCCGGAAGGCGCTCCCCCGGTGGCGGCGCCCATCCTGGCAGGAACGACCCTGTTCATCCTGATGCTGCTGAGGCTGTTCGCGTCGCCCAAGTGGCAGCAATGGGCCCCGGTCGTCGCGATCGTGGTTGGTTGCGTAATAGCGGCCCCGCTCGGCGCGTACGACTGGCAGCACGTTATGGAAGCTTCCTGGATTGGTTTTCCCAGCTATACCTGGCCTGGATTTGACCTGAGCTTTGGCGCGGCCTTCTGGGGGCTTTTGCCGGGATTCGTAATAGTAAACATGGCAACCACCATCAATTCGATCAGCGACACCGTCGTGATTCAGCAGGTGGCCTGGCGCAGGCCGAAGGCGACTGATTTCCGAGTGGTCCAGGGGGCGCATAACCTGCTGGTATTGACGAATCTTCTGGCTGCCGCTCTGGGCACTCTTCCCAATAGGATAGGAGCGTCCAATTCCGCGCGGGTCATGCTCACCGGTGTCGCAGCGCGCCGCATGGGCATCTATGGAGGCCTGATTCTGATAGCGGTGGCGTTCTCTCCAAAGCTGATAGCCCTGGTTGTCGCCACTCCACCCCCTGTCCTGGTGGCGTACATGATATTTATGTTGTCGCTCCTCTTTGTGGAGGGGATGAGGACCGTTTTCAGGGACGGAGTAGATGGGCGAAAAGCCGCGGTGATAGGAGTGTCTCTCTGGATAGGCATAGGTTTTCAGAACCAGGTGATTCTGCCCGATCTGTTGACTGGAACTGTGGGGACTCTGCTCAGCAACGGCATGACAACCGGTTCGGTCTGCGTGATCTTGTTCACTGTGCTGATGGAGTACACTTCCAGGCGTCGCAGGCGCTTGAATGTGGCGATGAGCCTTTCGTCGTTACCCAGAATTGACTCCTTCCTCCAGGGATTCGCTACAAGCGTCGGCTGGAATGAGGTATCAATAAACCGGCTCAGGTCAGCCGGGGAGGAAACTCTGTCGAGCTTGCTTTCGCAGTATGAGGAGTCGGAAGAAGATGCCAGGAAGCGCCTCATTATCGCTGCCCGTCGTGCAGACGCCGCCATTGAGATGGAATTTGTAGTGACTACCGAGGGCGGGAATCTGGAGGACAAGATGGCTTATTTGAACGAACAGCCTGAGATACCGGACGAGCGTGAAATCTCCTTCCGCCTCCTGCGTCATTACGCATCTTCAGTCCAGCACCATAAGTACCACGACATAGATATTATCACGGTGCAGGTTGCCCCTTCGTCGTAGCACTGCAGGGATGACCAGTCGTCCTGCACGGTTGGTTTCGCCGATTCGCTTACGCCGAACATACCCTCAAGTCCGACAGGAAAATGCGAGGCTACGATTCCTCGATGAAGACTGAGCCGGGTGGTCTACCCATTCTGTCGTTTCTAGAACCGTCGTTGTAATACTAGGAGCCTGACTGTAGCTTAACCACCTGTCCAGTTTTTGGGGTCCACCTCAATCTCAAGTGGACCCCATCATCAGGACAGCGGTGATGCTAAAATAAGAGAGTCTACCGCTGGGGTGTCTCGTAAACCTTCATCCGATGGTAAGGCTCGTGGAAGTTCCAGTAAACACCTTTGTGGGCTCACTGCATGGAACACCTGACCCGGTGACCGATAGCCCAGGGCTTGATGGGGCCGCTCTTGGTTGTAGAAGGCCAGATAAGCCCCAATCCCCTTTCTGGCCTCAGTCCCATTTTGGTATGCCTTCAGGTACACCTCCTCGTACTTGAGGTCACGTCCCGTCAAGTGGTGTAAGAGTGCGTCATCCTGTTGATGTTGTTTAGCCCGAATCCACCGATGGACAGGGATGGACGGCGTGAGGACAGCGGAAGGGGGTGAGGGAGTTACAGGCGCGATGATCCGGGCTCGAATTTGGGTAGACGGGAGGTTGGCGGGCGGTCTGCAGGCGCTTTTGGGGGCACCGATGGCGGCCTACAGTGGCTGTGGCGAGCGAGATGGCGGGATAGGACACGGCAAGAGGCGCTCGCGGACTGGGCTGGCGCGAGTTTGCGGGGACGTTGGGTTGGCTGGCGGGTCAGTGGCGGACGGGCGCCGTCAGGCTGGGAGTGGAATGGCTCGCAGTCGGGCCAGGGCGCGGCTGAACTGCTCCTCCCAGGGCCAGCGCCGGGGAAGATGCAGGGTCAATCGGCGTGCCGAGCGGGTGATCCGTCCGGCCAAGGCAAAGACCCGTCGTCTGAGGGTCTTAGTGGTCACGATCTGCTGACCCAGGCCGATGCGGGCTGTCCAGCGGGCCAGGTTGTGCGCCATCACCTGTACCGCCAGCCAGGCGCCGTTGGCGGCGAAGCGGCCCGAGGGGAGATGGTTCAGCCCCACGCCGTACTTGAGGTCGCGTATCGCATTCTCGATCTCGGCGTGACGGCGATGATCGGCCTCCAGTTCCAGCGTCTCCCCGTCCCGGTCGGTGATGAAGCCGTGATAGCTGTAGGTGGCGAAGAGAGCCAGTTGAGAACCGGGCGCCGGCTTCACCCGACGGACGATGAGCCGTACCGGCGCGGCGTCCGCCTCGGCCTGGAATGGGGTGTAGGTGGTCTCGGCCACATCGGCGGCGCCGTCCATCCAGTAAGGAATCGGCGTCCAGGCATCTTGGGGTATCGCCTCGATGAGATTCCGCAGGCGGGCGCGCTGGCGGATGGCGATGGAGAAGCGGACATCCATCCGGCGGCAGACGGCGACCACGGCGTGGGTATAGAAGCCGCTGTCGGCCCGCACCGTGAGTTGGCCCCTGGCTCCGCAGTAGCGCACCCGCCCCACCGTTTCACGCAGGAAGTGAGCAGCGCCGCGGGCGGTGTTGGCCCGGCCCTCGCGCAGCCGGGACATCAGCACCTCGCCGGTGCCGGCGGCGACGGCCAGGAGCGGGTGATAGCCCCGCGCACCGGTGTAGCCGTGGTGGCGGGCGCCCTCCTTGGCCAGTCCATAGGTCTCGCAGATGGTCGAGTCCAGGTCAATGGTCAGGGGCGAGTCGCTGGGTCCGGCCCCAGCGGCCCAGGCCCGGGCCAACAACTGGCAGCTCACGCGGTCGAGTTGACGGACATGCCCCCACCGGAAGCTGCGCAGGAAGGTCCCCAGGGTGGATGGCGCCTTGACCACGCAGCCTAGAACACCGACCGTCCCACCAGCGCGCAGCGCATCGGCGTCGTCGATGCAGTCGCCGCCTGCCAGCGCGGAAGCGACCAGCGTCAGCATCTTGTCCCCAGTGTTCGCCCGTCCCGGCGCTCCGCCGAGGTCAAGGTGATGGTCGACGAGTTCCCGCAGGCCCAGGTGCCGGGCTAGGGTGGCCGGCAGGAGCAGGCCGGCATTGGCCACCAGGCGATGGTCGTCAAAGAGGATGCGGATACGGTCGGGTTTGTTCTGTGGCAGCATCTATTGGGTGCTCCTTGTTTCCGGGCTGGTTTCTGTTCCAAAACCATTATCCCAGATTCAGAGGAGCACCCGATGGCTTCTTCAAGGGCTGTCCCCAAGGACGTCCTTCGGTGGATTCGGGCTAAAGCAAGAGCCCCGGTGCGTCGCCACACCGAGGCCCCTGCTTCAGATTGGAGGAGACAACGACGAGGTGCAACCATTCACCTGTCCATGCTCCATGGGTATGCTAGTCGTCAACCGACCGCACAGTCAAGTCGCCGTCAGGGCAAATCACTAACGGACTATTGAAAAACACGGCTTGAAGTATTTAACACGAAACTGTTTACCCGCAGCCTGTTAATGTGCGTTAGCGTTTGCCAGCTCACGACTGTTCGAATCACGCTGGGCTTCGTGAGCAACCGTCGTTGTCAGCTGACTTCAAGCCCTACCGCCCATGTATATCTGAGTTTTTTGTGTCGATTGGATAACAGATATCTTGATCTGGGGCGCCAACGCCAAGGACAAGGCCGACCCTATACGGATCGAGAAGGCGTTTCCGGCCATCATCTCCAAAGCCAAGTCCCAGCGCGTCAACAGGCTGATGCGCTCCCGCGCGCCGAAGATCACACACCCTCGCAGAGTCGGAAGCTCCTACCTGCTCAGCGGGCTGGTCAAGTGCCACAAGTGCAACAGGGCGCTCAGCGGACAGGACGCCAAGAGCGGCAAGTTCTCCTACTACGTCTGCCAGTCGATCATGAAGCGCGGCAAGGATGCCTGCGACACCCCCAGGCTCAACGCCTGGCGCTTTGAGGAGCTGGTCGTCGGCAAGATTCGCGCCAACGTGCTCACCGATGGCAACATCCGAGCCCTGGTGAAGGTCGTCGACGAGCAGATGGACGGCGTGTCCAGCGAACAGCGCAAGCGGCTGGAGACCATCGAGGATGAGCTTGAGGACGTGAAGCGGAAGCTGGGCCGCATCTGGCACGTCATAGAGACGACCGACCTCGACATGGCCGACGCCTCAGACCGCATCAAGGGGCACCGGGAGCGGCAGCAGCGCCTGGAGAACGCGGCGGCTGATGCCAGGGCCATCCTCTCCCAGCGGAGGGCCGACTTGGACGACGTGGAGACCATCGCGGCCTACGCCCAAGACATGAGCGAGTTTCTGAAGGAGAGCGAGCTGACCGAGCGCAGGGCCTTCATCGAAACCTTCGTCAAGGAGATCGTCGTCATGCCCGGCGACGCCCTACTGCGCTACACCATACCCATTTCACAATCGACACCAAAAACTGAGGTACTCTTGGGCGGTCGATTTGGATGCGATTGGATAAGGTCAGGCGGACCGATAGGTTGGTGTGCTACCTGATCACTGTATGAGCGGTTCGAGTCTTCTCAAGTGGGCTGTGTAAGACTGAATTGCGAACTTTTCGCTGGGAAGTCCTAATGTGAGAATACGGTCACGCAGACATTCGGGTAGCCCACGCTCCTTTCGCAGCCGCACGAGCTCTATTTGGCATTGTGGCCGTGGCAAAGACAGAACACTATAGCGTGGCGTCTTCCTGCATGTGCCGTATGGGCACAACGGTGACGCTCTCATGCCTGCGGCGCAATCTCGACACGAGCCAGGCCAAAATGCAGGCTCAACCGCTCCCAGCTATAATTGCTCTATGCACACTAGACACAAGGCCCTACGCCTTGCCCGCACTACACAACCATCGCCTGGTCTTTAATGACAGACACTAAGCGTTTGGTAATAAGAGAGTCAGTTCTGGACGTCCTCACCATGCTGGAAAACGAACCAGTCGAAGGAGACATGTTCATCCATCTAACCGCCGTAAGAACCTTGAACAGAATCTCCCTAGCCCACCTCTCCATCGAAAGAGCTATCAAATACCTCATCACCGCCGCTGGAGCCGATTACAAGCGAAAGCACGACCTAAAGAACCGTTACGAGGAACTAATCCAATGCGACCCGGATTCCGCAGCTTTCCTCAGTCAGGCATTCCAAGCCGCAGTGAAACACTATAACTACAACCCCGACGAGAAGCCGATGGCCCACCTGACATCCCTCCCTCGCTACCTCCAGGACACCGCCTCCGATGCCATTTTCAATGAAATACGCTACTGGGAGTTCGATCAGGACACAGACAGTGCCATTCTCCAGACCATCATCCTGTGGATCCACATGGAGCTGCTACACGCTCTCAGTGAAATTCTCCTAGAAGCACAACGTTCCAAGGAGACAGTCAAGCACAGAGTCGACCGTGCCGTCCAAGAGGCCATGCATCCATCGAACCAGCTCACCTACAGCCCAGGATCCCGCAGGGAATCTCTAGTACGCCGTTATCTCGACTGGCGCAACAGCCACGAGAGCCCCACCCACGCCCTCAAGCACGCAGCGGAATCCCAGTTCGAAGTAGGCGACGACTACTCTTCGTCAATAGTCAAAACCGCCCACCAATCACTGTTGCGAGCCTCAGACCCCGCCGTCAAATACTTCGCCAAGTTCCTCAGTGTGCTACCGAAACAGCAGACAGACATTCTTGCCGAAGTCCGCTGGCTAGAATCTGGAGATACACCCCGGGCCGAAGTAACTTCACCAAGCGGCATCTGCCTCGGATACATCTACAGAAACTGGGACGGACGCTGGTACATAGTCCCCATGCGCTCAGGCCCACCGGGCCCGTCGGCAAAAGCGGCCAACAGGACCGATGCCATAGCATATCTCAGCACTCTACTATCCAAGCCAGCTCTGGCGACCGTTAATGGGGAAGAACACCACCTGCGAGTGATACAACAGAGTCACACCGCGTTCCCGGCTCGCAAAGACCTAACCACTCCCGAAAATGACGGCGACACCGATCTAGACTCCAGAATGCACGAAGTCACTTTCTGGCAATTGGACCACGGCATCAAACCTGGCGACGACGTGTCCATCGACGTTCTGGAAAACGAAAATCATGACTCTCCCCAACCACGCGACGTACTAAGGGGAAAAGTCCTTGAAGTAACGGGAAGTAGCATACTCGTCTCCGGCCGGAGCGCCACCAAAATTGGCTCGGCATAGCTGGGGAAAGTCCGTTTGTGTGGGCCTAGTAAGACTGAATTGAGCTTGTCTCAGAAGTAGCACCGAAGGCTTTGACCTCGTTCGTTCAAAACGATATAGGGTGTCAACAGCGTCCCTGATAGTCGTATGTCGCAGTACATTCAGGTATTGTTACGCCTGTCGCCGCACCATTTTGCCGCAGACAGGGGCGCGGAGACTTCTGAGCCGACAAGACCCATGTCGCACTCGGTCTCGGTCTCGCCGCCTGCCAGAGGGGTCTGTCGGTCGGCTTCACCACGGCCGCCTCGCTGGTCCACACGCTGGTCGAGGCCAGAGACGAACGGCGCCTCCTTACCCTTCAGAAGAGGCTTGCCCGCCTAAAGCTGCTCATCATCATCGACGAGCTTGGCTTCGTGCCGCTGTCCAAGGCCGGGGCCAAGCTACTGTTCGAAGTCTTCAGCCAGCGCTACGAGAGAGGATGGGTCCTGGTCACCACCAACCCGCCCTTCGACGAGTGGACCGAGGTCTTCGGCTCGGAGCGGCTCACCGGTGCACTCCCGGATCGCCTCACTCACCGCGTCCACATCCTTGAGGTGAACGGGGAGAGCTACCTCTTCAAGCTGAGCAGGCAGGCCACCGCCCTGCGCACCGCCGGCGATCCCGCTGACGCCTAGGCCCCACCGCACTCACTCCTACTAACGGCTCCTGCTGAGACCCGTCGCAGGGTGACATTTTCGCTGGACACCGACGCTCAATTGGTACACTTTTTCTCCGCCACACGTGTTGACGTTCAGCGAAAAGGCCCGCTCTAACTGGCCAGCATAAATGTCACACTCCCCTTATGGAGAATGTGACATTGACTCAAAAAGAACAGGCAAGACTCCAGGTTCTGAACAGTTTGCTCACTGAGCACATGACCCTGGACCAGGCAGCGACGCTCATGGGTGTCACCACTCGCCACACCAGGCGCATCCTGGCGGCTTATCGAGAGAAGGGCGTTGCCGCCGTCGCTCACGGTCATCGTGGCCGCAGGCCACCCAACGCAACACCCGAGCCCGTTGCAACTGCCGTGGTTCACTTGGCTCGTACCAGATACGCAGGGGCCAACCACACCCATCTCAGCGAGTTGCTGAGCGAGCGCGACGGCATCGACATCGGCAGGACCACCCTGCGGCGCATCCTGGTCAACGCCGGACTGAGCAGTCCGCGGCGCAGGCGTCCGCCCAAGCACCGGGTACGCCGCCAGCGCATGCCCCGGGAAGGCATGCTGATCCAGATGGACGGCAGTCATCACCCGTGGCTGGGGGGCCAGGCGCCGCCGTTCACTCTGCTGATCGCGGTGGACGATGCCACCGGTACGGTGGTCGACGCCCTCTTCTGCGAGCAGGAGGACGCCCACAGCTACTTCCTGCTGATCCAGGGCCTAGTGCAGCACGTCGGTATACCAGTCGCACTCTACACCGACCGGCACGGGGTCTTCAGGCACACGCCCGGCTCCGGCCTCCCCGGGATGCCAACCCAGTTCAGCCGGGCCATGGACGAGCTGGGGATTCAGATGATTTTGCCCTGTCGCCCCAGGCCAAGGGGCGCGTGGAGCGCACGGGGGGCACCTTCCAAGACCGGCTGGTAACTGAACTCCGGCTGGCCGGGGCGAGCGGCCTCGGGGAAGCCAACAGGGTGCTGGAGCAGTTCCTGCCACGGTTCAACCGGCGCTTCCGGGTTCCCCCGCAACACCCTGAGCCTGCATTCCGGCCCCTGGATCCGGAGCTGTGCCTGGAACAGGTCCTGTGCTTCAAGCACCGCAGGAAAGTGGCCAGGGACAACACGGTGAGGTTCCAGCTGCACACCCTCCAGTTGCTGCCAGGTGCGGAACGCCCCAGCTATGCCGGGGCGGCGGTGGAGGTCCTGGAAGGACTGGACGGTCGGCTGTCGGTGCGGCATGAAAGGCGCATCATCCCTGCCCAGGAGGCGCCGCCCAGTCCGGTATTTCTCCGAAACGGCCACGGGCGTTCCGCACCTGTTCCTGCCCCACCCTCCGGCGCCCACGGCCTGGGCGAACGCTGGACCGCGGCTCTCGAACAACTGGACTCAAGGGTCGAGAACGAGAGGGATCCAGGGGCCATCACCGGCAGCGCGGCCGCCGCCGGCAAGCCCAAAGCCGCCTCCCCGCGCAAGCCGACGTTCCTTGAGAGGGAGAGATGGAAGGCGATTCAGAAAGCCAGGCGCAAGGGGATGTCGCTTCGAGCGATCGAGCGGGAGTTGGGAATCCACAGGGCCACCGTCAGGAAATACCTGGACGCCGAGGGTCCTCCCACGCGGCGACCCTGGGCGGGTCCTACGACGTCTTCATCTGATACCATGGCAGCATAACCGAGTGACATTTCTGCCGGCCACTTAAACGGACATTTATCCTGAACAGAGACACCACACGGCCTGATTTTTCTCCGCCCTTGACAGGCAGCCTGATCAAACAACGAGGGTGACTCCCTTACACCACTTGACGGGACGTGACCGAAAAGCCGAAGACGCACCTTTAAGGGGAATCCCTTACTTGTACTCACCACTGTACAAACATCGGCATAACTACGTGGACATAACCCGCGTTTTGACTCTCCGTCCAAGTGCTAAACGTAGAATATACCGAGGGCTATCAATACACGCCAGGCAAGCGGACTAAGGTGGACCCCATTATTAAGACAGCACGAGGGCTAAATTAAGAGAGTCTCCCACCCCTGCGCTAGGTTTCACCAAGCCCGATGGCAGCCCTGCTTCTTCAGCTGCTGCTCCCCTTTCTTCCTGGCCATGTTGGTACACCTCTGCTGGGGTCCGGTAGCCCAAAGCCTGGTGAGGCCTCTGCCGGTTGTAGAACTCCAGGTAGGCATTGATCCCAGTTCGGGCCTCGGCGACGGTCTGGTAAGCTTTCAGATACACCTCCTCGTACTTGATGCTCCGCCACAGCCGCTCCACGAAGATGTTGTCCAGGTACCTACCCTTACCATCCATGCTGACCTGGACCCTCTGCTCCTGCAACGTCTGGGTAAAGGCCTCACTGGTGAACTGACTCCCCTGGTCGGTGTTGAATATCTCCGGTCGTCCCTTACCCAGGGCTTCCTCCAACGCCGCCACGCAGAAGCTGGTGTCCATGGTGTTGGAGAGCTTCCAGGCCAGCACGTGCCGGCTGTGCCAGTCCATGATGGCCACCAGGTACAGGAAGCCCTTCGCCATGGGGATGTAGGTGATGTCCGCGGCCCAGACCTGGTCGACCCGATTAACCTCCACTCCCTTCAGCAGATAGGGAAAGATCCGGTGTCCCGGCGCTGGTTTGCTGGTGTTGGGACGCCGGCAGATGGCTTCCAGACCCATCAACCGCATCAGCCTTCGAACCCTTTTTCGGCTCACCAGATAGCCCTGTTGCAGCAGCCAGGCCTTCATCTTCCTGGAGCCGTAGAAGGGGGTCTTCAAATACTGACGGTCCATCAGGGCCATCAACTCCAGGTCTTCTGCCCTGGTCGGTACCGGCCGGTAGTACACCGAGGCCCGGCTGACGTCCAGCAGGATACATTGACGCACCAAAGACAGCTGCTGGTGGTCTCGGTCTATCATGGCTCGCCGTATGCTGCGACTCATAGACCGGACCTTTCCGACAAAAAATCGCGTTCCACCTTCAGCTGGCCGATGTGCCGGTAGAGGTGGTTAATCTGAGCTTCCTTGGCTTTCTCCTGGGATTTCTGATTGGTGGCAAATAGCTCCGGGGCTCCTTCCACCAGGGCCCTTTTCCAGGCGTGAATCTGACTGGGATGGACCTCAAATCGGCTGGCCAGCTGGGCGATGGTCTCTTCCCCCGCAAGGGCGGCCAGGGCCACCTTGGCCTTGAACGCCGGACTGTGCTTATTCCTCGTCTGCTTCATGTCCTGCTCCTTCACGTCGGTTAGTTGCCGGTTATTTTAAGAGCTGGACTCTCTCTTAGCCAGTTGTCTAGTTTTTGGGTACCACCTCAGTCCGGGGGATTTTCTTTGTAAAGGACCACTCCACTACCATCTCGGGTTGTGGCTATCTGGAACAGAGCACGGAAAGCGGACTTGGGCTTCAGAGCTACAATGGCTCGCTCTTCCACGGTGTCAACGTACACCGCTTCCAACATGGCCGCGAGCCCTGGGGCGGGTTACTATAGCTCCCTCCCTCAGGTCACTCACTATTACAACGGCTTCTCCACATCATCCAGCAGCGGTTCGATGCAGAACTTGAAACAACTCAGGGTAGGGACAGCGCCACGTTCCTGGTAAACGAACAGACTGGAGCAGGGTCAGGCTTTTCAAGAAACTGATCAATGGAGTACCTCGCTCGAACTCCCGCATTAGTGGTTGGAACTGCTGGGTGGCTATCCGACCCTTCTTGACTCCAGGACGGCTCCGGTACGCTGCGCCCGAAGGGATTGACCTAACCGGTACCAGATTAGGAGCTGGGTTTTGTCAGTCCGTCCACTATCGGTCGGTAGTTTCCCTTTTCGATGTCACGAGGATGGCTTTGGCTTTGCGCGCAATTAGGACTTCCCCAACCAAAGCACCGGGAGGGCCTGTGGTAACCAGAGTGCCGATGAGAAACCACCAAGTCCAGAGTTTCCGGACCGCCCCGATTCCTACGATGGCGATGAGTGCCAGGAAAACGATTCCGTGGGTAAGCCCAAAAATCTGTACCATTTTCTCGTTGTTGGCAAAGGAGGCAACGAGCAGCACTATGAGCAGGACCAGATCCGCCAGGGCAATCCATCGCACAATCATTAACCAGCGAAGTACCTGTTGAGCCTCTAGGGCTGACTTCATCCTCATCTCCTGAAGATAATTTCTACTGTGAAATTGTCGGCCAGTCACAGCGCGACCAGTCCTGGCTAATTAGCTTTGCCCCGCGCCTCTTCCTTAAGAGACCAAATCGCTAGCAGAGATATCACCACCCGCGTTCGGCCTTCACTCTCCAGAGCGCGGAGCCGCACAGGTCGCAGTCGCGGCGCTTGCGGGAAAGCTCCTCGTTGGTCAGGGGAACCCCGTCCTTGTCCACCACCTGAGCGTGACAGCAGGGGCAGCAGGGCACCTGGAAGGGTTCCCCGGTCTGCTCGTCCGGCACCAACCGGCCCCCCGGCGGCCCACCGCTGGATCACGGCGGGGGACCAGCGGTGGGAAAGCTTTGCCCTTTCCCTGGACATCACCGCGAAGAGGGGGGCGGGACCCACGGACAGCCTGAGCCGCTCCAGGTCGGTGATGGAGGTGACGATGGCGGCGCGGGCCTGGGGAACGGTCTCCTCCACCTCCCGCTTCCATTTTCGGGTCAAGTGGGGCGGGCAGAGGACCAAAATCCGCCGGAAGCGGGTGGGTGGGCGGCGCCGGCGCCGATGAAGGTCTTGCCCGTGCCCATTTCGCCAACCAGGATGGTACCCCGGTGGGCCTGGAGGGACAACACTGCGCCCTTGATGGCGTCCTCCTGGCCCCCCATCGGGGTGCGCAGCAGCCGGGGCAGCTTGAGGCTGTTCTCCGAGGGCCGGTACAGGGGCGGGTAGGACTCCACCACTCGCTTGGCGATGGCTTCCTTGGAGGTGTCGGATTATCCTATCGACTACGCGTTCGTGTGTATTGACCAGCTCACTGACGGCGATTCGGCGCGCCAGGATGCCGTTTACCGCGCTGTCACCGAGGCTGGCGTTCCGTTCATTGATTCCGGCGTGAGCATAACGTTCGAGGACTGCGCTGTTAGTCGGGATTGCCCAGATCAAACTGATTCCTCCAACCATGTGACCCTGTGGGATGGCTCGAACTATAAAAGGGCAGCCTGAGGGCGTCAACTGCATCCGATTCACTCAACTGACCCACTCCCATAGGGTAACCACCCCCCTGACGAGCGTAAAAGTCTAGAATTGCCTGCCCCTGCCCAAGCGTCTCCCTCGGGGTGGTCTATTTACCCCGGACGACCCCATAACTGTCCGAAATACCTGTGCTCTCAAAGCAGGCTAGCCAGGTGCCAGCCGAAGCCGGCTGATCCGTTCTAGTATCCCGGTCAGCATTTCCCTGATTACCAGCACCTCGGCAAGCTGAAACACCAGCCTCCTTGCGTGGCGTACCAGTCGCCCACCCGTCTTGATCAGCCTGGTCTGAAGACTGGTCAGAATCCAGTGCTTCATATCCTCCGGCAACACCAGCCTTCTCATAAAGTTGCCCAGGTTGTAAGTCAGGACGAACAGCCATAGTCTCACCTGGTTGGCCACGAACTTGTGGCAGGAAAGCCGGGTCCAGTTCAGGGCGTACTTGCCCTCCTTGATCCACTGCTCCGCCGTGCCACGGCCATTGTAAAAGCGGACTATTCCTTTGGGTGGATAGCTCAGGTTGGTCACGATGAAACCAACCCTGGGAAATAGCTCCCCCTGATGCCACTCTACTTTAGCCACCACTCGCCTGGGCAAGTGCCAACTCTGGGCCTGATAGGCAAAGTCATGGTAGGAGACGATAGGCTCCCGGGATGGCCATTCGGTAGGACGCTCCAGCAAGGGTTGGATCTGCTCCTGAATTACCTGATTGGCGGGAAGCCGGATGGCGTACCCGATCTTTCCTTGTTCCAGATACTCGTATAGCTCCGGCTTGGCAAAAGCAGCGTCACCCCGGAACAGCAACCGCAGTCCTTTCTTCTGGTATCCTTTCACCACCGGCTCAAGGAGTTCCTGCCAGCCATCGGCACTATGCACGTTTCCGGGTCGTAGCGTCGCTCCTTCGCAATCCCCAAACTGGTTGAACAGAAAGAGGGGATGATAGCAGACACACTCGAAGTGCCCGTTGTAGGCGGCTCCTTCCTGCTGACCATGCACTGGACTCTCCGAACTGTCCATGTCCAGAATCACTCGCCGGTGTGGAGTGTGAGCCATGGCCAGCTCCACCCACTGGGGATTCATCAGGGCCAGCCCCTTTAGGTTGTCCTCTTGAGTCAGAGTCTCCGTCTCAAAACGGCTCATGGTGTTGGTTCTGGCGGCGTTGCGGTCTGAGCCTTGCCAGCCCACGACAACTCTCATGGCTGGGTCTTGGGAAAGACGTTCTGCATCGTTGGTATCATCGTAGCCGGCCAAGCGGCTGTAGATGGACTGGCGGAGCAGAGGGACCAGGTGGTGGCGGATGTTGCGGCCGGTACGGCTTTCCTGGAGATAGTCGGAGGCTATGGGGGTAAGGTCCAGGGCGTCATCCAGTTCTCGGAATGCCAGCAGTCCGGCGTCGGAGGTGATGGTGGCACCATGTAACTCCAGCCGGATTTGGGGATTGAATTGGAGCCGAAGAGAGGCCTTTTCGCGGTCACCCATCGGGTGCCTCCAATGTCGGTACGCAAGTTATCTGAAATAGCCAACTTATTGCATGTATTATATCTGCAATACGGCTAAGAGATTCATGTAACGACTAGAAAAGCAAGAAAGTTGCCTATTTACCGCATCACTTGTTTGAGCCAAATGGGGAATACGGGCTGAGACAAGTTCAATAGCGAACTTTTCGGTGGGAGGTCCTAATATAAGGACTCGCTCAGGCTACCCCGAATAGGCCCCATGAGCCTCCGGCCCGCAGGGTTGGAGGCTCATCTATTCCCGTCGCGAGCTTGCTCTGACGCGACGCCTGTGATTGCGCCGCGCCACCCTTTGCCAGGGCGTGGGAACAGCCCAGGTACTCATTATCGGGGCTGCGACCCGGCGAAGACAAGCCCGGTCCGTGCTCGCCCGCTCATCCCTGCGGAAGCCGACATACCAACACACATTTGGGAGTGGCGAAACGGGTGTCTCAGCATTGACATCCATAGCAACTCCGCTAAACTATCTGTATGAATCTGTGGATACATGGTGCTGCTCAAGACCGGGAGAGAAGGAAAATTACCCGTACACGCACGACAAGATACGTGACCCTGTTGAGCGTTGTCCTTGCGCTGGCCCTTACGGTAGCGCTCGCGGCCTGCGGCTCTGATGAGCCGTCCGGCGTGACAGGCCCAGACCGTACCGCGTCCACCCCAACGGAGACGTCGGTCTCCCCCGCACGGACGCCTACCACGACAGGGTCAGGGGACGCGCCCACCGCCACCGATACGCCTGTACCTGCGACTGCGACAGCGCCGCCCGCGGCCTCCGGGTCCGCCGAAACGGACCGGGAAGACCTGGTTGCCCTCTACAACGCAACGGGCGGTGAGAACTGGGATGGCAGCGGCACCTGGCTGAGCGACGCTCCCCTCGGCAAATGGTCGGGCGTCACCACCAACGACGACGGGCGCGTTACAGCGCTGGACCTCAGCTTGCGCGGCTTGAGCGGGGAGATACCGCCGGAGCTGGGCAGCCTCTCCAACCTGACATATCTGTACCTCGAAAACAACGACTTGAGCGGGGAGATACCGGCGGAGTTGGGCAGCCTCTCCAGCCTGACACATCTGATCCTCGCAAACAACGACTTGAGCGGGGAGATACCGCCGGAGCTGGGCAGCCTCTCCAACCTGAGAAAGCTGCAGCTCGGCGGCAACGAGTTGAGCGGGGAGATACCGGTGGAGCTGGGCAGCCTCTCCTACCTGACATTTCTGTACCTCAGCGGCAACGAGTTGGGCGGGGAGATACCGGCGGAGTTGGGCAGCCTCTCCAACCTGATAGATCTGGGCCTCAGCGGCAACGAGTTGAGCGGGGAGATACCGGCGGAGCTGGGCAGCCTCTCCATACTTGAGACGCTGGGCCTCAGCGACAACGCCTTGAGCGGGGAGATACCGGCGGAGCTGGGCAGCCTCTCCAACCTTTATGAGCTGAGCCTCAGCGGCAACGAGTTGAGCGGGGAGATACCGGCGGAGCTGGGCAGCCTCTCCTACCTGATAAGTCTGGATCTCGGCGGCAACGAGTTGAGCGGGTGCGTGCCGAGCAGTCTGGAAGACCGGTTGAACTTTGACTACTCTGACCTTGGCGACCTGTCCTTCTGCTGAAGCCACGCGCCCTCAGCCGGGGACGGACGGCATATCGCCCGGAAGGCGCTCCCAGCGCGTGTTGGCTATGGCGCATGGCGCTGCCGAGCAACGGGGTATCAGCCTCTCCCTTCGTCGGCCTCCCGGTCGACGGCGGTTTGACCGCTCCGGCCTATGCTGACTCCCTTGACCGCCAGACCTTCAGCCAATGTTGAAGGGTGGAGGCCAGGTCCAGGGTGAGTCTCCTCTTATTGGCTTCCATGCCTGCCGCTTCCTCAGATGGACCATCTGACGCAGAAGAGGGCGAACGAAGAAGAGGATCAATGCCCCACCGGAAAATGGGCAAAAGAAAAGGGCCGCACACATGAATCGAGCGGGCTGAAACGCAAAAAAGGCGGCATACATGGCCGCGCAGGGGGAGGACACCCAAGCCGAGTGTCCTCCCCCCCTGTGTGTTGCGGCCTAGCGTCCCGCGCCGACCAACTCCTCCTCCCGCTCCTGTTCCACAGTCAGCGCCCACTCGACCATCGAGAGGGTGGCGGACTGAGGCTTCTGCCTGCGGCCCTTCGGCTTCACCGGCTCCTCGGCCATGAACTCCGCCCAGGAGAACAGCGTCTGCTGCGGCTCCGGGGCCTCGTCGTGGGGGCCGTTGCCGTTCCCGTTGACCTCCACGGCTGCGTATCCGTTGCCGTTGCCGTTGGCGTGGTGGCTGGTGCCCAGGGCCAGCTCGACCGTCGGCCCGATGCCGATGGTCTCGTGCCCATTGCCACTGGCGTGGTGGCCGTTCCCGTTGACCGGGGCAGCCTCCGGCTCGACTTCGACGACCTTCCAGCCGTCGTCCACCAGGATCTCTTCCGAAGCGGCCTCGGCGTCCCTGGCCTGGGCGAGGACATCCTCCACCGTTTCGGCGTCGTCTTCCTCACCGCTGACGATCTTGCGGGCCAACGCCATCATCAGGTCGTCCCCGTCGTCTCCGTATTCGGCAGTCCTGACCGCCGCCGCCCGCTCCCGGTCGTCGCCGAGACCCAGGAGCGTCCTGACGATGGACTCCTCACAGTCCTCTTCGGCGAAGGTCGCGTTGAACATGGCGTCCCGGACGCAGTCGGGCAGCGAGTACCACCGCTCCCGGCTGAGCTTCAGCCCGCCGTGGCTGGCGGTGGACACCCGCCAGACGCCCTCAGCCAGCTCCTCGATGTCCTGGGGAGGCCCCCAGGGTGTGTGCATCGTCGTTGTCATGGCTCGTAACCTCCTTGTCCTGTAATGGGAAGCGGGGCCGCCCCCGAAGAGACGACCCCGCTCGATTCCCGTGTCCCGAATGTCAGGGCGGACTAGGCCGCCTGCGCCTGCCGCGTCTCCTGGAGCTTCTTTGCGGCGGCCTCCACCAGCGGGGCCAGCTCCGAGGCGTCCAGGGCGTCGAGGTCCTTGCCCGTCTTGTTCTTGACGGCGGTCCGCACCCCGTCCTCGTCGAAGCCCTGCTCGGCGGCGACCTCGATGAGCCGCTTGCGCAGCGCCGGCGCGTTGTCCGGGCCGGACGCAGCCCTCGCCTGGGCGGGAGCCCGCTGGGGGCGGGAGTTGCCGCCGCCGTTCCTGCCCGTCTGCCTGGCGGCCGTCCGGCGGCCTGCGGCTTCCTCCGCCGGCTGGTCGCCGTAGAAGCCGTTGCCGAACTGGACGCCGAAGCTCCTGAGCGCCCGCTTCATGCCGTCCGTCACCGCGCCCTTGATGGCGGTCTCGTGGCCGTCTGCGTTGTCCTCGGCCACGGCGTTGAAGCCGATGTCCGTGCAGGGCTAGTTTCGATCGGCAGACCCTGTTGAGCCCCCAACATTGCGCCCCAACGATTCCCAGTTTGGCTTCGGCAAACGCTTGAATCCAGGTTGCAGCGTTGCATCTTCAAACCAAAAGGCAGAGGCCCTGACGTAGCTTCCGGCGAAAGGGCCATCTGAGTCAAGTTCACAAGAAAGCCAATGCCGGTTGGCTGACGCTGCCGCAGCTCCAGTCGTATTACTGCCAGCGAAGGGATCACACACCAAATCGCCAGGCTCGGTGAGAAACTCAATGAAAAAGGCCGGAAGAGCAAGAGGGAATCGGGCGGTATGCGGCTTTAGGCCATGCTTTCGGCATTCTTCGAGATACCTGCTTCGGGAAGCAGTGTTGGCTACAGTTAAGAGGTTATCGAAAGCTTCCTCTGCGGGGTCACCTTCTAGATCGGCCTCGGCCTGTTCCATCCCGGCGAACCCCAAGAGATTCGGCGGAATAGCTCCCCCTAGATCAGAGAGAAACTTGCTGCTGATATTCCAATTCGATGGTCGGCGGCGTACCTGATATCCGTTCTGTTGGAGAGTCCTCATAGAATCCGAATAGCGCCGCAAGACCCTTCTGTTGTTTGCTTTAGTATTGGAGGCGTCTTTTGCGAACCACAAAACCAGGTTCACCGAGTCCTTCACTCTCAACCGGCGGATGTTGACCCACTCTGCAGGGCTTGGGAGCTTTGCGGGATTATACCAATAGAACTCTTGGCAGAGTTCAAATTCATTGCTCAGCATCACTGCCAGCTCAAAATGGTAAGCAGATCGCCGCGGAGCGCCAGCCAAATATGCACCTCCGACATCGATTACCAAGGAGCCATGTGGCGCAAGCGTGCGCATGAACGCTGGCACGAAACTCCTAAACCACTCAACGTATTCATGAGCGGGTTTGTTGCCGTAGTCCTTGGTGTGAGGTGGACCCCAAAATTCGGACAGGAGGCTAAGAGAGAGTCCCGCTCCTAAAATAGGACGGAAAGAAGGAGCAGGACATGAAGCAAACACGTAAGAAGCACAGCCCAGTCTTCAAGGCCAAAGTGGCTTTGGCCGCGCTCCAGGGGGAGCACACCATTGCAGAGCTGGCCAGCCGATTTGAAGTCCACCCGAGCCAGATCCATGCCTGGAAGAAGGCCTTGACTCAGGGGGCGCCGCACCTCTTTGAAAATGGTGCTGGACGCCAGGAGAAGGACCAAGAGGTCCTCACTGCCCAGCTCTACCAACAGATTGGGCAGCTCAAGGTGGAACGGGATTTTTTGTCACGGAGCTTCGGGTTGTGAGCCGGTCCCAACGCCGGGCCATGATTGACCGAGAAGAACCGAAGCTGTCTCTGGTGCGCCAGTGCGCCTTGCTGGGTATCAGCCGCTCCTCGTTGTACTACCTGCCAACCGAGGCCGGCGCCGAGGACTTGGAGTTGATGGCCCTCATAGACCAACAGTACCTGAAGACACCTTTCTACGGCTCCAGAAGGATGACTGCCTGGCTCAGAAATCACGGACACCAGGTCAACCGCAAGCGGGTCTGCCGGCTGATGCAGCTGATAGGCCTGGAGGCCATCTACCGGCGTCCCAACACCAGCAAGCCAAACCCAGGGCATAAGGTCTATCCGTACTTGCTCAGGGGGCTGGAGATCAACCGGGTCAACCAGGTGTGGGCCACCGACATCACCTACATACCCATGGCTCGGGGTTTCCTCTATTTGGTGGCCATCATGGACTGGCACAGCCGCTACGTGCTGGCCTGGCGGCTGTCCAACACCCTGGAGGTAGACTTCTGTGTTGAGGCTCTGGAAGAGGCCTTGAGCAAGGGTCGGCCACAGATCTTCAACACCGACCAGGGCAGCCAGTTCACCAGCGAGGCCTTCACCAGCATGCTGCTGGCGCAAGGCGTTCAAGTGAGCATGGACGGCAGGGGCCGGTGCATGGACAACGTCTTCGTGGAACGGCTGTGGCGCAGCATCAAGTACGAGGAGGTGTACCTGAAGGCATACCAAAATGGGACTGAGGCCAGAAAGGGGATTGGGGCTTATCTGGCCTTCTACAACCAAGAGCGGCCCCATCAAGCCTTGGGCTATCGGTCACCGGGTCAGGTGTTCCAAGCAGTGAGCCCACAAAGGTGTTTACTGGAACATCCACGAGCCTTACCATCGGATGAAGGTTTACGAGACACCCCAGCGGTAGACTCTCTTATTTTAGCCTCACCGCTGTCCTGATGATGGGGTCCACTTGAAGCCTCGTTACTCTCGGGTCTCGTGCTCTAGCGCATACACGTAAGGAGACGGCAAAGGTTCTCCACCCTCTCAGGCTCTCCAGGATGGATTTGGGGATAGCTGGGCTTCAACATTCCCTCGTCTTCCCAAAAGGTTAATATACGACTGACACTCCGTAGTTACGCGATACATCTCCACGGCCGTACCATCAAACAGTGGGGACTACCCCATTGGTGACGGGTTGCGTTTGTACACAGTCATACAGATCAGGCCAGCGGTACTGCTATTCTGGAGGAGTAGAGTCCCAGGAAGTGGTGTAAGAGGGAGAGGGTCTGGAGAAAGAGAGACCACCGCGTCATCCTTAGCGGGCAAAGAAGAAAGCTCGAGAAAGGAGGACAACAGTGGTCAAGGAAAGGATGGACCTGCTGGAGCTATTGCGCAAGGGGGGAATGGACGGTGACGTGGACTTCCTACGGGAGGCACTGAGAGTGCTGGTAGAGGGGATCATGGATGCGGAGGTGTCATCGAGGATCGGTGCTGAGTATGGAGAACGCAGCCCTGAGCGGGTGACCCAGCGCAACGGGTATCGGTCCCGGGCGTGGGATACCCGGGTAGGGACTATGGATCTGCACATCCCGAAGCTTCGAGAGGGGAGCTACTTCCCGAGCCTGCTGGAGCCACGGCGTCGCAGCGAGCGAGCTCTGCTGGCTGTGATCCAGCAGGCCTACGTGGAAGGTGTATCCACAAGGCGGGTGGACGATCTGGTCAAGGCCCTGGGGTGTGAGGGTATCTCCAAGAGCCAGGTGTCGCGCATCTGTCAGGAACTGGACGTGGTGGTGGATGGCTTCATGGGCCGTCCGCTGGACGCTGGACCCTACCCCTACCTGTGGCTGGACGCACTGACCCAGAAGGTCAGGGAGGCCGGCAGGATCGTCAACGTCAGCGTGGTGGTGGCGACGGCGGTCAATGGCGAGGGCAAGCGGGAAATCATTGGGATGGACGTGGGTACCAGTGAGAACGGCGCCTTCTGGCTGGCCTTCCTACGCTCGCTGTCCGCCAGGGGCCTCGGCGCGGGGTGGAGCTGGTGGTATCGGACGCTCATCAGGGACTCCGAGGCGCCATCGCCGCAGTCTTCGGCGGAGCCAGCTGGCAACGGTGCCGCACCCACTTCATGACCAACCTGCTCACTCGGGTCCCCAGGCGCGCCCAGCCATGGGTAGCCACCATGGTGCGCACCATCTACCAGCAACCCTCCCCCGATGAGGTACACGCCCAGCTCGACAGGGTGACCGATCAACTCCAGAACCGGTTCCCTCAGGTCGCCTCTCTACTGGACGAGGCCGGACCCGACGTCCTGGCCTTCTCCAGCTTCCCACTCGCCCACTGGAAGAAGATCTGGTCCAACAACCCACAGGAGCGTCTCAACAAGGAGATCCGGCGACGCACCGATGTGGTGGGCATCTTCCCTAACCGGCCGGCCGTGCGCCGCCTCGTTGGCGCCGTCCTCGCTGAGCAGCACGACGAATGGGCCGTTGGCCGTCGATACATTACACCTGTCGCGCTGACCTTCAACGAAGCTCTTCCAGAGGCCGATCTCGCGGAGGGGACTGCCGCCTAAACAACATCAACAGGATGACGCACTCTTACACCACTTGACGGGACGTGACCCAAGAATTCAATCGCATGGGGCGAGACGGCTGGGGTTATCTAGCAAACGAGGGTTCATCCAGGGTCAACCGGCGGACTGACACCCAGTGCTGGCGCATTACATCTCCAGACCCGTAGAAATATGCTAACGGACATTTGGGAAGGCCCAATAATCGGCTATAGGGAAGGCCCCGCCGGATGTATCGCGGGGCCTCCTGTTAAGCTGAGAGTTGTGGCTTGTGATGCTCTGTCGCTGAGTATGCCGTAAGAACGGTTTCAGTCCCTGAAGTTAATGTATTCAAGCGGCAGTGTGATTTCCATTTCTTTAATTGACTCTATGGTAAGCTGAAGATCATCGCGCTTTTTCCCACTGATACGCAGTTCGTCTCCTTGAATGGCTACTTGAACCTTGAGCTTACTGCCTTTGATCATCTTGATAATTTGCTTACCCAACGCTTGATCAATGCCCTGGCGAATCAATACCTCCTGACGCAAACTGCCTTTCGTGGCGTTTTGAGGAGACTTGAAGTCCAAAAACCCGATATGGACTTCACGTCTGGCGCAATAGGTGTACAACAGGTCCTGCATCTGCCGCAGCAACATATCGTTGTCAGCGGTAATAGTAAGGGTGTTGCCGGAGCGTTCAATGGAGCACATCCTGCCCTTGAGGTCGAAGCGTTGCTTGACTTCACGCGCTATGCCATTAAGGGCATTGTCGACTTCCGCAATATTTGTCTTTGATACGACGTCTAATGACGGCATTGGGGAGTCCTCCTCAAGTACTCAGGCCTTACCAAAGAAAGGGCTGGCGGAGACGAAATCCCTTTCTACTTATTATACTAGTGAATCCCAATATTTCTGGCTGAATCGGGGAGATTGCAGAAAATCAATACTGCAGCCTTTGCTCCAAGTTGTATGCACCCCAAAGGCCAATGCCCCAATCACCAATGTCTCTAACGGTAATTTGTATTTGAATAATGGTGGGCCTAAGTGTACTGAACTGCGAATTTTTCGCTGGGAGGTCTCTATATAGCGAGTCGGTCAGGCGATCTCAGAGAGTCCTCATTACTTGGGAGCGGGTGCGGCGGACTGCGCGTCGTCCAGGAACCCGCCCGAATCATCGGCGGCGCGGAGGTCGTCGACGTCTGGAGTGTCTGGCGATCCGGGCTGCCCGCAGCATACGGTCTGCCGATGATGCTCAGGGAAGTGCCGGACCACATTCGCTTGGACAACGGACCGGAGTCTACGGCCAGGGTTGTGCGTGAGTGGGTTGATAGGTTGGGAGCCAGGACGCTGTACATCGAGCCCCGGTCACCGTGGGAGAACGGCTACATCGAGAGCTTCAGCGGCAAGCTGAGGGACGAGTTGCTGGATAGGGAGATCTTCTACACGTTGCTGGAGGTGAGGGTTCTGACGGAACGGTACTGGCGGGCCTACAACCAAGTCAGGCCCCACAGTTCCCCGGGCTCTAGCAGCTTGGTTATGGTCGGTATCGGAGCTCCCGAAGCCTCAAATCGCACAGGCCTGTCCACCAAGATACGGTTAAAGACCTCACGGCTAACGAAGTAGGATTGGGTACCTTGGTCGCCATCGACGTGCACTATGTAGCTGATGTCCGAGTACTTCTGGCGCAACTTCTTCTCCATCTCGACGGTGATGACGGCGTGCTCATCCTTGGAGGTGAAAACTCCCTGGAAATCCTGATCTTTCACCCGGATGGACGGTCTGTCGTCAACCGCATCTTGATCGTAGGCGGGAACGTTTCGCAGGATGGTAGAACCCTTGCCCTCCGCCACTCCGGTGACCCCGTTGTGGTCCACCTTCCCTTGTACCACCTCGCTCCCGCCACAAGCTACCGATGTCAGAGACAGCACCATCGCCAAGGTCACAACAAGTTTTGACACTGTGGCCCTCACTTTTCAGCCAAGGTCCCGAGTCTAGATTTGACTTCAGCAGGGTATCAATAGGCAGCCACAGCGGCCGTAAAGTCGACCAACGGCAGCCACGGAACGAGAGTCATGTGGTAGGCCTGGCCCTCGTGCTGGAAGAAGTCACCAACATTGCGGGGAACGCTCGCCAGCAGCGTGGCTAGGGCATCCCCGTCCACCACCCTGGCCCGTTGCCGGCCCTTGTCGTCGGCCTCCAGCCAAGCTGGACCCAGCTCCCAGTCCAGCACAGTGACGTCCATAGCCTCGGCCATCGGACGGATGAAAAGAGTGGCCTTCGCGGGCACGTATGGCCGGGCGTCCGGGTGACTGTACTCCCTGAGCGTAGAGCGAATGGATTCTAGGGCCTGGAGGTCGCTACCGAAGTTCGCGTAGATCCTGACCTAGCGAGGCTCGCCGGAGGGGAGACGGACTCTCAGGACTGTATAGGAAGCGTCGGCGAGGCACATACCCGTGCCGTCGTCAAGGTTCTGGCACTGCTCGGAGTAGTTTTCCAGGCGCTCGAAGCCTAGGTCAAGTACCTGCTGTACCAGGGCCTCTACGTCATCCCCTGAAAGGCGCACTTCCATTACCCGCTGCTCGTCATATCGTCCACCCTCGTCCAGATATATTAGCGTCCCGTCTTCCAACAGGGTGAATGGGGGTACTCTTCCGAAGGGCGCAAAGCGCTCAGGGGTCGAGAAGGTAGGCTCGTAGTCGAATTGGATCAGGACGTCTGGGAGGTCGAACTGGTCTGTATCCGGTGCCGGAGTTGCTGTTGGTTGGGGCTCGGTGCTGCATGCCACGAATGCCGCTACCAGCAAGCCTATCAGAATACCCGCTGCCCACGGTGGTTACGTACCTGGTCGCTCCTTCACGCTCATTGTCCGCCTCCTTACATCTACAGACGACGGGCGCACCGGGTTTGTTCCATTGACCTGCCCCCAATACCCCAATAGTTGTACCACAAATCATGAGACACTGTTAGCGCTTTGAGCAGATCTTCCTAGGCATCTTCATCAATCTCTTCGACTGGTTCCAGAACGTGGCGGACTTCCTGCTGGTCTATAATATCGGCGTCTTCATGAGTGGTGGAGATGCAGAGGGCTTCGCCGGCCCCACTCAAGGGGATGCTCCAGGGGAGCTCCACGCCTTTCTGGTGCTTGCGGCCTACGTTCTGGTCTTGGGCGGACTGGCCTTCTACCTTTTCCACCGCCGTGATTGTAGACCGTCAGCGATAATGGGGCACATATAAGGGTAGGAAAACCCGAGAGTCGGAGGGTGGTGTGAGCTCCTGAAATGAGGGTAGAGCTACCCACAGAAAGGAGCAGATGTGTCCCAATTAGAAGTAAGCAAAGCAGAGGCTGCCGAGGAACGAAGCGAGCAGACCAGGTCTTTCGTCCGCACAGTGAAGGCGGCTGCCCGACGTAAGTACACCTCGGAAGAGAAGATCCGAATTGTTCTGGAGGGCTTCCGCCGCGAGGTCACAGTCAACGACCTGTGCCGGTGGGAGGGGATCAAGCCCCACTCCTACTACTCGTGGACCAAAGAGTTCATGGAGGCGGGCAAGGAGAGGTTGACCTGTGACTCGGTTCGGGACGCCACTCAGCATGAGGTAGGGCAGCTCAAGCGAGAGAACGGGGAACTCAAGGAGCTAGTGGCCGATCTGTCGCTGGAGGCGTACCGTCTCAAAAAAACGGCTATCCCAGTGCCCCAGGACGCCACCGGTACCAGCGGATGAGCGCCCCGGAGAAGGCAGAAGTAGTTACCAAAGTATCCTCGTCTCCCCTCCCCAAGCGAAAGGTCCTCAGAGAGTTGGGCATCCCTAAGAGCACCTACTACCGGTGGCTCAGACGCCAAGACCAACAAGGACTTGAGGACCGACCAGGAGGCGATCAGCCACCATGGAACCGTCTTACTATTCAGGAAGAACGCTCAGTCCTGTTATCAGCCAGAGAGATGCCAGAGCTGAGCTGCCGTCAGCTGGCCGCGTGGATCACCGACAACCAGGGCTTCTCAGTCTCAGAGTCCAGCGTCTACCGTATCCTGGGCAGGGAGGGCCTAGTGAAGAGGCCTGAGATGCGGTTGGCCGCGGGGAAGGAGTACCACCGCAAGACCACAGGGCCTCACCAGATGTGGGCCACCGATGCCTCATACTTCAGGGTGGTTGGTTGGGGCTACTACTACCTGGTCACCGTTATGGACGACTACTCACGATTCATTCTGGCTCACAGGCTTCAGCAAGATATGACGGCCGACTCCTTCATCGAGGTGGTCCAGGATGCTGTGGACACGACCAGCATGGACCAAGTTCCAGTCACAGACCGCACCAGGCTGCTGAGTGACAACGGTCCAGGCTATGTCTCAAGAGCATTCAGGGACTACCTGGGGATGGTTGGCATCAAGCACATCCTAGCAATTCCTTTCCACCCTCAGACCAACGGGAAGCTGGAGCGCTACCACCAGACCATCAAACGGGACGTCAACCAGGTGCCTTATGAGTTGCCCGCCGACCTTGAGGCTGCTATCGCGGCTTTCGTCAGCTACTACAACTACCGGCGCTATCACAAGGCTCTGGGCAACGTGACACCATCAGACGTGCTCAAGGGAAGACTGCAAGAGATCCTACAACGCAGGAAGGAGGTGAAGGCTCAAACCACCGAACGGCGACGACGCTACAACAGGGCCCTTAGGGAGCTCACCAGACCTCCATCCAGCCCCTGATCTCTCGGCTCCCAATGTGTCCCACTTTTGCTGGTTGCTAACACTCCCGCCATCCTCTCGGAATTCAAAGCCCAAAAATGGACCAATATCCACACCCAGAATATTGATGCTACTTGACTGGCTGTGAACCGCCAGTAGAGTCCCAGGAAGTGGTGTAAGAGAGAGAGGGTCTGGAGAAAGAGAGACCACCGCGTCATCCTTAGCCCGAATCCACCGAAGGACACGGATGGACGGGGTGAGGACAGCGGAAGGGGGTGGGTGAGGGAGCTACAGGGGAGATGGCCTGGGGTCTTGGGGTAGATGGGAGGCCGGCGGAGGGTCTTCAGTCGCCGCACAGGGCCCCTAAGGCCCTATGCGGGAGTTGCGATGCGCGGGATGGCGAGAGGATACGTAGCAGGGGGACTCTCGCGACCGGGGTGGCGCGAGATTGCGGGGACGTTGGGTCAGTTGCAGGCTGGCCGTCAGGCCGGGAACGGAATGGCTTGCAGCCGGGCCAAGGCGCGACTGCACTGGGTTTCCCAAGGCCAGCGCCGGGGGAGATGCAAAGTGAGGCGGCGCGCCGAGCGGGTGATCCGTCCCACCAGAGCGAAGACCCGCCGCCTGAGGGTCTTGGTGATCAGGGTCCCCTCGCCCAGACCAATCCGCGCCGCGTCCAGCGGGCGAGGTTATGCGCCATCACCTGTACCGCCAGCCAGGCGCCGTTGGCGGCGAAGCGCGCCGACGGCATGTGGTTCAGCCCGACGCCGTACTTGAGGTCGCGTATGGCGTTCTCGACCTCGGCGTGGCGGCGATGATCGGCCTCCAGTTCCAGCGTCTCCCCATCGCGGTCGGTGATGAAGGCGTGATAGCTGTATCTGGCGAAGAGGGCGAGCTGGGGACCGGGCGTCGGCTTCACCCGCCGGACAATGAGCCGCACCGGCGGGGCGTCCGGCTTGGTCTGGAACGGGGTGTAAGTCGTCTCGGCGACATCGGCGGCGCCGTCCATCCAGTAGGGAATGGGAGTCCAGTCCTCCTCTGGTATCGCCTCGATCAGGTCCCGCAGGCTGGCGCGCTGGCGGATGGTGATAGAGAAGCGGACATCCATTTCCCGGCAGGCGGCAACGACAGTGTGGGCGTAGAAGCCGCTGTCGGCCCGCACCGTGAGTTGGCCCCTGGCTCCGCCGTAGCGCACCCGCCCCACCGTCTCACGCAGGAAGTGGGCGGCGCCACGGGCGGTGTTGGCCCGGCCCTCGCGCAGCCGGGACATCAGCACCTCGCCGGTGCCGGCGGCAATGGCCAGCAGCGGGTGATAGCCCCGCGCACCGGTGTAGCCGTGGTGGCGCGCTCCCTCCTTGGCCAGTCCATAGGTCTCGCAGATGGTCGAGTCCAGGTCGATGGTCAGGGGCGAGTCGCCGGGTCCGGCCCCAGCGGCCCAGGCCCGGGCCAACAACTGGCGGCTCACGCGGTCGAGTTGACGGACATGCCCCCACCGGAAGCTGCGCAGGAAGGTCCCCAGGGTGGATGACGCCTTGACCACGCAGCCTAGAACACCGACCGTCCCACCAGCGCGCAGCGCATCGGCGTCGTCGATGCAGTCGCCGCCTGCCAGCGCGGAAGCGACCAGCGTCAGCATCTTGTCCCCAGTGTTCGCCCGTCCCGGCGCTCCGCCGAGGTCAAGGTGATGGTCGACGAGTTCCCGCAGGCCCAGGTGCCGGGCTAGGGTGGCCGGCAGGAGCAGGCCGGCATTGGCCACCAGGCGATGGTCGTCAAAGAGGATGCGCATACGGTCGGGGTGGTTACGTGGTAACATCTATCGGGTGCTCCTTTTCTGGGACCGGGTTTCTGTTTCAAAACCATTATCCCAGATTCAGAGGAGCACCCGCTGGCTTCTTCAAGGACTGTCCCCAAGGACGTCCTTCGGTGGATTCGGGCTTAGGCACTTGCTACGGTCACCCAATCCCACCATCGAACCAACAAGGGGGCACGAAGCCTGCCCATTGCCAAGGTTCGATGGATCCAAAGAGAAATCTGAAAGATGACCGTAGCACTAGGATTCTAGCACATTGGGGATTGCAGTACCCTATGTAGAACGTCAGCGGGAACTCTTTCCGATGACCTGCCCTCCGAGAGATGGTCTAGGTAGCATGAGAGGCTGGGACCAAAGAAAGGGGGTTGTCAATAGCATGGAAGCGGCGCAATGTCGAAGAGATCACGGAGATGCTTCGAATGGCGAAGGTGACGCTAAGGCTTGGGGATAGGATAGCTGAGCTGAGTCGGTCCATGGGAGTGTCGACCCATATGTCTTTTCGGTGAAGGCGGGCGTCGTTGCACTTCCGTAATGAATCATACTTGCACATTAATGTGATCCGTGTTATAAAAGAACAATGCAGATTCCACACCACGATATAGGCGTCAAGCTGGCGTTAGAGCGTCTAGCCGAAATCTTTGAGGTCCCCGAGCTGCCTAAGGATACCGAGTTTGATGTCCAAACCGATGACGGTCGTGCATGGGACGCAGTTTCTCCTATTGGAGGCCACGTCTTTGCCATAGAATGGCGTAGGTCAGGCTCCGTTGGCTTTGTTGCAGGTGCCACGCATCAGTTGACGTTCTTCCCAAGCAGGTTCTCCCATGAGGTGATTCCACTCCTGGCAGTCCCCCATATGAGAGAAGCAGCGAAGGAGCACTGTGCACTAGCCCAAATAAACTGGCTGGATCTCTCAGGTAATGCCAGGATCATCGCTCCTGGCATATTCTATCAGAACCTTGGCAACCCCAACCGCTTCCGCAGGTCAGGGAGGCCGGAGAGCGCCTTCGGACCAAGGGGTTCCCGGATAACACGACGGCTCCTCATGGAACCCGACAAGCCTGCAATGCAGCGCACCCT
The DNA here is from genome assembly GCA_965225925.1 of Dehalococcoidia bacterium. Classification (GTDB taxonomy): domain Bacteria; phylum Chloroflexota; class Dehalococcoidia; order Lucifugimonadales; family JAGWBF01; genus CBDDBY01. The sequence continues at coordinate 1,381,046 of CBDDBY010000005.1, read as the reverse complement.
AGCCTCCAGCACCGGCCTGAATGAGGGCCACACCAGCCGCATAGTAGGTAAGCTTTTGGAAACCGGCCTTGTTGAACGAGGAGAGGACGGAATCAGAGTAGTCGATGCCGGTGCGCTGCTTGATGCCTGGCAGGAAGACTATCGGTTTGACCGGCATCATATTATCCGAGGCCATATTCCGGCTCGTGGGGGCGTTGCTCTGATTCATTCCATTGCCGAAGCATTTTCCAAGATGGAGGAGTCCTACGCAGCGACTGCCCTCCCTGCCGCATGGCTATGGACACAATACGTTCGATTCCGTCTCTCGACGGTGTACATTCCCAAGCCCCCGTCGGCAGGGCTGAAGAAGGCCCTCAGATTCCGAGAAGAAGCTGAAGGAAGCAACACCTGGCTGGTCGTTCCCAACGACGAAGGCGTCTTTCACGGGGCAGAGCTTGTTGACGGTGTACGCTGCGTCCATCCGGTACAGGCCTATGTCGACCTGAAGAACCATCCTGAAAGGGCATCAGAAGCAGCTGCAGGGCTCCGGAGGTGGCTAGGCTTAGGGGGCAAGGATGATGTGTAAGGCATCTACGGCAGACGGGTACGGTATGGAGCGGATGGTCTGCGTCCACCAGGCATGTTTCTACATGGGGACCAAGCCGTGTGATCTGCTGTATGAGACCGTTGGGGTCGAAGAACTGGTTTCTTGTCTATCTGTAGAACCAGAGGACATGTCGGTCGGCCTGGGGCCTCATGCAGGCACATTGGACCTCGACCTGGGCTGGCGGTAGCTTCCTTGAGTCGGGAGCAACATTGAGGAGTGGAGGTCAGGTCGTGGGTGCGGTATTTGAGCCAGACATTTATGACCCAGGCAGCAAGAGATTGCAGACTTGGACCGAAAGGGGTCCCCGTACCGTAGCAGTGGCTTTCTTGATTCCCCTGGCAATGAAGCGGACAAGGAGAGTGTCATCCCACATAATGAATCTGACTTAGGAGCCACAGTTGGGCCAAGACTCGGATTGGTCTTCAAGGGCTGGGCTGGAACGAGGTCTCTGCTCCCGCCCCCTACTGGTGCAGGGGCCAGCCGCAGCGTCCCTGTCTGGGGCCTTGGTGCCTTTACCGTGTTCAGGTCTATAGCCTTTGGGAACGGAGCAGAGAACGAAGACACCTACGACCTCTGCCACTATTGGCAATCGGTCATTGAAATGCCGGTGGAGGGCAGGCCGAGCGACAAGGAAGTCTGGCCTGCTCAAGGAGTACCCGGGAATATATTTTTCAGATAGGAGGCGACTTATGAATACCCGAGCTAGCCCGGAGGATCCGGGCGAAAAAGGAGGGCCGCGGTGGATTGAAGGCCCAACCGCGACCCCTTGCCAGCCGGAGGCCAAACCCCAGATGGCACATCTTTATGATAATGGAGATGGCCCCGGGACGCAATCGATTGCGGTTGCCGAATCGAACAACTTCCCCTGCAACCCCTGCAGGGGAGAGGGCCCACCATCTGTAGACCCAAACCCGATGGGCTCGGGGATCGTCCACTATGATAGCGGGTGGACCCCGGGAGGTGCGTTCCGACGGGAAAGGCTTATTGTCGTGCCCTGTGCGCACGACGACGGACGCCTGGCCCAGTGGACCTACGACATGCTCTCTGGTCGGTGGGCGCAGCCCAAAGATATGGACGATGACCCCGACCCTGCAATGGCAGAGACGTTCCTACCCCGGTCTCCACCAGGACCGAGGGGCGTCACCCTGCCAACGATTTCTCTGGACCCGAAAAAATGTCGGCTGCCGGGTGACCTCTTGACCGCATAGGCGCCAAGTGTCGAAGAGGCACAGGTGCTTTCTTCAGGTAAATACCCAGCAACCAAAGAGAATTAGGAGGAGCCATGATTGCAGGAATCTACGTCAGGACCAGCACCGTCAGGCAGGGTGAGGAAGGAACCTCCCTGGAAACCCAAGAGGCCCAATCCCGTCTGAAGGCAATCGAGCTGGGCTACCAAGTGGACCCAGCATACATCTGGCGCGATATGGAGTCCGGCGCATACATTGACAGAGCGGGCGTGAAACGGATGCTCGAAGCTGTCAAGAGCCGGGAAGTTGACATCGTGATTGTCTACGACCACGACCGTCTCTCCCGGGACCCGCTGGACCTGCTCAACATCCAGCGGGTGTGCATTGAAGCACGCGTCAGCCTTGAATTCGTCAGGGAGCCATCGGACACTACTCCAGAAGGTCAACTGAGGACCTACATCTTGGGATACGCAGCGCAGAGGGAGCGGCTCCAGTTCATGGAACGCACTATGCGCGGCAAGGAACAGGCTGCCAGGAACGGCCGCATGCCCACCACCGGCGGTGTGGGCCTTTACGGGTACGATTACAACCGCTCCTTGCGAAAAAGGACCTTCAACGAAACGGAAGCCACAGTGGTTCGGATGATGTTCAAGTGGGCCTTGGAAGGCATCAGCGTATATCGAATCGCCTGCACGTTGAACGAGAAAAAGATCCCCAGCAAAACCGGGTCGCTTTGGAACCATAGCAGCGCGAATCGGATTCTAAAGAACCAGGCCTACACAGGGGCCACATACTACGGCAGATTCCGCCACCGTAGTATGAAAGGTGGCAAAAAAGAAGTCACCAAGAGACCCGACTCAGAAGCTATTCTAGTCGAGGGCTTCACCCCACAACTCATCAGCCCAAGGTACTTCCAGTCGGTGCAGGAACGCTTGGCAACCAGACCGGGAAGGTGGAAAGGGAAAGGCCCCCGCTATATGATGACTGGCTTCACCAAGTGCGGGAAGTGCGGAAGCCCAGTGGTGGGAAACATGCTGGCAGGTGGGCACCTTTACTACCGCTGCATAAGGACCAGGCCCAAAGCGGAAGGGCCCGCCACCTGCCATGCGCCTAACATCAGAGCGGACCGACTGGAAAGAGTGGTATGGGAGATGGTCTCAGAGGCCATCCGGCATCCTGAGATACTCAGTCAGGAGGTACAACGCCATGTCCAAACGGGCGATGGAGACCTGGGTGAGAGGATGACCAAGCTCCGCCGTGAGATAGCTGACCTGAAGAGTCAGCAACGCCGTCTGATCGAACTACGCCAGAAAGACATCATCGACCAAGACATCTTGGAGGGCCAAATCGCCCCAGTAAGGTTGCTTTGCGACGAGAAGGCACGGCAGTTCAGTACCCTGGAGGAACAGCAAAAACAGAAGGACGCCGCAGTAGACGTTGAGGAACGAATCGCGGAATACTGTAGCCGGCTGGCGGAGGGACTCGAAAACCTGGACCAAGCAGGCAAGAGGGCGACGTTTGCAGCCTTTGGGGTCAAGGTCGAAGCTACGCGAGAGGACCTGTCGGTAACTTTGGAGATCGACCCCGGTGTAACGATAATTTACCCATCGTCAAGACGGATGTCGCCACCAAACTGGGCGCTCTGGACCTGGGGGCCGACGACTACGTCACCAAGCCCTTCGGCATGGCGGAGCTGCTGGCTAGAGTCCGGGCCATACTAAGGCGTTCCACCAACCCCCAGCCCTCATCCGGAACCCTTCTGTACCATTGGGACGACCTGGAGGTGGACCTGGACCGTTCGGAAGTGGTGCGGGCGGGCAAGCGGGTAAGGCTCAGCGCCAGGGAGTGGGAGGTGCTACGCATCTTTGTTAAGAACGCGGGTAGGGTAGTCACCCACAGGGCATTGCTCCAGCAGGCATGGGGACCCGAATATGGAGACGAAGGAGACTATGTGAGGACCTACGTAACCCGGCTCAGGAAGAAGCTGGAACCATATCCCCCCAAGCCCCAGTATCTGCTGACCGAACGGGGGATCGGGTACCGGATGACGAGTCCCGAAAAGACTGTCGTACATCAGGAGAACGGCGGTCAGTGGCACTCTACTCCTCAGGTGGGGCTGGGAATTGGTCGGATGCCAAGTTCTGCTGGGGATGTCGAGGATGAACAGAGGTGGAACTGGTCTATCCCAGCTAGACCATGAATACCGGGTTATCATCGGTTACGACCCGGGTTTCTGCCTCGATACCCTGCCGCAGGTATTTGGGAAGCGCAAACATCCTGCGGTGAGTGATGCCGTCGTAGTACCGGAATTCCCCGGATAACCTCTCGGATATGATCCGGTCAATCACTTGCGGTTCCAGCTGATCCAGCGGCGGGCCGACGGGGATTTGCCTCTCCTCTACCATGGCCAGCACAAATCCCCAGAGGGTTGTGAACGCCGGAACGTAAGTAGCGTAGGGATACGCTTGGGGAAAGACCTTGGAAATGGTGCGGGTTATAGCCGTAAAACACTCGGTGTAATTCAGGAGCCCCGCCGGGCCTGCCTGGGTAACCAATACCCCACCCGGATTCAGTTTCGACCGGCATATTTCATAGAACTCCCGAGTGTATAGCAGGTAGGAGGGACCTTCCTCGATGGGGTCCACCAGGTCCAGGACCATTACATCGTAGGTCTCCCGACCATTAGCCAGGTAAGCCCGGGCATCTTCATGAAGCAACTCCACCCGCGGATCTTTGAATGCCTCTTGATGGTGCTGAGGGAGGTAATTGCGGCATATTTCCACCACATCCTTGTCCAGGTCCAGCATCACTGCCCGCCGTACATCGGGGTGGTGAAGCACCTCCCGGAGGGTCGCGCCCTCGCCGCCGCCGGCGATAAAGACGGATGCCGGCCTTGGATGAAGCATCATCGCCGGATGCACCAGGGCATCGTGGTAGATATATTCGTCTACCTCGGTGGACTGGGTCTTGCCATCCAACACCAAGCAGCGGCCGAAGGTATCAGTGTCCAGGATATCCACGGTCTGATATGGGGTTTTACCCGTGTGGATAATGTCCTTAATACGGTAAAGGACCATCAGATCGGAGGTCACCACCTCGAAGTGCCATCTACCAGGTGTTTGCATAATTCCCGGACTAACTGGGTAACCGGCTGGGCACCATCACTGAGGCAGCGCCCCGCTTCAATTCTGTAAATGAGGGCTCCTTGGAGCCGAGCTTTTCTATGAGGATCTCCGCAGCTTTACGAGGCTCGAAAGAGGTGCCACAGGTAAATATATCGGCCGCCGCGTATCCCTGCTCCGGCCACGTGTGGATACAGATATGGGACTCGGCGATGGCCAGAACGCCGGTAACGCCCTGTGGATGGAACTGGTGGAACGCCTCCCCCACGATATGGGCCCCTACCTCGGTGGCTGCCTGGGTCATGGCTTCCTTGATGTAGGGCAGGTCGTCCAGTAGCTCCCGGTCACAATTGTTTAACTCTAGCATTAGGTGAATTCCAACTACATTCAATCACCTTCCCCCTTCGTAGATTTCAGTCCAGCTTCAAATTCTATACCCGGAATCTCCACATATCAATACCCCTCAATACCCCCGGCGGCCGTATTACAACCCCGAGACGATAGCTGTTTCACTTTTCTCAGTTGGCTACAACGGTGCAGATAGGGAGAGGCATAGGCCAGCCACCGGACACGCCACGGCAGGCCCGTCAACCGCCCTCTCGGAGGCCGAGAAAGACCTCGGCCTCATCCAGAAGACCCTCAACCTGTTCATTGCTTTGGGCCTCGGCGTATATACGGAGCAACGGCTCCGTGCCTGAAAACCGGACCAGTACCCAGGCGCCCGAGGAGAAGATGAACCTCCGGCCGTCCACCGCATCGCTGGACACCACAGACATGCCGCCTACTTCGCCTATCTCGCCAGTTTCCAACCTATTTTTAAACTGCTCCCTCATCCCGGGGGCAAAAACCACGTCACGCCGCTGGTAGTGGTGGGGACCCACAACGTTGAACAGGTGCTCCAATAGCTCCGATGGACGCTTGCCCGTCTTGGCCATGTATTCAAGCAGAATCAGGCCACTCAATATGCCGTCCCGTTCGGGTATATGGCCCCGGAAGCCGTAGCCGCCACTCTCCTCCCCGCCCATGAGGGCATTCTCCCTCAACATGATAGGACAGATGTATTTGAATCCGACGGCAGTTTCGACGACGGGCACCCCGTAAACTTGCCCCAGCTTGTGCACCATGCTGGTGGTGGTCAAGGATTTTACCAGCGCTCCCCTCTCGCCCTTTATCTCCAGGAGATATAGGGCCAGGAGTGCAAAGGTCTCAAGCGGCGTGATGAACTTCCCCCGCTCGTCTATTATTCCCACCCGGTCCGCATCACCATCCAGGGCAATGCCAACGTCCGCCCCTTTGGTCACCACCAGGCCGGAAAGGGCCGACAGGTTCGACGCCACAGGCTCCGGACGCTCCATGCCCGGGAAGGCCGGGTTGCGTTCCCCGTGTATCTCCACTACTGAGGTGGATGCCTTGTGAGGGGCGCCGTTGGGCCGCCGTGGAGTAGCTGCACCGGGCGCTTGGGACTGAGTGGCCGACAGAAGAGAGGTCAGATAGCCGGCGCCCGCGCCGTACATGGCGTCAACAACGACCTTGATGCCGGCCTTGGAAATACCGTCGAGGTCCACCAACCGGCCTACTTGGCCGAGGTATTCCGGCATTGGGTCTATCTCCTGGATGAGCCCTCTTTCCCTGGCCTCGGAAAGGGACAAAGAGGCTACTCCATCCTTCTCGGCCTTCTCGATCTCCTCCTCCAACCGTCCTGTGATCTCGGGGGTCGCGCTGCCGGCATACTCTGGCTTGTACTTGAACCCGTTCCAAAGGGGCGGATTGTGGCTGGCGGTTATTATGGCGGCGCCGGCGGCATTCCTACGCAAGATATTGTAGCTCACCACGGGCGTCGGGGCTGCCCTGGTGCTGAGGTAGGTAACGATTCCATTGCCCGCCATCACCTCCGCCACCCTGGTGGCGAACTCCTCCGAGGCGAAGCGGGTATCGTAGCCCACCACCAGGCCCTTGCCTGCAATTCCTTCCTGACGCAGGTAACTGGCGACACCCTGGGCGCAGAGGGCCACGTTGTCGAATGTAAAATCCCGGGCGATGAGGCCTCGCCAACCATCGGTCCCGAATTGGATCGCCGCCATACAACCAATCTCCAGTGCTATGCCGTTTCAGCCGATTCGTCTCAAACCGCTCGAAGGCCCGCCTCTGCCCTCAGAATGGCCGCCTTGTCCGTGGCTTCCCAGGTAAGGTCCAGGTCCTCCCGGCCGAAATGTCCGTAGGCAGCAACTTTTTTGTAGATGGGTCTCCGCAATTTTAGGTCCTCGATAATTGCCGCGGGCCTCAGATCGAAGTGCTTCGCCGCCAGCTCGGAGATCAACTCGTCGTCCACCTTGGCGGTCCCGAAGGTCTCCACGCTTATGGATGTGGGATGGGCAACGCCTATAGCGTAGGACACAAGCAACTCCGCTCTGTCGGCCAGACCCGCTGCAACAATATTCTTCGCCACATACCTTGCGGCGTAGGCGCCCGAACGGTCGACTTTGGTCGGGTCCTTGCCCGAGAATGCGCCGCCGCCGTGCCTGGCCAGTCCGCCATAGGTGTCCACCAGAATCTTCCGCCCCGTCAGACCCGTGTCCCCCGCGGGGCCGCCAATGACGAACCTGCCACTGGGGTTAATGTAGTATTTGGTCTTATCGTCCCTCAGTTCCTCGGGCACAACGTCCTGTATCACCAGTTTCATTATATCTCTGGCCATGACGTCGGAATCGACTTCCGGGGAGTGCTGGGCACTGACAACCACGGTATCCACTCGCTTGGGAACCCCATAGTGGTACTCTATCGTTACCTGGGACTTGCCGTCGGGCCTGAGGTATGAAAGGAGGCCGTCCTTCCTCACCTTGGCCAACCGCAGGCAAAGCCTATGTGCAAGGCTCAGAGGTAAGGGCATCAGCTCAGGAGTCTCATTGCAGGCGAATCCCACCATCATGCCCTGGTCGCCCGCACCAATCCGGTCCATGTCCTCTCGGTTGCTGCTGCTGATCCCTTTCTGCCTTACCTCCAGAGAGCGGCTTACCGAGGCGCTGATGTCTTTGGACTGCTCCTGAAGGGAGACCGCGACGCCGCAACTTTTGTAATCGATACCGTAATCAGCGTTGGTGTAGCCAGCCTCGCGTAGAGTCTCCCGGACCAGGAGTGGGACGTCCACATAAGTATCGGTGGTCACTTCTCCCATCACCATGACCAGGCCGTTGGTAATGGCAGCCTCGCAGGCCACCCTGCCCTCGGGGTCTCTCTCATAGATGGAGTCAAGGACGGCATCGGAAATCTGGTCACACAGCTTGTCGGGATGCCCCTCGGTTACCGACTCCGAGGTCAGGAAATAACGTGGCGAGTCTATAAAGCTAAAACCCATCGAACAGATCCTCCTATTTTTTTAAGTGCCCTCTTCCCAGCTTTCCAGGTAGCGTTGCTGCTCGGCGGAGAGGGTATCTATTTCCACCCCCATTGACAGGAGCTTCAGCCGTCCTACCTCCATGTCCATATCTCTGGGGACTGGGTATACACCTGGGGACAGTTCTCCCTTCCGGCCGGCCAGGTACTCCGCACTGAGGGCCTGGTTTGCAAAGCTCATGTCCATCACACTGGAAGGGTGTCCCTCGGCTGCGGAGAGGTTTATCAGCCTCCCTTCGCCCAGCAAGTATATCTTCCGGCCGTCCTTCAATAGATATTCATCTACGAATGGGCGCACCTCCCGCTTCGAGGTGGACATGGCTTCCAGCGCAGGTATATCTATCTCCACATTGAAGTGGCCGCTGTTGGCCAGTATGGCCCCGTCGTGCATCACATTCAGGTGGTCTTGGCCGATGGCCTTCAGACCCCCGGTAACAGTGATGAACACGTCCCCCGTGCGGGCCGCCTCGGTGCTGTGCATAACGGGGAAGCCGTCCATGATAGCCTCCAGGGCTTTAACCGGGTCTACCTCAATCACCGTCACGTGAGAGCCCATTCCCTTGGCCCTCATGGCCACCCCACGGCCGCACCAGCCATATCCGAACAGCACCACCCTTTTCCCCGCCCAGAGCAGGTTGGTGGCCCGGGTTATGCCGTCCAGAGTGCTCTGGCCGGTCCCGTAACGGTTATCGAAGAAGTGCTTCGTGTCGGCCTCGTTGACGGCGAGGATGGGATACCTCAGCATCCCATCCTCGGACATTGCCTTCAGCCGGATCACTCCGGTGGTGGTCTCCTCGGTGCCGCCAATGACTCCTGCTATCAACTCCTGACGGTCCTTGTGGAGGATGGTGACCAGGTCCGCCCCGTCGTCCATAGTCATATGAGGGCCATGTTCCAGGGCGGCGTTGATGTGCCGGTAGAAGGTCTCGCTGTCCTCCCCCTTCTGAGCGAAGGTGGGTATGCCAAATTCACTCGCCAGCGCCGCGGCCACTTCGTCCTGGGTGCTTAGCGGGTTGCTGGCGCACAGGACCACCTCGGCGCCGCCAGCTTTTAGCGCCAGGGCCAGGTTGGCCGTCTCAGTGGTTATGTGCAGGCATCCAGTGATTCGTAACCCCTTGAGGGGCAGCTCTTTTGAAAACCTATCCCGTATTAGCTTTGTTACCGGCATCTCTCTGGCAGCCCACTCGATTCGGCTGACCCCCTGTTTCGCAAGAGAGAGGTCCTTCACGTCCCCTCGGACTACATCTGTTCCCAAAAATATCCTCCTTAAAACCTATAATTTGTAAGTACCATCAACCCTGCTTATGGTCATCTCTTCACAGCAGGAGTCGACGAGAGACAGGGAGCCCTCACGGAGCCACCGGTGCATCCTCCCGCCTGGGCAGGTCCTCGCCTGCCTTTAGACCTTCAAACTGGGTTATCCTGCTGAACGCCTGAAACCTGTTGATAAGCTCACCCCGTGTAATCAAATGCAAACGGCCAACGCTGAAACTTTCCACGGTGAAGGATCCCATCACGGAACCCAACACTGTAGCCCGCCGGAAGGCGCCTGGGCTCAGGTCTCCGGTGGCCGCCAGGTATCCCATGAACCCTCCCGCGAAGGAATCTCCCGCACCCGTGGGGTCCAGCACCGTCTCCAGAGGAAACGCCGGGGCGGCGAATATCGAGTTTTTCGTGAACTGAATCACCCCGTGTTGCCCTCGTTTGACTATGACCACTCGAGGCCCCAGGCTGAGGATGTACCGTGCGGCCTTGACCACGTTGACACCTTCCACCTCAACTGCGGCAAACATCCGGGCCTCGCCCTCGTCCATAAAAAGAACGTCCACCGACTTCACCACCTCGTTGAGGGCCTGCCTCTTGCCCTCTATCCAGAAGTTCATGGTATCCGCCGCCACCAACCTGGGACGCTCCTTCATCTGGCCCAGCACTTGGAGCTGAAGCTCGGGGTCGATGTTCGCCAGAAATAGGTAGGGCTGGTTACGTTGTTCAGGAGTAAGATCCGGCTGGAAGTCGGCGAAGACATTCAACTGGGTGGCCAGGGTTACGCGGCTGTTTACATCTTCCTCGCTGTACTTACCCGCCCAACGGAAGGTTTTACCAGGGGCCGTCTTGATGCCGGAGATATCCACTCCTCGGACCTCCAGCAGACCTCTGGCCGCCTCATGAAAATCCTCTCCTACCACTGCTACAATTCCTACAGGAGCAAAATAACTGCAGGAAAGAGCGAAATATGTAGCCGACCCGCCCAGAGCGTCCTGTCTGGTCCCCCGCGCAGTTGTCACAGAGTCGTAGGCCACCGAGCCCACCACGATAATAGACATAGCACGCCTCTACTCCTGGATTTTTATCTATCGGAACCCCGGAAGCCCCCGAGGAGTCCCAGAATTAGGGTTCCTCACCATAGGATGTCGACAGGTTTTTCTCTATCCACGTGGGGGTGCCGTCCTCCACGTTATACAGGTTTTCCGAAGAATATCCCATGGAAGCTGCCACCTCACAGGCCAGTCCGCTGCGTACCCCGGCGGCGCAAATAAACAGCAGCTTCTTGTCTTCGGGCAGCTCGTCTATCCTGCCGGGCAGGTCGTCAATGGGTATGTGGACGGCCCCTTTGACGTGGCCCGACACCCACTCGTCGTCGCGGCGCACATCCACCAATAGAGCGCCTTCTTTCTCCCGCTCCAGAATCTCATTTGCTTCGTCGGAGCCCACGCGGTAATATGGTTCACCGGGATCTTGCCTGGGCATAGCCGTCACTCCTTACTTCAGGTACTCTCCGATTATTGGTTCCATCCTCTTTCTGACATGGGCCGGAATGTGGTCGCCGGAGGTGATGACAGAGTCCTTCAATGCCGATCCACAGGAGCAGGAACGCTCCGCCGGTATCAGAGGGATAACCCTTCCCAAGACCTCCCTGGCCACCGCCAATCCCTTTATCAGGTTGGCCACCACCATTTCCACCGTTACTGCTTCCGTGGCCTCGCGCCAACAATCGTAATCGGTGACGCAGGCCAACACCGAGTAGCATATCTCCGCTTCCCGGGCTAATTTCGCTTCAGGAAGGGCGGTCATGCCTATAACATCCGCAGCCCAGGACCGGTATACATTGCATTCCGCCCTGGTGGAGAAGGCCGGCCCCTCTATGACCACGTAGGTGCCTCCCTTATGTGCCTCCGAGCCGGCCTCGATGGCGCAATGGTGGATCATCCCGCTGAGCTCTGGGCAGAAGGGATCGGCAAAGGCCACGTGGGCCACCACGCCGTCGTCGAAAAAGCTGCTTTCCCGCTGCCTGGTGCGGTCTATTATCTGGTCCGGGATCACCAGGTCCAAGGGCTTGATCTCCTCTTTCAGGCTGCCCACAGCGCTGACAGATATGATCCTCTGGACACGCAGGGTCTTTAGCGCGTATATGTTGGCCCTGACCGGCAGTTTCGTGGGGCTTATTCGGTGGCCCAGGCCGTGGCGGGGGAGGAAGGCGACCCTCACCCCCTCCAGATCTCCTAACATTATGGAGTCGCTGGGCCTGCCGAAGGGTGTTTCGACATCAGCCTCATGCACGTTTGCCAGGCCTTCCATCTCGTAAAGCCCGCTGCCCCCGATAATGGCTACCTGGGCTTCAGGCACTTGCTCCCGTCCTGCTACCCTTCACGATCCCTGGGAGATTATCCCCATAGACCTCTCTCACTACACCGTTCTCGGTTATTATGGCGGCCACGTACTCATGGGGAGTGATGTCAAAGGCCGGGTTCCGCACTCCCACTCCCTCCGGGGCCGTCTGGATGCCACCGAACCGTGTCACTTCCTCGGAAGGCCGTTCCTCAATGGGAATCTCGTCCCCAGAGGATATATTCAGGTCGATGGTACTGGTGGGTGCCGCCACGTAAAAGGGTACTCCGTTCTCCTTGGCCAACACGGCCAAAGAGTAGGTGCCTATCTTGTTGGCCACATCTCCGTTGGCGGCTATACGGTCGGCCCCGACTATCGCACAGTCCACCTCTCCACGCCTCATCAAGAGGCCGGCAGAGGAATCCACGATGAGGGTGGCTGGTATACCCAACTGCACCAGTTCCCAGGCAGTTAGACGGGCTCCTTGAAGGAAGGGCCGTGTCTCGGTTGCGAAGACCCGCAGCTTCTTTCCACCTTCCCAACCAGCCCTTATCACCCCCAGGGCCGTGCCATAGCCCGCCGTCGCCAGGGCGCCGGTGTTGCAGTGGGTCAGCACCGCCCCGTCGTCGGGTAGCAGCACACCGCCAGCTTTACCCATACGGCGGTTGATCTCGTCGTCCTCTTCCTGAATATGCCGTGCCTCAGCCAGAAGCTTCGGCCTCATATTTGCCATGTCGGGCTCCGACTCAGCCACATCCAGCATCCGCTTCACGGCCCATGATATGTTCACCGCCGTCGGCCTGGCCGCGGTGATGTCGCGCCCCGATTCTGCCAGAAAACCCAGGAACTCCGGCCGATTCTCCACCTGGATCTCGGCAGCGGCCATGGCCACGGCGTAGGCCGCGGTAACACCCAAAGCAGGCGCACCACGTACTCGCATCTCCTTGATGGCCTCCACCACCTCCCGGTAACCCCGCAACTCCACAGTTATCCGCTCCAGGGGCAACCTGGTCTGGTCGAGGAGGTTCAACCTCCCATCCACCCACTCTATGGCTTTCACTTCAGACATACGGACCTACCCAACGGGATGTAGATTTTTGACAAAGAAAAAACTTCTCCGCAGAGAAGCTCAGAAATAACCAAGCCCCTCTCATCTTTCCCCGCCCAAGCGGGGCCGGATTTAGCACCTTATCGGCTGGCCTACGCCTTAACGCCACCAGGCCGACGGGTTGCTTGGCTTCACAGGGCCGTTCCCTCTGCCTCTCTGGATAAGAAGAGTATTGCCTTATTCGGTTTTACCTTGACAATATTACTAGGACATCAGATTGCTGTCAAGGTAACCTCAGCAAAGGCCGCCAAGCGGTCCGCCAAGTTCGATGTTATAATCCTAACGATTTGACGTCAGATGGAGAATGAATCTGCTGTATGGGCGAAATATTAGCTGGCATAGACGTGGGGGGTACTTTCACCGATTTCGCCGTCCTGAAAGACGGCAGACTTACCGTGTATAAGTTGCCCTCCAGCCCTGCAGACCCTTCCCAAGCGATGCTCCAGGGCATCGCCGAGCTGGGGGTAAAAGACGCCTCCTTCGTTCACGGTTCCACGGTGGCTACCAATGTGCTACTGGAAAGAAAGGGAGGCCGGACCGCGCTGGTGACCACTCAAGGCTTCGAGGATGTGCTGGAGATAGGCCGCCAAAACCGTTCTGATCTTTACGACCTGATGGTGGATAGGCCGCCGGTCCTGGTGCCCAGGGAGCTCCGCTTCGGGCTGAAGGAGCGAGTAGACTTTACCGGCGACATTCTGTCAAGCCCGTCGCCGAAGGAAATGGAGGCGCTGGCCAAAGCCATTAATGAGGCAAAGGTAGAGGCTGTGGCAATTTCCTTCCTTTTCTCATTCCTGAACCCCCTCCACGAAGAGATGCTGCGGGAAGCCCTGGAGCAGGGAGCCTCCGGCGGGGCCCCATTCCTTTCGGTCTCCAGCCAGGTGTTTCCCGAGTTCCGGGAGTACGAACGCACCAGCACCACGGTTGTCAACGCCTACGTGGGTCCACCCATGGCCCGGTATCTGAATAATCTAAGTAAAGCCCTGGGTAAAGGCCTTCGGATAATGCAGTCCTCGGGGGGCAGCATAACCGCGTCCCTTGCCGCCCAACAGCCCGTTCGCACCATACTCAGCGGCCCGGCGGGCGGGGTGGTCGGCGCATTTTACATCGGGTCGATGTCCGGCCACCGGGATATCATCACCTTTGACATGGGCGGCACCTCCACCGATGTCTCCCTCTGTCCGGGGAGGATCAAGGAGACAACCTCGGGCAACCTGGGAGGATACCCCGTCAGCGTCTCCATGATCGAGATACACAGCGTGGGCGCGGGAGGAGGCTCCATCGCCCGCCTTGACGAGGGGGGCGCCTTGCTGGTGGGACCCGAGTCCGCCGGCGCCGAACCGGGTCCGGCGTGTTACGGAATCGGGGATGACATTACGGTGACCGACGCCAACCTAGCCCTGGGGAGGCTCCAAAGGGACCACTTTCTGGGCGGCCGGATGGCCCTGGACCAACCCAGGGCCGAAGCGCTGATGAACGGGCTGGCAAAGGAGATTGGCACCGGTTCCCAGGAAGCCGCCATGGGCGTCATACGGGTGGTGAATGCCACCATGGAGCGGGCCATAAGGGCCATATCCCTGGAACGGGGATACGACCCCAGGGAGTTCACCTTGGTACCTTTCGGCGGTGCAGGCCCCATGCACGGCTGTGAGCTGGCGGCGGAGCTAAAAATACCCAAAGTGCTGGTGCCACCCAACCCGGGCATCCTATCGGCCCTGGGAGTGGCCATCGCCGACATCGTCAAGGACTACTCGAGGACCGTCATGCTCCGAGGACAGGACATAAGCCGGGACCGGCTGGAGGGAGAGTTCTCGGCCCTGGAGTCCCAGGCCGGGGATGACATGGGTCAGGAAGGTCTCTCCATGGACCTTCTGCTGGCGCAAAGGTCCCTTGACATACGCTATATAGGCCAATCCTTTGAGCTGACCGTCGACTATCCTTCCAAGGGCTCAGGGCAGGTCTTCACCAGGGCTATCGGAAAGGTCTTCCACAAGGCCCACAGGCAGCGGTTCGGATACTCCGACCCGACCGAGCTTGTAGAGATAGTGAACCTGCGCCTGAAGGTGGTGGTGCCGGTGGAGGCTCCGATCCCCGAGCCCCAGGCGCCCTCCGGGGACAGCCCGGTTGCAGCCCAGGTGGGCGAGGCCGCCGTCTTATTCCGGCAAGGGACCCTTCCAACGGCCCTGTATCTGAGGGAGCGGCTCCTCTGCGGCAACCGGATTCCAGGGCCGGCCCTGGTGGTCCAGATGGACTCCACCACCGTCATCCCACCCGACTGGGAAGCCCAGGTTGATGGTTGGGGTAACCTGGTGATTACACCCCAACACGGGACCGGCCGGTGACGCAACCCCGATGACCCAACCATAAAGAGAGGAAGCTGAAATTGGTTGACGCCATAAGCCTGGAGGTGTTCAAGAACCTCTTCACCTCCGTGTGCGAGGAGATGGGGGTGGCCCTTCAGCGCACGGCCTATTCCCCCAACATAAAGGAGCGGCGGGACTTTTCCTGCGCCATGTTCGACCGCCGGGGCCAGATGGTGGCACAAGCGGCCCATGTCCCCGTACACCTGGGCGCCATGCCGGCTTCGGTGGCGGCTGCTATCAACACCTTCTCTCCACTTTCCTCTACCCGCTCTTCACGAGGGGCGGGTTTCCGGCCTGGGGACGTCGTAATCCTCAACGACCCCTATTTGGGGGGCACCCACCTCCCGGATATTACCTTGTTAGCACCCGTGTTCGTAGAGCAGGATGGCCACCGCCAGCTGGCCGGCTTCGTGGCCAACCGGGGACACCATGCCGACGTGGGCGGTATGACACCGGGCTCCCTCCCGCTCTCCACCGAGCTCTATCAGGAGGGGACCATAATACCTCCCCTGAAGCTGGCCCGCGGCGGTCGGCTTAATCAGGAGGTGGTGCAGCTCATCTGCCGCAACTCGCGCACCCCCGAAGAACGTAAGGGAGACCTGGCGGCCCAGCTAGCCTCCATCCGAGTGGGAGAGCAGAGGCTGATGGAGATTGTGGACAGGTACAATCTCGACCCCAGCCTGGAGCATATGGATGCCCTTCTGGACTACTCGGAGCGGCTTACCAGGGTCGCCATAGGCCATATACCCGACGGCTCCTACCACTACCTGGACTATATGGACGACGACGGGCTCACCGATCAGCCTGTGCCCATCGCTGTTACCATCACTATCCAGGGCGAGGAGATAATGGTGGACTTCTCCGGCACTTCCCCCCAGCGGCCGGGCTGCATCAACTGCCCCCTGGCCGTGACGGTTTCGGCGGTGCTGTACATGGTGCAATGTGTATCGGGGCCCGGTGTGCCTCCCAACCAGGGAGTGTTGCGCCCAGTGAAAATCGTCGCCCCCGAGGCATCCTTGGTCAATCCCCAGCCCCAGCGGGGAGTGGCGGGAGGGAACGTGGAGACCTCCCAGCGGATCACCGACGTTTTGCTGGGCGCCATGGCCCAGGCTCTGCCCCATCTGATCCCCGCCGCCAGCCAGGGCACAATGAACAACCTGCTAATCGGCGGCCACGACCAATTGCGCGACAGGTCCTTCGTATACTACGAGACCATCGCCGGGGGAATGGGGGCCAGGCCCAACAAGGACGGCGTCTCGGGAATTCACACCCACATGACCAACACTATGAACACCCCAGTCGAGGCGTTGGAGTTCGTATATCCCATGAGGCTCCAGCGTTATGGACTGCGCAGAGGTTCCGGGGGCGCTGGCAAATTCAGCGGCGGAGACGGCCTGGTACGGGACGTGGAGTTCCTGACCAGGTCCAGGGTCACGGTCCTTTCCGAGCGGCGTAAGCGTTCCCCCTATGGCCTTCACGGCGGCCATCCCGGCGAGAGGGGAGAGAACGTGCTGTTGCGTGGCGGCTATGAGGAAGTGAAGCTGGCGGGCAAAGAGGTCGTGGACGTGGAGCCGGGGGACGTGCTGAGCATACGCACCCCTGGTGGCGGAGGCTGGGGCGCGCCGGACGATAGTCAAAGATGAACTATTAGACCATCCCCCATCAAGGGGGAGGCGACTCTACCCGCACCTTCAGGGCCTGGTTCATCTCTTCGAAGCCACGCAGTGTTTTTCTGAACAGCCCCATTAGCCCGAATCCACCGAAGGACGTCCTTGGGGACAGTCCTTGAAGAAGCCAGCGGGTGCTCCTCTGAATCTGGGATAATGGTTTTGGAACAGAAACCCGCCCGGAAACAAGGAGCACCCAATAGATGCTGCCACAGAACAAACCCGACCGTATTCGCATCCTCTTTGACGACCATCGCCTGGTGGCCAATGCCGGCCTGCTCCTGCCGGCCACCCTAGCCCGGCACCTGGGCCTGCGGGAACTCGTCGACCATCACCTTGACCTCGGCGGAGCGCCGGGACGGGCGAACACTGGGGACAAGATGCTGACGCTGGTCGCTTCCGCGCTGGCAGGCGGCGACTGCATCGACGACGCCGATGCGCTGCGCGCTGGTGGGACGGTCGGTGTTCTAGGCTGCGTGGTCAAGGCGCCATCCACCCTGGGGACCTTCCTGCGCAGCTTCCGGTGGGGGCATGTCCGTCAACTCGACCGCGTGAGCCGCCAGTTGTTGGCCCGGGCCTGGGCCGCTGGGGCCGGACCCGGCGACTCGCCCCTGACCATCGACCTGGACTCGACCATCTGCGAGACCTATGGACTGGCCAAGGAGGGAGCGCGCCACCACGGCTATACCGGCGCCCGCGGCTATCACCCGCTGCTGGCCATTGCCGCCGGCACCGGCGAGGTGCTGATGTCCCGGCTGCGCGAGGGCCGGGCCAACACCGCCCGTGGCGCCGCCCACTTCCTGCGTGAGACGGTGGGGCGGGTGCGCTACGGCGGGGCCAGGGGACAATTCACGGTGCGGGCCGACAGCGGCTTCTACGCCCACACTGTCGTTGCCGCCTGCCGGGAAATGGATGTCCGCTTCTCTATCACCATCCGCCAGCGCGCCAGCCTGCGGGACCTGATCGAGGCGATACCAGAGGAGGACTGGACTCCCATTCCCTACTGGATGGACGGCGCCGCCGATGTCGCCGAGACGACTTACACCCCGTTCCAGACCAAGCCGGACGCCCCGCCGGTGCGGCTCATTGTCCGGCGGGTGAAGCCGACGCCCGGTCCCCAGCTCGCCTTCTTCGCCAGATACAGCTATCACGCCTTCATCACCGACCGCGATGGGGAGACGCTGGAACTGGAGGCCGATCATCGCCGCCACGCCGAGGTCGAGAACGCCATACGCGACCTCAAGTACGGCGTCGGGCTGAACCACATGCCGTCGGGGCGCTTCGCCGCCAACGGCGCCTGGCTGGCGGTACAGGTGATGGCGCATAACCTGGCCTGGACGGCGCGGATTGGTCTGGGCGAGGGGACCCTGATCACCAAGACCCTCAGGCGGCGGGTCTTCGCTCTGGTGGGACGGATCACCCGCTCGGCGCGCTGCCTCACTTTGCATCTCCCCCGGCGCTGGCCTTGGGAAACCCAGTTCAGTCGCGCCTTGGCCCGGCTGCAAGCCATTCCGTTCCCGGCCTGACGGCCAGCCTGTAACTGACCCAACGTCCCCGCAATCTCGCGCCACCCCGGTCGCGAGAGTCCCCTGCTGCGTATCCTCTCGCCATCCCGCGCATCGCAACTCCCGCATAGGGCCTTAGGGGCCCTGTGCGGCGACTGAAGACCCTCCGCCGGCCTCCCATCTACCCCAAGACCCCAGGCCATCTCCCCTGTAGCTCCCTCACCCACCCCCTTCCGCTGTCCTCACGCCGTCCATCCGTGTCCTTCGGTGGATTCGGGCTTAGACCAAACAGAGGCACCAGCACACCGGTGAACTTCTCGCCCTGGACGAACCGGCTCCCTCCTTCTTCCTGCGGTTCGATTAAGAAATAGTGCTCCCCATCAAACAACCCGGGCATTAGGAGCCGTCCACGCCAGCGTAGCTCTTGGTCTTGCTCCGCCTTCAGCACCGTGGGCTTGAAGGTCATACCCATGCCATCCGGCGGCTGGATGTACACTTTTAACCGCTGACCCGCAATTAACTGACCCTCTGCCCGATGCATAAAGAGATTCCACTCGGGAAAAGAGTCGAAGTCAGTGAGGATCTGCCACACCCGGTCGGGAGAGGCAGCTATCTCTATTTCAGCGCGAATCTGTCTCATGGGATCCTCCAGCGTCCCTGCCCTAGTCCACGTAGTTGGTAGTGGGGTTGTCCGTGGGGAAAATGGTGTACATTCTGGCGTCGGCCCCGGAGTTGTTCACCAGCCTGTGTGGTGTTTCGGGAGGGGCCAGGAGGGTATCGCCGGGGGAGGCGGTGCGCGACTCGTCTCCAACCACCATCTCCACGCTGCCGTCCAGCAATAGGATAGCCTCATCGGTGGGATGGGTGTGCAGCCTCAGCGCGGCGCCGTCATGCATCACCAGCTCCCCTATGGTCAGGGAGATGGCACCAGCTTCTTTGTTTACGAACCGGCGTGTCTCCCGTCCATCCATCGGCTCGAACTGCGGCTCAGTCCTGTGGTCGATTATCGGCATGGGTCCTCCTTGACCATTCGATAACAAATATAGACTACCACCGGATTCTATTTTGTCGAGGCATCGCTGGCAATGGTTGCCATGGGTTTCGTGCCCCAGTGGACCGCAACCGCTCCCAGGCCCAGCCTCCGGTAACCCACATCCTCCAGCCCGACTTCCTGGAAGAGGCGGGCCAGTGTGTCTACTGAGTGGAATCTGTCCACCGACTGGGGCAGATAAGTGTAAGCCGCCCTGTCTCCGGCGATGAGCTGCCCCATCAACGGCACAATACGATGAAGGAAAAGCCGGACGACGGGCTTGAAGAGGCCTCTTTCGGGGGCCGTTGAGTCCAGGGACACCAACCTCCCTCCCGGCCTGACAACCCGGGCCATCTCCTCAATGGAACTTCTCAGGTCGGGCATATTGCGCAACCCCCAGCCGGAGGCGACGCAGGCAAAGCTGGCGTCGGGGAAGGGCAAGGAGAGGGCATCCCCAACCATGAACTGTACCCTGCCACCATACGCCTTGGAACGGGCCTTAGCCTGAGCACGTCCAACCATCTCCGGCAGGAGGTCCAGGCCTATGGCCCTTTCGATACCCTGCCGGCCGGCCAGAGAGAAGGCCAGGTCCCCTGTCCCCGTTGCCACGTCCAGCGCCAGCCCCTCCAGTCCCCGGGTAGCCGCATCCGACGCCACTTTGCGCCAGCGGTGGTGCATACCCCCAGTCATGAGGGTGTTCATCAGGTCGTAGCGTGGGGCGATGCGCGAGAACAGCTCCGCCACGTACCGCCTCTTGGCCGCCGCTTCAAGTCCCGGCCCTGAGCCTGCCGAAGGGATTTGTCCTGAGCTTGCTGGAAGATCAGCCATCCCGGTTCACCCAGCCCTTTCCACCCCCAGAGTCGGGGCTGCAATCCTGGCACACCCGAGCTCTCGGAATACCAGCCCGATTATTAAGTTGGTGAATACTGGAACTCCTCGTCGAGATTCTCATCGATACCCAAGGCCACCAGCACCCGCCCAACCACGAAGCGCACTATGTCCTGAACTGTTGCAGGCTTCAGGTAGAAGGCCGGCTCCGGGGGCAGGACCACCACACCCATCCGGGCCAAAGTCATCATATTTTCCAGGTGCACGGCATGCAGCGGCGTCTCCCGGGGCACCACCACCAGCCTCCGCCGCTCCTTGATGCACACGTCGGCGGCCCTGAGGAGGAGGTTGTTGGCCAGGCCATGGGCCAGCCCGGCGATGCTGGACATGCTGCACGGCACCACCACCATGCCCTGAGTGGGATAGGTGCCGCTGGCGATGGGCGCCTTCATGTCGCCAATCGAATAATCGGAGAAACAAGGGTATTCCCGCCAGCGGGACAAGGTCTCGTTAAAGGGGCAGTCCATCTCCTGCTGCCACACCAGCCTCGCGTCGTTGGAGCACACCAGGATGGTGGGCACCTCCCGCCGAAGCAACTCCTCCACCGTCTCATTGGCCAGCAGGGAGCCGCTGGCCCCGGAAATTCCCACTATCACCGGTCTCAATATTTTACCCTTGAGCCCCGAACCGGCCTAATTACAACCCTGGTCTTCCAGAAGCCGGTTACTATTTCGCCTGTCACTATATCGAATATAGAGATACCCATCACAACACCACCGCCAGTGAAGTAAACAGCAGCAATGAGGCGGCGACATAGCTGTTTATATTGAAAAATGCGAATTGGAGTTTCGACAGGTCATGGGGCTTCACCAAGGTCTGCTCGTAGACCAGAAGGGCGGCGGCGATGGCCCAACCGATGTAGTACAGGTAGCCCAGGCCCATCCAGATTCCTAATACGAGGAGTGCGGCAGCGGCGAGAAGGTGCATCCCCCTGTACCACCAGAATGCGGCTTCTGCGCCGAACCTCCGGGGTATGGAGTGGACGCCGTACTTCCGGTCGAATTCCACGTCCTGGCAGGCGTAGACGATGTCAAAGCCGCCTATCCACATGGCCACCGCGAAGCCCAGGATAACGGCCTCGGGGTCAAAGCCGCCGGTAACCCCAATCCAGGCCCCGGCGGGGGCAATGCCGTCGGCCCAGCCCAGGACGAAGTGGGTGCCCCAGGTGTGGTATTTGGCATAGGAGTATGCCACCACGTAGACCGCCGCCACCGGCGCCAGTATGAAGGCCAGAGTATTCAGCTGGGAGGCGGCGAAGAGGAACACCCCCACGGACACGGCCATGAGCAGGCCCATCTCCCGGGGCTTCAGCAGCCCTTTGGGGAGGTGCCGGTTGGCGGTGCGGGGGTTGGCCGCGTCCTCTCGCCAGTGGATGAGGCGGTTGGAGGACATGGCGATGGTGCGGGCCGCCACCATGGCCACGGTTATCCAGACAAACTGAGAGAGCGTGGGCAGCCCGTCCGCCGCCAGAAACATCCCGATGTAGGCGAAGGGCAGGGCGAACAGCGTGTGCTCGAACCGCACCGCCTCATAGAAGAGGTGGGCTTTGTTCAGCGCCGCTGATGGTATTCCAATCGCATTTTGCATTGGTCTTTAGCTACCCAAATCCTCGAGTCTGCCGCATGTCACCCTGAGTGGAGCGAAGGGTCTGGAGGGGATGGGAGGCGATCGTCCCATGTCTCGGCTATATCTGTCCAACCTGGATTTGTCGATTCGATGAGTTCAACTTTCTTTTTCTTGATCCAGCCCTTGATCTGTTTCTCACTGGCGATAACAGAGAAAACCTCGCTCGTCGCCTCATAATACACCAGCTTGGTAATGTGGTATTTCTTGGTGAAGCCGCTCCGATAACCGCTACGGTGCTGATGGACTCTACGGGGCAAATCGTTGGTCACCCCGACATAAAGGGTACCCCGGTAGCTGCTCATGATGTAGACGAAGTACCGATCCATGAAGGCCCTTCTCTACTAGATTCTTCAGTCGCTGCGCTCCTTCAGAATGACAGTCCTTTACGCTTCAACTGGCAAGACCCTCCAGGGTTTCCCGATGCTCACCAATGGACCGTTTGGCCAACATTTCGATTTGTGCCAGCCGCTCTTTATTCATTGGCGGAGGCATCAGGAGGATGTCGCCCCCTATTTCTACAACCCCATAGGTTGTACTGTCTTCCACCTCGCTAAAAGCATCTGGGATAGCCAAATGCCTCTGCTCCTTACGGGTGATACCAAGATATCGCATAGCTTCATTCCTCGTTCCGCCCTACAGCCCATACTCGGCCCACTTGCCGTCCACCAGGGCCACTACCTCGGGACTCATCACGATGTCCGGCGGCCACTCCCGCTGGCGGCCCTCCATGGGGCCCTTGGAGGTGGCGTCTATCCCCATCTTGCTGCCGAACTTGGGGGTCGGCGACGAGTGGTCCAGGTCGTCCAATGGCCCGCTGGCGAAGAGGATATCTTGAGCAGGATCAATGTTGTTGGTGACCCGCCAGGCCACCTCCGAAAGGTCGTGCACGTTGACGGAGTGGTCAACCACGATGATGGTCTTGGCCAGGGACATCAGGCCCATCCCCCATAGACCGTACATCACCTTCCGGGCCTGCCCCGGATACTCCTTCTTGATGGAGACGATGACCAGGTTGTGGAATATCCCCTCGGCGGGCATGCAGACGTCGACGACTTCTGGAAGGACCGTCTTGATGATGGGCAGGAACACCCGCTCGGTGACCTTGCCCATGTAGTAGTCCTCCATGGGGGGCCTTCCCACGATTATGGTGGGATAGATGGGGTTCCTGCGCTGGGTTATGCAGGTGACGTGGAACACTGGGTATGTGTCTGCCATGGAGTAGTAGCCCGTGTGGTCGCCGAAGGGGCCCTCCACCGCTTCATCCCCGGGGACCACGTACCCCTCGATAATCATCTCGGCACGGGCGGGCACATCCAGGTCCACGGTCTTGGCCTTGACCATCTCCACAGCCTCTTCGCGAATGAATCCCGCCACCATCAGCTCGTCCATACCCGGCGGTAAGGGGGCGGATGCCGTCCATATGGTCGCCGGGTCTCCCCCAAGGGCCACGGCCACATCCAGACGTTGAAGCCCCTGCTCGCCACCCACACGATAGTGGTGGGCGCCCACCTTATGGGTCTGCCAGTGCATGCCGGTGGTACGCCTGTCGTAGACTTGTATCCGGTACATGCCCACGTTGCGGTTGCCAGTCTCGGGGTCGCGGGTAATCACCAGCGGTAGGGTTATGTAGCGTCCCCCGTCCAGGGGCCAGCACTTGAGGATGGGGTACCTGGTCAGGTCAACGTCATCACCGGTAATCACCACCTCCTGGCAAGGGGCGCTGCCAACCATCTTGGGTTGGAAGGAAGCCATCCGCCTCAGCTGTCCCAGGGTCTTCAGCTTCTCCATGATCCCCTGGGGCGGGCCCTGCATCAGGCCCAGGAGCTCGCTGATCCTTTCCGCCAGCTCGTCCAGGCGCTCAACTCCCAGGCCCCAGGCCATCCGCCTCTCAGTTCCAAACATATTGATCAATACAGGAATATCGTAGCCCTCCACGTTCTCGAACAGCAGGGCTGGGCCGCCCTTCTTAACCACGCGGTCGCATATCTCGGCTATCTCCAACTCACAGCTGACGGGCGCCTTTATCCTCTTCAGCTCCCCCTTCCCTTCGAGGAAGCCGATGAAGTCGCGAAGGTCATTAAATTTCATAGCGCCACCATATACGATAACTGCACTCGAGAATTGCTACTCCGAGGCGCCTGCATAAACAAAAAACATCCCCAATCGGAGGAACAGGCCTAATTGTAAGCAAAGCAACAATGGGCGTGCAAGGGTGTAGAAGCTTGAGGACCACCATCTTGGGAAGAGGAATCGGAATGGATTGTCTGTAAAAAGGAAGGGGCCCCGATATACGGGGCCCCTTTTTCTAAGGCTTTCTTAGAAGCCGCGAGGGCTGGTGTCCCTCATCTTGCTGAAGCAATCGCTACAGTAGACGGGTCTGTCACCACGGGGCCTAAACGGGACTGTGGTTTCGACACCACACTCGGCGCAAACCGCGGGGTGCATCTCACGTACACTACCCTGGCGGAAACCGCGCACCTGGCCCTTTCGGGCGTCTCTGCAGGCGGGGCACCGCTTCGGCTCGTTGGTGTAGCCTCTCTCGGCGAAGAACTCCTGCTCGCCCGTGGTGAATGTGAATGCCGCTCCACACTCCGCGCACGCCAGGGTCTTGTCAGATAATGCCATTTGGATGACCTCCTATTTTTTCTCTGGCTCCGTTGAGGTCATCCAGTGCCATGGTCAGAAGACGTTGGTCCGGTAACCTAACTTATGCCAAGTTGATTATACACCAAAGCAACAAAATTGCAACTGCCGGCATTGACCTTGCCAGGGTCCTATGCCGAGGCCGGGGGCAGCGTTTCTTTGATCCAGGGAACTAGATCATCCATCACCTGCTGGTTGATTTCGTGGCCCATCTGGTACTCCCTGTACTTCACCGTGTATCTCTCCCCCTCCAGAAATGCCGCCGCCTCCCTCGCAGGCGCAACAGGCAACATTTGGTCGTGGACGCCGTGGGCAATAAATATGGGCTGCTTCCGTTCCGATGGCAGCCGGGCCTTTAGCTGCACCGGGTCAGGGAGGGAGGCGCTTAGCACCGCCAGCCCCGCGAACAGGTCGGGCCTTTCCAGCCCGCAGCGGTAAGTCATTATCCCGCCCTGGGAAAATCCAGCCAGCAGCACCCGGCCGGGGGTTACGTTGTACTGTTCAATCACCCTGTCGAAGAAGACCTCCAGCAGCTCCTCGGCCCGCTTAACATCATCATCGGTGCCCTCTCCCCTGGGCGGAGTCCAGCCGTAGCCCACATGACCCTGGCCTAGCTCGAACGCCAGGGGAGCGTTGGGGAAGGCGTAGACGTAGCCCCGGGGGGCTATGGCGGGGCTAAGGCCGGCCAGGTCCTGCATGTTGGCGCCGAAGCCGTGTAGCATTATGACCATGGGATATTTCACCCCAGGGCTATAGCCGTCGGGCTCTATCACCAGGTACTGTAGGGTCTTACCCTGATATCGCTTGGCTTCTATTTTTAATCCCCTCTATGACTCCCCCATCGAAGGGGAGAAGAAGTGACGCAGGAACAAGTAGGCCGCTACTAAGCCTTAATGATACTACCTTTAACGTAGCCCTTATGGGCCTCGCCGTAGGGACTGAGCACATCCCAACACGTGACCAATCACGGAGCCCATACTGTAGAGGCTTCAAAGCTGGTTACGGCACCAGGGATTTCACCACATTCGAAGAAGGCAGCCGTCACTTCGATGTCCCCTCCTGCGCTGGACACCCCCAGAGTCAAGGCCGTGACAAACCTCTCATTTAGAAACAACCAGCCAATGTTACCAGAAACGATTACACGCATTTAGTTGCTTCCAACTGGCCCGGTGTCTATGTCACTTGTAAGACCAGATGCGAGCAATCCCCCTTCGGCAGACCCCCTTCGTTTGTAATGAGACCATACCTTGTTGCTTCCAATGACCACGGCATCGAATGTATTAACGCCTGGCTTCATCGCACTGACTAAATCAACGAAGGACGGCGTAGGGACAGGTGTAGCGGTGGCAGTATGGGTGGGCCTTCGTGTCGGTGTAGGAGTCAGTAAGGGTGTGGGAGTATTGGTGGGAGTAGGCACTGGTGTTGGGGTTGATGTAGGAGTAGGAGTGGCCGTAGGGACGGCAGTTGGTGTGGCTGTCGGCGATTGTGTAGGGGTTGGCGTAGAGGTTGGGATTGCCTCCAACGTTGCCCTGAGTCGAGCTTCAACCGTCGCCTCAATATCTGGCTCCGGAGTAGGGGTGGCGGTCGGTAGCGCAGCCTTCACCGCCGACGCCACCATAGCTGGAATGTCGGGGGTTGGACTAGCTGGCGGCTTACTCGTAATGCACCCCTTAGCGATCGTAGCCAACAATACCAGTAGACCCAGGACGAAGTAATGTGTTCTGGCCATCTCCCTCCTTTTTGGCTGGAGGCAGCCTTTGTGTCGAGGACACAAGTTGGGCCATTAAATCATACGGCAGGAGTATACTACACCGCCAGGCCGCCGTCGATTCCGATGACCTGGCCGGTGATGTAGCCGGCGCCTTCGGAGCAGAGGAAACCCACCGCCTCGGCCACGTCCTCGGGTGTCCCGAAGCGGGCCATGGGTATGCGGGCCAGTACGGCCTGCCGGGCCTCCTCACTCAGCTTGTTCACCATGGCCGTGGTGATGTAACCGGGGGCGACGGCATTTACGGTGATGTTTCGGGAGGCCACCTCCCGTGCGGCGGCCTTGGTGAGCCCGATGAGTCCCGCCTTGGAGGCGGCGTAATTGACCTGGCCGGGGTTGCCGGTAAGCCCCACTACCGAGGACATGTTCACTATTCTTCCATACCGCTGCCGCATCATGTGGGGCAGGGCCAATTTGGTGCAAAGGTAGGCGCCCCTCAGGTTCACGTTGATCACGTCGTCCCACTCTTTTGAACCCATGCGCAGGAGCAGCTTATCCCTGGTTATCCCGGCGTTATTGACCAGGATGTCCAGCTTGCCCCAGCGCTGCGCTACCTGCTCCAGCATGGACTCTACCTGGTCTTCCTGGGACACGTCTGCGCCCACGGCGAAGGAGTCCCCCCCGGTCGCAAGGATGGATTCGACCACTTTGGATGCGGCCTCGGTCCCGGTGTGGTAGTTGACAGCCACCTTCGCCCCATCCCTGGCCAGCCGCAGGGCGATCACCTCGCCGATGCCCCTGGAGGAGCCCGTTACCAGCGCTATCCTGCCCTCCAGCCTCAATAGGCCATCCCCCCCCCTTGTCATTTTTCGGAACCCAGGGCTTTCTCGCTCAGGAATATACCCTCATCCCCATCTTTTCTCCCCCAGGGAGAAGGGTGACCGAAGGTCGGGTTGAGGGCATTCGGTATACTCTTCAGCTCTGCTGGATGAGAAGATTGGCGTTGCGGAGGGAGTCGAGCTCTCTTCTCATGTTTTCGACCAGGTTGAGCTCCACGCATCTCCGTGCGGTGTCGATGGCGCCTGCCACCCCGTCGGCCTTGGATGAACCGTGGCCCACTACCACGGCGCCGTTAACGCCGAACAGTGGCCCGCCCATCTTTTTCGGCAAATTATTTACTTCCCACATCTCGGAGGACAAGGATTCGATGTCGGCGGACGGCAGCTTTCCATTCAGGACTTTCTTCAAATAGGCGGCCATGGTAGCCCCCAGACCTTCGGTGAATTTCACCAGGATATTCCCCACGAAGCCGTCACAGACGATGACATCGGCCTTGCCGGTGAAGAAGTCCATCCCTTCCACGTTACCGACGAAGTGCAGGTTGCTCGCCTTGAAAAGCTGGTACCCCTCCGCCACCTGGCGGTTACCCTTGGACTCCTCTGCCCCGGTGCTGAGGAGCCCCACTGTTGGCCGTTCAATGCCCAGAAATGTTCGGGCGAAGACGCAGCCCATGGCGGCGAAGTCCAGGAGCAAGGCAGGCCGGCAGTCTACGCTGCTACCCATGTCAACTACCACGGTCCTGGGGGCCAGTCCTAAGAATGGTCCCCCGATGCAGGGCCGCTCCAGACCATCCAGAGTGCCGAGGATAAGGGCGGCGCTGGCCATGGACGCACCCGTGGAGCCCAGAGAAACCAGGGCGTCGGCCTCCCCCTGTTTCACCAAATGGGTGGCGACGGCGATGGAGGACTTGGGCTTGTGCCGCAAAGCCTGGACGGGATGCTCATCCTCGACTATCTTGCCCTCGGAGGGCACGGCCCTTACCAGAGATTCGGGATGGGCGGGATGACCGCCGTTCACGCTGTACCTGCGTAGCTGGGCTTCCACCTCTTCGGGGTCTCCCACCAGCAATATCTCTATGGATTTCTGGCGCGCAGCCTCCAGAGCCCCTTTTACGATCTCCCCCGGGGCATAGTCACCGCCCATAGCGTCAACTGCTATGCGAATATTGGCCTTGGGCCCCCCAGCCTGTCCTGTGCTCATGCGGTATCTCTCTCCTCCATGAATTATTCGTCTTATCAGGTCGAGCCGGAAGGCATCGTCAATGACGCCGTCCCGGTTATGAGCTCCTCTCCCCGGCCATTGGTCAGGCCCACCGAGCATTGTACCGACTGCCCGTTAGGCCCGGCCTCCTCTTTCACCACTTTTCCCGATGTCCGCAGCCTATCTCCCGGATAAGCCGCGCCTTTGAACCTGACTTTTAGCTTCCCGCTGTCAAGCCAGCTTTTGCCAAAAGCGAGGGTTAGCATCTCGGAAACGAAGGCCAATGTGAGCATTCCGTGGGCGATCACACCACCAAACTGGGTGCCCGATGCGAACTCAGGGTCCAGGTGTAGAGGATTGTGGTCTCCCGAAACTTTGGCGTACCAGCTTATCTGCTCTTGAGTGACCAGCTTCTCAATGGCAGGTAGGGCCTCCTCCAATTTCATGCTAACGGTCCCTCGGCTCCTCTACCGGCACCAAGACGTTGGTCTTTCCCATCAGGATGGCATCGCCTCCGGGTCCATGCACCGCGAAATCGGCGGAGATGAACCTCCAGCCACCCCGGCGCATGGGCCTGGAGAGCTTGGCCATGCAGGACACTTCCTCGCCCAGGTTTACGGTGCGCCGGCAGTCCAGCTCCTGGGAGGCATGAATGGTGCCTGGAGGCAGCTCCAGCTCTTCCAGCAGTGCCGCCAGCACCCGAGCCGCCAGCACCATGGGAGGCGCCACTCCAAGCTCTTGGTAGATGGACGAGCTGTCCCCCACTGCCTTCAAGTATTCCCCGGCCAGGTCCGGCCCCACAACCCAGCAGCCTAAAGAGAACTCCTCACCCGGCTCAGGAAGCATCCATTCCTCCCCGTTCTTTGGGCACCGCCTGCGATTATAGCACACGTTAAGTAACCAAAAGGCTAAGGGGTGACGGTATTTAGTTGACTTTAATGGCAGGGGTAATGGGGCTATAATGCCACGAAAAACTCAGGGAGGGGAAATGAGCGGAGCCAGGATACTGCACTTCTAAAGAGATCCAGACCATAGACCGTGGCGCGGAGATTTACAGCACCCCTCTAATCGTGGAGGCCACTGGGGCCTGTTCCTTCTCCAACGGCATGACCACCTTCCCGCCAAGAGCGTCCATTGCGGAGCATATCCACAACACCGATGAGTAGGTGACCCTGCTTAAGGGCGAAGCCGTAGCCTAGATTGAGGGACGCCGGCAACCGGGGAGATGGCTCCATGCGGATTATGTGGGTGTACGGGTGCACCAGGGTTACCGGCAGGTACGTCGAAACGGGAGTCGAAACGGACCAGTTCGGGCGGCTGTCCCAGGACTAGCATTTAGCCCGAATCCACCGAAGGACGTCCTTGGGGACAGTCTTTGAAGAAGCCAGCGGGTGCTCCTCTGAATCTGGGATAATGGTTTTGGAACAGAAACCAGCCCGGAAACAAGGAGCACCCAATAGATGCTGCCACAGAACAAACCCGACCGTATTCGCATCCTCTTTGACGACCATCGCCTGGTGGCCAATGCCGGCCTGCTCCTGCCGGCCATCCTAGCCCGGCACCTGGGCCTGCGGGAACTCGTCGACCATCACCTTGACCTCGGCGGAGCGCCGGGACGGGCGAACACTGGGGACAAGATGCTGACGCTGGTCGCTTCCGCGCTGGCAGGCGGCGACTGCATCGACGACGCCGATGCGCTGCGCGCTGGTGGGACGGTCGGTGTTCTAGGCTGCGTGGTCAAGGCGTCATCCACCCTGGGGACCTTCCTGCGCAGCTTCCGGTGGGGGCATGTCCGTCAACTCGACCGCGTGAGCCGCCAGTTGTTGGCCCGGGCCTGGGCCGCTGGGGCCGGACCCGGCGACTCGCCCCTGACCATCGACCTGGACTCGACCATCTGCGAGACCTATGGACTGGCCAAGGAGGGAGCGCGCCACCACGGCTATACCGGCGCCCGCGGCTATCACCCGCTGCTGGCCATTGCCGCCGGCACCGGCGAGGTGCTGATGTCCCGGCTGCGCGAGGGCCGGGCCAACACCGCCCGTGGCGCCGCCCACTTCCTGCGTGAGACGGTGGGGCGGGTGCGCTACGGCGGGGCCAGGGGACAACTCACGGTGCGGGCCGACAGCGGCTTCTACGCCCACACTGTCGTTGCCGCCTGCCGGGAAATGGATGTCCGCTTCTCTATCACCATCCGCCAGCGCGCCAGCCTGCGGGACCTGATCGAGGCGATACCAGAGGAAGACTGGACTCCCATTCCCTACTGGATGGACGGCGCCGCCGATGTCGCCGAGACGACTTACACCCCGTTCCAGACCAAGCCGGACGCCCCGCCGGTGCGGCTCATTGTCCGGCGGGTGAAGCCGACGCCCGGTTCCCAGCTCGCCCTCTTCGCCAGATACAGCTATCACGCCTTCATCACCGACCGCGATGGGGAGACGCTGGAACTGGAGGCCGATCATCGCCGCCACGCCGAGGTCGAGAACGCCATACGCGACCTCAAGTACGGCGTCGGGCTGAACCACATGCCGTCGGGGCGCTTCGCCGCCAACGGCGCCTGGCTGGCGGTACAGGTGATGGCGCATAACCTGGCCCGCTGGACGGCGCGGATTGGTCTGGGCGAGGGGACCCTGATCACCAAGACCCTCAGGCGACGGGTCTTCGCTCTGGTGGGACGGATCACCCGCTCGGCGCGCCGCCTCACCTTTGCATCTCCCCCGGCGCTGGCCTTGGGAAACCCAGTTCAGTCGCGCCTTGGCCCGGCTGCAAGCCATTCCGTTCCCGGCCTGACGGCCAGCCTGCAACTGACCCAACGTCCCCGCAATCTCGCGCCACCCCGGTCGCGAGAGTCCCCTGCTGCGTATCCTCTCGCCATCCCGCGCATCGCAACTCCCGCATAGGGCCTTAGGGGCCCTGTGCGGCGACTGAAGACCGTCCGCCGGCCTCCCCATCTACCCCAAGACCCCAGGCCATCTCCCCTGTAGCTCCCTCACCCACCCCCTTCCGCTGTCCTCACGCCGTCCATCGGTGTCCTTCGGTGGATTCGGGTTTAGTCAACCGTATTGGATGAAGGGTTTCACCCCCACTCGTCCGCCGTCGGCGGATCCCCCTTCCGTAGGGGCGAGGCATACTTCGCCCCTATCCTATTGAAGAGATGGGGGGTGAGAGGTGGCTGATCACCGCGTCGGTGAACTCACCGGTGCTGGCCGTTCCACCCAGGTCGCGGGTGAGGTGGGACCTCTCCTCCAGGGTGCGGTAGAGCGCACGCTGTACTGACTGCGCCTTGGCCTCTTCGCCCAGGTGCCGGAGCATCATTACCCCGCTGAGAATCATCGCCGTGGGATTGGCGATGCCCTTTCCCCCGGCTTCGGGCCAGCTCCCGTGGACTGCCTCGAAGACGGCGCAGTCCTCGCCGATATTGGCTCCGGGGACCATCCCCAGACCGCCGACCAAACCCGCCGCTGTATCGGACAGAATGTCGCCATAGAGGTTGGTGGCCACCAGAACCCCGAACTCCTGGGGATGCATGACCAGCCGCATGGAGACGCTGTCAATTATCCGATCGTCGAAGCTGATGTCGGGGAATTCCCCTGCCACCTCGCGACAGCAGTTAAGAAAGAGGCCGTCGGAGAGTTTCATGATGTTGGCCTTGTGGACGGCGGTGACCCGGCTGTATCCAGTCTGTTTCGCGTATTGGAAGGCGTAGCGGGCGATGCGCAGCGAGGCGGTCCGGGTAATCAGCTTGAGGCTCTCCACGATGCCGGGCAGGATCTCGTGCTCGATGCCCGCGTATAGGTCCTCGGTGTTTTCACGGACTAGAGTAAGGTTAACGTCGGAATGGAGGCATGCTACACCGGGAAGAGAGCGAACGGGACGTACGCTGGCGTACAGGTCCAGCTCCTTGCGAATACAGACGTTTATACTGGGGATGCCCTCCCCTACGGGCGTAGTCACCGGACCCTTGAGCCCTACCTTGTTGCGCTTTATGGACTCCAGGACTTTGGTGGGAAGCAAGTCTTCCGCCCCCTGCCGCCGGGCCGCTTCTCCCACTACCGCCAGCTCCCACTCCACATCCAGGCCGGTAGCCTCCACCACCCGCCGGGTGGATGCCACCACCTCGGGGCCGATGCCGTCCCCTTCGATCATGGTGACACGGTGCATCACCAGTTTCCCATTACAATAACCTCACATGAACCTCTTCTTCGCCCATCCCTGGTCGAAGGGCGTCCTGAAGTTTTCGGTGACCTTCTGCTGGCTGATCTTCCACTCCCCCATCCACCCTAGTATACTCTTCGTCGTACCGGGCCGAGCCCCAGACGGCCTGGTTGCCCTCGGCATGGGTGCGGGCCATGAAAAGATACCAGATCCCCGTAGCCTTGTCCCCATCCACCTCTATGATCGGGTTCATCACCATGTGGACCACAAAGGGCGTCCTTTTAGGAGAACCCGACACCATGGCCAGGATCTGGTCCCTACCCTGGGCGCTGCCGTGGTGGCCCGCCTCCCAGTAAGCGTCCTCGGAATACACCATGGCCAGGTCATCAAGGTTGAAACCGTCGTCGCAGTAGGCGCAATAGAGGGCCTTGAGCCTCTTGATCGATTCGATGTCCTCCAGTACCCTGAGCCGCCTCTCGATATTCTCCAGGCCCATGCCTCCTCCTCATTTCTGTGAGGACAGTGATTTAATTAGTGCTCAGTCAACCTGTATTTGGGCTTGAGTTTCACCCCCACTCTTCCGCCGAAGGCGGATCCCCCGTCGAGGGGTAGAGAATTCTCTCCCCCTTTTGATGGAGGAAGGTCGGGATGGGGGTGAAATGCACCTATCGAATGCAGGTTGACGGAGTACTAAGGCGGGTAGAAGCTCCAGAATTTCGATAAGCCCGGCATCAGCACATCCCGCTGCCCAATCCTCATGCTGATATTACCGGTGGAGTCCCGCTCGTAAATGATGGTCTTGATGTGCTCGGCCAGTACCCAGCGGATGTACCACACCACCTCGTGCCCGATGATGGGGCTCTCCCGCACGTCCCAGGGCTCCTGGTAGACGGGGATGATGCGGTGGAAGAGCACGGCCTTGACACCGACGCTCTCCTTGGTGATGACGCAAGGGCGGCTGTGGCTGCTGAACTCGCTGAAGGAGCCGCCGGTGTCGGTGCCGAAGCTGCTGTTCTCCCCGCTCTCCACGTTGCAAACCTCAGTGCGCTCTATGGGGAAGAGACCGAAGCCCACGGGCGCCAAGGGCAAGAATGGGGACTCGATCCTCTGCCTGTCGGTCCTCAGGCGGGGAGAGATGGTCCCCGCCGGATCTATGCCGCCTACCTGGTGGGCCAGGCCCCGGATAACACTCAGGGTTCCCTCCAGGAGCACGCTCACCTGGTTGGCATGGGCCCTCACGCCGGAGTCGATGTGAGGGGACCGGGCAGCGTTCCCCAGCTTCACGTCGCCAAGGATGGCGATGGCGTCCACCAGGTCGATCTTCGCCCTGTTATAGAACCGCACCGTCTCCATCCAGGTCTCCATGGAGACCTGGCCGCCAGAGGTGGGGAGCACCACCGGTGAGCCGATGATGATGCCTGGGAGCCGGTTGATGGCCTCCAGGGCCAGCTCCGGTGGGGTGTCTGGATCGGCCAGTATGTCGAACTGCTGCTGTAGGGCGGGCATACGGGGGAGGGTGGGTGGGGGAGTAGCCTGAAACTCGTAGGCCCCAATGTCCACGTGCATTCCCGACAGCCTTGGCTCGCCCCGCTGGTCTCCGGTCAAAATATGCGGGGGGCCGAGGACAATGTCGTCACCGGCGTCTATGGCCGGGCTGCCCGGCAGCAGGGCGTGAGTCAGGGTTGGACCACCGTTGTCTTGCAGGGGGCCGAGGAATGGGTCAACGTTCACCAGGTCGCCTGTCGCCGGGGTGAAACCGCAGTCAGTGGCATCACCCACCAGGTTGTGACCTAGGGTGGTGAGGACGCCCTTGCAATCCGGGTGGAGCGATGCCGTGTTCCCTGAGACAATAGTATTGACAAGCTCTACCGTACCCGGGTTCACGTTGTGGATACCGCCTGCGCCTGGGCCGCTGGCAGAGTTGTCGCTGAGGGTGCTGTTGGTCAGGGTTAAGGTACCGAAGTTGAGAATGCCGCCCGCGCTGTTCAGGATTCCGCTGGAAGTCCCGTTGCCGCTCACGGTGCTGTTGATGAGGACAACGGTACTATTGAAGCCGTTGACAATGCCGTTACCGACATTACCGCTGACAGTGCTGCTATCAAGGGTAATGCTCCCGCCGTCGTTCTCGATGCCGCCGCCGGACCCGCCTGCCAAGTTGACTGCAATGATACTGTGGGTCACGATCAGGTTGGCGCCGGTTCGGTTAGTAATACCAGCGCCGCTGCCGTTGGGAGTGCTGTTAGCGATAATGGTGCTATTAGCCATGGTCAGGGAGCCACGGTTCATGAGACCACCGCCACCGACAGCGGTATTGCCAGTGATGCTGCTGTTGGTCAGGGTCATGTTGCCATTGTTCAGGACACCACCGCCCTCGCCGATGTTTCCATGCCTGATAGTAACCCCGGATATGGAAACCCTACGGTCACCGCTTACGGTCAAGACGCGGTGAGTTGCATCAGCCGACGATGCAGCCGCCTGGATGATTGTGTCCCCGGAGCCGGCGCCGGTGAGGCTCAGGTTCTGGTCGATGGTAAGCTCCGTGCCGAGGGTCAGGGTGTAGACGCCGAGGGGGATGTTGATGGCGTCGCCGGAGTCGCCCGAGGCGATGGCCTCCCTCAAGGAGCAGTCGTTGACCCCGCACAGGCCGTCATCGGCGTCCCCTGTCTTGGTTACGGTGAAGGGCGAGGACTGTGCAGGCTCCGGAGGTGTAGCCTCGAAGGCGCCGATGTCCACGTGGGCGCCCTGGAGGCGGGGGAAGCCGGCGCCCCGCTGGTCCGTGGTCAGGAATAGGGGAGAGCCCAGGACGCCGTCGCCGCCTCCGTCCAGGGCAGGGCTGCCGGGTAGCGGGGCGCGGGTGGGCGTGGGGCCGCCGTTGTCCTGCAAGGGCCCCAGGATAGGATTTACGGGGCTGGCCTGGGTGCCCACTATGTCGCCCGGTGGTCACCGGCCACAGGGCTGCCTCACAGTCTATACCGATCAGGTTGTGTCCCCCAGACGCAGTAGACCCGTTCGCGACGCAGTCGGGCCCCTTATTTTGGTTATGGGAAGTGGTGTTGCCGGCGATGATGGTGTTGGTGAACGTGAAGGTACCGCCGGCGGAGACGCCGCCCCCACTCAGGAAACCATGGTTGCCGGTTATGGTGGAGTTGGTGATGTTGGCGGTGGCGAAGTTGCCCTTGATACCACCCCGTCCGCCACGGTTGCCGTGGATCGTGCTGTTTATCACGGTCAGGGTGGTGCGATCCACAGCGATACCGCCGGCAGTGAAGTCTGTTGAATCGATGTTGAAGCTGACGGTGCTCCTGACCACCGTCGTCGCTCCGGCGCTGAATATGCCGGCGGCGCTGGCGGCGTTGTTGCCGTTGATGACGCTGTCGATCACGTTCAGGGTTCCCGGCGAGTCATTCCGAATGCCGCCGCCGATATTGGCTGTATTGCCGCTGACAGTGGTATTGATCAGGCTCACTGTACCGGATCGGCTGAAGATTCCCCCTCCGTCGAGAGCAGCGGTGTTGCCGCTGACTGTGTTGTCCATCAAAGTGAGGGTGCCGCCATCTCTGTTACGGAAGCCGCCTCCTACTTCAGCAATGTTTCCATTGACAGAACTGTTGGTCACAGTTAGGGTGGCCCGGTTCTCGATGCCGGCGCCCCGGGGCGCCGTGTTGCCGGTTACCACGCTGTTGGTCAGTGTTAGAGTGCCCTGGTTCCAGATGCCGCCACTGTCTGACTCGCCGATGTTGCCCTTAACCCGAATCCACCGAAGGACACGGATGGACGGCGTGAGGACAGCGGAAGGGGGTGGGTGAGGGAGCTACAGGGGAGATGGCCTGGGGTCTTGGGGTAGATGGGAGGCCGGCGGACGGTCTTCAGTCGCCGCACAGGGCCCCTAAGGCCCTATGCGGGAGTTGCGATGCGCGGGATGGCGAGAGGATACGCAGCAGGGGACTCTCGCGACCGGGGTGGCGCGAGATTGCGGGGACGTTGGGTCAGTTGCAGGCTGGCCGTCAGGCCGGGAACGGAATGGCTTGCAGCCGGGCCAAGGCGCGACTGAATTGGGTTTCCCAAGGCCAGCGCCGGGGGAGATGCAAAGTGAGGCGGCGCGCCGAGCGGGTGATCCGTCCCACCAGAGCGAAGACCCGCCGCCTGAGGGTCTTGGTGATCACGGTCCCCTCGCCCAGACCAATCCGCGCCGTCCAGCGGGCCAGGTTATGCGCCATCACCTGTACCGCCAGCCAGGCGCCGTTGGCGGCGAAGCGCCCCGACGGCATGTGGTTCAGCCCGACGCCGTACTTGAGGTCGCGTATGGCGTTCTCGACCTCGGCGTGGCGGTGATTATCGGCCTCCAGTTCCAGCGTCTTCCCATCGCGGTCGGTGATGAAGGCGTGATAGCTGTATCTGGCGAAGAGGGCGAGCTGGGAACCGGGCGTCGGCTTCACCCGCCGGACAATGAGCCGCGCCGGCGGGGCGTCCGGCTTGGTCTGGAACGGGGTGTAAGTCGTCTCGGCGACATCGGCGGCGCCGTCCATCCAGTAGGGAATGGGAGTCCAGTCCTCCTCTGGTATCGCCTCGATCAGGTCCCGCAGGCTGGCGCGCTGGCGGATGGTGATAGAGAAGCGGACATCCATTTCCCGGCAGGCGGCAACGACAGTGTGGGCGTAGAAGCCGCTGTCGGCCCGCACCGTGAGTTGTCCCCTGGCCCCGCCGTAGCGCACCCGCCCCACCGTCTCACGCAGGAAGTGGGCCGCGCCACGGGCGGTGTTGGCCCGGCCCTCGCGCAGCCGGGACATCAGCACCTCGCCGGTGCCGGCGGCAATGGCCAGCAGCGGGTGATAGCCGCGGGCGCTGGTATAGCCGTGGTGGCGCGCTCCCTCCTTGGCCAGTCCATAGGTCTCGCAGATGGTCGAGTCCAGGTCGATGCTCAGGGGCGAGTCGCCGGGTCCGGCCCCAGCGG
Source organism: Dehalococcoidia bacterium (assembly GCA_965225925.1). Classification (GTDB taxonomy): domain Bacteria; phylum Chloroflexota; class Dehalococcoidia; order Lucifugimonadales; family JAGWBF01; genus CBDDBY01. The sequence continues at coordinate 1,343,477 of CBDDBY010000005.1, read as the reverse complement.
CCCAGGCCCGGGCCAACAACTGGCGGCTCACGCGGTCGAATTGACGGACATGCCCCCACCGGAAGCTGCGCAGGAAGGTCCCCAGGGTGGATGACGCCTTGACCACGCAGCCTAGAACACCGACCGTCCCACCAGCGCGCAGCGCATCGGCGTCGTCGATGCAGTCGCCGCCTGCCAGCGCGGAAGCGACCAGCGTCAGCATCTTGTCCCCAGTGTTCGCCCGTCCCGGCGCTCCGCCGAGGTCAAGGTGATGGTCGACGAGTTCCCGCAGGCCCAGGTGCCGGGCTAGGGTGGCCGGCAGGAGCAGGCCGGCATTGGCCACCAGGCGATGGTCGTCAAAGAGGATGCGCATACGGTCGGGTTTGTTCTGTGGCAGCATCTATTGGGTGCTCCTTGTTTCCGGGCTGGTTTCTGTTCCAAAACCATTATCCCAGATTCAGAGGAGCACCCGCTGGCTTCTTTAAGGGCTGTCCCCAAGGACGTCCTTCGGTGGATTCGGGCTAAAGCCGAAGCAAGATGTCTGGCCGCCGGCAATCTCCAAAGCGCTCCCCCGGAAGACCTAAGAAAGCTACGGAATCTTTAAACACGAGAACAGAGGAGACTGGACGAGGAGCAGGGCCTTTGCCCAAGATGCCAAAAAGAACCATCGACCTTAGGAAGGACGCACTGCAACACTTGTCTCAGACAACTCAGCCAATACAAGGTGCTGCGTAAGTCAAAAAAGAAGGCGAAAGAGGAACAGGCCTAGCTAGACTACCCTGAAAAGTGGTCGTTTAGGGTGGGATTAACGGAGGCGCATGGAAGTTCATCTCCGAGCAACAGGCGAAAACTGCCCAGGCCGAGGAGACCATGTTGGAGCAGTGTGAACCCTTGGACGTTAAAGTAGGCGGTGGCGACGTCCAGAGACTTGCCCGCGTGCCTAGACAGAACTCCACCGAGCACCTCGGCCATGCGGTGATTATGGTTGTCGATCACGTAGGGGATATGCAAGGCGTTCATAGGTCTGTTTCCACCTAGCGGACGTGGGTAAGGTCGCGGTTGGTCCCCAGCCGCGACCGAGATAATAGAACAGTGGCAATGGCCACCATGCCGCCTTCGTATGACTGAACTTAAGCCGCTTCCTGTGACAGTTTCTCGGGTTCCTTGCCTAGAATTTCGGCAAATTTAATAGGGTCTGCCAATTTTGACACCAGCAATTCTACCCACCCGTCGGTATAGATATAATCCTTATGGGGCACATCGTACTGGCAGTAACGTACATCGCAGTTTCTTGGGTTGGTAGCACCATGTAAGGGTCTAACTTTGAAGTATTTCCAACACGTCGTGTGGTGATTTGTACCGAATTTAAACCCCAGGTGAGATTGAACCGTGCTAGCAACATCGCCCGGTTTCATCTGTCCAAGGTGTGCGACGGCAGTCTCCCGTGTTTTTAGCAGAGTTACCGCCTGCTCAATGCCCTGCCTTGCCTCGTCATCAAGGGCATTTAAATTGATAAATTCCACTGCCAAATCTGAAGAATTGGCATGATTGCCAGTTTTTGGCAATAGAAACACCCTGTAGCTGTACTCCATACTCTGCTCAATATCTGCTGCTAACCCGCTTCGAAATCGCCTGACATACTCAACTACAGACGGGTAGTTCTTGCTTTGCAAATGCCGAAGCGCTCTCGCCTTCCCCTCAGGAGTGATAGTTGAGAATTGTAACGAAACGGCCAAGCTCCCGTTCAGCGAGTATTGGTCGCTATACTCTTTATTGAGCAATGCCTCGAAATTTAGTAGCAAAGCCTGGCACTCACCAAAAATCTGATCGTCGAGTTGGGGCATACTCCGATGTTCAATCTTGTTCCTCAGGCCAACAAAAAACTCTAGATTCTTACGAAGGGGAGGATTTTTGTCTTTATAGTATTGCTGAATACACTCCGACAATTCCCAAGTTTTGTAGTCTCCATCTATCTTTTCGTATCTGACATACCGGCCCCTTCTTGCCTTAACATAGAATGGCTTTACCTTGCCCCTTAAGAAAATGGAATGGAACAAAGCAGTCCAGGCTATTACCATCAAGACAACGTACCCGCCGGAGCGAAAAAGCGTCCCAGGTCTGTTGTAAGTCTCAACTGCCAGGATGGCGGACTCCCGAGCTTTGTTAACGTGTGCCTTGACCTCGTTTGATAATTTTTTCACAACATCTCCGCGAGCCGCTTCTCTACGTATAGGGCATCATCATCCGACAATCCGTAGCGATGAAAAAGCACCTTAGCCCAGCGCCGGTCCCTCGAGATCGCCAGCGCCACAGTGGAACGTGTCAAGGGAGGCGAAGGACTACGGCAGACCTCGCTCAAGTTCATCTCCGACTTCGCCAACTGGGACAACGCGGCCAAAGCGGCGTACCTGGAAACCGGACTGGGACCGGCACGGGCCGCCCCACCCGGAGGAGACACCACTGGTGGTGGACCCCTTCGCCAGCGATCTCAACCCGGCACTAACGAGCGGCCACACGACGATCGCGGCGCTGAACCAGAGGAAGCCAGCGTCTCGAGTGAGGCGGTACTTCCAGAAGAGTGCAACGGCGATCGCAATAAACACGATCACGTTGAGTGACAAAACTATAAGCATGTCGACACCTCGCTGACTCGGGTCACCTCGAACTTGCTAACCCACATCTCTAGAGCCACCTACTGCTCGCCCTGCGATTCGCGAACGTCGGAGGAGCCAGCGGACGTGCTACGCCGCCGGCCCTTGTACCTGCGTATCAGCCAGTAGCCTCCGCCTCCAACGACCAGCCACGCAGGACTGAGTATGGCCACCCAGATGACTCCGATCAGTGCCCCCTGACCAACCGCGGACAGGGTCCTCACAGCGGTCTTGCCCTGGTCGCTGAAGCTCAAACCCGTGATGACCCAGCCCGGCATCTCTCTAACCCTTACGTCGAGCGAGCTGGAGTCCTCCACAGTACCAGCCTCACTCTCGGCCGTTATCGTAAGCGTCGCCTGATACGAGAAAGGCCGGTGGTGCTCATAGACATGAGTCGCTACGGCGGTGGTGATCTCCACTCCCAGCATTCCCGTGGCAGGCTCGGAGCCGTCGCCGAAGTCCCACCTGTACTCTACCTCGTTCAGACCCGGCGGCCGAGTGAAGGACCCACTGAACTCGACCTCCTCGCCCTCGTCCACAGCGATACTCTCGCCGGCGAAGACAACGATGTCGGGAATCCTGGTGACCTCGACCATCAGGGTCGTATCGCCTTCGGCGGCACCCGCTTCGCCGCTGCCCTGTATCTCGAACTGAACGATGTATGGGGAGTCCTCTTCGTCTCTGTACCTATGGGTCACAGTCGCCGCGACCCGGGTATCTTCTTTCTCCGTTGGCGCCGTCTGATGGCCGCGAATGCTCTCACCGTCACCGAAGTCCCACGTGTAGCTGAAGTCCTCGATCCCCTCGGGCGGCTTGAAAAAGGCACGGAACCTGACCCTCTCGCCGACACCGGTCGTCTTGTCTGCTATCTCCTCCACCGCCATGTCAACTGGCTCAAGCTCTAAGTTGACGCTCACCAGCGAAAATGCCGAAGTCTCCTCAAGAAGCTTGATCTTACCCTGCAGGCGCTCAACTTCTTCCTGGACTCCGGTCAAGGTCTGCTGGACCTTCAAAGCGGCCTCGACGGTCTCGGCGCGCCCCAATAGCTTGAGCAGCGCCTCTTCCGTGGCCTCCTGATTGTCCAGCCGCGCCCTCAGGTCGAAGTACTCATCGGTCACGTCTCGGCTGTCAGAGACCTCCGCTTTGACCTCGATGGCCATCTCCCTCAGACGCGCGGTCGCCTTATCCAGGGCTTCAGCCGGAACACGGAACGAGATGAACCCACGGTGCTTCTCGAATCGATTGGTGGATACGACCCAACCGCCCAGTTCTCTGGCCAGCGCCGTGATCCGATCCATGGAGCCCTGCACGTCCGTCACCACGATCGTAGCCTCGACAGTGCGGACGATGATTCGTTCCTGATTCACCAGCTGAGCGTGTATCTCCGACGAAGCCTCAATATCGGCCGGTGCAGCGGCAGGGGCCGCCAGCACCGCCATGGCCTCCTCCACGACTACTTTCCTAGGGGCGGCAGCAGCACCTACAGCAGCAGCGGCTCCGGCCCCCAGCTCACCTGGCGCACCCGGCACACCCGGCGCACCCGGATGCCCAGCAGATTCGTCACTGCTGGGAAGCAAATCCCATCCTGTGGATTCGTCCGAGCCACCGCACGCGGTCACAGCCAGCAGTGCGACGAGCATAATTGGGATTGGGAATCGGCTAATTCTCAAAAGCATGGTCCAGCGACCTCCCTCTAGCAATGACCGTTTCAGATGCGTTCCATAGTGTAAGACGAAAGAATCACGAGATTTGTTCCCTCACCAATCGCGGATAGGGTCCTCACAGCGGCATCTGCCCGCAGCAGGGAGGAGGCCATGTCGGAATGACTTCAGGCGAGAGAATTAGCCAACTCCACGCTGTTGCCCGACCTGGGGAGCTACGCAAGGGCCTACGGCTAGTAGACGATCTCCAGACCGATCCGCCGATCTTCACCGGCCGTACGTCGAGCAACACGCCCAGCGCAAACGACGGCCGTAGCTCCTCGCACTCAAGGACGACGGCTCGCGGTCCTAGTCGGATACCAAGAGGACCGGGGTTATCTGCACAGGGTGTCAGTAGAGCGTCGTTTCCGGACTTCCTTTGGAAATTACAAACCTTAGAACTGGTGGTCGCGTTGTAGGGCGCTGCATATGCCGGCGCACGCCGATTAACCGATATTCGCAATGAGCGACGCCCCAGGGACGGGCGAGCAGCGGGAGGGCATTGTCAAAAGTTCTTGAAAACAGGTCCGCGGCCGACGTCTCCCGCTTCGTCATCCGGACTAGACTATGGAGTCCCGGTCAACCAGCGTTTCGGCCCTGGTGCGGTCGTTGGCGGATAGGGCGACGGTGGTGTAGCCGTGGTGGCGGGCCAAGATATGTAGGCTTTGTATGTTGACGCCGGTGTCCTTGAACCTCTGCGCGACTTTAGCAAGGGCTCCAGGCTCGTCGGGGAGTTGGAGGATTAGCGCGTCGTCGGTGACCACCTTGAAACCGGCGTCGGTTAGCGCTCGTAGAGCAGCGTCATTGTCGTCGGTCGTCAGGGTAACGACGCCGTTTTCCCCGGGGCCTTGAGCGGTCATAGTCTCGATATTGATGTCGTTATCAGCCATTACGCGGCTGATATCCGCAATGACCCCCACTTCGTTGTTGGCCATGATGATGATTCGGTTCATCCAGCGATCCTCCTCAGTCCTGCTTCCGGCTAATTTTGCTTGAGACAGTCGTCAACTACCGCATCGATGGTCTCGCGGGTGACGTGGGGCATTGTGATGACGTGGGCGATGTCGCCGTAGGGAGCGAGTTGCCACTTGCGGACTACTTCCGCCGCCGGTTTCGGGAGTACTACGGTGACCGAGTTTTTATTGCGCCATGCGGGGATGCCGTTGTCATTGAAGCGGTGGACGGCATAGTCAGCAACCTCGAGGCATTCCCTGACCATGTTCCTGAACCCTTCCAGCCCGCAGCTTTCGAAGGCGTACCACAGCATGAGGGGCGTCAGGGCGTTGCGCGACCCCGTAAGCGTAGTATCCAGTACGCCCACGTACTCGATGGACCGCGCGATACGCGCTACGTGCTTGCGCCGGGTCAGTGCGACGCCGCAGGGTATCGGCGAGCCGATCATTTTATGCCCGCTAATGGCGACGCTGTCGAATCCGAAGTCAAACCCGAAGGGCTGCGACTCTTCCACGAATGGCAGGATCATACCGCTGAGGGCGGCGTCGGCGTGAAGGTAGGATTGGGTAATCGCCAGGTCGTCCAGGATGGCGCGCACCTTCGCCACGTCATCCACGGCGCCCTTCATAGTGGTGCCTATGTTCGCCACGAAAACGACCGGCGCGTCCCGATTGATTCGGATGGTCTCGTAGAGGTCATCGTAGTCAATCTCGCCGTGGTCTTGACTCCTTATCATAATATTGCGCGCTTTCAGCACGCTCAATATCTTGACAACGCTGTAGTGGGTGTCCTGGGAAAAGTAGACCACACCGTCGGGGAAGAGCTCGCGCCCCAGGTACAGGCCGTACATATTGCCCTCGGTCCCGCCGGAGGTGACGTAGCCCCATGCCTCCTCCCGGGCCAAGCGCATCATGTCAGCGAAATGCCCGATGACTTCGCGCTCTATCTCGTGGGTATTGCTGCGGAAATTGCTGTCGTGAAAAGGGTCTCCGACGTTGTTGGCGCAATATTGCAGAAAGGGGAGCAGTTCGGAGTAGTCGAAGTTTTGATTGCAGGGATAGCCTACCTGATGTTGACTCAACGATTCAAAGTCGCGCAGCAGAGCCCCCAGACGCGCCTGGGCTTTCTCACCTGGACTGTTCATTACGCCTCGCCCCCGGAAAAGCTTGACTCATTGTGAATTTGCTCCTTCTCCTATGCCGCATGACAGCCCGGTTATAACCAAGAAAGCCGGGCACAAGTTGTTCTCGATCCTTCGCCAGTTCATCCAAGGCCCCTTGTTCCCCCTTCGTGAGGCGCACCCATTCCGCTGGCTGGTACATAAATTGGAGCGGGTTCTACTCATTGCGAAAAAAGATCAAAGCCGACGAGGCGAAACTCGTCGCTGAAACCGGATGGAACCTGCCACTCTGAATCAACTGGTATTGTGAAGGTGGTTCCGGTGCTCGCCGGAGGCTCAACATCGGTAGGGCCTCCACAGGCGACGACAATCAGGACGACGATGAACGTTGCTATCGATGGTTTAATTCTGTACATGCACGAGCACCACTACATTTGTAACAGACATTAGGCTCCTAGAGAAGAGGTCCCTCTAGTACCGTTTCAATTTAATTCTATTGGATAGACATGTTTGAGCTTACTGCGAGCGTCCTGGGTGGAGAACCGCCAAGCTATGATGGCGGCGGGCCAGCCAGGAAATTCCGGAACCTTCGCCCGTATCCTCGCCAAAGAAGAACATCCCCACAGCCAAACTGACTTCGAAGTTTATGTCCACGAAATGCTGGAAACCCGGCCGGAACGGTCCCCGACATCACCCCCACAATATACTGCGCTATGTCCGCAGCCCACGACGTCACCGTCGCTGCACTCCTGATCCAACAGGCCCACATGGAGAGAAAGCCGGCGCTTCGTCAACAGCCGACAGGGAAGGACAGAAATGCCGCATGCGCTCACCCGAAGGGCCACCCCGGCACTCCAGGGAGGTTGAGCCAACACAATGGCAGCTATCGCCGACCGGACCGAACCTGTCCAAACACCCTCACCGGCACCGCCCGGGGGGCTCCGCAACTGTGGAAGCATAGACTTCCAAGCATAGACCCCGGACTTCCACCGGAGACCCATCGTACCGGCCCGTGACCGGGGCTTTCCTGGCCCAAACACCCTCTGGCCCCAAGGTGCCTGGAAGAAATGAAAGACTCCTCCTCTGGCTCAATCCTGTCCTGAGCTTGTCGAAGGGATGGCAGAGATCGAGTTCAGCGTGCTGGCCCGGGCCTGTCTCCGGGGACACAACCCCGATGAGGATGCCTTGCGAAGGGCCATCGGTGCCTACGAGGAAGAACGCAACGTGGCGGGAGCGTCCATTAACTGGCGGTTCACCGCCCAGCAGGCCAGGGCCAAACTGCATCGCCTCTATCCCTGCCATTCCTAACTTGACTGAATACTAAAGACACCGTTTCCCATCATGTCCTTGGTGGTGGAGGTGGTGGAGGTGGTGGAGGCGGCATCGGACCCGGGGGTCTTGGCGGAGGGAGACTCCTCTTTTCAATCTCACTCAAGTACTATCTGCTCGCTATGGTGGGGAAGAAGACCACCAGTCGAGAATCGCTGACTGGTTGAATGTTCTGGTTGTTTGGGTCAAGGAAGAAGGCTATTTCTACGTGACCAGCAGCACTGCCGTCATGACGAGTCACAGAGCGTGAGAACACGAGCCACTCTGTACTGACATCTTGCTCGCCGAACATTTGACCAATAACCGTTACCCGCCGGACACCTTCGTCTAAATGCTCGGATTCCCGCAAATAGTGGCCGCTACGTCCATCATCGATATGCCACTCGACTTCCTCAATCTGACGCAAGAATAGTAGAGAGGAAGCCCCGAACCCCTTGAGCCCAGTAACTATCTCATCGTACGCAGACTCTCCGTTTGACTTTAGCCCGAATCCACCGAAGGACGGCCTTGGGGACAGCCCTTGAAGAAGCCAGAGGGTGCTCCTCTGAATCTGGGATAATGGTTTTGGAACAGAAACCAGCCCGGAAACAAGGAGCACCCAATAGATGCTGCCACAGAACAAACCCGACCGTATCCGCATCCTCTTTGACGACCATCGCCTGGTGGCCAATGCCGGCCTGCTCCTGCCGGCCACCCTAGCCCGGCACCTGGGCCTGCGGGAACTCGTCGACCATCACCTTGACCTCGGCGGAGCGCCGGGACGGGCGAACACTGGGGACAAGATGCTGACGCTGGTCGCTTCCGCGCTGGCAGGCGGCGACTGCATCGACGACGCCGATGCGCTGCGCGCTGGTGGGACGGTCGGTGTTCTAGGCTGCGTGGTCAAGGCGCCATCCACCCTGGGGACCTTCCTGCGCAGCTTCCGGTGGGGGCATGTCCGTCAACTCGACCGCGTGAGCCGCCAGTTGTTGGCCCGGGCCTGGGCCGCTGGGGCCGGACCCGGCGACTCGCCCCTGACCATCGACCTGGACTCGACCATCTGCGAGACCTATGGACTGGCCAAGGAGGGAGCGCGCCACCACGGCTATACCGGCGCCCGCGGCTATCACCCGCTGCTGGCCATTGCCGCCGGCACCGGCGAGGTGCTGATGTCCCGGCTGCGCGAGGGCCGGGCCAACACCGCCCGTGGCGCCGCCCACTTCCTGCGTGAGACGGTGGGGCGGGTGCGCTACGGCGGGGCCAGGGGACAACTCACGGTGCGGGCCGACAGCGGCTTCTACGCCCACACTGTCGTTGCCGCCTGCCGGGAAATGGATGTCCGCTTCTCTATCACCATCCGCCAGCGCGCCAGCCTGCGGGACCTGATCGAGGCGATACCAGAGGAGGACTGGACTCCCATTCCCTACTGGATGGACGGCGCCGCCGATGTCGCCGAGACGACTTACACCCCGTTCCAGACCAAGCCGGACGCCCCGCCGGCGCGGCTCATTGTCCGGCGGGTGAAGCCGACACCCGGTTCCCAGCTCGCCCTCTTCGCCAGATACAGCTATCACGCCTTCATCACCGACCGCGATGGGGAGACGCTGGAACTGGAGGCCGATCATCGCCGCCACGCCGAGGTCGAGAACGCCATACGCGACCTCAAGTACGGCGTCGGGCTGAACCACATGCCGTCGGGGCGCTTCGCCGCCAACGGCGCCTGGCTGGCGGTACAGGTGATGGCGCATAACCTGGCCCGCTGGACGGCGCGGATTGGTCTGGGCGAGGGGACCCTGATCACCAAGACCCTCAGGCGGCGGGTCTTCGCTCTGGTGGGGCGGATCACCCGCTCGGCGCGCCGCCTCACTTTGCATCTCCCCCGGCGCTGGCCTTGGGAAACCCAGTTCAGTCGCGCCTTGGCCCGGCTGCAAGCCATTCCGTTCCCGGCCTGACGGCCAGCCTGCAACTGACCCAACGTCCCCGCAATCTCGCGCCACCCCGGTCGCGAGAGTCCCCTGCTGCGTATCCTCTCGCCATCCCGCGCATCGCAACTCCCGCATAGGGCCTTAGGGGCCCTGTGCGGCGACTGAAGACCCTCCGCCGGCCTCCCATCTACCCCAAGACCCCAGGCCATCTCCCCTGTAGCTCCCTCACCCACCCCCTTCCGCTGTCCTCACGCCGTCCATCCGTGTCCTTCGGTGGATTCGGGCTTAGCAATAAGGCGGGCTGAGGCTTTGCACCAAAAGTAGGATTTCCCACCGACTTTTAGTTCAAAGACCGCACTTTTGGTTCAAGTGCTACTTCTGGTTCAACTGCCATTCGCTAGAAGCATGGTACAATGGCCGCAGCAAAACCCCAACACTTGCTATGCTGGGGTTTTGTCCGACGGGGTCCGATGGGGCAATACCACGATAACCCTATCCTAAATCTGCAGGCTAGCCTGTGTCCATTCAATTTAGGAAAAACGTATCGTTCAAATGCTGCGCGTGCAAGGTCCAACCCCATTGCGCGTTGGTGCACCCATACGGCAATGGGCGAAACCTGCAAAGCCGTTTTGGGCCATTATCCACGTTCTGCCACCTAATACCAACTAGTGTCTCAGTTTGACTTTGCGGCTAGAAGGAGGTCCACATGGATTTTGTCGACGAAGTAAGGACCCGCTCCGGGCGTTTCGCTGAAAGAGTGAAGCATTTGGAAAGTGAGACGCCTACTGAGGAGGCAACCAAGACCTCGCTGATTTTGCCTTTCATTCAGATGCTTGGGTACGACATCTTCGACCCCGCCGAAGTGGTACCGGAATTCACCGCCGACATTGGGATAAAGCGGGGCGAGAAGGTTGACTACGCCATAATGCAACGCGGCAAGCCGGCCATAATGATTGAGTGCAAAAAGTACGGCAGCAACCTTGCCGACAATGCCGTCTCTCAGCTCGTCCGCTACTTCGGCGTCACCGACGCCCATTTTGGTATTCTTACCGACGGCATCAGCTACCGGTTCTTCTCTGACCTTGACCAACCCAACGTCATGGACCCAAAGCCATTCTTCGAGTTCAACGTGCTCAGTTACTCTGACAAAGCAGTCGGAGAACTGAAACGTTTCACCAAGGAAGAGTTTAACGTTGACGAAACTCTGGAAGCCGCTTCCGTTCTCAAGTATATCGAAGGGATGAAGCAAGCGTTGGTCAGCCAGTTAAGTGCCCCCGACGAAGAATTCAGCAGGTGGCTGACTAAACGGGTCTACTCCAAGCACTTGACCCAAGCGGCTAGAGAACGATTTTCCCACTTAGTCCGCCAAGCCTTCCGGGAGTTCATCGATGATCGGATCAACGCCACTCTCAAAAGTGCCCTGGCCAGGGACACTATCATCGATGAGCCGACCCCTAAAGTCGTTGCTCCAGAGGACACAGCCCAGCCAGTAGCCCTTGAAGTCGCCACTACTGAAGAGGAGGTTCAAGGGTACGAACTGGTCAAGGCCATCGTCAGTGACGTTGTTGACTTGGATCGGGTATTCTTCCGAGATACCAAGAGCTATTCCATGGTCCTGCTTGATAACAACAACCGGAAGCCTATTCTCCGGCTGTACTTCAATTCCCTCTCCAACAAGCAGATTGGGTTGCCAGGGGAAGGACGAGACTCTTACGGTCGGAGGGAAGTACCGGCTTACTCAATAGAATCCGTCGAGGAGATAACGGGCTACGCCAACCAGATACGGGACGTAGTGATACGCTACCTCAAAGAGGACGGTGACCCGAGAGAACTGGCGTAAAGAGTAAGGATCAGGTGGACAACATTGGCACCCGACTTTTGATTCAACCAGGACTTTTGGTGCAAAGCCGCGGGCTGATACCGCCATAAATAAGGCCCTGGCTCGCGGGTATCACTTGGGCTTAAATTATTAGAAGCTTTCCTCTTCAGCCGCTTCCTCAAACGCCCCGGACTCATCCACCAGGGCGTTTCCTTTGGTGGTAAAAGGCCGGTGTTTTACCACCTTTTTTACGCCTATTGTTCGTAAATGCGGTTTACTCCCGCACCACCAACCGCTGGTTCTTCGTAGTGGTGATGGGGCGGAAGGCGGGGCACCTGGCCCTGGGCATCGGCAAGGCCGCCGGCGCCACCTGTACCATCCTCCCTGAGGAGTTTCCCGATGAGCAGATTCGCCTTAACGACGTTTGCAACGTGTTGGAGGGGGCGATGCTGAAGAGGCAGGTGATGGGCCAAAAGCACGGCTTGGCGGTGATCGCCGAGGGGATTGGGGCAAAGCTGGACCCCGAGGAGCTAGGCAAGATACCGGGGGTGCAACAGGAATTCGACGAGCACGGCCACATCCGGCTGGGAGAGATCTCCCTGGCCTACATCCTCAAGAAGGAAGTGCAACGCCGTTTCGCGGACAGGGGAGAGTCGAGGCCCATCGCCGACGTTACGGTGGGCTACGAGCTGCGCTGCGCGGCGCCCATACCCTTCGACATCGACTATACCCGCACCCTCGGCTACGGAGCGGTCCGGTTCCTGTTGTCGGAGCCCAATGACGAGCTCCTGCGCTACGGCGGTATGATGTGTCTCGAGGCAGGTCATCTATTGGTGCTGCCCTTCGAGGATATGCGCGACCCCTTCACTGGGCGAACCCGGGTGCGCCTGGTGGACGTGGACTCGGAACACTACAACGTGGCCCGGGAGTACATGATTCGCCTGAAGAGCAAAGACCTGGAAGACCCGGAGATGCGATCAAAACTGGCCCGCGCCGCCAAGATGGAACCAGAGGAGTTCAAGGAAAAGTTTGCTTCTGTGGCCGGTATCAAGACAGCGCCCTGATCCTCCCGGCCAACCGGGGGACCCAGGCAGCGGGGAGAGGTGCACCCTGCCTATGAACACCTTCCTGACCCCGGAAAGGCTTTCCAGCATCGATTGCATCTTTGCGGGGACTACCGGCTCCTAATCTCCGGAGTAATAGCTGCGTCCGCTGCGTAGACTGTCCAGGGCGTAGCCCATGGCGGCGAAGATGGGCTCGGGGAGGGCATCCAGGGAAAACCAGCCTGATTCGGAGAAGGCATGGGGTTCCAACAACCGTGGCTCCTGGTCCCCGATGTCCCCCAGGAACTCAATATCGACGTAGTGCCTACCGTAGGCGATGATGTTGCTGACGCATAGAAACCTCAGCTCCCCCACTCTGACACCCAGTTCTTCCAGGGCTTCACGCCTGGCGCAACCCTCGAGGGACTCGCCCATCTCCAGGTTTCCACCAGCCGAGCCCCAAGTGGCTTCACCGTGGGCGCCGCGGCGCTTGGCAAGAAAGACAGTGCCTTCTCTCAAGAATACGACACCAACTCCGACCTTGGGCCTAGGCGCCCCCTTATCCATGGAACCACCGCATCCCTTCGTCAAGCTCAGGACAGGCCCTTCAACCTCTCCATTTCCCCCTCCAGGAATCCCTTGTCCACGCCAAGCTCTACCGCACGGCTTAGGTCTTCCTCCGACTTGGCGTCTTCACCCAGGAGGGACGAGGCCACTGCCCGGGCGCCGTAGGCGTTGGCATACTCGGGGTCCAAATTTATGGCTTGGTCCAGGTCAATTATGGCCCGACGATACTGTCCGCGATTAAGGGATGCCTCGCCCCGCTTATAATAGGCCACGGGGGTTGCGGGGCCGAAGCGGATGGCCGCATCGTAGTCCCATGTGGCCCGCTGGAGTTGCCCCAGCTTGGCGTAGGCGTTGCCCCGGTTCAGTTAGGCGCCCTCGTTCCGGGGATCGATGCTAACAGCATTATTGAAGTCTTCGATGGCCCTCTCGACCTGGCCCAGCCCGACGTAGGCGGCGCCACGGTTTGCGAAAACCTCCGCGTCCCTGGGGTCGAGGCGCAACGCCTCGTCCAAGTCTTGAATGGCAAGCTCGAACTCACCCAAAGCGATATGCGCTCCACCACGGTTGTTATGAGCATCGGAGTAACGGAGGTCTAGACGGATCGCCTGGGTGTAGTCTTCAATGGCCAACTGGAACTGTAGCTGATCCTGGTATGCTACCCCCCTATTGTAGTAGGCAACTGTGGCATCGGGATTGAGGCGGACTGCCGCACTGTATTCGGCTAGGGCTTCCTCTAAAAGCCCCTGATCGTGAAGCTCTAACCCGGCCGAGTAACGCTCCGCGGCCAGCCCAGCGGCCTTCTCATCCAAGCTTTCGCCGCCGCAGCCCGGCGCCAGCAGGACCGTCACGGTAAGCAATATTCCCAGTACGAACCAGGCCTTCCTATTCAAACATTTCAACCTCAAGAGCGGACCACCCAAATCCCCCATTCTTCTCTATTTAGTTGTTCAGCATGCTTCACTTCTATGGACTCGCTGTAATGCTTCTCCGCCAGCTTATTGTATCCCTATTCCTTGCACATCCAGGATTGCACAAATACTGGTTGATGGCCGTAAGCTCAATGGATAGAGCATTGTTCAGAGCTTTGATGACCTCGCTATCGCCCTTCATGGTCTTTTCCTTCGGATGTTCTTGTCTGCAATGGTGCGACGTTAAGCACAAGCCTGGTTCGATACAAGCTATGATACCCCGGCGGTAAACCGGTCGCAACTATCCAACCTATCATATAGAACACCCGGCAGGGTTGGCCCCGAACGCACCTTCACGACTTCGTGCGAATCTAACATACCAGGGAACGTCAGAAAACGATAAAAGGAGGGGTCATGGATTACCCAGCTGCTATCGGTGCGGGCCTGCTTGGAGGCGCCGTTATGAGCGCTGTCCTGTATATGGGAATCGCAATGATGCCGGGTCAGATGAAGATGAACCTATTTTACATCCTGGGTAGCATGACCTTCCGCCGTACATTCATGGTCTACATGGCCGGAGCCATGGCCCATGCAGTTATGAGCATAAAGTTTGCCCTCATACACGTGGCGGTCTTTGAAGGGATTGAGATCGAGTCCGCCCTGGCGGCCTGGGGATTGCTGTTCGGGTTCGTTCACTACCTAGTTGTCGGGATGGCCCTGGGCATGATGCCCATGATGCACCCCCGAATAAAATCCGGTTAGATTCAGGCGCCCGGCGCCTTTGCCCTGGGCTACCCTGCCGGCACCGCCATCGGCTTTCTAATGCTCCACCTTCTCTACGGTGTGCTCGTCGGTGCGCTATACACCGCCTTTGGAGGAGTGTAACCGCGGGTGAAAATAGCGTCGCTCAGCTTCCTTGACCGGGTCTGTCACCGCTGATACCATGTGGTCGGTCAAGGGGCGCCGAGTCCCTTGCCTCGAAGAGTAGGACCGGCCTTGCCGGCCTTGGTCAAAGGGAAAAGGAGCTATAGAAAATGCCAACCCGAAAACCTATCAGGCCCCCAGGGGTCCCACTGAGCTCTCACCTGACACCAGCGATCCAGGCAGGGGGATTCCTCTTCATCTCAGGCCAGGCGGCCGTGGACGCCCAGAGGAACCCCGTCAGCCTGGGCAACACGTCAGAACAGGCGGAGTTCATATTTAAGCGCATGAAAATAATCCTGGAGGATGTTGGTGCCGGCTTCGCCGATGTGGTCACCACCACCACCTACCTAGCTCCCGAGGCGGACTTCGAAGCGTATAACAAGGTGAGGGCGAGATATTACCCCCAGGACCCTCCTGCCAGCGCCTCGGTTAGGGTGGCCGGGCTGATGATCCCCGAGATGCTCATCGAAATACAGGCCATCGCCGCCATTCCGGACAAGGGATGATGCTCATTTGACCAAGATCTGTGCCGTCATGCCCAGGTTGAAATGGGCGCTACAGTGGTAGCCCCATGCTCCCGGCTCCTGAAAGGTGTAGCTGAAGCTCTCACCGGAGCTGATATTAGTCGAATGCAACTCGCCCAGGACGTTGTGGCTCGGATGAGTGAGGTGGTACCCAAAAACTAGACAACTGGCTAAGAGAGAGTCCAGCTCCTAAAATAACCGGCAACTAACCGACGTGAAGGAGCAGGACATGAAGCAGACGAGGAATAAGCACAGTCCGGCGTTCAAGGCCAAGGTGGCCCTGGCCGCCCTTGCGGGGGAAGAGACCATCGCCCAGCTGGCCAGCCGATTTGAGGTCCATCCCAGTCAGATTCACGCCTGGAAAAGGGCCCTGGTGGAAGGAGCCCCGGAGCTATTTGCCACCAATCAGAAATCCCAGGAGAAAGCCAAGGAAGCTCAGATTAACCACCTCTACCGGCACATCGGCCAGCTGAAGGTGGAACGCGATTTTTTGTCGGAAAGGTCCGGTCTATGAGTCGCAGCATACGGCGAGCCATGATAGACCGAGACCACCAGCAGCTGTCTTTGGTGCGTCAATGTATCCTGCTGGACGTCAGCCGGGCCTCGGTGTACTACCGGCCGGTACCGACCAGGGCAGAAGACCTGGAGTTGATGGCCCTGATGGACCGTCAGTATTTGAAGACCCCCTTCTACGGCTCCAGGAAGATGAAGGCCTGGCTGCTGCAACAGGGCTATCTGGTGAGCCGAAAAAGGGTTCGAAGGCTGATGCGGTTGATGGGTCTGGAAGCCATCTACCGGCGTCCCAACACCAGCAAACCAGCGCCGGGACACCGGATCTTTCCCTATCTGCTGAAGGGAGTGGAGGTTAATCGGGTCGACAAGGTCTGGGCCGCGGACATCACCTACATCCCCATGGCGAAGGGCTTCCTGTACCTGGTGGCCATCATGGACTGGCACAGCCGGCACGTGCTGGCCTGGAAGCTCTCCAACACCATGGACACCAGCTTCTGCGTGGCGGCGTTGGAGGAAGCCCTGGGTAAGGGACGACCGGAGATATTCAACACCGACCAGGGGAGTCAGTTCACCAGTGAGGCCTTTACCCAGACGTTGCAGGAGCAGAGGGTCCAGGTCAGCATGAATGGTAAGGGTAGGTACCTGGACAACATCTTCGTGGAGCGGCTGTGGCGGAGCATCAAGTACGAGGAGGTGTATCTGAAAGCTTACCAGACCGTCGCCGAGGCCCGAACTGGGATCAATGCCTACCTGGAGTTCTACAACCGGCAGAGGCCTCACCAGGCTTTGGGCTACCGGACCCCAGCAGAGGTGTACCAACATGGCCAGGAAGAAAGGGGAGCAGCAGCTGAAGAAGCAGGGCTGCCATCGGGCTTGGTGAAACCTAGCGCAGGGGTGGGAGACTCTCTTAATTTAGCCCTCGTGCTGTCTTAATAATGGGGTCCACCTTAGAGGGTCGGAATTCAAGAAATGGTCCACTGCAGCCTCGTTAACCCAGACAACCTTTGTTCCCGGGCTTACCATGACCTTGTTTGCATCGAACCGGTCTCCCTCGGTCATGAGGATAGTTACCTCCGGCTGGCCCCGCAAGTCGTCGTATTCTCCCACTGTGGCGGAGTCCACCACGAAGCCCGTAATCCCTTCGTGACAGGACTGGTCGGGCCAGCAAGCCGAGTATTCCACTTCATAGACACCATCCGGCGGTCTTCCTTCGATGGGCGCCTGCATTGAGAGCTTGCTGTCAGATATGGCGATAGGACCTAGCGACACCTCCTCTCCATCACGGGTGACGGAGATAGCGGAGTCCGGGTGCAGGTTGAAGTTGAATTTAAGCACCAGCTTCTCCGGTGCCTGGGCCAGGACATCACCGTGATTGGGGTAGGAGTCAACAAAATGAGGGGCGACGATCTTCCTGGGTAATTGGTTTTTTGTCATGGCCTCGGGCATTGCCGAAGCATCCGGCTGGGCCGTTGCCGTGGGCTGCGGCGTAGGGATATCATCGTCCCCACAGGCTACCAGGGCTAAGAGACCAAGAACTGCGCTTAAGCCCGAATCCACCGAAGGACACGGATGGACGGCGTGAGGACAGCGGAAGGGGGTGGGTGAGGGAGCTACAGGGGAGATGGCCTGGGGTCTTGGGGTAGATGGGAGGCCGGCGGACGGTCTTCAGTCGCCGCACAGGGCCCCTAAACCCGAATCCACCGAAGGACGTCCTTGGGGACAGTCCTTGAAGAAGCCAGAGGGTGCTCCTCTGAATCTGGGATAATGGTTTTGGAACAGAAACCAGCCCGGAAACAAGGAGCACCCAATAGATGCTGCCACAGAACAAACCCGACCGTATCCGCATCCTCTTTGACGACCATCGCCTGGTGGCCAATGCCGGCCTGCTCCTGCCGGCCACCCTAGCCCGGCACCTGGGCCTGCGGGAACTCGTCGACCATCACCTTGACCTCGGCGGAGCGCCGGGACGGGCGAACACTGGGGACAAAATGCTGACGCTGGTCGCTTCCGCGCTGGCAGGCGGCGACTGCATCGACGACTCCGATGCGCTGCGCGCTGGTGGGACGGTCGGTGTTCTAGGCTGCGTGGTCAAGGCGCCATCCACCCTGGGGACCTTCCTGCGCAGCTTCCGGTGGGGGCATGTCCGTCAACTCGACCGCGTGAGCCGCCAGTTGTTGGCCCGGGCCTGGGCCGCTGGGGCCGGACCCGGCGACTCGCCCCTGAGCATCGACCTGGACTCGACCATCTGCGAGACTTATGGACTAGCCAAGGAGGGAGCGCGCCACCACGGCTATACCGGCGCCCGCGGCTATCACCCGCTGCTGGCCATTGCCGCCGGCACCGGCGAGGTGCTGATGTCCCGGCTGCGCGAGGGCCGGGCCAACACCGCCCGTGGCGCCGCCCACTTCCTGCGTGAGACGGTGGGGCGGGTGCGCTACGGCGGGGCCAGGGGACAACTCACGGTGCGGGCCGACAGCGGCTTCTACGCCCACACTGTCGTTGCCGCCTGCCGGGAAATGGATGTCCGCTTCTCTATCACCATCCGCCAGCGCGCCAGCCTGCGGGACCTGATCGAGGCGATACCAGAGGAGGACTGGACTCCCATTTCCTACTGGATGGACGGCGCCGCCGATGTCGCCGAGACGACTTACACCCCGTTCCAGACCAAGCCGGACGCCCCGCCGGCGCGGCTCATTGTCCGGCGGGTGAAGCCGACACCCGGTTCCCAGCTCGCCCTCTTCGCCAGATACAGCTATCACGCCTTCATCACCGACCGCGATGGGGAGACGCTGGAACTGGAGGCCGATCATCGCCGCCACGCCGAGGTCGAGAACGCCATACGCGACCTCAAGTACGGCGTCGGGCTGAACCACATGCCGTCGGGGCGCTTCGCCGCCAACGGCGCCTGGCTGGCGGTACAGGTGATGGCGCATAACCTGGCCCGCTGGACGGCGCGGATTGGTCTGGGCGAGGGGACCGTGATCACCAAGACCCTCAGGCGGCGGGTCTTCGCTCTGGTGGGGCGGATCACCCGCTCGGCGCGCCGCCTTACTTTGCATCTCCCCCGGCGCTGGCCTTGGGAAACCCAGTTCAGTCGCGCCTTGGCCCGGCTGCAAGCCATTCCATTCCCGGCCTGACGGCCAGCCTGCAACTGACCCAACGTCCCCGCAATCTCGCGCCACCCCGGTCGCGAGAGTCCCCTGCTGCGTATCCTCTCGCCATCCCGCGCATCGCAACTCCCGCATAGGGCCTTAGGGGCCCTGTGCGGCGACTGAAGACCGTCCGCCGGCCTCTCATCTACCCCAAGACCCCAGGCCATCTCCCCTGTAGCTCCCTCACCCACCCCCTTCCGCTGCCCTCACGCCGTCCATCCGTGTCCTTCGGTGGATTCGGGTTTAGACTGATCGGGGCATACTGGACCATCTGCTCGGAGGAAGCAACCAGGGTCCCCTCCCTGCCATATATCTCCATCCGCCAGCCAGAGCCGTGCCAGGGCACCGTCGCCACGTGGACGGAGGCAACTGCGCCATTGGCCAGCTCCCCGCTCACCAGCACGTTGTCAGGGGAAGTCACATGCACCTTCTCACCCGTGTCCGAAATCATCCACTCGGTTACCTGGGTCGTGACCCGAGATGAGACTTCCCTGAACTCAGCGACGCAGAAACAGAGGGCGTCTATGGAGTGCCCGGTGGCTATGGAGAGGGTATGTCCTCCCTTGGTGTCGTCTGCCATCCAGGCGCGGCCCGACTCTCTTTCCAAGATTCCCCCCATGAACATGGTCATGTTGCAAGCTAGCACCTCTCCCACATATCCCTCTCTCAGGAGCTCCTTGAGACGCAGCAATACAGGATCGCCTCTGGCCTGTAATCCAACCATGTGATGAATTCCTTTGGATCGGGCCAGACCCGCCATCTCCTCTGCCTCAGCAAGATTCGCCCCCAGGGGCCACTCGCAGAATACGTGCTTGCCCGCCTCCAAGGCTGCCAACACCATCTGGTGGTGCAGGGGAGCTCGGACAGACACAGCAACCAGCTCGATGTCGGGATGGTTTATCATCTCATGGTAGTCGTCGAAGGCCATCCGTGCGCCGTAGTGCTTGGCCGACTCCTCCGCCGTCTCCCGCCGTGATGTACAGACGGCGGTCAGCTGGTACTCGGGCAGGGCCAGTAGGGCCGGAAGGTGGGCCTTCATGCTCCATCCATAATGGGCGTTGGCGCCTATTATCCCCAAGGATATTTTCTCAGCCGCCATTGAAGTACTCCTCTCACAAGAAGTAACCCGGCGTTCCCCGATTCAAACACTTCGCGCCCAAAATTAACACGCATCTATCATGGATGAGAGTTTAGCACCGGCCACCAGGGCCGTCAAAGACCCAAGGATGCTCCCTACACCATAATCATCGTCGTCTGTTTGGACCCAAGGTCAGCTGTTGGACTGAAAGCATGTTGTTGGGCATTTTCCCATGAAGAGACTAACCCCAGCCAACAAAATTTCTCGCACCAAGAGCTGCTCCGTTCGGATAACGGCCCGACTACAGAATCGGCGAGCCCCGGTACTAATCTCCAAATAACAAGTTGACGTGAGGGCCTTAAGGTTGACTCGCCATCTTGAAATGAGGTAGCATACCCTCGCACGAACACCGCGTTTTGAAGAGCCTCCGTAATATGTGCAAACCACCAAATAACTGCCCAAGGCAGGAGCATAGAGAGATCACTGTATGGATAGTGGTGATACAGCCTGGGTACTGACATCATCTGCGCTGGTTCTGCTCATGACTCCAGGGCTGGCATTTTTCTATGGTGGACTTGTCCGGGGGAAAAATGTCTTAGCCACCATTATGCACAGCTTCTTCACCATCGCCATCGTCAGCCTGGTGTGGATACTGTGGGGTTATAGCCTAGCCTTCGGGCCCGACGTAGGTGGATTCATCGGCAACCTCAAATGGGCCGGCTTGAATGATGTCTCGGCCACAGAGGCAGGACCCTATTCTGACACCATACCCCACCAGACTTTCATGGTCTTTCAGATGATGTTCGCCATCATCACTCCGGCCCTGGTGACCGGCGCCTTCGCTGAGCGCATGAAGTTCAGCGCCTTCGTCATTTTCGTGGTGCTGTGGTCCACCATCGTTTACGCCCCCCTGGCCCACTGGATGTGGGGTGGCGGATGGATGGGTTCCTCCCTGGGCGCCCTGGACTTCGCGGGCGGTACCGTGGTCCACATCAGCTCGGGATTCGGGGCCCTGGCTGCCGCGCTGATCTTTGGGAGGCGCCTTGGCTACGGAAGGGAGCCCATGGACCCGCATAATATCCCCTTTGTATTACTGGGAGCGGCGCTCCTGTGGTTCGGGTGGTTCGGCTTTAACGCGGGAAGCACCCTGACATCAGGGGGAAGCGCCACCTCCGCCTTTGTGGTCACTAACACCGCCGCTGCGACGGGTGCGCTAACTTGGGTCGCGCTGTCCATGCTCATCACAAAGAAGGCCAGCGTTGTAGGCGCCGCTACCGGTGCCGTGGCCGGGTTGGCTACCATCACGCCGGCTTCGGGCTATGTCGGGGCAATGCCCGCCGTGATCATCGGCTTTGGCGCAGGCGTTTTCTGCTACACCGCAGTCTGGTTCAGGAACAAGGCGCGCCTGGACGACTCTCTCGACGTGTGGGGAGTTCACGGCATCGGCTCCACCTGGGGAATGCTGGCCACGGGCATCTTCGTCGGGGTCGGGTTCCTGGGCATCGCAGGCCATGTGGACGTTAGCCGGGGCGAGCAGATCCTGCGCCAGTTGGCGGCCATCGGTAGCAGCATCGGCTGGTCCTTTGTTATGACTTTGGTCATCCTGTTCGCACTCAAGTTCACCATCGGCATCCGCGTGAGGGAAGACGAGGAAGAGCAGGGGTTAGACATTTCTCAGCACGGAGAGGAGGCATACGGGAGCTAGCCCGCAATCGTGTTATTTCCAGCCGGTGATGAAGCCGTTGGGACCCTGATCTAAGACACGTCCGCATTTGGAGGCAACTCGGTTGAACCGCCATGAATAAATCTGACATTCCGTTCCTTTCGGTCGCCGAACTCGGCCACTTGATCAAAACCAAGGAGGTCTCACCCGTCGAGGCAACTGAGGCCTACCTAGATCGCATCGACGATCTGGACTTCAAGTTCAATGCCTATCTGACAGTCTGCCGCAAAGACGCCCTTCAGGCCGCCCAGGGGGCGGAGCAGGCCATCGGACAGGGCAATTATCTAGGCCCGATGCACGGAATCCCTGTGGCAGTCAAGGACCAGCTATGGAGCAAGGGCGTTCGGACCACCGGCGGTTCCCGCATTCTGGCCGATTTCATCCCAGGGGAGGATGCCACTGCTTTAGCCAATCTGAAACGGGAGGGCGCCATCCTCCTGGGTAAGACAAATCTCCCGGAGTTCGGCGGTGGCGGCGGCGAGCGTTACAGCACCCCACACAATCCCTGGGACCTGGATAAATACACCGGCATGTCTAGCAGTGGCTCAGGGGCCGCCACAGCCGCATTTCTATGCGCCACCGCCCTGGGTGAAGACACGGGAGGCTCCATACGGTTCCCTGCAGCGTGGTGCGGCCTGGTAGGTCTCAGGCCCAGCTTTGGTGGGGTCAGCCGCTATGGGGTTATACCGATAATCTGGTCCATGGACGCCATTGGTCCCATGGCTAGAACAGTGGAGGACGCCGCCATTACCCTGGGGGCCATTGCCGGGCATGACCCCAAGGACCCCTACACATGGGACATACCTGTCCCCGACTATCGAAAGGCGCTGGACGGTGATGTAAGGGGTATACGGGTAGGGGTCATAAAAGAGCTGTTCCACAGTGAGTTTGTGGAACCGTTGGTGAAGGATGCCGTGGCGAAAGCGATGTCTCTATTGACGGAGCTGGGAGCATCTGTTGAGGAAATCTCCTTGCCGCTTGCTAAAGATGAGAGACAGATCAACTCAGCATCCCAGGTTGTTGAGCCGGCCTGGAACAACCGGGGATGGATCAGAGAGAGGTTCCGAGAGCTCGACCATGCCAATCGGATAGGCTATTTGGTGGGAAGCGTCATACCCGGCCATTACTATAATAAGTCCCAGAAGCTGAGGAGCATGCTGCGCCAGCAGGTACTAGAGGCCCTCGGAAGGTACGACGTCCTGGCTCTGCCCACCGTAGGAAAGGCCGCCCAGAACATAGGAACCTTCGATCCGCCAATTGCCGGTAATAAGCCGGAGCCGCGATTTCCTTATATCTTCACCACCATCTTCAGCCTGGCTAACTCCCCCGCCATCTCTGTTCCATGCGGGTTCAACTCCGAGGGCCTTCCCCTGGGGCTTCAGATTGGAGGGCGTCCCTTCGATGAGGAAACGGTGCTCAAGGTGGCTCACGCCTACGAGCAGAATACGCCCTGGCACACCATCAGGCCACCCACAGTATAAGTAAGTCCCATTACAAGGGACTCAAATCGCCCCAGTACTTATAGGATGGCTCCATGGCACAGTGGGACGAATGGTGGGGCTCGGGGCTATTCCTGGTCTCGTGCGGGAATAAATGCCTACAGGGCCTAAAGGTTGAACTGGGCGTCCACGAAATCCCGCTCTTTCACGTACACTTGGATACGGTTCCGAAGGCAATCAGCCACGAGCATTCTGCCTTCGTCGTCCACCGCCACGGCGGAAGGCCTCCAGAACCAACTCTCGATCGTCAGGTCGGCCCTCCGTCGAGCATTCTGGTAGTCGGGATTGGCATTGATGACATCCTGCGCCCACGGAGATAGCCCCTTCGCATCGCCGGTGAAAGCCGTCAAGAAGGTCCCATCTTAAGCGTAGACGTTCAACCGGTCGTTACCCCAGTCGGTGACGTATATGTCCCCCTCGTTATCTATGGCCACGTCCGAGGGAAGCTTCAGCTCACCCTCACCCGTTCCCGGCCCCCCAAAGGTAGCCAGATAATCACCATCAGGGGTGAATTTCTGCACCCTGTCATTCTTCCAGTCGGCAACATATACGTCACCCGGTTTGTCGAAGGCGATCCCCCAGGGCATGTTAAGCTCCCCCTCGCCACTACCGTAGCTTCCCCACTTGGCAAGGAATTTTCCGTCCCTTGTGAACTTTTGGATACGGTGGCTTAACCCGAATCCACCGAAGGACGTCCTTGGGGACAGCCCTTGAAGAAGCCAGCGGGTGCTCCTCTGAATCTGGGATAATGGTTTTGGAACAGAAACCAGCCCGGAAACAAGGAGCACCCAATAGATGCTGCCACAGAACAAACCCGACCGTATTCGCATCCTCTTTGACGACCATCGCCTGGTGGCCAATGCCGGCCTGCTCCTGCCGGCCACCCTAGCCCGGCACCTGGGCCTGCGGGAACTCGTCGACCATCACCTTGACCTCGGCGGAGCGCCGGGACGGGCGAACACTGGGGACAAGATGCTGACGCTGGTCGCTTCCGCGCTGGCAGGCGGCGACTGCATCGACGACGCCGATGCGCTGCGCGCTGGTGGGACGGTCGGTGTTCTAGGCTGCGTGGTCAAGGCGCCATCCACCCTGGGGACCTTCCTGCGCAGCTTCCGGTGGGGGCATGTCCGTCAACTCGACCGCGTGAGCCGCCAGTTGTTGGCCCGGGCCTGGGCCGCTGGGGCCGGACCCGGCGACTCGCCCCTGACCATCGACCTGGACTCGACCATCTGCGAGACCTATGGACTGGCCAAGGAGGGAGCGCGCCACCACGGCTATACCGGCGCCCGCGGCTATCACCCGCTGCTGGCCATTGCCGCCGGCACCGGCGAGGTGCTGATGTCCCGGCTGCGCGAGGGCCGGGCCAACACCGCCCGTGGCGCCGCCCACTTCCTGCGTGAGACGGTGGGGCGGGTGCGCTACGGCGGGGCCAGGGGACAATTCACGGTGCGGGCCGACAGCGGCTTCTACGCCCACACTGTCGTTGCCGCCTGCCGGGAAATGGATGTCCGCTTCTCTATCACCATCCGCCAGCGCGCCAGCCTGCGGGACCTGATCGAGACGATACCAGAGGAGGACTGGACTCCCATTCCCTACTGGATGGACGGCGCCGCCGATGTCGCCGAGACGACTTACACCCCGTTCCAGACCAAGCCGGACGCCCCGCCGGCGCGGCTCATTGTCCGGCGGGTGAAGCCGACACCCGGTTCCCAGCTCGCCCTCTTCGCCAGATACAGCTATCACGCCTTCATCACCGACCGCGATGGGGAGACGCTGGAACTGGAGGCCGATCATCGCCGCCACGCCGAGGTCGAGAACGCCATACGCGACCTCAAGTACGGCGTCGGGCTGAACCACATGCCGTCGGGGCGCTTCGCCGCCAACGGCGCCTGGCTGGCGGTACAGGTGATGGCGCATAACCTGGCCCGCTGGACGGCGCGGATTGGTCTGGGCGAGGGGACCGTGATCACCAAGACCCTCAGGCGGCGGGTCTTCGCTCTGGTGGGACGGATCACCCGCTCGGCGCGCCGCCTCACTTTGCATCTCCCCCGGCGCTGGCCTTGGGAAACCCAGTTCAGTCGCGCCTTGGCCCGGCTGCAAGCCATTCCGTTCCCGGCCTGACGGCCAGCCTGCAACTGACCCAACGTCCCCGCAATTTCGCGCCACCCCGGTCGCGAGAGTCCCCTGCTGCGTATCCTCTCGCCATCCCGCGCATCGCAACTCCCGCATAGGGCCTTAGCCCGAATCCACCGAAGGACGTCCTTGGGGACAGCCCTTGAAGAAGCCAGCGGGTGCTCCTCTGAATCTGGGATAATGGTTTTGGAACAGAAACCAGCCCGGAAACAAGGAGCACCCAATAGATGCTGCCACAGAACAAACCCGACCGTATCCGCATCCTCTTTGACGACCATCGCCTGGTGGCCAATGCCGGCCTGCTCCTGCCGGCCATCCTAGCCCGGCACCTGGGCCTGCGGGAACTCGTCGACCATCACCTTGACCTCGGCGGAGCGCCGGGACGGGCGAACACTGGGGACAAGATGCTGACGCTGGTCGCTTCCGCGCTGGCAGGCGGCGACTGCATCGACGACGCCGATGCGCTGCGCGCTGGTGGGACGGTCGGTGTTCTAGGCTGCGTGGTCAAGGCGTCATCCACCCTGGGGACCTTCCTGCGCAGCTTCCGGTGGGGGCATGTCCGTCAACTCGACCGCGTGAGCCGCCAGTTGTTGGCCCGGGCCTGGGCCGCTGGGGCCGGACCCGGCGACTCGCCCCTGACCATCGACCTGGACTCGACCATCTGCGAGACCTATGGACTGGCCAAGGAGGGAGCGCGCCACCACGGCTATACCGGCGCCCGCGGCTATCACCCGCTGCTGGCCATTGCCGCCGGCACCGGCGAGGTGCTGATGTCCCGGCTGCGCGAGGGCCGGGCCAACACCGCCCGTGGCGCCGCCCACTTCCTGCGTGAGACGGTGGGGCGGGTGCGCTACGGCGGGGCCAGGGGACAACTCACGGTGCGGGCCGACAGCGGCTTCTACGCCCACACTGTCGTTGCCGCCTGCCGGGAAATGGATGTCCGCTTCTCTATCACCATCCGCCAGCGCGCCAGCCTGCGGGACCTGATCGAGGCGATACCAGAGGAGGACTGGACTCCCATTCCCTACTGGATGGACGGCGCCGCCGATGTCGCCGAGACGACTTACACCCCGTTCCAGACCAAGCCGGACGCCGCGCCGGTGCGGCTCATTGTCCGGCGGGTGAAGCCGACACCCGGTTCCCAGCTCGCCCTCTTCGCCAGATACAGCTATCACGCCTTCATCACCGACCGCGATGGGGAGACGCTGGAACTGGAGGCCGATCATCGCCGCCACGCCGAGGTCGAGAACGCCATACGCGACCTCAAGTACGGCGTCGGGCTGAACCACATGCCGTCGGGGCGCTTCGCCGCCAACGGCGCCTGGCTGGCGGTACAGGTGATGGCGCATAACCTGGCCCGCTGGACGGCGCGGATTGGTCTGGGCGAGGGGACCGTGATCACCAAGACCCTCAGGCGGCGGGTCTTCGCTCTGGTGGGACGGACCACCCGCTCGGCGCGCCGCCTCACTTTGCATCTCCCCCGGCGCTGGCCTTGGGAAACCCAGTTCAGTCGCGCCTTGGCCCGGCTGCAAGCCATTCCGTTCCCGGCCTGACGGCCAGCCTGCAACTGACCCAACGTCCCCGCAATCTCGCGCCACCCCGGTCGCGAGAGTCCCCTGCTGCGTATCCTCTCGCCATCCCGCGCATCGCAACTCCCGCATAGGGCCTTAGGGGCCCTGTGCGGCGACTGAAGACCCTCCGCCGCCCTCCCATCTACCCCAAGACCCCAGGCCATCTCCCCTGTAGCTCCCTCACCCACCCCCTTCCGCTGCCCTCACGCCGTCCATCCGTGTCCTTCGGTGGATTCGGGCTTAGGCTGTCCACGATGAAAAGATTGGCTTCCGCATCAAAGGCAAGGCCGCAGGGGCCGTTGAGTTCCCCGTTGCCAGAGCCCCTTGCACCCCACTTGCCCTGGAAGTTGCCGTCTACGTCGTACAGGAATACCACGTTGGTAATGTCATCAGAGACGTATACGTTCTCGTCACTGTCCACGGCCACGCACCTGGGCCAGCGACTCTCGCCTAGGCCGAAGTTCTGGCTGCGTTCCTCCCAGATAAAATGGTGGTCCAACGTACACTTGGTTATTCCGTAGCCGGGGCCATGCATGTTACCCCTGCTTAACACGTACAGGCTGCCCCCGGAACCCAGAGAGAAATGCACGGGCCGGACGAAGCCTTTGCCCCCTGGGCGCGCTGGTGCCGATGCAGAAATCGTAGTTATAAACACGGCCGCCTATCTTCTTTGTACGCATATTTAACCTTACTTCCCATCAAGAGCTGCATCCATTGAAGCCGGGAGTCTGGTGTTTGAACCCGGGATACACCCCATGGCTTCGCGTATCTATTAGGCAGCAACGGGACTGCCCTATCTCTGGTCGAACGCTTCCTTGGCGACCCGAGAGGCGGTGGAGGCCGTGGGCCACCCGGAGTAGAAGGCCAGGTGGGTAATGACATCTCCGATCTCCTCTTTGGTAACCCCGTTGTCCAGGGCGCGGCCGATGTGGGCCCCTAGCTGGTCGGTGCGATAGAGGGAGATCAACGAGGCCACTGTGATGAGGCTACGGTCTCTTTTGGAGAGGCCGGGCCGCTCCCAGACATCGCCAAAGAGGACATCGGCGCTGAGCTCCGCCAGGTGAGGTGCGATCTCCGAAATTGCGCTACGTGATGTAGTCATTTCGCCTCCTGGTGAGATTCCCCAGATGAAATTGTCTGTGCTAATATTTATGGTATGCCGGTGATGAGCTAACATTAAACGCATCACCTAATGCAGTCAACACCTGTCCAAGTCCTGGAAACCCACACATCCATGTCGTCGCCCCGGAGCCACTTCCCCCACAGTGCGCCCGTGCAGTCGTTCCCTTCGAAGGTAAATGTCCCGTTCGCTATTGTGTAACGCAGACCCGTCGGCTTACTTAGGCGGTTGGGGGGGAACTACATTCGCTGACTCTCGAGCCCGAGACCCGATGATGGCCAGTATCAGGATCCCAAATCCTGATACCGCGGCCATCATCCACCATGACATCGCGTAAGACCCAGTCCGGTCTGCAAGAAGGCCGAACAGGGGAGTGATACCGATTCCAGCCAAGGTGGCAATCATGGCCTGAAAACCCATAGTCGTTCCCGTGAGAGCCGGACCCGCCATCTCTGCCAAAAAAACGACGTACACCCCCGTTCGACCCAAAGTCACGGCCCCCACCGCAAAGACCAGCACCGCGACTAGGGAAAGGGATGTATCGGAGGGAAGCAAGGCCATCAAGGACAGAGATACTACTGCCAATATGAATACCATGACCAAAATCCCTATCCTGCGTCCCTTCAGAATCAAGTCGCTGGCCATAGCCCAGCCAATCCGTCCCACTGCAGCACCGGCCATTAGAATGGCCAGCATCCCGCCAGCCTCTCCTGCGGACAATCCCAGGTCTTCCATCAGATACAGTACCAGGTAGGCAACAAGGACACGTTGGAGTGGTGCGAGGGTCGCCCCAACGAAAGTAGCCAGCCAAATGTCTGGATTCCTGAGTACCTGGGGAACCTTGCCGCGGGGCCGGCTCATTTTATCCGTTAAGACGTCGTCGCCTGGCTTGTCCCTGAAGAACGCAAGGATCAGAATACCCGATACGGCGATTATGGTGGCCATTACCATGACGGCAACCCGCCAGTCATAGCTCACCGCCAGAAAGGTCAGGAGACCTGCCGCCACGATGCCGCCGATAACTACCATCGCCTCGTTGATGCCCACGGCCACTGCCCGCGCCCGTCGGGTAACCCAGTCAATAATGGCCTTGGTGTTGGCAGGTCCGGAGCCGGAGAACGCTAGCCCGATCAAAACCCCCACCAGGATGCCCTGGGACACGGACTGGATCTGGGAGAACAACAGAAGTCCGATACCTACCCCTATCAACGAGGCCGTCCACAGTCGCCGGACACCAATTACATCAGCCATCCATCCGGCAAGCAGCACCGTAAAGGCCTGGCCTGCCATCTGACCCGAGGCCATCAGGCCAAGCTGGGCCCGGCTGGCATCAATGTCTTTCTGAATGAAGGGATACAATACACCCATTCCCTGGGATAGCAATGCGAGGGCCAGGGTTGCCACCATGCATAAGGAGAGCACCACTACGGGATAGGGAATTGCCGGCAGAAATCGGGTGCGAATCATGATTCTAAGTTCAGGTTGAACACTTTTATTCTGGTGCTTCCACGATCCCCAAGAAAGCGGCCTCAAAGAGCGATGTTTCTAACTGATTTCTTGATAAGCCGTACCATTCGGGAAAAAAGGATGCCAAAATGCCAGAGAATGTGCCCTACTCGCATGCCTTGTTCTGCCCCTGGGCCTCTGGAGTACCGATGCCCAGTATACGGATTCTTTCTGTAGGACCATCATCGAATACCACGTCCACGGTGTCGCCGTCAATTATTCTCACAACCTCAGCAACCGGGCTATCGAGTGCGGTTGGAGGACAGGCGAGGTGGTTCGCCCAGCATTAGAAAAAGCACGCCCCCCACCAGGCCGACAAATGCAAGGATGAAGAAAGGTATGTTAAAGCTACCAGTAAAATCGAACATGTGACCGGCGAAAACCGGGCCGGCGAAGGAGAGGATATGAAATGGCACCATGGACATGGCTGTAATGCTGGCCCAGCCTTTACGTCCGAAGTATATGCCCCGGGCAGTCACGGCCAGCGTGTTACGACCTCCCCAGCCAATGCCCATGAGCGCTGAAAAAAGAAGGGCCATTGGGAGATTATCCGCCACGAGGAGAATTAGAAGGGGTAGTGACTGTAGAATACAGAAGGCGAAGGCCGTAGGGCGAAGAGGAAGCCTATTCCTTATGTAGCCGCTAACGACAACAGAAACTGCACCAACCGCTGTGACGGTAGCTACCACCCAGCCAATCTCCGGAAGGGAGAAGCCACGGTCATCGAGAATGAAGCCCAGGTGGACTATCAAGGTGGTAGTTACGGCGTTGGCACAGGCGTGCCCCAGGCTAATCATCCAGAACGGGCGGGTCCGTATAGCCTCCCTCAGGGTCGGGTCTTCGGCGCCGGCCGGTTCCGATAGAGCCTCCGCCGGCTGCCCTTTTTCCGGCGGCCAGTCTGGCTCATACCCATAAGGATGCTGGCCATAGTCTTCCGGATTGTTCCGGACCAGTCGAGAGATGGGAACGGCCAGCAGGATGGTAACCACTCCAATTGCCATGGCCATAGTCCGCCATCCCATCCGGTCTGGATGGTCCGGGTCGATGGCCCAGGCCAATACGGGAAGGAATAGCACCGCACCTATGCGATTGCCAGTCAGTGCCCATCCTACTGCCGTTGCTCGCCGTCGGATGAACCAATTATTTAGCGCCGTGAACATCGGGAGCCAGGAGCCTAGCCCGCCGCCCACGGACATGAGGCCGAAAACAGCGTAAAAATGCCAGAGCTCTCCGGTCCTGCTAAAGAGAATGAATCCACACCCCAGCACTACCAGGCCTATAAGCACCATCCAGCGGGAGCCCAGCCGCTCCACCAGGACTCCCTCCACTGGTCCCAGCAGTCCTCCCTCTATTCGCATAAACGCCAGGGCCCAGGACATTTGCCCTGGAGTCCAGCCGAAATGTGTCCTCAGCACCGGATTCCACACCGACATCGAGAAATAGCGCATCCCGCCCACAGCCATGACAAGGGCGGTTAGGCCCACCATCCACCAGCCGTAATGTACGCCCTTTAGACGATTTAAAGGGTTAATCAGTTCTCTTGGGTGTATCACTAGAAGCCGGTCCCTAGTCCAGCCAATTAGATGCCGGGCACCGGCACCTCCCTCCCTTCATCCGAAGACTTTTGTATGGCGTCCAATAGCCGGTGCAAGTCTACGGCCGTGTCGAAGTCGGGAGTAAAGCTACCTCCGGAGCGGATAACCTGGGCAAACCTGTGATACATTTGGCCCACGTTGTAGGGTACTCCTCGGGGCATTCCGCTCTTCACGTAAACATATTTTTGGGGAATCGTCAGTTCCTCCAGCTTGTTCCCGTCCTTGGCCCCTTGGACTTGGAGTTCCCCAAATTGTGCGTCAGTGTCCGAAGTCACTACCAAAGTGCCCTGGAGTCCATAGATTTCGATTCGAAGGCCGCTACCGGCCCAGGGGATATTGGCCAAGTGCACCGACGCCACTGCACCGTTTGCCAACCGCCCGCTGACCAGAACATTATCTGGAGAGGTCACATCTAACAGTCTGCCGGTTCCCCTCTCAGTCCATTTCCGTATTTGGGTGCTAACCACCCCCGTCACGCTGCTGAAATCGCCCACCACGAAGCGCAAAGCGTCAATGGTACTGCCGGTAGTAGTACTCAACATGGTTTGCCCAAGGTTTTTGTCCCACATCCAGGTGCGGTCTGAGGTGTACTCCTGCACTCCGGCCCGTATCAGGCTGACGTGGCATGACAGGATCTGGCCCACGAAGCCCGTCGCCACCAGTTCCTTGAGGTACAGCCAGGCGGGAGTGGCCCGTGCCTGCAGGCCCACCATCGCCTGTACCTCCTTAGACCGGGCCAGGTTGGCTAGCTCCTGGGCCTCCGCTAAGTTTGCCCCCAGGGGCCATTCTGTATACACGTGCTTCCCGGCGGTGAGGGCATCCTTCGTCGGCTTGTAGTGGGAGGGAGTCTTGACAACCACCGCGACTGCATCCACCTCGGGGCAGGCCACCATTTCTTGGTGATTGTCAAAGGCCAACCTGGCGCCGTACTGGCGGGCCGACTCCTCCGCGCTCGCCTTCTTGGTGGTACAGACCGCAACTAGTTCAAAGTCCGGGTTAGCCAGGATGGCGGGCAGATGGGCCCTCGGCGCCCACGCCTCTTGATTGCTGACGTTGGCCCCAATCACTCCCAGGCGTATCTTACTGGGTGCCATGGTTTTGTCCTCCTAACGTTGGATCATTTCTCAGCCCCCGGGCTGTGGACTTACCCTATTCTATCCTTCAGCAGCTCGTCCTGCAGCAGCAAAGGCAATTACCTCCAGCATCTATTTATGGATATTCATCTATCCTAATATTGTTTGGAGGAGGCTGGGTTTCATCCCACCCCAGAATCGCAAACAGGTTAATAGGAATCCGACAGCAGGTAGTTGCGTATTATATCTCCAGGGCCTTTGCATTGAACAGCTGAGACTGATCCCGCAGTAACGGGCCGCTGGAACAAACCCATGCCGATTAGGCCAGCGGATCCGCTATCCTGGAGTTCGGGAGTTGACCTATATGAGCCGCGAACACTAAGTGCCGGTGAGCTCCGGTCCTGGTTCGTGCTGTCTCCACTAGCACGACAGTTTTATCCTACCCGGTGAGTTTCCTGATGCGCCCACAAAACACCTGACCGCAGGTGCTGTAGGGAAAAAGTAGGGCATGCTGACAGGTCTGGAAGGAAAGGCCCCTGGGGTGCCCTGAGATTTGGCCACATTGCAGAGGTGTCCTAACTCCGGAGTAAAGGTCCGCTGGGGCGTAACACACCATCCGAAAGTGCTAAAGTGCATCCGCAAAATGGCTGATCCTCGGGTCAGCCTTTTGGCTCCACTATAATCCGTCGTTCTCCTGATTACTAACACAAGGTACACACGGTAACATTGATTGCAAGCTGTACTGAGATAGTCAGCTATCTTGCAAAGGTGAGGAGGGAGCTGTGTCCACCCAAGACAACAATTCCTCGAAGTCCACGCCGTTGCCAATAGTCTGGCCGAACGGGTGGGACTTGGCCCAGAAATCCTGGCGAAGGTGACAAGATGGCACAGACCCAAGAGCAATACCCTGTTCAGTTATCTGTCGACTACCCGGACCGGCCGCTGAGCCGCCTCTCGACCGCCTTTCGACTAATCTTGATCATTCCGATTGCGATCATTCTCAGCCTGATGTCAAGTGGCGCAGGCGTGAGCGACCTGCATTCCGTAGGAGCTATGCTAGGTGGCATACTGTTCGCACCCCCGCTTCTGATGATACTTTTCCGACGTAAGTACCCGCGGTGGTGGTTCGATTGGAACCTGGCCCTGGTCCGGTTCTCAAATCGAGTCGAGGCATATGCGCTGCTCCTCTGGGACGAGTACCCCTCCACGGACGCGGAGCAGGCGGTACACCTGGCGGTGCGATTCCCGAACGTCGAGACCGAACTGAACCGCTGGCTGCCCTTGGTGAAGTGGCTGCTCGCCATACCTCACTACGTCGTGCTGATCTTGATCTCAATAGCCGCTTTGATCGTGGTCATAATTGCCTGGTTCGCCATTCTCTTTACCGCACGGTACCCAAGAGGCCTTTTCACCTTCGTGGTAGGCGTGCAGCGATGGTGGCTCCGGGTCTACGGCTACGCATTCATCCTGACCACTGACCGTTACCCACCCTTCAGACTGAGCCCATAGAGCCCTACCCAGGAGCGGGCAGCGGTCGAAAAGGTGAACCATTTCCCCAATGTTATGGATTTCAAAGTTCAGTAGCAATAAAGCCCTTCTTACCGCCACGGGTTTGAGGCCACCAAACTAATGGACTAAAGACCTAATCTTCCTAAAAGAGCTTATTGAGACGGGAAAGACAAAATCAGTCATAGATAAACGCTATTCGTTAGAGCAGACTGCCGAGGCTCACAGGTTTGTCGAAACAGGACACAAGAAGGGAAACGTAGTCATCGCTGTCCAAGGTGAAGGCTAAATTGCCTTCCCGGAGACCGGTTGGGTCCGACAATAATATCGCCTACGTCTTTGAGCCTGCCTTTTCCTGTTCAGCCTCGCGGATTGTGGGGAACACTTTTTTTCCGAACAACTCGATGGACTCCATCGCCTTCTCGTGGGGCACAGTCTCCGTCTGAGTAATCATTATCAACTGGTCTGCGCCAACCTCTTCGTAAAGGTTGATGGCCTTGATACAGCTCTCAGGGTCTCCCGCTATCAGGACTCCATTCTCGCACAGAGTGTCGGCGTCCAGCTCGGTTACGGCAGCCCGGGCCGCGCCGACTCCACTATCTACGTCGAGACCCGCTGCCGTCGCAGCCGCCTTCTGCTCTTCGCTGGAATCCCTGAGCCAGCGTGAAAATTCCGCTTTCAGGTGGTCGGGCACGCCTACCCCCCAAGCGGCCAGAAGCTCCTCGTAGACGCCGGCACGGCCCTTAACGTAAGGCTTCTCAGGCGCGTAGAAGGTTTTGAGAGACTCTAAACACATTTCCCGCGCCGCTCTGTTGTCCCGGCCGCACAGGGCGAAGACGTTATTGGCCCATTGGGCGTTGACAAAGGAACCGACCGGATTGGCGTTGCGAATGTTCTCGTGGTAGGCCTTGATATGGTCTCCCACAACTGAGGGAGCATACGAAGCCGAGGACAGGACCCCCAGCCCTTTTTCGGCAGCAAGGGCGAAGGTTGTTGGCTGGAGGCAGGCCACCCAGAGGGGTGGATGGGGCTTCTGGAATGGTTTGGCCATCACTCGCCGGGGCGGCATATTCCAGAATCGTCCTTCCCAGGAAAACTCGTCGGACTGCCAGATCTTGGGGATCATGGTGATGGACTCTTCCCACATATCTCGAGAATCCCTGGGGTCAACCCCCATACCTGCCTGCTCAAAGGCACTGGAACGCCCGGTCCCCAAATCCACCCGGCCGCCACTGAGCTTGTCCACCGTAGCCGCGGCCTCAGCGATCTCCAGCGGGTGATGAAAGGGCAAAATCGCCACGCCGTATCCCAGCCTGATTCGTTTGGTGAGCTGGCTGAGGGCCGCAAGGAAAACCGAGGGGCTGGGGCAGTAGGAGAATCCCGGAAGGAAGTGGTGCTCCACCAGCCAGATGTAATCGAATCCCATCTCGTCGGCGAACACGCACTGTTCCAGGGTCTCCTTGTACAGGGCGACCTCGTCGACCCCGTCTTCTGTGATCTGCCCTTGCACCTCATATAGCAAACTGAACTTCATCGTTCCTCCTCTATCTGATTGTGTACATCCATGGAGGCTTCCTGCAACGAACGGCGCCGGACCGGCAAACGGCCGTTCTTCACTAGGTATAGTCTAATATCGTGTCCATATTGGGTCAAGCTACCGTACTCGCCGGGCGCCTGGCTTCTTATGTTGGCACGTCATGGGCACGTCACGCGCCCCGCAGCCGTGGGTCGAGGGCGTCCCTTAAGGCGTCTCCCAAAAAATTGAAGCTGAGCACAACCACCGTGATGGCTACGCCGGGGAACACCACCAGCGGCCAGTGAGGTATTAGGACATCCGCGACCGCACCCCCCAACATGTTTCCCCAGGAGGCTGTGGGAGGGGGAATGCCCAGTCCCAGAAAGCCCAGGGATGCCTCGATAACGATTACAACCCCCAGATGGGCCGTGGCCAGGACCAGGTAAGGGGCCATGCACTGTGGGGCCACATGTAGTGCCATGATCCGGGTTGTGCCCGCCCCTATAGCCCTGGCAGCTTCCACGTAGGTCAGCTCTTTCACCGACAATGCAACGGACCTCACAACCCTGACACCAAATGGCAGGCGGGTAACCGCTATGGCGATTACCACGGTCCAGAAGCCCGCCCCCAATGCTACCACCAATAGCATGGCCAGTATCAATGCGGGAAAGGCCATGAAAACATCCAGGAAGCGTTGACTGATCATGTCGAATCTACCACTTATGTAGGCGCTGGCAACTCCCCAAATCGCGCCTACAGAGGTACCCAGCAACACAGATACGAAAGCCACCTCCAGAGAGATGCGCCCTCCGTATATTACCCTGCTGAATATGTCCCTCCCTTGATAGTCAGTCCCCATGGGATGTGACCAGCTGGGATCAAGTCTGCGCTCCGGGACATTCGTACGGTTGGGGTCCTGGACAGTCACAAGTGGGGCAGCAACAGCCATGAACACTACAATCACCAGGATCATTCCTCCCGCGAAACCGACAGGGTATCGCCTGGCGAAGCCGGCAATGGCAAGGAATAATCTCCAAGACGGGACTATGATACCGTTCCGGAGGACCGCCAGCGGTTTCGGTTGAACAGCGTCATTCTGTCCCAAATCGCCTCCTGTCTAGGCAAATGGCAACACAGGCCACGCCTCAGTCAGTACGAGTTAGCTACGCCGCCAACTGCCCGCTGAAGATAAAATGTCATCGTTTAGCTGTAACGAATTCTGGGGTCAAACCAGGCATAGCTCAGGTCCGTAAGGAGGTTTATCACTACAAAGACGGCGCCGTAAAGTAATACCAGGCTCCGAATCACCGGATAATCCAGGTCTTGCATTGCCTCTACCAGCCCCTTGCCCAGACCCGGAACGTTGAAGGCCTGCTCCACCACCACGGTGCCGCCGAGCATCAACCCGAAGATGACGCCGGAAAGGGTAATAACGGGAAGCATCGTGTTTCGCAGGGCATGGCGCACCACAACAACCCTTTCCGTAAGTCCCTTGGCTCTAGCCGTCCTGACGTAGTCCTCGCGGATTACCTCAAGGAGGGTGGACCGGGTCATGCGGGCAATATACGCGGCTGCTCCCAGCCCCATGACCACTGCCGGCCCCCACACGATCTCCAGGTTCTTAAGAGGATCATCCCAGAGATTTATAACGCCTAAGGGGTGACCGTACCCCCACTTAAGCACCAGGAGCAGAACAATTAACGATGCCAGCCAAAAGGCGGGGACAGCCAGGAATAATATCGTGATGAACCTTGCGATGTAGTCCAACAGAGTGTTCTGCCGAAGGGCCGAAAAGATGCCCACCGGTAATCCCACTATCCAGGCGACGGCAAAGGCTATAATCGTGATTTCTACGGTAAGGGGACCACGGCGCTTGATAATATCTAGAATCGTGTCATCCCGCCAGAAAGAGTTGCCGAGACCGCCTGTGAAGATGTCATTCACCCATTTGCCGTACTGGCTGACCAGACTGCCGTGCAGCCCCAGCTCCTCCTCTATTTTTAAACGGTCCTCGGGTCGGACTGTTATGGCCTGCTCCCCGAACATCACAGACACGGGGTCTCCGGGTATGACTTGCAGGGCGAGAAAGATGATGACGGAGACACCAAACAGGGTCGGTATTGCGTACAACAGCCTTCTTATGATGTACCCTTGCATCCTATCCTGCTGCTCCTTGAGGCGCTTGAACAACCAGGCCGCAGCTACTCCGGGTTGGAGTCTGCGGCCTGGTTCTGGTCGTTTATCTTTGTGGCCCTTCCGGGATTTTCAGGCTTGGTTATTATCTATCCAGCCACCATGTCGCCCTGCGGTTCCCTTCCCAGAAGTTGCCTAGCTTTGTGTCCATCCTGTGACCCTTCACGTCATTCCACCAGGCTTGGGCCACAGTATTGCCGCCCCACAAGATCAAGGGCACGTCAACCTCAAGGATAGCTACCCCCTGGTCTACAAGCGTCTTCAACTTGGCGGGGTCTGCCTCCGCGGCGGTCTTATCGACGATGGCATCGAAGGCTGGGTTGGAGTAGTTCTGCCAGTTAAATCCGCCGTCGGTCTTGTACATCGCAGACCAGTAGTCCGCGACGTGGGGGATAGTGGTGGCCTGTCCCACCAGGCTGATGTCATAGCGCCCGGCCCCGGCTTCTTCAAACCACACGCCGGAGGCGGCTATCCGGGGAGTTGCATCGATATTCAGCTCGCGCATTAACACGTCCTGGACGATCGGCGCCCATATCTTGTACGTGCTCACATCCCTGACCAGAAGGTCCACATCCTTTACCCCGTCTCCGTAGCCGGCGTCAACCATGAGCTGTTTGGCTTCTGCGATGTCCTCTGCAGTTGGAGCCCTGAAGCCGGGCTTGTCCTTATCCGTGGCCCAGTAATCGGTGAATAGGGGGTCTGTATCCCAGACCCAACCCACCTGGGGCATGTTGGTTAAATCGGAGACGGCCTGGTTCATCTCGGCTTTGTTGATCACCAGGTTTATGGCCCTCCGCACCCTGACGTCGTCGAAGGGCTTGTTATCCATATTGAGGTACATCCCGTGGAACGTCGTTGGGCTGATGAACGAGGTATTCAGCTCCTCGATGCCCTGCGCCTTCCCATGGGAGATGATGTCTATTCCCCAGCAGAAGTCCACGGTGTGGGCCAGGCACGCTGCACCGGTCTCACCGCCGTAGCCGGAGTGGAAGGACTCTATCCCGTCCAGGTAAGGCAGGTCCTCGTTCCAGTAGTCGGGGTTCCTTTCTAACGTCCAAGAAATTTTCGGCTCATGTCCCGCGTGGCGGAAGGGCCCGGTGCCGGGGTAGTCCGGTATCCGCTTCAGATCAAAGTCGTTGGCCTCCAGGTCCGCTTTCCGCATGATCACGTTGAACCCGGCTTTTATACCCGCGAGGAGAAAGCCCCTGGGATCCGAGAGGCGGAACTCCACGGTCATTGGCCCGGTGGCTACCACCTCGGTCACAGCGCCGAAGAGGCCCTTCCGGGGGCTGAGCACCCCCTCGGGCGGGAAGATGATGTGGTTGAAGCTAGCCTCCACGTCTCCGGCGGTCAAGGGACTGCCGTCATGGAACTTGACCCCTTCCCGGAGGGTGAATTCGTAGGTCAGCTCGTCATTCGAGACCTTCCAGCTTTTCGCCAGGTCGGGAATTATCTCGTTCCAGTTGATGGGGTCCAACTGCACCAGCAGATCGTACTTGGGCGCCTGTGGGCCCAGGTTGGAGTAACTGCCAGTCTGGTGCAGGTCGTACAGGGTCGAGCTTCCGATCCCACCGTACTTCAGGACCCCGCCGTACTTGGCGTTCGCTTCCGGAGCGGCCAGGAACCCTGCATCCTTAGGCACCGGGGTCGGTATAGGTGTCGCGGTAGGGGGCTGAGAAGTGGCTGTGGGCAAAGGCGTCGGTGTGTCATCCTCGCCGCAGGCCATCGCTATCAACAGCAACGCCACCAGTGGGGGAAATAACAACAACTGGGGTTTCAGTAACCAACGATACGCCAAGATCGCACCTCCAGAATTTTCGCTTTTTGCAGTCGGCGGGTTTTTGCAGTCGATATTCTTTTGTGTTGTCGGTAGACAATCTATCAGACCGTCTAAGGGATTGTCAACTAAGAATGACCTCGGTCTATTCCCGATGCGACCAGGTCGCATTGAAAGAAAAGGCTCAGGACTTCGAGTTATTCCTTCCTGTTCAACCGGATGTAGCCTTCGTTGTGTTATCCAATAGTCCTGGATATAATGGCGCCAACCAATCTTAGAGCTACAAATCCGATTGGGACTGATAATGTGATCAATCATCTTCGAGACCAGTACTGCATCGTAGGCGTCGGGGAGACAGAATACACTCGCGGCTCAGGACGCAGCACCCGCGCCATGGCTGCGGAGGCTGTCCGCCGGGCCATGGATGACGCGGGGCTGACCTCCAATGGCGTCGATGGGCTGATGAGCTACCATCTGGGGGACTCGGTCCCCTCCACCTCGGTGATGTGGGACATCGGCATCCGTCCCAACTTCTACATCGACGTATGGGGAGGCGGAGCGACCACCGAGGCCCTGGTAGGACTGGCCAGCGGCGCCATCGAGGCCGGGATGTGCCACACCGTGGCCATATTTCGCTCCATGAACGGATACTCCCAGTTCCGCATGAGCAGCAAGGACGCGGCGTCCATGACCCCCGTGGCGGGGCTGGACGTAATGAGTAAACCTTATGGCCAATTTATGCCCTTGCAGCACGCCGCCTTCAGCTTCACCCGGCACATGATGGAGCATGGGGTCACCAACGAGGATTTGGCCCGGATCAAGGTGGCCCAAAGCGAGCATGCCAGCAACAACCCCAAAGCCCTGATGAAGAAGAGAGTGACGGTGGACGACGTGCTGAATTCGCGATGGATAGTCAAACCTTGTGCACATTTGCTGGACTGCTGCCTGGAGACGGACAACGGCACTTGCATCATCGTGACCTCTGCGGAACGTGCGAAGGATCTCAAACAGCGCCCCGTGTATGTCATGGCTGCGCAGGGAAGGGTGTGCAAGCCGGGAGGAGAGTTCCATTATCAGCACGGCTCCATCACCAGGGTGGCGGGCCATTACGCGGCCCCCAGGGTCTTTGAGATGGCGGGGATAACCCGGGATGATGTGGATGTCACCGGCTGCTACGACGCTTTCACTTACTCGGCGTTGCTGCAGTTTGAGGACTACGGCTTCTGTGGTAAGGGAAAGGGCAAGGACTACGTATCAGGTGGGGCCATCAGGCTGGGAGGGCGCCGGCCCAACAACACCAGTGGCGCCCAGCTTTGCGAGGGCTACACCCACGGGATGAACATGGTCATCGAAAACGTCCGTCAGCTTCGGGGTGCGGTGGACGACTACTGCCCGCACTGGCGGGATGGGGTCCATACCTACGACTACTCCGAGGGCAGGTGCCGCCAGGTAAAAGATGCGGAGATAAGCATGGACATGGGTGGCGGTGGCCCTGCCGTGGGCAGCGCCTTGATTCTCAGGAGGTAAGGTCATGCCGGTATACGAGTATCGTGGACTGGCGATCGACATACCAGATAACGACAGCGAGTATAAGGAATACTTCGCAGCTGCCGGAGAACACCGTTTGGTGGTAAGGAAATGCCTGGACTGCGGACTGCTTCGTGGACACCCCGGCCCGGGCTGCCCCTGGTGCTCCTCACAACGGTGGGAGTGGCATCGGGTAACGGGCAAGGGCGCCATTTACAGCTACCAGATCGTGTCCCACACCGTCCTGCCCGGGTTCCTCGATTGGGCGCCCTATCCCATCGTGCTTGTGGAGCTGGACGAGCAGAGGGGTCGCCCCTCGCCCGACGATGGGCTGCGCATCACCGCCAACTTGCTGGACGAGAACATGGCCCCTGAATTCGAGGAGAAAGTGGCCATCGGAAAGCGGGTGGAGGTGGTGTTCCTTGACCTGGAGAACGGGCTTACCTTGCCCCAGTTCAAGCTCTCCTCTGAACCTCCCCAGGGTCCGGTGTGGCGTTATCCCGCCCAGTAAGGCCCTACTCGAAGGCGCCTTCGACGGCGCACTCCGCCAGCTCTTCGTCTGACATGCCCAACAACTCCCCCAGGAGATAAGTCTGGTGTGCGCCGAATCCTGGAGCACCCCCAACGGGCCCGCCAGGGGTGCGGGACAGCTTGTATGGGGGTCCCTCGATGGTCCGGAGGGTACCCTCCACATCGGTAACGTAACGGAAGAACCCCCGTTCCTTTAGCTGAGGGTCACGGTCCACCAGGTCGGCGCCGGTCTGGACTACCCCCGCGGCCACGCCCACGCCCTGAAGCCGGTGCATCACATCGTCCGGGGTATGCTGGGCGGTCCAGGACTCCACCAGACGGTCCATTTCGTCGGCATGATTCTGACGTCCCACCACTGTGGAGAAGCGCTCATCCCTCGCCCATTGGGGGTTCCCGATGGCCTGTGTGAAGGCTTCCCACTCGACGTCTGTAAACACGGCGATGGCCACCCAGCGGTCCTCCCCGATGCAGCTATAAGCGCCATGGGGGGCTCCGCCGCCGTGGGGCAGGCGGTTTCCGGTCCGCTGGACGGCTTTTTTAGCCCCACCACCGGACCGCTCTTCGGTAATGGAGGGCATGCCGGAATCAGTGGCTTGGTCCTTATAATCGGAAAAACGGCCGGAAAGGCGGTTCACGCTCAGCTCCAGCACCAGGGTCTCCAGAAGGGCAGAAACGGCCTCGAACTGGGAAATGTCTATCCGCTGTCCCTGACCGGTGCGCGCCCGGTGAATGAGCGCCAGCAGCAGCGCCTGGGCGCCGGTGATTCCGGCCACGGCGTCACTGTATGCGCTGGCGGGACCACAAGGATCGGAATCCGGGAAGCCCGTCAACCAGGTGAACCCGGAAAGGGCCTGGAGGGTCTGGCCGTAGCTGACGTAGTCTTTCCAGGGACCCGTACGACCCAGGCCGGACATGCTGAGCATGATAATGTCGGGCCTGATTTCCCGGAGGCTGTCGTAGTCCATGCCCCACCTGGGCATCACTCTGCCGCTGAAGTTTTCGGCCACCACGTCTGAAACCGCCACCAGACGCTTGGCGATGTCGATTCCTTGGGGTGTCTTCATGTTAAGGGCCAGGGAGAGTTTACCCGAGTTCCAGTTCTGGCGCATTCCCACTCCTCGGGCCGTCCTGGGATTGGGACCGCCGGTCATATCCACCGCATAACTGGACTCGATTTTGATAATCTGGGCCCCCTGGTCGGCCAGGATGCGGGTGGCCGTTGGTCCTGCGTGGAGCCACGTGAAGTCCAACACACGGACTCCCCGAAGGGGGTAGCGTCCGTCCAGGTCCGGTGGCGTGCTATTCATGGTCGTTTTTCAACTGGTCGAATCCATGGGCCGAATCCGTGAGCTTTCGGGAGTCCCTGGACTATATGACGCCCGAGCCAGCCAATTCCTCGAGCTCCTCAGGTGAGAGGCCCAGTTCATCTCCGTATACTTCACCGTTGTGCCGTCCCGTAGCAGGCGCAGGACTTCGCAGCTTCCATGGAGAACGGGATAGCTTATAAGGCGCCCCTGGGTAGGTGTAGGTGGCGCCGAATTCCGGGTGTTCAACCTTGGTAAGGAAGCCCCGGTCCCATAGTTGGGGGTTCTCCACCACCTCCTCTGGAGTTACCGCGGGCGCCCAGGGATGGTGCCGGGCCTGGCCGAAGTCAGTGATCTCCTGCCGTGTATGTTTCATGGTCCAGCCTTCGATAAGCCCTTCGATGTGCGCTGAAAGCTCGCCGCGCAGAATGAATACGTCGTCGTACTTTTCATCCAACAGGTCGCCTGCCATGCCCTCTTCGGCCATCCAGCCGCGCAGGTCGTTCCAGGCCTGCTGGGAGTTGGTGGTTATGCTGACATAGCCATCCTTGCACCTCCAGGTGGCCACGAACTGGCCTCCGTGCCGAAAGCCGCACCTCATGGCCAGTTCCTCCTGGTAGATGTAGGACATGTTGACGTGCTCCGTGGTGGAGGCCACCGCTTCCTGCATCGAGACGTCAATATGCTGCCCTTCGTTAGAGTTCAGACGGTCGTAGAGGGCCAGGAGGGCGGCGATGAAGGCCCTGTTGGAGGCGGTGTGGTAGGCCTGGGAGCCCCAGAGCCGGGTGGGGGGGGTGTGGGGCCACCCGGTGACGTACATGTAGCCGCCCATGGCGAAACCTATCAGGTCCGAGGCTTTGTAGTCCCGGTAGGGGCCCGTCTGTCCGAAGGGGGTAATGGAAAGGTACACCAGACCGGAATTGATGGCCGCCAGGCCTGTGTAGCCCAGACCCAGAGAGTCCATGAAACCGGGCTGGAAGGTCTCCAGCACCAGGTCCGCCTTCTGGGCCAGGCGCCGGAACAACGAACAGCCCTCAGGGTAGTTAATATCCAAGGTGATACTACGTTTGTTGGTGTTGAAGTGGAGCCAGTACAGGCTGCCCTCGGAATGGGGCTGGTCATCTACGAAGGGACCGGTGCGCCGCATGGGGTCGCCGCCCGGCGGCTCGACCTTAAGAACATCTGCGCCCATGTCCGCCATGAGCTTGCCGCAGTAGACTCCCAGGGGACCTGACAGGTCCAGGACCCGGTACCCGCTTAGGGGTTGCTGGCCATCCTGGGGCTCGGAATCGAGCATCGACACTTCCTGGACGAGATTAGTAATCGTACTTCTGGTACACCTGAAGCCGCCAGCGGTTGGCGTCGATGATTATGATCCTGCCCTGGTCGTCGATGGCCACGGCCCTGGGCCCCCAGAACTTCCTTTCGGTAGAAAAGTCCCTCAGCAACCGGCGCTGTCTTCTCATGTCCGGATTGGCATTCAGGATTTCATCTCCCCACTTTGAAAGCCCGGCGTCACCAAAGAAAGTGGTGATGTGCTTACCATCGGGGGTCAATACCTGCACCCGGTTGTTTCCATAGTCGGTAACGTACATGTCGCCGTATTTGTCAACAGCCACGTCCGTTGGGTGATTGAACTCGCCGACCCTGCTTCCTTGCCCGCCGAATGCTGCCAGGAACCGGCCGTCTGGTGTGAATTTTTGAATCCGGTGATTCTTCCAATCAGCCACGTAGACGTCGCCCTTGTC
Organism: Dehalococcoidia bacterium; assembly: GCA_965225925.1. GTDB lineage: Bacteria > Chloroflexota > Dehalococcoidia > Lucifugimonadales > JAGWBF01 > CBDDBY01. Next base: position 1,298,990 of record CBDDBY010000005.1, on the reverse strand, counting down.
ATCAAAATTCAGACCCCAGGGCAGGTTGAATTGCCCCTGTCCGCTGCCCGCCTCGCCCCATTTGGACAGGAACTTGCCATCCTTGGCGAACACCTGGACCCGGTTATTACCACTGTCAACCAGGTACATTTTGTCGTCCTTGTCGAACCTGATACGGGAGGGCTTGTTTATTTCCCCGTCGCCGGAGCCCTTAACTCCCCATTTGTCCAGGTAATTACCATCCTTGTCGAAAATGGAGATGCGGTTCAGCCAGTCGTCGGCAGTGTAAACGTTCAGGTCGCTATCGAAGGCGATGGATGTGGGCCAGCAAAAATCTCCATCTCCTTCACCAAACCGGCCGAACTCACCCAGGAATTTTTCATCTATGTTCAGCATGGTAACCCGTGTAGCGTCCTGCCTGTATTCCCATCCCCGGTTCACCACGTAGATCAAGCCACCCGGGCCCAGTGCCAGGTCCATATGAGCCCGGAAGCCGGCGCCTGCGAAGGCGCCCCGGCCAATGGTGGTGTAATACTCGAACGACCGGTCAGCTATGCCGTAGAATACCGTAGACATACTTACCCCACATTAATCGACATTTTACTTATTGGTGTATCCATCCACCCCGCTTTTCTTGACTAAGCGTACTGGTATTCTGCCGTGGCGACTATCAGTTGCAGCATCTCGCCCACCCTTTGGGCGAACCTGTCGTGCTCTTCCTCACCACCCATGGTTAACGGGCCGGCCCCCTTAGCGTGCTCGATCAGGGAATTGTGGGTCTTCTCGCTCACTTCCACCGGACCCATGAGGTCCAGACATTCGTCCACAAATTCCTCGGCGGACATGGTGGAGGTCCCGGCGGTGGACTTGGTAAGCATGCGGTCAATGATCAGCTTTACGCCGGGAAGCTCTGGATTGCCCACCTGCTCGGCGACGAAGTTGATACGTTCCACCAAGGTGCCGCTGTCAATCCACTCTTTGCCCGTGTGCCATCCTTCCACGGAAGGAGGGTTGAGCAGTTCCTGGCCCATGTAGCCTGTTTCCATCATTATCGGGTGTAGGCCCGGCTTCACCTCGGTGTGGTCTTTGACAAGGCGCATGGTCCCCACGACCATTTCGATGGGACTCTTTACCTTTTGGAAGCGGGCATTCTTGAAAAAGTCGGAGTTGAAGAGTGTACTCAGCACAGGCCGCAGCTCGTAGTTACCCTCGGTGAACACCTTCTCCAAGGCCCTGATGGCATCCATGTCGCGGGGTGGGGTATCCTTCCATGCCGGGACCTGGGGCTCATCAGCCACAAAGTAGTTGTACAGATGGCGGGCGATGAACCTGGCCGTGGCGGGCTGCTGGATGACGATGTCGATGATATCCTCGCCATTCCAGCGGCCAGTCTGGCCCAGGAAGCTCTTCTCGCTGTCGTCGTGGTCTGTGGAGTCGTAGCGGAACTGCCAATCGGACCGGCCGTATGGGAAGACGGGCATACAGGGCTCCAGGTTCCAGCCGGTGAAGGCGCGGGAGCAGGCCTTTACGTCGTCCTCTGTGTAGTTGAACTCGCCGTCCATGCCGACGCCCATTGAGAAGAGCTCCAGCAGTTCCCTGCCGTAGTTCTCGTTGATGGCCTCCTTGTGGTTGTCTATGTTGTCCAGGTACTGGACCATGGTGGGGAGCTTCGACAATTCCACCAGCAGCTCCCGGAAGTTTCCCATGCCATGCCGGCGGAACATGTCGATGTTGATCGTCATCTGGCGTCCATGGTCCACTTTGGCGTGGCCAGTACAAAGAATCCCGTGCCAGAAAAGGGCCATCTTCTCCTGGAGGGGGCGCCCGGTGTTGATCATCCTGTACAATAGGCCCTGCTGGTTCGAATCTATGGCCTCCAAAGATTCATACTCAGGCAGGTACCGCGCGACCAGAAAGAGGTCAATGTCCGGCTGGTTCTCCGGGTGTATCAGTTCTTCCACGGTCTGCTCGTAACCCTTGGAAACGTAGGCGTCTAGCTCATCCCGCGGTGCTCCAAAGCCGGCACGCCGGATAAGATGGGCCATCAGGGCAGTTTTGTTGTCTGCCATCCAAGCCTCCTAAGTCGACCAATTGATAGTTCTCTAGTTTATCTTTGATGTCCCTAGTTTATCTTTGATGTCCTTTGATGTAAAGGAACAGGGCCTAATGGTCCGCATACGCCGGGGGCCGCTAGAACTAGCTATTCGTTATCGCCGCCGGTGGTCTCCCATCCCTTGCATTACATCGGTGGGTTATCTTATACTGCTTGAAACTTACGCATGAGAGTTTTGCTGTGGCCCTACCTAAGTTATCCTCACCCCAATACCCCGTGGAGAACCCACAGGACGCCATAGAATTCTGCTATCGCATGGGTTGGACGGACGGGCTGCCCGTCGTGCCACCCACAGAGGCCCTCGTGGGCCAGTTCCTTGAGCATGTGGGACTGGAACCCTCGGATGTGGTCATGGTAGAGCCGGTGGCCGGGAGGGTTATTACTGCTGAGAAGGCCGCGGCCAACGCCATCATGGCCGGATGCCTGCCCGAATACTTCCCGGTAGTGTTAGCTATACTGGATGCCGTGGGCACCTCCGAGTTTAACCTCCACGGAACAACTTTGAACGACAGCGGCTCCGCGGTCCTGATTGTCGTCAACGGCCCCATCGCCCAGAAGATCGGTATGAACTCCGCCGAGGGGATTTTCTGCCCGGGTAACAGGGCCAACTCCACCATCGGAAGGGCGTTGCAGCTGTTGCTCCGGAACTGTACCGGCAACCGTCCAGACCAGATGGACAAGACCGTCATGGGCCACAGCGGGCGCTACTCGATGTGCATCGCCGAACGTGAAGAGGCCCTTCCCACAGGCTGGGAACCCCTTCATGTGGAGCGCGGCCTATCCCTCGGCTCCAGCGCTGTGACGGCGTTCCCCGTGATGCACCCGTTGCAGACAAGCAACATGTACACTACTGACCCCAGGGAGATACTTCTCACTGTGGCCGACGCCATCAAATTCCTCTCCCCTGGGCAACACGAGATGGTAATGGTAATGGCGCCCCTGATGCTCCGGCACTTTAGCGATGCCGGCTGGCGCAAGGAAGATGTCAGGGAGTTCCTGTTCCAGGAGGCACGGCGGCTGGGAAGCGAAATACGGCGGGCCCACAATTTCCGCAGGGGCGGTACAGGGCAGGGAGAAGCGAAGGACGAAGATATGTTACCTATTCTGGAGCGACCCGAGGCGCTGCGTCTGGTAGCCGGCGGGGGTGACGGCGGGGCCTACGTGATGGTCATCCCCCTGTACGCCAGCGGCAGCCAGTGCTTGTCGGTGACCCGGGAGATTAAATCGGTGTAGTAGGTACAGTTACCAGAGGAGGTGTCAGGTGACCACAGTAGCGAGCCCGGTGATGCTGGTAGACCCAACGGTGACTACATTTGGGGCCAGCGCGGAGATGGCGCCCAGGCCAAGGACCCTGGACGGGCTTGTGGTGGGTCTGCTTAACAACGGCAAGCCCTTCGCCGACCCGCTCTTGTACGGTTTTTACAGGATGCTGGGTGAGCACTACCAGCTCGCGGATTTTGTCTATCGCAGCAAGGAGGCCCCCTCCAGGCGTTTCGAACCGGATGTCATCGATGATGTGGTGGAGAGGTGTCAAATCGCCATTACAGCGGTGGGGGATTGAGGGGGCTGCTCCACGTGCAGTATGCATGATGCAATCACCCTGGAGAAGAGGGGGATACCCAGTGTGGTGGTGATTTCCGAAGCTTTTGTTCAGAACGCCAAGGCCATTGCAAAATTGTCAGGTATTCCCGATTACCCCTTCATCGTAGTCCCCCATCCAGTTAGCAGTCTGGATGACAAAGGGTTGGAAGAGATGGTGAGAAGATTCTTCCCCCAGGTCCTTGAGCTGCTGCTGGCCCGGCCTATTGACCGGGAGTGACAACCTACCCCAACGTAGCGCCCAACTGCTGATAAGAATCTTTTAGGGCAAGGCGAACCAAGCTGCCTTTAAGCTCGGTCTGTGTTTTACCAGCCGTCCGCTTACCCCCGCTCACCTCGAGTCATCCTCATGCCACGTCCTTCGGGTGTGGTGAAGAAAGGAGCCACCGTGGGCAAGTCGGAGATACCCTTTCTCTCGGCTGCTGAGCTCTCACGACTGATAGAGAAGAAAGAAGTTTCCCCTGTGGACGTCATTGGTTCCTACTTGGACCGCATTGACGACGTTGGCTTCAAGTTCAATGCCTATCTCACTGTATGCCGTAAGGAAGCAATGGAGGAAGCCAAAGAGGCCGAGCAGGCCATCGCCGGCGGCAACTATCTTGGCCCCATGCACGGCATCCCCTTTACGGTAAAAGACCAACTTTGGAGCAAAGGCGTCCGGTCCACCGGTGGTTCACGCCAGCTGGCCGATTTCGTCCCGGATGAGGACGCCACCGTCATAGCCAACCTGAAAAGGGCGGGGGCCATCCTCCTGGGCAAGGCAAATGTCACCGAGTTTGGTATAACGGCCTTTACGCACCGCTACAGCATTCCACGTAACCCCTGGAACCTGGATATGAACACCGGCGCCTCAAGCAGCGGCTCCGGGGCCGCCACGGCCGCCTTTCTCTGTGCCACTTCCCTGGGCGGTGACACCCTCGGCTCCGTACGCTGGCCCGCGTCCTGGTGTGGCCTGGTGGGGTTGAGGCCCTCCTTCGGCAGAGTGAGCCGATACGGATTCATGACCGGTATCTGGTCTATGGACGCCGTTGGTCCCATGTCTCGAACGGTGGAGGACGCCGCCATCACTTTAGGGGCCATCGCCGGCCACGACCCCAAAGACCCCTATACCTGGAACACACCTGTTCCCAACTACCAGAATTGCCTGGATGGAGATATAAGGCACATCAGGGTTGGCGTGGTAAAAGAGATGCTTCACTCCGACGGGGTCGCGCCGGAGGTCCATGAGGCCGTTTTGAAGGCCGCCGATGTTTTGGGAGAGTTGGGAGCATCGGTGGATGAGGTCTCCATCCCCCTGTCAATACACGCGCCTTATATCTTCCCGGCGCTGAGGATAGAGACTCCCATGAACCACCGGGAGGGGATCCGGGAACGGCTCCAGGAATACGGCCCCGAAAACCGCAGGTGGCTTCTCACCGGCAGCATCATACCCGCCCAGGCCTTTTACAAGGCCCAGAAACTGAGGAGTATGCTACGCTGGCAGGTACATGAGGCCTTGGAAGGGCACCAGGTCCTTTTAACCCCCACTTGTAAGATACCTGCCCAGCCCATACAGGATTATCAGCCGGTAACCAGCAAGGAGATGGCTGGCCGTCCGTCATCCCTTCTGACCTTCATTGAAGCCCTGGCCAACACCCCCGCCATCTCCGTTCCCTGCGGGTTCAGCTCCGATGGGCTGCCCATCGGCCTACATTTAGGTGGACGCGCCGGCGAAGAGGAGACGGTACTCAATGTCGCTCACGCCTACGAGCAGCATACACCGTGGCACACAAGGAGGCCAACGGCTGCTTGAGCAGGTGGCGGCCCTCCGCTTCGATGATGTCCTGAAGACGGCCATTGCGGAGCCGATTTCTGAGTGAATTGGCACAGCACGAGCAACGAGAAGGCCCCAGGGGTGTCCATGGGGCCTCATTTTGTATCTGCAAGTTGGAGCGGAAGATGGGATTCGAACCCACGACCCTGAAGTAGGAGGCGTCGGTGGCCCACATCTGGTTTGGCCCGGTGGTCTTGCGGTGGTACTCCTTCCCCGCGGCCAACCGCATCTCAGGCCTCTTCACTAGGCCCTCCCTGCCCAGGATACGGTAGACGCTGGACTCTGAGACTGAGAAGCCCTGGTTGTCGGTGATCCACGCGGCCAGCTGACGGCAGCTCAGTTCTGGCATCTCTCTGGCTGATAACAGGACTGAGCGTTCTTCCTGAATAGTAAGACGGTTCCATGATGGCTGATCGCCTCCTGGTCGGTCCTCAAGTCCTTGTTGGTCTTGGCGTCTGAGCCACCGGTAGTAGGTGCTCGTAGGGATGCCCAGCTCTCTGAGGACCTTTCGCTTGGGGAGGGGAGACGAGGATACTTTGGTAACTACCTCTGCCTTCTCCGGGGCGCTCATCCGCTGGTACCGGTGGCGTCCTGGGGCACTGGGATAGCCGTTTTTTTGAGACGGTACGCCTCCAGCGACAGATCGGCCACTAGCTCCTTGAGTTCCCCGTTCTCTCGCTTGAGCTGCCCTACCTCATGCTGAGTGGCGTCCCGAACCGAGTCACGGGTCAACCTCTCCTTGCCCGCCTCCATGAACTCTTTGGTCCACGAGTAGTAGGAGTGGGGCTTGATCCCCTCCCGCCGGCATAGGTCGTTGACTGTGACCTCGCGGCGGAAGCCCTCCAGAACAATGCGGATCTTCTCTTCGGGGGTGTACTTACGTCGGCCAGCCGCCTTCACTGTGCGGACGAAAGACCTGGTCTGCTCGCTTCGTTCCTCGGCGGCTTCTGCTTTGCTTACTTCTAATTGGGACACATCTGCTCCTTTCTGTGGGTAACTGTACCCTCATTTCAGGAGCTCACACCACCCTCAGACTCTCGGGTTTTCCTACCCTTATATGTGTCCCATTATCGCTGACGGTCTACAGTCACATGACCATTATGTGACTATTGGCACTGTAGTGAGTGACCATTGGGCCTCTATGATCGCAATTGGGTAGATTCGCATTAGCAATATCAACGGGAGATCGATATGTCTAGAGCAATCAGAAATGGCGACCGGAATAAATCGGAAGAGCAAAAAGGACCCCAGATGACGATAGACATATCGAAGTTTATGGCATCTGCACGGTTAGCCGCATGGAGCGCGCGAAACCGCTGGTGGGTCGTGCTCGCGTCAGTCCTCGTTTTGGTGGCAGCAGTGTTCATATCCAGCACGTTTGAGACCAAGATATACGAGGGGGACGGAGGGGAAGGCGAATCCGCGGTAGCCATTAACCTGGTTGAAGGCGGTTCGGCGATCTCACAGCTGACGGCCGGAGTAGGCCCACCGAGCAACTGGTCGTAAGCCCGAATCCACCGAAGGACGTCCTTGGGGACAGTCCTTGAAGAAGCCAGAGGGTGCTCCTCTGAATCTGGGATAATGGTTTTGGAACAGAAACCAGCCCGGAAACAAGGAGCACCCAATAGATGCTGCCACAGAACAAACCCGACCGTATTCGCATCCTCTTTGACGACCATCGCCTGGTGGCCAATGCCGGCCTGCTCCTGCCGGCCACCCTAGCCCGGCACCTGGGCCTGCGGGAACTCGTCGACCATCACCTTGACCTCGGCGGAGCGCCGGGACGGGCGAACACTGGGGACAAGATGCTGACGCTGGTCGCTTCCGCGCTGGCAGGCGGCGACTGCATCGACGACGCCGATGCGCTGCGCGCTGGTGGGACGGTCGGTATTCTAGGCTGCGTGGTCAAGGCGTCATCCACCCTGGGGACCTTCCTGCGCAGCTTCCGGTGGGGGCATGTCCGTCAACTCGACCGCGTGAGCCGCCAGTTGTTGGCCCGGGCCTGGGCCGCTGGGGCCGGACCCGGCGACTCGCCCCTGAGCATCGACCTGGACTCGACCATCTGCGAGACCTATGGACTGGCCAAGGAGGGAGCGCGCCACCACGGCTATACCGGCGCCCGCGGCTATCACCCGCTGCTGGCCATTGCCGCCGGCACCGGCGAGGTGCTGATGTCCCGGCTGCGCGAGGGCCGGGCCAACACCGCCCGTGGCGCCGCCCACTTCCTGCGTGAGACGGTGGGGCGGGTGCGCTACGGTGGGGCCAGGGGACAACTCACGGTGCGGGCCGACAGCGGCTTCTACGCCCACACTGTCGTTGCCGCCTGCCGGGAAATGGATGTCCGCTTCTCTATCACCATCCGCCAGCGCGCCAGCCTGCGGGACCTGATCGAGGCGATACCAGAGGAGGACTGGACTCCCATTCCCTACTGGATGGACGGCGCCGCCGATGTCGCCGAGACGACTTACACCCCGTTCCAGACCAAGCCGGACGCCCCGCCGGTGCGGCTCATTGTCCGGCGGGTGAAGCCGACGCCCGGTTCCCAGCTCGCCTTCTTCGCCAGATACAGCTATCACGCCTTCATCACCGACCGCGATGGGGAGACGCTGGAACTGGAGGCCGATCATCGCCGCCACGCCGAGGTCGAGAACGCCATACGCGACCTCAAGTACGGCGTCGGGCTGAACCACATGCCGTCGGGGCGCTTCGCCGCCAACGGCGCCTGGCTGGCGGTACAGGTGATGGCGCATAACCTGGCCTGGACGGCGCGGATTGGTCTGGGCGAGGGGACCGTGATCACCAAGACCCTCAGGCGGCGGGTCTTCGCTCTGGTGGGACGGATCACCCGCTCGGCGCGCCGCCTCACTTTGCATCTCCCCCGGCGCTGGCCTTGGGAAACCCAGTTCAGTCGCGCCTTGGCCCGGCTGCAAGCCATTCCGTTCCCGGCCTGACGGCCAGCCTGTAACTGACCCAACGTCCCCGCAATCTCGCGCCACCCCGGTCGCGAGAGTCCCCTGCTGCGTATCCTCTCGCCATCCCGCGCATCGCAACTCCCGCATAGGGCCTTAGGGGCCCTGTGCGGCGACTGAAGACCGTCCGCCGGCCTCCCATCTACCCCAAGACCCCAGGCCATCTCCCCTGTAGCTCCCTCACCCACCCCCTTCCGCTGTCCTCACGCCGTCCATCCGTGTCCTTCGGTGGATTCGGGTTTAGGTGTTGATGCTCTACCACGAGCCTAAGGTTTTGATCATGAGTTTAGGAATGGGCTTTGTGCCCCCTTGCGGCTCATGGTTGGAAACGGCGGCTTGTGATAGAGACGCTCAATCCTACCGCAAGGGGGCTCCCAATGTGTCGACGGTTCACCATAGCGCTTGGTGGATGCATGATGCTAATGATAATGGCCTGTGAGTTGCCTGACCCGGACCCATGCCCCAGTGTTCCTACATCAGGGGGCTTCGAGGTTGGGCTTCATTTGCAGTATGACATTGATGATGGGATCAAGGAACTTCTCAACGACCCTGATTCCTATAAGCGTGATTCCATGCATGCTAGCCCTGCCCTCTCCGAAGTCCGCTCTGACGGCACCAAATACTACACAAGGCTCAATGTCCAATTCCGTGCTAGGAACGTTTTCGGAGGTATGACGCGGGATTATGGCCTTGTCGGTCTATTTGAGAACGCAGAGGGCCACTGTAGCATTGCCAGTACCACACTAGGCTCAAATGAATGAAGCACCTCATAGGGGGCGACTAGACAGGGTGTATCAGAGGGTGTACCATAACAGCACTCCCACAGTGATTTACATGAAGCAGTAGGGGAGGTTATCAATATGGAACGTCAGTGGAACTTAATTAAGGCGATTCTTGCCCATGCAGAGTGCATGGGTAACGGAGATTGGATGCATCCTCCAGCAATAAACGGCTATACACCTGACCAAGTCATGTACCATGTCAGTCTTTGCGGACAGGCTGAGTTTCTTGAGGTCAAGTCAATTGCAGCATTCGGCAACCCTACCCGCCTTCTGATGAAGTCTTTAACTTGGAAGAGTCACACCGAATTGGAGCGTCTACGTGGGAGCGCCGACTAAAGGAGAGAGCGATGCCAATAGGACCGAACGGAGAGAAGCGTCCAGCACATACTGTGAGCTGTGCGGTCCACGTGATGAAGATAGCCACGGGAGAGATCGAGGAGGAGTTGGAGGTGAGACAACCTAGTAAGGTCAACGGTGGCAAGGCCAGGGCTGCTAGTATGACCCCGGAGGAACGGAAGGAACTGGCGCGAAAGGCAGCAAAAGCGAGATGGGCAAGGTAGGAAGAGGAATATGGCAGTAGCAGACTACGTTACGAAAGAGGACCTGCAGAGTGCACTGAAGGATATGGAAGATCGCCTAGAAGCCATGTTCAAAACGTATAGCCGGGATCAAGCCGACCGGGTGATTGAGGCCATACAGCGTGGTACGAGCGCCAACTTCTAGGAGGACGATCATGGCCTCCGATCTCTAGGCCCCGGCATCCCCCCTTGCCGGGGCTTTTTCGTGCCTAAAACCCTTGACTTTTATGCTAGTATGCTGTTATACTTTAGGCATGAACAAACTAACAACAGCCAAGCGCACACAGGTACTCCACATGCTAGTTGAAGGCTCCTCGATGCGATCCATATCCCGCGTCTTGGGTGTCAGCATCAACACTGTGACGAAGCTCCTGGTCGATGCGGGCGAAGCTTGCCGGGAGTACCACAACCGAGCGGTGCGGGAAGTCCACGCCCAACGTGTAGAGGCTGACGAAGTTTGGGCGTTCTGTTACGCGAAGCAAAAGAACGCCCCCCACGTCATGGGCAACCCGGAGTACGCCGGCGACGTTTGGACCTGGACGGGCATCGACCGGGACTCCAAGCTGATAATCTCTTGGCTAATCACGGCGGGCCGCGGCTCCGATTACGCCATCGAGTTTATGGACGATCTACGGTCCCGCCTGGCCCCGAACCGGGTACAATTAACTACGGATGGCCACAGGGCTTACCTAGAGGCCGTAGAGGGGGCTTTCGGCGGCAACGTGGACTATGCTCAACTGGTGAAGCAATATGGCCCGGCATCGACGGTGGAGGAGCAACGGCGGTACAGCCCTGCTGTATGCACCGGGGCGGTCAAGACTCCCGTAACCGGCAACCCCGACCGTGCGTCAATCAGCACGTCGATAGTGGAGCGCCATAACCTGACAACCCGAATGAGCGTCCGGCGGTTCACTCGGTTGACCAACGCCTTCTCAAAGAAGATAGAGAACCACCAACACGCCGTAGCTCTCTACACGGTCTGGTACAACTGGTGCCGACCGCACAAGTCCTTGAAAGACGAAACGCCGGCGATGGCCGCGGGCTTGGCTGACTGGCCGTATGGGTTGGGATGGATTGTGGACCTAATTGAACAGCGTTCAAACTGAGACACTACCGCATATCGCCGGCCTGATAAAATCAACATATTCAAGGAAAATGCCGCCTACGTCCTTTCACCACTGTCACAACCTTGGTACATTATTGTGTTGGATCAAGCTGAAGGTTCGGAATGACGATCAGAGCCAGACCAGATTCTTCCATAGCAGCAACCTGGACCACTTACGTGGAACAGGCCATGGAGGTCCTATGGCTTCTGGCGGCCCTCATGGTGCCCCTCATATTTTTTGGCAGAGAGTATGTGCTCTCCGAGGCGGTGAACGCCTACGTAGAGGTGCCAAAGACCACCACCTTGCGAATTCTAGTCGGGATGATGGCCATCCTATGGGTCTTCGAGTGGGCGCTCAGAGGAGGGCTGACCAGGACATACAATCTGGCCAGCTACCCAACGACGATCAGAGAATGGCTTTGGGCGCAACCCGGCCGCTTGATAGTGGTGGCTGCCACCTTCTACGTAGTGGTAGCTATAATCACCACTTTGCTTTCTCAGAACTTCTTTATAAGCTTATGGGGAGAGGTTTCCGGGCAGTTCGGCTATTCCCTCTACACCATCGCCTCCTACTTCGTGTTGTTTGCGGTGATGGCCACCCACCTCAAGACTCCGGCCCAGCTATTCCGCCTGCTGGCCGTCGTTGTAATCACTGGGTCCCTGGTCGCCCTTTACGCCATACTCCAACATTACGGCCTGGACCCAGTCAACACGGGAGAGGCGGGGCCCAGTCGCGTCGCCTCCACCATGGCCAACCCGGTATTCTCCGGCGCAGCCCTTGTCGCGACAATTACTCTGACATTCGGGGTAGGCCTGGCGGTCCTGGATAGGCTGGGATGGTCACCCTATAACGTTCTGGTTTGGGTCGCCCTGGTCGCGGTCCAACTGATGGCCATCTTCTGGACTGGAAGCAGAGGGTCCTGGCTCATAGGGGCTCCCTTGGGACTGGTAGCCTTTGTGAGCCTGCCGCCCCTCATCGAGACCACCAGAGGCTGGTTCCGAGGTGCATTCGGCGGGGAAACTCAGGAACGAAATGGCTCCGTCCCACTGGACCTGATGGTCTTGCTGGCCTCCGTCGTATTGCTGGATATACTGGTGGTGGCCAGCATCCTCGGTGTCTTGGACCTTCTGGGCATTCCAGGTACGCCCATGCTACGGGTCTCGCTGGCTACGGTGGGTGTGATGGCCTTCCTGAGCGAATTCGTGGTCCTGGCTCCGGCCGCCTTTTCCCCACCGGTACGTAGCTTCGCCAAGGGCTTTCTCCTCCTGGCATCGGCCCTGCTTGTAACCATCCTGGTGATTACCCTTACGCCCGCCGCCTCCCCCGCCACGCCGGAGATGGACCTGAAGGACCTGCCGGGATTACCCAACTCCCAGCGGGTGTTGATCGTTTTGGGCGTACTGGCTGTCGTCCCCCTGACGACCCTGGCTATGTTCACCTTCAGAGACCGGCTTATCGAGAAGGCAACCCTAGTAATAGCGTCTGGCTTTTTTATAGTAGTTCTGGTGGCCACCCTCACATCTGAATCCGAACCATCACCCGTCGTCGCTCAAGACTCGACCGCTCCCGCCGTCGCGGAAGCCACCCCCGAAGCCGCCCAGCCCGCGGGGCGGGAGCTCAGCTATCGTACCGATATATGGAGTGCTTCAATGGGCCTGGTCGTTAACAGGCCCTGGTTCGGGAATGAAGACCTCACCCTATCCTTTGTGAGGCCGATAATCGGCTACGGCCCGGAGCTTTTCAAATACACCTTCCCTCTGGAAAGCCCCCTGGGCGGGCTGCTGAGCCACGCCCACAATTTCTGGATTCACCATTTCGTGGAGCAGGGGGCACTGGGCTTTCTGACCTCTGTGGGCCTATTTGTGGCTTTCTTCGCCGTCGGCCTAGCCCAGTTGTGGCGCAACTGGGCAACTTACTCCACCATCCACCGATGGATATTGCTGACCCTTGTAGCAGCCATCGTCGGCAGGACGGCGGAGATGATGGTGGGAACCGCCCGGGAGTCGGACCTGGTTACTTTCTGGATCATGCTGGCGATGTTGGTGGCCCTCCCATCAGTCATGGCCCAGTTTCAGGAAGCACCGTCTTCCGGAACCCCGGGGGCGCCTATTCCACCCCAAAGGAGGCGGGATAGGCGGGCCGGCATGCCCTCCCGCAAGGAAAGGAGGGCCGCAGGAAGGGCCGGTAGGGGCGGTGGCGCCCCTATAAGCCCCATTCTGGCCACGGGTATTGTCCTGGTAAGCGCGTTGGTGATTGGCATTGGCTGGCTCACCTGGGATAAGAACGTAGACTACCTCTGGGCCTCCCGCATTGCCGCCCAGGCGAGGGACCAGTTCGCGATCGGCCAGTTCCAGGAAGCCCATAAGCTCATGAGCAAGGCTGTCGCGAAAGCGCCCGACATCCCCATCTATCAGAACAATCTGGCGGCCATGTACGATGCTTATGGGCGGTCTGCCGCAGCCAATCCCGATGCAGGATTCCCATCCTGCGCCGAGTTTTTCTCCCTGGATACCCGCCCCGACGGCCCCGTTCTTCGGGACCCCCCCTTCGCCGATTGCGCGGAAGAAGCCTACATCAGCAACCTGAGGGGGTTCCTCAAGAACACCACTGCTCCCCAGGTGAAGCGTCCCCTGGCCACCGCCACGCTACAACTTGGGCTGAACGGATACGTGGGCAAGGATGAAGAGGCCATCCGGTACCATAGGGAACTCACCCAGATGGTGCCTGACTCTTTACTGGACTATAACAACTTGATTAACGCCTATTTCAGACTCGGCCAGGCCCACCGTCAGAGGAACGAGATCGAGCTGGCCGATGCCGCCTTTAATGCAGCCTTGGCGTCTTCTGAGGACTTTTTAACCGTGAGCCGTAACGTAGTTCAGACATCCCATGGCCTGTACATCCGGGGAGTGGCCTACCGCCAGCTGGACCAACTCGACGAAGCAGTGGACTCCTTCGAGCAAAGTATTAACGTGGATGAGAAAGGTCCCAGTGCTGCCGAGGCCCACCGCCAGCTATCGGAGATATACGCCACTTTGGGTGATGAGACCCAGGCGGAGGAACACTCCCAACTATACCAGGAATTGACCCAAGGCTAGACCGGCGGGAATAGGGTCCCAATAGGGTAGGAATATCGCCGGCGTCGCGGTGAATAAAGGCCGTAGTTCGTCCCGCCTCGGTATGGCGAAGCTCCATGACACATAGTATAATCGGCTGTCTGGAAGTCTGTAAGTACCCACTGCGTGGATTCCGGCTCTCTTGATCCCCCGGTAATGGCGAGGCGGTTGGGGTTGATGGTAGTGTAAAGAGAGCTCAGAGCGCCCGGCTATCCGGGCCAGAAAGGCACCTGGATTTGCACGATGTTTTGGTGGTGGGGGCTGGGCCCGCTGGAAACAACACCGCATACCAGCTAGCCAGCCTGGGGTACGACGTGGCCGTCGTCGACTGGAGGACCCGGATCGGCGACAAGCTGTGCACTGGAATCGTCGGCCGCGAGTGCATCCAGACCTATCCCATGGACAAGTCGCTGATCCATCGTGACGCCTATCTGGCCACTCTGATAGCCCCCGGCGGGACGGCAATAGACATTGTACGCCCGGATGTTCAAGCCCAAATTGTGGACAGAGTCGCCTACGTCGCCTCCTTTGCCGACAAGGCCCGCCAGGCCGGGGCTACTTACCTGCTGGGCCATTGAGTCACCGAGTTGTCACCCAAAGATGATCACATGAGTGTCCAGCTAACCGACGAGAGGGAGAAGCGCACCCTGAGGGCCAAGGCGCTGGTGCTGACCAGCGGGTTCGGATCGGAGCTGAACGGTCAACTCGGGCTCGGACGGGTGGGCGACTACGTTACCGGCTTTCAGGCAGAGGTCGTGGCCCCAGGGATAGACCGGATTCGGGTATATTTTGGCCAGGACATCGCTCCGGGATTCTTCGCCTGGGTTGTACCCACCTCTGGGGATAGGGCACTGATCGGCTTGCTGGGACGCCAGCAAGGTCAAGTCCACCTGGAAAAGCTGATCCTGAAGCTTGAAGAGGCGGGCGAGATCACCGAGGTCACCAAGGGGCCTTCTCGCTGGGGAATACCACGGAAACCTTTGCCGAAGACCTACGGAGACCGTTTGGTGGTAGTGGGGGACGCAGCCGGACAGGTGAAGCCCACCACCGGTGGCGGCATCTACTACGCCCTATTGGCCAGCGGGATAGCCGCCGAGGCACTGGACAGGGGTTTTCGCCATAACGACCTGTCCGCCGGCCAGCTTAGCTCTTACGAAAGGCAGTGGAAGGGGCTGCTCTCTCGGAAGATGAAAGTCGGGTACCAGGCCCGGCGTCTTTTCGAAGTATTGAAAGACTGCCAGATAGACCTTTTCATGAGCGCCGTTGCCAGGAACGGCATCTACAAAGAGGTGGTTGAATCCCGCTCATTGTCCTTTGATTGGCATAGCAGTCTCATATTGAAAGTCATAGCCCACCCCTTTCTATTCAAGACCCTCTCCATTATCAACTCACTGATGGCCACCCTTTCACCCCGGACGGCTTTGCACCAAAAGTAGCGGTTGAACCAAAAGTAGGGCACCTGAACCAAAAGTCCACCAATGATACCGGCGTGACTAGATACCAAGAAGTTGTTTCTTTTTCGCTGCAAACTCTTCCTGCGTAAGAATGCCACGCTCCGCCAATTCTGCAAGGCGCTCAAGCTCGTCAATAGCGTTCATTGCCGTCGGTGCTGCTGGTGCGGGTTGCGTAGGTTCTGGCGTTGAATGTATGAGCGGCTGCCCATCGGTTTCGGCATGAGCCCTTACACAATCGGCGAAAGGCTGTAGTGAGTCCTTTTCCGCTATCTCTTCAATCCGAAAACTCGCCATGCCGCGTCCTGTGACCCGTATGCCGCCGAACATCATGCCAGTACTGTAGGTGATCGCTTCAACGTTCCGATAGGGCATCTCCATGACTTCCGTACTGCCCAATATGCCTTTGTCAAGAAAGATCACGCGTTTGCTGGTCGCAGCCGCAATGCCCTTATGTTTGTGAAGGCGATCGGTATCTGCTCGGAACGTGCCACCTATTAAACATTCAAGGACTTCATCATCCTCAAGGATGTCATACAACATCCTGTGCTCCCCTGAATGATTGTTCCTCCAACGCATAGGTTTCGCCATATCCCACTGGCCGTCTATCTTTTGCCTTTTCTTGGCACCTTCAAGCCAACGCCCCTCTAGCCCAAGTTGTACTATGGTCTCATCCAGCCCAATTTTCTTGCGGTTTGCTTCAATGCGGTCCCACTGTTTGCTCCCTTGTTTCTTTTGCGTTTCGTCATTTAGTATGCGTTGGAGTTCAGCCCTTTTATCCATTATGAAGCCCCCTTGCAGACGAGGAATTGGCTACTTGTTCGCAGTTTTCACGTCCCACAACTAGTGGTTGTGTTGCGAGACCGCAGGTGAGAGAATAGGAAAGAAGGACGGCACCCCTCGGCGGGGACCAGCCTACTAATCCGAACGGGCGTTGAGACCGCCCGCTAGGGGCTGATTGCGATGCCGTCCTTCAGCGCAAGACGCCGTGACCAAGTGGCTAGGTAATCCCCCCGCAAGGGTTTTTACGTGGGTTCGAATCCCACCGGCGTCTCTCAGTGGGGGTATCCCAGTGGAGCGGTGGGCCTCTAAATCCTGACCGCAGGGGATCAACACCCCTTACCTCCACCTCATAACCTTAGCGTAAGCGGCATGGTGACAGTCAACACTATAAGACCGCATAGAAAAGGAGCGCAATGATGGACATAGCGGCAATTCTAACCGAGAAGAAAACGGCGTTGCGAGAACTGCAAGAGGATATCCGCGCTTTGGAACGTGTCCAGCACATGTCATCCAACGGTGTTGCGGAGCAGGGCAACGTTGATCTTATGGAACTTCAGAAGCGACGCACTCAGAAAGAGGCGCTGGATTACATTGCCAGTTGCAATAGAGGACGTGTGGTGGTCAACGACGCCAAAGCCATGCTTATCCGGGCTGGCTTCATCAAGGGGCAGCCCAAGTACGCTTACGGGCATCTATACAACCTACTCTCAAATTATGATAGATACGATGCAGTCGGCGACGGGGTATTTGAGAAGAAGCCGGTTGAATAGAACCTACGCCTTTCGTCATGCCGTGACATGAGAGGAAGCATAGTATGAGATAGCACGTAGCCAGACGACGTAAACCGCAAAGACTCGCGGCAAACTGGCAACGAAAAGACGCGATTCAGCTTGATTTTCTGGCTGGGATCGGCGATAATGGGCATAGAGAAAGCGACAGTGTGTCACCACTGCCGCCTTCAAATCACGATGGAGGAACAATCTCCACCATGACTATCGCACAGTTTACCACCAGGAAGACCCACCCGTAAGCCCGAATCCACCGAAGGACACGGATGGACGGCGTGAGGGCAGCGGAAGGGGGTGGGTGAGGGAGCTACAGGGGAGATGGCCTGGGCTCTTGGGGTAGATGGGAGGCCGGCGGAGGGTCTTCAGTCGCCGCACAGGGCCCCTAAGGCCCTATGCGGGAGTTGCGATGCGCGGGATGGCGAGAGGATACGCAGCAGGGGACTCTCGCGACCGGGGTGGCGCGAGATTGCGGGGACGTTGGGTCAGTTACAGGCTGGCCGTCAGGCCGGGAATGGAATGGCTTGCAGCCGGGCCAAGGCGCGACTGAACTGGGTTTCCCAAGGCCAGCGCCGGGGGAGATGCAAAGTGAGGCGGCGCGCCGAGCGGGTGATCCGCCCCACCAGAGCGAAGACCCGCCGCCTGAGGGTCTTGGTGATCACGGTCCGCTCGCCCAGACCAATCCGCGCCGCGTCCAGCGGGCCAGGTTATGCGCCATCACCTGGACCGCCAGCCAGGCGCCGTTGGCGGCGAAGCGCCCCGACGGCATGTGGTTCAGCCCGACGCCGTACTTGAGGTCGCGTATGGCGTTCTCGACCTCGGCGTGGCGGCGATGATCGGCCTCCAGTTCCAGCGTCTCCCCATCGCGGTCGGTGATGAAGGCGTGATAGCTGTATCTGGCGAAGAGGGCGAGCTGGGAACCGGGTGTCGGCTTCACCCGCCGGACAATGAGCCGCACCGGCGGGGCGTCCGGCTTGGTCTGGAACGGGGTGTAAGTCGTCTCGGCGACATCGGCGGCGCCGTCCATCCAGTAGGGGATGGGAGTCCAGTCCTCCTCTGGTATCGCCTCGATCAGGTCCCGCAGGCTGGCGCGCTGGCGGATGGTGATAGAGAAGCGGACATCCATTTCCCGGCAGGCGGCAACGACAGTGTGGGCGTAGAAG
Source organism: Dehalococcoidia bacterium (assembly GCA_965225925.1). Lineage (GTDB taxonomy): Bacteria > Chloroflexota > Dehalococcoidia > Lucifugimonadales > JAGWBF01 > CBDDBY01. The sequence goes on along the minus strand of CBDDBY010000005.1, from coordinate 1,280,753 downwards.
CCGCTGTCGGCCCGCACCGTGAGTTGTCCCCTGGCCCCGCCGTAGCGCACCCGCCCCACCGTCTCACGCAGGAAGTGGGCGGCGCCACGGGCGGTGTTGGCCCGGCCCTCGCGCAGCCGGGACATCAGCACCTCGCCGGTGCCGGCGGCAATGGCCAGCAGCGGGTGATAGCCGCGGGCGCCGGTATAGCCGTGGTGGCGCGCTCCCTCCTTGGCCAGTCCATAGGTCTCGCAGATGGTCGAGTCCAGGTCGATGGTCAGGGGCGAGTCGCCGGGTCCGGCCCCAGCGGCCCAGGCCCGGGCCAACAACTGGCGGCTCACGCGGTCGAGTTGACGGACATGCCCCCACCGGAAGCTGCGCAGGAAGGTCCCCAGGGTGGATGACGCCTTGACCACGCAGCCTAGAACACCGACCGTCCCACCAGCGCGCAGCGCATCGGCGTCGTCGATGCAGTCGCCGCCTGCCAGCGCGGAAGCGACCAGCGTCAGCATCTTGTCCCCAGTGTTCGCCCGTCCCGGCGCTCCGCCGAGGTCAAGGTGATGGTCGACGAGTTCCCGCAGGCCCAGGTGCCGGGCTAGGGTGGCCGGCAGGAGCAGGCCGGCATTGGCCACCAGGCGATGGTCGTCAAAGAGGATGCGCATACGGTCGGGTTTGTTCTGTGGCAGCATCTATTGGGTGCTCCTTGTTTCCGGGCTGGTTTCTGTTCCAAAACCATTATCTCAGATTCAGAGGAGCACCCGCTGGCTTCTTCAAGGGCTGTCCCCAAGGACGTCCTTCGGTGGATTCGGGTTAAGACTGGCCTGCTTACAACGCGGCACAGACCGCAGAGAAAGACACCTTCGTATCGCTCCTGTCCGATCTGTGCGCCGGTATCGCACAACCCGATTACAGTTTCGGACGTCCTAGCCTACCACTGGCGGACATGGCGTATGCGGCAACGATGAAGGTCTACACCGGCTTCTCGGCCCGCCGCTTCAATTTCGACGTGCAGGAAGCCAACCGCCAGGGCTTCACCCAGACCGCGCCATCGTTCACGTCGGTGAACCGGTACATCGCCGACCCCGATCTGACCCCTGTCCTCACGGACCTCATCGAGCGGAGCGCCGCACCCCTCAGCGTCGTGGAATCCCAGTTCGCCGCCGATAGTTCGGGCTTCTCCACCTGCCGGTTTGACCGCTGGTTTGACCACAAGTGGGGCAAAGAGAAGTCAAAGCGCCACTGGCTCAAGGCCCACATCGTCATTGGCACGCAGACCAACGTCATTACGGCGGTTGAGATCACACAGAGCAATGTCAACGACTCGCCGATGCTGCCTGGACTGCTGGATACCACGGCCCAACGGTTCACGATGGCCGAGGTATCGGCGGACAAGGCGTATCTTTCGGAATCCAACCTACGGCACATCGAGGGGCACGGCGCTGACCCCTACATCCCGTTCAAGTCGAACACCACGGGACAGGGCTCGCCCATGTGGAAGCGTCTGTACGCATATTTCACCCTGCACGAGGACATGTGGAAGCACCACTACCACAAGCGGTCAAACGTGGAGACGGCTTTCTCAATGATCAAGGGCAAGTTTGGGGACTCGGTAAGGGCCAAGTCAGAGACCGGCCAGGTCAATGAGATTCTGCTGAAGTGCCTGTGCCACAACATCTGCGTGCTCATTCACACGATACACGAGTTAACCCGAATCCACCGAAGGACACCGATGGACGGCGTGAGGACAGCGGAAGGGGGTGGGTGAGGGAGCTACAGGGGAGATGGCCTGGGGTCTTGGGGTAGATGGGAGGGCGGCGGACGGTCTTCAGTCGCCGCACAGGGCCCCTAAGGCCCTATGCGGGAGTTGCGATGCGCGGGATGGCGAGAGGATACGCAGCAGGGGACTCTCGCGACCGGGGTGGCGCGAGATTGCGGGGACGTTGGGTCAGTTGCAGGCTGGCCGTCAGGCCGGGAACGGAATGGCTTGCAGCCGGGCCAAGGCGCGACTGAACTGGGTTTCCCAAGGCCAGCGCCGGGGGAGATGCAAAGGTGAGGCGGCGCGCCGAGCGGGTGATCCGTCCCACCAGAGCGAAGACCCGTCGCCTGAGGGTCTTGGTGATCAGGGTCCCCTCGCCCAGACCAATCCGCGCCGTCCAGCGGGCCAGGTTATGCGCCATCACCTGTACCGCCAGCCAGGCGCCGTTGGCGGCGAAGCGCCCCGACGGCATGTGGTTCAGCCCGACGCCGTACTTGAGGTCGCGTATGGCGTTCTCGACCTCGGCGTGGCGGCGATGATCGGCCTCCAGTTCCAGCGTCTCCCCATCGCGGTCGGTGATGAAGGCGTGATAGCTGTATCTGGCGAAGAGGGCGAGCTGGGAACCGGGTGTCGGCTTCACCCGCCGGACAATGAGCCGCGCCGGCGGGGCGTCCGGCTTGGTCTGGAACGGGGTGTAAGTCGTCTCGGCGACATCGGCGGCGCCGTCCATCCAGTAGGGAATGGGAGTCCAGTCCTCCTCTGGTATCGTCTCGATCAGGTCCCGCAGGCTGGCGCGCTGGCGGATGGTGATAGAGAAGCGGACATCCATTTCCCGGCAGGCGGCAACGACAGTGTGGGCGTAGAAGCCGCTGTCGGCCCGCACCGTGAATTGTCCCCTGGCCCCGCCGTAGCGCACCCGCCCCACCGTCTCACGCAGGAAGTGGGCGGCGCCACGGGCGGTGTTGGCCCGGCCCTCGCGCAGCCGGGACATCAGCACCTCGCCGGTGCCGGCGGCAATGGCCAGCAGCGGGTGATAGCCGCGGGCGCCGGTATAGCCGTGGTGGCGCGCTCCCTCCTTGGCCAGTCCATAGGTCTCGCAGATGGTCGAGTCCAGGTCGATGGTCAGGGGCGAGTCGCCGGGTCCGGCCCCAGCGGCCCAGGCCCGGGCCAACAACTGGCGGCTCACGCGGTCGAGTTGACGGACATGCCCCCACCGGAAGCTGCGCAGGAAGGTCCCCAGGGTGGATGGCGCCTTGACCACGCAGCCTAGAACACCGACCGTCCCACCAGCGCGCAGCGCATCGGCGTCGTCGATGCAGTCGCCGCCTGCCAGCGCGGAAGCGACCAGCGTCAGCATCTTGTCCCCAGTGTTCGCCCGTCCCGGCGCTCCGCCGAGGTCAAGGTGATGGTCGACGAGTTCCCGCAGGCCCAGGTGCCGGGCTAGGGTGGCCGGCAGGAGCAGGCCGGCATTGGCCACCAGGCGATGGTCGTCAAAGAGGATGCGAATACGGTCGGGTTTGTTCTGTGGCAGCATCTATTGGGTGCTCCTTGTTTCCGGGCTGGTTTCTGTTCCAAAACCATTATCCCAGATTCAGAGGAGCACCCGCTGGCTTCTTCAAGGGCTGTCCCCAAGGACGTCCTTCGGTGGATTCGGGGTTAGGCTCAGCACCGATCCAACTGGAGGGAAGTGCAAAACTAGCTTAGGGGTTGTAGCGCCCCGTGCCTCATGGAGCAATGAAAGCCAAACTCTCCATAGGCACATGCACTCGGTTCCGACAATGGGTTAGGCTGAGACTGTGGCAACCCTAACTGTAAATGACAATGGGAAGGGATGTCAACATGTTGCGGACAATGCGGGGCGGGACCTGCGGCGGCCTTAAACCCTTGACGCAGGGCGGCTAAGGTGATACTGTATCTGGTGGTTTGAAAGACTTGACCCCCAAATGGTAGAATACTTGAGGGCCATTGGCGGGGTATGATGGGACTCGTAAGACGATTCCCATCATACCTCCTAAGTTGAACTCTGTCAACTGCGAGGGGCTCGGGATGATTAGAGCATAACAAAGGCCCCATTCTTGATACACAAACGTCTTTGACTATAATTCATTCATCTCAAATTGCGTTGTGTATTATGATGCCTCATTTATTATGTACAAGGATACAAACTTGATGTCTACGCCTGCCTTTGATGCATCCCAAGCGGTCTGCTATCACCATGGGGCATTTCCGCCCAGGGAATTGGACTACAGCCGCATTGCTATACCGCTGGCAGATGCAGCAGCGTCTATCGCACGCCATGAGCAGATGCTCAAGGGTATACATAATGCCCGCCTATTCTTGACGCCACTTGAACGCCGTGAGGCGTTGTCTTCTTCGCGTATGGAAGGCACGGTCTCCACGCTTGATGAGTTACTGATGTATGAGGCTAACATCGCCGAAGACCAATCGGATAAGTCCGCTCGGCGGGACACTCTTGAAGTACATGCCTACCGTACTGCGATGAATCAAGCAGAAAGGATGCTGAATCAAGGTGCCGAATTGTCCCCTGAACTGTTGCGAAGTGTTCACAAAACACTACTTGGGTCTACGCGTGGGCATGAGAAGGATCCAGGCAATTTCAAAACTGAACAGAACTACCTAATTGATGTGGCTAGCAGAAAGATACTATTCACCCCCATTGCTCCCCATTGCCTGGATCAAGGAACTTGCCAGGCTTTTTTCATTCACAGCTCATAGCGAAGACCATGCCTTAATTACGACTGCAATAGTACATGCAGAGTTTGAAGCCCTACATTCTTTTAATGATGGAAACGGCAGGATTGGTCGTATTTTCATAACACTGATGATGTGGAAGCTTGGACTGTTATCTGGGCCATTTTTCTACATCAGTGGGTGTCTTGAAACGAGGAGAACCGAATATATTGAGCGTATGCGGGCTGTATCTGCGACGAACGACTGGACATCATGGTGCATGTTCTTTCTTGAAGCGGTTATTGCTCAGGCAGAAGTGAATCTGAGGACCTCCGAGGAGATAACAAATCTATATGAAGAAATGAAAGAAACGTTCCGAGAGCGTTTGTCTTCGCAATGGTCCATTAATGCATTGGATTTCGTTTTCACGCACCCGATATTTTGGAACAACTTTTTCACTAAACGTAGCGGTATTCCCGAACAGACTGCTCAACGGTTTTCAAGGGTGCTTATAGAAACTGATCTGCTTTCTATCGTTCAACGGCCATCTGGTCAGCGCCCAGGGCTCTATGCTTTTGAACCGCTTATGCGGATTATCCGCCAATAGCTGGTTAGTGGCACTAAGTATATAAGTCCCTTTATTTACTTATCCAGGCGGGGCACGCTCAAATAGGCGGATCTATCTATTCATCACTCCTCTATCGGAGTCGCACTTCCCTCAATCCCCTTTTGTTGTGGCCATGGTACCATACTTCAAGCGAAGGGCACTTGAACCACAAGTACGGCCTGAACCAAAAGTGCGGTCTTTGAACTAAAAGTCGGTGGAAAATCCTACTTTTGGTGCAAAGCCACCCCGGACGTAGGTCCCCGGCCCTTCGCCACTCAACCCCTCGCTACGGACGTTATTGCCTCACGGTTTTGATAACCTGCCTTCACCAGCCTTCCCTGTTTTCCCGGCTTTAAATGGGTCATTCCCAACTCCGGGCCCAACTCCGGGTTCGATTTTTAAACAAATTCCGCATTTGCTCCAAATACGGTGGTGCCTGGGCTTTCTGGTAAAATGCCGCGAGAGAGGAATAATCGGAGGTGGAGGTTGTCCAGGAGGAAGCCCGGAGGGTGGTTGAAATTAGTGGCCGTTGAAAGGGTCCGCATTCATACTCGATGGAGCTGGGGCAGAATAGGGGGAGTGATGGCGGCGGTTTTCGCATCCCTGGCCGTCGCTATGGCGGTTGGCTGCTCGTCGGGAGAGAAGGTCAAGATCGCCTTTGTATCCGACCGCGACGGAGACTCTGAGATCTACTTGATGGACGTGGACGGGTCAAATCAGACCCCCCTCACCAACAACGGCGCCCTCGACGCCGACCCCCGCATCTCCCCCGACAAGAAGTCCATCGCGTTCATCTCGGAGGAGTCGGGAGACCGGGAAATCAACCGGGTGGAGTTAGACAAAGAAGGCCCCAAAATCACCCGCCTGACCAATTCCCCCGGGCCCGACGAGACCCACCGGTGGTCACCAGACGGTACACGGATAGGCTTCGTATCCAATCGGGACGGCCGGCCGGAGATCTATCTTATGGAATCAAACGGGTCAAACTTTACCCGCATCACATCCGGTGACCATCCACGACTCCAGCTGAGTGGCTGGTCCCCCGATGGGCGCTGGATCGCCTTCATCCTTGGTGGTGCCAGCGAGGAACCGGGCATCATGACCCGTAATCCCGACGGGGTGAACAAGAAGCGTCTGACCAACGCCGAGGATTCCGACGCTGCCTGGTCTCCCAATGGAGAGATGCTCGCCTTTACATCCCAGCGGGACGGCAATCCGGAAATATATGTGATGAGCTCCAACGGTACCAGCCAGCAGCGGCTGACCCATAACACCTCGCCCGATTTCCAGCCATCCTGGTCCCCAGATGGAACAAAACTGGTATTCGTTTCGGAGCGGGACGGCAACCCGGAGGTCTACGTTATGAACGCCGACGGCTCGGCGGTTACACGGCATACCTTTAACGACGCAAACGACGAATCCCCCGCTTGGTCCAGAGACGGGAAGAAGATCGCCTTCGTGTCCTACATATACGGCGCCGGGGAAATATTCGTCATGGACGCCGATGGGAAGAACCAGACCCGGCTCACCAACGATCCCGGTAACGACACCCAACCGTCTTGGTAGGCCGGCTTCACTCTCTACGCCATATACCGGGCTGGTGACCTTGAAGGGTCCCTCAATTTTCTGGGTGCAGAAGCATGAATTTGCTGGTCGGGGCGGGCAGGTTTGAACTGCCGACCTCCTGGTCCCAAACCAGGCGCGCTACCACTGCGCTACGCCCCGCCGTCCAAGGGCTCCGATATTAGATGGTGCCCCCGGGGAGACTCGAACTCCCGCACCTGACTCCGGAGGCCAGTGCTCTATCCTCTGAGCTACGGGGGCCCTTTTTAACCTGCACATCCCACCGGCGTTCTGGATACGGCCTTCAATAGAAACGCCCCGGATGCCAGGGTAAGAAAAGAATAACATGGCCTCATTGGGCATACAAGGGAGCCCCCGCCCCCTCACCCAGGGTCTTTTTATTGTCATTGCGAGGGGGAAAGCCCCGAAGCAATCTCAGCAGCCCCAGAAGTGATTGCTCCGCTCCGCTCGCAATGACCGTGGCAGGACTTTCGAAAGACCCTGTGACCCCTTACCGCCCAGCATCACGGTCCCGAGGGCCATCCTTGACCTTCAATGCCGCCCCAGCAGCGAAGGCCAGGAGTGCCACGCCGATGCTGAGCACGGCGCCCATCTTCGCCGGGTCCTCGAAGGGCGGCTCCGGGAAGGCTTTCCCCGCTACGAACAGGGCCACCGTCAGTCCGAGACCGGCGATGAGCCCAGCCACCGCCAGGTGCTTCATTCCCATTCCCGCGGGCAGGGAAGAGCCCGCCCGCACTGCAATCGCCGAAAACAGCCCTATGCCCACGGTCTTTCCTACAATCAAAGAGAGGAGGACGATTAGGGTCACCTCGTTGATGTTGGCAAAGGGTACCCCGGCGTTGGCGAAGGCGAAGAAGAAGAGACCCAAGTCCACGGGGAGCTTGAGCCGGTGCTCAAATTCCTCCAGGGGGCTGTGTCCTGGAACGGTAACGGCTTCCACCGGGGCTCGGGGGTTGGTGTCGTCTTCCTCGGACTGGGTCGCCGCCTCTATCATAGCCGGTACCGGTTTGGGGCCCGGAAGGAAAGCCACTATGGGCACCAGAGCCAGCGCAGGTTCGATGGAGGCCTTCAGTAACCCGAACCAGCTCATGGACCCTGCGATGGCGACATATATAAACCAGTACCTGACTTGCATCCGGCGCAGGGCGAAGGCGACTCCCATGCCGCCGGCGGTGAGCAGCAGCCACACGGGCTCCACCGGCAGCTCGGGGTCGGGGTAGAAGATGGCAATTATACCCAGGCCGATGGCGTCGTCGGCCACGGCAAGCAGGAGGAGGAAATTGACCGCGGGATGTCCTCTGCCGAAGACCAACCGGGCTACAAGCCATGCCAGGGCAATGTCGGTGGCTGTCGGAATCGCCCATCCTTTGGACACCAGGCTGAATTCATCGGTGCCCCCATAAAATATCAAAGTCAGCAAGAAGTACATCCCCGCCGGACCCAGTATTCCTCCAAGAGTACCCAACAGGGGATTGATGGCCTTGGGCACCGGGTTCAAGGCGCCGCCGGGGAGCACGGACTCGGTGATCTCCTTGGCGGCGATGCCGAAGAACAATACCATGAACACTTCGTTGATCAGGAAGTGGACCGTAATCGAATGCCCGAACAGGGCGGCGCCTTGTCCGAAAATGTGGTAGTCGACCAACTCTTCGTAGGAGTGGCTATCGACGTTTGCCACGGCCAAGCCGGCGATGACCCCCAGGATGAGGGGTATCGAGTAATCCTGTAAAAACCGTGTTGTCTGGATAACCTTGCCCAAGGCCCCTCCAAGCGCTCAGGTTTTTTTGAACAGGGCGGTACAGCGGTCTTAGGCGGATGGGGGAAGGTTCCTTTAACCGTTGTGTCCGTTCACACTATAGTCCATACAACCTTGACTGGGATAGGCCACCCAATTAACATTAACCTGCATTATGGAAAATAAATCTCGGGCCGATTAGGGAGCTCCCGCAGGGGGTGCCGTTCATGGTTACGTGGGCCGGTGTAGTGCTGGCGGCGGGTATGGGTACCAGGATGAAATCAAAAGTACCCAAGATTTTCCACAAGCTATGTGGCCAAGCCCTTCTGGTCTATCCCATCGAAGCCCTCCGGAATGCGGGGATCAAGCGTATCGTCGTGGTGGTCTCTCCAGGGAGCGAGGAGGATGCAAGGCAGCTTCTCGGAGACTCCGTGGAGTATGTTTGCCAGACCAAGCCGCTGGGCACCGGACACGCTCTTCTCCAGGCGGCCGGCCTGTTGGAAGGGCAGGCCGGACAGATATGCGTCCTGGGCGCCGACTCCCCGCTAATCCAGTCCCGTACCGTGGAAAGCCTAGCCTCTCACCACGTGTCCAGTAGTTCCAACCTGACCCTTCTCTCGGCTTCGGAATGCATTGAAGAGGGTCTGGGGGCCATAGTGCGGGACGGCGACGGTAAGGTCACGGCCGTTCATGAGGCCTCGGAACGGACAGATACCGGCGGAAAGGGATCTTACGAGGTTAACAGCGGCGCTTACTGTTTCAACGCCTCGTGGCTATGGAAGGCACTCCTTCGCATCGAAATGGCTACTGTTGGCGAATTATACCTGACCTCTCTGGTGGGCATGGCGGCCTCTGGGAGTGCCGGGGGTGCTGGAAGTGCTGGGGTGGAGGCCGTAGTCTTCGAAGACCCACTGGAGGTGCTTGGAATAAACGACCGTCTTCAGCTCGCCCACGCCGAGGCGGTCATGCGGCAGAGAATCCGGGAGCACTGGATGCGCGAAGGGGTGACTTTGCTCGACCCGTCCTCTACCTTCCTGGACCTATCGGTGGAGCTTGGCCAAGATACTGTGGTATATCCGAACACCATGGTCCTGGCCGGCTCAAAGATAGGCGCCGGTTGTACCATAGGCCCCAGTACAGTCATCGAGGACTCCACCATCGGTGACGGGTGTAAAGTAGTGGCCTCTTACCTGGAGGGCGCCACTGTGGAGGACTCAGTGGACATAGGTCCCTTCAGCCACCTGAGGTCCGGCGCTTATCTGGAGAGCGGCGTCCACATCGGCAACTTCTCCGAGATAAAAAACAGCCGCATGGGGCGAGGGGCGGTCATGGGCCACTTCGGATATTTGGGCGATGCCACCATCGGTCCGAAGGCGAACCTCGGGGCCGGCATGGTGACATGCAATTACGACGGCGTGATGAAACACCGGACGGTGGTTGAGGAGGGGGCCTTCATCGGCTGCGACACCATGCTGGTGGCCCCAGTAACCGTGGGTGCGGGAGCCGTCACCGGCGCGGGCGCAGTGGTAACGAAAGACGTGCCACCCCATAGACTGGTGGTGGGTGTACCTGCTAAAATAAAGAAAGGCAAGAAGGCTCCGTAGTAGTACGCCGAGTTATCTTTCTAGCCGCCTATGTACCACTTATGGTAGGGGTAGGGAGGATAGAAGGATTTGGACACAAGCGGTTTAGCATCAAGCTTATCCCTGGCAACATGGCTGGTGGTCTTTGCCTACCTGAGCGTGGCGGAAAACGCTGTCTCAGCAGGGAACGTCCAGGTCCGGCCAGCGGGATACCTAGGTCCCCTTCTCCTTACCCTCAGAATCATCAGATTGGCCTCAGTTGCGGCCATATTCCTCTCCGCCCAGGCTCTGGTGTTAGGCCACGGCTCTCCCGGCGTGGCCTTCATCGCCGTCGTCTCCCTCGCCCTGATTGCGTTCCTTCTCTTTCTCGACTGGATGGCTAAACAGTTGTCCAGCGCATATCCCCGGGTAGTTTCCGGCCTGATTTTCCCCTTCCGGTCCCGACTTTCTCCCGTGAAAAAAATATCTGCAAGGCCCGCCACAGCCCAGAGCGAAACGGCGGGCAAGCCCAGCCAGGACCAAAACGGCGAAGGCGGTGAGGCCAAGGACCAACCGGCGATGGTTATCACCGAGGAAGAACAGGCCGGACTGGATGATAGGGAACGCCTGATGATCCGCTCCATCCTTGGTCTGGACGAGTCCACGGCCCGAGAAGCAATGGTGCCCAGGGTGGACATCGTGGCGGTTGAGGCGGACACCCCTGTCACGGAAGTGGCCAGCCGTATGTTGGAATGCGGCCACAGCCGTCTCCCTGTATTTTCCGACACCATAGACAACATCATCGGCATAGTGCACTCCCGGGACCTTCTGCCATTTTTGACTGAGTCGGCGGAATTTCCTCCACTGGAGAAGGTTATCCGCCCCGCCTTCTTTATACCCGAGTCCAAGCGGCTAGACGATCTGCTGAGTGAGCTTCAGGAGAAAAGGGTCCAGATGGCCCTGGTGGTGGATGAATACGGGGGTATTGAAGGACTTGTCACCCTGGAAGACCTCCTGGAGGAGATCGTGGGTGAAATAGAGGATGAGTTCTCCCGGGGCCTGGAACCGCGGGTCGTGCCCATGGCCAACGGGGATATATTGGTGGACGCCCGGGTGACCCTGGACTACCTAACAGACCTGCTGTCCACTTCCGTGGTGATCGAGGACATTGAAACGGTCGGTGGTCTTGTATATAGCTACCTGGGTAAGATGCCCCAAGTGGGAGACGAAGTACACCATAACGGCTTACGTATCGAAGTGGTCTCTGTCCTGGGCCGGAGAATCCGGAGGCTCAAACTAAGCCGTACAGAACCCGAAACCACCCAATAGACTTGGTCAAACAGAAAGATAGGGACCTTGAGAGGTCCCTATCTTTTTAGTAACGCCTGTGTGCGGGTCGGACAGACCCTGATTATTTGACCGCTTCTATAACAACCACGGGTGTCGTCGCCACAACGCCGACGACGGTGCTGGCCTGTATGGTGTAGATGCCCGGCACCACGGTTTTCGACAATGCGGGGTTGGTGGACAGGAATGCGCCTGAGTCGTTGGCAAAGCCGCTCTTGAGGATTAGATTGTCACCCGGTCCTAATACTAATTCGAAAAGCGCCACTTCACCAGCCTGGAATCCGCCTCCAGCTATTTGCAACTGGCCACCCACCTCGATCGTTATCGGAAATGCCACCACCTCTACCACCCCGGGTGTCGACGCGTTGCCGGTGCTGGAGCTGTTCGCAGCCCAGGTCACGCCGGTTATCAAAGTAACCACCGATAGGACAAGAGCTATAATCGTTAGTTTACTGCCTAGAAATCGCCGCATCGGGCCTCCTTATCCACATCCCACCATGGGGAACTGCTAACTATTGGTGAATCAGTTACGTCTGGGACAAGTTCCTTGCCTGAAGATTAGCCTCGCATAATCGTATTAGTACACTTTTCAGATGTCAAGGCCTTGGGAGAGGTTGTGACCGGGACTTTTTTGATTTAATACTGGCAAAGCCCCCAGCCTCGATCTTTGCGACACAACAAATCTTGAAAAACATAGGCAGGTTGCTATATGCTGGCTGTTGAGGAGAGGTGGCCGAGTGGACGATGGCGTCGCTCTCGAAAAGCGATATCCCGTTCAGGGATCGTGGGTTCGAATCCCACCCTCTCCGCCGTTTCAGATAATGCTATTGCCATCGGTTTAGAGAGGCCTTTCGAATAAGTTCGCTCCGACCGGTGGGCCCGGGAGGTCCAGTTCCTTGGCGATCTCCCGGAGGGCGGGCAGCACCTCACTTCCCAGCAACTCGATGTTTCGCATCGCCGCCTGGTGGCTTACCGACCCCTCATGGGCCCAGATGAGCAGGATACCCACCCGGATTTCCTCCAGCAATGCCCGGAACTTCCTGATGACCGTCTCGGGCGTACCGACGATGTAGCGGCTTGTCCTGATCAGGTCATCCAGATGCTCATCCTCGGTCGCGCCCTGGCTTCCAAAGACATCTCCCCGGACCGGCGCCTGCCCATCGGCGTCCCCATGGAAGCCCCCCGCTGCCACACCCGACCGGGTCCCCCCGATTCTCGCCTCCCGCATACTTGAATAGGCCCCCTGAGGACTGCCCCATTCCCGGGGCCCCAGGCTCCGCCCTTTCCCAAGCAGTGCGTCCATAAAGCCCCGGGAGTTCTCCCGGGCCTGCTCCTCGGTATCCGCCACCATGGTCCGGATCAGGTAGCCGAAGTGCTGTGGCCCTGCTTGATAGCCCAACTCGGCGGCCAACTCGCCATATAGCTTCATCCGCTCCTTCTGGACTGTTGGGTTGGTCTCCAGGAACACGTAGGGATAACGCCGCTCTGCGCACCAGCGGATGGTCTCCACGGTCCCGTTTCCAGGGATCCACACGGGAGGATGAGGCTGTTGCATGGGGCGGATAAAGGGGTTGACCACACGGTACTGGTAATGCTTTCCATCCCAACGCCACGGGCCCGGTTCCGTCCAGGTTTTCAGAATGATTTCGTGGGTCTCCCTCCAGAGCTCGCGGTTGTCCAGAGGATTGGTATTTGATATCACCATCTCGGCGCCACCACTCTTGGCCAGGCCCGCGATTAGCCTTCCTTTGGAGAGGAGGTCAATGGTAGCCAGCTGCTCTGCGAGGTGGACCGGGTCCGAGCGGCTGCCCCCGATGATGACCCCCATGGTCCCTAACTTGACCGAGTGGGTAAGGCGGGCCAGGGCACAGAGCTCCCCGGTAAGAAAGGACCCCATGGTGCCCGGCCGGTTGTGGTGTTCGGCTTTGAAGATCCCTTCAAAGCCCATCTCTTCGGCGTAGAGGTCTTGCTCCTGGTACTCATCGAACTGGTGGGCTGCAAAGGCGGGATCAAAATAGCTGTTGGGGAACATAAGGAGGGAAGCAGGATAACCGCTGCGCTTCACATCCTCCGCGGTGTATCCCAGGTATGGGCGTTCGCCGTACTTACCGATGAACATCGCTTACTGTTTAAAGCTCCCATTCGCCCGAACTGGGCGGCGGTTCACGCTTACCCTGCCAGAAAGTCTATTACAACCCCGGCAAATTCCTCAGGCTTCTCCATCTCGGGCAGGTGGCCGCATCCTTCCAGGATATGGAGCCGCGAACCCTCGATTCCAGCATGAAGGTCACGTCCCGTCAAGTGGTGTAAGAGTGCGTCATCCTGTTGATGTTGTTTAGGCGGCAGTCCCCTCCGCGAGATCGGCCTCTGGAAGAGCTTCGTTGAAGGTCAGCGCGACAGGTGTGATGTATCGACGGCCAACGGCCCATTCGTCGTGCTGCTCAGCGAGGACGGCGCCAACGAGGCGGCGCACGGCCGGCCGGTTAGGGAAGATGCCCACCACATCGGTGCGTCGCCGGATCTCCTTGTTGAGACGCTCCTGTGGGTTGTTGGACCAGATCTTCTTCCAGTGGGCGAGTGGGAAGCTGGAGAAGGCCAGGACGTCGGGTCCGGCCTCGTCCAGTAGAGAGGCGACCTGAGGGAACCGGTTCTGGAGTTGATCGGTCACCCTGTCGAGCTGGGCGTGTACCTCATCGGGGGAGGGTTGCTGGTAGATGGTGCGCACCATGGTGGCTACCCATGGCTGGGCGCGCCTGGGGACCCGAGTGAGCAGGTTGGTCATGAAGTGGGTGCGGCACCGTTGCCAGCTGGCTCCGCCGAAGACTGCGGCGATGGCGCCTCGGAGTCCCTGATGAGCGTCCGATACCACCAGCTCCACCCCGCTGAGGCCCCTGGCGGACAGCGAGCGTAGGAAGGCCAGCCAGAAGGCGCCGTCCTCACTGGTACCCACGTCCATCCCAATGATTTCCCGCTTGCCCTCGCCATTGACGGCCGTCGCCACCACCACGCTGACGTTGACGATCCTGCCGGCCTCCCTGACCTTCTGGGTCAGTGCGTCCAGCCACAGGTAGGGGTAGGGTCCAGCGTCCAGCGGACGGCCCATGAAGCCATCCACCACCACGTCCAGTTCCTGACAGATGTGCGACACCTGGCTCTTGGAGATACCCTCACACCCCAGGGCTTTGACCAGATCGTCCACCCGCCTTGTGGATACACCTTCCACGTAGGCCTGCTGGATCACAGCCAGCAGAGCTCGCTCGCTGCGACGCCGTGGCTCCAGCAGGCTCGGGAAGTAGCTCCCCTCTCGAAGCTTCGGGATGTGCAGATCCATCGTCCCTACACGGGTATCCCACGCCCGGGACCGATACCCGTTGCGCTGGGTCACCCGCTCAGGGCTGCGTTCTCCATACTCAGCACCGATCCTCGATGACACCTCCGCATCCATGATCCCCTCTACCAGCACTCTCAGTGCCTCCCGTAGGAAGTCCACGTCACCGTCCATTCCCCCCTTGCGCAATAGCTCCAGCAGGTCCATCCTTTCCTTGACCACTGTTGTCCTCCTTTCTCGAGTTTTCTTCTTTGCCCGCTAAACCCGAATCCACCGAAGGACACGGATGGACGGCGTGAGGACAGCGGAAGGGGGTGGGTGAGGGAGCTACAGGGGAGATGGCCTGGGGTCTTGGGGTAGATGGGAGGCCGGCGGACGGTCTTCAGTCGCCGCACAGGGCCCCTAAGGCCCTATGCGGGAGTTGCGATGCGCGGGATGGCGAGAGGATACGCAGCAGGGGACTCTCGCGACCGGGGTGGCGCGAGATTGCGGGGACGTTGGGTCAGTTACAGGCTGGCCGTCAGGCCGGGAACGGAATGGCTTGCAGCCGGGCCAAGGCGCGACTGAACTGGGTTTCCCAAGGCCAGCGCCGGGGGAGATGCAAAGTGAGGCGGCGCGCCGAGCGGGTGATCCGCCCCACCAGAGCGAAGACCCGCCGCCTGAGGGTCTTGGTGATCAGGGTCCCCTCGCCCAGACCAATCCGCGCCGTCCAGCGGGCCAGGTTATGCGCCATCACCTGTACCGCCAGCCAGGCGCCGTTGGCGGCGAAGCGCCCCGACGGCATGTGGTTCAGCCCGACGCCGTACTTGAGGTCGCGTATGGCGTTCTCGACCTCGGCGTGGCGGCGATGATCGGCCTCCAGTTCCAGCGTCTCCCCATCGCGGTCGGTGATGAAGGCGTGATAGCTGTATCTGGCGAAGAGGGCGAGCTGGGAACCGGGCGTCGGCTTCACCCGCCGGACAATGAGCCGCACCGGCGCGGCGTCCGGCTTGGTCTGGAACGGGGTGTAAGTCGTCTCGGCGACATCGGCGGCGCCGTCCATCCAGTAGGGAATGGGAGTCCAGTCCTCCTCTGGTATCGCCTCGATCAGGTCCCGCAGGCTGGCGCGCTGGCGGATGGTGATAGAGAAGCGGACATCCATTTCCCGGCAGGCGGCAACGACAGTGTGGGCGTAGAAGCCGCTGTCGGCCCGCACCGTGAGTTGTCCCCTGGCCCCGCCGTAGCGCACCCGCCCCACCGTCTCACGCAGGAAGTGGGCCGCGCCACGGGCGGTGTTGGCCCGGCCCTCGCGCAGCCGGGACATCAGCACCTCGCCGGTGCCGGCGGCAATGGCCAGCAGCGGGTGATAGCCGCGGGCGCCGGTATAGCCGTGGTGGCGCGCTCCCTCCTTGGCCAGTCCATAGGTCTCGCAGATGGTCGAGTCCAGGTCGATGCTCAGGGGCGAGTCGCCGGGTCCGGCCCCAGCGGCCCAGGCCCGGGCCAACAACTGGCGGCTCACGCGGTCGAGTTGACGGACATGCCCCCACCGGAAGCTGCGCAGGAAGGTCCCCAGGGTGGATGACGCCTTGACCACGCAGCCTAGAACACCGACCGTCCCACCAGCGCGCAGCGCATCGGCGTCGTCGATGCAGTCGCCGCCTGCCAGCGCGGAAGCGACCAGCGTCAGCATCTTGTCCCCAGTGTTCGCCCGTCCCGGCGCTCCGCCGAGGTCAAGGTGATGGTCGACGAGTTCCCGTAGGCCCAGGTGCCGGGCTAGGGTGGCCGGCAGGAGCAGGCCGGCATTGGCCACCAGGCGATGGTCGTCAAAGAGGATGCGGATACGGTCGGGTTTGTTCTGTGGCAGCATCTATTGGGTGCTCCTTGTTTCCGGGCGGGTTTCTGTTCCAAAACCATTATCCCAGATTCAGAGGAGCACCCGCTGGCTTCTTCAAGGGCTGTCCCCAAGGCCGTCCTTCGGTGGATTCGGGCTAAGGATGACGCGGTGGTCTCTCTTTCTCCAGACCCTCTCCCTCTTACACCACTTCCTGGGACTCTACTAGCATGAAATATCTCGGCACAGCTCAAGGGGGTGATGTTGTCCTCAGCCCCATGGATGATGAGGGTTGGAGTGGAGACGCCGGCGAGACGATCTGGCAGGGTGAGATGGTACATATAGGGCCTCCAGGCCACCCGGCATGTGGTCTCCCGGTTGTACTCGGCCTGCTCCGCCCTCCTCGGGGGTCCATTCCCTGCCATAGTACCTACCGTATTCCGGGGCCCCGGCAGGGTCATGGAAGCCGCGGGCAAAGGCATCCCTGGTCGGGTTGAGAAAATAGTCCCATATTTCGCCATGGGCCAGCTTAACTCCCATGGGGGAAACCAGCACCATCTTATCAAATACGCTGTGGTCCATGGCGGCGATCTCGGCGGCAATCCAGGCGCCCATTGAAAAGCCGACAACGGATAGTGGTTTCGGCAATTTCCGATCACGAATGAACCATGTGGTCCAGCCGGCCAGGTCGCGAACATCGAAGACCCATGGGGGGCGAGTCGACTGGCCATAGCCCGGGAGGGATGGGACGAAGACGCTGAATTCCTGGGCCAGCGCGGCGTAGGAGTCCAACCAGCCGGGGACTCCCAGTTCGCCATGGATCACCAGCAAGGGTGGGGCATCGCCCCCGTGGCGCAGCTGGGTGCGCACGCCCACAACTTCAACAAACTCCGTACTCACGGTAGCCATCTCGTGGAAGTGTCCCACATCGGCCTGCGCCATGGCTGGTTTCCTCGCTATTCCCGGTCGGATCAGGCGAAGTGGTGCTGCATCATGAGATGAGACAGGTTATTGGGACCGTAGAGCCCGAAGTCGTCCTCCACGTCCCGCCACACAGAATGGATATGGTTGGATTGGTTGTCGGGATTAACAAACTCTATCATGAAATAGCCGCCCGCGATGCGGTAGTAGTGGCACCGGCTTCTGTCCACAGGGCCGGCCCAGGTCAGGTACAGACTGTCCAGGCCCTGCTCTTTCATCTTGTCCAGGCTCCGCCGAGAGACGTCGGGGCGTACCCGGCTTATATAGTCGGTGATCAGCGCCGTTAACATCCCTTTCTGAGTGGCGTCCATATTAGCTGCCGGCACGCCCTCGTTGGGCATGAAAACCGCCCTGGATGAGTTGTATGTCAGTAGCTCCCAGGGGCATTCCTCGTTGACGATAGCCTTGGCCCGCTGGGCCTTGTCCAGGCTGCCCATCAGGTCAAGGGCCATGTCCTCGCTGACGGACAGTATGCGCTGTCCCTTTTTGGGACCCTCCCCCACCTCTGCGGGACTGCTGCCGAAATGGAAGGGCGTGGTCCCGACCACCTCACCTTTGAAGAGAGAGAAGTTAAGGGAGATGTGATGCCCCTGGACCCTCCAGGACCACGGCCCCACGTCTCCTGGCTCTCCGAAAATGGTAAAGAAATAGTATTCCGGGTCCCGTTCCAGCATGTAGCCCGGCGGCAGCGGCCACTTTGCGGGTCCGTCCCGGCTCTGCCGGTCCGTTTCCCTCAGCAGCAGCTCGTTATCCATGATCAGGCGGGCCATCTTGTAGGCCTGATTCGTCAAACCGCTAGCCAGCAGGGCGTAGGCCAGGCCCCGCTGCTCCTGATTCATCTCCTTGAGGGACACTCCTATCTGGTTCAATGGAGGATGATGCCAGAAAATTCTCTCTCCATCTCCAAAGGGGAAGGTGGCTTTGGCCCGCTGGGATGGCGTCCAGGTATCCAGTAATTTGGAGGCCGCAGTAGACATCTCGGCGGCTGCAACCGAGGGTTTCAGATCCGTGCCCATAATCCCACTTCCCCCTTTCGATACTCCGGTTCCCCGAAGGCCTATTGCCGACTGTATCTGAGGTGCTCACAGTGGTTAACCGTTGAGCGCCTCGGCCATCTTGCTAGGATAATGCTCCGGCGGATGAAGCCTTGTCAAGGGCTTGACTTGATTGTTGACGTTGCCAGCATAGGTAAGTAGACTATCGTAACGATGTTGGAATATCAGTTCAGGGCGGGGAGGCAGCAATGGGAAACACTTTGATCATGCACATAGACGACGCGCCCTTTCGGAAGGGAGATGTGATCTCCGGAGAAGGGATGCCGGGCAGAAAAGCGGGCAATCAGGTTATCGGGGACGAGGAAACGGGCCAACACGCCCTGGTCGTATGCCTTGAGCCCGACCGGGTAGTCCCGCTCCACTCCCACTGCGCCGACGAAGTGATCTACATCCTGGAAGGAGAACTCTCGGTGGGAAAGCGGGTCTGCAACCCAGGCACCGTGCTTTTCATTGAGAAAGACACGCAATACGGATTCACCGTCGGCGGACAGAGAGTCCGGTTTTTGAATGTCCGCCACGCCCCCGCCGGCACCACGTTTCCGGGGTAAATTGCTTTCGAATCCCAATCATCCCTTCTAAGCGGGATACGCCGCCTGGAAAGGATGATAATCTCCGAGCCATCATGGCAGCAGACCCCTCATAGCAGCTCTCTCCCGGATGTGAAGGCAGCGATGATAACTAGAAAGGTGGCCGGGCGCGTCTATAACTTCGGGTACTGCATCGGCAATGCCTCCCCCGGGGGCAAGGGCTTCGAGTATCCGGTGGGCCTCTCCCTGGGCTCCGGTGGCAATCTGTACGTGCTGAGCAGGAGCCTGATGAACGTTCCCGGCTGGGGAATAACCAAGTGCACGGTGGACCACGAATTTATCTGGGAAGACCGCGGTCCCAACTTCGGCGGCCGCCTGAGCCGCTGGCCCAGGGGCGTAGCCGTGGACCGCGCCGATAACGTGTATGTCTCCGACGATTTCGCTAACGTGATATTCCTGTACGACGCAGATGGAAACTTCCAGGGAAACTGGGGCACCGAGGGGTCCGGGGACGGACAGCTCCGCAGCCCCAACGGCCTCGCCGTAGACAATGAAGGCAACATATTCGTCGTGGACAGCTTGAACCATCGTATCCAAAAATTCACCAGGGACGGCAAGTTCTTTGCCAAGTGGGGGCGCCGGGGCAGCGGAAAAGGGGCGTTTAATATGCCCTGGGGGATCGCAGTACACGACGGGGGCGACGTCTATGTGGCCGACTGGAAGAACGATAGAGTGCAGAAGTTCACCGCCGGTGGCGAGTATCTGGCCACCTTTGGCGGGCCGGCCACGTCCGAGGGTGAGCTGAAGCTACCCTCGGACGTGGCCGTGGACGATGATGGGGACGTGTTCGTCACCGATTGGGGCAACGACAGGCTCAATGCCTATGCACCCGATGGGACGTTCTTGACGGGATTCTACGGAGATGCCGGAACGCTGTCGGTGTGGGCCCAGGACGTGATAAACGCCAACCCGGACTACCGGAAGGCCCGGCGGGCCGACCTGACGCCCGAAAGGTGGTTCTGGAGGCCGACGGCAGTGGCCGTGGACCACGAGGGCAGGATAATCGTGGCTGATTGCCTCCGGAACCGCATCCAGGTCTACCTCAAGGAGCGGGCCTTCATAGACGCCCAGTTCAACCTGTAGGCCTTATATCCCCCACAGATTCAGGCCTGGCTTCACCCCCATCCCTTCCTCCTCGACTAGGGAGAGTTAGAGTGGGCGTGAATGGCACCTACCAAATATTGGTTGACGGGTTACTAGGCTGCCTGGACGAGTGTCCCTTCGGGAGACCTCTGCTCCGCCGCCTGGTCGAAGGTTAGGATAAGCCAGGTCGCGCCCTCGGGGCCTGAAGCGATCGGCCCGGGCGCCTCATCGCCCACCACGTATCGGATAAACTGGGGCTTCACTTCCCGGCCTTCAAAGCGGGCCGACCCATTGAACAGGACCAGGAATTCCCCGAACTGGGTCGCTTCCCGCGGAAGGGAGGCATTCGGCGGGCACTCCCAGACCTCTGCCTTGGGTCCTTCCTGGCCTGCGTTCCCGAACAGGTCCTTGCGGCGATGGCCGGCCAGCTCACCCTGCAGCTCCTCCCACTGTACTTCCTGGGACTGTCCGAAGAACTCGCGTCCCTGGGGATTGCGGGACTTCCGCCCCTCCCGGTCGCTCATCCAAACGATGCCGCCCTTCACGCTATGCCCACTGGCTTCGGGCCGGAATAGACCCCTCAGGTGATTGGGCCCCACGACAAAGGGGCCATAGGCCACGTACGGGTCGGAGTAATACACCCCTATGGGCTCCAGCGGGTGGCCCGGAAACGTGATCAACCCCTCCAGGCTTACCTGGAACTGGGCTATGTCATGGAAGTGGGCCGGCGGTTGCTGTCCCTCAGGTGGCTTGGTGATGCCCGCGAATGGTCCTCCAGCGGGGCCAACCCCCAACATCTTCCGCACACCGTCTTTGTGGTCCTGCCAATCCATGGCGGCCGCGTCCAGCACGTACTGTTGTATAGCCATCCTATCCCTCCTGATCAATGAATTCTTTACCTGACCTGGCGCCGAAAGGAGTCGGAATCTTTTCTTAGCCAGAGTCTAGCACTAGCTCCGAAAGCCGTCAATTGGCCCTGGCCTGGCTCAAAACTAATTCAGAATTACAGGCACAATCACATGTTGAAGCCGGAAACCGTGGACGGTGAATGCGGCGCATCTGATTCCTGATGCGGAAGGGAATTCCTGTTTGACGGCCATAGAATGGGGTGTTAAACTCTCGCCAATCGTAGACTCGGTTTAATATAGGAAATCGGTGAAAGAGCTAATTCAAGGAGACACATAAATGTCCGCAACACGAACCCTGGCCGGTTTCGCATCCAGACTGAGGTTCGAAGATCTACCCAAGTCCGTGGTGGAGAAGGGAGAGCTTGTCATTATAGACGCTTTGGGCAACGCGATAGGCGGGTATACTCTGGGCCTGGCTGAGACCTTCATGGACCTGGCCAAGGATATTGGGGACGGAAGGCCGGAGGCCAGCCTCATCGGGGACGGGACGAAGGTGTGCGTTCCCCTGGCCGCCTTCGGTAACGGAGCGCTGTCAACGATGCTGGACTCCACCGATTCCCACGCTGGCGCGAGCGGCAAGAGTTTCGCCTGGATAGCGGCCACGGCGGTGCCGGCGGCCCTTGCGGCGGGGGAGTCCAGGAACATCTCCGGGAAGGACCTGATTGCCAGCGTGGTGGCGGGATACGAGGTCGCGGCACGAGTGGTTCTGTCCATGGACAGGTCCGCGGAGCAGTCACAGAAAGTGTTGGGGTCCACCGCCTCGGTATTTTCGGCGGTGGGCGCCGCCGCCAGGGCCTTGGGCCTGGATGAAGACCAGTACCTGTCGGCATTGGGCATGGCCGGCGTCTACACTCCGGTGCCTTCCCAGTTCAAGTATGTATTCTCGCCGGGGAACACTCCCAGGAGGGACATCAAGCAGGGTTGGTCATGGATGTCCATGACTGGGACCTTTGCCGCCGTGTCCGCGCAACAGGGCCTGAATATGCTTCAGGAAAACAACATCCTGGACGGCGATAGAGGGCTGTCGACGATGATGGGGATGGACATTTACAATGAGGAGCAGATCACGGCGGAGATGGGCCAGACCTACCACATCCAGAAATTCAGCTCTAAATATTACCCCGGGGGCTCGGTGACCCATACGCCCATAGCCGTCGCCCAAAGTCTTGTAAGGGAACATGGAATCGAAATTAGCGCCATCGAGGCGATAGATATTTCCTTCAACAGCACCGAGGGGGTCGGCCTGGATGACCGGGACCCCCAGGGGCTGGTCAGCATGGAGTTCAGCATACCCTACCAGGTGTCGGCCGGCCTTATCGGCGGGGACCCGGGACCCAAGTGGTATTCGGACAGGCTCTCGAAAAGCCCCGAACTCAAGGACCTTATCAAGCGTGTGACCGTGTCCCCCGACGAGGAATGCGACAAGGCGCTCCGTGAAAGGCGCGTACGAATGGCCAAGATATCGGTACGCACAAAGGATGGTAAACAGTACGGCGGGCGGACCGAGCAGGGCGGTAGGGTGAGTACCGCCGAGGAAGTAAAGGGAAAGTTCACAACCACCACCTCCCAGGCCATCCGCCGGGAGCAGCTGGACAATATCTTGAACACTGTAGAAAATCTGGAGTCGGTGGAAAGGGTCTCCCATCTGATAGACCTCCTGGGCGTGCCTCTGCCCCAAGGCCAATGAGGCAGGCAATCGGACCGTTTAGTCCCATCAGACGGGTCCGGGGCGTATTTTACGGATGGTGGATGAGCGTCCTAGGCGGGGTAATATTAGGGCTAGGCATCGTTCCCCTCTTTCAGGGTATGGCCATATGGAACCCGGTGATGAGGGGACGCTTCGGTTGGACCCCCGACCAGCTACAATGGGCCTTCGCCTTCACCCGTATAGAGGGTGGGATTTTGGGCCCTCTAGAGGGATATCTCGTTCAACGACTGGGCTCCCGCCACATGGTGCTCATAGGCCTGCTGATGCTGGGGACCGGCTTCCTGTTGTTCAGCCGGATACACGAACTCTGGCAACTGTACGTCGTTTTCGTTATTATGAGCCTGGGCGTGGCGTTGGGCACATGGTTGCCTATGATGACGGTGCTCAACCATTGGTTCATCAGGCACCGGTCCAGGGCCATGGGCCTGGCCATGGAGGGTTGGGCCATCGGGGGAATAGTGATCTTGCCGCTGATGGCCTGGTCTATAGGCGGCATCGAAGGGGACCAACCCGAACGCTTCGGATGGAGGGCCACGGCGGCGACCATAGGCGTGGTCCTTGTCTTACTGGCCCTTCCAGCTTCCCGTTTGGTGCGAAACCGGCCCGAAGACTACGGGTATCACCCCGATGGGGACAGTCCCGCCCAGTCCGTCGTAAATACAGCACCATCACCGGCCCCCCTGCCTGCGGCGGGCGAGGGAGGAATGACCTGGCAGGAGGCCTTACGGACAAAAACTTTCTGGTTAATCAGTATCGGGCACGGCGCCTCGACAATCATCCCGGTGGCCGCGACTGTGCATCTGGGCCTCATTCTCGACGACCGGGGCATCTCACTGCAGATGGTGGGTTGGGTAGTGGCGGCGATAACCGCGGTAAACGCGATATTCATCCTTGTGGGTGGTTACATAGGGGACCGCGTGCCTATTCGTTATGCCGTATTCTGGTTCTCATCCTTCCAGTCGGTGGCCGTATTCATTCTCGTCCTGGGCAAGAGCACTCCCATGGCATTCCTATTTGCGGTGGTCCTGGGAATCTCATCTGGAGGGCGAATTCCCCTGACGACGGCTATCCGAGGAGTCTACTTCGGACGCAGGGGCTTCGCAGCCATCACGGGGATATCCATGGTGCCCTTGAACATTTTGCTCTTCTGTGCACCCCTGTTCGCGGGTTACATGTACAGGTTTACCGGAAGCTATACCACGGCTTTTATCGTCATAGCCATCGTCAGTTTCCTGGGCTCCGCGCTGTTCCTCCTACTGGAAGACCCCAAAACCCTGGTAGAGTCATCTGCAATCACCGTAAAACCCGCATAGACGGGAGCAGCTGGACAATATCTTGAACACTGTGAGCAACCTTGAATCCGTGGAAAGGATCTCTCAGCTGATAGACCTGCTACGCGTGCCCCTGCCACAATACAGATGATACAGGCAATTGGACGCATAAGTCCCTTCAGGCTAGTCCGTGGCGTATTCTACGGATGGTGGATGAGCCTCCTGGCCGCATTCATCATGGCGGTCACCACCGTTCCACTCTTTCAGGGAATGGCCGTCTGGAACCCAGTTCTGAGGGGACGTTTCGGATGGACTCCTGACCAGCTACAGTGGGCCTTCGCCTTTACCCGGATAGAGGGTGGGATTATGGGCCCTTTAGAAGGGGTCCTCGTCCAGCGGCTGGGCTCCCGCCGCATGGTACTTATAGGGTTACTTGTCCTGGGTGGGGGCTTTTTGCTATTCAGCCGCATCGAAGATCTCTGGCAATTGTACGGGGTCTTCTTCCTCATGAGCCTGGGCGCCGCGATGGGCACGTGGCTCCCAATGATGACGGTCCTCAACCACTGGTTCGTGAAACGGCGGTCCAGTGCCATGGGCATATCCATGGAGGGCTGGGCCATCGGAGGGGTAGTTCTCTTGCCTATTATGGCATGGGCCATCGGCGGCATAGAAGGGGACCAACCCGAACGCTTCGGCTGGAGGGCCACGGCGGCGGGCATAGGCGCGGTTCTTATGCTCCTGGCAATCCCCATCTCCCGTCTGGTTCGCAACCGGCCCGAGGAATACGGGTATCATCCCGATGGGGACAAACCCGCCCAGTCCTTTGAAATCGACGGGCGCCGGAAGGTCTCCTTTTCAGCAGCGGAGGAGGGGGGCCTAACCTGGCAAGAGGCCATACGGACTAAAACCTTCTGGCTTATCAGTATTGGGCATGGTTCCTCAGCAATCATACCCGTAGTTGTCGCGGTGCACCTGGGCCTCATTCTCGACGACCGTGGTTTCTCCTTGCAGATGGTGGGATGGGTGGTAGCAACGACGACGGGAGTGAACGCGATATTCATCCTTCTGGGTGGCTACATAGGGGACCGGGTGAACATACGCCATGCCATCTTCTGGTTCTCCTCCTTACAGTCAGTGGCCGTAGTAATTCTGGTCCTGACCGATAGCGTTCCCATGGCATTCCTTTATGCGGTGATTCTGGGAATCGCCATTGGCGGGCGCGTTCCCATGACCACGGCTATCCGGGGAGTCTACTTCGGACGCAGGGGGTTCGCCGCCATCACTGGAATATCCATGGCTCCCCTGAACGTGCTGCTGTTTTCTGCGCCACTGTTTGCGGGCTATATGTACAGGGTTACCGGAAGCTACACCACGGCTTTCATCATCATAGCCATCGTCAGTTTCCTGGGTTGCGCGCTGTTCCTCCTGCTGGAAGACCCAGAACCCTTGGCGGAGTCCTCTCCGGCCACGGAAGAATGTAGCTAGGAGCCTGTCCGACGA
Organism: Dehalococcoidia bacterium; assembly: GCA_965225925.1. GTDB lineage: Bacteria > Chloroflexota > Dehalococcoidia > Lucifugimonadales > JAGWBF01 > CBDDBY01. The sequence continues at coordinate 1,255,261 of CBDDBY010000005.1, read as the reverse complement.
TTCTTGAGGAAAAACCGCTGCCGGGTCCGAGAGAGTCTTGCGGGAACTTGATGAGGCCATCTTGGCCTGGGGGGTTCCCGTCGGCAGTGCGACGCCGGTTCTAAACCGTCTTCGGCCCCTTGGTCCGGGTACCTGTTTGGCTTACCCCGTTGGCGCCAGTCCGGCTCGCCAGAGTTTCAGGAGATTGTGGGTCAGGGCTATCAGGGTGAACTCCCCTGCCACCTTGTCCAGACCCCGCAGCAGGAACTGCCGGAAGCCCCGGGCCTGCTTGATTAGTCCATGAACGGGTTCGGTGATGGCTTTACGCCGGGCGTAGATCGCCCGCCCTTCCGTGGTCTGCAGCTTGTCCCGCATGGCGGCCCGCAGCGGTGTCCTGGTCCGGTTTCCATGAGCGATCCCGCCCCGATGGTGTCGCTCTCGCCCGGTGGCCACGTAGGCATCAATTTGCCGCTCCGCAAGCATCCCCAGATTGGCTTCGCTGCAGTACCCTGCGTCCGCCGTGAACCACTTTGGCCGTCGCTCTTCTTCGAGGACTCCCACTCTAGCCAGGTTCTCCTCCAGACGCTCCAGCATGGGCCTGAGTCTACGGCTGTCGGCGCTGTGGGCCGTCACCTCCTGGGCCACGATCACCCCACTGGCCTCCTCCACTAGGACCTGGGCATTGTAGCCTTGAATCCAACCATGAGAGGTCTTCATGATCCGGCTGTCCGGGTCGGTGAAATTGCTCTGTTCCTTGGGCTGAGGTACGGCCCGTGCCGTAGCAGCTGTCACCTCTTCCGCTCCAGCCCCCCTCGCTTCAGCACGCTCCTGCCCTCGGCCCCTCGCCCGCTCTTCCAAGCGCCGCTTCGCCTCTCGAATCTTCTCCAGTCGGCCCTCCCGGCGCCGCAACTCCTCAGGCAACTCATCCCCACTCTGCTCCGGCCCATACTCGGCATCTTCGGCCTCGTCCACCTCTGTCGCCCGCCGTAGGAGTTCCTTTATCTCCGCCTCCAGTTGGGGTTCCACTTCCTCAATTCGCCCGTAGCTCATGGCTTTGTGCTTGGAGGCGTTGGCCTGATATTTGCTCCCATCCAAAGACAGGTGCCCCATCCGCACCAGACCTGCCTCACGGCACATTCGCAGCACCTCCAGGAACAACCCTTGGAAGGCCTCCAAGTGCGCCTTCCGGAAGTCCGCCAGGGTCCGGAAGTCGGGGAACTGGCCCCCGGAAAGAACCCGGAACGCTAGGTCCATCTCGCAGCTCCTGGCTATCTTCCGGGAGCTGCACACGCCGGTGCAGTAGCCGTACAGTAGCACCGTCAAGAGCATCTGGGGATGGTAGGCCTTGGGACCCCGCCCTCCTTCGTACCGCTCAAAGATGGGCCTGAGATCCAGCAGGCTCACCATCTCTTCCAGGAAGAAGGCCAAATGTCCTTCGGGTAGCCACTCGCGCGGCGACTGGGGCAGTAGATACGCCTGATACAGGCAATAGGGACGAAAACTGTTGGCCATGGAGCACCTCCCTTCACATCCACCTTAGCTTACCCTGTTACTCCTTTGTTGGCGACCCCATCGCTCGCCATTTTGCCCGGAAATATCGGACAGGCTCCTAGCGCTCGGTCATCGCTAATGCGAGGTAGTCCGGTGGGCGTAACCGGTTGATTGACGGCGTTTGGAAGCATTGGTATCATAACCCTCGCCAAGAATAGTGCTTTTTTTAGACCGAGGCATTTGATATGGGGCATTCCGGTTAACACAGGACAATGGCAGATATAATGTCGGAGGTGAGAATGGTCATCGGAAGACCGAGAGTTGCGATTGCCTATGCCCTGCTGAGTGGTTTGATGGCAGCGGCTGTCATCGCCCAGGGGCTCCTGTTCGCCGGGTTTTATTCCGAGCTAAAAACTGATTACTTGAACGCTCACGAACAGCTGGGGGTTCCCTCTGCATTATTCACACTGGTTATTCTGACCCCCTTGGGCTTCCTGGCCAGGTTCCCCAGGAAGTGGCGGGTAGGATGGCAAACCCTTGCCCTGGCAGTGGTCTGGAACATCCAGGCACACGTCTTCGGCTATGGGATAGAAGATGAACGGACGCTTGAGATGGTCCATATTCCTGTGGCGTTCCTGATATTCGGCTTTGCACTCTACCTCACGGGGAAGACTCTTGGGGAGTCGCTCAGGAGCCTAAAACCAGACGTTACCCCTATTGAGGGAGAAGTAGAAACCCAGTGATCGCAGTGCCCCCGAGATAATTTTGCCTTCCTTGTACCTCTCTACCTCTTGCAAGCTGATACGTAAAACAGCCTGGAGTTCCTGCTTTGGAGTTTCGGAGGCGGGGAGATCGCTTTAATAGGCCGAGCCTACACAGCGGTGGTGACCGGTGAGAGGTACTTCTGGAACCAGTCCAGCGTCCTAGCCCAGCCATCCTCGGCGGCGTGCTCGTGGAAGCTGTCGGGGCGGTGGCTGAAGAAGCGCTGGCCCACCTTCGGGTAGACCTTGAAATCGTGGACCACGCCGTGCTTCCGGAGCTCAGCCTCGATCGTCTGTAACTGGTCCATGTTCGGGCTTCTCCCATCTTCCCCGTAGCTGCCCAATACGGGGCACTGTATGCTGGCGGTACGGGTAATGGGAGGGGGAGTGTCGCCATAAGCCGTGTTGGGGTTGCCATAAAAGACCGACGCTGCGCTCAGGCCGGGGCAGGCGGCGGCAGTCAGGTAGGCAACCCGGCCCCCCATGCAAAACCCCAGAATGCCGATTCTGTCCCCCAGCACCCTGGGATGCCTCTGTAGCCACTGAATGGTGGTGTTTATGTCCAGGATGATGTTTTCATCCCTCATATTGGCCACCACCGCCCTGTGCAGGCCGGCCGGGTCCTCGGGAGAGAAGACCGGATTGGAGCCCCTGACCCCTTCTGTTGTGCCTTCCCTGTGGAACAGGGCGGGAGCAACGGCAAAATAGCCCGAGACGGCCGACCGGTCCGCAACGGACTGCATGTTCTCAGTGAGGCCCAACCCCTCGTGGGCCACTATCACCGCCGGATGTCGGCCCAACCCGCCGGGCTGGCTGACATAGGTCATCATGTCATCCAGTAGATCACCCGAGCCGGGGACCTTTTGCACTTCCCAAAACGAGGCCATCGCTGAACCTCCTAAAGATCGTTCAGAAAACGGTTCAGTCCTTTCTATCCAGGGCATACTGGGCAGCCGACCGACCGGCGATTTTCCCGAATACCGATCCCGCCATGAGCCCTGTGCCGCCGGGGTAATTCTGGTAGAATAGCCCCCCTATCAGCTCGCCGGCAGCCCAGAGGCCCGGTATATTCTGCTCCTCCGTGTCTTGCACCTGGGCCTGGGTGTTGATCCTAAGACCTCCGAAGGTAAAAGTGATGCCGCAGGTTACCGCGTATCCCAGGAAGGGGGGACTGTCCAGGCGAAGGGCCCAGTTGCTCTTGGGCGGGTAGATGCCCGTCGTACCCAATCCGTCCAGTATGGCCGGATTGTAGTCCCCGTCCTGGACCGCGCTATTATACTGGGTCAGGGTGGCGACCAGGCCCTCCCGGTCGATTCCCAGTCCGTCGGCCAGTTCCTCTATGGTGTTGGCGGTGACCATGGTGACCTGGGGAATACGGTACTCGTCCCTCAGATTGTCCTTGACTTTCTGATCGAATATCTGGAAGGCGGCCCGCTCCGGCTGTTTCAGTATCTCGCCGCCGTATTTGGCGTAGGTATAGTTGCGAAAGTCGGCGCCTTCGTCTACAAAACGCTGGCCATTGACGTTGACCACGATGCCCAAGGGGTAGGAGTGCTTCTGGAACAGGTCGCCTATTTTCCGGTCTCCATAGGGAGGCGCGTTCAGGTCCCAGGCGACAGAATGGCACCCGCTCCAGTTGCCGAAGGGCTGAGCCCCGATGTCCAGGGCCATGCGAATGCCGTCGCCGGTGTTGAACTGAGTCCCTCTGATCTTGGCCAACTCCCAACCCGGGCCAAGATAACGGGTGCGCATCTCCGAGTTGGCCTCGAACCCGCCGCAGGCCAGGACCACGGATTTCCCCTTTATGTCCCGGTATCCCTCGGGGTCCCGGACGGTAAGGCCGGACACCCGGGCCGTTTTGTCCATGATCAGGTTCGAGCCTTTGGTATCGTAGCGCACATCCACGCCCATTCCCTCGGCAACCTCGAAGAGCCTGTCGCACAGGCCCTGTCCCCCTCCCACGGACTCCAGGACGATGCCTCCCCAGAACTTGAATTTGTTGCCTATCTTGTACGCCTGCCTGCCGTACATGGGAATCCATCGGATCCCTTTCTCCATCATCCACCTAACGGTGGGTCTGGCCTCGGTCACCAGCACGTTGAGTAGCTCGGTATCGGACAACCCCTCGGTAACACGCATGACGTCGTCGTAGAAGTCGGACTGGAGGTAATGCCCCACCTCTATGGACTCGGCTTCCTCGGGGGTAATACCGGGCACCATCTCCAGGATGTCATCCAGGTCGTCGAAGGTGAAACGGAATCCGCCTGCGGTGAAGTAGGTGTTGCCGCCGCGGAAGTAGACCGGCGCCTTCTCCAGTAGCAGCACGCTGGCGCGCTGCTCTCGGGCAGCGATGGCTGCGTTCAGCGCGGCGTTACCGGCGCCCACTACGATAACATCGTACATATCGGCATAGGCCATGTAAGTTCCTCCCTTGTCCTCGTTCCCCGGCTCCAGACGCGCCACCCCAGGCGGAAGCCCTATGGCTGCAGTACGGCGGTGAACAGGGAGAGGTCCTCCACCTGCTCCACTTCCCGCACCGCCTCCACCACCCGCTGGGCGCCGCCGACCCCCAAAGACCCCTGGGCCAGGCTGGTGAACTTGGCGATAACCTCTTCCCAGGTCATGGGATTTTCAGGCTCCCCCTTGGCCAGGGGCACCTCTTTGTTAATCTCTTGTCCGGCTTTAGTTCGGATGGTTGCACGGCAGGCCATCCCCTTCACCTCATCGGTGGAATGGGATGTGGTGGCCGCCATCAGGCTTTTTACCAACTGGTCTTCCAGTTTCTCGTAGCTCTGCCAGTTGTAGTCGTCGCCCAGGGCCGCCACCGCCGAGGCGAAATAGTTGCTGAACTGCCCCTGCACAATGGTGGCCGGGTTTCTCTTGACATCCACCGGCTCCCCCACCACGGTATGGCCCAAGGGAGACATGTAGAGGTCCATGGACGCGATATCCTGGGGCGCCAGGCCATGCTCCCTCACCGCTCCTGAGACGGCGTCGATCACACCGTGGTTGAACCGGCAGCAAGGGTAGGGCTTGATTCCCGTGGCCATGATCTCGAAATCGGTGCCCAACCCAGAGATTTTGTCGGGGTCCCAACCATCGGATGTATAGCTGAAGAAGTACCCAAACCGGCCCTCCAGGGGTTGCCGGGCACCCAAGAACCCGTTCCTGGCCATGGTCAGGGCATAGATGGCGTTGTGGCAGGCCAGCCCCACGTGGAGGGGCTTATTCCAGCCGCCCGTCTCTAAAAATTGCTGGGAACCCGCCGCCTGGCTCACGTTAAACCCCATGGCGTTCAGGGCCTGTTCCCTGGGAAGGCCCATCAGCCGGGCGCCTCCCGCCGTGGCTGCAAAGATACCCGTGGTGGCGGTGGGGTGAAGCCCCTTCTTGTGGACTCCCTCCCCCACTGCCCTCCCAATCTTGTTGGCCAGGTCGTATGCAGCCACCGCCGCCGTCAAGAACTCACGCCCGGTGACGCCCCTCTCCTCTCCCAGGGCCATGAGAGTGGAGAAGACAGGCGTGCCCGGGTGCATGATGGCATCCCGGTGGGTGTCGTCGAAGTCCATGCCGTGGGCGAATGCCCCATTGACCAGGGCTGCATAGTGGGCCGGAAACATCTCCTTCCCCCCTACCACACGGCAAGGACCCTGCTGGCCGTTGGACAGGTCCTGAGTGCCCTTCAGCACAGAAGAGCTGGCCTCGGCGAACTGGCGTCCACCCAGGGCAACCCCCAGGAAGTCCAGAAAGAGCTGCTTTGTGCGGTCAATCACCTCCGGTGAGAGGCTCTCGTAGCTAAGCTCCAGAGTGTGATCCAATAGTTGCTCGGTTAATCCCTTACCTTGGGCGGTCAAAGAGGGCCTCCTAATAACATTCATAATGGGTGCCGGCATTGGGCACCGGGCTAATTATAGGGTTGCCTGGGCTGGGAGGTCAACTTCATGTTCCGGCTCGGGTATCGCCTGCCCGGTACCCGTAGTTACGTGCAATATACCCTAGCGGTTGTAGGCCTACGCTAGCGCAGCAGGTTCAGCGCCGCCCCAGCCTTGAACCACTCTATCTGGGGGGCGTTGTAGGTGTGCAGCAGCCGTATGGTCTCGACGGTTCCATCGGCATGGTGCAGGCGGCAGCTCACCGGTTCCCCAGGCGCAAGCCCCTTCAGCCCCACCAGGCTGATCCGGTCCGTCTCCTGCACCCGGTCGTAGCAGGCCGGGTCCTCGAAGGCCAGGGCCAGCAGCCCCTGTTTCTTCAGATTGGACTCGTGGATCCGCGCAAAGCTCCTCACTATGATGGCCGCTGCCCCCAGCAGCCTCGGCGACATGGCCGCGTGCTCCCGGCTGCTACCTTCTCCGTAGTTCTCGTCTCCTATCACCACCCAGCGATGACCCCCGGCCTGGTACTCCCTCGCTATCTGAGGGAATGGCTGCCCTCCCTCTCCAGTGAGCTGGTTCAGCCCATTCCCAGATTCGCCACTGTATGCGTTTATCGCCCCCAGGAACATGTTGTCGCTCAGGTTGTTCAGGTGCCCCCGGTACCTCAGCCATCTACCCGCAGGCGATATGTGGTCTGTGGTGCATTTCCCTTTGGCCTTGAGCAGTATGGGCAGCTCTATGAAGTCTTCCCCGTCCCACGCCGGAAATGGCTCCAGCACCGCCAGCCGGTCGCTCTCACGGGAGATGCTCACCTCCACCCCTTCTCCGTCCTCCGCCGGGGCCACGTACACCTCATCTCCCCTCAGGAACCCCCCGGGCGGCACCTCCGGCGCGGGCTTGGGCGGCGACAGCTTGAAGGGCATCCCATCTGCACCCGTAAGCACGTCGGTCAGCGGGTTGAAGCTCAGACGCCCCGCCAGGGAGTAGGCGATGACGGTCTCAGGGCTGGCTATGAAGTTCATGGTCTCAGCCCTCCCGTCGTTCCGCCGGGGAAAGTTCCGGTTGAAGGAGGTTACTATGGTGTTGGGCTGCCCCTCGGGCGGACCCTGGCGCTTCCACTGGCCGATGCAGGGCCCGCAGGCGTTGGCCAGCACTATGGCCCCTATGGCCCCCAGCGACTCCGACTGCCCGTCCCTCTCTATCGTCGCCCTCACCTGCTCCGACCCAGGCGTCACCAGCAGGGGCGCCTTCACCTTCATCCCATACGCCCGCGCCTGCTCCGCCACGTCGGCGGCCCGGCTCATGTCCTCGTATGATGAGTTGGTGCAGCTACCTATCAACGCGTCCGAGATATGGTCCACGTATCCCTTCTCCCTCACCTCCTTCCCCAGGGCCGAGATGGGCCTAGCCAGGTCCGGGGTGTGGGGCCCCACCACCTGGGGCTCCAGCTTGCTCAGGTCTATCTCCACCACCCGCTGGTAGTACTCCTCGGCACTCGCCTCCACCTCTTTGTCCACCTCCAGCAAGTGCCTGCTCTTCTCCGCCAGCTCCGCCAATTCCCCTCGTCCCGTGGCTTTCAGATAGGTCTCCATCCGCTGGTCATAGGGGAACACCGAGCAGGTCGCCCCCAACTCGGCCCCCATGTTGCAGATGGTCGCCTTGCCCGTGCAGCTTATGCTCCCCGTCCCAGGCCCAAAGTACTCTATTATGGCGTTGGTGCCCCCAGACACTGTCAATATCCCAGCCAAATGCAGTATCACGTCCTTGGGCGCAGTCCATCCACCCATCTCTCCCTTCAGGTGCACTCCTATGCGCGTGGGATATTTCACCTCCCACGGCAGCCCCACCATCACGTCCGCCGCGTCCGCCCCCCCTACACCCACGGCCAGCATCCCCAGCCCCCCTGCGTTGGGCGTGTGGGAGTCGGTCCCCAGCATCAGCCCTCCGGGAAAGGCGTAGTTCTCCAGCACCACCTGGTGGATGATCCCAGCCCCAGGCTTCCAGAACCCCATGCCGTATTTCGCCGCCGCCGACTTCAGGAACTCGTATACCTCCCCGTTCTCCACCAGCGCCGCCTGGGTGTCCGATTTCCCCTCCTCCCGCGCCTGAATCAGGTGGTCGCAGTGCACCGTGGTCGGCACCGCCACCCGCTTCCGCCCTGACTGCATGAACTGGAGGATGGCCATCTGCCCCGTCACGTCCTGATGGCCCACCCGGTCGGGCCTCAGCATCAGGTAGCTCTCCCCCGGCGCCAGCTCCTGGCCTTCCGGGTCATCAAGGTGGGAGAGGAGTATCTTCTCCGCCAGCGTCATGGGCCGCCCCAGACGCCGCCGGACTGTGGCCAGCTTGCTTTCCATCGCCCCGTAAACTCGGGCGACAAATTCCGGCGTGGAACCTATGTCAGCCATGGCATTATTCTCCCCTAAGCGATGGGCTGTTTAGTCAAGGCCTCGTCGGGTGGGTAAAGGGTGACACTTTTCCTTAGACCTTCGGTCAAGCCTTCTTCGGACTGCCACGGCAGGACCAGCTCCCGCCACCTCTTGTTATGCTCCGCCTCGCCGTGGGCTTTCCATGCAGCCTCGTCACGGTACACACCGTAGACGTAGCAGCTATTCGGGTCCTCGGGGTGCTCGATCACATCGTACCGGTAGCATCCCGGCTCCTCTTCCAGGGACTTCCTGGCATGCACCACCATCTCTTTCATAAATATATCTCGGTACTCGGGCTTGAAATGGACTATCACGTGGGCAGTGATCATGGCGTCTCCCTGTGCCCTCTCTATTAAACGTATCCGAGGAGGTCTATACTGCAGCCTTAAGTCGGCGGTATAGATCCCATCCCTGCCGGGTTGGTTCTTGCCTCTCTCCGTGGGGGAATTATAAAAACGGCCATTGCCAAAGTCAACTTGAACCGTGGGTGTCGTGGCGGCCCGATGGCCGGCCGGTCCCACCACCGAAATGGTCCCTCGACGCCGGGAAATTGGCCATGCTATCATTAGAGCCACTTTGTGAGAACCACTTCGTGACTGGGGGGATGGCCATGGAAATTGGGGTCTTCACTACCCTTTCCAGCGATTCGGTGGATATAGCTGTGGTGGCCCAAAAGGCCGAGGCCCTGGGCTTCCAGGCCCTCACCCTGGGGGAGCACCCATTCATCCCCGTGCATGCCACCTCCGTCCACCCCCGTGCCGGAGGACGCCCCATGTCCCGGGAGGCGGCAACTATAATGGACCCCCTCATCAGCCTGGCACGGGCCGCCGCAGTGACCCGGTCGCTGAAGTTGGGGGCTGGGATTTGCCTGGTCCCAATGCGTAACCCTTTGCTCCTGGCCAAAGAGGTTGCCACCCTGGACCACTTCTCAGGGGGCAGGTTCCTCTTTGGGGTTGGGGCTGGCTGGCTGAAGGAGGAGATAGAGATCGTGGGCGCCGACTTCGAGCACCGCTGGAGCCAGACGCGGGAGGCCGTGCTGGCGATGAAGGAGCTGTGGACCAAGGTTGAGGCCGAATTTCACGGCAAGTACTACGACTTTCCTCTGGTGAGGTGCTTCCCCAAGCCTTACCAGAAACCCCATCCGCCGGTGCTGTTGGGGGGCGCGGCTAAGAATGTGTTCAAGCGAGTGGTTGCCTGGGGCGACGGCTGGATTCCCAGCTTCGTGACCCCCCAACAGGTGAAGGAAGGACGGGCTGAATTGGACCGGCTGGCCGTCGAAGCCGGCCGTGACCCTGACTCTATAAGCATCACCGTGTCCAGTCAGTCCAGCGACCCCCAGCAAATCAAGCAGTTTGAAGAGGCCGGCGCGGACCGAGTGCTGGTGCGAATACACAATACGGAGGAGCAGGCGGCCACGGAGGAACTCCAACATGTCGCCCATGCGCTTCTGTCCTGAAACATCTGGAACTATATGAAAGGGAGTCGATCTAAGGAGGGCTACAACTATGTCACGGCTGCCCGACGTCACCAGAGAGCAGATCAATCCCGAAGACCTGGCGGAATGCGATGAAGTAATCAGGCTCCGAAACAACCAGCTGTTAGTGTATACCAACCTGCTCTACAGCCCCAAGATGGCGGGCCGGATAAATGCCCTCAACCAGTTCTTTCCCCTTGAGAGCGTCATGGGCCGGGAGTTGGGATCGGAGGAGCATCTGAGGCAAACCCAGCGTGAGAAGGGGGTGTTCAAGCGGGCCAAGCTGATGGAGGTGGTCATCCTGGCTGCCACCCGAGAGATCGACTGCCAGTTCGCTTTTACCGGACACGCCAAAACGGCCAGGGAGGAAGGGGTCTCCGAAGACACCATCCGCGCCATTGCCCAGGGCACGGCACCCCAGGGTCTCTCCGGGGACGAAGAGATGGTGGTGCGTTTCACCCAGGAACTGGTCCGGGACTGCAAGATAAGCGACGGCACATTTAACCGGGTCAAGGGCCGATTCGGGGTCCAGTGGACCGTGGAGCTGACGGGACTTGTTTGCTACTATCTGATGTTCGGGCATCTGCTCATGGCCTTCGAGCAGGAACTTCCATCTGGAGTCGCACCCGAACTTCCCTTGTGAAACCTTCTCATAACATCAGTGGCAGCCATAACCAGAGTCTTGGTCGCTACATGGGGCTATCGAGGCCCCAGGGCCTTTTGAAAGTCCTGCCACTGTCATTGCGCCATTGTCATTGCAAGCGAAGCAAAGCAATCCCTTCCGGCCCTGCTGAGATTGCTTCGGGGCTTTGCCTATCGCAATGACAATCGAAAGACCCTAACCGATGCCCAATTTCCGCTGACGCCGGGAATCGCCGGGTGGTAACATAATATATAAACTCACCCCTGCCCACCGTCCAAGGAGAGGTGCTGGAGTGGCCGAACAGGCGCGTCTGGAAAGCGCGTAGGGGCGCAAGCCCCTCGTGGGTTCGAATCCCACCCTCTCCGCCACCTTCACGGCCCGGGATACTGCCCTCCACCGGGTCCCATTTCACAGACCGTCAACATATCCCCGATAAAGGCCGTCGCCCGCGGCATTGCTACGAATATCCCCCTATGATAGAATCTGATAGTCATGACCGACATAAAATATTGGGTCGGGTTCAGCCGCATTTCCAGCGTGGGACCGGTCCGGACCCGACTTCTGGAAGCCCACTTCGGCACCCTGGAGCGGGCCTGGGCGGCAAGCATGTCGGATCTCAGGGCCGCGGGAGTTGATACCAACACTGCCCGCTCCATTATCACCCAGCGCCCCAGCATCTCCCTCGACGATGAGATGGAGAAATTGGATAGGGCTGGGACCAGGGCCTTGAACTGGCACGATTCCCAGTACCCGGTGCGGCTGAAGGAGATAAGCGACCCGCCAACCGTATTGTACGTGCAGGGCTGCATTCTCCCCCAGGACGAGCGGTCCGTGGCGGTGGTGGGGACCCGGAAGGCCACAACATACGGCCGGGAGGCCGCCGATTCTTTGGCCCGCGACCTGGCCCGTAGCGGCGTCACCATAGTCAGCGGCATGGCCCGCGGCATAGACGCCATCGCCCACAGGGCGGCCATCGAGGCAGGGGGCCGCACCATCGCAGTATTCGGCAGCGGACTGGACGTGATCTATCCCTGGGAACACGCCCGGCTGGCCCATGAAATAGCCCAGGCCGGCGCCCTGGTGAGCGAGTATCCTCTGGGGACCAGGCCCAAGGCAAACCACTTCCCCATGCGCAACAGAATCATGAGCGGGATGACTCTGGGGACATTGGTGGTTGAGGCGCCCAAACACAGCGGCGCCCTGTTAACTATGACCCATGCCCTGGAGCAGGACCGGGAGGTATTTTGCGTCCCCGGCAGCATATTCTCCCCGGTGAGCCTGGGGACAAATTACCTCATCCAGCAAGGGGCGAAGCTGGTGCTGAACCATAACGACGTTTTGGAGGAGCTGAATCTTACCGTGGTGACCCATCAGATCGAGATGCGGGAGTTGGCCCCGCCACCAGACGAAGACGAATCCCGACTCCTTGACCAGATCAGTCACGAGCCGTTGCATATTGACGATATCCAACGGCGGACCGGCCTGCCCATCTACGAGGTTAGCAGCAGGTTGGCGATGATGGAGCTCAAGGGGTTAATAAGGCAGGTTGGAAACATGCACTACGTACGCATCCGAGAACCGGTGGCGGCCTATGGCAGTTAAGGCCGATACCAAAACAAAGGCCAAGATCAAACCTAAGGCCGGGACCAAAACTAAGGCACAAAAGACCAAGTCCAAAGCCGTCAAATCCGCTGAAAACCTGGTGGTGGTCGAATCCCCTGCCAAGGCCCGCACCATAGAGCGAATCCTGGGGAACAAATTCGTGGTCAAGGCATCCCAGGGCCACGTGCGTGACCTGCCCAAGGGCAAGCTTGGGGTCGACATCGAAAATGGGTTCGAGCCCTCATACTCGGTAATGAGCGACAAACGGCTGGTTATCCAGGAGCTAAAGAAGCTGGGTGAGGGCGCCTCGGCCATATACCTGGCCACAGACCCCGACCGGGAGGGAGAGGCCATCTCCTGGCATCTGGTCAAGGCGGCGGCATGGGACAAGGCCGGCATCCCTCTTCACCGGGTCGTGTTCCACGAGATAACCCAGGATGCGGTGAAAGAGGCATTTCGCCACACCCGGGACATTGACATGAAACTGGTGGATGCCCAGCAGGCACGGCGCATCCTGGACCGGCTGGTGGGTTATCAGATCAGCCCCCTGTTGTGGCGCAAGGTACAGAGGGGTCTGTCGGCGGGCAGGGTCCAGTCGGTGACCCTCCGAATGGTAGTGGAGCGGGAACGGGAGATCGAGGCCTTCGTGCCCCAGGAGTATTGGACCTTACAGGCACTGCTACGGAAGAAGAACGGCTCCAAGCAGGACAAATCAGAGCCGTTTACCGCCCTTCTCCATTCCATAAAAGGGAAGAAGGGCAAACTGGAAATACCCGACGAACCCACGGCGAAACAATTCGCGACGGAGTTGAAGGGGGCGGATTACACGGTCTCCCGCGTCGCGAAGCGCGAAGTGAAACAGTCGCCAGCCCCTCCCTTCATCACCAGTACCCTCCAGCAGGAGGCGGGGCGCAAACTCCGGTTTTCCGCAAGCCGGACTATGGTGGTCGCCCAGCAACTATACGAGGGGCTTGCCATAGATGGCGAAGGCTCTGTAGGGCTGATCACCTACATGCGCACCGATTCCACCCAGGTGGCTGGTTCGGCCATCCAAGAGACCCGGGAATACATCCGTCAGAAGTTCGGCGCTGAGTACTTGCCCGGCCAGACGAGGGTGTTCAGGAAAAAAACAAAGGGAGCTCAAGAGGCCCATGAGGCCATCCGGCCCACCTCCGTCCTCCGTGAGCCCCAACAGATGAAGCCATTCCTCTCGCCTGAGCAGTTCCGGCTATACGACCTCATCTGGCGGCGGATGCTGGCCAGCCAGATGGCCGACGCCCTATCCGACGCCACGACCGTTGATACCGAGGCCCGTTGCCAGGCCTCCCCGACTTCCTATGTCTTCAGGTCCACTGGGTCGGTGGTGAGGTTCGCCGGCTTCCGAGTCCTGTACATGGAAGGCAAGGACGACAGTGATGACGATGAAGGGAAGGGGCCCTTACCCCAGCTTGCAGAAGGCGAGGTGCTGGATTTTTTGAAGCTGGACACCAAACAGCACTTCACCCAGCCGCCGCCGCGATTCACCGAAGCCACCCTAATCAAGCTTTTGGAGGAGAAAGGGATTGGGAGGCCCAGCACCTACGCCCCGACCATCTCCACCATTACCGGCAGGAATTATGTGGAGAAGGAAGGAAGCCGGTTGCGTCCCACAGCCCTGGGCTGCACCGTATCCGACCTTCTCACCGAATACTTCTCCAATATCATGGACGCCAACTTTACGGCCAGGATGGAGGGAGAGTTGGACGAGGTGGCCAGCGGGGAGCGGGAGTGGGTGCCCATGCTGGGAGACTTCTACGGTCCCTTCCAGAAGTCCCTTGAAGAGGCCACCGAGGCCATGCCAAGGGTCAAAGTGGAGGAGGCCACAGACGAGATTTGCGGACTTTGCGGCAACGCCATGGTCATCAAGACCGGGCGCTTCGGCAGGTTCCTTGCCTGCTCCAATTTCCCGGAGTGCCGGCACACCAGGCCGATACAAAACAAGACCGGCGTCCTCTGCCCCAGGTGCGGGGGAGACCTGCTGGAGCGCAGGTCCAAGGGCAAGGTCAAAAGAGTGTTCTACGGCTGCTCCCGGTACCCGGAGTGCGACTTCCTCGTAAACCAGCGGCCTCTCCCCGAAGCCTGCCCCGAGTGTGGCGGGCTGATGGTCTCCGCGGGACAGGAAGGAGCCCGTTGCACAACCTGCGCATGGCGGGGAGACACCCCCGAAGAGCAAGCGGTGGCGCAGGGGAGATCGGGGAAGTAATATTGACCCGCCAGGATGAACGCGATTTCGATGACCTGCTTCACCGGTTCAGGGAGTCCCTTCGGGGTCAGAAGGGTCTCTCGGAGAACACGGTGCGGGTCTATACCACTGACCTGAGACCCTTCCAGGGCTTCCTCCTGATGGAAAATCTGGGGGTCCGCGATATGGACCGTCAAAGTCTCCGCCGCTACCTGGCCTGGCTCTCCACCGCGGCCAGGGGGAAGGATGGCGGATACGCCAGGGTTAGCGTGGCCCGGAAGCTGGTAGCACTTCGTTGCTTTTACCGGTTCCTGGTCCAGGAGGGCCTGGTTCCCTCGAATCCCATACCCCGAGGCCGTACCTTTAACATCAAGGTGGAGAAAAGGCTACCCGTCTTCCTGGGCAGGGAGGAAGTGGAAAGGTTGATGGCGGTTCCCGACGTATCCCAGCCCCTGGGCATGCGGGACAGGGCGCTCCTGGAGATTCTATACTCCTCGGGGCTGCGGCTCTCGGAGTTCCATGGGCTGGATATGGGGGACATGGACCTGAAGGCAATGGAGCTCCGGGTCCGCGGCAAAGGTTCCAAAGAGCGTGTCGTCCTCATGGGCAGGCCGGCTGCCGAATCCCTAAACGCCTACCTCAGGTCCGGCAGACCAGGCATCCAGGGCATGAACAGTCAAGATGGCCCCACTGCCGGCGCGGGCTCCCCCTTGTTCCTTAACCGGTACGGCCGTCGACTCTCCCGTAGGAGCATCGAAAAGATAGTGGGACGGTATGCCATGCAGGCTCCCGTCAGGCCGGGGGTCCATCCCCACACCTTGCGACACACCTTCGCTACGCACATGATGGAAGGCGGGGCCGACCTGCGGGTGGTGCAAATGCTTCTGGGCCACTCCAGCCCGGCCACTACCCAGATTTACACCCACGTGACCCAGAACGAGGCCAGGGCCGAGTACATGACCACCCATCCCAGGGCCAAGCTGAAGGCCTCCAACGAGCCGGCGAAGAGGAATCAGAATGGCTAGGTACCTGTTGATCAACGGCCCCAACCTTAACCTGCTGGGCAGCCGGAGCCCGGATACCTACGGCGCAATGACGCTGGCGGAGATTGAGTCCCTGGTTACCGAGAAGGGGAAGGAGATGGGTGTCCAGGTTGGCTATTACCAGTCCAACAGCGAGGGGGAGATAGTAGACTATCTCCAGAGTAACTCCGGAGGGGCTCTGGGGATAATCGTCAATCCCGGGGCTCTTACCCACTACGGCTACTCCCTGAGGGACGCCCTGGAGGACACCCGTCTGCCCATAGTAGAAGTACACCTGAGCAATATATACGCCCGGGAAGAGTGGCGACGCCACTCGGTTATTTCCGAAATAGCAAGAGGACAGGTCTCCGGCCTAGGCTGGAGGGGATATTTGGCCGCCCTGGAATTCCTGACGGCCCTTGCCGGTGAGGAGGAGCTTAAGTGAACGACCGTCTGACGAACCTACGCGAAACGCTGGAGGAGAGGGAGCTGGATGGGCTGCTTATCACGGAGCCCGAGAACCGCCGCTACATTTCGGGTTTCACAGGATCGGCGGGCTACCTGGTGGTATTCCGGGATGACGCCATCCTCGCCACGGATTTCCGTTATGTCGAGCAGGCCGCCAACCAGGCGCCCCATTTCCGGGTGGTGAAGGCGGGAAGCGACTGGGCCTGGCTCCTGGACCTCCTGAAAGAATCAACGATGAACCGGGTGGGCTTCGAGAGCCACCAGATGACGGTGGCCAGCTACAGGCAGGTCACCGAGGCTCTGAAGGAGCTGCCCAAGGGCCAGGGTCCCTCTTTGGTGGCGACGACGGGACTGGTGGAGGCGTTGAGGACAATAAAGGATCAGCAGGAGATGGCCTCCCTCCAGAAGGCAATCGAAGTGGCCGACGCCGCAATGGAGGCCGTTGCACCGGCCATACAAGCCGGCGAGACGGAGCGGGAGGTGGCATGGCGGCTGGAGAAGACGATGAGGGAACTGGGCGCCGACTCCCTCAGCTTCGATACAATCGTCGCCGCCGGCCCCAATGGCGCCATGCCCCATCATAGGCCCTCGGACAGGCCCATCGGGCCCGGGGAGCCGGTGGTAATCGACATGGGGGCCAAGGTGGACGGCTACTGCAGTGATATTACCCGCACCGTATGCGTTGGGGAACTCGACGAGACCTTCCGCAAGATCTACGACATAGTCCTGGGGTCCCAGCTGACGGCCATCGCCACCGTCCGGCCGGGGATGACGGGCGGTGACGCCGACGATCTCTCCAGAATGGTGATAGCCGAGGCCGGCTACGGGGAGAACTTCGGCCACAGCCTGGGACATGGGGTAGGGCTGGCGATACACGAGTATCCTAGGGTCGGGCCCAGGTCGGACCATCCCCTGGAGGAAGGCACGGTGTTTACAGTCGAACCTGGCATCTACCTTTCGGGATGGGGAGGCGTGAGAATCGAGGACGTGGTCCAATTGGAGCAGTCCGGCGCCAAAGTGCTGAGCAGCGCGGCCAAGTAGACAGGGCCACGGTAGGACCCCTTACCGGGTATCAAAGGAGTTCGATATGACCATCAGTTTCAGTGACCTGAAAAAAGGTATGAGCATAGAGGTCGACGGCCTGCCTTACGAGGTGGTCGACTACGAACGGCACAAGATGCAGCAGAGGGCCCCCGTCACCCGCCTCAAGCTCCGGAATCTTCGCGACGGCAAGATGATCGAGCGTACTTTCCAGAGCTACACAACCGAGTTCTCCCTGGCCCAGGTGGAGGATAAGCCCGCCCAGTTCATTTATACCGATGGGCAATTCTACAATTTCATGGATATGGAGACCTACGAACAGTACCAGCTCACCAAAGAGCAACTGGGCAACGCGGTCAACTACCTCAAAGAAGAGACGATGGTCGAAGTTATATTCCACAACGAGGACATCATCAACTTGCGGGTACCCACCTTCGTGGAGCTGGAGGTGGTGGACACGCCTCCGGGATTCAAAGGGGACACGGCCCAGGGAGGCACCAAACCGGCCAAACTGGAGACCGGATTAACAACTCATGTCCCCATGTTTATAAACAACGGAGAAAAAATCCGAGTAGATACAAGAAGCGGCGACTACGTAGAGCGGGCAAATTGAACCAATATACTCCTGGAAACTCTTATCGGCGTAGGATGGAATCTCATGAGCTTGCAACACACCGTGAAAGCCTTCATACACCAAGGTGAGACTCCTTATGTGGCGGAATGTCTAGAAATCGCGGTTGTAACCCAGGGCAAGACCCTGGATGAGATTTTAACAAATCTTCAGGAAGCGGTTGCCCTTCACCTGGATGGAGAGGACCTGGCGGCGCTCGGCCTGGCTGCAAGTACATCCCCGAGAACCAGCTAAGGTCCTATTTTTATGTCGACTGAATTGCAGAGGGCACAACCTGGTATGCCTGTCTTCACAGTAAGCCAGGTCACGCGGTACCTTAAGGAGTCCCTGGAGCAGGATTCCCTCTTGGCCGACCTCTGGATCAGCGGTGAGGTCTCCAACCTGAGGCCCGCCTCATCAGGCCATACCTACTTCACTCTCAAGGACCACGAAAGCCAGGTCCGCTCGGTCATGTTCCGGGGCGGACGGGGGGCAGACCTGCTCCAATATGGTAGCCTAGTCACGGCCCACGGCAGGGTCTCCTTTTACGAAGCCCGGGGCGAAGTCCAGTTCGTGGCAAACATTGTAATGCCCGAAGGCACCGGCCCGCTGTTCTTGGAGCTGGAGAGGCTCAAGACGGCCCTGGAGGCCGAGGGCCTCTTCGAGGACTCCCGCAAGCGCCCATTGCCCAGGTTCCCCCAGGTGGTCGGCCTGGTCACCTCCCCATCGGGTGCGGTGCTGGATGACATACGCAACGTCCTCAGCCGGCGCTATCCTCTGGTCCGGGTCCTTCTGGCCCCAACCTTGGTGCAGGGTGAGGGGGCCGCGCCTGGGATCGTTTCCGCCCTCAATGACCTGAACCAGGACGGCCGGGCAGACGTCATAATCCTGGCAAGAGGCGGCGGCTCCCTGGAGGAGTTGTGGCCATTCAACGAAGAGGCCGTGGCCAGGGCCATATATGCCAGCAGGATTCCCGTGGTCAGCGCCGTGGGCCACGAACGGGACTACACCATAGCCGACGACGTGGCCGATAAACGGGCCCCCACTCCGTCTGCTGCTGCGGAGTTGGTGGTCCCCGATGGTCCAGGCCTCATGCAGGATATTCTCGGCCATCGTGAGGGCCTGATACGGGCCTTCTCCCACCAGCTTACTAGCCGGGGCCGGGAGGTGGACAGCCTCGCCCTCCGCGTGAGGGGCCGGTCACCGGATATAGACACTCTGCGTCGCCGGGTGGACGACCTGGCAAGCTCGTCCACAAATGGCCTGACACACCACCTGTCCCTCTGGCGGAGCCGGATGGACGGCTTCGAGAAACGCCTCCAGGCCCTCAATCCAGGGGCAATTCTTTATCGAGGCTACGCCATCGTGCAAAAGCTGCCCGACGGCCAGGTGGTCTCCAGGAAAGACCAGGTGAGGGATGGCGATGCGCTGAAGCTGACGGTCGGCGACGGCTCGTTGGCCGCCACGGCAGGTGACCTTCCCGGCAAACGGCGTCCGGCAAAAAGGCCCTTGGTCCGAGCCGGGGAGCGGTTGCTATGATCCCATCCCCGGTGGTTTACCAGGCTCCAGTCCCTCCATTAAGATAATCCCTCTCGGTAATATTAGAAACTTCTTCACCAACATTAGCATTGGGGACAACATGGCCACTCCGAAAGAGCCGGGGAACTCCGAAGCATCAGCCAACCCAGGGGGAGCGGAAGCCCTCTCCTTCGAGGAGGCCTTCAACCGCCTGGGGGAGACGGTGCAGTCTCTGGAAACCGGCGGCCTCTCTCTGGATGCCGCGACCAACCTCTACGAGGAGGGAATGCGCCTCGTCCAACTGTGCAACCGGTACCTTAGCACTGCGGAACTGAAAATAACCCAGCTAAAGGACACCTACTCGGAGTACCCCTCCGAACGGCCGCCGGAGGATGAGGAATAGGGTGCTGAAGCTGGACTTACACATGCATACCCACTTCTCTCCCGACTCCCGAGCCAGGCCAGCGTCCATCGTCGCCCGTTGCATGAAAAGGGGTCTCAACTGCATCGCTGTCACCGACCACAACACCATCCTTGGGGCCGTGGAGGTCCGGCGCATAGCCCCTTTTCCAGTAATCGTTGGAGAAGAGGTGAGGAGCTCCGAAGGGGACATTATCGGCCTGTTCCTTGAGAAGGAAGTCCCCAGGGACCTCTCTCCACAGGCCACGGTGGAAGCAATCAAGGACCAAGGAGGGCTGGTCATGGTGCCCCATCCCTTCGACCGTTTCCGCTCCTCGGCGATAAAATACGAAGCGCTACAACTGATCCTGCCATATGTTGACGTATTCGAGGTTTTCAACGCCCACAACCCCCTGATGCGCGACAACCAGAAGGCTGCCAGGTTCGGCTGGGACCACCGGCTGGTGGCCGCCGCCGTCAGCGACTCCCACACTTCCCTGGAGTTGGGAAGCACCTACATGGAAGTCCCCGATTTCGACGGATCTCCCCATGGATTGATGGATTCCCTGACCGGCGCCAGGCTGGTGACCCGCAGGGCCAACCGGCTCTTCAGGCTGGCCACGGTCTACGCCAAACTGAGGAAGGCGTTTATCTGATCATGCTTACCGTTGGCTGGTTCTCCACAGGCAAAGGCGAAGGCTCGCTGGGACTTCTGAGGTTCCTGCAGGACCGGTTCTCCAGTGGAGAGATAGACGCCCGTATCCA
This sequence comes from Dehalococcoidia bacterium, assembly GCA_965225925.1. GTDB lineage: Bacteria > Chloroflexota > Dehalococcoidia > Lucifugimonadales > JAGWBF01 > CBDDBY01. The sequence goes on along the minus strand of CBDDBY010000005.1, from coordinate 1,234,969 downwards.
GTTTGTGTTCAGCAACCGGGAGCAGGGAGAGGGGGAGGGGAGCGACCGCTTCTTCAAGCAGGTGTCGGACTACGGTCTGCCCTTGGTCAACCTCTCTTCCCAGAAATTCCGCAAAGCGATGGGCGGTAGATTCTCGGACCACCGGCTGGAGTACGACCGGGAGGTGATGTCCCATCTGGATGGATTCACGCCGGATGTCTGTGTGCTGGCGGGATACATGCTAATAGTAGGGCCGGAGATGTGCCGCCGCTATACCATGTTAAATCTCCACCCAGCCCTGCCCACAGGCCCCATCGGCACCTGGCAGGAAGTAGTATGGGACCTGATTGAGTCAAGAGGCACGGCGACGGGAGCAATGGTCCATCTGGTCACCGATGATCTGGACAGGGGGCCGATGGCAACCTATTTCTCCCTGCCTATAACAGGCGGGGCCTTCGATGACTGCTGGCGGGAGACGGAAGGAAAATCTGTACCGGAGCTGAAGGCAGTTTATGGTGAGGAGCTGCCCCTGTTCCGCCTGATCAGGCAGGAAGAATACAGGCGGGAGCCCTACCTGTTGGCGGGCACTCTGAAGGCCCTGGCCGAGGGAACCATCGAGGTGACCGGCGGCAGCATTTTGGATGCCAATGGTAAACTTCTGGAAGGACTCTGCTTGTACGACGAGATCGAGGGGGAGCTGGCCTCCCGTTAGGCCAGGCGCTTGGATTCCACCGGCAACGCGATGCGTTGGCCCGAGGCGGTGCTCAGAACGGGAGGCGCCAGGCCCATTATCGTATCAGCGTCTACGACGCACCGCTGTATATGCTTGATGGAAGGAAGCTCGTACATCACGTCCAGCAGGGTCCCCTCAATTATGCTCCGCAGCCCCCGGGCGCCGGTCTTGAGCCTCAATGCCTCCGACGCGGCCGCTTCAAGCGCCTTGGGGGTGAAGATGAGCTCTACGTGGTCGATGTTGAAGAGCTGCTGGTACTGCTTGATGATAGCGTTCTTGGGCTCGGTAAGCACCCGAATGAGGGAGGGCTCATCCAGGGCATCCAGAGGGGCCATCACTTGCAATCGCCCCACCAGTTCGGGAATGAAGCCGTACTCCAATAGATGGGCGGGGGCCAGATGATGCAATGCCCCCTCTTCCGTGTTCCAGGATGAAGGAGACTTGAATCCCAACCTGCTGTTACCGCCCGGCACCCCACGCTGAACTATCGCATCCAGGCCGGCGAAGGCCCCACCACAAATGAATAATATGTTTCGGGTATCGATCTGCAGGAAGTCCTGATAGGGGTGCTTCCGGCCGCCCTGGGGCGGCACATTGGCGACACACCCCTCGACTATCTTCAGCAGTTCCTGTTGCACTCCCTCGCCGGATACATCCCTGGTTATGGACCGGTTGGGGCCTTCCTTCCTGGCAATCTTGTCTATCTCGTCGATGTATATTATTCCCTGTTCCGCCCGGGCCATGTCCCAATCCGCAGCCTGAATGAGCCTCAGCAGGATGTTTTCCACGTCCTCCCCCACGTAGCCCGACTCGGTTAGGGATGTGGCGTCGGCGATGGCGAATGGGGTGTCCAGGATCCTGGCCAAAGTCTGGGCAAGTAGGGTTTTACCGCATCCGGTGGGGCCCATCAACAGGATGTTGGTCTTCTGTATCTCGACGTCGGAGTCCGATACACCGTTCCGCAGTCTTTTGTAGTGGTTATGCACCGCGACGCTCAGGACCTTCTTGGCACGGTTCTGACCGATGACGTAGCTGTCCAGGGACTCGTTGAGTTCTCTTGGCGTCGGCACCTTGCGCTTGCGGGCCGCCGCGGGCTTGCGATTGGCGGATGTTTCCTGGTCTATGACCTGCTTACAGGCCCGAACGCAGTCATAGCAGATGAACACACGGCCGGGACCCGCCACCAGCCGGTTGGTCCCTGTCTCGCCCTTTCTACAAAAGGAACACAGGTAAACCCTGGAGTTGCCCCTGCTATTGGGCACAGCCCATCTCCGCCTGCCTAGCTCTTCTTTTTATCTTCCGTCTTCTTGACTTCCGTCTTCTCGGCCACTGGAGCGGCGCCATCGGGAGCACTGCCATCCGGAGCACCAAGGATTTCGTCAACGATACCATACTCCACGGCCTGCTCTGGGGCAAGGTAGTAGTCCCGGTCCGTATCTCGTGCGATCTTATCGTAGGTCTGTCCTGTTCGGCTGGAGAGGATCAGCCGGATTTTATCCTGCATCCTTATGATCTCCCGGGCAGCTATCTCAATGTCCGACGCCTGTCCCGAGGCGCCACCCATGGGTTGGTGCATATGAATGGTGGCGTTGGGCAGCGCGTACCTCTTCCCTTTTTCGCCGCCGCTTAGAAGAACCGTGGCCATGCTGGCCGCCATACCCACGCATATGGTGGACACGTTGGGGCGCACCAGTTGAATGGTATCGTATATCGCCAGCCCGGCGCTGATGACACCACCAGGGCTGTTGACGTAGAGGTTTATGTCCATCTCCGGGTCCTCCCGTTCCAGGAACAGGAGCTGGGCGACGATTACGTTTGCTACGTGGTCGGTTATGGGGGTCCCCAGGAAAACTATCCTCTCCTTGAGCAAAAGGGAGTAGATGTCGAAAGCCCTCTCTCCCCTGGGGCTGGTCTCTATCACCATCGGTATAATGTCGTATGGGTTAATTGTCACTGGGGTTACCTCCTTCTTCCTCCGGCCCGCCGTCCTCTGGATGTTCGGCCTCAGCTGAGGCCGGCTCGCCAGCGCCCTCCTCCCCTCCAGTTGCTTCCGGTCCAGTTGCTTCCGGCCCCTCCTCTGTCTCGACCGCACTGTCTTCAGGAGAGGGCCCTTCCTTAACCGCAACACCCCGCACAATCTGGCCGAGGTACTCCAGGACTTTTCTGGACAATATGGCGTTGCTTATGGAACTCCTGGCGTTTTTGGAGGAGAAGGCCCTGCGAAGGGCATCTCCCGACTCGTTTGAAAAGGAGGCAAGTTTCTCTATTTCGGCGTCTATCTCCTCAGGGGAGACCTCGAAACCTGCCCCTTGGGCCAGCTTCCTTATCACCAGATATCGGGTGAGACGCTCCTGGGCCGTTGGCCGCATCTCCTCCCTCAGCTCCTCCCGGGATTTGCCCACGTTTTCGAGGTATGCATCCATATTCATCTGGCTTCCCTGTTGGCCCTGTATCCGCTCCTCGAGGATATGGTCTATCTCCTGGTTGGTGGTAAGGTTCGAGACCTCCACTGTGGCTCCCTTCACCACCTCATCCAGGCTCCTCTCCTGGAAGGCCCGATCCGCCTCATGCTGGGCCCGTTCGGTCAGGCCGTTCATCAAGCTGGTCCGCAAGGCTTCCAGGCTATCGTGGCCCTCACCCACACCCTTGGCGAACTCGTCGTCCAGCTCAGGCAGCGCCTTCTCCTTTATCTCCTGCAACTTCACCAGGAAACGGCACTCTTTACCCACTAGAGCCTTGTCCGGGTAGTTGTCGGGTATCGGAAGGGAGAACTGCTTGGGCTCATCCTTTCCCAACCCCTCCAGGTAGACCGAGAAGCCGGGAACAGGCACCGGGTTGTCCTGGCTGGGTATGAAGTCAATCCCCTTTTCGTCGGCCACCTTGCGCCCTTCGATGGTACCCTCCAGGTCCAGGGTTACCAGGTCGCCGAACTTCACTCCCCTGTCCACGGGCTCCCACGGGGCCCCTTCGTAACGAATCCGCTCTATCGCCCTGTCTACGTCCTCCGCCTTGACCTCCACGGTCTCGGGCTCCAACCGGAGGCTGCGGAATTCCCCCAGGTCCACGATGGGCTCCAGGGGCACAACACTCTTGACCGACAGGGGTTCGATCTCCACCACCTCGACCTCCGGCTCTCCGAAGGTTTCAAGGTTCTCTTCTTTTATTGCCCGCTCTAGAGACTCCTGGACGATGCTGTCCAGGTTTTCCCTTACCAGGGCTTCCCTACCCAGATAGTTTTCCAACAGGTACCTGGGAGCTTTCCCTTTCCGGAAGCCCGGGATCTGCACCCTGTTGACCACCCGCTTGTAGGCCCTGTCCAGATAGGGCTCCACGTCGGCGGAGTCAAGCTCGATATTCAAGGTAACCTCCCTGATGGAGGTCTCTTCTCTGGTGATCTTCAAATACTATCTCTCTCTTTTTATCTCTACCTGGGCATGGCCCAATGCGGATTATAGCATAACGCAAACTTTGTGAAAAGTTTCTCCTACTATCCAAGAACTCCTAAGCTCGAATCCACCGAAGGACGGCCTTGGGGACAGTCCTTGAAGAAGCCAGCGGGTGCTCCTCTGAATCTGGGATAATGGTTTTGGAACAGAAACCAGCCCGGAAACAAGGAGCACCCAATAGATGCTGCCACAGAACAAACCCGACCGTATCCGCATCCTCTTTGACGACCATCGCCTGGTGGCCAATGCCGGCCTGCTCCTGCCGGCCACCCTAGCCCGGCACCTGGGCCTGCGGGAACTCGTCGACCATCACCTTGACCTCGGCGGAGCGCCGGGACGGGCGAACACTGGGGACAAGATGCTGACGCTGGTCGCTTCCGCGCTGGCAGGCGGCGACTGCATCGACGACGCCGATGCGCTGCGCGCTGGTGGGACGGTCGGTGTTCTAGGCTGCGTGGTCAAGGCGTCATCCACCCTGGGGACCTTCCTGCGCAGCTTCCGGTGGGGGCATGTCCGTCAACTCGACCGCGTGAGCCGCCAGTTGTTGGCCCGGGCCTGGGCCGCTGGGGCCGGACCCGGCGACTCGCCCCTGAGCATCGACCTGGACTCGACCATCTGCGAGACCTATGGACTGGCCAAGGAGGGAGCGCGCCACCACGGCTATACCGGCGCCCGCGGCTATCACCCGCTGCTGGCCATTGCCGCCGGCACCGGCGAGGTGCTGATGTCCCGGCTGCGCGAGGGCCGGGCCAACACCGCCCGTGGCGCCGCCCACTTCCTGCGTGAGACGGTGGGGCGGGTGCGCTACGGCGGGGCCAGGGGACAACTCACGGTGCGGGCCGACAGCGGCTTCTACGCCCACACTGTCGTTGCCGCCTGCCGGGAAATGGATGTCCGCTTCTCTATCACCATCCGCCAGCGCGCCAGCCTGCGGGACCTGATCGAGGCGATACCAGAGGAGGACTGGACTCCCATTCCCTACTGGATGGACGGCGCCGCCGATGTCGCCGAGACGACTTACACCCCGTTCCAGACCAAGCCGGACGCCCCGCCGGCGCGGCTCACTGTCCGGCGGGTGAAGCCGACGCCCGGTTCCCAGCTCGCCCTCTTCGCCAGATACAGCTATCACGCCTTCATCACCGACCGCGATGGGGAGACGCTGGAACTGGAGGCCGATCATCGCCGCCACGCCGAGGTCGAGAACGCCATACGCGACCTCAAGTACGGCGTCGGGCTGAACCACATGCCGTCGGGGCGCTTCGCCGCCAACGGCGCCTGGCTGGCGGTACAGGTGATGGCGCATAACCTGGCCCGCTGGACGGCGCGGATTGGTCTGGGCGAGGGGACCCTGATCACCAAGACCCTCAGGCGGCGGGTCTTCACTCTGGTGGGGCGGATCACCCGCTCGGCGCGCCGCCTCACTTTGCATCTCCCCCGGCGCTGGCCTTGGGAAACCCAGTTCAGTCGCGCCTTGGCCCGGCTGCAAGCCATTCCGTTCCCGGCCTGACGGCCAGCCTGTAACTGACCCAACGTCCCCGCAATCTCGCGCCACCCCGGTCGCGAGAGTCCCCTGCTGCGTATCCTCTCGCCATCCCGCGCATCGCAACTCCCGCATAGGGCCTTAGGGGCCCTGTGCGGCGACTGAAGACCGTCCGCCGGCCTCCCATCTACCCCAAGACCCCAGGCCATCTCCCCTGTAGCTCCCTCACCCACCCCCTTCCGCTGTCCTCACGCCGTCCATCCGTGTCCTTCGGTGGATTCGGGCTAAGGACTATAGTACTAACAGCCCCTCACTCGACGATTTTCAGACGCACGTCCCGAAGCTGCTCCGCCGTCACAGGCGCCGGTGCGCCGAACAGAAGGTCCGTCCCGCTCTGGGTCTTGGGGAAGGCGATCACTTCCCTGATGGAGGCGGCGCCGATGAGAATCGCCACCAGCCGGTCTATGCCCGGGGCGATCCCTCCGTGGGGTGGCGCACCGTACTCCAGGGCCTCCAGGAGGTGGCCGAAGCGCTCGTTCATCTCCTGGGAGGAATAGCCCAATATCTTGAAAATCCTTTCTTGTAATGGCCGTTGATGAACGCGGATGCTGCCGCTGGCTAGCTCGACACCATTGCAGACCAGATCGTAGGCCTTCGATTTGATAGCCCCAAGATGCGAGGCATCCGGGCCTGCCGTATCTCCGTCATCAGTGAGGAGCTTGTCAAGGCCCTCATCCCTGGGCGCGGTGAATGGGTGATGAGAGGAGTCCCATCGCCGCATCTGGTCGTTCCATTTGAACAGGGGGAATTCGGTCACGAAGGCAAAGGAGAGGGTGTCGGGATCTATTATGCCAGTGCGATTCCCCATTTCGTTCCTGAGGGCGCTAAGGGGGGGATTGACCTCCCGTGGAGGTCCCGCCATAAGCAGGACCAGGTCACCGGGTCCCGCGCCCATGCGCCGGGCCAGTTCCCGCAACAGGTCCAGGGGCATCTTTAATCCCTGGGAGGTCTGGACCTCCGACTCATCCAACTGTTCGATTGATTGGCCGGCTCCCAGCCGGATGAAGCTGAGCCCCTTCGCCCCATGGTCCCGGGCGAACTGCTCCAACTCCCGGACCTCCCGCGTTCCGGCCTGGGTGGAGTACCCCGGCGCCACGAAGCCCTTCACCACACCTCCCTGCTCGACAGCCCGATGGAAGACTCTGAAGTCGGTCTTCAGCGCTAGATCGCTGACCTCGGTCATCTCCATGCAGAACCGGAGATCGGGCTTATCGGTGCCGTAGCGGGCTATAGCGTCGTCGTAGGTGAGGCGGGGGAAGGGCTTGGTGAGCCTTCTTTCCGGCGTCACCGTCTCGATCAACGAGGTGTAAAGCTCCTCGGTAAGGGACAACACGTCATTTTCATCCACGAAGCTCATCTCCAGGTCGAGCTGGGTAAATTCGGGCTGGCGGTCGGCCCTGAGGTCCTCGTCCCTGAAGCAGCGGGCTATCTGGAAATAACGCTCCACACCCGCCACCATCAGGAGCTGCTTGAGCTGCTGGGGCGACTGGGGCAGAGCGTAGAAGCTGCCCGGTTGCGCCCGGCTGGGGACCAGGAAGTCCCGGGCCCCTTCGGGGGTGCTCTTGATCAATATAGGGGTCTCAACCTCCAGAAATCCCCTCTCATCGAGAAAGTCCCGGATGAACTTGACCACCCGGTGCCGCAGCAACAGGTTCTGCTGCATCTTCGGCCTCCGGAGGTCCAGGTAACGGTACTTCAGCCGGATGCTCTCGTCCACATCCGAGTCCTCGTTTATGTAGAAGGGGGGCGTGGGGGATGTGTTCAGGACCTGGGCCTCATCGGCCATCACCTCCACGGCGCCGGTGGACAGCTGGGGGTTTTGCGCCTCTGGCGGCCGCTTGGACACCCGACCCCTCACCTTCAACACCCACTCGGGACGCACCTCGTCCCCCACCAGATAGGACTCGGGAGAAAGCTCGGGATTGAAGACCACCTGGACCAGTCCCGACCGGTCTCGCAGGTCTATGAAAATCAGCCCGCCGTGGTCACGCCGACGGTGCACCCATCCCGCCAGATCGACCAGGTTGCCCACGTCCTTCTCCCTGAGCTCTCCACAGCTTGCGCTCTTCAGCAAGCAACGCCTCCTTTTACATTTACCGAAGACCCAAAAACCCAGGTCCTGGGCACTATACCTCTGTCCGGATGTCCCGAAATATACTCCCTATCACCTGAGTCCGGGAGGTCAGGAACTCTTCCACCGTTTGGTGAAGCGCCAGGGGATCGGAGATGGGGGCCAGGCACACCGTAGCCATGCACACGTATGCCTGGGCGCCATCGCCGGGCCAGTATCCCGCCGCCGCAAGCCGCTCCTGGTCCCCGGAGGAGATGAAGCTGACGGCTGTATTGGGTTGAGGGATGGTCGCGGCAGCCGTGAGTAGGGATTTCACGCCTGGGCTGCCCGGCTCACCCACCACCGTCACATCCACGGGGGAATGGAGGAACCTTTGGACTGCCAACGCATAGCCGGCGGCGGCCTCTTCATAATCGGCGTGCACCGTCGCAAAGGCAAGTAGGGCGGTCTCGGCTGCTTTACGATATTCCTCTTTTAAGCTGACGTTGAACAACCTGGTCAAGGCTTCGGCGGCCAGGGTGTTGTCTCCGATAGCTTTGTCCCGCAGCTTCAGGGCCCCAATGGCCTGGGAGTCCTCTGGAATGTCGAAGAATCCGCCGTCCTGCTGGTCGGTGAAGGTATCCATCATCTCTGAGGCCAGACGTTGGGCCTCCTGGAGGTAACGGTCCCGGCGGGTATGCCCGTAGCCATCCACCAGTGCGGTTATCAGGCTGGAGTAGTCCTCCAGGAGGGCGGGTATGCCGGCCCGGCCATCGGGGAAATAGCTGTGGCGCAGCGGCCCTCCTCCACAACTACCAAACAAAAACTCAAGGGTGAACATGGCCATGTCAGCAAGCTGGGGCCTGTTCAGCACCCACGAGGCTTCCAGATAGGCGCTGGCCACGGCGGCATTCTTGTCCGTGTAGAAGACCCGGTCCACTGAAGGCGAGCTTCGCTGCCGGCGTTGCGCCAGGGGAAGGGCATAGTACTCTTCATTGGCGTCCTGGCTCCCATAGAAGGCCCCGGATGCAGCATCGTGGAGGCGACCGTTCAAATAGCCGGCAATCCGCGAAGCCACACCGCCATATTCCTCATTGCCTGTAGCCAGGTAGCTCCGTAGATAGAGCCTGAGCAACCCCACGTTGTCGCCCAGCATCTTTTCCAGATGGGGCACGGACCAGTCCCTGGTGGTGGAGTAGCGGAAGAACCCCTCCTCCTGATGGTCGTACATGCCGCCGGCCATCATGCGGCCCAGGGTATTTTCCACCATTCCCTTGTATTCAACATTTCCGGTGGACCGGTAAATGTTAAGCAGAAGTTCAAGGGCATCTACCATGGGGCATTTGGGCTGGCTGCCGAAGCCACCATATTGGGGGTCGTAGGCTTCGACCACGGACTTCACCACCCTGTCCACGATGGAGCCGTCAAGCCTTCTCCCCACCGTTGACACCTCTACCGGCGCCGCCCGCCTCTCCCGTACAGACTGGGCCTTGCTCACCAGGTCTTGTTTCCGCCGCCCGTAGCCATCGGCCACCTGTACCAGGGCCGCCTGCATCTGCCGAAGAGTCATATAGGTGCCGCCGGCGATCACGTCGCCGTATGGGGTTAAGAAGGCGGCGGTGGGCCAACCACCCATGTTGTACCTGGAATTGATGTCCGGGCGCTGGTCGCTGTCCACCCGCACGGGGACAAAACGCTGATTTATCACGCTGATGACATCCGGGTCTGAGTTAGGAGGTCTCATCCATCACATGGCACCAATGACACCAAACGGCGGAGATGGAGAGCAGGACTGGCTTGTCTTCTATCTGGGCCACCTGGAAGGCGGCCTCATTCCAGTCTCGCCATTTTATCTCATGCGCCCTGTTGGGCATAGGGGAAAAGCGGATTCCGGTCAAAATAGGTACAGCAAGTGGATACTCGGGAGATAGGCGCAACCCAGCCTTCCCGAAGGGTAGCATATAGATTGGTCATTTTCAATAAGCGTCCTCCCATTTTGAGTTTTCAGCCCCTCATTGTTATCATTTGGGCTATAATGCGGGTACGCCCCAGTGGTTTGGCAGCAATTTCCTGCTCACTCATTCTGTTTAATACTCGAAGGCTAACCGCCTATACTGATGGAGGGTCGAAATGCTTCCAGAGATCCGCCTCACCCAAGTTACACGGGAGGACGTAGCCAGAATAGCTGAATGGCTCCGGGACGAAGAGGTCAGTTCCCTATGGTACGGCACCAGCGAGCAGGGCGAACCGCTGCACATCGGATATTCCCCTGGAAAGATGCTGGAGGCCACCCCCGAAGAATGGGACGAAATGTTCAACAGCGGGGTCCGGAAGATCTACTCTGTCCACACAGCCGAGGGAGACCATATTGGCGAAGGGCAGTTGGTCATTGAAGCTCCCCTCTGGGAAGCCCAGCTCTTCATCCTCATCGGGCGTAAAGACTTGTGGTACCACGGCTGGGGGACCGCCGGTATGGTCCAGCTCTTGGACCTGGCCTTCTATACATACGGCCTCCACCGTGCATGGGTTGACGTACCGGAATACAACCTCCCCGCCGTACACATGTGCGAACGCATCGGGTACAAGCTGGAGGGGCACCTCAGAGGCACCCACTGGAAGGGGGGGGAGTGGTACGACTCCCAGGCCATGGGGCTCCTTTCCGACGAGTACGCCCGTCGGCGCTCCCGCCTGATGGAGCCGGCAGAGGAGCCCAAGGCCTAGGTCAGCGCACCCGCTCAGGCCCACCGGCGCCAGGGCCCGTGCCAAACCGTCATCGGCGTAAAGAAGACCGTGGAGGGTCTCCAGTTGCAGAAGTTGTCCGGCGGGTAAGGCGTTGTTCGCCAACCTTAGTTTGCTCTTCCGGAGCCGTCGTCCCCTCGTCAACTACGCTCTGATTGCCATAAGCATCGTCGTCTTCGTCTACACCTTCTCCCTGAGCGGCATCAACGAGGACATATTTATTTATAAATATGGCCTGATCCCCGCCGAGCTGTCCCGTGGCATCGAATTTGAGGCTTTTAGAGGACCCTTTGGCCCAGACATCACCTCCCCCATACCCACATGGGGGACCGTATTCACCTCCATGTTCATGCACGGCGGACTGCTGCATATCGTAGCCAATATGCTGTTCCTCTACGGTTTCGGGGACAAGGTGGAGCAGCGGCTGGGGCATATCAAATACCTGATATTCTATCTGGCGGCGGGGGTTGCCGCCGTGTGGGCTCAAGTGGCGACGGACCTGGACTCGAATATTCCCCTCATCGGCGCCAGCGGCGCAATCTCAGGGGTAGTGGGCGCCTACGTAGTGGCCTTCCCTTACAGGAATACAGTGGCGCTGGTCTTCATGTTCTTCATCCTGCCGCCCTTATTCGGGCTAGGCTCCATCAACCCTGTGGCTCCAGGGGCGGGCATCGCATACATGGCCCACGTGGGAGGGTTTGTGGTGGGAATCCTGTTCATGGCCGGATACAAGGTTTTACAAGGAGAGCCAATCTTGCCCCGCCGGCGGGGGAGCCCCGGCCCTTACTAGGCCTCACCCCCGCGTAGCTCTACTCGGCCACCATATGGGCGCCTATCCTTCGCAAGGACTACCTCGAATCATCCGAATTGATGAGCGCGAATCGGTAGAAAGGATGATGTACCTCGGGAGTCCGTGACCCATTATCATATCTATGCCCCCATTTCTAGAGCCAAAGCACGGGTTCAATATGGGCCACAGCAACATCGTCGAACCCGAAGCCTCAGCTAAGGCCCTGGACGCAGTAAACAGATACATCGACACTCTTTTTGACCGCGCTCCGGTCATGATGCACTCTGAGGACCGAGAGGGTAAGCTGATCCGAGTGAACCGCCGCTGGCTACAGAGGATGGGCTACACTCGGGATGAGGTTCTGCGCCGGAGGTCGACAGAGTTCTTGACCGCCGAATCGCGGGTCCGGGCCGTCAACGATACCCTCCCCCTATGCTGGCAAGTTGGTTCTGCCCGCAGCGTTGGATATCGATTTTTACCAAAAAACGGCCGTATGTTCGACATCTTGCTGGACGCCGAGGTCAGCTCCACGTCCACCGGGCCGCTGTTCGCCTACGCCGTCATCCGAAAAGCCCATGATCCGACACAGTGGGAACAGTCATCCACCACCCTCCAGGGCCTCATGGGGCTCACCCAGGTACGCCGCAACCTGGAGAGCGTAACGGCAATTGGGAACGGAGGCACCGTTTCCTGGCCTACCGGTTGTGCAGGGGAAGCCGACTCCAACTCTGGAAGCCGCTTTAGCTAGTGAAGCCTTGCCCGCCCTGCTGGAACTCACCCAAGACATCTCCAGGAGCCTGCGTGGCCTGCTGCGCGTACAGGAGGAATGGCTGGGCGAGACGGCGGAGCAGCAGCGCGAACTGTTACTGGTGGCAAAGAGCATCGGTAAAACCCTCGCGGACCTGGGGGACATTCTGCCGGCAGGCCCCCCGACATCCACGTAAACCTTGTTGACCCTCACTATGCCCTATGTTAACCTTATGGCCTGGGCCCAAATGAAAAATTAGGGACAAGACCAGTATGACCACCATACAGGGCATGGACCTTACAGACCGCAAGCTGCTTAACCTGTTGCAGTCTCAATTCCCCCTGGTGGACCAACCCTATCAGGAGATGGGTCAGGGCCTCGGCATTGGGGAAACGGAGGTGATAGAGCGTCTGGGCACGCTGCGGGAGAAGAACGTGGTGAGGCAGATCAGCGCCATCTTCGATACCCGCCGCCTGGGCTACAGCACCAGCCTGGTGGCTATGGCCTTCGATCCCAAAGCTCTACACGCGGGGGCGTTATATATCAACGAGCATCCCGGGGTGAGCCATAACTACGCCAGGGAGGGCTCCTTCTTCAACCTCTGGTTTACCTTGGCGGTTGCGCCCGGCCACAGCATCCCGGACACCGTCGAGGGCATGGCCCAGAAGACGGGGGCCATCTCCTTCCGGATTATGCCCACCATCCGCTTTTTCAAGATAGGCGTTAACTTCGACATGGTGGAGGAGAAAGGGGCGGCCCATAAATACTACAGCCCAGACGGATACAACGACGACCAGAAGCTGAAAAATTGGAACGTGGCCGTTCCGGTGAGTGAGTTCGACATTTCCGTCATCAGGGAGCTCCAGGAAGACCTCCCCATGGTCTCCCGTCCCTTTGACGGTATGGCGGAACGCCTGGGGATGACCACCGGGCAGCTATTCGATACCGCCAAAGAATTCGAAGAGCGGGGGATCATGCGCCGGTTCAGCGCAGTCCTCCATCACAGGAGAGCGGGCTTCAAGGACAACGGGATGGGCGTCTGGAAGGTCCAGCCGGAGGACTCCGAGGATGTAGGCAAAAAGATGGCCGCTCATCCTGCGGTGACCCACTGCTACGAGCGCCCCACCTTTCCCGACTGGCCATACACCCACTTCACCATGATCCACGCCACCTCTGTGGAGGGTTGTGAGCAGGTGGCCAAGGAGATCTCCGAAAGCACCGGCATCACCGATTACCTGATGCTTTACAGCACCCGCGAATACAAAAAAACCCGCGTCCGCTACTTCGTCTAGGGCAAGTTGGCGATGGCCCCTTACTATCCCGTATTCTTAGCCCTGACGGATAAGGCCTGTACGGTTATAGGCGGCGGTGACATAGCGGAACGCAAAATTCGAAACCTGCTGGATTGCCATGCCAGGGTTACCGTCGTCAGCCCCGTGGCTACCCCTGTGATCCATGAGTGGGCAAAAAGAGGGGAGCTGCAGTGGCTGGAAAGGGAATACCAGGCGGGTGATTTGAAGGGATCGATCCTGGCCATAGCCGCCACCGACCGGGAAGGGGTCAACCAAGCGGTGGCCGGCGAGGCGGCGACGGAAGGGGTGATCCTCAACGTGGTGGACAAGCCGGCCCTGTGCAGCTTTATCGCTCCATCGGTGGTCAGGCGTGGCGAGGTGACAGTGGCCATCTCCACCGGAGGCGCCAGCCCGGCCCTGGCCCGTAAGTTGAGGGAGTCCCTGGAGGGCAGCGATGCGCTGGATTACGCCGATCTGGCGGGAATCCTCTCTTCGGCCCGGAAGGAACTTAAGCGGCGCCGGGTTGAGGTACATCCCGACGGGTGGCAAGAATGTATAACCGCCGATCTGGTTGCGCTGGTTAAGAATGGCAAGTCCCAGCAGGCCTTTGACCAGCTGCTTGCCGGCCTTATTGAAAGAAGCCAAGATAGTGTCAGAGCAGGCCTACCCTCGAAGGTCCCGGCCCAGTGAAGTAGAGACCCCCTGAAGGAAGACCTGCCCGCCAGGTTAGGCGGGAATGCCCGCAGGACCCGTCTTATGTCTGAACCTAAAGCTCCCTCCATTAACAATCACCCCAAGAAGCGCGTGCTGGTTGGAAGCCGCGGCAGCCGTCTGTCCCAGATCCAGACCGAGGATGTGCTGAGACGGCTCAAGGCCGCCCATCCCACCACCGATTTCGAGGTGATCACCATCCGGACCAGCAGCGATGCGGCTCCGGCGGCGCCACTGGACAGCCTCGACCGGGGTATGTTCGTCAATGAGATCGAGAGGGCATTACTGGATGGGGAGTTGGACATGGCGGTGCACAGCCTCAAGGACCTGCCCACCGGTCTACCCGAGGGGCTGGCCATTGGGGCGGTGTGCCAGCGGATAGACCCCAGGGACGTGCTTGTAAACCGCTGGAACTGTCCGCTGGACCAGCTGCCACCGGGGGCCAGGATCGGCACCAGCAGCCCCCGCCGTGCCGCTCAGCTAAAGTCCATTCGCCAGGACCTCGATATTCTACCCATCAGGGGCAACGTTGACACAAGATTGAGCAAGGCCAGCGGTGACGATTACGACGGCGTCATTCTGGCCGCGGCCGGACTGCTGCGCATGGGCCTGGACGGTCAGGTCGCCCAGTTCCTTTCGCCCATCGACTTCGTGCCCGCGCCCGGCCAAGGGGCCCTGGCGGTGGAGGTGCGCAGCGATGATGGGGCGATGATGGACCTGATGCTGGCCATCGAGCACCCCACCACCAGGCGGGCCGTGACCACCGAGCGGGCCTTCCTGGAGGCCTTGGGGGGGGGCTGCCAGGTCCCCGTGGGCGCCTATGCCCGGGCAGACGGGGAAACCATGGTACTGGCCGTCTTCCTGTCCTCCGCCGACGGAAGCAAAGTCTTCAAGACCAAGACCATGGGGAGGGCGGACAATCCCCACGAGGTCGCCATGGACGCCTACCTGCGAGTGATAGAGCGAGGCGGGGCCGCTCTACTGAAAGGGTAGACGCACCTTAAACGTGTAATCCTGGCCCGGAGTGGCGGGATCGACGTAAGGGAGGTCAAATATGGCAACTCTCAGTGCGAAGTTCGACCGGGATAAATTCTTGATCAATCAGCGCCGTCTGTCGATTAAAGAAAAATACTACGTGTACGATGAGGAAGGCTCGGAGCTCTTCTACGTAGAACGACCCTTTCAATTCTTCGGGAGACGGTCTATAACGGTTTTCAGCGACGACTCCAAAACCGCAGTTCTAATGTCCTTGACTCAAGATCATCTCTGGGAGATGTTTCACCGAAATTATACGGTCGCCGACGCTGGCGGACAGGTAATTGGCCTATGTTCCAGGAATAACTTGACGTCGCTTTTTCGCCGCAATTGGAACATCATGGACCCCGCGGGTGCCATTATTGCAAGGGCGCGGGAAAATTCCCTGCTGCTCTGCATGGTTCGAAGAGTCCTCGACTTGATTCCCTATATTGAATTTATCGGTGGTATTGTGAGGACAGACTTCGACTTTTTGATGACAGGTGCCGGTGGCCAAGAGGAGAAGATTGGCGCCTTTAAGAGGCGGTTCAGCATCTTTGACAAATATGTGTTGGACCTCTCGGAAGACTCGGAGCGTAATCTCGACAGACGGGTAGCACTGGGGGTTGCGATCCTCCTCGACACTGGAGAAAAGAGATAGCGGCGACAAAGCTTGGCCGCTGTACATATGGGCACCGACAGAGGTGCGAAATAGAAATTCCATCTCCAAGAGGAAAAATTGACGGGTAAAGTCTACTTGATAGGCGCCGGGCCGGGGGACCCCGGCCTCATCACCGTGAAAGGCCTCCGGCGCCTCCAGGAGGCGGATGTGGTGGTCTATGACCGGCTGGTGGACCGGCGGCTCCTGGACCGGGCCAGGGATGACGCCGAGATGGTCTTCGTTGGCAAGGGCCCGGGCCAGCGGGCCATGGAGCAGGAGGAGATCAACCGCTACCTGGTGAAAAGGGCCAAAGAAGAGAAGCTGGTGGGACGCCTGAAGGGCGGAGACCCCTTCGTATTCGGCCGCGGGGGCGAGGAAGCTCAGGCCCTGGCCAATGCCGGAGTCCCTTTCGAGGTGGTCCCCGGTGTGACTTCCGCCATCGCCTCTCCCGCCTATGCGGGGATTCCCCTCACCCACAGGGAGCTGGCCTCCTCCTTTACCGTGGTAAGCGGCAGCGAAGACCCCTCAAAAATGGAATCCTCCATTCGCTGGGACATGCTGGCCCGCAGCGGCGGCACCTTGGTGGTCCTCATGGGCTGGGCTGGCCTCGACAGGATTGCGGACACCCTGATCAAAGAAGGGATGGACCCAACCACCCCGGCCGCCCTGGTGCACTGGGGCACCGAGCCTTACCAGAGAACGGTAACCGGCCCCCTGGCAAAGATAGCCCAACGGGGCAAGGATGCCGGGTTGAACCCGCCGGTGGTGGCCGTCATCGGCCCCGTGGTGGACCTCCGGCGTGAGGTGAGCTGGTACGACAAGCGTCCTCTTTTCGGGAAGCGGGTCCTGGTCACACGCTCCCGCAGCCAGGCGTCGGTACTGTCGGAGATGCTGTCGGATGAGGGAGCGGAACCCATCGAGGTCCCCTCCATAGAGTTCTCACCGGTGGAGGACTGCCATCAGCTCGACGCCGCCATCACCGGCCTGAACTCCTATAGCTGGATCATTTTCACCAGCGCCAACGGAGTGGGGGCCTTCTTCGACAGATTGGAGACGGTCGGAAAGGATTCCAGGGCGATGGGTGGACTCAAGGTAGGGGCCATCGGGCCCGCCACATCCGCAGCCCTGCTAAACCACGGCATAAGTGCGGACTTCGTACCCTCAGAATTCCTGTCCGAGGCCTTGGTGCGGGGTATGGATGGTTACGACCTGAGGGGACGGCGTGTCCTCCTACCACGGGCCGACATCGGTGGAGACGAGCTCCCCCAGGGGCTGGCCCAACTGGGGGCCGAGGTCGACCAGGTGCCCGTCTATCGCACAACCATGCCCGAGGACTCCCGTCAGAAGGCCGCAGATGTGCTCAGTGGCGGCGCCATAGACCTGGTGACCTTCACCAGCTCTTCCACGGTTGTCAACCTGTTGAGTCTCCTGGACGGGAATGGCGCCCTTTTAACCGGCCCGCTGATAGCATGTATAGGACCAGTCACGGCGGGGAAGGCCAGGGAAATGGGACTCAAGGTTGACGTCGTGGCCACCGAACATACCGTGCCAGGGCTGGTGAGCGCCGTCAAAGATTATTTCGCCGGCAAGGAGTTGAGACAAGATGCCGGGCTATCCTGAGTTGCGCCTGCGCAGGTTGAGGGAACTGGAGCCCCTTCGGGTGCTCTCGCGGGAGACCCACCTCGCCACGTCGGACTTCATCTATCCCATATTCGTCACCAGCGGGCAAGACGTACGCAGGGAGATCGGGCCGATGCCCGGCTGCTACCAGCTTTCCATCGACCAGCTCCAGGCCGTAGCCGAAGAGGTGGCCGGGCTGGGCATACCCGGCGTTCTTCTTTTCGGCATACCCGAGAACAAGGACCCCTTGGCTCGGGAGGCCTATAACGAGCATGGGGTCATTCAGGAAGCGATAAGGGCCATAAAGGCGGCGGCGCCGAAGCTGCTTGTGGTCACCGACGTCTGTCTCTGCGAATACACAGACCACGGCCATTGCGGAGTGGTGGAGGGGGGCCGGGTGGACAACGACAAGACACTGGAGCTGCTGGCCCGCATCGCGCTTTCCCACGTGCTGGCCGGCGCCGATATGGTGTCCCCATCCTCGATGATGGACGGCCAGGTAAAGGCGATACGCACCGCTCTGGACAAGAACAGCCTTCCCCATGTGCCCATCATGGCTTACGCCGCAAAATACGCCTCCGCCTTCTATGGCCCCTTCCGGGTGGCGGCGGAGTCGGCCCCCCAGTTCGGAGACCGCCTCGGCTACCAGATGGATCCCGCCAACTGGCGCATGGCGATGCGGGAGATAGCGGCCGACATCCAAGAGGGGGCCGACATAGTGATGATAAAACCCGCCCTGGCCTATCTGGACGTCATCGTCCGGGCCCGGGAACGGTTCGACCACCCCATCGCCGCCTATAACGTCAGCGGCGAGTTCTCCATGGTGAAGGCCGCCGCCGCCAATGAGTGGCTTGATGAAGAGCGGGCCACGTTGGAGATACTTTCGAGCATAAAGCGCGCCGGGGCCGACATCATCATCAGCTACCACGCCAAGGAAGTGGCCAGGCTGCTGAATGGGCCTGGCGGCATCCGGTGAATGCCCGGTCTTGGGCGATGGCATAGCCCAATTATTGACATCTCCCCTTGTTGCTGGTAATGTGCGACGTAAGCATCCACGCCTGCCAGTAGGGCTCTCAAAAGGGCCTGGTCGTAACCTGGCTGGCCGAGTAAATACGATATTTCGGGAGGTCGCGATCCATGGAGTACAAGGTTATTTCGGGAGACGGCCACGTCGACCTGAGATGGCTCCCCCACGACCTCTTTACCACCAATGCACCTGCGAAATGGAAAGAGCAGGTGCCCCGAGTGATGGATACGCCTGATGGGGAAAAGTGGTTCGCCGAGGGGAAGGACCTGACCAAGCACCCAATAGGTGGTGGCGGAGCCAGGGTGGACCCTCCGAAAAGGGGCTTCGCCAAGCGCATTGACCGGATGTATGATTCGGGTTTCTACGAGGGAGGCCCCCATCCCACCACACCCGAGCTGAGAATGAAGGACCAGACCATGGACGGGGTGGACGCGGAGGTCATTTACGGCATCCTCGGCGTGGGCAGGGTCTTCGATAGCCCTGAGCTGCGCAGGGTGGTATACGAAATCTACAATAACTGGATGGCCGACTTCTGCAAGACCAACCCCCAGCGGTTTGTGGGCCTGGCCTGTATCCCCAACGATGGGCCGGAGGTCGCCGCGGCTGAGCTGCGCCGGGCCGCTGATCTGGGACTAAAGGGCGTTGACTTCGTTGTATCCAGCGCGGCACTACCCATCTGGCACACGGACTGGGACCCATTATGGGCCGCCTCCCAGGAGTGCGGAATTCCAATTTCCTTCCATACCCTGGGCTACGCTGTGAGGAAACCCGCCGACGAGAAGATGGCCGCCGACTACTATTACCAGCACAGAGCCACCAGCTTGACCATGTTCCAGATAGCCGGAGCGGAGTTCCTGGCCGGCATCGTATTCTCGGGAGCGCTGGACCGGTTTCCCGACATGAAATTCGTGCTCGGCGAATGCGGCGTGAGCTGGCTCCCCTACATCCTGGCCCGCATGGACGATGAATACGACGACCTGTTCCAGCACATGAATTTGTCTCTGAAGCCCAGCGAGTACTGGCGGCGCCAGGGCTACACTACCTTCCAGCACGAGAGGACCTTCGCCGACATAGCGCATCTGGTGGGCGAGGACAACATCATCTGGGGCTCCGACTATCCCCACGGCGACGGGGTTTGGCCCGACTCGATGGAGATTATCGAGGATGACCTGGGGCCCCTGAGAGACACGATGCGCAGGAAGATTACCTGCGAGAACGCGGGTAGGCTATACGGTTTAATATAGAGTATCCAAGACTCGCGATCTTTCTTTCGCAAGGAGGGACATGGTGGACTACAAGTTGATTTCCGGTGACGGGCACATTGACCTGCGGGACCTTCCCCACGATGTCTTCGCCCCCCATGCTCCGGCCAAGTGGAAGGACAAAGCACCCAGGCTCGTTGAAACAAAAGCAGGCAAGCGATGGTTTGTAGAGGGCAGGGACGTGGTGGCAACTTACCCCGACGTCCGGAGCTCTCTGGCCAGCTTGAAGGCTCCCACACAGGGCATCTCGAAGCACACCGACCGAATGTTCGAAGTAGGCTATTTCGAAGGCGAGCCACACCCCGGCAACCCCGAGCTCCGCATCAGGGACCAGGAGATAGACGGGGTTGACGCCGATGTCATTTACGGGATTCTGAGAATGGCCCAGTACGTTGAGGACCGGGAGCTGCTCAGGTGGATATACGAGACCTACAACACCTGGGTGGCGGATTTTCGCAAGACAAACCCCGACCGATTCGCAGTCCTGGCCTGTATCCCAAATGAAGACCCGGAGGCGGCTGCGGTTGAATTACGCCGGGTCGCGAAACTGGGAGTCAATGGCGCCGAATTCTCTGCGCCCTTCGCGGTGAAACCCCTCTGGCACCGGGACTGGGACCCCCTCTGGGCCGCATCCGACGAGTGCGGCATTCCTATCTCTTTCCACACCGTCGGCATCGAGGTACGGACACCCTCCGACGAACAGATGGCCAGGGACTATCAGGATGAGTATATCGGCACCAGGACGACAACGGTCCAGCTGGACGCTGCCGAGTACCTGGCCAGCTTGATATTTTCCGGCGCCCTGGAGCGCCATCCCGGTATGAAATTCGTGCTGGGGGAATCGGGTGTAGGCTGGATCCCCTACGTCCTGGCACGCATGGACATGGAATATGACGACCGGTTCAGGCACCTGAATTTTTCGATGAAACCCAGCGATTACTGGCGGCGCCAGGGATACACCACTTTCCAGCACGAGACCAACCTGGCCGATCTGGTCCACCTGGCGGGCGAGGACAACGTCATCTGGGGCTCCGACTATCCCCACGCCGACGGCGTCTGGCCGGACTCTCAGGAGTCCATAGAGATTGACCTTGGGAAAGTCGACCCCAAAGTGCGCCGCAAGGTCACCTGTGACAACGCCGCCAGGCTGTACGGGCTGACCAAGTAGGGCAGCCTATCCCCTGAGGAGCTTTTTCAAAGATGGCAGGCCCGGGGTGAGTTAGGTTGGTGATTGAAGTCCCATTTATAATTGGCTAGAATGGCATGTGCCAAAAATCATTCGCGAGGAGGAAGTCAAAAACATGCTGGACAGCTTGTTTAATATTCTAAACAGGGTTTTCCCGGCCCGAATTGCCCATGCCCACTGCGACATTCCCTGCGGGATCTACGACCCAATTTCCGCCAAGATCGCCGCTCAGACGGTCTTGAAGATGGTGGTGAGGATTCAGGCCATGGAGCAGCCAGCCGCCGACGCCAACCACGCCGCAAGGGCGACTTACGCGAACACCGTTGCCCGGTACGTTAAAGTGAAAGAAGAGCACGCCGAGCTGTGTAAGAAAGAGCTGGACATCCTCTGGCACGACTATTTCAGGCCCGACCACCTGGAGAAATATCCCGACATCCATAACGTCATCTGGCAGGCCAACAAGCTCTCGTCCAAGAACAAGCAAAACGTCGACCAGGACGCGGCCAAGGAACTGGTGCAGACGGTGGACAAGGTGGCTGAGATCTTCTGGGCCACCAAGAATGTGACCTACAAGGATGAGGTCTCGGACGTCCGCTTCGGCGCCTAGGCTACGTACCCGTCCGGTCCGGACCGGCCAAAGCCGCCGGGGCTGGAACGGGCCGGATGTGTCCTGAAGCCAGACTCTAAGAGAGCCTGTGTTATGAGATCTGAGGGCGTCGAAGTACCGAAGCCGTATCCGGCCACCGGCCGGTTAGGCCCGGTTATAGCTGCGTTTCTGGGATTCTCCCCGATCAGCATGCTGGCGAATCTGATTACCTCGGTGCGTTTCGTGGTCCATGGAGACAGCATGCAGCCCAACTTCGCCAGAAGCCAGTACATACTGGTGAGCCGTTGGGCATATTGGCGGGATGGACTGTCCAGGGGCGACGTAGTGGTCTTCCGCCACCCCCGCCAGCGAAACAGGACCTACATCAAACGGGTCATCGGACTCCCCGGAGAGCAGGTCCGAGTCGAGGGAGGACGGATCGCCGTTGATGACCGGCTGCTGGATGAAACCTATCTCGCCGGTAAGGTCCTCACAGGTCAGGATGGCCTACTCAATCAGGACAGCCATTCCGACGATGTCCCTACCATGAGCCGGGAAAACACGTCTGAGCCGGCGTGGGAATGGGTCCTGGATGAGGGCCAATACATTGTGCTGGGTGACAACCGCGCCAACAGCGAAGATAGCCGCTCCTTCGGCCCTTTGGGACAGGAGCTGATCGTCGGCAAGGCCTGGTTCCGCTACTGGCCACGGACTGATTGGGGAATCTTGACCCGAAAACAGGACAGGCAAGAAAACGGGCAAGAAAACGGGATTGATCCCACCGCCTCTTAACGGGATTCAGGAGGGCCCATGGAAAGTTGCGAAGCAGGTTATCAGAACACGTTCACCAGCGCCTTTGGGTTCCCCTCGGAGAGGGCGATGGCAAAGGTCAAAGATACCTTATCCGATGAGATCGCGAAGTTCATTCAGGAATCTCCGTTCCTGGTAATGGCGACCAGCGATGGGGAAGGGAACTGCGACGCCTCGCCCAAGGGTGGCAAGCCCGGGTTCGTGCGCGTGCTTGACGACCGCCACCTGCTGGTCCCGGACGTGGCGAGGAACAAGCTCTTTCAGTCGTATCTGAATATGGAAAAGAATCCCTACGTCGGCCTCGTCTTTTTCATCCCCGGCCTCGCCGACGTGGTCCGCGTCAATGAGCGGGTCTCCATGGTAGACAGAGAGTCCCTGGACGGCCACAGCGTTGAGGCTTCAATATACAACCCCGACGGCGACCGAGGGGTCCAGCAGGGTATCGTGGTAGAAATAGAAGAGTCCTTCGGCCATTGTCCACGGGCCCTGAACTACTCGGACTTCTGGAACCTGGACGAAATTCAGCGGCAAAAAGACACGGCTCACCAGATGCGGATGAACCTCGTAGCCGCTACCTCCAAGCCGGCGGCTTAAGTGGGTTTCCGCAGTCTCAGATAGCTCTCCCGTCGCCAAGATGCGGACATCATTCCGCAGACGTGCAGAGTCCACCTGTTCCAGCAGGGAAGATCCCAAGCCATACTCCACGCAACACTCCCGGCGTGAATCAGGGTCTTTCGATTGTTATTGCGAGGGGCAAAGCCCCGAAGCAATCTCAGCAGGGCTAGAAGGGATTGCTTCGCTTCGCTGGCAATGACAGTGTCAGGAAGCTGAACGGCCACCAACCTCCACAGTATGATACCAGGATGGTGCTAGCCCTCAAGGGATGGTGGAATGGCGACGTTGGAGGAGCTTAACCGCACGGTGGTTGCATGCACCAGATGCCCGCGGCTGGTGGAGTACCGGCAGCTTGTGGCACGGCAAAAAAAGCGGATGTACCTGGAGTCCGATTACTGGGGGCGCCCCCTGCCCGGTTTCGGAGACCCCAACGCCCGGGTGCTGCTGGTGGGCCTGGCCCCGGCGGCCCACGGGGGAAACCGCACGGGACGCATGTTCACCGGCGACCGCAGCGCCGACTGGCTGTACGGCACCCTACATAAGTTCGGCTTCGCCAACCAGCCCACCTCCCTGCACCGTGAGGACGGCCTGGTCGTGGAAGATGTCTACGTAACGGCCGCCGTGCGCTGCGCTCCACCGGCCAACAAGCCCCTCAGGGAAGAGTTGCTCGCCTGCCGTCCCTATCTGGTCCAGGAGCTGAGCCTGCTGAAAAGGCTGCGAATCGTAGTGGCCCTGGGTAAGATCGCCTTCGACGGCTACCTGGCCGCCTGCCTCCCAATGCCATCGCCGCGTCCCCGGTTCGGCCACGGTGCATCCTTCGCCATGCCCAACGGCATCACACTGTTGTCCTCTTACCACCCCAGCCAGCAGAATACCCAGACGGGACGGCTCACCCGGGAGATGTTCGAGGATATCTTCGCAACCGTCCGGCGGATGCTGGAAGGAAGCTGACTATCCGCGCTCGGCAGCATAGTAACGTGGACAACCCATTTCTGCAGATGCTAGTCCGCATTCCTCTCCACTGCCTTTGCGGAATCTAGCGAGGTTTTGGGTTCGCCCAGCAGAAGGAAAAGCGCCGAGCCGAGGAAACTGGCAATGGCTATGATGATGAAAGGCACCGTATAGCTGCCGGTAAACCTGTACATATATCCGGCGAAAAGGGGACCGATAAACAGGAAAACGTTCATGGGGACCATGGAGATTCCCGTGATGGCGGCGAAGGCCCTGCGACCAAAGTAGATTCCCCGGATAGCCGCGCTCATAGAGGTGCGTCCACCCCAGCCGATGCCCAGAATCACCGCAAAGAGCAGGGCGATGGGGACGCTGTCGGCCAGGAGCAGCACTATAATGGACGCCGCCTGGATGGCGGAGAACCAGAAGATGCCATAGCGAATGGGCACCCGGTCCCCTATGTAGCCACCCACCATGATAAAGGCGGCGTTTACGCCCGTTTGCGTCGCCGCCACCCATCCCACGGTCTGCAATGAGAACCCGCGGTCGTCGAGTAGGAGGCCCAGGTGCACAGCCACCGTCGTAGTGCCGACAAGTGAAAAGGCCAAGCCGAAACTAATCAGCCAGAAGTTCCGGGTCCGTATCGCCTCCTGCCAGGTCAAGCCGATGCCACCGGCTTTAGGTGGTGACTCCTGAGACCGGTCCACCCCTTCAGCGTTGGGCGCCGGTGCAACTCCGTCGGGAAGATACCCGTATTCCTCGGGACGGTTCCGCACCAGCCGGGAGATGGGAAAGGCCAGCAGCATGATCACGACCCCTATCCCGGCGGCTGTGGCCCTCCATCCAAATCTTTCAGGTTGGCCCCCTTCTATACCCCCTATTGCCCAGGCCATGAGGGGCAACAACACTATCCCGCCGGCGGCGAACCCCTCCATGGCCAGGCCCATAGCCCTTACCCGTTTATTCACGAACCAGTGGTTGAGCGCCGTCATCATGGGGAGCCAGGTCCCGAGAGCCGCGCCCATGCTCATGAGGAAGAAGACCCCGTACAACTGCCATAGTTCGTGTATTCGGCTAAATATGAAAAAACCGGCGCCCAGGACCAGCAGGCCTATGAGCACCATGCGGCGGGAGCCCAACCGCTCGATGAGCATCCCTTCTAAGGGGCCCATAAGGCCCCCCTCTATCCTGGTAAAGGCAAATGCCCACTGTAGCTGGGCGGGGGTCCACCCGAACTTGCCCCTCAGCACCGGGTTCCAGACCGACATGCCTCCAAAAAGGGGAACACTGCTCAGCGCAAGGATCAGGGCGGCCAGACCGCTCATCCACCATCCGTAATAGATGCCCCGCACTCCCTTCAAGGGGCCTAAAAGCTTAGCGACTCGCATCAACGAAAAGCTTTCCACCTTCTCACAATCACCCCACACCGGCGGTTACCTTTTAACCCACCGCGAAGCTAATGTATGCCACCCTGTGCCGGGTGGGCTCCAATCGACAATCCGAATGCAGGGCCGGCCAGGTCCGTGTTCAGGCTGCCAGTAGCAATCATATTCCCCCGGTCCAAGCTTTCGCAATCACCTGCCATACTCGTAATGCAGGTTCCTGGGCCTTTCGATTGTCCTGCCACTATCATGGCGAGGGGCCAAGCTCATCCCGTCTTTTCGGCCTAATCAAACTGTGCTACACTCTTGAAAAGCCCGGGCACTTGCGAGAATTCTCAGCCGGCCATAGCGGGTTTCAGCCCGTATCATCTTCCACCCGGCGCTTCATGAAGCCACCATCGCAGGCTGGTAACTGGAAACTCTACTCAACCCTGGAGGACATCCCACATGACAACCACGAAAAGTTGGACCGAGGAGTACGTCGACGTCGCGGGGGCAAAGACCCAGTTCCTCAAGGGTGGCAGCGGCCCGCCCCTGCTGGTGCTTCACGGGGGAGCAGGTAGCCCCGGCTGGATGCCATACCACGAGGCTCTGTCGGAGAGATTCAGCGTATTCGCACCATCCCATCCAGGCTATGACGGGTCGCAACGCCCGCCCTGGGTCGCCACCATCACCGACGTCGCCCACTTTTACCTGGGGTTCATGGATGCTCTGAGCCTGGACCAGGTGTCTCTGATGGGCTTCTCCATGGGTGGGTGGGTAGCCGCGGAAATAGCCGCCATGTGCCCACCCAAGGTGAAGGGCATGGTGCTGGTGAATGCGGTTGGCATTAAACCCCAGGTGGGGGAGATCGCCGAAGTGCTCATGGTTTCCCCCGAGCAGACCCAGAAGCTGGCCTTTTACGACATCAGCAAAGCGCCCAAGCTGGAGAACCTCACCCCGGAGCAGGAGGCGGTGCGGTGGACCAACCGGGAGATGGGCTCCCGCCTGATGTGGCGGCCCTATATGCACAACCCAAAACTTCCCGAATATTTGAAGCTCGTCCGAGTACCCTCCATCATCATCTGGGGCAGGGATGATGGGGTCGTCCCTCTGAACTGCGGCGAGATCTACCACGAGGTGCTGGAGGGTTCCAGCCTCCACGTGATAGACCAGTGTGGCCATTCCCCGCAGATCGAGAAACCCAAGGAGTTTCTCGACGCAGCCCTGGGCTTTCTGACCAGACTGTGACGGGGCGCCTCGCGCTCTACAAGATATGAGGATGGGGAGGCAGCCATGGCTGAGCAGCTACGCCGGCCAACGGATAAAGTAGAGGTCTACTGGTTCTCGGAGCAGCCCAATGGTTATGTTACCGACGCTGACCTGGAGAAGTACGATTCCGGGCGGCTGGGCTTCCCCAACACGTATTTCGACCCCGAAAAGGCCCACGTTCTGTACAACCAGTACCATGAGCAGTACGCCTTCGCTGATGACTTGGGCTTCGACGGCATCATGAGCAACGAGCACCACGCCGCCTACTGGTGCATGAAGCCGTCGGTAAACCTGGACGCCGCCGTGATCGCCAAGGTCACTAAAAGAGCCAAGATAGCCATCCTGGGCAACGTCATCGCCATCAACGACCCGGTAAGGATGGCTGAAGAGATCGCCATGTTGGACTGCTACTCCGGGGGGAGGATAATCTCGGGTTTTGTCAGGGGGACTGCCGTGGAGAGTATCCAGGGAGGCATCGACCCAACGGAGAACAGAGAGCGGTTCGAGGAGGCTCACGACCTGATAATCAAGTGCTGGACGACCCCCGGTCCCTTCCGGTACGAAGGAAAATACTACCATCACCGGGTCGTAAATCCCTGGGTACTTCCCATGCAGAAGCCTCGCCCGGACATCTGGTTCCCCGGGCTTTCCAGTCCCGAGAGTGTGGTGTGGGCAGCCAGGCACCAGTATCCTTATATGAACCTTGGATCTTTGGTTGAGCAGACCCATGGACTAAAGCAGATATATATAGACACAGCCCGCGAGGTTGGCTTCAAACCCGGCCCAGGGCACTTCGGATACCTGCTGAAAGCCCTGGTGGCCGATACCGACGAGAAGGCGCAGGAGATCGGCCGTGCCTTCATGTGGACCATCGATAACCGCGCAAGGGGACCCAGAGAGCACAGAGACCCTCCGGGGTACCAGTCTCGTGAGTCGATAGCGGTACAGAGGAGGCTGCCGGTAGCGGCCGCAGGCTATGGCACGAGGATGAGCTACGAGCAGTTCCAGGATGCCTATGCCTTCATAGTGGGAAGCCCCGAGACCGTCACCAGAAAGCTCACGGAGGTCATCGAACGCCTCAGCCCCGGCTACCTCCTCATCTACGGCAACGAGGGAAATATGGCCCATAAGGACGTGATGCGCTCCATCGAGCTGCTGGGCAAAGAGGTGATACCAGCCCTGCGCGAGGTCCAACTGCAGCCTTACGAGTAGTAACCAGCCAGTACCCGGCTACACCACGTCCCATCGCCTGCTCCCGGCGCTGTTGCTATGTTCGCACCATCCGGCGCAGCCCGGCGCAGAGTAGGTCCACCCCCATCACCAGAATAACGTACCAGATAAGAAGCAGGGCCACGTCGCTGTAATGGAAAAAGCTCATGGCCAGGCGAAAATCATGGCCCAGCCCCCCTGCGCTGACAAACCCCACCACTATTGTGGTCCGTATCACCACCTCCCACCTGTACAACAGGTAGGTGACAAACTGGGGTAGGACCTGGGGCAGCATTGCGTAGGCCAGCATCTGAAATCCCCCGGCGCCCGAGGCCTTCAAAGCCCTGGCCGGGCGCACGTCCAGGTCCTCCACCACCTCTGCCGATAGCTTGCCCAGGATGCCATAATTGTGCAAGCCAAGGGCCAGTGCGCCGGGGAGAATGCCCGGAGATAGAAAAAAGACTATTATCATGGCTAAAATTAGCTCTGGAACCCCCCGGCTGAAGACGAAAACGCCACGGAGGAGGAAGTAAAGGGACCTCCATGCCGCCGACGGCTTCCCCTCCGGGCCCAGCTCCCCCATGGACACGTTGCGCGCCGCGGGCAGGAAGGTGAGCAGCACACCCGATCCCGCAAGGGAAATGGCCAGGATGCTCATGGCCAGGGTCTCGGCCGCCAGCACCCCCGTGCGGGCCCAATTCCCGGCATCCAGAAAAGCTGCCTGACCCGTTTCGCCTCTGCCCGCAAGCGCCTCAATGAAATCACCAGCCCTCTCCCACGTATTTGCGGAAAAGAGGTCGGCAAATCCGCTGTCCCGCCCGATCAGGATGAATCCCCACGATGCGGCGGTAAGGATGGCGAAGGCGATGATGGAGATGCCTATGGGGCCTATACGTGTCACCGCCATGGTACGCCCAGGCGGCCTAGGGGCTTTCCCCGATGCCCCGGCGGAGTCAACGCCTGTGCTCATGGGACCAGATGCCTCCGGACTATGGTGCTCCACACGTCCACCAGCAGGATCAGCACCACCAGGAAGATAAGCAAAGTCCACACCTGGTCGAACAGCAGGTCGCCAAGGGACAACTGTATCTGGTATCCCAGACCTGCGATGCCCACAAAGCTCATAATCGCCGCCGCCCGGATGGCGCATTCGAAGCGGTAGAAAGTGTAGCTGAGCATGTCGGGCAGGGCCATGGCCAGCCTGCCGTAAAGGAAAACCTTCCATTCCGAAGCGCCCGAGGCCCGGAGGGCGCGGAGGGGCTCTTGGGGAACTTCATTTAGGAAATCCGAGTAAATCCGGCCCAGGATGCCACCGTAGGGTATGGCCAGGGCTAGGACCGCCGACATGGGCGAGAGTCCGATGGCGGCCACAAAGAGCCACGCCCACACCAGCTCGTGGACGGACCGGATTACCGCCAGGAAGGCCCGGGTGCCCAGCATCACAGGCCACCGGGTCGCCCTGGACCGGGCCAGGACCCCCGATGCTACGACGCCCATCGGCAGTCCGAGGACCACCGCCAGGCTGATCCCCGCCACCGCGTAGGCGACGGTATACCAGCTTGCCTTGAAGGCCGTCTTGAGGAAGGATGGCGATAGATCCAGGCTGAATAAGCCGCCGAAAAAGTCCTGGGCCGCGGAAGCCCCGCCGGTGTGGACCAGGGAGCTGCTCCAGTCCACCTCCCACATGCTCCAACCCAGCGCACCCAGGAGAAGGATGGTCAAGAACCCCCGGCCCTCCAAGAAGGCCGGCCTAGCCAACACCCCTCAACCCCTGGAGGTGATAAAGGCTCTCCAGCGTCTCTTCCATCACCTCATCGACGGGAAGATCGAACTGAAGCTCGCCGTTCGAAAGCCCAATGGCCCTGGAGAAGTAGCTGCGGGCGATATGGACGGAATGGAGGCTGGCAACCAGCGTCTTGCCCGACTCCTGTACCAGCTCCACGAGCTGCCTCATCAGATCCTCGGCCCGGGCTGGGTCCAGGGAAGACACCGGCTCGTCGGCCAGGATAGCGCTGGGCGCCTGCACTAGCAGCCTTGCCATGGCGACTCGCTGCTGCTCTCCTCCGGAAAGCCTGGAGGCCTTTTCGTACATTTTATCGGCTATACCCAGCCTCTCCAGAGCCTCCGCCGCAAGGTGGCGGTCCTTTGGGGATACCAAAGATATGAGGGAACGCAGGGTGCTCCACTGGCCCAGCCTCCCGGCCAGCACGTTGTGCACCACAGACAGATGGGGCACCAGGTCGAACTGCTGGTGCATGACTCCAACCAGGCCCGCCAGCTCTCGGCCCGGCGCCAGGTTCGCCAGCGGGCGGCCCTGGATGCGAATGCTCCCCTGGTCAGGCTGGATGACACCGCCCATGAGGTGGAGAAGGGTGGTCTTGCCAGCACCGCTGGGCCCCAGGATAGCGACCCTCTCCCCAGCGTCAATCCTCAGGGAAGTTGGCGCCAGGGCAGTGACTCCCGGGTAGGACTTGCCCACCCCTTCCAGCAAAAACATGGGTGCCTGCTCGTTCACCCCGTCCGTCATCTGATGATGCCCAGACCCCGCGCCACATCTTCGATGGCTATGTAGTTATCGTTACTGCTGGCTATAAAGCCTTCCGTTTGAAACATGTCCAGGATATCCTTCTGTTCCGGCTCCCCAGTGTCCATCGCCAACAATACGGCCTGGACCTTGTTAGTGAATCCAACGCCAAATGCATAGTCGAGGTCACCGCGGATGGTCCAGTTATAGTCGTAGAAAGGAGGGGTGGTGTAGAGTACCCGGACCTTGGACAGGTCCACCTCCCCCTCGGCCTCCGCCCTCTGCCAGACTGCCTCGTTGAGGGCCCCGGCCTGGAAGGAGCCGCTCTCCACCAGCTTCCACGTCCTGTCGTGGGAGCCCGAATATCCGGGCCTGCCCTGGAAGTCCTTCTCAGGGTCCACTCCCGCCTCTCTTAGAAAGTGTCTGGGCATCAGATGGCCCGAGGTAGAGCTTTCGCTGCCGAAGGTAAAACTCAGCCCTTTCAGGTCCTTCAGGGAATCCACCGCCAGGTCTGACCGGAGGATGAAAACAGAGTGAAACTCCGCATCCCTGGTCCGCTGGGCGATGGCTCTGGCCCCCGGCGCCGCCGACCGTGCCTGGACGCCGGTTAGTCCGCCGAACCAGCCCAGATGGATGTCCTCGTTCTTTAACCCGAGAACCAGGGCAGCGTAGACAACGCTGGGCACGTACCTCACCTCCACTTGAAGCTCTTGACTCAAGTAGGCCGCCACTAAGTTGAACCGGCGGGTCAGCTGGGCTGCCTCCTGGTCCGGGATTCCACCGATGTACAGCACCTGGCCGGAAGGGCTTCCTCCACAGGCAACAGATGGGACCACAATGGCCATCGCGATGAGGACCAGCAGGATGGGCCACCGGCCCAAGCTACACCGGGCCGACATTAATATCCGACTCCACTACAGGTTCTGGAACCGATTATAATATAAAATATATTAATGGTGACTATTAATATAGTCAATATAATCGGCAGGTGGTGGACCGCACCGGGGGCGACAGTCGAGGGTCCATAGCGAAAGCCCTCTATTGACTTGCCGTGGGAACCCACCAATAATGAATCTGGGCGCCTATAGTGAGGCACAGAGACACAGAGACTTTACTATCTCCGGTCTCTGTGGCTAATACCCTAGGAGGCCGAACTTGACCGCCGTTGGCATCGTGGCGAACCCCGCAGCCGGCAAAGACATCCGCCGCCTGGTCGCCCACGGCCAGGTAGTCCCCGACTGGGAAAAGGTCAATATAATCCGTCGGGTCCTGCTGGGCCTGGAAGCCGCCGGTGTCCGGCATGTAGTTACCATGCCCGATCCGTCCCGACTCTGCGAGAGGGCGCGGGAAGACCCGTCCCTATCCCTGGACCTCGACATTCTGGAGTTTCCGGTCTACGGCACCATAGATGACACTATCCGGGCCTCGGCGATGATGGAAGAAATGGGCGTTGGTTGCCTGGTGACCCTCGGCGGAGATGGGACCAACCGGGCCGTTGCCAAAGCCTGTGGGAAGGTGCCCCTTGCGCCCATAGCCACGGGTACCAACAACGTCTTCCCCACCATGATCGAGGGCACGCTGGCCGGGCTGGCCGCGGGGTTGGTGGCCCGGGGTCTGGTGGACCTCGACCGGGTCACGACAGTCAGCAAAAGGTTAGAGATTTACGTTGAGGGGGAGTTGGAAGACCTGGCGTTGGTGGACGTGGCCGTATCCAGGGAGCGGTTCGTAGCGTCCCGGGCCGTCTGGGACATGGATACGGTCCACGAAGTGTTCCTGACCAGGGCGGAGCCCACCAGCATTGGGCTATCCTCCATAGGAGCTCGACTTCACCTCATCTCCATCACCGACGACGCCGGCCTTCACTTTCGCCTAGGGCCGGGAGGGACCACGGTACTGGCGCCTGTGGCTCCAGGCATGGTCGCCGAAGTGCCTATCGAAAGCTGGAAGGTCATTCCCTTGGATGAACGGGTGAAGGTGGATTTGGAAGCCTGCACCATGGCCCTGGACGGAGAGCGGGAGTTCAGCGTCCTTCCGGGTCAGACGATGGAGCTGGCGGTGACAAAGAACGGACCCCGCGTGGTGATGTTCGAAGCAGCCCTGCGCGAGGCCACGATAAGCGGCATCTTTAACCTGGAATCCGTATCAAACGTCGTTCCCCCTGCCGGAAGAGGCCAGGACCCTACCTGAAATATGGGATGACGTCTTTGGCGAAGAGCCGGATGGATTCCATGACCCGGGTGTGCTCCAGGTTGCCCGGCTGGACGAAACACAGTACCTGGTCTACGCCGGCGTCCTGGTACTGCTTCATGATCTTGATGCAATGATCAGGGTCTCCCATGGCGAAGGCTCCCGACTCCACATGGTCCTGCCAGGTTTTCTCCACCCGCTCCCCCTGGACGGCGGACACGGCGAATTTGTAGGATTCAGGCACAACCTGGCCCTGCCAGGGCCGGTACAACTCGGCAGCCCTCGCGACCATCCATCCCCCTTGGGGTCCGCCGATCTCCTTGGCCTCTTGGTCGTTTTCAGCACAGTGCATGACACACAATGCAGCAAACTGGTCATTCACGAAGGAACCCACCGGGTGGGAATGCTTGATTCCTTCCCTGTACATCTCCATCCGTTCATCCAGTTGGTCACGCCCGCCCAGGTTCATTGACAGCACTCCCAGGCCCATCGCGCCCGCCCGTTTGAAGCTGGCGGGCTGGCTGCACGCTTGCCATAGTGGAGGATGGGGCTTCTGGACCGGCTTGGGGATGATGGACCGGGGTGGAATGTTGAAGTAGTCCCCCTCGTGGGAAAAGGGGTCCTCCGTCCACATCCTCGGTATGATGGAGATGGCCTCCTCCCATTGGGATTGGGTCTCCTCGGGGTTGACCTCAAAGCCGCCCATCTCGATCAAAGTGGTGGAACGGCCGGTGCCCAGGTCCATGCGCCCATCGCTGAGGATGTCCAAGACGGCCGCCCGCTCAGCGACGCGAACGGGGTGATTGTACCTTGAGGGCAACAACACCACGGCGTGTCCGATCCGGATCCTCCTGGTGATCTGAGAGAATGCTCCGTAGAGGACTTCGGGGGCTGAGCAATGGGAGAATTCTTTCAGGAAGTGGTGCTCCACAGTCCAGCAGTAGTCGAAGCCCACCTCGTCGGCAAGCTTGACCTGCTCCAAGACCTGCTTATACTTCTCCGCCTCGATGCCCGGATAATGGGGCTCGGGGATCTGAATTTCGTACATCAGGCCGAATTTCATCCGACTTCTTCCTCCCGGCGCAGATAGCTGCCAGGCGTGGCAGCACAGGGATTTTGACCAGGAAAACTCTACACCCTGGGCATAGAAAAGTCAACTGCCCCGCGGGTCTCACGGGGCAGGCCCCATCGGTGGGCATGTCGCGAGGACCCTAGCGAAAATTAGGAATTACGTGTTGAGCGAAGAGCTTGATGGACTCCATCACCCTGGTATGGGCCAGGTTGCCCGGCTGGACGAAACACAACACCTGGTCCACGCCTACAGCCTGGTACTCCTTCATCACCTTGGTGATGGTGTGAGGGTCTCCCATGGCGAAAGCCCCGGACTCGATGTGGTCCTCCCAGGTCTTTTCTACACGCTCAGTCTGGACCCTGGCGACAGCGAACTTGTAGGAGTCGGGGACGTGCTGGCCTTTCCACGGCTGGTAATGCTCCACCGCCTTCTGGTACATCCATCCCCCCTGGGGGCCACCAATCTCCCTGGCCTCCTTGTCGTCCTCCCCACAGTGCATGACGCAAAGGGCCGCGACTTGGTCGTTTATGAAGGAGCCCACTGGCCGGGCGGTCTTTAATGCCCCCCGATACATTTTGATCCGTTCAGTCAACGCCTCGTACCCGGCCAGGTTGGAGCAGAGAATGCCCAACCCCCTTTCGCCGGCTCGTTTGAAACTCTCCGGCTGGCTGGCCGCCATCCACAGGGGGGGATGGGGTTTTTGCACGGGCTTGGGTATGACGGAGCGGGGCGGAATATTGTAGAAACGGCCCTCATGGGAGAAGGTTTCCTCTGTCCACATGCGGGGGATCATGGAGATGGCCTCATCCCACTGGTCTTGAGTCTCCTCGGGGTCGACCTCGAAGCCTCCCATCTCGGTCAAGGTGGTGGACCGGCCTGTCCCAAGGTCTACCCGGCCATCGGTCAGGATGTCCAGCACAGCAGCTCGCTCGGCGACGCGGATGGGGTGATTGAACCTATGGGGCAGCAAGACCACGGCGTGTCCGATACGGATCCTCTTGGTGATTTGGGAGAAGGCGCCGTAGAGGACCTCAGGCGCCGAGCAGTGGGAGAACTCCTTCAGGAAGTGGTGTTCCACCGTCCAGCAGTAGTCGTACCCCATCTCGTCGGCCAGCTTGACCTGGGCCAAGACCTGCTTGTACTTTTCCGTCTCTATGCCCAGATAGTGGGGGGGCGGGATCTGAATCTCGTACATCAAGCCGAACTTCATCAGTCTCCTCACTCCTTGACACAGCTAGATGCCGACTGTTGCTGAGTCGGGGATAGCGTGCGGGAATACTGTACACTCTGGCTGGAGATAGGTCAACCGCACCGGGTCACCGCTGCAGCCGGATGCCCGCCTTCTCACGGTCGAAGCAGCCGGCGGTGAGGTCCTCCCGCTCCTGGCGCAACACATCTTTCCGCACCCGGAAGCTGGGGGTCCTGGGCAGGTCATCCCTGATCTCCACGTACCGGGGGACCTTGAAATAGGCCAGCCGTTCGGCGCACCAGTACACCACGTCCTCGGGCTTCAGCGGCGCCGTAACCTCCCGGCCATCCCGGTCCGTTCCACCGGCCGGCTGACCCTGTGAGGACGGATCCGGCACTGCACGGGGTACCACGTACGCCTTCACCTCCTCTTCCCCAAGCTCCGAGGGCACGGCCACCACGGCACAGTCCAGGACTGCGGGATGGGCCTTTATTACCCCTTCCACTTCCTGGGAGGAGATGTTCTCACCCCGCCTCCGGACTACATCCTTCTTCCGGTCCACGAAGTAGAGGTAGCCATCCTCGTCCATCCAGGCCAGGTCGCCGGTGTATAGCCAACCGTCCCTCAGGGCTTCCCCCGTCCGTTCCGGGTCACGCCAGTAGCCGGGCATCACGGCAGGGTTCCTGAGGACGATCTCCCCCGCATTGCCCGGGGGAAGCGGGACTCCGCCGTCGGTGATCCGCAGCTCGTTCTGGAACCTGGGGTCGGGATGCCGCCGGATTTGTCCAGCCGAGCCACTCCGGCGGGGCTGCCCTTGGGGCTCGATGGTCCCGTAGCAACACTCGGTGAGGGCGAAACCGATGAGCGACTTGGCCCCAAACCGTTCCTCGAACTCGGCCAGCACCTCGGGGTCCAGAGCGGGAGAGCCGTAGAAGAGGCGCACCAAGTTGACTTTGTCTTCCTGGGAGGGAGGTTGCTTCAGCAGGACGGGCATCATCATCCCGATGAAGTTGACCACCGTGGCGGCGTAACTCCGGACCTGGTCCCAGAACCGGGAGGCACTGAAACGGTCCGTCACCACGAGGCTGGCCCCAACGGCCAGGGAGCCCATGGTGGAATAGTATTGGGCGTTGGCGTGGAACAAGGGGAGACAAGTGAAGAAGCGATCGCCCGAAGAGGCGCCGGTCCAGCTGGCGAACCCCTGGCCCGCGGCCACGTACATCTCATGTGTGATCATCACGCCCTTAGGGTTCCCCGTGGTGCCCGAGGTGTACACCAGCATAGAGATATCTTCGGGCCGTGCTGATCCGGGTTCCGCCAACTTCATCGCCTCTGATGCCGGCGCCTGCTCCATCAGTTCCCAGAAGTCGGTCCAGCCTGGATAGGCCATCGGCTGCGCGGATTCTTCGCTTCGTTCAGAATGACGCTGGGCTTGGGGGGTGACCACCAGCTTCTCCTGAAGAGATGGACACTGTCCAGCCGCCTCCAATGCCACGTCCATCAAAGAGTGGTGGGCCACCAACGCTCCGGCCTCAGCGTTGTTGATGATGTAGGCCATCTCCGACTGCTTGTAGGCAACGTTGATGGGCACGCAGATGGCGCCCAGGCGGGAGAGCCCCATCCAGATATAGAGGAACTCCGGGCCATTGGGAAGGAACAGGCAGACACGGTCTCCGTGGCCCACGCCCATGGTCTGGAACAAAAATGCGGCTCGGGCGCTGAGTTCCAGGAGCTCCCGGTAGGTCATCCGTATGTCGCGGTAGAAGAGGTAGGGCTTATCGGGCTCCCGGGAGGCGGCCAGGTCCAATAGCTCCCCTATGGTCATCGACCAGGGGAGGCGGTCTCCGTCCTCGGGGGCAATGATGCGGCTCATTTTACCCTCTGGAGCCCCCGGC
Source organism: Dehalococcoidia bacterium (assembly GCA_965225925.1). Taxonomy (GTDB): domain Bacteria; phylum Chloroflexota; class Dehalococcoidia; order Lucifugimonadales; family JAGWBF01; genus CBDDBY01. The sequence continues at coordinate 1,198,500 of CBDDBY010000005.1, read as the reverse complement.
CCCCCAGCTCCACTGGAAGACAATCTAGCGGGGCCTCACCCAGGTTTCCGGCCACGAAGGCAGCAGGTGCTGCCTTCGTGGCCGTCCCTGTCCTGGCGGATGGGGCGACCCGGGGCCAGCCTGCCGTTGACAACCATCTGGGCCGCTTTAGCGGGGATGAGAACACTGTACACTCCGTGAGGGCGGCCTGGGGCGCTACCCGGCGCCAGCCGTATCAAGAAAGGCTCACCGAAATCGTACCAGGTCATCGAGATCTCCGTGTCCCTGGAGGTGACTCTCTCAGTGGAGAATGAGCGAACGTCTCCTTCCCGGGAGAAGACCGCTTCCACCACAGGTATGCTCTGGTCCGCGAAGGCGGGGTAGATAGTGGGTTCGATCTCTTCCTGGAACCAGCGGGCCAGGGCAATGTTGTCGGCGTAGATTCGCACCTGGTTGCCGGTAAGCTCGCTCTCCAAGAAAAGAACGTGCCCGGGCCCCGCAGGGGACAGCAGCACCCGCCAGTGGCTGGCCCGGGCCGTCAGGGGGCCGCCCTCCTCGTGGGCGAGCCGGATAAAGGAGTTTTCGCCCGTTACGCGGACTTCATTGGGGTCCACGGGACTGACCATGACACCACCTCCTTCGATCTATCTATCCCGCCAGCTATCTATCCCGCTGGGAGCATCCACGGCGTCATTGTATCCTCGGCGGCCCCTGGTCGCAAGGACTGCGCGCTAACTGTCGGCGACGGGAGCCGGCCCAGGCAACTCGGAAGCCCTAGCCGGGAGCCGGGGGGTGGGAAGGTTCCAGTAAACCAAGGCGGAGCAGCCGTACAGGGCCATCAGTGGAATCAAGACCCAGGTGAAGCTGTCGGTGCGGTCGAATCCCCACCCCATCCACACAGGACTGGCCATGGCCATTAGGGAGGTGGGCAACTGCTGCCATCCCCTTAGAGTAGCGTAGCTCCTGCGGCCAAAGAAGTCACCCGTAATGGCCCAGTTTAGAGCATTGGAGGTCTCGGATAATGCCAGCAGGATAACGAAAAGGGCCAGCAGCCACCACTGGCCGCCACTGAACAACAGCAACAGCATGGCCACCGCTCCGGTAACCATTGCTGCCGCGCTTATCCGCTTCTTCACCCACTTATCGCCGACCCACCCAACCAAGGGATTGATGATCAACGCGGAAAAAGACATAAAGGCTATGAAGAAACCCGCCGTCCTCAGGCTCACCCCGCTCATCACGATCAATCGGGCCAGGTGCCACTGGACACCTACATGGGCCGTCTCCCGCAGGCCCTGGGCGAGGCCGAACAGCCAGAAGGCGGGGGTTTTCAGTGCCTCGTTGACGCTGAAGTCCGGGTCTGTGGATGGCGGTCCGGCACGGCGAACGGCACCGGTAGCCGGCGTTGAAGAGTTAGCCTCCTCCCCTCCACTCCTCCCAGTCATCATGCGCCCCTGGGCCGATTCTTGCCGGTCGCCGTCAGGGAGCAGGCCCATGCTTTCAGGATTGCGCCTTATCAGCAGGGCCAGTGGTGCGATAGCCAAGATGGCTATGCCGGAAATACGGGCCGAGGTCTCCCACCCCAGGCCGGTAACCATCAAAGTCACAGCGGGGATGATCAACGTCCCGCCTACCCCACGGCCCATGGAAAGCAGTGACATGGCCAGGCTCCGCTTCCTGCGGAACCATTGGTTGATTGACGCCGAGGAGGCGTTGTTGTAACCCAACCTGGAGGCCAGCGTCATCAGCCCCACAAACACCAGCACGAAAGAGAGGTAGTTGTTGGTGAAGGAGAGGGCGATGAACCCCAACCCCATTATGATGCCGGCCGCCACCATCAGGGTCGCGGGGCCCAGCCGGTCGATGAGATAGCCTGTCAGCGGGCCCAGGATTCCACCCTGAAACACTCCGATAGTCTGGGCCAGCGAGTAGCGAGCGCTGCTCAGACCCAGGTCTTTCTGGATAGGCTGGAAATATATACTGAAGCCCCGCTGGAAAGTGCCCTGCTTTACGGCATCGGTAAGCAGACTGATGGCTACTATCCACCAGCCATAAAAAACCTTGCCCTGCCTTCTTGGCGGGCTATTTGGAGATTCCTTACTCACAGGGAGGCATTATGACCTGTATATTTTCCCAGGGCAGTCTAAACCCGAATCCACCGAAGGACGCCCTTGGGGACAGTCCTTGAAGAAGCCAGAGGGTGCTCCTCTGAATCTGGGATAATGGTTTTGGAACAGAAACCAGCCCGGAAACAAGGAGCACCCAATAGATGCTGCCACAGAACAAACCCGACCGTATCCGCATCCTCTTTGACGACCATCGCCTGGTGGCCAATGCCGGCCTGCTCCTGCCGGCCACCCTAGCCCGGCACCTGGGCCTGCGGGAACTCGTCGACCATCACCTTGACCTCGGCGGAGCGCCGGGACGGGCGAACACTGGGGACAAGATGCTGACGCTGGTCGCTTCCGCGCTGGCAGGCGGCGACTGCATCGACGACGCCGATGCGCTGCGCGCTGGTGGGACGGTCGGTGTTCTAGGCTGCGTGGTCAAGGCGTCATCCACCCTGGGGACCTTCCTGCGCAGCTTCCGGTGGGGGCATGTCCGTCAACTCGACCGCGTGAGCCGCCAGTTGTTGGCCCGGGCCTGGGCCGCTGGGGCCGGACCCGGCGACTCGCCCCTGAGCATCGACCTGGACTCGACCATCTGCGAGACCTATGGACTGGCCAAGGAGGGAGCGCGCCACCACGGCTATACCGGCGCCCGCGGCTATCACCCGCTGCTGGCCATTGCCGCCGGCACCGGCGAGGTGCTGATGTCCCGGCTGCGCGAGGGCCGGGCCAACACCGCCCGTGGCGCCGCCCACTTCCTGCGTGAGACGGTGGGGCGGGTGCGCTACGGCGGGGCCAGGGGACAACTCACGGTGCGGGCCGACAGCGGCTTCTACGCCCACACTGTCGTTGCCGCCTGCCGGGAAATGGATGTCCGCTTCTCTATCACCATCCGCCAGCGCGCCAGCCTGCGGGACCTGATCGAGGCGATACCAGAGGAGGACTGGACTCCCATTCCCTACTGGATGGACGGCGCCGCCGATGTCGCCGAGACGACTTACACCCCGTTCCAGACCAAGCCGGACGCCCCGCCGGTGCGGCTCATTGTCCGGCGGGTGAAGCCGACGCCCGGTTCCCAACTCGCCCTCTTCGCCAGATACAGCTATCACGCCTTCATCACCGACCGCGATGGGGAGACGCTGGAACTGGAGGCCGATCATCGCCGCCACGCCGAGGTCGAGAACGCCATACGCGACCTCAAGTACGGCGTCGGGCTGAACCACATGCCGTCGGCGCGCTTCGCCGCCAACGGCGCCTGGCTGGCGGTACAGGTGATGGCGCATAACCTGGCCCGCTGGACGGCGCGGATTGGTCTGGGCGAGCGGACCGTGATCACCAAGACCCTCAGGCGGCGGGTCTTCGCTCTGGTGGGGCGGATCACCCGCTCGGCGCGCCGCCTCACTTTGCATCTCCCCCGGCGCTGGCCTTGGGAAACCCAGTTCAGTCGCGCCTTGGCCCGGCTGCAAGCCATTCCATTCCCGGCCTGACGGCCAGCCTGCAACTGACCCAACGTCCCCGCAATCTCGCGCCACCCCGGTCGCGAGAGTCCCCTGCTGCGTATCCTCTCGCCATCCCGCGCATCGCAACTCCCGCATAGGGCCTTAGGGGCCCTGTGCGGCGACTGAAGACCCTCCGCCGGCCTCCCATCTACCCCAAGACCCCAGGCCATCTCCCCTGTAGCTCCCTCACCCACCCCCTTCCGCTGTCCTCACGCCGTCCATCCGTGTCCTTCGGTGGATTCGGGCTAAATGGCTGGCTCCATGGTTTCGACTTGGGTCCTGGCCAGATGGCTGCGGGCCTGGTCCTGGACAGCTGCCCACTCCGGCGCTCCATAGAACGCCGCCTCTTTCGCCTTAACGTCGTCCGCGTCAGCGAAGCTCCGTATCCAGACGAACAGGTTCCTGTCCTGGTTGACCCATTGCGCATCTATTTTCATTCCGTACTTCACCTGGATGGGGACCACGGTCTCGTTGAAGAACTTGACCCACTGGTCCATCATCCCCCGGTTCACGGTATACATCCGAAGCTGGCTAATCATATCTCCTCCTTTTCTACTAGCTCGACTATCTGCCTGGTTGGCCCTGACCCCGCCTGTCCGGAGCTCAACCAGGGCCCGTCTCGAAGTCATCCACCACGGCTATAGCCTCGATCTCCACCAGGTAGTCTGGGTTGGCCAAACCCGATATCACCAGCAATGTGCTGGTGGGCGGGCTCGAGGAACTGTACAGCTCGTCCCTCACCCTGCGGACGGCGGCGGCGTATTGGATATCCTTGACGTAGGTGGTGGTCTTGACGATGTTCTTGAGGGCGCCGCCCACGGAGCCGACGGCGGTCTCCAGGTTGCGCCATATCTGTCTCACCTGAGCCTCGGGGTCGCCCTTGCCCACCACTCTGCCGTCGGGGGCCACGCTGATCTGCCCGGCGATGTATACCGTGTGATCCACCCTTACCACGTGGGTATAGCCCGGGGGGTTCGTCATACCGCCGGGGTTAAGGTATTGGGGGCTGGGCATGAACTCCTCCTTCACAGGCTGCGTCCTTTCGGGCACCTTGCCATGTTACCAACTCCGCCGCCGCATTTCCACGGGTTTGCTGAAATAGGTCTATAGCGGGCTACGTGGTACAATGGGCCGGTCTTTTAACCCGAGTGGCCAATCAATTTGCCGACGCATAGGAAGGGGAAGCCAGAGTGGCAAGTATCGCGGTTCTGGACGATTACCAGGGAGTTGCCCTGAAGATGGCCGACTGGAGTGTATTGCCTCCTGAATCTCAGGTACGGGTGTTCCGGGACCACCTCTCGGACCAGGGGGCCGTGGCGGAGCGGCTCAGAGACTTCGAGTTAGTGGTGGCGATGCGGGAGCGGACCCCCTTCTCACGGTCCCAGATGGAGCGGCTGCCCAACCTGAAGCTGCTGGTCACCACGGGAATGAGGAACGCCGCCATCGATCTGGAGGCGGCCTCGGAGCTGGGGATCATGGTGTGCGGCACCGAAGGTCTGCCCTATCCCACGGCTGAGCTGACCTGGGGGCTCATCCTGGCCTTGCTCAGGCAGATACCCATGGAAGACCGGGAGACCCGGGCAGGCCGGTGGGAGGTGAGCATGGGAACAGGGTTGAAAGGAAAAGTCCTGGGCGTGTTGGGCCTGGGCCACCTGGGATCCCAGGTGGCCACTGTGGGAAGGGCTTTCGGGATGTCCGTCATCGCCTGGAGCCAGAACCTCACCAGGGAGCGGGCCGAGCAGTTAGGAGCCGAACTGGTGGGCAAGGAGGAACTGCTTTCCCGTTCCGACATCCTCACCATTCACCTGGTGCTCAGCGACAGGACCCGGGGGCTAATCGGCCACCGGGAGTTCGGCTTGATGAAGCCCACCGCTTATCTTATCAACACGTCCCGGGGGCCCATAGTGGAGGAGGGCACGCTCGTAGAGGCCTTGCAGAATGGGACCATCGCCGGCGCCGGCCTGGACGTCTTCGACCTGGAGCCGTTGCCCCTGGACCACCCCCTCAGGCGGCTGGAGAACACGGTGATCACGCCCCACATGGGCTACGTGACCACCGAGACCTACCGGGTGTTTTTCGGCCATGCGGTGGAAGACATAGTGGCCTTCCTCCAGGGCCGGCCCATCAGGGTGCTGGCTTCGCCCAAATAGAGGGGCTAATCCATAGCCTAAGTGACGCCTAAGCCCGAATCCACCGAAGGACACGGATGGACGGCGTGAGGACAGCGGAAGGGGGTGGGTGAGGGAGCTACAGGGGAGATGGCCTGGGCTCTTGGGGTAGATGGGAGGGCGGCGGAGGGTATTCAGTCGCCGCACAGGGCCCCTAAGGCCCTATGCGGGAGTTGCGATGCGCGGGATGGCGAGAGGATACGCAGCAGGGGACTCTCGAGACCGGGGTGGCGCGAGATTGCGGGGACGTTGGGTCAGTTGCAGGCTGGCCGTCAGGCCGGGAATGGAATGGCTTGCAGCCGGGCCAAGGCGCGACTGAACTGGGTTTCCCAAGGCCAGCGCCGGGGGAGATGCAAAGTGAGGCGGCGCGCCGAGCGGGTGATCCGTCCCACCAGAGCTAAGACCCGCCGCCTGAGGGTCTTGGTGATCAGGGTCCCCTCGCCCAGACCAATCCGCGCCGTCCAGCGGGCCAGGTTATGCGCCATCACTTGTACCGCCACCCAGGCGCCGTTGGCGGCGAAGCGCCCCGACGGCATGTGGTTCAGCCCGACGCCGTACTTGAGGTCGCGTATGGCGTTCTCGACCTCGGCGTGGCGGCGATGATCGGCCTCCAGTTCCAGCGTCTCCCCATCGCGGTCGGTGATGAAGGCGTGATAGCTGTATCTGGCGAAGAGGGCGAGCTGGGAACCGGGTGTCGGCTTCACCCGCCGGACAATGAGCCGCACCGGCGCGGCGTCCGGCTTGGTCTGGAACGGGGTGTAAGTCGTCTCGGCGACATCGGCGGCGCCGTCCATCCAGTAGGAAATGGGAGTCCAGTCCTCCTCTGGTATCGCCTCGATCAGGTCCCGCAGGCTGGCGCGCTGGCGGATGGTGATAGAGAAGCGGACATCCATTTCCCGGCAGGCGGCAACGACAGTGTGGGCGTAGAAGCCGCTGTCGGCCCGCACCGTGAGTTGTCCCCTGGCCCCGCCGTAGCGCACCCGCCCCACCGTCTCACGCAGGAAGTGGGCCGCGCCACGGGCGGTGTTGGCCCGGCCCTCGCGCAGCCGGGACATCAGCACCTCGCCGGTGCCGGCGGCAATGGCCAGCAGCGGGTGATAGCCGCGGGCGCCGGTATAGCCGTGGTGGCGCGCTCCCTCCTTGGCCAGTCCATAGGTCTCGCAGATGGTCGAGTCCAGGTCGATGCTCAGGGGCGAGTCGCCGGGTCCGGCCCCAGCGGCCCAGGCCCGGGCCAACAACTGGCGGCTCACGCGGTCGAGTTGACGGACATGCCCCCACCGGAAGCTGCGCAGGAAGGTCCCCAGGGTGGATGACGCCTTGACCACGCAGCCTAGAACACCGACCGTCCCACCAGCGCGCAGCGCATCGGCGTCGTCGATGCAGTCGCCGCCTGCCAGCGCGGAAGCGACCAGCGTCAGCATCTTGTCCCCAGTGTTCGCCCGTCCCGGCGCTCCGCCGAGGTCAAGGTGATGGTCGACGAGTTCCCGTAGGCCCAGGTGCCGGGCTAGGGTGGCCGGCAGGAGCAGGCCGGCATTGGCCACCAGGCGATGGTCGTCAAAGAGGATGCGGATACGGTCGGGTTTGTTCTGTGGCAGCATCTATTGGGTGCTCCTTGTTTCCGGGCGGGTTTCTGTTCCAAAACCATTATCCCAGATTCAGAGGAGCACCCGCTGGCTTCTTCAAGGGCTGTCCCCAAGGCCGTCCTTCGGTGGATTCGGGCTTAGAGATGCGTTTTCGCATAACATTTTTCTCTCCTGCTTACTATTTCCCTGCTCTAATAGCAGCGATAGGGGTTGGCGCAAGCCGCATAGATTATTCCGCGCAATGCGCCTCAACAATTCCTCCTTCAAACCGAGACTCCAGTTCCTATCCGGCCCCAGCCAAAGATGTCTTATAACATTGTAGGGAGGAGGTTGTTGAAGACCCACGGGATTGCCACCCCAGTAGCAAGAGGAACCGTTACCTTTCCTATCAGTGAAAACACCCTGCCACACCCTATTTGCCGGATTGTTAGGGGGGATTCTTATACCCCAAAGAGGGGGAACACCTTCCCCCAAGGAGGAGAATTCCTATGTTAGAATGCAGTGGTATTCTGAATTCCGATGGCAGCCAAGCCGGGGCTATACGTTGGTAAACGGCAATCCATGTCCGTTGCTTTTATGCGACGAGGTTTATAGAATTGTCCTTGAAGACGCAGGCAGGAGAAAATGTTGCCACCGCTGTAGGGCGTGGAACAGGTCCACGTGGTGGCAAATATGGCGAAGGGTTTCCGAAAGCCGGTTGAGGGGGATTGATACATGATAAAAGTAATGATTGTGGAAGACGAGGGGCTTTTCCGGGACATGTTAAAGATATCTCTCTCTTCCTTTTCAAACTTGGAGGTAGTGGATGCCGTGAGCAGCGGTGCGGAGGCCATACGCTCCTACAAAGAGGTGCACCCTGATGTGATCCTTATGAACATCGAGTTGGGAAGTGAACCCAATGGCATCGAAACTGGCCGCACGATAAAAGAGGAAAACCCAACAGTAGGAATAGTGATCCTCTCGGTTCACAAGGATAAGGAATACATAAGCAGTCTTTCCCTGGAGGAAGCGTCGGGGTGGTCATACATTCTCAAGCAGTCCGTCGGCGACACCGCCTCCCTGGGGCGGGCCATCGAAGGTTCCGCATCGGGGTTCGTAGTTGCTGGACCCGGAGGTTGTAAGTGGCCTCAAGCCCCGAAAGGGGTCCTTCACCTCTCGTCTGACACCCAGACAGCAGGAAGTGCTATCTCTGATGGCCCAGGGCTATAACAACGCGGCGATAGCGGAGAAATTGGTGTTGGGGCACAAGTCGGTGGAGAACTACATCAACGCAATCTATCAGGAATTGAATCTAACCCAGAGCCAGAGCGTCCATCCCAGGGTATCCGCCGTACTGAGCTACATACAGGACAGCTATAGCCAGTAGCATCCGCCGCCGGGAACTCTTTTAACCGACTAATGGGCGCTGGGAATCAGCGCCCTTTTTATTCCGGAATCCCCACCAGTTGCACATGGATCCGGTCTGGTGACAGGGCTACGATCTTAGCCGTCGGGACCTGCCTCTGAAGTTGCTGTAAGACTAACGGCTCCGTGCCCAAGTCCAGGATGAATTCGTGTCCGGACCCGTCAGGAAGGGGGGTTTGGGCATCAATAACCTTGCCAAGCCCGGCAACTGAATCCAGCACGTTCCAGAAGAATGACAGGCTGGGCTCGTCTCCAGGAGCGACAAGTATGTGGATTATGCCGGAATAGGTCTCCTCCGCCGAGAGAGGCTGGGAATGGTCAGAATCTGGGTGTGCCTCCAAGCCATTGGGCCCCTCGATTGGGGTCGCGGCCCTGGGCAGGCCTGGAGGAGCAAGGACGTCAGCCCTGTCGTTGCCGGCATTGGGAGCCGTCGCAGGCTCTTCTCCAGAGGATAGGCCGGCCAATGAATCTCTTAAACCTGCGAAATGGTCGTCACCAACCTCTTCCTGGCTCGGGGGAGCCTCCTGCGGATGGGATGGGGGGGGGTAGGAATGGAGCTCTGAGGGCTCCTGGCCGGACCGTCATCCTGGCTGGAAGGCTCCTGGAGAGGCATCGCCCCGCCTGTCTCCGGTGAGAAGTCGAGGTTATCCAGCAAAATGCCTTCTGAGGGGACCACCGGCGATTCTTGGACCGGCTCCTCAGCGGGGCTGAACTACATATCCTCTGCCGACTGCAAGAACTCGCTCAAGGCGGACTCGAGGGTCTCTGGGGCAAGGGTCTCCGCATGGTCCTGTATACCGGCTAACTGGTCCTGGATACCGGCAAAAAGTCCTCGAGGTCAGGATTCTCCTCATCGAGACCAGCAGGCCCTGGAGCGGGCGATATTTCCACCGAATCATCAGTAGAAGGAACGGCGCCTGTGTTCTCCACGGACCTCAGGAAGTCATTCAGGGCTGTCTGCAAGTCATCGGCAGACGGTTCCCCTCCGGAGACTTGCGACGAACCTAACTGGTTCAGGAGGTCCGGGGTGTCCTGAGCGGGCTCAGTTGGCTCAACACCGCCGGTATACCCTACCTGCGGATCGACAGCAGGAGCCTGAGGTTCATCGCTTCCGGCCAAAAACTCCTCCAGCGCCGCCTCCAGGCCACTGGTGGAACCGGTCTCTGCCTGGCTCTGGTCCGGAGGGGGCTGCACCTGCAAGGCTGGCGTGGCCAGCTGCTGAACTTCCTCCTGGCCCCTTAGAGCCTCCGACACGACCTCCCCACCCAGGGCCTCCCCATTGCCGAGAGATTCCTGGAAGTCGCTTAGCGCCGCCTCCAGCTCCGTCAAAGATGAGTCTTCCTCGGGACTGGCGCTACCGAGAGATTCTTCGTGTACCTCCAATATTTCTATTCCAGGCATTTCCATTTCAGGCTCACGAGTCTGGGGGATGATGGGCTGCTCCTCAGCCTGTTCCACCACAGGGCAGCCTCAACCACTTCCAGTGACCTCCGAAAATCATCCAGAAGGGCCTCCAACCTGGCGGTGGATGGGATTTCCGGTCGCAGTTGCCTTAAATTCGTCTGGCTGGGCGGAGGGACTTCTCGTTCCAACGGCGAGGCGGCCGCATTTTCCCCGGCGGAAGGCAGAGACCCTGACTCAAACCCACCCAAAGATGGATAGTCGGGCATCTCCTCCGGCTGACTCCCAGTTGGGGCAATTGTGGCACGTGGGCCAGGTGAGAATGTGTTCACGCCCAGTCCAGGCTGATTCAGCAGCCTTTGGGCCTCCCGCCTCATCAGAGACTCGGCTTCGGCCGTCATGACATTGGCCCGCCTGAGGTCATGCTGAGATGATTCTTTAAGGGATTCACCGGTAGCGGCGGTCCGCCTGGCCTCCTCCAGTTCCCTGCTAACACAGTTGCTGACCTTTCGCACGGCCGCCAGGGAATCCAGCACGGCATCGGTAGCCCTCTATTTCGCCCAATCCGCCTCCTCCTCCGCCTGTTGCCTAATCCCCCGGCGGAGATGCCACTCCGTCCTCATCGCCTCGGAAAGCGCAGTCGCAGTGTTGGCGACGGACCTTAGCGCTCTGGGGTTGAGGGACACAGCCTTGGCCAGGCTGTCCCGCCCCCGGGCCATTACCCGTTGAGCCTCTTCTTGGATTGCTTCGGCCTCATCCAACAGATGCTGGGCGCGGGCCCTGATGCTGTTGGCGTCGGCCCGGGCCTTCTGTACCATCTTCAGCTCCTCAGAGGCCTCGCCGGTGGTCCGGTCTATCTCACTCCAGGCTGCCTCTATACCCAAGCCCTCAGGTAGTGGCGGCTCAGTAGCCTGAACCTCATACCGTTGGGAAGGCCGGGAGGCTGCAGGGGATTTTCTTGAGCGGTCCGGCGCCGGGGTCCTATTTGAGGGCGCATCCCCAGGTCTTTCCTGGGCTTTTGCTTCTTGGACTTTGGCCCTTTCTAACCCGGGCTTGGGTTTCTTTTCTTCCTGGACCGCCGACGCCATTGGTTCGGGCACGGCTGGCCCCGACACCTGCGCCGCCGGGCGTTCCTCTGGAGCGGGCTCCGGTGGCCCTGTTACCATCACCCCGGCGGAAGAGACTTCTCCAGGAGGCGATTCGGATACACCGGCCTCAGAGGCCTGCGGTGCTCGGGCGGTCTCGGAAGGAGAGTTTCCCATCTGAACGGTGGGCACTGGAAGGACCTTCACCTCCGGCGGAGATGGCGGGGGCGCCTTTGCCTCTGGTAGGCCGGGCTGCGGGGGCGATACCTGCTGGGATTGGGATGCACGCACAGGACCGCCCCGGGGTTTCTGTTGGGGAGGCTTTTGTTGAGAAGCCGATTTCCCAGAGGAGGCCCGCGACCTTCTTATTGCCTTCCACAGCCCATAAAAAGTGGGGAAGAGCGTTTCTAGAAGGCTCTTATCGGCCTGACCCGTTGATGGAGGCACATGCCCCTGCCGAGGTCCCATCGCTTCCTATTACCTTCGAATATACATGCCGAGTGTAACGGAATGATGACAGAGTAGTCGGCTATTGTCAAGTTGCTCAGCCGTCATATACGGCGACATACGGAAGGAAACCGATTTCGGACCGGTCTAGCCCGCTTTTGTTGGACGCAAATCCTGGGCCGCGAAGCTCCGGACAGCCTCTTTGACCTGGACATTGGAAATCAGGACTATGGAACCGTCGGAGTGCATCATTTCCATTTCTATGGTGCCCTCGTCCACGACGAGATACTTCGAGATAACCTCGATGATGTCCTTCTTCATGGACTCCATGTGCTCCGGGGCCAGACGGATACGGTCCAGTAACAGAATCAGCTGAAGCCGCTTTCGTGCGGTATCCTTGCTATTCTCATGTTTCTGGAGTGCCCATCTGAGAAGATCAATCATGGGACAATTCCTTCCCGTTAAGGCCGATGATCTTCTTCAGCCTTGAGACCAGCCCATGGCCGTTCGTCAGTTCCAGATAGGGGATGTCCTCGCCGTCGATGCGGGCCGAAATTCGCCGGAATGCCTCTCCCGACCAGGACTTCTTGTCGTGTACACAGGGCAGGCCCTTGTTGGTGGCCACGATCACCTGTTCGTCATCTGGCACCAGACCCAGCATCTCCACCGATAGGAGCTCCATGATGTCCTTTTTGTCCATCATGTCGCCCTGTTTGACCATACCGGGCCTGAGCCGGTTGATGACGAGGCTGGGGATAGGTAGGCCTGCCGCCTCCAGGAGCCCGATGACCCGGTCCGCGTCCCTTATCGCCGAGACCTCCGGTGTGGTCACCACGATTGCCTTGTCCGCTGCGGCTATGGCGTTTTGGAAGCCCAGCTCAATGCCGGCGGGACAATCGATGAACACATACTCAAACTCCTTGCGCAGCTCTCCGCAGAGCTCTCTCATCTGCTCAGGCTGGATGGCCGTTTTATCCCTGGTCTGGGCCGCTGGAATTAGGTAGAGGTCTTTGACATATTTATCCCTGATCATGGCCTGCTGGAGCTTACACCGGCCTTCCACCACGTCCACAAGGTCGTAGACTATACGGTTTTCCAAGCCCATAACAACGTCCAGATTGCGCAGGCCGATGTCGGTGTCTATAACCACCACCTTCTTGCCTCGCAGCGCAAGGCCCGAACCCAGATTGGCCGTGGCGGTGGTCTTCCCCACTCCACCCTTACCCGAAGTGACGACGTATGTAGTTCCGTTCATGAAACTTTCCTTCCTCTGTTCCCCTCGTAATCCCCTATGAATGGTGCCACCACAATTGAATTACCACTAATGTAAGCGATCTCAGGACGTGTGGCCGCCTGGCGGCGGCGCTTATCCGCCGGGGGCACGGTTATATGGCTCCCGATGCGAAGCTGGATGGGCCGCAACACCATGGCTATGATAACCGCGACCCCAGGGTCACCTCCAGGGGCGCCGGAGGCGCCGGGGGCGCCGGCGTGGGCGATGCCCCTGAGGGTGCCGAGGACGACGATGTCCCCCGTTGCCGTGACTTGTGCACCCGGATTTATATCTCCCCGGACCACCACGTCGCCGTTATGATGGATATTGCTTCCCGAACGGCAGGTGCCCTTGATGAGCAGTGGAGGTTCCGGCGGGGAGAAGTCCCCTTGGGCCGAGACTGGCGATGGACGGTGGGTTACGATCCCGACGGGCACTCCGGACTCCTGGGAAATGGCCCGTTCCACGGCTTCTGACCTGCACCAGAACCTGGCGACATCGACCTGAAATTCGCCCTCGAAGAGGTCCTTTATCCGCCGCAGTTGGTCCTGGTCTAACACGCGACGCCCCACATTTACCGTCACCGCGCCCCCGGTGAACCAGCCATGGGATTCCTTAAGGTGCCGGCGCAGGCTTTCTTCCAGGTTTAGATATGGGGCTTCATCATCCAGAGTGAAGTCTACACCCCAACCTCTGCCGGCCACGTTTACCATGGCCGAATCGAGCGCCGACCGGCGAACCATCTGGTCCGAGCCATCCACGGTGTTCATTGCCACGGCTAGTTGCCCCTTGCACCCCCCGATGGCGGCCCCGTCGTTGGCTGGAAATAACGCAGTGGCAAGTTTCCAGTTCAACCTGGGAGCCGTCCCCACGCCCTTGGGCTGCGGACCCCGGGGATCGACCAAGCTCATCCTAAACCTATGGGAGATGGTCTGAAAGATGGTATCCCCTGGGTAAAGGGGACATTACTCAAGTTACCAATTGGTTTCCAATTATTTCAAGGGTTATGGCACCCGGTTTCCCGGCGTTTTCACGGCGCCACTTTTCCGGCGAGGATATTTTCCCGAGGATATCCCTCCCCCCAAGAAAATATCCCAAGGAATGACGGGGTACGGCAGCGGGCCCATGTCCATCAGCCCAGCACATGGTCCTATCGTGTCCCCATTTCACAAGCCGCTTGTACGATGATAAGATTAATGAAACCTGCCGAGTGTGGTCGAGATGGGAAATAGGGAGTCACATTGCCTACATATGTATTGCTGCTGAATTATACTGATGAAGGAATGCGTAATATCCGGTACTTGCCCCAGCACATAAACGCACTCCGGCAAGCCGTGGAGGTCGCGGGAGGTCGCGTGCCTCATATTTGCCTCACCATGGGTCAGTACGACGTTGTAGCAATCATTGAGGCGCCCAGCGACGAAGTTTGCGTCTCCATCTCCCTTGGGCTTTGCAGCGTGGGCAACATGCGAAGCACGACTCTGAAGGCTTTTGGAGGGGACGACCTTCCAAAGATAGTGGAGAATCTACCGTCCCTGGAAGAGGAGTTCAGCAGGATACTCAGCGAGTTCCGCTCCACTGGAGATCTGGCGGGCCTATAGTCCGGGATTGCGGACATCAGAATCTTCTGGTGGGCTGGCCGGCTCAAGGGGAGCCACAAAGCGATGTAACCGTTTCCTCCACTAGCTGGGCAGGCACGTCCCGCCTCACCACCGCCTCTCCAATGCCTTCCAGCAACACCCAGTTGATGGCCCGCCCCTCGGTCTTTTTATCCAGGGACATGGCGCTTAAAACCTGGCCGGGCTCCACGTCCGAGGCCGAGGTGGGGAGGCCGAACCGGTGGAATAAGCGCTCCTGTCTCAGCACCACGTCTTCACCTATCATCCCCATCCGCTGGCTTATCCGGGCGGCGCCCATCATTCCCACCGAGACGGCCTCGCCATGGAGGTACCGCCCGTAGCCCGTGACCGTTTCCAGGGCGTGGCCTATAGTGTGCCCGTAATTCAAAAGTATGCGCCGCCCCAGGGTCTCCCGTTCGTCCTCGCTCACCACTCGGGCCTTTATGGAAACGCTACGCCGGATGACCTCCGTGGATATATTCTCCTCAAGGCCCATCAGCGCCTCGGCGTTCTCCTCGAAAATGTCGAATAACACTGTGTCCAAGATAAATCCATGCTTGATTGCTTCAGCCCATCCCTCCGCCAGCTCCCGCCTGCCCAGGGTATGCAGGGCTGCGACGTCCGCGAGAACTATCCGGGGCTGGTAGAAGGCGCCCACCAGATTTTTGCCCTGGGACAGGTTCACGGCCACCTTGCCGCCTATGGATGCGTCAACCATGGCCGCCATGCTGGTGGGGACCTGAATAAAGGGCATCCCCCGGAGGAAGCTGGATGCCACGAACCCGGCCAGGTCACCCACAACCCCACCGCCCACGGCGATCACCCCATGGCCCCGCTCGGCCCGCCTTTCAGCCAGCCATTGATATATGGCTTCGGCCAAGCGAAGGCTTTTGCTCTGCTCCCCCGCCGGGGCGATGAAGCAGTGGGCCTCGATGCCGGCCCGCTGAAGGGAACGCTGGGCCTGCCGGCCGTAATCGGGGAACACCCGGTCGTCACTGACGATGTACACGGGGCCGTTGATTCCAAGGCCTATTAGGCGCTCTCCTAGCCCGTCCAGCAGGCCCCGGCCCACCAGTATGGGATAGCTGCCACCGGAGTGATTGACTACCGCCGCGAGATCTGGGTCATCCATATTCTCACCCATTTTGTTACAATCCAACTCGAATGCCCTCTTCACTTCCTGGGCGACCTGCTCGACGGTTAGCCCGTCGGTCTCCACTTTCCGGTGGGCGGTGGAGTAAAGGGGCTGGCGGCCGGCTTTCAGGGCCTTGATCTTCTCCAAGGGGTCCGGCCCGGATAAGAGAGGACGGACCTCCACCTGGCCCGCTCCGTCGGGCGTCAGGCGATGGTATATAGTCTCGGGAAGGGCGTCGAGGCAAATCACAGTCCCGCTTGCCAGCATCAGCTCCCGGTTCTCGGTGTCCACCACCGCCCCGCCTCCGGTGGCCACCACCTTGCCATGGCCGTGGCACAACTCCCGGAGCATGCTACTCTCCATGCTTCGGAAAGCAGGCTCCCCATTCTCTGCAAAGATGCGGCTGACGGGTTTGCCAGCCCCGGCCTCGATCTCCGCGTCCATGTCGACAAACTCCCAGCCCAACAGCCGGGCCGCCTCCCGTCCGGCCACGGTCTTGCCAGTGCCGGAAAAGCCTATGAGGAAGATGTTGTCACGGGAGTTCACAGTAACTCTCAATGACAACGGTATAACGAAATTTTTTTATGGCCATCCTGATCACGACTCGAGATTGGCAAGCATCCGCCTGGGCCCCACCGTCTTCAGATAGCCGCTGTAGTTGCGGCGAGTCTCATTAATGCTGTCACCGCCGAATTTCTCCATGAAGGCATCGGCCAGGACCAGCGCCAACACCGTCTCACCGATGACCCCGGCGGGGGGGACCTGGCAGACGTCGGAGCGTTCGTAGTGAGCCTGCACCAGCTCCCCGGTATCCAGGTCAACGGAGGGCAGGGGGTTGACCAAGGTGGATATGGGCTTGATGGCGAAGCGGGCAACCAGAGGCATGCCGTTGGTCATGCCTCCCTCGGTGCCGCCGGAGCGATTGGTCTGGCGGCGCCAGGGCCCGGCCTGGTCGGGGCCGGAGGGAGCGGAGTTGCCGCTGACGGGCTCGATGACGTCGTGGACCTGGGAGCCCCGTAGGTTTACGGCCTCCCAGCCTTGGCCGATGGAGGCGGCCTTCACGGCGTTGATGGACATGAGCCCTTGGGCTATGCGGCCGTCTATCTTCCGGTCCCAGTGAACGTGAGAGCCCAGGCCGATGGGCACACCCTCGGCCACCACCTCCACGACGCCCCCCACGGTGTCTCCGGCCTCCTTGGCCTCATCTATAGCGGCCATCATTCGCTGCCCAGCCTCCGGGTCGGCGCAGCGCACGGGGGACTCCTCCACCTGCTCCCAATCTATCGGACCCTGGACATCGGCCCAGTGGCCGCCGATGGCCACCACGTGGCTAAAAACCTTTATGCCGAACTCCTCCAGCAGCCTTAAACCCACGGAGCCAGCGGCGACCCGAGCCGCCGTCTCCCGAGCGCTGGCCCGCTCAAGGACGTTACGCACATCATCGAATCCGTACTTGGTGGTCCCGGCCAGATCGGCGTGGCCCGGGCGCAGGCGGGTGATTCGTTCCACCTCTGCCTCCACCGGTCCGACGGCCATGGACTCCTGCCAGTTGACCCAATCTTTGTTCTCTATGGTCATGCCGATGGGGCTGCCCAAGGTCAGCCCGTGGCGGACGCCGGACATGATGTGGGCCCAGTCCTGCTCGATCAACATCCGCCCGCCCCGGCCGTAACCCTTCTGTCGGCGGGCCAGGTGGCCGCCGATATAATCCTCGGTGAGGGGCAGTCCCGCGGGGATGCCCTCCACGATGATCACCAGCCCCTGCCCGTGGGACTCCCCCGCCGTCAAGAAACGGACCACTTTCGCCTCCTAGATACGTGTTAGCCACAGAGGCACAGAGACACGGAGACAAATAATAAATTCTCTGTGGCTCTGTGGCATTTACCCTACTTTGATATCGCCGCCTCGGCGGCTTTCATCATAACGTCCACGGGGGCTTCCCTGCCCGTCCAGAACTCGAAGGCGGCGGCCCCCTGGTACACCAGCATGGGCAGCCCGCCCAAGGTCGCCGCACCGGCCTTTGCCGCTTCCCTCAGGAAGGGCGTCTCGAAAGGATTATACACCAAGTCGTAGACCAGGGCTCCAGGCGGTATGTTTTCGGCGAGGATGGGACTGGCCATAGCGTCAGGGCCATGTTTCATCCCTAGGGTAGTACAGTTGACCAGCAGATCGGCCGATGCTGCGGCCTCAGCTAGCCCCTTGCTGTCAGGGTAAAAGGCCACCGCCTCAACCGTCGGACCAAGACCCGCCAGCTGCTCAGCCAGCTCCTGGGCCCGTTGAAGGGTGCGGTTGGTTAATGTGATTGCCGACACCCCATGGTGGGCCAGGGCCAGGGCCACGGCCTTGGCGGAGCCTCCGGCCCCGAAGATGAGCACCTTGCGCCCCTCGAGGGAGAAGCGGCCATGCTCCTCCAGGGCCCTCAGGAAGCCGGAGCCATCGGTGTTGTGTCCCACCAGCTTCCCACCTTCGTTGACCACGGTGTTCACGGCGCCGGCCCTCCGTGCCCAGTCATCGACCCGGTCTAGGTGAGGAATCACCGCCTCTTTGTGGGGCACCGTTACATTGATCCCGAGGGTGTCCGGGGAGCGTAGTCCTTCCATGAACTCGGGCAGGGCCATTGGCTCCACCTCCCATGCCTGAAAGACGGCGTCCAGCGAGTAGTGGTCCAGGGCCGCCTGCTGGAAGACCGGGGAGATGGAGTGGCGTATGGGGTAGCCGATGACCCCAACCCGCTTGGCCATGGCTTCTCGCTTTCAGGCCGGAGGTTCGCCGACGGAGGTTCACCGGCGGAGGTGCTACAGCCGGAGGTGCTACCGATGGTAGAGGGAAGTATAGCAGGGGGTGTTACTGCGAACAAGGTAGGGAGAAGTTCCTTACCCTTCCGTAGGGGTGAGTCAGGCGCTCTGCATGAGGAAAGCCAACTCACCGATGTCGCCAACATCTTCCAGACGGCGCACCTTCTCGATTAGGACATCGATGCGATCCGGCGGCAAAGCATGGGAGGCGTATCTACGGAACTTCTGGGCCATTTCATAAAAAGTATATGGGTTGGTTGGGGCGCCCTTCCAGCCGGCCACCGCGAAGCTGTGGGTATTACCTTGGATGGTCAAGGTGACCTCCGCCACGGGGCCGCCGGGCTTTCCGAAGCGGCTGCCATCGGCATTCATCTCAATAGACTTGGCCAGGCTACGGATCTTGGTGTCCCAAAGAGTGGCCTCGTTGTACACCTTCGGGTCGGCTATGTCCCGGCCGAGGGCCACCGCCATGGTAAAGGGCAGGCTGTACTGGGCGCCCAGAAGGCTGGCGGGCTCCCTCTGGCCGTGCCTATCCACCAT
The DNA here is from genome assembly GCA_965225925.1 of Dehalococcoidia bacterium. Classification (GTDB taxonomy): domain Bacteria; phylum Chloroflexota; class Dehalococcoidia; order Lucifugimonadales; family JAGWBF01; genus CBDDBY01. Next base: position 1,179,464 of record CBDDBY010000005.1, on the reverse strand, counting down.
CTCCTCGGTGGCTACTACCTTGACGCCCTCTAAACCTGCCGAGTCATATTTGTGCTCCTCCCGGAAGCGGCAGATACCTTCTATAACGGGGTGAAAGGAGGCGTGGCAGGCGTAGGCCTTGACGGTCATCTCCATCAGGAGATAGATCTCTCCCAGCCCTTCCACCAGCAGTTCGGGGCGAGGGGAAGGAGAATACACCTTCAGAAAGCCCCGGTCGCCCTCCAGGACGGTTGAAGGTCCGGTGAAGCCCCGGGCCGCCAGTAAAGCGCTCTCCAGGCCCATCTGTGCCCCACGCCCCACGTGCAATCGCTTGGTCATGGCCCCTTCCCTGGCAAATTCCATGATACCTCCGGCGTGGGACCCGGCGATGCCCAGGGCGTTCGACAAGCTCAGGGCGTCCAGGCCCATGGCCTTACCCGCCCCTGCAGCTCCGCCAAAGGGGGAGTTGGTCCCCGGCCCGTGGAAACCCGCCTCGTCCTCCACCGCCCGGGTGGCCGCCGCACCCACCCTGCAGACCAACTCGTAGCCCAGGGCCACCGAGGCCAAAAAGGACCTGCCGTCCAGATGCTCCCGCTCAGCGATGGCAAATGCCGCCGGAAAGACGGAGGCGCTGGGATGGCAGGAACCCCGGACGAAGGCGTGGTCGGTCTCGAATGCGCCAATCATGGTCCCGTTGGCCAGGGCGGCGTAGGAAGGTGTGGTGGTCCAACTCCTGGATAACACTGAGCAGGGACCATTCGGCGCGCTCTCCCGCGCCATCTCACTCACCATCTCCGCCCATGGTGTGCTGGAGCCCACGAAGCCGCTGGCCAGATTGTCCAGGATGTATATCCTGGTGGCTTCCACCACATCTTTGGGAAGGTCTTCGTATCCGGTCCCGGCCACGAATTCAGCCAGGCGCCGTGTCTCATTCATATACTGCTTCTCCTCTCAAACAAATAGGCCGCAGAGACACAGAGGATTCATTTTTATCCGTTATCTCTGTGCCTCTGTGGCTAATCTTCGGTCCTGGACGATTGGCCGGCTATTTTTTAAGGGCCTCGGCTGCGGCGTTGGCCCCGCCGATGCGGCCGTAGACGGCCCCTCGCATCAGACCGGTCCCGCCCGGATAGTTGTGATAGAAAAAGTCGCCGGCTATCTCGCCGGTCGCATACAGGCCGGGAATGGGGAGGTCCTCGGTGTCGATGACTCTGGCCTGGGTGTCTATCATGATGCCGCCGAAGGTGAAGGTGATGCCGCAGGCCGCCGAATAGACCGAGTAGGGGGGCGAGTCGATGGGGAGGGCCCAGTTGGACTTGGGCAGCTCCAGGCCGCGGGTGCACTTCCCGTCCTTCATCGCCGGATCGAACTCGCCGGGCTGGACGGCGGCGTTGAACTTTTTCACTGTACGCTCCAGCGCGTCGGGGTCGATGGGTAGCTGCTCCGCGATGTCCCGGATGGTGTTGGCAACCACCGGGGTGCCGGTGGAGTAGCGCTCCTCCAGCAGGTGTATCGTCTTCTGGTCGAAGATCTGGTAGGCGATGCTCCCCGGCTGGGCCAGGATGGCACGGCCGAATTTGGCATAGGTGTAGGCGCCCAGGTCCTCCCCTTCGTCCACGAACCGATTTCCCTGAGAGTTCACCATGATGGAGAAGGGGTAGGAAAGCCGGTTGGTCATGTCGGTGAGTCGAAGCTCGCCCACGGGGGCGGCGTTGCCGTCGATGGGCGTCGCGTGGCAGCCCTGCCAGTGGCCCACGGGCTTAGCGCCTATGTCCATGGCCATGCTCATGGTCTCGCCGGTGTTGAACTTGGTGCCCCTCACCTTTACCCGGTCCCAGCCGGGCCCCAGGTAGCGGGCCCGCATCTCGGCATTGGCCTCGAATCCCCCCGAGGCCAGCACCACCGCCCCTGCCGGGGCGTCCTCGGTCCCAGAGGGAGTCCTGACCCTCACGCCCGTCACCCGGCCGGTGTCGTCCTGGAGGAAACCGACCATCTTGGCCTGGTAGGCGATGTCTATGCCGGCGGCCTCGGTTGCGGCGTAAAGGTACTCCATCAGCCCCACGCCCTTGTTCTTGGCCCCCAGAACGCTGCCCGGGTTGAAACGGAGCCGGTCGCCCGAGTCCACCGACCAGAGGAAAGTCCACTCCCAGACGACACCGAGCTCCGTCATCCAGACCATGGTGGGGTAGGACTGCTTGGTCAGGGTTTCGACGAGCTCGGGATTGGCCTGGCCCTGGGTCACTCGCATGATGTCGCCCGTATAGCGTCCGGGGTCGTAAAAGCCGACGTCAACCCGGTCCCACTCTCCCGAAGGAACGTCCTGCCGCAGGGGCTTCAGGTCCTCGATTCCCTCGTAGGCGAACCGGAACAGTCCGCCGCTGAACCTGCTGTTTCCGCCCCTCTCGGCTTCGGGCGCCTTCTCCAACACCAGGACCCGGGCGCCCTTTTGGCGGGCCGAGATGGCCGCTGTCAACGCCCCGTTTCCAGCGCCCACCACTATTACATCGTACCGGGAAGCGGTCCCCAGTCCTGCCATCCTCTCCATACCCCCTTACCATAGTTTGGCCGCTAGAAGTGTACCATCGGGGATACCCCCTTGCAACGGGACTTTGTGGCCCAGCGGTGGAGCTGCTCAGGAGGCCGTAGAATGCGGAAAGCCGGTTGAGGCGCCCCTGTGCCGCAGCCTTAAGCCCGAATCCACCGAAGGACACCGATGGACGGCGTGAGGACAGCGGAAGGGGGTGGGTGAGGGAGCTACAGGGGAGATGGCCTGGGCTCTTGGGGTAGATGGGAGGCCGGCGGACGGTCTTCAGTCGCCGCACAGGGCCCCTAAGGCCCTATGCGGGAGTTGCGATGCGCGGGATGGCGAGAGGATACGCAGCAGGGGACTCTCGAGACCGGGGTGGCGCGAGATTGCGGGGACGTTGGGTCAGTTGCAGGCTGGCCGTCAGGCCGGGAATGGAATGGCTTGCAGCCGGGCCAAGGCGCGACTGAACTGGGTTTCCCAAGGCCAGCGCCGGGGGAGATGCAAAGTGAGGCGGCGCGCCGAGCGGGTGATCCGTCCCACCAGAGCGAAGACCCGCCGCCTGAGGGTCTTGGTGATCACGGTCCCCTCGCCCAGACCAATCCGCGCCGTCCAGCGGGCCAGGTTATGCGCCATCACCTGGACCGCCAGCCAGGCGCCGTTGGCGGCGAAGCGCCCCGACGGCATGTGGTTCAGCCCGACGCCGTACTTGAGGTCGCGTATGGCGTTCTCGACCTCGGCGTGGCGGCGATGATCGGCCTCCAGTTCCAGCGTCTCCCCATCGCGGTCGGTGATGAAGGCGTGATAGCTGTATCTGGCGAAGAGGGCGAGCTGGGAACCGGGCGTCGGCTTCACCCGCCGGACAATGAGCCGCACCGGCGGGGCGTCCGGCTTGGTCTGGAACGGGGTGTAAGTCGTCTCGGCGACATCGGCGGCGCCGTCCATCCAGTAGGGAATGGGAGTCCAGTCCTCCTCTGGTATCGCCTCGATCAGGTCCCGCAGGCTGGCGCGCTGGCGGATGGTGATAGAGAAGCGGACATCCATTTCCCGGCAGGCGGCAACGACAGTGTGGGCGTAGAAGCCGCTGTCGGCCCGCACCGTGAGTTGTCCCCTGGCCCCGCCGTAGCGCACCCGCCCCACCGTCTCACGCAGGAAGTGGGCCGCGCCACGGGCGGTGTTGGCCCGGCCCTCGCGCAGCCGGGACATCAGCACCTCGCCGGTGCCGGCGGCAATGGCCAGCAGCGGGTGATAGCCGCGGGCGCCGGTATAGCCGTGGTGGCGCGCTCCCTCCTTGGCCAGTCCATAGGTCTCGCAGATGGTCGAGTCCAGGTCGATGCTCAGGGGCGAGTCGCCGGGTCCGGCCCCAGCGGCCCAGGCCCGGGCCAACAACTGGCGGCTCACGCGGTCGAGTTGACGGACATGCCCCCACCGGAAGCTGCGCAGGAAGGTCCCCAGGGTGGATGACGCCTTGACCACGCAGCCTAGAACACCGACCGTCCCACCAGCGCGCAGCGCATCGGCGTCGTCGATGCAGTCGCCGCCTGCCAGCGCGGAAGCGACCAGCGTCAGCATCTTGTCCCCAGTGTTCGCCCGTCCCGGCGCTCCGCCGAGGTCAAGGTGATGGTCAACGAGTTCCCGCAGGCCCAGGTGCCGGGCTAGGGTGGCCGGCAGGAGCAGGCCGGCCCCCTATTTGAATCATTGGCCACCAGGCGATGGTCGTCAAAGAGGATGCGCATACGGTCGGATTTGTTCTGTGGCAGCATCTATTGGGTGCTCCTTGTTTCCGGGCGGGTTTCTGTTCCAAAACCATTATCCCAGATTCAGAGGAGCACCCTCTGGCTTCTTCAAGGGCTGTCCCCAAGGACGTCCTTCGGTGGATTCGGGGTTATCCATGTCCGATCCCCTTCATTTATAAAAAGGCAGGTGTGCGGACGGTCCCGCAGGAGCCGGCTTATGGGTCCTATGTAGCGGACGGCCTCATGGTGTGCCACGGGGTCGCCTGCTCGTAGGCATGGGCAACCTTCAGCACCGTGGCGTCTTCACCGGGCCGGCCCCCGATCTGAAGCCCGATGGGCAGCGTCTGAGAGCTAAGACCGCAGGGTATGGAGATGGCGGGGGCGTAAGCCAGGTTGAAGGTGAAGGTCAGGACCTGGGGCCGTTGCCGGACCAGCATGTTGGTGTAGGCCTCGATGCTCTTGGCCGGGGTCCCGGTGGTGGGCAGGACCAAAACGTCGTACCTTTCCATCGCTTCGTGAACCTGCTTCCTGATCAGGGCCGATATTTTCTGCGCCTTGTAGTAGGCCTGGGCCGGCATGATGCTGCCGGTAAGAAGGCCGATGCGATTGACGGGGGTAAACTCGTGGAGACGTTCCCGGATCCGCTGCCTGTGGAGAGATGCAGGCTCCACGCCCAGGGGTATCAATGTCGCCAGCATGGCGTATTTTGTCATGGGGAGGGAGACCTCCTCCACTGATGCACCCAGCTTTCCCAACACGGTCGTCGCCTTGATGACCGCGTTCCTCACCTCCTCATCCACCGCCTCGCTATTGATCTGCTCCGATATTATCCCGACCCTCAAGCCCTTTATATCGCCGTCCAGGGCCTGCCTGTAGTCGGGTACCGGCGTATTCCACGTATATGGGTCTTTCGGGTCATGCCCGGCGATGGCGCCAAGAGTGATGGCGGTGTCCTCCACCGTCCTGGAGATGGGGCCGACGGTGTCCATGGACCAGATTCCCTTCATAACACCGTACCGGCTCACCCGTCCCCACGTCGGCCGAAGGCCGACCACGCCGCAAAAGGAGGCGGGGAAGCGTATGGAGCCACCCGTGTCCTCCCCCAAAGAGGTGGCGCAAAGGTATGCGCCTGTGGCGGCGCCCGAGCCGCTGCTGGATGCGCCGGTGAACATGTCCAGGTTCCAGGGATTGCGGGCGATGCTGAAGCGTTGGGGACCCCCGATGGCAAACTCGGTAAGGTTGGCCTTACCCAGGATGACGGCCCCCGCATTTTTCAGCTTGGCTACGACAGTGGCGTCCTCATCAGGGATGAAATCGGCGAAAAAGAGGGAACCGGCGGTGGTGCGGATTCCCTTTGTCCACAACTGGTCCTTGACGGCAACGGGTATCCCATGCATCGGCCCCAGATAGTTCCCAGCAAGGATTGCCTGTTCCGCATCTCGCGCCGCCTCAAGGGCTTGCTTACGGCACAGGTTGAGGTAGGCGTTGAACTTGAAGTCCAGATCGTCAATCCGGTCCAGGTAAGCCTCGGTGGCCTCCACCGGCGAGACCTCTTTGGCCTTGATCAGATGCCCCAGCTCCGTTGCGGAAAGAAAGGGTATATCTACTTTATCCATGTTGCGACTCCCTAAACTCCCTGTTTATTAATGATAGCCCGCCGCCGGCCGGTTAGAAGGCCGGCCTGTGGTCCGATGCGGCAGAAGGCTTCATGAAATGCCATGGTGTGGCCTCCACCGGGCAGCCCCTTTGGCCTTGATGAGACGCGAAAGTTCACTGGTGGGAAGAAAGGAGATAGCTGGGTTGTCGATGTTGACTCCCTCTCCCAGCCCATGGCAGGAGTTGCACGGTCCGGGGGGCGGACTTCTAACATGGGGGCCGTACGGAGTCGCATGACTTTCTTCGAGAAGGGGCTGCCGGCGGGGATTGAGATGGGATGGGTCCGGGACTGCGGTGCTATCTGGGCGGGATGAGGATAGGAAGGGGCTCTACATCGTCCAGCCCCGGCGGGTTGATCTCGTCCAGAGCCTGCAAGATGGCGTTTAGGCTGTGCATTACCTCGGTCAACTCGGGCTCCACTATCTCCAGCCCAACGGCATGGCCCATGGCCCTTATTTCATCCTGTGTCAGGTCAGGCATACCCGCCTCCTCAAATATCCAAATGTTGGCAAAATGCTGGGTGCCAGCACTCTGAACAATTAGGGCTAACCCATATTCTCCGGTAAGAGTGACCCCCTGTCAAGACGGCACTCTCCATCGATTCCAGGCACTAACGGGCGGTTTTCCGGTCCGGCCAGGGTTCCAAAACCGCCCTAACCCACTAATTGCCAGGCTTGACTTACGCACAACACGATTCTACAATTGGTGCATGCGTTCAAAAAGTGAACAACAAAATTCGGGTGAAGACCCCACCTGCCGCGAACTGAGGCTGCTGACCGAGGTATACAGCACTCCCCAGGCCAGCCAGCGAGACCTTTCCCTACGGCTGGGAATCGCCCTGGGGCTGACCAATGCACTGATGCGTAAACTGGCAGAAAAGGGGTACGTACGGGTCACTCAATCCAGCTGGAAACGCTGGCTGTACGCGATAACACCCGCCGGGTTCACCAGGAAGATTCATCTGACGGTTGGGTACATACACCGGTTCGTCAACCACTACCAGAAAGTGCGGGAGACCCTGAGGGAGGATTTGGAGCCACTAAATTTGAACGCCGAATCACGGGTGGCCATCTATGGCACAGGTGAACTGGCAGAGCTGGTCTACATGTGCCTCAGGGACACCGGCATTGAAGAGATAGACATTTTCACGCCCAGAGACTCCGTTGATGGGAAGTTCCTGGGCATGTTGGTAAGGCATTCCGCTAGCCTATCACCTACGGACTACGATAGGGTGATTATAGCATCCCTGGCGGGAGTGGAAGTCAGACGGGAGGAACTGGCCCTTTTGGGTGTCCCCCGGGAGAAGATAGTTACGCTCCTCAGTGAGGCAACGGAGGGCAATGATGGCGTTTGAATGGTACGTAGCCAAGGCCAAGCGATTTCAGACCGCTCTCGCAGAGAAACACCTGAAGCTTTGGGGAATCGAGGTCTATAACCCTCGGATCGTGGCCCTGAAGGCTCAGACCGAGAAAGAGGAGGAGCTGTTCCCGGGCTACCTGTTCTGCCAGGTCGATACCTCCGATAGCGACCTCTGGCCGGGATTGCTCTGGACCCCGGGTGTCAGCTACTTCCTGCCCCCCGAAAGCCGCCCATTACCCTTACCCGAAGACAGCGTTGACGAGATTCTACAACGGGTGGAACGGTGGAATCATGGTGGCTATAGCCAGGTGTTCAAGAAGGGCGACCGCGTACAGGTGAGATCGGGGCCTCTCAAGGGACTGGATGCCATATTCGAGCGATACCAACCGGCCAGGGAGCGGTGTGAAGTGTTCCTGAGCTGGCTGGGAAGGAAGCTGCCCACTGTGATAGACCCTGGCGAGCTGGACATGGCCACCGAGGCAGGGTCCGTTGGCGCCTGGGTCAAGGGTTACGGACGAATCAAAGTGACTGGCTGATCCCCGTCCAAGCCTCGGATGATCTAAACGGACGGGAGTAGCCAGAGACCCCATGAGAACGGGGCCCGGCATCGGGCCCCTATATCCCAAATGACATTGAGCGGCGAGGGAGGAGGACGGAGACGCGATGGACGCGCCCCGAAGAAAAAAAGCGGGACGCGATGGGGGGAGCCCTACGCCAAATTCGGGCGGCCCGGAGTCCTCGATAGAGTAGCAGGATGAGTGCGATCGTAGCTATCCCAGCCAGGTTGGGATCTACCAGGTTTCCCCGCAAGGTGCTTGCGGACATACACGGCCGGCCCATGCTCTGGCATGTGTACCAGGGTGTATCGTCGGCCCGAAGCATATCCCAGGTATGGGTCCTGTCGGACAGTGAGGAAGTGCTGGATGCGGCCTCGTCATGGGGTGCCCGGGTATTGATGACCTCACCAGAGTGCCCCTCGGGTACAGCCAGAATCGCCTCGGTGCTGCACAAGCTGGATGGAGACGTGATCGTAAACGTACAGGGGGACGAACCCCTCATCTCGGGAAATGTGATCGACAGATTGGTTGAGGCACTGGAGGAGGATATCCAGACGGCCGTGGCGACACCGGTTTATGCAATAACCGACCCTCAAGACATCACCAGTCCCAATGTGGTGAAGGTGGCCAGGGGCTCGGATGGTATAGCCCTCTACTTCTCCCGCAGCCCCATCCCCTACGTCCGGGATACGGAGCCCTCGGGCTGGCTTTCCCAGGCGCCCTTCTGGGGCCACGCAGGGGTGTACGCCTACAAGAGAGAGGTGCTGATGGAGTATCCACGGCTGCCCGAGGGCCGGCTGGAAACTGCGGAAAAACTGGAGCAGCTACGCCTTCTGGAGGCCGGGGAGCACATCCTCACGGTGGAGATCGACTACCACCCCCGGGGTGTGGACGTCCCCCCAGACCTGGAATTGGTGAAGGACATCCTGGCATCAAGTTCCCGCCCTTCCTAACATCTTGTGATTTCAAAGCAAGCGATACCCACCTGCGATACCTGCCTGAATGATGATATGACGGATAACGAGCATAACGAATGGGCTGAGGCAATGAGGCCCGTGGGGCCGCTGCCGGCGCCTATTCAGGTGGGTCCCATCCGAATCGGGGATGGACCCCTGGCGGTTATTGCCGGGCCATGCGCCATTGAGTCTGAAGCCCTTTGCCTATCGGTGGCGGAATATCTGGCCGGTCTCTGCGGTGAGCTCAAGCTACCATACATATTCAAGGCTTCCTTCGACAAGGCCAACCGCACCTCCTTGAAGTCCTTCCGGGGACACGGCCTGCAACAGGGACTGTCCATCCTGGCAAAGGTGAAAGAACGGGTGGGGGTCCCAGTCCTGACCGATGTCCACGAGATAGACCAGGTACGGGAGGTGGCGGAGGTGGTGGACATCTTGCAGGTGCCCGCCTTCCTGAGCCGCCAAACGGACCTGCTGGCCGAATGTGGCAAATGGGGGCGGGCGGTAAACATCAAGAAGGGACAGTTCATGCCCCCGGAAGACATGGGATATGCCGTGGAGAAGGTGACCGATTCGGGGACCAAGAACGTACTGGTCACAGAACGGGGAGCGTTTTTTGGGTACCGCGACCTGGTTGTAGACATGCGCAGCCTGGTTATCATGAGGTCCCTGGGTTACCCGGTGGTCTTCGACGCCACCCACAGCGTTCAACAGATGGGCGGGCGCGGCGGGTCTTCCGGCGGCAGGCCCCAGTTCATCCCGGCCCAGGTCAGAGGGGCTGTGGCTGTGGGCATCGACGGCCTTTTCATCGAGACCCACCCCGAGCCAGAGAAGGCCCTTTCCGACGGTGCGACCATGGTGCCCCTGGGCCAGATGCGGGCGCTCCTGAAAATGGTGCTGGCCATACAGTCCGCAACCGCGGAGAAGCAGACGTGACCCAGGGACCGGGCTCTGAAAAAGTCCAGGAACTGGCCAGGGGGCTCCGGATGCTGATTCTGGACGTGGACGGGGTGCTCACCGACGGCGGTATTATCCTGATGGACGGCGAGGGGGAAGTGAAAAGGTTCGACGTGCATGATGGGATGGGAGTTTCGCTGGCGCAGGCGGCAGGACTCAAGGTCGGGATAATCACCGCCAGGAGCTCCCAGGTGGTGCTCCGCAGGGCATCGGAATTGGATATCGAGGAGGTCTTTCAGGGAGTCAGCCACAAAGGAGAGGCGCTGGACCTCCTGCTCAAGAAATACGGCTTTGGACCCGCCCAGGTTGCCTACATCGGCGACGACCTCCCCGATATACCGATCATGAAGCGGGTCGGATTCCCAATCGCCGTCCAGAACGCCGTCGCCGCTGTCAAAGAATGCAGTGTTTACGTGACCGGCGCCAGTGGCGGGCATGGTGCGGTGAGGGAGGCGGTGGAGCGAATCCTGGAGCTAAGGGGAGACCGGGAAATGGCGTACCGTTCGGTGACGGGCTAGGCTCAGTGTGAAAATCTATTTCCCCCAATCCGGAATTTTTCCCGGCAGTCTCTAACTTTTATGGGAGCGCCTGATAACATGCCGTTCGACATTCAAGGAAAGAGCATCCTGATCACCGGCGGTACCGGTTCCTTCGGGAGGAAATGCACCCAACGGTTGCTGGAGAATGGCCCGCCAACCAAGCTGATCATATTCAGCCGCGACGAGCTCAAGCAACATGAGATGCAGCAGCAATTCCAGCACGAATGCTTGCGATTCTTCATCGGTGACGTCCGGGACAGGGACCGACTCTACCGCGCCATGAACGGCGTGGACACTGTTATCCACGCCGCCGCTCTAAAACAGGTGCCGGCCTGCGAGTACAACCCATTCGAAGCGGTGAAGACCAACGTCATCGGGGCCGTCAATGTCATGGACGCAGCCATCGACAGCGGGGTAAAACGGGTTATCGCCCTCAGCAGCGATAAAGCCGTGAACCCCGTGAACCTGTACGGGGCAACCAAGCTGTGCGCCGAAAAACTCATCGTGCAGGGACATTCCTATTCCACCATGGAGGCTACGAGATTCAGCTGTGCCCGCTACGGGAATGTGGTGGCCAGCCGGGGCAGTGTGATCCCATTGTTCCTCCAGCAACAGCCCACCGGCGTGATCACTGTAACCGATAAACGTATGACCCGGTTTTGGATCACCCTGGAGCAGGGCGTGGAGTTCGTGCTCAACTGCCTGGCAAGGATGCAGGGAGGGGAGGTATTTGTTCCCAAGATCCCCAGCATGAACATAATGGACCTGGTGGATGCCATCGCGCCGGACTGCGAAGTAAAATTTACCGGCGTGCGTCCCGGCGAAAAGATCCACGAGCTTCTGGTATCCTCCGACGAGTCGCGGCAGGCCCTGGAATTTCCGGATATGTACCTGATCCAGTCGGCTCACCCCTGGTGGGACTGGGGCAGAGAGGATGGCGGCAAAAGCGTGCCCGAGGGCTTCAGTTATACCAGCGATAACAATCCTGTATGGCTGACGGCGGAGCAAATCCGCGAGATGGTTGCCCAGCTGTGAAAAAATCGGGCGTGACACCCAAACCCCTGGCCATCCACGGAGGGCGGCCCGTGCGCTCCGTCCCGTTGCCCTACGGGCATCACCTGATCGAGGAAGAGGACATCAAGGTGGTGGAGCAGGTGTTGCGTGGCGGCTGGATCACCACCGGACCCAAGGTCGGAGAGTTCGAAGAGGCGGTGGCAGCCTATGTGGATGCCCGGTATGCAGTGACATTCAGCTCAGGGACGGCAGCCCTCCATGGGGCTGCCTATGCAGCGGGGCTGGGCCCCGGGGATGAGGCCATCACCACCCCCTTCACTTTTTGCGCCACGGCCAATTCCGTGCTGTATACCGGGGCGAAGCCGGTCTTCGCCGACGTGTCCCCCGATACCCTGAATATGGACCCAGACCAGGCCGCGAGCCGCCTCACCAGCCGGTCGAAGGCCCTGATGCCCGTGGACTACTCAGGCCACCCGGCGGCGTTGGATGAGATGCTTAGCCTGGCCGAGAAGCATGGCCTGGTGGTCATTGAGGATGCGGCCCACGCCCTTGGGGCCCAATACAAGGGGCGAAGGGTGGGCGGGTTAAGCCACATGACTACCTTCAACTTCCATCCCGTGAAGCACATCACCACCGGTGAAGGCGGGATGGTGACCACCGATAGCCAGGAGTTGGCCCGGCGGCTACGGAGTTTTCGGAACCACGGGATAGACCCCGAAGCCCGGCAGCAACAGGGACCTGACAACGGGCAATGGTACTACGAGATGACGGACCTGGGCTTCAACTACCGCCTCAGCGATATTGGCTGTGCTCTGGGACTGTCCCAACTTAAAAGACTGGACCACAATCTATCCAGACGGCGAGAAATTGCCAGCTACTATACCGAAGCCCTGGCCCAGCTACCGGGAATCATCACCCCCGTGGAACGGTCCGAGGTCAGGAGCGGATGGCACATTTACCCCATCAGACTCCAGTTGGAAAACTTCACCGCCGGACGAAAAGAGATTTTCAGGGCCTTGCGGGAAGAAAACATCGAGGTGAACGTCCACTATATCCCGGTACACCTGCACCCTTATTACAGGAACAGGTTCGGATTTCGTGGCGGGGAGTACCCCGTGGCCGAAGGCGCTTACCAATCCCTCATCACCTTGCCACTGTTCCAATCCATGGTCCAGCAGGATGTGGAGGACGTGATGGAGGCCCTGCACAAGGTAGTGGGCTATTACTCCAAATAAGGCTGACTGGGCGTTGTCGCCAATTGCATCGCCCCCAATATTCTCGCCAAAAATCACCATTCGCGGCTTGGTAATAAATGACAGATTTGGCTGATTCCCCTCGCTTCTTCGTTATGGGATGCGGCTCCATCGGGCGGAGGCACATAGGCAACCTCCTGGAGCTGGGCGTCAAGGACGTGATTGCATTCGATATCAGAGAGGACCGCCGGGCCCAGGTAGAGGAGCAATGCGGCATACCGACAGTACCGACGGTGGATCAGGGATGGGAACTGGGCCCCCAGGTTGCCCTAATCGCTACGCCGACCAGCCTGCACCTTCCACTGGCACTGGAAGCCGCCGGCCATGGCTGCCACCTTTTCATCGAGAAGCCCCTGGGAGACCGGATGGAGGGGGTGGATGAGCTCATCTCAGCGGCCCTACCCCAGGAACTCACGGCCCTTGTCGGATGCAACATGCGATTCCACCACGGCCCCGCTACGATAAAAGGTTTGCTGGACCAGAGGGCCATAGGCCGTATAATCGCCGTCCTTCTGGATGCCGGTCAGTACCTTCCCGACTGGCACCCCGGAGAGGACTACCGAGGATGGTACAGTGCCAGCGCCTCACTGGGAGGCGGGGTGGTCCTGGACGGGATACACGAGATCGATTACGCCCGCTGGCTATTTGGAGAGGTGTCGGAGGTCTACTGCCAGGGTGGCAAGCTCAGCTCCCTGGAGATCGACACCGAGGACAGCATCAATATCCTCATGAAACAGGTTGCCGGATTCAGCGTGGCCATTCACATGGACTACGTCCAGAGGACCTATTCCAGGACATGCAAGGTCATCGGCGAGGAGGGCACCATCCTCTGGGACCTGAGCCAAAGTTCCGTACGGCTTTACTCGGCGAAAGAGAATGGGTGGCAGACCTTCTCAGAACCCCAGGGGTACAGCATCAACCAGATGTACCTGGATGAGATGGAGCATTTCCTCCGATGTGTGCGGGGCGAGGAAGAGCCCTGCCTGGGCCTGCGGGAGGCCGGGAAAGTCCTTGAAATCGCCCTGGCCATAAAGGATTCCATGCACAACGGACACAGTATCAAGGTGGCGGCATGATCCTGGGCGTTATTCAGGCAAGGTCCGGCTCCACTCGCCTGCCGGGAAAGGTCACGAAAGACATTTGCGGACATCCGATGCTCTGGCACCAGATACACCGGGCGAAGTTGGCCCGGTCACTGGACAAGCTGGTGGTGGCAACAACGGACCTGGAGGAAGACCGGCAAATCACCGCCGTGGCCCAGGATGCGGGCGTTGATTCCACCACCGGGAGCGTTGACGATGTGTTGGACAGGGTCTATCGGGCAGCCAAGCTCGTCCTTAAGGAAGCCGGGGAAGACCCGAAGACCTCGGCGGTGGTGCGGCTCACCGGCGATTGCCCACTGGTGGACCCGTCGGTTATCGACCAGTTGGTAGAATATTATGTAAATCACATCGGCGACGTAGACCACGTTTCCTTGGGTCCGGACTGGCCTGAGGGTATGGACTGCGAAATCCTGTCCTTCCAGGCCCTGGAGCGGGCCGGAAAGAGGCGGATAAGGCCTATGAGCGACAGCACGTTACCCCGTACATTAATCTTACGGGCAAATGCAAAACTCACCGCATTCCCTGCCACGAGGACCTCTCCCACCTCAGGCTGACGGTGGACGAGCCCTCTGACTACGAGGTGGTCCGGGGAGTCTACGAGGAGCTCTACCCCATACACGAACATGCCTTCGGCCTATCTGAAATCCTCGACCTTTCCCAGCGGCGTCCTGATATATTCCAGAACAACAATGACATCCAACGGAACGAGGGTTTCCTGAATTCCCTTCAAGGGGAGCGAAAGCTGCTTCGCTACGATGCCGCCCCAGCCCTCAGGGAAACTGACATTCTCTGGGAACGGGCGGTGCCCCTGATCCCCGCCGGCACCCAGACTTTGAGCAAGGGCCCGACCCAGTACGTCCAGAGAATAGCCCCCAAGTACTTGCAGCGGGGCAAAGGATGCCGGGTGTGGGACGTGGACGGCAACGAGTATATAGACTATCCCATGGGGCTTGGCTCAGTGATCCTGGGGCACAGCTACCCCAGCGTGAACGAGGCCATCCAGCGGCAGGTTGAGCAGGGGATGAGCTTCTCGTTGATGCATCCTCTGGAGGTTGAGCTGGCGGAGCTGCTCACTACGGTCATTCCCTGGGCCGACATGGTCCGGCTCGGGAAAAACGGCTCCGACGCCACCACAGGGGCCATCCGTGGGGCCAGGGCCTTCACCGGCCGGGAAATGGTTCTCCACTGCGGCTATCACGGATGGCATGACTGGTACATCGGGAGCACCTCCCGCAACCGGGGCGTCCCCAATGGCAGCATCCAGCTTCAAGCAGGTTTTCCCTACAACGACCTTCCCGCTCTTGAGACGCTGTTCGACCGACACAAGGGCCAGGTGGCAGCGGTCATCATGGAACCCTACGGTATGGTCCTTCCGGATCCGGGTTTTCTCCGGGGTGTTAAGGAGCTGGCCCATTCCAATGGGGCCATTCTGATATTCGACGAGGTGGCCACCGGCTTCCGGTTCCGTTTGGGCGGGATCGACGACTATTTCGGCGTGAACCCCGACCTCGCCTGCTTCGGAAAGGCCATGGGGAACGGGATGCCAATATCGGCCATAGTAGGCCGCCGGGAGGTGATGGAGGTCTTCCACGAGGTCTTTTACTCCTTCACCTTCGGTGGCGAGTGCCTCTCCCTGGCGGCCAGCATCGCCACAATTAAAGAGATACAGGTACAGGAGGTACCCGCCCACCTTTGGGAGATGGGAACGCGGCTACAGGAGGGCTTCAACCGCATGGTCTGGGACCTCAAGCTGGAGCGTAACACCCGCTCCATCGGGCTGGCCCCCCGCACCGCCCTTCTGTTCCAAGATGGCCAGGGCAACGATTCTCTACTCCTGAAAAGTCTTTTCCAGCAGGAAGTGTTGAAGCGGGGCATCCTCTTCAGCGCGGCCCACTGTGTCTCCTTTTCCCACAGTCCCGAGGACATAGACATGACCTTGGCAGCGTATTTCGAAGCCCTGGAGATATTGAGGAAGGCGGTTAAGTCGGGCAGCCCCGAATCCTACCTGGAAGGGGAGCCGGTGAAAGCCGTTTTCCGGCCTTTGTAGCAAACCTCTGAATAACACCTAATTTGTTATGAACAAATCTAGATTGGATACTAAAAATACCGGCATGAAGGGCTCAGAGCGTTGGGCAGCCTTCTACCGCACCGGCACGGGCAACGTATACCCCGACGAGAACCTGTTGCGCCTGGTCAGGGGCAAATATGCCCCGGTCCCCAGGTCCGGCCGTGTGCTGGACGTAGGTTTCGGCATCGGTGGTAACCTGATCATGCTGGCCCAGTCGGGGTATGAAGCCCACGGTCTGGAGGTGAGCCAGGAGAGTATAGAGGCTGCCCGCACGCTGGCTTCCCAGGCGGGAGTTGACCTGCACCTGGGGCTGCTCACCGGCACTGGCCTGCCCTACCCGGACGAGCACTTCGACATCCTGGTCTCCTGGAATGCCGTCTATTACTACGGCGCCCTACCCCTGGTCTTTGAGGCCATAGAGGAATTCCGGCGGGTGCTCCGTCCCGGCGGCGTGCTACTGATATCGATGATCCACCCGAACAGCTTCATGGCCAGGCGTCTTTCCGACGACCTGGGCAACGGCACTCACCGGATTGACCGGGAGTCGCCCCACGACACCCGCTTCGGCATGGAGATCTTCTACGACGGCACATCGTCGGGATGGCGAAGCCTGCTGGCCGGGTTTCAGGAGATCGAAGAGGGCTACGCCGAGTCCGACCTGTTCGTCCCCCAGCGGCGTGACGCTTGGAGACTATTCCTGGCCAGGAAAGGTTCTTCCAGCCCATGAAAACTGCAATTATTCGAGCCGACGGCTCGCCTCACCTGGGTATGGGCCACATAATGCGCTGCGTGGCCGTCGCCGCCGGTCTTGCCGAGATTGGGATCAAACCCATCTTTGTGATAAAACCATTCGACCCCTGCGTCGCCGGTGTGATCCGGTCCCAGGGGTACGACGTGGAGGAGATCTCCTGCGATGGCAGCTACGATAGCAGCTGCGATTGGACTTACCTGGACGACGCCCGGACGACCCGAGAAATAGGGACCAGGGTCGGGGCCGGACTGATGGTCATAGACGTGTGCCACCGGCCGGCCCTGGCCAATGTCGAAGAGCTGCTGGCCTATCATAGTGCGCTGGCGCCGGGCTTCTTCACCGTGGGAATCGCGTCGGGGGAGCTGATGGACCTGCCTGCGGATGTCGTTGTTAGCCCATACATGATTAGCCGTAACGGCAACGCCGGAATGCCGGTTGGCGGGGCCCGGACTTTCCTGCTGGGCCCCGCCTATTTCATATTCCGGGCCGAGTTTACCGCCGCCGCCCTGTTGGCCCGTACCATCAACCGGGAAGGGCGACGGGTGCTGGTCATCGTTGGAGGCAGCGACGACCTGCACCTGACAGCCAAGATCGTGACCGCTCTGTGCCGGCTTCCAGGACCACTTCCATCCCTCCGGGTGGTCCTGGGCGCCGGCTATTCGGAACTCCTGGTCCGTGAGGTGAAAGAACTGCTAGGAAGTTACAACGGCGAATACGCCCTGGTGGGCCAGAACTCTAACCTGGCCGAGGAGATGCTGTGGGCCGACCTGGCTATCACCGGCGACGGCCTCACCAAGTACGAGACGGCGGTGACAGGCACACCAAGCATCATGCTCTCCCGCCCCGAGAGCGAGAGTTCGCTGAATCAGGAGTTCGAGAAAGCAGGGACCACCCTTCATTTGGGAGACGGTTGCCTGATCCCCTTGGAGGAGCTCTCCAACAGGATCAGGGGGCTGCTGGACGATGAGGCTATGCGGGTCTCCATGTCCCGGATGGGCAAAGTGCTTGTGGATGGTAAAGGGCTGGAGCGCATCATATCCTGCATCCCCCATAAGGTCTTGCATGAGGTCTTGCGATGACGGACAGGGTGCAGATCGGCGACCACAGGTGGATCGGTCCTGGAGAGCCCACCTTCGTCATCGCTGAGGTTGGTTCCAACCACAACCAGGAGCTGGACCAGGCCAAGCGCCTCATCCAGACCACCGCCGAGGCCGGCGCCGACGCGGTGAAATTCCAGCTCTTCTCGGCGGATATCCTATACCCCGGCGGCGGAGAAATCCACGCAGCCTTCCGAGCGGTGGAGCTCTCCCGGGACTGGGTCCCCGAGCTGGCGGACTACTCAAGGGAACGCGGCCTGCTCTTCCTGGCAAGCGCCTTTGACGAGGGGGCGGTGGACTGCCTGGAGGCGGTGGGCTCGCCCGCCCACAAGGTTGCTTCCTCCGAGACCACCAACCTGCCTCTACTGAAGTACATGGCCTCGAAACAGAAGCCCATACTTATGTCCACAGGCATGTGCGACCTGGCCGACATCTTCGAGGCCGTGGAGGTGGTCCACTCGGAGAAGAACACGGATATCGCCCTCTTTCAGTGCACCACCCTCTATCCCACCGAGCCACGTCACTCCCACCTGCGGGTGATGGATACCCTCCGCAGCGCCTTCCAGGCGCCCGTGGGCTTCTCGGACCACACCCTGGACATCGTGGTGCCCGTGGCTGCGGTGGCCCGCGGGGCCTGCATGATCGAGAAGACCCTGACCCTGGGGCGGGACCTGCCTGGGCCTGACCACGGCTACTCCCTGGAGCCCAACGAGTTCAAGAGGATGGTGGAAGCCATCAGAATTACCGAGGAAGCCCTGGGGTCGCCTGTCAAGACAATGCTGCCCGAAGAGGCGCAGGTTGCCCGGCGGGATTCCATACGTGCCGCCCGGGACATCCTGCCCGGAGAGTTGCTTACCGAAGAAATGCTCACTCTCCAGAGGCCGGCCCTGGGGGGGATCCGGCCCAGGGCCATGGCCGCTGTGCTGGGAAGGCGTGCCAGGCAACCCATCTCCCAGGGGGAGGCCATCAAGTGGGACATGATCTAGCAACGGGCCGGCCCCTGTGGTCCCTTAAGGTGCAGCTATGAGCAAGGTGGTGATATTCGGCACGGGAGACATCGGAGAGCTGGCCCGCTTTTACCTCACCAACGACAGCCCTCACGAGGTGGCCGCCTTCTGCGCCGACGCTGCTTTCATAGACAGCCCCCAGTTCGAGGGCCTTCCATTGCTGCCATTCGAAGAGATTCAGGACACCCACCCTCCCGGCGCATTCGACATGTTTGTCGCCCTTAGCTACAGCAAACTGAACGAGACGCGAGCTCGGAAATACCACGAGGCCAAGGAGAAAGGCTACAAGCTCATCAGCTACGTCTGCTCCCGGTCGGTGATGTGGGGGGACACCGAGATCGGCGATAACTGCTTCATATTCGAGAACCAGACGATCCAGCCCTACGTCAAGATCGGAAACAACGTTACGCTGTGGAGCGGCAACCACATAGGCCACCATTCCGTCATCGGGGACCACTCCTTCCTGACCTCCCACGTGGTGGTGTCGGGTCACGTAGAGATCGGTCCTTACTGCTTCCTGGGAGTCAACTCCACCTTGAGGGACGGTATCAGCCTGGCCCGGGGCACTGTGATCGGGGCGGGGGCCACAATTGTCAAGGATACAGTAGAGAACGGCGTCTACATGGGAGTGGCGGCGGAGCTTCGGGCCGAGGATGGATCGAAGCTGAAATATTTCACCAATACCCAGTACTCCAAAAGATAATGGCTAGACCGAGCTCTAAAGTCCAAGACTATAGTGGGCTGGAAGACATGGGCCACATGAATTGGGTGAAGAAGGGACTGATAATACGGCCCACGGGAAACCATCCCTGGATGATCACCCATGGAATGCTGCCCATCGCGGAGTGGCGGCATGACGACGTGTATAGGGTCTACTTTTCAGGGCGCGACGGGGAGAACCGGTCCCATATAGGCTACGCCGAGGTGGACATCAAGGACCCATATACCCTCTTGAGCTTCTCGGAAAGCCCCGTGCTGGGCCTGGGAAGCCTGGGGTGCTTCGACGACAACGGCGTTAGCCCCTCGTGGATGGTGGACCACAACGGCCGGAAGTACCTATACTACATAGGTTGGAACAAGGGGGCGACGGTCCGCATGCACCTCTTTGGGGGCCTGGCCTTCAGTGATGATGATGGGGAGAGCTTCCAACGCTACTCCAGGGTCCCCATCCTGGAGC
The DNA here is from genome assembly GCA_965225925.1 of Dehalococcoidia bacterium. GTDB lineage: Bacteria > Chloroflexota > Dehalococcoidia > Lucifugimonadales > JAGWBF01 > CBDDBY01. The sequence goes on along the minus strand of CBDDBY010000005.1, from coordinate 1,159,731 downwards.
GGACGGACCGGGAGCCATACCTCAACACAGCCCCATGCGTGTTGCTGGATGATGGGCTCTGGCGGATGTGGTACGTCTCCGGGGTGGAGTGGCTCCACCGGGACCTACCCAGATACAACATCAAGTACGCAGAGTCCTCCGACGGCCTGTCATGGGACCGCCGTGGCACGGTTTGCATAGACTTCGCGTCCTCAGAGGAGAACGCGCTGGCCCGCCCCTGTGTCCGCAAGGAGGGAAACATCTACAAGATGTGGTTCTCCCACAAGGGTGAGGCCTACCGCATCGGCTACGCTGAGTCAAAGGATGGCATAGCCTGGGAGCGACGTGACGGAGAGGCCGGGATCGGCCCCTCACCCTCGGGCTGGGACTCGGATATGGTGGAGTATACCTACGTTTTCGAGCACTCGGGCGTCAAATACATGTTGTACAACGGAAACGACTACGGCCGGGACGGCATAGGCCTGGCGGTGGCCGAGCAGGCAGCTCAGGAGTAGATGCCCATACGCACCGTTGCCATAATGCAGCCCACTTACCTTCCCTGGATAGGCTACTTCGACCTGATGGACCAGGTCGACTGTTTCGTTTTCCTTGACTCGGTGCAGTTCAACAAACGGTCCTGGCAACAGCGGAACCGGATCAAAGGCCCCGACGGGGCACTGTGGCTTACCGTCCCGGTCCTGTCGAAAGGCCTCTGGGACCAGCGAATCGTAGAGGTGGAGATCGACCCCTCTAATGGGTTCGCGGAGAAGCACCTGAGGACCATTGAGCACCTGTACAAGAAGGCGCCCTACTTCGAGGATTACGCGGGAGAGCTCTCGGAGATCTTGCGCAGGCCACATCAATACCTTGGCGACCTGAACATAGATCTGATCTGTTGGCTGGCGGGAAAGATGGGAGTCGAAGGGGAAAGGGTCAGAAGCTCCCAGATGGAGGCCCAGGGGAGAAACGTGGAGCTGCTGCTCCATATATGTAAGCTCCTCGGGGCCGGCCGTTACCTCTCGCCCGAGGGCTCGAGGGTATATATAGAGGAGAACAACCTGTTCATCCCCAACGGTATTGAGCTTGTGTACCAGGCCTACCACCACCCTGAATACCGGCAACTTAACGGGCCCTTCGCGCCCCATCTATCGGCCCTTGATTTCCTCTTCAACGAGGGCCCCGCAAGCCTGTCCGTCATCCGATCGGGCTGTCATTCGCCTTTACCAACGGAGGAGGTCGCCCAATGCCGGAAGTAGAGTACGAAATCAAAGACAGCATAGCGTACATCACCTTGAACCGGCCGGAGAAGCTGAATGCTATGAACCCCCGGATGCTCCAGCTGCTGAGGGAGGCCTTCGAGGACCTAGAGTACAACCCGGAAGCACGGGTGGCCATAGTCACCGGGATGGGACGGGCCTTCTCAACTGGACTGGACTTAACAGCGATGACCCCCCGGCGAGGCGCTGGCGGGCAGGAGCACCTCGGACCTGTACGTTCTCCTGCAGAATATCTGGAAACCCATCATATCCGCCATCAACGGTCTCTGCCTGGCCCAGGGCTGCGGACTGGCCCTGGGAGGGGATATAAGAATCGCATCGGAGGATGCCCAGTTCGGTTGGCCCCAGGTAAACCCGAATCCACCGAAGGACGGCCTTGGGGACAGCCCTTGAAGAAGCCAGAGGGTGCTCCTCTGAATCTGGGATAATGGTTTTGGAACAGAAACCAGCCCGGAAACAACGAGCACCCAATAGATGCTGCCACAGAACAAACCCGACCGTATCCGCATCCTCTTTGACGACCATCGCCTGGTGGCCAATGCCGGCCTGCTCCTGCCGGCCACCCTAGCCCGGCACCTGGGCTTGCGGGAACTCGTCGACCATCACCTTGACCTCGGCGGAGCGCCGGGACGGGCGAACACTGGGGACAAGATGCTGACGCTGGTCGCTTCCGCGCTGGCAGGCGGCGACTGCATCGACGACGCCGATGCGCTGCGCGCTGGTGGGACGGTCGGTGTTCTAGGCTGCGTGGTCAAGGCGCCATCCACCCTGGGGACCTTCCTGCGCAGCTTCCGGTGGGGGCATGTCCGTCAACTCGACCGCGTGAGCCGCCAGTTGTTGGCCCGGGCCTGGGCCGCTGGGGCCGGACCCGGCGACTCGCCCCTGACCATCGACCTGGACTCGACCATCTGCGAGACCTATGGACTGGCCAAGGAGGGAGCGCGCCACCACGGCTATACCGGCGCCCGCGGCTATCACCCGCTGCTGGCCATTGCCGCCGGCACAGGCGAGGTGGCTGATGTCCCGGCTGCGCGAGGGCCGGGCCAACACCGCCCGTGGCGCCGCCCACTTCCTGCGTGAGACGGTGGGGCGGGTGCGCTACGGCGGGGCCAGGGGACAACTCACGGTGCGGGCCGACAGCGGCTTCTACGCCCACACTGTCGTTGCCGCCTGCCGGGAAATGGATGTCCGCTTCTCTATCACCATCCGCCAGCGCGCCAGCCTGCGGGACCTGATCGAGGCGATACCAGAGGAGGACTGGACTCCCATTCCCTACTGGATGGACGGCGCCGCCGATGTCGCCGAGACGACTTACACCCCGTTCCAGACCAAGCCGGACGCCGCGCCGGTGCGGCTCATTGTCCGGCGGGTGAAGCCGACGCCCGGTTCCCAGCTCGCCCTCTTCGCCAGATACAGCTATCACGCCTTCATCACCGACCGCGATGGGGAGACGCTGGAACTGGAGGCCGATCATCGCCGCCACGCCGAGGTCGAGAACGCCATACGCGACCTCAAGTACGGCGTCGGGCTGAACCACATGCCGTCGGCGCGCTTCGCCGCCAACGGCGCCTGGCTGGCGGTACAGGTGATGGCGCATAACCTGGCCCGCTGGACGGCGCGGATTGGTCTGGGCGAGGGGACCGTGATCACCAAGACCCTCAGGCGGCGGGTCTTCGCTCTGGTGGGACGGATCACCCGCTCGGCGCGCTGCCTCACTTTGCATCTCCCCCGGCGCTGGCCTTGGGAAACCCAGTTCAGTCGCGCCTTGGCCCGGCTGCAAGCCATTCCGTTCCCGGCCTGACGGCCAGCCTGTAACTGACCCAACGTCCCCGCAATCTCGCGCCACCCCGGTCGCGAGAGTCCCCTGCTGCGTATCCTCTCGCCATCCCGCGCATCGCAACTCCCGCATAGGGCCTTAGGGGCCCTGTGCGGCGACTGAAGACCCTCCGCCGGCCTCCCATCTACCCCAAGACCCCAGGCCATCTCCCCTGTAGCTCCCTCACCCACCCCCTTCCGCTGTCCTCACGCCGTCCATCCGTGTCCTTGGGGACAGCCCTTGAAGAAGCCAGCGGGTGCTCCTCTGAATCTGGGATAATGGTTTTGGAACAGAAACCAGCCCGGAAACAAGGAGCACCCAATAGATGCTGCCACAGAACAAACCCGACCGTATCCGCATCCTCTTTGACGACCATCGCCTGGTGGCCAATGCCGGCCTGCTCCTGCCGGCCACCCTAGCCCGGCACCTGGGCCTGCGGGAACTCGTCGACCATCACCTTGACCTCGGCGGAGCGCCGGGACGGGCGAACACTGGGGACAAGATGCTGACGCTGGTCGCTTCCGCGCTGGCAGGCGGCGACTGCATCGACGACGCCGATGCGCTGCGCGCTGGTGGGACGGTCGGTGTTCTAGGCTGCGTGGTCAAGGCGTCATCCACCCTGGGGACCTTCCTGCGCAGCTTCCGGTGGGGGCATGTCCGTCAACTCGACCGCGTGAGCCGCCAGTTGTTGGCCCGGGCCTGGGCCGCTGGGGCCGGACCCGGCGACTCGCCCCTGACCATCGACCTGGACTCGACCATCTGCGAGACCTATGGACTGGCCAAGGAGGGAGCGCGCCACCACGACTATACCGGCGCCCGCGGCTATCACCCGCTGCTGGCCATTGCCGCCGGCACCGGCGAGGTGCTGATGTCCCGGCTGCGCGAGGGCCGGGCCAACACCGCCCGTGGCGCCGCCCACTTCCTGCGTGAGACGGTGGGGCGGGTGCGCTACGGCGGGGCCAGGGGACAACTCACGGTGCGGGCCGACAGCGGCTTCTACGCCCACACTGTCGTTGCCGCCTGCCGGGAAATGGATGTCCGCTTCTCTATCACCATCCGCCAGCGCGCCAGCCTGCGGGACCTGATCGAGGCGATACCAGAGGAAGACTGGACTCCCATTCCCTACTGGATGGACGGCGCCGCCGATGTCGCCGAGACGACTTACACCCCGTTCCAGACCAAGCCGGACGCCGCGCCGGTGCGGCTCATTGTCCGGCGGGTGAAGCCGACGCCCGGTTCCCAGCTCGCCCTCTTCGCCAGATACAGCTATCACGCCTTCATCACCGACCGCGATGGGGAGACGCTGGAACTGGAGGCCGATCATCGCCGCCACGCCGAGGTCGAGAACGCCATACGCGACCTCAAATACGGCGTCGGGCTGAACCACATGCCGTCGGCGCGCTTCGCCGCCAACGGCGCCTGGCTGGCGGTACAGGTGATGGCGCATAACCTGGCCCGCTGGACGGCGCGGATTGGTCTGGGCGAGCTGACCGTGATCACCAAGACCCTCAGGCGGCGGGTCTTCGCTCTGGTGGGACGGATCACCCGCTCGGCGCGCCGCCTCACTTTGCATCTCCCCCGGCGCTGGCCTTGGGAAACCCAGTTCAGTCGCGCCTTGGCCCGGCTGCAAGCCATTCCGTTCCCGGCCTGACGGCCAGCCTGCAACTGACCCAACGTCCCCGCAATCTCGCGCCACCCCGGTCGCGAGAGTCCCCTGCTGCGTATCCTCTCGCCATCCCGCGCATCGCAACTCCCGCATAGGGCCTTAGGGGCCCTGTGCGGCGACTGAAGACCGTCCGCCGGCCTCCCATCTACCCCAAGACCCCAGGCCATCTCCCCTGTAGCTCCCTCACCTACCCCCTTCCGCTGTCCTCACGCCGTCCATCCGTGTCCTTCGGTGGATTCGGGCTAAGGGTGTTATCCCTCTAGGTAGCTCCCGATGCCGATGGGAAAATATATATAGGCGGGGCACCGTCAGGGGTAGCACATCGACTATATGGAGCTTGGAGATAAGAGCCACCGTTTAAGGGCGGCCTGCGTCCTCTTTTTCGCCCTGGCCGCCGTCATCGTCGGCGTGATTTCCTCCCTCCACTTAGCCGCCACCGATTCCTCCCATCCCGATAAGCTCTTGGTGGGGTCGATAGATCCCAAGTTGGTAATGGACCCGGCTTTCGGCTCACCCCTTTTGGGTCCCCTTCCCACCCTGGCGCCGCCTACCCCCAATCCCAACTTGGACGGATGCGAGTCAACTCCTTCTCCTACTCTTCCGGCGGCCACATTCCCCAGCCCCAATCCTGTTACCGGCCCCCTCTAAACCACGTCCTCGACGGCGGCGCCCTTTTCTCTGGTCGTCTTGCCGGACACCCAGATTTATTCCGAAAGTTATCCCGAGACCTTCATGTCCCAGACAGAATGGGTCAGAGCCAGGAAAGACCAGGACAACATCGTGTTTGTCGTCCATGTGGGGGATATAGTCAACGACAGCGACGAGGAATACCAATGGGTCAATGCCGACGCCGGGGTGAGCATCCTGGATGGGGTGGTGCCATACGTGCTGGCGGTGGGCAATCATGACATGGCCTCAAACGGCGCGGTACATGACAGGCGGGAGTCGGTCAAACATTTCGACGCTTATTTCCCTGCCAACCGGTACGAGGGGGAGACTTGGTACGGGGGACGCATGGGGGAAAGAAACGAAAACAGCGTCAGCTATTTTCGTGCCGGCGGCATGGATTTCATGGTCATGACGCTGGAGTTCGGGCCGAGGGATGAGGTCCTGGAGTGGGCCAACGAGATCGTCTCGACCCACAAGGACAAGAGAGTCATCATCTCCACCCATTCTTATATGTACAGCGACGATACCAGGGTAGGCCGGAAGGACGGGTGGAGCCCACGCCGTTTCCGCATCAGCTACTGCGACAACGTTGGCGAGGAGATATGGGACGAGTTAGTTAAGCTGCACCCCAACGTTTTCCTTGTGGTGAGCGGCCACTCCCTGGACGACGGAGCAGGCAGGTTAACCAGCACCGGAATCCAGGGCAACTTAGTCCACCAATTGGTTGGCAACTATCAGATGCTGCCAGAAGGAGGGGAGGGCTGGCTAAGGGTGATGAAGTTCGTCCCTGCTGAGAACAAGATATACGTAACTACCTATTCCCCTCTGCTGGACAAGTACATGACCGACCCCGAGAACAGTTTCGTCCTGGACTACGCCATGTCCCAGGCCTCGGGGCTCTTACAGGCCTTGGGGCCATGACGGGCCAGAAAGAGACTAGGTCCGTTGCCAGAACCGCCAGCCTCGTTTTCGAGGCTGTTTTTCTTCTTCAGCCTCCTGCCCTCTCTCTTCGGCCGCCACCTGGACAGGTTCGTCTACAGTGTCCTGAGTCTCCTGCCCACTCTCCCCGGCTACCTCGACAGGGTTTTCCGGCGGCACGTTAGGCGGGCTGGCCCGGCATCAGCCTTACCTCGGGCTCTACATCCATATCCAGGTCGCCTCCGAAGAGGTCCCATGGGTGGAACTCCTCCACGAAGGCCTTGGCATGCTCGATGGTGGCGAAGTCCTTCTGGGCACGGCCCGGATCATAGGTATTCGTCTTGGCCAGGGCATCGTACCCTCGGGGAGTCTTCCGCACGGCACCCACCTCTACTTCGGTATCATCTTCGGCGGCAAGGATCAGCCGCTGCCCCGCCTTGCGTTCCTGCCAGTACAATTTCATGTCAGTCTAGTCTCCTTGTTTTGACCAGGTTGCCCTGGACGCTTCGGCCCAGTCTAGTGCCTTTGAAATGGGATAGTCCACCCTATTTCTGCTGAATCAAGGCGGATCTCTGACGTACCAGCTCTTCCGGATGGTCGGTCACCGCGGCGTCCAGCCCCATCTCATTCAACCGTCCCATATAGGCGGAGGCGTCCATATCCCATGCCGCCACCAGCCTCCCTGCGGCGTGGGCCCTGGCCAGAACCACCTCAGTGAGAGTTTGACGGTCCGGGGCCAGCCAGTGGGGATTCACCAGCGAGCTCAGCCACCGGGCCCGCAGGGGCAGGGGATGCCGGCTGGACCAAATGTATCCCCGGATTATCCGAGGTTCAACCATCCGGATGTAGGCCATGGCCATTGGATTGAAGCTGGCGACCATGGTGCTTTCCCAGCGGCCGTACCTACCCACAAGCTCGACCACCTTGGAGGCCAGAGCCCATGCCCCATGGCCGCGGGCCTTAATCTCCACGTAAAGGAGGAAATCATCCGGCAGAGCGTCGAATACCTCCTCCAGGGTGGGGATTTTCTCTCCACGGAATACAGGATCGAACCATAAGCCCGCTTCCAGGGATTTCAGCACTCCCAAGGTGCAGGACCCCACGTTACCCATTCCCGCCGTTGTCCGCTCCAGACGCCGGTCGTGAATTACCACCGCCTGACAGTCCTTGGTCAGGCGCACGTCCAGCTCAACGGCGTCGGCCCCCACCTCCACCGCCTTCTGGAAAGCCGCCATCGTGTTCTCCGGGGCCATGCCGCTTGCGCCCCTATGGGCGATGACCAGGGGATACTCCATGGCGCCCGGCCTGATCCTCCAGCTATTGAGGCTCTGCATCATACCCGGTAGTATGACATTTTCGCTGCCCTAACTACAATATCCTTTGTATATGCGGCTGGACGGTTTTCCCGGCCTTATAGCGAAGCCCGGTACGAAAGACCAGCCCTTGCCCCAGCCCTTGCCATGGAACACAGTCGCCGGTAGAATAGCCAGCAACCAAGCACTGGTGAGATAGGAACCGATTGGCCGGTGCTTGGGAGGCTGGTCATCACGGATAATCGTGAATGGAGGGGCGCAATGCCTAAGATGAGCGGCGGACGGTTTCTGGCCGAGACCCTAAAGGGGTACGGGGTTACCCACTTCTTCTTCGTTCCCGCGATCATGAGAAAGGCCATGCCGGAGATGGAAAGCTCGGAATAAGCCGGATCGTGACCCATGGAGAGAAGGCGGCGGCTTACATGGCCGACGGATACGCCAGGGCGTCCAACCGCCCCGGGGTCTGCGGGGCCCAGTCCGTAGGAGCGGCCAACCTGGCGGCAGGGCTCCAGGACGCCTACCTCGCCCGGTCCCCCGTCATCGCAATCACCGGACGCAAGCCCGTGATCCAGCAATACAGGCACGCCTATCAGGAGATAGACCACTTCCTACCCTTCGAATCTGTCACCAAGTGCAACCTCTTGGTGGATGGGGTGGAGCACCTGCCCCAGCTCATGAGGCAGGCATTTCGGGAGGCCACTTCGGGCGCCCCAGGTCCTGTGCACCTGGATATCCTGGGGAACCAGGGTGAGGTGGTAACGGACGGCGAGGCAGACCTGGAGGTCATAGTTGAGGAGCCCTTCAGCCGGGTCCCCGCCCTCCGGACGGAGCCCGAGGCAGAGCGGGTGCGGGAGGCGGCCAGGGTACTTTCCGAGGCACGCAGGCCTATCATAGTGGCCGGAGGAGGGGTCAGGGCGTCCCAGGCGAAGCACGAGCTGGTGGAGCTGGCTGAGATGTTGTCCATTCCCGTCGCCACCTCCCTTAACCCCGAATCCACCGAAGGACGTCCTTGGGGACAGCCCTTGAAGAAGCCAGAGGGTGCTCCTCTGAATCTGGGATAATGGTTTTGGAACAGAAACCAGCCCGGAAACAAGGAGCACCCAATAGATGCTGCCACAGAACAAACCCGACCGTATTCGCATCCTCTTTGACGACCATCGCCTGGTGGCCAATGCCGGCCTGCTCCTGCCGGCCACCCTAGCCAGGCACCTGGGCCTGCGGGAACTCGTCGACCATCACCTTGACCTCGGCGGAGCGCCGGGACGGGCGAACACTGGGGACAAGATGCTGACGCTGGTCGCTTCCGCGCTGGCAGGCGGCGACTGCATCGACGACGCCGATGCGCTGCGCGCTGGTGGGACGGTCGGTGTTCTAGGCTGCGTGGTCAAGGCGCCATCCACCCTGTGGACCTTCCTGCGCAGCTTCCTGTGGGGGCATGTCCGTCAACTCGACCGCGTGAGCCGCCAGTTGTTGGCCCGGGCCTGGGCCGCTGGGGCCGGACCCGGCGACTCGCCCCTGACCATCGACCTGGACTCGACCATCTGCGAGACCTATGGACTGGCCAAGGAGGGAGCGCGCCACCACGGCTATACCGGCGCCCGCGGCTATCACCCGCTGCTGGCCATTGCCGCCGGCACCGGCGAGGTGCTGATGTCCCGGCTGCGCGAGGGCCGGGCCAACACCGCCCGTGGCGCCGCCCACTTCCTGCGTGAGACGGTGGGGCGGGTGCGCTACGGCGGGGCCAGGGGACAACTCACGGTGCGGGCCGACAGCGGCTTCTACGCCCACACTGTCGTTGCCGCCTGCCGGGAAATGGATGTCCGCTTCTCTATCACCATCCGCCAGCGCGCCAGCCTGCGGGACCTGATCGAGGCGATACCAGAGGAGGACTGGACTCCCATTCCCTACTGGATGGACGGCGCCGCCGATGTCGCCGAGACGACTTACACCCCGTTCCAGACCAAGCCGGACGCCCCGCCGGCGCGGCTCATTGTCCGGCGGGTGAAGCCGACACCCGGTTCCCAGCTCGCCCTCTTCGCCAGATACAGCTATCACGCCTTCATCACCGACCGCGATGGGGAGACGCTGGAACTGGAGGCCGATCATCGCCGCCACGCCGAGGTCGAGAACGCCATACGCGACCTCAAGTACGGCGTCGGGCTGAACCACATGCCGTCGGCGCGCTTCGCCGCCAACGGCGCCTGGCTGGCGGTCCAGGTGATGGCGCATAACCTGGCCCGCTGGACGGCGCGGATTGGTCTGGGCGAGGGGACCCTGATCACCAAGACCCTCAGGCGGCGGGTCTTAGCTCTGGTGGGACGGATCACCCGCTCGGCGCGCCGCCTCACTTTGCATCTCCCCCGGCGCTGGCCTTGGGAAACCCAGTTCAGTCGCGCCTTGGCCCGGCTGCAAGCCATTCCATTCCCGGCCTGACGGCCAGCCTGCAACTGACCCAACGTCCCCGCAATCTCGCGCCACCCCGGTCGCGAGAGTCCCCTGCTGCGTATCCTCTCGCCATCCCGCGCATCGCAACTCCCGCATAGGGCCTTAGCGGCCCTGTGCGGCGACTGAAGACCCTCCGCCGGCCTCCCAATCTACCCCAAGACCCCAGGCCATCTCCCCTGTAGCTCCCTCACCCACCCCCTTCCGCTGCCCTCACGCCGTCCATCCGTATCCTTCGGTGGATTCGGGTTAACGCGAAAGATACCATCCCGGACGATCATCCCCTGTCTGTGGGGGTATCCAGCTCCCACTACCGCTGGTGCGCCAGTCCCATCATATCCGAGGCGGACTTGGTGGTATTCATCGGCAGCCACACGGGGAGCCAGGTCACCTATGAGTGGACCCTCCCTCCCAAGGGGACACCCGTCATCCAGATAGATATAGACCCCTCGGAGCTGGGAAGGACCTACTCAGCCGCCGTGGCCCTCCAGGGGGACGCCAAGGTCACGCTGCGCAAGCTTATCGAGGCCATGGAGCCCGTGGGGCCCCGTGCCGAATGGCTGGACCGGGTCCGGCAGCTTGTCGCCCAGTGGCGCGCCTACGCCGAACCCCTGCGCAACTCCGACGCCGTGCCCATTCGCCCGGAGCGCATCTGCAAGGAGATCACCGATTGCCTGCCGCCCGACGCCATGGTGGTGTCGGACACGGGCCACGCCGGTATCTGGAGCGGCTCCATGATTCAGCTTCATTCGCCCGACCAGGGCTATATACGCTGCGCCGGGACCTTGGGATGGGGACTGTCGGCAGCCATGGGGGCCAAGTGCGCCCTCCCTGACCAGCCCGTTCTGTGCTTCACCGGCGATGGGGGCTTCTGGTATCACATCGCCGAGCTGGAGACCGCCCTCAGGTATGGCATCAACACCGTCACGGTGGTGAACAACAACCACTCCCTGAACCAGGAGAAGAGGGGGATCGAACGGATTTACACCGGCCAGCCGGGAAATTCCGACGAGCTCTGGCAATTCCTGGACGTGGACCTGGCGCAGGTAGCCAGGGCCATAGGCTGTCATGGGGTGAGGGTGGAGAAACCCGGCCAGATACGGCCCGCCATCGAGGAGGCCCTGGCCTCGGGAAGCCCGCATTAGTGGACGTGGCCAGCGACATCGAGGTCGTAGCCCCATTGCCGTGACCGGCCGCCTTATAGACCTACCGGCGTTTGCGGCCTGCACCGGATACGAAGCTCTCCAGCCGGGCCAGCGCCTTCCCGATGTTCTCCTGGGAGTTGGCGTAGGAGAGGCGGACGTAACCCTCCCCAAACCTCCCAAAAGATGTACCGGCCAGTAGGGCGACGCCCGCCTCGTGTAGGGCCCGGTCCTGGAACTCCTGGCTGGACATCCCTGTCCCCCTGATGCTGGGGAAGGCGTAAAAGGCGCCCTCGGGCTCGGGACAGCTTATGCCGGGGATCCGCCGCAGCCCCTCCATAATCAGCTCCCGCCTGCGCCTGAACTCCTCCACCATATCATGGACCGCCTGCTGGGGACCCTCCAGGGCCTTGATGGCGGCCTTCTGGACAAAGGATGCGGCGCAGGAGAAGCTGTTGGCGCCCAGCTTCACCATGTGGGGCACCAGGTCTGGTGGGAACACCCCGTAGCCCAGCCGCCAGCCCGTCATCGCGTAGCTCTTGGAGAAGCCGTCCAGGAGGATGGTGCGGTCCTCCATGCCCGGGAGGGATGCGATGCTCTGGTGCTCACCTTTGTATACGATGTCCTTGTAGACCTCGTCCGACAGCACATACAGGTCATCCCTTCCCTTGACGAGACCGGCGACGGCCTCAAGCTCCTCACTGGACATGACGGAGCCGGTCGGATTCTGAGGCGAGTTCAGGATGATGAGCCTGGTACGGCTGTTGATTTTGGATGAAAGGTCCTCCAGGTCAGGATGATAGCCCTTCTCTTCCAGCAGCCGCATTGGCACTGCCCTGGCGCCACAGAAACGGATCATGGACTCGAAGATGGGAAAGCCCGGGTTGGGGTAGACCACCTCCACCCCCCTCTGGGCGAGGGCCATTATGGTGAAGAACATGATGGGTTTGGCGCCGGGCGTTACCACCACCCGGTCGGGGGTGACCGATAGGCCCCTGGTCTCGCCCACGTTCCGGGCGATGGCATCCCTCAGCTCGGGAAGCCCGGCGGTGGGGCCGTAGTGGGTGTAGCCCTGGCGCAGCGCAACCACCGCCCCCTCCACGATATGGGCCGGGGTATCGAAGTCGGGCTCCCCGATCTCCATGTGTATAACGTCTTTGCCCTGGGCCTCCAGGGCCCTGGCCCTGGCCAGCATCTCGAAGGCCGTCTCGGTCCCCAGCCTCGCCATCTTTCGGGCAACACTCATGTCGCACCCCACAAATCCATCCGGGCAGTTCAAGTCCAACCGACGATAGAGTAAGATTACAGCAGCAAATCCAGCCGGAGTATACCATGGGCAAAGGGGCTGAAATAGTAGTCGTCGGCGGGGGCATCGTAGGATGCGCAACAGCCTATTTCCTGGCCAATGACGGGGTGGATGTCACCATCGTCGAGAAAGGTGACGTGGGCGGCTCTGCCTCGGGCTACTCCGCTGGGTTACTGAACCCTCTGGAAGGGGCGGGCATCCCCGGCCCCCTGGAGGGCCTCGCTGAAGAGAGTTTCAGGATGCACCGGCCCTTGACACAGGTTATGATGGATGCGACCGGTATTGACCCCCAATACCGTATCCGGTCTGGTATGTGGATCGCCTTCACCGATGCTGAGTCCGAAGAGTTGGAGGCGCTTTACCAGACAGGTCAGCGGAAGGAGGGGTTCACGGCGCGATGGCTCGAGCCTCCTCAGCACATGAGGTTGGAGCCCAGGTTGTCTCCCCAGGTGACAAAGGCCATGGTGATCGAGGACCTGGCAGAGGTGGACAGCCATGGCTACACCTTGGCCTTGGCGAAGGCGGCGCAGCGGCGGGGGGCCACCATCCGGATTGGAACTGTGGACCGCCTGAATCATGCCAACGGAAGGGTGTCCGGGGTCTCGGTTGACGGGGAAGAGCTGGCCTGCGACAAGCTGGTGCTGGCCATGGGACCCTGGAGCGGAGAAGCAGAAAAGTGGCTGGGCGTAAGGGTACCCATAGGGCCGCTAAAGGGGCAGGTTTTGCGTCTCAAGATGGAGGGGCCCCCATTGCGACAGACTATCCACCGCAGCGGTGGCGGCTACCTTTCGTACAAGCCCGACGGGCTGATCTGGGCCGGCACCACCGAGGAGCCGGTGGGATTCGATGAACTCCCAACGCCGGCAGCCCAGGAGTCCATACTCAAGAGCACTATAGAGATTCTACCCTGCCTTACACAGGCCCGGATTGCCCTGCAAACGGCCTGCCTTCGCCCCGTTTCCGAGGACGGGCTCCCCGTTATAGGTGAAGTGCCGGGCTGGGAGGGCGTTTATATAGCCGGTGGCGGCGGGCGAAAGGGTGTCCTTCTCGCCCCGGCCATGGCCCGAGCCACGGCAGACCTGGTTACAACGGGCCGCACCGGGCTTCCCATCGAAGTGTTTTCGCCGGGGAGGTTCACTCCGTCAACCTGCTCTGATAATGCACCTCACCCCAGGCCCCTCTTACAACGGGAGAGGGGTGACCGCAGGTCGGGGTGAGGGTTTAGCATGGACCAAAATGAACAGGGCGTAGAGAGCCTCTTCCCTGCCTACCGGGTGCTGGACCTGGCCGATGGGAAGGGGACCTTCTGCACCCGGATGCTGGGCGACTACGGCGCCGACGTGGTCAAGGTGGAGCCGCCCACCGGAGATCCGGGAAGGTCAAGGGCCCCCTTTCCCAAGGACGAGCCCCACAGGGATAAAAGCCTCTACTTCCTCTTCTACAACACCAACAAACGCTCCATTACCCTCAATCTTGAAACAGGCACCGGCCGGTCCATATTCCGGAGGCTGGTGGAGAAGGCCGACGTGGTGGTGGAAACCTTCCCAGTGGGATATATGAAAAGCCTGGGCCTGGACTACGACACCCTCAGGGAGCTGAATCCGGGTCTGGTGATGGCCTCCATCACCCCCTTCGGGCAGACCGGCCCCTGGAAGGACTACAGGTCCTCGGACCTGATCTCCATGGCGGCCAGCGGCTACATGCAGATCACAGGCGAGCCCGATGAGCCGCCCCTCCGCCTGGGCAACGAGCAGTCTCACTTCCCTGGCGCCCAGTATGCCGCGGTGGCGATCATGGCGTCCCTATATTACCGAGATGTCCTGGCGGGGACGGGCCAGCACATAGATGTGTCCCTCCAGGAGGCCCTCATCACCTACTACACCGACGCCCACCCGGCCCTGCTCTGGGAGCAGAGGCAAGAGAACGTGACCAGAGTGGGGACCAACTCCAACTTGGTAGTCCCCCTGGGCGCCTACCCCTGCAAAGACGGCTGGATCTCCGCCGGCATCATCACCCCCAGGGAATGGGACACCTTGGCTCAGTGGGTCTACGAGGTCACAGGAAACGAGGAGGTCCTACACGAGCAGTACAGAGGCGGCAACCAGGACCGGGCGCCCCACATAGACATGATCACCGCCATTTTCATGGACTTCACTGCCCGGTTCACCGCCCAGGAGCTATTTCACCAGGGACAGCAGCGCAACCTAGTCTTCATCCCAGTGAACGAGGTGGGGGACCTGCTGGAGGACCCCCAGCTGGAGGCCAGCCATTTCTGGACCGATATAGACCACCCAGAAATGGGAAGCCTCAAATACCCCATGGGGGTCATATATGGCGAAGACATGCCCCCGCCGGCCTCGGCCCCGGCGCCCTTGCTGGGCCAGGACAACCATGCCGTATACTGCGATGAATTGGGATTAAGCAAGGATGAGATCGTGATCCTCCGAAGCAACGGGGTAATTTAATGGCTGCTCAGTCTGGCAGCCATCCCAAATCCCTTCACCCGAACTGGCTCAGGAGGCGGCTGGCCAGGTGGGCGCTGCTGCCGTACAGGTTGGGCCTCGGGCCCCTGCTGGCCAGATGGGTGTGTATCCTTGCAACCAAAGGTAGGCTGACCACGAAGCAAAGAAAGACCCCGCTCTGGTACGTCCGGGACGGAGATACGGTCTATTGCCTCTCGGGCTGGGGGCCATCCAGCCACTGGCTCAGGAACCTGGCAGCCTATCCCCAAGTGCAACTTCAGATCGGGATTAAACGATGGCAAACGGTGGGGGCCTTGGTACCGGAACACTCGGAACGGGAGCGGGTACTGACCATGTTCCTGGAAAAGTACGGGACCCCCACTGTGCGCCTGTTCTACCACATGGACCGGCTGGTGCTGGTGGCCTTTCCATTGACCAGCAAGGAGTGAGTCAAAATTGCCAAAGAGAGCCCTTGAGGGTCTCAGGGTCATCGAGTTCGGCCCCTACGTGGCCCTTCCCCTGACCGGCCGTATACTGGCCTCCCTGGGGGCCCAGGTCATCAAGGTTGAGACCAACAAGGTGCTGGACGAGATGGCCTTCATCCCCGCCTGGTCCCGGGGGGCCGGACAGCCCGACTACCAGCGGGCCAAGAAAAGGGTGACCATAGACGTGCGGATGCCCCAGGGGAAGGATATCTTCATGGAGCTGGTCAAAATCAGCGACGTTATGATGACCAACTTCCGGCGAAACATCCTGGCCCGCTGGGGCGTGGACTTCCCCCAGGTCAGGGAGGCCAAGCCAGACATAGTGATCATGTGGCAGACGGGGCTAGGGGGACATGGACCCTATTACAATTACAAGTCCTACGGCATCCTGGTCCAGCATATGTCCGGTGTGTCGATGCTCACCGGCTCACCGGGGTCGCCGCCGGGTGTGGCCAATACATCCTATTCCGATTACCATACGGGAGTCCTGCAGCCTGCCGCCATCATTGGGGCCCTCATCCGCCGCCACCGGAATGGTACAACTGCCACCATGGAGTCCTCCATATTCAAATCCGGCGCCGCCACCGTGGGCCCCTCAGTCCTGGACTACCAGATCGCAGATAGGTTACCGGAACGCCTGGCCAACCGGGACCCGGGCGCCGTCCCCCACGGCGTCTATAACTGCAAGGGCGAGGACAGATATTGCGCCATCGCGGTCTTCAGCGACCAGGATTGGACGGCCTTTTGCCGGGTGCTGGGCAACCCTCCCTGGACCGGCAGAACCGAGTTTTCCACCCCTCTTGACCGCTTCGCCCATCAGGACGAGTTGGACCGGCTGGTGGGCGATTGGACCAGGCAGCATACATCCCAGGAAGTGATGGAGCGCATGCAGGAAGCGGGCGTGGCGGCGAGTATAGTTTCCCAAGGAGAGGACTTGTACGAGAGCCTGCACTTGAAGGCCAGGGACTTCTACAGAGAGACCAGGTATTATGAGGCCCATCGGGGTAATCCAGCCTCGGAATGGGTACCCGGACGGGGGATCGGCTGGACCACCCCGATGCGTCTATCGAAAACCCCTGCTGAGTTCGGCCACTACAGCAACGTCGGGGAGGACAACCCTTACGTTTTGCAAGAGCTACTGGGTATGTCTCCGGCAGAGATCCGCCGGCTTACCGAGGAACAGGTCGTGTATTGACGCAGGGCACCCCTGATTAGCCGGACCCCATCAGTCCTTTCAGGTAATCCACGCTGTCCTTCAGGAGTTCGAAACTTTCTGCCACCGGGGGCACCTCCACGATGGCCAGGCCGCTGTAACCCTTACTTTTAAGCACTTTTACCAGACTACTCCAGTCAATGTCTCCCTCGGCCAGGCTGGGATGGGGCTGCCCATCACGGGTCTGCCTGATGTGGACCATGGATAGATAATCTAAGGGAAGGGTTTTCATCTCAGTATCGGGGTCGCTGGACGCGCCCGACCTTATACTGCTGACGGGGTCGACACAGAGTCCCAGGTTGCCGGCCTCCTCGGGAGCCAGTGCTGCCCGGGCTCCCTCGACCAAGAGGGACATGGCCCGGAGGGGTTGGCCGGAGTTTTCCATGCACAACCGGACGTCCAACCCATTTGCCTCCCGGGCCAGCCGGGCAACGCCCGAGGCGATGGCGGCGATGTCTTCGACCTTCTCCCATGGCTTGTCGAACTCCGACGTATCCACCAATCTGAGCCTCGGGGTAGCGGCCCCCAGCGTCCGGGCTGCCTCCAGGGAGGACTGGAACAGGGGCGAAGCAGCGTCCGGCTCACCCGATATGTATGGGAATTCTATGGCTAGATTAAAGCTGAGCAAAGGGAAGGTCCGGACCAGCCGGGCCAGCTTGTCCACCGAGGGCCGCCAGTCGTCCCCTGCCCCTTCTTCGAATTGCCCCATGTAACCCTGGCATAACTCAATGTGATCTACTCCCCGCCTCCGGGCCCTCTCTACCATTCTAGGCATCTCGGTGGTGTAAAGGTGCTCCGCCCAGGACCTAGTGTTTGTTCCCAGTATCATATTTCACCCATCGCAGTAAATTTATACAAACCCGGGGGGTAATACTTACAGGAATTATTCCCAAGATCGGTGGAAAGGAAACGGCCAGAAAGCTATAGATTGTCCGGTATGTTCCCCTAGCCTCATCTCCAGGGCACATCCGTCAAGACTGAGGCCAGTCTGGCTGAAATACTATCTGATTATGCCCAGATCGCCCAAGGATGTCAACACTAGGCGCTGGCTGGGGCCGAGCTCATGGGTAGTATATGTTCACGCCGGGCAAGGCCATAATGAGCTTCCCGGACATCCCCCGGACATCCTAATGAACTGGTTGACAACAACTGGAAGAAGTATTATCGTTGGGGAAATCATTTCACGACTGGATTACCTGTGGCCAGGCGGTGAACTAGATATCGGTTATGGCTGGTTGGGTGGGCATGGTAAAGCAGTCATCATAGCCCGGCCAGGTTGGTTTATCTGGCCGATTAGTTTATCTGGATGAAGATAGAGGTTATTCTGGCGAACTGACATCCTTGTGAAAGGAGGCCTAGATGGCTGACAACAAGATCGCCATGATGGCGCATCTTATGCGGCGGGCCGGCTTCGGGGCGACACGGGATGAGTTGGATGCTTGCGTCGCCAAGGGGTACGAGGCGACGGTCGAAGAACTCTTACATCCGGAAAATCGCCCTGATGTGGACCTCTTCCTTATGAGCCGTTACTTGCCCGAATACTCCTCGTTGGAGGCAATAGATACCAACCAGCAGGCCTGGTTGTTCCGTATGATCAACACGGAGCGCCCTCTCCAGGAGAAGATGGCCCTATTCTGGCACGGCGTGATGTGTACTGGTTTCGCCAAGGTGGACCATGGGCGGATGATGACGATGCATATAGACATGTTCCGCGAGCACGGCCTGGGTAACTACAAAAACCTTCTTGTGGAGCTCTCCAGGCACCCCACCATGGTCCAGTACCTGGACAACATTGACAACCACAAGACAGCGATCAACGAAAACTACGGCCGGGAGCTACTGGAGTTGTTTTCCCTGGGCGTCGGCATGGACGGCCAGCTCAACTACACCGAGGACGACGTAAAAGCCTGCTCAAGAGCCTTCACAGGCTGGAACATCGAGCCTGCTTTGCAAGTCTTCCCCTACGGTAGGTCTGTGTGGAAGTTCCGCTACGACGCGACGGACCACGACGACAACGAGAAGACTTTCCTGGGCCAGACGGGCCCCTGGAACGGCGAAGACGTCATCGACATTATCGTCCGCCAGCCAGGCACCGCCAGGTTTATCTCGCGCCACCTCTACAACTTCTTCGTGGCCGACGAGCCTCAGATACCCGCATGGAAAGATACCCCGCCTCTGGACATGGAGGCCATCAAGATCCTGGAGAAGGCCTTCGTCGACAACAACTACGAACTGCGGCCCATGCTCCGCACCCTGTTCAACTCCGACTTCTTCAAGAACGCCCGCTTCCAGAAGATGAAGAATCCTACTGAAGTAGTGGTGGGTACCATGCGCCTGGTGAAGGACCACACGGAGGTGAAACCGGGTCTATTTGAGATAATGAAGGAAACAGCCTACATGGGCCAGGACCTGCTGAACCCGCCCACCGTGGAAGGCTGGCACACCGGCAAAGAATGGATCGACAGCGGTACCTTGGTGGAGAGGATCAACTTCGTCGCCGACCAGGTGGGCAACCTGGACCTTCCAGGTGTCAAGCTCATCGTCAACCGGATGTTGACCAAGTACACCATCGGCACCTCCGCCATGTCCTCGGAGACGTTTGTTGACGGCTGCCTGGATTTCATTGGCCCGCAGGAGGTCAGTGAGAAGACCCGCGAATCGTTGATCTCGTACGCCAAGAGCGGCGGTCCCCTTAACAGGGGCACTGAAGAAGAGCGCGGCAATTTCGCCCGAAGGGTGGGCGAGATGCTGCAAATGATAGTAGCGACAGCAGAATACCAGTACGCCTGATCAAGAAAGAAGGAGGTTTCATCATGGCATCCAACGGAAAGGAACGGGTCCTGGTGGTCCTATCGTTGTCCGGCGGCAACGATTTCTTGAACACGATCATCCCATATACCAACCCCCTCTACCAGGACTACCGGCCTACCTTGGGCATCCCCCAGGACCAGGTCATGCCCATCAACGACACTCTGGGTTTCAACCCCAATATGACCGAGGTCAAGGAGATCTACGACAAGGGCCAGATGGCCATGGTCCTCGGCGTCGGTTACCCTCACCCCTCCCGGTCTCACTTCCGCTCCATGGATATCTGGCATACCTGTGAGCCCGATAAGATCGGCGACGAAGGCTGGCTGGGTCGCACCATCCGCGACATGGACCCCAACGCCGAGAATGTCTTGACTGGCGTTAACTTCGGCCGCGGTCTCCCCAGGGCCCTGGTCGCCCCGGGTGTCCCCGTCGCCTCTGTCGGGAACCTCGAAACTTACGGCGTACTCACCGGTATCGCCGGCGAGCAGGAGCGTAACCAGGCCCTGGAAGTCTTCTCCCGCATGTATGCCCCTGCCATCGGCTCCGGCCCCGTCATGGACTATATCTGGGAGACCGGTCGCTCCGCTCTCAAGGGCGCCGATATCCTCAAGACCGCCCCCGCCATGTACTCATCCAACGTCGAGTACGGCAATAACCCCATTTCCCAGGGTATGAGGGGTATCGCCCAGGTCCACTTCGCCGAGCTCGGCACCAGGATCTTCTACACCACATCCCCTTACAACTCCTTCGATACCCACTCCAACCAGGCCGGCGACCACGCCCGCCTCTGGAGAAATGTCTCTCAGGGTGTCGCCGATTTCTACGACGACCTCAGGGAGCATAACCGCGGCGAGGAAGTCCTCCTCTTCATGTTCACCGAGTTCGGCCGCAGGGCCAGGGACAATGGCGGCGGAACCGACCACGGCACCGGCGGCGTTTGCTTCCTCATCGGCGATAATGTCAAGGGCGGCATGTACGGCGAATACCCTTCCCTCAAACAGGAAGACTTGGAGGACGGCGGTGACCTGCTCCACAATGTGGACTTCCGCTCGGTTTACTCCACTATCCTGGACCAGTGGCTGGGCCTCGACCCCAAGCCCATCGTCGGCGGCTCTTACGAGCAGATCGATTTCCTCAAAAACTAACCGCAACCAGCTCTCTATAATCTAATCCTGGACCTGGCCGGGTGAACCAGGGCACAGAGGCGGTGGTGGTAGTATCCGGCCCGTCCCGCCGGCTCCAAAAGACGGGGGATTGGGTTTCGCGCCGCTGGCAACCGTGGACGAACAGGGACTACAGACAAATGTTATGGCCCCTGGTGCCAAAGAAAAATCTGAATAACGTGGTGAGGCGAGTATGTCGACCGTATTCTACGGCATAGCTGACCGGTCTTACGAATACGACCGCACCATCGGTCGGGGCGCCTTCTCCGGGGCAGGCTTCAGGGCCCATGTTGACTTTGCCCTGGGCTCAGGAAACCTTATCTACGTTTTAAACAGGGGATGGGAATATAGGCGCGATGGTGTGCGGGTCACCATGCTGAACATCAACGAAGAGTACATGGGTGAATTCGGAAGTTTCGGTGAGGGAGACGGCCAGTTAACCTGGCCCAGTTCCATCGCTTTCGACAGCAAGCTGAACGTCTACATCTCCGACGACTGGCTGAACCGCATCTCCATTTTCGACAAGGACGGAACCTTCCTGGACAAGTGGGGGGTGCCAGGGACCGAAGACGGCCAGTTGAATAAGCCCGGGCGAATACGCTTGGACAGCGAAGATAACATGTACCTGGTAGACAGCGGCAGCCACCGGATACAGATATTCACCAAGGACGGCAAGTTCCTGGCAAAATGGGGGTCGGAAGGCAGCGGAGAGGGCCAACTCAACCTCCCCTGGGGCTTGAACATCGATAGCAAGGGCGACGTGTACGTGGCCGACTGGAATAACCACCGTATCCAGAAGTTCACCCCCGACGGCCAGTTCTTGGCCGAGTTCGGCCGGCAGGGGAGCGGAGTCGGCGAGTTCGATCACCCCACGGACGTGGCGGTTGACAAATATGGCGACATATACGTAACCGACTACGGCAACGAACGAGTGCAGGTGCTTACCGCTGAAGGCAGGTATATCACCACCTTCTTGGGCGATGCCATAATTTCCAAATGGGGTGATGAACTACTGAAGGCGAACCCGGACATGTACAGACAGCGCAGGCTCATGAGGGACCTTTCGGATGAAAAGAAGTTCTGGGGGGTCAGGGCGGTGGCCGTAGATGATGAAGGCAGGATCATTATCCTTGACTCCAACCGCCAGCGTCTTCAGATATACCAGAGGTACGACTACTAACGCCTATCCGCCCAAAAGTCTATCGGACTTAGAATTCAGGCGACGACGCCCCGCCGTTATGGCGGGGCGTCGTCGCGATTTCAAGGACCCGATTGTTGCAATTTCGGGGTTTCGACATCCTGAATCCGCACCCAAATCCACGGGGGGCAATTTGATTCCAACAACTTTACTTGGGCGAAGCGGAAGAGTACACTATTACAGAAAAAGTGAGGTCGAAAGGGGGCTCGGATGGCGGATAGTAAGATAGCGCTAATGGCCCACCTCATGCGGCGCGGCGGCTTCGGGGCAACACGCGACGAGCTAGATTCCTACGTTTCCAAAGGGTATGAAGCAACCGTGGAATGGTTGCTGCATCCGGAGGTACAACTGGATGTTGACTCCGACCTGATGGAACGTTACCTGCAAGAGTACGAAACTTTGGCCGCCGTAGATTCCAACCAGCAGTCCTGGGTCTACAGAATGATAAACACCCGCCGTCCTCTCCTGGAGAAGATTTCCCTCTTTTGGCACGGCATAATGTGCACAGGCTTCGCCAAGGTGGACAACGGCCCGCAGATGAGCCACAACATCAACCTGTTCCGGCGACATGGCATGGGCAACTACAGGGAGTTGCTGGCGGAGCTTTCCAGGCACCCCACCATGGTCCAATACCTGGACAACACCGACAACCACAAGACATCAATCAACGAGAACTACGGCAGGGAGCTTCTGGAGCTCTTTTCGTTGGGCGTGGGCATGGACGGCAAAGATAACTACACCGAGGACGATGTTAAAGCCTGCTCCCGCGCCTTCACCGGCTGGAACATCGAGCCCACCTATGGACCATTCCCTTACGGACGGCAACGCCAATGGGTGTTTCGCTACGACGCCACGGACCACGACAACGGCGAGAAGACCTTCCTTGGCCAGACAGGCCGCTGGAATGGCGAGGACATCGTGGACATCATTGTAGGGCAGCCAGCCACAGCCAGGTTCGTCGCCCGCCATCTCTACAACTTCTTCGTGGCCGACGAGCCCCAGGTACCCGCATGGAAGGACGTCCCACCTCTCGACATGGCGGCAGTCAAGACCCTTGAGAAGGCTTTCGTGGACAACAACTATGAGATGCGGCCCGTGCTCCGCACCCTGTTCAACTCAGATTTCTTCAAGAATGCCCGGTTCCAGAAGATGAAGAGCCCTACCGAAGTAGTGGTGGGCACCATGCGCCTGGTCAAGGACCATAAGGAGGTCAAACCAGGACTGTGGGCCATTTCCCGAGAGTTACTCTACATGGGCCAGGACTTGCTGAATCCCCCCACGGTGGAGGGCTGGCACACGGGCAGGGAATGGATCGACAGCGGGACTCTGGTGGAGAGGATCAACTTCGTCGCCGAGCAAGTGAGCAATCAGGATCTGCCCGGAGTCAAGCTCATCGTTGACCGTATGCTGACCAAGTACACCATCGGCTCATCCGTCATGTCCCCCGAGGCCTTCGTGGACGGATGCCTGGACTTCATCGGCCCCCTGGAGGTCAGTGAGAAGACCCGGGCCTCGTTAGTCGAGCATGCGAAAAGCGGCGGTCCCCTTAACAGGGGAACCGATGAGGAGCGCAGCAGGTTCGCCCGGAAGGTAACCGACACGCTGCAACTGATAGTCGCCACGGCCGAGTACCAGTACGCCTAGCGTCCTGAGACCCAACATCAAGCGGGGAGGTGACTATGTCAAGTGTGTTTTTCGGGATAGCGAACCGGTCCTTCCACTACGACCGGACCATCGGTCGAGGTGAGTACTCGGGGTCCGGGTTCCGGCACGGCGCCGACATTGCCATGGGCGCCAACGGCGTGATCTACGTGCCCAACCGCTCCCACGAATGGAGGCCCGACGGTGTGCGTGTCACCATGTTCACCATTGAGCAAGAGTACATGGGCCAGTTCTCCCAGTGCGGCCAGGATGACGGCGAGCTCTACTGGCCATCATCCATCGCCCTGGACAGCAACCAGAACGTGTACGTCGCCGACGAGTGGCAGAACCGGATCTCCATATTTGATAAGGATGGAACCTATCTGGACAAGTGGGGAGTTCCTGGCTCCGGAGACGGTGAAATCAACAAGCCCGCCGGTATGAGATTCGATAAGGACGAGAACTTGTACCTGGTCGATAGCGGAAACAACCGGGTTCAGGTGTTTACCAAGGAAGGCAAGTTCTTGTCCAAGTGGGGTGAGGCGGGCAACGGCGATGGCCAGTTCGACCTTCCTTGGGGCATAAACTTCGATAGCAATGGCGATGTGTACATTGCCGACTGGCGCAACGACCGGATACAGAAATTCACCCCCGGCGGCCAGTATCTGGCCCAGTTCGGTTCCTCGGGCAGCGGGGTGGGCGAGTTCAACCGGCCAACCTGGGTTGCAGTTGACAAGGATGGTGATTTCTACGTAGTCGACTGGCGTAACGACCGG
The DNA here is from genome assembly GCA_965225925.1 of Dehalococcoidia bacterium. Taxonomy (GTDB): domain Bacteria; phylum Chloroflexota; class Dehalococcoidia; order Lucifugimonadales; family JAGWBF01; genus CBDDBY01. The sequence goes on along the minus strand of CBDDBY010000005.1, from coordinate 1,135,454 downwards.
GTGCAGGTGCTTACCCCGGAGGGCAGGCACATCACCACATTCACAGGTGACGCCGACCTCTCCAAGTGGGGCTCTGACAAGTTGCTGGCCAATCCAGACATGATCAGGATGCGGAACCTGGTGCGGGACCTTACCGATGAGGTAAGCTTCTGGCGCCCCAAGTCCATCGCCATAGACGACGAGGGCCGTGTTATTATCCTTGACGGAGGCCGGGACCGTATCCAGATTTACCAGAAAGAAAACTATTAACCTGATCGGAATTAGCAAATGATAGTAGCGACAGCAGAATACCAGTACGCCTGATCAAGAAAGAAGGAGGTTTCATCATGGCATCCAACGGAAAGGAACGGGTCCTGGTGGTCCTATCGTTGTCCGGCGGCAACGATTTCTTGAACACGATCATCCCATATACCAACCCCCTCTACCAGGACTACCGGCCTACCTTGGGCATCCCCCAGGACCAGGTCATGCCCATCAACGACACTCTGGGTTTCAACCCCAATATGACCGAGGCCAAGGAGATCTACGACAAGGGCCAGATGGCCATGGTCCTCGGCGTCGGTTACCCTCACCCCTCCCGGTCTCACTTCCGCTCCATGGATATCTGGCATACCTGTGAGCCCGATAAGATCGGCGACGAAGGCTGGCTGGGTCGCACCATCCGCGACATGGACCCCAACGCCGAGAATGTCTTGACTGGCGTTAACTTCGGCCGCGGTCTCCCCAGGGCCCTGGTCGCCCCGGGTGTCCCCGTCGCCTCTGTCGGGAACCTCGAAACTTACGGCGTACTCACCGGTATCGCCGGCGAGCAGGAGCGTAACCAGGCCCTGGAAGTCTTCTCCCGCATGTATGCCCCTGCCATCGGCTCCGGCCCCGTCATGGACTATATCTGGGAGACCGGTCGCTCCGCTCTCAAGGGCGCCGATATCCTCAAGACCGCCCCCGCCATGTACTCATCCAACGTCGAGTACGGCAATAACCCCATTTCCCAGGGTATGAGGGGTATCGCCCAGGTCCACTTCGCCGAGCTCGGCACCAGGATCCTCTACACCACATCCCCTTACAACTCCTTCGATACCCACTCCAACCAGGCCGGCGACCACGCCCGCCTCTGGAGAAATGTCTCTCAGGGTGTCGCCGATTTCTACGACGACCTCAGGGAGCATAACCGCGGCGAGGAAGTCCTCCTCTTCATGTTCACCGAGTTCGGCCGCAGGGCCAGGGACAATGGCGGCGGAACCGACCACGGCACCGGCGGCGTTTGCTTCCTCATCGGCGATAATGTCAAGGGCGGCATGTACGGCGAATACCCTTCCCTCAAACAGGAAGACCTGGAGGACGGCGGTGACCTGCTCCACAATGTGGACTTCCGCTCGGTTTACTCCACTATCCTGGACCAGTGGCTGGGCCTCGACCCCAAGCCCATCGTCGGCGGCTCTTACGAGCAGATCGATTTCCTCAAAAACTAACCGCAACCAGCTCTCTATAATCTAATCCTGGACCTGGCCGGGTGAACCAGGGCACAGAGGCGGTGGTGGTAGTATCCGGCCAAAACCGTGGCCTTGGCATAATCGGCGGGCCGGACCAGTATTGTAACCTGAATCGCTGCGTTCAAAACTGGAACTCTGGCAGCAGGGAGGTGCCTGTGGCCTCTGTATTCTACGGCATAGCTGACCGGTCTTACGAATACGACCGCACCATAGGCCGAGGCGGGTTCGCAGGAGCAGGATTCCGGGGTCACGTGGACCTTGCCCTGGGCCCCGATGGGCTCATATATGTGCTCAACCGGGGATGGGAGTTCAGGCCCGACGGTGTGCGAGTCACCATGCTGAACATCAACGAAGAGTTTCTTGGTGAATTCGGAAGTTATGGGGATGCAGAAGGCCAGTTTGTCTGGCCCAGCTCCATAGCCTGCGACAGCAAGCTGAACGCCTACGTCTCCGACGACTGGCTGAACCGCATCTCCATATTCGACAAGGACGGAACTTTCCTGGACAAGTGGGGGGTGCCAGGGACCGGAGACGGTCAGTTGAATAAGCCCGGGCGCATCCGCTTGGACGGGAACGACAATATGTACCTGGTGGACAGCGGCAACCACCGGATACAGAAATTCACCAAGGACGGCACGTTCCTGGCAAAATGGGGGTCGGAAGGGAGCGGCGACGGCCAGTTCAACCACCCCTGGGGCTTGAACATCGACAGCAAGGGCGACGTGTACGTGGCCGATTGGATGAACCACCGTATCCAGAAGTTCACCCCCGACGGCCTGTTCTTGGCCGAGTTCGGGCGCTTTGGCTCTGAGGTTGGGGAGTTCAATCATCCCACGGACGTGGCCGTAGACAAAGACGGCGATATTTACGTGACCGACTACGGCAACAACCGGGTCCAGGTGCTTACCCCCGATGGCAGGCATGTCACCTCCTTCTTAGGCGATGCCCTGATGTCCAAGTGGGGTGAGGACCAGCTCTACGCCAACCCGGACATGGTCAGGCAGCGGAAGCTGATCAGGACCATCAGCCGTGAAAAGCTGTTCTGGGGTCCCATCGCCGTGGCCATAGATGGTGAGGGTAGGGTCATAATCATCGACATCAACCGGCAGCGGCTTCAGATATACCGGAAAGAGAACTACTGAAATCCCGTTAGAAAGGACGCTGGGATGCCCGACACCGATATTGCGCTAATGGCCCACCTCCTGCGGCGTGCCGGCTTTGGAGCGGCACGGGATGAGCTGGATGCCTGCGTCTCCAAAGGGTACGAGGCGATGGTGGAAGAGTTGCTGCACCCCGAGGACCAGGAGGACATCGACCTCTTCTTTGTGGGACGGTACCTTCCCGATACCATCCAGCTGGAGGCCAAGGACCCGGCCCAGCAGCTCTGGGTATACAGGATGATCAACACCAAAAGACCGCTCCAGGAGAAGATGGCCCTCTTCTGGCACGGGATTCTTTGCACCGGCCACGCCAAGGTGGACCACGGGCGCATGATGTCCCTCAACATGGAGATGTTCCGCCAGCATGGCATGGGTAACTACGGGACGCTGCTGATGGAGTTGTCGAAACATCCCACAATGCTCCAGTACCTGGACAACACCGACAACCACAAGACAGCAATCAACGAGAACTACGGCAGGGAGCTTCTGGAGCTCTTTTCGTTGGGCGTAGGCATGGACGGCAAAGATAACTACACCGAGGACGATGTCAAGGCCTGCTCCAGCGCCTTCACCGGCTGGAACCTGGAGCCTGCCATGCCCGTCTTCCCCTACGGCAGGTATAGATGGCGGTTCCGGTACGACCCCACGGACCACGACGACAACGAGAAGACCTTCCTGGGACAGACGGGCCACTGGAACGGTGGGGACGTCATCAACATCATCTTGCAACAGCCGGCGACAGCCAGGTTTATCACCCGCCATCTCTACAACTTCTTCGTAGCCGACGAGCCCCAGGTCCCCGCATGGAAGGACACCCCGCCCAGGGACATGGAGGCAATCAAGACCTTGGAGAAGGTGTTCACCGAGAGCAATTACGAGATTCGGCCCGTACTGCGCACCCTGTTCAACTCAGATTTCTTCAAGAATGCCCGCTTCCAGAAGATGAAAAGCCCCACCGAGGTGGTGGTGGGCACCATGAAGCTGATCAAGGACCACACGGAGGTCAAACCTGGACTGTACGCCATAATGCAGGAGACGATTTACATGGGCCAAGACCTGCTGAGCCCTCCCTCAGTCGAGGGCTGGCACACAGGCAGAGAGTGGATCGACAGCGGGACCTTGGTGGAGAGGATCAACTTCGTCGCCGACCAGGTGGGCAATGTAGACTTACCGGGAATCAAGCTGATCGTCGACCGCATGAGCGCCGGCACTTCTACCATGTCCCCCGAAGACTTTGTGGACGGCTGCCTGGACCTCATCGGCCCGGTGGAGGCCAGCGGGAAGACCCGCGACTCTCTGGTAGAGCACGCGAAGAGTGGCGGTCCCCTTAACCGGAATACTGAGGGAGAGCGCAGCCAGCTCGCCCGGCGAGTCGCCGAGATGCTGCAGCTAATCGTAGCCACCGCGGAATACCAGTACGCCTAAATGAAAAAAGGTCACACCTTCCGGAGGCGAGACAGGGCACTCCCGCAAATGGTCCATCCGACGGGTTAGCCGGCCCTTTATTCTGTAGAGGCATTTGCTATTCCCGTGGCTATTCAAAAAAATGTAGATAGAAATGGCGCTGGATGGCCAATGATAAAATGGTCCAAATGCCAGACTTCGCGGGAGAGAGTAACGTGAGCGAAGCTCGAATAACCTGGCCCAGGGTAAAAGAACTCATGGACCGCATCATGCACCAATGGGAAGCCCGGCATGGAGAGCCGATGCCCGGGATACACGATTACTACTGGGACACCCCCCAAAATCTGGCTAAAAACAAGCCCTACGGCAGGCAGCTTATTGAACCCGGCAAGCCGGGCAAGGAGACATACCTGGTGACCTTTCTTCGAAGGGGTATCAGCACCATACCCCGTATGCCCAGGGGAGGCCCATTCCTCAGCGAAGATGAAATCCTGGAGATCGAGGGGTGGATCGACGACGGGATGCCCGAGGACTAACCCAGCCCTTACTAAGCCCCGGATATGGCGCAGCCCGGGGTCGGCCTCTCCGGGAAGTCCCGGCACCTCTGGGGCCGCTCTTCGTAGATCCGGCAGGCAAAGCTGCGGGGGTCCAGCATCGGGCACCGGTCGCCGGGGTGGTCCGAGAAGCGGACCCGCCCCCCACCATCGCAAGATTCGCCAACCACCAGCTTCACTCCAAAATCGCCGGCATGCACGCGAAATACCCCGACCTCCTCCTTTGACAGGGTCAGAACCCAGGGACCACGGCAGCACATAGCCCGGCACTGGTTCATGCAGATGTCGTTGTCCGAACCGGGAGCCGGGGCAGGCATCCTCCTCCTTAGCCCGAATCCACCGAAGGACGTCCTTGGGGACAGCCCTTGAAGAAGCCAGCGGGTGCTCCTCTGAATCTGGGATAATGGTTTTGGAACAGAAACCAGCCCGGAAACAAGGAGCACCCAATAGATGCTGCCACAGAACAAACCCGACCGTATCCGCATCCTCTTTGACGACCATCGCCTGGTGGCCAATGCCGGCCTGCTCCTGCCGGCCACCCTAGCCCGGCACCTGGGCCTGCGGGAACTCGTCGACCATCACCTTGACCTCGGCGGAGCGCCGGGACGGGCGAACACTGGGGACAAGATGCTGACGCTGGTCGCTTCCGCGCTGGCAGGCGGCGACTGCATCGACGACGCCGATGCGCTGCGCGCTGGTGGGACGGTCGGTGTTCTAGGCTGCGTGGTCAAGGCGCCATCCACCCTGGGGACCTTCTTGCGCAGCTTCCGGTGGGGGCATGTCCGTCAACTCGACCGCGTGAGCCGCCAGTTGTTGGCCCGGGCCTGGGCCGCTGGGGCCGGACCCGGCGACTCGCCCCTGACCATCGACCTGGACTCGACCATCTGCGAGACCTATGGACTGGCCAAGGAGGGAGCGCGCCACCACGGCTATACCGGCGCCCGCGGCTATCACCCGCTGCTGGCCATTGCCGCCGGCACCGGCGAGGTGCTGATGTCCCGGCTGCGCGAGGGCCGGGCCAACACCGCCCGTGGCGCCGCCCACTTCCTGCGTGAGACGGTGGGGCGGGTGCGCTACGGCGGGGCCAGGGGACAACTCACGGTGCGGGCCGACAGCGGCTTCTACGCCCACACTGTCGTTGCCGCCTGCCGGGAAATGGATGTCCGCTTCTCTATCACCATCCGCCAGCGCGCCAGCCTGCGGGACCTGATCGAGGCGATACCAGAGGAGGACTGGACTCCCATTTCCTACTGGATGGACGGCGCCGCCGATGTCGCCGAGACGACTTACACCCCGTTCCAGACCAAGCCGGACGCCCCGCCGGCGCGGCTCATTGTCCGGCGGGTGAAGCCGACACCCGGTTCCCAGCTCGCCCTCTTCGCCAGATACAGCTATCACGCCTTCATCACCGACCGCGATGGGGAGACGCTGGAACTGGAGGCCGATCATCGCCGCCACGCCGAGGTCGAGAACGCCATACGCGACCTCAAGTACGGCGTCGGGCTGAACCACATGCCGTCGGCGCGCTTCGCCGCCAACGGCGCCTGGCTGGCGGTACAGGTGATGGCGCATAACCTCGCCCGCTGGACGGGCGCGGATTGGTCTGGGCGAGCGGACCGTGATCACCAAGACCCTCAGGCGGCGGGTCTTCGCTCTGGTGGGACGGATCACCCGCTCGGCGCGCCGCCTCACTTTGCATCTCCCCCGGCGCTGGCCTTGGGAAACCCAGTTCAGTCGCGCCTTGGCCCGGCTGCAAGCCATTCCGTTCCCGGCCTGACGGCCAGCCTGCAACTGACCCAACGTCCCCGCAATCTCGCGCCACCCCGGTCTCGAGAGTCCCCTGCTGCGTATCCTCTCGCCATCCCGCGCATCGCAACTCCCGCATAGGGCCTTAGGGGCCCTGTGCGGCGACTGAAGACCCTCCGCCGGCCTCCCAATCTACCCCAAGACCTCAGGCCATCTCCCCTGTAGCTCCCTCACCCACCCCCTTCCGCTGTCCTCACGCCGTCCATCCGTGTCCTTCGGTGGATTCGGGTTTAGGCACCCTCACCTCCACGGACTAGGACCGTTTCCAAAATTCTGAGTTTTCCTATTTCGACAAGCCCTGGAATGGGCAACGACATCGCCATTTCAGGTATTGTATCACTACGATTCCTGCACGGTATCTTCGCCAGATAGAGACCTGGCCAGGCCTAAGTTGACAGGGGGTAAGAGGGGTAGTAATATGCCGCCATAAATCTCAACCACCTGGGGAACTGGCACAGATTCATCGCTTTGCTCAGAATGACAGTTTGGGGTCAGACTGACTGGATGGACTCAAGATGAGAGGGAGCGAATGGGTCTTAACGATGGATCACTCTGAATGTGCAACTGTCCTAAAAAATGGCGCGAGGAGGGGGCATGAACCTGGTCATCCGAAACGTGAGGCTCATCGACAGCACCGGCGCCGGTCCTATACCAAGGGTTAGCCTTGATGTTACAAACGGGGTGATCAGCTGGATCGGTGATGGGACCGCCCGTCCACGCAGGCACGGACACCAGGAGGAGGTTAACGGCGAGGGGCTCACCCTCATACCTGGCATGATTGACTGCCATGAGCACTTCACCGGTGACGGCGGAATGGATAACATGGACCACCTTCTGGGAGACACCCATGAGATGTTCACCCTCAAAGCCACGGACAACGCCAGGCGGGCCCTCTTGGCGGGGGTGACTTCGGCCAGGGACGTTGGCTCCCGGTTCGGAGTGAGCATCCGTGTGGCCCAGCAGACGGCCTCGGGCGCTACGCCCGGCCCCCGGATAATCGCCGCCGGAGAATGGTTCCAGTTCCCCGGCACCTGGCCCCCGGGCCTGACCAGGTTCACGGATAACACCGAGGACCTGCTCATCGGCATACGGGATATGATCGAGAAGGGCGCTGGCCTAGTTAAAGTGGGGGCCACTGGCTTCCGTCCCGACGGCGAGCAGTTCGCCAACCTCGGCCCCGAGGCTTTGGATGCGGCTGTTCGGACGGCCCACGAAGCGGGCCTGAAAATAGCCGCCCACTGTGTCGGATACGAGGGGACCCGCCAGGCTGTGGAGGCCGGGATAGACTCCGTGGAGCACGGCGTCTACCTGGACGAGGAGACCTGCCGCTTAATGGTCGACAGAGGGACCTACTTCGTTCCCACCATGTCCACCTGGGACGCCCGGCAGCGTCTGGGAAAGCAGATGGGCCTGTCCAAAGAGCAAATGGCCGACAGCACGAAACGGAAAGAGAACTCCCTGGTCAGCTTCAAGCGAGCCCTGGAAGCCGGGGTGAAGATCGCCGCCGGAAGCGACGCTGGAGGCTCACCGGCCCGCCACGGCTTTCTAGCCAGGGAGATCGAGCTGATGGTGGATTCCGGGATGAGCCCCAAGGCGGCGCTTGAGTCGGCAACCCGAGAGGCGGCAAACCTTCTGGGCATCCAGGAGCAGGTAGGGACCATCGAGGTGGGCAAGCAAGCCGACATGGTGCTCATAGACGGCGACCCCCACTCGGACCCCGGAGCCCTGCGCAACGTCTGGGCTGTGTACCAGGGAGGCAGGCGCGTCCGGTAGGCGACGGGTTCCCTCCCTGGCGACCAAGAGCTGACCACGGGATTTAGGAGGCCGGCATGGACCTGGTCATCAGAAACGTGAGGCTCATCGACGGCACCGGGGCCGACCCCGTGCCCCGGGTCAGCCTGGAGGCGGCGGGCGGGACCATAAGCTGGATTGGGGAGGAGACGGCCCGGCCCTGGAGGCGGGTACACCAGGAGGATGTTAACGGCGAGGGGCTCACCCTCATCCCCGGCATGATGGACTGCCACGAACACTTCACCAGCGACGGCGGTCCCGATAACATGCAGCGCCTTCTGGACGACAGCAGGGAGATATTTACCCTGAAGGCGGTTGACAGCTGCCGAAGGGCCCTTATGTCCGGCGTAACTTCGGCAAGAGACGTGGGCGCACGGTACGGAATCAACATCCAAATCGCCCGGGAGACGGCGGCGGGAACCATCCTCGGACCCCGCATCGTCGCCGCCGGAGAATGGCTGGCCTTCCCGGGGACATGGCTCCCCGGCCTCACACCGAAGACCGACACCCCCGAGGAGTTGATTATGGCCATCCGGCGGCAGATCGAGGAGGGCGCCGGCCTCATCAAGGTGGGCGCCACGGGCCGCCGGCCCAACGGAGAGCAGTTCGGCAGCCTCGGCCCCGAGGCGCTGGATGTTGCTGTGCGGGCCGCCCACGAAGCCGGTCTGAAGATCGCCTCCCACTGCCACGGCTTCGAAAGGAGCCGCCAGTCGGCGGAGGCGGGCGTGGACTCAATAGAGCACGGCACCTACATGGACGAGGAGACCTGCCGCCTGATGGCCGAGAAGGGCATTTACATGGTGCCTACCATGTCCAGCTGGGATTTCCAGGAGCGGTTGGGCCGGCAGTCTGGGATACCCCAGGCGCAGATGGAGAACATCCTGGACAGGAAGGAGAATTCCAGGGCCAGCTTTCACCGGGCCATGCAGGCGGGGGTGAAGATCGCCGCCGGGACCGACGCAGGGGCCGTGGCCCGCCACGGCTTTCTAGCCAGGGAAATCGAGCTGATGGTGGATGCGGGAATGAGGCCGGAGACCGCCCTGGAGTGCGCCACCAGGGAAGCAGCGGTCCTCATCGGATTACAGGACCAGGTGGGCACCATCGAGGTGGGCAAACAGGCCGACATGGTTCTTATAGACGGAGACCCCCACTCGGACCCCGGGGCCCTGCACAACGTCTGGGCCGTATACCAGGGAGGGCGCAGGGTCCGCTAGCAGCCAGACCGCCAATCTGGTGTCCCTCTATCCATAGACCAACGGAGGCCGGCGCCCGTCCCGGGTATGTTCTCGCCCCCTGACGCGCTCTAATGTTTCACTGTATCTACGATATCTCCTTACTGCTTGCTAGCTCGCCGGGCTCGCCGGGGGGTATGGCTCCGACGAGGTCGCCGGCGTGGCATCCGGCGACGAGACTGAAGCAGGACCGGGCACTACGCCAGGCGGCAGACCCAGCGTGCTGATGGCGTCAAACTCCATCTGGGCCGGCCCGGTAAAGAATTGGGGAATGAACTCCACGAACATTATCCGCACGGTGGAGCCGGCAAATGCAGAGATATCCACGGTGTGGCCTACCCAGCCAGTATCCCCATCAAACACAAAATTGGTGGAGAAGGATAAGAGGTTCGCCAGCACATTGCCAGTTACGGGATCGCGGACCTCTACGTCGTAGGTCCGGGGCGCCCCGCCGTGGCTCGACTGGATGCGCTCCATCCAGGAGAGACTCAGCACCATTCCCACCGGGATAGTTATGTCCTGAAACATGCTGATCTCACCTGGACCGGCTCCATCAAACCCGTTCAACGCAGCAAACCCGCCGTCCTGCGACGTGACCTGTGAAAATGACCCAAAGTCGCCCGATGCCAGAACGGTCCAAGCCCGGAAGGGGTTTGCTAGGTCCCCCGTGGTCCAGCTAGTGAAATTACCGGTCTCAAAGCTGCCGTTGTTTATCAGTTCCTGGGCCGGTATGGTCGTTTCCCGCCCTTCAAACAATGCGGTAAAGTCGATAACGTCCCCTTCCTGGAGCCCTAGCGCTTCAGGAGTCCCGCCGAACTGTAGCGTCGCTTCCAGGGCCACCGGGGGCCCTCCCACCGTCAGCAGCGTAGCGTTGCCGTCGGCGGAGGAGAGCAACGGCCCGCCCGGGGGTCCCATCAGGAGGGTCAGGAAATCTGCCGTATTTACTGGCACCCCGTTCAGTAGAACGTTGGACGCCACTAAAGTCATATCGATCTGTACGTCGCCACTGTTCTGGGCAAAGAAGGAAATCCTGGGGATTACAAATAAGCCTTCGTCTATCAGGCTGCTGAAAAACCCTGGGACGGACCGCACAGACGTCAAGGGGAGAAGATAGCTGGGGTGTTAGCAACCAGCAAAAATGGGACACATTGGGAGCCGAGAGATCATGGGCTGGATGGAGGTCTGGTGAGCTCCCTGAGGGCCCTGTTGTAGCGTCGTCGCCGTTCGGTGGTTTGAGCCTTCACCTCCTTCCTGCGTTGTAGGATCTCTTGCAGTCTTCCCTTGAGCACGTCTGATGGTGTCACGTTGCCCAGAGCCTTGTGATAGCGCCGGTAGTTGTAGTAGCTGACGAAGGCCGCGATAGCAGCCTCAAGGTCGGCGGGCAACTCATAAGGCACCTGGTTGACGTCCCGTTTGATGGTCTGGTGGTAGCGCTCCAGCTTCCCGTTGGTCTGAGGGTGGAAAGGAGTTGCTAGGATGTGCTTGATGCCAACCATCCCCAGGTAGTCTCTGAATGCTCTTGAGACATAGCCTGGACCGTTGTCACTCAGCAGCCTGGTGCGATCTGTGACTGGAACTTGGTCCATGCTGGTCGTGTCCACAGCATCCTGGACCACCTCGATGAAGGAGTCGGCCGTCATATCTTGCTGAAGCCTGTGAGCCAGGATAAAGCGGGAGTAGTCGTCCATAACGGTGACCAGGTAGTAGCAGCCCCAACCAACCACCCTGAAGTATGAGGCATCGGTGGCCCACATCTGGTGAGGCCCTGTGGTCTTGCGGTGGTACTCCTTCCCCGCGGCCAACCGCATCTCAGGCCTCTTCACTAGGCCCTCCCTGCCCAGGATACGGTAGACGCTGGACTCTGAGACTGAGAAGCCCTGGTTGTCGGTGATCCACGCGGCCAGCTGACGGCAGCTCAGTTCTGGCATCTCTCTGGCTGATAACAGGACTGAGCGTTCTTCCTGAATAGTAAGACGGTTCCATGATGGCTGATCGCCTCCTGGTCGGTCCTCAAGTCCTTGTTGGTCTTGGCGTCTGAGCCACCGGTAGTAGGTGCTCGTAGGGATGCCCAGCTCTCTGAGGACCTTTCGCTTGGGGAGGGGAGACGAGGATACTTTGGTAACTACCTCTGCCTTCTCCGGGGCGCTCATCCGCTGGTACCGGTGGCGTCCTGGGGCACTGGGATAGCCGTTTTTTTGAGACGGTACGCCTCCAGCGACAGATCGGCCACTAGCTCCTTGAGTTCCCCGTTCTCTCGCTTGAGCTGCCCTACCTCATGCTGAGTGGCGTCCCGAACCGAGTCACGGGTCAACCTCTCCTTGCCCGCCTCCATGAACTCTTTGGTCCACGAGTAATAGGAGTGGGGCTTGATCCCCTCCCGCCGGCATAGGTCGTTGACTGTGACCTCGCGGCGGAAGCCCTCCAGAACAATTCGGATCTTCTCTTCCGAGGTGTACTTACGTCGGGCAGCCGCCTTCACTGTGCGGACGAAAGACCTAGTCTCCTCGCTTCGTTCCTCGGCAGCCTCTGCTTTGCTTACTTCTAATTGGGACACATCTGCTCCTTTCTGTGGGTAGCTCTACCCTCATTTCAGGAGCTCACACCACCCTCCGACTCTCGGGTTTTCCTACCCTTATATGTGTCCCATTATCGCTGACGGTCTACAGTTTTCACTACTGATTGCCCTGTACTCGGTGCGCAGCGAACGGGGCTTCTGCGAACAACTAGACTACAACCTCCTCTTCCGCTGGTTTCTGGGGATGAACCTGGTTGAGCCCAGCTTTGATCCCACCACCTTCACCAAGAATCGGGAGCGGCTGTTGAAGCACCGGCTGGGCCAGGCCTTGTTCGATGAAGTGGTGCTGGAAGCAGACCGGAAGGGCCTGCTGTCCGACGAGCATTTCACCGTAGATGGCACATTGATTGAGGCGGCAGCCAGCCTGAAAAGCTTTAAACCCAGGGACGGTGACCCGCCCAAGACGACAGACGATGACCCGGGCAATCCCTCGGTGAACTTCCATGGAGAACGACGTAGCAATGTCACCCATCAGAGCACCACGGACCCGGAGTCCCGGTTGCTGCGCAAGGGGAAAGGCAAGGAAGCCACGTTGGTATTCATGGCCCACGCCTTGATGGAAAACCGCCATGGGATGCTGGTGGACTTCCAGACTACCCAGGCGACGGGGACGGCGGAGCGGGATACAGTACCAGTGCTGGTGGACCAAGCCAAGGAGCGAGGCTTTCATCCCAAAACGCTAGGTGGAGACAAGGGCTACGACACCAGGGATTGCGTGGCGGTTCTGCGGCGGCGCGGGGTGACGCCTCACGTAGCACAGAACACCAATGGCCGGTCCAGCGCCATTGATGGCCGGACCACTCGCCACCCGGGGTACGCCATCAGTCAGCGGATTCGGAAACGGGTTGAGGAGATCTTCGGGTGGATGAAGACGGTGGGCGGGTTCCGGCGGGCGCGGTATAGAGGGCTGGACCGGACCGGTCTGGCGGGATATCTGGTAGCTACAGCCTACAATCTGGTCCGCATGGCAAAACTCCTGGAGTTGGCCAAGGAAGCCCCGAAAGCCCAGGCGGCATGACCTGACAGTGGGACTACCCATGCCCGGTGCCCCAGAAGGGCCTGGTCAAGGAGCGTGAAGGGCCAAAAGTCTCGTTCAAACGGTCCAGTTTCCCCCAAGAGGACCAAGGATTCACCGACTTGAACCCTAGATTCTGCACTTAGACCCTTTCTTCAGCAGCCTGCTAGTTCTCCCGTGCCGAACTCAAGGGCCGTCAGGGGAGTTCCGTCTGGATTGGTTAACGATATGAAATCGGAGACCAGCACCTTGCCCACGATAAAGGAACCGGCCACCTGCTTCGGCACGATCTGGGCGGCGGCGTAGGCGACGCCCGCTACCACGATCGCCAGGACCGCAACAAAGATGACTCCGAACCTGACATTTATCCTGATTGTCATGACTAGACCTCCAGTCCAAAAAATCGGGCCACTAACGCCAGATCGAGCACATCTACCACCCCGTCGTGGTTAATGTCCTCCCTTGCGCCGAAAGCCGCAATGGTATCCAGCTTCCTGGTAATCGCCAACAGGTCCTGTTGGTCTATCTTCCCGTCGCGGTTAATGTCGGCCGACTCCTCGATGGTCACAAGGTTTATGGTGATACTGCCGGGGACCGACCTGGACACCTGGGAGGAGGCGACAAATGCCACACTCAGCCCAAAGGCCAATACAAACATCGCTATTATCAGGGGGATTATTAACCTAACCCGCTGATGCCACATAGTCGATATTAACGAAACACTGGGTCCCATGGCCAGGACGCTACTACACATGGTTGGTATTGTCAATGTCGTAGCAGCTATCTTCTGGGGTCTGATGAATGTCGCTCTGGGCGAAGGGAAGAGTCTCTGGTCCCCACTTCGAGATGCTTCGCTCAGCATGATCGGGAGGCAAGATCAGTATGACAGGGGGGCTAGACTCACATTTACTGGGGCAACCCTGTTATCAAGGTCCTGGTAGCTCCAGACCGGCAAGCCGGTACACCAGGTCCATGTCGAGGCTTTCCCGCACCAGCCGGGCCAGCTTGTCGTACTCCCCATCCCTGGACTGGGTGTCGCCCTGGCCGGTGAAGGCGGCCCCCCCGGGAAGCTCCACTCCTTTCCATAGGGCAAGATTGTTTAATATTGCCCTTCCCAGGTCCCGGTTGTGGAACAGCCCGTGGATATTGGTCCCAATGACACGCCCGTCGGGGTCCGTCGCGCCGTCGGGCGCATCGCAGGGCCGGCCCGGCCTCTCATGGATGAAGAAGGGCGGTGTCACTTTAACAGGCTGTCCCTTCCCATTCTCAGGGGAATCCGGCTTCGGGGGACCTGTATCCTCCCCCGAGGGAAAAGTCCGCCCCATGTGGATCTCGTACCCCTCCAAGGGCAGCCCACAAGCCCCGCTGAGGATTCCGGCGTCAGAGCACACCGATCCTTTTATCTGATGAGTCTCCTTGACCGCCGTGAAGACCGTTGTCACGGGCAGAAGCCCCAGCCCCTCGCCCTCCTCCCGAGGAGACTCTACTCCCTCGGGGTCCGATATGCGCTCCCCCAGCATCTGGTAGCCGCCACAAATGCCCATGACGGCGGTACCTTTGTGGCTGAGAGCTTGGATTTCCTGGTCGTATCCCATCCCCCGCAGCCACTCCAGGTCGGCCAAAGTGGTCTTGGTCCCGGGCAGGATGATAAGGTCCGGCTCGCCCAGGCTGTCGTCGCCCTCGACGTAACGCAATCTGACGCCTTCCTCCCGTTTCAGTGGATCGAAGTCGTCGAAGTTGGAAATATGGGGGAACCCCATCACGGCAATATCCAGGAGGTAGCCGGCCTGCCCCTTCATCCTGAGCCGCTCATCCAGGGCCACCGCGTCCTCCTCGGGGATGTGGATGTCCTTGAAATACGGGACCACCCCCGCCACCGGTACGCCGGTGCGCTCCTCCAGGAACCTTAGCCCCGGCTCCAACAAAGACAGGTCACCCCTGAACTTATTGATGACGAAGGCCCCGATGTGCCGGCGCTCCTCGGGCTCCAGCAGCTCCAGAGTTCCCACCAAGGATGCGAATACTCCCCCCCGGTCGATGTCTCCCACCAGAAGCACCGGGGCATCGGCGTAGCGGGCCACCCGCATGTTGACCATCTCCGTGGCTTTCAGGTTGATCTCGGCTGGGCTTCCGGCCCCTTCGATGACCACTACGTCGTACTGCTCTCTCAGCGCGTCCAAAGACCGGATCACGACCTGCCACAGCTCCGGGTTGGGGCTGGAAAAATACGCGGCGCCGGCGGACCCCTGACGCCTGCCCAGTACCACGATCTGAGAGCGGTAGTCTGCCTCGGGTTTCAACAGCACCGGGTTCATCTCCACCGTTGCTTCGACCCCCGCGGCCTCGGCCTGCATCGCCTGGGCCCGGCCGATCTCGCCTCCCGAGGCCGTGACGTAGGAGTTGTTGGACATGTTCTGGGCTTTGAACGGCGCGACCCGGAAACCATCCTGGCGGAATATCCGGCAGAGGGCCGCCACCAGCACACTCTTGCCCACGTGGGAGGCGGTGCCCTGGACCATCAATATCTTCGCCGTCATGGCTATACTAACTCGTCTCCCGGTCCCCCGGGCCTACGACCTTCCCAACAGGCAGCACCACGGGAGTCTTGTGGACAGGGTGCTTCATGATGGAGACCGAGGCGCCGAAAACCGTCGAGACCAACTCGCTGGTCAGTACCTCCGCGGGTCTCCCGAAGGCGAACACCTTGCCCTGGTAGAGGGCCGCGATCCGGGTACAGTACTGGGCGGCCAGGGTCAGGTCGTGCATGGCCAGGACTACGGTGATATTGGTCTGCCTTCTTATCCTCTCGATCATGTCAAGCACATTTGTCTGGTAGCTTATGTCAAGGTGGGCCGTGGGCTCGTCCAAGATAAGCACCGGTGTCTCCTGGGCCAGGGCCCGGGCGATGAACACCCTCTGCAACTCTCCGCCCGATAGTGAAGAGACGGGGCGTCCGGCAAATTCCAAGGTCTCGGTGAGCTCCATGACACTCCGGCAGACCTCCATGTCCTTCGGCCCTTCCCACTGGAGCAGACCCAGGTGGGGGTTTCTGCCCATCAGTACAACCTCGAGGGCGGTGAATCCCAGAGGCACTGCGGGGTTCTGCTGCACCATCGCCACCAACCGGGCCCGGTCCTTCGCAGGAAGGGAGGGAAGCTCCCTTCCCTGGATGTAGACTCTTCCAGCCTGGGGAGCCAATATGCCGGTGGCGATCCTGAGAAAGGTTGTCTTGCCGGACCCGTTGGGGCCCACCAGTCCCACAACCTCCCCCAGACTTGCCTCCAGGTCCATATCCCGGAGGATGACACGCTGGCCGTAGGAGAAATGTATCTGCTCGGCTTTCAGGGGAGCCCCTTCTATCATGTCAGTCCCAGCACTTCCCTAAATCGAATGCCTCGACGCGGTCCGGTGCCATGCGCCCCAACCGCACGCTCCCAGCGCGACCTAAACAAGGTTCCAGCGGGGATTTTGGGCTGCTTCAGCCTTGAGGTGGTCGATGATCCAGTCTTTGACCGGCGCCGCCAGGTAAAAGATGGGGCGAATCAGGTCAGACTCGTCGGAGATAAGTCCTTCTTCAAGGGCGGTCCGGGCTACGTGAGTGCCGGGCAAGACCCTCTCTCCTACCCGAAGGTTCGCCAGGGCCGGATTAATCTCCCGAAGGAACCTGAGTTTAGACTCCACGGTCTCCCGGGTCTCCCCCGGCTCACCGAAGGGCTGGGAGATGGTGTAGTGGAGGCCCCCTTCGTCGCACAGGCTACAAGCTTGTCGCAGGGGCGCCAGGCGGACTTCCATGTCCATTTCGCTCGCGTCATCTCCCTGAACACCCTTCATAATGACCAGGGCGCAGCCGGCCTGCTTCATTAGTCCGATGACTTCAGGGTCCAAGGCGGCGGGCACCGGCGCCAGATAGCTGTTCCAGTGAAGTTTCAGATCAGCCTCGATTAGGGACTGGCACAGGGCCTTCGCATGGCCCAGGGGGACATTGAAGCCCGCATCTATGAAGAAGACCTTTCGGATCCCATATCGCTCTTTCATCTCCTTCACGTCCCGGACAACGTCCTCAATGGGCCGGATTACCCGCCAGGCGTGGCCCTCGGCAGGGCTTGCCATTGCATGAGAGAAGTTGTCGTCCAGCTTGGTCACTATGCCGATGCCGAAGCCAGCCCGCTCGTATCTGGCCATGTCCAGTTCTTCCAGGAGGGGAGGACTGGCGAAAGTGGAATATGCCAAAGATTTACAGACCACGTCACTGGCGCCATCCTGGTAGACCAAGCCGGGCAGGTTGAGATAAGTCTCACCGCTATCCAGACAGTCCACCAGATGGGCGAAGTTCTCCCCTCCGTCTCCGGCGATGCCCAGGTCCGGCCCCAGGAACCGGAAACATTCCCTGGGCAAAAGGCTAAAGGCCGGACCCCCACAGACGATGGTAGCCTTGCTGGTATCCCTGATCCGGTCGATGATTTCCTTGGTTGCCGGCAACGCCCACTGGGGGTCCATGTAGCTGACGTTGTCCAGGTTTCGGAGGGAGACCCCTACGACGTCGGGCTGGAACTCCCTGACAACCTTCTCCGTTTCTTCGAGATAGTCCTCCGAGAACATCAGGTCCAGGACTTTAATGGAGTGGCGGCTGGGGTCAAGATGGCCTGCAACGTATGCCAAGCCGATGGGCATGGGCCGCGCATCCATCCGGCTCATCAGGCGGCTATAACGATTGGTGGCGACCAACAGCACTTTCATGGTCAATTCCCTCTAAATGAGCTTTGTGCCACGTGATGGTCCCGCCCTCACCCGATCTACAATCCCACGGCCCCCAATACAGCTGATGGTCATACGACAACCCGCCTGCCCCTTCTCAGCAAATAGAGAAAGAAGGGCGCGCCGCAGAAGGCGGTTACGATGCCCACGGGCAACTCGCTGGGACTGGCCACGGTCCGGGCGGCCAGGTCCGCCACCATCAGCACGACGGCGCCGGTAATCAGGGACATGGGCAGGAGGGCGCGATGGTCATTTCCCCACAGCAGCCTCACCGCGTGGGGCGCTATGAGTCCGACAAAGCCTATCAGCCCACTCACGGACACCGCCGCCGCGGTCGTCAGGGAGGCCAGGGCGATGAGAATTATCTTGGTCCTCTCAACGTTGACGCCCAGCTGCTTGGCCTCATCTTCGTTCAGCTGGAAGATGTTCAGGATACGTCCGTAGGCCACCATGACCAGGAAGGCCGGCACCAGATAGGGCAGCATCACATAGGTATCGGACCATTGGGCACTCACCAAGCCACCACCCATGAGCCATGCCAACACGGGCCTCAGGTCCGGGTCGCTGCGTATCATGATCAGGCTGGCCACCGCACCGGCCAGGGATGCGATTGCCACCCCGGCCAGCAGGAGGGTGGCGAGGGGAAGCCCTCCGGACTGCTTGGCAATGGAGTAGGCTATGCTGACCGCGATGATGGCCCCCAAGAAGGCGGCCACGGGAAGCAGGCTGAAACCGTGAAAATAAACGGGCACGCCGGTGACCAGCACGACGGTAGCCCCCAGTCCCGCTCCCGCCGCCACGCCTATCAGGTAGGGATCGGCCAGCGGGTTCCGGAATAGCCCCTGGTAGGTGGCGCCCGATATGGCCAGGCAGCCGCCCACCAGGCCCGCCAGGATGATCCGGGGGAACCTGATCTGCCATATGATGGTTTCCCAGCTAGCGGGCCAGCTGGGCGCTAACTCGACGAATGGTAGCTTGGAGATCAGGATTTTAGCGGCTGTGATGGGAGGTACGTACACGGAGCCGACCCCCAGGGCGACCAGCCCTACGGCCATCACCACAAGAAGTCCCATAGTGATGCGCCACCAGGGGTAGGCAAGGTAGGTGCGCCGAAGCCCGGACTCGCCTTCCCGGCCGCCTAGCTTTCCCGCTCCTATGGTGAAAGGCAGCCCCATTTTAGCAGACGCTTTCCTAGTACAGTTCCGGATGGATCAGCCTGGACAGCTCTTCCATCGCCTCGACAAACCTTGGGCCCGCTACACTGATGCTGGAGACAGCAGCGTCAACGGCATGGACCCTGCCGTTTCGCACCGCCGATACACCCTGTAGGGCCGGGGGGTCTGTGAAGGCCGGTAACCCGCCTGGGAAGGTGGTGATGATTACCTCGGGGTCCCGGTCCACCAGGACCTCCGGGCTCAGTTGGCCATAGCCTCCCTCGGCTATGTTCTGGGCCTTCAGCAAGGAATAGACCCGGCCCAGAAGGGTGTCAGGGCCTCGGGTGAAGAAATCTGAGTCGTCGTGGAAGAGCCTGGGGCCCACATCCACCGAGGCGACACGGTCTTCCAGTCCCTTGAGCTTGGCTTCGAATTCCTTGGCCACCTGTTCGGCGGCCTCCTCATTGCGAAGGATCCGTCCCCACAGCCGGATCCGTTCGGGAATCTCCGCCACCTGTTCCGGCTCCTCCAGGTATAGCACCTTGGCGCCCAGGTTTTCCAGGTCAGCCAGGGAGCCGGCGTAGAAAGTATAAATAAGGTCGGGTTCAAGTACCACGATCTGCTCCGAGTTGATATTGAAGGCGCCGCCCACCTTGGGTATGTCGGCCGATTCCGGCGGATAGGTGACGAAGTCGTGGGTCCCCACTATACGGTCACCCTCTCCCATTGCGTAGAGGATCTCTACCACGGCGGAATCGTAGGCGACGATACGCTGAGGTGGATCATCGAAGACAACCTGGTTACCGGCGCTATCGGTGATCACAGCGGGCGTGGCATCTTCTCCACACCCGATCCCCAGGACAACCAGTGACAGCATGGCCGCAAACAACAAGAGGTGGTACGATCTCATCCTGATGCTCAGAAATATGAGTTTCATGTCAGCCGCTCCTCCAAGGTGAAGATTGAAAGCAACCCGACGGCAACAGAGATACAGAGTTTTTCGTTAACCTCTTTCATGTCCGTGTCTCTGGGCCTCTATGTCAGACCTTTGGTTTTGAGCAAAGAAAAAACCCCTGGCCCTACTCTGCCAGGGGTTTGTGAACGCTGCTGTTAGGTCGCTGTGCCTGAATAATGCAGGCGCCGGCTGTACCTGGGCCAACCCTGTTCCGCGCAGAGTGGGACTCCACGTTTCCGGGCAGGTCTCCTGGCTCACGGATCTTCACTGGACCGGCGCCTTCCCATCCATGCTGGGACAGTGGTGATTATTTACCCCGGATAAAGCAGGCGCCGGCTGTACCTGGGCCAACCCTGTTCCGCGCAGAGTGGGACTCCACGTTTCCGGGCAGGTCTCCTGGCTCACGGATCTTCACTGGACCGGCGCCTTCCCATCCATGCTGGGACAGTGGTGATTATTTACCCCGGATATCTGGTAAGCGACTGGTGTCCTGGCATCCAAGACACCAACCCAATACCCTGTAAGTAAAGCCGACCAGCTCCCCGATTACAGTGGCGCTACCGCGGCGGATGTACACCGCCTTCCCTATTAAACCCCAAGATACCCGGGACGCTCTATTCGGTTGTTAACCTCGAATCGCGAGTGCTATTATAAGGAATCCCAGGCAGGCTGTCAATGTGACGTATTCATTCACCTAAGATAAGGCAACCTATAAGCCCATAGACGTCTTTTCTCTTGAAGAAGGTAGCGGCATGGACAGAATCGTCGATTATCTGAGCTCTTACGCCACCACATTGAAATTCGAAGACCTTCCCGCTGAGGTGGTGCTCCAGGCCAAACGGATGATATTGGACACCGTGGGCTGCGCCATAGGAGGCTTCTCCAGCCAGCCAGCCAAGATCGCCAGGGACCTGGCGGGCACGGTCTCCAGCAGCCGGCCCGCCACAATCATGGGCAGCGGCCAGAGCACCTCTCCCGACATGGCGGCTTTCGCCAACGGAGTGGCGATACGGTACCTGGACTTCAACGATGGCTACACGGGCAGAGAGCCGGGCCACCCCAGCGACACCATCGCCGCCATCCTCTCTCCCGCCGAGGTAGCCCACGCAGACGGCAAAACGGTGATCACGGCCACCGTGCTGGCCTACGAAACCTTCTGCCGGCTGTGCGACGCCGCTTCCATCCGCAGCCGGGGTTTCGACCACGTCACGTTGGGTATCGTAGCCGCCGGCCTGGGGGCGTCCAAGGCCATGGGCTTCAGCCGGGAGCAAACGGCTCAAACCCTCAACCTCTGCATCGTGCCCAACCTGGCCATGTTCCAGACCCGCATCGGCGAGGTCTCCATGTGGAAAGGTTGCGCCTTCGCCAACGCCAGCCGAAACGCCATCTTCGCCGCCCTCCTGGCCCAGCGGGGGCTATCCGGCCCCTCGCCCATCTTCGAAGGGGACGGGGGGTATTTTCGCACGGTCTCCGGTGGGCCCTTTGAACTTGAGCCATTCGGAGGGAATGGCAACCCCTTCAAAATAATGGAGGCCACGGTAAAGCGCTTCCCCTTTGGCCTCTATTCCCAAACGGTGGTAGAGGCGGCCCTGGAGGTACGGGATAGACTGGACGGGGTGGAAAATATCAAAGAAATAAATGTCCACACTTTGAACACAGCCGTTAACATCATGGCGGGGGACGAGGAGAAGTGGCGCCCGGCCAATCGGGAGACGGCGGACCACAGCATGCCTTATCTGACGGCGGTGGCCCTGAAGTACGGCACCGTGGAGACGCAACATTTCGGGGAAGAGTACCTGCGCAACTCTCAACTTCTGGAGCTGGTGCAGAAGGTAAAGGTGTCGATTTCCGAAGAGGCCAACCGCCGGGCCCCCGATGCGATGCTGGCCGGCGTGGAGGTGGTTACGACCTCTGGAGACCGTTTCGCCTCGCCGGAAATCCCTTACCACCGTGGCCACTGGAAGAACCCCATGACCGGACCGGAGCTGGAGGGGAAGTTCCGTTCCCTGTCCAAGGACCAGCTTGCCCCCACCCAGACGGAGGCCCTTCTGGAGCAGCTCTGGACCCTGGAGCAGTTGGACGACATCGGCCAGCTCATCGGGATGGTGAAGTTGGAGTAGCGGTGGAGGTGGGTCCGTGCCCATCAAAGCGCCAATGACGCGCCTGAGCGGCGATTGACAAGGCTAGAGGACCAGACTTATACTCAGAGCAAATTCACACCAGCGGTCCGGGAAGGGGGAGAGCTAATGGCTGATAACGGCATCGCCTTGATGGCCCATCTTATGCGTCGCGCCGGCTTCGGAGCCACCCGGGAGGAGCTGGAGGCGCGGGCCGAAAAGGGATATGAGGCTACGGTGGAAGAGCTGCTGCATCCCGAGGAGCAGCCCCCCGTGGACCGGTATGAGCTATTGAGGTACCATCCTTGGGCATGGAAGCCGGGCACGGTCCAGGGCATGGGCGGCGCCGAGTGGCTTTATTACATGATCAACACCAAGCGCCCCCTGGAAGAGAAGATGTGCCTATTCTGGCACCAGATCTTCGCCACGGGCGTCTCCAAGGTGGACCACTACGACGAGATCGTGACCATGGTTACTATGTTTAGGGAAAAGGGACTGGGTAACTACCGGGAGCTCCTTTTAGAGCTGGCCAGGAGTCCCGCCATGATCCACTGGCTGGACAACTACGAGAACCACGCCGAGGCGGTCAACGAGAACTGGGGCCGGGAGCTGTTGGAACTCTTCAGCATGGGCGTCGGCAACTATACCGAGGTTGACGTTCGAGAGTGCTCCAGGGCCTTCACCGGCTGGTCCATGCAGCCCAAGCTCCCCAGGTTTCCCATGGGGCGGTTCCACTGGATCTTCGAGTTCAAACCGGAGGACCACGACGACGGGGAAAAGACCTTCCTGGGACATACTGGAAATTTCAATGGAGAAGACATTCTGGACATCATCTGCCAGCAGCCGGCCACCGCCCGGTTCGTGGCCAGGCACCTTTACGACTTTTTCGTCGCCGATGAGCCCCAGGTGCCGGCCTGGTCGGTCACGCCGCCCAGGAATCCCGAGGCGGTTGAGACCCTGGCCAATGAGTTTACCCGGTCCGGCTACGACCTCCGCTCAGTACTTCGGCTGCTCTTCAACTCAGACTTCTTTAAAGACGCCGCATTTGCCAAGATAAGGAGCCCCGCCGAAGTGGTGGCGGGGACCCTGCGGCTGGTTGGTGGGGCTGAGTTCCCAGCGCCGGGGATAGGGATCATGTCCAGGCAGACGGGTTACATGGGGCAGGACCTTCTAAACCCGCCCAGCGTGGAGGGCTGGCACACCGGGACAGAATGGGTAAACAGTGGATCGCTGATGCGAAGGGTCAACTTCGCAGCGGATATGTTAGGGGACGTCAGCCGCCCAGGCGTGCAGTCCATCATCAACCGGCTCAAGGACCACGGAGACCTTTCCCCCGGTGGATTCGTGGACGCTTGCCTCGACCTGATGGGGCCCCTGGAAGTCGGCCAGGAGACCCGACAGGAGTTTGTGAACCACGCCAGCGACGGTGGGGCGCTCATCTGGGGTCGCGAAGAGGATTCCCGGACCTCCACCGGGAGAGTCTCGGAGATGCTCCAATTGATAGTCTCACTGAGGGAATATCAATATAACTGAGGACAACTGAGGCCGAGTCGTCCAAAGGAGTGTACCCATGGCGACCACTGGGAAAGCCCCCGTTCTCGTGGTACTACAGCTAACGGGGGGTAACGACTACCTGAACACCGTTATCCCATACACGGACCCGCTTTATCGTGACCACCGGCCGGCGGTTGGAATCGCCGAGGACCAGATTCTGCCCATTGACGACCGGATAGGTCTCCATCCATCCATGGCCCCTATGAGGGAACTGTATAACCAGGGCTCAATGGCGATCATCCACGGTGTGGGATACACCAACTCCCCCCGCTCCCACTTCCGCTCCATGGATATCTGGCACACCTGCGAGCCCGACAAGCTGGGCACCGAAGGCTGGCTTGGCCGGGCTACCGCCGAGCTAGACCCAAACAAGGAAAACGTCATCACCACTGTCAGCTTCGGTTCCAGCCTCTTCCGGGCCCTAGTATTTCCGGGAGTCCCGGTGGCATGCGTGGACGATCTGGATAGCTACGGTTTCCTGCCCGGCATCTCGGGGGAACAGGAGAGGACTCGGATACTGGATCGCTTCGCCCGGCTCTATTCCCCGGCCATCGGCACCGGCCCGGTTATGGACTATCTGGGCCAGACCGGCCTGGACTCGCTAAAGGGCGCTGACATCCTCAAGGCGGCCCCGGAGACTTATTCCTCCACCGTCGAGTATGCGGACACCGCCATTTCCAGGAAGCTCAAAGGCATCGCCCAGATACATCTGGCAGGCCTGGGCACCCGGACCTTCTATTGCGACCACGGCAGCTTCGATTCCCACGCCAACCAGGCGGGTATGCTGGATACCCTGTGGAAAGATGTCTCCCAGGGAATCGCGGACTTCTTCGCCGACCTGAGGGAACACAACGCCTCGGACAACGTGATCATGTTCCTCTTCTCCGAGTTCGGCCGGCGGGTCCACGACAACGGCTCCGGCACTGACCACGGTGCGGCGGGGGTTAGCTTCGTTATCGGCGACCCGTTGAAGGGAGGCCAGTACGGCGAGTACCCCTCCCTCAAGCCCGAGGACCTGGAGCAGGGGGACCTGGTCCCCAACCTGGACTTCCGGGGTGTGTATTCCACCATATTGGAGGACTGGCTGGGACTGGACGCCAAGCCCATCGTCGAAGGGGCATTCGAGAAACCGAGCTTCTTATAGCCGAGACCTTGGCCTCGCGCTAAGCCCCTAGCAAGGCCTGGAAACATGAATTTCCCTGGCCTTCAATTAGAACACGGGGGACCGGTAGAGCATTGAGGACCGGGCTGGTTCAGGTAAGTCTGGTTCCCGATATTCTGAACGGCAGCGGACTTGGAGGGTTGCTATGCTTACTCAAACGGTAGCCGGACGTGTTTGGGACTACAGCCATTGTGTAGGCCGGTCCTCCCTATCAGGGATGGGGTTCAACCAGCCGATAGGGGTAGCCATAGGCGAAGGAGACCAGGTCTATGTGCTGAACCGGGGCGCCGAGCTGATATCCGATGTCCCCTGGAATCACACGACTGCGGGCGCCCGGGTAAGCGTGCTCACCGTGGGAAAGATGCCCGGCGACGAAGTGTTCCTAAGCGAGTTTAGCAGCTACGGCGATGGCGACGGACAGCTCATCTGGCCCGGGGGGATCGCAATTAACAGCGGTGGAACAGTCTACGTTACCGATGAGTGGTTGAACCGGGTCTCGGCATTCGACAAGGACGGCAATCTTGTGAGCGTGTGGGGAACCTCCGGAGACGGGGAGGGGGAGTTCGCCGGACCGGCGGGCATCGCCATAGATCGGGAGGACAATCTCTACATTGCCGACAGCCGGAACCATAGAGTCCATAAGCTGACAAGGGAAGGGAAGTTCCTGGCCAAGTGGGGCCGGTTGGGAGAGGGAGATGGAGAGTTCAACTCCCCCTGGGGCATCACCATCGACAGCCAGGGATTCGTCTACGTGGCCGACCACAAGAACCACCGGGCCCAGAAATTCACTCCTGAGGGCGAGTTCGTGGCCGCATTTGGTAGCCAGGGCACGGGCCGCGGGCAGCTGAATCACCCCTCGGATGTGGCGGTGGACACGGAGGGCGACATATACGTGTGCGACTGGGCAAACAACAGGGTGCAGGCCTTCGGGCCGGATGGCGATTTCATAACCAGCTTCATCGGCGACGCGCAGCAGCTGTCCAAGTGGGCCCAGATTACGGTGGACGCCAACGCCGACGTGATGAAAGCCCGGCGCAGGGTCTACACCACCGAGCCCGAATGGCGGTTCGCCTTGCCAACAGGGGTCACATTCGACCCCAATAAGGAGCGGCTTATGGTGGTGGACACCCAGCGGAGCCGTCTCCAGATATACAACAAGCTGAAGGGCTATATCGAGCCCCAGTTCAATCTGTAGGCGACACCCCGGCGCTTTCCGTCTAACCTTCCTTCCCCAACCGTCGCCTGCCATCCCCAGGTCTGGCCTCGACCTGCTTGTTATTACCCGGTTTAAAGCCGCGACATTATTCAGAAAGTGCAGGCGACCGGCAGCGCTATGGACCCAACGGCGGAAGAACGGTACCTTCAGATGGCCCTGGACCACCCGGACATGTTGGGTTCCGAAGCGCCCATGGAGGTGCTGGAGGCCGCTTCATCGGTGGATGAGCCGACAGGGTTTTTGGAAAATTTCTTCGCCGCCGGATACACCCAGCGACTTTCTAAAAAATATGGGAGAAGCGTGCATCTGCCCCAGGATAGGACCAACAACGCCGTCGTAATTCTGTGGGTAAAGGCATGCCGCCTGCACACCAACCGGATGTTGGGGCTTCCAGATGAGGAGTTGGACAAGCCCCTTTTCGCCGACGAGCTGCTGTACGACTAGATAAATACAAGGCGAATCTTGAAGATCAGTAAAGGGGGATCATGGCGACCTTGGTCACCGGGGGCACGGGCTTCGTCGGATGCAACATCGTCAAAGTCCTGACCCAAAGCGGTCACGACGTGGTCTGCTTCGACGTGATAGCGGCCGACGCCCTGGTTAGAAAATTCCTGGAACCCTGGGGCGCCCAGGTCAGCTTTATCCAGGGAGACATTCTCAACAGAAACGACCTGGAGGAGGTGGCTGGCCGGCACAGCATTGGCAAGATCGTGCACGCCGCGGTGATTACCCCGGATACGGTATCCAACCGGGAAAGGGAGCGGAGCCATTCCATCGTGGACATCAACATAGCGGGAACCACGAACATACTGGAGCTGGCCTCGGGCCTTTCCCTGGAACGGTTCCTGTATGTCAGCTCCGAGGCCGTCTACCGGAACGGCACCGGCACCGATGCGAGGGTATATGAGGACTCGGTGATCGACCCCCGCAACCTGTACGCAGTGAGCAAGTACACCAGCGAAATGTTGACCCGGAGATACGGCCAGCTCCACGGTTTTTCCACCGTCAGCGTCCGGTTGACCTCTCCTTACGGCCCCATGGAGCGGGTCACCCCCTATCGGGCCCGCATGTCTCAGATCTATGAGTGGACCGGAGGCCTGGTGCGAGGCGAGCCCATCCGGATCAGCGACCGTACCGCCGGCCGGGACTATACCCACGTGCTGGACACCGCCGCCGGCGCCTGCGCGGTCCTGGATGCACCCTCCCTATCTTACGAGGTGTACAACGTTTCGGCTGGCCTATCCATAACGCCCCAAGAGGTGATCCAGATACTACAGGAGTTGCGTCCCGCTCTTAGGGTGATAGACGACCCGACACCCAGGGAACGCTGGGGAGTGAAGGATGTGACTAGGCTCAAGGAGGACGTCGGCTTCACAGCTACTTTCGATATCGCCTCGGGGATCAGGGACTACATCCAGTGGCGGGAGTCCTTCCCCTTTTTTGACTGAGGGACCGGACTGAGGGACGGGTTGGAAGGGGCCCTTATTTCATCGGAGAGAAGCCTGCGGGGATGAGCAGCTTGTTCTCCTGACTAATCAAGAATTCCCTGGTCGGAGGGGGCCAATAGGGGTCTTTCACCGACTCGGCCCGGACCGCGGCCCGCTCGTCCATGTCCTTATAGGGCCATATATGGATCAACCGGTTGAGCACTCCCAGCTCACTATACCAACAGGCAGCCAGAGGGGAGTGTTGCTCCCGGGAAGAAATGGCCTCGGACCACCGCTTAATAACCTCGGGAATGCTGCCAGGCTGGTACTGATAGATGCGCATCTCATAGATATTGCCCAATCGCTGCTCTCCCAAAGGCCGCATAAAGGGGGCCGGAGTCATGATCTCTGATTCCATGCTGATGATAGCCCCTCCGCTACTGGGCGGCCAATTGGGTTCATCGGCGGCTTCCGTACGTACTCTGGCCCGCTCTTCAAGGTTTTCGTAAGGCCATACGTGGATGACCTGATTAAGAGGCCCGAACTCAGTGTGCCAGAAAGCTCCCAGCTTGGAGTATTTCTCACGATGGGGGAGGGCATCGGCAAACTTGGCCTCATACTCGGGGACCGTACCCGGCTTCAGCGTGTATGTACGCATTTCGTAGATCATCGGTCCGCCTCCTCGCTCAGTTTATAACATGGCGTCCCACACACCTGCTGGGATTCACAGGCCGCATGTCGAATCCGAAAACCGTACCCACCAGGTGGGGCCTTCGGCGGATGCTATTCTACTTCAGGGGACTGGTAATGGCAACCCGCCTGCCAGCTTGATACCCATCGATGAGGAGCCCGATTTCCTCCCTTGACTTTCCCATATATCTCTGCTAGAGTCTTGCCTACTCTCCCCGGTACCGCCGCTATCTCCATTGCGGCCGGCTTGATAGACCGCCACATCATCGGGCGACGACGAGGTGATTGAGGGATGGGTGCGCCACGATTCAAGGAGCTCCGCACAGCCTACGGTTTTGATGACGTAGCCATTGTTCCCGGCGAAATGACCATCAACCCGGATATGGCCAATACGGATTTCACCGTCGGTGACTACGTATTCAATATCCCCATATTATCCTCCGCCATGGACGCCGTGACGTCGCCTGCCTTCGCAAGCCTGATGCACCAGGCGGGGGGACTGGGCGTCCTCAACCTGGAGGGGATCTATACCCGATACGAGGACCCATACTCCATCCTGGAGGAGATCACCTCGGCGCCCCGGGAGGAAGCGACGGCCCTCCTCCAACGGGTCTACACGGAACCCATCAATGAAGACCGTATTGGGAAGTGTATCCACCAGATTAAAAAGTCAGGGACGGTGTGCGCAGTATCGGTCACGCCCCAGAACACCAAACGGCTGTCCCCAATCGCCGTGGAAGCAGGGGCAAATATAGTGGTGGTCCAGTCCACCGTTACCACTGCGAGGCACATGTCCATGAGCTATCGCGGCCTGATATTCTCGGAACTGTGCCAGTCACTCAAGGTCCCCATACTGGTGGGTAACTGCGTAACCTATGGCGCCGCTCTGGAGCTGATGGAAACGGGCATCGAGGGAATCCTTGTGGGAGTGGGGCCCGGAGCAGCCTGCACTACCCGTGAGGTGGTGGGTGTTGGCGTACCCCAGGTCACCGCCACTCTGGAGTGTGCCTCGGCCAGGGAGGAGTATTTCCGGCGCACTGGCCGCTATGTGGCCGTGGTCACCGATGGAGGGATCAGGACTGGCGGCGACCTTTGCAAGGCCATGGCCTGCGGCGCCGACGCCGTCATGCTTGGGACTCCCTTCGTCCAGGCCGAAGAGGCGCCGGGAAGCGGCTTCAACTGGGGCATGGCAAACCCTCATCCAGACCTCCCCAGGGGCACCAGGATCCAGGTAGGCACCAAGGGCCCGCTGGGCAACATCCTGTTCGGCCCCACCTCGGTCACCAACGGCACCCAGAATCTGGTGGGGGCGTTAAGGGCGGCCATGGGCATGTGCGGCGCATTCACCTTGCGGGACCTGCACAAGGCCGATTTGGTCATCGCTCCGTCGGTCAAGACCGAGGGTAAGATATTCCAGATGGCCCTTTAGGATAAACAGGTTACCTTCCGGCCTGCTTCATCTCCGTCTCTCCCGTAGCTTCTTCCACACCTGCTGGGGCGTCACCTCCGAGGATGCCAGGAGCACCATTACGTGGTAGAGCAGATCGGCCACTTCCCCAGGCAAGTTCTCCTTGTCCCCCTGAATTGCGGCGATGGATGTCTCTCCCGCCTCCTCGATCACCTTTTGAGCGATCCGTCCCACACCTTCACCAAGGAGCCTGGTCGTATAGCTGCCCTCGGGCATATCACGCTTCCGTTCCTGTATCAGGGCGAAAAGCTCATCCAGGATGCCTGAGCCTGCCTCGGAACGCTGGAAGGACTCGGGCATATCCTCCAGCGGTGTGAAGAAGCAGGAGGTATTGCCGGTGTGGCAGGCGGGCCCCTCCGGCTCAACCTTGAGCAGCAAGGTGTCGCCGTCGCAATCCGCATAGGCCTCCTTCAAGTTCAGGTAGTTGCCAGACACCTCACCTTTGTGCCAAAGGTCTTCGCGGCTGCGGCTATAGAACCACACCTGAGTCCCTTCCATAGTGCGCTTCAGTGAGCCCGGGTTCATGTACCCCAGCATCAGGACCTGGCCCGTATTGATGTCCTGGGCTATAGCAGGGATCAGTCCCTGGTCGTTCAGCTTCAACTCCATCCTTCTTTACCTCGCTGGTGGGCGTTGGACTTTAGTCCCTTCTTCATGACCTGTTAATTAGTAGCTCCGGCAATTCTTCCAAGCTGCCTATTACGTAGTCGGGTTCTGGAAAAGCGGGGTCCGGCGGCGCACCGTAACGATTGACCCACGCCACCCTCATGCCCACTCCCTTCGCCCCCAGCACGTCGTCGTGCAGGCTGTCTCCCACGTATACGGCCTCGTGGGGCCCAACACCCATCCGGCTCATAATCTGCTTGAAGGCCGAGGGCAGCGGCTTGTAGGCCCTGGCGCCTTCCGAGGACAGCACCGCCTCAAAATTCCAGCCTGTCCTTTTCAGAAGAGGGAACAGATAGTCGTCATCTGCATTGGAGAGCACCCCGGTCCTCCAACGGGCCTGGATAGCCGGCAACCCATCCGTTGCGTCCTGATACGGCGCCCTCTCCCCCATATCCTTCACCGCGTCCTTCGCCGCTGATGCGGCGTCGCCCTTGAGGCCCAGCTTGGAAAACACGTCACTGAAACAGTCCCTCCAGGCCTCCTCGTAGGACTTGAATGGGGGGCTCTTCTCGGGCTCCTCAAGATTCTGGCGCTCCTTGCGGAACACCATCTCCAATGCCTTCCACTCCTGGTACAAGGACTGAGGTTCGACCCGAAGTCCCTGGCCCTGACAAATTCGCTGAAAGACTGCTAACCACAGGCCCGGGTTGTTGTGCGCAAGGGTCCCGTATACGTCATTCCCGGCCTGAACATTAGGGTGGTGACTGGGTCCATGTCTACCTCTCCAAGCTCCTACTAAAAGGCGTTCTTATTCTAAAAGGCTCTATTTTATCTAAAGGGCGTTCTTACTGCCGCCCATTCGGCCGAAGATCGGGAGAACTCTCCATGCCGAGATGGCCGGTCTTCGCCGTATTAGACTACTCGACTCAGCAGCCATTACTGGTGGGGGAGGCGTACCGGCACCCCCATGCCGGCAAGATAATCCTTGGCCTGACTGATTGAATAGGCGCCGAAATGGAATATGCTGGCCGCCAGCACGGCGTCGGCCTTCCCCTCGGTGAAGGCCGCATAGAGATGCTCCAGCTTACCGGCGCCGCCACTGGCGATAACCGGCACCGGCACCGTCTGAGATACAGCGCAGGTCAGCTTCAAGTCGTAGCCCTCCTGCCTACCGTCTTCGTCCATGCTGGTCAGAAGTATCTCCCCCGCTCCCAACTCCACCACCCTCTCCGCCCATTTCACCGCGTCTATTCCGGTAGGAGTCCGGCCACCGTAGGTGTACACCTCCCAGCGGGATTCAGGGCCCAGGCCAAGCTCATGGTCGTGGTCCTTCTCCGATGCCATCTGAACTCTTTTGGCGTCTATCGCCACCACGATGCACTGGCTGCCGAACTGGGCGGACCCCCGCTGTATCAGGGATTGGTCGGCAACGGCGGCTGTGTTTACCGAGACCTTGTCGGCCCCGGCCCTGAGCAATCGGCGTATGTCCTCGATGGTCCGGATGCCCCCACCCACCGTAAGGGGAATGAACACCTCTTGGGAGACGCTCCTAACCACCTCCACCATGGTATCCCGGGCCTGGGAGCTGGCGGTAATGTCCAGGAAAACCAGCTCGTCGCCGCTCTCGCCGTCGTAGACCGACGCCAGCTCGGCGGGGTCGCCGGCGTCTCGAAGGTCCACGAAGCTCACTCCCTTGACGACGCGCCCGGCGTCCACGTCCAAACAGGGGATTATGCGTTTGGTCAGCATCGGGCTTTGCCCCTTACACGTCGCCCGGCGTTCCAGAGTCGAGTAAAAGGAAGAAGTGGGCTCATGGCGCCTTTCTGAAAACGGTCATATATTGCCTGCCATTGAGGTCCTGCCAGCTTAGAAACTCGAACCCCGCCTCTCGGGCAATAGATTCGATCTCCTTGGGCTCGATGCGATTCTCCAGGGGTGGCCCGTATTCCGTTTCCATCCGAAACCATTCCAGTACAGCGCACCATCCCCGTCGTTTCAGCAGTCCGGCGACGGCCTTCAAGAAGGCTAACCGGTCCTCCGCCGCGTGGACGACAAAGGCCAGGAACACGCCGTCCAGCGGTTCTTCGGGCAAGGGAAAGTCGGTGGGGCCGCACTTAATTGTTTCCACATTGCCCAGGTTCGCCTCGGCCACCCTTTGACCAACTACATCCAGCATCTCCTCATCCACGTCCATGCAGTAGAGCCTACCGTAAGCCAGGTACTTTGCCAACGGTATGGAAAAATAGCCGGGGCCGCAGCCGATGTCGGCGACCCGTTCGTATGGGTCTATGGACAGTAACGTGATGACTCTAAAGGGATCGAGCTCCTTAACCCTTTCGGGACTGAGGAGCAAGTCGATAAAATCCTGAGTTGTTAGCGGCTCTTTTTCGTTCAAGTTCTCCGGCTCCCCAGGACAAGGTCCAGGCATAGTTCCCAGTTTCGTAACATCTGCGGGCGTGCCATCAGCCTGCCGCTTCGATGGCCGCTTTAAGGCTGATGTCCCCGGTATAAAGGGCTGTGCCGACTACTGCTCCTTCGACCCCCAGGCCCGCCAACCTAATAATGTGGTCCATGGAGGATACCCCCCCCGAGGCCAGGACGGCGCTGCTTGTGCGTCTCACAAGCTCCCCCAATGAGTCGAAGTTGGGCTGGGTGAGTGTGCCGTCCTTGGATATGTCCGTGGTCAGGAACCGGCGGACGCCCGCCTCCTCCATGCGGCGCACTATATCCAAAACTGTTAGCGATGTGCCCTCGGTCCAGCCATTTATAGCCACCCGTTCTTCCCGGGAGTCCACCGCCACCACCACTCTCTGGCTTCCTCGGTCGTCGCACAGCCGCCTGACAAGATCGGGCTCTTTGACTGCGGCCGTCCCCAGCACGACCCGGTCCACGCCCATATCCAGGAGCATTTGGGCAACCTCAAGGTTCCTGATGCCCCCTCCTACCTGTATAGACACATCCACCCGGTTGGCAATTGCTTCGATCACCTCCAGGTTCACCGGCTCTCCCCTGGCGGCCCCATCCAGGTCAACCACGTGCAGCCTGACGGCCCCTTGGGAACGCCACTGAAGGGCTATCCCTACGGGGTCCTCAGAGTACACCGTCTCCCTACTATAGTCCCCCTGATACAGCCTGACGCACAGCCCAGACTTCAGGTCGATGGAAGGGATTATCTCCACTGGGCCTCCCACGGTGCAGATGCCGCTGATTTCGTTAATCAGGCTCCTGAGCACATTCCCCGGAACTCAGATGCTACGCCCGGCCAATCGGACAAAATTATCGTATATTTTAAGGCCCAGGGCCCCGCTTTTCTCCGGATGAAACTGGGTCGCTATCAGGCTGTCCCGGACTATGGCGCTGCAAAAGGGTATCCCGTACTCCGTGACTCCAGCTATCAGCTCCTCATCAATGGGCTCCCCATAATAGCTGTGGACGAAGTAGAAGTCGGAGTTATCTGGTATCCCCTCGAAAACTGGGCTGTCCCCGGTGAGCCGGACCTGATTCCAGCCCATGTGGGGCACCTTCAGACCACCGGGCAACCTCCTGGTTTTCCCATGTACGATGCCAAGACAGGGGACGTTTCCCTCATCGGTGGCATCCATGAGCAACTGCAGGCCCAGACAGACACCCAGAAAAGGTCTGCCCGATGCCGCGTACTCCCTCAAGGGCTCTACCAGTCCCCGGGAGCGGAGCCCCCGCATAGCCGAATCTCCCGACCCAACCCCCGGAAGCACCACCGCATCGGCCTGCAGGATAAGCTCAGGGTCGCCGGTGACTCGGGGCCTTGCGCCGGCCTTCTCCAGGGCCCTGGACACGCTACGCAGGTTTCCCGATTCGTAGTCGACAACGGTAACCTCTAGGGGACGCACCGCCTACGCGCCTCCAGGAAGTCCAGTATACTTTGCCTGGCGGAGGCCCCATTCTCTCCAATAAGTATATTAGTGCCGTGGTCGTTGCCATTATCAAAGAGGACCCTTTCGATGAGCTCAGGTCCTCCCACAATGCCGCCATCTATCATCTTACCCAGACTCTCCGCCGCCGACTGGTCTCCCGCCGTGGCCATTAGCAGCGTTGCCGCCCGGACTTGCTCCCCCTCCAGGCTGATCCCTCGAAATTCCACCGGCGCTGAAAGGCTCACAACGCCGGCCACATCCTCCCTTGACGCTAATTTCAGAGACGCAGTACCGCCCATGCTTGCCCCCACTAGGAAGACCCTGGAAACTCCCTCGGACCTTAAGAACTCCAGGGCTGCCTTCAAGTCCCGGTCCACCAGCTCACCCTTCTTGTCTCCTCCCGATTCGCCATAGCCCCTGAAATCAAAGGCCAGGGCCAAGAAACCCTCCTCAGCCAGCACCTGAGCGAAGGCCCACCAGCTGGTCTGGTCGGAGGGGTACATATGGGCCAGGATCGCCCCTGTTTGGCCCTGCCCGAATAGCCGTCCTTTGATCTCCACCCCGTCCTCGGTGGTAAAGCTCACCGGCCGGGAAGCCTCATTAGGGACTGGCGTGGCCGTCGACTCCCCTCCGCACCCTACCACTACCAAACATATTATAGCCGCAATAAGAACGGCGACCAACCGGAGGATGCCGTACCTGCTCCGGGCGCCTGGGTTTCTTTGGGATGCCGGCATCATGAACTCGTCTTTCAGCACCTCATCCCGCCTCCCATACCACAATACCCACGGGCTTAGACCCTCTGCCCTGTGACCTTCTCCAGGGGAAGGCCACGGTCCTGGTAACGGGCAAGGACGAAAAGAAGGTCTCCCAGACGGTTCAAGTAGCGGAGCACTTCGGGGTTCGTCAGCTTCCCATCCTCTCTCAAAGCCACCACTCGCCGCTCCCCCGTGCGCACCACGCAGCGGGCCATGTCAATGGCCGCCGACGCCGGAGACCCGCCGGGGATGATGAAGACATTGGGCATCTCCGTCTCTTCCTCTAGCTCATCAATCAGACCCTCCAGCCTTGTCACCATCTCTGGAGTAACGGGCTTGAAATGCCGCTTGAACATATCGTACCGCTGGGGATCCGTGGCCAGCTCGGCCGCTATGGCAAAAAGCTCCCTCTGGACGTCGATAAGAACGTCCTTGACCTTGGAATCCTCGGACAAGGCCCGGGCCAGCCCCATGGTGGAAACGGCCTCATCGGTGATTCCATAGGCTTCGGTATGGAGGTCGTTCTTGGAGACCCGTCCTCCGTAAAGCAGGCTGGTTTCCCCACCGTCGCCATACTTGGTGTAGATACGTTTCCCGCTGGAACTTGAAGAGCTCATGTCAGACCTCCATGTCACACCCCGCCCGGCCATTCCTCTCCGTTCACACCGGAAACCCCCATCAGACCACGAGCCCGGAATCTTACGGCCAATCAGCCACAACCTCGGGAGGGTCATTTCTATCTGGCACAGCCATCTCGGGATTTAATAAATGAGGGTCCTCAAGGAGACCGGGTAGAAGTTTCAGGTGCGAGGGGTGAGGGGCCAATTGTAGCACAGCCCATCCTGCCGCGCTATACTATAGCGTATCCATTCGCCCTGATGGGCAGGCAATCCTTCCAAAGGATTGGCGCCGGAAAACTGCGGAGCAACTTCCATGAGCCCAGAGATACGGGTTATAGGCATCGTTGGAATGCCCGAAGTGCAGGCCGGGGACGACCTGGCCGGTCTAATCCTGGAAGCCGCGGCAGGCCAGAATATTCCCATTGAGCAAAATGACATTCTGGTGGTCACTCAGAAGGTGGTCTCCAAGGCCGAGGGCAGGGTGGTCCGGCTGGAGGATACCCAACCGTCCCAGATAGCCATTCAGCTATCCGAAGGCAGCAACAGGGACCCCCGTCACACCGAGCTCATCCTGCGGGAGAGTAAACGAATCGTGCGCATGGTCGCAGGCAACATCATCAGCGAGACCCACCACGGTTTCATTTGCGCCAACGCAGGTGTGGACGCCTCCAACGTCCCCGGAGATGACGCCGTGGCCCTGCTGCCCATCGACCCCGACGCCTCGGCAGAGAGCATCCGAAAAAGGATCGGCGACAGCCTCGGGGCGGAGGTGGCCGTCATCATCTCCGACACATTTGGCCGGCCATGGAGAGAGGGTGCCACAAATGTTGCCATCGGCGTGGCCGGAATGAACTCAATGCAGGACTACAGGGGAGATGTGGACGCCTACGGCGAGCTTCTGCGCACCACCGTCATCGCCGCAGCCGACGAGCTGGCCGCCGCCGCCGAGCTGGTGACAGGGAAGGTCAGCGGGGTGCCCGTGGCGTTAATCAAAGGCTACCGGTATGCCAAAGAAGAGGCCGGGGCCTATCCGAAGGGCGCCAGGGCACTTATAAGACCAGCCGACCGGGACATGTTCCGATGACGGCGACCCGTCAATGCCCAAGGGCTAAATTCTGCTATCTGGCACGCCAAAATGCAGGGACCTAACCGGCTAGGAATGCGGTGAGCCTTCGGTGAAAAATGTGGCGATTGAAGCTGTCTGGAAGCCCATACCGGGGGATGGACGGACACCGGGGGAACCTAAGATTCAGTTCTCCTCTGAGTCTTCTCCATCCTCGGATGAGGATAACCCGGGAATCTGGCCACTGGACTGAACGGCAGGGGTATCTTCTCCCCATGGCGCCGTCTCAATATAGTTCTTGAACTCCCGTACTTCGTTACAAAGCTGGCATGCCCCATTGCTCACGGGACCCATGGGGGCCTCGATGATCCAATGATGGCGGCACACCCCCTCTTCACGTACCTCCCCAGAGACCGCCCTTGAAACCTGCTGTATCATTTATCTAGAACCCCTTTCTGCGGATTAAAAATTTAGCACAGGGTTTGAGCTTTGTCAAGGCTAATGAAAGCTGTTAATTCACAAAATTTATCACTACATCTGGTATACAAATAAACTCCAATGTGTACGCAGTCGTCATAATCCATTTTGATTCCGGAAGCCCCCCGCCAGGTCCATGGCGGGGGTAGCTCCCCTCGGACGCTGTCTAGTTAATAACGTCCCGAGCCCCACATCGGATCTGATTTGCTTCTCCTCCGGCTATTCCTGGGTTATACTTGGGGTCGGAAATCTGCTAAGGAGAAATACCCAACGGGTTAGCCTTCTAGGCAGGCGGGCACATAAGGCGGAAGTTCGGACCGGGTGATGGACCATCAACAAAGAATAGGCGACAAGATAATACGCCGCCCCCGGCTTCGGGATATGCTGCCCGAGGTCGTTAAGAGCGTGGGCATCAGGCATCCCGCGAGGCACCTCACGCCGCCCTTTATCCTCTTCTACAGCTTCGCCATTCTAATAGTCGTCGGGGGAAGTCTCCTGATGCTCCCCGTTGCCAACAACGGCGGCGGGTTCACTCCCGCTGAGGTGGCCTTTTTCACCTCCACCTCCGCAGTGACGGTAACGGGGCTCACGGTCGAACCCACGGCCAGCTATTGGAGCACCTTCGGCCACGGAGTGATATTCATTTTGATGCTAGTGGGCGGCCTGGGATTCACCACTCTTGCCACATTTTTCCTGATCCTGCTGGGGCAGCGCATCACCCTCTCCGAGCGGATGCTGATGCGAGATACCATGGGGGTGGACCGACTGGGCAGTCTGATAGCGGTGTTACGCAACATCATTCTGGTTGTACTGGCCATTTACGCCATCGGGATGGTGCTATTGTGGTGGCGTCTTCAGGGGCTGGATGAGTTTTCGGACGGCGGGGCATTGTGGCAATCTGCCTTTCTGTCCGTGTCCAGCTTTAACAGTGCGGGGTTTTCCATCCTGCCCGATTCCAGCAGCCTGGAAAACTTCTTCTCCGTAACACCTTTTCTTGCCGTAATAGCGGGGCTAATCATCGTGGGCGGAATCGGCTGGACGGTGCTGGCGGACCTCTTCAGACATCGCCGGTGGTCAAGGCTGACCCTGGACACCAAGATGGTGCTGACTGCCAGCCTGTTCCTCTGGCTCCTGGGATCCTTGATCTTCTTCATTGCGGAGTACGACAACCCGGGAACTATGGGGCAGCTTTCCGTGGCCCAAAAAGGCTACCAGTCCGTGTTCCACTCCATAAGCGGGAGGACGGCGGGCCTGAGCACCCTGGACTTCAGCGCCACCACCGAGCTCACCCGCCTGTTCTACCCCTTCCTCATGTTTGTGGGAGGCGCGGCGGGCTCGGTGGCGGGGGGCATCAAGGTCGCTACATTCGCGGTGATCATCGCCGCCGTAGTTTCCTCGGTGAGGGGCAGGCTTCAGGCCGAGGCTTTCGGCAGGGAGATACCCCATTTCCAGGTGCACAGGGCCCTCACCGTGGCGGCCCTGGGCATGGGCCTCATCTTCGTCGTATCCCTGGCCCTCACCTTCACCGAAGACATAGACTTCCTCAGCCTCTTCTTCGACACGGTGTCGGCCTTCGGCACTACGGGAATGTCCACGGGAGTGCCCGAACAGCTTAGCCTGCCGGGTAAAGCCCTGTTCATGATAACCATGTTCGCGGGACGGTTGGGACCCCTTACCCTGGCGCTGGCACTGGCCCCGAGAGAAGAGGGCACAGTATATCGTTTTATCCAGGAAAGAGTTAAAATAGGCTGACGACCGGCAGGAATGCAGTCTGTAAATCTGCCTGAAACCGGAGAGTGGGATGAAGAAGCAAGTGGCAGTAATAGGGCTGGGAAGGTTCGGCTCCAGCATAGCCAGAGAGCTGTACCAGATCGGCCATGACGTACTGGGCGTCGACACGGATGAAAAGAACGTACAGGATATGCTGGGGCACATCACGATAGGGGTGACTGCCGATGCCACCAACGAAGCCGTGCTTAAGGAACTGGGGTTGCCGAACTTCGATGTAGCGGTGGTTGCCATAGGCTCGGACATGCAGGCCAGCATACTGGTGACAGTCATCCTGAAAGACCTGGGCATCCCCTTCATCGTCACCAGGGCCGTAAATGAGCTTCACGGCAGCGCCGTGGAGCGGGTGGGCGCCGATAAGGTTATCTACCCCGAGCAGGAAATGGGCCGGAGGCTGGCGCATATAGGGTTTGAGCCAGGACTCCTGGACTATATGGAAGTCGCACCGAACTACGGGATAATAAAGCAGAGGCCTCCAGAGCAGATGGTCAAACGGACCCTGGAGGAGGCCGGCCTCGCCCGCTCCAGGGACAAGTACGGCATAGCGGTGCTGGCCATCAGGCGGGGCAGAGAATATCTCCTGACGCCCTCCAAGGACGAGGAGATCAGACCAGGAGATATTCTTATCGTCGCGGGCAACAACGAACAGCTTGGCAAAATCCACGCGTCTGCCGCCAAGGAGCCGCTAGTAGAGGCGGAGTTGAAAGCGGCCAACTCGGGCCGCGCCGCCTGAAGTTAGCGCTTGGGCCTGACAACTCCAGGTCCGAGGCTGTAGGTGTATGCTTTTCACCCCCTTTTCCAACCCGAACCTCAGTTGCAAGCCCGCGGAATGGCTGGTTTTCCGGCGGGAATGGCCACTCCAAGATGCTAAGAAATACCACCGGCATGGCCATGCGACTTTACGGGGTTGGAGGCCCTTGTCGTGACTATGGATGTCGAGAGGATAATGGTGCCCATTATAGGTGACAAGGCGGGCGAGGAGGCCTTCCGTCTCGCCTGCGGATTATCGAAGGAGAGCAAGGCCAAACTGTATGCCTTATATATCATCGAGGTGAAGCAAGAACTACCTCTGGATGCCGAGGTTGACTCCTCTCAAGGGGAAGCCATTCTGGGACGAATAGAGGCTGTAAGCCAGGAAGAGAAATGCCGGGTGGAGGCCGCGTACCTGCAGGCAAGGCAGGCGGGGCCGGCCATCGTTCAGGAGTCCATCGAGCGGCGGATCGGGCTCATCGTCCTGGGTGTGTCTTATAAGCGACGCTTTGGGCAGTTCGCCTTGGGGGAGACACCGGCATACATCCTCAAGAACGCGCCCTGTCCGGTAATCCTATGGCGGGAGCAGATGAGTCCAGCTCCCCGTATAGGCGGGTAGGGGATGCACATCTTAATATTGGGATGCGACACTCTGGGGTCCATCCTGGCCGCCGACCTGGCCAGGGAGGGACACCGGATGACGGTGATGGACCCAAGCCCTGACCACCTGGATTCTTTGCCCCAGGATATTCAGGTGGAGGCGGTCCTGACCACGGACTCCCTGATGGAGGACCTTCGGGGCGTCGCCCTGAGCAACGTGGACGTTTTCCTTGCTCTGACCGACGACGATAACAAGAACGTTATGGCGGCCCAGGTAGCCAGCCATATATTCCACGTACCCGAGGTGATCTGCCGCATAGGGGACCCACAGAGGAAGGAATTCTACCGGGGCCTGGGGATCAAGGTCGTCTGCCCTACCACGGCCATGGTCGATACCATCAAGAGTGGACTGAATGATTCTGCCTGAGACAGAACAGGGGTAGAGGCCATGTACGTTGTCGTAATAGGGTGCGGAAATGTAGGGTACGACCTGACCAGGGCTCTCCTTGCAATGGGCCATGAGACCCTGGCCATCGAAAAGGACCCCCAACGGTGCCAATCACTACGCGACGAGTTCGGCAGCGTGGGCCTTCACGGGGACGGGACGGATTTGAGCGTACTGAAGCAGGCAGGGGTCGGAAGGGCGGACGTCCTGGTGGCGGTGGCCGCAAGGGACGAGGACAACCTGGCAGCGTGCCAGCTGGCGAAACACTACTTCAACACGCCCACCACCATGGCCCTGGTGAGGGAGCCTAAAAACGATGCCCTGTTCAAGCTCCTGGGGGTGGATATTACCGTCAACAGCACTCATCTGATCCTCTCATCCATCGAGGAGGAGATCCCAGGTCACGCCCTGGTCCACCTGATGAATCTCAAGGCTCTTCAGTTGCAGCTGATCAGCATCAATATCCCCTCGGACGCCACGGTTGCCGGGAAATCTCTGGGCGACATCGAGCTGCCGCCCAACAGCTTTATATCTCTGCTGGTAAAGAATGACGGCGCCGTACTTCCCTCCGACGCAACAGTGCTGGATCCGGGGGATGACGTGGTTGTGGTGACAAGCCCCGAAGAGGAACAGCTCCTCTACGACACCCTCACGGGCGTAGAGTGATGGCCAAGCGCATCGCAGCCAAGCACATTGCATTCCTGGGCCCCGTGGGTACCTTTACCGAGGAGGCCGCCCTGCTTTACGACCCCCAGGGAGACCTGGAGGCCTTCCCCAGCATTCCCGCCGTGGCCCGGGCGGTGGCTTCGGGCGCTGTCGAGGAAGGTGTGGTGCCCATCGAGAACAGCCTGGAGGGTTCGGTCACCTACACCCTCGACATCCTGATTCAGGAAACCCGCCTTTCCATCCGAAAGGAGCTGGTATTGCCCATTGACCATTATTTGATGGCGGCGCCGGGGACCCGGGCTGCTGAGGTACAGACGGTCTACTCCCATCCCCAGGCTTTAGCCCAATGCCGGGACTATCTGGAGCGTTGTTTTCCCAAGGTACAGCTTGTGGCATCCCTCAGCACGGTGGCCGCCGTTGAAGACATGAAGGCCAGCCCGACGCCGGCGGCCGCTATCTCTCCCAGGCGGGCGGCCGGTCTCTACGGTACGGACATTCTGGCCCAGGGAATCCAGGACAACCCCTCCAACGTGACCCGCTTCGTTGTCCTGGCGGACACCGACCATCCACCTACGGGCAACGACAAAACCTCCCTGTGTTTTTCATTCGAGGCGGATCTCCCGGGGCTCCTCTACAAGGTGATGGGGGAGTTCGCCCGGCGCAACATCAACCTGGCCAAGGTGGAGTCCCGCCCCACGAAGCAGTCCCTGGGCCAGTACATCTTCCTTATAGACTGCCTAGGGCACCGGGAAGACCCCCTGGTCAAAGAGGCGATAAGCGCTGTAATTGGCCATACTCTGACCCTCAAGATCTTCGGCTCTTACCCCCGGTGGACTGGCCGGGACAGTTAGACTGGGGGTGAAATCTGCGTGATACTGCCCTGATTTCGCAAGGAACCGTGGCTATATCCGTAGGTCAAGCCTACACCTGGACCTTTCCCATCTGAAACGCGAGCTCGCTGGGCTGTACCAACACATGGGAGTTGCCGTACAGGTCTCCGAAGACCGCCTGAATCCCCCAGGGTTGCTCCTCTGGCTCCAGCGTAATCTTCACCTCTAGTTGTCTGAGCCTTTCAACCTCACCCGACAGTCCTCCGTATGGAAAAGGAAGCCGTGTATATTGCTGCGCGCTTCCGAATATCCCCCGCCAGGCTTATGCAGCACGATAGACACATCGTCCTGACCTTTAACGCCCACCGTTACAAAGCGGTAATCGCCCCCAATGGACCCGTCCATACGCAACTCCAGGCCGAGAACATCCGTGTACCACCGGATAGCTTCGTCGTAGTCTTTTACCAGGAGGGACACGTTTGCCAGCTTTGTAATCATCCTCTCCTCTCCCACTCGGAAAATAGCCCTCACCCCCGGCCCCTCTCCCAGTGGGAGAGGGGTGGCCGCAGGTCGGGGTGAGGTTCCAGCAACGCCAATTTCATCCCTCGGTGGCGCCCCACGGGGCATGACAATTCATAAGCTAAACCCGAATCCACCGAAGGACGGCCTTGGGGACAGCCCTTGAAGAAGCCAGAGGGTGCTCCTCTGAATCTGGGATAATGGTTTTGGAACAGAAACCAGCCCGGAAACAAGGAGCACCCAATAGATGCTGCCACAGAACAAACCCGACCGTATCCGCATCCTCTTTGACGACCATCGCCTGGTGGCCAATGCCGGCCTGCTCCTGCCGGCCACCCTCGCCCGGCACCTGGGCCTGCGGGAACTCGTCGACCATCACCTTGACCTCGGCGGAGCGCCGGGACGGGCGAACACTGGGGACAAGATGCTGACGCTGGTCGCTTCCGCGCTGGCAGGCGGCGACTGCATCGACGACGCCGATGCGCTGCGCGCTGGTGGGACGGTCGGTATTCTAGGCTGCGTGGTCAAGGCGTCATCCACCCTGGGGACCTTCCTGCGCAGCTTCCGGTGGGGGCATGTCCGTCAACTCGACCGCGTGAGCCGCCAGTTGTTGGCCCGGGCCTGGGCCGCTGGGGCCGGACCCGGCGACTCGCCCCTGACCATCGACCTGGACTCGACCATCTGCGAGACCTATGGACTGGCCAAGGAGGGAGCGCGCCACCACGGCTATACCGGCGCCCGCGGCTATCACCCGCTGCTGGCCATTGCCGCCGGCACCGGCGAGGTGCTGATGTCCCGGCTGCGCGAGGGCCGGGCCAACACCGCCCGTGGCGCCGCCCACTTCCTGCGTGAGACGGTGGGGCGGGTGCGCTACGGCGGGGCCAGGGGACAACTCACGGTGCGGGCCGACAGCGGCTTCTACGCCCACACTGTCGTTGCCGCCTGCCGGGAAATGGATGTCCGCTTCTCTATCACCATCCGCCAGCGCGCCAGCCTGCGGGACCTGATCGAGGCGATACCAGAGGAGGACTGGACTCCCATTCCCTACTGGATGGACGGCGCCGCCGATGTCGCCGAGACGACTTACACCCCGTTCCAGACCAAGCCGGACGCCGCGCCGGTGCGGCTCATTGTCCGGCGGGTGAAGCCGACACCCGGTTCCCAGCTCGCCCTCTTCGCCAGATACAGCTATCACGCCTTCATCACCGACCGCGATGGGGAGACGCTGGAACTGGAGGCCGATCATCGCCGCCACGCCGAGGTCGAGAACGCCATACGCGACCTCAAGTACGGCGTCGGGCTGAACCACATGCCGTCGGGGCGCTTCGCCGCCAACGGCGCCTGGCTGGCGGTACAGGTGATGGCGCATAACCTGGCCCGCTTGGACGGCGCGGATTGGTCTGGGCGAGGGGACCGTGATCACCAAGACCCTCAGGCGACGGGTCTTCGCTCTGGTGGGGCGGATCACCCGCTCGGCGCGCCGCCTCACTTTGCATCTCCCCCGGCGCTGGCTTTGGGAAACCCAATTCAGTCGCGCCTTGGCCCGGCTGCAAGCCATTCCGTTCCCGGCTTGACGGCCAGCCTGCAACTGACCCAACGTCCCCGCAATCTCGCGCCACCCCGGTCGCGAGAGTCCCCTGCTGCGTATCCTCTCGCCATCCCGCGCATCGCAACTCCCGCATAGGGCCTTAGGGGCCCTGTGCGGCGACTGAAGACCCTCCGCCGCCCTCCCATCTACCCCAAGACCCCAGGCCATCTCCCCTGTAGCTCCCTCACCCACCCCCTTCCGCTGTCCTCACGCCGTCCATCGGTGTCCTTCGGTGGATTCGGGCTAAAGAACGGCATTATAGTCGAACTGGCTATATCTGAACTCCGCCGGTCTCGGCCACGATGTGAATATCCTTGTCGCCACGGCCGCTGAGGCAGACCAGGATGAGGCTTTCCTGGGGCAGAGATTTCGCCAGAGTCGTTGCATAATGTATCGCGTGAGAAGGCTCCAGGGCGGGGATGATACCCTCGGTGCGGCAGAGGAGATGAAAGGCCTCCAGGCCCTCCTTGTCCCCCACGGCCAGATACTCTGCGCGCCCAATGTCCTTCAAATAGCTATGCTCGGGTCCCACTCCAGGGTAGTCCAGTCCCGCGGAGACACTGTGGGTCTCCAACACCTGCCCGTGTTCGTCTTGGAGCAGGTAGGACAGGGAACCGTGGAGGACCCCCGGCCTCCCTGCAGTGAGAGAGGCGGCGTGC
Organism: Dehalococcoidia bacterium; assembly: GCA_965225925.1. Lineage (GTDB taxonomy): Bacteria > Chloroflexota > Dehalococcoidia > Lucifugimonadales > JAGWBF01 > CBDDBY01. Next base: position 1,090,667 of record CBDDBY010000005.1, on the reverse strand, counting down.
CGGTGGGTATCCATTCCCTCGCCTCCGGCCTCCACCCCGACTAGTTTCACCGCTTCATCCCCAATAAAGGAAAAAAACATCCCGATGGCGTTGCTGCCACCTCCCACACAGGCCACGACGTAGTCCGGAAGACGGCCCTCGGACGCCAGTATCTGTACCCGGGCCTCCCGGCCGATCACCGACTGGAAGTCCCGCACCATCATGGGGTAGGGGTGGGGACCTACGGCGCTTCCCAGGAGATAGTGGGTGGTCTCCACGTTGGTCACCCAGTCCCGTATAGCCTCGTTGATGGCGTCCTTTAGGGTACGGCTCCCCGACTCCACCGGCACGATCTCGGCCCCAAGCAGACGCATGCGATAAACGTTAGGGGACTGCCTTTTCATATCCTCGGAGCCCATGTAGACGATGCACTGGAGACCCATCATGGCGCACACAGTGGCCGTGGCCACCCCATGCTGTCCGGCGCCCGTCTCGGCGATGACCCTATCCTTGCCCATGTGCTTCGCCACCAGCGCCTGACCCAGCGCGTTGTTGATCTTATGGGCGCCAGTGTGGGCCAGGTCCTCCCGCTTAAGGTAGATCCTGGCGCCTCCGCACTCCCGGCTGAGGTTAGCGGCGGGGTACAGCGGGGTGGGCCTGCCTGCGTAGGTACGGCACAACGCTCCGAGCTCCCTCTGAAAACCCTCCTCCTCCCGCAAGGCAACGTATTCCCGCTCCAATTCTTCCAGAGCACCCATCAGGGTTTCGGGAACAAATCGGCCGCCGAAGGACCCGAAGCGGCCCTGTTGGTCGGGTAATGCCTGAATATCTACCATGCATCTCCTTCCTGGGTAGGGGCGAGGCATACCCCGCCCCTATTTGATAACATGCATCTCTCGCCTCTACTGCCCGGGTTGCGTTGTAGCCCGGGCGGCTTCCCTAACGGCTTGAATGAAAGCCCGTATCTTTTCCGGGTCCTTCAGTCCTGATGTCTCCACACCACTGGATACGTCAACCCCCCAGGGCCGCACCTTGCCCACCGCAGCGCCGACGTTGTCGGGGGTCAAGCCCCCGGCCAACAGAAAGGGAAATCTCTTTCCAGAGAGGCGCCTGGCGATGTCCCAATTGAAGCTCTGGCCCGTGCCACCCTGCATGCCTTCGACTTTGCGGTCCAGTGTAATCAAATGGCCCTCGTCTCTCAGGGAGGCCATCTCCCGGGAGAGGGATGCCACGGTCTCATCCACCGGCGGTGAGCCGGGAACGTGGACCACCTTGATGACCGGCACCCCCAGCCGTCCGCAGTAGTCAAGGGACTCGCCCCCGCACAACTGGACCATGTGCAGTTCACAGAGTGCGACAGTCCGGAGAACATCCTTTGCCGGCTGGTCGGCGAAGAGACCCACGACTTGGGGCGAGGCTTGCCCCGCCCCTGCGGGCAAGTTTTCAGCTCTAGCTCGCAGGCCGGAAACGATGCGCAGGGCCTCCTCGGTATCGAGGCGGCGCCGCCTTTCCGGTACGAAAACGAGGCCTATGAATTCCGCCCCCGCGTCGGCAGCCACCAGTGCGCTGGCCAAGTCTTGTATGCCGCATATCTTGATCCGGGTCATGGGCACATATTATAACCCATGGGCCAGCGCTTCAGCGACGAGCCCCCGCTGGAGCACATATAGTTCCAGGCCAAATTATCCGGGTATGCCGGATTAAGCAAGACGAAAGCCGTCAACCCCTACCTTGTCGCATTGGGGCCAATTGGGATACACTGAAGACAATGGATCCCTTAATTAGCAAACTTGTCACCGCCGAAGAGCGGTTTCTACAGCTGGAAAGCCTCCTGTCCACGCCCGAGATCGCCATGGACTACGAACAGGTCCAGGTGTTGAGCAAAGAGCGGGCATCCCTTGAGAATATGGTCAACATGTACCGGGAGTACCGCCGGCTCCTCAAGGAGAAGGAAGATGCACAAGCGATTCTGGAAGAGGGCGCCGAGCCGGCATTAACATCTCTGGCTAGAGAGGAGATCGCGGCCCTCGAGGAGAAGCTTGGAAGGCTGGATGCCGAGCTAACAAAGGCTATCCTTCCCAGGGACGCCAGGGATGAGAAAGACGTTATCGTCGAGATTCGGGAGGGGGTGGGTGGCCGGGAAGCAGCCCTCTTCGCCGCCGACCTTTACCGTATGTACACCCGCTACGCCCTCCTCCAGAACTGGGATGTCCAGCTTCTCTACACCAGCCCGTCGGACCTGGGTGGCTTCAAGGAAATAGTCTTCGAGGTGCGGGGTAAGGGCGCCTTCAGTCGGCTGAAATTCGAGCAGGGCGCCCACAGGGTACAGCGCGTCCCTGTCACCGAGGCATCGGGCAGGATCCACACTTCCACGGCCACAGTGGCCGTCTTACCCGAGGTCGATGAGGTAGACGTAGAGCTAAAAGCCGAGGACTTGCGCATCGATATCTACCATGCCAGCGGACACGGCGGCCAGAACGTAAATAAAGTTTCAACAGCCGTGCGTATCGTCCACATCCCCAGTGGGGCCGTGGCGGCCTGCCAGGACGAGCGTTCCCAGTTCAAGAACAAGCAGAAAGCCATGGCCATCTTGAGGGCACGCATTTTCGAAACCGAACAGCGGAAACGGGAGAGCGAGATTAGCCAGGCCCGACGAGCCCAGGTTGGCACCGGCGAAAGGGCGGAGAAGATCCGGACCTATAATGTCCCCCAGGACCGGATCACGGACCACCGGGTCGGCGTCACATTCCACGGTATCCAAGGGGTGCTGGACGGAAATATTGACGAAGTTGTAGATTCCCTTGCCGCCAAGGAGCAGGCCATTCTTCTGGAAAAGGCCCTGGCCTGGCCATATCCTCTCCCCACCCAGGACCGCTATCCCAGCGAACACCGGCTTTATTCCCCACGAAATCCCCACATCCTTAACGAAGAGGCGAACATGGCCGCTTTAGGTGAAGTTATCCGCCAGACCCAGCACGCCCTGGAAGCGGCGGGAATTCCCGACGCCCGTTTAGAGGCGGAGCTCCTGCTGACAAACACCCTCCGGATGCCCAGGCAACACATCTACGCTTACCAGGAGCAGGAGCTCAATGCCCAGCAGACGGAGTCGCTCGCCCGGCTGGTGGACAGACGGCTCAAACGGGAGCCGTTGGCCTATATATTGGGGCACAAAGAGTCCTACGGCGTGGACCTGGCCGTTGGGCCTGGGGTGATGGTCCCTCGCCCCGAAACTGAGCTTCTGGTGGAGCAAACCTTGTTTATGGCGCTGATGCACATGGATGCCGAGGAGCTGGTCATCGCCGAGGCGGGCATCGGCAGCGGAGCCATCTCCATCAACCTGGCCATCCATCTTCCCAGGGCGAGGATTTACGCCACGGATCTGTATCCCCAGGCGTTGAAGGTCGGAGAGTACAACATACGCGCGCATAACGTGGCAGACAGGGTAACAGCTCTTCTGGGTGACCTGCTGGAGCCTGTGCCTGAGAGCGCCGATTTTATCGTGGCCAATCTGCCCTACATAGCCAGCAGTGAGATATCGGGGCTACAGCCGGAAATTCAGTGGGAGCCACGGGAGGCACTGGACGGGGGCCCCGACGGCCTCGACATCATACGGCGCCTGCTGGACCAGGCCCAGGGGAAGCTCAAGCCCAACGGCGTGATCATCCTCGAGATAGACCCCCACCAGGTGGGACCTCTTGAGGAGCAAGCCCGGCGGATTTTCCCCAACGCCGACGTAACCGTCGAGCAGGACCTGGCCCACCTGGACCGGATTTTTATCGTGGACCTTGGCCGGGAATCCGACTAGACCAGGATTGGGCTGCGGGCCCCGGCCAACGGGTATTCGGCAGCTACTCCAGCCGCCGGACCCGCTGAAAGCCGAATATGGCATACAGGCTAAGGCCCACGCTCACTGCTGCCACCACCGTAAGGGCGCCGGGAACTGAGAAAATGTCCATGAGCAGTCCCAGAATAAGGATGGCCAGTGGGATCAGCCCGTGCTCCAACATGTATATGCTGGTAACTCGCCCCCTGAGAGTATCGGGGACCATGGACTGGATCATGGTCTGGTTGCTAACTATGAAGATCGTCTGGGAAAAACCCAAAAAGCCCGTCATGGCCATAGATAAGGGGAGCCAGTGGGACTGAGCCAGCATGAGTATGGCGGCGGAGCCCATCACCAAGGCTATCAGAGCCACTTTCCCCTTCCCGATGAAGAAGCCCAGGGAGGCTATAAAGAAGGTGGCTGTAAGCCCCCCGACGCCCTGGGCAGCCAGCAGGAACCCTCTCACATCGGCCTCCGATCGCAGCACCTTATTGGTGTAGGCCGGCAGGATATTCGGTACAGGCAGGAAAACCAGAATAAGGATGAGGTTCAGGACAATCAGGTGCAAGATTATCCGATTCTCCCTCCAGATATAGCTAAACCCGCCCTTGAGTCCGGCCACCACCGAAGTAAGGCGGGCGGTAGACGCCTCCTGGAATGGGGTCCTCATGGGTATCAGCAGCGCCGCCGAGGCAAGATAGGCCCCACCTTCCACGAAGAAGTTCCACTTGCATCCAACCGTCGAAATTAACAGCCCCCCCAGCATCGCGCCTATGAGCCAGTTGGCCGTGACTGCCATAGCGTTTAGAGCGAAGGCGTTACTCAGGCCGCTTATGGGCACCGTATTGACCATGAGGGCTTGGCGCGCCGGCTGGACGATTGCGTCGATAAGGGCCGAGGCGATGGCATAGGCAAACACCTGCCATACCTGAACCTCCCCGGAAGCCACCACGAAAGCGAAGAAGATAGCCGGGACAGCCAGGAGGGCCTGGAACACCATGACCATCTTCCTCCGGTCCACCCGGTCGGCAACCAGGCCCGCCCAGGGGCCCACTAGCAAGGTGGGGGAGCTCCTCAACCCGGCGGCTGTGGCCGAGAAGCACGGCGGAGCCTGTAAAGGACCAGACCAGCCAGCCCAGAGTTATCAGCTGAAGCCAGATCGCCATGTAGTTGAAGATGTTGCCGATCCACAGAAGGCGGAAGTCCCGACTCTGGAGGGATGAGAATGTGCGAATGTGGGGGCGTCTACTTGCCGTCATGAATTTCTATGTAGTATACCCTGCCTCTTGGTATCAAGCACCGGCATGGGACGCTGCCTTCCATTCCCCCGAGTTCGAAAACGCCCCGCAGGTGTGGCATAATTGCAAGATGGAGTCTGGGAGCACCTATCTTTGAAACCTCCGGCCCATGCCGCCATATCCCTTACCATCGGGGGGGATACTATGGGCCATAACCAAGTCACCCTATGCCATGGTGGCTGGTTTCCTCACAGGGGTGTTCATAGACCTGGACCATCTGGTAGAGTATTACCGGTGGTTCGTGAAGGGAGACAACAGCCGGGTCTGGTTTTTTCTTCACAGATATGAGCTGGTGGTACCGGCCTTTTTAGCCGGCTATCTGTCCGGTTGGGACCCGGCGGTCCTGGCGGTTAGCCTAGCCTTCCTGGCACACTTGCTCTCAGACCAGCTGGCCAATCCCGTGGGACCACTGACCTACTTTTTCACCTACCGGGCGATGAAGGGATTTCGCCGGAGCGAGATCATTAAAGCGGACTGGGAGGATATCCGGCAAGCGTTCCTGAGCAGGCCGTTTGCCAGGACCGTGCTGGGCTTCCTCAATCCCAAGATCAGGCTGGGAGCCGGTGGCCTGGGACGACGGGACAAGGAGTGACCTGACCACGAAAATATCTAGGAGGTGAGCCGGTGTCTTACGACTTGCTGGTAAAGAACGGACGGATAGTGGATGGGTCGGGAATGCCTTCCTTCAATGGCGACCTGGGGGTCAGGAATGGCAAAATCGTGGAAATGGGTAAGCTAAACGGACCGGCGTCGAGAGTCATTGACGCCGATGGCCTGGTTGTTTCTCCCGGATTCGTGGACAACCACTGCCACTATGACGCGCAGGTCACCTGGGACCCACTGTGCAGCTTCTCAGGTCACCATGGCGCCACCACCGTGATAATAGGCAACTGCTCCCTCTCTTTGTCGCCGGTAAGACCAGGCACCCAGGAGAGGTTGGCCGAGTTCCTGTCCTACGTAGAAGCCATCCCCATGGAAGTTCTGCGAACGGTGGACTTCACATGGGAGACAGTTGGCCAGTACATGGACAGCCTGGAGGGGCGTCTCGGTTTAAACCTGGGGACCCTCATCGGCCACTCTTCGGTCAGGCACTATGTCATGGGTGATGAGAGCCAGGGCCGGGCTGCCACGGAAAAAGAGACCGAGGCCATGCGGGGAATAGTGCGGGAGGCCATGGAGGCCGGCGCCCTGGGCCTCTCCGTTTCACAGAACAGGGGCCATTTCGATCCGCAGGGTGTCCTCATTCCCGCCATATGGGCAACTGAGGAGGAGATTTTCGCCCTGGGGGACGTGCTTGGAGAGCTGGGCACGGGGGTCATCCAGAGCGGCGGTGGGAGGGAGACGGAGATAAAAAACCGCCTTATGAGCAGGCTCTCCCAGCGGACAGGGCGGCTGGTGACCTACACCGACCTGTCCCAGGCCGCCCGGAGGCCCGAGGAGTGGATGGAGCTGATGGCCATCGTGGACGAAACAACCCGTGAGGGCATACGCTCCTATCCCATGTGCAGCCCCAACAGCAACGCTCAACGCTTCAACATGAAGAACTGCCAGATTTTCCGGGGCCTACCCACCTGGCATCCCCTATTGCTGGCATCCGACGATGAAAAGATGAAGGCCTATAGCGACCCCGAAATCCGCGAGAAGCTCCACGAGGAGGCGGTTGAGTGGCGGGTCGAGGTCGGCCAGGTTAACATTCCCCACCGCTGGTACGACTTCGTATGGGTTGACGAGCCCCAACTGGAGAAGAACAGGCACCTGAAGGGGAAGAGAATAGGCGAGATTGCCAAGGAGCAGGGCAAAAGGATAATCGACTCCTTCCTGGACCTGGTGGTGGAGGAGAAGCTGGAGACCCTCTTCGTCCAGAGGATAACAAATATGGACGTAGAGGCCATGGAACGGATCCTGAACTACCCCAACACCGTGGTAGGTCTCTCAGACGGCGGGGCTCACGTCCAGTTCAACGCCGGCTACGGCTACAGTACCAGGCTCCTGGGACGCTGGGTGCGGGAGCAGGGGATCATGTCGCTGGAAAACGCCGTTAAAAGACTGACCTTCGAGTCTGCCTCGGCCTTCGGCATATTTGACCGGGGACTTCTCCGGCCCGGAATGGCGGCGGACATCACCGTATTCGACCCCGAAACTGTTACCCCGCTGCCCGACGACGTGGTGCATGATTTCCCCGCCGGCGGTTGGCGCGTCAGGGAGCTGGCCGAGGGCATCAAGTACACCATAGTTAACGGTGAGCCACTGCTGGAGGAGGGAGTGCATTCGGGGGCCCTGCCAGGCCGGGTGATGCGAAACGCCCTTTATAATTCCAACGGCAAATAGGGCCCGGCGGGCCTGGCTCAGCGCCGGAACTCGATTTTCCGGAAGGCCTCGGCGTACTTGAAGCCCGAACCTTCGGCAGCCTGACCGGCCCATTCCCGAATGGACTTGTCCACATCGAATTCAGGATGTGACGAGACCTGGCTCTTGTGGCAGAGGAGAGCCTTTACCTTCGCCTCAATGCTGTCACTGACATCTACGAATGTATCGGCCACGTCTGGAGCCCAGTAGAGGACCATCCCGGTCTTGTAGGGCTTAAGCCCCTCTTCCGTAAGTAGTTCATGGAAATGGAGATGGTCCCTGGCATAGGGGAAGGCGGCATCCGAAGCGACCTGGCCGGCGATGCGATGGTCTCTGTGCCAGGCTGAGTTGCGACGATAGGGATCTGGGCACAAGACGATATCCGGGCGGAAACGTCTGATAGCCCTCACGATCTCTTTACGAAACTCTCGGGTATCCTCCAACTCGCCGTCGGGATGACGGAGGAGCACCACCTCTTTAACACCCAGGGTCAAGGCCGCCTCAAGCTGCTCTGCCTCCCTGATTTTGACCAGGCGCTCCGGTGTCATCTCCAGGTCCTCGGAGCCTTTGCTCCCATCGGTGCAAAGCACATAGAACACCTCAGCCCCCTCCTTCACCCACTTGGCCACGGTACCGCCGCATGAAATTTCCCCGTCGTCGGGATGAGGTATAACCACCAGAGCCATCCCTGGGGTTTCCACCATATTCTTACCTCCGGAACCTTGGGCTTGTGTACGGAAAGATACTCTGCTACAATCTGGCTCAAGTGTCAAGCCCCCATCACGCCCCACCCCCGGCCGGCGCCAGCCTGTCAGTCTTCCATTGGATCTAATTTTGAGAGTACGTAACTTCACCTGGGATGATCTCCCTGCGCTGGTTGAGCTTGACAATCTCGCAAGTGAGAAACAGGGGGATGGCCCGAAGACCAGTCTCCCATCCCTTAGGGAACACCTCGCCCAGCCCGGATTATTGCCGGAGGAGAACTGCTTCCTCTTCGAGCGGGACCACGAGCTCTGGGCCTATTCCGTGATCCGCAACGAGCACTCCATAGGCCGGACTGTACTGCAGCTTGCCATCCATCCCGCCCGAAGCGAGGGAGAAGTGGAAAGGGAAGTAGTCGGGGCTGCACTGGCCCGCGCCAGGGAACTGGGCGCCCGCGTGCTGCATGTATGCCTGGCCCCTTCGGCCTTCTGGGCAGGTCTGATGGAAGAAGAAGGTTTTCATAGGGTGCGGGACTTTCGCCTGATGCGATGGCAGGGCGAGGCGGTACCCCCGCCGGAGTTGCCCGAGGGCTTTGCCATAACCAGCTTTCAACCCGGCGACGAAGCGAAGCTCACTTCGGTCCAGAACACCTCCTTTAGCGGCAGCTGGGGGTTCTGCCCGAATACAGTCGAGGAGATCAGCTACAGAGCCGGGATGGTGATCAGCCCTCACGAGGGAATCATTTTCCTTACCCACGGCAAGGATCCTGCAGGCTATTGCTGGACCTGTACGCTCAGCGACTCCCAGTTCTCCGTGGGGGTCATAGGAATGATCGGCATAGACCCACAATTCCGGGGACTAGGGTTGAGTAAGCCCATCCTTCTGGCAGGGATGAAGCACCTCCAAGCAAGTCAGGTAAGACAGATACAGTTAGACGTGGATGAAGAGAACCAGCCTGCCATAAGGCTATACAGCTCGGTGGGGTTCCAGAATGTGATGGGCGTCTACTGGTTCGAAGCCCGGTTGTCCGGCTAGGCGAGAGAGTCGCCCTGATCCGGCGGGGGAGAAGCGAAGGGTGGGGCCGCCTGCAAAGGGGTCCCATCCACCGCAGTCGGGTGGGACACGATCATGTCGGGCACCACTACCCCTGCGGACACGATAAGTTTGACGGCGTCGTCCACTGCCATGTCGGTGGGAGTCACCTTGTCTTCGGGCAAGATAAGCAGGAAGCCGGAAGTGGGAAAGGGCGAAGTCGGCATATATACGGCAAGTAGCTGGTTCCCGTCCTGGTCCTTGAGCTTACCCGTAACGAGGCCGATGGACCTGAGGCCATTCCCCGGAAACTCCACCAGCACCACGCTGCTGAATTTTCCATTCATGCCGGAGCCGACGGTGGAGAACACCTCGGTAGCCTGCCTTGCGGCCCTGTACACCCCGCTGACAATGGGGATACGTTCTACCGCGCTATTTGCCAACTGTAGAAGGCGCTTGCCCAAGAAATGGGTAGTCACAAGTCCCACCAGGTATATAATGACCGCCAGCCCCGCTATCCCCATGCCCAGCTGATAGTCTATAAACTGGTCAAACAAGGGCTCAAGCAACCCGTCGAAGAAGTCGAAGACGAACTTAAGGATCAGGGCAGTAACCGCAACGGGGATCATTATCAGTATTCCCGCGATGAAGGTGGTCCTGATGTGTTTACCGGAGGTACTTAATTTTTGCCCTATCCAGTGCATTTTCTCTAGGCAGTTTGGGCCACAAAATTCTGTAAAGAGTTATAGAGCCGGAGGGTCTCCTCCACCACCATCTCCCACCCCATCCCCTCCGCCTGCTTGCGGGCTGCCAGGCTCATATTCTTCTGTAGGCCCTTACTCGAAAGGATCATCTCCAGGCAATCGGCGAAGGGCTCGGGGCAGCGCCAGGGAACCAGGTAGCCCGTGCGGGCGTGCTGCACCACTGTAGGCAGCCCCCCCACCCTGGACGCCACCACCGGCGTCCCACAGGCCAGAGCCTCCAGAGCCACAAGGCCAAAGCTTTCATAATAGGATGGGACCACACATACGTCAGCGGCGTTATAATAGAGAGGAAGGTCCTTCTGGTCCACCATCCCCACGAAATCCATTATGTTTTCGATTCCCAACTCTTCGGCCATTCCATGAAGGCGTTTCGCCTCGCCTTCCTGGGTAGCCTCCCCGCCGATCACCAGGACTTTCAGCGTGTCTCCACCCTCTTCTATTATGGCAGTACTCTTCAGCAGTAGCTCCAGGCCCTTGATGGGCTCTATCCTGCCGACGTAAACTATCACCTTTTCGCCGTTAAGGCCCAGTCTTTTTCGGGCTTCCCCCACGTCCATAGGCCTGAAAAGGGTGAGATCAACACCACAGCCCACCACCTGGATCTGGTGGTCGGGAGCATCGTAAAGGCGGACCATAGCCTCTTTCTCATGGGGGCTAGAGGCGATGATTAGCTGGGCGGAAGCCATTAGTTCCCTCTCGGACTCAGACCGGAGAGCGGCCTTATCCTCTCCAGCCCTGGCCTGCTTCTTTATCTCTGACAGGGTGTGAAAGGTCACTACATGGGGCACTCCCCAGGATTCGGCAACTTTGGCCCCTACCAATCCCGAAAGCCAGTAGTGAGAATGCACCACCTGGTATCCCGAGTCCTCCCGCAGGCTGAAACGTGTGAGCTCCTCCACAAAGGTGGAGACGAAGGAATACAGGGCAGACAGGTCTGCCTCGGGGGGACCTCCCTGCAAATGAACTAGCCGGACGCCGCCGGCCAATTCTACCACATCTCCTTCGTGGCCAGAGTGGCAGCGGGTGAAGATATCCACCTTTACGCCCTTATCCGCCAAGGCTAAGGACAGCTCCCGAACGGATACGTTCATTCCTCCAGCCTTACCCTTTCCCAGCTCGGCCAAGGGGCAGGTGTGGAAACTGATCAGGGCCACCCTTTTTACATTCAACTTCGCCTTACCACCATCTGATAGAGAGTCTTGTTGGCGCCGCCCAGATCGTACTTGTAGGGCTCTGGGCCGCGGAGAAAGTCGAAGTAAGCCTTGCCCTCTTCTATGGCGTCTTTCACGCAAAGGGCCTTCAGTATCAACCCAACGCTATAATAACTATAGTCGCGATTAAAGCCGCTGTTATACAGCAACCTGGCATCCCCGTAGTCGAAGCACATGGTCGCGGCGACCCGCTTTCCCTCAAGTTCCAGGAAAAACAGCTTGAAGACACCCATGGCCGCCATCTCCCTGGCGATGTTGCGGAAGAACTGCTCCCGGGGTCCGGTGAGGAACCGGTGCTTCACCTCCCGGCTGTCCCTCATGAGGGAGAAAAAGTCGCCAAGGTTTTCATCTACCTGGAGGGGCTCGGAGAATTTGTAATAGCGATACCCATCGCCAAGGGAGTCGAGCCGGCGGAATTTTCTCCGGAGCTCGTGGCGGTCCTTTTGGGACAGCCCTTGCAGATAGTTATCCCAGCTTTCAGGAAGATTCAAACCCGGCGCTACATCCTCCTCTTCAACCTCAACTCGGTAGCCGCGCTCCTTGGCCAGTGCTGGCAGGTAGGCCAATGTGGGAGAATCCTCGTGCAGGGAGGTGAACTCCAGGGTTTCCCACTCCACGCTGTCCAAGCATTCCAGAAGGGAGGGAAAAAACCGGGACTCGGAGCCCGGTGAGACCAGAAAATCGTTGTAGTCGCACAGGTCTTGCCCGCCGATGAAAGAGATGGTGCCGTTACGACGGGCCAAAGGCGCAATGGCCTCTATGCTATTCTCGCCCTGAAAGCCCAGCAGAAGCATCTCAGATCCTTCGCCGAACTGGTCCCACCAGACCTTCTGCCACTGAGGGGTTAAGAACGGGGTTCCCATCGCGGAGCCGGTCAGAAGGTCATCCCACAATATCTGTGTCTCCTGGTGGAATTCGAGGCGAGACAGAGAGCTCACCCGATCCTCCTATGCAGCATATCCAGGAACTCACCTCTAGCTATCCCGCGTTTGTCAAAGGAGCCCCGGGTAGCAGAGGTGACGATGAGGGAGCCTTCCTTGCTCACTCCCCTCATGGCCATGCAAAGATGCTCGGCTTCGATCACCACCCCCACTCCATCGGGAGTCAGAACATCGAGAATGGCGTCTGACAGCTGGCTGGTCATGCGTTCCTGAAGCTGGGGCTTACGGGCCACAACATCCAACGCCCTGACCAGCTTGCTAGCCCCAACTATTCTGCCATTGGGGATGTAGCCCATGTGAGCCCGCCCGAAAAAGGGCAACAGATGATGTTCGCACATGGAAAAGAAGGGTACCTCCCGGAGGATCACCACCCCGTCGTTGGGTTCCTCTTCTTCGAATATGGTATTGAGAGCAGACCGTGGGTCCACTCCAATCCCCGAGAAAAGCTCGGCGTACATACTCGCCACACGGCGCGGCGTATCTTTCAGACCCTCCCTGGCCGGGTTTTCGCCGACGGCCTCCAGGATGGTTGTGACGGCGGACTGGATGGACTGGCCATCAATCATCCTTTTCGCCATCCTCCCTCAAATAGCTCATCAGAGCGGCTTCCACCTCCGCCAAGTCAGGACTTACCTCGATAATCTCCCCTTTAGCCGACTGGGTAGCCAGCTCCGGGTCTTTGAGGCCTGTCCCCGTTATTATACACACAACCCGCCCTTTAGCCAGGCCTGGATTGCCCCGGGAGAGCTTCATAAACCCAGCGAAGGCCGCAGCCGAGGCGGGTTCACAGAAGACCCCCTCGTGGGTTGCCAGTAGCCGGTAAGCAGTAAGTATTTCTTCGTCGCTGACGGTGTCGATAACCCCTCCAGACTCATCCCTGGCGTTAAGGGCGCCTTGCCAATTGGCAGGGTTGCCTATTCGAATGGCCGATGCGATGGTCTTTGAGTTGCTAACCGGGCTCCCCATCACTATGGGCGCCGCGCCCGCCGCCTGGAAGCCCATCATCTTGGGAATACCCCGGGAGAATCCCAGGTCCCGGTACTCCACAAAGCCCCGCCAGTAGGCAGTGATGTTGCCGGCATTGCCCACGGGGATACACACATAGTCGGGCGCATCTCCAAGAACATCCACGATCTCGAAGGCGGCGGTCTTCTGTCCCTCAATCCGGTAAGGATTCACCGAGTTCACCAGCGTTACGCTGTGCTGGCCTGTAAACGCGCGCACCACCTTAAGGGCCTGGTCGAAGGAGCCGCTGACTGCCAGGATCTTCGCCCCGTGGGCCATCGCCTGGGCCAGCTTACCCTTGGCCACATCCCCCTTGGGCACCAGCACTATGGTGGAAAGATTACAGCGGCCACCGTAGGCCGCTGCCGATGCACTGGTATTTCCGGTGGAGGCACACATTATGGCTCTACTGCCCTCCTCCATAGCCTTGGCTACCGCCACGACCATGCCCCTATCTTTGAAGGACCCGGTGGGGTTGCAGCCTTCCAGCTTGAAATACAGCTCTTCGCACCCCAACTCCTTCCCCAACCTGCTGGACTTGACCAAGGGGGTATCGCCCTCGCCCAGCGATATCATGGGTGTAGAGCTGTTAACCGGCAGCAACTCCTTGTATTTTCTTAGAACACCCTCTCCCATTGTCACCCTTCCATTTCAGATGGAAAGTATCAGCTTGGCGCCGTTAATGCTCAGTCGATGGGCAATTCTTCCATCCGGAGCAGGTTGCTGATTTCGCGGACTTCCTCCAGGAGGTCAATCCGTTGGAGGGACTCCTGCATTGCGTCCTCCCTGGCCGGGTGGGTAGTCACGACGATCTCGGCGGTCCGGGCCGAAGGATTCCTGTCCTTCTGGATGACCGAAGCGATGCTGATATCCTGGTCGCCGAGGATCTTGGCAATCTGGGCCAGGACTCCCGGTCTGTCGGCCACGGCCAGGCGCAGATAGTACTTGGTCTCCAATGAGGAGATGGGAGCGACCCTAAGAAAGCCGTCCAGTTCGATCATTGGCACAGGCTGGCTGCCCAAATGCAGGTTCCTGGCTATCTCCACCACGTCTCCGATAATAGCACTGGTGGTGGGCGCCCGGCCCGCACCCAGCCCGTGGAACAAGACCCTTCCCACAAGATCTCCTTCCACCTCTATAGCGTTGAAAGCTCCGTCCACCTTTGCCAGCATGTGGTCCTGGGGTATTAGACAGGGATGGACCCGCACCTGTACGGTATCCTGCTCCCGCCGGGCGATGGCCAGCAGCTTGATGGTGTAGCCCAGCTCCCGGGCGTAGTGGAAGTCCTGTGCTCTGAGGCGGGTGATGCCCTCCCGATATACATCCTCGGCGTGGACACGGACCCTCATCGCTAAAGTGGCCAGCACGGCCAGCTTGAATGCCGCGTCCAGCCCATCCACGTCGTTACTGGGGTCGGCCTCGGCATATCCCTGCTGCTGGGCCTCCTTAAGTGCCTCGCCAAAATCTTTGTTGTCCTTGCTCATGCGAGTGAGGATGTAGTTGGTGGTGCCGTTTATTATGGCGCGGATTGATGTTATGTCATTTGCCAGGAAGTCACTCATCAACGGGCCGATGATGGGTACCCCACCGCCCACGGCAGCTTCGAAGAGCAGATTGGACTTCTTCGACGCGGCGAGGGCAATCAGCTCGGGCCCGTGCTTGGCCATTACCTCCTTATTGGCAGTGACCACATGCTTTCCCCTGGAAAGCCCCTCTTCAATGTACTCGTAGGCTGGGCTCTCCCCGCCCATCGCCTCTACCACCACATGCACCTCAGGGTTTGAGAGTAAATCCTGGGGGTCCGTGGTAAGAAGTTCCGGCGCCACGTCCGGGGAACGGTGCTTGAATTTGTCCCTGACCAGAACCCTCTTCAATGTGACGGGGCAGCCAGATTTCCTCTGAATGGCCCGCCCGGGGTCCAACAGCGCCTGGGCCACGCCCCCTCCCACTACTCCAAGGCCCATTAGCCCGATACCTATTTCCTGACCTATTTCCCGGGGCGGCCTCATTTTCAGCTTACCTCGGATTGCCCTGACCAGCGGTGGAACGCGAGGCGGCCGTTACCTGATCGACTACCCACGCGTAGATCTTGCTATCGAACTTAATTTCCCACCACCCCTCCGCCGTTCCGCTCTCTTTCTTCTCGAGAAGCCAGTTCTCCAGTGCCCTGTCCTTCAGTTTGTCTCGCATCTCATCGGAGATCTCCCGCTGATCAGGGCCACTGGTCACCTTTATCAGGTAGGTCCCATCCTCGGAGAATATGGGCTCGCTTACCTCATTGTGGGCAATGGGCGCCCGTTCATCGCTTCCGAATAACGTCTCATCCAGGAAGGGGAATGCTCCTTCGGGCACCCAACCCACGTAGCCCTTGTTGTCGGAAAATATCCGGTCCATAGAGACCTCTCTGGCTACGTCCTCGAAGTCTTCCTCCTCCAACAGTTCCAGAACCTGATCAGGCGGGATGGCGGGAGGGCCGCTGCCTATAATGTCGGCGGGTACGCGTAGAACAATCCAATTGACTTCCACCTGATCGGCAAGGGTCGGGACTTGCTCGCCTAGAAGCTCGCGAAGCCTGGCCCTGACTATCTGCTCCTTCACCAGCATCCGGTTGTCATTGTCAGATAGCTGGCTTATGTCCAGGAAGGCCTGGTAGAACTCCCTGAACTCCCTGTCCACCTGGCCTTCACGCACCTCTTGTCCCTCAGGTATTGTTGGGCTGAACCTTCTCCTCAACGCCAACTCAACATCTTCATCCGTTACCCGGATGCCAAGTACCGGAGCAAATCGGAGGATTATACCGGCCTCGGCCATGCTGTTGAGGGTAGAGAACGGGGTGCTGGAGAAGTCCATGGTCTCGCCTGCGGCTTCCGAGGAGGCCTGGAGCAGACGCATTCGCTTCACCAGATCCCCCTGCGTATATCGAGTGTCCCCCACTCGGGCCGCCAGGACCCGCGTAGGAGCGATGAACTCTCGATAATAGCCGTAAATCGCGATTCCGGCTATGACGCCAAGTATAACCACGCCTATCAGGATGATCAGCCGCTGTTTGCGCTTGGCCCCCGGATCCTTGGGAGGTTGCATCCGCCGGTCTGGGGGAGGCTGCCTTCCAGCGCCCATTCTCCTGTCCGAGGGCTGCTTTGGAGAAGGCCGTCTATCCTTAGAAGAGGCCATGTCGGAACCCCTTGGATTGATCCAATAAAATCAAGAATTGCAAGAGCAATGAGGAGCGCTGGACCATATGCCAGTGGTGTTGATTCCCTTTCGGATTAACCGGCCAGCCTACACTAGGGAACGTGTCTGAGCTTGGGTGAATGGTAGTAGGGCAAGATGCCTGGCCCGTTTGATAGCTACGGAAAGGTCTCGTTGGTGCCCGGCACAGACTCCGGTCTTCCTTCTAGGCTCTATTTTACACCTGTCGGAGATGTAGCGTCTGAACTTGCCCGCTTCTTTGTAATCTATTAGTTTTACCTTCTCGACACAAAAAGCGCATACCTTACGCCTGTGCATAAACCGGCCTCTCGGCCGGGTCCCCCTGGGGCCGGGTTTGGTATCCCTTCTCGACTGGTTTGAGGGCATAGTTAGTTATTCACCCCTACACCCGCATTAGGCTAGAACGGTAGGTCGTCGGGTTCTATTCCCGGCTCACTATCCGGTCCCGCCTCTCGCGGGAAATCCTCGGCTCTGGAACCTGCCGTATCTATGAATTTGACATCCGTGGCGTTGATTTCATTTGAAAAGCGCGTCTGTCCGTCCCTGGTCTCGTAGGTGCGGCTTTTGAGCCTTCCCTCCACGTAAACCTTCCTCCCCTTGGCCAGGTACTGGTTGCATGTCTCCGCTAGGCGGCCCCAGGCAGAAACCCGGAACCACTCGGTTTCCTCCCGGCTTTCACCGTCGGCGGTCGTATATTTGTAATTGGTGGCGACGTTAAAGTTGGTGACCGCCTGGCCGCTGGGAGTATACCGCATCTCAGGGTCCCCTCCCAGGTTACCGATCACCATCATTTTGTTCATCGTCATGGTAGCAACCTGCCTATCCCTTGGGCTCCTCGGGGTCCTGTTCCTCGGTCTCTACTATCGGAGGCTCCTCATCCTCAGCAACAACCGGCTCTTCCACTGCAGGCTCATCCGCTACTATGGTCTCGGCCTCTGCCGCCGGTGGCTCCTCTGCCTCAGCAACCACCACCTCTTCCACCGCAGGCTCATCCGCTACTATGGTCTCGGCCTCTGCCGCCGGTGGCTCCTCTTCCTCAGCAACCACCACCTCTTCCACCGCAGGCTCATCCGCTACTATGGTCTCGGCCTCTGCCGCCGGTGGCTCCTCTTCCTCGGCAACAACCGCCTCTTCCACTGCAGGCTCATCCGCTACTATAGTCTCGGCCTCTGCCGCCGGTGGCTCCTCTGCCTCGGCAACCACCACCTCTTCCACCGCAGGCTCATCCGCTACTATGGTCTCGGCCTCTGCCGCCGGAGGCTCCTCTGCCTCGGCAACCACCGCCTCCTCCACCGCAGGCTCATCCGCTACTATAGTCTCGGCCTCTGCCGCCGGTGGCTCCTCTGCTTCGGCAACCACCACATCTTCCACCACAGGCTCATCCGCTACTATAGTCTCGGCCTCTGCCGCCGGTGGCTCCTCTGCCTCGGCAACCACCACCTCTTCCACCACAGGCTCATCCGCTACTATAGTCTCGGCCTCTGCCGCCGGTGGCTCCTCTGCCTCGGCAACCACCACCTCTTCCACCGCAGGCTCATCCGCTACTATAGTCTCGGCCTCTGCCGCCGGTGGCTCCTCTGCCTCGGCAACCACCACCTCTTCCACCGCAGGCTCATCCGCTACTATAGTCTCGGCCTCTGCCGCCGGTGGCTCCTCTGCCTCGGCAACCACCGCATCTTCCACCGCAGGCTCATCCGCTACAACTGCCACCGCCTGGTCTAGAACTGGCGGTGCGGGCTTCGGCGGCGCGGATTTAACTATCAAGGATCTGAGGACGTCCTCGGACAGCCCAAGATGGGCTTCAAGCTCCCTGGGGACCGAGGTATCGGTGCTGAATCGGGTCAGGAGATAGTTTCCCTCTAGGAAAGTCTGGCCCGCCCTCCTTATCGGGTATGCCAGCCTCCTCATCCCCCACTGTTCCTCTTGTGTAATGTCGCACCCGTGGCGGTTGATCAACTCCTTGATTCGTTCCCAAGCGCCGGAGGAATCCTCCTGGGACAGGATTGGACTCAGGACAACTACAAGTTCATAATGACGCAATATAGGCTCCCAAACAATCTAGAAGTACATTATAACATCATAACATCCCCGAAGGAGAGGCTCAACCTACGAGTCCAGCCCCGGTACAGGAAATCGGGAAGTCAGCTCCCGCACCTCATCCATTATACCCTGTTTCACCCGCTCGTCTCCCATGCCGGCGAGTACGCGAACAATCATGCTCCCGACCAACTTCATCTCTTCCGTACCGAAGCCCCTGCTGGTGACCGCGGGTGTGCCCAGGCGAAGGCCGCTGGTCACCCTGGGAGGCCGGGTATCGTAGGGAATGGCGTTTTTGTTGGCCACTATATTGCACTCTTCCAGGGCTTTCTCGGCGTCTTTGCCGGTTATTCCCAGTCCAGTCAGGTCAACCAACAGGAGATGGTTGTCCGTACCGCCGGAAATTATGCGCAACCCGCCTTCAGCCAGCTCAAGGGCCAGAGCTCGAGCATTGTCCACGATCTGGTTCTGGTAGGCTACAAACTCGGGGGTCATCGCCTCGCCAAAACAGACGGCTTTGGCGGCGATTACGTGCATAAATGGGCCGCCCTGGGTGAAGGGGAAAACGGCCCTGTCGATCTTCTGACGAAGCTCTTCGCCGCACATTATAAGGCCACCCCGAGGTCCCCGTAGGGTCTTCTGGGTGGTGGTGGTCACGACCTGTGCATGCGGGATGCAGGAGGGGTGAACGCCGGCGGCAATGAGGCCGCCGATATGGGCCATATCCACCATAAGCAGAGCACCCACCGAGTCGGCTATCTCCCGAAAACGCTGGAAATCTATGGTGCGAGGATAGGCCGTATAACCGGCCACGATAAGCGCCGGCTTGTGCTCTTTGGCCAGTCTCTCCACTTCATCGTAGTCTATTGTCTCCGTATCCTGTCTCACCCCATAGGCTACGAAGCCGTATAGCTTGCCGGAGAAGTTTACAGGGCTGCCGTGGGTGAGGTGGCCACCCTGGTCCAGGCGCATCCCCATTACGGTGTCCCCCGGCTCCAACAGGGCGAAATAGGCAGCCATGTTGGCCTGGGCTCCGCTGTGGGGTTGGACGTTGGCGTGCTCTGCCCCGAATAACGCCTTGGCCCTGTCAATGGCCAGTTGTTCCACCACGTCTACGTATTGGCAACCGCCGTAATACCTCTTGCCGGGATAGCCCTCGGCATATTTGTTGTTCATCACGGTGGCCTGGGCCTCCAGGACCCCCCGGCTGGCGTAGTTCTCCGATGCGATCAGCACGATGCTGTTGCGCTGGCGTTGGTTTTCCCCCTGGATGGCCTGAGCGACCTGGGGATCTTGTTCCATCAGCGTCGCCATGAAACCACCTCCTCAACCGCCCATTTGCGCCCTTCTCACAAAGCGAGGACCACGGGTCCCATTACTGCAACTTGTCCGAGATGACCCTGTGGAAGGCGGGGCAGGCGGGCGCAGCATCCATATTAGGCACTTGGGGTAGTTTAACCTCCCGTCATACAGGTGTCAACGAGGCACGGGAGCTTGTGGAGCGCCCGAACGATGGCTAAAAGGCGAAGGACGCAGGAACCCCGGCGGCTGCGCCGGACAAGGTAAGAAATTTGACAATGGAAGCCGTGGAGATAGATTATTGAATTGTATGGAGGTGGCCTCCCCATGAGTCGACGGCGTGGAAACGGTCCTCAATTGATTGGCCCGCTTGGATTAAGGGCTTTACGCGCCATCATGCTCCTGGTTTTCCTCGTCATGCTTGTCCTGGGGGTGGCCGGGCCGGTGGTGGCACAGACCCGCGATGTGCCAAGCCAGCAGCAACGACATGCCCTGGTGGCGGAGGTGGACGGGATGATCAACCCCGTGACCCAGCGGTTCATCTCCCGGGCCATCCGCAAGGGCGAAAAAGACGGAGCAGAGGTGGTGATTATCAAGCTGGACACGCCGGGAGGCCTCCTCAGCTCCACCCGGAAGATCGTGGAAGCTCTCCTGAACGCCGGAGTACCCACGGCGGTTTTCGTGTACCCCCAGGGTGCCCAGGCCGCCTCTGCGGGCACTTTCATCACCGCCGCAGGCAATTTCGCCGTGATGTCACCGGCAACCAACATAGGGGCCGCAGCCCCCGTGGGGTCGGGGGGCGAGGACATCCCCGAAACGCTGAAAAGCAAGATGGTAGAGGACACCGCCGCCTTGATGCGGACCATCGCGGCCCGCCGCAACCGGAACTCGGAGGCGCTGGAGGAGACGGTGCGCAAGGCCATCGCATACGACGCCACCCAGGCTGTGGAGCTTAATGTGGTGGACTTTGTAGCTCTGAACGTGGAAGACCTGCTGCGCAAGATCGACGGCCGGACCGTGGAGATAGCTTCGGAGACTGGCACGGCGCAGGAATTGCGGAACCTGGATACCGGGGGGCTGGTCCTGCGGGAAATGAACATGAGCTTCATCGAGAAGTTTCTGTTCTTCCTTGCCGACCCCAACGTCTCCTTCCTTCTGTTCTCCTTGGGCGGGCTGGGAATAGTGGTTGAGTTTTTCAACCCGGGCCTGATCATACCGGGGGTGGTGGGGGCCATCCTGCTGATCCTGGCATTCCTGAGTTTCGGCAATCTGCCGGTCAACTGGGCCGCTGTGGGCTTTATCATCCTGGCTGGGGCGCTGTTGATGGCGGAGCTCTTCGTCGCCGGCTTCGGCATTTTGGGTATAGCCGCCATAGTCTGCTTCATCTTTGGGGGGCTGCTATTGTTCGACAGCTTCGGCCCCTCCGCTCCCACGGGCCCCTCTATCAGGGTGAGCCTCCCGCTTCTGGGCTCCATAACGGGGGCCTTCACCATCTTCGGCATCTGGCTGCTCCGGACTATAGTCCAGTCGGGGCGGGCGAACAGGGGTCATCCGGAGTCACCCCCGTCTGCTCTGATAGGGGCCGTGGGGGTAGCGGCTTCGGTCCTCGACCCCAGAGGAACGGTGCACGTGGCCGGGGAAAATTGGACAGCCCTAACCGAAGATGGTATTGTTATCGAAATCGGCGAGAAGGTTGAGGTCCTCAAAGTAGAGGGCACCCTGTTGACGGTGGGACGGGTGGAAAAAGGGGCAGCCTAGGTCAAACACAAACTAGAGGCCGAATTCAGATTTCTGGAGGTCATCATGGCGACAGGACCTGTAGTGGTCAAGCAGTACGAGCGGATGGTGGTGCTGAAGTGGGGTAAGCATGATCGAACTTCCGACGCCGGATTTCGCATCATCATACCTATTATGGAGACCGGGCGGATTGTCGACCTGCGGGAAAGGGTGCGGCGGGTCAACACTCAGAAATACATCACCGCTGACAACGTGGTGGTGGACATGGACTTCGTGCTCTACTTCAGGGTGCTGCCCGAGGAGGCCGAGAAGGCGGTGCTCAACGTGGAGAACGTGGAAGCTGCCGTGATCAACGCCGCCATTGCAGACCTGCGGTCTGTTATCGGCTCCACGACCCTGGCCTCGGCCCTGGCGGAACGGGAGAAGATCAGGGACGCCATGCAGATCCAGTTGGACGATGAGACGGGGCGCTGGGGCGTGAAGGTGGCCCAGGTGGCGATAAACGAGATAGACCCTCCAATGGGCGTTAAAGCCGCCATGGAGCGGGAGAAGTCCGCAGAAGCGATAAAGACGGCAGATATCACCGAGTCCGAGGGGCAACGTCAGGCCGCGATTAACCGGGCAGAGGGCGAGAAGCAGGCGGCCATCCTCAAAGCGGAGGGGGAGAGGCAGTCGGAGATATTGGAGGCACAGGGCGACCAGCAGGCCGCAGTCCTCAGGGCCGAGGGCTTCAGCACGGCCCTGGACAAGATTCACCAGGTAGCGAACACGGTGGACGTCAAGACCATGAGCCTCCAGTACTTCGAGACCCTGAAGTCCTTGGGCAACAGCCCCGCCACCAAGTTCATCTTTCCCATGGAGTTCACCTCCATGCTACAGCCCTTCCTAGGACTGGGTGGAGCCAAGAACCAGCAGGACAACCAATCGTAACCGGCTGACGGTGTTACAGCGGTTCCGGCTGGATCAGGCCGTAATCGCCATCCCGGCGCCGGTACAGCAGATTGAAGATTTCGGTATCGCTGTCAAGAAATAGAAAGAAGTCATGGCCCACAAGCTCCATCTGTAAGGCCGCTTCCTCCAAAGTCATGGGCTTGATGGGAAAGCGCTTCAGTCTCACAACCTTGCCAACTGCATCTTGAATCTCATCATCCTCTGTATCTTCTGAAGCCGAGGCATCGAGGACCGCAGCGTCTCTGATGGACAGGTTCTTTTCCGCTTTCTTGGCTTGCTCGCTTCTGTATAATCTACCTTTGTAACGCAGCGCCCTCCGGTCCAGCACCTGGATGACGGAGTCCACCGCCGCCAGGACCGTGGCGGCCCGCTCCTCACCCCGCAGCACCGTACCGCCGATGTTCAGGGTGGCTTGGGCCACGAATCTTTGCTCAGGGGCCTTGGTGCTCTCCCGAGTCAGCTCTATGGTAGCAGCCGTGATGTTGGGAAGACGACGGCCCAGCCGGTTGACTTTTTTAGTAACGTAGTCCCGAGTTTCTTCGTTCAGCTCCAGGTTCCTCCCGGAGATGTTCAGCTCCATAATGCGAAATCTCCTGGTTTTAGTATTCCATATCAATATTATACGGCGCTGAATCTGGTAATAACGGGATACCGGCTTTGACTCTAAATGCTAGCGCGCCTTTCCGGCCAGGAGATTAGGCACCACCATAAATCCCTCCTCCGAGGTGCCTAGCGAGTCGGTCCGTTCCTCCTGGTGAAGGGAGGCGGTATAGGCCGCAAGGATGGCGTCGCAACGGTCATGATTGAGCCCGTCCAAATATGGGCCCATGCCATTTATGAGGCCGGACAATTTCTCCTTCAAGAAGGCCAGACCCTGGGGGCTGTTCTTGGGCGGGATCTTGTCTCCGAAAAGTATGACCTTGGTAGCGTAGGGGTATACCTCTATCACCTTGTATCCCCGGTCTGTCAGGTCCTTGTATAGCTGCATCCCTCTATATATCAAAGTCTTGATGATGGACCGCTTGGTGGTAAAAAAGCAGCCTATATGCATCCGTGCCAGCTCTTGCTCGGACACCCGGCCTTTTTGGTCCAACGTGGTCGAACAGGAATGATTTTCCTCCAGGCAATCGAGACCCAGGGGAAGGTACAAAGGAGCGTCGATGGCTACAAGTGAAGGTTTGTGAACGTCCAAATATTCGAATAGCTCGTCAGAAGTGCTGAAGGAGCCCAGCTCATGGAGGGTCGTTTGCCCGTCGAGAAGGGCCAGGGCACTAGCCCATTTTTGTGAAGCACTGAGATCAATACCTAAAACTGACATCAAAGCCCCCTCGGAATATAGTTGGCCAGCTACCTGGCTGAGGTCCAAATCCGCAACGCGGGCTCCCGGGTCCAAGATATCCTAAAAATAAGCCGTCAAAAGATGGGGCCATGACGGGGGAGAGAGTCAGGTGCGTAACCCGGAACTGAAGCCGCCGGCGGGAGGCTTTGCGAACATGGGGAGATCATCTTCCAGCAGCTTAAGGGCGGCCGAATAGGGGTCCGCCTCTCCCTTCTTCACTCCCTCAAGGACGGCACGTAACCTCAGGTCCTTCTCCATAAGCTCTTTAACCCTTCGGCCCAGCTCCTCCTCTATCGTCGCCAGGAACTCCTCGCCCCTCTGGTCTTGCCGCCGGCTTTCCAACTGGGAGGTCTGCCGGAGGTAATCAATATGGCGCTGGACGGCCTGGTAGAGCTCCAACACCCCCTCGTTCTTGTGGGCCTGGGTAGTCAGGACCGGGGGCGTCCATTCATTGGAAATTCCGGGGGGAATTCCGGGGGACGTTCCGGCCATTTGCAGCATGGAGGTCAGGGCTGCCACCATCTGGTCCGCCCCGTCCATGTCGGCCTTATTCACCACATAAATGTCGGCTATTTCCAAAATGCCGGCTTTCAGGGTCTGGATGACGTCCCCGGAGCCCGGCATCGACATTACCACTACGGTGTCGGCCACTCCGATTATACCCAACTCCGTTTGCCCCACACCCACCGTTTCCACCACTACCATATCTTTACCCGAGGCGTCCAGGAGACGAACAACCCCTCGAACCAGCCTTGGAAGACCTCCCGGACCTCCCCGAGTCGCCACACTTCTAATGAATACTCCCTTGTCCAGGTAATGGCGTTGCATCCGAATCCGGTCGCCCAGAAAAGTGCCACCGCTATAGGGACTGGTGGGGTCCACCGCTATTATTCCCACAGAAAGGCCCTGGGCGCGCATCAACTCCGCCAGCCGGTCCACGATGGTGCTTTTCCCAACCCCCGGCGGGCCCGTTATCCCGACGCAGCAAGCTTTGCCCGTATGGGGGTAAACCTGGTCCATAATCTGCGCCCCGGACGGGCCTCCCCTTTCCACCAGGGATATCAGGCGAGATAAGGCGCGTTGGTCTCCATCGAAAAGCCTTCTGACAGTATCATCCATGTATAGAACAGAGGGGTCCATGCCGGTGGGAAGCTACCGAGCTAAGGTTATCATCTACCCGGAGTTAGGGTCAAGAAGCATCGGCTTGACGAAAATCGTCATCAATAAGTCTGCCAATATGACTATACATTCTCTAACTAGGGTATACTACAGCGGTATAGCCCTACCTCCTAGGGACCAATCACGTAAAGAATCGGAAATATTCGGCCAGAGCCATCTGACAATATTGAACCGGCTGTCATTGACTCTTTCCATACGCTTGTGATAATCTGGTCCTTAGTCATATTTTATCCTGAGATAGGAGTACCAGAATGCTCGAAATCAGTTCCCTTGCGCTAGAAAAACTAAAAGACGTGTTGAATGAACAGACCGAGGAGGGGTCGGCGCTCAGGGTAATCGCTGTTCCCGCTTCCGAGGGCGGCGAGGGCGGCGTACAGTATATGTTGACGATGGAGAAGGAGGCCCAGGAGGACGACAACGTTCTGGAGTTAGATGGCGTACGGTTCGTTATGGACTCCGACAGCGCACCGTTCCTGGAAGAGGCCACCATTGACTACGTGGAGGATCTGACACGAGTCGGCTTTGTAATCAACAACCCCATGTTTGCATCTGGTGGTTGCGGCTGCGGCAACACTTCATGCGGCTGCGGCTCAGGCGGCTGCGGCAGCCACTAGAACTTCCCACCGGCAACCAAAACTTAATCCGGATTTCAGTAAAGGCCCCGAAGCGTCGGGGCCTTTCATATTCCCGGCCGCCGGCCCACGCGCCGGAACTCGAAGCAGGCTACTCTCCGGTGATACCATCGGACCCCCTCCGGTGATACCGCACCGCCCTTGACAACGGTCTGACCGCGGGTTACCATCAGCCTCGTCCGGTACCCCATTGTCTCTTACCCATCGAGCAGGCCGGAAATCGCAGCTAATCCGGTTACGTCTCCTCTTGAAACACTGAAGGAGCTTTAGCCAGTGAAATTAGGGCTGTTTGTCGCACCTCTGCACCCTCCAAATAGGTCTATAGTCGAGTCCTACGACCGGGACTTAGACCTCATCGTTCAGGCCGAGCGCCTGGGGTATACCGAAGCGTGGATAGGCGAGCACATCACGGACAGCTGGGGGAATATACCGGCGGCGGAGCTGATGATCGTCAAGGCGCTGACCCAGACGGAGAAGATCGTCCTGGGCACCGCAGTGACCCTGTTGCCCCTCCACCATCCCATTGACACAGCCCACCGCATAGCGATGCTGGACCACATGGCCAAAGGCCGGTTCTACTGGGGCATAGGTATGCGGTCAATCCCCAGCGACCTGGAGCTATACGGCCTGCCATCGACGGACATGCAAGCCGCGCGGGAGAGGGGGCGAGAGGCCCTGGAGGTTATCCTGGGTATTTGGGCTTCCGAAGACGGCCAGTTCGACTATCAGGGGAAATACTACCAGGTGAAGGCGCCAACAAGGCCGGCGGAGACGGGACTCAGGCTCCACTACAAACCTTATCAGAGACCCCATCCTCCAATAGGAGTGGCAGCCACAACCGCGACCTCGGATACCATACGCATGGCCGGAGAACGGGGATGGATACCCATGAGCAGCAACCTCCCCATGGCCCCCACTCTCAAGGCACAATGGGAGATGGTCGAGGAAGGCGCCGCCAGTACAGGACGAAGCGCGGACCGCAGCCAGTGGCGGATCATCAGAGATATATATGTGGGCGAGACGCCGGAGACGGCCCGGAAAGAGGCGAGGGTCGTGCTGGGAAAGCCCTTCGAGGAGCACCAGTTAACGGCTATCAAAGCCCTGGGGTTATTGGCCCCGCTGAAGCAAGGCCGTGACATACCTGACGACGCCGTAAACGTTGACTACATGATGGAGAACATATGGATTGTCGGCGACTCCCGGGAGTGCGCAGATAAGATTCGTGAGCTCCACAACGAGGTGGGTGGATTTGGCACCTTGCTGGTAGCCGCCCGCGACCCCGACGACTACTCTCTTATGCAAAATACCGTCTGCTTGCTTATGGAACAGGTCATCCCCCAAATAAAGGACCTGAACTAAATCTAGTACACCGTCAACTAATATTCGATAGGTACATTTCTCCCCCATCCTGACCTTCCCCCATTAAAGGGGGAAGGGACTCTCTACCCATCGACGGTGGATCCGCCGACGGCGATAGAGTGGGGGTGAAACCCTAGATCAAATACAAGTTGACAGCTGGCGTCTACCCAGCGCGCTGGACACCCCAGGCCCCCAGAAGGAACGAGCGGTAGATTTAGGACTGTTCATGCAGCCTACCCATCCGCCAAGCAGGTCCTTCGCAGATTCTTACGACCGGGACATCGAACTGCTGGTCCTGGCCGACCGCCTGGGCTACCACGAAGCGTGGATAGGCGAGCATGTGACCGACATTTGGGAGAATGCACCCGTCCCCGAGCTCCTCATAGCCAAGGCCCTGGCCCTAACAGAGAAGATAGTGCTGGCAACCGGCGTCACCCTGCTGCCTCTCCACCATCCGGTGGATACGGCCCACCGCATAGCCATGCTGGACCACATGGCCCGGGGACGCTTCTACTGGGGTATCGGGACCCGTTTTTTCCCCACCGACGTGGACCTGTACGGCTTGGACTCCAGCGACATGATGGCGGTACGAGAGCGGGGGAAAGAGGCACTGGATGTTATCCTGGGTCTCTGGGCCGCCGAGGACGGCCACTTCGACTTTAAAGGGAAGTACTACGAGGTACATGCGCCGGAGGTCCAACCTGAGATGGACCGCAGGCTCCACTACAAACCCTACCAGCTACCCCACCCGCCCATCGGAGTTGCGGCCAGCTCAGTAAAGTCCGACACCCTTCGCCTGGCCGGGGAGCGAGGATGGATGCCCATGAGCAACCCAAACTTGCTGCCCCATCACCTCCGGGGACACTGGGAGCTTGTGGAGGAGGGGGCCGCCAGCGCAGGGAGGAAAGCGGACCGCCGTCTGTGGCGCATTGCTCGGGAGGTTTATGTGGGAGAGACCTCCCACTCAGCGCGGGAGGAGGCCCGGACCGTGCTGAGGTACGCCTTCAGCCAACACCAATGGCCGATGCGCAAGTCCGGTGGACTCCTGTCCATCTCCAAGCTCGACCCCGCCATGACCGACGAGGAAGTCAACGTTGGCTATATGATGGAAACATCCTGGATAGTCGGCGACCCCCAGGAATGCGCCGACAAGATCCGGCGGCTCCACGAGGACGTGGGGAGATTCGGCACCCTGCTGGTCGTTACCCAGGACCCCGACGACCATTCCTTGGCCCAGCGCTCCCTCCGGCTGTTGATGGAATAGGTGGCTCCCAGGCTGGAGGACTTCGCCTGACAACCCCCGGTCTGGCCGCCTCGACGGTTAAAGCTCCAGCGCCTCCGCCAATCGCCGCTTGTGGAAGCGTGGGTCGCCAAGGAAATGGTAAAGGCTGCGGGACATCTTCGTGTGCAAAGTGAGCCCGTATTCGGTCATGACCCCGACTCCGGCGTGCACCTCATGGGCGTGGTTGCACGCCTGATAGTATGCTTCGCTGGCCACCGCCTTGGCCAGGTGGACCGAGCCCCCGGCCGTCATACCCGTATCCAGCTTCCAGAGGGCCTCATAAGTTGTCCATCGGGCGGCGTCAAGCTGATTTACCAGGTTGATTATATGGTCCTGGACCCGCTGGAAGCGGCCTATGGGCACGCCGAACTGGACCCGGGTCTGGCTGTATGCCACGGACATTTCAAAGACCGCCTCGCATCCCCCCACTTTATAGGCGCACAGGACAGGTATCGCCTTTGACATAGCCTGTTCCAGGACTTGCCACCCCTTGCCAGTCTGATGGCCCAGCAATGCGGATTCGGAGACCTCCACCGATTCGAATTTCACCTCGGCGACGGAGGCCAGAAATCCGGGCAGCTCCCGGGCCGTTATGCCCTCAGCACCAGCATCCACCAATAGCAGTGAGACCCCATCGCCGGCATCGGAGTCCTCCTCCGTCCGCACGGCACAGACATAATGGGTGGCCGTGAGGGCGTCGTGCACGAAAAGTTTCTCGCCATCGAGTACAAACCCGTCATTCTTACGGGTAGCTAACATCCGCACCGACTGAGGGCTCCAGCCATAGTCGGACTCGGTCACGGCCAGGGCCAGAGACTGCTCCCCCCTGGCGATGGCAGGCAGCAGGCGACGCTTCTGCTCTTCGGTCCCCCCTTCCATTACGATCATGGCCCCCAATACGCCGGAGGAGAAGAGGGGCCCGGGAACAGGACCCCGACCCAGCTCCTGAAAAAGCACCCCTGCATCCATTAAGGAACCCCCCTCACCACCGTGCTCCGGGGGGATGATCAGACCCAGCCAGCCCATGTCGGCCACCAAGTTCCAAAGCTCCGGGGCGCGGCCGGTCTGCCCCTTGTCCAGGTCCAGAAGCACGTCCTTGGGATACTCACGCTGAACGAATTCCCTGGCGGAGCTCTTGATCATCTCCTGGTTTTCCGTTAGGGATAGGTCCACTAGCTACTCCTAAGGCAAAAGTGGCCTGGATCGACGCCTGAGCCGCCCCTTAGCATTTTCCCATGGCGCTCAGATGAATGCCCTTTAATCTACGCCAGGGTGCCCGACTGCTCTTTGGTGGCCCGCCCGATTCCGATGCGCCGGGCCATGATCACCTTCTGGATGTCGGCGGTGCCTCCCGGGTGTATGGCCACGATACTGGAGCGCTGATGGGCTTCCACATGGCCCTCCGCCGGGCCCCATACGGGGTCGTTGGTAAGGGCGTAGGGCCCGAGAATCTCCAGAATAGCCTTCCCTGCCCGAAGCCCCGACATCTTGCGATGAAGGGATAGCTGGGGGCCCTCGTGGGATACGGGCTTTTCCGAGTGCCTGAGCCAATAATTGCGCAGGCCGAAGAGCCGCCCAATCTCGGATTCGATGTATATGTCCACCAGGAGGTCACGCACATCCGGCTCTCGGCTAATGGGCTGCCCGTTCCGCTGGGTTTTCTTACAATGGTCCAGCAACCGGTCCACCAGCCAGTTCCTGGTTAACCGGCCCCCAGTCCCGTGCTCCAGCTCCAGGTGAGTCTGCCCCACTTTCCAGCCCTCGTTCTCCGCTCCAATGCGGTGAAAGCTGGGCACCCGGACGTTGTCGAAATAGACGGTGTTCTTGACCCCGGACCCGGCGCCGCCCTCTCCTCCCGAAATGAGCAGGTCCATGGGAGCGATGGTGATGCCCGGCAGGTCTGAGGGGACCATGAACCAGCTCATATTTTGATGACGGGCGCCATCGGGGTCTGTGACCGCCGGCATCCAGAATTGATCCGCGCCGTGGTGGCTGCCCACGAAGATCTTCTGCCCATTGATCACATAGTCATCCCCATCCCGGATGGCGGCGGTCTTGACGTTGGCCAGGTCCGACCCCGCCTCTGGCTCCGAGAGAAGCTGCCAGGTCCTTACCTGACCCTTGAAGATGGGCGGCAGAAAGTAAGCCTTCTGCTCCCCGGTCCCCCAGACCAGGATGGTCGAGCCACCCAGCCGGCCGCCCGAGTCGTAATAGGGCGGCAACGCCAGGCCGTGGCAATCCAACTCCTCCTCGATGATCATGGCATGGTCCATGGTCATTCCCCCGCCGCCGTACTCGGTGGTGGCAGTGGGCCACAGCCAGCCTTTTGCCCCGAGCTTCCGCCCCAGCTCTCTACGCTTCTGGTACTGGTCGTAGGAGAGGTCTGCCGGGTCGGCGGGCTCCACCAGTCCCGTAGGAAGGTTCTGCTTCAGGCACATCCGCACATCCTTCCTGAACTCTTGCTGCTCCGGTGTGTACTGAGTTTCAAATTCCATGTTCCGCTCCCGGGCCGCCAGCGGCCCATCAGGTATTGACCAGTGGATTTTACCTTCAGGAATGAGTTCAGTCAAAGGCGTGGTTACCTTGTTGAACGAACGCCGAGGTTCTACAATAGGGAATAACATGGCAGTTGGGTCAGGCACCTGCAAAACCCACCACGGACCTGATATATGGCCCATGTAGAGACAACACCAGAAGGCCCCAAGGAAACTGACGTAAAGCGGGGCATCTTCCGCTGGAACACCTTCTCGGCCCTCCAACATACCAACTATCGCTACCTCTGGTTCGGTGATAGCTTCAGCAGCGTGGCCGGCTGGATCCAGCAGATAACTTTGGCCCTGCTGGTGGCGGATATAACGGACTCGCCCTTCTGGGTGGCCACGGTCCTGGGAATCAGAGCCCTGCCCATTCTCCTGATCGGTCCTCTGGCCGGGGTTGCGGTGGACAGGATGGACCGGAAAAAGCTCTTCATGGCAACCCAACTTTTCCTCTTCGCCATCGCATTCCTTTTCGCCTTTGGGGTATGGAAAGGGCAGGTGAACGAATACCATGCCCTCCTATTCAGCTTCCTTCTAGGCGTGGACATGTCGATAAACCGTCCCGTCCGCCTGTCCATGATAGCCAACGTGGTCCCCAAGGAGGACCTGACCAACGCGCTGGCCCTGGAGAACTCGGCGGGAAACATAATTCGGGTGGTGGCCCCGGCCATCGGCGTAGCGTTGATCAGTCCCTTCGGCCTCTCGGGCAACTTTTTCATTCAGGCCGCCGCCTATCTGGCTGTATGTCTAATAATCCTTCCCATGAGGACCCCATACAGGGAGGAGGTTGCCAGAGGCGATTCGGTGGTAGGGACCTTTATGGAGGGGTTGAGGTATCTCAGAACCGACAGCGTTCTACTCTTGCTCATCGTGCTAATCATCGTACCGTCGGTGGTTGTCCACTCAACCCAGTATATGCTTGTGATTTTCGCCAAGGACATCCTGGGAGGTGAGGAGAAGGTAGGCCTGGCCATCCTGCTCACGGCCATGGGCATAGGCGCTCTGGTGGGGACCTTCGGCGTCGCCTCCCTTGGCAATTTCCAGAAGAAGGGCCTGGTCAATATGGCCACCATCATGCTGGTGACCGTGCTCCTGGTCTTCTTTGGCCTTTCCTCCCATCTGATACTGTCGGCGGTGTTGATCGGGCTGCTGGGTCTGGTCAATATGGTGTCCCGAATCACCAACAACGCCCTGGTACAGAGCAGGACGCCGGACGTGCTGCGGGGAAGGATCACCAGCATTTACGTGATAGACCACGGCGTGCAACCCCTAGCCATCCCGTTGCTGGGATTTTTGGCGGAGCCGGGTATATTGGGGCCGGGGAAGGCAGTGATGGCGGCTGGGCTGGTGGCACTGAGTGTAACCGCCTTCATAGGCTTGCGATGGCGGGAGCTGTGGCGGCTACATTAGTTCCCGCGCCCTCACCCTTAGTCCCTCTCCCACCGGGATATGGAGCGAGGGTGAGGGCGGTCGATCCCGCAGCTTCAGGCCCGCAGCTTCAGGTGCTCGAATAAACGGGGATGGGTAAGCCGGGCAAGACGCAAGGCCTCGTTCACGGGATCCCTGATGGAGAAGTGCGCCTGGGTTTGGGTGCGCAGCTTGAACAGGTGGAAGCACTCCCGCAGGTTCATCTTGGAGATGAGCCGCCGCTTGTGGGCATGGGTAACGATGTACTGGGCGGCCAGCGGCGAGGCCTCCGACACCCGGGAGAAGGCATTGGACACCCGCTCCATAGCTTCCACGAACTGCCCTTCCAGCCCCGCCATTATCAATAGATCCGGCGTCAAATATCCGTTGGAGACGGTAAGGGGTTGGGGGAGGTAGGTCTGCATGCGGTGGCGCTTGAACTCGCGGTAGGCCCCGTAGTCCATTACCAGCTCGAAGGTGTAGTCAACCACCTCCAGCTCCCTTACTGGAGAGTCGTGGGGGCCCAACCCTTCAAGGCAGGATGAGATGGCCTTTTGGCGAGCGTCGTCGTCCATCGCTTCGACCTGTTTCCACACCTCGCCATAGGGGAGGCCGGAGAAGCGGTATAGCAGCGCCGCAGCAAGCTTGTGCTCTGCCTGGGGATCGGAGTGCGCCAGGCTGACCTCAACCCTCGGAGCCACCCCATCGTCATGCCCGCCAGGCACGAATTGAGGGTCAGGTTCAGGGTGAATCTGACCCCCTTCCATCATGGGAAGGGGAATCTCCCGGCGGCCACGGGAGAGAAGGGCCGTAATTTCCTTTTGGGCCTCCCGGGCACTGATCATGTAGTCGTTTTTCTCCGCGTATTTGATCAGAGTGGGAGTGATCTCCCGGCCCTTGGCCTTCAACTCCTCGCCCAGGCTACGCTCCTCGATAAGCTCCGACGAGAGGAGCTTGCTGATGGCATGCTCCATGGTCCTGGCGTTCATGGTGACGCCCACGTTGGTGAGGGTGGAGGCGGGAAGAAGGAACCGGCAGCTGTCAGCAGCCTCCCTCCTGAGGCGCAGGTTGTAGGCCGTCTCCCGTTCTGAATCCCCCCGGGGCTTCTCCTCCTTCAAGAAGGCGATGGTGCCATCTATCATGCGGGAGTAGGTGTCAAAGAGGTAATCGCAGGTCTTTATGTAAAGGGCTTTGAGAGAGGGGCTGGCCTCGATCTCCGGCGGCAGGTAGTAGTAGCCCTGGGGCAGCAGCTGGAACCGGGATGACTTCTCGGTGTATGAAGCCAAGCGGTTGTCTTCCAGGGAGTCGCAGGCCAGGCGGGACAGGTTCTCCACAGCCATGTGGACTATCCCGTGTTCGGCGACGGAGGCGTGGCCGTAGCCCAGCACCCACCGCTCGTGGAAGTCTGCCGCCTTCTCCTGGGTCACCTGCTGGGCGATGTCGTCGAAGGGCTCGGGCCTGCGGGAGGTCATGGCGAAGACTACCGCAAGCTGCTCTTCGGTGAGCTCCCTGGGGCTCAGGGG
This sequence comes from Dehalococcoidia bacterium, assembly GCA_965225925.1. Classification (GTDB taxonomy): domain Bacteria; phylum Chloroflexota; class Dehalococcoidia; order Lucifugimonadales; family JAGWBF01; genus CBDDBY01. The sequence continues at coordinate 1,057,074 of CBDDBY010000005.1, read as the reverse complement.
GTAAACGCGGCGGAGAAAGGGAGAGCGCTGAGCTTTATCCATGGGACAACGGCTACCGGAACTACATCATCCTCTGGATGATCTTCTGGGCCTGCTCCTCGGATATACCCAACGGCCTGTGGGCCAGGGGGCCCCCCTCGTCGAGAACGGGTTCCCGCCCGCCCAGAGAGGGCTCATCTTTTATCTCCAGGAACAGTCCAGTGTAGATGGTATCGCCCCATTTCATGGCTTTTTCGCAGGCGGACTTCCAGTCACTGGTGTCATGCGCCTCGTCCTCCAGCTTTTTGATCCGTTCTTTGAAGAACGATTGGTTATTGTCGTGGTTGAAGGTGACGCAAGGGCTGAAAACGTCCACCAAAGAGAATCCCTTATGCCGGATCGCTTTCTTGAAAAGCTCCTTGAGGTGGCGGATGTCGCCGCTGTAGCCCCGAGCAACAAAGGTCGCGCCATTCATGATGGATGCGGTGATGGGATTAATGGGTGGCTCAACGCTGCCGAAGGGCGTGCTTTTGGTCTTCATCCCCAGGCTGCTGGTCGGAGAGACCTGGCCCGTGGTCAGCCCGTATACCTGATTGTTCATGACGACGTAGGTAAGGTCCACGTTGCGGCGGGCGGTGTGGGTAAAATGGTTCCCGCCGATGCCGTAACCATCTCCATCGCCTCCGGTGACGATGACATTCAGCTCATGATTGGCCATTTTCGCGCCTGTGGCAACGGCCAGCGACCGGCCATGGAGGGTGTGCATCCCGTAGGCGTTGAAATAACCTGGAAAGTTGGATGAACAGCCAATCCCGCTGACGGTGAGAATCTCATTGGGTCTGAGCCCCAGCTCAGCACAGGCCCTCTGGAGGCTATTAAGGACTCCGAAATCGCCACATCCGGCGCACCAGTCCGGGTCAACCGGCCCTTTAAAATCCTTGGCTGTTAGCTGAATGACAGGTTCGCCCTCAGCTATCCCTACAGTAGTGGCCATGTTAACACCTCTTTAGACTATAAACTTAGACTATAACTTCCTGGACCGGAACGTAGCGGTCAGTCTTCCCGGCAAGTTGCGCCAGCACTCCGTCGGCGATGTGGTGGGGCATGAACGGCTCGCCGTCGTATTTGCGGATATGCCCGTCAACCGATAGTCCGGTCTCACTTCGGAGGTAGCGGTAGAATTGCCCGGAGTAGTTGTTTTCGACGATAATGGTGCGCTTGGCGCGGGAGATGATGTCCATGACAGCCTGGGAATGGAGGGGTACTATCCACTTAATCCCAAGGTGATTGGCAACAACCCCTTTGGCCTTCAGCAGCCCCACTGCTTCTTTTATTACGCCATAAGTAGAGCCCCAGCCGACCAAAGTGACTTCGGCATCCTCAGGGCCTTCCAGCTCTGGAGGAGCTATCTCGTTAACGATGTCCTGGAATTTGCGGGCCCTCTTCTCCACCATACTCCGGCGCTTGTGTGGGTGGGTGAACTCGTCGCTAATCAATATGGAATTTTCATCGTGCTCGTCGGTAGCTACAACGTGGACATAGCCCTCCAGCCCCGGCAAGGCCCGCGGAGAGATCCCGCTGTCGGTGTACTTGTAGCGCATGTACCCGTCGGTCGTCGAGGGTTCTGTGATCAAGTTTCCTCTATCGATCTTAGGGCGCATGTTGATATCGTCTGGGTCGACGCTATACCTTCCCTCAGAGATCAGGAGGTCGGAGATCACTATGCCGGGACACTGGAATTTGTCTGCCAGGTTGAACAGCTCAGGGATGGTATTAAAGGCGTCCAGATCATCTGTTGGGGCAACTATGAAACGTTCAAAGTCTCCCTGGCTGGCGCCCAAGACCTGCCACAGGTCTCCCTGTTCGGTCTTGGTGGGGACACCTGTTGACGGCCCGGCCCGCTGAACGTCTATAAAGACGGCGGGTATCTCCATCATCCCAGCGCTGCCAATGGCTTCGGTCATCAAAGCGAACCCGCCGCCGGAAGTGGCGCACATGGCCCTGCAGCCGGCGTAGGCCGCCCCGATAACCATATTGGCCACGCCGATCTCATCTTCAACCTGCCGGACCATTATTCCCAGGTTCCGGGCGTTTTGGGCCATCCAGTGGAGGACCCCTGTAGAGGGGCTCATGGGATAGGCCGCATAAAACTTCACACCAGCTGCCGCGCCTCCCATCGCCAGGGCCTCGTTACCCGACCAGACCGCCAGCGGTTTGCCACCCATGGGGAGCGGCTCCGGGAAGGGCTCGAAGGCCCCTTCTGTGTGGTCAAAGCCGGCACGAGCGACCCTCACGTTCTCATCCACCACTTGCTGGCCCTGCCGCTGGAAACGCAGTCTAAGGCTGTCCTCCAGTACCTGGAAATCCAGCCCCAGCAGAGACAATATAGCCCCGACGGCTACTGTGTTCTGGTGCAGCCGGTTCCGGGTTTTGGTCAACTCGGCAACGGGCATCGGACAGAGCTGAACGCCCTCCTTGGCGTCTCCAGCCTTGATGTTGTCACTGTTGAAGATGACCCGGCTCCCCGTTCCCATCAAGCTGAGGTGCCGGTCCATGGTATCCTGATTCAGGCACAATAGCAGGTCCAGCTTGTCTCCGTGGCTGTAGACCTTCCGGCCGCCTGTGCGCATTGTCAGAAAAATGTGCCCGCCCCGGATGATCGACTGGTAGGCGTTGTAGGTGTTTAGATGAAGACCGCGGCGGACGAATATGCGCGCAAGGATGTCCCCCGGGGTCGCGATTCCTTGGCCGGCCCCGCCCCCAATACTCAGGGCAAAGTTAAAGGTTTCCAAGGACATGAATTCGCTCCTTTTATTGGCTAGTAGAAGCTGCCCGGATCAGTCCCCTTCGAGTACCTGAGTCCACCAGGAATGGCAACGACACGTTGACGGGATTTACAACGCTCATTGAGTGGAGTATACCTCTGTAAAAGCTTCGGCGCAAGGCAAGCTCCAACTCGGTTCAATGCATTGTTGGTAGACTTACCGCACCTATATTCAGATATGAATGGAACCCCCGTCCGCGCCAAGGGCGGCTTCCTTAATCGCTTCCGACAGGGTGGGATGAGAATGGACCATCCAGCCCAGCTCCAAAGTAGTGCCCTCCAAAAGCTTCGCCACTGAGAGCTCCGCCAGCAGCTCAGTCACCTCGGGACCTACCATGTGGGCCCCCAGCAGTTCGCCATACTTCTCCTCCACCACCAGCTTCACCATGCCCGTGGTCTCTCCCAATGCCACCGCCTTCCCGCTAGCCTGGAAGGGGAATTTGCCCACTTTGACACCGTATCCCTGGTCTCGGGCCTGTTGCTCCGTTAACCCGAAACTGGCCACCTGGGGTATGCAGTATGTAGCCCGGGGCATATTAACGTAGTCCAGGGGTTGGGACTCGACCCCCGCGATGGTCTCCACGGCCATCACACCCTGGGCGGACGCCACGTGGGCCAGGAGCACCTTTCCGGTGACATCGCCGATGGCATAGACCCCCTGAATGTCGGTGGACATGTGTTCATCTATTTGGATGTAGCTCTTGTCCGTGGCCACTCCCAAACCCTCCAGCCCCAGATTTTCGACGTTGCCCTGAACTCCGATGGCGACCAGCACCTTCTGGCACTCTATCTCTTGTGCCCCTTTTGATGACTCCACCGTCAGTGTGGACCCCCCCTCGTTGGGTGTGACCGCCGTGACTTTGGACTCTGTCATGAAGTTGATCCCCTGATCGGAGAGGGCCCGCTCCAGCTGCTGGCTGATCTCTTCGTCTTCGTTGGGAACTATACGGGGTAGAAGTTCCACCACTGTCACTTTTACTCCGTAAGTATTATAGAGATAGGCGAACTCCATTCCCGTGGCCCCAGCGCCCACGATTACCACCGAGGAGGGCAACTGCTGAAGCTCCAAAGCATGCCGGCTGCTCATCACCAGCTCGCCGTCAATAGGCAGCGCCGGTACGCTCCTGGGACGCGCTCCTGTGGCCAGGACAATGTTTTGGGTTTGGATTAAGGTTCCCTCAGGCGCCACCTCCACCGTCCGGCTGTCCCGCAGTACAGCTTCTCCCTTGATGTGCTCCACCTTGTTTTTCCGGAGGATGTAGGCGACGCCCTTGGTGTTACGGTCCACCACCCGCCGGCTGCGGGCCACGGCTTTGGCATAGTCGACCCGCAGGTTATCGAAAAAGAATCCGAACTCCTCCGCCCGGTGCAACAGAGAAAGGACTTCGGCATTCTTGAGAAGGGCTTTGCTTGGTATGCACCCCCAATTAAGGCAAACACCGCCCAACTCGTCCCTCTCGACCACAGCCACCTTCAAACCCAACTGGGCTGCCCTGATGGCGGCGACATAGCCGCCCGGACCCGCACCTACTACTACTACATCGTACTCCACATCACCGACACTTTTTGCGCCCCCGCGGTCGAGTCTCTTCAACCCGCAGGTTAGCCCCTGATTGGTTCAGCCATAATACAACTATACAACCGCACTGGTAGCTATACAAGGCGAGGGCTTCCGGGAGAGGCGGTTAACTGGAGTCGCCATGTTTTCCAATCTGATTGGTGGCCCATACAGAACTTTTCCATACCCGTCAGCCGGCCCATTCTCCTCATTTGAGTAATTACCTGTAGTGTTCTCGACATCGGATTGTTTATCTGCCTCGAAAGCAGGCAAGTTCAGACGGCAGGTCACCTTTAAAGATTTGACATCCTCAGACGGGTAGACCTTGACATCTAACTGGGATATGAGATCATGCTTCTCTTCGAAGCTGGCCTGATCAAGTTTCTCGTCACGCAGATTCCGTAGTTGATCCCTCAATGCCTTCAGGTTGCCTGCATCCATAATCGGAGAAACGGTTTCCGCCTTCAATCTCTTGACTTCATCCTCAGCCCTGGCCATCCCAGCCTGGTGTTCGGTAATCCTCGCCTTGGCCGAGTCCAGATCATAGATGCCGCCTTCGAAGCCCTCTCGGACCTTGGCAATTTTGCCGGCGGCCTGGGATATCTTGTACTTCTGCAGCCGAATCAGTTTCTCACTGTTTTCATCCTGGGATTGTCGTGAGGCCACCTGCTGCTCGACCCAAACATCGTCGCTAAGCAGGACACTGAGGTCTTCCCATATTAAGTCATCCAAGGTGCCAGGAAGGAACTTCTTCTAGTTGCAAGGAATGTCCACCCATGGCACCATCTTTATCGCTTCCGTAATGTCGAACAGCCAGGTTCTTCAGTCCTTCCATGAGATCGGCGGTCAGATCTACTTCTAAGATCGCCATATCAGTACCGTAGAAATCGCCTGACAGCATCTCGGACCAATCGACTAATGCCCCTCCTAACCTTTCCCCGGCCACAACCGCTCGGCGGAGATTGCCAGCCTACGCATCAGTTGATCATTTATCTCGACTTTCAGTTGAGGCATCTTAACGTATCGCTACGAGCTTGATGGCCCCTTAGCCCGAATCCACCGAAGGACGTCCTTGGGGACAGCCCTTGAAGAAGCCAGCGGGTGCTCCTCTGAATCTGGGATAATGGTTTTGGAACAGAAACCAGCCCGGAAACAAGGAGCACCCAATAGATGCTGCCACAGAACAAACCCGACCGTATGCGCATCCTCTTTGACGACCATCGTCTGGTGGCCAATGCCGGCCTGCTCCTGCCGGCCACCCTAGCTCGGCACCTGGGCCTGCGGGAACTCGTCGACCATCACCTTGACCTCGGCGGAGCGCCGGGACGGGCGAACACTGGGGACAAGATGCTGACGCTGGTCGCTTCCGCGCTGGCAGGCGGCGACTGCATCGACGACGCCGATGCGCTGCGCGCTGGTGGGACGGTCGGTGTTCTAGGCTGCGTGGTCAAGGCGTCATCCACCCTGGGGACCTTCCTGCGCAGCTTCCGGTGGGGGCATGTCCGTCAACTCGACCGCGTGAGCCGCCAGTTGTTGGCCCGGGCCTGGGCCGCTGGGGCCGGACCCGGCGACTCGCCCCTGAGCATCGACCTGGACTCGACCATCTGCGAGACCTATGGACTGGCCAAGGAGGGAGCGCGCCACCACGGCTATACCGGCGCCCGCGGCTATCACCCGCTGCTGGCCATTGCCGCCGGCACCGGCGAGGTGCTGATGTCCCGGCTGCGCGAGGGCCGGGCCAACACCGCCCGTGGCGCGGCCCACTTCCTGCGTGAGACGGTGGGGCGGGTGCGCTACAGCGGGGCCAGGGGACAACTCACGGTGCGGGCCGACAGCGGCTTCTACGCCCACACTGTCGTTGCCGCCTGCCGGGAAATGGATGTCCGCTTCTCTATCACCATCCGCCAGCGCGCCAGCCTGCGGGACCTGATCGAGGCGATACCAGAGGAGGACTGGACTCCCATTCCCTACTGGATGGACGGCGCCGCCGATGTCGCCGAGACGACTTACACCCCGTTCCAGACCAAGCCGGACGCCCCGCCGGTGCGGCTCATTGTCCGGCGGGTGAAGCCGACGCCCGGTTCCCAGCTCGCCCTCTTCGCCAGATACAGCTATCACGCCTTCATCACCGACCGCGATGGGGAGACGCTGGAACTGGAGGCCGATCATCGCCGCCACGCCGAGGTCGAGAACGCCATACGCGACCTCAAGTACGGCGTCGGGCTGAACCACATGCCGTCGGGGCGCTTCGCCGCCAACGGCGCCTGGCTGGCGGTACAGGTGATGGCGCATAACCTGGCCCGCTGGACGGCGCGGATTGGTCTGGGCGAGGGGACCGTGATCACCAAGACCCTCAGGCGGCGGGTCTTCGCTCTGGTGGGACGGATCACCCGCTCGGCGCGCTGCCTCACTTTGCATCTCCCCCGGCGCTGGCCTTGGGAAACCCAGTTCAGTCGCGCCTTGGCCCGGCTGCAAGCCATTCCGTTCCCGGCCTGACGGCCAGCCTGTAACTGACCCAACTTCCCCGCAATCTCGCGCCACCCCGGTCGCGAGAGTCCCCTGCTGCGTATCCTCTCGCCATCCCGCGCATCGCAACTCCCGCATAGGGCCTTAGGGGCCCTGTGCGGCGACTGAAGACCGTCCGCCGGCCTCCCATCTACCCCAAGACCCCAGGCCATCTCCCCTGTAGCTCACTCACCCACCCCATTCCGCTGCCCTCACGCCGTCCATCGGTGTCCTTCGGTGGATTCGGGCTAAGGATGACGCGGTGGTCTCTCTTCCTCCAGACCCTCTCCCTCTTACACCACTTCCTGGGACTCTACTAGCAAGGACACCACAGCCTGAAACGGTAGCATCTGCCTAACCCGCCATTTTCGCAGACCAATTAGGTGGACATTTTCGCTGGACAACAACACAGGACCACCAATAGCCTTTGAGAGGAGGTATACTTTCAGCAATCAGCAAGTCGAACCATTGACTGTCCACTGAACTGGGGTAACTCCAGCTTCATAGTCATCTGGTAAATTGCCCGGGTCGTTAAGGCCTAATGAAAGGGGGTATCCAATGAAGACTCAGAGCATCGGGCTCGGGGCTCTGGTCGGTGGCTTGCTCACTGTACCGATGGTTGCAGTGATGTACCTGGCAGACAAGTGGCTCAACCTCTCATTCGCACCGTATGACATCTTCGACTGGATTGCCCGCATTCTGCCTGGGCCGGTCGTGACGTTCGGCATTGATCTGATGATTGATAGCCTGGAAACGCTGGGCCTCAACGTCGCGGCAACTGCGAAGACCGCCGAAAATACCCTGGCCGTGCTAACGTTCGCCATCGCCGGAATCGTGGCAACCGTCATCGTATATGGTGTTGTTGGACGCCGGCTTGCCGGTAGCGGACCCGGTTTGGGCCTCCTGCTGGGTGCCGTCTTGGGTCTGCCGATAGCGATCATCTCAGCAAGCATGGCCCAGTCCTCGACCCCCGTGTCATTCATTTTCCTGTGGGTCCTCGGCGTGTTCTGTGTCTGGGGCGTCGCCACGGTCGCCACGGCCCGCAGACTCCTACCTCAGTGCTCCTCCACGACGATCGGTCCGTCGGCTCAGGAGGACACGCGGTCCGTCGAAGTGGTCGGCAGGCGGCAGTTCCTCATCCAAATGGGTGCGGCTACGGCTACCGTCACGGTTGTCGGCACCGGCTTGGGGCGCGTCCTCGAAACAGACGAGCGCAACCGCTTGGAAGCCGAATTGGAGGCGATAAAAGCCAACATGCCCAAGACCGCATCGGTTATCGATCTGCCCAACGAAAACGACCCCCTCAAACCGGCTCTCGGGACGCGGCCCGAATATACCGCCGTCAGAGATCACTACAAGGTCTTCATCCGTTCGGAGCCAACGTTGATCGATGGCGCAACATGGACCCTGCCGATCACCGGCCTCGTGGATAACCCGGTGGCATTGACGCTGGATGACTTCCGGACCAGGTACGAGGCTCGCAATGAATTTGTCACCTTGAGCTGCATCTCCAATCGGGTGGGTGGACCACTGATAGGTACCACCTACTGGACCGGCGCTAGCCTACGGGACGTCCTTGCCGATGTTAGACCCCAAGGTGACGCGCGCTACTTGCTAATTACCAGCGGTGACGGGTTTTACGAGACGGTCGATCTTGATTTGATCGACTCCGACGATCGGATCATGCTCGCATACAACTGGGACGGCGGACCGATACCGTTCGATCATGGGTTCCCGCTGCGGATTTGGCTCCCTGATCGCTACGGCATGAAACAGCCCAAGTGGATCACCGGCATCGAGGTCATCGGCCAGTACAAGGACGGCTACTGGGTCGAACGAGGTTGGTCCAAGGAGGCAATAGTCAAGGCCACATCTGTGGTGGATACGGTGGCGGTGGACTCGGTGATCCAAGATGGTGACCGGAAGCTGGTCCCCATTGGTGGAATCGCCTACGCTGGTGCCCGTGGCATCTCCAGGGTGGAGGTGCGTTGGGACGACGAACCCGAATGGCGGGAGGCGGAATTACGTACCCCGCTGTCGGATGTTACATGGGTGATCTGGCGCTACGATTGGCCGTTCGGAGAAGGACGCCATGACTTCCACGTCCGCTGCGTGGAGGCGGACGGAACTCCGCAGATCGAGGAAGACGGCCCGCTAAGGCCCGATGGCGCATCCGGAATCCACACCAAGTCAGAAATGGTGTAACAGGTATGAACGACCCGGTCAGCCTCACTGCCCAACAGTCGGTAGACCTGAGGCAATGCTCAATATCGAGGGTGACCCGGTGGCCTCTGGCTGCCAGGGCTTCTTGTCTCCTACACCGCTCCCTGGGACTCTACTTGATAAGGTATACGCCCGCGTTGACAAGTAACCAGCATAGCCTGCAGTTAGCAAATCTTACCACGTGAGTCATCCCGAAATTTGTTTGTTTGAAGGAAGGGGGATGGGCTAACCAAAGGGAATTCAAGGCAGCGCGTATTCTGGCGAGCGGTGTGGCGGCTTCGCGGTACCGCTTGCTTGTTTCTCTGGCACCAACTCCCCGTCTTGTAACTTACAGGTTCCGAGGGCATTGGAAGTATTCCCCCCACCTGCACCGTCCTATCATAATGGTTGAGTTGCAGATCCGGGGGGTGCACAGGGCCACTAGCAACTCGAAGATGGTACTGCCTGCCGTCAAGTCAGGCCCACCAACGCATACGGTAGATACCACCATCTTCGAAATGTGGCTCGGCAACCTATCAACGCACCAAGGTCTCTCAATTCCTGTAGTGTGACGCGTCGGGACGCAGGGATGCTGATGCATCGTGACCGGGTAGTAGGCCGACACGGATGGTAGGTGGGGAAGTCTTCGAGATGTGGCTTGGCAGCTTGTGATCCTTCCCACCGCCATCTCTATGGAGAGTTCGAGCCTCTTCGGATTGGCAGGAGCGACTCGCACTCAGGCCGGTATAGAAGATAGGCAAGCCCACTAACTTCAATACAACCATTTCCCCTAGACCAGTTCTTGGGGAGGACCAATGTCATCGTCGTTGCGGCAACCACTATTGACTGGTGGCTAGGTTCCACCCGCCTCCAGCTTTCAGGGTCCGTTTCATCGTGTGCTGCCGGTCCGTCCGATACACCTTGTTACCCTTGTTCAGCGTGGCAACGTCAGTTTGTCCAACCTGCAAGTTCTCAATGCCATTCTGTACGTCGCTGAGCAGGGCTGCAAGTGGCGTGGGCTGCCGCCTCGCTTCGGCAACTGGCACACCGTCTACACTCGGATGAACCGATGGTCTAAAAAAAGAGTGCTTGACCGGGTGTTCGAATATCTGCAACGAGAGCAGATGGTGCGCATCAAGCTGGAGGCGGTTTCTCTGGACAGCACGACCGTCAAGGTTCATCCCGATGGGACCGGTGCGTTAAAAAAACGGACCTCAGTCCATCGGCAAGTCCCGGGGCGGCTGGACCACCAAGATTCATATGGTTGCCGCGGATGCTCGAACAGCCGTGACGTTCTCCCTCTCACCGGGACAGGCCCACGATGCGCCGGAGGGGCGCAAACTGTTGGAGGGCCTGGGGTTGGAGGGGCGGAACCCGTACCTGTTGATGGACCGGGCATATGAGGGCAATGAGACCCGCCAGCTGGCGTTGGCGTTGGGGTTCCTGCCGGTTGTTCCGCCCCTCAGCACCCGGGTCGCTCCCTGGGAGTACGATCGGGAGATGTACAAGAGGCGCAACGAAATCGAGAGGTTGTTCCGCCGGTTGAAGGGGTTCCGTCGTATCTTCTCCCGCTTTGAAAAGCTCGATGTGCTCTTCCTCGGATTCCTCTCATTCGCACTCATCTTTGATGCACTGCGCTAGTGTGAACAGGCCCTAGTCCCCAGGTCAGCGGGGACCCGACAAAAAACAGAAACCCTCGCTAAGTTGGCGAGGGCTTCTGCAGTGCTCGATACGCTACTGTATTGATCCGCCGCTCGTCTCCTGGCAGGTTTCACCGCCGGACCGGGTTGGAAAGCCGATTACAGTGCCAGAGTGAAAGTAATTGTAAAGGTTCTCGATTTCGTCCAGTTTGGTGGGCTACAGGCCGCCGGCTCCCGAGACCCTACTGCCCGCCCACCTAGTCCCCATGATTGCCGGTGTAACAAAACAGGTGGTACAACTATCGAGGCAGGTCACTGGCGTAGACACCCCCCTATGGGATCGCGTAACGTCCCTCGCCTCCGTCCAGGCCGTCATCGACTTCACCCACTCGACGCGCGCCATGCTCATAACCGTCGACCCGGCTCCCAGCCGCCTCCGCCTGCCGAGGAGTAGGGGACTGGGGTTCGGCAATTTCCGTAGCGACGAGAGCGTCAATGCCGCCAGCAGGCCGCCGCCCCGTTTTCACTAAGCGCACAGACGTAGCCGTACCCGCCGTCAGCTCGCCTGGCAGAGAGAACACTGATGTCTATGAACTTCGCCCCGGCAGACGGCGATACCGAAGCCCATTGCCCCCAGCACACCGCCGTGCCGTCTGTTCTCAGTCCGCAGGCTAGACTGCCCGAGCCTACACTTATGTCCGTGAACTTCTCACCGGCTGGCGGGGTGAAATCATCTGGTCCCCAGCACAGCGGCGATCCGTCTCTCCGCAGCGCGCAGCGAGCGTGTATACCTGAGCTGATGGAATGAACATCCTGTTCAATCTGAAATGAACGGCCTGTGTTGCACAGCATCCCGCCGTCTGCAAGCAGCCCGCAGGCATCATAAATCTCACCTGTATCTATCTCCCGGAATCTCGACGAGTAAAAGAGCTCCTTCACTTCCTTGGGATTGGAAGACCTTCGGAAAATGTCGTAGCCCCAACACGAGGGTGTGCCGTCCTGTCTCAGCGCGCAGGTGTAACTAAATCCCGCGCTTATGTCCGTGAACTTCTCTCCCGCTGGGGGTGAGGACTGACCATCTATGTCATTTCCCCAGCATACGGGCGTTCCGTCTGCCATTAGGGCGCACGTGTGGTTGGATCCGGCGCTGATGGTTGTGAACCTTGCTCCGGCCGGAGGTGAGGACTTGCCATCCGACTCTGATCCCCAGCACACGGGCGTTCCGTCTGTCATCAACGCACAGACATGTTCAGTGCCCGCGCTGATTGTCGCGAATGGCCCCTCCGGTGGATCATCAAAGGATCTTGCCTTCTTGACGCAGACGTATTCCACAAACGCGGTTCCATATTGAAATGATCCTCTCCCACGTTGCAAGGCGCAATGGTTCGGGATAGTGATATTTTGAACCACTCTCTTAATATCGGCTTCCTTCTCTGTTTCACTGAAGCCAATGTTTCTGTGAATGTAGAGGCTGAACGCGGGCAGGAAGACGCCATACCTACCAGAGGATATAACGAAACGCTCGGCATTTTCATTTAGGCGGATACCGGCCAGATCCTTTACTGCGGGCATGTTCAGCGCCCTGAACTGGGCTGCCAGCCGTTCGCCCTTATCCTGTCCGCCCGATTCGTACACGAGGAAGGTTGCCCATACCGGGGGGACATAGGGATTCTCTGGGAATATGTACTCAATATATGGCGACATGGTATCAACCCAATGGCCCCCGAAGTGATCGTATCGCTTGCGATCCCAGTCCACGATCCCCTCAACCGCCTTGAGGCACAGTTCCATCCCCCTTGCGGTTGGAGGTCCGCCTGTCGCCCGAATGGCATGAGTGAAAGGACTAAGGATTTCTCCGGGCTGCACCAGAACCCCCGGGGCATTCGCAATCCTCTCGTCGGATACGCCGTGTGCAGCCGCACCTTCGCTCGCCGAGTCCAACAACTCGTTGGTGAGTCGTACCGAGTGAGTGAAACTCAGCATTCCCCCGCCGTATAAGAGCCGTGCCCCAACGTAGTTCGGCTCCATTACGCCTAGCGCAAGCAGTTCTTCTTCCGAAAAGTCGTTGAGGTCGCATGGGCTGAGCATGTCGGCTTGGACAGTGGCGTGGTGGACTAAGTTCAGCAATTTGGTCCGATGGAATGTGGGGTTCGAGTTCCAATTCCGCCACTCCTTCCTGGGATAGTTCTGGCCCTTGCAGTACACACAGCTTCCTGGGTAAACCCCGAAGTCATCCAACGCTCTGGTCATCCTGGCGCCCTCTGCCTCCGGGTCAGCGGGATCTGCCGTGATGTCGTTGACCACCGTGTACGGGTCATAGAAGGAAAGCATGTACAGCGCCGCCTGCACCTCGTTCGCCTCCAACGTATCCAGTTCCCAAGCATTGTAGAAAGCTGGGATGCCGAAGACACTTTGGGCTCGTTCCAAGGCTCTCAGCTCACTCTCTGACAGTTCGCCGTCTGCCAGAAACGCCTTGTCCCCCGCCGTGTCCGGCGCAGGGTGTAGAATGGCCTCCCGCAGCTTTGGGTGGTAGTCCGCAAGAATTGTGAGCACAGGTTCCGGCGTCGGCGAAGATGTCGGTGTTGGTGTCTGACGAACAGGGGTTGGTGATGGCATTGCGGTTGGAGTCGTCGTAGAGTCGATGGGTACGGCGCGGACCGGGGAGACAACCTCCGCCACCGACGCACTAACGGGAGTCGCCAAAGCGGCGTCAGGTGTGGGGCTGGCATCCACCGCTGATGGTGTCGGCGTAGCCGTGGGAGTCGTCGTAGAGTCGATGGGTACGGCGCGGACTGGGGAGACAACCTCCGCCACCGACGCACTAACGGGAGTCGCCAAAGCGGCGTCAGGTGTGGGGCTGGCATCCACCGCTGATGGTGTCGGCGTAGCCGTGGGAGTCGGGGTCGGCAACTGGGTGGGAGCCTGTACGACAGGTTCAGGGTCGGCGCAGGCCGTGAGCAACGCAAGGGCGATCATGACGACGATACCAATACGAGACTTGCTCGAAATCATCATAAGGGTCTTCGTCTGGCACAACCTGTTCGCCAGGCGTCGCAGGGAGCTCGGGAGCCAGGTTGTGGAGGTCACGGGCGTGCGCCGGAGGCAGAACAGAACCATCAAGTGTCCTCGCGACGAATCTGCGAGCCGTCCGGTCCGGCGTACCTGTCACGCTCGTCGTCCGACATGCCAATGTCCGGGGGGCCTTCCCCAAACGTGCTGATGAGATCAAAGTCGCTCCCGAAGACATACCGGTAGAATTCGAACGCCTCTAGGCAGTTGCCGTCGAAATTGGGATAGATGCTGAGTGTAACGCGGGGGCTCCTCTGTCTGTGGCGTTAAACTTTAACGTACAGGCTGGCGGGATGGCGAACGTCACGCAGTCGAGCTACTGGCCGTCCTCTGAAGGTCTTTCCTTCATCCACTGCACGAGGTCGGAGATTGGATAGGATTGCAGCATTGCTCTCTAGACCTCCTTTATCAACAGTCTGAACGTCCTAGGTTCGATTCTATCACGACACGCAAGGTGTGCCCCGCCGCGAAGGCTAAGGGTCATTCCTCCGGTCAGATTGGGCTCGGCGAGCGTCAGGGTTGACGCCGAAGCCGAGGATGATTGTCTCCCGACTATGCGCCGGCCTCAAGTCCACCGCCCACGAGTACCTGAGTATTTCGTGTCTTTTGTGAACTGCGAATGTTCCGGTGGGAGGTCCTGATATAAGGAGCCGGTTAGGAGGCTTCAGTTTAGTCCACAAGAGCCTCTGGCCTGTCAAGGTTGGAGGCTCATCCTTGATCTCTCGGCTCAAAAAGTGGCTCCATTTTGCTGGTTGCTGACACCGCTAGTTTTCTGGTTGGTTCAAGTAGGAGAGGAAGCGCCTATCCAGAGACTCTAAGAGAGCATGACCCTTTGGCTTTATCTCGGCGGCGAAGGTGGCGATGGTGTCGGCGCTGTCGAGGAACTGACGCCTTTCCGAGAGAAGCGCCCTCGCCTCCCCAGCGGCGACCTCCAGCTTCTCCTTGCGATCCCGGTGCTCCTTGATGCGCTCCGAGGCGTCGGCCATCTCGATGTCGGTGGTCTCGATGACCTGCCAGATGCGCCCCAGCCGCCGCTTCACGTCCTCAAGTTCCTCCTAGATGGTCTCCAGCCGCTGCCGCTGCTCGGCGGCCACGCCGTCCATCTCCTCGTCCAGCAGCTTCACCAGGTCTCGGATGTTGGATTCGGTGAGGACGTTGGCCCGAATCTCGTCGACGATGAGCTTCTCGAAGCTCTTGGCGTTGAGCCTGGGGGTCTTGCAGGTGCCGCTGCCCCGCTTGAGCAGGAACTTTCAGCGGCTTCAACGAATCAGTCATATCAGAAAAAACAGTTGCTGACAAGCAAGATTTCAGTCACGTTCACGTCTGATTTCCAGTTGTTGTTCGATTGTCTTCTCAGGAACTCTGGGCGTCCTAGTGACCTTACCCCGAAGTTAGTATCACTGGCTAGTAGAGTCCTGCCATAGAGTCAGCGAACTGTTTGGGTGGCCCTGCATCTCAGGGAGCTGTGGGGCCTAGCCTCGATGTTGGTCTGCCGCCAGCCCTCTATGACCTCCCGGGCATCGCTACTGTTTTCGGGGGTGAGGGCGCGGCCATTCCACCATGGAAGCATGGCTACGTTAGGTGATTTCCCCCCTACGCCGGTTCAGACGCTCGCTTGTTCAACTCCGTCTGAACAATAAACCAGACAGCAGGGGAGAAGATGAGCCATAGGATGAAAATGATCCACCTGTTGATGCCACTGTCCGTGAGAGCCTCTACTGCCTCACCTTGCTTGTACTCAGCATACAGATTGGCCAAAGGTATGAGAGAAAGTAAGGTCCATAGAGCAGGGCTGCCATTCAGATGTTTGTACTCGACCATCTCTTTAGAGGTGACATAGAACCAGTAGATGCTGTAGATACCCAAGGTGACAATCATCAGCAAGACCTGCATCGCCATGTTACGTCGCTTGATCACGCCTCCTCCTAAGCCCGAATCCACCGAAGGACGGCCTTGGGGACAGCCCTTAAAGAAGCCAGCGGGTGCTCCTCTGAATCTGGGATAATGGTTTTGGAACAGAAACCAGCCCGGAAACAAGGAGCACCCAATAGATGCTGCCACAGAACAAACCCGACCGTATCCGCATCCTCTTTGACGACCATCGCCTGGTGGCCAATGCCGGCCTGCTCCTGCCGGCCACCCTAGCCCGGCACCTGGGCCTGCGGGAACTCGTCGACCATCACCTTGACCTCGGCGGAGCGCCGGGACGGGCGAACACTGGGGACAAGATGCTGACGCTGGTCGCTTCCGCGCTGGCAGGCGGCGACTGCATCGACGACGCCGATGCGCTGCGCGCTGGTGGGACGGTCGGTGTTCTAGGCTGCGTGGTCAAGGCGCCATCCACCCTGGGGACCTTCCTGCGCAGCTTCCGGTGGGGGCATGTCCGTCAACTCGACCGCGTGAGCCGCCAGTTGTTGGCCCGGGCCTGGGCCGCTGGGGCCGGACCCGGCGACTCGCCCCTGACCATCGACCTGGACTCGACCATCTGCGAGACCTATGGACTGGCCAAGGAGGGAGCGCGCCACCACGGCTATACCGGCGCCCGCGGCTATCACCCGCTGCTGGCCATTGCCGCCGGCACCGGCGAGGTGCTGATGTCCCGGCTGCGCGAGGGCCGGGCCAACACCGCCCGTGGCGCCGCCCACTTCCTGCGTGAGACGGTGGGGCGGGTGCGCTACGGCGGGGCCAGGGGACAACTCACGGTGCGGGCCGACAGCGGCTTCTACGCCCACACTGTCGTTGCCGCCTGCCGGGAAATGGATGTCCGCTTCTCTATCACCATCCGCCAGCGCGCCAGCCTGCGGGACCTGATCGAGGCGATACCAGAGGAGGACTGGACTCCCATTCCCTACTGGATGGACGGCGCCGCCGATGTCGCCGAGACGACTTACACCCCGTTCCAGACCAAGCCGGACGCCGCGCCGGTGCGGCTCATTGTCCGGCGGGTGAAGCCGACACCCGGTTCCCAGCTCGCCCTCTTCGCCAGATACAGCTATCACGCCTTCATCACCGACCGCGATGGGGAGACGCTGGAACTGGAGGCCGATCATCGCCGCCACGCCGAGGTCGAGAACGCCATACGCGACCTCAAGTACGGCGTCGGGCTGAACCACATGCCGTCGGGGCGCTTCGCCGCCAACGGCGCCTGGCTGGCGGTACAGGTGATGGCGCATAACCTGGCCCGCTGGACGGCGCGGATTGGTCTGGGCGAGGGGACCGTGATCACCAAGACCCTCAGGCGGCGGGTCTTCGCTCTGGTGGGACGGATCACCCGCTCGGCGCGCCGCCTCACTTTGCATCTCCCCCGGCGCTGGCCTTGGGAAACCCAGTTCAGTCGCGCCTTGGCCCGGCTGCAAGCCATTCCGTTCCCGGCCTGACGGCCAGCCTGCAACTGACCCAACGTCCCCGCAATTTCGCGCCACCCCGGTCGCGAGAGTCCCCTGCTGCGTATCCTCTCGCCATCCCGCGCATCGCAACTCCCGCATAGGGCCTTAGGGGCCCTGTGCGGCGACTGAAGACCGTCCGCCGGCCTCCCATCTACCCCAAGAGCCCAGGCCATCTCCCCTGTAGCTCCCTCACCCACCCCCTTCCGCTGTCCTCACGCCGTCCATCCGTGTCCTTCGGTGGATTCGGGGTTAACCTGGGCCGGCGGCTATGCGGTAGGGTACACCCTCTCTTTGAAGGCCTGGAGCCTCTGACTCAAGATACGGTTAAAGTAAAGGGAAAGGGAAATATTCTCGTTCAGAAGCCCTTGAAAAGCGTCCTTTGAGAGGCGCCACAGCTGCAAGTCCGTTTTAGCAATGACGCTGGCGGACCTGGGCTCACCGGTAAGGAGAGCCATCTCTCCAAAGCCTTCTCTGGGGCCCAGTTCGGCGATGGAGACATCCTTTCCGCCTTCCCCATTGACCACCACCTCCACTTCTCCAACCCTGATTATGTAGAAGGAGTCGCCAACATCCCCCTCTACGACTATGGTCGAACCTTTCGGAAATTGCTGTGGTTCAAGGATGGGTATCACCTTTTCGAGGCTTTTTACGCCCAATTCGGAAAAGAATGGCACCGCCTTCAATTCCTCGATCATCGCCCGCTCGGGGCCTTCCACCTCGTCCGTGGTGCTTTCCACCGCCAGCCAGCGGCTGTCCGTTCCATTAAGGCGGACCTTGATAGACTGTTCATCCTCGTCGGAAAGCTGAAGGGGGAACTTACAATGCTGGCATGATTCTGTCCCGATGGAGTTACCGTGATTGCACCGTGAGCAGACCGCCTCTTCCTCCTGCCTCGCCGGCTCGCTGACGGGGGGCCCTGGTCTTCGGTTGGGTGGTATTATTCGCCTTCTGGTAACCAGAATATCATCTACGCACTTGCCCTCGGCCATCGTGACCACCCTCCGGCAGTACCTGGCCAAACCGGTGTCTCCGGTGGCGATGATTATTGTCCGGCCATCGTCGTTGAGCTTCTGGAACAGTCCCATTACCTCCTCTCGGGAGGAGCTGTCCAGGCCTCTTGTAGGCTCGTCGGCGAAAATTACCGCCGGGTCGTTTACGAATCCCCTGGCGATGGCGATATACTGGCGGTGTCGTTGGGGGAGCTGGCTGGGGTTGTTGTCCAGCCTGTTCCCCAGGCCCACGTAATCCAGCGCCTCCGACGCCTTTCTCCGCGAGTCCCTGGCCGACAGTCCCTCGCCTGCGAGGGCAACCGCCACGTTGGCCGCCGCAGTGTCATTGGGCAAAAGGTTAAATGCCTGGAAGACGAATCCGACCCTGCGGGCTCGGACCTCCCCCAATTCCTCCTCGTTAAGCCTCGCCCCGTCCACGCCCTCGATCAATACTTGTCCCGAGTCAGGCCTCTGGAGAAATCCGAGGACGTGGAGGAGGGTGGACTTGCCCGAGCCCGTTCTCCCCACCACCGCCACCATCTCACCGGCGAAGACCTCAATGGAGAAATCGTCCAGGCCAGGACGACGTTCCTCCCCCAGATCGTATACCTTGGTTAAATTCAGCCCGCTGAGCGTCGCAGTCATTCGAAGGCCTCCGTCGCCATCAACGACTCTTATTACGGGATACAAGGCTCAGGAAAAAATGGGTGTTCCAAGAGAGAAACCGGGCCGTTCTCCACCGCTGAAAGGCGAAGGTCCGGCCCCCGTTAGGGTCTGGCTTCCTAGCACACTCGAGCAGTTTCCGAGCATCAATCCGGGTCTCCTGACTTGGCCTTGCGGCTAACGTGGTATCCCCGAAGCTCGCCGCCAATGTCATTGCGAGGCCCGACGAAAGAAGGCCGCGACAATCTCTCTGCGGGGGTTCACCCCTCCTCCAGATCGCTTCGTAGCCTGCCGCCTCCTAGCAATGACAATCGATAAGCATATTTAATGACGGGACACTAGCCTTGGTGGCTAATTATAGCCGGATTAAGTGGACGGGTATTTCTTCTCATTCAACTCCCGGATCCGCTGGCGCAAGACTTCATTGAAGTACACCACCAAGGAAGGGTCCGCAGCCAGGAGGTCTGTGAAGGATGTCTTGGTGACACGCCAAACCTCCAGCTCGGTCAGGGCGACCACGGTGGCATATCGAGGCTCGTCGGTGAGAAGGGCCATCTCTCCGAAGCCCTCCTGGGGGCCCAGTTGGGCTATGGGCATATCTGTGCCAACTTCGCCCTTGGCCAACACCTGGGCGTCACCGCTCCTGATCACGTAGTATGAGTCCCCTGTCTCTCCTTCGCTAACAATAGAAGACCCCTTTGGATAACGGCGCTGTTGGAGGTATGGGAATAACCTGGTGAGGCTGCGGGTCCCCAGCTTGCCGAAGAAGGGGATCCTCTTCAGCTCCGCCAACAATTCCTGAGGGGGGAACGCTGTTAGATCAATTTCGACGAAGTCCTGCGTTACTCTGGGGCTGATTTCTGTTCCTTCAGTTGGGACGGCTGGCTTCGCCTCAGCTACTGGGGAGCCCACCTCTGCTTCCTCAGTTGGGGCGGCTGGCTTCGCCTCAGCTACTGGGGAGCCCACTTCTGCTTCCTCAGTTAGGGCGGCTGGCTTCGCCTCAGCTACTGGGGAGCCAATTTTTGCCCTTCTACGGGCGGCTGCGGGACTAGGCGCAGCTACTGGGGAGCCCACTTCTGCTTCCTCAGTTGGGGCAGCTGGACTAGGCGTAGCCACTTCAGGGCCTGTTGCTGCCCCGCTAGGGGCGGCTGCGGCCCTCTGCCCGGCGATGATAGAGTCAATATCTACTCCACTGAGAAATTCTGCGGTCGCCGGCACAGCTACTTGGGAGTTAGTTCTTGCAACCCTTGGGAGATTGCCGGCGACGGGACTCACCTGTTCCCCAGGAAATGCCTGAAGGTCATGATTGCACCGCTGGCAATTGGGTTGACCCTTGGGGTTACCGTAATTGCATCGCGGGCAAGTTAAAAGCTCCTCTATAATCGAAGTGCCGGAGCCCGGTCGCAAAATGCCAATAGAGGGGGTTACTACTCGCCGCTTCGACACCAGCCCGTCCTCCACAATTCTCCCCTCAGCTATCCGTACCAAACGGCGGCAGTATCTGCTGACGCTGGAGTCAGAGGTGGCGATGACAATGGTCTTGCCGCTGTCGTTGAGTTTTTGGAATACGTCCAGGGCCTCTTGACGGGCCACGCTGTCCAACCCCTTTGTGGGCTCGTCGGCAAGGAGTAACGGCGGATCGTTAACCAGCGCCCGGGCAATGCCTATACCGACTCGCTGACCACTAGAAAGGAGCCCCAGCTTCTGCTCCGCCAGACGCTGCTCGATGCCAACCAACCTGATGGCCGCCCAGGCCTTTTGGTGCTGTTCACGCTCTTCCAACGGCTGGCCTCTCAGCGCCGCCTCTACGTTTTTCAAGGCTGTGTCGTTGGGCTTGAAGTTAGGGTCCTGGGCTAGGAATCCCACCTTGCTGACACGGACCCATGCCAAATCATTGTCGGTGAGCTGGCTGAGCTCTTGGTCATCTATGCTCAAGCGGCCCGAGTCCGGCCTCTGTAGACAGCCGAGGATACCCAGCAGGACCGACTTGCCCGAGCCAGGCCGCCCCACCAGGGCCACCATCTCCCCTTCGTATACCTCAAGGGAGGCACTGTTTAATCCCGAATCCACCGAAGGACACCGATGGACGGCGTGAGGGCAGCGGAAGGGGGTGGGTGAGGGAGCTACAGGGGAGATGGCCTGGGCTCTTGGGGTAGATGGGAGGCCGGCGGACGGTCTTCAGTCGCCGCACAGGGCCCCTAAGGCCCTATGCGGGAGTTGCGATGCGCGGGATGGCGAGAGGATACGCAGCAGGGGACTCTCGCGACCGGGGTGGCGCGAGATTGCGGGGACGTTGGGTCAGTTGCAGGCTGGCCGTCAGGCCGGGAACGGAATGGCTTGCAGCCGGGCCAAGGCGCGACTGAACTGGGTTTCCCAAGGCCAGCGCCGGGGGAGATGCAAAGTGAGGCGGCGCGCCGAGCGGGTGATCCGCCCCACCAGAGCGAAGACCCGCCGCCTGAGGGTCTTGGTGATCACGGTCCCCTCGCCCAGACCAATCCGCGCCGTCCAGCGGGCCAGGTTATGCGCCATCACCTGGACCGCCAGCCAGGCGCCGTTGGCGGCGAAGCGCCCCGACGGCATGTGGTTCAGCCCGACGCCGTACTTGAGGTCGCGTATGGCGTTCTCGACCTCGGCGTGGCGGCGATGATCGGCCTCCAGTTCCAGCGTCTCCCCATCGCGGTCGGTGATGAAGGCGTGATAGCTGTATCTGGCGAAGAGGGCGAGCTGGGAACCGGGTGTCGGCTTCACCCGCCGGACAATGAGCCGCGCCGGCGGGGCGTCCGGCTTGGTCTGGAACGGGGTGTAAGTCGTCTCGGCGACATCGGCGGCGCCGTCCATCCAGTAGGGAATGGGAGTCCAGTCCTCCTCTGGTATCGCCTCGATCAGGTCCCGCAGGCTGGCGCGCTGGCGGATGGTGATAGAGAAGCGGACATCCATTTCCCGGCAGGCGGCAACGACAGTGTGGGCGTAGAAGCCGCTGTCGGCCCGCACCGTGAGTTGTCCCCTGGCCCCGCCGTAGCGCACCCGCCCCACCGTCTCACGCAGGAAGTGGGCCGCGCCACGGGCGGTGTTGGCCCGGCCCTCGCGCAGCCGGGACATCAGCACCTCGCCGGTGCCGGCGGCAATGGCCAGCAGCGGGTGATAGCCGCGGGCGCCGGTATAGCCGTGGTGGCGCGCTCCCTCCTTGGCCAGTCCATAGGTCTCGCAGATGGTCGAGTCCAGGTCGATGCTCAGGGGCGAGTCGCCGGGTCCGGCCCCAGCGGCCCAGGCCCGGGCCAACAACTGGCGGCTCACGCGGTCGAGTTGACGGACATGCCCCCACCGGAAGCTGCGCAGGAAGGTCCCCAGGGTGGATGACGCCTTGACCACGCAGCCTAGAACACCGACCGTCCCACCAGCGCGCAGCGCATCGGCGTCGTCGATGCAGTCGCCGCCTGCCAGCGCGGAAGCGACCAGCGTCAGCATCTTGTCCCCAGTGTTCGCCCGTCCCGGCGCTCCGCCGAGGTCAAGGTGATGGTCGACGAGTTCCCGCAGGCCCAGGTGCCGGGCTAGGGTGGCCGGCAGGAGCAGGCCGGCATTGGCCACCAGGCGATGGTCGTCAAAGAGGATGCGAATACGGTCGGGTTTGTTCTGTGGCAGCATCTATTGGGTGCTCCTTGTTTCCGGGCTGGTTTCTGTTCCAAAACCATTATCCCAGATTCAGAGGAGCACCCGCTGGCTTCTTTAAGGACTGTCCCCAAGGCCGTCCTTCGGTGGATTCGGGTTAATGCGTTGACCAACTCTTGACCGCGGCTGTAGACCTTGGTCAGATTAACTGCTTGCACCTTGGCAGCCACTGACGCCCCTCCCTTGGCCGGCTATGCGTTTGGGAAATGCCCGCGGCTCTCTTAAGGGATTACTACTACAATTTTATCGGCAGACCCCGAAACAGTCAATCCTGATAACTCGCTCCCATGGTCCACCAGCATCTTCCTCCGGGAGCCCCCGGCGATTAGCCGTGGATACTTAACCGGGCAGCCGTGAGGGTGTTCACCAGGAGCATGGCGATGGTCATGGGGCCCACTCCACCGGGCACCGGCGTGATGGCCTCCACTTTCTCGGACACCGCCTTGAAATCCACATCACCAACCAGCCTGTAGCCCGATTTCCTCGTGGAGTCCGGCACTCTGTTGATCCCCACATCCACAACAATGGCCCCCTCCTTCACCATATCGGCGGTGATGGCCATGGGACGCCCCATGGCGGCCACCAGAATATCTCCTTGACGGGCCATTTCGCCCAAGTCCGCCGTGCCCGTATGACATACGGTCACAGTGGCGTTTGCGCCGGGCCGTTTTTGCATTAGCAACATCGCAAGGGGCTTGCCCACTATGTTGCTCCGCCCGCAGATGACCACGTGTTTCCCCCCTGGATCGTAGCCATTGCGCAGCAGGAGTTGCTGAGCTCCGCCCGGTGTACAGGGGACGAAATCCGAGTTGCTCTGGGAGACTTTCCCCACGTTCACGGGGTGAATGGCATCCACGTCCTTCTCGGGGGCTACCGCCATAAGGGCCTTGCCCTCGTCTATCTGCTCGGGTAAGGGCAACTGCACCAGGATTCCATGAAATCGTGTGTCCCCATTGAGCCGGTCTATCAGCGCCAGAAGTTCATCCTCAGAGACCGATTCGGGTAGGTGAAAAATCTCGCTAAATATCCCCACTTCCTCACAGGCGCGGCCCTTGTTACGCACGTAGATGGCCGATGCAGGATCATCCCCCACCAGTACGGCCGCCAGCCCCGGGGTCACTCCATGCTTGCTTCGTATCTCTTCGACCCCCTGGGCCACCTCTCCTCGGATTTCCTTCGACGTTGCCGTACCGTCCAGTATCTTTACCATACCCCTTTTCTACTCCCACTTTTTGCCGTAATGATAGCACAGGGTCAAAGGGCTGGAAATAGCATCAAGGTCCGCATTCGACAAGGGGTGGCCACTCAGGTATAATACGTTCACCAGCCATACCTGCAGCCATATCTGCAGCCATACCTGAGAGGCAAGGTTGGAACCCAGGGTTTCGATGAAGATCCGAGATGTATTAAACGCCGGGAAACGGTCCCTCTCCTTCGAATTCTTCCCTCCCAAAACGGAGGAAGGGACTGAATCTCTTTTCCGAACAATCGAGCGGCTGAAGGCCTACCGGCCCGATTATGTCTCCGTCACCTACGGGGCTGGGGGAGCCACCCGGGATAAGACGTTGGACATCGTTGCCCGCATCAAGAGGGAAACGGCCCTGGAGGCCATGTCTCACCTGACCTGCATCGCCCAGACCAGAGAAGACGTGCACAAGGTCCTGGTCCGGCTGGAAGGGGAAGGCATCGAAAACGTACTGGCCCTGGGCGGTGACCCGCCCAGGGGTGAGAACAACGGCCAGCATCCAGAGGGTGGATTTCATCACGCCATCGAGCTACTGATCCACATCCGTGAGAATTTCGACTTTGGCACCACAGCCGCCTGCTTCCCAGAGGGTCACCCCACCTCCACCGACCTCGCCAGCGACATCGCCTACCTGAAACGGAAGGTGGATGCCGGAGTGGACTTCCTCATCACACAGCTATTCTTAGATAACAGGGACTTCTTCGACTTCATGGACAGAGCCGCCCAAGCCGGGATCAAGGTTCCCGTGATTGCCGGAATACTGCCGGTACTGAGCACGTCTCAAATACAGCGGTTCACCTCCATGTGCGGTGCGAAGATTCCCCGAGGCATGGAAAGCCAACTCGAACGATATGCCGACGATGACGACGCCGTTCGAGAAATGGGTATAGACTACGCCACCAGGCAAGTCGAGGAACTTTGGCAGGCCGGTGTAGCTGGCATACACTTTTACACCCTGAACCGGAGCCATTCAGTCTCTAGGATTCTGGGGCATCTGAACATCCGTCGCGCTGTTGATGGGTCTCACGATGAGTAACTTCGGCGAAAAGTTGAACTCCCGCAGGTTCCTGGTCACGGTGGAGCTGAATCCTCCCAAGGGGACGGAAATACAGCCTGTCCTGAACATGGGCCAGAATCTAAAGGGGGTGGTGGACGCCTTCAACATCACAGATTCCCAGAGCTCCATCATGACCACCGGGCCCCTTGCCCTGGCCCACCTGCTCCTGGACAGGGGAGCGGAGCCCATAGTCCAGTTCACGGGCAGGGACAGGAATCCCATCGCCCTTCAAGCCGACCTGCTTAGCTCTTCTGTGCTTGGCATCGAAAACATCGTGTGCATGACCGGTGACCCGCCGGCGTCGGGAGACCACGCGGAGGCCAAGGGCGTATTCGAACTAGATGGAGTAAAGCTGATAAAGTTAGCAAGCGACCTGATGGCGGGCTCGGACATGAGCGGCAATCCCCTTAAGGGCGCCCCCCAATTCTGCATTGGCGCCACGGTCAATTCCGGGGCCAAGAACCTGGATAGGGAGATTGTCCGCATGGGCCAAAAGGCCGAGGCCGGAGCCCGATTTTTCCAGACTCAGGCCGTATTCCACCTAGATTCCTTTGCGGAGTTCATGTCGAGGACCAACCACATCAAGGCCCCGGTCCTGGCTGGCATTATTCTCCTCAAGTCGCCCCGCATGGCCCGGTTCCTTAACGAAAACCTTCCCGGTGTTTACGTTCCGCGAGACCTGGTAGAGCAGATTGAACAGAGCGATGACCGGGCAAAGACGGGGATAGAGATAGCCGCCCGACTAATCAACGAAGTGAGGGGCATGTGCCGGGGCGTGCACATCATGGCTATTGGCTGGGAAAGGTACCTCCCCCAGCTCTTTGAGGAGGCCGGCCTGGCCGCCGCTCGATGAGATAATGCTCACCACCGGTGTGGATATAATCGAGATCGAGCGTATCGGAAGGGCACTGGACCGCTGGGGTCAACGCTTTCTTAACAGGATTTACACTACGGAAGAGATATCCTACTGCCGGGGCCGGGCGGAGAATCTCGCCGTGCGGTTCGCCGCCAAAGAGGCCGCAATGAAAGCCCTGTCCACAGGCCTCAGGGGAGTGGGCTGGAAAGACGTTGAGGTGGTGCGGGCCCAGGGAGGCGCTCCGTCCATCCAGCTTCGGGGAAGGGCCCTCCTCAGGGCCGAGAAGTTGGGTATAAAGGAGCTGGCATTGAGCCTTTCCCACTCCAAGGAGTACGCCGTGGCCTTTGTTGTGGGTTTCATCCCGGAACCGGCGAACGGCGGGCCCGAAGCCGGGCCATGAAGATAGTTACGGTCGATCAGATGCGCCGGCTGGAGGAGGCCTGCTCCTCGGAGGGACTGGCCACTGACACTTTGATGGAGAGGGCCGGCCTCGGCGTCGCCGGGGAGGCCCGTCGTTGGCTGGGCGCCGTGGCGGGCCACCGGGTCCTGGCGCTGGCGGGTCCAGGAAACAATGGAGGGGACGGCCTGGTTGCCGCCCGTCACCTCCAGCGCTGGGGTGCGGTGGTAACGGCTTACCTGGTGCTTCCCAGGCAGCCCGGCGACCCGAAGCTCCGGCAGGCCCTCGACGCAGGGGTCAGGCCGGTCTCCTCCCAAGACGACCCTCGGATGGATGCGCTAGAGAGGGAGCTTGGCCGTTCGAGCCTGGTCATGGACGCCGTCCTGGGAACGGGCCGGTCCCGTCCTCTCAAGGGTGCAGTAAGGGAAGTCATGCTCCGCCTTATCGCCGCCAGGGAGCGTCGTCCCGACCTTACGGTCATGGCACTTGAGCTGCCCACCGGTATGGACGCCGATACCGGCCTGGCCGATGCGGCCTGCCCACGGGCGGATATCACCGTTACCTTCGCCTATCCCAAAACCGGCCACTTCTTGTTCCCCGGCGCGTCCAAGCTGGGCAAGCTGAAGGTCGTTGAGATCGGCATCCCCGGCCACCTGGCCGGATACGTGAATCTGGAACTGTTGACCAGGGGCTGGGTCAAGGACAGGCTACCGGCGAGGCCCCTGGACTCTCATAAAGGGACTTTCGGCCATTGCCTGGTTATTGCCGGCTCCCAGAACTACGTGGGCGCCGCATACCTGGCCGCTGAAGGGGCCGCTCGAGTTGGCCCCGGCCTGGTAACCCTGGCCTCGCCCCAAAGCGTGTATCCCATGCTGGCATCGAAGCTTACCGAGGTCATCCACCTGCCGGTACCCGACGACGGAAAGGGAAGGTTCCACCCCGACGCGGCGCCGCTTCTAAGGGAGAGGCTGGCTGATCACACCTCCATGTTGGTGGGTTGCGGCTTCGGCCGTTCGGATGGGCTGGCGGAGTTCCTACGGCGGCTGCTCCTCGCCGAACCCCAGCCTGCGCTGCCCGTGGTCATCGACGCCGATGGGTTGAACAACCTGTCGAAGATCGAAGGCTGGTGGGAAGGGTTCAGGTCACCAGCGGTACTGACTCCCCACCCCGGGGAGATGGCCACCCTCACGGGTGTTGCCATCCAAGAGATCCAGGCCAGCCGGACCTCGATGGCCCTGGAGTGGTCCTCCCGGTGGGGCGCGGTTGTCGCACTAAAGGGGGCACACACGGCGGTTGCCGGCCCGGAGGGTATTTGCAGGCTCAGCCCCTTCGCCAACCCTGCCCTGGCCTCGGGCGGAACTGGGGACGTGCTGACGGGAATGATCGCCGGGCTGATGGCCCAGGGGCTCTCTCCCGAGAACGCCACCTGCTGTGGTGTCTATCTCCACGGCGCCGCCGGGGAGGCGGTCCGGGAGAAGCTGGGAGACACGGGGGCTCTCTCCGGAGACCTGCTGGAGGAGCTGCCGAAAGTCATAAAGACAGTGCGGGAAGGGTAGATAATAATCTGCGGGTTCGCCGTCGCCCATGGGTGCATAAGGGCGCAGGGGGTTGAAGGGGAATACATATGGCGGATGGCAACGTGTTCCTGGATGTGGAAACACAGAACGGCCCCGAAGACGTTCCCGGAGGCTGGAGTAATGCCGCCGCATTCAAATGCTCTTGCGCCGTAACCTGCAGTGAGGCTAATCCCGAATCCACCGAAGGACGTCTTTGGGGACAGCCCTTAAAGAAGCCAGAGGGTGCTCCTCTGAATCTGGGATAATGGTTTTGGAACAGAAACCAGCCCGGAAACAAGGAGCACCCAATAGATGCTGCCACAGAACAAACCCGACCGTATCCGCATCCTCTTTGACGACCATCGCCTGGTGGCCAATGCCGGCCTGCTCCTGCCGGCCACCCTAGCCCGGCACCTGGGCCTGCGGGAACTCGTCGACCATCACCTTGACCTCGGCGGAGCGCCGGGACGGGCGAACACTGGGGACAAGATGCTGACGCTGGTCGCTTCCGCGCTGGCAGGCGGCGACTGCATCGACGACGCCGATGCGCTGCGCGCTGGTGGGACGGTCGGTGTTCTAGGCTGCGTGGTCAAGGCGTCATCCACCCTGGGGACCTTCCTGCGCAGCTTCCGGTGGGGGCATGTCCGTCAACTCGACCGCGTGAGCCGCCAGTTGTTGGCCCGGGCCTGGGCCGCTGGGGCCGGACCCGGCGACTCGCCCCTGACCATCGACCTGGACTCGACCATCTGCGAGACCTATGGACTGGCCAAGGAGGGAGCGCGCCACCACGGCTATACCGGCGCCCGCGGCTATCACCCGCTGCTGGCCATTGCCGCCGGCACCGGCGAGGTGCTGATGTCCCGGCTGCGCGAGGGCCGGGCCAACACCGCCCGTGGCGCCGCCCACTTCCTGCGTGAGACGGTGGGGCGGGTGCGCTACGGCGGGGCCAGGGGACAACTCACGGTGCGGGCCGACAGCGGCTTCTACGCCCACACTGTCGTTGCCGCCTGCCGGGAAATGGATGTCCGCTTCTCTATCACCATCCGCCAGCGCGCCAGCCTGCGGGACCTGATCGAGGCGATACCAGAGGAGGACTGGACTCCCATTCCCTACTGGATGGACGGCGCCGCCGATGTCGCCGAGACGACTTACACCCCGTTCCAGACCAAGCCGGACGCCCCGCCGGTGCGGCTCATTGTCCGGCGGGTGAAGCCGACACCCGGTTCCCAGCTCGCCCTCTTCGCCAGATACAGCTATCACGCCTTCATCACCGACCGCGATGGGGAGACGCTGGAACTGGAGGCCGATCATCGCCGCCACGCCGAGGTCGAGAACGCCATACGCGACCTCAAGTACGGCGTCGGGCTGAACCACATGCCGTCGGCGCGCTTCGCCGCCAACGGCGCCTGGCTGGCGGTACAGGTGATGGCGCATAACCTGGCCCGCTGGACGGCGCGGATTGGTCTGGGCGAGGGGACCCTGATCACCAAGACCCTCAGGCGGCGGGTCTTCGCTCTGGTGGGACGGATCACCCGCTCGGCGCGCCGCCTCACTTTGCATCTCCCCCGGCGCTGGCCTTGGGAAACCCAGTTCAGTCGCGCCTTGGCCCGGCTGCAAGCCATTCCATTCCCGGCCTGACGGCCAGCCTGCAACTGACCCAACGTCCCCGCAATTTCGCGCCACCCCGGTCGCGAGAGTCCCCTGCTGCGTATCCTCTCGCCATCCCGCGCATCGCAACTCCCGCATAGGGCCTTAGGGGCCCTGTGCGGCGATTGAAGACCGTCCGCCGCCCTCCCATCTACCCCAAGACCCCAGGCCATCTCCCCTGTAGCTCCCTCACCCACCCCCTTCCGCTGTCCTCACGCCGTCCATCCGTGTCCTTCGGTGGATTCGGGCTAATGGGGAGCCTGCCTATCAGACCTGGTGGGAGGAACAGGCTCCAGACCTTTTAGGCTATTTAGGACGGCATGACCGCATAGTCGGCTTCAACGTCAAAAAGTTCGATTATGCCGTGCTGTCTGCCTATGGTGACGTAAACGGATTATTTGATAAAACCACAGATATCCTGGCATTGATATACGAAAGGCTGGGCTTCAGGATCAGCCTCCAGAGCCTGGCCGAGACCAACCTCGGGCTGAGCAAGCTGGGCACTGGATCGGAACCGGTGCAGTGGTGGCGTGCCGGAGACCTGGACAGACTGGTGAAGTATTGCCAGGAAGATGTGAGAATCACGCGTCTGCTGTTTCGGAAGATACTGGCCGATGGGTACCTGTTATATGATGATAAACGACTTGGCGAGATATGCAGAGTGAGCCTTCAGCTACCGGCACAATGATATAATCAAATCTGGCCCCCTTGTGGATACAGTCACTGGAGGCCGGTGGTCTAGCGGCCCGGATTTTCGTCTCGGAATTTCGTCTCGGAAGTAAATCGGAAATGAAAATGAGCGATTACCTTAAGGAGTTCATTCCGCCCCAGAGGCTACTCCTGGGGCCCGGACCCAGCAACGTCCACCCCAGGGTGCTACAGGCCATGGCCACACCCATTCTGGGACACCTGGACCCGGACTTTTTGAGGGTGATGGACGACGTGATGGAGGTCCTCCGCCTGGCCTTCCAGACCTCCAACAGGATCACCCTCCCCATCTCTGCCACGGGCACGGCGGGCATGGAGGCGGCCTTCTGCAACATGGTGGAATCCGACGATACCGTGGTGATAGCCATCAACGGCTACTTCGGCAACCGCATGGCGGACATCGCTTCCCGGTGCGGCGCCCAGGTCCATACGGTGAACTACCCCTGGGGCAAGGCGGTCGGACCGGACTTATCAGCCTTGGAAGCGGAGATGAAAAAGCACCCCAGGGTCAAGGCCCTGGGTGTGGTCCACGGCGAGACCTCGACGGGAGTGCTGTCACCACTGCCGGAGCTGGCGGAGCTGGCCCATCGCTATGACGCCGTGCTCATCGCCGACGCGGTGACGACGTTGGGCGGAGAAGATGTGTCCATAGACCGGTGGGACGTGGACGTGTGCTACAGCGCTTCCCAGAAATGCCTGGGCGCGCCCCCGGGGCTTGCACCCATCAGTCTGGGCCCACGGGCCGTCCAGGTCCTGAAGGAACGGAAAACTCAGGTCCAGAGCTTCTATTTCAACCTGTCCAACCTGGAGACCTACTGGTCCGAGAACCAGGACCGGGTGTACCACCACACTGCACCCATATCCATGATCTACGCCCTCCGTGAGGCCCTGCGCATGGCTATGGAAGAGGGGATGGAGCAGCGAAACCACCGGCACGCCCGTAACGCCGCGGCCCTAAGGGCCGGCCTGGAGGCCCTGGGCCTTAAGCTATTCGCCGATCCCGAGCACAGGCTCAACCCATTGACGACGGTCTTGGTGCCCGAAGGGGTCAAGGAGGCCCAGGTGCGCCGCAGGCTGCTGGCGGAGTATGGCATCGAGATAGGAGGCGGCCTGGGAGAGATCGCCGGTCGTGTATGGCGCGTCGGGCTCATGGGGGAGTCTTCCAGGGAGAGCAGCGTCCTGGCCTTTCTCTCCGCCCTGGAACGCCTCCTGGGAGAAGAAGGCTACGAGGTAGCCCCCGGCGCGGGAGTGGCGGGGGCCCATAGCTCCCTGGCGTCGGGTTGAGCTCCACGGCCACTATTCGTCAAAGAACGGGGGCTGGCCGCCCCGGAACCTTCCCCTGAACTGGTCCCGCATCTGATTGACCTTGGTCCTCAGCCGAAACACGTTGAAGGCAGTCACGATGCCAAGGATTATCAAGATCAGCGGCCAATAACGGCCCACCAGACCGTCGGAGACCCCCAGGTTCTCCAACAGGAACAGCACTCCAAAGAAGACCAGGACCAGGCTCACGAACGCCGGGCAACCTATCATCGCCTCGGCATTATATACCCGTTGTGGCAGTCATGGTAAGCTAAAGACCATGGAGTACCTGCGATTCCTGGGAGCCTGTGCGAGTTGGGCATGGCAGCCATGGAAAAAGGCGGAGCCAGTCACGAGTGGGCTCTCTGCTCTACTTCCACCATCGTTGAGTTGGGTTCCTGCCATCCTGTTATTCATCTTCCTGTTACCAATCGCGCCATACAAAATATGGGAAAGGGAAAAGAGACGGGCTGACACTATAGTGTCTGAGATTAAACCCATTCTCGAAGTGGTTTCGGTGAAGGAAGAGGCTGGGTACTTTGTTAGTGATACGGGTTGGGGATTGATAGTGCGTAATAACGGCACGAAGAAGGCATGCGGATGAAGCGCCCGGATTGAGGAACTAGTCCTTGAGCAGCCCAGGGGGAACATGACACTAGAGCGCTGGCCAACAGACAGGCCGCTTCATTGGGCTAGTCAGGAGTCAGAAACCTACGACATCCCCGGAGGGCAGTCCGCACACCTGAACGTTATCTACTACGAAAGCTACGAAGGGAAGCAGAAGGTCACGCTGGCGTACAGAGGGACAACAGAATTTAGATTCGCTCAATATTTGCCTACAGGAGTAGGACCTATTCTGGCCTCAATAAACCTCACAAGCGATGGAGTCAAGCCAAAGTATATCGTGTGTCGGTTCGATCCCAATTTGGCAGAATCACTCATACTCCAGGGGGTCACGAAGCAAGTACCGTTTTCTATCTTACAAATCTCGGATGAGAAGCCGACAATCTGTAATTTCCAGGCCCCAGAGAAGAGTTCCTTGTAGAGGAGTCGTTCTGAGGCTTAGCCCGAATCCACCGAAGGACGGCCTTGGGGACAGCCCTTGAAGAAGCCAGAGGGTGCTCCTCTGAATCTGGGATAATGGTTTTGGAACAGAAACCAGCCCGGAAACAAGGAGCACCCAATAGATGCTGCCACAGAACAAACCCGACCGTATCCGCATCCTCTTTGACGACCATCGCCTGGTGGCCAATGCCGGCCTGCTCCTGCCGGCCACCCTAGCCCGGCACCTGGGCCTGCGGGAACTCGTCGACCATCACCTTGACCTCGGCGGAGCGCCGGGACGGGCGAACACTGGGGACAAGATGCTGACGCTGGTCGCTTCCGCGCTGGCAGGCGGCGACTGCATCGACGACGCCGATGCGCTGCGCGCTGGTGGGACGGTCGGTGTTCTAGGCTGCGTGGTCAAGGCGTCATCCACCCTGGGGACCTTCCTGCGCAGCTTCCGGTGGGGGCATGTCCGTCAACTCGACCGCGTGAGCCGCCAGTTGTTGGCCCGGGCCTGGGCCGCTGGGGCCGGACCCGGCGACTCGCCCCTGAGCATCGACCTGGACTCGACCATCTGCGAGACCTATGGACTGGCCAAGGAGGGAGCGCGCCACCACGGCTATACCGGCGCCCGCGGCTATCACCCGCTGCTGGCCATTGCCGCCGGCACCGGCGAGGTGCTGATGTCCCGGCTGCGCGAGGGCCGGGCCAACACCGCCCGTGGCGCCGCCCACTTCCTGCGTGAGACGGTGGGGCGGGTGCGCTACGGCGGGGCCAGGGGACAACTCACGGTGCGGGCCGACAGCGGCTTCTACGCCCACACTGTCGTTGCCGCCTGCCGGGAAATGGATGTCCGCTTCTCTATCACCATCCGCCAGCGCGCCAGCCTGCGGGACCTGATCGAGGCGATACCAGAGGAGGACTGGACTCCCATTCCCTACTGGATGGACGGCGCCGCCGATGTCGCCGAGACGACTTACACCCCGTTCCAGACCAAGCCGGACGCCGCGCCGGTGCGGCTCATTGTCCGGCGGGTGAAGCCGACGCCCGGTTCCCAGCTCGCCCTCTTCGCCAGATACAGCTATCACGCCTTCATCACCGACCGCGATGGGGAGACGCTGGAACTGGAGGCCGATCATCGCCGCCACGCCGAGGTCGAGAACGCCATACGCGACCTCAAGTACGGCGTCGGGCTGAACCACATGCCGTCGGCGCGCTTCGCCGCCAACGGCGCCTGGCTGGCGGTACAGGTGATGGCGCATAACCTGGCCCGCTGGACGGCGCGGATTGGTCTGGGCGAGGGGACCCTGATCACCAAGACCCTCAGGCGGCGGGTCTTCGCTCTGGTGGGACGGATCACCCGCTCGGCGCGCCGCCTCACTTTGCATCTCCCCCGGCGCTGGCCTTGGGAAACCCAGTTCAGTCGCGCCTTGGCCCGGCTGCAAGCCATTCCGTTCCCGGCCTGACGGCCAGCCTGCAACTGACCCAACGTCCCCGCAATCTCGCGCCACCCCGGTCGCGAGAGTCCCCTGCTGCGTATCCTCTCGCCATCCCGCGCATCGCAACTCCCGCATAGGGCCTTAGGGGCCCTGTGCGGCGACTGAAGACCCTCCGCCGACCTCCCATCTACCCCAAGACCCCAGGCCATCTCCCCTGTAGCTCCCTCACCCACCCCCTTCCGCTGTCCTCACGCCGTCCATCCGTGTCCTTCGGTGGATTCGGGTTTAGCGGGCTGATGAGAGGAACTCTGAGCAGGTATCGTTACTCCCAGTTGTGTTACGGCCATTACATTGCATCCAGATATCGCTCTAGCTGGATGGACGAGCGTTGTTCATGGAGCCCAAAGGATCATAAGCCCTAGGCCTCTTTCCGGTACGCCTGGTCAAGAAGGTCCACCACGTGGCAGGCCCGCCCGGGAATGCCGGCCATACCCAAGCCTGCCTGAAGCTGTATGGCGCAGCCTGGGTTGGCCGTCGCCACGATGTCCGCTCCCGTGGCAATCACCTTCTTCATCTTGCCATCCAAGAGCCTTCTTGACAGCCGCCTCTGGATGATGGAGTAGATTCCAGCCGCGCCGCAACACCTGTCGGCATCCTCCATCTCCACCAGTTCCAGCCCCGGTATAGATTTGAGGATCGCCATTGGGGCATCAGTGATCCGCTGGGCGTGGGCCAGGTGGCAAGGATGCTGGTAGGTTACACGTTTGCCAACCTGCCCTCCGGGAGGGTCAAAGGGGAGACTCACCAGGAACTCGGTGATATCAACGGTCATGGTGGCCACACGTTCGGCCCTGTCCCTGTATTGGGGATCGTCTCGAAACAGGTCCCCGTATTCCTTCATGGCGGATCCGCAGCCCGCTGAGGCCACCACCACTTTCTGCACATCCGTTTCAATGAAGGCGTCTATGTTCCGTCGCGCCATTCTGCGGCCCATGGCGAGGTCTCCGCTGTGGAGATTCAGGGCGCCACAGCAGCCCTGGCCCACGGGCACGGCCACATCGCATCCGTTCCTGTTCAGCACCCTCACCGCCGCCTCCATGGTGGACGCATGTACAAGGGGCATGATACAGCCTGACAGGAGCCCCACCAGCATCTTCGACTCGCCCACGGCAGGATACACGCGGGTTGCCGGTCCGAAAAACTTCCGGGACACCGTCGGAAGACCAGCTTCCAGCCCTGCCAGGTCGCCTGGGACTAGATTAAGCACCCCTAACCGCCGTAATATTGGCTGTAGGCCCCATCGCTGGTACATCCTGAGCAAGGCCATCGCCAACCTGAGGCGGGTGGGATGGGCGAGCGCGGCCCGTAAGAAAAATATCTTGATTAACCTGATACGCCAGGACTCCTTCCTGTGCCGGAGCACCTGGGCTCGGGTCTGCTCCATGAGGCGGCCGAAAGGCACCCCCGAGGGACACACGGCTTCGCAGGCCCGGCATTGGAGGCACATCTCCCAGTGGGCCGCGACCCGGGGGCTGATCCCCATGCGTCCCTCTTTCACCGCCTTCATCAGTGCGATCCGGCCCCGGGGAGACTCGGTCTCCAGGTTCGTCTCAACGTAGGTCGGGCAGGCGCTCAGGCAGAGACCGCAGTGGACGCAGCGGTAGAGGTCCTCCTCCCTGGGGACGTCTGTCCCGGAGAACCCCGGCCCGGTATTTATAGGGGACCCCGTCGAAAGGGCCACTATCAGATCCCTCCCACGAATCGGCCCGGGCTCAGTATGCCCGCCGGGTCCAGCTCATCCTTGATGCGGCGCATGATAACCATTCCTTCGGGTGGGTCTCCCCATACGTCTATCTTGCTTTTCAGCTCCAGAGGGCACCGCTCCACCACCAGATGCCCGCCAAGCCGGCTCACCCCTTGCCTCAGCCCGCCAATCAGGCCCTCAGCCTCTTCTATACTATACGGCAGGCGCTCCCGAGGCCACAAGAGCAGGCGCACCAGGCCGGTGCCCGCGTCCGCCGCCACCCCCTGTCTCAAGGCAGGCGGCTCCAGAGAGTCGGATAAGTCCAGGACATCTCTTACCCGAGAGGGCAAGACGCTGGTCCTGGCCGTCAGGTAGGGCAAACTTTTTAGAGGGGAGCCCTTGGAGCCCTCGGTCGATGGGCCTACCTCTCCCCAGCCCAGGTCGGTTAACGCCTGCCAGATACCCGCACCCTCCTCGGAGGAAAGTCTCTCCACAGGCCCGGCTGCCCCGCCTGCTATGTCCCCGGCCAGCTCATCGGCCCTTCCCTGCACCGCTACTTTTCTTCCAGCCAGCAGGGCCAGCAGGACAGCCCCGGCGCCGTCTGTCATGGCCGGCCCCTGGAGCCTGCCCATTACCTCAGCATTGACGACGTGCAATGCCTGGGGTTGGAATCCTCTTTTAAGAAGCTCCCTGGCCGAACTCAAGGCGGCGGGCAGGGACCGGTAAAGGGCTACCACGGTGGCCCTGTCCTGGGGAAGCGGGGCCAGCTTGAAGGTGGCCTCCAGGATCACTCCCAAGGTGCCGAGAGAGCCTATGTAAAGCTTGTTCAGGTCATAGCCGGTCACGTTCTTCACGACCCTGCCGCCGGCCTTGGTGAGCGTCCCATCGAAGCCCGCGACCTTGATACCGATGATCCAGTCCCTGGCCGTTCCGTAGGCTAGACGAGAAGAGCCGCCGGCGTTGGACGCCAGAATGTCCCCTATGGTGGCCCTGGAGGGTAGGGGCGCCTCTAATGGCAGGAACTGGCCCTTGACGGCAAGTTCCTCCTGCAGGGCGCCCAAGGTCATACCCGCTTGGACGCCAGCCACCAGGTCCCCGGGCTCGTGGAAGAGGATGCGGTTGAGGCGGCCCAGGCCCAGTACCAGGTCGACTCCCCTGGGCCTGTTGCCCAGGGCCATCTGGGTCCCACCGCCCCAGGGGACAACCATCTTCCCTTCCCTGGCCGCGTGGGACATCACCTCGGAAATTTTCTCCACGGTCTCAGGAAAAACGGCCGCCTCGGGGGTGACGCCATCCACCGTGTACTCTCCCACCCGGTCGGGCGGGACAACCGCGTCGTTGCCCAAGGACCCTGACAACGTCTCCAATAGGGATCCCATGGTTACCCAATCCTGCTTAACGGGCTAGATATACGCGCCGGGCCCTGTGCTGAACACGGCCCGTCCCTGGGCGTCCCGGTCGTACTCCGGGCCTCCGGGGAAGATTTTGCCGGGATTGAAGAGGTTGGCGGGAGAGAAACCGTTGCGGACCTTCACCATGGCGGCCAGGTCCTGCTCCGTGAAGACCAGGGGCATGTACGCCTTCTTTTCCAGACCCACTCCGTGCTCGCCCGTAAGGGTCCCACCAGCCTCTAGACACATTTTCAACATCTCCTCGCCCGCTGATATTACCTTTTCGACTGCACCGGGCTGCCGCTCGTCGAAGGCGATACAGGGATGGAGATTTCCGTCGCCTGCGTGGAACACATTGGCCACCAGGAGGCCGTATCTGTCGCCGATCCCGGCCACCTTCGCCAGAGTCTCCGCCAGGAGGGTCCGGGGCACGACGCAGTCCACCAGGTAGTAGTTGGGGGCCAGGCTGCCCAATGCGCCAAATGCGCCCTTGCGTGCCGACCAGAGCCGCTCCCGCTCCCGGGGGTCCAGGGCCACCCTCACATCCATGGCGCCGGCGTCTTTCATGGCGGCCTGCACCTCCCGGCTCTGCTCATCCACCTCCTCCTGTAACCCCTCCAGCTCCACCAGCAGCACGGAACCCGCATCGCCGGGAAAGACCCCCTTGGTCACGTTGAGTATCGCCCTTATGGCTACAGCATCTATTATCTCCATGGCGGCAGGCACAATCCCCCGGCCTATCAGGCTGGAGACGGTGTTGCATCCCGAGTCCACGTCCGGGAATACTCCCAGGAAGGTTTTTACCGCTTCGGGAAGAGGAAGGAGCCGGACCACGATCTTGGTGGCGATGCCGAAGGTTCCCTCCGAACCTATAAAAACGCCGCGGAGATCGTACCCCGGCATCTCAAAGGTGTTGCCTCCCAGCCAGGTCACCGAACCGTCCTCCAGCACCACCTCCATGCCCAGCACATGGTTGGTGGTCACGCCGTAGGCCAGGCAGTGGGGACCACCGGCGTTCTCGGCGACGTTGCCCCCCAGAGTACATGCCTTCTGGCTGGAGGGGTCTGGGGCGTAACGAAGGCCGTGTTGGCGCGCCAGATGGTCCAGGTCCAGGTTCACCACCCCTGGCTCCACCACGGCCAGCCGGTTGACGGTATCCAGCTCCAGGACGCGCCCCATTCTGGTCAAAGCTATCTGGATGCCGCCCAAAGACGCGATGGCCCCTCCGCTGAGGCCGGTCCCCGACCCCCGGCCCACCACGGGAAGACTTTCTTTGTAGGCCAGCTTCACTATCTCACTGACCTCACCGGTGGACACTGGGAACACCACGGCATCGGGCATGGCCCTGTCTATGGAGCCGTCGTACTCGAAGACCAGCAGGTCCTCGGGGTGGTAGACCACGTTGGACCCACCCACGATGGCTTCCAGCTTTTTGACTAGGCGGCGGCCTATTTTCGCCAAGTCGCCTTCCCTCCAGCCACTCTGCCACGTTGATGATAGACCAGGGGAGGAAGGGTTGGCAACCGGAGCCTAAACGCCTGCTCAAGGCTCCTTCCTCACCGTTTTGCCCATATAGTATACTGCCGGTGATTCGATGATGACGCCGGGAGGTGTAGCCGTGGCCTTCGCCGACGAAGTGGAGAAGAAGCGCGCCGACGGCATCGCCGACGAAGTGGAGAAGAAGGCCGAGCCGGTGCGCAGGGCCATCCTGGCCCACCCTTTCGTGACCGGGATCGGCGATGGAACCCTGGACGTGGAGAAATTCAAGTTCTACGTGCGGCAGGACTACGTCTACCTGATGGACTACAGCCGGGTACTGGCAATGGCGTCGGCCCGTGCTCCCGACCTGGATGCCATGGGCCGGTTCGCCCGGCTGCTCCACGAGACCTTGAATACCGAAATGGAGCTGCACCGCGGCTTCTGCGCCCAGCTCGGCATCACCGCCGGCGAGTTGGAGGCCACAGAAGCGGCCCCCACAACCCTGGCATATACCGGCTTCTTGCTGAACGTGGCCCACCAGCGGTCCTACGCCGAGCTGGCCGCTTCCCTGCTTCCCTGCCAATGGAGCTACTGGGAGATATGCGACCACCTGGCCAGGCAGGGCGAGCCGGCGGATGCGCCCTTGTACAGTCAGTGGATAAGGATGTACACGTCCAAGGAGTACAAGGCCCTGGCTGACTGGGCGCGCAGGCTGGCCGAAGGTTCCAGCCCCAAGGAGTTGGCCCGCATGGAGGAAGCCTACCTCACCAGCCTCAGATACGAGTACATGTTCTGAGAGATGGCCTTTAATTTGGAGGCATGGCCGGTGTGACGGCACGGGGCGCTGCTGCTAAACCCGAATCCACCGAAGGACACCGATGGACGGCGTGAGGGCAGCGGAAGGGGGTGGGTGAGGGAGCTACAGGGGAGATGGCCTGGGCTCTTGGGGTAGATGGGAGGCCGGCGGACGGTCTTCAGTCGCCGCACAGGGCCCTTAAGGCCCTATGCGGGAGTTGCGATGCGCGGGATGGCGAGAGGATACGCAGCAGGGGACTCTCGAGACCGGGGTGGCGCGAGATTGCGGGGACGTTGGGTCAGTTGCAGGCTGGCCGTCAGGCCGGGAATGGAATGGCTTGCAGCCGGGCCAAGGCGCGACTGAACTGGGTTTCCCAAGGCCAGCGCCGGGGGAGATGCAAAGTGAGGCGGCGCGCCGAGCGGGTGATCCGTCCCACCAGAGCGAAGACCCGTCGCCTGAGGGTCTTGGTGGTCGCGATCTGCTCGCCCAGACCAATCCGCGCCGTCCAGCGGGCCAGGTTATGCGCCATCACCTGTACCGCCAGCCAGGCGCCGTTGGCGGCGAAGCGCCCCGACGGCATGTGGTTCAGCCCGACGCCGTACTTGAGGTCGCGTATGGCGTTCTTGACCTCGGCGTGGCGGCGATGATCGGCCTCCAGTTCCAGCGTCTCCCCATCGCGGTCGGTGATGAAGGCGTGATAGCTGTATCTGGCGAAGAGGGCGAGCTGGGAACCGGGTGTCGGCTTCACCCGCCGGACAATGAGCCGCGCCGGCGGGGCGTCCGGCTTGGTCTGGAACGGGGTGTAAGTCGTCTCGGCGACATCGGCGGCGCCGTCCATCCAGTAGGGAATGGGAGTCCAGTCCTCCTCTGGTATCGCCTCGATCAGGTCCCGCAGGCTGGCGCGCTGGCGGATGGTGATAGAGAAGCGGACATCCATTTCCCGGCAGGCGGCAACGACAGTGTGGGCGTAGAAGCCGCTGTCGGCCCGCACCGTGAGTTGTCCCCTGGCCCCGCCGTAGCGCACCCGCCCCACCGTCTCACGCAGGAAGTGGGCCGCGCCACGGGCGGTGTTGGCCCGGCCCTCGCGCAGCCGGGACATCAGCACCTCGCCGGTGCCGGCGGCAATGGCCAGCAGCGGGTGATAGCCGCGGGCGCCGGTATAGCCGTGGTGGCGCGCTCCCTCCTTGGCCAGTCCATAGGTCTCGCAGATGGTCGAGTCCAGGTCGATGCTCAGGGGCGAGTCGCCGGGTCCGGCCCCAGCGGCCCAGGCCCGGGCCAACAACTGGCGGCTCACGCGGTCGAGTTGACGGACATGCCCCCACCGGAAGCTGCGCAGGAAGGTCCCCAGGGTGGATGACGCCTTGACCACGCAGCCTAGAACACCGACCGTCCCACCAGCGCGCAGCGCATCGGCGTCGTCGATGCAGTCGCCGCCTGCCAGCGCGGAAGCGACCAGCGTCAGCATCTTGTCCCCAGTGTTCGCCCGTCCCGGCGCTCCGCCGAGGTCAAGGTGATGGTCGACGAGTTCCCGCAGGCCCAGGTGCCGGGCTAGGGTGGCCGGCAGGAGCAGGCCGGCATTGGCCACCAGGCGATGGTCGTCAAAGAGGATGCGAATACGGTCGGGTTTGTTCTGTGGCAGCATCTATTGGGTGCTCCTTGTTTCCGGGCTGGTTTCTGTTCCAAAACCATTATCCCAGATTCAGAGGAGCACCCGCTGGCTTCTTTAAGGACTGTCCCCAAGGCCGTCCTTCGGTGGATGCGGGCTAAAACCCAAATGTAAAGGCCCCCACGGTCCGGAGAAATTAGACCGTGGGGGCCCGCCAGTGTATCAGACTTGGGAACCCTTAGCGGTTGAACGGCCTGGGGAAGGAGCGCTCGAATCGGTCCGAATGAGAGCCGTCGCCGTCGTTTCTGGGTAGCCGGAAGAACCAGTCAAACAGGTCTGGTGGGATCTGCCGGCTGTCGGGCTGGCGCGGCGGCCGTTGGAAGCGGGGCGCCGCTGTTGCTTCCGGTTTTTCAGGCCACTCCCCCAGAACCACTGTCAGGTCAATGGACTCTCCACCCCGGATAACCGTCAGGATGACCTCATCGCCGGACAGGTAAGAGTTGAGCTCTGCCACCAGCTCCGCCGTCGAGTTCACGAAAACCCCATCCACCGCCACGATTGTGTCGCCGCCGCCGGCAGGCCTGCCCCTGGAACCTACACCCGATTCTACAAGGCCGATGCCCTCGGCCGGACTATCGGGCGCGACCCCGGTCACGTAGACACCGTGGTCCACGGCCAGACCCAACTGTTCGGCAAGCTGGGCGTCTATATCCGCGGCCTGGATGCCCAGCCATGGGGGCCTCACGACGGAGTTAACCATTAGCTGGGGCAGCACTTTCTTCAGGGTATCCACGGGCACCGCAAACCCCAGGCCCCCGGAAGCGCCACCGTTGGGTGAAAGCTGTATGGCCGTGTTGATACCGAGCACCGCACCGCTGGAGTCCAGAAGCGGCCCTCCCGAGTTGCCGGGGTTGATGAGGGCGTCGGTCTGGATCACGTTGGATATGGGCCGGCCCAGGTCACTGGGGAGGTCCCGGCCCAGCTGGCTGATCACTCCCACCGTCACGGAGCCGTTGAGTCCGAAGGGACTCCCGATGGCTATGGCCATCTGGCCGGGCTTAATCCGGGAGGAATCGCCCAATACGACGGGTTCCTTCCCAGCCACCAAAGAGGGGTCCACCTTCAAAAGGGCCAGGTCGTTGGCTGGGTTCGTGCCCAACACCGTGGCCACACCGTTTGTACCGTCACTGAATTTCACATTTACGTTGCTGGCGCCGTCTATGACGTGATTGTTAGTGACAATGTGCCCTTCGGAGTCGATCAGAAACCCGGACCCTGTCCCAGTCCTCAATAGGCTCCTGCCCGAGCCGTTGCTAACGGTCACCTCAACTACAGCGGGACTGACCTGCTGATATATGTCCACTACTTTTCCCTCATCAAACAGGACAGAAGCCGATGCAGTATCGAAAAATGCTCCTACGCCGGGTCCCACCCAAAGAAAGGCCACGACAACAATAATCCCAATGCCAACACTGGTCATCCCCATGCCCATTCCTCTGGCCAGTCCGGTCACATTACACCTCCTGCTGGGTCATACTAGAATCACGTTTAAGGGAACATTCTTAAAATCCTATTAAGGATTCATGTCTCTCCTTAAACTGGTCCCGGATAGTGCAAGAGGGGCTGAAGTACAGTGATGCTATGTCCGTAGCTGCGGAGGCAGGAGGTTGGGGATGGAGTCCTCTATCGGGTATGTTTCATCGCATGCCCCGCAACGGAGGGAACCCTTTACAACCTCGTCACCGAGGTCCTCCTCCACCTTCAACTCCAGAGCACCCTTGCACACCGGGCACGCCAGAATATCCATCAAGTCCTTTTTCATACATCCTCCTAAGAAGATATTGACATTTCGGGGAGGCTATCTCGGTGCCCTACCCCTTTATTCCATTCTCGATGAGGGCACGTAAAATGTCCGCCAGCAGGAACACAATTACGCCAATGACCAGCACCGCAGTCGCGCCGGTAAAGAGAGACGTCAACTTCTGAAATCCTTGGCTTCGACCCATATCGTCGGCCGGGTAGATGTGAGGCCTGAGGAAGCGCACCAGGTAGAACATGTAAAGGGCTAAGGCAATCTTGATCACAAGCACCACGACATAGGGGATGCCTGCGTAGTCAGAGGTGAGCCGGCTCACCGTCAGGATGACGCCGGTAACCAGCAGCACGGCTATGGTGGTGTTCACCAGGTTCCTGAACCGCTCCCCAACGCCATTTATCCCTTCACCTCGACCGCCATCGGCCCTTCTGAGGCTGGGACGTAAGACCGCTAAATAGAAAAGGCCTCCC
The DNA here is from genome assembly GCA_965225925.1 of Dehalococcoidia bacterium. Classification (GTDB taxonomy): domain Bacteria; phylum Chloroflexota; class Dehalococcoidia; order Lucifugimonadales; family JAGWBF01; genus CBDDBY01. Next base: position 1,014,036 of record CBDDBY010000005.1, on the reverse strand, counting down.
CCGACCCATGCAACTGCCGCCAGTGCATGAAGCCATCTAATAATGAGGAGAAGCACATCTGGGAAGCTCATTAATCACACGTTGGAGACCCGTAGGGTCATAGGAATTCTATGTTGGGGGATTCAAGGAGTCAAATAAATCCTAATATGGGAGGACAGGATTCGAGTGTTCAATGACAATAGCAGTTGACAGGTAAGCCCGAATCCACCGAAGGACACGGATGGACGGCGTGAGGACAGCGGAAGGGGGTGGGTGAGGGAGCTACAGGGGAGATGGCCTGGGCTCTTGGGGTAGATGGGAGGCCGGCGGAGGGTCTTCAGTCGCCGCACAGGGCCCCTAAGGCCCTATGCGGGAGTTGCGATGCGCGGGATGGCGAGAGGATACGCAGCAGGGGACTCTCGCGGACCGGGGTGGCGCGAGATTGCGGGGACGTTGGGTCAGTTGCAGGCTGGCCGTCAGGCCGGGAATGGAATGGCTTGCAGCCGGGCCAAGGCGCGACTGAACTGGGTTTCCCAAGGCCAGCGCCGGGGGAGATGCAAAGTGAGGCGGCGCGCCGAGCGGGTGATCCGCCCCACCAGAGCGAAGACCCGTCGCCTGAGGGTCTTGGTGATCACGGTCCGCTCGCCCAGACCAATCCGCGCCGTCCAGCGGGCCAGGTTATGCGCCATCACCTGTACCGCCAGCCAGGCGCCGTTGGCGGCGAAGCGCGCCGACGGCATGTGGTTCAGCCCGACGCCGTACTTGAGGTCGCGTATGGCGTTCTCGACCTCGGCGTGGCGGCGATGATCGGCCTCCAGTTCCAGCGTCTCCCCATCGCGGTCGGTGATGAAGGCGTGATAGCTGTATCTGGCGAAGAGGGCGAGCTGGGAACCGGGCGTCGGCTTCACCCGCCGGACAATGAGCCGCACCGGCGGGGCGTCCGACTTGGTCTGGAACGGGGTGTAAGTCGTCTCGGCGACATCGGCGGCGCCGTCCATCCAGTAGGGGATGGGAGTCCAGTCCTCCTCTGGTATCGCCTCGATCAGGTCCCGCAGGCTGGCGCGCTGGCGGATGGTGATAGAGAAGCGGACATCCATTTCCCGGCAGGCGGCAACGACAGTGTGGGCGTAGAAGCCGCTGTCGGCCCGCACCGTGAGTTGTCCCCTGGCCCCGCCGTAGCGCACCCGCCCCACCGTCTCACGCAGGAAGTGGGCGGCGCCACGGGCGGTGTTGGCCCGGCCCTCGCGCAGCCGGGACATCAGCACCTCGCCGGTGCCGGCGGCAATGGCCAGCAGCGGGTGATAGCCGTGATGGCGCGCTCCCTCCTTGGCCAGTCCATAGGTCTCGCAGATGGTCGAGTCCAGGTCGATGGTCAGGGGCGAGTCGCCGGGTCCGGCCCCAGCGGCCCAGGCCCGGGCCAACAACTGGCGGCTCACGCGGTCGAGTTGACGGACATGCCCCCACCGGAAGCTGCGCAGGAAGGTCCCCAGGGTGGATGGCGCCTTGACCACGCAGCCTAGAACACCGACCGTCCCACCAGCGCGCAGCGCATCGGCGTCGTCGATGCAGTCGCCGCCTGCCAGCGCGGAAGCGACCAGCGTCAGCATCTTGTCCCCAGTGTTCGCCCGTCCCGGCGCTCCGCCGAGGTCAAGGTGATGGTCGACGAGTTCCCGCAGGCCCAGGTGCCGGGCTAGGGTGGCCGGCAGGAGCAGGCCGGCATTGGCCACCAGGCGATGGTCGTCAAAGAGGATGCGCATACGGTCGGGTTTGTTCTGTGGCAGCATCTATTGGGTGCTCCTTGTTTCCGGGCTGGTTTCTGTTCCAAAACCATTATCCCAGATTCAGAGGAGCACCCGCTGGCTTCTTCAAGGACTGTCCCCAAGGCCGTCCTTCGGTGGATTCGGGCTTAGGCAAATGCCCCTAGCATCGGTTCGACTTCTTCCCATGTCCGCGTTAGGGGGAATATGAAGAAAACGCTAGTGGCCAAGCTTCTGGCCATCGAGCATCCAATCTTGCAAGCGGGAATGCCCTGGGTCTCCAACCCGGAATTGGTGGCGGCCGTCTCCGAGGCCGGAGGCTTGGGGATTCTACATCCTTCGGCAGGAATGGCCGCCGGTGGGGATATGGTGGACAACCTCAGGGAGAATATACGTAGGGTACGGCGCAACACCAGCAACCCCTTCGGTGTAGCCTTCTACCTGGCCAATCCTATGATGTCCACTCTCATCGACGTGGCTTTGGAGGAGAGTATGAGGATCGCCTTGACCTACAGCGGCAGTCCTGCCCTATATACGGGCATTCTTAAAAAGAGAGAAGTGGCGGTGCTCCACCAGGTATCCACGGTAAGGCATGCCCGCGGCGCCGAGGCTCAGGGAGTGGACATGGTCATCGCCGAAGGCTACGAGGGGGGCGGGATCAGGGGTCCTGATGAAACCCCCAACCTTGTGCTGGTCCCCCAGATTGTCGAAGCCGTATCCGTTCCTGTCATCGCCTCCGGCGGCATTATGGATGCCAGAGGCTACGTGGCGGCCCTCTCCCTGGGCGCCGAGGGAGTGCAGTTGGGCACCAGTTTCGTCGCCACCCACGAGTGCGTTGCCCACCCGAAATACAAAGAGGCGCTGTTGGGCGCCATCGACACGGGCACCGTGATCGCGGGAAGGTATCACAGGCCGACCCGGGTGCTCCGCAGCGACACCAGTCTAAAGTTAAAGTCCAGCCTTCCACCTGCGGAAGCCGACCATCACAGCTACTGGGACTCTGAGCTGGGCCCCGCCCAGGTACGGGCGGCCCTGTTGGAAGGTGATGTCAACAGCAGCGTCGCATATTGCGGCGCCGGCGTGGGCCTCGTTTCCGAGATACTGGGGGCCGAAGAGGTTGTGCGTAGCCTGGTGCGGGGGGCGGATGCCATTATCGCCGGCCTTTCCCGAGGGCCGATGTCCCACTCAGGCCAGCTTCAGGACCGAATCGGCTATACATTCCCCTCATCCGCCGGTTCCGAAGACACCAGTTCCTCCGCGTAACGTAGCATCTTCTCCCGGCGTTCGGGCTCCATTTCTCGGCCATCCAAGTAAAGCCGCAGCGCATCAATGGGGGTCAGTCCTTCCGCCACGTCTGCTGGGATCCTGGTCCTTCTGTCCTGTTCCACCTCGCGGCTCAGTGCGGCCAGGTGGTGGGCGCCGCTCAATGCCTGCCTGATCTCTGCGTCCCGCAGATGGACATCAAGCTCGGCCGGCAAAGTGACTTTTAGGCGTACTACGGAATCAACCACGTTACGGGCCATGATCTGCCGGACCACCGTACCCGTGGGGTCTTCGTCCCCCGCCGTGAGCTTTACCTCGATGGTAAGAAAAGGCCGGGCCTTCACCGGTTCGAATTTGAAGTCCCTCAGCCGCCGGCCCTGGGGTGCGGAGGGGTCCAGGTCCACCACGCAGAAGCCCTTGCGGTCCCCCTCTTCGCTGAAGTCGACCCGCTGGAGGCTCCCTGAGTAGACCACCATGGGGTTTTCCCGGAGCACCTGGTGCTTGTGGATATGTCCCAGGGCCACGTAGTCCAGCTCCGGCTTGTGGACGGCGCTGGGGTAGAGGACGTGGTCCTGGCCCAGCATCATGGACCGCTCCGTGCCGATCTTAGCGCCGTTAATGGTCAGGTGCCCCGCCAGGACCGCGGGTAGAGATGGGTCGAGGGCCTCAGCTTCTCTCTGGATTTGCCTCGTGAGCCGGTCCTCTATCTCCTCCCTGACATTGTCGATGGTCATTCCACGGGACTCCTCCCGGCTGAGCAGTCCGCTGCGCCGGGGCCAGGGTAGGGCCACGATTTGCAGAGGGCCCTTACGTGTGGCGACCGTATAGGTCTGAAGCTGGTCAGCCACTGAAAGGCCGGGCACCCGCAGGGTATGGAATATTTCGATGGCGGTGGCCCTGCCCACGGCGTGGGGCCGGTCGTGGTTTCCCACCAGGAGGAACACCGGCACACCGGCCGAGGTGAGCCGGTCCAAGCGCTTGGCCAGCTCTCTCTGGTGAGTCTGGGAAGGGTCCCGGCCTTTGTAGGCATCCCCGGCCAGGAGCACCAGGTCCACATCTTCGGCCAGGGCGTACTCCACCAGCTCGTCCAGAGATTCAAGGAAGTCCAGCAACCGAGTGGACAGCCCCGTGGCCGGGTCAATCCTCCCGTGGTTTTCCACCCCTATGTGGAGGTCGGAAAAATGGAGGATGCGCATGGCCTGGGAACCACTCATAGCTGCTCCCAATCCTTACGACTGATCCCAGCCTGTCGCAGGATACGGATGAGCAACTCCCTCCCGATGGCGCCGGAATGGGGGTTTGGAATAAACACAGTTGTATCTCTTCGAACCATAATCTGATGACGACGACCCAAATGGGGCACCTCGAAACCAGCCCTTCGCAAGGCGGAAATTAGCTCCCGTCTAGAGACGGGACCAAAGGAAGGCACTAAGCCGTCTCTACTTTTTTGAACTTCAGGTCAAGCCCATCAACCACAGGAGTGGAGAGACCATGAGCGAGCCTGAATAACAGCCATTCTTCAAGGACTTCTTCCAGGAGGTTTCGGCAGTCCTCTAGCTGGGAAGCATTCGCGAACACCCCTTCGAAGCCGGGGATCTCACCATAGTATGTCCCGTCATCAGCGAGAATTTCATACCTCCCCCTCTTCATGGCAGCAGCGATATATTCACGGATCATATTGCCCTCCGGGTCTTTTAACAAATTAGGGCCAGAGACTTTCGCCAACTCTAGCAGGGCCCAGTTAACTTCGCGCAGGCCACGTCCCGTCAAGTGGTGTAAGAGTGCGTCATCCTGTTGATGTTGTTTAGGCGGCAGTCCCCTCCGCGAGATCGGCCTCTGGAAGAACTTCGTTGAAGGTCAGCGCGACAGGTGTGATGTATCGACGGCCAACGGCCCATTCGTCGTGCTGCTCAGCGAGGACGGCGCCAACGAGGCGGCGCACGGCCGGCCGGTTAGGGAAGATGCCCACCACATCGGTGCGTCGCCGGATCTCCTTGTTGAGACGCTCCTGTGGGTTGTTGGACCAGATCTTCTTCCAGTGGGCGAGTGGGAAGCTGGAGAAGGCCAGGACGTCGGGTCCGGCCTCGTCCAGTAGAGAGGCGACCTGAGGGAACCGGTTCTGGAGTTGATCGGTCACCCTGTCGAGCTGGGCGTGTACCTCATCGGGGGAGGGTTGCTGGTAGATGGTGCGCACCATGGTGGCTACCCATGGCTGGGCGCGCCTGGGGACCCGAGTGAGCAGGTTGGTCATGAAGTGGGTGCGGCACCGTTGCCAGCTGGCTCCGCCGAAGACTGCGGCGATGGCGCCTCGGAGTCCCTGATGAGCGTCCGATACCACCAGCTCCACCCCGCCGAGGCCCCTAGCGGACAGCGAGCGTAGGAAGGCCAGCCAGAAGGCGCCGTCTTCACTCGTACCCACGTCCATCCCGATGATCTCCCGCTTGCCCTCGCCATTGACCGCCGTCGCCACCACCACGCTGACGTTGACGATCCTGCCGTCCTCCCTGACCTTCTGGGTCAGTGCGTCCAGCCACAGGTAGGGGTAGGGTCCAGCGTCCAGCGGACGGCCCATGAAGCCATCCACCACCACGTCCAGTTCCTGACAGATGCGCGACACCTGGCTCTTGGAGATACCCTCACACCCCAGGGCTTTGACCAGATCGTCCACCCGCCTTGTGGATACACCTTCCACGTAGGCCTGCTGGATCACAGCCAGCAGAGCTCGCTCGCTGCGACGCCGTGGCTCCAGCAGGCTCGGGAAGTAGCTCCCCTCTCTGAGCTTCGGGATGTGCAGATCCATCGTCCCTACACGGGTATCCCACGCCCGGGACCGATACCCGTTGCGCTGGGTCACCCGCTCAGGGCTGCGTTCTCCATACTCAGCACCGATCCTCGATGACACCTCCGCATCCATGATCCCCTCTACCAGCACTCTCAGTGCCTCCCGTAGGAAGTCCACGTCACCGTCCATTCCCCCCTTGCGCAATAGCTCCAGCAGGTCCATCCTTTCCTTGACCACTGTTGTCCTCCTTTCTCGAGCTTTCTTCTTTGCCCGCTAAGGATGACGCGGTGGTCTCTCTTTCTCCAGACCCTCTCCCTCTTACACCACTTCCTGGGACTCTACTCTTCGCGCAAATCTCCTGACTTTTGAATGGAATCCCTCTCTAAATCAACCTCACCACCCGTGTTCCAGCTTGTCCCCGAGGATGGGCGCCAGGTCTGCGATGGGGACCCTCTGCTGCCTCATCGTGTCCCGGTCCCGGATGGTCACTCGATTATCCTCCAGGCTCTGGAAGTCCACGGTCACGCAGTAGGGGGTGCCGATTTCGTCCTGCCTGCGGTAGCGGCGTCCGATGCTCTGGGCGTCGTCGTACTGGGAGGCGAAATTCTCCCGCACCAAAGAGTGCACCTGCTTGGCTGTGGGCGCCAGCCTCTCGTTGCGGCTCAGGGGGAGCACAGCCACCTTCACCGGGGCCATGCGCCGGTCTAAACGCAGCAACACACGCGTTTCATCCTTACCCGGGGAGCCTCCCTTTTCTGGGTCACTTGAAGCAGCCGTTTCGACGTCGTAGGAGTCCAGCAGAAAGGCCAGGGCCGCCCGGTCCACGCCGCCCGAGGGCTCGATGACGTAAGGATAGTACCGCTCCTTGGTCTCTTCGTCGAAATAGGTCAGGTCCTGGCCGCTGGCCCCGCCATGGGCCTTCAGGTCGTAGTCGGTGCGGTTGGCGATGCCCTCCAGTTCCGCCCAGCCCCAGGGGAAATGGTACTCGATGTCATAGCAGGCCTTGGCGTAGTGGGCCAGCTCATCCTCTCCGTGGCGGCGGATTCTGAGGTTCTCCCGGCGGATGCCGTACTTCACATACCATGAGAACCTCTCCTCCACCCAGGCGTCGAGCCACGACTCGTCGGCGCCGGGCTTGACGAAGTACTCTATCTCCATCTGCTCGAACTCCCGGGTGCGGAAGGTGAAGTTGCCCGGAGTAATCTCGTTGCGAAATGCCTTGCCTATCTGGGCGATACCGAAGGGGAGCTTGCGCCGGGAGGCCACCAGCACGTTGGCGAAGTTGACGAACATGCCCTGGGCGGTCTCGGGACGCATGTAGACCTCATGGGCGGAGTCCTCGGCGGGCCCCATGAAGGTCTTGAACATGAGGTTGAAGTTGCGGGGGTCTGTGAGCTCGCCGCCGCACTCGGGACACAGAGTCCCATCCCCGATGGCATCGGCGCGAAAACGCTTGTGGCAGCTCTTGCACTCAACCAGTGGATCTGAAAAGCTTTCCACGTGGCCGCTGGTAATCCATGTCTGGGGGTGCATCAGGATGGCGGCGTCCAGCCCCACCATGTCGTCCCGCTCCTGGACCACCGAACGCCACCAGGCATCCTTGACGTTGCGCTTCAGCTCGACGCCCAGGGGCCCGTAATCCCAGGTGGAGCTCAGGCCTCCGTAGATCTCGCTGCTCTGGAAGACGAACCCCCTCCGCTTGGACAGGGAGAGAATGACATCCATGTCGGGCCGCTCCAAGGAACGCTCCAATCTTCTTCTCTCTTCTCAGTCCCTATTTCGGGGCAGGGTCTTTCCAGTGAGCTAGTAGCCGTATAACCCGCCCGCTATTCAGGCTTACAAGCTGCTACAAGGTTACCAATTCGAATTATGCATGTAAAGGATAGTGCCTGTGGCAGACGAATAAAACTGATAATATAATTGGGACGCGGAGGGAACCGGGATGTTACAAAAGCGCTACACCATCTTCTATGGCTGGGTCGTCGTCGGAGCGGCGGGCTTTATGCTGTTCGGCTCCACGGGCACCAGGTTCTCCTTCGGCGCCTTCATGAAGCCCATGACCGACGAGTTCGGCTGGGGCAGGGAGGACCTGTCCCTGGTCTTCGGCCTCACAGTGTTGATGGCGGGGATGATCAGGCCCGCGGTGGGAATGCTGGCCGACCGGTACGGCGGGAAGAAGTTCGCCCTGCCGGGTATGCTCCTAGCCGCCGCTATGCTGGCCCTTGTGCCGTTGGTGGACAACCTTGCCCAGCTTTACGCGGTCTACATCCCCATGGCCTTTGGATTCAGCCTGGCCGAGCCGCCCATCTTCACCAAGATGGTAAGCTCCTGGTTCAGCCGGCAGCGGGGCCTGGCCCTGGGGTTGACCAACGCGGGAAGCGGATTCGGCTCCGCAATTCTGTTGCCCATCTCCGTAGTCATGGTAGCCTTTCTGAGCTGGCGCGAGGCCTATTTCGTATTGGCGGGAGTCGTTGCGTTTATCGTGGTGCCAATCGGGTGGCGGTACCTTAAGGAGAGCCCCCGGGAGATGGGGCTCCTGCCGGATGGAGAGTCCAACCCTACCGGTGCGGGGACGGTGGCTTCACGAGAGTTAGAGCAGGGACTCTCCCTTCTTGAAACTCTCAGGACCGCGACCTTCTGGAGGTTGACCGCCGGCATATTCGCCTGATGTTACACAATGAGCTTCGTGAATGCTCACTATCCGGCCTACATCACCGACCTGGGGCACTCATCGGCACTGGTAGGGGCGGTGGGGCCCATGGTGGGGGTAGGCAGCATATTGGGGGCCATCTCCTTTGGCCGCCTCTCCGACATCTTTGGAAGAAGAAACGTCCTCGGCGTCTGCTACGGTCTGAGGGCCCTGGGGTACGGTATTCTGGTGCTCACTCAGGGCGTCCTGGGGATCGTAATAGCTACCATTATCATAGGCCTGTCCTGGACCTCGGTTATGTCCGGCACCGCAGCAGTGACCGCCGACCATTTCGGGGTGCGGCGTCTAACCAGCGTCTACAGCGGTATCGTAACTATCTCGCCCATCGCTGCCTTTTTGGGCCTCTGGCTGGCGGGTTACCTATATGATGAGACGGCTCGACGGTCCGCCGACGGGGTAGGCAACTACGACATCGTGCTGCTGATCAACTTCATCCTTCCCTTGATAGCCACCGCCGTAGTGTTCTTGATTCGTGGACGGGGTCCCTACGCACCGAAGCCGGCGGAGGTATCCGGCTCAGCTACGCACACGGAGGCATAATTGACCGGAGGAGCGCTGGAGGGCGTGCGGGTCCTGGACCTGGCCGAAGGCATAGCCGGCTCCTTCTGCGCCAGGCTGCTGGCCGATTACGGCGCGGAGGTGATAAAACTGGAACCCTCCAGAGGGTCTGCTCTAAGACGTATGGGCCCCTTCTATAAAGACGACCCTCATCACGAGAAAAGCCTCTTCTTCCTCATCCAAAACCTGAACAAGCTTGGGGCTACCCTGAATATCGAAACAGCGGGAGGCGAGAAGCTCTTTCGGAAGCTGGTCAGAAATGCCGACGTGGTGGTGGAGAGCTTCCAGCCGGGTTACCTGGCCTCTCTGGGACTGGGATACGATAGCCTGGAGCGGGTAAACCCCCGGCTCATAATGACTTCCATCACTCCCTTCGGACAGGACGGCCCCTACAGCCGGTTCCAGGGGGAAGAGATAGTCAGCTACGCCATGGGCGCAATCATGAGCATCAGCGGGACCCAGGACCGCGAACCCCTGAAACACGGCGGGTTCCAGGCCCAGTACGAGGCAGGACTGAACGGCGCCGCGGCCACGACAATGGCACTCCTCTTCCAACAAAACAACGGCCAGGGCCAGCACCTGGACATATCCACCACCGAGTGCGTCAGCTCGACCATGATCACCAACCAGACCCGCTACGCTTTCACGGGAGGGATAGAGACCCGGAGAAAGCCCATCGGCAGCCTCTACGGGAATCCCATGCCCTGCAAGGACGGCTGGATCATCAGCCAGCCGGGAGGAGGGGCGGGCTGGAGGGATATGGCCCGGTTTTTCGACAGGCCCCAGCTTGGGGAATCCCGCTTCCGAGATCCGACACAGAGATCGGATGCAGGGGAGGAGCTGGACGCCATCCTCCTGGATGCCATCAAGGACAGGAGCGGTCGGGAGCTTTTCCGCGATGCCTCGGAAATGCGTATGCTGCTGGGCCTTGTCCAGACGCCCGAGGACCTGGCCCGTTGTCCCCAGCTGGAGGCAAGGGAGTTCTACCGCGATGTCGATCACCCCGTAATGGGCAGGCTCAAGGTGCCGGCAGTACTGTTCAACTTCAGCCTTACCCCGTACCAAACCCCGCGGCCGGACCCTCTTCTTGGCCAGCACAACGTCGAGATATACTGCCACCGTCTCGGCTATACCAAGCAAGAACTGGTGCGCATGCGCGGCATGGATATAATTTAGACCCCTAAGGAGGTATCCAAGCATGGCTGGGCTTCCCCTGGAGGGGGTCCGGGTACTGGACTCCAGCTACGTTTTCTCCCTACCCTACGCCGGCGCCCTTCTGGCGGACATGGGCGCTGAGGTGATCAAGGTGGAAGGGCCGGGACGTCCCGACCCCACCAGGCACGGCAGCTTTTTTAGCTTCTTCCCCGAGAACGAGGTGTCCGAGGACTGGTGGAACCGGGCATCCGCCTACAATCTTTTGCAGAGGGGCAAGCTGTCCGTCACCCTGGACCTCACTAACGAGAGAGCCAGGGAGCTGTTTCGCCAGCTGGTGAGCATCAGTGACGTGGTCCTGGAAAACTACACCCCCAGGGTGATGCGGAACTGGGGCCTGGACTACCCGAACCTGCGCAGGATCAGGCCCGACATCGTCATGGTATCCAACACCGGCTACGGTCATGGAGACGGACCATACTCCGGATACCCGGCACAGGCCACCACCCAGGAGGCGACCCACGGCCATTGCTGGATTACCGGCTATCCGGGCGGCCCGCCCTCCAAGGCCGGCATGTCCTTCGTGGACTACCTCTCCACCTGGACCGCTCTATTCGCCATAGGCGCCGCCCTGCTGCACCGGGGCCGCACCGGCAGGGGCCAGTGGATAGACCTGGCCATGTACCAGGCCGGGGCCATGTTCACCTCCGAATATCTGATGGACTTCATGGTCAACGGGCGCCTGGGGGAAAGGGCCGGGAACCGGCACCCCAGCCGGGCGCCTCAGGGGTGCTACAGGGCCAAGGGCGACGACCAATGGGTTGTCCTTTCCGTGGGTTCGGAGGCGCACTGGCAGGCCCTGTGCCGTCTGATTGGCCGGCCCGAGCTAGAAACCGATCCCAGGTTCGCAAACGAGCTGGCCCGTATAAAAAACCACGATGAGCTTGACTCCCTGATCAATCAGTGGACCGGCGGACATGAGAAGTACCAGTTAATGGAGATGCTTCAGGCTGCCGGCGTGCCTGCCGGGCCGGTGTTCGATAACAGGGACACCCACCTGGACCCCCACTTCAAAGCCCGGGGTTTCCTGGAAAACGTCAGTTTCCCCGAGGAGAGGGGAATAGGGACCAGGCCCTTCATTGGCCGCCCCTACAAATTCTCAAAAAGCCCTCTGAGCATACGAGGCCCCGGCCCCTCCCTGGGCCAGCATAACCTCTCCGTGCTTACCGGCCTGCTGGGCGTCGGCGAGGAGGAGTACCTTGCCCTGGAGAGGGACGCCGTTATAGCCACCGTCCCCACCAGCGGCGAGCCTATAATGCCCGGGCCCATAGCCCAACAGGTCGAAAATGGCCTGCTGGCGGGCTGGGACCCGGACTACAAAGAGAAGCTGGGCATTTCTTGACACCCATATGCCCCTGGGGTAACCTAGGGTAGGCTAATACACAGGGCAGTCCTAAACCCCCACTACCTTCCCACAGCTTCCCCACACCACGGGCCCGTAGCTCAGGGGCAGAGCAGCCGGCTCATAACCGGCGGGTCCCAGGTTCGATTCCTGGCGGGCCCACCAGATATAAACTTGGGTCCCTGCTTCGTGCGAAGGTGGTCGCCCATCCACCCCAAGCAGATTCTCACCAAAACTTCCTGATGCAGCCTTGTATACTGGTAATGGGCGGGAAACGCCCGCTGAGTCCTGGCAAAACCTATATCAAGGGAAGCTAATGGCAAGCCCTATCGCGCAAACACGGCTTTACGCCGCCAATAAGTAGGTTTTCATGCCCACTCTGGCTGCATGGAGCTGGATTCAGCTCCCGAAACGATGAAAGTATGGAACACAAGACGTCGATTGCAATCGAACCCTTGACCACCTCAGACCAGGTTTCTGGCCTGGCTCGTATCTTATCCCGTGAAGACTGTATCGCTATAGATACCGAGTCAAACAGCCGGCACAGATACCCTGAGAGAATATGTTTGATTCAGGTGGCGACCAAAAGCGAGGTCTACCTGATCGATCCGATTGCAGCTGATGATATTAACCCATTAGGCGAAGTGTTGGCGGACGAGACGGTGGTAAAGGTCATTCAGGGCGCTGAGTACGACATCCGGTGCCTGGATAGAGAGTGGGGATTTCGGGTCCGGAACCTCTTCGACACCTCCATTGCAGCCCGCTTCGCCGGTATGGAGCAGAGCGGACTGTCAGCCTTGATCGAGTCTTTGCTGGGGGTACACGTCCCCAAAGAGGCGCGGCTTCAAAAAAGCGACTGGTCCCATCGGCCACTCAGTCAAGAGGCCCTGAATTACGCAGCTACGGATGTCTGGTATCTTCTGGATATTCGGAAGGAGCTTCAGAGCAGGCTGCAAACCCTCGCAAGGTCTCCATGGGTCTCTGAGGAGTGCGCTCGATTGGAAAAGATCCGTTACGTTGCCCCGGACCCGGAAACGGCATTCCTATCGCTGAAAGGCAGCCGCAGGCTAGGTGGGCAAGAAAAGGCAATCTTGAAACGACTATTCATGTTGCGGGAAGCCGAGGCCCGGCGTCGCAATCTGCCTCCCTACTATGTTCTGCCCCACGAAACTCTAATCTATTTGGCCTCCAATCCGGCTGCCGATCTGGCCCAACTCCCCTCACTTAGAAGGCAAGTCGACTCCAGTTTTGGCAGGCTTTTGCGGGCAGCTCTTCATATGGGATTGGCCGATCCACCAATCAGTAATCCAGTCCGTAACAGCATAAGGCCGGCGACACCGGTTGATATTGACCGTCTTCAGATGTTGAAGAAGTGGAGATCAAACCTGGGGATGCAGCTGTCTATTGACCCGGCTCTAGTATGGCCGATGGCAAGCCTGGAACGTCTTGGAAAAGCCCCTCTCACATTGGATGCCGAGCTCCAGTCACCTGAGGTGCGGCAGTGGCAATGTGAACAATTCGCTACGTCACTGGGAGCCTCTCTAGTCTAGCTCAATAGAGCGCATCCCTAACCGCCCCGCTTAAAACTACAAAGGTCAAAATGCTAAGTGCCGCCAACGTCAGCAAGGCCTACGGAGACCGGATTCTGTTCAGTGGTCTAACCTTCAACGTCGCGGCCGGTGATTGCATTGCGCTGGTAGGCCCCAACGGTTCGGGCAAGACCACCCTCCTGGACATCCTGGCTGGCGAGATCTCCCCGGACACGGGGACCTTATCCAAGCATCGCAACGCCACTATAGGCTATCTAAAACAGGAGCTCGCCCTGTTTTCCGGCAAAACTCTGATACAAGAGGTGCTTGAGGAATCTTCGAAGGTGACCGCTCTTAGAGACAGGATCGCCGCCACCCATGAGGCTCTTTCATTAAAGACCGATTCCGGAAAGACCGATTCCGGGCAGACCAACTCAGGCAACCATGATGATCTCCTACGACAACTCAGCCGGCTCGAAATGGAGCTGGAGGCGGCTGAGGGAGGCTACATGGAGCACGAGGCAAAGGCGATCCTCTCCGGGCTAGGCTTCAAGCAAGACGACTTCTTCCGGCCCCTCGCCGGGTTCAGCGGCGGTTGGCTTATGCGCGCTGCGCTGGGCAAGTTGCTTTTCAGGAAGCCGGATGTGTTGCTCTTGGACGAGCCAACCAACCACCTGGACCTAGACGCAAACCTGTGGTTTGAGAAGTACCTTTCCTCCTTCCGGGGAGCGATAGTCGTCACCTCTCACGACCGGGCCTTCTTGAACCAGGTAGCAACCATGGTGCTGGCTATTGCATCCGACGAGGTGGTTCTCGTCAGGGGTGACTATGACGACTACCTCATCGCCAGCGAACGTTCCCTTCAGGAAAAAAAAGCTGCCTCGGCCAGGCAGGACCGCGAGGTCCAGAGGCAGATGCGCTTTGTCGAGCGCTTTCGCTACAAGGCGCGGAAAGCCGGTCAGGTCCAGAGCCGTTTGAAGCAACTTGAGAAGGTACAGCAAATTAAGCCGCCCAGGGCGACCAAGAGGGTCCACTATTCCTTCCCGGAGCCGGAACGGAGCGGTGCTGAGGCAATCCGTCTTACTAACGTGAGCAAGTCATACGGCGATAATCACGTCTACCGGGGTCTGAACCTGGCGCTGATGCGCGAAGACCGGGTCGCCCTGGTTGGTCCCAACGGCGCCGGCAAGACCACCCTGCTGAAGATCCTCGCTGGCGTCCTTCCCTTCGAGGAGGGTGAGCGAAAGACCGGCCACAACGTGATCACAACCTACTACGCACAGCACGTGTTGGAGCTCCTCAACCCTATCAACACGCTCATCGAGGAGCTTCAGCAGGCTGCGCCCGAGGAATCGGACCAGAACCTGCGGCACATCCTTGGCGGCTTTCTGTTCAGCGGCAACGACGTCAGCAAGCCCATATCCGTGTTGTCGGGTGGAGAAAAGGCGCGAGTAGCATTGGCCAAGCTGCTGGTCCAACGAAGTAACCTGCTGCTCATGGACGAGCCAACCAACCACCTGGACATAGCCTCCAGGGAGGTCCTCGCGGACGCCCTCAGCGACTATCGCGGCACCATCTGTTTAATAACCCACGACCGCACCCTCATACGGCAGATCGCCAACAAAATCATCGAGGTCGATAGCGGCCAACCCGTGCTCTTCCCAGGCGACTACGACAGCTACCTGTATCGGAAACAGGTAGCTGTCGCCCAAGAGCACACCCGTATTGTTGCCAACGGAGCGGTCAATGACGCCTCGAAGCAGGGCTCTTCCGGCAACCCAACTGCCAGGAAACGCTCTGGACAACCACGGAGCGCGGAAAATGAGCTGCGCCGGGCTCTCGGCATAGAGGCCCGCAGGCTGGCCAAGCGGATAGATGGAATCGATGCCACGCTGGTGGCCCAGGAGGCCAGGATTGCCCAGTTGGAGGCGCTGTTCTCCAGCCCGGATCGCTTTGAAGACGCGGCTCAGTTGGCCACTTCGGGAGACCAGTACCAGGTGCTCAAGAGGGAGGCCCAATCGCTCTGGGAGGAATGGGAGAGGTTGTCGCTGGAGGCGGAGAGGATTAACAGCAGGCTCGGGGAACTCAAGACGATCTAGGTGACAACGAGGTCAGCTTGGAACGATAGCTGGCGTCTGCCGTCGTCAACGAATATATAATAATTGAGCAGAGGGAGGTAGGCTATATGAGAGTGGCTGGTAGATGAACCAGATATGAGTATCGGCCTCGGAATTATTGGACTGCCCCAGAGCGGTAAGACCACCGTATTCAACGCGCTCACCCGTGGCCAGGCCGCGACCGACGCGGCTCAGTCGCCAGGCAAGCCCCATTTGGGCATAGCCAAGGTCCCCGACCCGCGACTGGACACCTTAACGGAGATGTTCGAGCCGCAGCGGGTAACCCCCGCGGAGGTCCAGTACGTCGATCTCCCGGCCTATCCCGAGGAAAAGAGTAAAACTCGAGGCATCAGCGGTCAGATGCTCAACAACCTCCAGCAAACCGATGCTCTGCTCCTGGTCGTCCGAGCCTTTGATTCCCCATCGGTTCCTCACCCGGAAGGAACGGTAGATCCATACCGGGACCTGGCCTCAATGCAGTTAGAGCTGGCCTTCTCCGACCTGGTAATACTGGAGCGCAGAGAGCAACGGCTGCAGAAAGAGATGAAGGCGGCCAAGGCCGGTGACCGGGAACGGATCCGCCGAGATCATGTCCTGATAGCTCAAATCAAGGAAGGTCTGGAAGCTGATTTACCCATACGGGAACAGAACCTCTCCGTCGATGAGCGACGATCCATAGCCGATTACCAGTTCTTCACGGAGAAGCCCCTTCTCATCCTGTTCAACATTGGTGAGGAGCAGCTAGCGACCACTGATATCTTGGAAAAGGAGCTTGCCACCCGTCTAGGCCGCTCTGGCGTAGGGACGACAGCTATGTGTGGAAAGCTGGAGATGGAACTGGCTCAAATGGCCCCCGAGGAAGAACGTCAGTTCCGCGAGTCGATGGATGCCGGCGAGTCCGGCGCCGGAAGGATGATCCGGCTCTCCTACAACCTCCTGGGCCTGGACTGTTTCTTTACCGTCGGTGCAGATGAAGTGAAGGCCTGGACCGTGCCAAAAAACGAGCCGGCGTCACTGGCGGCAAGGCGGATCCACTCCGACATCGAGCGCGGTTTCATCCGAGCCGAGGTGGTCGCCTACGACGACCTGGCCCGCTGCGGCGGATTCGCCGAGTCACGGCGACAGGGTCTCCTCCGCGCCGAGGGCCGGACCTATCCGGTGCAGAACGGCGACGTCATAAATTTTCTGTTCAATGTATAGATAACCTCGCCTTGTTCTCCTTTGGGGGCATCGTCACATCCACACGATGACGTATTTCTGGGTCCGTAAGGGTCCCACGCCCAGTTATGTTCCCCAGGGTAATACCGGTCCACCCGAAACATTCCATACTGTAAATGAAAGATCGCCATCGACGAGGACCGTGAATCTTAACCGCATTCTACCGGCGATTCCTTACCCGGGAGTGGTCCTGGCCCTTTGTGTCACCGCGACCTTCTCCCTGGCCTTGCTATCCCAGGGCATGGGTGTGCTGTTCCCATTCATACAAGAGGACCTGGATACCAGCCGGGCTCAGATCGGCCTGATAGCCTCGGGGCAGTTCATAGGTACGGCCTGTACGGTGCTGTTCGCGGGATGGATGGCTGATGTGATCGGCGTCCGTCGTATGCGGACGGTCTCTTTGCTGGGAGTGGCAGTCGGGCTCCTGTTATTGTCCCAAATCCAGTCGGTGGTCCAGGGCATGCTGGCGGCCGCCCTCGTAGGGGCCGCGATCTCCGGCAACGGCCCTTCCAACGCCAAGGCGATCATGGACTGGGTAGCCCCGCGGGTACGGGCTATGGCCATGGGGGTTAGCGAGGCGACGATACCTGTGAGCGGGATCATAGCGGCTTTGGTCTTGACCTTTCTGGCGGTCACCTTTGGCTGGCGGCTCGCCCTGATGGTGATAGCCGTCATCATCGCCTCTTCTGGGCTGTTCTTCTTCACTTTTTATAAGGATAAGCCCGGCAGCTACGCCAGGGCGGATAAGACCGTCAATCCCCTCGGCAAGGTGTCCCAGGTGCTAAGGAACCGCAGGATCTGGCTGGCCGCCTCCGCCGGTACCACAATCGGAGTCATGCACCTGATCCTAATCGCATACCTGGTACTGTATCTGCAAGACGATCTGGCCATGTCCGCCGGTGAGGCCGGTGGATTGCTGGCCGCTCTCATGGCTGGAGGCGCGGTGGGGCGCCTTAGCTGCGGGATGGCCAGCGACCTCCTGCTGGGAGGAAGCAGGGTGGGGCTCCTGATAATCGTGAGCATGATGACAGTGGTATCCATGGCCTTGATGGCCCTGCTGCCTGCAGACACCCCCCTTCCGTTAGTAGCGGCGCTGGTTTTAGTCGTAGGGGCCATCACCTTGGGGCGGTCCAGTGTGTATGTGGTTTTAATGGCTGAGCTGGCGGGTCCGGAACTCACTGGGACCACCATGGGCCTGAACGCTACCGTCAGTTATGCGTCCGGCATCGCCATCACTCCCATTTTCGGCCTCATCGCGGACCAAACAGGGACCTATGCCCTGTCATGGTGGATGATGGCAGCCTATTCGGGACTTGGGGTGGTTCTGCTGGCCTTCGTGCGGAACCCGGCCGGGCGCATGTTACGATAGTCTAACGAGCTTGTCCTTCATTTGGGACAGGCCCAGAGTATGGTGAAGGTCGCCAGGCCAATAGAATCGTGATTCGCATCAAAGCTCTCTCATCAATACCCTACCCAGGGGTGGTACTCGCCCTGTGCCTTGGTGCGAGCTTTTCCATCGCCCTTATGTCCCAGGGTTTGGGCGCCCTGTTCCCATTTATCCAGGAAGACCTCGATACCACTCGGGCCCAACTAGGGCTGATCGCCTCGGGATGGTTCATAGGTACAGCCTCTACGGTATTGTTTGCTGGATGGCTTACCGATGTGATCGGAGCCCGGCGGATGCGCAGTGTATCATTCCTGGCATTGGCTGGAGGGCTTCTCCTCTTCTCCCAGATCCATTCAGTGGTCCAGGGCCTGCTGGCGGGAATTTTAATAGGGATTTGGGTCTCCGCCGACACTCCCTCCAACACCAAGGCCATTATGGACTGGGTGGCCCTGAGGGTGCGCGCCATGTCCATGGGGGCGAATGAAGCGGCGATATCTCTCAGTGGGATCATATCTGCGATAGTTTTAACATTTCTGGCGGTAAGCTTCGGCTGGCGAGTTGGAGTAATTGTTATAGCCATCGTTATAGCCGCAACTGGCCTCCTCTTCTTTGCCTTTTACAGAGATAAACCCGGTAGCTACGGGGGGGTGGATAAGACCGTTAATCCCCTGAGCAGGTTGCCTCAAGTTTTGAGGAACCGAAACATATGGCTGATCGCCGCTTTCGGCACAACCATTGGAAGCACTCACCTGGTGCTGATCGCCTACCTTGTGCTGTTTCTGAAGGACGATCTAGGTATGTCTTCGGGGGAGGCCGGGGGGTTGTTAGCCATTTTCAGCGCGGGTGGCACGGTGGGCCGCCTCGGCTGGGGGATGGCCAGCGACCTGTTGTTCCAGGGAGGAAGAATGGGCATACTGACCACCGTCGGTCTTCTGACCGGGATAACCCTGGCCTTGATGGCCTTGCTCCCTTCTAACACATCCCTTCCATTGGTTGGCGCCCTGGTTTTCGCCGTTGGGGTGCTGGCGCTGGGACGATCGGGCGTATACGTAGTCCTGATGGCGGAGTCTGCAGGACCGGCACTGACTGGAACCGCCATGGGCCTTCAGTCCACCCTCAGCTTCATGCTGGGCATCGGTCTCACTCCGTTGTTCGGCCTTCTCGTAGACCGGACGGGAACCTACGCCCTGTCATGGTGGATGATGACCGCATTCGTGGGGGCCGGGGTGGTATTGCTGGCCTTTGTGAGGGCCCCATCCGAACGCCAGTGAAATTATTGCCGTCTATTCCCTACACCGGAGTGGTCCTCGTCCTGTGCGGGTTCACCAGCCTGACCTTAGCCTTGCTAACCCAGGGTATAGGCGCCCTATTTCCCTTTATCCAGGAGAAGCTTGATACCAGCCGGGCCGAGCTGGGCCTGTTCATCTCGGGCCAGATTGCAGGTACGGCCGCCACGGTGCTTTTGGTGGGATGGCTGGCCGATGTGATCGGTGTCCGGCGTCTGTGGACGGCGGCGTTGCTCCTGGCAGGCGTCTCCCTCCTACTGTTCTCCGAGATCCAATCGGTGGTCCATGGCATCATTGCGGGGGTCCTGATCGGGGTAGCAGTCTCGGCCAACGGCCCAGCCAACGCCAAAGCTATCATAGACTGGGTGGCCCCGCGGTTGCGTGCCGTGGCCATGGGCGGCAACGAGGCAACAATACCTGTCGGCGGCATCGTAGCCGCTGGGCTTTTGACCTTTCTGGCCGTCAGCTTTGACTGGCGGGTTGCCGTCAGGGTGATGGCGGTAATCATCGCCGTGTCGGGCTTGATATTCTTTGCCTTTTACCCCGAATCCACCGAAGGACGTCCTTGGGGACAGCCCTTGAAGAAGCCAGCGGGTGCTCCTCTGAATCTGGGATAATGGTTTTGGAACAGAAACCAGCCCGGAAACAAGGAGCACCCAATAGATGCTGCCACAGAACAAACCCGACCGTATCCGCATCCTCTTTGACGACCATCGCCTGGTGGCCAATGCCGGCCTGCTCCTGCCGGCCACCCTAGCCCGGCACCTGGGCCTGCGGGAACTCGTCGACCATCACCTTGACCTCGGCGGAGCGCCGGGACGGGCGAACACTGGGGACAAGATGCTGACGCTGGTCGCTTCCGCGCTGGCAGGCGGCGACTGCATCGACGACGCCGATGCGCTGCGCGCTGGTGGGACGGTCGGTGTTCTAGGCTGCGTGGTCAAGGCGTCATCCACCCTGGGGACCTTCCTGCGCAGCTTCCGGTGGGGGCATGTCCGTCAACTCGACCGCGTGAGCCGCCAGTTGTTGGCCCGGGCCTGGGCCGCTGGGGCCGGACCCGGCGACTCGCCCCTGAGCATCGACCTGGACTCGACCATCTGCGAGACCTATGGACTGGCCAAGGAGGGAGCGCGCCACCACGGCTATACCGGCGCCCGCGGCTATCACCCGCTGCTGGCCATTGCCGCCGGCACCGGCGAGGTGCTGATGTCCCGGCTGCGCGAGGGCCGGGCCAACACCGCCCGTGGCGCCGCCCACTTCCTGCGTGAGACGGTGGGGCGGGTGCGCTACGGCGGGGCCAGGGGACAACTCACGGTGCGGGCCGACAGCGGCTTCTACGCCCACACTGTCGTTGCCGCCTGCCGGGAAATGGATGTCCGCTTCTCTATCACCATCCGCCAGCGCGCCAGCCTGCGGGACCTGATCGAGGCGATACCAGAGGAGGACTGGACTCCCATTCCCTACTGGATGGACGGCGCCGCCGATGTCGCCGAGACGACTTACACCCCGTTCCAGACCAAGCCGGACGCCGCGCCGGTGCGGCTCATTGTCCGGCGGGTGAAGCCGACACCCGGTTCCCAGCTCGCCCTCTTCGCCAGATACAGCTATCACGCCTTCATCACCGACCGCGATGGGGAGACGCTGGAACTGGAGGCCGATCATCGCCGCCACGCCGAGGTCGAGAACGCCATACGCGACCTCAAGTACGGCGTCGGGCTGAACCACATGCCGTCGGGGCGCTTCGCCGCCAACGGCGCCTGGGTGGCGGTACAAGTGATGGCGCATAACCTGGCCCGCTGGACGGCGCGGATTGGTCTGGGCGAGGGGACCCTGATCACCAAGACCCTCAGGCGGCGGGTCTTCGCTCTGGTGGGACGGATCACCCGCTCGGCGCGCCGCCTCACTTTGCATCTCCCCCGGCGCTGGCCTTGGGAAACCCAGTTCAGTCGCGCCTTGGCCCGGCTGCAAGCCATTCCATTCCCGGCCTGACGGCCAGCCTGCAACTGACCCAACGTCCCCGCAATCTCGCGCCACCCCGGTCTCGAGAGTCCCCTGCTGCGTATCCTCTCGCCATCCCGCGCATCGCAACTCCCGCATAGGGCCTTAGGGGCCCTGTGCGGCGACTGAATACCCTCCGCCGCCCTCCCATCTACCCCAAGAGCCCAGGCCATCTCCCCTGTAGCTCCCTCACCCACCCCCTTCCGCTGTCCTCACGCCGTCCATCCGTGTCCTTCGGTGGATTCGGGTTTACAGAGACAAGCCCGGCGGCGACACATCTCGGGACAGGATGAGCAAGCCCGGTGGAAAGGTTCCCCAGGTCCTCATGAATCCTAAGATCTGGCTGGCAACATTCGCTGGGACCACCATCGGACCCATGCAGCGTGTCCTGGGCGCATATCTGGTACTGTACCTGAAGGAGGACCTGAACTTGTCGGTGGGGGCGGCTGCAGGACTGCTGGCCGTTCTCATGGCCGGTGGCGCGGTGGGACGCCTTGGCTTACCCCGAATCCACCGAAGGACACGGATGGACGGCGTGAGGGCAGCGGAAGGGGGTGGGTGAGGGAGCTACAGGGGAGATGGCCTGGGCTCTTGGGGTAGATGGGAGGCCGGCGGACGGTCTTCAGTCGCCGCACAGGGCCCTTAAGGCCCTATGCGGGAGTTGCGATGCGCGGGATGGCGAGAGGATACGCAGCAGGGGACTCTCGCGACCGGGGTGGCGCGAGATTGCGGGGACGTTGGGTCAATTGCAGGCTGGCCGTCAGGCCGGGAATGGAATGGCTTGCAGCCGGGCCAAGGCGCGACTGAACTGGGTTTCCCAAGGCCAGCGCCGGGGGAGATGCAAAGTGAGGCGGCGCGCCGAGCGGGTGATCCGCCCCACCAGAGCGAAGACCCGCCGCCTGAGGGTCTTGGTGGTCGCGATCTGCTCGCCCAGACCAATCCGCGCCGTCCAGCGGGCCAGGTTATGCGCCATCACCTGTACCGCCAGCCAGGCGCCGTTGGCGGCGAAGCGCCCCGACGGCATGTGGTTCAGCCCGACGCCGTACTTGAGGTCGCGTATGGCGTTCTTGACCTCGGCGTGGCGGCGATGATCGGCCTCCAGTTCCAGCGTCTCCCCATCGCGGTCGGTGATGAAGGCGTGATAGCTGTATCTGGCGAAGAGGGCGAGCTGGGAACCGGGTGTCGGCTTCACCCGCCGGACAATGAGCCGCGCCGGCGGGGCGTCCGACTTGGTCTGGAACGGGGTGTAAGTCGTCTCGGCGACATCGGCGGCGCCGTCCATCCAGTAGGGAATGGGAGTCCAGTCCTCCTCTGGTATCGCCTCGATCAGGTCCCGCAGGCTGGCGCGCTGGCGGATGGTGATAGAGAAGCGGACATCCATTTCCCGGCAGGCGGCAACGACAGTGTGGGCGTAGAAGCCGCTGTCGGCCCGCACCGTGAGTTGTCCCCTGGCCCCGCCGTAGCGCACCCGCCCCACCGTCTCACGCAGGAAGTGGGCCGCGCCACGGGCGGTGTTGGCCCGGCCCTCGCGCAGCCGGGACATCAGCACCTCGCCGGTGCCGGCGGCAATGGCCAGCAGCGGGTGATAGCCGCGGGCGCCGGTATAGCCGTGGTGGCGCGCTCCCTCCTTGGCCAGTCCATAGGTCTCGCAGATGGTCGAGTCCAGGTCGATGCTCAGGGGCGAGTCGCCGGGTCCGGCCCCAGCGGCCCAGGCCCGGGCCAACAACTGGCGGCTCACGCGGTCGAGTTGACGGACATGCCCCCACCGGAAGCTGCGCAGGAAGGTCCCCAGGGTGGATGGCGCCTTGACCACGCAGCCTAGAACACCGACCGTCCCACCAGCGCGCAGCGCATCGGCGTCGTCGATGCAGTCGCCGCCTGCCAGCGCGGAAGCGACCAGCGTCAGCATCTTGTCCCCAGTGTTCGCCCGTCCCGGCGCTCCGCCGAGGTCAAGGTGATGGTCGACGAGTTCCCGCAGGCCCAGGTGCCGGGCTAGGGTGGCCGGCAGGAGCAGGCCGGCATTGGCCACCAGGCGATGGTCGTCAAAGAGGATGCGCATACGGTCGGGTTTGTTCTGTGGCAGCATCTATTGGGTGCTCTTTGTTTCCGGGCTGGTTTCTGTTCCAAAACCATTATCCCAGCTTCAGAGGAGCACCCGCTGGCTTCTTCAAGGGCTGTCCCCAAGGACGTCCTTCGGTGGATTCGGGCTTAGGCATGGCCAGCGACTTGCTGCTGCAGGGGCGCAGGGTGGAGGTCTTGGTCGCTGCCTCTACGTTGACCGTGATATCCGTCTCCCTGATGGCCTTGCTTCCCTCGGATACTCCCATAGCAGTGGTTGCTGCACTGGTATTCGTTGTCGGGGCGGTATCTTTGGGCCGATCGGGGGTATACGTCGTATTTATGGTGGAGATGGCGGGACAGGCTCTGGCCGGGACCACAATGGGGTTTAACGCCATGATTACTACCCTGATTGGCATCGGGATAGTTCCCCTATTTGGCCTTTTCGCGGACAAGACGGGAAACTACGCAATGTCGTGGTGGATGATGTGCGGGTGGTCGGGGTTCGGAATCCTGTTGCTGGCCATCGTCAGTTGGCAGACCGGGGGCCGGTCTGCACCGGACCGCATCGATACGAATCATTAGTGGGGAAAGGGTTCTCTCTCCCTTGACTGGGACCTACCTACCAATGGCGACGCAGGTGACTGTACGCGCCACTCCGCCCAGAGGGTGTATTTTCTCCTCGATAAGCGTGCCGATGGCCCGCATATCTGCGGCCTCTATCACGGCGATGATGTCGTAGGGCCCGGTCACCACGTCCACCGATTGCATGCCGCCCACCGCCTTCAACGTGTTGCAGACGTCCCGAGTTCTACCGACGTCGGTTTCTATCAGGATTACCGCCTTTGTTGCCATGATTGCACCCCTGGTTTCAGGGCCAGATTTCGCTGGGACTGTGGGGCTCTGGACCTGACGGATAAGTACAAGATTATGTCACCAGATTCTACGGCCAGGGGCGGCGGATGTCAAATTGAGCTTCTTTCCTGCTCCCTTGGAACCGGGGAACGGCTGGGTCCGCGGTTGACAGGGACCGGCGCCGTGATTATGCTTCAGCTTGTCGGGGCGGCGGGCATAATCTCCAGTTGGTAATACCCACCTCCCCAGTAGGACCTATGAAAACGGGAGACGGCAAAGATGGACCTGGCCACCGTAGACCACCTCCTCACCACCACACATTCCGTCAAGAAACGGCTGGATTTCAGCCGCCCTGTGGAGCCGGAGCTGATCGAGAGATGCATCGAGATCGCCCTCCATTCTCCCACCGGAGGGAATTTCCAGGGATGGCACTTCATGGTGGTCACCGACCCGGACAAGCGCGCGGCCCTGGCCGAAATATACCGCAAGGGCCGAAGATCTACCAGGACCATCCCCGGGTCCCAGCCGCCCCAATGGCATCCCGATGAACTGCGCGCAAAACAGCATCAGGCCATGGCGGACACCAGTGACTATCTGGACGAGCACCTGCACGAAGTACCCGTGCTCATCATCGCATGCATCGAGGGCCGGATGGAAGAGGTTTCCGTCCTTTACGGAGGTCCCGACTTCGAGTCCTTTCACAACGCATCGGTATACGGGTCCATCCTGCCCGCCGCATGGTCCCTCATGCTGGCCCTCCGCTCGAGGGGCATCGGGTCCGCCTGGACGACGGCCCACCTGATGCACGAAAAAGAGGCCGCTGAAGTCCTCGGCATCCCCGATCACATCATCCAGGCCGCCATGCTGCCCGTTGCCTACTTCAAGGGCAAAGATTTCATGCCCGCGAAACGCCGGCCTGCACCTGACATCACCCACTGGAATGGCTGGGGTCAAAGGCGTTAGGCCCATCCCGAGGTCAATCTTCGACCCGTCCCAAAAAGCTGAGGGCGTCTTGCCGAAGGCTTCAGGCCGGAGTACCCCCTAGGCATCCATAGGAACCTACGGAGGGATTGTCACATGGCTCAGCTTACCGGCGGCCGCGCCGTGAAAGAGTCCCTGCGGGCCCAGGGCGAGGACACCATCTTCGGCATCATCTCCACCCACATGATGGATATATACGACGCCCTGTATGACCACACGGATGCCATCCGCTTCATAACCACCCGGCACGAGCATGCGGCAGCCCTCATGGCCGATGGCTACTCCAGGGTCACCGGCAAGCCCGGGGTATGCTTCACCAGCACCGGGCCGGGCGCGGCCAACTCCATGGGTGGGATGGGTGAGGCCTACTTCGCCTCCTCCCCGGTGCTCAACGTCACCAGCACCGCCGAGGAGGAGCTATACCAGCGCGGGCTGGGCGCCAACCATGAGATCAAGGACCAGCTTGGCATGTTTGCCGCCGTGACCCAGTGGAGCAGCCATGCCGGCCATGCCGAGGAGATACCCGACCGCATCTTCGAGGCCTTCCAACGGTTCCAGACCCGACGTCCCAGGCCCATCGAAATCGAGATAGCCGTGGACGTTCAAGGCCAGTTGGGCGAAATGGAGGTCCCCTACATTCTCGAGCAGGCCCCGCCGGAGGCGGACCCAGCCTCCCTTGAGAGGGCCTCCCAGCTGCTATTGTCCGGTAGGGGAGTGGCGGTGCTAGCTGGCACCGGTGTCCACCGCTCAAGCGCAACGGCTGAGCTGACACGGCTGGCGGAGACCATGGGCATCCCGGTGTTCACCACCCCCGAAGGGAAGGGGGCTATGCCCGAAGACCATCCCCTCTGCCTGGGAGTGCATATGGCGGCATGACCAGCCGCGCCAACACCATAGAGGACCCGCTACAGGCCTTCCTGGACCGCCTGGATACCCTCCTGGTGGTAGGATGCAGCCTCTCCATCGCCAGGACCAAGGACCGGGGCCTCCGCCTGCCGGGAAACCTCGTCCACGTGGACATCGACGGCGAGTCCATAGGCAAGGTGTACGAGACCGCCGTGGGTGTAGTGGGGGATGCCAAGGTGGTGCTGAAGCAGATTAACTCCGCCATAAAGGGGAGACCGGCGGGGCTGGAAGCCGGCTTCGATGGTGAGAGCCGGGCCTTGAAGAAGACGATACTGGAAACAAGGTGGCGGATGATGCCCAATCAGTTGAAGACCATGGAGGCCATCCGGGAAGTCGCGGCCCGGGACGCCATCTTCGCCGGAGACGTCAACGTCGCCGTCCACCGGGGCGCCAACTACTGCCTGCCCATCTACGAGCCCAGGGCTTACATGATCTCCCATTGGGGCGGCCTGGAGTTCGCCTTTCCCGCGGCCTTGGGGGCCAAAGCGGCGCTGCCTGGCCGCCAGGTGGTCTGTTTGACGGGAGACGGCGGCTTCCAGTTCAACATGCAGGAGCTGGGCACCTGTGTCCAGTACGGGCTGAATCCGGTGGTGCTGGTGTTCAACGACAACGCCTGGGGAGTGCTGAAATCAGTCCAGAAAAACCATTACGACGGCCGTTACATCGCCAGCGAGCTTCAGAACCCCGACTTCGCCAGGCTGGCCCAGGCCTACGGCGCAAACGGGGTCCGGGTGGCCTCACTAAGAGAGTTGGTCGCGGCGCTGGAGTCCGCCCTGAAGTCGGACACCGTCACGGTTATAGACGTGCGAACGCCCCAGGGCTTCGCCAACTTTACCTAGGAGTCTGTCCGACGATTCTCGGGTAGACGTCTGAGCCTGTGTCATGAGTGTTTGATGGGATTCGATGAGGCTGTCGTTTGCCCAGAGTTTCCCGTGGGGGTTGATCTGGCAACCTCTGTTATAAGTTGTCTCCGGCCTTATTGGGTTCGGGAAGGACTTATCCGTTGGGCGCCAGGCTGGCTCGCCACAATTTCAGGATATTGTGTGTCAGGGCCACCAGGGTGAACTCCCCTGCCACCTTGTCCGGACCCCGAAGCAGGAATTGCCGGAAGCCCCGGGCCTGCTTGATTAGCCCGTGAACGGGTTCGGTGATGGCTTTGCGCCGGGCGTAGATCGCCCGCCCTTCCGTAGTCTGCAGTTTGTCTCGCATGGCGGCACGCAACGGTGTCCTGGTCTGGCTTCCATGGACGTTTCTGCCAGCATCCTCAGGTTGGCTTCGCTGCAGTAGCCCACATCTGCCGTGGACCACTTTGGCCGGCGTTCCTCTTCTGGGACTCCCACCCTTGCCAGGTCCGTCTCGCACCCCCAGCTATCTTCCGGGAGCTGTATACCCCTTCCAGTAGCCGGACAGGAGCAATGTCAAGAGCATCCGAGGATGATAGGCCTGGGGTCCTCGCCCTCCTTGGTACCGCTCAAGGATGGGCTTGAGATCCAGCAGGCTCACTGTCTCTTCCAGGAAAAAGGCCAAATGTCCTTCGGGCAACCAATCGCGTGGGGCTTGGGGCAGTAGTTAAGCTTGGTCCAGGCAATAGGGACGAAAGCTGTATGCCATGGAGCACATCCCCTCACTTCCCCCTTAGCCCGAATCCACCGAAGGACACGGATGGACGGCGTGAGGACAGCGGAAGGGGGTGGGTGAGGGAGCTACAGGGGAGATGGCCTGGGGTCTTGGGGTAGATGGGAGGCCGGCGGACGGTCTTCAGTCGCCGCATAGGGCCTTAGGGGCCCTGTGCGGGAGTTGCGATGCGCGGGATGGCGAGAGGATACGCAGCAGGGGACTCTCGAGACCGGGGTGGCGCGAGATTGCGGGGACGTTGGGTCAGTTGCAGGCTGGCCGTCAGGCCGGGAACGGAATGGCTTGCAGCCGGGCCAAGGCGCGACTGAACTGGGTTTCCCAAGGCCAGCGCCGGGGGAGATGCAAAGTGAGGCGGCGCGCCGAGCGGGTGATCCGTCCCACCAGAGCGAAGACCCGTCGCCTGAGGGTCTTGGTGATCAGGGTCCCCTCGCCCAGACCAATCCGCGCCGTCCAGCGGGCCAGGTTATGCGCCATCACCTGTACCGCCAGCCAGGCGCCGTTGGCGGCGAAGCGCGCCGACGGCATGTGGTTCAGCCCGACGCCGTACTTGAGGTCGCGTATGGCGTTCTCGACCTCGGCGTGGCGGCGATGATCGGCCTCCAGTTCCAGCGTCTCCCCATCGCGGTCGGTGATGAAGGCGTGATAGCTGTATCTGGCGAAGAGGGCGAGCTGGGAACCGGGTGTCGGCTTCACCCGCCGGACAATGAGCCGCGCCGGCGGGGCGTCCGGCTTGGTCTGGAACGGGGTGTAAGTCGTCTCGGCGACATCGGCGGCGCCGTCCATCCAGTAGGGAATGGGAGTCCAGTCCTCCTCTGGTATCGCCTCGATCAGGTCCCGCAGGCTGGCGCGCTGGCGGATGGTGATAGAGAAGCGGACATCCATTTCCCGGCAGGCGGCAACGACAGTGTGGGCGTAGAAGCCGCTGTCGGCCCGCACCGTGAGTTGTCCCCTGGCCCCGCCGTAGCGCACCCGCCCCACCGTCTCACGCAGGAAGTGGGCCGCGCCACGGGCGGTGTTGGCCCGGCCCTCGCGCAGCCGGGACATCAGCACCTCGCCGGTGCCGGCGGCAATGGCCAGCAGCGGGTGATAGCCGCGGGCGCCGGTATAGCCGTGGTGGCGCGCTCCCTCCTTGGCCAGTCCATAGGTCTCGCAGATGGTCGAGTCCAGGTCGATGCTCAGGGGCGAGTCGCCGGGTCCGGCCCCAGCGGCCCAGGCCCGGGCCAACAACTGGCGGCTCACGCGGTCGAGTTGACGGACATGCCCCCACCGGAAGCTGCGCAGGAAGGTCCCCAGGGTGGATGGCGCCTTGACCACGCAGCCTAGAACACCGACCGTCCCACCAGCGCGCAGCGCATCGGCGTCGTCGATGCAGTCGCCGCCTGCCAGCGCGGAAGCGACCAGCGTCAGCATCTTGTCCCCAGTGTTCGCCCGTCCCGGCGCTCCGCCGAGGTCAAGGTGATGGTCGACGAGTTCCCGCAGGCCCAGGTGCCGGGCGAGGGTGGCCGGCAGGAGCAGGCCGGCATTGGCCACCAGGCGATGGTCGTCAAAGAGGATGCGGATACGGTCGGGTTTGTTCTGTGGCAGCATCTATTGGGTGCTCCTTGTTTCCGGGCTGGTTTCTGTTCCAAAACCATTATCCCAGATTCAGAGGAGCACCCGCTGGCTTCTTTAAGGGCTGTCCCCAAGGACGTCCTTCGGTGGATTCGGGCTTAGGGACGAACTCTTGAACCGGGAGCTCTTCGATACCCTCTGGGAGGTGCAGGTCCTCACCGAGCAGTGGCGCCACGAGTACAACCACCAACGCCCCCACAGCGCCCTGGGCTATCGCCCTCCTGCTCCAGAGGCCATCCTCACCTCCTCTGCTCCAAGCGCTATCAGTGTCTCATGATTTGTGGTACACCTATTGGGGGCAGGTCATGCTCACCTCCACGTTCGGCACGGTCGTCGAGGCGTAGCCCCCGCCGGAGATGGTGTGGGTCAGGGTCGCCACAGCGTCCGTAACCCCGTCATCGTCCTCCTCTGCCGTGACGGTCACGGTCTGCGCATCGTCCCAATCGTCAACCGTGAAGGTCAGGCTCGTCTTGTCTAGCCTAAGCCCGAATCCACCGAAGGACGGCCTTGGGGACAGTCCTTGAAGAAGCCAGCGGGTGCTCCTCTGAATCTGGGATAATGGTTTTGGAACAGAAACCAGCCCGGAAACAAGGAGCACCCAATAGATGCTGCCACAGAACAAACCCGACCGTATGCGCATCCTCTTTGACGACCATCGCCTGGTGGCCAATGCCGGCCTGCTCCTGCCGGCCACCCTAGCCCGGCACCTGGGCCTGCGGGAACTCGTCGACCATCACCTTGACCTCGGCGGAGCGCCGGGACGGGCGAACACTGGGGACAAGATGCTGACGCTGGTCGCTTCCGCGCTGGCAGGCGGCGACTGCATCGACGACGCCGATGCGCTGCGCGCTGGTGGGACGGTCGGTGTTCTAGGCTGCGTGGTCAAGGCGCCATCCACCCTGGGGACCTTCCTGCGCAGCTTCCGGTGGGGGCATGTCCGTCAACTCGACCGCGTGAGCCGCCAGTTGTTGGCCCGGGCCTGGGCCGCTGGGGCCGGACCCGGCGACTCGCCCCTGACCATCGACCTGGACTCGACCATCTGCGAGACCTATGGACTGGCCAAGGAGGGAGCGCGCCACCACGGCTATACCGGCGCCCGCGGCTATCACCCGCTGCTGGCCATTGCCGCCGGCACCGGCGAGGTGCTGATGTCCCGGCTGCGCGAGGGCCGGGCCAACACCGCCCGTGGCGCCGCCCACTTCCTGCGTGAGACGGTGGGGCGGGTGCGCTACGGCGGGGCCAGGGGACAACTCACGGTGCGGGCCGACAGCGGCTTCTACGCCCACACTGTCGTTGCCGCCTGCCGGGAAATGGATGTCCGCTTCTCTATCACCATCCGCCAGCGCGCCAGCCTGCGGGACCTGATCGAGGCGATACCAGAGGAGGACTGGACTCCCATTCCCTACTGGATGGACGGCGCCGCCGATGTCGCCGAGACGACTTACACCCCGTTCCAGACCAAGCCGGACGCCCCGCCGGTGCGGCTCATTGTCCGGCGGGTGAAGCCGACGCCCGGTTCCCAGCTCGCCCTCTTCGCCAGATACAGCTATCACGCCTTCATCACCGACCGCGATGGGGAGACGCTGGAACTGGAGGCCGATCATCGCCGCCACGCCGAGGTCGAGAACGCCATACGCGACCTCAAGTACGGCGTCGGGCTGAACCACATGCCGTCGGCGCGCTTCGCCGCCAACGGCGCCTGGCTGGCGGTACAGGTGATGGCGCATAACCTGGCCCGCTGGACGGCGCGGATTGGTCTGGGCGAGGGGACCCTGATCACCAAGACCCTCAGGCGACGGGTCTTCGCTCTGGTGGGACGGATCACCCGCTCGGCGCGCCGCCTCACTTTGCATCTCCCCCGGCGCTGGCCTTGGGAAACCCAGTTCAGTCGCGCCTTGGCCCGGCTGCAAGCCATTCCGTTCCCGGCCTGACGGCCAGCCTGCAACTGACCCAACGTCCCCGCAATCTCGCGCCACCCCGGTCTCGAGAGTCCCCTGCTGCGTATCCTCTCGCCATCCCGCGCATCGCAACTCCCGCACAGGGCCCCTAAGGCCCTATGCGGCGACTGAAGACCGTCCGCCGGCCTCCCATCTACCCCAAGACCCCAGGCCATCTCCCCTGTAGCTCCCTCACCCACCCCCTTCCGCTGTCCTCACGCCGTCCATCCGTGTCCTTCGGTGGATTCGGGGTAAGCCGCCGGCACCGGCTCAGCCATGTCAGTGTCCGCTCTACCACCCACCTTCGGGGTAACACCTCGAAGCGATGGCTGTCCGGGCTGCGGCGCACCACGGTCAGCGGCCATCCGCCGGTGGACCAAGCCCACTCCACCAACCGGCGCGTTGTCGTGCCGCAACAGATAGCCGCGCTGGGGAAGCTGCTCCACTTGATAGCCCATGCCTTGGAACAGTGAGCGCCATGCAATGCTGCTGGTAGACGCGAGATACCTTCCACGACGCTGGACAATCGCTGCTCGTTGATGGGCCGGCGCATGCGCTCCCGCATGAAATGAGGGGTGAGGAGGTCCTTGACCCGCAGTCCGGGAACGACAGCTTCTTCAAGGCGGCTGAACTCTCTTGCCAGGAACGATGCCGCTTCACGGGCCGCCATGCTGCGGCTCGCCTCCAACAGGTCGAGGGCCCGGCCGACCGGGAGCTCCCGAACGGGCCGGGCGTCCTGCGGCCCGGCTACCCGCACTTTGTGTACGTCTTCCGACAGGGCCAGCAAGACAACCGGATAGGCTTGACGGCCTTTCCGTGCTTCCCACAGCCTCCGTAGTTCCACATCGCTCGCTGCATCATCAAACCACACAAGATGGTAAGCAGGCGTCTCCCAGACCGTTGCGGACTGCCCTGCCTGCGACGTCCAGCCGCGCCCAAGGCCGAATGTGGCTTCGAGGCGTGCGGATGTCTGATTGGCAGTAGGTGAGGTCATCGACTCTCTCTCAATATTTAGCTCAGGACCACAGCATCTTTGACATTATCCAAGTTTCGCTGTAGATTTGCAAGTAGTTGCTTTCTCGCCCAGATGTAACCCCTGGAATACGTACAATGCCTGTTAGTACAAAGCCCAAGCAATCTCTGGTCGGCATCGAGTTGGTCCGGCTGCTCGCCTATGAGGGGGACCGCATCTTCACGACGGAGCGGGCCAGGGAACTCGCGCCGCGTGTAGGTCTTAAGGACTCCTACCTCACCGAGGCGCTGTACCACCTCCGAAAGAATGACTGGATCGTCTCCCTCCGGCGAGGACTCTATGCGCTCTCTCCTACGGTTCCTGGGGTTGCGGCCGCTCACGAATTCGAGATAGCCATGGCCTTGGTCGACCCTGCCATGATTTCCCACTGGTCAGCCCTGCACCATCATGAATTGACGGAGCAGATACCGAGAGATGTGTTCGTCCTCACGACGACGGATGCCTGGGTTCCCCGTCCGAGGAAGGACGGGCGGGAGAAGGCCGGGGGTGGCTTCGTCGTCGGGGATACAACGTACCGGTTTATCCAGGTCAAGCCCGACCGCTGCTTCGGCGGTGAGAACCTTTGGGTCGGCGAAGCCCGTGTGCCCATGTCTGACTTGGAACGCACGTTGCTGGACTGCCTCTCCATGCCCCAGCACTGTGGGGGATTCGGGGAGGCGCTCTACGCCTTCCAAGTCGCGATGCCTCGACTAAACATCGAACGCATCACAGAGTACGCCATCAGGCTGGGCGTTACCACAGCCAAGCGCTTGGGGTGGGCGCTCGAAGCCCAGGGGGTTCTCCCGTTGGAGTTGGAGAAGCTGGCTGCGCTGCCGATCAAGGGCTACCGCAAGCTTGACTCTACTGGGCCTCGCAAGGGGCCTTGCAACGGCCGTTGGATGGTGCAGGAAAACCTGCCAAGGATGGTTGAGGCATGAGACCACTCCGCACGCGCCTACAGGAAGCACGCCGACGCCTCAGCATCCCCTGGGTGGCTCTTGAACGCGACTACTTGCTGTCCTGGATCTTGGCTGGCATTAGCCGGACGCCCGTGCTCCGCGACACACTGGTCTTCAAGGGAGGCACAGCTCTCCGAAAGTGCTATTTCGGTGACTACCGCTTCTCCGAGGACCTGGACTTCTCGACGCTGAAAGGGATTCCGACTGGCAACGAGATGGAGGAGTTGATAAGGGAAGTGTGCGGAACCGCCGTGCGATTACTGGACGAATTCGCTCCTGTGGAGATCACCTGTGAGCGTTACACGGAGAGGGAACCCCATCCAGGCGGTCAGGAAGCGTTCGCCATCCGAGCGAGATTTCCGTGGCATAGCCGCCTACAGACCCGCGTCATGGTAGAGGTCACGATGGATGAGAGAGTCCTGCTGCCTGCAGAGCAGCGGCAGGTCATCCACGAGTACGGCGAGCGGCTCGACGCGGAAGTGAAGGTGTATTCCCTTGAAGAGATCGTTGCCGAAAAGCTGCGGGCGCTTCTGCAACAGGCGGAAATGTTCGAGAGGAGAGGTTGGAGCCGCTCACGCGCCCGCGATTACTACGACCTCTGGCGAGTGCTCGGGACTTACGGAGGCCAGATGGACCTAGTGAGCTTCGACTCGCTGCTGCGTGAGAAGTGCGCCGTCCGGGGTGTCTCCTTCGCAGGACCTGACGAATTCTTCCACGACCGTATGCTTGCTTTCGTCGAAGAGACTTGGGAGCAGTCGCTCGGCCCGCTCGTGCCGGACTTGCCTATATTCGAGACTGTGATCAGCGAGCTGCGACCTCAGGTGGTGCAGTTGGTTCGTCCAGGCGGCGCATAGTATGATTTGAGGGAGGCGGGCAGATTCACATGACCAGCCGCATCTCAAAGATGGTTCTGTCTACAGTCGACTTAGACCCCCCCAAGGGGAGTTCGAACCCCAGGGATGGGCTGTTAGATTTGTTTGCCTACCCCAAGGTCTGGGTCAACCGCCCATGAGTACCGTACGTTTCCGTCGCTATTGAGTCTAGAGAGTGAAGGTTCTTGATTTTGTCAAGTCTGGTGGGCCTGGGTTTACTGTAGGCAGTACCATCTTCGAGTTGGAGGTCAGGCTGTAAGGCTTCGAGCTTGCGATCTCATTGTAGCCGGTCGGACGAATGCCCAACCAAGCTAGTAGGTCTCAATAGGTTGCCAACTCACCCTGTGCGCAAACCGGGTGCCCCCCTCCTCCCCCCGCTCGATACGGCCTGCTTTTTTCTGCCGTCTCTGTCTGGGGTTCCCCTAGCAGGCTGCTGAAAAACCCTGGGACGGACCGCACAGACGCCAAGGGGAGAAGATCGCTGGGGTACAATATAGGAAACAGCCGGGGAGGTGGCGGTGGTGCGCGGACGACATGAACCACAGGTAACCATGTTGGCCTTCATTGACCTGGAGACGCGAGTGCCACCCGATCATCCGCTGCGGGTTATCAAGAAGCTGGCTAACCAAGCCCTGAAGGCGCTATCCCCGGACCTGGACCGGATGTACGCCGAAGTAGGCCGACCTTCGATTCCTCCCGAACGACTGCTGAAGTCCTCATTACTGATTGCCCTGTACTCGGTGCGCAGTGAACGGGCTTTCTGCGAGCAACTGGATTACGACCTCCTCTTCCGGTGGTTTCTGGGCATGAACCTCATCGAGCCCAGCTTCGATCCCACCACCTTCACCAAGAATCGGGAGCGGCTGTTGAAGCACCGGCTGGGCCAGGCCTTGTTCGATGAAGTGGTGCTGGAAGCAGACCGGAAGGGCCTGCTGTCCGACGAGCATTTCACCGTGGACGGAACATTGATTGAGGCGGCCGCCAGCCTGAAGAGCTTTAAACCCAGGGACGGTGACCCACCCAAGACGACAGACGATGACCAGGGCAATCCCTCGGTGAACTTCCATGGAGAACGGCGTAGCAATGCCACCCATCAGAGCACCACGGACCCGGAGGCCCGGCTGCTGCTCAAGGGGAAAGGCAAGGAAGCCAAGCTGGTATTCATGGCCCATGCCTTGATGGAGAACCGCCATGGGATGCTGGTGGACTTCCAGACTACCCAGGCGACGGGGACGGCGGAGCGGAATACAGTACCGGTGCTGGTGGACCAAGCCAAGGAGCGGGGCTTTCACCCCAAAACGCTAGGTGGAGACAAGGGCTACGACACCAGGGATTGCGTGGCGGTTCTGCGGCGGCGCGGGGTGACGCCTCACGTAGCACAGAGCACCAATGGCCGGTCCAGCGCCATTGATGGCCGGACCACTCGCCACCCAGGGTACGCTATCAGTCAGCGGATTCGGAAACGGGTTGAGGAGATCTTCGGGTGGATGAAGACGGTGGGCGGGTTCCGGCGGACGCGGTATAAGGGGCTGGACCGGACCGGTCTGGCGGAGTATCTGGTAGCTACGGCCTACAATCTGGTCCGCATGGCAAAACTCCTGGAGTTGGCCAAGGAAGCTCCGAAAGCCCAGGCGGCATGACCTGACAATGCTACCCATGCCCGGTGCCCCAGAAGGGCCCGGTCAAGGAGCGTGAAGGGCCAAAAGTCTCGTTCAAACGGTCCAGTTTCCCCCAAGAGGACCAAGGATTCACCGACTTGAACCCTAGATTCTGCACTTAGACCCTTTCTTCAGCAGCCTGCTAGTTCTCTTTCCTCGAATCCGGCCCAAGACCCTTCAGAACCGCTGGCTGATTACCCCTTGACTCGCACCATATAGCTCCTGCCATAACTTACCCCGAATCCACCGATGGACAGGGATGGACGGCGTGAGGACAGCGGAAGGGGGTGAGGGAGTTACAGGCGCGATGATCCGGGCTCGCATTTGGGTAGACGGGAGGTTGGCGGGCGGTCTGCAGGCGCTTTTGGGGGCACCGATGGCGGCCTACAGTGGCTGTGGCGAGCGAGATGGCGGGATAGGACACGGCAAGAGGCGCTCGCGGACTGGGCTGGCGCGAGTTTGCGGGGACGTTGGGTTGGCTGGCGGGTCAGTGGCGGACGGGCGCCGTCAGGCTGGGAGTGGAATGGCTCGCAGTCGGGCCAGGGCGCGGCTGAACTGCTCCTCCCAGGGCCAGCGCCGGGGAAGATGCAGGGTCAATCGGCGTGCCGAGCGGGTGATCCGTCCGGCCAAGGCAAAGACCCGTCGTCTGAGGGTCTTAGTGGTCACGATCTGCTGACCCAGGCCGATGCGGGCTGTCCAGCGGGCCAGGTTGTGCGCCATCACCTGTACCGCCAGCCAGGCGCCGTTGGCGGCGAAGCGCGCCGACGGCATGTGGTTCAGCCCGACGCCGTACTTGAGGTCGCGTATGGCGTTCTCGACCTCGGCGTGGCGGCGATGATCGGCCTCCAGTTCCAGCGTCTCCCCATCGCGGTCGGTGATGAAGGCGTGATAGCTGTATCTGGCGAAGAGGGCGAGCTGGGAACCGGGCGTCGGCTTCACCCGCCGGACAATGAGCCGCACCGGCGGGGCGTCCGCCTCGGCCTGGAACGGGGTGTAGGTGGTCTCGGCCACATCGGCGGCGCCGTCCATCCAGTAGGGAATGGGAGTCCAGTCCTCCTCTGGTATCGCCTCGATCAGGTCCCGCAGGCTGGCGCGCTGGCGGATGGCGATGGAGAAGCGGACATCCATTTCCCGGCGGCAGACGGCGACCACGGCGTGGGTATAGAAGCCGCTGTCGGCCCGCACCGTGAGTTGGCCCCTGGCTCCGCAGTAGCGCACCCGCCCCACCGTCTCACGCAGGAAGTGGGCAGCGCCACGGGCGGTGTTGGCCCGGCCCTCGCGCAGCCGGGACATCAGCACCTCGCCGGTGCCGGCGGCAATGGCCAGCAGCGGGTGATAGCCGCGGGCGCCGGTATAGCCGTGGTGGCGCGCTCCCTCCTTGGCCAGTCCATAGGTCTCGCAGATGGTCGAGTCCAGGTCGATGCTCAGGGGCGAGTCGCCGGGTCCGGCCCCAGCGGCCCAGGCCCGGGCCAGCAACTCGCGGCTCACCCGGTCCAGTTGGCGGACATGGCCCCACCTGAAGCTGCGCAGGAACGTGCCCAGGGTGGAGGGAGCCTTAGCCGTGAAACCGAGCACGCGGGCGGTCCCGCCGGCGCGCAGCACATCGGCGTCGTCGATGCAATCTCCGCCGGCTAGGGCGGAGGCCACCAGGGTCATCATCTTGTCGCCGGTGTTCGCCCGGCCCGGCGCGCCGCCGAGGTCGAGGTGCTTCCGGAGGAGTTGGGGCAGGCCAAGGCGCAGGGCGAGGGTGGCGGGAAGGATCAGCCCGGCATTGGCCACCAGGCGGTGGTCGTCAAAGAGGATGCGCATACGGTCGGGTTTGTTCTGTGGCAGCATCTATTGGGTGCTCCTTGTTTTCGGGCTGGTTTCTGTTCCAAAACCATTATCCCAGATTCAGAGGAGCACCCGCTGGCTTCTTCAGCAGGCCTCCTACACGCCGTCCTTCGGTGGATTAGGGCTTACGGTAGCCTGGCAGAGGCCCCGCTCCGCATACAGGGCATCCATGGTGAGCAGGGCCAAACATTTCGAACAGGGACTCCGTTGCCGTGCTCATAGCCTCCCGCCACCTCTTAACCGAAAGCACTTGTTATTTCATATAGTCATATAGTATAGTGTGGTTGTTTTATTACTATTTGTCCGAAAATCGAGCATTCTACGCGCAGGGAGAGAAGGTAAATTAATGAAGTTGACTCAAACCGGGACGATCCCTCTGGTAATCTTCATAGCGATTATCGTGGTTATAGCTACGTTCATGTTTCGTGATCAGTTCGTATCGGGTCATGAAAATCCCACGGGATGCGACGTCTCCACCGTTGGACTGTCCATCGTCACTTTCGATGAAAACGGCGCGGTGATGATTGATGTTTCTCATGGAACGCAGGTCTTCTACCAGGTCATCCTGTCGATACCAGAGCTTCCGCCCGAAGAGACCGCTTGTAACTACGGGGGCGGGCAGCTTTCGATCACGCTTCCCGGCGGAGAAACATCTCGTGTGGCCGGCTTCGAAGACGTTTCTGAGATTCCCCTGGTCCAGCTCGGCTCCATCTACGAGTCACCCCTCACTGTTTACACCGTCAACCAAAACGACGCTGAAGACCTAGTGTTGACGGTCCTGGCTATCTATGCCAGATGGTCCACCCACAGTTTTGCCGAAGGCGTGGACCATCCGACCGCAGATACGGCGACCGTGCACGCCCAGATTCAGCTAGCACGCCCTTCTATTGCAATTGACATCAATCCCGCCGAGCAGGTCGTATACGAGGATGGCAACGCCGACTTCAAAATCACCATTAGCAACACTGGCGGTTTTGAGTTGTCTAACGTCCAGGTTGTTGATTCACTCGAAACTAACTGCGAGCGTGGTGTCGGGTCTTTGGGAGTGGGAGCAACCACTTCCTTCGATTGTCACATGATCCCTGCCGAGGCAGGCGACAACGTTGTTACCGCGACCGCCGACGTTATTGGTGGAGTACCGACGGACCTGTCCTCGGTCCAAGACACCGCCACAGCCTCCATCGCAATTGAAGCCACAACCGTTTCCATCGACATGACTCCAGCATTGCAACGG
This sequence comes from Dehalococcoidia bacterium, assembly GCA_965225925.1. Classification (GTDB taxonomy): domain Bacteria; phylum Chloroflexota; class Dehalococcoidia; order Lucifugimonadales; family JAGWBF01; genus CBDDBY01. The sequence continues at coordinate 975,347 of CBDDBY010000005.1, read as the reverse complement.
GCGCGCGTTGGGAATCCCTCGCGTTTCGAAATCTCTGTGCAGAACCCCAATACCATCGCGATCGTGGACGTGGCGGTCTCGGTGCCCGAGTCCCCCGGCTGCAGCCGGGCCATTGGCGCGATAGAAGCGGGGGCAACCGTGGCCTACGAGTGTACTAGCATCCATCCTGCTGGGACAACGTTGATAGTAGCCACGGTTGAGGCCCGGGTGGTAGACGTGAGCGGCATGCTGACCGATTTCGCACAGGTTGAGGTAGCCGTCTTCAAGCTTGACCTAGCCATTGACAAGACCCCGAAGGAACAGAGCATCAGAGAGGGGGAGACGGCCAGCTTTACGGTAACGGTTAGCAACCACGGGAACACTGACCTTGCCGACGTGGTGATTGCTGCCGATTCCTCGCCGGACTGCTCCCGGTCTCTGGGCACGCTCCGGTCTCAGGATGAAGTTAGCTACGACTGTGCCTCCAACCCGTTGGACGATGACATGGAAAGCGTCATCACCGTAACCGGCACCGCCCCGGACGGCGACTCGGTGCAGGACAGCGATAGTGTCATGGTCAGAGTAATCCATCCCAACACCGTCGTAGCACTGACCGAGCTCGACACTACAGTGTTACGGTTGGTGGTGCAGGTCCTAACCATTACCGAGTCTAACATTGGTGACTCTCCTCTCACTGACGTTTACGTGGACGTGGAGCCCTCCAATATGAGTGGCGTCCCAAGGGGCAAGGTCCCGTCCGCAGTCAATGGGCGGCCCAGCTGTATAGCTTCCTGCGTCCGCCTCACCGACGACTCCAAGGAGTTCATCGGCGGAGACGACTTGGGTGATGGTATCCTGGATCCCGGCGAGACCTGGGAATGGAGGCTGGTAATCGTGTCGGTAGCCGGGGACACCCTGGTCCTAGCCAGTGACGCCCAAGTGGTCGACGTCACGGCCACCGGCCACGGCACCGACCCATTGGGCGGAGACATAACCTTCCCAGCCTTCGCCACGGAGCAGGACACCCTGGAAGTACCAATCATGAACGAGTAATAGACCATAAGGTAGCCGGAGAGCCCCCAGCACAGCCAGGACTTCCACGGTCCCGGCGCCGTGGGGAGAGTGAGCGCCGCAGCTCTGCCGGTGCCCTCGCTGTAGACTAGGAGATCGCGGTCTCTGTATGTCCTGCGCACCAGGCTCAGCCACTCGGCGTAGGCCCATCGCACCTCGTTTGGGCCAGTCGTGTCCGGTTCGACGCTGGCGAACACCGCCAGCGCTCCGTCAAGGTCCCCCACCTTCCGCAGTCGCCGTGCGTTGTGGACCCTCCGGGCCACGGTCTCCTGGGGCTGCTCATGATTGCTGGCAAAGAGGGCATCCATCACCCGGTCCACCCGGTCCACCAACTCCTCCAGACTGCGCCTGGGCCTTTCACCCACTACCATCGTTCCGTAATTCATCACTGCCGTTGTCATTGTGTTCTCCTTGTATCTTAATTTTGGTATGTGACAATCACTTCACTAAGGTGGATCTGGGTGCGGCAGACCGTAACCTCCTGGGTCATAGAAGACCGGACATAAGCGAGGGTCGCCGCACCCATTCCGAATAGAGCCCGAACAGTTGCCTGGGCCAACCAAGCCCGCATCGTGCAAGGACGGGCCAATAATTCGCAGGAGGTGCTCATGGAGCGAGAAGTGATCTACGTAGGCATCGATGTAGCCAAGGCCCAGGTGGATGTTGCCGTCCGTCCCACCGGCGACAAATGGGAGGTCTCCTACGACGATGCAGGCGTCGGGAAGCTGGTCTCCCAGATGGGGGACCTGGGTCCCGCCATGGTGTTGCTGGAAGCCTCGGGTGGCTTGGAACTGCCCTTGGTGGCTGCCCTGGCAGCGGCGTCTCTGCCTGTTGTGGTGGTCAATCCCCGCCAAGTGCGAGACTTTGCCAGGGCCACCGGGACGCTGGCCAAGACCGACGCTCTGGATGCTCAAGTCCTGGCTCACTTCGCCGAGGTCGTTCGCCCGCCCGTGCGCCCCCTGCGGGACGCCGAGGCCCAGTCCCTCAATTCTCTGGTCGCCCGCAGACACCAGGTCGTGACCATGCTGGTGTCTGAGAAAAACCGCCTGGGCACTGCCGCCAGATCTCTCCGTCCGCGCATCCAAGCTCACGTAGCCTGGCTGGAACAGGAGTTGGACGACCTAGATGAGGAACTGCGGCAGACTCTGCACCAAAGTCCTGTGTGGCGAGAGAAAGAGAATCTCCTGCGCACTGTTCCCGGCGTGGGAGAACAGCTCTCTCTGACTCTCCTGGCATACCTGCCGGAGCTGGGCACGCTGGACCGTCGTCAGATCGCTGCCCTGGTTGGTGTGGCTCCCTTCAACCGAGACAGCGGTACTCTGCGGGGCAAACGCACCGTCTGGGGTGGACGCGCCCGAGTTCGCGGCGCTCTGTACATGGGGGCGCTGACGGCCAGCCGCCACAACCCAGTCATCCGGGTCTTCTATCAACGCCTGCTGGCGGCGGGTAAGCCCAAGAAGTTGGCTCTCACAGCCTGTATGCGTAAGCTGCTGATTATCCTGCATTCCATGCTCAAGCATCGTTCTCCCTGGAGTCCCTCTATTTCTTATGTCGCTGGCCTCTCTTCTTGACATTCAAGACAGTTGCTTATGTGTGTTGCCCGCACCGGCATCCGTGGCGCGGGTCTTCGCTACTGGGTTGACTGTCGATGGACACACTCCGCCCACGGTGGGATGCCTCACGTGAACGCAGCGTGACTTGTCTCCGGTCTGGTCCGCGCATCGAACGCAGAGGGGCCAGGGTGGAAAAGACGCAGCTCGGCCAGGGTCTCTTCGTCGCAACGCGAGTTCTGGGGATCTGCTACGACGGGGAAGCGGCCGGCCTACGACTTGAGGTCACAGGACGGCGCATTGAGAGAAGGGCGCAGCTCGACCAGGGTCAATATGGACCACGACTCTGGAGAAGACGCGAAGCGGCCAGCCTGCGATGCAAATGGCAGACGGGCGCGTGGTGAAGCTGCGGCCTAGCTCTCGGAGAGGCTACGCCGCAGGCAAAGGGGGACGGTCAGAGCGCTTGGATGCACTCCAACCGTCACTTGGAAAGGTCGAAGCGCAGACGCACTCCGGCCTTTGTGGAACATCCCTCTTGGGCGACCGTTGGGAGAGCCTAGCTCAATCCCTCTAGTCTGTCCCGGGCTCAGGGAAAGGACCCCCAGGTTTCTTAGCCCGAATCCACCGAAGGACGTCCTTGGGGACAGCCCTTGAAGAAGCCAGAGGGTGCTCCTCTGAATCTGGGATAATGGTTTTGGAACAGAAACCCGCCCGGAAACAAGGAGCACCCAATAGATGCTGCCACAGAACAAACCCGACCGTATCCGCATCCTCTTTGACGACCATCGCCTGGTGGCCAATGCCGGCCTGCTCCTGCCGGCCACCCTAGCCCGGCACCTGGGCCTGCGGGAACTCGTCGACCATCACCTTGACCTAGGCGGAGCGCCGGGACGGGCGAACACTGGGGACAAGATGCTGACGCTGGTCGCTTCCGCGCTGGCAGGCGGCGACTGCATCGACGACGCCGATGCGCTGCGCGCTGGTGGGACGGTCGGTGTTCTAGGCTGCGTGGTCAAGGCGCCATCCACCCTGGGGACCTTCCTGCGCAGCTTCCGGTGGGGGCATGTCCGTCAACTCGACCGCGTGAGCCGCCAGTTGTTGGCCCGGGCCTGGGCCGCTGGGGCCGGACCCGGCGACTCGCCCCTGACCATCGACCTGGACTCGACCATCTGCGAGACCTATGGACTGGCCAAGGAGGGAGCGCGCCATCACGGCTATACCGGCGCCCGCGGCTATCACCCGCTGCTGGCCATTGCCGCCGGCACCGGCGAGGTGCTGATGTCCCGGCTGCGCGAGGGCCGGGCCAACACCGCCCGTGGCGCCGCCCACTTCCTGCGTGAGACGGTGGGGCGGGTGCGCTACGGCGGGGCCAGGGGACAACTCACGGTGCGGGCCGACAGCGGCTTCTACGCCCACACTGTCGTTGCCGCCTGCCGGGAAATGGATGTCCGCTTCTCTATCACCATCCGCCAGCGCGCCAGCCTGCGGGACCTGATCGAGGCGATACCAGAGGAGGACTGGACTCCCATCCCCTACTGGATGGACGGCGCCGCCGATGTCGCCGAGACGACTTACACCCCGTTCCAGACCAAGTCGGACGCCCCGCCGGTGCGGCTCATTGTCCGGCGGGTGAAGCCGACGCCCGGTTCCCAGCTCGCCCTCTTCGCCAGATACAGCTATCACGCCTTCATCACCGACCGCGATGGGGAGACGCTGGAACTGGAGGCCGATCATCGCCGCCACGCCGAGGTCGAGAACGCCATACGCGACCTCAAGTACGGCGTCGGGCTGAACCACATGCCGTCGGCGCGCTTCGCCGCCAACGGCGCCTGGCTGGCGGTACAGGTGATGGCGCATAACCTGGCCCGCTGGACGGCGCGGATTGGTCTGGGCGAGCGGACCGTGATCACCAAGACCCTCAGGCGACGGGTCTTCGCTCTGGTGGGGCGGATCACCCGCTCGGCGCGCCGCCTCACTTTGCATCTCCCCCGGCGCTGGCCTTGGGAAACCCAGTTCAGTCGCGCCTTGGCCCGGCTGCAAGCCATTCCATTCCCGGCCTGACGGCCAGCCTGCAACTGACCCAACGTCCCCGCAATCTCGCGCCACCCCGGTCCGCGAGAGTCCCCTGCTGCGTATCCTCTCGCCATCCCGCGCATCGCAACTCCCGCATAGGGCCTTAGGGGCCCTGTGCGGCGACTGAAGACCCTCCGCCGGCCTCCCATCTACCCCAAGAGCCCAGGCCATCTCCCCTGTAGCTCCCTCACCCACCCCCTTCCGCTGTCCTCACGCCGTCCATCCGTGTCCTTCGGTGGATTCGGGGTAAGACTCGGAGAGACTCAGCTTCCTACCGACCCCGTAGGTGTGGGAGGTATTCGTCTGGGTGGTTTGGAGCGGCGGATGAGAGAGCGCTGGCAGACCGTTAGCCGCTTGTGGGAAACCGAGAAACGAGGTCACGTCCCGTCAAGTGGTGTAAGAGTGCGTCATCGTGTTGATGTTGTTTAGGCGGCTGTCGCCTCCGCGAGATCGGCCTCTGGAAGAGCTTCGTTGAAGGTCAGCACGACAGGTGTGATGTATCGACGGCCAACGGCCCATTCGTCGTGCTGCTCAGCGAGGACGGCGCCAACGAGGCGGCGCACGGCCGGCCGGTTAGGGAAGATGCCCACCACATCGGTGCGTCGCCGGATCTCCTTGTTGAGACGCTCCTGTGGGTTGTTGGACCAGATCTTCTTCCAGTGGGCGAGTGGGAAGCTGGAGAAGGCCAGGACGTCGGGTCCGGCCTCGTCCAGTAGAGAGGCGACCTGAGGGAACCGGTTCTGGAGTTGATCGGTCACCCTGTCGAGCTGGGCGTGTACCTCATCGGGGGAGGGTTGCTGGTAGATGGTGCGCACCATGGTGGCTACCCATGGCTGGGCGCGCCTGGGGACCCGAGTGAGCAGGTTGGTCATGAAGTGGGTGCGGCACCGTTGCCAGCTGGCTCCGCCGAAGACTGCGGCGATGGCGCCTCGGAGTCCCTGATGAGCGTCCGATACCACCAGCTCCACCCCGCCGAGGCCCCTAGCGGACAGCGAGCGTAGGAAGGCCAGCCAGAAGGCGCCGTCTTCACTCGTACCCACGTCCATCCCGATGATCTCCCGCTTGCCCTCGCCATTGACCGCCGTCGCCACCACCACGCTGACGTTGACGATCCTGCCGTCCTCCCTGACCTTCTGGGTCAGTGCGTCCAGCCACAGGTAAGGGTAGGGTCCAGCGTCCAGCGGACGGCCCATGAAGCCATCCACCACCACGTCCAGTTCCTGACAGATGCGCGACACCTGGCTCTTGGAGATACCCTCACACCCCAGGGCTTTGACCAGATCGTCCACCCGCCTTGTGGATACACCTTCCACGTAGGCCTGCTGGATCACAGCCAGCAGAGCTCGCTCGCTGCGACGCCGTGGCTCCAGCAGGCTCGGGAAGTAGCTCCCCTCTCTGAGCTTCGGGATGTGCAGATCCATCGTCCCTACACGGGTATCCCACGCCCGGGACCGATACCCGTTGCGCTGGGTCACCCGCTCAGGGCTGCGTTCTCCATACTCAGCACCGATCCTCGATGACACCTCCGCATCCATGATCCCCTCTACCAGCACTCTCAGTGCCTCCCGTAGGAAGTCCACGTCACCGTCCATTCCCCCCTTGCGCAATAGCTCCAGCAGGTCCATCCTTTCCTTGACCACTGTTGTCCTCCTTTCTCGAGCTTTCTTCTTTGCCCGCTAAGGATGACGCGGTGGTCTCTCTTTCTCCAGACCCTCTCCCTCTTACACCACTTCCTGGGACTCTACTCCCAGCCGCCAGATCGTCTATGTGTGACGACGGAGTAGGTATCTTCAATATGTATTCGTGCTACTACGGCATATTCTTCCCCAAAAGGTTCGACCCAAGCCTCCTGGACTTTGCCAATAGGTAAGCAGGATGGATCGTGATCTACTGTAATGGGTATTGCCTGGCCCGTAATTGATTAGCGGAGCGGAGTGCGAGGAGGGGTTCAGAAGGAAGGGGTGGGGACCGGAGCACCGCTGAACACACCGCAGAGCCCGTTGACCAGCGAGTGATCGCCGCCATTGCGAGCCAGGGTCCTGATTACGCTGGTGAAGGCCGAGAACGCATCCGCACCACCGACGTTCTTCGAGCAGTGCGATACCTTCCGCGCGATCACTGCCCCACGGAGCGCTCTCTCAGCACGGTTGTTGGTCGGCTCAATGCTTGGATCATCCAGGAAACGCAGCAGGTTGCCCCGGTCATCGTGCCAACCGAGTTCGTTCTGCAGCCTCCAGTTGTCCGCATCCGACATGGGACGGTCGCGGAGATGATAGGTCGCCTCTCGTCTCAGCCGCTCGGCCTCGGCGGCAAAGTCCGCCGCCTCTCCTCGGTGATATGCCTGCCGGAGCTCCATCGCTTCTCTGAGCAGGCGGCTCAGACGATTGCCGATGCTGCGACCTCTCCCTCTCTTGGTCTCCACCACCTCACTGATCGAGCGCAGCACGTGGGCCAGACATTTCTGCTGCTTCACCCCCGACAGAGCTTGAGCATCGTAGCTCCGTCCTCGATCCGTCACCATCACCCCTCCATAGTCCGAGGGCACCACCTCACGTACCTCTTCGTTGCGGTGACGAGCACGAACCTGGTACACCGTAGCCTCATCCGTTTCGAACGCCATCAGAAAAGCAGGCCCGCCGTCCACTCGCCATCCCGTGTCGTCGGTGCGGACGAGTGGACTGGCACGCACCGAACCCCGCAGCTTATGGTAGGCATCCCCCACTGCACCCCTGGCACGTCGCAGCGCGTCTTGGCTGATCGCCCCCTGGCTCAGCTCCACACCAGTCAGCGCTCTGAGCACAGCGGGGACCTTCCGTACCGGAACGCCCACTCCATAGTGGAGCACGTGGGCCGCCGCCATCACTCGTCTCCCTACCCGGTGCGCGCTGGCCCCGTACTGGTCCGGCGCAACATCGGGATGCCGCCCTCGGACCTGCTTACCGCAGGACCGGCACCGACATATCTGCACCCGGTACCCCGTCACCTGGGGTCTGGGAATCGGAGGAATGTCGGTTGCGTAGACAACCCGCACTCCCTCATGCTCGAGTCTGCCTCCACATCCGGGGCAGGTGTCCTCAGCCACCGCCACCTCTACACGCGGCTCGGTGACTTCATCGGGAGACGGCGACTTTCGATAGCTGAACGACCCCATACCCGGCTTGCGGCCGGGACGCTTGGGTCTGCTGCTTCGCCCACCCTTGGAGAACGGAGCCGCCTGGCGCTTTCCTGCTCGCTTGAGCTCGGCGAGTTGCTTGTGCAACTCTTCCTTGGCCGCCGTCAACTGCGCAACCTGCCCTTGCAACTGCGTGACCAGCCCCATCAGCTCGTCGCGCTCAGAGGGAGGGAAGTCTTTGGCCTCACACATAGCCAAAGTATAAAAACTTGTTCAGTACTCCACAACCCCCTACCGACGCCGATCCCGCTAATCAATTACTCTGGCCCATAGCGACTTGCTCTGGGAAGGACTCAAGTGCCTCTCTGGTGATCCTTACTGTGAAGCTACCTTGCTCAATTATTCCAGTGGTCGCAACACGCGCGAGAATTTCGGCCATTTGACATTATCTCCAATCTAGTGTGATTAGTTTGACGGCTGCCCCGAGCCATTCTGCTATGGCTTCTACTTTCCCACCGCTACCAGTGTTGCCGACATTCTCCGTGCGGTGTCCGTGAAGTGTTGGACTTCCTCCGGCTTCATCGCACGGCCCAGAACGCCGTGCTCACGGTAGGAGAGCCGCTTCTTCAGCACCTGGTATCCCCCCAGCTTGTAGCTCCAGACTGCGGCCGGTACATTTCGCCAGAAGGCGCGGTCGTTTAGGTAGATGTCGAAGGTGGTGTTGCCGAGGGTGTCTGCCGAGCTGCCCAGCGCCGTTCTCTCGTCCGCGGCGTATGGGCGCTCGACGGCTCTGCCTTGGCCCGGCATGACGGCCTCCCCCTGCCCAAAGTGCCCCCAGCCCGCCGTCACCGAGAAGTCGTCTCCGGCCATGTTGCCGCCGTCCGTGGTTGAGGGCACGGCGGTCGCGGCTATCTCCGTCCGCAACGCGCCCGTCGTGACGCCAGCAACGGGCGTCTCAGAGTCCAGCAGCGCGGCGATCTCCCTGCCCCGCGCCGCAGATGATGCAAGCTCTTCCGTCGCTTCCGGAGTATCGCCGTCCGGCCAGCCGGGCAGCGGGATGCGAGGCCACTCCATCCTGAGAGCGCCGGCGTTGGCCTTCCGATAGGAGGGGTTGTGCAGCACGGCGAGTACGTGGTGGAACAGGTCCTCCACGCCCAGGCCGAGGTGGTCCAGGTAGCGTTGGGCCGCGTCCGACAGGTTGGGACGGTGCTGTGCTCCGCCCATGCCGGCTTCTATGCCCATTTCACGGAGCCATACAGGAATGAAAGATGCACTACGATCCATTAAGTCGAGACAACCCATGCTTGAAATAACTTGCGGACACGACCATTCACGGCGCGACTTTTGCTGTGTAACCATCCACAAGTTTCCTTGAGATAAATGACCCTTGTAATCAGCGCGCTTATCATTCAGCAGCTTGGTGTCTGCTTCCTAGTAGAGCCAGCGCGTGTCGAATGGACGATACACAAACCTGATGAAACCTGTATCCTTAGCCCGAATCCACCGAAGGACACGGATGGACGGCGTGAGGACAGCGGAAGGGGGTGGGTGAGGGAGCTACAGGGGAGATGGCCTGGGCTCTTGGGGTAGATGGGAGGCCGGCGGACGGTCTTCAGTCGCCGCACAGGGCCCCTAAGGCCCTATGCGGGAGTTGCGATGCGCGGGATGGCGAGAGGATACGCAGCAGGGGACTCTCGAGACCGGGGTGGCGCGAGATTGCGGGGACGTTGGGTCAGTTGCAGGCTGGCCGTCAGGCCGGGAATGGAATGGCTTGCAGCCGGGCCAAGGCGCGACTGAACTGGGTTTCCCAAGGCCAGCGCCGGGGGAGATGCAAAGTGAGGCGGCGCGCCGAGCGGGTGATCCGTCCCACCAGAGCGAAGACCCGCCGCCTGAGGGTCTTGGTGATCACGGTCCCCTCGCCCAGACCAATCCGCGCCGTCCAGCGGGCCAGGTTATGCGCCATCACCTGGACCGCCAGCCAGGCGCCGTTGGCGGCGAAGCGCCCCGACGGCATGTGGTTCAGCCCGACGCCGTACTTGAGGTCGCGTATGGCGTTCTCGACCTCGGCGTGGCGGCGATGATCGGCCTCCAGTTCCAGCGTCTCCCCATCGCGGTCGGTGATGAAGGCGTGATAGCTGTATCTGGCGAAGAGGGCGAGCTGGGAACCGGGTGTCGGCTTCACCCGCCGGACAATGAGCCGCGCCGGCGGGGCGTCCGGCTTGGTCTGGAACGGGGTGTAAGTCGTCTCGGCGACATCGGCGGCGCCGTCCATCCAGTAGGGAATGGGAGTCCAGTCCTCCTCTGGTATCGCCTCGATCAGGTCCCGCAGGCTGGCGCGCTGGCGGATGGTGATAGAGAAGCGGACATCCATTTCCCGGCAGGCGGCAACGACAGTGTGGGCGTAGAAGCCGCTGTCGGCCCGCACCGTGAGTTGTCCCCTGGCCCCGCCGTAGCGCACCCGCCCCACCGTCTCACGCAGGAAGTGGGCGGCGCCACGGGCGGTGTTGGCCCGGCCCTCGCGCAGCCGGGACATCAGCACCTCGCCGGTGCCGGCGGCAATGGCCAGCAGCGGGTGATAGCCGCGGGCGCCGGTATAGCCGTGGTGGCGCGCTCCCTCCTTGGCCAGTCCATAGGTCTCGCAGATGGTCGAGTCCAGGTCGATGCTCAGGGGCGAGTCGCCGGGTCCGGCCCCAGCGGCCCAGGCCCGGGCCAACAACTGGCGGCTCACGCGGTCGAGTTGACGGACATGCCCCCACCGGAAGCTGCGCAGGAAGGTCCCCAGGGTGGATGGCGCCTTGACCACGCAGCCTAGAACACCGACCGTCCCACCAGCGCGCAGCGCATCGGCGTCGTCGATGCAGTCGCCGCCTGCCAGCGCGGAAGCGACCAGCGTCAGCATCTTGTCCCCAGTGTTCGCCCGTCCCGGCGCTCCGCCGAGGTCAAGGTGATGGTCGACGAGTTCCCGCAGGCCCAGGTGCCGGGCTAGGGTGGCCGGCAGGAGCAGGCCGGCATTGGCCACCAGGCGATGGTCGTCAAAGAGGATGCGCATACGGTCGGGTTTGTTCTGTGGCAGCATCTATTGGGTGCTCCTTGTTTCCGGGCGGGTTTCTGTTCCAAAACCATTATCCCAGATTCAGAGGAGCACCCGCTGGCTTCTTCAAGGGCTGTCCCCAAGGACGTCCTTCGGTGGATTCGGGCTAAGCAGTATCTCTGCGCCTCAGTAAAGCTTCGCGCGTTGCTCGCGCATCGAAATGTCGGGCTGTGTTCATTATGACAGGATATCTCGATGCAATTTCATCATGGCTCAAATCCGAATTGAAGTAGTCGTCAATTCGAGCCTCTAGTCTGTGCAAGTCAATGTCCACCAGAAAGTTATCCCGATTTGTCTTCGCTCCCGGGAATGAGGTTGGGAGCAAATCAATCAGTGAGGGCCAGTCCGGCCAAGACTTGCTGACCGTCGTTGGTACAAATGGCAATCCAAGTTCTAGGTCTGGAGATATACTGTCATACAATTCCCCAGCTGGCACTTCGGCAGTCGCCGTCAGGTCGGAGAGCTTCGCCTGTCCCCACAGATGCCGAAATCCGACTACCTCGGCAGGCTTGTGGTCGGGCTTGCGCACCAATGTCGTGACCGCCGTCCCAACCTGGATGCCTACGGGGTCGCCCGCCGTGGAGAAGATGCTTGGGTCGGGCGAGCCTTCGGGAGTCGTCTTGCCGGTCTTGTACTTGTCGCCATTGAGGTTGTCTATGCGTACAACGTCAAAGGCCTCCAGGTAGCGCTCCCTCATTCCGGCGAAGGAGAGGCCGTCCAGCCAGGAGTAGTTGGAGATGAAGCAGATCACGCCCCGGCCCGTCTTCTCGGCAATGCGACGCTCCGCCATGCGGAAAAAACGTACATAGATATCAATCAGCCCCTTGGTCTCATGCAACTTCACTCTACGAGTCGCGCGATAGGCTTCAAAGAGCTCGCGCTTTTCGTCCATGGATACACCGGCAAAGGCGTTGTAGGGCGGATTGCCCAGGATGACCAAGACCGGCGTCTCCTGATTCACCCTCTCGGCGCGGTCGCGCTCCTCCTCCAGCTCCGGGAAGGGCAGCGGCTTCTGCACGCTGGGCCCCCAGCCGGTGAGGGCGTCGGTGAGGTACACCCCGGCGCGCTCCGTCTCGTCATCGGACAGTGGGGCGTCCAGCGCCTGCATGGTCAGTCCCACCTGTACATGGGAGACGACGAAGGGCGCAGGCATGATCTCGAACCCGAACACCCTCTGGGTGGCCGCCCGCTTCACCTGCGCTCCGGTGAGGGCGCCCAGGCCCTTGCCCTGGAGGTTGGCGGCGATGCGTCGCAGAACCTCGGCCAGGTACGTCCCGGTGCCGCAACAGGGGTCGAGGACGAAGACGTTGTCGGCCGCCAAGCCGTCGGCGATGCCCAGATCCTTCTTCAGCGCCATGTCCACCCGGGCGACCATGTAGCGCACCACCTCGGCGGGCGTGTACCAAACGCCAAGCTGTTTGCGCAGTTCGGGGTCGAAGGCCTCAAGGAACGACTCGTAGAAGTACGGCACGGCCTCGCCTTCGTCGAAGCGGTCGAAGAAGGCCGCGCGGTCGACCCGGTCCAGGGCCGCTGCCGTCCAGTCCAGCAGCTCGACCAGTCCCAGGGGTTGCAGCTGCGAGGGTGAGGACAGCTGCTGGAGTAACTGTTCAGACTTGATGAGGTGAATTGGCTCAAAGCCGTTGGAAAAACGCTGGCATGGCCGGGGGAGTTGTGGCATACCAGGGAGGTGGACACTGAACTAGACCTGAACGCGGCGAGTCGCGAAACTCTGCTGGAGATAATTGCCGGCCAGCGGGCAGTCATTGCCGATTTGCAAAGGCGGATTGGGGTTCTGGAATCCCGTCCCAACCGGCGCGGGTCGTCGGGGATGCCGGGTAATCAGCCGCACTCCAGCCGGCAAGCGCTGGAGAAAAAGGAGCCCAGAAAGCCGCGCCGCCATGGCTTCGCCCGCCAGCGCATGACTCCTACCCGGCGGGTGGAGCATGCCGTGGCGGTCTGTCCCGACTGCGGGACTCACCTGAACGGCGGATGGGTACAGCGAACTCGGGAAGTCATTGAGCTACCGGTGGCTCCGGTAGAAGTGACCGAGCACGCCCTGGTAGCCCGCATCTGTCCGGTATGCCAGCGGCGCCGGCTGCCCAAAGAGGCCCTGCAGGGGGTGGTTCTGGGCCAGCAGCGCCTGGGGGTCAATCTGGTAAGCCTGATGGTGACCCTGCGGGAGGAGGGACGGTTGCCCATAAGAATCATCCAATGGTACCTGGAGACCGTCCATCAGTTGCACCTGAGTGTTGGTGCCATCGTCCAGGCCGTCCATGGAGTAGCCCGTCAGGCTGAGACGGCGGTGCGAGAGGTGCTCGAGCAAGTCCGCGCCAGTCCCGTGGTGCAGGGCGACGAAACCGGCTGGCGCCAGGACGGGAGCAACGGCTATGTTTGGACCTTCAGCACTCCCAGCGAACGATACTTCCTGCGTCGGGGTCGGGATAAGGGGGTGGTGGATGAGGTGCTGGATTCCTCCTTCAGCGGAGTGTTGGTCAGTGATTTCTACGCCGCCTATAACCACTACCCGGGCCTGAAGCAACGGTGCTGGGCTCATCTGCTGCGGGATATCCATGACCTGAAAGAGTTGTACCCAGAAGACGCTGGGCTGGCTCAGTGGGCCGAGGCGGTTCACCAGGTCTACACGGAGGCCAAGGCCTCGGTCCTTCCCCGAGCCCAGCCAGGCCATCGCACCCAGCTAATGCTGGAGGAGAAACTAATGGTCTTGGCGCGGCCTTTCCTTAAAGATCCCCTGGCGGTTCAGGCCAAGCTCTGCCGGCGCATGGAACGGTTCATCAAGGAACTGTTTGTCTTCGTGTCGGACCCAGCCGTGCCCTCAGACAACAACGCCGCCGAGCGGAGCCTGCGGCATCTGGTAACCAGTCGCAAGATCAGCGGCGGCACCCGCTCAGGGCAGAGCACCGACAGCAAGATGACCTTGGCATCCCTCTTTGGCACCTGGCGGGCCAGAGGTCTCAATCCCCTCCTGGAATGCCGCCGGTTGCTCACTTCCCCTCAACTCTGAACAGTTTCCTGCTGGAAGAGGGCTCGCAGGACGGGCGCTCTCAGGTGCCATACGGCGTCGTGCCAGTTGAGTGGGCCGGCGGGCGGCGGCGTCTGGCGCGGCCCAGAGCACCCATGCGGAGAAGACGCCGTAGAAGAGGGTCGGGACCAGCGTGGAGCGGAAGAAGGCCGCGCCTTTCTCACCCTCGAAACGCACGCCCAGGGCCTCCTCAAGGGCAGAGCGAACCGCATGAAGGGATGGATCGTCCCCCGCAGCCTCCACTCTCGCCAGCCCGTCCCTGGCGTAGGACGCCATCAGCCATGCCAGATCCTTCGGTTCGACTATCGACGCGCTGTGGGAAAGCGCACGGCAAAGGTACTCCCCCAGGCCGGCACCCACGTCGCGGGCGAAGGCCCGCGGCGTCTCCAGGCGAGTCAGGAACGCCTGCTCCGACCCGGCAAGCCGGAAGGGCTCCAGCTTCACGGGCTTGCCCTGCCCATCCTCTCCCACCAGCACGAAATCCCGGGTGTTGGTGACCAGCACGAGCCTGTACCGGCCCCAATAGCGGCTCACCTGGTCGCTATCCGCCGTCAGCCATGCGTCGTCCCCGGCGGGCTTGACCTCCACCACGCCGCGCTCGGGTACCTGGCCGGGGCGCGGAGTTCCACGCTGCACCTGCCGCTTGGTGTATAGGCCGAAGTCCGGGTGGCCCGCGCCCTGCTCAGCAAGTTCGGCTACGCAGAACACCTGGGGCTTGACCGCGCTGCCCACGGCGTTCAGCAGATTAGTCAGAACCGGGTAGTACGATCGCTCTCCCGTGGCGCCGCCGGACGCCCGTATGCGGCGGAGGTCGGCAAGATACTCCTGAATTGTTGCCATCAGTTTCGTTGTGCTCATACATCCGCCCAGGGGTTGATCACGTCTACCCCGCTCCCCTCGAAGTCGTCCATGTCCCTTGTCGCCACTGACGCTCCCCGGCTTTGGGCTATTGCCGCTATCTGGCAGTCGGCATGGTTGATTGGACGCCCTGCGACGCGGCGGGCGGCGGCTATCACGGCGTAGGCTTGGGCTGCGACGCTGTCGAAAGGGAGGACGCGCCCGGCAAAGTCCTCCCTGAGCATCCCATCCACCTCGTCGAGTAGTTTGGTTCGCCGTGCTCCTGTCGGCAGTATCTCGACGCCGAACCGCAGTTCGGCTTCACTGACAGTGGAGAGGTACAAGTTGAGAGCCGTCTGCCCGGTAACCCAGTTCACAACGTTGGCGTCGGGACTGGGGCGCATCAATGCCGAGACGACGTTGGTGTCAAGGATAATCATCGTAATTGCTTCAGTCGAACCGGGGCAGTGTGCGCATGGGTGAACGGGGAGGAATGTCCAGTTCGACCCCGCCTAGGGGTGCGAATCTGGCGCGAATGGCGCTCGCCAGGTTCTCCTGTTCTGGATGCCGGTGGTAGAGCGCTATTCTCAGAATGTACCGGGCTTCCTCCTCCATGGAGCGGCCATTCTCAGCTGCCCGGATGCGCAGTCGGTGTTTCAGCCCATCTTCGAGATTGCGCACGGTTATACTGGCCATGAGAGCGCCTCCATCTACGACGTCACATCATTATAACATGATTGCATTGATATCACTAGATGCGCACGGTGGCCTAGCCACCGTCGAACCGTCTCCGCGCGTAGCCCCCGCTTCAACGTCTCCCGCACGCGCCGGGACTGCCTTGCCGTCTTCATAAACGGGGCCACTGCCTTGGGGTCTATGTCCAACCACTCCGGGCTGTATTGAGCAGGTCCAGCAACCCCTTCGCCCCTACCACAAGATTGGATTCGGCACAATGCCTACAGGGGGTATGGGATGTTGCCGCCTACGTGCCTGGCGGCCCCCACAGAAGAGACCTGGATGAGATTGCCAACATAAGACCCATTGTGTTGTTCGACAATTCGGGACACAGCGTCTGGGTTAATTCCGCAATGCTACGGATGCTGGGCATCGACAGAGATACGCCGGACCTCAGCGAGAACCTGTCGTATATTGTGCGCGACGAGGCCGGAGAGCCCACAGGCTGGCTCAAGGAGTTTGTCCTAACCCACCACACGGGTGGCAAGTCGGTGCCGAGTCCCGGTCAATTGAAGGAACGAATGCTGAAGTATCTGAACTACATGCCAAGCAAAGGCATCACGACATTGTGGGATGCCGGCAACTTCAATATGGAGGACGCGGTGTACCAGGTTGCGCATGACATCGCAAGAGAAGGCAATCTGCCGTTGCGTTGGGAAGGGTCGTACCACATATGGACGCCGGGTCAGATCGAAACTGCGGTGGAATCCCTGCTCCGGCTCAGGGAAAGGTATGGCCATGGAAAACTCCAGTTCAACACCATCAAGATTCACTACGACGGCATGCTGGATATTCTTACCGCGGCTGTGCTGGAGCCCTACGTTACAGACCCTGACAACTACGGCGGCGTCTTGTTCACGCCTCAGCGATTGAGCAGCTTCATGCAAGAATTGGATGGCCACGACATTGATCTGCACATGCATGCGGCGGGTGACCGTGCAACCAGGAATATTCTCGACGCAGTCGAGCAAGCACAGGGCGCGCTGGGTCGGCCTTTGAAAATCGAGGTCACGATAAGTCACCTGTTCTTGGTTGCCGACAGGGATGTCAAACGCTTTCCCGAGTTGAACGTACACGCCAATTTCTCGCCGCACTGGTTCGGCGGAACATTCTACGGGAAAGCCGGAGAAATCAACGTCGGCCCGGAACGGGCCAGCCGCTCCCAGGTTGCTGGTCACTTTGTGCAGCAGCAGGCCAATGTCACGCTGTCCAGCGATGTTGTTCATAACCCGCGGCGAGTGCATCCCTTTCTTGGTATGGAAATGAGCGTTACCCGACGGGCAACAGACAAGCCCGATGCCATCACCCTACCGCCACTTGATGCCAGAATTTCATTGGAACAGGCGCTGGCCGGCTATACCATCAACGGCGCTGCGCAGTTCGGATTGGAAGGAGAAGTTGGCGTCATAAAGGCCGGCTTGCTGGCGGACTTCATCGTCCTTCCGCAGAATCCGTTTGAAACCGATGTGGAGAAAATCCACGCCATTGAGCCCAGTGCCACAGTCGTAGCGGGTGAGCTGCGTAGCGGTAGCTTCTAATACGGGCTTGGCTTAGTGTAGAGAGAGGTCGTTGACACGCGAGATGGGAGAGACGCCTCCTATACTACTTATACCAGCCCGACCCAAATAGCAGTCCGTCATGCCGCACAATCCAAGTGTGCTTCTGACGGTTTTCGCCCGATTCCGGGTTGAGCAACACATAGTCCACCCAATGACCCGCCTCAGTGGCGCTCTGTAAGTCGTCGCCATAGAAATACCCCGTGGCGTCCACACGGAGGCTGGGATCACGCCCTCGAAACTGCGGGTTATGGTGGGCTATCGTGTAGCCGTCTGGGTCGATGATGAAGACGTACCACTGGCCGTCAACACTCTCCTTGGTGTTGTAGTAGGCGACGGTCTCCTCCAGGCCGAGGGCGACGTAGAGGTTCGTGGCCTGCTGCACGAAGGCCTTGGTGTAGGCGGGGGCGTCGGACTTGCCGGGGCCGCGTTCGTACCAGCCTGAGCCGAAGGTAATGCCGTCGTGGATCACCACCCAGGAGTGCTTGGTCTCCACAACGCCAGAGGCGGGATTGGCATAGGTGTAGTCGAACCAGGCGCCGTCCTGGTCGGCGGAGGCGGCGACGGCGGACCCGGTGGGGTAGGAGTTGGGTCCCAGAGCCTGGGAGATGTGCTTGCCCACCAGGTCGGGGTTGGGGGCATGAGCGACGATGGTCTGGTTCTCATCGATGGTCTGAGTAGAGGTTCTGGCCTGCTGCACGAGGTCTCCACAACGCCAGAGGCGGGATTGGCATAGGTGTAGTCGAACCAGGCGCCGTCCTGGTCGGCGGAGGCGGCGACGGCGGACCCGGTGGGGTAGGAGTTGGGTCCCAGAGCCTGGGAGATGTGCTTGCCCACCAGGTCGGGGTTGGGGGCATGAGCGACGATGGTCTGGTTCTCATCGATGATGAAGACATACCACTGGCCGTCAACACTCTCCTTGGTGTTGTAGTAGGCGACGGTCTCCTCCAGGCCGAGGGCGACGTAGAGGTTCGTGGCCTGCTGCACGAAGGCCTTGGTGTAGGCGGGGGCATCGGACTTGCCGGGGCCGCGTTCGTACCAGCCTGAGCCGAAGGTAATGCCGTCGTGGATCACCACCCAGGAGTGCTTGGTCTCCACAACGCCAGAGGCGGGATTGGCATAGGTGTAGTCGAACCAGGCGCCGTCCTGGTCGGCGGAGGCGGCGACGGCGGACCCGGTGGGGTAGGAGTTGGGTCCCAGAGCCTGGGAGATGTGCTTGCCCACCAGGTCGGGGTTGGGGGCATGAGCGACGATGGTCTGGTTCTCATCGATGATGAAGACATACCACTGGCCGTCAACACTCTCCTTGGTGTTGTAGTAGGCGACGGTCTCCTCCAGGCCGAGGGCGACGTAGAGGTTCGTGGCCTGCTGCACGAAGGCCTTGGTGTAGGCGGGGGCATCGGACTTGCCGGGGCCGCGTTCGTACCAGCCTGAGCCGAAGGTAATGCCGTCGTGGATCACCACCCAGGAGTGCTTGGTCTCCACAACGCCAGAGGCGGGATTGGCATAGGTGTAGTCGAACCAGGCGCCGTCCTGGTCGGCGGAGGCGGCGACGGCGGACCCGGTGGGGTAGGAGTTGGGTCCCAGAGCCTGGGAGATGTGCTTGCCCACCAGGTCGGGGTTGGGGGCATGAGCGACGATGGTCTGGTTCTCATCGATGATGAAGACATACCACTGGCCGTCAACACTCTCCTTGGTGTTGTAGTAGGCGACGGCGGCATCTAATCCTTCCGATTCGTATCTGCTGATGGCGTCTCTTACTAGGAACTTGGTGTAGTCGGCGGGCGTCGACTTGGGAGGTACGGTCGCCGTGGCATAACCCGTGCCCAACTGCTCCTGTATCTGCTCAATGAGAGACGCGACGGTGGCCTCATCCACGAGGGCGGGTGCGCCCGCGGGCCCTGGAAGTCCGGCTGGTCCGGGTGCGCCTGAGGAGCCCTGCGGTCCGTGAGGCCCCTGCCCCCCAGGGGGCCCGGCGGCTCCCTGGCAGGCAGCAATTGACAGGACAAGAGCTATGATCGGGATTACTGTGATTAGCGCGCGCATTGTCAGATCTCCTGGTTGCGACGGGCGGCGCCGGACCTCACGGTGGCGAATACTGCCGCTGCACCGGAAGTGTCCGAGTCAAACTTCAGCCCGCGGAAGCGCATACGCCGCTGCCAAGTCGTTGTTGCTCTGTGTGGCCCAATCGACGTACTCAAAATCGGAATGGGCGGTGGCCGTGCCCTCATCGGTTTTCCACGCGATAATGAAGTCGTAAGCCGGTTGCCCGATCATATTGAGCGTGCTGAGCGTAGCATTCAACCGCCTCGCTATCACCCTGACGGAGTCGCCCAGCGTGATGGTAGTAGTGGGGCCGGTCCATTCCGGTAGGAAACGGGATTGGCGGCGATGCAAGGTGACGAAAATCGTGGGGGAGGGGTAGCATGTTTGTGCTAGGCACCTCGGCTATGGCGGCCTCAAACGCGGGCGCTGCTGCAGTCGGGGCCGGGTCGCCTGCTGTCTCTAGTACAGGCAGTCGCTTATCGAACGCCAAACGAACATCTCCAAAATTCATTGGTTGAAGACCGACTTCTATTATAGACGATTACTATATCATAAGGTGTGTTATTCAAGCCTTTTTGTGTACCAGTGAGCGTGTCAATTTGTCCCCAGGCGTTACAATTACGACTGACCGGGCCGGTGCGTAGAGGCACGGAAGACCGGGGCTTGCGCAGTTCACAGGGACTGCGGCTGCTGCCGTACCTGCTGGCAGAAGGGGCAGCCGCCGCCAGGAAGCAGCGGGGCCGGATACCGAAGGAAGCGGGAGGGTGCCGCAGACTGGCTTGTGAAGCGCCACTCACGGTCAGCGGAGGCCGGATAGCGGCCATGTCAGCCTGGGAAGAGGGTGAATAATCAGCGCGGGCGGGCTGATGGGGGCAGGGAAAAGATACTTGGCGGGGGCCGGACCGAGCAGGGCGCGGCTCCCGCCGGAGTACCAATTGCAGCGCCAGGGTGAACCTCAACACGAAGGTTCTTTGGACGCAATTAACACGGACTCAGGCTCAGGAGACTCATCGTCGATGGGTATAGCCAGCGTGATGTCCACGTTGTTGTCCTTGTCGATGACGACCTGCTCCAAAACCATCTGGAGAATCTCCTTGCGCTGCTCGGGGGTCAACTCGTCCAGTCCCTGGCCGACGTTCTTTGCCCAGGCGAGGATAATCTCCATCAGCTGCCGCTTCTCAACCCCGCTCGCCTCCCGAGCCCGGTACTCGTCCAGCTTCGCCCTGGCGCTCTCAAGTCGCTCGGTGATGAACTTGCGCTGAATGTCGAGCTGTGCCTCGGCGATCTTCCCCGACACGAACAGCCTGATGGCGCGGTCCTCTTCCATCTGGATGCTCCGCAGGTCTCGCTCGGCCTGGGCGATCTCCTCCTCCAAACTGCTGCTCCCCTGAGTATCGAGTGTGTCGATACCGGCGACGATCAGGTCGGGGTTCTGGATTACCCGCTTCACCTCGCTCCATATAGGCTCCTCCAACTGCTCGGCCCGGATGTAGGGTTTCTCCCGGCAGTGCAGGCGCATGCTCTGCATTCCGTTGCACATGTAGTATCGGTTGGGAGCGGGAAGGTCGTTGCGGTACTTCTTGCCGTTGCGAACGTTGGTGGTGCTCCGGGTGGATCTTGCATGGAAATTGTGGCCGCACTCGCCGCATTTCAGAAGATGCTGCAACAGGTAGAGCACATTCGTGTTTCTCTTGGCCCTCCTGCTCCGCTTCTTCTTCAGTGCCTGCGCCCGCTCCCAGGTCTCGTCGTCGATGATTTGCGGCATCGGGATCTCAATCCAGGTCTCCTTCGGCTGGTCGTAGACCTTCATGCCGTCTTCAGTGGAGACGTGGCGGTACTTGCCGTAGACCCAGGAGCCCGTGTAGGTGGCATTACCCAGGATGTGATGCACGCGGGACTGAAGCCACAGCAGCTTGCCGGTTTGCGTGGGGACCCCCTCTTCGGTCAGTCGCACGGCAATGGAGTAGGACCCCATCCTCTCATGGACGTACATGTAGAAAATGCTGCGGATGACCTCCGCCTGCTCTTCAATCGCCTCGGGCCTGCCGTCGTCTCCGATGCAGTATCCGTAAGGTAGGCCGCTGGTGGGCACTCGTCCCTGCTTGGCCGTTCCCCGCTTGCCCATAGTGGACCGCTCCCGGAAGTTGTCCAGTTCGATCTTGCCGATGGCCGCCATGAGTCCGAAGGTCTTCATGTCGATGGCGTCCATCACGGCTTCAAGGCGAATCTGGTGGGCCTCGACGACCTCCATGAGTGCGGCGGCGGGGTACATCCCCCTGCTGAGGCGGTCGGACTTCCAGCAGACGATGGTGTCGAAGCGTCCCTTCCTGGCGTCGGCCAGCATCCGCTGGAACTCATGACGCTTTTTGGTCCACCCTCTGCCCACCTCCTGGTAGCGGGCTGTGATGGTGAGCCCTTTGCTCTCGCAGTAGGTTTCCATGTCGCCTATCTGCTCGGAGATGGAGGTCTTGTCCTCCCCGTCCTGGCTCTTGTCCGAGACGCGGGCGTAGATGGCCGCCCGACTAATCTCCGTCTTCCTCTTGGTGGTTCTCGCCATGATTGCCTCCTTGTGCACGCACCTGCCAAAATTAAAGAGACCCGCCTCCTGTCGGGAGCGGGTCTGCGAGTAGTACAATGCTACTTGCATCACCTGTTCACGCAGGTGGCGCCACGGCCCGGGGTGTTTGCGCATCGCCGGGCCAACTTGTACCCAGCATTCTACCGCGTTTGCCCTAGTCACGTCAAAGGGCTGGAGCGGCGCTCAGACGCCGCAGTGCCCCTCGCACTCGTTGCCGTAGCCATCCTGATGGAGGCCGTCTCGCAACCGCGGTTCATCAAGGGCGACGGCCTCACCAAGGGGCAGCCGCAGGGGATGGAGGTAGGGTTCCTTGGCGAAGGCGAGCTTGCCTCGAAGGTTGTCGTCGATCTCCACGGCCTCGGCGAACAACTCCGGCCAGCGCCCTTTGGTCTCAACCCATCTCTGTCGGGACTGGTAGGGGCAGCCGATGCAGGCCGAGCGTTCCAGGGGACGGTCGTAGCGGGCCTGCCACCACTCAAGGCAATCTCTTCTTGACATCCCCGCTTCGATGAGGGGGTAGCGGTTGCTTAGCCATCTGTCGCGAGATGTCTTCATGCGGATGGCTTCGTCGGTGGAGATGCCCAGCCACAGCTCCACGGTAGTGTCCACAGGAACTCTCTGTCCCTTCGACAGGCCGAGGAGCTGGCGTATGCGGCAGCGTATCGGTCGTATCTTGTAGTGCTCGGTGCACTGCCGCCGCCCCATGCCGTCGGCCTGGCCGTTGCGTCCCTTCAGGTAAACGGGCAGATCAACGAAGTTGGGGGTCCCTGAATGATTGACGAGGGCCTTGGCGTCCTCCCGCAGGCTGCGCCCGTTATCAACGATGTACAGGGGGAACCGCAGCCTTTCAGCGAGCCAGTCCAGGTGTGCGTAGATGGAAGGATGCTCCCAGTGGGTGTCAGCGAAGATGGCACAGTCCGGCATCGTACCGAATGCGCCATCACTTGCCATGAGCGCCATGACGGAGGACTGTACGCCTCCGCCCAGGCTGATGACCGTCAGAAGACCGGGAAGGACGCATCAGTCCTCCACCTCGTTGGCGTCCTCTGAAGGCGGGTCGCTCTCGGTAGGAGGGAGCTTGTCTTTGGAGGCGTACTTGACCAACAGGGAGAAAAGGCGGCGTAGCCGGTCCTGGGCATCGGGGCCGGGGTTGGAGGTGATTGTCACCGTTCCCAGCTCCGCAGATGCCCTGGTGGGCTTCTTCGGTACGTCGTATCTCTTCGAGTCTTCCATATCGTCGTTTCAGCGATGCAGCCCCCTCGGGGTCTGCGGTGTTGCGCCACGCTTGATCTGGTCCGTTTATGTAGTTAGGGAGCCACTGGCTTTTCATCGGGTGGCGGGGCGTTCGACCTGCGGCTTCAAAGGCCCGGTCACCGTTCCAGTGTGGTGGGTTCCAGCATTGGGGGTAATCCCCTATAAGGGAGTTCATGAAAGAACCCCCTATAGGAGGTCTGTGAGAGAGCAGACGGTGGGGATAAAGAAGGAGAAACGAAGAGCGAAGGCGTCCAGAGGTTGCGGGACTGGCTATGAGGCGCGGCGGGTTCTGCCTGTGGGGAGCAGGTGGGTCAGGTCCAACTCCTCGGCCAGCTCTGTCAGGGCGAAGAAATGCGTAATGTTGGGCTGCGTACCGGCCCTCCAACGCCGTATGGTAAGGGCGTTGGTCCCCAGACGCCGGCCGATCTCGCTCCAGGTCAGACCGGAGGCGTCTTTGAATCGCTCCAGCCTCTGGGGAAAGTCATCAGGGAAGACCCGGACCGTCTTTCGGTGGGCTGTACGCTGACGAGGCATTGGGCTACTCCTTCCTTAAAGAGATTAGGAAGTCATCACCCACGATGAGGTCGAGGCCCCCAGGGACCCACCGAGCGATGCGGACCAGGGCACGATAGGCTCCTCCACAGGGCTCGGTGCCGTCGCGCCACCTGAGCAGTTGCTTGATGTCCACCCCCAGCGCCTCGGCCAAGCCGTTCCAGGAGAGGCCGCTCCGCTCCTTGAGCTCATCCAGACAGTCGGAGAAATCGTCGGGCAGCAAGCCTGTCTCGCAGGGCACAGAGCGCCCTCCGATGGTGAGACCATCGGAGCCCAGGGGCAGACGGGGGGAGGAGCTCCGTTCCCTCACTCGGGGCGCTCCTGGGTGAATAGGTCGTCCCAGTCTTCGACGCCAAGGACATCCTGCATGCGTCGCCGGATGCGCCCCGACGGGGCCTTCCCTTTCTTCATCAGCCTGGCAAGATAATCGTGGTTCATCCCGATCTCGTGGGCCAGCGTTTGAAGGGTAAAGCCCAGCGCATCCAAGCGCTTCCACAGCGCCTCTGTCTTAAGCCGGACCACGGGTCTGTATGGGTGTCTCATGGTGCTATTGGCCTCTCTGTAGACTCTATCTTGTAGTTGTGGTATATTCTAACTGTAGAGTAGATTTCATGTCAAGAACGGATGTGCTATTATGGGGTGCCATGAGCACGTTTCGCACCGGAGATTCAAGAAGCTAAGCTGATGGCAGACGAGCAGGGCTACAAGTGGAAGAACATCGGGTCCCGCATCAAGGAGGCCCGGACCAAAGTCGGTCTGACCCAGAAGGAAGTGGCCGAGTTCGTAGGAGTCTCCGCCCAGGCCGTCTGGCGCTGGGAGGCGGGCAGGATGATGCCCTCCCGCGAGCACCTCTTCGAGCTGGCCTACCGGTGCGAGGTGAGCACAGACTGGGTACTGGGGCGGGACGTGGTGGAAGCGGAGCTACTGAAGGAAGCGGACGTCTCCTTCAGGAACGCAGTGGAGGGCCTGCCCGTCGAAGACGTGGAGGCCATCATGAAGTTCATCAGGTTTGTCCGAGACCAGAGAAGGAGACGGTAAAGCTGAGGAATGAACAAGGCTCAGCGCAGGACCATAGAGCTTCGGTGCAAGCTGGGGCTCTGCGGTCAGGTGGACGCCGAGGGGGTGGCTAATATCCTGGGGTATCAGGTGGTCGAGGTGGCGATGCGGGTCCAGGAGGAGATGAGCATCGGCCGCTTCATCGCCGTCGCCGAATACCTGGAGCCTGACGAGCGGCGGTGGGTGATCGCCCACTCCCTGGCGCACAAGCTCATGCACCCCGGCAACCATCTCCAGATACATAAGCAAACCCGGCTGGGACACAAGATAGAGCGGGAGGCGGAGGACTTCACCGGCGCCCTGCTTATGGATGTGCGGGAGGCGGTGCAGGCCCGCCTCACCGAGACGTGGGAGGTAGCGGAGCACTTCTGGGTGCCGGACAGGATGGTCCGGCTTCAGCTGCCCTTGCTGCTACTGGAGTGAAGATGGTCACTCCCGAGGCGGCAGGCTCGATGGGGCGTCGTCTCCCCTATCGCTATGGGGGCGAGAGTTGGTCTTCTGTCTCTTGGTCCCACACGGATTCGAGCAGCGTCAAGGCTGAGTCGTAGCGCCGGTCGATCCACCAGGCAGCTTCCGTTTGAGCCGTCAAGGGCTCAAGCACCCTCTCCTTCTTCGCCTCAAAAAGGTCCATATCCTTGGCGGATGCACTCTGCCTCCCTTGACTCTCGTGAACGTATTCCAGGTAAGCGACGACATCAGAGAGGGCCTTGCGACGAAGAGTCATCGCCCAGGCTATCTGCTTGGGTGTTCCGGTAAGTTGTGGAAGGTCTTCGTCCTCTGGTTCGGCTTTCATAGACATCATGCGACTTTCAACATGAAGTCGCGTCAACGGCGCTCTTGCTCCCGGGCATCCAGATGGGAGTCCCTCACCTGTATGCCGAGGGCGGTTAGCCGGTATCGCTGGGTCCTGCTCCTTGGACTGTTGGGCAGGGTCATCTCGACCAGGCCCGCATCGAGGGCGGGTTGCAGGTAGGCTCTCGAAAAGTGTCTGCGGTCCTTTAAGCCTAGAGCGTCCATCAGGTCTGCCCGGTTCGTCTCGCCCTGCAAAGCCTCGACGAGCCTTGCGACTTGCGGAGTCACATGGGGGGTTTCATGGGGGGTCACATGGGGGGCTAGGGCCTCTACCGGGCGCGGGAAGAGCACAGTGAGCCAATCGGAAGACACCTGGAATTCCGGTTCCGCTACCCCATAGTCCCGACAGGCTTCGTGAATCCGCCTGATGCCGCTGCCTATCTGCTCCACCAGTCTCATGCGGTAGAGCATGCTGAAGAGCAACGGATTGCGGGGAACGCTCCTGGTGCCCAGGTCCTCTTCCTTCATACCGGCGGGGAGACCTCCAGGCGTCACGATCTCCACCCTGTCTTGGAAGATGTAGAGCTGTGCGTTGGCCGTGCTGCGATAGTCACGATGGGCGATGGCGTTGACGACGGCCTCTCGAAGGGCGCTCTCGGGTAGCTCCAACCGTTCGTCTCGTCCCTGGGCATTGGGAATGAGGGCCGAGTTGAGTTTGGCCTGGACATAGCCCATGACCTCTTCGTAGATGCTGTAGAGGTTGCCGTTGAAGTCCTTGCGGTCGAGGATGTGTGTCTTGGTGGAGCCACGGAACACGGCGCAGGTGACGCCGGCTCGGAGCGTGAACCGGGTGATGTCGTCTGCAAACAGCCAGGCTCCTGCGTGGGTCATCTTACCGTCTCTGAGAAGATGCAGATTCGCCAGTACGATGATGGGGTCGAGGTTGGCGGCAATGCCAGCGCGTTCGGCGAACTCCGACCACCGCTGAGTAGTTAGCTCTACGGATAGGTCGAAGGCGTTGCAGGGGGTCTCATCCAGGTGGATAAGGCCCTCTTTGAAGAAGAACTCGCGAATCTCGTCCCGTGACATCTGCTGGGATGTGGCGCCCTCACGAATGAAGAACCTGCCTCCGAAGGAGTAGGGCTTGCTGTGCTGCGCGGGCACGGTCACGCACAGCACCTCCCCTTCGCTCTCCACCTCCACGGCCACGGGCGGGTCAGCCGAATGAGCGATGTTCTGGACCTGGGATTTGAGGCGGTTATGGTTGTCTACCCCGACGATCTTCCCGGTGTCGTCAACCCCCACGAGAATCACGCCGCCCGTAGCGTTTGCCAGGGCGCAAATCTCCCTGCCGAGGTCGGACGACATGGAGCGCTTGAACTCTGATGTGAATCCTTCGCCCAGGGCAATCAAGGTGGACAGTTCTCGCTTGTTCACGTTGCAAGACCCCAGGGCAAGGGCCGGTCACTATTGCCCGCGATTTGGGAGCACGGAAGCGTCGTTGAGTTACAATAGAAGGGCATCATCTCTACCGGATATTTTACACCCAACGGACTGTCACAGTCCTTTGGAAACCGGCCGTGATGACGGCCTATTGAGAGTGGAACGACCTCTGTCCGCTACCGCACGCATGCCCGTCAAGGCCATAGCTTCATCTGCCAGCCGTCCCATCTAGGCATGGTCGTCCTACTGGGCTGCTCCTGCTCTTGCAGAGTTCTCCCCGTGGGCAGCAAGTGAGACAGGTTCAGCTCGTGCGCCAGGTCCATCAGGGCGAGAAGATGGAGAGACGTGGGCTGGGTTCCATCCCGCCAACGCCTGAGTGTGAGGGCGGTGGTCCCGATGCCTAGGGCGACCTCCTTCCAGGTCATCCCCGACGCCTCCTTGAACCGCACCAGGCACTCGGGGAACTCTTCGGGGAAGCTCGTCGCCGCCCTGCTGTGGTCTGTCCGTTGACGTGGCATGTCTAGTCCTCCTCAAAAGAGAGTTGGAAGCCCTGTCTGACGAGGATCTCCATGCCGCCGGGCATCTCGACCGCCAGGCGCACAAGGAAGAGCAGAAAGCCCTCGCCCATGAAGATGTCCACTCCGCTCGGTATCTGGGCGGAGAGACCCAAGATAGAGAGCATGGCCCCTCCGCAGGGCTCCGTGCCGTCGCGCCACCTGAGCACCTGCTTGATGTCCACCCCCAGCGCCTCGGCCAAGCCGTTCCAGGAGAGGCCGCTTCGCTCCTTGAGCCGGTGGAGACGATCAGCGAAGTCGTCGGGCAGAACCCCTGAGCCGTAGACGAGGGGCCGCCCTTCGACTGTGAGGTGGTCGGTATCGCTGGGCGGACGAGCGGTAGACCTGCGCCCACTCATTGGTCACGCTCCAACAGGAACAGGTCATCTAACTCCGCCATACCGAGAACGTCCTGCATTCGGCGTCGGATGCGCCCTGACGGAGCGCGTCGTTCGTTGACCAGCGTGGAGAGGTAGCCGGGGCTGATCCCGATCTGCCTCGCCAGCCAGTTCTGAGAGCGGCCCAGCAGGGCCAACCGCTCCCACAACGCTTCGGTCTTGAGCCGGACAACGGTCCGTCCTGGACGCGCCATCGGGTTCCTAGAACCCCCCTTTTGCCATAAGTGCTATATATGCTAGTCTTTTGAATATTACGGACATATCTCGTCCGCGAACCTATGCCCTACCATGGGTCGATATGTCCGTTCCCCAACGCCGGGAGCAGGAGCGAGAGAGGTTCATGCCAGACGAGACGGGCTACAGGTGGAAGAGCATCGGCGGGCGCATCAGAGAGGCCCGGGTGAAGATGGGACTGACCCAGAGGCAGCTGGGGGAGCTGCTGGAAGTCACGCCGCACACCGTCTGGTACTGGGAGTCGGGCAAGTCGAAGCCCACCCACGAGCACCTGGTGGAGTTGGCCTACCGCTGCGAGGTGAGCACCGACTGGCTTTTGGGCCGCGATGGAGTCGAAGCCAAGCTCCGGGAGGAGACGAACGCCTCCTTCAGCGACGCCATCGCCGGTCTTCCCAAGGAGGACCTGGATGCCATCTTCGCGTTCATTGAGTTCGTCCGGGAGCGTCGGCGGGCCAGGAGCTAGCGCCGGGGGACAGGCGGTGAGTTTCATCGTCTAACCACCCCTTGGAGATCGCGCCGGGACGCCTGCCGGTTGAGGGCCGCATCGAGGATGGAGAAGGCGCTGTCGATGCCGTGCTCTTCCACTCTTGGCACGGGGGCCTCCTCCTGTTTGAGGAGGGCGTGGGCTATGAAGTCGGCCATCTGGAGCAAGCAGTCCTCCTTGGAGCTTCGGAAGGCGGGGCCTCCGATGACCCGCTCTATTGGGATGTTGCGGGTCTTCTCGCCGTCCTCCCAGGCGTCGTATCTGCTGGGGACGTGGTTGCGCACCTTGAGGCCCCGGTAGAGGCGGGAGATCATCTCCTCCCTTCCCTCGTCGAAGATGAGAAAGGCGTGTCGGCCCGCCGAGGCGACGGAGGTGTTGATGCGGGTGAGCAGGCGGTTGAGGCTGGCCTACTCGTACCGTCTGCTCTCCGGCTTGTGCAGGCACACGTTGACGACCTCGATGCCCCCCATGCTCTTCGCCGCATCTTCGATGCGCCTGAGCCCTTCGAGGAACACCTCGGCCCCCTGATCGAGGGGGACTCGTTCGTTGGCGTCGCCGTTGCGGGCCAGCAGGCCCCGCCCCGCCAGCAGGTCGGTGGCGTGAAGCTCCCTGGCAAGGGGGATGCCGTAGCGCTCCCGCAGCTCGGTGCGCCAGGCGTGGACGGCGGCGAAAAAGTCGTTCCACCGCTCGCCGTCCACGCCCAGGGCGGAACGGACATAGTAGCGGGGTCCCTCGGACTCGTCGATGTAGTAGATACGCATGGTGATTGCTCCCTCCTTGTGTCGTTCGTGTTCAGCGCCCGGTGAAGGCGTAGGTTGGCTCCCAGCTGCCTGGGGCGCGCCATGCCTTTTCCAGGGGGCCGAGCTCCTCCAGCGCAGCCTCGTGGGAGACCCACAGGGGCAGATGGACTCTCGTTCTGTTCATCTCCTCTGAGGCCACCCGCAGGAAGTGGGTGGCGGCGATGTCGCCTGCGAAGACCACCAGAACTGCGGGCTGGGCGCCGTGGTCGTCGGTGGGCCGCTGGGATGAGAAGTAGCGCATATAGGGGGCAAGGCGGACGGCCATCGTTGCGGGCCGCACCGCCCTTCTCTCCCACTCCAGGAAGAAGGGCCAGGTTGCCTGACCGTTGCTCACCATGCCGAAGGCGTCGGGATGAATGGAGCGCAGCCTGTCCCCACGGTGGAAGTACTTGGCTGCCCGGCGGAGCGGGTCGATCTGGATTACCTCCCACCTCTGGGCGCGGCACTGGCTCGTCAGTGCGGTGATAAAGCCGTGCACCGCACCCGTGTGTTCGATGTTTCTGAGCAGTTGGCCGCTTCTCCTGCCGGAGACGTTGCGCCAGTCCGAGGGGGCTTTTTGTTTCAGCAGCGAGGCGCTCCACCGCCTCTTGGCCGTGGGCACCGAGGTGCGATCCCTGCGGCAGAGCAGGGCCAGTCCCCTGTCGGTTAGGGTGAGCCGGCCTCGTTGGGCGGCGGAGCGGGTGGCAAGGCGCAATCCTTCAAGCCGGATGAGAAGCTGGGACGCTCGGGGGCCGGACACGCCCGTGAGCCCCCGCAGGTCGCTCAGGACGAGCCAGGGCCAGTCGGAGAGGATGTCCAGAGTACGTTTCTCCGCTGGCTTCAGGACGGCTGGCAGCAGGTGGTCGGGAAGGTTGTGTCCCTCTCCATCCACGGCCATGTCGTCAGGCATTGAGACTCGTGCGGGTACGGGCTCACTTGGCGGTGGGCTGCTCCGGCCCAGGCCGGACAGCGCATACCGCAGGTCGAGGGCGGCGGCCGCCGAGGGCAGACGCCAGATGGCATCGCTGGGGTCGCAGGAGGCCGCCTCGCTCTCCAGGGCCAGGAGCGCCGAGAGAGGGGAGCGGGCCATGAGACTGCGGGCGTGACGGAGCCGCACCTCGTCGGGCATGAGCATGAGGACGGCGCTGGGCTTCGGCCCTTCGCCCAGCCTGAAGAGCCTCTTGGCGAAGGCCGTCCTGTCGGAGGTTGCTCCCTGCCGAACGACGAGGAGAGTGCGCCCGCCTGGGAGGAGCAGGGAGGCGTCCTGGGGCGCAGCCCTGTACCACCGCAGACCTATGGGATAGGCGATGTTGGAGATGGTTGAAGCCAGCCGGTAGATGACGCCAACCCCGTCGAGCCGCTCCATGAGGCTGCGCCGCCACTGCGCGGAGACGGGACGGGTGCGCAGCAGCTCGTCCAGGCTCACGCCTTCCTCACGGGCCAGCAGCTCCAGTCCGGCGGATGTGAGGTAGAACCGTCGTGTTGGCGGGATGAGGTCGGTCGCATGGGAAACCGAAGCTGCCAGCCCCTCGGCCACTAGCTCCTGGGCGGCCCCGTAGACCGCGCCCCTGGACCAGCCGGAGAGGGCGGCCAGCTCCAGCCGGTCGAGGGAAGGGCATGGAGGCCAGACAGCCCAGCAGCTCTCGCCTGCTCTCGGTGCGTCTCATTCCCCCTGCTCCTCAGCCTGCACACCCTCGGCGTTCCCTTGGGCATCGCCGTCGTCCTTGCCCTTCTTGGTGCGCTGTTCGCGCCGCTTAGAGAGCTCGGTATTGGGCTTCTTGGCTTTGGGAGTGGCGCCGTTGCTCGATGGGGCCTGTCCGCTCTCCTCCTCTTGCTCAAGGGCCTCCATCTCCCTGCGGTACTTCTCCGCCAGCTTCTGCGCCTCGACGTAGCGGTTGGCGATCTCTTGGGCCGAGGTGGTGTAGGAGGACGTGGCGGCGCGGATGCGGGCGGCGGTCTCGGGGTCGCCCGGCTCGGGCTTGCGCGCCATCATGGAGAAGGCGGGCATCCGCTCCTTGCCCACAGTGGCCCGCACGTAGCAGTGGTGCACCGGCAGCGAGGTGATGTCGTCCTCGGACACCCGGTCCTTGCCAAGCTCCCACACCAGTGTTCGGGCGTCGGCCCCGGCCACCTGGAAGACGGCCAGGCACCCGATGTTGGCGAGGAGCGTGTCCTGCATGGTGCGGGAGAGGTCACTCAGCTTCGCGAGAGATTGGGTCGCCAACACAAAGCTGGCGCCGAACTTCCCAAGCTCGCTGAGCATCGACTCGTAATCGACGCCAGGCATCGACTGCATCTCGTCCACCACGACAAGGACGCCTCTGCGCTGCTCAAGGGAGATGTTCCCCTGCTCCCGGATCACGGCGTCCACCAGGTTGAGCATGGAAGCGCCCACCAGGGCGGCCACATCCCTACCGGCTGTGCCCTGGGAGGTGGAGACCAGCAACACGCCCCCGTCCAGGATCACCTTGCGCATATCGATGGTTGAGCGGGACTGGCCCAGGATGGCCCTGGCCCGCTTGGAGGATGCGTAGTAAGAGAGACGCGTCTGGACGGGGGCGAGGGCCTCGGCCTTGTACTGGCGGTGCCAGCTGCGGAAGTCCCTGGCCCACCATTCGAGCAGGTAGAGGTCGGTCACCTTCTTCAGCGCCCTGCCTCTGAACCTGGCGTCCGAGAGCAGCTTCAGACCGTCGAAGATGGTGTACTGCTCGTCGTCGCTGGTGGACGGGTGCTCGTTGGCCTCGTGGAGGGTCTTGACGGTCTGCTCCAGGATGGACTGCATCCTTGGCCCCCACTGCTCCCACAGACCCTTGGCAACTCTGACCACCGAGTCGGCGGTGCGGTCCCTATCGGAAAATATCCTCGTGTCCAAGAGGTTGATGCCAGGCGCGCCCCGGTCGTCGGCTAGGTCTATGAGGCGCACCTGGTCGGCGAGAGAAGGGAGAACATGCCGGAGCAGCCCCTCCACCAGGTCGGTGTGTGGGTCTATAACGACGATGGCGTCGGTGTCCCTGCCCGCCGCCTTCTCCCTCAGCTTGTGGGCCACGACGTGGTGCATCAGGGTGGACTTGCCCATGCGGGTGCGGGCCACGTAGAGGTGGTGCCGCCTCAGCAGGTCGTCGGGGAAGTGGATCCCCCGTGGCTGGCCCGCCGTGGTGTCTCCCACCAGAGCGCCGCCCTTGACACCCCTGGCCGAGGGCGGCAGCACCCGCGCCCCGGAGCGCTCCACCAGGGGCGTCTCGTCCCTGGCTCCCGGCGGGTGCCAGAGGGCGGCCACCTCCCTTACTCCCAGGACGCTTCGCTTGCCGAATAGCCCCGGCCCCGGGGGATGGAGGGACGGGTTGGGCAGGACGGGCCGGACCCTGCTCGCCTTGAAACGGGCTCCTGCGGGGTTGTCGTAGTGACGGTAGGCGACGGCCACTGGCGCCAGAAGCTCCCTGGCGCGTTCCCGCCGCTCGTCCGGCTTGCCCTGGGGCAGGATGGCGGTGACCTGAAGCTGGGCGTCGAAGGCGATGCGGGACACCTTCTCCTTGATGAGGAGGGGGTCATGCACGCGGGAGCGGGCCTTCTTCCACCGCCACCAGGCCCAGCCCGCAACGATGGTTCCAAGGGCGACGCCCGCGCCCATCAGGATCGCCTTCCAGGTCTCGCCGTCCTGTATCCACAGATAGCCCCTCAGCGCCGCCAGAGCGCCCAGGCCGAGGATGGCCATGGTCACGCCGTCGGTCTGAAGGGGCTTGGTGGTGTAGGTGTAGGAGGGGTCGCGCCGCTCCAGGTCGAGCCTCTTGTGGGCCTTCTCCATGTGGGCCTGAGACCAGTCGGGACCGAGGGAGCGCAGCAGCAGCCGGGCTACGATGCGCTCACCGTCCTTGAGGGCCGAGAGCGCGCCCAACAGGGCGATGAGGGGGTCGGAGCCGGGGTCGAGCAGGTCGTCGTCCCGGAAGGTGCGCAGCGGCACGTACTCGGGGCCGGAGGCCCGCAGGGTCATGCCCCACGCCTCCTCGCCTTCGCCCAAGCGCAGCGGGTCCTCGTCGGGCGCCACCTCCTGGATGCGGGCCTGCGGGTAGTGGGCCGCGATCTGCCCTCTCACCACCGCCTCGTCCTGGCAGCGGGCCATCAGCATCACGCCGTCGGCGTCTCCCGCAAGCTCCAAGGGAAAGGGCTCAGGCACCGCGATGGCCTGGAGCAGGTTCTCCACACCCAGGAGCGTGCGCTCCCCGGTGCGGGGCGGCGTGACCGCCAGCAGCACGGGGGGCTTCTTTTCGTGACCGCTTCCGAATAGCAGGTTCTTTGGATTCAGTTTCATGGGTGTATGCGCTTCCTTTCTATGTGTCTGGGAATCACTTGTGGGAGCCGGGCCGCCACTCGATTACGGCTGTCTCCTCCGGGGTCGCCTCGATGCGGATGGGGAATCGGCCTCCCCGTGCCAGCAGGAGGCCGTCTCCACGGGGGCAGGAGAGGAGCCAGCGTTGAAGCTCCTGGGGCAGGTCGAAGGCGTCTCCCACGGTGGATATGGCGGCGGCGTCCTGCTGAAGCAGGAGCTTGAAGGCGGCGTTCTGGAGGAGCGCTCTCCCGCTATACCCGGTGATGATCTGGGACGGGTCTTCGGAGAGGAGGTCCTGGACGTCCTGGGTGATGAACTGGAGGCCCAGGAGGTGCTTCCTCGCTCGCTTGGCCATGGAGATCATGAAGGCGGCGCCCTCTGGGTGCTGCATGATGCTCCACACCTCGTCCACCATCAGAAGCCTGGGCTTGGGGTTCTGGGCTGCGGCGGCCCACACCGTCTCGGTGCAGACCATGGCTGCGGCAGGGCGAAGCTCCGGCTCCAGCAGGCGAAGGTTGAAGACGGTGACTGAGGCTTCGCTGGATAGGAGGTCATCCCCCTCATCGGTGAGGAGGTGACGCAGGCTTCCCGTGGCGAAGGGGCGGAGCAGCCGTGAGAGGTCTCCGTCTCCTTCGCGCTCCGGAAAGGCGTAGAAGTCCTTGAACCCGGTGCGCTTTCTGGGCTGGGCGTAGTAGGAGGCCAGGGCGTGGTCCAGGGAGGCCCTGCGCTCGGCGCCCAGCTTCTCCCCCACCATCACCTCGATGAGGCGTCGGAGACTCCCGATGCGCTGAAGCAGCTCCTCAGCATCTCCTTTGTCGATGACGAAGGGGTTCATTTCCTGGCCTTCGATTCCCGGCGAGATGACCCTTCCTCCGGCCGCTCTCGCCATGTCCGCGTACTCGCCCTCGGGGTCGATGATGTAGGCGGTGACGCCACGGGTCAGGCCCCGGAGCACCCCCAGCTTGGTGGCGAAGGACTTGCCGCTGCCGGATCTGGCCAGCACCGCTGTGTTGGCATTGAGATGGTTGCCGTCCCAGGCGTCGTAGACCACGGGCGAGCAGGCCCGCAGGTCGATGCCCATGAGCGTGCCGCTCCTGGTGTCCAGGTCGGGGGGCGAGAAAGGAAAGAGCCGGGCCACACTGGACGTGTCCAGGGTGCGCCACTCGGCCACCGAGTTCAGCGCCAGGGGGAGCGTGGACAGCAGCCCCTCCCGCTGCCGGTAGGTGAGCAGGTCCAGCTTGCCCAGGGTGGCGGCGAAATGGGCTCTTGCCCGCTGGGTCATCTCCTTGAGGGACTTCTCGTCGCTCGCATGGAGAGTGACCGACAGGGATGAGTGGAAGAGGCGCTCCCTTCCCCGCTGCACCTCGTCTCTGAGACGGCTCACGTCCTCCAGGGCGATCTCGGCCTCGGGGGACATGGTGCGGCCCCGGCGTAGAGATAAGGACTGGGCCGACTCGAACTTCACCTTCTGCCACTCCAACGTGCGGGACGCCTGCTCTGCGGGGATAGACGCGAGATGTATGGAGAGGTCCATGGGAATCCCTGCGGCCATGAGCCCCTGAAGGAAGCCGGGAGCTAAAGTTCTCGGCCATTTGCCCAGGTGCAGCGACCGGATCAGATGGCCGCCTATGCGGATGTCGCGTCGGTTGACCTCCACATCGACCTGGGTCACTTCGTCCATCTCCTTTGGCGAGCCGCCCAGGGTCGAGGCCAAAAGAAACATCCTGAGCGTGCGCCCCGTGAGGGGATGCACCGACAGCCCCGCCTTGGCCAGGAGCGACCGCAGCTCATCTGACCGCCCGTACTCGCAGACGGCGTAGAAGCGGCGGTCCAGGATGCCGTCGCGGGACTCTAGCTCGGTCAAGAGCCGCTGTAGGGAGTCCGCCGCCTCTTTCGCCTGCGCCGGCAGCTCCTCCGGTTGCCTCTCCGCAAGATCGGCCCTGAGACGGGCCAGGCCCGGCGGGTGCTGGCGCACCAGCAGCTGCACCTGAAAGTCCGCTGCGTTGAGCGCCCCGGCGAAGGCCCCCAGCTTGGGCTCGTCGAACTCCAGTCCCAGCACCTCGCACACCCCGACCTTCACCCGGTCCAGACGGACGGGACCGTCGTCAGCCAGGTGGGAGAGCATGAAGAAGTTTGGCAGCGGAGGAAGAGGCTTTGTTGTTGTGTCCTTCACCTGTGCCGGCCGGGGTCTGCGAAGGGAGCGGCGCTTCTCTCGCAGCGCCGTCCATCCCCGCCTGGCGAGACCAGGGCTGAGTCTCACCCTGGAAGCTCCTTCCTTGACCCTCCGCGCCATGCCTGTGGCTATGCGCTTCGTTCGTTCCAATGACGTTCTCAAATGAGTTCTCCTTCTCTATGGGATGGGGACGATGCCGCCCAGCAGGGCCAGGGCTATCCCCTTGGCCGAAAGCACCAGCACAAGGCCGGTGACCGCGCCGAAGACCGCCTTCTTCGCAGTTCCCGCGCTGCGCTCCTCGGCGCCCTCGGCCATCAGGACGAAGCCCGTCCAGACGATGGAGAAGAAGGCCAGCCCGGAGGCGGCGTAGACCATCGCCGTCAGCACGTCGTTGAAGGTCCCAAGCATGGTGACGTGCTGGTCGTCCGGGGCCGCCCCCAACGATGTGAGGGCGACCCCGGTGAGCAGCAGGATGGATGTGAGTCGCTTTACCACGGCCACAGCCACCCCAGCCGGTCCAAGATGCTCTGTGTCTCCTCGTCTGTGAGGGGCGTCTGCTCGGCCGGTTCCGGCTCAGGCAGTTCCAGAGTCTCGAAGGGAGCGTCGGAGCCGATGCTCAGGGCCATCTCCGAAGACTCGCTCCTGCTCAGGGTAGTGGTCGGAGGCTGCACCATCTCTGCCCGAACGTGCTCCAGGTGGACGATGGAGATGGTCACGTCGCTGTGAAAAACCTTGCTGGGGATGGAGACGGAGGCCGAGATGACGTGCTCCTCCGTGGTTCCGTCTGCGCAGGTCAACGTCACCGTCCGGCTGACGCTGTCGCTGGCCCCAGGACGCACCACGCTCACCGTTCGGACGATCTGCTCGGTACGCTCGGGGTGGTGGGTGAGCTGGACCAGGGGCGGCCTGGCAACCCGGAGGCTGGCCGTCAGGTCGGCCTCGATGGATAGGCTGTGAACGGCCTGCCCCGTGGCGACGGGGATGGTGAATGTGGTGTCGCCGTTGGGGATGAAGGATGCGCTGGCGTTCGATCCGCCTGCGCTAACGGAGACGCTCCCCGTGATGGCAGTCACCGCCGCGTCCATCACCGCCCTCTGGGTGTCGCTGTGGTGTCCAGCCGCCGTCTGGAGGTCTATCTCCTCCTCGACGGAGGACGCGCAGTCCGAGGCGACGACGCCCTTGATGGTTTCCGGCGTCCAGCCCAGGGAGGCGACCCGGAGGTCGCAGAGCTCCCCAACCACCGAAGGCAGCGGGTACGGTATCTGCTCGCCCTTGAGAGTCACCGCCCCCGCCTGCCCCAGGGAGTCCTCCCAGGAAAAGGTGAATGAGGGCGACTCGCCGGAGAGGGGCAGGTCGTAGGTGGCGGGCCTCCCCCGCGTCCAGCCTGGACGCGGGGGAGTAGCGCAGCAAGCGGCCCTGCCAGCCTCCGTAGGCCCGCACCCGAAGGTCCAGGTCGGTGGCGGCCCGTAGGGTCACCTCGGCCCGGTCGCCGGATACCTCCAGCCCCTCGACGAAGAGCCTGCGTCCGGGGACCGGCTCCGGGGGGTCGAACTCGAACCCCCAGTGGCCGTCGGCCAGGGCCACCTGTGGTATCGCAAGGGCGAGCGCCGCCACCGCGACGATGCCGAGCACCGTGCGCCGGGCCTTCCGGCGTTTGGGCTGATGGCTACTCTCCTGGAGCGGCGCCTTGCTGCCGCCCGTGATTTCCGACTCCTTGGCTCTCCGGCGCTTCCCGAACCAGCCGTGAGGACGGAAGGGCCTCCGACCGTTGCGCCGCTCCTTGCTCTTGTTGACCCTGCGCAGCTTGCGCAGGCCGCGACCCGCCTTCTTGACCATCAGGCTGAGCGGGCCGGGTGGGGTCTCAATGGGCGGTGGGGGTTCGCTGCGCACCAGCTGGGCTGGGGTTCCGGCGTAACGCCGAGGCCCCAGCCCGTACCGGAGCAGGTCTGCGGCCACCAACGGCAGCCGTCTCCCCCCAACCTTGCCCACGGTGACGGCGACTCCCACCAGACCGAGGACGGCGGCCAGACCCATCCTTCCCTTCGGCGGCGCCGAAGGGAAGGATGCTGTATGCGCCGTAGGAGATGGCGCACACCGCGATCATCGCCACGATCTGGGGGAAGGCGAACCAGAGCAGGACCTTGTCCTCTGCTCCGACGTGGGTTGGTACTTCGTGTGCTCTCATGGGTGTCATCCTTGATTCAAAACTCGGATTAGGGTATGGGTGTGGCCGTTGGCGTTGGGGTGGATGGCTCAGGCAGCGCGTCGTCCACGTCGATCACCGGGTCCACGACGGCGTTCATCACCAGTTCGACGATGCCGTAGGCGACCAGGGCAAGGACGATGCCCGCGATGGCGGTCATCATGGCGCTCTTACCCCGCTCCATCTGGTGGGGCGCTCCTCCTGCCGTGAGGTACTGGTAGGCGCCGTAGACAAAGAACCCCGCGCCGACAGCGCCGACCAGACCCATCAGGATGCCGACGATGTTGGATAAGGTTTGCGTAAGGTTTTCCAATTGGTTTTCCTCCTCAGTGTTGCGCCGAAGGAACCGGTCCTTCAGCGGTGGGTTGTCTGGTGTTCAGGTCTGCCTTGCGTGGGTCGCTTCCTTGCACATCTCGGTTCTCCTTTCCCGTGTTGTTTGGGCGTGGAGTCTCCCCACGCCGTCTGTGCCGTTAACTTGTTGGGTTACTCGTTGGCGCTCCTGGGCGAGCCGCCTTCACCGCCCATGCCACCCCCCGATGGGGTGGCCATCTCCGCCGCAGACTTTATCCCCGATGCGCCAGCCCCTAAACCGGCGGCGGCAGCCGCCACCCCTATCCCGGCCGGGCCGCCGAGAGCGCCTCCGATCAGCCCCACGGCACGGGCGGAGCCGAGCATAGTCCTGGGCAGCGCCATGCCGAAATAGAGGGTGGAGATCCAGGAGTCGAAGGTCCCCGCGTTGCCCAACATGCCCGGCACCTTGGT
Source organism: Dehalococcoidia bacterium (assembly GCA_965225925.1). Classification (GTDB taxonomy): domain Bacteria; phylum Chloroflexota; class Dehalococcoidia; order Lucifugimonadales; family JAGWBF01; genus CBDDBY01. The sequence goes on along the minus strand of CBDDBY010000005.1, from coordinate 936,671 downwards.
GGCCATGTAGACGAAGGCGATGGAGAGCAGGAGCTTCCAGATGATGTCCTGCACCGCATCGAAGGCGGTGATGCCCGCCACCTCGTTGAGGAAGGCCAACGCCATCGCCAGGGCGATGAGCTGGATGGCCTGCTGGAAGACGGTGGTCATGAACAGCCTGAGCCAGTGCCTTCCCCAGCCGGAGGTGTGGGGCAGAATCCACAGCCCCAGGGCCATGGGGGCCAGGGCCAGCAGGATGTCGATGAGGGCCAGCCTGAGCACTATCTGGACGATGACGAACAGGACGAAGAAGGCGTAGATCAGATAGAGGATGGCCATCAGGACGATGAGGCCCACGCTCCCCGTGAGCACGGGGCTGAGCATCACCGCCAAGGAAGCCCGGAGCAGGTCTCCGGGGGCCACGAACAACGATGCAGCCACAAAACCCGACACGGCGTCGGCCACGTCGATGACCAGGGCGCACCACCACAAGCTGCTGGCGGCGGCCACCAGGCCCAAAACCAGGCGTGGGACCATCTCCCGCCAGCGCCCCACCGTGCGGCTGCCCAGGTGCTCCCCCACGATGAAGGTGAGCCCCATCCAGCCGAGAATCACGATGAGCGCGCCGGATGCGATGGCCCAGACCACCGTCCATGCGTCGCGGACGAAGGGGTGCAGGTAGGTAAGCTCGGCGGGGGTGCCGGTGATGATGTCGCTCACGGACTACCCGCCCCGCAGTTGGCGGCGTCGGCGCCCGTGGCCTTCTCCACCACGCCGCACAGGGTTCCGTGGACCTCCCTCGATCATCCAGCGGGCGGCGGCCCTGGCCCAACGCGAGGGGTTCCAGCGCCCCGAGAATCTTGTTCCAGATGCCGCCCGGCTGATGGATGGGGATGATTCCGTGGAAGTCCTGGGGGTCCGTCCCGGCGGGGTGCTCCACCAGCATGAGCAGCAGGTAGCCCGACTCCGGGTCGAGCTCAGGGAACTGGTTGCCCTTTCCGTACTCCCAGGAGTACTCCCGGCCGTCGGAGCGGTCCTTCCCGTCGTCCTGGACCCGGAACAGGCCGGCGAGAAGCTCGCCCGTGTCGGGGTGGCGGACGCCGTAGTAGAGGAGGTCGATCTCCTTGTTGAAGAGGGGGCGGGCGACAAAGCGTCCGTCTCCCTTCCGCTCGACGAACTCCCGGTCGGTGTTGACCAGGACGATCTCGTCGCCCGGCGGGGCCTGGGCCAACACCAGGCTGCTTACCGGGATGGCGATGATCGCCGCCATGAGCAGCGCTCCCGCCAGGGCTATCAGCCTCTTCGCTCTAGCAAACTTGAACCTCGATCGCAGCGCCATAGACGCCTCCTCGCATCAATGGATTTCGTGTCCTGCGACCGAGTGTGAACCCTCCAAAAGATGAGCGTAACGCCTTATAAGGCAACAGGTGTGTAACCTTATAGGGCCTCCCCAAAAGGGGGTCTGATGTGATGTCATTGGGGTGTACAGAGAATTGAATTTGGTGACAGAGAGGCGATACGGGTTGTGGGCAAGCTAAAACAGGGGAAATCACCCCCCTACAGGACGTAAACAGTGAACACTTTTTCGGAAGGATGGGTTCCAGTGGCGTGTTCCACGAGCAGGTAAGAAATGTTCCTGTTGGAACACGGTAGTTTCGGGGGGCATGTTCCACGGCCAGCTACGAAATGTTCCAGTTGGAACATGGGAGCGCCGGGAGCTAAGTTCCACGAGGTATTTGGCGATGTTCCTTCGGGAACGCAGAAAGTGAGGTGCAATTGATGAAGATTGGGTCGAGATTGCTGGATGGGCCTGGTACGCCCAGCTTGGAGAGCGTTCAGGAGCTGAGGCTGATGGCGCTATTGAAGGACCCGGTGAAGGACATGGGCCAGGTGGAGGCTGCCGAGGTGCTGGGGATAGACCGCAAGACGGTGTGGAGGAGCCTGGGCGCGGGCAGGCTGAGCCCCCGGCTGGCCGATGCCCTGGAGCGACTGCTGCTGTCGGGGGGAGGCTCGGCTGCGGCCCAGCAGCGGGCAGAGATGGACGCCCTGGCACGGCGGATCGAGGGGTTGGAGAAGGAGATGCGAAGCTCTCTAAGAGCCATAGAAGGCGGCATCGAGGCGCTCAGGGAGGAGCACGTTGAGAATACGCAGGGTATCCAGCGGCGGCTGGGGCAGATGGAGGCGGGCCGGGACCCGCAGAGCGAGCAGGAGACGCCCAGCCCGGTCAGGAGGCCGCCGAGGATGGTGGAGTTGCGGCGGCAGTATCCTGAGCTGGCGACCATTGAGTCCGCCCCAGATGACGAGGACGTGTTCGGCAAGGCGTGGCCGCTGATCGTCGAGTGGCGCAAGCTACGGGGCAATCGCCCCAACTGGGGCAAGGGGCTGGCGTGGCTCGCGGCGCAGGAGCGGCTCATGGAGGTGGAGGTGGCGCTGTTGGAGGAGCACGGGCTCACCCTGCCGCCGGAGAAGCAGCCGCTGTACGGCCTCGGCCGGGGCGCTCAGGTGAACTGGCGAAGGACGGCGCTCTACGACACCCAGCGGGCGCGGGCCAAGGCGGAGCTGCTGCGGTGGGTCCGACGCATTCTGACCTTCAACCTGTGGCGGAAGTAGCCGCTTCTCGGTCTGGAAAGGCGTGTGCCAAAGTTTTTCTGAAGTGTTTTGTAACTAAATTGAACACTTTGGGCCGCAAGGCCCCGAAACCCTTGCCAACGGGAGCTGGGGCGGCAATATTGAGTTCAGTGTTTGGCTTTTCCAGTGTTTCATTGCCAGAGAAACCTGGGGGTTCTTTCCCAAGCCCGGGATAGATCAGACGGATTGAGCCTTGCTCTCCCGACGGTCGCCCAAGAGGGATACCCGCTTCCCGCTGCGAGAAGTGGCCCAAGGATCGAGCGTTGCTCTCCTGAAGTCCGCTTCGAAAGTCGGGACACCCTGGACGGAGTGCGCCATGCGCTCTGACCCGTTTCTCATGCCTGCGGCATTGCTCTCCAGACAGCTAGGCCGCGGCTTCAACACGCGCTGTTCTTCGACCACATCGTAGGACAGCCGCTTCACGTCTTCGCAGCTTTCCAGTGTCGATAGCCCGATATTGACCCTGGTCGAGCTGTGCCCTTTTCCCCCATGCGCCGTCCTGTGACCACACGTCGTAGGCCGGCCGCTTCCACGTAGTCGGAACTCCCCAGAAGTCGATTCCAAAGCGATAAAGACCCTGGCCGAGCTGCGCCCTTTTTCACCTTGGCCGTTCTGCGTGTGATGCGTAGGCGGGCCGGTGCAAGTCACGCGCTCCACGACCCGCGTTCGGCATCCACCGTGGGCGGAGTGTGTCCATCGTTAGCCGAGAAACCACGACCCGTGCCCCGGATGCCGGCATGGGCAACACATGGAAGGAGGTGCATATGCACACGAGGGAACGAAGTTCTCAGGTTTGGAAGGCCGCCGTGGGGATCGGACGATTCCTGCGGCGGCGCAAGCGATGGGGAATTGCGCTGCTGGTCACAGCGCCGCTGGCGCTGACCGGCAGCATAGAGCTTTTCGCCCTGAACCTCCTGGGCCTGGGCATCGGGTTTCTGTTCATCCGCAGCCGGGTGCGAAAGCGCAGACAGGACCGGGATCACCGGCTGTGGCTGGAGCGCCGGGAGCGGGAGTCCGCCCAGGACCCAGGGTAGCTCTATCCCAGGGCCAAGTATGGCGGTGTGGGCGTTCGCGCTCGCACCGCCTTTTTGTTGCGAGTTGACGACCGAAGGCAAACCAGATCGAAAGGAGATCACAGATGACGACGCAAGTAACGACCATAGGAACGGTAGGCACGATGGGAGAGGCCCGGCGGCCCAGCCTCGAAGAGCTGGTGGACCGGCTGATAGCAGCGATGTTCTCCCAGGAAGAGGAGACGACGCAGACCGTGGCCCGGAGCGTCCATGACGCTCGGCGGCTGCGGCAGACCGGCGACCTGGACGGGGCGCTGGCGGTCTTCGCCGTGTTCACACCGGCGAAGACGGAAACGAGCGAAGCTCGCTGGGCGCACGCCGAGTGGCTCAGCCTGGTGAAGCGCAGGTTCGGCGAGAGGAAGCTGGTGCTGTACAGCCAGGGCAAGGGCAGAGCTGCGGCCCTGTCCCCCAGGGACGACGGGACCCTGGAGGTTCTGGCGGCGCTGGGGATGCGCTGGCAGCCGGGCAAGATGCTCTCCAAGCGCAGCCTGCGGGGTCTCAGAACCATGGGAGGTGAGTCATGGTCATAGCCAATGGACATGTGGACCTGGACGCGCTCAAGAGCCTCCACCCGTTGGGAGACGTGGTGGAGGCGTCCGGCGTGCAGCTGCGCGGTCGTGGAAGGGTCCGCCAGGGCGTCTGCCCCTTCCACGACGAGGCCGAAGGCTCGTTCACCGTGTACGCCGACACGGAGCGGTTTCATTGCTTCGGCTGTGGGGCAACGGGAGACGTGCTGGACTTCATCCAGCGCACGGACGGCCTCAGCCTGCCCGAGGCTATCCGGAAGCTGGACGGCGGTGCGCCCTCGACGGTGGCGGCTCCAAGGCGGGCCGCCGAGTCACGCCGCGCAAGCGCCGCCGTGGTTCCCCAGCGGGACCCGGCGCTGCTGACGGCGGCGCTCAGGTTTTACCTCCGGTCGATGCTCAGAAGCCGGGATGCACGGGAGTACCTGGGCTCCAGGGGCATCGCCTTCGACACCGCCTGCCGCCTGGGCCTCGGCTTCGCAGCCGGGGACGGGCTGCGCCGATACCTTGAAGCCGCCGGGTTCGGTGAAGAGCGGGTTCGAGCATCGGGGCTGTTCACCGAGCGAGGTGCGGAGCGCTTCGCCGGGATGGTGGTCGTACCCGACCTCGCCTGGGGCCGCGTCCGCTAGCTTGTGGGACGGGCGATAGAGCCCGACGTCACGCCTCGGTTCCAGGCGCTCCCCGGCCCCAGGCCGTCGGTGCTTGGGCTGGGCGGGCTTGGCCGAGGGGCTTCTTGGCTAGTGGTGGCGGAAGGCTTGTTCGACTGGCTTGCCTTGACGCAGTGGGGCTTTCCCGCCGTAGCCGCCCTGGGCACCCAGGGCCTTGAGCGGGTGGCCCTCGCTTTGCGCGGCTGCGCCCGCGTGTTCCTCGCCTTCGACGCCGACGACGCGGGCCGGGAGGCCGCCGAGCGGCTTGCGGGCCTGCTTGGGCGCCGGACAGCCGTCGTCGGCTTGCCCCAGGGCGTTGCCGACGTGGCCGAGCTTGCCACGCACCCCCACGGCCGCGCCGTCTTCTTGCACTTGTTTGCACAGGCGGCTCGCTCCGTCCGGTAGCGAACTCTCTCCCCTACGGGCCTCGGCCCGCCGCCCCTTCCAGACCTTCCCACTTCCCTGCGGGCTCCGGTCCGCTCCCTCCGACCCAACACCCTTTCTCATCACCACACCTTGGAGGCGCTATGCCCAATTCCTCGACGGGGCCTGTTCCGCCTACGGGATTCCCATAGGGAGCCCGCAACTGTCAGAAGCACAGACACCACACATCACAAAGGAGAAGAAGATGACTAACGGAACAACCACCAAGAACGGCAACAGCAACGGCGTCCACCCTGACGCCGCCATCGCCAACGGGCACGATCTGCTCTGGGACAACCTGCCGCCCGCAGTCACGGAGAAGCTCTCCCAGCCCCTGGACACGGCGCTGGTCTCCCAGCGCAAGGGCAGAGGCGGGCGCGACTACCTCTACATCGAGGGTCACACCGTCATCGACCAGGCCAACCGCATATTCGGCCTTGGCGGCTGGGGATTTGAGCTGGTCGGGGATGTCTCTCTACGGGACATCGAGACCGTTGACGCCAAGACCGGAGAGGTGCGCCGCATCCGCTCCTACAGCGCCCCCGTGCGCGTCACCGTTCCCGGCGCTCCGCCCCGCACCGACATCGGCTTCCACGTGGTCGCCGAGGAGAACGGTGAGGGACACGAGACTGCGGCCAAAGGAGCAGTCACGGACGGCATGAAACGGGCGCTCAGGAGCTTCGGAGAGGCGTTTGGAAACGGCCTCTACGGCGATCAACCCGCCGCCGGAGTTCCCACTAAGCAAGCCGTCGGAGCCGACGCCCTGGCCCCTTCCCTGCGCCAGACCCTGGTGAACCTGGGCGCGGCCCAGGGCTTCGACCAGGAGCAGGTAAGAGCTGCGGTCAAGGCCAAGACGAGCAAGGACCTGGACGCCGTGAGCGCATCGGAGCTAGCGCCCCTTGTGGAAGGGGCTGCTCGGAAGATTCAGGGGGCCGTCAAGTCTGAGTCGGGGTAGTCCGCGTGACGCCGGGCGACACGGCCCGATTACAGGCAGCGGGGCTGTCTCCAAGGGGGGCAGCCCCGCTCTTATTTCGCGGCCCTGAGCAAGGAGGATCGAGAACATGTACGACGAAAGAACGATACGGGAGATGCCTCCCCTCAAGGGACGGCTCGCCATCCTGAGCAACGAGCTGGAGCTGGCCCTCGCCCGGGTGGAGGCGCTGGTCGTGGAGGTAGGCAAGGTCGAGGAGGAGGTCAGCCTTTGGGAGGCCGCCGAGCGGCACGACGGGGAGAACCTGGACGGGCTGGTCAGATACGTGCTCTGCCGCTATCCCGACGACCAGGAGTCCCAGGAGCCTTCCTCTCCTACCGGACAAGGGAGTGAGCCATGACCACGACCAGGGCCAGGCCCAGGACCCTTCCCAGCAGTACGACCAAGCTCCATACGGAGCATGGCAACCTTTACGTCACGGTCTCCCTTGATGAGGACGGGGCGCCCTTCGAGGTCTTCGGCACTATCGGGAAGGCAGGCAGTTTTACCTCAGGGGTAACGGAGGCGGTCTGCCGCCTCGTCTCGCTGCACTTGCGGCGCGGTACTCCCTTGGACGAGATCATCGACCAGATGCAGGGGGTTAGCGAGATGCAGCCCTTCGCCAATCAAATAGGCGATGGGTCGAGCGTGTGGGTGCTGGGCCTCGCAGATGGCATCGCCCAGATCCTCAAGCTCCATCTGAAGGAGCGAGAAGAGAGGGCGAAAGAGGAGATAGAGGAATCCGAGGCCAAAGCCGCCGCATGAGCGGCGCAGACACCGATAGTTGTCCAACTGAGCGGGGCCTGTCTCCAAGGAGGCGGTGACCTGCCCCCCAAAAACTGGTCCAGTTATAAACTCGTAAAGTGGAGCTGGTGAGAGGGGGTAGTCAATGGCGAGTAAAAAGCGCAGTGTAGAAGAGATCATAGGGAAGCTGCGGGAAGCGGAGGTGGCCCTGGCGCAAGGGGAGACGGTGGCCCAGGCATGCAGGGGTATCGGGGTATCAGACCATACGTTTTACCGGTGGCGGCAGCAGTATGGGGGGCTGAGAATAGACCAGGCGAGGCGGTTGCGGGAGATGGAAGCGGAGAACGGACGACTCAGGCGTGCGGTAGCGGACCTGACGTTGGACAACCAGATTCTGAAGGAGGCAGCACGGGGAAACTTCTGAGCCCGGCCCGCCGGCGGAGACGCGTGGAAGTGGTGGGGGACAAGTATGGCATCTCTGAGCGGCGCGCTTGCCGGGCGCTTGAGCAACCCCGGTCAACACAGAGGTACACTGCAACAGTGGCCGATGATGAGGAGGCCCTGACGATGGCAGTGGTTCGGCTGGCCAGTCGGTACGGACGGTATGGGTACCGGCGGGTGACTGCCATGCTGCAATGGGAGGGATGGAGAGTGAACCACAAGCGGGTGGAGCGGATCTGGCGACGGGAAGGACTCAAGGTACCAGCCAAACAGCCCAAACGGGGCCGACTCTGGCTTACTGACGGCTCCTGCGTGCGGCTGAGGCCACAACGACGGAACCACGTCTGGGCATACGACTTTGTGGCCCTTCGTACCAGTGACGGCAAACCCGTTCGTCTCCTGACAGTGGTGGATGAGTATACCAGGGAGTGTCTGGCCATCCATGTGGGTCGCTCGTTACGCTCACCCCATGTCATTGAATGCCTGGGGGACTTCATGGTCCAGCGTGGCGTGCCGGAGCACCTTCGCTCGGACAACGGGCCGGAGTTCACCGCCAGGGCGGTGCGGTTGTGGCTCCAAGGGGTGGGAGCCACAACCCTCTTCATCACACCGGGTAGCCCTTGGGAGAATGGGTATGTTGAGAGCTTCAACGGCAAGCTTAGGGACGAACTCTTGGACCGGGAGCTCTTCGATACCCTCTGAGAGGTGCAGGTCCTCACCGAGCAGTGGCGCCACGAGTACAACCACCAACGCCCCCACAGCGCCCTGGGCTATCGCCCTCCTGCTCCAGAGGCCATCCTCACCTCCTCTGCTCCAAGCGCTATCAGTGTCTCATGATTTGTGGTACACCTATTGGGGGCAGGTCAGACCTAGTAGGCTGTTGAGGCAGTGGGTGCGCTCTTCCCCTGTCTTGCCATCGCACTCATAGACTCCGTAAGTATCGTACCCCTCTGCGGTCTCCAGGTATTCGTGCGCTTTCTCCTTGAAGAACGCTCCTACCTCATCGCTCACAGTCTCGGTCTGCCGCAGGTAGATGTATAGCCGCCCACCGCCAGGACTCTCGTACACTGCGGCGACCTCCCTTTGCTCATCAGGAGATCGTCGCCGAACTGGCCAGCATCGTGTTCCTTCCGATAGAGGTCGTAGCTGCGGGCCTCTCCCCTACGATCGTATGCCACAGTGAGAGTAGTTGGCCCACCTCCGAGGAAGTACTCATTGACGGTGTAATCGACGTAGCACGCCAGGAACAGATATTCGTTCGACACGCCTCCCCGCGCTATTGCGAAGAAATTGGACTTGGCGGTTTCTCTGAAGTCCGCTTCTAGCGCATCGAGTGTTGCATCGAATAGGATTTCAAGATATGACGCTTCGGGGATATCGTCGCTTGCCTCCAGCCCCAGCAAAAACCGGATCACCTCTTCTCGTTGGTACGGGGCCATAGCGATGCCCCGCCAATCGCACCGAACGGAGCCGATATCTGCCGTCCCGCGAACAGCGAGATGCACCGGGGACGCCTCGGCCAGGTCCAACCCCTTTTCGAGGGCTTCCTCTACCGTCGCTTCCGGTCCGTGAATGAACCCTATCCCACCGCCGGTAGGGTCAGAGAACAAATGGAACGAACTAACGTTTCGCGGCCTCCACGGTTCTGTGGACCCGCCCACATCGTCGCAAAGGGCTACGGCGGTGGACGTGCTCTCGACGGCCATTCCATAGCTTCTTGATGCCGTCGTTTCCTCGCTGTCACCGCAGCCAGACCCAACAAGGAACAGCACGAGCGCCCCTAGCGCCAACAGCCACCGCGACCTGATGATTGCCTTGGTCATGGGCTCACCGTCTCCACAGGTTCGCAACGCTTCAACCGACTCTGCCCGACCCAGATATCCGGTAGCTCAGCCGATATGCACCCGCCAATGTTGTTAGGGATGATAGAAACCGAGTGCAGGTTCAGAATTCTACCCAGCTCCGACGGAATGCTCCAGCTCAGGTTGTTCCGTTCCAGATGCAGGCTAGAAAGCGACTTAAGTCTTCCCAATTCGGGAGGGATTCCCCCGCTTAGTTGGTTCCAACCTAGATAAAGGTGTCTCAGTTTGACGATGGCGCTAAGCTCCGGCGGGATACTTCCAGAGAGCATGTTATAGCTGAGATCCACATTCAGAAGATTCGGAAGGGAGCCCAACTCCGCCGGAACATTCCCGTTGAGCAGATTGAAGCTGAGGGCCAGCCTCTTGAGATTCACGAGCCCATCGAACTCTGATGGTATCCCGCCGGTCAGGTAGTTCGACCGAAGGTCTAGAACCTCAAGTTCCGTGAGGTCACCGAGTTCCGGTGGTATGGGTCCAGTCAATCCGTTGGGCGCGGGGTCCCCATTCCAGCCGGCAAGGTCCAGCTTCCTCAGTTCGGTTAGTTGGCTGAATTCGGGCGGCAGCCTGCCAGTCAGGCCGCGGCTCCGAAGCACCATCCCGTGCACGCGGAGCGGCAGGCCTCCGACGGTGATCCCTTCCCATTCGCCGATGGGGGTGCGCCCGCTCCAGTTGAGTATGGCGCTCCCAGCGAGCGTGTCTCGGATGCTCAGCAATGCCTCGCAGTCCTGGACCAGACCTGGATTCTCCTTCGGCTCCGGGACCACGAGGCCAGCGGAACATGCCGAAAGGTCGACCGGCAGCACCTGCCTAGGCGGATGCCATGCCTGGAGCCTTCCGGAATCGTCTCCTCTAGCCAGGAACCTCACATCTGTACCGTCTCGGGCCATAGTGAGGAGTTGGTGATCAACTTCACGGTCATCCCGATAGTGGATTGCGATCCTCGCGCCGTCCGGTGACCAAGCGGCTTGCACAATCGAACCTATAACGGCGAATCGCCACCCCGTTATGGGCAGTCGCCCCATTGCACTGCCGTCTGAAGGAACGACGTGCAAACCGTCCGAGACAAACAAGATGTCTGACCCGTCAGGCGACCAGGACACCAGGGAGATCGGTGGAGAGGCCGCGTCGGCTTCGCCACGCCACATCTGAACCGGGTCCGTGCCGTCAGACCCCACTGTGTAGATTCCAGTCTCTCCCCCGTCGTTGCGAGCGAACGCGACACGCTGGCTATCCGGGGACCATGTAGGCAGCGCCGTTGTGTTTACGATCCTGCTTAACTCTGACCCATCAGCCCGAACGGTATATAGGACTCTCTCGAAGGGGTGATACTCTCCTTCGTTGGCAGTGAACGCCAACCAATGGCCGTCGGGTGACCATACCGGGGGATAAAGGGCCGTCCTGATTGCAGGCGCGGTCAGGGCTCTCGCTACGCCCGAACCGTCCCCAGACATCGTGAAGAGTTGCCCCTCGTCGGATACGGGGTCTTGAGGGTTTGCAACGAAGGCGATTCGCGTCCCATCGGGCGACCACACCGGATAGTGGTCAAGGTATTCGTTCTCTGTAAGACGAACCTGCGACGTACCATCAATGGCAATGGTCGCAATCTCATAACGGTACTTTTCTTTTCCATTCCAACCGCCGTACGGTGACGCCAAGCTCTCGGTCTCATACTCGCATGTGGAATACACGACTTGGGAGCCGTCTGGGGATACATCGGCATGGAAGCCGTATTTAGGCGGGTCTCCCAAGTTTACATCGACCAGCGTCTGCAGATAGTGGCCCTCAGCGTCCACTGTGCTGATGGTGGTACCGTCATCGAAAATGAGATACTCGCCCTCTGGCGTCCAGTAGAGGAAGTGCCTGTTGACGAATGCGGACATATATGGTCCGCATGGCAAGTCGGGATAGCCAAACACCGGCGTCGGTACGGAAACGGTCATTGTTGGTGAAGGAGCAGGAGTCGACTGCGCGACCGGCCTCACCGTACTAGGCCGGGAAGGTACTGAGACAGTCATTGTTGGTGAAGGAGCAGGAGTCGACTGCGCGACCGGCCCCACCGTACTAGGCCGGGAAGGACCGGCGCCTGTGGAAGTCGACGGTCCCTGCGGCGAGGCAATGTCAGGCCCTGACTGCGTTTGGGTAGGGTTAGCTCCTCCTTCGCAACCAGCCATCACAAGGCAAGCTACGAGAACCAAAGCGCCCGATAAGAGCTTCTTGCCCTTCTTCTCCAACAAAGTCTCCATCAGTCTACCGTCTGGTACAGAGCGTAAATGGCCATGATGTCGAAGGGGTGCGGCGAGCAGTCGGGTTCAGAAGGCAATACGAACCAGGCCGGTAGCTCCTTCAGGTTTCGGTTCTCGTAGTTCATTACGGTGCCCGGAATGGTAGGATGATGGTTGACGCTGCCGACCCAATCGCCGTGACCCTGGCCGTCCCTGATTCCCAGTACGTGCCCGGCTTCGTGTACCAAAGTCCCGTAGGCGCCATCCCCTTTCCGCCCTATGCATGTATTGAGGAGCGCATCGCTTCTATCCACAACGTCATCCCCTCCTGGTATAGCAAGGCTGTCGTTCCCGACTTCTTCGTGCCTCAACAAAATATCTGTAATATTGTCGTTGTGACGGGGCGAGGCACAGGCCGAAGCTCCTGTGTCAAGCGCACACGTCGCGAAGCCCAGACTCACGGACAGGTTCCATCCGATCTTTGCAACTTTGAAGTCGTTGTAGACCCCAGCAGTATCGTCGATCATCATGATCTCATTTAAGATCATGTCTTTGGCGTTGATGTTCATATAGTCTTGTGTGGCCTCAACGATATCTATGATTTCATCTTCAATGTCCTTTTTCTTGTCCTCAGTCAAATTCTTTCCAATCAACCGGTCCAGGACTTCTTTGTGCGCGGCGCTGATAGCCTCCGAGTAGTCGGCGCATTCCTCACTGTTTCCCTGGCTGTCCACTACGTGTTCCATATCAACCAGCCCGTTTGTTGCCATTTCCCATTGGCTGAGGGCATGCCTGATGAGTTTCCTCCAGTCCGCTCTATCACCTGCGGGGAAGGTGTCTTCGCATATGTGATATGCGTATGTATTGTCATCTACGGGGAAATTCAGCGGGAGCGTCGCGACTCGTTGACCACCATTCGCAGCTTGAGCAGATGGCCATGCGTAAGAGTCGCGTCCTGCATACACCTTGATCGTCTCTCCGCCTCCAGATCCGGCCACCGTGGATTCATATCTAAACTGAATGGCGTAAATCTCCTCACGGATGAGCTCGCCGATTTCGGTGCTCCAGTGGTATCTCCTCGCTCAACCGGGTGCCGTAGAGGTACAGCGTTTGCAGGTTGGAGAGGTTGCCCAACTCCGCCGGTATCCCACCGTTCAACTCGTTACGGGAGAGGTACAGCCTTTGCAGATTGGAGAGGTTGCCCAACGCCACCGGTATCCCACCGCTCAACTGGTTCCCGGAGAGGCTCAGCGACTGCAGGTCCGTGAGGCTGCCCAACTCCACCGGTATCGCACCGCTCAAGTCGTTCCACCCAAGATTCAGCGTTTGCAGGTGGGTGAGGTCGCCCAACACCGCTGGTATTTCTCCCGATAATCTCCCAAAACGAGGACCAACTTGGTGATCCGCAGTGGCGAGCCGCTTACGGTGATGCCATCCCACTGACTAATGGGATTATCCGCCGACCAGTTCAGCGATCCGCTCCCCGCAAGGGTGTCCCGCGCCTCCAGCAGCGTATCGCAGTCTGACACCAGCCCAGGGTTGTTGGCAGGATCGGAAACCGCGACACCGTCCGCACATAGCTGTGCAGCCGCAGTATTGGGCACGCCGATGGTCAGTAAGAGTGCCACCACAGTAACGAGCATAGCCAGCGGGACGACGACACCCGGCGTCTCTCTCAGTCTCCGTATGACAGGGAACAAATTCTGACTATTCTCATTCACCGCTTGGGTCCCCTTATCTCTGCACTGGCTGGCTACAGTGCCGGCCTTAGCCCGAATCCACCGAAGGACACCGATGGACGGCGTGAGGACAGCGGAAGGGGGTGGGTGAGGGAGCTACAGGGGAGATGGCCTGGGGTCTTGGGGTAGATGGGAGGCCGGCGGACGGTCTTCAGTCGCCGCACAGGGCCCCTAAGGCCCTATGCGGGAGTTGCGATGCGCGGGATGGCGAGAGGATACGCAGCAGGGGACTCTCGCGACCGGGGTGGCGCGAGATTGCGGGGACGTTGGGTCAGTTGCAGGCTGGCCGTCAGGCCGGGAATGGAATGGCTTGCAGCCGGGCCAAGGCGCGACTGAACTGGGTTTCCCAAGGCCAGCGCCGGGGGAGATGCAAAGTGAGGCGGCGCGCCGAGCGGGTGATCCGTCCCACCAGAGCGAAGACCCGCCGCCTGAGGGTCTTGGTGATCAGGGTCCCCTCGCCCAGACCAATCCGCGCCGTCCAGCGGGCCAGGTTATGCGCCATCACCTGGACCGCCAGCCAGGCGCCGTTGGCGGCGAAGCGCCCCGACGGCATGTGGTTCAGCCCGACGCCGTACTTGAGGTCGCGTATGGCGTTCTCGACCTCGGCGTGGCGGCGATGATCGGCCTCCAGTTCCAGCGTCTCCCCATCGCGGTCGGTGATGAAGGCGTGATAGCTGTATCTGGCGAAGAGGGCGAGCTGGGAACCGGGCGTCGGCTTCACCCGCCGGACAATGAGCCGCACCGGCGCGGCGTCCGGCTTGGTCTGGAACGGGGTGTAAGTCGTCTCGGCGACATCGGCGGCGCCGTCCATCCAGTAGGGAATGGGAGTCCAGTCCTCCTCTGGTATCGCCTCGATCAGGTCCCGCAGGCTGGCGCGCTGGCGGATGGTGATAGAGAAGCGGACATCCATTTCCCGGCAGGCGGCAACGACAGTGTGGGCGTAGAAGCCGCTGTCGGCCCGCACCGTGAGTTGTCCCCTGGCCCCGCCGTAGCGCACCCGCCCCACCGTCTCACGCAGGAAGTGGGCCGCGCCACGGGCGGTGTTGGCCCGGCCCTCGCGCAGCCGGGACATCAGCACCTCGCCGGTGCCGGCGGCAATGGCCAGCAGCGGGTGATAGCCGCGGGCGCCGGTATAGCCGTGGTGGCGCGCTCCCTCCTTGGCCAGTCCATAGGTCTCGCAGATGGTCGAGTCCAGGTCGATGCTCAGGGGCGAGTCGCCGGGTCCGGCCCCAGCGGCCCAGGCCCGGGCCAACAACTGGCGGCTCACGCGGTCGAGTTGACGGACATGCCCCCACCGGAAGCTGCGCAGGAAGGTCCCCAGGGTGGATGGCGCCTTGACCACGCAGCCTAGAACACCGACCGTCCCACCAGCGCGCAGCGCATCGGCGTCGTCGATGCAGTCGCCGCCTGCCAGCGCGGAAGCGACCAGCGTCAGCATCTTGTCCCCAGTGTTCGCCCGTCCCGGCGCTCCGCCGAGGTCAAGGTGATGGTCGACGAGTTCCCGCAGGCCCAGGTGCCGGGCTAGGGTGGCCGGCAGGAGCAGGCCGGCATTGGCCACCAGGCGATGGTCGTCAAAGAGGATGCGGATACGGTCGGGTTTGTTCTGTGGCAGCATCTATTGGGTGCTCCTTGTTTCCGGGCTGGTTTCTGTTCCAAAACCATTATCCCAGATTCAGAGGAGCACCCTCTGGCTTCTTCAAGGACTGTCCCCAAGGACGTCCTTCGGTGGATTCGGGTTTAGCGGGCAAAGAGGAAAGCTCGAGAAAGGAGGACAACAGTGGTCAAGGAAAGGATGGACCTGCTGGAGCTATTGCGCAAGGGGGGAATGGACGGTGACGTGGACTTCCTACGGGAGGCACTGAGAGTGCTGGTAGAGGGGATCATGGATGCGGAGGTGTCATCGAGGATCGGTGCTGAGTATGGAGAACGCAGCCCTGAGCGGGTGACCCAGCGCAACGGGTATCGGTCCCGGGCGTGGGATACCCGTGTAGGGACGATGGATCTGCACATCCCGAAGCTCAGAGAGGGGAGCTACTTCCCGAGCCTGCTGGAGCCACGGCGTCGCAGCGAGCGAGCTCTGCTGGCTGTGATCCAGCAGGCCTACGTGGAAGGTGTATCCACAAGGCGGGTGGACGATCTGGTCAAAGCCCTGGGGTGTGAGGGTATCTCCAAGAGCCAGGTGTCGCGCATCTGTCAGGAACTGGACGTGGTGGTGGATGGCTTCATGGGCCGTCCGCTGGACGCTGGACCCTACCCCTACCTGTGGCTGGACGCACTGACCCAGAAGGTCAGGGAGGCCGGCAGGATCGTCAACGTCAGCGTGGTGGTGGCGACGGCGGTCAATGGCGAGGGCAAGCGGGAAATCATTGGGATGGACGTGGGTACCAGTGAAGACGGCGCCTTCTGGCTGGCCTTCCTACGCTCGCTGTCCGCCAGGGGCCTCGGCGGGGTGGAGCTGGTGGTATCGGACGCTCATCAGGGACTCCGAGGCGCCATCGCCGCAGTCTTCGGCGGAGCCAGCTGGCAACGGTGCCGCACCCACTTCATGACCAACCTGCTCACTCGGGTCCCCAGGCGCGCCCAGCCATGGGTAGCCACCATGGTGCGCACCATCTACCAGCAACCCTCCCCCGATGAGGTACACGCCCAGCTCGACAGGGTGACCGATCAACTCCAGAACCGGTTCCCTCAGGTCGCCTCTCTACTGGACGAGGCCGGACCCGACGTCCTGGCCTTCTCCAACTTCCCACTCGCCCACTGGAAGAAGATCTGGTCCAACAACCCACAGGAGCGTCTCAACAAGGAGATCCGGCGACGCACCGATGTGGTGGGCATCTTCCCTAACCGGCCGGCCGTGCGCCGCCTCGTTGGCGCCGTCCTCGCTGAGCAGCACGACGAATGGGCCGTTGGCCGTCGATACATCACACCTGTCGTGCTGACCTTCAACGAAGCTCTTCCAGAGGCCGATCTCGCGGAGGCGACAGCCGCCTAAACAACATCAACACGATGACGCACTCTTACACCACTTGACGGGACGTGACCTCCTTGCTGCGCTTTTCTTCTTCCTCAGTGGCGGGCTTTCAGCCAAGGCGTACTTGCGTACGGTGTTTCTGTGGATGCCCAGGTCACGGGCGGTCGCCCTGAGGGAGAGTCCTCTGGACTTGGCCTGCCGCACATTCTCCCACAGAGTCCTCTGGCGAGCGGTGGGTATTTTGTGCTGTTGCGCCTTGGACTTGCGGCGCCTCAAGTCCCGGTCCACCTCGCCAGTTTGCAATGTCGCGAGGCGGGCGTCGCATTGGCCTCCAGCGCCTTTGATGCCGCGGGCCGGACCGGAGCTTTCCGGAGGGGCGGCGGCAGTTTCCCTCAGCACGGTCGGGCGCGGCGGAGCCTCCTGTGTTGGGATGGTCTGTCCTTGGTATTGCACCAGGAGCCGGCCACCCAGGTCCCTTGGACCTCGACCTACATCCCGGCGAAAGTCGGGCGAGTTCCGTCGGGCAGCAGTTGCAGGGTGCGCCGGTTGTACTTGACGGTGTTGTCCCTGGACACCTTGCGGCGGTGTTTGAAGCACAGGATTCCATCAAGGGACACCGACTCCTCCAGGCAACGGTAGGCAGGACAATCCTGCTCGGCCTTTACACCAAACTTCTCATTGAATCGTGAGATGAACCTATTGAGGACCTCGTTGGCCTCCGTGATGCTGGCGGCGCCATGCAGGCGCAGCTCGGTTACCAACTTGTCTTGGAAGGTACCCGCGGCACGCTCCACCCTGCCCTTGGCTTGGGGTGATCTGGCGAAGATCTGCCGGATGCCCAGCTCCTCCATGGAGCGAGCGAACTGGGTGGGGCCTGCCGGGTAACGGTTGATATCGCCAGTAAACTTGAAGACGGGGTGGCGGTCGCTGTAAATGGCGAGGGGTATTCCACGCTGTTGGATAAGCTTGTTCATGAATAGGAAGTAGCTTGGGGTGTCCTCCTCCCGGCAGAACATGGCAGCGGGCACGGTGCCGGTGGCGTCATCCACGGTCAGCAGCAGGGCAAACCTGGGCCCTCTTTCTCCCAGCCAGCGATGATGGCTGCCGTCAACCTACACCAGCATTCCCTCCTGGGGCATCCGCTGCCGGCGCACCCGGTGTTGCTGAGACCGGCGGCTGCGCGGGCTCCCAAGACCGGCCTTGACCAAAATGCGACGCACGGTGGGACGGCTCAGGTCGATGCCTTCCCGTTCCCGCAGCAACTCGGTAAGGTGAGTGTGGTTGGTTCCCGCGTACACGGTGCTGGCCAGTTGCACCACTGCGGCTGCCTCGGAATCCAGAACGGCATTGTGAGGCTGGCGTCCCCGGTTTCCATGGGCTAGGGCAGCCGCCCCCTCTTTTCGGTAAGCATTCAGGAGCCGCCTGGCGTGTCGCTCGCTTACCCCGAGAACCTCGGCAGCCTGACCAATGGGAATCTGGTATTCCAGGACGTTGTTGAGCACGTGGAGTCTCGCCAGTTCTCTCTGTTTCAATGTCACATCCTTCATGGATGGACATTTTCGCTGAACAGTTAACTGCGGACCGAATCGTAGACCAACAACATACCTGAGGTTTACTTTGTACCGATTCTCATATAAGATATAGGGAGTTTTGCTGACTGTCCCTTTGGTAGCAACCCTAGGGGTCGGAAAATCTCGCAAGAAGGGATTTGACATGAAAGTGCCAAGAAAAGAGATATATATCCTGATCGTGTCCCTGGCCGCAGTAGCTGCGATGCTCGTTGCATGCTCCGGAGGTTTGAGCGAAGAAGATGTTGAGGAGCGAGCACAGGAGTTGGCCAAGGAAATGGCTGTTGGGGGCATGACTGAAGCTGATGTTGAAAAGCGCGCGATGGAGATGGCTGAAGAGATGAGGTCCGAATCTGCCATGATGCCAAAAGGGGGAAGGCTTCAGGCGGTGAAAGACCGTGGCAGGGTCATCTGTGCCAGTCGGAACGATGTGCCGGGGTACGGCTTTTTGGACGAATCGGGCAACAATGTTGGTTTTGATATCGATCTTTGCAAGTCACTGGCGGCAGCGGTCCTAGGCGATCCGAATTCCATCGAGATCCGGCTGATCACAGCTGCTGAGCGTGGGCCAGCCATCCAGTCGGGTGAGGTTGACATGCTCGTTCGTACCGTTACCTGGACAACCTCACGGGACTCGCAG
Organism: Dehalococcoidia bacterium; assembly: GCA_965225925.1. GTDB lineage: Bacteria > Chloroflexota > Dehalococcoidia > Lucifugimonadales > JAGWBF01 > CBDDBY01. Next base: position 918,240 of record CBDDBY010000005.1, on the reverse strand, counting down.
TGGGGCAACTACACCCAAACGATGTTCTACGACGGCCAAGGATTCATGGTGAGGAAGGATGTTGGCTTATCCAGCGCCCTAGAACTGAAGGACGCCAGCGTCTGTGTTACCCAAGGCACGACCACCGAGCTGAACTTGCAGGACTTCTCGAATCAAAACGAGTTGAACCTTAATGTCCTGACCTTCGAAGACACCGATGCAGTGGTGGCAGCATACGATGGCCAGCAGTGCGACTCCTTCACCAATGACCGGTCGCAGCTTGCAGCACTGCGCAAAGCCCTAGCCAACCCCGACGACCATACAATTTTGCCTGAGACGATCTCAGAAGAGCCCCTCGGCGCGGTGGTCCCTCACGGCGACGACCAGTGGTTCGATGTCGTAAAGACGGTGATGAGCATCCTCGTCTACGCCGAAGCGTACGGAGTCACATCGGATAATGTCCCCACCACCCAAACCGGGGACACCAAGATCGACCGGCTGTTCGGCTTGGGTGGTTCCTTCGGCCAAGAAAGCTTGGGACTCAGCGAAACGGTGGCCCAAGATGTAATCAAGGCCGTCGGCAATTACGGCGAGATATACGACCGCAACCTCGGCTCCGGCGGGATCGACCTCCCCCGGGAGAATGGCCGCAACGCTCTGTGGGCAGGCGCCCCGTGCACGGACTGCCCCAGGGGTGGCCAGATATATGCTGCACCCCTACGGTAGCGCCTGACATGCACTGAGCTGCAGAGGATGGTCCAGAGGGCGCCCGGCCGATGCCGGCACTCTCGTTCTCTCTGTACGCTAGTAGCCCGGTTGCAGACAAGCATTGACCGACGCTGGGCCAGAGCTGTCCGATGCACATGTCCGCGGTGCTATATGGTGCCGGCAAGTTGGGGGAAATTGACAAGCCGAATGTGCTTGGGATAGGATTAGGCGGATATCTGGTAGGCAGTCATAGTGGTGACGATCCGCAGTCTCACCTACAAAGGCGTACCGGTCTGGCGGCACATTCAAGTCATCCAGTGGACGACTCAGATTGTATCCGGAGTTCTAGTGGTCGTCTTGGTCGCTTGGTTTGTGGCCAACGTCGGAAACGCTATCCAAGACCGGGACATCCCCCACGGATTTAGCTTCCTCGACCGCGAATACCAGACACCTATCGGGCAACACTTCCTGCCCTACGAATCGTCCGACACTTTCCTGTACGCCTTCATCGTTGGGGCTACCAACACCTTGATCGTCTCCGTAGTCGGCGTGATACTGGCGACTGCCTTGGGGACCTTCATAGGCATCTCACGATTGTCCACCAACTGGCTCGTTTCCAAAGCTGCCCTGGTTTACATCGAGTTCTTCCGCAATGTGCCCCTGTTGATACAGCTGTTCTTCTGGTTCTACATTGTGCTTGCGTTGCCGCCTGTGCGCGATGGCTACGTTGTCGCCGACCGATTGTACCTGAACAATGCAGGGCTGTCGATTCCCTGGCCCTCGGTGCGCAGCGCTGACGCAGCGTTGGCTTGGATTGGCTTGGCCACCGTCGCCGTCGTCGCCGGCATAGCGGTGCACCGATGGCTGGTGCGCCGGGAGGCCCGTACCGGGTCGTCGCCCGACCCTCTGCTGATAGGCGTCATGACCACGTTCTTCATCGGGGCTGTCGGCTGGCTTGTTGTGGGCGCAGCATCAGGCGGAGCACCCTTCACGACGTCCCTTCCGGCGCCACAGGGTGCCTTCGACCGCATCTCCGGCGGGTTCACCATGTCGGGGGGGCTGATGGCACTGATGGCCGGACTGGTCATGTACACAGCTTCCTTCATCGCCGAGATAGTGCGGGCCGGCATACAATCGGTGAGTCGGGGTCAGACCGAGGCGGCACGGGCCTTGGGCCTGTCGAGCACACATACGCTGTGGCAAGTTACGTTCCCTCAGGCTATGCGTCTCATCGTGCCTCCACTGATCAGCCAGTATCTAAACTTGACCAAGAACAGCAGCTTGGCAGGCGCTATCGGGTATTCTGACTTGACCAACGTTGCCAAGACCATGACGCAGACAGCGCCTGCGATCTCTATATTCCTCATGATCATGCTGGCATACCTCGCACTGAGCCTGACCTACTCGCTGATCGGCAACCTGTACAACCGGCACATCAGCTTTGGACGGAGATAGGCTATGATCACCGGCGCGGAGCCGATCAACAACAGTGCTCTGCGTCCGCCGCACTCGGAGAAGGGTTTCGTGGGATGGGTCCGCGCCAACCTCTTCGGCACATGGTACAACAGCCTGCTTACCGTGGCGTCCGTCATCGTGATTGGTGCTATTCTCCTGTTCGGTATCCGCTGGGTGATCTCCGATGCCGACTGGACAGTCATCGCGACGCTCGGCGGGCAGATGATCATTGGCCAGTACAACACCGAGTTGGCGTGTCCCAGCCAGAACTGCTTCTGGAGACCGCAGGCATCGCTGCTGCTGGTGACAAATCTTCTAGGTATGGCGTGGGGAGTTGCGGGGGGCGGCCTTACAAAGCGCATTGCAATAGGCATCTCAGTAGCCCTAGCTGCATTTGCCCTGCTGCCCTACAGCTTCGAGCGCATGGGTATGGATGTCCGCCTGCTGCTGGCCGCCAACATACCTGCCGTGGGATTGGGATGGGCGATTGCCCGCTACACGCCTCTGGGAACTGGGCGGGGCATCGCTCTGTCGGCCATCGCCGTATTCCTGGTGACCTTGATCTTGGTGCACGGGGTGCCAAACGTTCCCGGCTTGGAACCAGTGCCGGTGCGTCATTGGGGCGGGCTGATGCTGAACCTGCTGCTGGCGGTGGCAGGCATCGTGATCAGCCTGCCCATAGGCATCGTCCTAGCAATGGGACGCCGGAGTCGGCTGCCTGTGGTCAAGCTGCTGTGCGTGGTGTTCATCGAAGCGTTCCGAGGGGTGCCGCTGATAACATTGCTGTTCATGTCCCAGGTGTTGGTGCCTTTGGCGTTCCCGGAGAACTTCCCGCAGAACTCGCTGTTCCGCGCTGCGGTCGTGATAACCTTGTTCAGCGCCGCCTACATGGCAGAAAACGTCCGGGGGGGGCTGCAAGCCCTTCATCCGGGCCAAGCTGAGGCAGCCCGGGCGCTGGGGCTGCCCGGCTGGCAGACCATGCTATTTATCTCCCTGCCTCAGGCCATCCGCAACGTGATCCCCGCCATCGTAGGCCAGCTTATCTCCCTGTTCAAAGACACCACCTTGGTGTACGTCATCGGGATGCTTGAAGTGGTGGCGATCAGCCGGGCATACATCCAAGGCAACACCGAGTACTTAGCCAGCGCCAAGGAGCTATTCCTGTTCCTAGGGCTGGTGTTCTGGGTGTTCACTTATGGGATGTCGTTCGTGAGCAGAAGGGTTGAGAAGCACTTAGGGTTAGGGGTCCGGTAGGTACCACAATGCTAGGGGAGATGTGAAATGGCCGAAATGAAGGACGGGGCGGAAGATATTATCGTCTGCCGTGATGTACACAAGTGGTACGGCGACTTCCACGCCCTTAGGGGCGTCACCACCAGCATCAAGAAAGCAGAGGTGGTGGTGGTGTTTGGGCCGTCCGGGTCAGGAAAGTCCACGTTCATCCGCACAATCAACAGGCTTGAGGAGCACCAGCGGGGCGAGATCATCGTTGACGGCATCAAGCTGACCAACGATATCCGGAACATAGATGCTATACGGCGGGATGTAGGGATGGTGTTCCAGTCGTTCAACCTGTTCCCGCACCTGACTGTGATGGACAACATTACCCTGGCACCCATCAAGGTGCGCAAGGTGCCAAGAGCCGAGGCCCAGCAGGTCGGCAACGATCTGCTGGACCGAGTAGGGATACCCGACCAGTCAGACAAGTACCCGGCGCAGCTATCGGGCGGTCAGCAGCAACGGGTGGCGATAGCCCGCGCACTTGCGATGCAGCCGAATATCATGCTGTTCGATGAGCCAACCTCAGCACTCGACCCGGAGATGATCAAAGAGGTGTTGGATGTGATGCAGGAGCTGGCTTCCTCCGGGATGACGATGATCGTTGTGTCCCATGAGATGGGGTTCGCTCGAGAAGTCGCAAACCGGATGATAATGTTCGACCTTGGTACGATCGTGGAGGAAGGCCCACCGGAACAGATCTTCGAAGACCCTCAGAACGACCGCACCAAGCTGTTCTTGTCCCAGATTTTGTAACCAAGCTACGGGGACAGTAACAAGAAGAAGAGCTGCTCTTCTGCAGCTACAGGAGACCAGCATGCGACCTTCGGCCGCTTAAAGCTCTCAGGACCAGTCGAGGATCTCCTGCATAGCAATATCTGCCTGACGGCACAGACCGTTGGAATTGAGCCTCGCCCTGTCCACAGCTTTGAAAGCATCGACCGTGAAGGGCTGCCAGGAGTTGTGCAGGGCCCTCATAGCTCCTTTCTCTCCCTCCACAGCATCGACAAACAGCGTGTAAATAGGGAGCAGATAGCCGGAGTGAGGAAGGTCCCGGACCTTGCGGATCGCGGCCGCCAAGAGTGCATTAACCTGACCTACAAAGACGCCCGGCTGATGAAGAGCAGCCAAAGCATCGTGCCCGGCTACAACGCCCAGGCCATGGCCTCACCGTCGGAACCGGACGCCGGTGCGAGAGGCATGCTGGTCACCGCGGTTGATGTGGTGGATGAACCGATGCTCGAGCAGTCCGAGGAGACTACGGGGCCAGGGCGCCGGTGACGTTGGCGGACGCCGGCTACCACTCAGGGATCGCGCTGGACGAATGCGCCCGCAGGGGCGCAAGGTCGTGATGCCGGAGTCGTCGGGGCGACGTGCACAGCATCACCCGTACCACAAGGACTGCTTTGCCTACGACGAGTGCAGCGACAGCTATCGCTGTCCACACAGTCAGACTCTGATCCCCGTCGGCACCATACGTAGTACCAACGGGACGCCAAGACGGATGTACCGAGTCTCCGGTGTCATCTGTCGGGCATGTCCAGCCTTCGGGGTCTGTACCAAGGACCGATTGAATGGACGCGCCCTGACGATAGGTCCTCGCGACACAGTGTTACGCCGCCATCGCGCCTGGATGTCCACCCGCCAGACCAAGGATGCATCCAAGCTGAGAAAGCAGTTGATCGAACCTGTCTTCGGCATCATCAAGGAGCAACAGGGGATGCGTAGATTCCTGCTGCGCGGCTTGGTCAACGTAGCGGCCAAGTGGATCGTGTTGGCGACAGCCTTCAATCTGCGAACGCTTTGGCGCATATGGCGCTCACGCGCCCTTGGCCTTCTGCCACGTAGCCTAGCACCTCTACTGGACTGGCTCAGGTCATGAAGCCAGAGTCTTTTGGTCGATCCGGTCGGACTTACTTTAATGCCTCCTTAACCCATCACCCAATAGCCCCTTCTGAGACAGGCTCACTGGACCAGTTTTTGGAGCGTCAGTTGGCCGTCTCCCCAGCCGTTCCAGGCACCTCTCCTCCAGGTAGGCGTTGAGAGCATCGAAGCTCGGGAACGACGGCACAGGCACCAGGAAGTTCCGCCGAGCATATTCCACCAACCCCTCCACCTTGCCTTCCTCAAATTGCTGCCTATTGTTCTTGGATTGATGTGATCGTCGTGATGTAGTGAGGTGGTACCCAAAAACTAGACAACTGGCTAAGAGAGAGTCCAGCTCCTAAAATAACCGGCAACTAACCGACGTGAAGGAGCAGGACATGAAGCAGACGAGGAATAAGCACAGTCCGGCGTTCAAGGCCAAGGTGGCCCTGGCCGCCCTTGCGGGGGAAGAGACCATCGCCCAGCTGGCCAGCCGATTTGAGGTCCATCCCAGTCAGATTCACGCCTGGAAAAGGGCCCTGGTGGAAGGAGCCCCGGAGCTATTTGCCACCAATCAGAAATCCCAGGAGAAAGCCAAGGAAGCTCAGATTAACCACCTCTACCGGCACATCGGCCAGCTGAAGGTGGAACGCGATTTTTTGTCGGAAAGGTCCGGTCTATGAGTCGCAGCATACGGCGAGCCATGATAGACCGAGACCACCAGCAGCTGTCTTTGGTGCGTCAATGTATCCTGCTGGACGTCAGCCGGGCCTCGGTGTACTACCGGCCGGTACCGACCAGGGCAGAAGACCTGGAGTTGATGGCCCTGATGGACCGTCAGTATTTGAAGACCCCCTTCTACGGCTCCAGGAAGATGAAGGCCTGGCTGCTGCAACAGGGCTATCTGGTGAGCCGAAAAAGGGTTCGAAGGCTGATGCGGTTGATGGGTCTGGAAGCCATCTACCGGCGTCCCAACACCAGCAAACCAGCGCCGGGACACCGGATCTTTCCCTATCTGCTGAAGGGAGTGGAGGTTAATCGGGTCGACAAGGTCTGGGCCGCGGACATCACCTACATCCCCATGGCGAAGGGCTTCCTGTACCTGGTGGCCATCATGGACTGGCACAGCCGGCACGTGCTGGCCTGGAAGCTCTCCAACACCATGGACACCAGCTTCTGCGTGGCGGCGTTGGAGGAAGCCCTGGGTAAGGGACGACCGGAGATATTCAACACCGACCAGGGGAGTCAGTTCACCAGTGAGGCCTTTACCCAGACGTTGCAGGAGCAGAGGGTCCAGGTCAGCATGGATGGTAAGGGTAGGTACCTGGACAACATCTTCGTGGAGCGGCTGTGGCGGAGCATCAAGTACGAGGAGGTGTATCTGAAAGCTTACCAGACCGTCGCCGAGGCCCGAACTGGGATCAATGCCTACCTGGAGTTCTACAACCGGCAGAGGCCTCACCAGGCTTTGGGCTACCGGACCCCAGCAGAGGTGTACCAACATGGCCAGGAAGAAAGGGGAGCAGCAGCTGAAGAAGCAGGGCTGCCATCGGGCTTGGTGAAACCTAGCGCAGGGGTGGGAGACTCTCTTAATTTAGCCCTCGTGCTGTCTTAATAATGGGGTCCACCTTAGTAGATACTCTATCGGAATATTCATGAACGACGAGCGAAATCCAGATATTTCATCCTTGTACACTGGGAGAGTCTTCACTTCATTCAAGCCCATGTCCGGGAAGGACGTCTCAAGTGGACCCCATCATCAGGACAGCGGTGAGGCTAAAATAAGAGAGTCTACCGCTGGGGTGTCTCGTAAACTTTCATCCGATGGTAAGGCTCGTGGAAGTTCCAGTAAACACCTTTGTGGGCTCACTGCATGGAACACCTGACCCGGTGACCGATAGCCCAGGGCTTGATGGGGCCGCTCTTGGTTGTAGAAGGCCAGATAAGCCCCAATCCCCTTTCTGGCCTCAGTCCCATTTTGGTATGCCTTCAGGTACACCTCCTCGTACTTGATGCTGCGCCACAGCCGTTCCACGAAGACGTTGTCCATGCACCGGCCCCTGCCGTCCATGCTCACTTGAACGCCTTGCGCCAGCAGCATGCTGGTGAAGGCCTCGCTGGTGAACTGGCTGCCCTGGTCGGTGTTGAAGATCTGTGGCCGACCCTTGCTCAAGGCCTCTTCCAGAGCCTCAACACAGAAGTCTACCTCCAGGGTGTTGGACAGCCGCCAGGCCAGCACGTAGCGGCTGTGCCAGTCCATGATGGCCACCAAGTAGAGGAAACCCCGAGCCATGGGTATGTAGGTGATGTCGGTGGCCCACGCCTGGTTGACCCGGTTGATCTCCAGCCCCCTGAGCAAGTACGGATAGACCTTATGCCCTGGGTTTGGCTTGCTGGTGTTGGGACGCCGGTAGATGGCCTCCAGGCCTATCAGCTGCATCAGCCGGCGGACCCGCTTGCGGTTGACCTGGTGTCCGTGATTTCTGAGCCAGGCAGTCATCCTTCTGGAGCCGTAGAAAGGTGTCTTCAGGTACTGTTGGTCTATGAGGGCCATCAACTCCAAGTCCTCGGCGCCGGCCTCGGTTGGCAGGTAGTACAACGAGGAGCGGCTGATACCCAGCAAGGCGCACTGGCGCACCAGAGACAGCTTCGGTTCTTCTCGGTCAATCATGGCCCGGCGTTGGGACCGGCTCACAACCCGAAGCTCCGTGACAAAAAATCCCGTTCCACCTTGAGCTGCCCAATCTGTTGGTAGAGCTGGGCAGTGAGGACCTCTTGGTCCTTCTCCTGGCGTCCAGCACCATTTTCAAAGAGGTGCGGCGCCCCCTGAGTCAAGGCCTTCTTCCAGGCATGGATCTGGCTCGGGTGGACTTCAAACCGGCTGGCCAGCTCTGCAATGGTGTGCTCCCCCTGGAGCGCGGCCAAAGCCACTTTGGCCTTGAAGACTGGCCTGTGCTTCTTACGTGTTTGCTTCATGTCCTGCTCCTTCTTTCCGTCCTATTTTAGGAGCGGGACTCTCTCTTAGCCTCCTGTCCGAATTTTGGGGTCCACCTCAGTCTTTAGCAACGACTCATTTAACGTTACTGGAAGTTTGTATTGACTGCCTCCGTGTTCCGCCAAAACGTCTCCGAGATTCGGGGCGCGGTTTTCCTCTGACATTTGCTGCGCCAGTTTACTGAAAGAGGCCAGCACTAGGGCCACCCGTAGGTCACTGGCTTGCTTTGACCGGTTGCAGGAGTCATGCGTTAGAGCGAAGTTCTCCGGCCTATCTTTACCACCAGCACTGATTGGCTCTATGTGGTTAATATCAAGGTTACCAGCGTGGAGGACCGAGTCAACGTCTTGTCCGCAAATGAAACAATTCCTTTTCTGGGATTCGTGCAGGCTGTTGACTAAGCGCTCCCGCTCTTGGTTAGATAGGCGATTCAAGTAAAGCGATGGCATGACATACCCCCTGAATTTTTTTCTGGCAGGTGCAGCCGGAATCCTTGCAACACTGACGTGCCCCTATTCGCTCACCAGGACGTCGATCGTGGTGCCAAGCGCAATGGCGATGCGAGCCAAGGCCGAGGTAGATCCCGGTTTCCGCCCACGCTCAATCTCGGAGATGTACCCCGCGGCGATACCCGTTTTTTCGGACAGTTCTCTCAGGGTGATGCCTTGGTGACTCCGAAACGCCAGGACCGGACCCTTCCCCCGCATAATGTCGAGAGCGACCTCGTGGGGAACACGCACGCCGTCGTCCGCGTCCTGGGCAGCCAGCATGTCCTCAAGTTGGCTGTTGCGCTCGATGAGAGCGTCGTACTCCCTCCGAGTCAAGGTGATGGTCTTTTCGCTAGTCATAAGCCCGAATCCACCGAAGGACACCGATGGACGGCGTGAGGGCAGCGGAAGGGGGTGGGTGAGGGAATTACAGGGGAGATGGCCTGGGCTCTTGGGGTAGATGGGAGGGCGGCGGAGGGTCTTCAGTCGCCGCACAGGGCCCCTAAGGCCCTATGCGGGAGTTGCGATGCGCGGAATGGCGGACGATACGCAGCAGGGGACTCTCGCGACCGGGGTGGCGCGAGATTGCGGGGACGTTGGGTCAGTTGCAGGCTGGCCGTCAGGCCGGGAATGGAATGGCTTGCAGCCGGGCCAAGGCGCGACTGAACTGGGTTTCCCAAGGCCAGCGCCGGGGGAGATGCAAAGTGAGGCGGCGCGCCGAGCGGGTGATCCGCCCCACCAGAGCGAAGACCCGCCGCCTGAGGGTCTTGGTGATCACGGTCCCCTCGCCCAGACCAATCCGCGCCGTCCAGCGGGCCAGGTTATGCGCCATCACCTGGACCGCCAGCCAGGCGCCGTTGGCGGCGAAGCGCCCCGACGGCATGTGGTTCAGCCCGACGCCGTACTTGAGGTCGCGTATGGCGTTCTCGACCTCGGCGTGGCGGCGATGATCGGCCTCCAGTTCCAGCGTCTCCCCATCGCGGTCGGTGATGAAGGCGTGATAGCTGTATCTGGCGAAGAGGGCGAGCTGGGAACCGGGCGTCGGCTTCACCCGCCGGACAATGAGCCGCGCCGGCGGGGCGTCCGGCTTGGTCTGGAACGGGGTGTAAGTCGTCTCGGCGACATCGGCGGCGCCGTCCATCCAGTAGGGAATGGGAGTCCAGTCCTCCTCTGGTATCGCCTCGATCAGGTCCCGCAGGCTGGCGCGCTGGCGGATGGTGATAGAGAAGCGGACATCCATTTCCCGGCAGGCGGCAACGACAGTGTGGGCGTAGAAGCCGCTGTCGGCCCGCACCGTGAGTTGTCCCCTGGCCCCGCCGTAGCGCACCCGCCCCACCGTCTCACGCAGGAAGTGGGCGGCGCCACGGGCGGTGTTGGCCCGGCCCTCGCGCAGCCGGGACATCAGCACCTCGCCGGTGCCGGCGGCAATGGCCAGCAGCGGGTGATAGCCGCGGGCGCCGGTATAGCCGTGGTGGCGCACTCCCTCCTTGGCCAGTCCATAGGTCTCGCAGATGGTCGAGTCCAGGTCGATGCTCAGGGGCGAGTCGCCGGGTCCGGCCCCAGCGGCCCAGGCCCGGGCCAACAACTGGCGGCTCACGCGGTCGAGTTGACGGACATGCCCCCACCGGAAGCTGCGCAGGAAGGTCCCCAGGGTGGATGACGCCTTGACCACGCAGCCTAGAACACCGACCGTCCCACCAGCGCGCAGCGCATCGGCGTCGTCGATGCAGTCGCCGCCTGCCAGCGCGGAAGCGACCAGCGTCAGCATCTTGTCCCCAGTGTTCGCCCGTCCCGGCGCTCCGCCGAGGTCAAAGGTGATGGTCGACGAGTTCCCGCAGGCCCAGGTGCCGGGCTAGGGTGGCCGGCAGGAGCAGGCCGGCATTGGCCACCAGGCGATGGTCGTCAAAGAGGATGCGAATACGGTCGGGTTTGTTCTGTGGCAGCATCTATTGGGTGCTCCTTGTTTCCGGGCGGGTTTCTGTTCCAAAACCATTATCCCAGATTTCAGAGGAGCACCCGCTGGCTTCTTCAAGGACTGTCCTCAAGGCCGTCCTTCGGTGGATTCGGGATAAGAGAAGACTGAAGGTGACAACAGTTGTAGCACACTCGACATGAGCGCCTCGTAGGGTATCCATTCCTCATCCGCCTGCCTTTGGATGGCCTCCAGATCATTGCCGGAGATGTGGATGTTCACCCGTCTATCCTTTCCGAAGGTGGCGCGAGCGTACCTTCTATACCGTTCATTCTCGGCGCCGCGCTCCGCTACCGGACGCCACTCGTCACGCTCGTAAGTCGTGAGTATGTCCCTTTCTTCTCTATCAAATTCACTCATCTTCATCCCTCTTGGACAGATAGGTTCTCGTGGCCTTTCGGCTGGGAATGGTCGTCTTCAAGAACACCTCAGATTCAGACTCCGAGAAGGGAACCAGGTATGCGTAGTCCCTGATCCTGACGACGAATATGCGTTGGCCTGGGTGAAGGCCATGTTCATAGAGCCGGGCAGTCCTTGGGAGAACGGATATATGCCGAATGCACGCCCCAGATGCAACTGATGGTTTGCCGGCTCAGACCGACGTGACGGGGGCCATGGAGCGCGTACTCCAGCGTCTAGCATCCACAGAAGCAGTCTCCAGGGTCAGTGTCAAGACTTTCCCCACGTCGGCATCAGTCATTGAGCGGGGCGCTCCAGATCGTGGCGCATCCACCAGACGGGCAAGGCGATGTTTTAAGAACTGGAGATCGCCACTTTGCCACCGTAGGTATCGACAGATTCAATTCCCCAGCCACGTCGACGTGTGTTTTGCCCTCGCCGCACAACAGAACGATTCGAGCTCCCCCCCTCCCCGCCTGGCGGGCGAACCCACTGCTCCAACGTCTTCCTTTCTTCCTCGGAGAGAGTGAGTGGCTGGGTGGAGCGGCCACGGCGCATAGTGGACCTCCACCTGGATACCAAAAGGGGCACGGCTTGCCTGCGGGCCGTGCCCCTTTTGGTAGGTCTTCTCGGGGCTGCTTAGCTGCGGCGGCGTCCCACCATGAAGACTGCTCCCGCGGCAGTAATGGCTAGGATGCCGAGGATCAAACTCACGATCCCAAATATAATTGAAGCACTGTCACCTTTGGCACCAGGCTCACCCTTGGCGCCGGTGTCGCCCTTGGCACCAGGCTCACCCTTGGCACCGGTGTCACCCTTGGCACCAGGCTCACCCTTGGCACCAGGCTCACCCTTGGCACCAGGCTCACCCTTGGCACCAGGCTCACCCTTGGCACCAGGCTCACCCTTGGCACCGGTGTCGCCCTTGGCACCAGGCTCACCCTTGGCACCGGTGTCGCCCTTGGCACCAGGCTCACCCTTGGCACCGGTGTCGCCCTTGGCACCAGGCTCACCCTTGGCACCGGTGTCGCCCTGCGGGCCGGGCGGACCAGGGATCGGGGGCGCTGGGGCAACCTCTATGCTGGAATCGCCCCCAACCCTTGTTTCGATTCGGTCACCGTCCGTCAGAATACCTGCGAACGAGTAAGATCCCCTATCGGAGCTGGCGACTCTGTACGTGAAGTTTCCCTCACCCAGCAGGACGAAGGTGACGGTCTGACCGTCCACCGCACCCCTAATATCGGTGGGATCTATGGAACCTTCCACGTAGGTAAGTCCAGTAGGCAGGGTCTCCGCTACCTGCCCAATACTGCCGTAATTCCCGGCAATAGTAATGGTCACCGTGAACTCGTCGCCGGGGTCCACTCGCGAGGCTGAAAAGGACCGGCTGCCATGTCCCTGCATCAACCAGACCGCTACGCTGGCAGCACCTTCAATGACATGCGAGTTTCGATCATCGTCCTCGAGTGTCCCGGAGAAAGAGTGAGACCCCTCCATACGGGAGGCGGTGACTCTGTATGTGAAGCTCTCCTCATCCAGCAGGGAAAAAGTGACCTCCTGACCATCCACCGCAACCCTGATATCGGTCGGAGTAATGGAGCCTTCCACGTAGTTAAACCCGGCAGGCAGGGTCTCCACTACCGCCCCAAAGCGACCATAGTCGGTGGCGGTGACATTTATCTTAATCTCTCTCCCAGGGGACACCAACGTTGGGTACAAGGTCCGGCTAGCGTTGGGATCCTTGGTGGGATCCGGTGTCGGGTCAGGGGTCTGTCCGCCCCCGGCAGTAACCGTCACGCTGGACGCGCCCCCAACCGGCCGGCGCTCTCTTTCGGCGTCCGCCACAGTCCCGGTGAAGGTATAGTCACCCGCCACGTCGGAGACGGCGACTCTGTATGTAAAGCTCCCGTCCCTACCCAGCAGGGTGAAGTTGACGGTCAGACCGTCCACCCGAACCCTGATATCGGACGGAGCAACGGAGCCCTCCACGTAGGTGAACCCATCAGGCAGGGTCTCCTCTACTCCCCAAAAACCACCGTAGTTACTGGCGGTGATGGTTACCTCGAGCTCACCACCTGCGGGCACCGATGCCGATGCCGGGGCGAAGGATCTAGTGGCACTGTGGCTGCTTGCCTCCACATGGCCCAGAAGCAGCAGCCAAACCACCCCCAGGGATACTACACCCGCCACCACGACAGCCAACAGCGATGATGGCGACGATACTGTTTTTACCAAGCTCTTCCTCCTAAGTTCTGTGCGCACCCGACCCCGGGGCCGGGTGCGCACCCTTTTCTTTCAGCTTATAAGCCAAGATAGAGGGCGATGACTTCCAGCACTTCCGCCTTGGTAAGCGTACTGCCCGGAGCGAAGTAATCATCGACCGCGTTGAGGGCCTCGGACCTGTCGATAACCCCGTCATCGTTGACGTCGTAGGCGTTCTCTAGGCCCACCTTGTCAGTCACCATAATGGTCACCGTGATGGTGTCGCTAAGGTCGCTCTCGTCGGTGGCCGTAACGGTGACGGTGTAGCTGTTTTTCGTCTCGTAGTCCAGGGCTTTCCTGACTTTGATCTGACCCGTTGTACGGATGATGATGAAGGAACTCGCATCGGCTCCACCTATGGCGTAGGTCAGCATGTCGTCGTCACCGGCTATGGCCGTAACCGGGCCGCCGATATTCGCGCCCTGGGGTGTATTCTCCTCTATCTCTCTGGTGGTCGTGTCCTCCGCGAACTCAGGGGCGACGTTCTCGTCCACGTCGGTGACGGTGACGGTGACGCCCATCGCGCCGTCATTGGTCCCGTCGGAGGCTACCACCATCACGGAGTACATGTTATCGGCGTTCGCATCCGTCGGACTCTCGAAGTCGGGCGGACTCATGAACGTGAGCATTCCGGCACCGCTGATCTCGAAATCGTCGGCGTCGTCTCCCGACAGGGACCAGGCAATGTCCCCATTCTCAGGGTCGGTCGCCGCGTAGGTCGCAACCATGCCGTCGCCATTCTCCGCGTAATCTACCGCGGCGTTCCCGCTCACTACCGGATCTTCGTCCACGTCGGTCACCGTGATGGTCACCGTGGCAGTGTCGCTGAGGCCGGCCGGGTCGGCGGCCGTAACGGTGACGGTGTAGGTATTCGGCTCTGTCTCGTAGTCCAGGGCATCCTTCGTCCTGATCTGACCCGACGTCCTGCCGATGGTGAGGGAAGCCGCGTCGGCGCCGCTCATCGAGTAGGTAAGCGCGTCTCCTTCGTCGTCGGTGGCCCTAACCGGGACGCCGATGTCCTCGCCCGACGCAGTGTTCTCGGCCACCCCCCTGGTGTACGTGTCCGCTGCGAACCCAGGCCTGGTATTACCGGGGGTCAGCGTAAATACCACCCCTTCGTCCACGTTAGTGACGATGATGGTCACCGTGATGGTGTCGCTCAGGGCGAATGGGTCCTCAGCCTTGACCACTACCGTGTAGGTCTTCTGGTCCCCCTCGAAGTTCAGCTTCGTGTCGTCGCCCACATCGATCTGACCGGTCTCCAGGTCGACCTCGAAAGCGTCCTTGTCGGCGCCGCCGCTCAGAGTGTAGCTCAGCAGGTCCTCGTCGGCGTCCGTCGCCTTCACGGGATCGCCCACGCTGTCGCCTGCCGGCGTATTCTCAGGCACCTCTCGCGTTACCGACTTCTCGGTGAATACGGGGGCGGCGTTCGTCTTGGGCAGCTCTCGCACAGCATTTTTCGAAATAACCTCCACCGTGCGCTGACCCTCGGTAACGCTTGTACTGCTCTTGTCATCCGGCATCTGCGCGTCGTTGTAGGTCACCGCCACCCGCAGGTAGTTGCCTATGTCGCCGGTGTCGTCCTTGTCCGCCGGGTCTCCCGCCGTCGGCGTGTAGGTGGCCGACGTGGCGTCGTCGATGTCATCCCAGGACCCAGCACTGGTCGGGGCGCTTTGCCAGAGCCACTTGACGTTGGTCACGCCGCCGTCGGGATCGGTGACGGTGGCCGTCAACTCGGTCTCAACCGCAGGCTGTATCGACGACAGCTTTACCTTTCCCTCCTCCTCACTGTTGGTGACGGTCACGGTGACGTCCGTCTCACCCCTGTTGCCCGCGTCGTCTCTGGCCACCACCTTCACCTTGTAGGCGTTGTCCTTGTTCGCGTCCGTCGGCGACTCGAAGTTGGGAGTCTCCTTGAAGGCGAGCCCGTAAACGACATCGGACCCCGTGCCGTCCAGATTCACAAGCTTGAAGGCGGCCGCGTCGTCGCCGTTCAGCAACAGTGAAACCACCTCTACATCGGGATCATCGGTGGCGACCGCCTGGTAGCTAAAGCGGTTGTTATTTTGGTTAGGAAGGTCGGCCTCGTCGAGAAGCACATTGCCCTCCGCGACCGTATGCGTCGTGACAGGTTCATCAATGGGGTTCGCGCCCTTCACGCTCGGGGCCTCGTCCACGTCGGTGGCCGTGATGGTCACGACAATCGTGTCCTCGCCTACGGGGTTGTCCCTCGCGCCGGTCGGGTCCGTGACCATGACCGTGATTACATATATTCCATCGCCGGCAATGCCATCCGGGGTGGTGCCAAAGACAGAGCCGACCTCGTGGTCCAGCTCACTCGCCACCTTGATCTGCCCCGTCGCCTTGTGTATGGAGAACGAGTCTGCATCGGGGCTCTTTTTATCAATCGTGTAGGTCAGCCTTCCCTTGTCGTCGCCGTCAGTGTCGTCGGCCACGACAGGATTGCCCACGGCATCTCCCACGTCCGCATTCTCGGGAATTTCCCTGGTGTCATTATCGTCCTCGAACGCGGGCGGATTGTTGCTCTCATTACTTTTATCAGTACCGATCACCACGCTCTCACGCACGCGGAACTCCGATCTCACGTAGGCAACCTTGCTGCCACCTTCACCGTCAGTGTATTTCGCTTTCAGCCGCAGGTAATTACCTTCATCGCCCACATTTGGCGTGAAAGTGTCGGAGTTGTTGCCGCTGCCGTTGGGGTCCTGCCAGTGGCTGTCGTTCGTAAGCCTGGGCCTGCTGACCTTGGGAATGGACCACTCGTACGTCGTGGTGCCTGAGATCCCGTCAGGATCGCTCGCGACAGCGGTCAACGCGGTGAGCACCTCAGGCTGCCGCCAGCTGATGTCCACCGTCCCATCCTCGTCCACATTGCTGACGCTCACGATGACGTCCACCGTGCTCGTCGGAGTCGCGCCCTTCGCGCCGGCGGGCCTCACGTCGGTGGACCTCACCGTTACGTGGTACTCGTTGTCGCGGGCCTCTTCGGCAGGTACGGCCTTTACCGTTTCATCAGCATCAGTATTGGGATCGTCGTCTACCGCAACTACTTCAGCACGCACCCTGTCCGACTGGTCCTCGTAGTTGGGGCTCTTCTTGAACCTCAGCACGCCCCCATCGATGGTGAAGTCGGGAGCGTCAATACCTTCCAGAGAAAACTCGACCTCGTCGCGCTCCGGGCTCGTCGCATAGATGCGTACCACCGGCTCCGTGTCATTCTCCGCGTAGGTGCACCTAATTACGTCCCCGTCCTTACTGCACGGGTCGTCTTCCTCGTCCTGCGCCCAGACCGCCTGGGTGGCCAGCATCGCCATCAGAGCAAGCACAATCAATAGAGCCAGGATGCTCCTCTTATTTGCTAGATATTCCTTAACAGTTCTCAACGCTTGTCCCTCCTTAATGTGTGTTCCTTGATGTCCCTCATGCTGTTTTTATCTACAAATATCCTAGTACTTTGATTGGCAATCGCGCAAGCGATTATCAGGCCATTGTTTGTGGATTATTGCAAAGCCTCTCAAGGACTTTGTGCCTTCACTGTCAAATCATCTACTCCCCATCATCCTAATTACCCTGCGCTAGTGTAACAAGAAAAAAAATCTTGTCAAGTGACCAGCAGTCAAGTATGCTCGGGATGTGGCTGGAGGGAGGTTACGTCAATAGGTGTGTAAACAACATCATGCGGCGACCTCCTCAACGGTAGCCTCGATGGCCATGCCATCCATATACAGTGTGCCGAGATAGACGTCTCTCATGAGCCCGGGTGCCTTGAGGCGACGGAAGCGTTTTTCGGCGATCATCAGCATCTTCCAGATCACTGCAGTCGCCCGGTCCACCCTCTTGTAGCGTTTGGCGGCATCGGTCCGAAGTCTCAGGGCGACGAAGGGCGACTCCACCGGGTTCGTCGTACGTAGATGCTGCCAGTGCTCCCTGGGGAAGTCGTAGAAGGTGACCATTCGCTCCCAGTCTCGCTCGAGGGCCTCAGATGCTGCCTGATGGGCGCGTTCGTGGCACCACGTGGAGAAGATGGACCTGAGCCGTTCAGCCTCTTTACGGCTCTGTGAGTAGGGGATACGACACAGCAGCAGCTTGGCCTGAGCGTGCTCTCTCTTTGGTAGCTTGTCCAGCACGTTGAGGATCTTGTGGTTCCAGCAACGTTGCTCGGCTGCTTCTGGATAGACGTTGCGCAGAGCTCCCCAGATGCCCAAGTGACCGTCTCCAATCACCAGCCTTGGGCACTCCAAACCGCGCTCCTTCAAGCCTCGCAGCACCTCGGACCAGCTCTCTGTTGACCCCCGGTAACCAGGCATTGCGGTGACAACGACCTTGCTGCCATCACTGAGCGCCGCCAGCACCACCAGGATGGCCGCCTTCTCCTTCTCCAGGCCGGCCTTGACGTAGAACCCCGTCCACCCACATGTACACTGCCTCGAGGTCATCCAGGGGCCGTTGACGCCACTCGGCCAGTTCGGCGTGCCACTTCTCCTTGAGCCGGGCCACCGTGCTCGCTGATACCCGCGCCTCGTCGCCCAGCAGCCCACGTAAGGCCATTGTATCTACTATGCACGATGGTGGAGCTGAAGTAAACCGCATTTACGAACAATAGGCGTAAAAAAGGTGGTAAAACACCGGCCTTTTACCACCAAAAGAAACGCCCCGGTGAACGAGGTCGGAGCGTTTGAGGAAGCCGCTGAAAGGAAAGCCTCTAATAATTTAATCCCAAGTGATACCCGCGAGCCAGGGCCTTATTTATGGCGGTATCAGCCCGCCTTATTGCTTAGCCCGAATCCACCGAAGGACACGGATGGACGGCGTGAGGGCAGCGGAAGGGGGTGGGTGAGGGAGCTACAGGGGAGATGGCCTGGGCTCTTGGGGTAGATGGGAGGGCGGCGGAGGGTCTTCAGTCGCCGCACAGGGCCCCTAAGGCCCTATGCGGGAGTTGCGATGCGCGGGATGGCGAGAGGATACGCAGCAGGGGACTCTCGCGACCGGGGTGGCGCGAGATTGCGGGGACGTTGGGTCAGTTGCAGGCTGGCCGTCAGGCCGGGAACGGAATGGCTTGCAGCCGGGCCAAGGCGCGACTGAACTGGGTTTCCCAAGGCCAGCGCCGGGGGAGATGCAAAGTGAGGCGGCGCGCCGAGCGGGTGATCCGCCCCACCAGAGCGAAGACCCGCCGCCTGAGGGTCTTGGTGATCACAGTCCGCTCGCCCAGACCAATCCGCGCCGTGCGCCCGGTGACGATGGCGGCCCGCATTGCCCCCACCTGCGCTACTTCTCCTCCCACCGGCCCACCGACGACTGAGGGCGACCTACTTCCTGCGCGTGGCAGGGGAGGAGATGGCAGGGCCAGGGGTCACGGTCCGCCTGTGGGAGTCCCACAGAGGCCTGCTGGAGAGGGTGGGGAAGCTGGGACCGGCCTAGTGTGCACCCCGCTCGGAACCCGGCTATCCCTTCCAGAGCCCGCCCCCGCATCAATTACCGGGCAAGCTCCGTCCTCGACACACAGACGTAACGATCGTCGCGATGAGAAGCCCGAAACCGAGATGGCATAGACCAACAAGAAATCGACGTGGGTAGAACGAGCAGGGAATAGATCTTTTGCCGCCGTCCAGGTCAGGTGATAGACTTGGCCCTCCCCAGTTCAGTAGTAAACTATGTACATGCATATGCCGCTGCCCTCGGGACCAAGAGCTGGGCCTGCCTGCCGCCCAATATACAAGGCCGCCGGAGTTGCCATGCTGCTCGCGGTGCTCGTCGCGTGCGGCGGCGGCTCGCCTGACCGGGACACCCAACCCGTGGTCGAGGTTCAGCGAGTTGACACGCCGACAGCCCCAGCCGCGCCAACCCCGACTCGTACCATGTCCCTTACACCTCCAGCCACCGAAGAGCCGCCGCCGCCTGTCCCTCTCATGGAGTTGACCGTCAAACCCGCCTTCCCCGCGCTGTCTCTCTCCCGCATGGTCGGTATGGCCTACGCCAAAGACCGCTCTGACCGGCTATACGCCGTCCTCCAGCCGGGCCGGATCGTCTCTTTTCCAAACGACCCCGGTGCCGATTCTACCGAGATGTTCCTGGACATCAGGGATCGGGTAAATGACCGGGGAGAGGAGGAGGGTCTGCTCGGTCTAGCGTTCGACCCACAGTACGCGGCCAATGGCCACTTCTACGTCTACTACTCTGCTTCGGGCCCCAGGCGCTCGGTCGTCTCGCGGTTCTCGGTGAGCACCGACGGCCGCAGGGCCGACCCCGGCAGCGAGCGGGTATTGCTGGAGGTCCCCCAGCCCTTCTCAAACCACAACGGCGGCCAGATAGCCTTCGGCCCGGACGGATACCTGTACATCGGCCTGGGCGACGGCGGAAGCAGGGGAGACCCGCAGGGCAACGGCCAGAACCTGAGCACGCTCCTGGGCTCGATCCTTCGCATCGACGTAAGTGCCGCCGACTCCACGGGAGCCTATGCCATCCCCGCCGACAACCCGTTCGTTGGGCGCGGCGGCGCACGCCCCGAGATCTGGGCCTACGGCCTGCGCAACCCCTGGCGATTCTCGTTCGACCGCGCCACTGACGATCTCTGGACCGCCGACGTCGGTCAGAACAGCTTTGAGGAGGTCGACATCGTCAAGCCGGGCCTGAACTACGGCTGGAACATCATGGAGGGTGGGCACTGCTTCGACGGCCCCGGCTGCGACCGGGCCGGGCTGGAGATGCCCATCGCCGAGTATGGACGCGAGGGTGGCTGCTCCGTGACCGGGGGATACGTCTACCGGGGCTCACGGCTCCCGTCTCTGTACGGGGCCTACGTCTACGGCGACTACTGCTCCGGCAAGATACGGGCACTCAGGTACGATGGCGAGGAGGTGACCGATCACATGCAGATCGTGGACTCCGGCCTGCGAATCCCTTCGTTCGCCGAGGACTCCTCTGGGGAGCTGTACGTCCTCTCCTTCGACGGCACGATCTACTGGTTCGTCCACCCTTGACGAGCCCCCTACTAAGGGGAAGCGATTTGGGATCGTATTGCTTACTCCTGATGATATGGGATACAAGCAAGGAGACGATCTTGCGAATTCAGAAGCCCGCGCAAGGCAAAGGGGAAGAGGCAGGGGATAGTGGAGATCGTATGACTAACATAGGAATTCACTGAGAGCGGGTCACCGTCCACCAACGGGGGCGTAGTAGCCTGCACTGGGAGCCGGGGGGATGAGAGAGGCTGGGCCTCGCGGCTTCTGGGTGGCCAGCAACTGGTCGGAGAACATCCCCGGAAAGTCCATGGTCCAGTCGTAGGCCATCAAGCCCGACACCAAGACGTCCATCCTTGATTCCTCGCGTTTTTAGGATGAGAGCGAGAAACCGTGGTCTGGCCCTTCCCCGCCGGTCGGGGCGGGGGCCTTCAGCAGCCGTATTGCTCGGCGATGGTCCCGGCGAAGGACACCGGATCGTTTGCCGCCAAGCCTAGGGCCGCCGCCTCGCCGCCGTTGATTTCCATCACGTACTGTGCTTCCTCCTCTGGACTGACGCGGACTACGTCCGAATCGTCCGTGCCGGGAGGGGAAGCCGGTACCTCCCCGGATATTTCGCCCACCGCGCAGTCCGAGCCTATCCAGACCATGTCCAACGGAAAGTGCATGTTTTTCATCCAGAATTGGCGGTGACCGTCCGACTCGAATACGAACAGCATCCCGGTGCCGGGAGCCAGGGAGGGCCGGTCCGATAACCCTTGTCGGCGCTCCTCCGGCGTGATCGCCAACTCCACCGGCAACACGACATCGCCGATCACAACCGCCGGCCCCAACTCTACTGGCGTCGGCGTGGGTGGCGCAGTTCCGGGAGCACGAGTCGGAGTCGCTACCGGTGTTGGTGTCCCAGTCGGGACCGCCACTGTCGGAGTCGCTACCGGTGTTGGTGTCCCAGTCGGGACCGCCACTGTCGGAGTCGCTACCGGTGTTGGTGTCCCAGTCGGGACCGCCACTGTCGGAGTCGCTGCCGGTTCTCCGCCCCTGCAACCGGCAACCGCCGGCGCCAGCACGGCGATGAGCGCCAAGGCAAAAGCTATGTTGGCGCATGTTAACTGCAATTCGAACTCCCCTCAACTGCAACCCATCGTATCCCAAGCCTGCAGAACGCCACAAGCGGGAGCGGCGCAACCCAGGGCCATCAGGACCTTTTCATTGTCCGGTGGTATAAGGAAATGCCCAGTTGGGCCAAGACCTCGGAAAGGTGAGTTGAGTGACGGCGCAGGGTAGCGGCTACGTTAGTATGGCCCGCCCACCGCACCTCGAAGAGGTGGTTGACCCAGGCAATGAGCCCCTTCTGCGAGCGGAAGTTCTGCACCAGGCTGACCGTGCGCCCGCCGGCCCCCTCCATACGCTGCTGAAGCCTTTTCATCTGCGCCACGTCGGCGCGGCGGAAGCGATAGATCGACTGCTTGGGGTCGCCGACCGCGATTTCAGCCTGTATCGGGTCGGCTACCGGATGCCGAGGGGGGAGACGGTGGAACAGGAGGATGCGTGAGGGGAATGCCATGACGGAATTGACTGCATTGCTGACTAAAGCGTTGCTATCCACTACGTTCGGAGTTAGTAGGGAACAGCGGTATTCGGCGGACGAACTGCGCAATGCACTCGCGCGGGCCAGTGGGAGTGTGTCCGAGACCCGTAAAGTCCTGTCGGCGCAGCCCGAGGTAGACGATATTTCGGTCGAATCCGTGGCCAACCATCTTCGTGATCGGTTGAGCAAGTACATAGACGTTGGCTCTGACAGTGTCGGGCACTCGTTTCCCGTCCTTGGCCACAATATCCGTGTTCCTCTGCCCCAACACGTCAAATTGTACGAGCCGGGGGACCCGACGGGTTCACAGAGTCCCCAGCCACATCTTGAAGACGGTACTACCTACCGTCCACTTAGGCCCGCCAGCACGTACGGTAGATACCACCATCTTTGAGATGTGGCTGGGGACTCTGTCAACGCACCGAGGCCTCTCGATTCCTGCATTGTGATGCCGTAGGGCGGCGGAACGTATGGGGCGTCACGCAACCTCGACCTACTGCGTATCCGCTTCTCCCTGCGTCTCCCTCTTCGGCATCCGGTAGCTGAAGCGAGGCTCGGCAGAGAGTTCTCCGCGTCCTCCCAGACTTGCGGCGCAGTCTCATAAAATCGGTGCAGAGCGTCCGCATACCCCCAGACCAGTTGCAGCATATGGTGGTGGGTCACCACTTGCCGGGACTGATCGACATCTCGACGAGCACCTGGTGCCATGGGGAAGTCTCCAGGCAATCAGAAATACTTGCGGCGGAAACCATTCTGATCCAACATACGCACCACAGTACGCTTGGCCCAACCAAGGTGGACGGTAGACAGAACCGTCTTCGAGATGTGGTTGGGGGCTCTGTGATCCTTGGCACAGCGATCCTTACGGGGAGTTCGAGCCTCTTCGGGTGGGCCTAATAAGACTGAATTGCGAACTTTTCGGTTGGAAATTCTAATCTAGACAACTGCACGGCTGTTCGGACGTCGATCCCCATGAGCTTCCTGCCCGCCAATCCAGCCCAGGCTCATTTTTGCCAAGGGTGATTTCTCGTGACCGTCACCAGGCGCTTCTGAACCGATCAGCCACCCTGTGAGAAGGATAGACTACCCTTGGCTGGCCATCCTCCCATTCCTCGCTTCTTGGGTCTCTTCACCTTCCTTTAGAGAACACTCGGTTCGATAGCATCTTTGCTGATTGCATACTGCCACACTTCATCGAAAGGCATAATTTCCTCGTTGTCACCAGATAGCCAAGAAGACAAGGTAGACCTCCTTGGTTTTTCAGCTTTATCGAGAAATGGAAGAACTCCGTCCCGGTATTTGAAGGCGGCAGAGCTATAGCCGCGACATGATCTTGGTCTCTGTCTAGCGTGAGAAATATCATGAATGAACGAAGCTCTTTTGGTTTCGTTACTATCGAAACACCGGTCTCGGTTGGAGGACGAACGTCTACTCGCCACGATATACCGTTTAGGGCATCAGTCTCCACCAAGGGATCAGTAAGGTGGACCCCATTATTAAGACAGCACGAGGGCTAAATTAAGAGAGTCTCCCACCCCTGCGCTAGGTTTCACCAAGCCCGATGGCAGCCCTGCTTCTTCAGCTGCTGCTCCCCTTTCTTCCTGGCCATGTTGGTACACCTCTGCTGGGGTCCGGTAGCCCAAAGCCTGGTGAGGCCTCTGCCGGTTGTAGAACTCCAGGTAGGCATTGATCCCAGTTCGGGCCTCGGCGACGGTCTGGTAAGCTTTCAGATACACCTCCTCGTACTTGATGCTCCGCCACAGCCGCTCCACGAAGATGTTGTCCAGGTACCTACCCTTACCATTCATGCTGACCTGGACCCTCTGCTCCTGCAACGTCTGGGTAAAGGCCTCACTGGTGAACTGACTCCCCTGGTCGGTGTTGAATATCTCCGGTCGTCCCTTACCCAGGGCTTCCTCCAACGCCGCCACGCAGAAGCTGGTGTCCATGGTGTTGGAGAGCTTCCAGGCCAGCACGTGCCGGCTGTGCCAGTCCATGATGGCCACCAGGTACAGGAAGCCCTTCGCCATGGGGATGTAGGTGATGTCCGCGGCCCAGACCTTGTCGACCCGATTAACCTCCACTCCCTTCAGCAGATAGGGAAAGATCCGGTGTCCCGGCGCTGGTTTGCTGGTGTTGGGACGCCGGTAGATGGCTTCCAGACCCATCAACCGCATCAGCCTTCGAACCCTTTTTCGGCTCACCAGATAGCCCTGTTGCAGCAGCCAGGCCTTCATCTTCCTGGAGCCGTAGAAGGGGGTCTTCAAATACTGACGGTCCATCAGGGCCATCAACTCCAGGTCTTCTGCCCTGGTCGGTACCGGCCGGTAGTACACCGAGGCCCGGCTGACGTCCAGCAGGATACATTGACGCACCAAAGACAGCTGCTGGTGGTCTCGGTCTATCATGGCTCGCCGTATGCTGCGACTCATAGACCGGACCTTTCCGACAAAAAATCGCGTTCCACCTTCAGCTGGCCGATGTGCCGGTAGAGGTGGTTAATCTGAGCTTCCTTGGCTTTCTCCTGGGATTTCTGATTGGTGGCAAATAGCTCCGGGGCTCCTTCCACCAGGGCCCTTTTCCAGGCGTGAATCTGACTGGGATGGACCTCAAATCGGCTGGCCAGCTGGGCGATGGTCTCTTCCCCCGCAAGGGCGGCCAGGGCCACCTTGGCCTTGAACGCCGGACTGTGCTTATTCCTCGTCTGCTTCATGTCCTGCTCCTTCACGTCGGTTAGTTGCCGGTTATTTTAGGAGCTGGACTCTCTCTTAGCCAGTTGTCTAGTTTTTGGGTACCACCTCACAGTTATCGACTTTCGAATCACTGCCGCACTCCTGTCAAACACGTAGCGGTATCCAAAGATGCGAAACATTAGGAGGTATGCAGATCGTAGCAGCGCTGCGAAACTAAGCGCTGGTACGTATCGCAGTTCGAGGTGTAGATTGAGTTTCTGTCTCAAGTGGACCCCATCATCAGGACAGCGGTGAGGCTAAAATAAGAGAGTCTTGAGGTGGACCCCAAAATTCGGACAGGAGGCTAAGAGAGAGTCCCGCTCCTAAAATAGGACGGAAAGAAGGAGCAGGACATGAAGCAAACACGTAAGAAGTCAAGTGGACCCCATCATCAGGACAGCGGTGAGGCTAAAATAAGAGAGTCTACCGCTGGGGTGTCTCGTAAACTTTCATCCGATGGTAAGGCTCGTGGAAGTTCCAGTAAACACCTTTGTGGGCTCACTGCATGGAACACCTGACCCGGTGACCGATAGCCCAGGGCTTGATGGGGCCGCTCTTGGTTGTAGAAGGCCAGATAAGCCCCAATCCCCTTTCTGGCCTCAGTCCCATTTTGGTATGCCTTCAGGTACACCTCCTCGTACTTGATGCTGCGCCACAGCCGTTCCACGAAGACGTTGTCCATGCACCGGCCCCTGCCGTCCATGCTCACTTGAACGCCTTGCGCCAGCAGCATGCTGGTGAAGGCCTCGCTGGTGAACTGGCTGCCCTGGTCGGTGTTGAAGATCTGTGGCCGACCCTTGCTCAAGGCCTCTTCCAGAGCCTCAACACAGAAGTCTACCTCCAGGGTGTTGGACAGCCGCCAGGCCAGCACGTAGCGGCTGTGCCAGTCCATGATGGCCACCAAGTAGAGGAAACCCCGAGCCATGGGTATGTAGGTGATGTCGGTGGCCCACACCTGGTTGACCCGGTTGATCTCCAGCCCCCTGAGCAAGTACGGATAGACCTTATGCCCTGGGTTTGGCTTGCTGGTGTTGGGACGCCGGTAGATGGCCTCCAGGCCTATCAGCTGCATCAGCCGGCGGACCCGCTTGCGGTTGACCTGGTGTCCGTGATTTCTGAGCCAGGCAGTCATCCTTCTGGAGCCGTAGAAAGGTGTCTTCAGGTACTGTTGGTCTATGAGGGCCATCAACTCCAAGTCCTCGGCGCCGGCCTCGGTTGGCAGGTAGTACAACGAGGAGCGGCTGATACCCAGCAAGGCGCACTGGCGCACCAGAGACAGCTTCGGTTCTTCTCGGTCAATCATGGCCCGGCGTTGGGACCGGCTCACAACCCGAAGCTCCGTGACAAAAAATCCCGTTCCACCTTGAGCTGCCCAATCTGTTGGTAGAGCTGGGCAGTGAGGACCTCTTGGTCCTTCTCCTGGCGTCCAGCACCATTTTCAAAGAGGTGCGGCGCCCCCTGAGTCAAGGCCTTCTTCCAGGCATGGATCTGGCTCGGGTGGACTTCAAACCGGCTGGCCAGCTCTGCAATGGTGTGCTCCCCCTGGAGCGCGGCCAAAGCCACTTTGGCCTTGAAGACTGGCCTGTGCTTTGAGGTGGTACCCAAAAACTAGACAACTGGCTAAGAGAGAGTCCAGCTCCTAAAATAACCGACAACTAACCGACGTGAAGGAGCAGGACATGAAGCAGACGAGGAATAAGCACAGTCCGGCGTTCAAGGCCAAGGTGGCCCTGGCCGCCCTTGCGGGGGAAGAGACCATCGCCCAGCTGGCCAGCCGATTTGAGGTCCATCCCAGTCAGATTCACGCCTGGAAAAGGGCCCTGGTGGAAGGAGCCCCGGAGCTATTTGCCACCAATCAGAAATCCCAGGAGAAAGCCAAGGAAGCTCAGATTAACCACCTCTACCGGCACATCGGCCAGCTGAAGGTGGAACGCGATTTTTTGTCGGAAAGGTCCGGTCTATGAGTCGCAGCATACGGCGAGCCATGATAGACCGAGACCACCAGCAGCTGTCTTTGGTGCGTCAATGTATCCTGCTGGACGTCAGCCGGGCCTCGGTGTACTACCGGCCGGTACCGACCAGGGCAGAAGACCTGGAGTTGATGGCCCTGATGGACCGTCAGTATTTGAAGACCCCCTTCTACGGCTCCAGGAAGATGAAGGCCTGGGCTGCTGCAACAGGGCTATCTGGTGAGCCCGAAAAAGGGGTTCGAAGGCTGATGCGGTTGATGGGTCTGGAAGCCATCTACCGGCGTCCCAACACCAGCAAACCAGCGCCGGGACACCGGATCTTTCCCTATCTGTTGAAGGGAGTGGAGGTTAATCGGGTCGACCAGGTCTGGGCCGCGGACATCACCTACATCCCCATGGCGAAGGGCTTCCTGTACCTGGTGGCCATCATGGACTGGCACAGCCGGCACGTGCTGGCCTGGAAGCTCTCCAACACCATGGACACCAGCTTCTGCGTGGCGGCGTTGGAGGAAGCCCTGGGTAAGGGACGACCGGAGATATTCAACACCGACCAGGGGAGTCAGTTCACCAGTGAGGCCTTTACCCAGACGTTGCAGGAGCAGAGGGTCCAGGTCAGCATGGATGGTAAGGGTAGGTACCTGGACAACATCTTCGTGGAGCGGCTGTGGCGGAGCATCAAGTACGAGGAGGTGTATCTGAAAGCTTACCAGACCGTCGCCGAGGCCCGAACTGGGATCAATGCCTACCTGGAGTTCTACAACCGGCAGAGGCCTCACCAGGCTTTGGGCTACCGGACCCCAGCAGAGGTGTACCAACATGGCCAGGAAGAAAGGGGAGCAGCAGCTGAAGAAGCAGGGCTGCCATCGGGCTTGGTGAAACCTAGCGCAGGGGTGGGAGACTCTCTTAATTTAGCCCTCGTGCTGTCTTAATAATGGGGTCCACCTTAGTCCACCTCATAAACGCCTTATGCTGAGTCTCTCCATGTGTACTTTGAGCGTCACCCTTATCTTGACAGCTTGTTATACAAACATTACATTTGAGACGAGCCGATTCGTCGTGACAAGAGGGAACGATGTGTCTCAGTGGTTTCTCAACGTAGCTGCGCTGGGCCGACCAACATCCGTGGTGTTGACCAATACTTCTGGCGGTGGCTCAAGGCCCAGGCCGCACTTGAAGGAAAGACAATCGGTCAGAAGCTCAATGAGATTCTCGCCAGCTACAAGCACCAGGCGGAGTCGTCTTGAGGATACGGTTGCCGTGGGGAGCGCGACCCCATGAGCAGTCTGCTTTCGAATGTCTATTCCGCACGAGGATGTAGGTAATGAGGTTCATCGACCTCTTTGCTGGTCTTGGCGGATTCCGTGTTGCACTTGAGCGACTCGGACATGAGTGTGTCTTTGCCTCTGAGATAGATACTGAGCTTCAAGAGGTCTACAACCGTAATTTCCCCGATGGACCTAAGGTCCAAGGAGACATCAGGCGCTCCAAGGATCATGTGCCACCTCATGACATACTGTGCGCCGGGTTCCCTTGTCAACCGTTCTCCAAGTCAGGCACTCAGGCTGGATTGAAGGACAAGACTTCTGGGACACTCTTCCATGAGATTCTAGAGATACTACAGGCGCATAAGCCCGCGTATGTGATCCTAGAGAATGTTGGGAACTTTGAGCGTCATGACGAAGGGCGAATGTGGTGTATCGTCAAGACCAGCTTGGAAAGGCTCGGCTACGACGTCAAGGGAACAGAGCATATGGCCAGTGGCGGTCAAGGGCTGCTCTCCCCACACGATCTCGGCTTTCCTCATCACCGAGAGCGCTTCTTTGCAGTGGCCTCTCTTGAGGGTCTTCCGGAGAAGACCTTTCCTCCAAGAAACCGAAGCGCCCTGACCTCAATCACAGACATCGTTCAGCAGACAGACGAGCTATCCGAGTCCGACCACAACGAAACACTAATCGTCGACCAGCACCGCCGGTGCATCGATCACTGGAACACCTTCCTAGATGCCCTGCCGGAGGACAAGGTTGCCCTGCCGTCATTTCCTATATGGGGGACGAGTTTGTTGCAACCTATTCCTATGAAAAGACAACTCCTTGGGTGCAACTGCTCGCCGCGACAGTTGGCTTCGTTCACAGCAAGAATGGGAAGGTCTCCTCTAGGGAAGACTTCGACGCCCTACCGCGCTACGCACGGACAGAGGTCGAAGAGTTCCCAGATTGGAAAGTTCGATTCATCAGGTCAAACCGTGATTGGTTCGCATCGATTCGGGATGATCTCTCACCAGAGTGGCTCGGCGGCCTTAGAGATTTCCCTCCGTCTCTCCGAAAGCTTGAGTGGAACTGTCAAGGCGAGGAAAGAGACCTGTGGAAACACATCCTGCAGTTCAGGCCCTCCGGACTGCGCGTGAAGAGGTATGCAAACAGCCCATCGCTGGTCGCAATGACAAGCACACAGATTCCAATCCTCGGACCCGAGCAGCGACATCTGACCAGAGCCGAGGGGCTACGGCTCCAGGGCTTTGACGACGACTTCTGTGTTCCAGACACTAGGACGGCAACGTTCAAGGCACTAGGGAACGCAGTACACGTTGACGTGGTGTACGAGATCGCCAAGAGACTTCTGCACGTCGACGAGCCCAAGATGGAAAACGTGGGAAGTCCAGTTGCTGTCGGTGCAGGCTAGAGGAGGTCGGATGGTTGCTTCTGAGAGTCAGATATCGATAGACATTCGACCAGCTGTTAGCGTCTATGCGACCTACAGGCGACTGAGCTATCAGCCGTGGTATGCCATCGCTGAGTTCGTAGATAACTCTACTCAGAGCTATTACGACCATCGAGCGGAGCTTATTGGGGCATACAAGCTCGACAGAGGCCCCGGCAACTTGCGAGTCGAGGTTGCCTATGACAGCGAGAGAAACGCACTCTCTATCGTGGACAACGCCCACGGAATGGAGATGGAGGAGCTCACCAGATCCGTTGTGTTGGACAGACCACCTCCAGACCCCACGGGGCGCTGTGAATATGGCATGGGCCTCAAGACGGCTGCCTGCTGGTTCGGTACGACTTGGACGATTCGCACTAGCAAGCTTGGCTCCAGCAGGGAGTACACGGCCCGTGTACATGTGCCGGAGCTTGTGGACAGTCATCTAGAGAGCATTGCGGTCGAGGTGCGTCCTGCTGAGCCACAGACCCACTCCACTTCCATCACAATCGAGGGACTTTACAAGCCAATTCGCGGAAGAACGCAAGGCCGTGTGAAGGACCAGCTCGGCAGTATGTACCGAGAGGACCTTCGCTCGCGGGAGATCGAGATCCTGTGGAATGGCGAGCCCATCTCGTACGAAGAGCCCAGCTTTCTCGAAGAGGACCTGGGCAACGGCGTCAAGAATGTATGGAGAAAGAGCTTCACCATCGATGTCCCATGGGAGTCAGAGGGAACGACACTTCACGCCAAGGGGTGGGTTGGAGTGAGGACGCCAGGAAGTCAAAGGGATGCCGGGTTCGCCCTGCTGAGGCGCGGACGGGTAATCGTCGGAGGACCAGGAGAAGGCTACAAGCCGGCCGAGATATTCGGCCAAGGCAATACCTTTCGCTCACAGCGTCTCGTTGGTGAGATCATGATGGATGCTTGGCCAGTGACGCAAGCGAAGGACGCCTTCGACTGGTCAGGTGGACTTGAGGATGACTTCGTCGAGCAGCTAAAGCGGGTATGCCAAGACTACATGGATAAGGCCGAAGGCTACCGAGAGCGTGGCAAGCCCATCACACAGCCGGTTATGGAGGTGGTATCGGAGCCCCTTAGAAAGGTCTTCTCAGACCAGAGGTTCGGCAATGCAGTGCATGAGGAGATCAAGCTGCCTGATCCTCCGAAGACCAACGAGGCAGAGCGGGCCGACACTGAACTCATACGAGCGGCTAGCAATGGTCCAGTCTCGTATCGACTTGAGGTCGGAGCAGAGGTATGGCTCTTCAGACTCCATTGGCAGGACCAACTCAGTGACGCCCATTGGATGCAGCTAAGCGTTCCGCGTGAGAACGAAATAGATGTCTTCCTAAACACGGCTCACCCCTTCCTAGCGCCATACCTACACAACAGGGACTCACTCGCCCTACTTCAGAAGTTTGTACTGTCCTTGGCTTTGGCCGAGCGTATGGCTCTTCAAATCTCTTCAAACGGACTCGTAAGCCCTAGTGACTTTCGCATGTACATGAACAAGGTGCTCAGGCGGGCCGGAGAGATCGAGGTCGAGTATGGTCGAGTCTAGCCAGACTGTCGGTATCGATCCTTTGTCCACTGCGTTTGAGTTGTGGGGACCGTCCATCGATGGCGAGGAGGTCCGACGCCTAAGGAGCCGATATCAAGAGCGTGTCAGTGACGACGAGTGGGACGACGTTGTACAGACTGCCGCGTCGATTCTCGGTCGGTGTCCGACTCCAACCGACAACGACCGGCGAGTCACTGGACTTGCCCTTGGCAAGGTCCAGAGTGGCAAGACCCTCTCCTACACGTCCCTTATCGCCTTGGCTATAGACAACGGCTACCGGGTGACGGTGGTGCTGGCAGGCACGAAGAACCCGCTCTTGGAGCAGAACTTCACCCGGCTGTACAACGACCTGGAAGCCAGACGGCCCAATCTAACGCCCTTCAGGAACCCGATCCCACAGGATGCCGAGGTCATCAGAAGTGTTCTCCATGGCGGCGGACATGCCCTGATCGTAGTGCTGAAGAACCGTAAGCGGCTTGAAGACGCCAGGCGTGTGCTGGCAACCCCCGAACTCAGGGGCTTCCCAACGCTCATCATAGACGATGAAGGAGACGAAGCGTCCCTCAACACCCAGTTCCGCCGCGGCAGGCGGTCTGCCATCTACGAGAGCATCCTTAGGCTAAGGAGTGCGCTCCGAGTCCACGCGTATGTGGCGTATACCGCAACACCTCAGGCGAACCTCCTGATATCAGGGATCGATGGTCTCTCACCTGACTTCGGCGTTCTGGTTGAGCCGGGACAGGGATACTGTGGCGGAGCTACGTTCTTTGGCACAGATCGCGACAGATACGTGAGACCAGTGCCCTTGGCAGAAGCCGAAGAGGAGCAGGTCTGGGGAATTCCAGACGGCCTTAGGCAGGCTATCGCAACCTTCCTTGTGGGTGGCGCCATCCGGCACCTGCGGGAGTCCAATGCATGGCACTCGATGCTTATTCACAACAGTAACCTACGCGTCGACCACGAGAGGCTTCAGACAGCGATTCGCAATCTCATTGAGCTTTGGCGTGAAAGCCTCGGCCTGCCAGATGATGATCCTGGCACCCGAGAGCTAATGGCACTGATGCAGGCGGCCTACGAAGATCTGTGCTCCACGGTCTATGATTCCCCGACTTGGGAAGATGTTCGCCAGCAACTGCGTGACGAGATATGGCTCGTCGAAGTGTGGATGGTCAATAGCTTGCCCTTAGGCCGCGACCCCATTGGTACTCCATTCAGGCTAAAGAACAACATCCTGGTCGGCGGCAACATGCTTGGCCGAGGAGTAACCATCGAGGGTCTCGCGGTGACGTACATCACTCGCCGAGCGAGAAACGAGACAAACGCCGACACCATGGAGCAGAGGGCACGATGGTTCGGCTACAAGAGTGACTACCTCGATGTCTGCCGCATATTCGTAACCGCTCAGCTTCGGGACGACTACACCGAGCTTCTGAGGCATGAGGACGATTTTTGGGAAGCGCTCCGCCGTAACCAACGGCAACGACTATCCATCCGAGAGTGGCCTCGCATGCTCTCGCTGGATATGAACATGGGTCTTAAGCCGACCCGGTCGAATGTGGCGAGCTATCGGCGATTTAGAGGCGGAGGCTGGGACATACAAAACCGTCTCATAGAAGATGCGGCTGTCGCTGCCCGCAACGTTCGAAATATGAGGTCTTTCTTTGCTCAGCGGGACGATGGGTTCGTCAAGCGCTTTGGGAACGTTGAGCACCTTGTTGTTGAGGACTGTCCGACTGAAGAAGTCATATCGCGGCTGCTAGCCAGCATCGACACAGATGGAACCGACTGGGATTCATCCTATACAAGTGAGTATTTGGCACGACTGTTGCTCGCTGGGGTACTCCCATCCCTGGACGTTATATTCATGGCGGTCGGTCAGACACGAGAGCGAACTAAGCGCCAAGATCGAGTGAACCCTATGCAGGGTCGCACGCCAGGTAGGAACCCTTATGATCCTGCATTCTATCCCGGGGACGAGAATATCCACGAGGGGCGGGTACAGCTTCAGGGACACCTGATCCGGGTTCGCGGGGACGGACTAGATAGCCCCGTCGAGACCACAGCGCTTGGGCTCTTCGTGCCGGGCGACGATCCGCGCTTTGACCTCAGATATGTTGTCCGGGATCACAACCCATGAGCCTCGCCACGCTTCTCTTAGAGTTAAAGGACAGGCCGTCAGGCCATGCCTTTACTGTAGCTACGGTACCAGGGAACCAGGGATTTTTTCTTGGCGTTGATGCAAGCGGCCACCCGGTTCTCTTTGTTCAAGCTGAAGCAGGAGCTGTTGAGCCTCCGCTGCGTACAAACAAGATCTCTCTTCACATTGGCCAGAGTTACAGCTTGGCCGGGATGGATGACTCCCCGAGGGTTGAGCAGCTGCACGCGCTACGCTGTGAGACCTCCGACTCGACAGATGTGGAGACCTTTCTCCTTCTTGCAGAGGCCTTCTTGGCGCGCTGGGAGGCAGACGGAGTAGACCGGCACGCCCTGACGTCATTCTTTCGCTCAATGGTCCGGCTATTCGCAGTTACTCCGGCCAAAGACCTCCAGGCGGAGCGACGCGGCCTATGGGGTGAACTGTTCATGATGAGCCGCGTGAAGGGCTTTCGATTCTGGTCTCCATTCTGGCATAGCGAAGTCACGCGGCGCTTTGACTTCTCCTGCGGCCGCAATCGCGTTGAAGTGAAGATCACTACGCGGCCAGAGCGCATGCACCACTTCTCCCACAGGCAAATCTATGCGATTGAAGGCGATGAGATCGTTATCGCATCCATAGTTGCGGCCGAGGACGACTCTGGCCTCAGCTTACGGGAACTCATTGAAGACTGTAGGAGTGCTCTTCTAGGAACGTCCGACTACCTGAAGCTCGAGAAGGCAGTACGCCAGGTTGGAATGGAATCCTCAACAGAGTCTGGTCCCGTAATCGACGCCGTGGAAGCAGAGGAAGGGCTGGCCTGGTTCCGTTCGATGGATATCCCACACTTTCGGGTGCCGGAGCCAGCAGGCGTTACGGAGACCCGCTACAACGTGGACCTCTCTACGGCGCCGCGGGTCACGGCGGTAGAGCTCGATGAGTGGTTGCGTCCATGGTTCCTGGAATTTTTGCCCATTGCAGTCAGTAGGTGAGTGCAGTGCTTCAGCTAGATCGACACCCAAAGAGGGGCCGTATTCGGGGGGTCAGCAATGAGTTTGCAACCTCTGTAGTGAGTTGGTTCCGCAGCAATGGGCGGGACTTCCCTTGGCGAGAGACCAGGAACCCGTTCCACATCCTCATAGCGGAGTTCTTGCTGCGCCAGACGCAGGCAGCCAGGGTGGTCGGCCCATACAGTCATCTCGTTTCCACCTACCCCGACCCCGCTTCTCTAGCTGAGGCCGACGTCGACGCTCTGCGTCAATGGTTTAGGCCTCTAGGTCTAGTTCGACGTGCGGATAGGCTCGTCCAGTGCGCGCGTCGTCTCCTGGGAGACTACGGAGGGCAGGTGCCACGAGACCTGCGGAGTCTGCAATCACTACCGGGCATCGGGAGATACAGCGCCCGGGCAACCCTGTGCATGGCCTTCAATTGTGCAGTACCAATGATCGACGAAGGATCGGGGCGGGTGCTACGGCGCGTTCTCGGCTTCTCAGAGACTGGTCCAGCCTATTCCGACATTCGCCTCGCGGAGGTGGCCGAGAGACTTCTCCCCGACAGCTATGCACGCGAATTCAACTTGGCTCTCATTGATTTGGGAGCAGCCCACTGTCACCCGAAGACGCCAGATTGTCACCACTGCCCGATACTCTCCCTATGTGCCTTTGCGGGTGGTGTGACACAAGCCTGAGTACAGTTCTAGCCTGCTATAGGAAGGTGCCCGATGACGAGTAGATTTCGAGGGAGTCCGGATGAATTGCCAATCCAGCAACTCAGATTGGATCCACTGAACCCTAGACTGCCTCAGGCCTATCAAGGACGGTCGCAAGAACTCCTGCTAGAGTGTATCGCAGAGACGTATAGTGCTATTGAAGTAGCGCGATCAATTGCCCTGCATGGCTACTTTCCCTCTGAGCCCCTTATTGTCATCAGCCAGTCCGACGATACATATGTCGTTGTTGAAGGAAATCGACGACTTGTGGCCCTCAAGATTCTCGCTGATTCCACCTTGGCCAACGAGCTTGACGATGCAGACGACTGGCGTGCCTTAGCCCGAATCCACCGAAGGACACCGATGGACGGCGTGAGGACAGCGGAAGGGGGTGGGTGAGGGAGCTACAGGGGAGATGGCCTGGGGTCTTGGGGTAGATGGGAGGCCGGCGGACGGTCTTCAGTCGCCGCACAGGGCCCCTAAGGCCCTATGCGGGAGTTGCGATGCGCGGGATGGCGAGAGGATACGCAGCAGGGGACTCTCGAGACCGGGGTGGCGCGAGATTGCGGGGACGTTGGGTTCAGTTGCAGGCTGGCCGTCAGGCCGGGAACGGAATGGCTTGCAGCCGGGCCAAGGCGCGACTGAACTGGGTTTCCCAAGGCCAGCGCCGGGGGAGATGCAAAGTGAGGCGGCGCGCCGAGCGGGTGATCCGTCCCACCAGAGCGAAGACCCGCCGCCTGAGGGTCTTGGTGATCACGGTCCCCTCGCCCAGACCAATCCGCGCCGTCCAGCGGGCCAGGTTATGCGCCATCACCTGTACCGCCAGCCAGGCGCCGTTGGCGGCGAAGCGCCCCGACGGCATGTGGTTCAGCCCGACGCCGTACTTGAGGTCGCGTATGGCGTTCTCGACCTCGGCGTGGCGGCGATGATCGGCCTCCAGTTCCAGCGTCTCCCCATCGCGGTCGGTGATGAAGGCGTGATAGCTGTATCTGGCGAAGAGGGCGAGCTGGGAACCGGGTGTCGGCTTCACCCGCCGGACAATGAGCCGCACCGGCGCGGCGTCCGGCTTGGTCTGGAACGGGGTGTAAGTCGTCTCGGCGACATCGGCGGCGCCGTCCATCCAGTAGGGAATGGGAGTCCAGTCCTCCTCTGGTATCGCCTCGATCAGGTCCCGCAGGCTGGCGCGCTGGCGGATGGTGATAGAGAAGCGGACATCCATTTCCCGGCAGGCGGCAACGACAGTGTCGGCGTAGAAGCCGCTGTCGGCCCGCACCGTGAGTTGTCCCCTGGCCCCGCCGTAGCGCACCCGCCCCACCGTCTCACGCAGGAAGTGGGCGGCGCCACGGGCGGTGTTGGCCCGGCCCTCGCGCAGCCGGGACATCAGCACCTCGCCGGTGCCGGCGGCAATGGCCAGCAGCGGGTGATAGCCGCGGGCGCCGGTATAGCCGTGGTGGCGCGCTCCCTCCTTGGCCAGTCCATAGGTCTCGCAGATGGTCGAGTCCAGGTCTATGCTCAGGGGCGAGTCGCCGGGTCCGGCCCCAGCGGCCCAGGCCCGGGCCAACAACTGGCGGCTCACGCGGTCGAGTTGACGGACATGCCCCCACCGGAAGCTGCGCAGGAAGGTCCCCAGGGTGGATGACGCCTTGACCACGCAGCCTAGAACACCGACCGTCCCACCAGCGCGCAGCGCATCGGCGTCGTCGATGCAGTCGCCGCCTGCCAGCGCGGAAGCGACCAGCGTCAGCATCTTGTCCCCAGTGTTCGCCCGTCCCGGCGCTCCGCCGAGGTCAAGGTGATGGTCGACGAGTTCCCGCAGGCCCAGGTGCCGGGCTAGGGTGGCCGGCAGGAGCAGGCCGGCATTGGCCACCAGGCGATGGTCGTCAAAGAGGATGCGGATACGGTCGGGTTTGTTCTGTGGCAGCATCTATTGGGTGCTCCTTGTTTCCGGACTGGTTTCTGTTCCAAAACCATTATCCCAGATTCAGAGGAGCACCCGCTGGCTTCTTCAAGGACTGTCCCCAAGGACGTCCTTCGGTGGATTCGGGCTTACACTGAAAGCCCCCACCATCGCTTTAGGGGCCCTATGCCTCAAAATCGTGGTAGGGGTCCCCTTAATGGTCTACTTGCTCTGTTCATGTATCCATATTGCCTGTTCATTTCATTATCTCTACCCTTTTCCCTCTGATTTGCCATGGAGAACATGCCGATTGTAAAAAAAGGTCCCGAATCAGTGCTAAAACCCGCAGTCCCAGGCACGGCCCTATACGATAATTTTTAAATACGCGCGCGTAGGGCTCTTTTTTTCTGTGTCACTCATATAGTAAAAGAAGGAAAGGGAAGCGGTAAAGGTACTCGTATCAACGTAAACCGTAACCAATCCCGTCATGATGGCCGTATCTAGTAACCCTCAGATTGGCACAGATTACGATTATTTTTGGCACAGTGAGGCACAACCGCGACGGATTCCGTGCCAGCCCCCATAACGCGTACCCCGTTTCCCTAGTGGACGTACCCCGTTTCCCCCCTGATGCGTTACTCCCCCCTCTTATGCGTTCCACTACTTCACCGCCTCACGTACAGACCACTCCGCTAAGTCCTTTAACTTATGGGGTAGATATGCTGGTACTCCCTTATGGTATAGCTCTACAGCCTCAGCCCATAGACGGTCACGCTTCTTTGCCATGTATGTCCTTACCTTGCGGGCATCTCCCTTGTTTAGCACTATGGGTACGAAGCGTCTTAGGTTGTTGTCATTGGGTAAGAAACGCTCCTTATCAGCCGTTCCCACCATGATGCACCGTCTCGGTAGAGGCTCTGTGTCATGCCTGTAGACTAGCCTGGTGCCATCGTCGTTGGTTCTCGAGATGAAGTCCTTAATCCTGGACATGTCTCCAGTGTTAGCACCCACCATTTCGGACATCTCGCAAATGGCCCGCCCTAATATACTTTCAACCATGCGCTGGACGGTGCTGTTAAGCTCTAGGCCACTACCGTACAGCCTGGGAATGTCTTGTGGAACAGCCATTGCGAGTAACGTGCTTTTGCCTATGCCCCCTGGACCTACGAGGATTGGTATTTCGTCCAGCTTGGTTCCTGGTTCATAGCATCGCCACACAACCCCTAGGAACATATAGGTGCTGGCCCATTGCGCTAACTCTTTGTACTTGGCCCTTACGTTCATACAGGTTGAAAGCATGTTAGGCAATATATTGCGTCCCTGCGGTTTCGGTAGTCCCTCAAGGTAGTCTTTTAGTGGGTCAGCCTCCCGACCGTATAGCACGGCATCTAAGACGTCCTCGAAGCCTTCACGGCTGAATTTAACCTGGTGCAGCTTCTGCATTTCGTCGCGTAGGTGCGCCTTGGCCCCCTGAGTCAAGGATTGCCATGAGTCCCATTGCCACACCCTATCGTCAAATGGGCCGCTGTCCTCGTCATACTCTCCCTTTACCCATTGCCCCGTACGCCATTCGGCCTGTTGTGTGCGCGAGTTAAGCCTTAAATCCACCTTCATCTTAGTGAACAATGCCCATTTAAGAGTGTCCACCGTCTTTGGTGGATATGGACTGACGTCGCACATCTCTGGAGATTTTTTTAACAATCTGTATTTTTCCTCTGCAAAGGCTATTGCTTTTAATTGCTCCTTGGTATAGACTGGATAAGTCATCACATCACCTCTAAAGCGTCTGGGCCGTTCACCCAGGCGTTTTTTAATTTAGCGTTACGCCTTGTATCGACCATCTACAAACCTGTAGGTCAACTCGCCGCCGACACCATGAAAATCTATCAACGTCTGTAGTGCCGCCGACACCACATGTTGCGTCGAAAGTACGCTTTCCTTCACCCCCTTAGATAGCAGTATGGCCCTGACTGCCTCATACTCGCCTAGCCGTTCACCCGTCAAAACAACCTGTAGACTCTTATGTACGTTGGTCATGCCTTACCTCCGTTTTGATATACCTATATGACTGTACCATGTAAATGGAAACAGCACAATATATGGTATAGACAGACGGGAATCGTAGCCTAGATGGTATAGACGGGGTGAAAGGGTTGGTTAACCGTAGTGGGTAGTGAGGCTAGACCATGTCCACATAGCGACACGCGCCTCAGCTTCTATCTCTGGTGTACTTGGCTTGGTGATTAGCGGTGTCCTAGCGCAGGTGGTGCATTTGTACCCAACGTCATCATCAGCCCACAACAGCAACCCTTGGCACACGTCACACGTTAGCATTAATCATCCTCTACCATGAGTCCAGCAATGCTTACCGCTTGCTTAACGTCCATGCCCCCGCCGACCATGCTTTGAAATGCCCTAGCACGTCCGCTTAGGTCACTGGCCCTTAGCTCCTGCCATGACAGCGTTACGCTATCTTCTAGTTTGGCTTTCAATTCCGACTCCACCAGCTTCCCTAGTGGCGACAAGACGCCAAACAAGGCCAGTCGCCATGCTTCCCTAGTGGCTGCTGCGTTGCCCTCACCGAATAGGGCGATGTTGAGGCCGCAAGCGTTGATTATCTCGTGTGAGGCCATCGTGTGAAGGTTGACTAGGCTTTGTGGTGGTTCCGCACCGAAACGCTGGCTTCTAACGTCCACCTGTCCACCACCAGTGTCTCCCCAGTCGCCCACTTCCAGCAAGGCAACCCTGCCCCTAGCATCCCTTATGTCAGTCTTGAGGGTATCCACTGTGCCGTCTTCCCCATCATTGGGGATACCCAACAACCGACCAACAGGCCCGCTTGCTTCGTCTGATAGTTGCTTCACCGTTTCGGCGCTGAGGC
Source organism: Dehalococcoidia bacterium (assembly GCA_965225925.1). Classification (GTDB taxonomy): domain Bacteria; phylum Chloroflexota; class Dehalococcoidia; order Lucifugimonadales; family JAGWBF01; genus CBDDBY01. Next base: position 878,690 of record CBDDBY010000005.1, on the reverse strand, counting down.
TACCCGCTAGCGACGCAACCTGAAGAGGTCCGTTCCCACGCCAAGGCCGCGTCGGGTCAACGGCATACTTGAAGTGCAGCACACTGGAAGCTGGTACATAGTCCTGCGTGTACGTCCTGCTAGGCCCGCCTAGCGTTACGCGGTACTCCCAGGAGTCTGGGTAAGGCCCGCCCTCAACGTCGTGTGTCTCGGCGGGCAGTAGCTGTATCCGGCCTCCCTGCGTGTCTATCAGGAACACCACTTGACCTAGTAGTGAGTCAAACTTGATTTAGATGGTAATGTAAAGAATTGACCGAAAGCGCTACCCTGACTCTGGAGAGTGTTGATGGGAGGTGGCGGTATGGTCAGGGGAAAATATGGAGTCCGGCTGACGTCGAAACAACGGAACGAGCTCCAGCATCTGGTTCGTGCGGGGAAGGGTTCAGCCCGGGTGATCATCCGGGCACGGATTCTGCTCAAGACGGATGAGGGGTGGAGTGCCCCGCGGGTGGCGGAAGCGCTGGAGGTGGCCGAAGGCACTGTATTTCGGGTCAAGGGGCGCTTCGCAGAAGGGGGGGTGGACGGGGTTCTCAAAGACCTACCCCAAGCCCATCGGTACCGGAAGCTGGACGACCGGGGCGAAGCCCACCTCATTGCGCTGGCCTGCTCCGAACCGCCGGAAGGGCATGAACACTGGACCCTGCGCCTTTTGGCGGGCAACGTGGTGGAGTTGGGGTTGGCGCCATCCCTATCCCACGAGACGGTGCGGCTGCACCTGAAAAAAACGCCCTCAAGCCGTGGCAGAAGCAGGAGTGGTGCATCCCCAAGGTGAGCGCCGAGTTCTTGGCCCACATGGAGGAGGTGCTGGATTTGTACGCCGAACCCTATGACCCCCAGCGGCCGGTGGTCTGCTTTGACGAGACCTCCACCCAGTTGCTGGCTGACACGCGGCCCCCGCTGCCGGCCCAGCCAGAGAGACCACAGCGGCAGGACTACGAGTACCGCCGGGCGGGCGCCCGCAACTTGTCCCTGGCCTGTGAGCCCCTGGCCGGCTGGCGGCACGTGGCGGTTACGGAGCGGCGCACCATGCAGGACTTCGCCCACCAGATGCGCTGGCTGGTGGATGAAGCGTACCCCCAGATACCCGTAATCCGGGTGGTTCTGGACAACCTGAACACCCACCGCACGGCATCTCTGTACGAGACCTTCCCAGCGGTGGAGGCCCGCCGGGTCGCCAAACGACTGGAGTTCCACCACACCCCCAAGCACGGGAGTTGGTTGAATCCTGTCCTGAGCTTGCCGAAGGGGTGGCGGAAATCGAGTTCAGCGTGCTGTCTCGCTCCTGCCTGAGGCAGCGGCTCCCCGACGAGGAGGCCCTCCGGCGGGAGGTCCTGGCCCTGGTCACGGAGCGAAATGCCGCCCGAGCCACCATCAACTGGAGGTCCAACACCCAGGACGCCAGGGTCAAACTTCACCGGCTCTATCCCTGCGATTCCAAGCATGACTCACTACTAGCTTTCCCCCATCAATGGGGAAGGGATTGAGTGGCACATCCAGATTGGGAGGGGTTGTGAGAAGGTTCATCTGGAAATGGCTGCGCCGGCTGGCCATCGGGCTGGCGGTATTGTCGGTGGCCCTGACTATCTTTGTGACCCTGATCCCTCAGGGCCAGGCCGGGTTCCAGACCGCTCTCTTCGTGACTCAGGTTCTGGGGTTACCCGTTAAGCCCCAATCCTGGTTCACCGCCGACCCGGTGCGCGAGGCAGTAACCTATCCTCAAGCCCAAGGGACGGGTGTCGCCGACCTCTACCGCATCCCCGACGACAAGGAGCGGGCGGCGGTGCTGATCTTCCTGGGCGCCAACGCCGCCGGGCGCGACGACGAGGACGTGGTGAACCTGGGTAATGCCCTGGCCCGGGCCGGGTTCGTGGCCATGTTCCACTGGTCCCCCATGATGGCCCTGCAGCACAACATCGACCCCAACGAGATCGAGAACCTGATATGGGCTTTCCAGTACCTGGAACAGCGGGATTTCGTGGACCAGGACCGGGTTGGCATGGGTGGGTTCTGCGTGGGGGCCTCCTTCGCCTTGGTGGCCGCCTCCGACTCTCGGATCAAAGATGACGTGGCCTTCGTCAACGCCTTTGGCCCGTACTACGACGCCCGCGATCTGCTGCTGCAAGTCGCTTCCCGCTCCCGCTACTACCAGGACCAGACAGACCCTTGGAACCCCGACAGCATGACCCGGAAGGTATTTGCCAACGAACTGATCGAGGCTATGGACGACCCCCAGAGCCGGGACATACTGAGCCGTATTTTCGTGGAGAAGCAGCGGGTAGCCGACGAGGAAGTGGAAGGGCTATCGGACCAAGCCAGAGCGGTCCACCAGTTGCTAACAGGTACTACCCGGGAGGAAGCGGAACGCCTCTACCTGACCCTTCCTGCCGACTTCCGGGAGGACATGGCGGAGATTTCACCTCGCAGCTACGTCTCCGACCTGGAAGCCCGGATCATGATTATGCACGATCGAGACGACGACCTGGTCCCCTCGGCGGAGTCACGCCGTCTTGCCGACGCCCTGGAAAGCCGGGGTGACTTCCGGTATACCGAGGTGCTGGCCTTCGACCACGTGCGCCCCACCAGCGGGGGCGGCCTGGGGTCCCTGCTCAAGGAAGGCTATAAGCTGTTCAAGCACATGTACGGCATCGTCCGGGTTGCCACCTGACGGTGGTTTACTAGTAGTGAGTCAAACTTGATTTAGATGGTAGTGTAAAGAATTGACCCAAGGCGCTACCCTGACTCTGTAGAGTGTTGATGGGAGGTGGCAGTATGGTCAGGGGAAAATATGGAGTCCGGCTGACGTCGGAACAGCGGAACGAACTCCAGCATCTGGTTCGTGCGGGGAAAGGTTCAGCCCGGGTGATCATCCGGGCACGGATTCTGCTCAAGACGGATGAGGGGTGGAGTGCCCCCCGGGTGGCGGAAGCGCTGGAGGTGGCCGAAGGCACTGTATTTCGGATCAAGCGGCGCTTTGCAGAAGGGGGGTTGGACGGGGTTCTGAAAGACCTACCCCAAGCCCATCGGTACCGGAAGCTGGACGACCGGGGCGAGGCGCACCTCATTGCGCTGGCCTGCTCCGAACCGCCGGAAGGGCATGAACACTGGACCCTGCGCCTTTTGGCGGGCAAGGTGGTGGAGTTGGGGTTGGCGTCCTCCCTATCCCACGAGACGGTGCGGCTGCACCTGAAAAAAACGCCCTCAAGCCGTGGCAGAAGCAGGAGTGGTGCATCCCCAAGGTGAGCGCCGAGTTCGTGGCCCACATGGAGGAGGTGCTGGATTTGTACGCCGAACCCTATGACCCCCAGCGGCCGGTGGTCTGCTTTGACGAGACCTCCACCCAGTTGCTGGCTGACACCCGTCCCCCGCTGCCGGCCCAGCCAGAGAGACCACGGCGGCAGGACTACGAGTACCACCGGGCGGGCACCCGCAACTTGTTCCTGGCCTGTGAGCCCCTGGCCGGCTGGCGGCACGTGGCGGTTACGGAGCGGCGCACCATGCAGGACTTCGCCCACCAGATGCGCTGGCTGGTGGATGAGGCCTATCCCGATGTCCCGGTGATCCGGCTGGTGCTCGACAACCTGAACACCCACCGCACGGCATCTCTGTACGAGACCTTCCCAGCGGTAGAGGCCCGCCGGATTGCCAAACGGCTGGAGTTCCACCACACCCCCAAGCACGGCAGTTGGTTGAACATGGCGGAAATCGAGTTCAGCGTGCTGTCCCGCTCCTGCCTGAGGCAGCGGCTCCCCGACGAGGAGGCCCTCAGGCGGGAGGTCCTGGCCCTGGTCACGGAGCGAAACGTCGCCCGAGCTTCCATCAACTGGAGGTTCAATACCCAGGACGCCAGGGTCAAACTTCACCGGCTCTATCCCTTCGATTCCAAGCATGACTGACTACTAGCCTAATCAACGAGCGCCCTATAATAGTATCAGAAGTCAATGATACCACTACACTATAACCAATGTGAAATGGAAACACCCGCACGATGTACGGGTGCTTGTGCCTAGTGAAGTGTGGCGTGGGGTTTAGGGACTTACCATTTACCACTCCCTAGAACGGCAACGGGTCAAGGTAGTCGGCCCAAGACTGCATTAACGGGCGGCGTTTCTCCAATAGGTCGGTCCGAAAGTAGGCCCGCTCAACGGCATTGCCGACATCGTGGGCTAGGCTTAGCTCTATAGCGTCACGGCTTGCGCCGGAACATTCAGCCGCCCAGTCGCGGAAGCTCGAACGGAAGCCGTGAGGTACGCAACCTATGGCATCCTTACGCGCCCGGAGAGATAAGGCGTTGTCGGATAGCATATTGCCGCCAGGTGACGGGAACACTAACCTGCTACCGCCGCCTAACCGTTCCCGCGCCCCACGCAGTAGTACCACGGCTTGGATTGATAGCGGTTGCCGATGTTCCTTGCCCATCTTCATCCGTTCAGATGGAACGGTCCATAGGTCGGCGTCAAGGTCAATCTCATCCCACGTTGCGCCCCGGACTTCCCCAGAACGCGCCGCCGTGAGAATCAGAAACTCAAAGGCCAGTTTCGTCGCCGCCCACGATTTTGAGTCCTGGATTTTCCTAATGGCCTCCGGTACTTGCTGGTAGGGCAAGGCTGGAAAGTTGCCGTTGACAAGGCGCGGCATTGGGTCAAGGGCGGCGTCTATCACTTCTCCAGCCGGGTTTACGTCGGTGTATCCCCAAGACATGGCCCACGAGAATACCGACCGCATCCGTTGGCGTACGCGCCGGGCGTTCTCGGGAATCTCCCGCCATATAGGGTCAAGCACGGCCAGCACATCGGCGCGTGTGATTTCATCCATTCTCATATCCCCGATTATGGGGAAAGCATGACGTTCAAGGGTTTGAATCCAACTGGCGGTATGTTTGGCGTTCCGCCATAGATGCGCCTTTCTCTCATGCGCCTTGAAGGTGGCTGCCCGGAACGTCGGGATTTGCTGGACACCCGCCGCCGCCTTGGGTTGGCCGTCGGCCCAAGGGTTGCGCCCTTCGGCAACCGTCGCCCGGTTGCTAGTCGCCATTTTCCGGGCATCGGTAAGGGATACCTTGGGAAACCCGCCAAGGCCCTTATCAAGCCGCTTCCCTTCAACATAAAGCCTCTGAACCCAAGACTTCGAGCCGCCCTTAGCGATGTTCAGGTACAGCCCGCCTCCGTCGCCATACCGCCCCGGTTCGGTAAGTCTACGTGCCTTTTCAACCGTCAAACTCACCATATTTTTACCACCTTTCCCACCACGTTTTTACCACTATATTGACATTATAGGGCGTATGGGCCGTGTTTACAATAGGTGAAAGGGTGGTAATGGTGGAGCTGAAGGGATTCGAACCCTTGACCCCCTGCATGCAAAGCAGGTGCTCTCCCAACTGAGCTACAGCCCCGTTTCGCCTTCACCAGACGCTGGCAGACTCTGGGCCCAGTACCGGTGGCGGCTAACCTCAGCCTACACATTTCCCTATGCAATTATACCCCTAACGGCTGAACCTCATCTATAGCTACAACCTTAACATATCCTTTTTTGCCCCCCTCGAAGAGCCTAAAAAAACCTTCTCTTTCAGTCCTGGGAAGGGTGTTATAATCGGACGCAGGCAGCTGCCGGCATTTCTCATGGACAGGAGATGGGGTTTATGCCTGAGGAACTTTGTGTTTTCGATGAAAAGCCCTCCGCCCAATACATGATCGCCGGTTGGAAGCCCCAGTGGTCCGATGGTGGAGAGGTCTCCAGCGGCCTGCCCCAGTACCTCATAGACAAGCTGGGCGCGCGGAAAATCGGCAAGATGGGCAGGGATGTATGCACCCTATGTTTCCCTTTTCAGGTGCCGGGGACCCACGATGCCTTCAGGCCTGGAGTGATGTACGAGGATGGGCTCCCCAGCAAAGGGATTTTCAGAGAAAACTATTTCTACGACGCGGGAAACGGCCTGATCATATTTCTGGGAGAGGAACCCTGGTTTCGCATTGACATCTACGGCCAGGCATTCTTCCAGGCTATAGGAGAGCTGGGAATCCAGCGCACCGCGGCGGTTGAAGGCTATAACGGCCCCGCGCCCCCGGAGCTGGAAAGAAGCGTGAACTCATCCTACAGCAGGCCCCACATGAAAGAGGAGTTGGAGAAGTACGGTGTGCGGTTCTCCAGCTACGGCAGCGACAAAAGGAGCGGTCCCACCATAGGGATGGCGCTGATCGCCCTGGCCCATTACGAATGGTAATTATCCCTTGACATCAAGGAATTGGCAGCTGGCCTTCCCATTGAGGCACCGCGATGGAAAGAGGCGGAGTACCTACCAAACCATCTAACCGCAACATTCTATGTGGTTGCCCACCCGTTCCATCAAAAGTGTGTAGCACATCCGCCTGCGCATAAATCGCACTCGCTACGTGGATGGCATCGGCTGTCTTAACCCGAATCCACCGAAGGACACGGATGGACGGCGTGAGGACAGCGGAAGGGGGTGGGTGAGGGAGCTACAGGGGAGATGGCCTGAAGTCTTGGGGTAGATGGGAGGCCGGCGGACGGTCTTCAGTCGCCGCACAGGGCCCCTAAGGCCCTATGCGGGAGTTGCGATGCGCGGGATGGCGAGAGGATACGCAGCAGGGGACTCTCGCGACCGGGGTGGCGCGAGATTGCGGGGACGTTGGGTCAGTTACAGGCTGGCCGTCAGGCCGGGAACGGAATGGCTTGCAGCCGGGCCAAGGCGCGACTGAACTGGGTTTCCCAAGGCCAGCGCCGGGGGAGATGCAAAGTGAGGCGGCGCGCCGAGCGGGTGATCCGTCCCACCAGAGCGAAGACCCGCCGCCTGAGGGTCTTGGTGATCACGGTCCGCTCGCCCAGACCAATCCGCGCCGTCCAGCGGGCCAGGTTATGCGCCATCACCTGTACCGTCAGCCAGGCGCCGTTGGCGGCGAAGCGCGCCGACGGCATGTGGTTCAGCCCGACGCCGTACTTGAAGTCGCGTATGGCGTTCTCGACCTCGGCGTGGCGGCGATGATCGGCCTCCAGTTCCAGCGTCTCCCCATCGCGGTCGGTGATGAAGGCGTGATAGCTGTATCTGGCGAAGAGGGCGAGCTGGGAACCGGGCGTCGGCTTCACCCGCCGGACAATGAGCCGCACCGGCGCGGCGTCCGGCTTGGTCTGGAACGGGGTGTAAGTCGTCTCGGCGACATCGGCGGCGCCGTCCATCCAGTAGGGAATGGGAGTCCAGTCCTCCTCTGGTATCGCCTCGATCAGGTCCCGCAGGCTGGCGCGCTGGCGGATGGTGATAGAGAAGCGGACATCCATTTCCCGGCAGGCGGCAACGACAGTGTGGGCGTAGAAGCCGCTGTCGGCCCGCACCGTGAGTTGTCCCCTGGCCCCGCCGTAGCGCACCCGCCCCACCGTCTCACGCAGGAAGTGGGCCGCGCCACGGGCGGTGTTGGCCCGGCCCTCGCGCAGCCGGGACATCAGCACCTCGCCGGTGCCGGCGGCAATGGCCAGCAGCGGGTGATAGCCGCGGGCGCCGGTATAGCCGTGGTGGCGCGCTCCCTCCTTGGCCAGTCCATAGGTCTCGCAGATGGTCGAGTCCAGGTCGATGCTCAGGGGCGAGTCGCCGGGTCCGGCCCCAGCGGCCCAGGCCCGGGCCAACAACTGGCGGCTCACGCGGTCGAGTTGACGGACATGCCCCCACCGGAAGCTGCGCAGGAAGGTCCCCAGGGTGGATGGCGCCTTGACCACGCAGCCTAGAACACCGACCGTCCCACCAGCGCGCAGCGCATCGGCGTCGTCGATGCAGTCGCCGCCTGCCAGCGCGGAAGCGACCAGCGTCAGCATCTTGTCCCCAGTGTTCGCCCGTCCCGGCGCTCCGCCGAGGTCAAGGTGATGGTCGACGAGTTCCCGCAGGCCCAGGTGCCGGGCTAGGGTGGCCGGCAGGAGCAGGCCGGCATTGGCCACCAGGCGATGGTCGTCAAAGAGGATGCGCATACGGTCGGGTTTGTTCTGTGGCAGCATCTATTGGGTGCTCCTTGTTTCCGGGCTGGTTTCTGTTCCAAAACCATTATCCCAGATTCAGAGGAGCACCCGCTGGCTTCTTTAAGGGCTGTCCCCAAGGACGTCCTTCGGTGGATTCGGGCTTAGGCTGATGGATGCGGCCCTGCCAATAGCCCCAAACTCGCTTCAGTTCTTGTTTCCAGTCCTGGTCCGCCTCTCCGCCGCCGTACTGACCGAGTTCTCACGCGATGGTGAAAAACCCAACACCTGGCATACCATCCCCCTCCTTGTGGACTACTACCGCGGACAGGAGTGGCCTCCCTTCCCCTTGTTCATATTTGTTGATTTCGTCGAGAGGAGCGGCAAGAGTTTGCGGAGCATCCGGTCGAAGCTCCAAATAGCTGATGGTCCCTTTGCTTTTTGCCACCTCAATTAGCTTTTGGCGAAGATCGTAGTCCAGCATTTTCTTCTCCCTACCCCTTGGTCCTCTTTGTATCGGAACCATCCGTCTTGTTGATTCCCCTAACGCCCCACCCGCGGGTCAGCGGCTCCGGCGGTAGTTGCGCCGTAGCTCGGACAAGTACTGGCAACCCAGCCCGTCCGCGTTGTTGTCGAGCCAAGCGGCCAACCTCATAGTGCCGGTCGGCGGTTCGGCAGAAGTCAGCAACCCCGCCATCAAACCGTCAACCTCATCCCTGGTCAGCACCACATCCCGCAGCAGGCCGACCAGCCGGGTCAGGGCGAACCCCAGGGACGGCGCTATATACACCAGCCTGACGCGGGCACCCACCGCCAAGGTCAGCAGCCGTACCAATTCCTCGAAGGTGAAGGTCTCCGGCCCGGGGGCGTCGGCAACGAAACTGTCACGGCCAGAACCGGCATCCACCGCCTGGGCCGCCAGGTCTTCGGCGTAGACCGGCTGAACCTGGTAATCGCCGTTCCCGAATACAGTGAAGACAGGCAAACGCCGCAGCGCCCAGGCCATGTTGTTGAGCAGCAGGTCACCCTCGGCGAACACCAAGGTCGGCCTGATGATGGCGTAAGAGAGACCAGTGTCCTTCAGCATCTCCTCCACCTGCCCCTTGCCCCGGAAGTAGGGCAGAACCGACTCGGTTGAAGCGTTCGCCACGGAGAAGTGGACGACCCTGCCGACGCCAGCCTGGACCGCCGCTTCAAACAGCACCCTGGAATTCTCAACTGCCTGCTCAAAGGTGGTCCGCCCCCTCCCGAAACGCACCCAGTAGGTGTTATAGAGGACGCCTGCCCCCTGCATCGACCGGCGCAACCCCTCCGTGTCCGAGAAGTCTAGAGGGGCCACGCTCACCTGTCCGCCGAAAGGGTTTTCCCGGTCCGGGTGATTGATTGGTCAGTGTTCTCACGCCGACGCCCTGGTCCAGCAGACGCTGGGCCACGTACTTGCCGGTGTAGCCGAAGGCGCCGGTTACGACTGCCAAATCGGGATGGGACAGGGCCAAAGGCTCCTTGCAAATTCAGCGAGCAGCCACCGACCACAAGTCCAGGACAGCTTGGCCCGTTCCGGTCCCAGGGCCAGGCCGCCTCGGTTCCAGTCCCGTTCCAGCGCCCAGGCCCTGGGGCGCGAGTACCTATCCGAACACCGGCGCAACCTCCGCCGGGTAGCGGGTGCTCCCAGGCTTGGCGCGGGGACCCTGATTGCAAACGTACCTGTTGCAGGTCTCCTCTGCCGTCCCTATCGGCAGTGTAGCGCCGCCGGAATCCCTTCCCTGCTCCACACCGTGACCGCGCCGGTCAGCGGCCCAGCGAAAGCCCGCTCCTGAGTGGCAGTGAGAATCGGCAGCGCCCCGGCCCGTCACCCCGGTCTCCGGCCACGTCATCGGGGGCCGTAACGCACCCCCACTTCAATCGCCGTTTCGGGGACCTTTTGTCATCGAGACGCCGCTCCGCCGGGCCTGCTGATGTCATACCCCACGTTTGGCGATGTCATTGCCGTCCGGAACGCACCTTTTCGAAAAGTGTTCACTGTTTACCTCCGGTAGAGGGGAGATTTACCTCTGTCCCAGGTAGGGAATGACCCCTTTGTCCCCTTCGGTACAAAAACCAAACTCCTGTACACCCCCAATACTGCACGAAATGGGCCGAGAAAAAGAGAGCCTGTAAGGGGTCGTATACCTGCGCAGACCTATGGGAGGTCTTATTCCGCGTTGCGATTGTGCACACTCTCTTGCGAGAGCCGCGATCCGATGAGTCGCGGCAGACCGCAGAGAGGTGAACGAGTTGGCGCGGAGACCATTGACCAATCGCCGGGCGCCGGCGAAGCGGGGATCGCCGTCCTGCTCTGACAAGCAGCGGGAGACGGTGCGGCGTGGGCTGCGCATCCTGGCTCGGATCATCGCCCGCGCCCACTTTCGGCGTCAGGCGTCCAGGTCCGGTGCTTCGCCCAGGCCGCCTGCGGAGGACGAGGTTAGGGACTGAGGGGCCGACCAGCCCGGATTTCTGGCTTCGAGCCCCGCTGTCATCACATCCGTGGACCCCACCGGCATTTTCCCCACTTCGTAGCTGCCGCTGCCCCATGATCGTGGAAGGAGCACCGGAATCAGATTGCTTGCTCCGATGTGACAGACCGCCCCGTTCACCCCGATTTCAGCTACAGAATCGCCCAACCTGCAACTAGCCGCCCCGCGAGTTCTCCTGTACACGGGTAGTGCACCCTGAACGTTCACGCGAATCTCCCGCCCAGTGAGGAGGGCTTGTGCGCTAGCCCTCCTTGGCCCGTTGCCGCCGCTGGAGCGTCCATCGCCTTTTGCGGGACGGATTGCTAACCAGTCATTCTGATTCTCAGATGTTTCTAGGAGCGGCCTCTTGACGACCTGTTCTCTAAGTGAGGATATAAAGGGTGTGTACTAGGGAATGCAAATCGAATGGGGGACACGGGCGATCAGGGATATGCGCCGCCTCGACGCACGGGATAGAGAGCGGATCATCGCCAAGATTGAGCAGTATGCCGACAGCCCCGCTTCGCTTGCAAGGCAGGTCATCGCACTGACTGGCAGCGACTACAAGCGGTTGGGAGTCGACCATCACCGCGTGATCTTCACCACTCAACGCGGCGAGCCCTCAACCCTGATAGTCCTGAGTGTTCGACACAGGAGAGAGGCTTATCCCGAATCCACCGAAGGACGGCCTTGAGGACAGTCCTTGAAGAAGCCAGCGGGTGCTCCTCTGAAATCTGGGATAATGGTTTTGGAACAGAAACCCGCCCGGAAACAAGGAGCACCCAATAGATGCTGCCACAGAACAAACCCGACCGTATTCGCATCCTCTTTGACGACCATCGCCTGGTGGCCAATGCCGGCCTGCTCCTGCCGGCCACCCTAGCCCGGCACCTGGGCCTGCGGGAACTCGTCGACCATCACCTTGACCTCGGCGGAGCGCCGGGACGGGCGAACACTGGGGACAAGATGCTGACGCTGGTCGCTTCCGCGCTGGCAGGCGGCGACTGCATCGACGACGCCGATGCGCTGCGCGCTGGTGGGACGGTCGGTGTTCTAGGCTGCGTGGTCAAGGCGTCATCCACCCTGGGGACCTTCCTGCGCAGCTTCCGGTGGGGGCATGTCCGTCAACTCGACCGCGTGAGCCGCCAGTTGTTGGCCCGGGCCTGGGCCGCTGGGGCCGGACCCGGCGACTCGCCCCTGAGCATCGACCTGGACTCGACCATCTGCGAGACTTATGGACTGGCCAAGGAGGGAGCGCGCCACCACGGCTATACCGGCGCCCGCGGCTATCACCCGCTGCTGGCCATTACCGCCGGCACCGGCGAGGTGGCTGATGTCCCGGCTGCGCGAGGGCCGGGCCAACACCGCCCGTGGCGCCGCCCACTTCCTGCGTGAGACGGTGGGGCGGGTGCGCTACGGCGGGGCCAGGGGACAACTCACGGTGCGGGCCGACAGCGGCTTCTACGCCCACACTGTCGTTGCCGCCTGCCGGGAAATGGATGTCCGCTTCTCTATCACCATCCGCCAGCGCGCCAGCCTGCGGGACCTGATCGAGGCGATACCAGAGGAGGACTGGACTCCCATTCCCTACTGGATGGACGGCGCCGCCGATGTCGCCGAGACGACTTACACCCCGTTCCAGACCAAGCCGGACGCCGCGCCGGTGCGGCTCATTGTCCGGCGGGTGAAGCCGACGCCCGGTTCCCAGCTCGCCCTCTTCGCCAGATACAGCTATCACGCCTTCATCACCGACCGCGATGGGGAGACGCTGGAACTGGAGGCCGATCATCGCCGCCACGCCGAGGTCGAGAACGCCATACGCGACCTCAAGTACGGCGTCGGGCTGAACCACATGCTGGCGGTACAGGTGATGGCGCATAACCTGGCCCGCTTGGACGGCGCGGATTGGTCTGGGCGAGGGGACCCTGATCACCAAGACCCTCAGGCGGCGGGTCTTCGCTCTGGTGGGGCGGATCACCCGCTCGGCGCGCCGCCTCACTTTGCATCTCCCCCGGCGCTGGCCTTGGGAAACCCAGTTCAGTCGCGCCTTGGCCCGGCTGCAAGCCATTCCGTTCCCGGCCTGACGGCCAGCCTGTAACTGACCCAACGTCCCCGCAATCTCGCGCCACCCCGGTCGCGAGAGTCCCCTGCTGCGTATCCTCTCGCCATCCCGCGCATCGCAACTCCCGCATAGGGCCTTAGGGGCCCTGTGCGGCGACTGAAGACCCTCCGCCGGCCTCCCATCTACCCCAAGACCTCAGGCCATCTCCCCTGTAGCTCCCTCACCCACCCCCTTCCGCTGTCCTCACGCCGTCCATCCGTGTCCTTCGGTGGATTCGGGCTTAGGTCAACCGCCCATGAGTACCGCAGTTTTTTGTGTCTATTAGAAACCGCGGAAGCTGGTTTGGGGATGACCCTCGCCAGCCGTGCCTATGGACCTGAGTCGCGTGGAACCGTTCTCGGTGTGATAGCGGCGACCATCGGCCTTGGCGCGGCCGCCGGACCACTTCTGGAAGGGGCCTTGTCTGAGTCGTTAGGCTGGGAGTCCCTCTTTTTTATAAACGTGGCTGCAGCTGTCACTATACCCTTGGGGTTAAAGATTCTGCCCAAAGATGAAGAGCGGAGTGGTGGTGGCATTGACCTATTTGGAGGGGTGGCCCTAGGCCTTCTAGTGGGAGGAGTGCTCTTAATTCCATCAGAGGGGGCACGGTCAGGCTGGGCGTCGTCGCTCGCCCTGGTGGGAGCAGTCATCGCGATCATCGGATTGATTGGCCTCTTGGCCCGTCAATGGACCGCTGGTTCACCTTTTATCCCACGAGAGTTTTTACACAGCTCACGCTACGTTTCGCTGGTGTGGATGAGCTTTTTCGTGATGGCCACCAACCTGGCGGTTCTCATTGGGTTGCCTATACTGCTTACCTTTACACACAACTTATCTGCTCTAGAAGTGGGTCTGACCATGGTGCCGGGGGCAATATCCACATCGATATTCGGGGTTTTATCAGGCCGGATCACAGACTGGGTGGGGGCACGCCTACCGGTCTGGGTGGGGTCCCCCCTTATGCTTCTGGCGGTACTTGGCCTCTCAACCAATACCGGGTCGTCGGTGTGGGTCATTGCCATTTTCACTGGGTTACTTGGGGCGGGATTTGGATTAGTGAACACTCCTCTTGCAGCGACGGTATCACGGATCGTGCGTCCCCAGATGCTCGCGTCAGCGATGAGCATCAATTCGATGCTGTTCTTTCTAGGAGGCAGTTTGGGGACCGCCATGGTAATATCCGTCGTTACCTCACTAGGAGGAGAAGCCGAAAGCCTATTAAACCCACTTCACTCCGGGGCAGGATCCGGCTTTAGTGATGCCTTCTTGTTGTTGGCCATACCGGTAATACTGGTCATGGGGCTATCCCTTTCACTCCCAGGCAATACAAAGCCAGCTGAAGGGACCGTTCAGCCTGCACCCCAAGTTAAAACTAACTGGGTAGCGAACTGCTCAATGCCCTGGATGCCAGAGTGTAATGAAGCGGTGGCAGAAGGTGAGGTGGTTGCCGTGGCCGGGACCTAGGAAGGACTTAGGAAGCTGTTGCAGGTGCCCTTTGGAAGATGTGGTTGAAGAGTTAAGGCAAACGATGAAAATGAACAGCAACCACATATCAGGACGAAAAATGAGCTACGGAGGATGTTATGGCGCTCAGTTTCGATCACACTATCGTGCCCGCCAAAGACAAAGAGGCCTCGGTGAGATTTATCGCGCGAATCCTAGGGCTCGAGTACAAGGGGCCATGGGGCCACTTCGCTCCGCTCAAGATCAATGACACATTGACTTTGGACTTCGACAACCAGGTGCATTTTGAGGGTCATCACTATGCTCTTCTGGCATCCGATGGAAAGTTTGACGCGATCTTGAAACGTGTCAGAGAAGAAGGTGTCTCCTACGGCAGCGGTCCGGGCTCCCAGGACGATGGCAAAATCAACCACCTACATAAAGGAAGAGGCTTCTACTTCCGAGATGCAAACGGTCATGTCTGGGCAATCATTACCCACACCTATATTACTGATACCAACTAACTCTGAGTGGTCAACAGTCGATCATAAGGTAAAGCGGGCGCCAGACAACAACTCTCTGTGGCCTCAACACGTTAGAGCACTGTGGCCAACAACGTATCGCGCTGTCCCTCCAGAGATGGAGCCGAAAGTTCGAGCGGCCCAGGAGGATGCCTCACCGGCAGTAACGAAAACGAAGGTTTTCTTTACTAGCTATTCTAGACCGAGTTTTGTTGAGTAGGCGGTGGAAGGACACGGACTTATGGTTCAAGTAGGTTTAGCCCGGATATTGCGTAGGCCAGGCGAAGCTATTCACAGCTTTCCCCTAGCCTTCCCCCGGTTCTGAACCCGATTAAGTGTTGCCTGTGCCTGACCTAGCCGGTCCACGGGAGATATATCCGCGTGAAAACGCCGAACGTCATCGGCCTCCAGCGTTCGCAGATCGGTATCTGGAATCTTCCTCCAGCCCCCGGCTAGAGCGAGCACCCTCTCAGGCATTCCACCGCGCAAAGCTGCGACAGCGTAGGTGTGGCGGAACTGGTGGGTGTGAAGTCCTGGTATGCCTGCCCTCTGTCCAAGGCGTTTGAGCATCAGGTACAGCCAGGACGGTTTCATCGGCTTACCATGTTCGTCCACCCATAGTTCCCGATGGGACCCAGTGATGGTCTTCCGGGCCTGGATGGACTCCCAAAGAGCCTGCCGCAACGTCGTACCGACAGGCATACATCTTTCACGTCTGCCCTTACCCATCACTTTCACGGCGCCGGTATCCAAGTCCACATTCTCCAAAATTATCGTGGCGATCTCTTGTCGTCGCCCTGGGGCATCCAGCAGCAGATAAATGGCAGCCTTGTTGCGAATGGCCCTGAACTTTCCCCCTGGAGTCCTGGAGTGGCGCGGATCGGTGAGTCGCAGCAGGTCCAGGGACTGTTGTTGGGAGATCGTCGGGATTACCCGTTCATCTATGTGAGGATGGGGGATGAGGTCTAGGGGATTGCGTTCGGTTAGGCCACGTTCGACGGACCAGTTGAAGAACCTCTTTATCCTTCGGTACTGGGTCTCTATGTGACTCTGCGAGACTGGACGCAGGCTGGCGTCTCTCTGACCAAACCATCTGGGACAACTTTGGAGATGGACCAAGTATTTTTCGATGTGGCCGGCAGTGATGCCAGCAAGCCCGGGCCACTCTCCTTCTTCAGCAAAAGCAGCAAGACCGGCTAGGGGGGACTCCAATGCTTCGAGGTATCGAGGTGAATATCTGTTGGAGGCCCTTAAAGAGATGAGAAAACTTTGGGCTGCCTCCCTAACCGAAATGGTAAAAAAGTTGAGATCAGTAACCAACTATTTTTGCAGCACCGAAGCATAACTGAAGCTGAATGACCCCTTATTTGTATCTAATGTTCATGGATGGTGCCCCCAAGGGGCTTCGATCCCCTGATCTCCACCTTGAAAGGGTGGCGTCCTTGGCCAAGCTAGACGATGGGGGCACAGTTGGCTATTATAGCGTACTCATGGATAGACCGCCAGTGCTTCCAGGGCTGTGGTTTCCTCCATGTGGAACATCCGATTCATGTTCTGTATCGCCTGTCCGGCCGCGCCCTTCACCAGGTTGTCCAGGCAGCTTATCACTATCAGCCGGCCGGTCCTCATGTCCACGGTGGGATACACCAGGCACATATTGCTTCCCAGCGTCTGCTTGGTCTGGGGCGGTGAAGAAGGCACCTTTACGAACGGCTCGCCGGTGTAGAAGTCCATATATAGCTGGCGAATCCGCGATTTTGCTTCATCCCAGGAAGAGAAGGCATCGGGGTCCAGCGTAGCGTAGCAGGAGCTCAGTATGCCCCTGGTCATGGGAACCAGGTGGGTCAGGAAGGTCAGGGCCAGCGGGTTATTCCCATCTCCGTAAGCATCGGAAGCCGGAGAGGGTGAAACAAGTTTGCCCAGCTCCTGGGTAATCTCCGGCAGGTGGCGGTGACCGCTCACCGAGTAGGCCATCACGTTCTCGTTGACTTCCGAATAGTGAGTTGTCAGGCCGAAACTCCTGCCACCGCCGGAGACCCCGGACTTGCTATCCACAATCATGCCGGGCCTGATGAGCCCCTCTTTCACCACGGGGGCCAGGGCAAGGATGGCGCTGGTGGGAAAGCAGCCCGGGTTAGCAACCAGGCGAGCAGCTTCCACCTGGGGCCGGTTGAGCTCGGTCAGGCCGTATACAGCCTCCTCGAGGTACTGGGGGCCGGGGTGGGCGACGCCGTACCACTGCTCATACTCGGAGGGCTGCCGCAGGCGGAAATCGGCGCTTATGTCCACGACCTTGATGCCATCTTCCAATAGAGGAATGACCGCCTCGGCGCTGGCCTTGTGGGGGAGCGCGGAGAAGACCAGATCGAAGCTGCCCTCCAGCTCCGGTTGGATGGTCAGGTCCAGGTCCGCGAGGTGGGGGAACACCTCAGCCAGTTTCTGGCCGCCGGCACTCCTGCCGGTAACCGAGGCTATCTCCACCTCGGGATGCCGGTGAAGGAGCCGGACCAACTCGGCCCCGGAGTAGCCCGTGACGTTTATTACTCCTACCTTCACTTCTGCCGTCCCAGTTCGCTGGATGGACATGCGTGGGCCAGGACGCACTGATGACACAGGGTCCTGAGTGCTTTGCATACCCTCCGGCCGTGGGTTATGAGGGCCATGTGGAAGGGGAATACCTGCTCCGGCGCCACCGACTGCTCCAGTATGTCATGGGCCTGTTCATAATTGGTCTTTGGCCCGATAAGGCCAAGCCGTTTGGAAACCCGGTAGATATGGGTGTCAACGGCCATGGCAGGCATACCCAGGGAGAAGCTCAGGATCACCGCCGCCGACTTGGGGCCGATGCCCGGAAGCCGCCTCAGCCACGCTTTGGCCTCATCCAGGGGCATCTCCTTCAGGAAAGAGAGGTCCAGGGAGCCCACATCCTCCATGATGAGATTGAGCACCTGCTTTATTCTCGGGGCTTTTATCTTGGCCAGGCCGCCCACATTGATGCTTCGCTCTATGAGCTCCGTATCTCCCTCCGCCACCGCCTCCAGGGAACCGAAGCTGTCCATAAGCTGCTTAAATGCCCTCTCAGAGTTACGGTCGGAGGTGTGCTGGGATAGGATGGTGAACACCACCTCGGCAATGGGATCATAGCGGGGCTCCTGGGGGAAGGGGGCATACTCACCCCACAACGTCTCCAGGACTCCGGCGGCGGTGAAGCCGACCTCCCCTGACCCATTTCTGCCGGTCGCGGCAGGCTCATTGCTGGTATTTAGCTTGATACCTTCCATGGCAACCTGATTGTAGCACTTTCCCCAGCCACCCTCCATTCGATGATACGGACACGCACGACCAGGCGTTGACGTTAACGCGATCTATTATGGATGGGGAAATGTGGCTGCCAACAGAGGCTTGACCCCACACGGTATGTTATAGTTGTCAAAACTCCAGCCTGAACATTCCAGGGGCCTCCCGCCGGAGAATTACATCGTTTCGTGTAGTCAGGTATCATTACCGTTATCAGGGAAAAGGGTGCAGTAAGTATGGACGAAAACATCAGGGACCGCATAGCCGATGCCCTCAAAGGCCACGCCGCCCGGTATGTGGAAGTCAGGGTTGAGGAGTCGGAGGGCACCCACATACGCTACAGAGGAAAAGACCCGGAGGAGGTGGGACGTACCTCAGGGGTCGGAGGCTGTATTAGGGCGCTGGCAAATGGATGGGGCTTCGTTTCCTTCAACGACCTAGAAGGACTGAGGGAGAAGGTCGCCATCGCGACCCGAAACGCCCAACTGGTGGGCGACAAGGGCATCAGGCTGGCAGAGGTGGCGCCGGTGGTTGATGAGGCGCCATCCTTTTCCAGCGCATCCGCGGATGAGACAATTATGGTAGACCGGTCCCACACCGGTCGCAATCAGGGCGCCGTCGCCAGGAAGAACCCTATGGACATCTCCCTGGGAGACAAAATATCCCTGCTTGACGAATACGCGGAGATAATGTGGGGTGTGCCCCAAATCACCTCCACCACCATCGCCTACGGGGACGGCCGCAGGAAACGGGCCCTCGCCACCTCCGAAGGAACCTACATCCAGCAGGAGAAGATTGATGTCAGCCTGCGGCTCAACGCCACAGCCCGGGACGGTGGAGAGGTGCAGCAATCGGGTGTGAGTCTCGGCTCCAATGCCGATTTCTCCATCATTGAGCGCCTTCACGAAGACGCCAGGGATATAGCCCAACGGGCCGTGGACCTGCTGAAGGCGCCCCGTGCCTGGGGAGGCGAATACACAGTGGTGCTGGACCCGATACTGGCCGGGGTGTTCATCCACGAAGCCTTCGGCCATCTGTCCGAGTCGGACCATATATACGAAAACAGCCGGTTGCAGGAGCTGATGGTCATCGGCAAGCGTTTCGGCGGTCCCCATCTCAACGTGGTGGACGGCGCTGCGGTGCCGGGACTGAGGGGCAGCTACAAATACGACGACGAGGGAGTCCCGTCCACAAAGGCCTTTCTCCTCAGGGAAGGCGTGCTGGCGGGAAGGCTCCATTCCAGGGAGACGGCGGCCGTCCTGGGGGAGACGCCCACGGGCAACGCCAGGGCCATCAGCTACCACTTTCCGCCCATAGTGCGCATGACCAACACCTATATCGAGCCCGGCGCCCACACGTTCCAGGAGCTTATCTCAGATATCAAAGACGGCCTGTATCTTTGCAACTGGTACGGCGGTATGACCAGCATGGAGCAGTTCACCTTCTCGGCTGGAGAAGCCTACGCCATCCGCAACGGCAAGGTCGAGGAACTGATGCGGCCGGTGCTGCTTTCGGGCAACCTGTTCACCACCCTGGAGAACCTGGACGCCGTCGCCAACGATCTGGACATGAACCAGGGGGGAGGCTGCGGTAAGGGAGGCCAGTCCCCCCTTCCCGTATCCAACGGCAGTCCCCACATTCGGATCCGTAAATGCCTGGTAGGAGGCACCTCACCTTGACTGGGCCCAGGGCTGACAGCCCAGGACCCGAACTGGAGGAGCTGCTGGGAAGAGCCTCAAAGATATCCCAGCAGGCAGAGGCATTTCACATCCAACATACCGACGAGCCCGTTCACTTCGAGGCCAACCGGGTCAAACAGGTGGAGACTAGGGAGAGTTCGGGAGCGGCCCTGAGGATCATCAAGGACGGCAGGATAGGTTTCTCCTCAACCTCGGATGTCAAGAATATCCAGAGCCTGATAGACAGGACCCTGGAGACGGCGTCCTTCGGTCCCCAGGCCTTTTTCAGCTTCCCCTCGCTCCAGGGCTTTAATCCTGTCCAGGTTTACGATCCTGAGACGATATCCGTACCCGTGGAGGAGATGGTGGACCTGGGCCAGTCCGCCATAGACAGGCTGGTCGGCAGCTGGCCGGAGCTCCTCTGCGATGCGACGGTGACCAAGGGGACAACCACCCTAACGTTAATCAACTCCAGGGGAGGAAACGCCACTTACTCCAAAAGCGCCTTCTCCGTGTACATCCACGGAACGGTCGTGAAGGACACGGATATGCTCTTCGTGTCTGATGGAATGAGCTCCTGCCGGCCCATACTGGATACGTCGGAGATCGTGGAATCTATCCAGGAACAGCTTGAGTACTCCAGAGAGGTAGTACCGGCGCCCACCGGCGATGTCCCGGTGATTTTCACACCCAAGGGGATTGCGGGGGCCCTGCTGGGGCCCTTGCTGTCGGGTTTCAACGGGCGGTCGGTGCTCCAGGGAACGTCACCCCTGGTTGGGAAGCTGGGGCAGCAAATGCTGGACGAACGATTGAACGTTTGGGACGATCCCACATTCCCTTATTCCCCGGGCAGCCGCATGTGCGACGAGGAGGCCGTTCCCGCCAAAAAGCTGCCCATGGTGGATGGAGGCGCCATCGCCAACTTTTTCTACGATCTCCAGACGGCGGCCCAGGCAGGAGTGGACAGCACCGCCGCCGGCCGCCGGGGAGTCAACTCTCCTCCCTCTCCTGGGACCAGTGTTATAATATTGGGCGATGGCGACGCCGCCTTCCAGAACATGATAAAAGACATTTCCAGCGGCCTGGTGGTGGAGCGCCTACTGGGCGCCGGCCAGAGCAACATCCTGGCGGGAGATTTCAACGCCAACGTCCTCCTTGGATACAGAATTGAGGGGGGCAGCGTCATCGGACGGGTGAAAAACACGGTCATCTCTGGTAATGTATACACGAGCCTCAAGAGCGTTCGGGCCATCGAAAACAAAGGGCACTGGGTGGGCGGCTCCATAAGAACTCCATCCCTGTGCCTGGATAACGTGTCGGTGTCTGCCAAAGACCCTTCTTGAGGATGGATTCATAGTATCCGGCCCAGTTATGGTCCGGAACCCGTGGGCCGGCTAGGGAACGCCCTGCCAGGACAGAGTCCTAGCCGGATGCGGGGCGATAGGATAGGCTGGAGGAGATAACCGGTGATAGGAGCCAACCGTTGTCCCTGGATAGTTGCCTACAACAGATAGCTGAACATGACGCTCCGATAAGTCAGCCAGTCCTGACCGACCTGACTGACCTGTCGCCATCGGAACTGGGGATGTTCGCCAGGACCTGGTTCAAGGTGATCCCCGAACGCAAACAGAAGGTCGTCGGTCTGCTGGTGAATATGGCCGAGGACAACGCCGAGTTGGATTTCAGCGCCGTGTTCAAGATGTGCCTGAAAGACTCCGACGAGATAGTACGAAAGAAAGCGATATCCGGCCTTTGGGAGTTCGAAGACCGGTCGTTGATACAGTCTCTGGTGGAGTTGCTACAGTCCGACTTTTCCGGCCAGGTCCGCGCTTCCGCGGCGATAGCCTTGTCCAAGTTCGCCTCCCTTGCCCAGGACGATAAAATTCTCTCCAAAGATGCCCAAGTTGTGAAGGACACCCTGCTGACGAGCCTTCGAGACGAACAGGAGTGGCTGGAGGTGAGACGGAGAGCCCTGGAATCCGTGGCCCCTTTTAACACTCCGGACATAGGTGAATACATACGTTGGGCCTATGAGAACGATGACCCAAATCTGAAATGCAGCTCCCTTTACGCCATGGGCCAGACGGGAGACCCACAGTGGCTCCCCCACCTGTACAAGGAGTTGCAAAATCCCAGCGCATCCATCCGTTACGAGGCTGCCACCGCTTGCGGAAATATGAACGAAGAGGAAGCGGCGCCATATCTGATACCCCTCCTAAATGACGACGACCTCCAGGTCCAGTTGGCCACTATAAGGGCGATGGGAGAAATAGGCGGGTCCCTCTCCAAGCGGGCATTGAGGATGATTCTCAAGGGAGGCGACCCGGTGCTGGAGGACGCCGCCAGGGAAGCCCTGGAGAACATCCAGGCCATGGATGACCCACTGGGGTTTAGCTACGACCTTTAGCCCTGGCCTAGCGGCCCTGATCAATGAGACGCGGTCAGCCCGGCTGGCCACCGCCGATTCCGCCGGCGAGCCCCATCTGGTCCCCATCTGTTTTACCTACGACGGTTTGCATTTCTATTCGGTGCTGGACCGCAAGCCGAAACGCACCTCCTTGACCAATCTCAAGAGGGTGAGAAACATAGATTCCAACCCCAACGTCGCGCTGATGTTGGACCATTACGAAGAGGATTGGGCACGCTTGTGGTACGTGCTGATCACGGGTACCGCCCGCCTTCTCCGGCGGGGGAAGGAGCACCGGCAGGCGATAGCGGCGCTTCGGGAAAAGTATCCCCAGTATCGCGACATGGATATAGACCAGAACCCGGTGATCAGGATAACCCCAAAGAAAGTCATCTCCTGGGGTGACGTCCCAATCGAAGACAGATAGCCGGACATTGACCGGGCAGACGACAAAATCTATCTATGAGACTATCTCTAGGAACCGGGGGAGAAGGAGGGCCAATGAGACTCGATGGTAAGGTTTCACTCATCACGGGCGCCGCCCATGGTATGGGAGCCGTCGAAGCCAGGCTTTTCGCCCAGGAGGGCGCGAAGGTGACCATAGGAGACGTCCTGGAAAAGGAAGGCCGGGAGGTAGCGGCTGAGATCGAGGAGGCCGGCGGCCAGGTTTTGTTCCATCGTATGGACGTTACGAAGGAAGCGGCCTGGAGGTCAGCCATAGACCTGACCGTGTCCCACTTTGGGAAGCTGGACGTGCTGGTTAATAATGCCGGCATCAGCGAAAGCGCCTACTCGGACCAGAACAGCCTAGAGGGCTGGGAACGCATCATGGAGGTCAACTCCACCAGCGTATTTCTTGGCACGACCATGGCCATACCCAAGATGAAGGAGGCCGGAGGGGGCTCCATAATCAACATTTCATCCATAATGGGCATAGTGGGCTCGGAGACGGGCCATCCCGCTTACCACACATCCAAAGGGGCGGTCAGGCTGTTCACCAAGGCCATGGCGGTGCGGTGCGGGAAGGACGGCATCAGGGTGAACTCAGTCCACCCGGGATTCATGCCCCTCATGCTGACCTCCACTCCCCCGGACCCGGAGCGGCCCAAGCTCATGGAGCCCAGAATCAAGGCAACCCCACTGGGCAGGCGGGGACGCCCGGAAGAAGTGGCATACGCCGTGCTGTTCCTGGCCTCGGACGAGGCCTCATTTATCACAGGGGCTGAGCTGGTGGTCGACGGCGGATACACAGCCCGGTAGCCGATCGGACCATTCTGAACGCAGGGGCGACGCATGCGTCGCCCCTGCTTATTTGGCTTTAAGCTCGTCCCTAAGCTCTCTGAGCTTAACATACCACCCCGTCAGGTCTTCCACAGAGAACTTGGCATTGGCGGGACTAGGGTTGGGCGCCACGAAGACAATCGACCTGCCTATGGTGAGCCTCTGCAGGCCCAGAGTAGCCTTGTCCGTGATACCCTCGGCAAACCTGATATATGGCCGGTAGGATGTCATACCGTGGAAACAGACGATGAGAGGCTGGTAGCGCTCCAGCTTTTCCTTCAGCACGGGAGCACCCTGGCGATAGTCATCTGAGGCTAGCTGGAAAGCCTGGCCGGTGGCGCGCTTTACCAGGTCGGTGAATCCTATGCCCTGGTCCAGGAGGGTGTGGTCCAAATTCGCCGAAAGCTCAGGCGAAAGCTCCGCCTCGACCAGGCCCGAGCGATTGAAGGCGTTCCAGAAGCGGTTCCGGGGATTGGCGAAGTAATGGCCAACCCTGGCGGAATACCCTGAAGGATTGATGCCTACGAACACGATGTCCAGGCCGTCCTTCAGGTAGTCGGGCAACGTGTCCATATCGCTTTCGACTTCTCCACCGGTGTCCACCGTCCATACCAACAGTAGCACATCGAACCCATGACGGTCATTTTTCTTTGGCCAGGGAAACTCGCGATTCCATGCTCCAATATGCCAGCACCGACCGTAGGGACATCTTACGGCCTTATGCTACTATGGTCTCACCATGGACTCTGACCGGAACCGCCACGCCACGTGGCTCTTCGATGGGATTGTAGAACGGTACGACCTCCTGGCCCAGCTATTCTCCTTCGGCCAGACCGGGAGATGGACGCGCCGCCTGGTATCCCGCCTTGAGCCGAAGCCCGGAGACCTGGTGCTGGACCTCTGCACCGGCACCGGCAGGGTGGCCAGGCAAATGGTCCGGCGTTCGTCGAGCCGGGTGGTAGGGGTAGACCTCAGCGCTGGGATGCTGGACCAGGCCGGGCGTAGGGTCAAGAGGAATGGGCTTGACAAACGCATCGCCCTGGTCAGGGGCAGGGCCGAGGGCCTCCCCTTCCCCGACGGATGCTTCGATGCCGTCTGCTTCACGTATCTGCTCCGCTATGTTGATGACCCGCAAGTCACCTTGAGTGAGATCGTCAGAGTGCTGAAGCCCGGGGGCCATCTAGCATCCCTGGAGTTTGGAGTGCCTCCCAACGGGATGGTGAGAGGCCTATGGTTTGTCTATACCCGGGCAGTCCTGCCCGCCGCCGCCGGGCTGATATCTCCCGGCTGGCGGGAGGTGGGGAAATTCCTGGGGCCGAGCATATGCCGCCTCTACCGGTCGCACACCGTCGGAGACATCAGAGAAATGTGGATGAATTCGGGGGTCCCTGATGCCCGGGTGGAGCGCCTCTCCTTGGGCGGGGCCGTGGTGATGTGGGGAACCAAGGTTGGCAGCCGGGATGGCAGCCTATGCACCGCGGCCAGCTCTCCGGAGGCGGGAGGGCGCCGATGAAAAATATAACATCCCCCGCCTTCTACGTCCTTGGAGTCACCCAGGGTTGGCAGGATTATGTAAATCTGCTCCATGCCCCATATACTATCTGGCACCTGTCTTACGTGGTGCTCGGGGCCGCCGTCGCCCCATCCCTTCATATCGACAGGCTTGCCGGCGCCCTGCTGGCTTTCTTCCTGGCGGTGGGCATCGGAGCCCATGCCCTGGATGAACTTCAGGGGCGACCCTTGAAAACCGGAATACCGCCCAGGAACCTTGTGGGGCTTGCGTTCCTGTCATTGGGGGGCGCGGTGGTGTTGGGCGCCACGGCGGCGTTGACCATCAGCATGTGGCTCTTACCTTTCGTCGCCTTCGGCGGATTTATTGCCGTCTCCTACAACCTCGGCCTGTGGAATAACCGATTCCACTCCGACTTCTGGTTCGCCTTCGCGTGGGGAGCTTTTCCGGTCCTGACCTCTTACTGGATAAATGCCTTGTCCTTCAATGGGGTGCCCGTCTTGATGGCGATTGGTTGCTTCACCCTCAGCCTGGCCCAGAGGCGACTCAGCACTCAAGTACGCACCCTCCGCAGAAAGACCCTCAACGTACGGGGCAGTATGGAGATGGCTGACGGAAGCATCGAGAGTATCAGCCTCTCGGCGATGCTCCAGGCCCCAGAAGGGGCGCTCAGGCTGCTGAGTATGACCATCTCCCTATTCGCCGCCGGTCTGCTGGCCTTCCGGCTGATGCAGCCCTAGCCGGGGACCCAGACCCCGGCGCCTTATAACGTTTCCATCCCCCAGCCGCCGAAGGCCCCCGTCCTGACCATTCTCTGGTACGGCGAAGGCAGTTGCGATAGAATTGACGGAGACCATTTCCCCCATGAACCATGGTGTACATGTGGCAATCCGGAAGCAGTACAAGGTTGCCAGGATTCGACAATAATCGGCAATAATAAGGAGGCCTGCCAGTGGAAACCAGAAGCCTCGGAAAAGACGGTCCCCAGGTATCCGTCATCTGCTATGGGGCCCTGCCCCTGGGGGGGATTATGGGGATGGTCCCCGAAGAGCAGGGGATCGCCACTGTGCATGCGGCCATAGATGCGGGGATGACGTTCATCGACACCGCCGAGGGATACCACAACAGTGAGGCCGTCGTCGGCAAGGCGATAAAAGGTAAGCGGCAGAAGGTGTTTCTGGCCACCAAACTCTCAGGGGCCCACTCGCCCGGGCACATCGCCGGGGCCGTGGAGAACAGCCTGACGGCCCTGGGGACGGACTATATTGACCTGTACCAGATACACCACCCTGACCCTAACTGGCCCATCGACGGCACCATGGAGCATCTCCTTCGACTCATGCAAAAAGGAGTGGTCAGGTACATCGGCATCTCCAATTTCTCACCCGGGCAGACCCAGGAAGCCCTGAACTGTGGGGCCGTATACAGCTCCCAGCCCATCTACAACATGTTCTACAGGGACGCCGAGGAGACCATACTCCCCTTCTGCCAGGAGAATGGCATCGGCGTCATCCCCCACTCGGTGCTGGCCAAGGGCCTGCTCACCGGCCGTTATCGCCCGGGCCACCAGTACTCCCCCGACGACGAGCGCAGCAGGCACGAGCCCTTTAAGGGTGAGCTATTTGAAAGGATTTCCAAGATCACCGGCCTGCTCAGTGATTGGGCGGCTAGCCACGGCCGGGACCTGGTCCAGCTGGCCATCGCATGGACTCTGGCCCACCCGGCGGTAACCTCGGCCATCGTGGGGGCCAAGACTCCGGACCAGGTGTACCACAACGCCAGGGCATCGGACTGGGTCCTCAGCGAGACAGACCTCCAGGAGATCGAAGGGATCCAGGGGGAATTCAGGTTGCTCGGCCTCAAACCTTGGAAGCCTCCGCCAGCCTCTCCATCCAAATCCAAGCCTTCGTGAAAACCCAGCCTGATGAGTTCTTGGGATTAACGGGTTGTGGACCCATCCTGGCATAACGAGGTACCCATGCCGAAAATGCGAACGGACGACGGGGTAGAGCTCAGCTACCAGGTAGACGACTTCCGGGACCTTTGGGACAGGAACCCTGTAAATACAATCCTGATGGTCCATGGCTTCGGGCGGACCATGAAGTGGTGGACCCAGTGGGTGCCGGCCCTCTCACGAAAA
Source organism: Dehalococcoidia bacterium (assembly GCA_965225925.1). GTDB lineage: Bacteria > Chloroflexota > Dehalococcoidia > Lucifugimonadales > JAGWBF01 > CBDDBY01. The sequence goes on along the minus strand of CBDDBY010000005.1, from coordinate 851,830 downwards.
TACAGGGTGGTGAGGTACGACGGCCGGGGCTGCGGAGAGTCCTCGGCGCCGCCCGTGGGAGCTCTCTGGTCTGCCGAGCGATTCTCCAAGGACGCATTAAATCTGATTGACCATCTCAGCATTGAGAAGGTTCACTGGGTGGGTTTCGAGTCCGGCGGGATCTGGGGGATGGGGTTCGCCGCTTCATATCCCGACCGGATCAACAGCCTCACCCTGTGCAGCACACCCTACTTTTCTGGACAGAGGCGTGGCCCCACCAGGGCTTCGGATGTCATGCGAGAGGTGGGGTTCAGGCGTTGACTGGAGGACACCTATCCCGCACGGATGGACCTGGCATTGGCGGACACTAAATTGGTGGAATGGCACCTGGCCGAACACTCTAAAACCCCTACAGAGGTTGCGGCGGCCATCACGCGGGTGGCCGAGGACCTTGACGTCTCTCCGTGGCTCCCTGATATCAAGGCGCCCACTTTAATAATGGTTGGAGACCGGTGCCCTCCCTGCCCATTGGATGCCCAGGCTAACTTGCAGAAACAGATCCCCAATGCCAGGCTGGTGGTTTTCCCCAACATCGGCCCAGGCATTCACCTATTGATCCCTGACAAGTGCGTTGGGGAGCTGCTGGTTTTCCTGGGAGGAGTTTGACTGGAAGAAGATTGACTGCGTCCCCACCTGCCGATACAATTGGCCTTGCCGAAGATGGCTGTTAAGGGGAGTTTCATACTTCAGAATCGGGATCATGTAAAGGAGATTGGCCATGCCTAAGGTGCGACTGGACGACACCCTGGAGATGCACTACTACGACGACAATTATTCCGACCCTTGGACCACCCCCGAGACCGTGGTCCTGCACCACGGCAACGCCAAGAGCGGCAGGTTTTTTTATTCCTGGGTGCCGCTGCTGTCGGGCAATTACCGGGTGATAAGAGTGGACATGCGAGGATTTGGCCAGTCCAACGAGCCGCCAGCCGGCTATGAATGGTCCATCGCCAACTTCGCGGAGGACCTGAAAAACTTACTGGATGCCCTGGGACTCGATAAGGTGCACCTGGTCGGGGAGACATTGGGAGGCGGCATATCCTACCAGTTCGCCTACCAGTACCCCGAGAGGCTGAAGAGCCTTACAATCTCCAGCGGCCCATACAAGTTCGGGCCTGTTTTCCGCGAAGTCTTGGATGATGGCAAGAGGCTCGGCCTGGAAGGACTGTACCGGTCCACCAACCACTGGAGGTTCGATCCCAATGAAGGAGACCCGGAGCAGTCCGAATGGTTCGCGACGGAGGTTGGCAAGACCTCCATGCGCTCGTGGACCGAGCTCCAGGCCAGCTTGGCGAGAAACGACCTGTCGGAGATAGTCTCCAAGCTTCGCGTTCCTACCCTTATGCTGGCCCCCGAGCACAGGGACCCCTCATGGCCTCACCGGATGGAGGACGCCGCCCAGCTGATCCCCAACTGTAAACTGGTGTACCTTCCAGGGACATGGGGCTATGTTCCCTACTCCTTCCCTGAGATGTCCGTTCAGGCTTGGAAGGAATTCGTCGCCAGCCTCCCGTAAAAGGGACAAGGGGAATACCATATAGGAGGGCGGGGAATGGCTGACTACAGGTTCATTTCGGCGGACGACCACGTCTTTGAGCCTCCGGACTTGTGGACAAGCAGGGTCGAGTCCAGGTACAGAGAGCGGGCCCCGAGAATCATGCCCATGGAGGACGGAGGCGAGTATTGGGTCTGCGACGGGGTCAAAAGTATGAGCATGGCGGGAGGGAGCCAGGCCGGGTTGAGATTCGAGGACCCCGACAAGCTGCATATGTCGGACAGGTTCGAAAACGTGCGGCCCGGCGGGTACATTCCCGAGGAACATATCAAGGACATGGACGTTGACGGCATCGATATAAGCCTGCTCTATCCCAACGCCGGGCTCCTGCTCTACAGCGTGCCCGACAGCGGCCTGCTTACCAGCCTTTGCAGTGCATACAACGACTGGATCCTGGAGTTCTGCGCCCCATTCCCGGCCCGGCACAAAGGCATCGCCATGATAAACACCGACGACATGGCGTCGGGGATGATGGAGATGGAACGCAGCGCCAAGATGGGGCTGATAGGGGCCCTCATCAGCGTGTTTCCCCCCGACACATTCAACCTGGAGCGGTCTTACGACTCTCCGGAATACGAGCCCCTCTGGGCGGCGGCCCAGGACCTGGAGATGCCCCTCAGCCTCCACCTGGGCACCAACCGGCCCGGGCCTGGCCAGGAATTCGCCAGCTCCCGCGGCCCACGGCCTGCCTTCCACAGCACCGTTGACCACTGGCCCCGCATGTCTCTGGGCCACATGATCTTCAGCGGCGTGTTCGAGCGCTACCCCAGACTCCAGGTCATAACCCTGGACTTCGAGGCCTCCTGGGTACCCTATTTTCTGGACCGGCTGGACTACACCTATACCCAGAGGCCCTGGAACCCCTCCTGGCACCGTTTCAAGGAGGATATCCTGCCCAGCCAGTACTTCCATCGCAATGTGTTGGTGGGATTCCAGGAGGACGCGCTGGCCATAAGGGACCGGGACATCATAGGGGTGGACAACCTGGTATGGGGCTCGGATTATCCCCACACCGAGGGCACCTTTCCCAGGAGCCGGCAGATCCTGGATGAGATTATGGCCGGCTGCACGGATGAGGAGAGGGGCAAGATCGTCGGCGGCAACGCCGCCAGGGTATACCGCCTCGACTAGAGGAAATGAGGCACAGGAGGGGCTCGGATGTCCTCGACGAGAACTTTAGCAAGCTACCTTTCCAGGCTAAAATACGAAGACCTTCCCCCCGAGGTGGTGGAAAAGGGGAAGGCCGCCATCCTAGACCCTATTTGCAACTCCATCGGTGGCTACTCCTTGAAGATCTCCCGCACTTTCCTGGACCTGGCCAAGCGTACGGGGAGCGGAACAGGAGAGGCTACCCTTATCGGCGATGGAACAAAAGTATCGATACCCATGGCGGCCTTCGGCAACGGGGCGCTGTCCACACTTCTGGACTCCTCGGATTCCCAGAGCAACGAAAGCGGCTTGAGTACAACCTGGATGGGTGCGCTGGCCTTGCCTACCGCCCTGGCCGCCGGCGAATACAAGGGGATCTCCGGCAAGGAGCTGATCACCAGCGTGGTGGCGGGGTACGAGTGCGCCGCACGCATAGTCCACTCCATGGACAAGACCTGGGAACAGTCCCAGAGGCTCAGAGGAGTGTCCCTCGGCATATTCGCGGCAGCCGGTGGGGCTGCTCGGGCTTTGGGTTTGGATGAGGACCAGTTCCTCTCCACTTTGGGCATGACCGGAGTGTATACACCCATACCCTCGGGACACAAATACCTGGGCGAGGATCGGCTGACTCCTAGAAAGGACATCAAGCAGGGCTGGGCCTGGATGTGTATGACCGGGGCCTTTGCCGCCGTCTCCGCCGAGCTGGGGTTGAAGATGTTGCAGGAGAACAACATTCTGGACGGCGAAAGAGGGCTCTGGCTGATGGTCGGGGCAGACGTCTCACGAGAGGAGCAGCTTACCGCGGGCTTGGGAAAAACCTTCCGCATCCTGGGGTTCCGCACCAAGCTATACCCCGGCATCGCCGTAACCCATTCATCCATAGACGGTGTCCTGGACCTGGTCAATGAGAATGCCATAGATGTTGGTGACATCGATTCTGTAGAAGTGCTCACAAACAAGACGGAGGGCGTCGGGTTCGGCGACCAGGACCCCAAGGGGCCCATCGAGATGGAATTCAGCATCCCCCATCAGATAGCCGCTGCGCTTCTAGCCGGTCCCGGCGGGGCCAGCTGGTACTGGGAGTCGACGGCGGCGAATCCTCAGTTCGCCGAGATGGTCAAACGGGTATCCCTTTCCTTCGACGAGGAGTGCGAGCAGGCCTATCGGGACAGCCACATGCGCATGAGCAAGATCTCAATAACCACCAAGACCGGGCAGCGTTACGCCAAGATCGTGGACCGTGCAAGAATAATAAGGACCCTGGACGGGGTCAGGGATAAATTCCTGGCCGCCGCTCCTCAGGTCATTGACTCCGAGAGAGCCGGCAAGATATTGAATACCGTGGATAACCTGGAGTCCCTGAGTAATGTTTCAGAGCTGGTGGACCTGCTGGCCTTCCAGCCCAAGACGGTAGGCTGACCGGCGGGGCCATTGGTATCTGCTTGCCCGTCCAGCCTTCCAAAACTTTGAAATCGAGAGGCGGACCGGCGGGTCGTGATCTGAGAGCGACTACGGGATTATGAGCGTACCGGAGCAAGGTCCCTGGACTCACGGTGAGGCGACAGTCAACGGAGTACGGCTCCACTACGTGGAGGCCGGACAGGGACCGCTGGTGCTTCTACTACACGGTTTCCCCGAGTTCTGGTATTCCTGGCGCCACCAGCTTCCGGCGCTGGCCGGCGTCGGTTTTCGCGCCCTGGCCCCCGACCTGCGGGGCTACAACACCTCGGACAAGCCGCAGGGAGTCGGAAATTATAGCCTTTCGACCTTGGCCGCCGATGTCGCCGGTTTGGCACGCCACGTGGGAGCTGAGCTGGCCACAATAGTTGGCCATGACTGGGGCAGCATTATAGCCTGGAACATCGCCGCCCACTATCCAGCCCTGGTGGACAGGCTCATCCTCCTCAACTCCCCTCCTCCCGCTGCCTTCTTTCGAGGACTCCGCCGGTTTGGACAGCTGCGTAGATCGTGGTACATGTTCTTCTTCCAGCTCCCTTGGCTCCCCGAACGGACCTGGCGCGCCAGCGGGTACCGGCTCCTCAGGAAGGTACTAAACAGAGACCCGGTCCACGCCAACGCCTTCACCCAGGAGGACATCGACTGTTACATCGGAGCCCTGTCCCGGCCTGGGGCCCTCACCGCCGCCATCAACTACTACCGGGCTGCCTTCCGCCGCATTCCCTCAGGCCTGGGGCCCTCACCGCCGCCATCAACTACTACCGGCTGCCTTCCGCCGCATTCCCTCAGGCCTGGTGCGCCGGGCACCGGCCATCGGCTCGCCCGTACTGCTAATCTGGGGGGAACAAGACCGGTATTTGGATCTGCGCCTTACGGAAGGGCTGGAACGCTGGGCACCCGATATTCGGGTTGAGCGGATTCCCGACGCCAGCCACTGGGTTCAGAACGATACACCCCAGCGGGTAAACGAGCTGATTATCCAGTTCCTGAAGGATGGCCGCGACAACTAAATGCTCTTTTGAACCCTAGTGGGCTAATAGGGTATCTGAGGTTTAGATGGCGATCCTGGCCCCAGCTGCCGGGCGCGGGCGTCCGGCCCTGAAGCCTTTGTCGCCGGCCGTGGATGGTTGGGACTGGAGGAGGCTTGCGGCCTGGGCCAGAGTATCTTCGTCTATCCCGCCCCGGTGGACCAGGTTCCCGTTCTCCAAGGAGCACACCGGGATGCCGTCCCTGAATGCCAGCCGGTTCCCCAGGACGGCTGGAACTCTTTCCCCAGGCGTCAGGATGCCCACCAGGTTCAGCGGGTCGCAGGCGGAGACCACCACCCATTGACCATTGGGCTCGCTGTTCTTGACCCTACGGAGCATCTCCACCGCCTCGGGCAGGGCGAACTGCTCGCCCACGTATCCCGCCACGAACCGTCCGCCCCTTATCTCTCCCCGGGCCTCCAGCCGTCTCAGGACCCGTACCAGGTCCCTCCAGCGGGGGGCCATGGGCTCCCGCGCCAGCAGCTCTGGGCACAGGACTCCGTACCTCCGGAGGAGCTGGCGAGCCCGGTGCTCCACCGGGTCCGGCTGGGGCTCGAAGGACCCAAACAACGACCACCGGCTGAAGCCCGGGGTCCAGTTGTAGCTGTTAACCTTCCTCCGCCGGGCCCGCCGTCCCCGGTCCTGGTTCCCCTTGATTCGCTGCCGCAGGGCTTCGGGGCTATCAGCCGTCACCCTCCCTGCAGCCGCCAGGAGCCACAGTCTCTCCTCCACGTCCGAGGGCAGCCGGCGGGTGGATGAGACGATGTCCCGCAGGAAGGAGGCTCCCCTCCGCTGCAAGTGGTCCAGGATGTCCGCCGAAGCACCCGGCGGGCTGGAGTCTTCTCTCGTGGACTCCTCCAGCATCCAGTCCAGGGAATCCCTGAGGGCAAAGGTTATGGGTGTTGAACGGGACAGGCTGGCCCGGCCCGAAGATCCATCACCGTTTTCCGGGCGCCGGCCGGGGCGGCCCCACACTACCTCACCGCCCAGGCACAACCTGTCCAGAAAGAAGGGCTCGTAGCCGGACATCCGGGATGCCACCAGTTCCGTCTCCCAAGCGCCGGCGGCGGCCTCGAATCCCTGGAGCCTCTCGACTACGTCCAGTACCCCACCGACTCCCTGCAGTTCGAAGCCGGGCTCGACGTTTTGCCAGCGGAAAAGGAATCTCAGGAAGGTAGCCTGGGGTACGGGCTCCACATCCCGCCGAAGCCGGTTGACGGTGGCCCTGTGGATCCGGGCCAGGATACGCCGGTCGCAGAACTCTTCCTCGGTGGTCCCCGGCCAGAAACGCCCCCTGAGCACCAGCCCCCCGGCCTCCAACTCTGCCACCGCGATATCCACGGCGGACCGGGGCAGGCATAAGGATTCGGCCATCCGGCCAGGCTTAAATGGGCCGGAGCACTCCACCCTCCCCCGCACCAAAGAGAGGATGGCATCCTCCGGCGATGGAGCGGAAGCCAAGTCCATGTCTTCGGGCAGGTCTGGCTCAAGTCTCGCGTCAGGGTAAGCTGCCAAGGCTTCGGGAAGTCCCTCGGTTGCCGCCCACCCTATAACTCCGGGATCAATATGCAACCGGAAGGCCCTGCCGGCTTCCACCAGCCCGGCGAACCAGGCCTCAGCTTCCCCGATCTGATCACTCTCCCCTGGGCCGGAAACCTCATCCTGCCGAAGGATGCCCAGGATTTGCAATGCTTCGTGGAGCTCGTCGGCATCCCGGATGCGGGGCCATGCGTTGGCCGACTCCCCTTGGATGGCATCCAGGTCCAGGACTCCCAGCTCTCCGGCATCCTCGGGGAGGGCCCGCCGCAATGATACGGCCCTGGCTCGCCGCTCCTCCAGTGGGGCATCGTCCAAAAATGCGTAGGGCATGGCGTTCAGTATCTGGTGGGCGAAGGCCGAAGGCTGCACGGTGTCCCGGGCGTATACCTCGATATCACCCCGCTCGATGGCACACAGTACCCCTTTGAGGCCTTCCAGATCCATAGCCTCCGTCAGGCAGTCCCGCACCGTATCGAACACCAGGGGATGGTCCGGCACTTCGATATCCCCGGGCGGGGCGTTGTCCTGGCACGCCACCTGGGCCGGGAAAATGGCGGCCCGCAGGTCGTCGGCCCTCATGCGCTGCAAAGGCGGCGGCGTTTTCTTTCCGCCGGTATGGCGGAGTATGGCCAAAGCTCGGGTTGCGTTCCATCTCCAACGTGTCCCGAACACCGGGGCCTGGAGGACCGCTTGGAGCAGAACCTCCTCGACGCTCCTGGAGGAAAGGTAGCCGAACACTTCCTCCAGGGGAAAGGAGAGCTGGGGTCCCAGCGAGAAGTTCAGCCCGTCGTCGGTGGCCGAGGCCTGGAGCTCCAAATCCGAGGCGCGGCAGATACGCTTCCGCAGGGCCATTCCCCAGGCCCTGTTGATGCCTGCTCCGAAGGGGGCGTGTATGACCAATTGCATTCCCCCCGACTCGTCGAAGAACCGCTCCGCCACCACCCGCTTGCCTGTGGGCACCAGGCCCAGGACCCTTTTGCCCTCGGTCATGTAGGCGACCAGCTGCCGGGCCGCCTCGACCGAAACCCCGGATTCGGCCATGACCTGCTTCTGAGCTTCATCTGGATTGTCCAGCAACTGGTCCATGGCTTCCCGCAAGGCCGAAATCCCCTCGGACAGCTCCCAGGTCCTCCCTGGGGCCTCCCCCAGCCAGAAGGGTACACTGGGGCTCATCCCCCTGGCATCCTCCACCCGCACCTTCCCGCTTTCCACCCGCCTTATCTTCCAGGGTGTGTTGCCCAGTAAAAAGACGTCCCCCGCCATGCTCTCAATGGCGAAGTCCTCATGCACGGTGCCCACAAAGACCCCTTCTGGGTCGGCTATGACGTCGTAATCGGCGGTGTCGGGGATTGCGCCGCCGCTGGTGAGGGCGGCTATCCTGGCCCCGCGGCGGCCCTTAAGCCTGCGGTTGACACCGTCCCTATGAAGCAGAGCTCCCCCCCTGCCTTGCCTTGGAGCGTAACCCTTCGACAACACTTCCACTAGCTGGTCGAATTTCTCCCTGGGCAGGGCACCGTAAGGGTAGGCCCGGCGGCACATGTCGAAGAGCTCGTCCTCATCCCATTCCCCGGCAGCGCAGGCGGCCACCATCTGCTGGGCCAGCACATCCAGGGGCCAGCTAGGAACGCTCAGGGTGTCGAGGTCGCCACGGCGAGAGGCCCGGACCAGGGCCGCGCACTCCAACAGCTCGTCCCGGGTCAAAGGGAAGAGCCGCCCCTTGGAGGTGCCTCTGACGGTGTGGCCGGACCGGCCTACACGTTGCAGCAGCAGGCCGATGGACCGAGGTGAACCTATCTGGCAGACCAGGTCCACCACCCCGATGTCTATGCCCAGCTCCAGGGATGCTGTGGCCACACAGACCTTCACCTCACCATTCTTCAGCTTCTCCTCGGCGGCCAGGCGGGTGGTCCGCGAGAGGCTTCCGTGGTGGGCCACTACCTCTTCCTCTCCCAACCGCTCCGACAGCTGATGGGACACCCGCTCCACCAGCCTTCGGGTATTGACGAAGACCAAGGAGGTGCCGTGGGACTTTACCAGGCCGGCGATGGTGTCAAGAGTCTCGCCCCACAGCTCGTGGGTGGCGATAGGGCCCAGCTCTCTATCGGGGAGCTGGAGAGACAGGTCCATGGTGCGGGAATGGCCTGTATCCACGATGAGGCAGTCCGGGGCGCCGCCGGGTGAGATATTCGGGTTCCCCACCAGGAAACGGGCCATCTCCTCGATAGGCCGCTGGGTGGCAGAAAGGCCGATGCGAGTGACCGGGCTCTCGGCCAGGGCACAAAGCCGTTCAACGGAGAGGGTAAGGTGAGAGCCCCTTTTGTCATCGGCCACAGCGTGAATCTCGTCCAGGATAAGGGTCTTGACTCCCTTCAGCCCCTCCCGGCCGCTGGCGGATGTCAATAGTATGTATAAGGACTCGGGGGTAGTGATGAGGATATGGGGTGGTTTCTTGGCCATCCGGCGGCGATCGGAAGCCTTGGTGTCCCCCGTTCGGACGTCAGCCCGGACCTCGGGAAGGGGCGAGCCCAGCTCCTCGGCCAGGTTCCCTATTTCCTGCAGGGGGCCGGCAAGGTTCTTCTGTATGTCATTGGAGAGGGCCTTCAGGGGAGACACGTACACCACCTGGGTGGTGTCGGGCAGCCCCTCTGCGATGCCCTGGCGCACCAGCCGGTCTATGCAGGCCAGAAATGCGGCCAGAGTCTTACCGGAGCCGGTGGGGGCCGCTATCAAGGTATGCCGCCCCTGGGCAATGACCGGCCAGCCCGCCGCCTGGGCCTCGGTGGGCCCCTCAAACCTGGTGCGGAACCATTCCTGGATAATTGGGTGGAAGAGGGAGATAGGCATGATCTTAGTTTAGCATAAGATGCCAGCAGCGGCGGCTGGCGTCGTCAGAATTGACAGGGCCTGGGGACCCAAGTACCATTAACGTCGGCGAGGGGTAATGTACATATAGGCAGCTTTCTAGCCCCAAAAAGTGGATGGTTGATTATTGTTGATTATTAAGGAGGGCCGCCGATGGCAGAACCCTTTGAGCTGACCTCCTCTGAGGCCGCTCGCCGGATGCGCCGCCGAGAGCTCTCTCCCGTTGAGCTCGTGAAATCGCTGCTCAAGCGCATCGACGGACTGGAGCCCCGGTTAAAGACCTGGGTGTACGTGGACCGGGAGGGGGCGCTGCTGGAGGCGGAGGCTAAAGAGGCCGAACTGGCCTCCGGGGCCAGCCTGGGACCCCTGCACGGGGTGCCCGTCGGCCTAAAGGACATCTATCACAATGTCGGAATCCCCACCACAGCCTGCTCCAAAGTCTATTCCGGCTTCGTCCCCGATTACGACGCGACTACCGTGGCGATGATGAAGCGGGCAGGGGCCATCATGCTCGGCAAGACGGTGACCACGGAGTTCGCCTGCCTGGACCCATCGCCCACGATAAATCCCTGGAACCCGGCCCACACCCCCGGAGGCTCCAGCAGCGGCTCGGCTGTGGCCGTGGCCGCCCGGATGTGCCCGGCGGCCATGGGTTCCCAAACGGTGGGGTCCGTGCTGCGCCCCGCCTCTTTCAACGGCGTGGTGGGATTCAAGCCAACCTTCGGGCTGGTCAGCCGGTACGGCGTCGTTCCGGTGAGCTGGTCCCTGGACCACGTGGGTTGGCTTGTCCGCGAAGTGGAGGACGCCGCCCTTATGCTCCAGGCCATGGCCGGGCCCGACCCAAATGACCCTGGGTCATCCCTCGGTCACCCAACCGAAGACTACATGGCGGCTCTGGAGTCGCCAAATCCCCCTAGAATCGGCCTGGTGCGTAGGTTCTTCTACGACCACGCGGATAAGGAGACGCGACAACATACGGACCAGGTGGCGGACCGGCTGGAGAGGGCCGGAGCCAGCGTAGAGGAGATTCCCCTGCCCGAGAGTATCGAGACCGCCTTTGAGGAACAGCTTCTCATCATGTCGGTGGAGCTGGCGGCCTTTCATCAGCCCATGTTCCAGCGGCAGGCGGAGGACTACTCGCCCAAGCTGCAGGCCCTGATCAGCAGGGGGTTGGCCACCGATGGCATCAGCTATTCCCGCGCCCTGGAGCGCCGGGTCCAGTTCACCAGCGCCATGCATCAGTTGGCTCAGAAGGTGGACGTGCTGCTCACTCCTTCCACGCCAACCCCTGCCCTGGCCGACCTGACCAACACAGGTGACCCCAAGTTCCAGGGTCCATGGACCTCCTGTGGGATACCCACCATCTCGATACCCTCGGGGCTGGCACAATCCGGGATGCCCCTGGGCATCCAGTTGGCGGCGGCGCCCTTCGCCGAGGCCCGCCTCCTGGCAGCCGCCCGCTGGTGCGAATCAGTGCTGGACGTTCATCTCTCGCCGCCCCTGGACTCTTAACGGGACCATGGAAGGTGGAATTTGACCGCCGCTGTGTCGGACCGTCGCCCCGAACCTGACCGCCTATTGGTCGACATCGCGGAGTACGCCGCCAACGGCGTCATTGACAGCGACCTGGCCTACGACGCGGCCCGCCTGGCCCTCATGGACTCCATGGGATGCGCCGTGCTGGCACTGCGTTATCCCGAATGCACCAAGCTTCTGGGCCCCATCGTGCCTGGGACCATGGTCCCCAACGGCGCCCGGGTCCCGGGGACTCAGTTCCAGATGGACCCGGTGTCCGCCGCGTTCAATAACGGCTGCCTGATCCGCTGGCTGGACTTCAACGACGCCTGGCTGGCCGCCGAGTGGGGCCACCCCTCGGACAACCTGGGCGGGATACTGGCGGCGGCGGACCATCTTAGCCGCCTCCGTCTGGCCGGTGGTAAACCGCCACTCACGATGCGTCAGGTGCTCACGGCCATGATCAAAGCATATGAGGTACAGGGGGTCCTGGCACTGGGAAACAGCCTCAACGCGGTGGGTCTGGACCACGTGCTTCTGGTGAAGGTCGCCTCCACGGCGGTGGTCACCGGAATGCTGGGCGGCGGTGAGGAGCAGATAGCCAATGCCGTCTCCAACGCCTGGGCCGACGGCGGCAGCCTGAGGGTCTACCGCCACTCGCCCAACGCCGGTTCCCGTAAATCATGGGCCGGCGGCGAGGCTACCAGCCGCTCTGTCTGGCTGGCCATCATGGCCATTCGAGGAGAGATGGGCTACCCCTCGGTGCTGACCACCAAGACCTGGGGATTCAGCGACGTCTTTTTGAAGGGCCAGCCGCTGGTTCTGCAGCGCCCATTGGGGTCCTACGTGATGGAGAACATTCTATTTAAAATCTCATTCCCGGCGGAGTTTCACGCCCAGACGGCGGTGGATTGCGCCCTCAAACTGCACCGGCAGGTCGAACACCGCCTTCAGGAGGTTCAGATCGTTACCATCACCACCCACCGATCGGCCATTCGAATAATCGACAAGACCGGCCCGCTGCACAACCCTGCCGACCGGGACCACTGCCTCCAATACATGGTGGCCGTGGGGCTTATTTTCGGCGCCCTTACCGCCGACCACTACGAGTCTGATGTGGCCGCCGACCCACGTATAGACGCCCTTCGGGAAAAGATGGTGGTGGTAGAGGAGCCTGAATACAGCGAGGATTATCTGGACCCCGAGAAACGTTCCATTACCAACGGCCTCCAGGTCCGTTTTCAGGACGGCTCAGCAACGGAAAAGGTGGTGGTGGAGTATTCCCTGGGACATCGCCGCCGACGTGACGAGGCAGTTCCGCTGCTGGAGAAAAAATTCGCCGCCAATCTTTCGACTCGATTCCCGGAGAAGCAAGTAGCGGCCATTATGGAGCTATGCCGGGACCCGCAGCGCCTCCGAGAAACCCCTGTCAATGAGTTCATGGATATGTTCGTGATCTAAGGAGCCATCCCAATCTTCCCACTATGGGTTTTAGGCGCTTCCAGCTGGCCCATACCCCTGGTGCCCCAGCTCGGCCTACTGTACAATACGCTGCGAATCCAGACCTCGAAATCAGGGGCCTGGGGAGGAGGGAACCGTGAAATACATAGTCCAGATAGAGGTGGACCCGGAGACCGGCGCCGAACTGGAAGCTGTGCCGGTCCAGATACAGGAGTCAATGGGCAAGTGGCAAGCTCTTAACCCCATAGGGATGTACTTCTCTTTGACCCGCCGGGCAGTAACCATCATATTGGATGTGCCCAACGAAGACGCAATGTTCGAGGCGCTGCACAACACCTGGGTAGTCACCAAGAGCTACCCCGAAGTCTGGCCGGTGGTGGACGGCCAGGAGTTCCCAAGCTTACTACAACGGGCCGGTGTAGTTCACTAGCCCTGCTTCAGTGGACCCCTTGGGGCACGAAGGACAGCAAGTCTACCAGCTCCGAGACATTCGCCACTTCTTCCAGGTTATCAACGACATGGAGGATCTTATCCACGCGGTCGCGGTCGGCAACCTGGGAGACGGTGGTAACAAATTTCTTCTTAAGCTCATCGGAACTGGTATGGAACTTAAACCCTTCCACCCGCATGTCATGCCGCTTTCCGCCCTTGGTCAGCACCGCTACCTTGGTCATGCGAACGTTGGCATCACGCAGGAGCCGGTCGCATTCCTCGTCGGATGTTAGGGACACCATTTTCATCAGCCCGGCCATCTCAGGGCTCCTGGCGGTGCTCTCTTTGTACCAATCTGGTCCCCCATCTCCCCCAAGAAGGGCCGCGGATACCTGGTAGGGTACGCAGAACTGGTTGGCAACCAGGTCTCCGGCTTCCTGGCCTTCGAATCCCAGCCTGGACTGCGTGTTGGAAACCACCTCTATTCCCTGGATGTCACCGACATCTATGCCGTGGTCGCGGACTAGGGCTGTGACGCCGGCTATGGGAGCATGAGTGATGGCGCAGCCGGGATATACCTTGGAGCCGAACTGCTGGATGTGGAATATTTCACCAAAACCCTCGGTGATCTTCTCGTCCTTCCAGATGTCCATGCCCAGCATTCGCCACAGTCCCAGGTCTCCGTCCAGGATGTTGTTCTCCTGGAGCATCTTCAGGCCCTTCTGTGCGGACACGGCGGCGAAGGCCCCGGTCATGCACATCCATGCCCACCCCAGCTTAACGTCCCGCTTCGGTGTAAGGCCCTCGTCGTAGACCCATTTTTTCATCCCGGGCACCATGGTATAAATGCCCGTCATACCCACCGCCGACAGCATCTGGTCTTCGTCAAGGTCCAGCGCCCGGCCGGCCGCGCCAACCGATGCGAATACGGAGACGCTCTCACCTAGGACGCTTTCGGTCGCCTCGCGGGTCATATCCATGGAGTGAATGACCCGGGCGGCGCATTCGTATCCCGCCACCACGCTGGTGATCAGCTCCCTCCCGGAGATACCCCGGACTTCGCCGGCGGCCAGGGCTGCGGGCACGGCCAGCGCCCCGACGCAGGCCGGCGCCATGCCGCTCTCGCTGGGGTGGTAATCGTTGAAGTCAAGCATGAAGGACAACGCCCCGTTGCCAAAGGCCGCATATGGCACGCTGACCTTGGCGCCATCTCCTACGAGGGTCGCCTCTCCCCTCCCGCCCCCCATGTCCTTCGCCAGTTCCAGAAAGGTCTTGGACAAGCCCAGGGGATAGGCCCCCAAGGAGATGCCCAGGACGTCCAGGATCGCAATCTTCCCCTTCTCCACCACCGAAGGGGGCAGGTCCTCGTACTGCAGCTTGGAAATATAGCTGGCCAGAGCCCGTGTGGACGACATCTCGACTCCTCCTGTTCTTGGGTTCGAAATTATGGAGTTCGTATTTAAGTGGCGGGGCATGAGCTGGGTGGATACCCCTTTCAGCGGACCTCTTGGGGTAGGGACGCCAGCAGGCCCACCAGATCTGAAAGGCTCTTGGCCACCTCCAGATTGTCAACAGCGGCCAATATTTTCTGCACCCGGTCGTCGTCAACCACCTGGGATGTGGTGGTTATGAACTTGTTCCTGACCTCTTCTCCGCTCTGGGCGTGCCCCACCGCGTCTACCCGGGTGTTGTAACGCTGCCCATTCTTGGTAGAGAGGGTGATCTTGCTGATGCGCTTGTGGCTTTCCATATAGATCCGTTCGCTCTCCTCGTCGAAACCCAGAGACACCCTGTTTATCATATCGGCCATCTCAGGGCTTTTGGCCAGCTTGTCCGAGTACCACCTGGGACCTTTCTCTCCACCCAGAATCGCCGCGGCCACCTGATACGGCATGCTGAACTCCGCGTCGCATAGGCCCGGCAGGTCTCGGTCGTCGAAGCCAATGCCATCGTGCTTGTTGGTGATGACTTCGATGCCCTCTACGTCGCCCGGGCTGATGTTGTTGTCCTTGACCAAACCCGCGACCCCCGCTATGGCCGTGTGGGTCACCGCGCACCCGGGGTGCCGCTTGGATCTGTAGTTCCGTATGTGGTATGTCTGGCCCAGGCCCGCCGTTAGCTGATCCTCCTTCAGGATGTCCATGCCAAGCATTCGCCACAGGCCATGGTCGCCGTCGAAGATGCTGTTTTCCTGGGTTGCCTGTAGCCCCTTCTCTGCGGACACGGCGGCGAAGGCCCCTGCGAGGCACATCCAGGCCCAGCCTTGCTTGATGTCCTTCCTTGGAGTAAGCTCCTCATCGCTGACCCACTTGTACCAGGCAGGCACCGGCGTATAGATCCCTGTCATGCACAGTGTCGACAACATCTGGTCCTCGTCCAAGCCCAGTGCTCGACCGGCGGCGCCCGCCGATGCGAACACCGAGATGGTCTCGCCGCCGACTATTTGCGCCGCTTCCAGGCTCATATCCATGGAGTGCAACACCCGGGCTGTACACTCGTACCCGGCGATCACGCTGGCGATGAGCTCCTTCCCGGAGATCCCCTTAGCTTCGCCTGCTGCCAGGGCACCGGGCACGGCCAGACAACCGATCCATGCGGGACTCCTGCCGCTTCCGCTGGACTGATGGTCACAATAGTCCATCATGGTGGATAACGCCCCGTTTCCGAAGGCCGCCATGGGCACAGACACCTTCGCCCCGTCACCGATGAGGGTCGCCTGGCCTCTCCCGCCACCCGTACCTTTAGCCATGCCCAGGAATTTATTAGTCAGGCTAAGCGGGTAGCCGCCGATGCAGTTGCCCAGGGTATCGAGGACCGCCACCTTTCCCCACTCTACTACATCGGCGGGCAGGTCCTCGTATTTGATCCCGGAAAGATATCTGGCCAGCGTCCTCGTAGACGACATATTAGCTCTCCCTTCAGGTGATATTCTATATCGGCGGTAAGTTCCCGTTGCCGGGATCGGCTCCTTGCCGAGAAATGAGAAGATGCCCACAGCCCGGTGGGGCGCCATCCTTTAGAAACCGAGTATATTGATGCCCATCGGCCCTGTCAATGCTCGGCGCCCGACCGCATCAAGACAAGGCGCCGGCGAATTCCTTCCACGCCGCCACGCACCGGTCAGGGGCGGTGTGCTGGACGTAGCCCGCTGTTCCTGGTATGACCACCAGCCTGGCGCCGGGGATCAGCTGCCGGACCTCTTCCGACCGGTGCGGATAGTTCGCGTGACCTTGCTCCGATGCAAGCACCAAGGTCGGCACCCGGATCTGGGGAAGGATTTCCGACAGGTCTTCCCCCGCCAGATAGTCCATGGTCTCCAGCGCCACGCTGGTCGCTGTCTTGGCCATCTCCGACGCGTACCAGTCCAAGTATTGGGGGTCCGACCGTTCGGAGTCCAGACGCCAGTGCATGGTGCTCTTGAGGAAGGCATCCATCCCCTCCATTTTCGCCTGCTCCTGGGCCTTGAAATGGTATTGCGCATCCGTCCACCTGAATGGCGAGCTGCTCACGGTCAGGCTTTTCAGCATCTCGGGGTAACGATGGGCAAATACCAGGCACATGGAACCGCCGAGGGTCTCCCCGATAAGGTGCACTTTGTCCAGTCCCAGCGAGTCCATGAACTTTTTGAGGTCATCGGAAAATCCTCCTAGGGACCAGGGATAACCTTCGGGCGGCACGGTGGAGCGGCCGAAGCCCCGGGCATCTGGGCGAATCACCCGGTATTCCCCGGCCAGGAGGAGGACCCAGGCGAACCAGAAGCGCCCGCTCTTGCCGTTGCCATGCTGAAGGACCACGGTCTCAGCGGACCGCCAGGGGTCCGTAAAGTCCTGGTCCTCGTAATACATCGCCAGGGTCGGGTCTACCCTAACTCGCGGCATGGTCTATCTCGCCTCCCCTCGCCCAAGGCGTTATCCGGCAGGACCTAGCCATTGCCCTTGGCTAATGTGCTACGGCATATCTCCGCCGCCTCTGAATCACTAAAGCAGAAAGGGGCTTTGTCCACCAATTTCAGCCTTCGGTGCAGGGCTTCGATTATGGGCTGGATGTCTCCGTCGCTATAGGGAAGCCCCATGTGGTCCAGCTTGGCCCTGACCGCCTTGGGAGATAGGGCATTTACCGTCCACACAATCGGCGCCCGGCTTCCCACAACGCCGGGTTCAAAGGTGACGATGTGTATGCTGCCGGATTCAGCGCCATCCAGGAGCTGCCTGTACTGGAAATCGTTGGCAGGGGCAAAGGTCGTCTCGCCGACCACCGGCTTCAAGGGATGGTTCTTGAACCCCGTTATCCGCTCCACTACCTGGCTCAACTCCGTCAAGCCCTCCAACCTGATGCCGGTTTTTACCCCGTACAACATCTCGAGGGCCAGGACCACCTCTTCGAAGCTGGCGAAGCCCCTATCACCGAAACCGTTCACCGTGGTTTCCACCCAGGCGCCAGCCGAGGCGACGGCCAGAGCATTGGCGGTGGCCATCCCGAAAGCATTGTGCGCATGAACCAGTATGGGCGCCGGGGCCTTGAGGCCATTTCTGAAGTATCGCACCACGTACCGGGCGGAGTCGGGGTTCAGCTCGGAGTAATGGTCCGACAGCATGAACCGGCCCACCCCGTGGTCCAGCCACAGGTTCATGAGTTCCAAAAGGGGGTCCAGGTCCCGCCGGCCAATGTCCCCGAATACGAGGCCGGGGTCCAGGCCCTTCCGCCTGGCGTATTCAAGGGTCCGGGCCACCGTCTTCTCCACCTCCTCCGCACCTGGTGTTCCGGCAGTCCTCAAAAATTCTGGAATGCCGGGGTTGATTTCGATCCCATCCAGCCCTGTATCAGCCAGCATGTCGAGATAGCTGTAATCTCCCTTGACCCACCCCAGGTTGTGGATAGAGGCGCGAATCTTCATCTTAAGCCCAGCTTTGCAGAGGGCCTGGACACCCTCGATAACCGACTCCCCTTTTACGGTGTCCTCAAACAGGTTGGGGTGGGTCCCAAGCTCCTTTACTCCAACACCGTCCAGGAGCCTGGCGATCTCCAGCTTCTCTTCAATAGAATACTGCCTGGCCCCAGGGGTGGCTTCCATTTTGCGAAGGGTGCCGTCCTGGATTAGCATCTCGGTAGGGAAGCTGTAGCTATCCTGCACCTCTTCGCAGTAGTTTATGGGACTCACCCGGAACCGGTGCCGGGAGTACCATGGGTCTCCGTCTTTCACCTCTTGCCTAAGGACCATTTTCGCCTCCAGTTGTGTTCTAGAATAGCCTTAACAACCGGCGTCGGGGAACTGTTCACATGAGCGGCTCCGGGGTCACGCCGGGTTCCGGCTCCTCTTCGAAGGCCATCAGCAGGTGTCCGAGCATCAGGTAGTAGCATATGAGCCCCACCAGCTCCACGGTCCACTGTACGCCGAAGCGTTGCTTCACCGCGTCAAAGGCGCCATCGCTGATGTGGCGGGTCCGAAGCAGCTCCAGGGCGAAACGCACCACCAGGTCTTCATCTCCTAAGAGGCCATTGGGGGCCTTTCCACTGGCAAAGGTACGTATTGTTTCCTCGGAGACCCCCGACTCTCGCGCCGTGCGTGCGTGGCCGCTGAAGGCGGGCTGACATTTGATCTCCGCAGTCGTGGCTAGGATCGCCACCTCCATCAGCTTGGGCCTGCGTACCCCGAAGCCCGGCCTTTCATTGTCCCGGTCGGCTTCCCCTACCATGACGCTGTCGTAAGGAAAGAACATGTTCAGGGAGTTGACCCGGGCCGCCAGCTTAGGGCTGTAAAGGAGGTTGGAATATCCCAGACGGGCGCCTCCCCGAATCCTGACGGTTTCGTCGAACTCAGGCAGGTCCTCTGGCCTGACCTGCTCTCTGGTAACCTCGGGCAACTTTGCCACCTCTGTGCCTCCTTAAACTTAAGCTGGTTTGTAATTGCTACGAAAGTAGGCCGGGCCAGCCTCCTCCCTTTTCCTGGGGGAGGACTGAGGTGGGGGGGGCATCACCCCCATCCTAACCTTCCCCCATCGAGGGTGAAGAAATTGTGCTTCTGTACATTTGCATCCTTAGTAGTGCTGGGCGCTACCACCATGATAGATTCTGAGGACCGAATCGACTTCAGATTATGTCCTCCCTTGTTAGATTGGCGATCTCCTCCGGGCTGTAGCCCAGAAGCTCTCCGTAGACCTTCCGGTTATGCTGTCCCAGGCTGGGGGCAAGTGCTTCTACAAAGCCTGGGCTCCGGCTCAAACGGGGCACTACTCCGGGCATCTTTACCTTGCCCAGGACTGGGTCGTCAATTTCGATCATGGAGTTACGGGCCTGAAACTGCGGGTCCTGAAAGATGTCGGAGATGCTGTTTATGGGGCTGACAGGCACCTCCTCCGAGTCCAAAAGCCCTACCAGCTCACCCCTTTTCATGGACCCGGTCCAGGCCGAGACCATTCCATCCACCTCTTCACGGTGTTCCACCCTACTGACTTAGGTCTGATATCGGGGGTCCGTCGCCAGCTCCTCCCGGCCCATGGCTTTGGCCAGCCTCTGGAACATCCGGTCGCTGGTACACGCGATGGCCACCCACAGGCCGTCTTTGGTCGGGTAGTGGTTATGGGGCACCGCGTGCGTGGTGCCGGTCCCCATTCTCTCCCGGACGAAACCCTGAGTATCATATTCCAGCACCAGAATGTCTAAGATGCGAAAGATGCCTTCGTAGAGGGAGACGTCTATACATTGTCCCTGCCCGGTCCGATGGCGGTCCTCCAAGGCAACCATGGTGGAGAAGGCGGTAAACAGCCCCGCCAGATAGTCGGCTATGGTGGCCGACCCGGGGTTCACCGGAGGGAGGTCCGGAAATCCGGCAAGATATGTTAAGCCGCCGAAGGCCTGGGCGACCCTTCCAAACCCGGCCTTATGGCGATAGGGGCCCGTCTGCCCGTAGGCCGATATCCGGGCCATCACCAGCCTCGGGTTCAGCTCTTGCAGCACTTCGTATCCCAGATTCCACCGCTCCATGGTGCCGGGCCTGAAGTTCTCCACCAGCACATCGGATCGCTTGGCCAGCTCTTTGACGATCTCCTGGCCCTTTGGATTTCTCAGGTCGCAGGTTATTCCCTTTTTATTCCTGTTCTCCTGGGCCCACATCAGGCCCACACCCTGGTGCTTGGTACTCAGCTGCCGCAACGGGTCGCCCTGGCCTGGCATCTCCACCTTGATGACCTCGGCTCCGAACTCGGCCATTAAAGTGGCGCAGAAGGGGGCCGCGATGAATGTAGCCAGGTCCAGTACCCGGATCCCTTGCAGGGCGGCCGGAGCCTCCCCGGCATCACGGTTACCTACGCTGGACCCATTTCCGGTTTCAGTTCCTTTCGAAGGCACTGATGTCCTCCAGCTAATATGTCTCGCCGGACTAACAATAATTAAATCGGACCCGATACGTCATGTAAAACGCCTGCTCGAGCCGGGTTTCCCCACCTCACCACAAAGCGGCGCCATGGCTGACCAGGCAATTGTAGGGTTGCTCTCAGGTCCCGTCAACATGCGGGATTGACCCCGTTGTTGGCCGGCACTACAATTGCCCTACCAGGGAGGATGCAGCCTTGGAGAGCGGGCATGCTTCGAAATGGGCAGTTCCGGCCGGCGCCGCCTAATTTTATAAAGAGGTGTTAACATGGGCAAGCCCGTTACCATATGTGTAGGCACCGTGGAGCAATCGATCTGGCGCAGTCCAGACGGAGGGGATAGCTGGGACCGCGCACGGCTGGGCAGATACCCCCAGAACGACGTAAGAGCTCTGGCGGTCCACCCACAGGAATCCAATATTGTCTATGCTGGGACCGATTCAGGGGTTTATCGCAGCGAGAACAGTGGGGCAACTTGGGAACATCTGAGTTCACCCATGAACTCGATGCACACCTGGTCCCTGGCCATCGACCCCATCGAGCCTGACACCATTTTTGCGGGAACAAAGCCGTCGGCGGTATTCCGTTCCCGGGACGGCGGCCAAAAATGGGAGAAGCTCTCCTTGGAGCTGGCGGATGAGTGTCCCGCGGTTATAATCCCCCAGGTGACGGCGCTGTCGATTGACCCGGAGGACCATCGCACCATCTGGGCCGGCATCGAAGTGGACGGGGTACGCCGCAGCAAGGATGGCGGTGACACTTGGACTACTACTGCGAACGGTCTGGATGACCCCGACATCCATGATATCGCGGTCGCCGGAGGCAACGGCAAAGCGGTCCTGGTCACCAACCCCAGTGAGATATTCTCCACCACCGATGGGGGCGAGAGTTGGCACGGCTTGGGGGTGAAGAAACAGTTCCCATATTCCTACACCCGCACCATCAACATCAAAGAAGATAACCCCAAGACCATATTCGTGGGTCACGGGCAGCCTTCTTCGCCTACCACGGGTTCCGTCCAACGCTCCAAGGATGGCGGTGAAACTTGGGAAACCCTGCCGTTACCCATTGAACCCAACAGCTACATTATCAGCTTAGCGACCCACCCATCGGACCCCAACCTGGTTATCGCCGCCAGCATCTTTGGCCAGTTGTTCCGCAGCGCCGACGGAGGGGATTCCTGGGAAAAAGTGAGGCAGGAGTTCTCAGAGGTGAGGTCGGTGGTGTGGATGCCGTCTTAAGCAGACGCCCGGTGGGGCGGGAGCGGCGTGTCGCGATGACAGTACTGGTAACGGGCGCCACGGGCTTTGTGGGCAGACAGGTGGTGAAGGCCCTGTCCTCCCGTGGCGTATCCGTTCGAGCCCTGTCGCACACCCCAGGTAGGGAGCAGGTCCTCCACGAGTCAAAAATGGAAGTCTCCTACGGAAACGTCGGGGACCCCGCAGCACTGAAGGCGGCCCTACACGGTGTCGACACCGTGGTCCACCTAGTGGCCGTGATAAGGGAAAAGGGGCGCGCTACATTCGAAGAGGTGAACCGGAAGGGATCGGAAAACCTGGTCGCCGCCGCCGGAGAAGCCGGAGTCAAGCAATTCGTGCATCTCAGCGCCCTGGGGGCCGGGGACAACCTCTCTTACCCCTATCTGTACAGCAAGTGGCGGGCCGAGCAGTATATTATCGAAAGCGGGATACCTTACACCATCATACGGCCATCGTTGATGTTCGGCCCAGGGGACGAGTTCATCAACACGCTGGCCGGCCTGGTGCGGGCCTTCCCCGTGGTCCCTGTCGCCGGCTCGGGCCGGACTCCTTACCAGCCGCTGTCGGTGGAGGACTTGGCCCGCTGTGTGGCCGATGCTGTCGGGAACCCTGGCTTGACGGGCAAAGTAATAGAAGTTGGGGGGCCTGACCAGCTTTCATACAATCAGATAATAGATATCATAGGCCGCACATTCGGAGTAAGAAGGCTGAAGCTGCACGTGCCGGTCATAGTAATGGGGTTAATGGTCCGGCTGATGGAGGCGGTACTGCCCAGGCCACCTGCCACAACTCACCAGCTGAGCATGGTCTCCCTGCCCAACGTCGCCGGTCTCGAAACGGTGCAGGAGGTCTTCGGCTTCAGTCCCAGACCCCTGGAGGGTAATATAGAATATATTAAGCACATCGGCTTCTGGGACGGGCTCAGGACAGCCCTGGGATTTATGCCTGCCTGGATGCGGGACCATTAGGCCCCCGTCAGGCCCCCTCAGGCCAAGGATCCGGCCACTCGCCAGAGAAAGTTCATGGAATACAAAGCTGCCCTAAACCTTCTTCTACAACTGGTTGACCACGAGAGGACAACATCCCCCACCGGGGACAGGGTCCGTTACGACCTGCGGCGTATGGCGGCGCTGTTGGACCGGCTGGGAAACATCCATCGGAACATACCTACCGTCCATATAGCCGGCACCAAAGGCAAAGGCAGCACGGCGGCCATGTGCGCCAGCGTCCTGACCCGGGAGGGATATCCTACAGGCCTGTTCGTGTCCCCCCACCTCCACACCTTCAGGGAAAGGATCTGTTTGGACGGCGCCCCGGTGACCGAAGAGGAGTTCGCTTCGCTGCTGGAGATGGTGTGGCGGGAGGTGGAGTGGGTCAGCCGCAACGAAGCCTTCGGTGAAGTGACCATGTTCGAGGCCCTGACGGCCATGGCCTTCTCCCACTTCAGCCGGAGGGCCGCCTTCCAGGTCCTGGAGGTCGGGCTGGGAGGAAGGCTGGACACAACCAACCTGGCCACCCCCCAGGTTTGCGCCATCACTTCCTTGAGCCTCGACCATACCGCAATCCTGGGAACCACCATAGGTCAGATAGCGGCGGAGAAAGCGGGCATCATCAAGCCCGGGGTCCCGGTGGTCGTTTCCCCCCAGGGCCCGGATGCTATGAATGTCATTGATTCTATAGCCGGCGAAAAAGGGGCCGCATTGATAAAGCTGGGCAAGGACATCACTTGGACCCCAGGCGATAGAAGTCCTGACGGGCAGGACCTGGAGGTGCAAGGCCGCCTGGGGGCATACCGGCTAAGGATTCCTCTGATTGGGCAACACCAGCTTGAAAACGCCTCGGCCGCTTTGGCGGTCCTAGAGTTGTTGATAGAACGGGGCCACCCCATCTCCCAACGGGCCATTTCCGAAGGATTCAGACAGGTGAGCTGGCCCTGCCGCATGGAGGTGCTGGCCAGGGCGCCGCTGGTGGTGTGTGACGGCGCCCACAACCCCGACGCGGCGGCCAAACTTCGGGACACCTTGCCCGGCTACCTCGACTATAGCCGGGTCATTCTGGTGGTGGGCGTGTCCAGGGACAAAGACATCGGCGGGATCGCACAGGAGTTGCCGTGGTTAAATCCCAATGTCATCGCTACCAGGTCCAGGCATCCCAGGGCGGCGCCGGCGGCGATGGTGGCGGAGGCCTTCCTCTCCCGGGGTCCATCCGGGTCCGGCACCCAGGGGCCCACGCCGGAGGTGGAACAGGTGGAGGGTGTCGATAGGGCTATGAACCGGGCCATGGAACTGGCCGGAGATGACGACCTGGTTCTGGCCACGGGTTCCCTCTTCGTAGCTGCGGAGGCGCGGGAGAGCATCAAAGGGATTGAGCCCGAGCTTTATCCCCAGCTCCAGTCCGGCGGCCTCCGCTAGCCCGTCAGGTTGCTGGCGGCGATATCTCTTAATCCGGAACCGTACCGGTGGGATTGGCATTCCCCTCCGTAGTAGAATGTAAACTGGTGTTGGAAAGCAAAGATACCAGGAGACGTATGGATCGGCGTAGAGTAGTGGTTACAGGTATGGGGGCTGTAACGCCCCTGGGGATGACCGCCAAGGAATTCTGGCAGAACCTGGTGGCCGGGAACTCTGGGGTAGGTCCCATGACCCTCTGCGACCCTACCGATTTCCCCTGCCAAATCGCGGGAGAAATCAAGGGATTCGATCCCGTGCAGTTCACCAACGCCAAGGAGGCCCGGCGCATGGCCCGCTTTTCCCAGCTCGGTGTGGCGGCTGCCTTGATGGCCTGCGAGGACGCCGGGCTGGACATGTCCGCCGAGGACAAGAGCAAAGTGGGTGTAATCCTTGGTAACGGCAACGGCGGCTTTCCCACCACCGAGGAGGGATGCCGCATTCTGGTGGAAAAGGGGGGCATGAGGATGTCGCCCTTCTTCTTCCCCATGACCTTGCCCAACATGGCGGCAGGCAACGTCAGCCGGGTGCTGGGCGCCAAGGGCTACAACTCAACGGTGATTACGGCCTGCGCCGCCGCCAACCAGGCCATGGGCGAGGCCCTGGAGGTGATACGCCGGGGAGCTGCGGACATTATGTTCACCGGGGGCGCCGAGGCGGGCATCAGCCAGCTAGGCCTGGGCGGGTTTTGCGTCATGAAAGCCCTGAGCACCAGGAACGACGAGCCTCAGCGGGCCAGCAGGCCCTTCGATGCCAAGCGCGACGGCTTCGTTCCCGCGGAGGGGGCCGCGATCCTGGTCCTGGAGAGCCTTGAACACGGCCTGGACCGGGGCTCAAATATCCTCTGCGAGCTGGCAGGATTTGCCTCCTCCAGCGACGCCTACCATCCCGTTCACCCCAACGAGTCGGGTGAGAGCACCGTCAATGCCATGCGGCTGGCTGTGGAGGACGCTGGAGTCGGGCTGGAAGAGGTGGATTATATCAACGCCCACGGCACCTCCACACCCTTGAACGACGCGGTGGAGAGCACGGCGGTGAAGCTGCTCTTTGGCCAGCGGGCCTACCAGATACCGATAAGCTCCACCAAGTCAATGATAGGCCATTCTCTGGGGGCCGCCGGCGCCTTGGAGGCTGTGCCCTGCATCAGGTCCATAACCGACGGAGTTATACACCCCACAATAAACTACGAGTTCCCCGACCCCAAATGCGACCTTGACTACGTGCCCAACGAGGCCCGGAAGAAAGAGGTAAGGGTCGTTTTATCGAATGCATTCGGCTTCGGTGGGCAGAACGCCTGCCTGGTGTTCAAGAAATACGAGGACTAACAAGGGGCGATAAGTTCTTTCCCCCTCAATGGGGGATCCACCGTCGGCCGAAGAGTGGGGGTGAGACCCCACGTCGAATAAGCTGACGGAGTGCTATTCCCCGCGGTCCGAACGCCGAAGCCGACCCGATGCCCCTCCGCCGATGGCAGGGACGAAATGGACCTCGCTGTCCGGGCTCACCTTCTCCAACAGGCCCATGCGGCCTATCTCGCCGTCGATGGAGACGGAGACGTTGGGCCTCATCCGGCCCTCCTCCACCAACCGCTCTTTGATACCGGGGTAGGTGTTTTCCAACTCATCGACGATCTGGCGGACGGTCGAGCCTCCTGAGGTCACCTGTTTCACGCCGCCGGTGACAGTCTGGAGCATGGTGGGTATGAATACTGTAGGCATGGACTAACCCTTCTGTTTCTCCCAGAGGGCCTCCAGCACGTTGGCGGGGCTCATGGGCAGCTTGCGCATCCTCACCCCGATGGCGTCGTAGATAGCATTGGCTATGGCAGCCATGGGAGGAACGATGGCGATTTCGCCTACACCTCTCGCTCCGAAGGGATGGCCCGCGTTGGCCACCTCAACAATGACTGTGTCTATCATCGGCAGGTCCAGGCTGGTGGGTATGCGATAGTCCAGGAGGCTGGAGTTCAACATCTTGCCGCGTTTGTCGAAGACGTACTCCTCGCTGAGGGCATACCCGATACCCTGCACCACTCCGCCCTGCATCTGGCCTTCCACATAGCTGGGATGGATGGCCTTGCCCGCATCCTGGTTGGCCGTGTAGCGGAGTATGTCCACCTTGCCCGTATCCGTGTCCACCTCCACGTCCACGATGTGGGTGGCGAATGTGTTGCCCACCCCCTTGGGGTCGACGCTGGCGCTGCCCGTGATGGCCCCTCCGGTGGAGAAGCCGGTCACGAACTGGCCCGCCATTTCCTTGAAGCTCATCCGGAGCTGGGGGTCCGAGCGGTGGGATAGCGCGCCGTCCTTGTATTCGATGTTATCCACGGGCGTATCCCAAATCATGGCCGCCCGCTCCTTCATTTGCCGAATCACGTCCTTGGCAGCTTCGATGGCCGCCCAACCGGTGGCGAAGGCCACCCGGCTGCCCCCGGTGACCGCGGTGAAGCCGATGGAGTCGGTGTCCACAACTGTGGACTTTACGTCCTGGTAAGGAATCCCCAGCACCTCGGCGGCCTGCATGGCAATGGCCGCCCGGGTGCCGCCGATGTCCACGGAGCCCTCGATCAGGCTTACCGTACCATCCGGGTTGACGGTGATATTGCAGCTGGACTGAAAACCGATGTTAAACCAGAACCCCGAGGCCACTCCCCGACCCCGGTGCTTGCCCTCGAGGGGGTTCTCGTAGTGTTCGTGGTCTCTGGCCGCCTCCAGGCACTGTATGTGGCCAATAGGCTGGTGAGCCGGCCCTTCGATCCGACGCACTCCTTGTTTAGCAGCGTTTAACAGGCGAAATTCGATGGGGTCCATCTCCAGCTTCTCGCAAATCTCATCCACCACCGCCTCCACGCCAAAGGCCGCCTGGGGAGCCCCCGGCGCCCTATAGGCAGCGGTCTTGGGCTTGTTCATGACCACATCGTACCCATCAGCCAGGCCGTTGGGGTAGTCATAGCAGGCGAAGCCACACACGACCGCCTGGCCCACGGGTGATCCGGGATATGCGCCGGCGTCACAGGCGTAGACGGCCTCGCAGGCGGTGATCTTGCCCTCCTTGGTCACGCCCATCTTGATCCTCATCCAGCTGGCCGAGCCCGGCCCCGATGCCTCAAAAACCTCGCTGCGGCTCATCACCAGCTTGACGGGCAGCCCCGTCTTCCTGGAGAGCACCGCCGCCACCGGCTCCAAGTATAGGGGAATCTTGCCGCCGAATCCTCCCCCGATTTCCGTGGGGGTGACCTTGACCTTCGAAACCGGATGCCGCAGGATCTGGGCCAGCCCGTCCCTCACCATGAAAGGGGATTGGGTCGTGTCCCAGACGTTTAGCTGGCCGTCGGTGTTCCAGTGGGCGGTGGATGCGTGGGGCTCGATATAACCCTGGTGCACCCCGGAGGTCTCGTACTCGTGCTCCACCACGATATCGGCCTCGGCAAAACCCTTCGCCACATCACCCATCTCGAAGTGGAAATGTTCCGCGATATTGCTGGGCCGGTCCGCAGTCTCGCCCAGCCTACTGGTGTACAGGTCGTCATGAAGCAGCGGGGCATCTTCCTTCATGGCCTCCCGAACGTCCAGGACGTGAGGAAGCTCCTCATACTCCACCACGATCAGGTCCAAGGCCTCCTCCGCGACATGGGGGTTTATGGCAGCTACCGCAGCTACGGGATGGCCGATATAAAGCACCTTATCGCTGGCCAGGATATTGTCGCTGAGGAATTTCAGCTTCTGGTAACCATCCCCCAGCTCCTTCCGAGAGAGGGATGAAAAGGGCAGGTCCTTTGCCGTTACAACCGCTTTGACACCTGGGTAGACCTCAGCCGCGCTGGTGTCTATTGACTTGATGCGGGCGTGGGCGTAGGGGCTCCGCAGCACCATGCCGTGGATCAACCCAGTCAGTTTGATGTCCGCGCCGTACTGGGCGCGTCCGGTGACCTTGTCCACCCCGTCGGGACGAACGGGCCGCGTGCCCACCACGTTGTATTCAACTTGCGACAACACTATGTTCGACGCCACTTCAGAATATCCTCCCGTCATCTAGTCTGTGAACCCACCTGGACTTCCGGTGGGCCGACCTCGTTGAGGTCGTATATTACTTGACTTCCCGAAATTATAGCACAGGCGGGTAGAACCTATTCCTCCTCACCGTACTTATTTTTAAGTGCCTCCACCACGGCGGGGTCAGCCAAAGTGGTCGTGTCGCCCAGGGCCCGTCCCTCGGCCACGTCCCTCAGCAACCGCCGCATTATTTTGCCGCTGCGGGTCTTGGGCAACTCTGCGGTGAAGTAGATTTCGTCGGGGCGGGCGATGGCCCCTATCTTGCTGACCACGTGCTGCTTCAGTTCCGCCACCAGCGCCTCCGAAGGCTCCACGTTCTCTTTAACAGTTACAAAAGCCACCACGGCCTGGCCCTTGACCTCGTGGCTCTTACCTATGGAGGCTGCCTCGGCCACCGCGGGATGATCCACCAAGGAGCTCTCCACCTCCATGGTAGAGATGCGGTGGGCCGATACGTTAATGACATCGTCCACCCGGCCCAGGAGCCAGAAATAGCCGTCTTCGTCCATCTTGCAACCGTCGGCGGTGAAGTAGATGCCGGGATATCTGGACCAGTACTGCTGCACGTACCTCTCAGGGTCACCGTAGATGGTACGCAGCATGGCGGGCCAGGGCTTTTTGAGTACCAGATAGCCTCCCTGGCCGGGGCCCACGGGGTTGCCCGCCTCGTCCACCACCTCCGCATCTACACCCGGAAAGGGCCGCGTCGCCGAGCCGGGCTTCAGGGTGGTGATGCCCGGTAGGGGGGTGATGAGAATCATTCCCGTCTCCGTCTGCCACCAGGTGTCCACCACCGGACACCTGCCGCCGCCGATGTGCTGCCAGTACCACATCCACACCTCGGGGTTGATGGGTTCTCCCACCGAGCCCAGCAGCCGCAGGGAGGAGAGGTCGTGTCTATTGGGGTACTCTTCACCCCACCTCATGAAGCTGCGAATGGTGGTGGGGGCGGTATACAGAACTGTGGCGCCGTACTTCTCCACTATGGCCCAGAAGCGGTCCCAGTCGGGACAGTCCGGGGCGCCTTCATACATTACCGTGGTGGCGCCGTTGGACAGGGGGCCGTAGACGATATAGCTGTGCCCCGTGACCCAACCTATGTCGGCGGTGCACCAGTAAAGGTCCTCCTCCTTGAGATCGAACACCCACTTGGTGGTGGCGTAAACGCCCACCAGGTAGCCCCCAGTGGTATGGACAATCCCCTTGGGCTTTCCGGTGGTTCCGCTGGTATAGAGGATGTACAGCATATCTTCGCTGTCCATGGGCTCCGCCTCGCACTTGGCCGGCTGCCCCTCCACCAGCTCGTGCCACCATACGTCCCTCCCAGGCTTCATCATCTCGTCGGCGGTGCCCGTGCGCCGCACCACCACCGACTTCTCCACGCTGGGGGTCCCCTCCAGGGCCTCGTCGGCGTTCCGCTTCAGGGGCACCACGTTGCCCCTCCTGTAACCCCCGTCGGCGGTGATGAGCACTTTTGCCTCGGAATCGTTGATCCTGTCCCTGAGGGCCTCGGCGCTGAAACCGCCGAAGACGACACTGTGAGGAGCCCCGATGCGGGCGCAGGCCAGCATGGCAATGGGAAGCTCGGGGACCATGGGCAGGTAGATGGTGACCCTGTCGCCTTTCCGGACGCCCAGGCTTTTAAGGGCATTGGCGAACCGGCACACCTCCCGGTACAGGTCCCAGTAGGTGTACACCTTCCAGTCGCCGGGCTCGCCCTCCCACACCAGGGCGGCCTTGTTCCGGCGGGCGGTGCCCAGGTGGCGGTCCAGGCAGTTGTAGGACATGTTTATCTTCCCGCCCACAAACCACTTTGCGAAGGGCGGGTCCCACTCCACGACCTTGTCCCACTTCTTGAACCAGTGGAGTTCCTCGGCGAACCTGCCCCAGAAGGCCTCGTAGTCCTTTTCGGCTTCCTCGTATACGCCGGGGTCCCGGATGTTGGCCTGCTTGGCAAACCCCTCCGGGGGCGGGAACCTGCGCTCC
Source organism: Dehalococcoidia bacterium (assembly GCA_965225925.1). Classification (GTDB taxonomy): domain Bacteria; phylum Chloroflexota; class Dehalococcoidia; order Lucifugimonadales; family JAGWBF01; genus CBDDBY01. The sequence continues at coordinate 821,681 of CBDDBY010000005.1, read as the reverse complement.
TCATGGAGCAGGGTGTCGATGCCCCCCACGTTCTCTACCATGGGCGTCCTACCTCCCCGGTTCCTTTATTAGATTTTTGTGACCATCAGGTCGCTAATAATCCCTAACGACAACCCTTGACCCTCCTATACCTTCTCCAGGGCTTCGGGCGTCTTATCCCGCCGCTCATTTATTACCAGGATTTCAGGGTCAGGATTAGATGGTGGAATCGAAAGGCCCTGTTCCTCCATCAGTGTCAAGTGCTCTTCCATGCCCCACTTTGCCTTGTACAGGCAATCTTCCACAGAATGCCCGACTCCTGTGAACCCTTCCAGATCAGGTGAATAAAACCCAAAGAAGCTGGGGTCTTCCGTCGCTTCAATGACCAGAGAGTATTTCAAATCGATCATGTTAGCCCTCGTCCCTTTCTCTCAAGCCTGCAGCTTTCAAGATCGCATTGAGAGTGCCAGTAGGAACTTCCCTGGAACCATGATAGTCAACGCGAATCAATCTGTCCACGCCAGGTCTGGAATAGTATCGGATGGAGCCTTTCTGTCTCATCAGCCTGAAGCCGTTCCGCTCTAGACGCCTCACTAGCTCACTGAACTTCATGTCTTTCCCTTAGCCCGAATCCACCGAAGGACGTCCTTGGGGACAGCCCTTGAAGAAGCCAGCGGGTGCTCCTCTGAATCTGGGATAATGGTTTTGGAACAGAAACCAGCCCGGAAACAAGGAGCACCCAATAGATGCTGCCACAGAACAAACCCGACCGTATCCGCATCCTCTTTGACGACCATTGCCTGGTGGCCAATGCCGGCCTGCTCCTGCCGGCCACCCTAGCCCGGCACCTGGGCCTGCGGGAACTCGTCGACCATCACCTTGACCTCGGCGGAGCGCCGGGACGGGCGAACACTGGGGACAAGATGCTGACGCTGGTCGCTTCCGCGCTGGCAGGCGGCGACTGCATCGACGACGCCGATGCGCTGCGCGCTGGTGGGACGGTCGGTGTTCTAGGCTGCGTGGTCAAGGCGCCATCCACCCTGGGGACCTTCCTGCGCAGCTTCCGGTGGGGGCATGTCCGTCAACTCGACCGCGTGAGCCGCCAGTTGTTGGCCCGGGCCTGGGCCGCTGGGGCCGGACCCGGCGACTCGCCCCTGACCATCGACCTGGACTCGACCATCTGCGAGACCTATGGACTGGCCAAGGAGGGAGCGCGCCACCACGGCTATACCGGCGCCCGCGGCTATCACCCGCTGCTGGCCATTGCCGCCGGCACCGGCGAGGTGCTGATGTCCCGGCTGCGCGAGGGCCGGGCCAACACCGCCCGTGGCGCCGCCCACTTCCTGCGTGAGACGGTGGGGCGGGTGCGCTACGGCGGGGCCAGGGGACAACTCACGGTGCGGGCCGACAGCGGCTTCTACGCCCACACTGTCGTTGCCGCCTGCCGGGAAATGGATGTCCGCTTCTCTATCACCATCCGCCAGCGCGCCAGCCTGCGGGACCTGATCGAGGCGATACCAGAGGAGGACTGGACTCCCATTCCCTACTGGATGGACGGCGCCGCCGATGTCGCCGAGACGACTTACACCCCGTTCCAGACCAAGCCGGACGCCGCGCCGGTGCGGCTCATTGTCCGGCGGGTGAAGCCGACGCCCGGTTCCCAGCTCGCCCTCTTCGCCAGATACAGCTATCACGCCTTCATCACCGACCGCGATGGGGAGACGCTGGAACTGGAGGCCGATCATCGCCGCCACGCCGAGGTCGAGAACGCCATACGCGACTTCAAGTACGGCGTCGGGCTGAACCACATGCCGTCGGCGCGCTTCGCCGCCAACGGCGCCTGGCTGGCTGGCCAGGTGATGGCGCATAACCTGGCCCGCTGGACGGCGCGGATTGGTCTGGGCGAGGGGACCGTGATCACCAAGACCCTCAGGCGGCGGGTCTTCGCTCTGGTGGGGCGGATCACCCGCTCGGCGCGCCGCCTCACTTTGCATCTCCCCCGGCGCTGGCCTTGGGAAACCCAGTTCAGTCGCGCCTTGGCCCGGCTGCAAGCCATTCCATTCCCGGCCTGACGGCCAGCCTGCAACTGACCCAACGTCCCCGCAATCTCGCGCCACCCCGGTCGCGAGAGTCCCCTGCTGCGTATCCTCTCGCCATCCCGCGCATCGCAACTCCCGCATAGGGCCTTAGGGGCCCTGTGCGGCGACTGAAGACCCTCCGCCGGCCTCCCATCTACCCCAAGACCTCAGGCCATCTCCCCTGTAGCTCCCTCACCCACCCCCTTCCGCTGTCCTCACGCCGTCCATCCGTGTCCTTCGGTGGATTCGGGCTAAGACTTCACAAGTAAGAGCGGTTTATATAACGCGGTTCTATCTTATTGTTATGGTAATTATATACTTGACACAGGGTTAGCTTTGTGTTAGTCTTTAGTCATGGACTTGGGAGCATCGTCAATCAGCCGGTCTAACTCCTGTTTGGCTTTCTTGCCAAACAGCTTTTCGGCCACCTCGGAATCGGACTTCTCAGCGATGTTCTTCGGCAACAATCTCTTCTTCTTGGGAGCCTGAGCCATGACTGACCTCCTAACCCTCGTGGACGACTTTAACACAGACGCCAAGTGTCGGGAACTCTTGGAGCGGCTTCGTTGGCCCAACGGCGTGGCCTGCTTCCGGTGCGGGTCCCTCAGCGTATCCGAGATTGAGGGACGTGGGCAATTCGACTGCAATGCTTGCCGCTATCAGTTCTCCGTCACCGCCGGAACCATCATGCACGATTCCCACCTGCCCCTCCGCAAGTGGTTTATCGCCATTTACCTGATGTGCGAATCCAAGAAGGGCATATCCGCCCTCCAACTCAAGCGGACCATCAAAGTAGCCTATAAGACGGCGTGGTATCTCTGCCATCGTATCCGTGCAGCGATGGGCAATGACCCCTTCGACGGCCCTACACTCCTGGGCATTGTCAAAGTGGACGAAACCCTTGTTGGCGGCAAGACTAGAGGTAAGGGGCGGGCCTACAAGGGAAACAAAACTTGGGTTGCCGGGGCCATCCAACGGAACGGCGGCATAAAGTTGGAGCGCATACCCAACACTAAAAAGGGAACGCTCCATGACTTCATCAACCGGACGGTCAAGGATGAAGCAGAGGCTATCTACACCGATGAACTGGCATCCTATCTGGGCATTGCAGACCACAACACCCGCCATGAGACGGTCAACCACTCTGCCGAACAATGGGTTCTCGGAGACGTTCACACCAACACCATAGAGGGCGTGTGGTCCCTGTTCAAGCGGAGCATCATCGGGGCCTTCCACAAGGTTTCCGAGAAACACCTGGACAGGTACTTGGAAGAACTGGAATGGCGATACAGCAACCGAGACAACACCCACATTTTCACTGACACCCTTCGCCGTATTGTTAACACTGAGCATCTCACTTATCAAGCACTGGTAGCCTGATTTCCATCAAAGACGAACCTAACATGAACCTTATCGGAAGGTTGCAGGTTCATGTTACGCATTGCACTGATAAGCATCCTGGCAGCTTCAACTCTCTTATCTCACCTCGCCAAATTGCTCCACATATCGGGCATCCCTCAGGGAAAAGACGTACTTCCTCGATTGCGACCATGAGTTCTGCTTGACAATTCGTGCAAGCTAACCCAATTGTGCGAACATCCTCTGGTCCCGCAACTATCCTGGTTTCCTTCGTCATTTTTCTCACACCTACTTTTCTGCATCTGACCTATGAATGGATGATCGCTTAATTGGGGAAGAACAGTGGGCCTGATACCCATTGACTCAGTTCCCATACCTCATACTTGTCATCTTGCACATACAACTTGCATGCACGTGTACGTTCGTCCCAACGCACACGTGCATGCACCGTATGCGCCAATGATGACGCTTGAATTGTGATTGCAGCATCGCCCCTCCGGAACGTCGCAAAGGCCGAGTGCGTATCAGGGTTGCTGGTTGAACATACTTCCCTTACTTCTGCAATGGGCCTTGTCCCGTCCACATTAACATCCAACTGAAACCGGCTACCCCTGCGTTGACGTTCTGGCAACGCATTCACCTCATTCACATCACGGTCAAGGACTTGACAGAATGCCTCGAAAATCAATTCCAGATTACACTTGGCTCGTTCCGCCACCCAGTTTGGTGGTTCTTGGTTATGTATCATCTGTCATACCTCCCTATGTCATAATGGGAATTTGCTTCGCCGTGCATGGCTCAAATTACCACTCCGAGCTAACGTCTCCATTGTTGTCAAATAAGCTACCAACATTTGCCACTGTTTTTGATCGCCCATGTGTCTAAACCCGAATCCACCGAAGGACGTCCTTGGGGACAGTCCTTGAAGAAGCCAGCGGGTGCTCCTCTGAAATCTGGGATAATGGTTTTGGAACAGAAACCAGCCCGGAAACAAGGAGCACCCAATAGATGCTGCCACAGAACAAACCCGACCGTATTCGCATCCTCTTTGACGACCATCGCCTGGTGGCCAATGCCGGCCTGCTCCTGCCGGCCACCCTAGCCCGGCACCTGGGCCTGCGGGAACTCGTCGACCATCACCTTGACCTCGGCGGAGCGCCGGGACGGGCGAACACTGGAGACAAGATGCTGACGCTGGTCGCTTCCGCGCTGGCAGGCGGCGACTGCATCGACGACGCCGATGCGCTGCGCGCTGGTGGGACGGTCGGTGTTCTAGGCTGCGTGGTCAAGGCGCCATCCACCCTGGGGACCTTCCTGCGCAGCTTCCGGTGGGGGCATGTCCGTCAACTCGACCGCGTGAGCCGCCAGTTGTTGGCCCGGGCCTGGGCCGCTGGGGCCGGACCCGGCGACTCGCCCCTGACCATCGACCTGGACTCGACCATCTGCGAGACCTATGGACTGGCCAAGGAGGGAGCGCGCCACCACGGCTATACCGGCGCCCGCGGCTATCACCCGCTGCTGGCCATTGCCGCCGGCACCGGCGAGGTGCTGATGTCCCGGCTGCGCGAGGGCCGGGCCAACACCGCCCGTGGCGCCGCCCACTTCCTGCGTGAGACGGTGGGACGGGTGCGCTACGGCGGGGCCAGGGGACAACTCACGGTGCGGGCCGACAGCGGCTTCTACGCCCACACTGTCGTTGCCGCCTGCCGGGAAATGGATGTCCGCTTCTCTATCACCATCCGCCAGCGCGCCAGCCTGCGGGACCTGATCGAGGCGATACCAGAGGAGGACTGGACTCCCATTCCCTACTGGATGGACGGCGCCGCCGATGTCGCCGAGACGACTTACACCCCGTTCCAGACCAAGCCGGACGCCCCGCTGGCGCGGCTCATTGTCCGGCGGGTGAAGCCGACACCCGGTTCCCAGCTCGCCCTCTTCGCCAGATACAGCTATCACGCCTTCATCACCGACCGCGATGGGGAGACGCTGGAACTGGAGGCCGATCATCGCCGCCACGCCGAGGTCGAGAACGCCATACGCGACCTCAAGTACGGCGTCGGGCTGAACCACATGCCGTCGGGGCGCTTCGCCGCCAACGGCGCCTGGCTGGCGGTACAGGTGATGGCGCATAACCTGGCCCGCTGGACGGCGCGGATTGGTCTGGGCGAGCGGACCGTGATCACCAAGACCCTCAGGCGGCGGGTCTTCGCTCTGGTGGGACGGATCACCCGCTCGGCGCGCCGCCTCACTTTGCATCTCCCCCGGCGCTGGCCTTGGGAAACCCAGTTCAGTCGCGCCTTGGCCCGGCTGCAAGCCATTCCGTTCCCGGCCTGACGGCCAGCCTGTAACTGACCCAACGTCCCCGCAATCTCGCGCCACCCCGGTCGCGAGAGTCCCCTGCTGCGTATCCTCTCGCCATCCCGCGCATCGCAACTCCCGCATAGGGCCTTAGCCCGAATCCACCGAAGGACGGCCTTGGGGACAGCCCTTGAAGAAGCCAGCGGGTGCTCCTCTGAATCTGGGATAATGGTTTTGGAACAGAAACCAGCCCGGAAACAAGGAGCACCCAATAGATGCTGCCACAGAACAAACCCGACCGTATCCGCATCCTCTTTGACGACCATCGCCTGGTGGCCAATGCCGGCCTGCTCCTGCCGGCCACCCTAGCCCGGCACCTGGGCCTACGGGAACTCGTCGACCATCACCTTGACCTCGGCGGAGCGCCGGGACGGGCGAACACTGGGGACAAGATGCTGACGCTGGTCGCTTCCGCGCTGGCAGGCGGCGACTGCATCGACGACGCCGATGCGCTGCGCGCTGGTGGGACGGTCGGTGTTCTAGGCTGCGTGGTCAAGGCGCCATCCACCCTGGGGACCTTCCTGCGCAGCTTCCGGTGGGGGCATGTCCGTCAACTCGACCGCGTGAGCCGCCAGTTGTTGGCCCGGGCCTGGGCCGCTGGGGCCGGACCCGGCGACTCGCCCCTGACCATCGACCTGGACTCGACCATCTGCGAGACCTATGGACTGGCCAAGGAGGGAGCGCGCCACCACGGCTATACCGGCGCCCGCGGCTATCACCCGCTGCTGGCCATTGCCGCCGGCACCGGCGAGGTGCTGATGTCCCGGCTGCGCGAGGGCCGGGCCAACACCGCCCGTGGCGCCGCCCACTTCTTGCGTGAGACGGCGGGGCCAGGGGACAACTCACGGTGCGGGCCGACAGCGGCTTCTACGCCCACACTGTCGTTGCCGCCTGCCGGGAAATGGATGTCCGCTTCTCTATCACCATCCGCCAGCGCGCCAGCCTGCGGGACCTGATCGAGGCGATACCAGAGGAGGACTGGACTCCCATTCCCTACTGGATGGACGGCGCCGCCGATGTCGCCGAGACGACTTACACCCCGTTCCAGACCAAGCCGGACGCCCCGCCGGCGCGGCTCATTGTCCGGCGGGTGAAGCCGACGCCCGGTTCCCAGCTCGCCCTCTTCGCCAGATACAGCTATCACGCCTTCATCACCGACCGCGATGGGGAGACGCTGGAACTGGAGGCCGATCATCGCCGCCACGCCGAGGTCGAGAACGCCATACGCGACCTCAAGTACGGCGTCGGGCTGAACCACATGCCGTCGGCGCGCTTCGCCGCCAACGGCGCCTGGCTGGCGGTCCAGGTGATGGCGCATAACCTCGCCCGCTGGACGGCGCGGATTGGTCTGGGCGAGCGGACCGTGATCACCAAGACCCTCAGGCGGCGGGTCTTCGCTCTGGTGGGGCGGATCACCCGCTCGGCGCGCCGCCTCACTTTGCATCTCCCCCGGCGCTGGCCTTGGGAAACCCAGTTCAGTCGCGCCTTGGCCCGGCTGCAAGCCATTCCATTCCCGGCCTGACGGCCAGCCTGCAACTGACCCAACGTCCCCGCAATCTCGCGCCACCCCGGTCGCGAGAGTCCCCTGCTGCGTATCGTCTCGCCATTCCGCGCATCGCAACTCCCGCATAGGGCCTTAGGGGCCCTGTGCGGCGACTGAAGACCCTCCGCCGCCCTCCCATCTACCCCAAGAGCCCAGGCCATCTCCCCTGTAGCTCCCTCACCCACCCCCTTCCGCTGTCCTCACGCCGTCCATCCGTGTCCTTCGGTGGATTCGGGCTAAAGTCAAATACTGGTACTTTTAGAGCTTTAAGTTGGTCCATCAACAATTTCACTTCGACAGTCAGCTTAGATTCACGCGCAGTTTTGGCAAATACATTTAGAGGATAAATGTGTGGTTTCTAGGTGGGTTAGTAAATCGACCTTACAGTCTCCAATGGCTGAAGCCAAGGCTTTGAATTCCCGCATATTTGGGCCGTCTTGCAATAGGTCTCTGCTGGTTCGGACCACCCATGATGCTATTAGTCCACCACCATAGATAACACCTACCAGAGCCAAATATGGCAAGAATGCCGCTCCCAAGGGAAGGATAGCGCTCATACTATCCTCCAACTTAGAGCGACCGCCCGGAAAGTCAGCGAGAAACCCCAAGCACACACAGAGAATGACGAAACCTTGCCATGTTTGGGAAATGAAGCTTCGAAGCCAACGCATTCAATCATGCTACATGGCCTGCGTTGTTGTGTCAAGTAGATAATCACCATTGTTATACTATTAATTAAAGGGTAGAGTACGTATATATCTACCCGGCAAATATTATCCTACATCCTATCTTCTAACGCATCTATCATGACCTCAGCAACAACCATCCTCGAAGGGCTTAACCCCGCCCAGCGGGAGGCCGTGGAGACCATAGACGGCCCCCTGCTCATCGTGGCCGGGCCGGGGAGCGGCAAGACTCGGGTCATCACCCACCGGGTGGCCTACCTGATGCGGGTCTGCGAGATCAGCCCCCACAGAATCCTGGCGGTGACCTTCACCAATAAGGCCGCCAGGGAGATGAAGGACCGGCTCCAGCGACTGGTGGGCGCCCGGGCGGACCAGCTCTCTATGGGCACCTTCCACGCCTTCTGCGCCGGCCTGCTGCGCAGAGAAGGGAAGCACATCGGGCTGGACTCCAGCTACACAATCTACGACGACGAGGACCAGATGAAACTGGTCAAGCAGGCCATGGAACTGGCGGAGCTGGACCCCCGACAGTACCCGCCCCGGGCCATCCACGGCGTGATTTCCCGGGCCAAGAGCCTGCTCATGGACTCCCATACCTTTTCCAACAACCCTCAGAGCTACTTCGAGGGCCAGGCAGCCAAAGTGTACCAGCGGTACGAGGAGCTTTTGGGCCGGAACGGCGCCGTGGACTTCGACGACCTGCTGATGAAGACGGTCCGGCTCTTTCGAGATCACTCTGACGTGCTGAAGCGGTACCAGCGCAGGTATATCCATATTCTGGTAGACGAGTTCCAGGACACCAACGTGGCCCAGTACGGTCTTGCCAAGCTGCTGGCCGAGGGCTACAGGAATATATGTGTCGTGGGCGACGCCGACCAGTCCATCTACGCCTGGCGCCACGCCGACATACGCAACATCCTCAGCTTTCAGAAGGACTACCCCGAGGCCAGGACCGTCGCCCTGGAGGAGAACTACCGCTCCACGGGCGCCATACTTGACGCGGCGAAGCACCTGATCTCGGCCAACCGCATGCGCATTCCCAAAGACCTGCGCACTCAAAAGGAGGGGGGCCACCCGGTGGTGGTCCACGAGGTCTACAACGAGGAGGAGGAGGCCCAGTTCGTCATCCGCGAGATAGGCCGCCTCTCCAGGGAGGAAAAGTTCAAAGAAGGCGACTGCGCGGTGATGTACCGCGTCAACGCCCAGTCCCGCGCCCTGGAGGAGGCATGCCTTCGCTACGGGACCAAGTACAAGCTGGTGGGCGGTGTGCGCTTCTATCAGCGCCGTGAGGTCAAGGACGTGATTGCCTACCTCAGGCTGGTGAACAACCCCAACGACGCGGTGAGCCTCGCCCGGGTGATCAACGTCCCGTTGAGAGGAATCGGGCAGCGCTCGGTGGAGGAGCTCACCCGTTGGGCTTCAAGCCAGGGCATGTCCCTCCTCAATGCCCTTGAACGAATAGCCCAAGGGGAGACCGGGCCCGGCCATCCGGCACCAGCTATGCCGGCCAGGGCGTCGAAACTAATGGCCGGCTTCTTCCGGCTTTTACAGGGCCTTATGGAAGACAGCCGCAGGATGGGCGTGGTGGAGCTCATCGACGCGGTCTTGGAACGGACGGGCTACCGGGAATATCTATTCGGCAGAGACGAGAGGGCCGAGGAGCGGTGGGACAACATAGTGGAGCTGAGGAACATGGCTCAGGAGTTTCACGGCATGGAGCCCCCGGAGGGACTGACCTTGCTGCTGGAACGGCTGGCCCTGGTGGCGGACGTGGACACCTACGAGGAGAGCCCCGACTCCCTCACTCTCATCACCCTCCACCAGGCCAAGGGCCTGGAGTTTCCTGTGGTCTTTGTGGTGGGCATGGAGGAGGGCCTCCTGCCCCACAGCCGCTCCATGGACAGCGAGGAAGAGCTGGAGGAAGAGCGGAGGCTCTGCTACGTGGGCATGACCCGTTCCAAGGAGCGGCTCTACCTGCTGAGGGCCTTCCACAGGGGCTACTCCGGCCTTAACGGCCCCTCGGGACCATCCCGGTTCCTGTACGAGATACCCAGCCACCTTACCACTCCTGCCACACCCGCTGCGCCGGCCCGAAAGTCGGCTGCGGAAATCTGGGAGCCGCTGGTGGCAGTCGTCCGTCCTGAGCCTCCGGCGCCCACGGTCAAGGTGGGCGATAGGGTCCACCACGCCACGTTCGGGGACGGCATGGTGGTCAGCTGCTATCCCTCGGGCAACGACTACGAAGCTACAGTGGCATTTGACAAGCCTGTTGGCATAAAGCGCCTCCTGGTCAGCTACGCCAACCTGGAGAAGCTGCATTAGGCAGCCTCGGCCATCTTCTTGACACCCTTGACGGGTACTTGTAAACTCTTGGAGCTGCGAACCAGAAGCGAGGTTGGACATTGGCCACGGGTACCCCATTCCTCACCGAGGAGATGCGTCAGAAGGCCGTTGGCACGGTCAGCGGGCCTGCTGTCCTGGAGGTGGAGAAGGGCGCCATAAAGAGGTTCGCCGAAGCGGTCGGCGACGCCAATCCCCTGTGGAACGACGAGGCCTCAGCCCGCAAGAGCCGGTTCGGTGGCATCTTGGCACCTCCCACCTTCCTCCGATCTGTCAGGCTCGAACGTCCCCAACTTCCCTTCGACACCCCCTTTAACCGGTTCCTGGACGCCGGCAGCCAGTGGGAGTATTTCGAGCCCGTGCGGGTGGGCGACCATATCACCGCCGTGGCCAGAATAGTCGAGGTGTCCGAGCGTAGCGGGAAGCTGGGCGCCATGTTTTTCACCACCATAGACTTCTCTTACACCAACCAACTGGGCGAGGTGGTGGCCACCCAACGCAACACGCTTATCAGGTATTAGCTGGAGGACTGGCCATGGGCGAGCCCGTGTTTTGGGAGGACGTGCAGGAGGGTATGGAGATGCCCTCTTTGGTGAAGACTCCAACCACTCGCCAGTTGGTACAATACGCCGGAGCTTCGGGTGACTTTTACCAGATACACTACGACAAGGACTTCGCCCAGGGCAACGGGCTGGATGGCCCCATACTTCACGGAGCCCTCAAAAACGCATTCCTGGCCCAACTCGTCACGGATTGGATGGGACATGGGGGTACGCTGAAGAGTTTGTCGTGCCAGTACCGTGGCATGGACGTGCCCGGTGACACCCTTACTTGCAGAGGCAGGGTATCACGGAAGTACGTCGAGGACGGCAGGCAAATGGTGGACTGCGAGATCTGGGTGGAGAACGGAAAAGGGGAGCGCACCACACCCGGCTCCGCCACCGTGATCCTGCCCTCCCGTAGTCCCAAAAGCTGACTAATGCTAGACCGACCGAGAACCCAGGCCGGTCGGCGGGCAAAAGGAGACTATGACGGACATCCTCAAGGACAAAGTGGCCATTGTCACCGGCGCCGGAAGAGGCATCGGCAGGGGCGTGGCCAAGCTCATGGCCGCAGAAGGGGCCAAGGTGGTGGTGGTGGACCCGGGGGTTGGCCTGGATGGCAGCGGCTCGGACAGCTCACTAGCCGCACAGGTGGTCGAGGAAATAACCGCCGCGGGAGGAATAGGCCTCGCCAGCAAAGAGCCGGTGTCCACCATGGATGTGGGCGAGGCTATCGTCAGGGCAGCCGTGGAAACCTACGGCAAGCTGGACATTGTGGTCACCTGCCACGGCATACTGCGGGACCGGATGGTATTCAATTTGACGGAGCAGGACTGGGATGAGGTGATCGCCGTCCACCTGAAGGGCACCTTCACCGTGGTCAAGCACGCTTGTCTCCTTTTCCGCCAGCAGAGATCTGGAAGGATTATCACCTTCAGCTCAGAATCGGGGCTGGTGGGCAACTCGGGCCAGGCCAACTACGGCGCGGCCAAGTCGGGCATCGCCGGGTTCACCAAGGTGGTGGCCAGGGACATGGGCAGGTACGGCGTCACGGCCAACTCCATCGCTCCCAGGGCGCTAACCCGTATGACGGGGGAGCTCCCGGACAGCGGCAAGGAGGCACGGGCTAAAGGCGGCATCGCCAGCATCGAGGGGGAATTCGACCTCCAGAACGCGGACCCAGATGATGTGGCCCCCTTCACGGTCTACCTGGCCAGCGACTTCGCCTCCAACATCAACGGCCAGACCTTCCTGGTATACGGCGGCGACGTCTCCATCATGTCTCAGCCCAGGCCCCTGCGCTCCATCTACCATGAAGGTAGATGGCCACTGGAGACCCTGTCGCCCCTGGCGGCGGGATACCTTACCAAGGACATCGCCAATCCCGCGCCTCCCCAGACGCCAGGCCGATAACACAGGGGCTGGGTTCGCAACGGCATAAATCCGGCATAATCTTGAGGCAACGTTCCAACAGGGCAGAGCAGAAGAGAAGGTCGAGGGAGCAACAACCATGGCCGATCTGGTAAAGGGGAAAATTGCCATAGTAACCGGCGCAGGCCGGGGCATCGGTAGAGGTGTAGCCCGGCTGATGGCGGCGGAAGGCGCCAGGGTAGTGGTGGTTGACCCAGGCGTAAATCTTGACGGCTCCGGCTTCGATGCCTCTCCTGCCGACAAGGTGGTGGCGGAGATCGCCGGCGCGGGAGGCACTGCTGTTGCCTGCCACGAGTCGGTGGCCACGATGGATGGGGGAGAGAAGGTAATTCAGACCGCCGTTGATAGCTTCGGCGGACTGGACATCGTCGTCACCTGCCATGGTATCCTGCGGGACCGCATGATTTTCAATATGACGGAGCAAGAGTGGGACGATGTGATCAGAGTACACCTGAAGGGGACTTTCGCCGTTGCCAAGCCTGCCTGCATCTTGTTTCGCCAACAACGCTCCGGCAGGATAATCACCTTCAGCTCCAACTCAGGCCTCTACGGCAACTCGGGACAGGCCAACTACGCCGCCGCCAAGGACGGTATCGCTGGGTTCACCCGTGTGGTAGCCAGAGACATGGGCAAATATGGTGTCACAGCCAACGCCATCTCTCCCAGCGCTTCGACCCGCATGATAGTGAGTGTGCCCGACGACGCTCGCTCCCAGAGGGCCCAGAAGGGCATAACAGGAGGGGCGGGCGACAGCACCGAGGCTGTGAGGGGTGAGCCCGAAGATCTGGCCCCCTTCACCGTATGGCTGGCCTCGGACCAGTCGGCCCACGTGAACGGCCACGTTTTTCACGTCACGGGAGGGCTGGTAAGCCTGCTGAACGAGCCCGAAGAGACTAAAACCATCCACAAGGATGGCCGGTGGACTGTGGAGGAGCTTATCAGGGTTTTCCCTGCCACTTTGGGATTGGACTTGCCCAACCCCGCCCCGGCCCAGCCTCCACCTCCGGCCTAGGCCCCTACCGAAAGCTCACATCCCCATCCCCAGGTGGGGGTCCGCCGTAGGCAGATGAGGTGGGGATGGAACCGTAGCTGCCAGCACCGGAGAGGTTATCCCTGGGTAGCTTCTACCGCAGCGTCCCTAGCTGAGAGTTTGTCCTCCCTGATAGTCAGCCAACGGTCCTTTTTTATTTCCATTAGCAGAAAATCCATCCCGGCCCGGCGGACTTCGGTAACCGGGAGGAAGCCGCACTTCTGGAAGGCCCTCTGCGCCCTTCTGTTCCACTGCAATGTGTGCAGGTATAGCCGCTCCATCTCAGTTTCGGAAAAGAGGTAGTCGAGTATCGTGACCACAGCGTCGTAGCCGTACCCACGGCTCCAATAATCTCTGTCGCCGATGACGATGCCGACCTCGGCCTGTTTGTTCACTGAATCCATATCGTAGTACATACAGTTACCTATGTACCTGCCGTCCACGGTATCGATCCCCAAACGTCCCGACGCTGGGGTGGGGTACTTCATCTGGTCCCTAAATATGCGAAAGAACTCCTCGAATTTCATCTTCAAAGGTGGGGCGGCATCTAATCTCGATACCTCCTCACTGGAGCGCCACATGTAGTCCGACCGGGCGTCCTCCGGGCGTTTATCCCTCAGGATTACCTTCGCTCCAACTAGTTGCATTCTTTTTTCTCCCAACCATTGGATGTTACGCCTAGGACCTGTGGTATGGGACTCACTTTGAAACCTTTTCCCGGATCATACCCAGCGCCTTTTCTAGGAGCTTGGCTTCGTTGACGTAGGCAACATTTTTAAGTGCCTCATCTGGAGAGAACCACTGGACGACATCAAACTCGGTGTCATGGAAGTCTGTGGAGCCGCCCTTATGGGCCATAAGATAGAAGTGAACAGTCTTGTTACAGTTTGCCCCGTTACCCGATGACACGAACCAGTAATTTACGCTGCCAATGGGCGCTTCCATGGCTACCTCTAACCCTGTTTCCTCTCTGACCTCTCGAAGAGCCGTTTCTTCCAGGGTTTCTCCGCCATCTGGAGTGCCCTTGGGCAGGCACCAGATTGGGGGATTTTTGAAGCCGCATAATACCAATTTTATTTCCCCGTTTACCAACCCGTACACCACCCCTCCCGCCGACACATGCCTCTCAACCCTTCGTTTGGGTCCGCTCCCGTTCAACCACTACCTCCGGCTTTTAGCCTCCAGGTTCTGGCGCCTCCACCATCCCTCAGCTACCACTAGTACCCCGACTTCATCGCCGGTTAAATTCTCCTGAATCCACCTAAGTAACCACTCTTCCCCTGATCCATCGGATATAACGGTAACAGCGGGCGATTCTGATGTAATTCTAAGATGCTTGCCAAATCAAGTCAAGATTGACGGACTGCTGTGACGCTTCCCTGCCGTAGACTCCATTTGACAACCTCCGAATCTACCGGTAACATACGAAAAAGCTTTTGTTGCCACTTGTGGCGAATTACATGGTGAAGGGAAAACAAAAGTATGGGTGAAAATTCACCCCTCCGGTTTGTACAAGGCCTGGGCCCAATCGGCGAGAGTTATCTACCGTCATGGTGCAGTCACCCACCTGCGGCCAACGCAACATCTCGCCTCAAGCACCGCCTCCCCTGCGAGCCTTAGCCTCTGTTCAAATACCAACAATATGATCACCCGATCCGGAGGAAGCGCTATTCCCAGAACCGCCATCGCAAACCCGGTGGCATCCAGCAGATCGGTTGGCCAGCATCCCCACGCATCCCAGCCCATTACACCCCTGACCAGCTTCCCGTCGATGCGTGCAGAGGCGGATATATCGTTGAGAACCTGGTGATGGTGAGACCGGAAATTAGCATGTCGTACGATAACATTCTAGTAACAGGAGGACCCGAGGGTGGACTATCAGGTAATTTCGGCGGACAGTCATATAGATTTGTTCTGGCTGCCAGAGAACTTGTTTGTATCCCAGGCGCCAGCGAGGCTCAAGAAGCGTATGCCCAAGGTCATTGATACCCAGCAAGGGAAGGTTTGGGTATACAACGGGACCCAGTTGGGCTTTGTGGGTTCCGCGGGATTGACCAGCTCTTTTGACCCCTACACTCCAGGCCTCTCCCATCGTCTGGACAAGATGGAAGAGTTAGGCTTCTTCTCCGACGTCCAGCGGGGCCTGCTCCATCCCACGGACTCCGAGCTCCGCATGGTCGACCAGGAGACCGACGGCCTTCAGGGGGAGGTGATGTACGGGATATTGGGTGTTGCCAGCGGCTTCTCCGATGGAGAAGAGGGCATCTCGGACCCCGAAATCGCCACCATGGTATACGACATTTACAACGAATGGGTTGCCGGATTTTGCCAGAGCAACGCCCAACGATTTGTGGGAGTGGCCTGTATCTCCTGCCACGATCCAGAGACGGCAGCCGGCCAGTTAAGGCGGGCCGCCGGTCTAGGCCTGAAGGGGGCCGAGCTCAACACCTCGGGTGCGGCCCTGCCTATATACCAGAGGGAATGGGACGTCCTGTGGGCCACCGCTGCCGAATGCCGGATCCCCATCTCCTTCCATTCAACCGGCGCAGCCTTCCGCCAGCCCGAAGGACCGGCCAGGGAGGACTACCAGTGGGTTTCTTTGGGCCTGACGTTCACCCTGTTCCAGCTGTCGGGCCCAGAGGTGCTGACCAGCATCATCCTTTCCGGTGCTTGTGACCGGTATCCCGAATTCAAGTTTGTCCTTGGCGAATGCGGCGTCGGTTGGATCCCCTACTTGCTTCACCGGATAGACAGGGAATACGAGCAACAGCTGTTCCATCTTAACCTTAGCATGAAGCCCAGCGAATTCTGGCGCCGCCAGGGATATACCACCTTCCAGGACGAATATCTGACCCCAGATATAGTCCAGGCAGTTGGAGAGGACAATATTTTATGGGGCTCGGACTACCCCCACGCTGATGGCCTGTGGCCCGAATCTAGAACATACATTCAGGAGAACTTGGGGCATCTACCCGACTACGTACAACGAAAGCTGGTATGCGAGAACGCCGGATCGCTGTACGACTTTACTTAGCGGAGGTTTGGAATTGAGAACTGTACTCAGGTCGAAGATCCACAGAGCCTTTATAACCGAGTGCAATGAGGACTACATTGGAAGCATTCTTATTGACCAAGATCTGATGGAACGGGTAGACCTTTGGGAGTACGAGAAAGTCCTTATCTGCGATATAACCAATGGCAATCGCTTCGAGACTTATGCCATCGCCGATGAAAGAAGGTCTGGCATTATATCGGTTCAGGGGGCGGCGGCTAAGCTAGTGGACAAGGGCGATTGCATCATTATTATGTCTTTCGATGTTACAGACGAACAGGTAGAACCAAAGATGATACTCGTTAACGAGGATAACGAGTTTGTTGAATATCTTGGAGCAGCACACTATGCCAAGCAACTACACTGAGCAAGAAACCGAAAATTACTACGACAAAGAGGATTCGACCTACAGTTCCTTCTGGGACCCAGATGGAAGCGTACACTGGGGCTACTTTGATGGAAGCACCGGCAACGACTTTCTAAAGGCCTGTGCGAACCTGAACAAAACAATGATTAGTAAGGGTCAGATCAGCCAGGGATCGAAGGTGCTCGACCTGGGATGTGGCAACGGCACAACGGCCCTTAGCGTGTACGATGAGTTAGGATGTAACATTGTCGGCGTGGATTTAAGCGGAGTCCGCATTGATAACGCTAAGGGTGCCCTGAAACAACGCGCGGCGGATGTGCAGGCGAGTGTCGCCTTTGAAAAAGCATCGGCTACTAATCTTCCTTTCGAGGATGGCACTTTCAGCCATGTTTGGAGCCAGGCGACGCTGTATCACGTCCACGACCAGGAAGATGCGCTGAAGGAAGCATACAGGGTGCTTCGGGACGACGGTATTTTCATTTTCGATGACCTGTTCAAGCCTCAACCGAACGTCAGTCCGTTGGCACAGAAGCACGTATACGAGCGGCTGCTGTTCAACACGGAGTATAGCTTCGAAACGTATCAGAAGGAACTGGAAAGGATTGGATTCAAAATTCTGGACGCTGTAGATTTTTCCGACCATCTCAAGATGAGTTATTGGTGTCTGTCAATCATCACTAACAATCGTAGCGGTGAACACGCAGAGCATTATAAGGAGCTGTCTTACTCATATGAGCAGACAGCACAGGCGGTGGTCAATCGTGAGCTGGGCTGGGGCCTGTACTTGTGCCGAAAATAATCCGCCGGCTCGCCTAGGTGGAGAACGACGAATATCTGACTTCAGATATGGTCCAAGCAGTGGGAGAGGACAATATTTTATGGGGCTCGGACTATCTCCATCCCGATGGCCCGAGTCGAGAACATATATCCAGGATAACTTGAGGCATCTACCCGACTCTTTACAACGCAAGCTGGTCTGCGAGAACGCCGGGGCGCTGTACGAGTTTACTTAGGGGAGGTTGGCATTGAGAACTGTACTTAGGTCGAAGATCCACCGGGCATTTGTCACCGGCGCGAACCCGGACTACATCGGCAGCGTTATTATCGATAAGGCGTTGATGGAGAACGTGGACCTGTGGGAATACGAAAAAGTCCTGATCTGTAACGTGACCAACGGTAATCGTTGGGAGACTTACGCGCTTCCCGGCGAGAAATATTCCGGGGAGATCTCAGTCCAGGGCGCGGGTGCAAAGCTTTGTAAAAAGGGCGATTGCCTTATTATCCTCTCCTTTGAGGTTTCCGACGAGCCGGTAGAGCCCAAGATGATACTGGTAGATAAGCAGAACCAGTTCGTGGAATACATAAAAGGTCTGAAGACCAGCGTATGATGGGCAGGTTTACCGAGCAGGCTACCGAGCATTTCTACGACACCGAGGATGCATTATACCGTTCCTTCTGGGACAAGGAAGGAAGCCTGCATTGGGGCATCTTCGACGAAACCACGGGCGATGACTTTCTCAAGGCATGCGCCAACCTCGATCACCTCATGGCAAAGATGTCATCCATAGACCAGGGCTCCCGCGTCCTCGACTTGGGTTGTGGCAACGGCACCACTTCAATCTGGCTCTGCGGAAGCCTGGGGTGCCGTGTCGTCGGGGTAGACCTGAGCGCGGTCCGCATTGGAAACGCCAGAGAACACCTGAAAATGCAGCCCCACAAGACGAGGCTGTGCGCCAGCTTCGAGAAGTGTTCGGCTACGGCTCTACCCTTCGAGGACGGCTCTTTTACCCATGTTTGGAGCCAGGCAGCAATCTACCACATTCCCGACAAAGAGACGGCCTTGAAAGAGGCCTACCGTGTGCTTGGCGACGACGGTATTTTCATTTTTGACGATCTGATTAAGCCCAAGCCCGACATCAGTGAGTCGGCCAGGACCTACGTATACGACCGGCTGCTGTTCGACACGGATTGTAGCTTCGAGTCTTACCAGAAATCCCTTCAGGCGGCGGGATTCCGCATATTGGCTGCCCGAGACATTTCCGGCAATCTCAAAACCAGCTACTCATACTTGGAAGAGGTCACGAGAGAGAGAAGCTCACGGGACCCCGAGAAGTACAAGCCCCTCAACTTCGCCTACGGTCAGATGGTACAGGCGGTGGAGAACGGTGAGTTGGGCTGGGGCCTGTACTTGTGCCGAAAATAATTCGGCGGGCTGTGTAGGTGGAGAAGAAGGAGACGGACTTGCCCGACCAGAATGTCGTGCAATGGGTCTATTCGTCCCAGAACAACCGGGAGCTGGCGGACCGGTATGACCAGTGGGCCCGTACCTACGATTCGGACCTCGACCAGGACTTCGGTTGGGCAGCCCCGCAGCGGATCCTGGCCTTCTTGGCCAAGTACGTAGCCAAGAAGGCCAGGATCCTGGACGCCGGGGCGGGCACGGGCCTGGTGGGGGAGCTTCTGTCCCGGATGGGCTACGTGGACATTGCGGCCATGGACCTTTCTCCGGGGATGCTGGAAGAAGCGCGAAAGAAGGGTGTATACCGCGACCTGTACCAGATGGTCATGGGCGACCCGCTGGACTTCCCCGAAAATGCATTCGGCGCCGTGGTCAGCGTGGGTGTCCTCACCGTTGGCCACGCCCCTGCCGGCTCCCTGGATGAATTCATTCGTATCACCAAGCCAGGCGGATTCATCGTGTTTACCCTGAGACCCGATGTCTACGAGAACAGCGGGTTCAAAGAGAAACAGGCGGCACTGGAGTCCGCCGGCAAGTGGCGGCTGGTGGAGGTTACCGACAAATTCCAGCCCCTTCCGAAAGCAGAGCCCGACGTATATCACCAGGTCTGGGTCTACCAGGTCGGGCCCTAGGTACCGGACACTCCCGCAGGCTCCTTCAGAGGAATCGACCCGCCTCGGTTTATGCTTCAATGCCCGGTCTCTATTCGTTACGGGATTACCACGGGTTAAAGGGTTATATAGGTGCGCGAGATGTCGTTGGAACAAGGAGGCCTGTCGCTGTTCGATGCCGCCAGGGCGAAGGGGGTGCCCTTCCTCAAGGAAGTGACACCGAGGGACATGGAGATATCCGCCAACGGCCTGAGGTTTCACTGCCTGGACTGGGGTAATGAGGGCAAAGAGATCATCCTTTTTTTGCATGGGGCTCTGCAGCAGGGCCACAGCTGGGACTTTGTTTCGCTATCCCTTGCGACGGATTATCGCGTCCTGGCCCTGGATGCCCGCGGCCATGGAGACAGCCAGTGGGCCCCCGACGGCGACTACTCTTTAGACGCCCATCTGAGAGACCTGGATGGATTTGTGGATGCCCTAGGCCTGGATCAGTTCATCCTGGTGGGACACTCCATGGGTGGACGGAACGGCTATACCTTCGCATCCCTCAGGCCCGAAAAGGTGAAGGCACTGGTCATCGTGGACATGGGTCCAGAGTTCAAGTATCAGGGTGAAGCCCGCATCCGCCGGTTCCGTGAGCTTCCCGACGATTTAGACTCCTACGAAGAATTCGCCGCCCGGGTCCAGGAATATACCGGCCGGCCGCTGGACCAGGTCTTGGGTGCCCTCAAATACAGCATCCGACGGCGCCCAGACGGCAGGTGGACATGGAAGTACGACAAGTTGCTGCGGGCCCCAGGATACCGGCCACAAAGCTGGCCCACGGAGAAGCTATGGGAGTCCTTGGGAAAGATACTGTGCCCAACCCTTATAATCAGGGGCGGCGACAGCGATATTTTCCCACAGGAAATAATGGAAAAGATGCTCCAGGTGATTCCTCAAAGCACCTCCGCCGTTGTGCCAGGGGCCGGCCACCTTGTGGCGGGGGACAACCCCACCGGCTTTTTGAAGGCCCTTCGGGGCATGTTGGACAGGGTATAGAAGCCCGTCCGGACCGGAGCCTCCAGCTAAAACTCCTCACCTTCACATGCCATGGGGAATCTCTGGAAGTGGATGCGCAAAATCGGCTTGCTTGAGTCTGATAATTCTTGCCGCGCTTCGAAGAGCCGCTCCCGGAGCGGTCACGTCCCGTCAAGTGGTGTAAGAGTGCGTCATCCTGTTGATGTTGTTTAGGTGGCTGTCGCCTCCGCGAGATCGGCTTCTGGAAGAGCTTCGTTGAAGGTCAGCACGACAGGTGTGATGTATCGACGGCCAACGGCCCATTCGTCGTGCTGCTCAGCGAGGACGGCGCCAACGAGGCGGCGCACGGCCGGCCGGTTAGGGAAGATGCCCACCACATCGGTGCGTCGCCGGATCTCCTTGTTGAGACGCTCCTGTGGGTTGTTGGACCAGATCTTCTTCCAGTGGGCGAGTGGGAAGCTGGAGAAGGCCAGGACGTCGGGTCCGGCCTCGTCCAGTAGAGAGGCGACCTGAGGGAACCGGTTCTGGAGTTGATCGGTCACCCTGTCGAGCTGGGCGTGTACCTCATCGGGGGAGGGTTGCTGGTAGATGGTGCGCACCATGGTGGCTACCCATGGCTGGGCGCGCCTGGGGACCCGAGTGAGCAGGTTGGTCATGAAGTGGGTGCGGCACCGTTGCCAGCTGGCTCCGCCGAAGACTGCGGCGATGGCGCCTCGGAGTCCCTGATGAGCGTCCGATACCACCAGCTCCACCCCGCTGAGGCCCCTGGCGGACAGCGAGCGTAGGAAGGCCAGCCAGAAGGCGCCGTTCTCACTGGTACCCACGTCCATCCCAATGATTTCCCGCTTGCCCTCGCCATTGACGGCCGTCGCCACCACCACGCTGACGTTGACGATCCTGCCGGCCTCCCTGACCTTCTGGGTCAGTGCGTCCAGCCACAGGTAGGGGTAGGGTCCAGCGTCCAGCGGACGGCCCATGAAGCCATCCACCACCACGTCCAGTTCCTGACAGATGCGCGACACCTGGCTCTTGGAGATACCCTCACACCCCAGGGCCTTGACCAGATCGTCCACCCGCCTTGTGGATACACCTTCCACGTAGGCCTGCTGGATCACAGCCAGCAGAGCTCGCTCGCTGCGACGCCGTGGCTCCAGCAGGCTCGGGAAGTAGCTCCCCTCTCGAAGCTTCGGGATGTGCAGATCCATCGTCCCTACACGGGTATCCCACGCCCGGGACCGATACCCGTTGCGCTGGGTCACCCGCTCAGGGCTGCGTTCTCCATACTCAACACCGATCCTCGATGACACCTCCGCATCCATGATCCCCTCTACCAGCACTCTCAGTGCCTCCCGTAGGAAGTCCACGTCACCGTCCATTCCCCCCTTGCGCAATAGCTCCAGCAGGTCCATCCTTTCCTTGACCACTGTTGTCCTCCTTTCTCGAGCTTTCTTCTTTGCCCGCTAAAGATGACGCGGTGGTCTCTCTTTCTCCAGACCCTCTCCCTCTTGCACCACTTCCTGGGACTCTACTCCCGGAGCGGCCACGTCTGGCCAAAAACCGCTCCGAAGCCCGCCGCCTTGTCCGTAAACAACTAAAAAGCCGCGCGGACCTGAGCCAGGTAATCCGCTTCAGATTCGCTGAGACCTGCTATGGCAGGAGCATTTGCTGGCTTAATACTCTCCAACATCCTTGTCCAGGTTGGCTTGATTTTATCTAACGCTTCCTTAGATGGTCCTCCGATGCCGAATAGAAACACTTCATTTCCCAAAATACCCATGAAAACAATTCCCCAGTTGTCGTCTCGATCGTGGATTTCCACACTCAATGCAGGCACGCCAAATATTACTGTCTCCGATTCCTCAATTGGCTCCTGCGAATCAAAAAGCTGGGTGTTGAGTTTCAACAGGTCCTCAAGAGAGGGATTTTCCGGTAGACCAAGGCCACGCATAAAGGCCAATTCTTGATGACTTAGCTCAACACGGAACCCCTCTATAATGCCTTCTCTGATCACTGAAAGCTAACTGGTGGTCCTCTTCCAGTTCACTGATTAATGTATTTGTCCCCCGCGTTTCTGCCAGCCAGCCCGATGGGAAATCAATGCTGAATCCAAAGCCGGGAAACACATGGGTTTCGGTTAGCGGAATGTCGGTTACCGGTATTGGGGCCTGCGTTGGTGAAGGAGCCGGTGTTGAGATGGACGCTGGTATCGGAGTCGGCGTTGGTGTCGGGTCTGACCCGCCGCAGGCAGCGAGAACTACCAGAGTCCCTAGTGCATATCATATTATTGCTAGACCCTTGAATGCCATCTCACCCTCCTTTCGCCAGGTGAAATGATTTGTGAACGTTGGGTCAGATGCACATTGAGAGGATGGGAAGTACACTATGGAGGGCCGTGGGAAATAGAGCCATACTGCGGTACGCTCCAGCAGAAGCGTAACTGGAGTCCCCTGGACCTACCCGCGGACCATGACCTTCTCGGCCACCTCGGTACCCAGCACCACCTCTTCTTCCCCTACCATAATGGTCATTGTGCCCTTGAAGGGCGCCAGTTCCTTGACCATGAACTCCGCGCCGGGCCTGATGCCGCTGAGATCGAAAAATTCCAACAGGCGACGGTCCTCTTCAGGGACCCTCTCCACCACCGTAGTTTCTCCCTCTTCGGTCTGTATCATGGCTTTCATAGGCGGCCGGGCCAGGTCGTCGCCGTAGCCCGGGATAGATTGACCGAAGGGGTTGGTCTTGGGGTAGCCCAGGGCCTCGGCCAGCTTGGTCTCCACGTAGGGGGAGATGGCGTGCTCCAAGCGGTGCGCTTCGGCGTGGGCCCGGTGCCACTCCACTCCCAGAAGCTCGGTGCACATCCGCTCAGCCAGACGATGACGCCGCACCACCGCCTCACCCAACTCCCTACCCTTGGAAGTGAAGGTGACTTCTTTGTCCTTTCCCACCTCCACCATCCCCTGTTTGATGAGCCGCTTCAGGGTACCAACCACCGTTGCCACCGATACGTTCATCACCTCCGCCAGCCGGGTGAGGAACACCCGTTCGTCCCGCTCGTTGAGCTTATAGATGGCCTGAAGGTAGTTTTCCACCACGACGCTGACTTCGGGCTTAGGCTCACCTAAAACCATTTTCTCCCCCTGCCGAGCATACAATCAATCGAAAGCATAGACTAATGTATTTTACTTGTGTGCACTAATATATTTGGTTTTGCCATAGTTTCCGCAGACATTATAACCTCGTCAGAGTCGAAGCGCAAGGCGTCGTTAATACTCACCAGATACTTCAGCTCAATCCGTATCCGGTAGCTTACCTGAGATAATCCAATAGGCGCCGTTGAATTTGGTCATATATTGGACCTAGAAGGCGCCAAAAAGGAACGCCAATATCCACTGTTTTATTTTATTAGTATTGACATGTTAATATAGTTAGTATACAATCCCGCAGGCATTGAGGCCGGTGACGATAGGTTCTTTGGTCCACCAGGTTCTATAATATAGGAGTTGAGATGGTCCCGAAGCGGCCCTATTGGCTATTAGTTCTTGGTGTATTGGTGGTTGTCCCACTTCTGGCTGGCGCCTGTGGAGGAGACTCCAAGTTAGTTATCTATTCCGCCCGGGAGGAGACCTTGGTGGGACCCATCATTCAGCAGTTCGAGGATGCCACCGGGATCGACGTGGGAGTCAACTACGGGAGCAACGCGGGCCTGGCCGCCACCATCCGGGAGGAAGGCTCCAACAGCCCCGCCGACCTCTACTTTGCGACGGACCCCGGCCTTCTGGGAGCCATGTCCGACCTGCTGGCGGTGCTTCCCGGCGAAATCCTTAACCAGGTCTCCCCGGATGTAAGGTCCCGCGACGGCAAATGGGTGGGGATATCGGGTCGTGCCAGGGTCGTGGTATACAACTCCGAGAAGCTAAGCGAGGCCGACCTGCCCGATTCCATCCTGGCTTTCACCGATCCCAAGTGGAAAGGCCGTATCGGTTGGGCCCCTGGCAACGGCTCCTTCCAGTCTTTCGTGACGGCCATGCGGGTCACAATGGGCGAAGAGGCCACCCGCCGTTGGCTTAAGGGGATTCAAGCCAACCAGCCCAGGATATACCCGAAGAACACCCCCATCGTCAAGGCAGCAGCCGATGGGGAGATTGACGTCGGCTTCGTCAACCACTACTACCTTTTCCGCTTCCTTCAGGAGGAGGGCGAGGACTCCCCCGCACGGAACTACCACCCCAGAGGGCACGACCTGGGGGCTACCATGCTGGTCAACGGGGCCGGCATACTTTCAACATCCAAGAACTCAGAGAACGCCCGGCGTTTCCTTGATTTCATGCTGTCCCAACTGGGGCAGCAGTACTTCGCCAGCCAGACCTTCGAGTACTCCCTGGTAGAGGGGATTACCACCCACCGGCTGCTGGTCCCCCTGGAGCAGCTTGAGATTCCCGCGGTGGACCTCTCCAAACTGTCCGATGTCCAGGGCACCCAGAAACTGTTGCGAGAAGTGGGGATAATCCCTTAGACATGGCAGCCGGCCCCGGAACTCCTGGGTCCCGGACTCCGGCCTTCCTTCGCCGTTGGGGACCCTTCGACCGTGCAGCCTGGCCCCCGAGTATCATTTGGGTCCCCTCCCTCCTGGTGGCGGCGGCAATGGTGCTGCCCATCATTTACCTGATTATCAGGACTGTGGGCACCGGCGGGGAGGCGTGGGACCTTCTGCTCCGGGTTCGGGTGCTGGAGACCCTGGGCCGGACAGTCCTGCTTGCCCTGGCCGTAACCGTCGCCTCCGTAATGCTGGCATTGCCCATGGCCTGGCTCACAGTAAGGACGGACCTGCCCTTGCGCCGGATGTGGTCCGTATTGACATCCCTTCCCCTTGTGATTCCCAGCTACGTCGGGGGACTGGTCGTCGTCGCCGCTTTGGGTCCTCGCGGGATGCTGCAACAGTTCCTGGGCGGGCTCCCGGGCTTCGAGCGGCTACCCGATATCTACGGGTTCCCGGGGGCCATGTTGACCCTGACATTCCTCAGCTATCCCTACGTGTTAATCAGCATCCGGGGAGCCCTCTGGGGCCTGGACCCTTCCCTGGAGGAGACATCCAGGAGCCTGGGACACCGGTCCTGGAGCACCTTCTTTAAAGTAGTGCTGCCGCAGCTCAGGCCTGCCATCGCCGCCGGCTCTTTGCTGGTGGCCCTCTACACCATCAGCGACTTCGGCGCCGTATCCTTACTTGGCTACGAGACCTTTACCTACGTGATCTACTTGCAATACGACGGCGGGGCACGCGCCCTGGCGGCAGCAAGCTCTCTGGTACTCATCGTGTTGGCCCTGGTGATTCTCAGCCTGGAGGCCGGCACACGCCGCCGGTCCAGCTACTACAGGAGCACCGTTGGCGCTCTTCATCCCCCGGGGACGGTCCCCCTCGGGCGATGGCGCTGGCCTGCCTTTATTCTGTGCGGGATAGTAGTCTTAATTGCCCTGGCCGGGCCGATGGGAGTGCTGGGTTACTGGCTGGGCCGGGGCGTACACGCTGGAGAATCGGCGGGCCTGGTGGGGACAACGGTGGTCAACTCTCTGTACGTCTCGGCGTTGGCTGCGGTGGCCACGGTGATTGTGGCTCTGCCGGTGGCCGTTCTGACCGTCCGCTATGCTGGACATGCCAGCGCGTTGCTAGAGCGTATCACCTATATCGGCTTCGCCCTTCCGGGCATAGTCATTGCCCTGTCCCTGGTATTTTTTGCGGCCAACTACTTGACACCCCTATATCAGGGCATCGCTCTCCTGGTCTTTGCCTATGTAGTGCTCTTTTTACCCGCGGCGGTGGGGTCGGCCCGAGCCTCATTGGTGCAGGTCAGCCCCGGGGTGGAGGAGGCGGCCCGCGGGTTGGGGAGGAGGCCCTACCAGGTTTTCGCCGCCGTCACCGTTCCCCTGATGCGCCCGGGGATCCTGGCCGGGGCCGCCCTGGTCTTCCTCATCACCATGAAAGAGTTGCCCGCAACCTTGATACTGGGCCCCATCGGCTTCAATACCCTGGCCACCTCCATCTGGTCGGCAACGGAATCGGCTTTCTTCACCCAGGCAGCGGGTCCGGCCCTGTTGCTGGTGCTGGTCTCCGCCGTTCCCCTGGCCTTACTCATGCTGCGGGATGGCCGGACGACAAGGTAGGGCAACAGGCGTAAGACCATAGAAGCGGGAGATTGACTTTGGCTCCCGGCGAAGGTAGGCTGATTCGTAGAACGCGACCCGATGTTCGGAAACCGGAGTTGGTCATGTCGGGCCACCCCATCATCCAGTGCCACGGGGTAACCAAAACCTTCGGCTCCACCAGTGCCGTGAGAAACGTTGGCCTGGACTTGGCGCCCGGAGAGATCCTTGCCCTGTTGGGCCCCAGCGGCAGCGGCAAGAGCACTTTGCTGCGGCTGATGGCTGGATTCGAGGTGCCCGACGATGGGACCGTGACCTTTGACGGCAGGATTGTGTCGGGCCAGGGGAAATGGGTCCCGCCCGAGGAGCGCGGAGTCGGCATGGTCTTCCAGGACTATGCTCTGTTTCCCCACCTGACGGTGTTCCAGAACGTGATATTCGGTCTCAAGGGGTGGTCCAAGCACGACAGAGAGCAACGTGCCAATCAAGTGCTGGATATGGTCAGCCTCTCCAGCTTTGCCCAACGATACCCTTACCAGCTCTCGGGAGGTGAGCAACAGAGGGTGGCCCTGGCCCGCTCTCTGGCGCCACGCCCGGTGGTCCTTCTGCTGGATGAGCCCTTCAGCAACCTGGACACCAAACTAAGATTACAGCTGCGGTCCGAGGTCAAGAACATCCTCCACGCCAGCGGTGTTCCCGCCGTTCACGTCACCCACGTGCAGCAGGAGGCCCTTTACGTAGGGGACAAGGTCGGGGTCATGAACGCGGGCATATTGGAGCAGGTTGGGACCCCAGAGGAGATTTTTCACCACCCGGGCACGCGGTTCGTGGCCCAGTTCGTGGGAAGTGCCGATTTCCTTGCCGCAAAGGCAACGGAGGAGGGCCTGGTCACGGAGATTGCGGCGCTACGACCGGCAACCCCAATCCCCATCGGAGCGGCTGCGGATGTAATGGTGAGGCCTGACGATGTGAGGATTCGGCCTTCCAGCAACGGCGCGGGTACCGTGATAAGCCGTGCCTTCAGCGGGATGCACTACTCCTACGGTCTGCGCCTTCCCTCGGGAGCGGTAGTCCACAGTCTGCAACACCATAGCGCCATCTACCAACCGGGCGAGCTTATGGAGGTATTCCTCGAGCCAAACCAGAGCCTTACCTGCTTCTTAAACAGTGACTCAGTCCCAGGCGTGGAGACCGACCAGGTCTTTTCCGCGTCCACCTTCAGTGTGGCCAGCTAACCGGCCTGGTCGCTTTCCGGTATCCTGGGGTACTACCGTGAGAGAGGCGGCCCCAAACTACGTGGCTAATCTGGGGATAAACTCGCCCAGGACGATTCCCAACCCGGCCGCGGCCGCGCCGATGAGCATGATTTCCAGTCCCTGGATGATGGGAGACAGCTTCACCAACTTCCCTTTGCCAATCCCCAGAGCAAACAGACCCACAAGGGTCACCCCCACCGACGCGCCGATGGCCGGTTTCCCATCAATAAAGAAGAAGGGTAGAACCGGTACCAGGGCCGCCAGGATGAAGGCCGTGCCCATGGTGAAGGCGTCTTTCAATGGGTTCGACGTCACGTCCGGGCTTATGCCCAGCTCCTTCTCCACCAAGGTACGGAGCCACAACTCCTTGTCGGCTGCTATGTGTTCAGCTACACTTTTGGCCTGGTCAAAGCTCAGGCCCTCCCGCTGGTACAGGACCACCAGCTCCGCCAGCTCCTCCGCGGGGTGGTCATCCAGCTCTCTGGCCTCCTTGTCGATCTCCGACCTCTGAACGTCCATCTGCGCCTTGGAGCCCAGGTAGGCCCCGGTTGCCATGGAAAGCATTCCGGCCAGAGCTCCCGCCAGGCCTCCGACCAGGACGGTAGTATTCCCAACGTCGCTTACCGCCAGTGCCGTGACCAGGGCCAGGGTGCTTATCAGGCCATCCTGGACACCAAATACCACCTCTCGTATCCGGCCAAGGGCCTCGATCCGCCAGCGCTCTCCTTCAATCTCCCGCCGGGCGGCAGCATAGGTGGACGAGACCTCCGGCTCCATGCTAGGGTGTATCAGCCCACGGGATATCCGTTGGGAAAGCATACCGTCCTTCCCATCTTCGGGTTCTCCCGATTGGGCCAGTTTTGACTCCAGCTCGTCCAGGGCACGGGAGAACACCTCCAGATGGTGCCTCTCCCGGTCCATGGCCAAGGTGAAGGTGTCGGCCGCGTCCAAGTGACCTTCGTCCACGGCATCTCTGACCATGCCGGGATAGATATTAATAATCTCCTTGGACTCGCTGGTAACTACCCTCCGGAGGTTCTCCAGGCTGGTCTTCACCTCACCCGAGACCCTCAGATGGTTGACCCCGTGGATGTTTTCGGCGCCAGCCACTTCCTGGAAGACCTGCGCCACCTCGGGATGCCCCTCTTCCAGGGCTTTGTGGGCATATGCGCTGTACTTCAGGTAGGCCACCGCCTCACTGACGATGGAGTTCCGAAGGTTGCGCTCTGTTTTGCTTAATTTGCTTTCTGTGGACATCGCATTATCCTTGATTTATAGCTGCTAATAGCTCTTCCCATTATATTAGCCAACATCCGCCTTTACAAACCTGGCCAGTCACGTATCCGGAGGAGGCATCTAGCCCGGCGGCATAGCCTTTGGGCTAACTAGAGGGCCAAAGAGTGATCGGAAGGAGTCGGGGTAACCTCTTTCAATTCGGGAGCTTCGGCAATTCGGGAGCTCCGGCAGATGCCCGCCGTAGCCGGTGCTACCCCCGGATGTTACACCGCCATGATGTGATAGCCTGCGTCCACCGGTATAACTGAGCCTGTGATTCCGCTGGACAGGTCGCTGCACAGGAACAAGGCTGTCTTCGCCACCTCGTCGTGGGTGATATTTCGCTTCAGGGGCGCCTTTTCGGCGTGAGCCCTTTTCATATCCAGGAAGCCGTGAATCCCCCTGGCCGCCAGGGTTTCCAGTGGACCGGCGGAGATGGCGTTGATACGTATGTTCCGGTCGCCGAATTCGGCTGCCAGTTGGCGGACCTCGTTTTCCAGGGCCGCTTTGGCGGTGCCCATGATGTTGTATCCGGGAAAAACCCGCTCAGATGCCTGGAAGGTCATCGTCAATATGCTGCCGCCGCCCTTCTTTTCCATTAGTGGCGCCGCATGGCGGACCAGGGGCAGCAACGAGTAGGCGCTGATATCCATTGCGGTATGGAATCCCTCTCTGCCGGTCTTGGAGAAGTCGCCCCCAAGGTCATCCCTGGCGGCGTAGGCGACACTGTGTACCAGCAGGTCAAGGCCGCCGGACTGCGCCTCAATTTCCCCGAACAGGGAAGCTATTTGCTGGTCATTGGACACGTCGCATTGGACCAGCAGGGTGCCACCCAAAGTGTCCGCCAGCTTCGACACCCGTCCCTTCAACCTTTCGTCCTGGTAGCTGAAGGCAAGCTCCGCCCCGGCCCGGTGGAGCATCTCGGCGATGCCCCAGGCGATGCTCCGTTCGTTTGCGACCCCGAAGACCAGGGCCCTTTTTCCGCTGAGGTCTATCTCGTACACAAGACCTCCATTCAAGATAGATGACTGGTCAAGATAGGTGGCTGGGTAATTTTATCTGTTCCAAAGCGCCTTCCACCGCAGTGCTCAGGAACCTGGTATCGCTGACAATGGGCATCCACTGGAAGCCCTCTTCGATACGCCGGTTCACCTCTTCAGGGCTCCCGCAGTGGATGCCCACGGGGATGTTGAAGCGCTTTCCCGTCTCCAACACCTGTCTCACCGCCGCCTTGTGGTCGGGATGGGGGTTATCGTACCCGGTGCGCACGCCCATGCTGGAGGCCAGGTCGTTCGGCCCTATGAACAGGACGTCTATCCCGGGGACGTTGCAAATCTCCGCTATGCGGGTCACCGCCACGGCATCCTCGATCATCAGCACCACCGCGATCTCTTCGTTGGCCCTCTGAAAGTAGTCGGGGCCGCCGTAGAGCCGCCCCCTTATCCCCCCGACTCCCCGGAACCCCTCGGGAGCGTAGCGGCAGGCGCCCACTGCCAGCTCAGCCTCCTCGGGCCCCTTTATGTTTGGAATAATAACCCCGTATGCCCCGATGTCCAGGACCCGCTTCAATACCTGGGGATCATTCCAGGGCACCCGGACGAAGGGGACAGTATCGGTGGTGCCGATGGCGTAGAAGCAGGACAGCAGCTTCTCCATGTCGATGGCGTTATGCTCCATGTCCACGGCCAGCCAGTCGAACCCGGCGTGGGCCAGGATCTCGGCCACCAGGGGATCGCCGGTGGAGACCCAGGTGCCTATCGACGGCTCTCCCCTGCGCAGCTTCTCTTTGACGATGTTTTTACGCATCCCACTCAACCTTCTGGAACACTCGATAATATCTGGACCCGGTGCGACCCCGGTATTCTCCAGACCCGCCGGGGTCAGCCGGCGTCCGAACTCACCTTAGCCCACATGCCCCTACCGGCATCCTGAGCTTCCTGCTCCAGCGCGGCGAAACACTCTGTATAGCGGGTGTCCGGGGGATATGCTTTCGCCCTGGCGTACCCTTCCCGCACCAGCTCGGCGTTCACAAGTATAGCATCGGCATAGACGAAACGCAGCAGCCTCCCGAACCTGTCCTCCTCTGAAACATCCTTTTCCAGATGGACCTTGCGCCCCTCCAAAAGCCGCCGGTTGAAAGCCGACGCCTCTGGACCGAAGTGCTGGGGCCTGTCCCCCACCTCCGGGGCATCCAGACCGATGTACCTTAGCCGCCGTCCGCCTGACAACACGATAGTGTCGCCGTCTATGACCCGGTCCACCTTGATATCGCCTCCGCTGACGCCGCCTGTGAAGTTGCAACCTCCACCGGCAGAGGGCTCCATGACCTCTCCTCGCGTGGTGGCGCCGAAGACTACGTCGCACCCGGCAGGGGCCTCTTGGTCGCCCCGAACGGAAGGCAGTCCTGTGACGAATAATAGGAGCAAGGCTAGAACCAGGTACAATGCTGGCGGGAAATGGAACACCCGAGACAGCCTAGGACGGATAAATCGTTTCGTTTTCAAAATAGCCGGAGAGAAGCCGAGAATTATATATTATCTCCGTGCTTCGGTGCCTCTGTGGCAATTCCCTTGCCCCGAAGCCTAATTGTCATCGGAAGGCCGGCGCCACCTCTGTCAAGAAGCGATCCAGCTGGCCCTCCTGGTCGAAGGAAGCGAAACGCACGATTATGGTGCCCGCCCCGGCTTCGGCGTAATGTTGAATGCATTCAACAGTCCTCTGAGGCTCGCCGAAGGGGCCCCATCTGTCTCCCCAGATATTGGCACCATAGTACCGCAACAGATAATCCTCGGCGTCCGTCACGGCCCGGCCCTGGTCGGCCCCGAGGTTGACGGTCATGTAAAAGGCCGATTCCATCTCATCGACATTTCTGCCTTCTTCCCCGGCATACTCCCCCACCTTCTCGGCGACCCGTGCGTATTCCTCGGGAGTATCCGAGATGGAGATGAAGCCAGCCCCCAGCCTGGCGGCCCGCCTGAACTGCGCATCCTTCCCTGCCCTCCAGTGGCAGGCCATGAGTACGGGTACGCCGCCTTCTTGGGCTGGGCGTGGACTCATGGCCACCGAGTCCAGGCTGAAGTGGCGTCCCTCGAAGCTGACGGACTCTCCCGAACCAAGCCGGTTCAGGACTTCAACGGTTTCCTCCAGCCGTCCCGCCCGGCGGGATGCGCTAACCCCCACGGCCAGCCATTCCCTGCGCTGGTCATCGGTGAAAGCGCCGCCCACACCCACGCCAAGCACGGTCCGCCCCCTGGCAATGAGGTCGAGGGTAGCCACCGCCTGGGCCAGTAACACGGGATTCCTGAGACCTGCCAGAAGTACCGCCGTGCCCAGCCGCAGTCGCCGGGTCCGGGCAGCCACGGCCCCGAGGGTAGTCAGGGGCTCCAGCCTGGGCTTGGCCGTCAAGCTGTCTCCCACCCACACCGAGTCCAGGCCGGCATTCTCCACCGCCTCGGCCATGGACAGGACCAGGTCCGCCCCCTCCGGGCGCTTCGAAGCCAGCAACAGGCCTCGGGTGGGAAGAAGTATACCTAGCTTTGGTTTTCGGGACGGCATGTCAATGAATCACATAATCCGGTGGGGCCGGCCAATCGCCCTATACACGCCCCATTCAAAGCCCGAGCTGTTCCCTGCTGACCCCTTCGATCAGCTCTTTCAGCAGGCCCGGCGCAATGGACTCGTAGAATTTCAGGTCTACGCTGGTATCCAGGTCGAAGGCCAGACCCTGGCAGTAGTAAATGGAGACGGAGATTCCCGACGTTGCCGCCTGGGAAAGGTGACGCCGGAAGCTCTCGGGGCCCAGAAGAGGGCGAAAAGGCTTGTTTAGGCCCGCCGGAACCAGGATGCCGTTGGTCCCCCCACCTTGCCTGGCCGGGGCCAGGGTAACGTTTTTCAGGCGCCCCGAAGCGCCCACCATTGCCCATACGTCTTTTGATTTAAGAAACGGGAGGTCTCCGGGCAGGAATAAGGACGCTTTGTCCGCTCCGAAGGCCCGTTGGAAGGCCGTCCACAGGGACTCGTTGATGTCGGCTCCTTCATCCTCCAGCCATTCGGCCCCCTCTTCATTTGCCACCCGCCCGACCTCGGCGTCTCCTCCCACCACCCACACGCCATCCATGGCCGAGGCTTCTCCGAAGATGGGTCCAAGCCCGTTGACCGCCCACAACACCCTTCGTAGCATGTTGCGGACCACGGCGATACGCTGGGATGCCGTCAGCTCGCTGGACAACCGGGTCTTGGCCTGGTCCAGAGATTTCATGGGAATGATGGCCACAGTTCCTGGAGCTTTCAAGACGCCATCAACTCCTCCGGCTTTCCTGCGGACTTGTTTCCAGCAAACGACAGACTTGCCTGGCAAGCCTCACCTTGTCATCTTCGTCCGCCATTACTATCGGGGCCAATTCTACTCGCATGCCCAGGTCACCGATGGCGGCGGTGTGGCGGCGGTCCACATCGTCGATGACAAAGATATCGCATAATCCTCTATATTGCTCCGCCACTCCGGCGCAGGAGACCTCGTGGCCCAGCTCTTCAAGGAGCTTGGCAGCAGGCCCCCTAAGTGCCTCACCCCCCACGATGGGGCTGACGGCAACCCTGGCGCCTGCAAATGCTTTTATCCGCTCCTCGACCCCGGGCACGGCCAGCATGGGTGCGATGCTCAGGAAGGGGTTCGAAGGGCAGAATACGATGGAGTCGGCCTCATCCAGGGCCGCGAGAAAACCTTCGGAGGGCTTGGAGTCAGGTCCGTAGTCGAAATGGACCCCATTGGCCACCGGCTCACATTGGTGCTTCGCAAAGTATACCTGGAAGCTCATCTCCCCCTCATCGGTCTCGACAACGGTCCTTACCTCGTCGTCGCTCATGGGCACCATCCGGTGGCGCACTCCCAAACCTTTGCACAGCTCCCGTGTAACTTCGGAGAGGGACCAACCCCGGCCCAGTAGCTCCGTGCGCCGTATATGGGTGGCCAGGTCCCGGTCCCCCAGGTTGAACCAGGTGGAGCTTCCGTAGCGACCCAGCATCTCCAGGGTGTTGAAGCTGTCGCCGGCGATTCCCCATCCTGTCTCCTGGTTGGTCAGCCCAGCCAGAGCGTACATCATAGTGTCCAAGTCCGGAGAGACGTGGAGCCCGTGAAATACCTCATCATCCCCCGTGTTCACCACGATGGTCAGCTCTTCAGGCGGAAGGACCCTGGCAAGGCCGACGGCCAGCTTGGCCCCACCCACACCTCCAGCCAGTGCCAGGACGGGACCGCTCATGGATTGTCCTGCCGCCCGAGCCCCTTGAGGAGCCGCTCCAGGGACTCTTCGTACCTTGCATGATCGCTGAAGTCGGCGTAGTTTCGCTCGACCAAGAAGGGCTTCAGGTCTTTGTTGCCCCGAATGACCCGGAACCCTGGTTCTTTCCAGATGTCGTCCAAAGAAATTGGGATTATCTTCTCCGGGTCTTCATCGATCTGGTCTTCGATTTCATTCAAGAAATTATCTCGTAACAGGCCCTTGGCTGAGCAGAGAGCTATCATTTTCTCGGCCCCACGGCGCCTCTCACCAATTTCCTTCCGGCTTCTTTCCCCTGGAATATAATCCTTGGGGAATATCCAGCTAGAGATCCCTTTTCCTGAAAGGTCATTATACAGCTGCTCGGCGAACTCCCGGTCTGGCTCTCCATAGCCGACGAAGCAAGTATAGTATTTGATCTCGCTTATAAGGTCTGGTAGTGCTTTCAGCAACTCTTCTGGCACACCCGAGCTCCGGAAGAACCCCTCCAATTCAGGCGATAGCCTATTCCCGCCGCCGCGAAAGGACATAACCAGTGTGTCGATCCCAACTGTACTAGGACCTCGGTGCTGAACATTTTTACGCCCCTTGTATGAGCTCAAGTCGCACTCAGCAACTGAGGTTGAATCGAATACCGCATTAGAGAAATTAGTTCCAGCAAGGTTCGCCCCCAAAAGATGAGCAAAGGATAGGTCAGCTTTTGATAGGTTAGCTCGTGGAAATTTGGTTAGGGTTAAATCAGAGGCAAAAAGATCAGCCTCCCTTAAACTAGCGTAGGAGAAGTTCGCAAGTGGCAAAGTTGCTCTGAGCAGGTTCGTACGAACGAAGTTTGTTCTAGAGAGATTTGCTTTGAAAAGGTCTGCGGACCCTACATTAGCATTCGATATGTTGGCTCCGGCAAGATTAGCCTCCACCAAGTTGCAGCCTATCAGATCGGCACCCCGAAGATCGAGCTTTACTCTATGATTGCTTAATCTCCATTCTGCTATGGCCTCGGCACCTGCCCTTACTATCTCCACATGCTCAGGGTTCGCCAACTCAGCTAGGCTTCCGGCGAATGCGTTTCTGACTGTTGGTCAGCCTGCTTGGCGTGCTTGGGGTGCTGGTAGCGGTAGCTGTCCATCTTGATGAGGCGCTGGTAGGAGCCGAAACGCTCCTCGGGGTTGTCGCCCACCATGTCCAGCGGGTCCACCGGGTCGTCCCCTTCATCAAAGAGGCGAATTATCTTGTAGGTGGTGCTCCGTTCGGCGGGTACACGGCCTGCATCGCGGATCAGTTGCCGGAACTGGGTGGGCTTCACCAGCTGGCCGTACTGTGCGCCCGCCGATGTTGAGATGCTCTCATTGATGAGGGTGCCGCCCATGTCGTTGACCCCGGCGTTGAGAAGCACCTGG
This sequence comes from Dehalococcoidia bacterium, assembly GCA_965225925.1. GTDB lineage: Bacteria > Chloroflexota > Dehalococcoidia > Lucifugimonadales > JAGWBF01 > CBDDBY01. The sequence goes on along the minus strand of CBDDBY010000005.1, from coordinate 785,710 downwards.
GAGAAACGGGGGCTCTCCTTCACCCAGGAAACCTGAAGGTTTGGTATCCAGTTGTCCAGCATTAGCCGGGAGATGGCATGGACCTTGGTCACTTCGTTCCCTGTGGGTCCAGACCGGACCCCCTCCACGAACCCCTGGCGGTACATGGGGGCCTCGCTGGAGACGAAGCTGAGGGGCACGAACTCGGTGAACCCACCCGTGGCCTTTTGCAGGTCTCTTAGCAGAGCGATATGACGGGCTATATGGCCATAGGTCTCGGCATGGCCGTACATTACTGTCGAGGTGGTGGGAATGCCCAGTTGATGAGCGGTGGTGATCACCTCGGTCCACTGTTCTACCGTAATGCGGCCGGGAGAGATCCTGTCCCTCATTTCCTGGTCGAGAATCTCAGCCGAGGTGCCGGGCAGGCTCCCAACCCCGGCGTCTCTCAGACCCACAAGGTAGTCCCGTATGGTGCACCTCGAGCGTACCGATCCGTAAAGCACCTCCTCGGGTGAAAACCCGTGGATATGAATATCCGGAAGCTCGGTTTTCACGGCTTCACAAAGTCTTATGTAAAGGTCACCTTCCATCTGAGGGGGTAGACCCGCCTGGATACACACCTCCGTCGCTCCGAACTCCCAGGCCTCCTTAGCCCGCCGTACGACCTCGCCGATGGGCAGCAGATATCCCTCCTCCTCCCGGTGGTCCCGGCTGAAGGCGCAAAATCCGCATCTTTTGATGCACACGTTTGTGAAGTTGATGTTACGGTTGACAACGTAGGTGACCACGTCCCCCACCCGCCGCCTCCGCAGCTCGTCGGCGGTCATCTCCAGGGCATGGAGCTCGAGTCCAGAGGTATTGAACAGGACAAGGGCATCCTCCACCGAGATGTCGTTACCCACCAGTGCGTTGTCCAGGATGGCGGCGACCCCGGGCTCGATGCCCTTTAACATCCCCTCCAAAGAGGCGCCGTTACCATTGGCGGCAGCCTCATGCAGCGGTACGGTCATATCGGTGGACTCCTCCTTTAACGTATCCATCCCCGTCGGACAGCCATTTCACCCGCTCTTTGAGAGGTGCAGGTATGAAACTATCGTCCCGGACAAAGAACTCCGGGTACACAGCAAGACGAGGCCTGAGCCTAAAGCCCAGCTCCTCCGTCCGCAGGCGCAGCTCTGAGATATTGGGCCACGGCGCCTCGGGGTTGACGTAGTCAATGGTCAGGGGAGAGATGCCTCCCCAGTCGTTTATTCCCGCCAGCAAAAAGAGTGGATAATCCTTCTGGCTGAGGTTGGGGGGCGCCTGAATGTTGGCCCGCGGGCCCAGCAACAGCCTGGAAACGGCCACGGTCCAGAGCATGTCCTCGGTGTCCGGGTCCGGGCACCCCGCCATGGGAGTAGCCGACTTGGCCCGGAAGTTCTGGATGATCACCTCTTGAACATGGCCGTGCCGCCTGTGAAGCTCGCGGATTGCCAGAATGGAATCTATGCGCTCCTCCTGCGTCTCCCCGATGCCGATCAGGATGCCCGTGGTAAATGGTATCCTCAGCTGGCCTGCTATATCCAGAGTTCGGATACGTAGGCCCGGGCGCTTGCTGGGGGCCAGCTCGTGGGGACTCCCTTTTTCCGAAAGCCGGGGACTCACGTTCTCCAACATCAGCCCCATGGAGGCGTTCACCTCCCTGAGTTTCTCCATCTCCCGGCGGCTCATTGTACCCGGATTACCGTGGGGCAGCAAGCGGGTTTTCTGGAGCACCAGCCGGCTGGCCTCGCCGAGATAGTCCAAAGTGGTCTTGAAGCCCCGCTGGGTGAGCCAGTCCTTTGCCTCGGGATAGCGCTGCTCTGGCCTCTCGCCGAGGGTGAACAGCGCCTCGGTGCAGCCCAGGGCTTCCCCTTCCCTGGCCACGTTCAGCACCTCATCGGGGTCCATGTAGATGCGGTCGGCTTCGGCTGGGGACTGGCGGAAGGTGCAGTAGCCGCAGAAATCCCGGCACAGCCTGGTCAGAGGGATGAAGACCTTGGGCGAGAAGCTGATGTCCCGGCCCTTGCCCCGGTCTCGGAGAATAGAGGCGGCCCGGCACAGGGAGCTTAGCTCCCCTGGGGAGTGCCCGGCCAATAAATAGGCCTCGTCCTGACCGAGTTCCCCTCCATCAAGGGCCTTGGCAACGGCCGCTGATGTCTCGCTGCCCAGGCTGGACAACGGGTCATCAACCTCCAACAGCTGATCCACCCTGGCCCGGACCCAGGGGGCCAGTTCGCTGCTGTTGGATTGGACCGCTGCCGCTCTGTTACCTGAAGTCATATCTCATTGCCCGGTCTACGGATGACCGCCTTCCCATGGGTTTACCATTGCCAAGAGCCTGTAATTGGGACGATATACCCTTATCGCCCAATCACCTCCAAGCTGTCCCTAGAACATAGCCCCCTCCGCCGGAACCGGATGGTCCGGGTGGCGAGGCGAGTAGTCCATGAGCCGGTAAAGCCTGTTGCCGGCCCACTTTCTGAGATATCCTTTTGTCTCATAAGGGCGGGAGCATTGCTTGAACTCGGGGTCGTTTATCAAGGAGGTCCAGCTGGCCACCCCGGCAGCCGCGCTGACAAATTCCAGGATGAAGAAGATCCTATCTGTGATGCCGACAACCTCATCGAACCAGCCCACCACGCGAATATCGTGCCTGGGAAAGAGAGCAACTTGGTGGTTATGCTCGAACAGGTGGTGCAGGTCTTCGATCCTGCCTGGCATGGCCTGGTTGATGCGGAACTCATGCACGGCCCGCGTGACCTGGGGCTCGGGAGAGTAGGATGTCGGCCGCAGGAGAATGCTGCTCGTGCTGGCCACCATTGGCCCGTACATCGTGCTATCCGCCTCCGCCTTGGCCTCCAGCCATTCTGGGTCAGATTCGAAAGCCTCCAGCTTGGCTTCCCTGTCGGCCATGTCTTCGAAGGTCAGCACGCATGGAACGTGCTGCCAGTCTCCATAGGTGGTTTTCCAGAAGCCCAGAACTCCTATACCGTGCTTCTGGAGCAGTCCCACGCCGTGGTCGGCAAAGAGCTTGTGGAGGCCTGCCATGACTGGCTGTGCGGTTACCTCGTAGTAGCGTAACTCGTATAGCATCTGAATTCCACCTCGTGCTGTGAGGTCGTCGCCAAGCTAGGCGCGATCTTAACTGGAAGGCGATCCCTCGCCGCGATATCCGTAGTACACCCATCCCACCTCGGGCGCTGTCACATACGGGCCTCTGGGCGTATAATCGGCCAGATCGTATATCCTGTTTTGTGCCATGGTCCTCAGGGGACGGTCATGGGACTCGTAAGGACCGGCACAAGACCGCCAGCCGGGGTCGGTTATAAGGGCGCCAAATCGCTCGTCCTGCTGCCTCTGGTCGTCGAACTCCAATATGAAAAAGACCTGGTCGCTGGTGCCCACCACATCTTCGAACCAGCCCACAACCCGGATGTCGTACTTGGGGAACCAGGTCGGCTGGTGTTCGTTTGCGAACAGGTGATGGAGATCGGCTATCCGCCCGGGCATGGCCTGGTTGACCCGAAATTCCTGTACGTGCCGTTCAACCTTGGGCACAGGCGAGTAGTACGTTGGCTTCAATAGCTGGCTGGTCATCCGTGCCAAGATGGGCCATCCCGCCTTCCTGTCCGCCTCGACTCTGGCCTCCTTCCACTCAGGGTCGGACTCAAAGGCGTTGACCCTGGCGTCCTGCTCCCCCATGCTCTCGTGGATCAACATGCAGGGGACCTTGTTATGGTCGCCTATTTTCGCCTGCCAAAAGCCCAGCATGCCTATTCCATGCTTCTGAAACAGCCGTACGGCATGGTCTGCGAACAGGGCGTGGAGGTCGGCAGTCAAAGGCTGAGCGGCAACCTCGTAGTACCGTAGCTCGTACAGCATCCTAACTCCTTCTTATCTGTCCTTTACTCACCTGATGGCAAAGAGTAGCCGGACCCCCTCTGAGCAAGCCCTATCCGGGGCCCGAGGGCACTGCCTGGGCGTGTATGAGATGAGTTGCATCAGCTTGTTGTGGGCCCACCTGTCCAGGGTGCCTTGCTTTCTGCCGGTTCACAACAACTTGCCCTGGGCCGATTCGTCCTTAACTTCGTAATCTCTGCCCAAGTGCTGGTAGGCCAGCCGGGTCGCAAGCCTCCCCCGGGGGGTCCTGTCCAGAAAGCCCAACTGAAGAAGGTAGGGCTCGTAAATGTCCATGATGGTGTCAGAATCCTCACCCACTGAGGCCGCCAGCGTCTCCAATCCCACCGGTCCGCCGGAGAACCTGTCGATGATATTAATCAGCACCCTGTGGTCGATCTCATCCAGCCCCAGGGGGTCCACATCCAGCTTGGCCAGGGCTTCCAGGGCGATTTCCCCACTTATTCTACCATCGGCCCTAACTTGAGCATAGTCCCTGGTACGCTTGAGAAGCCGGTTAGCCACACGGGGCGTTCCCCTTGAGCGGCTGGCTATCTCTCTAACCCCGGAGTCCTCCACCTCCACCCCCAGGATTCGGGCGGAGCGCTTCACGATGATTTCTACGGCTTCGGCATCGTAATAGTCCAGGTGATAGATAGACCCGAACCTGTCCCTCAAGGGAGCGCTTACCATGCTGTACCGGGTGGTGGCGCCGATGAGGGTGAAGGGGTTGATTCGGAGGTTGATGTTCCTGGCAGCCAGCCCCTTGCCCACCACCCAAGAAAGGAAGTAGTCCTCCATGGCCGGGTAGAGGACCTCCTCCACAACGCGGCTCAGGCGGTGCACCTCGTCGATAAAGAGGACTTCATCAACACCCACGTTGCTCAGAATGGCGGCCATATCCCCCGCCCGTTCGATTGCCGGCCCGGAGGTGACCTTGATATTCACCTCCATCTCCTGGGCGATAATGTGGGCCAAGGTGGTCTTTCCCAGCCCCGGCGGACCGTAGATCATGACGTGGTCCAGGGGCTCGCCACGCATCTTCGCCGCCTGCATGGCGATGCTCAGGTTCTCTTTTACCTTTTCCTGGCCGACGAAATCCTCAAGGCGCCTGGGCCGCAGAGATGAGTCCAGCGCCTGGTCTTCCTGAATAACCTCTCCCGAGACGAGCCGATCAGTCATGTCAGATCTTTAGATCAGGCCCAGAGAAAGGCCCACATCTCGTGGCTTCGGTCTCTGGAGAGTGACTCGTGGTAGTGGATTATCTTCCAGCCTCCGCCCGTCCTGCGCAGGACGAATGTGTTACGGCCATTTGCTATCATGGTATTGTCCATTCCTTTGACCTTCGCCTTAACGTAAAAGGTGTGGTATGCGTAGGCGGCGTCCCCGATTACGTCTACTGTCAGGTTGTCCATGGTCCACTCGACGCTTTCCACCATTCCGACCAGAGAGTCGTAGTAGGCGTTAATGGAGGCCCAGCCGGTCATGTGGTCGTCGCTCTCCTCGGGAATATATATAAGCTGGGGGTAGTCCTTGTCCCACACAGCTTTTACCCTGTCCATATCCATGGCGGCGAAACCCGCCATCCACCCCCGTATCACCGCCTCCACCTGCTGTCTCTCTTGTTGACTGGCTACCATTTTTACCTCCGCAAGTTTAGTCACATTTGCTGGGGGGCTTCCAGGTCCATCAGATAAAGGGCCCGGGAAAGGACTATCTGGGCCGCTTCGATCAGCTTGAGCCGCGCCAGGGTCAGGGGATAGTCCGCGGGATCGCTGGAGAGGACGCGGCAGTTCTCGTAGAACCAGTGAAACGCCGTGGCCAGTTCCAGAGCATAGTGGGGAAGATGGTGGGGCTCCAGTATCCGGGCGGTGCTTTCCACCAGCTCAGGCAGCAGCACCATCTTGCGTATCAGCGCCAGCTCGCTGGGGTCTACAAGAAGGGACACATCCCCATCGGACCAGTCGATGTTCCTCTCCCTGGCGTTGCTGAGAATGCCGGCTATCCGGGCGTGGCCGTACTGGACGTAGTAGACTGGATTTTCCGACGACTCCTTTTTCGCCAGTTCCACGTCGAACTCCATCTGGCTTTCAGGGGTCCGCATCAGGAAGAAGTACCGGCAGGCGTCCGCGCCCACTTCATCCACCAGCTCTCTCAGGGTTACGAACTCTCCGGCCCGCTTGGAAGCCTTCACCACTTCCTGCCCCCGTTTGATGGCGACCATTTGGGAAATCATGATGGTCAGCCGCTCGGGCTCTATTCTCAGGGCGGAAATTGCCGCCTTCATCCTGGGCACGTGGCCCTGGTGGTCGGCGCCCCATATATTTATAGCCCTGTCATATCCCCGCTGATTAAATTTATTGTAATGGTAGGCGATGTCCGAGGCGAAATAGGTGGGCGCCCCCGTGGAACGCACCAGAACGTTGTCCTTGTCCTCCCCCAGGGCCGTGGAGTTAAACCATTGGGCCCCCTCCCGCTCCAGGACGTAGTTACTATCTCGCAGTATGCCGATGGCCTGGTCGTACTCCCCTCCTTGGTAAAGGCTATTTTCACTGAACCAGCTGTCGAACTCCACCCGTATCTGCCGCAGGTCCTCTTCTATAACACGGATCATCCTTTCCCGACCCAGAATCCCCAGCTCCCTGATGGCATCCTCTTCGCTCATTGGAAGGAAGCGGTCTCCCTCCTGGGCAACGATCTCATTGGCCAGGTCAGTGACATAGGCGCCTACATATCCGTCGGAGGGAAGCTCCGCCTCCTGCCCCAGGGCCTGCTTGTAACGAGTGTATATCGAGCGGTAGAAGGCATCCATCTGGCTGCCGGCGTCGTTGACGTAGTACTCCCGGGTTACGGTGTAACCCGCCGTCTGCAGGAGCCTGGCCAAGGCGCTGCCCAGTACTGCGCCCCTGGTATGGCCGACGTGCACCGGGCCTGTGGGGTTCACGCTGACGTACTCGACGATGACACTCCGGCCGGCCCCTACATCCAAGGAGCCATATTTCTGCCCGGCTTCCCGGATCTCCTCCACCTGCTCGACTAGCCATTTGCTTTTCAGCCGGAAGTTGACGAAGCCCGGCGCGGCCGCCCAGACTTCCTCCACCTCGGTGCCCGGCGAAAGAAGGGCCACCAGCTTCTCAGCTATCTTCATCGGACTGATGCGCGTGGCCCGGGCCAGCCTGAGGGGAAGGCTGGTGGCGAAGTCCCCGTGCTGGGGATTGGAGGGGTGCTCGACGGTGATGGGCGGCAGTGTATCCAGCCCTAGAATCTCGGCCCGACGGGCCTCCTCCACTGCTCTTTCGATTTTTTTTACTATCAGGTCCCGGATGATCTCTGCCACGTTTGATACTTCGCCTATTTGAAGTTCAAGAAAATTGGATGACATGATTGGATTTTAACCGGCCCTGCCGCCCTCTCAGACAAGCCTTGGCTTAGGGCTATGCTATCACAAAGCGCGGCAGCCTTGTAGTGTACAGGTAGGGTTTATACACCGGGGCGAGGAGCTTAGCTCACCTCGCCGCCCACCTTGTCGAGGTACCGGGCCACCTCTCTGGCCAGGGGCTCGTGGGATGGGTCCTGTAGCCCGGGGTCATCCGTCATTATCTGCACCGCCTCCTCCCTGGCCAGTTTCAGAAGCTCCTGGTCCGAGAGGCGGGCGACCTTCAGGTCGGGAAGTCCGCTCTGGCGGGTGCCGAAGTAGTCTCCCGGCCCCCGCATGCTCAGGTCCACCTCGGCAAGCTGAAAACCGTCGTGGGTCCGCTCCACCGCCGACAGACGTTCCGCGGCCTCGGGTGAGGAGTACTCGGAGATCAATAGGCAGTAACTCTTCTCAGCCCCCCTTCCCACCCGGCCCCGGAACTGGTGGAGCTGGGACAGCCCAAACCGATGTGCCCCTTCCACAACCATCACCGTGGCATTGGGAACGTCTATTCCCACCTCCACCACCGGCGTCGAGACAAGGATGTCGGTCTCGCCGTCTCGGAACCGGCGCATCGCCTCTTCCTTGGCTCGGGGCTTCATCCGTCCGTGAAGCAGGCCCAAACGCAGGTCTGGGAACACCTCGGTGGAAAGGCGCTGGAACTCCTCGGTGGCTGCCCTGGCCTCTATCGCCTCGGATTCCTCTATCAGCGGGAAGATTACGAAGGCCTGCCGCCCATCCAGCACCTGGTTCCGGACGAAGCTGTAGGCCTGATACCGCCGTTCGGGGGGCACCTGGCGGGTCAGCACCCGCTGCCTTCCCGGAGGGAGCTGGTCTATGGTGGATATGTCCAGGTTGCCGTAGAGGGTGAGCGCCAGCGTCCTGGGTATGGGCGTGGCGGACATTACCAGGAAGTGGGGACTGACCGTGCCTTTCTGGCGCAGGGCGGCCCGCTGGCTTACCCCGAACCGTTGCTGTTCGTCCGTCACCGCCAGTGCCAGCTTGGGTATCTCAACCCCCTCCTGAATCAGAGCGTGGGTCCCGATGATAATGTCGATTTTCCCCTCGGACACTTGTTGCTGAAGTTCCTTCTTCAAAGGCCCCCGGGTGCTGCCGGTGATCAGCGCTACTGAGACCGGATCGCGATGAGAGTCCAAATAGACGGTGAAGAGATTCTCATCCATCACCGGGCGGGCGAGCCCTCCCAGTAGCCCGGAGATGGTTGAGAAGTGCTGTTCTGCAAGCACCTCGGTGGGCACCATTATTGAGGCCTGGTGTCCGCCGGCGGCGGCCACCAACATGGCGGCCAGGGCCACCACCGTCTTGCCGCTCCCCACCTCGCCCTGGAGGATCCGGTTCATGGGGGGAGTGCCACGCTTCATATCGAACATTATCTCTTCCATGCACCGCTGCTGGGCGCCGGTGAGGCCGAAGGGCAGGGAGGCAATGAAGTCCTTCAGGACCTTATCCCCCGACGAAATGGGCATCCCTTGCACCGCCTCCTGCCATTGGCTGCGGCGAATCTGAACCGCCATTTGAAGCAAAAAGAACTCGTCAAAGGCCAGGCGCCGGTGTGCCGCCTGGAGGGATGGGATTCCATCAGGATAGTGGGTCTGCCGGATGGCTTCGGACAGAGAGATCAGGCCAGCCCTGTCTCTGGTCGCCTGGGGTAGGAAGTCCCCAAGCTGGGGGACCCACTGTTCCAATGCCTGCCAGAGTATGCCCTTCAGCCTCCGGGGGGCGAGACCTTCGGTGAGGGGATACACCGGGACGAGCCTCCCAGTATGGATCAGGCTCTCCTGTTTGTCAAGGACCTCGAACTCCGGCGACTGAAGCTGTAGTTGGCCCCTGAACGCCTCCACGTGGCCGCTGAGGACCACTTTCGAGTTGGGTTTCAACTGTCGGGCAATGTAAGGATTGCCGATCCAGAGTACCCTCATATTGCCGGTCTCATCGCTGACTACAGCTTCGGTGGCTTTGAGTTTGCCCCTGCCGAGGCTGGTCACTCTGGCCTCCCACACGGTGGCCACCACCGTCTTCTCCTGTCCCGGCGTCAACTCATTTATCTTCGCAACTTCCGAGAAGTCGTTGTGGCGCCTGGGGAAGAGGTAAAGGATGTCCTTGATTGTGGAGACGCCCAGCCGGAGCAGCTTTGCGGACAGCTTCACATCCACACCCCGGAGCCTGTCTACCGGCGATTCCAGGCTGATTCCCTGCGTAGCGGGGCTGGCTGTATGAGGCTTAGGAGGGACCGGTGTAGGCCCGGGTAAAGCCGGAGCCGGCTTACCGGAGGCGGCATCTTTTCTGGCCGTTGAGCCTGGACCAGTACTGCTGGCTATGTGTGCCCTATCGCCCGCTCCGATAGCTTCCAGCCGGGACAGAAAACGGTCCACCCAGTCCCTCCGCTGGGAGTCAGTCATGGAATCATAGGACAGGTTCAGGAGCTCGCGGGCGGCTCCGTCTCCAACGGTAGCGGCGCATTCCGCGCCCATGCCCTCGAGAAAACGGTCGAGGCCACCGATGACGGCGGTGTCCTTGTAGCCCTTCTGCTTCTCCAGGTCCAGGATCTTTCGCAGGGAGTCCTGCTGGGAAGGGGGTGCTTTTCTACTGGTGGGGGACATTAAAGCGAGAGACTCGTGGGGGTAACTCCGGGATAATCACCAGGGAATATATGGCCAAGTTTACCATGGAGCCCAGCTCCATCGCTAGCGGGAGGACATCATACTGACGCCCAGAGCTCCAGGGCCGATGTATGTGCCGATCACGGGACCAAACCTCGACATGATCAGCTTCTCTTCAGGGACCAGATCTCCCAGCCGCTCCTTCAGGGCCCCGGCTTCCTCGGGCGTGGTGCTGTAGAGGACAGAAATGCCCTGGGCGGGCGCCAGAGACCTGATGATCTCCGACAGCCTTTCCATCCCCCTACTTCTGGTACGGACACGTTCAACAGGATGGGCCTCCCCGTCCTGGACCTTGAGTATGGGCTTGATGCTGAGTATAGAACCCAAGAATGCGCTGGCCTTTCCAATCCGGCCACCCTTCTGGAGGTATTCCAGGGTATCCAGAAGGAAGTAACAATGGGTCCTGGACAGGCTGTTCTGGACCGACTCCACCACCTCTTCGAAGGAAGCACCATGTTTCACCATCTCGGCGGCCGCCAGGGTTATCAGCCCCAGACCCATGGAGGTCAGCCGGGAGTCAATGATTTCCAGACGTCCCCCGCCACCGGCCTCTGACCCATCTTGTGAAGGGAGGGCCTCTTTGGCCTGGGTCGCTGAGTTGAGGGTGCCGCTAAATTTGGCGGATAGATGGATGGAGATTATATTGTGCCCATCTTCCCACAGGGGCTTGTACACCTGGATGAAGTCGTTCATAGAAGGTTGGGCAGTTGTGGGCAGCCTGGGGCTGGAGACCAGCCGGCGGTAAAACTCGTCGGGGCCTATGTCGATGCCGTCTTTGAACACCTCGTCGTCGAAATGGACGTTGCAGGGGATCACGGTTATATCCCACTGCTCCGCCACTTCCCGTGGTAGATCGCAGGTGCTATCTGTTACGAGCTTAATTGCCATTTTTATACTCCTGAGAGCAGCAGGGACCGAATCGCCGCCAGGTTTCCTGGCCCGGATTATACTCTAGTTTATTCGCCGAGTTATTCCCAGCTTATTCCCGGCTTATTCCAATGAGGCGATGTAGTCGTAATAGGGCTGTCCCCCGTATAATGCCCGTATCTCTGCCCTTGGGAGGACCTGCCGCAGCCGGGCCTCCGCCTCCCTGGCATGGGTTTCGTCCGTGGTTGAACCCCAGTACAGGGTTACCACCTCCGGCACAACCGGTCCGCCCCTGGATTCAGCGTCCTCCATCGCCTTCGACAGCGTCTGTTCCAGCACCGAGAGGGCCGAGTCTCCGGCAACCACTAGGTCTCCTTCCAGGAGCCCGATGTACTGACCCTCAGCCACCACCAGCCCCGAAACGATTGATGAGCGCACTGCCGTGGTGACCTCTATCGTGATCGCGGTGCCAAGGGCGGCCTCCATGGACCTCAAGTTATCTTCAACGGAGAGCTCCGGGTTGAAAGCCAGAAGAGCCGCCAGGCCCTGGGGCAACGTTCGGGAGCGCACGACCTCCAGCTTGACACCTTCGGGAATCTCTTCGCCTTGTTCAGAGGGTTTCTCTTTTCCTTGGTTAGCTATAGAGGCCGCCTGGAGAGATGCGGGAATCACGTTGGGATTGTTGGGCAGTAGTATGACATCGCTGGCCCCCGATTGCATCGCAGCATCCAGTAATTCTTGCGTGCTGGGGTTCATGGTCTGCCCTCCAGAAACGACATTCCCGCAGCCCAACTCATTGAACAGCCGAATAAATCCGTCGCCAGGGGCGACAGCTATGACCGCGGTACCGTTTCTTTGCGCCTTCTCCCCACCCCTCAACTCGCGGGACACATCCAAGGGTGCGCTTGAAACCTCTGGGGCCTCGGCTGTCGCTGCCCGGCTCCGCCGGCTCCGATGGAGAGACGCGAACTCCTTATGCTGCTGGTCTATATTTTCGATGCTTACCTGGCCGATTGCGCCAATGCCAACGGCATAGCTGATCAAGCGGCCCGGATCGTGGGTATGCACGTGCACTCGCAAAAGAGCCTCGTTACCCACCACCACTACGGACTCGGCCCTGTCCGAGAACTCGCCCCGGACCGCGTCCACATCCAGCCCATGGCCCTGGATAAGAAACTGGGTGCAATAGCCGTAAAGCTCATCCTCGGCAGCGGCGAGGTACTCCTCCTGTACCGCCGGAGAAGCCCCGGAGGCCGATGCCGATACCGCCGTTGAAACTATTCCGGGTTCGAAGGGCAGACAAAGCTGAAGTTCCAGCTCCTCCACCTTCCCTCCCTCCAGGTAACAGCCCGCCCCCTCCAGAATGGTCACGACCCCCTGCCCGCCGGCGTCCACCACCCCAGCCTCTCGCAGTACAGGGAGCTGCTCAGGTGTTCGGGACAGGGCCTCTTTCGCCGATTCCAGGGATACCCGCCAGGCCGTAATCACGTCGCCTGTGTCTCCATGCGCGCTGACGTATTCAGAGGCCGCCAGCGACAGACTGCGTACCACAGTGAGCATGGTCCCCTCAACGGGTTTGCCTACCGAACCGTCTGCCGCCCGGGAGGCCATAGAGAAGGCCCGTGCCAGGTCCTCTGCATCGAAAACGTCCTTCCCTTTAAGGGCCTGAGAAAAGCCCTGGAAAAACTGGGAGAGGATGACTCCGCTATTGCCCCGGGCGCCCAGAAGGGCCCCGTGGGCCATTGCGGCCATCACCTCTCCGGCGGTTGAGCCGGGAGCCAGCAGAGACTCCTGGTTGACCGAGCGCATGGTCAGAAGCATGTTGGTGCCCGTATCCCCGTCGGGAACGGGAAAGACGTTGAGGGCATTTATGGCGTCCCGGTTACGCTCCAGGCAGCGGGTCCCAGCCTCGAAGGCCCCCCGCAAGCCATCACCATTCAAGGGAGGAGTCGAGCCCTGGCTGAGCCTGGCTTTAAATTCCATATCCTACGACTTTCCCTTCGTCACACTGCTGTCCATAGCCCACCAGGATTTTTCGAAAGACTTTGCAGCCAACGGCCACTCCTTGCCAGCGTCTGGAAGCTATGCTATCCTGTACGGGCGACATTTGCGCCGCCTATGTTTTCTGGATTCTACTCAAAGTATTTTTAGCAGTCAATTAACCAAGGGCTACAGTATGAAGTGCGAAGTTTGCGGTAAAATCGGGATGTTCGGCAATAACGTGAGCCACTCGAAGAGACGGACCAGGACCCGGTTTTTGCCTAACGTCCATAAGTTGACCCTCCAGACCAATGGTAAGACAGCGAAGGTCAAGATATGCACCCGCTGCTTGAGGACCCACAATAGAACCCCCAGGAGCTAGTGGCCGGCCAGGCCCCTGATACTGTCCTTTAGTTTCCTCATGGACTCCCCCACCGTTTCCTGCTTATTGAAAACGGCTGAGCCTGCTACCAGGACAGTTGCCCCTGCCCGGACCGCCGCAGGCGCGGTCTCTGTGTTAATCCCGCCATCGACCTGAATCTCCGCGCCATAGCCGGCATCCCTCAATATTCTCTTCAGCCTGGCTACCTTGTCCAGCGTCTCCGGTATCAGCTTCTGGCCCGCGAAACCTGGGTTCACCGTGCCCACCAGGGCCACATCGACGTAAGCCAGCACCTCCTCGATCGCGCCCAGGGGAGTGGAGGGGTTTATGGCCACGCCGACCCGCAATCCCAGCTCCTTCACCTGGTGTATCAGCCTGTGAAGGTGCAAGGATGCCTCGCTGTGGATGATGATGTGGTCGGCGCCGGCATGGACGAAGTCGGATATGAACCGGTCGGGCTCGTCGATCATGAGATGGACGTCCAGTGGGAGGTGGGTGGAGGCCCGTATTCCTTCCACCACCACGGGGCCCATGGTGAGATTGGGAACAAAATGGCCGTCCATCACATCCACGTGGATGTAATCAGCCCCCGCCTGCGTTACGGCCTCTATCTGTTCCTTCAGCCGGCTGAAGTCCGCGGAAAGAACCGAGGGAGCTAACGTCACGGTGTGGACTGAACCCACCTCAGTGGGGACTTTATGCCCGGTCATCTTTGCTCTCCTCCGGCCCCGTTGTTGAGTTCAACAATAGCCTGGCCCGTTGCAACTCAGCTTGGACCCGCTTCGGCGCAGTTCCTCCCTTGACGTCACGGGCTGATACCGATGCCTCGGGCGTTATTTCGTAGACATCCTCAGCAAACAGGGGCGAGAACTGCCTGTACTCCTCCATGGTGAGCTGAGGCAACCCCTTCCCATGGGACATGGCGTATTGGCAGAGATTGCCCACGACTCCATGTGCATCCCGAAAGGGGAGCCCCTTTTTCATCACCAGGTAGTCTGCCAGGTCGGTGGCAAGCATGTAACTGTCGTCCACCGCCTTCGAAAGCGGGCCAGTATCCACTTGGAGAGTCCCCAGCATCGCGGCGAACACTTCAAGGGTCGTCAACAGAGTATCCACAGTGTCGAATGTGCTCTCCTTGTCCTCCTGGAGGTCCCGGTTATAGGTGAGGGGCAGGCCCTTGAGCACCGTCAGGATCCCCATCAGGTGGCCGTACACGCGACCGGTCTTGCCCCGGGCCAGCTCCGCGAAGTCGGGGTTGGCCTTCTGAGGCATCATGCTGCTGCCCGTTACGAAGCCCTCCCCCAGCCTGATAAAGCCGAACTCCCGGGACGACCAGAGCACCATCTCCTCGGCCAGCCGGGAGAGATGCATCATACAGATAGCCGCCGCTGAGTGATACTCCACCAGGAAATCCCTGTCCGATACGGCGTCCATGCTATTGTCTGTGACACGGGAGAAACCCAGCTCTTTGGCCAGGTATTCCCTGTCCACTGGATAGGGGACGCCCGCCAGTGCCCCGCTTCCGAGGGGAAGCACGTCGGCGCGCCGGCGGCAGTCTTGAAAGCGGGATCGGTCCCTCTCCAGCATATGGAAGTAGGCCAGCATGTGGTGGGCGAAGAGCACTGGCTGGGCCCGCTGCAAATGGGTATAGCCGGGCATGACCACGTCCTGGTTTGCCTCGGCCAGGTCCACCAAACTCTTCTGCAAGCTCCGGATTCCGCTGAGGGTATGCTCCGATGACTCTTTGATGTACATCCTCATGTCCAAGGATACCTGGTCGTTGCGGGAGCGGCCTGTGTGAAGCTTTCCCGCCACTTCGCTGCCTATCTTCTCGTGGAGCCGGGCCTCCACGTTCATGTGGATGTCCTCCAGCTCCTCTTTCCAGGGGAATGCGCCGCCTTGTATCTCATCGCGGATTGACACGAGCCCCATGATGATAAGCTCGGCATCTTTGCCAGAGATGATCCCCTGCCTGGCCAGCATCCGGGCATGGGCAATGGAACCGGCGATGTCCTGCCTGTACAGCCGCCGGTCGTAATGAAGGGAGACGGTGTAGTTGTTCAAGTCGCGACTCATAGGCAGTGCTAAAGCTAAAGCTTTACATTCTCCGCCGGATACCAACGACCTTGTTGCGCCTACAGTATCGCTGAGGCCCTCTCGGCGTCTTCCTGTTTAACCAGCAGCCGTACTCCCCCTGTGGCCCACAAAAGATCGGGGCGCAGACCGCCGGCATCATCGGCGGATATCATGGCCTGGATACCTTCAGATTCCAAGAAGCTTTTATCCATCTCCGCTTCGATGCTATTATTGCAGGTCTTGATACAAACTAGGTCTGGCAACGGATCAAAGCCTTCCCTTTAATCCTCACCCTGGACCTGGGCCTGGGTGCGCACGGGCAGGCCGTAAATGGATATGAAGCCCTCCGAGGAGCGGTGGTCGAATTTGTCACCCCTATCGTATGTGGCCAGGTCGTGGCTGTAGAGGGCATGTGCGGACTGTCTCCCCACCACGGTACAGTTGCCCTTATGCAGCCTCATCCGGACGGTCCCGCTCACGTGGCGCTGGGTGCTGTTCACATATGCGTCCAGGTCTCTGCGATGGTGGGTATACCAGAGGCCGTTGTAGACCACGTCGGCATACTCCCGGGCGATGTGGGACTTTAGCCGTAGCTGCTCCTTGCTCAAGGTCATGGCCTCCAACGCCTTATGGGCCGCATGGAGCACCACTGCCGCCGGAGCTTCGTAGACTTCCCTGGACTTTATTCCCACCAGCCGGTTTTCTATGTGGTCTCTCCGGCCCACCCCGTTGTCACCGGCCAATTGATTCAGGCGCCTGACTAGGTCCACGCCCTCCATACGCTCTCCGTCCAGGGCCACGGGAAGGCCCTGGTCGAATGCTATCTCCAGGTATTTGGGCTCCGATGGGGTCCCATCTATCGATTTTGTCCAGCGATAGGCCTCTTCGGGCGGCTCTAGCCACGGGTCCTCCAGCTCCCCTGCCTCTATGCTTCTGCCCCACAGGTTTTCATCGGTGGAGAAGGGGTTCTTGCCCACTGGGACGGGTATGCCGTGCTTCTTGGCGTATTCCACCTCTTCTTCGCGACTCATGGCCCACTCCCGAATGGGAGCAATTACCTTGAGCTCGGGACCCAGGGCGGCGACGCTTACATCCAGCCGGACCTGGTCATTTCCCTTGCCTGTGCAACCGTGGGCCACGGCGTAAGCCCCCTCCTTGCGGGCGGCCTCCACCAGGTACCGGGCGATGAGGGGCCTGCCCAGGGCCGTGGCCAGGGGGTACTGCTCTTCGTAGATGGCGCCGGCGCAAAGGGCGGGGGAGATAAATTCCCGGTAGAATGTCTCCTTACCGTCCACCACCAGGGCAGCCACCGCACCGGTGGCCAGGGCGCGGCCGCGTATCTCCTCCAGGTCCACCATGCCCAGGTCCACGGTGAAGGTGACTACCTGCGCCTGGTACTGCTCCTGGAGCCAGCGTATGGCCACAGAGGTGTCCAGGCCGCCGCTGTAGGCTAGAACGATCTTTTCTAAGGCCATCAAGCCCCCTTAGGTATTCACGGCCGGTTAGGTCCCCGAATTTTTGCCGGTCACGCTGGGGAACACACGCACCAACCTTTTGAAGGCCGCTTCCAGGCGTTCGGCGGCGCCGTCCACCTCTTCGGCGGTGACGGTGAGGGGAGGCATGAACCTTATGGCATTGGGCCTGACAGGGTTGAGCAGCAACCCCTCTTCGTTGCAGATGGTGACCACCCAACCGGATATATCGTCCTTGAACTCCATTGCCACCAGCAGCCCCATTCCCCTTATATCGGTCACAAAATCGTATCGAGACATCAGCTCGTTCAGGGCCTTCATCAGCCTTTCACCCATGGAGCCGGCCTGGGAGGGCAGGTTGTTATCGATGATGTGCTTGGCGGATGCATAGGCGGCGGCGCATGTCAGGGCATTGCCGCCGAAGGTGGAGCCGTGGTCCCCGGGCTCCAGGGCCATACAGTAGTCCCTGGACATGAAGGCGCCAATGGGCACCCCACCCCCGAGGCCCTTGGCCAGGGTAATCACGTCGGGTTCGACTCCAAACTGCTGATACCCGAATAGCGTTCCCAAACGCCCCATCCCTGTCTGCACCTCGTCCAGAATCATCAGGAGTCCCTGCCTGTCACACCACTCCCTGACCCTCTTCAGGTAGTCCCGGTCGGGTATGTTAACCCCGCCCTCACCCTGAACGGGTTCCAGCAACACGGCGGCCGTGCCCTCGCCGGTGGCCTCCATAATGGCCTCAACGTTGTTGTATTCCACGTGAACGAACCCTGGAGTAAGGGGGCTGAAAGGTTCCTGATAATGGGGCTGGCCGGTGGCCGCCAGGGTACCCATTGTACGGCCGTGAAAGGAGTTGTAGGCGGTAATAATCTCGTAAGCGCCGTTGCGGTTCTTCTTGCCGTACTTCCTGGCCAGCTTCATCGCCCCTTCGACGGCCTCCGCTCCGCTATTGCCGAAGAACACACTGTCCAGGCAGCTGTTCTCTACCAAGAGCTGGGCCAACTGGAGCTGGGGGGTAGTGTAAAACTGGTTGGACGTCTGCAACAGGGTGCCGGCCTGCTCTACAATGGCGTTGGTGATGGCCGGGTGGCAGTGTCCCAGATTATTGACCGCCCAACCGGCGGTGAAGTCCAGATATTCCTTCTCGTCCGTATCCCATACCTTAGTGCCCGCACCCCTGACGATAACCACTGGCTGCCGCCGCACGGTCTGCATGTAGTACTGCTTTTCCAGTTCGATCCATTGGGAGCCCCGGGATTCGCCTGCCGAATCGGGACGCCCTTCGCTTCTCACCGCGAACCACCTCCCAGGGTCTCGTCTATCTTGCTCAAAGCCTCTTCCAGGGTGGTCAGGTTACCCTTCATATCCTCGAACACATCGTGGATCAAGAGGAGCTCCTCCCTCACCCGTTGCAAGGCCTCTCTGGTGGCGTCATCGGAGACTGGAGGCCCTTGGGCCGATGGTTCCCCGTCCGTCCTATCCGGCGCGGCCACCGATACACCCTTTCCCACCAGCAGGTCCAGGCCTTCGGAAAGGGAATCAGCCATGACCACCGAATGACCGTCGGCCACGAACACCTGTTTGAGCTGGGGGAAGTCCAGCCCCACCGGGCGTATGAACAGGGGTTCCACATAGAGTACCGACTGGCCGATGGGGATAACCAGCAGGTTGCCCCTGATGCAGAGGACGGTTCCTTCGGGACACAGGAGGGTCAACCTTTCTCTGATGGTGTCATCGTTGGTGATGCGGGCCTCCACCTGCTCGGTACCGGAAACGTCTTCTCCCCCCGTGGGGAACTTGAAGGTCTGAAGCTGTCCGTAATAGGGCCCATCGTTGCGGGCCGCCATCCAGGCGACCATATTGGGCTTGTTGAACGGGGTGAAGGGCATGATCAGGACGAACTCCTCCTGCATCTCCCCCGGCAGCTTCATGATCACGTAATAGGGCTTTACCTTTTGAGGCTGGTTAAAAAACAGCTCGTTGCCCACGTCCCACTGGTCCTCCCTGTTGAAGAAGACCTGGGAGTCGCGCATGTGATATCTAAGGTATAGCTGCGTCTGAACGGAGAATAGGTCTATTGGATACCGGACGTGGTCACGCAACGCCTCGGGTTGAATCGCCTGGAAAGGGTCAGGTCTTGTAACCGGCTCGAAAAGGTCCGGGAAGGCCCGCTGGTACATGCGAATGACGGGGTCGTCGGGTTCCACCACGTAAAACTTGAGCGAACCGTTGAAGGCGTTGAGCACCACCTTGACGCTGTTACGGATGTAGTTGAACCCCTCCTGGGCGTTGGCAGAGTAGCCATAGCGATCGGTGACGGTGTAGGCGTCCTGTATCCACCAGAGCTTTCCGTCGGCCACCACAAGGTAGGGGTCTGAGTCCAACCTGAGGAAGGGCGCCACCGTCCCGATCCGGTCCTGAATGGTCCGCCGGTACATTATCCTGCTATCCTTGTTGAACTGGTTGCTGATGAGAATATTGAAGTCCAGTAGGTCCCAGGAGTAGGCGAGTTTGCGGAAGAAGGAGCCTACCGGCACCCCTCCACCACCCTGGTACTCTGAGTAAACCGGGTCTCCACCTTGGGGACCAGGGAAGTCGAACTCGTCGGTATTTGTGTTCACGATAACAAAATCGGTGGTATTTTCGCCGTAATAGACCTGGGGCTGCTCAAGGCTCACCTTCCCCACAGGCGGGATATCCTGTAAGAAGAACTCGGGCTTCCCCTCTTCGGTCGTGCTTGTCACCGGGCTCATGGACACCCCGTAGCCGTGGGTATACTGGAGCTTGCGGTTGACCCAACGCTGGGCTTCCTCGGGCAGGTCCTCGGGAGAGAGCTCCCTTGGGGCCAACATCACCTGCCTGTACTGCCCATCGATGATATACCGGTCCACGTCCATTCCGAGAAAGTCGTAATACAGCTCGAAGAACTGTACCTGATTATAAACCGCAGTCAGGGGTACGGGATCCCACAGCCGCACGTTGTCTATGGTTTGAGGATTATCCGCTATATCTTTGGCGGTTAGTTCCGGCTTATAGAGGAACGGCTGTTCTAGGATATTCTCCAGCTTGTAGGCGGCCCGTGTAGCCTCCAGGTTTCGTTGGATGTAGGTCTCTTCTTTGTTAAACTCGTCGGGGTTGACCCGGAACCGTTGAAAGGCCACCGGATACATGGCCCCCGCCAGTATGGCCAGCACGGCCCACAGCGTGAAGGAGGCGATCATTAGCCTCACCCCACCATAGTAGAGGCTCACAAGAAAACCCACCGCCGAGACCAAGGCGATGGCCACCAGAAGCCAGAGAACGGGAATCCTGGCATTCACATCGGTATAACCCGCCCCGGGGGCGGCACCCCTTCCCGAGAAGAGCAGCTCAAAGATATCCAGGTAGTGGGCTCCGGCTATGGTGACCATCAGCAAGGCGGCCAGTACAGCCAGATGGCCCCGGACTTTGGGCGTGAGGCTGAACTTCTTCCCCCTCAAGGCGAAGATAGCCAGATACAGGCCCGCCACCGCCACCATGATTGCGATCACTGCGCCCATGAGCCAGCCCTGGATGAAATGGAGCATGGGCATGACGGCCACGTGGAAGGACATGTCCCGGTTGAACTGGGGGTCCTCTATTCCAAAGGGGACCCGGTTGAGAAAGATCAGAAAGGTCTCCCACCGGCCCTGGGCAATGAGGCCGAATACCATGCTCATAATGAAGACGGTCAAAACGACGCTGCCGATGACACCGATCCGGGCCAGGCGGAACACCTCGGGAGGGACAGGAAGCACCGACTCTCCCCGGGAAAACCGGTAGGCGAGGTAAAGGTTGGCCAGGAGGAGCGCCGCCACCAGCAGGGCGCCGGCGAAAAACAGCCAGATGCGCATGATCAAGATTTTCTTGAACACGCTCACGACTCCCAGCTGCCCGAACCACAGCCAGTCCGTGTAGACGCCCTTGGCTACGAACAGTAGGGCAATGACCAGAATGAGGGCGATTACCCCTACCCCGATCCGGGCTATCAGCTTTATGTTATAGTCTGGAAGCCCACCAGCTTCCCCCTGCCTCCAGGAAGGAGGAGGATTACCACCGTTGTTACTCTCGTTGAAGCTCATATTACAAATTCCCGTCCTGCTGCTGTTCTCGGAGACTTATCAGCCGGCTATCCGGGTGCCGGAGGCCGCACCACGGAAGCAGTCCATTAACGCCCCCGGCCGTCTACCATCAATTATCTCTGTGAGGGGCACCCGCTCCAGGGCCCGGAGGCAGGCCTTCAGCTTAGGTATCATACCACTCTTCACCACCCCCGATTCGAGCAAGAGTCTGGCGGTCCCGGTGGTGAGCCGCCGGATAACCCTGCCCGAGCCGTCCATTACCCCCTCCACGTCGGTGAGGAAGATCAGCCTCTCGGCGGATACCGCATATGCCAGCTCTCCCGCTGCTGTATCACCGTTTATGTTAAGCAGGGATCCCGAATGAGGGGAGCCGTCGTTACAGTGGATCCCCACCGGCGCCACCATGGGCATATAACCCCCGTCCAGGGCATGCAGTATCGGGTGGGTGTTCACCGTGGTCATGTCGCCCACATAGCCCAACTCCTCGTCGGCCATCCGGGCTTCCAACAGGCCCCCGTCGACTCCGCTAAGACCCAGAACCTTACCTCCCATGCTCGTCAAGGCAGCCACCAACTGTTTGTTCACCAGCCCGGACAGAACGGCGGTGACGATCTCCAGACTCTCCTTATTGGTGACCCTAAGCCCCCGCACGAAGCGAGGGACGGCGCCACGGTGCTCCATCCACTGGGATATAACAGCCCCGCCGCCGTGGACGACTATCAGTTTCACCCCTGCTCGCTGGAGTTCCACCAGGTCCTCCAAGGTGGTATCGCGGCTGCCCAAGGTGCTCCCGCCGATTTTTACCGCAACTGGCCTTTCCGTCACTCAATCAACCCATCCCTTGGGACTACCCGGAGAGCCGTCAGGCCAGAGGGAGCTCCAGCCATGGGGCACGCCAGCGCTTTCCTCGTATCTGTTCCTAACATTTTCTTAAAACCCAGGACAGCTTTGTAAATTAGAACGACAAGTACGCAGTGTGGCCTGGAAAGTCGCGGCCCCTCTGTGGGGGAGGGGTAATTATGCCCCGCCCGAAGAACTGTCATATCTGAACTGACGGGGCCATCAGGTCGTATAGGCACTATTAATAGTAACGTAATCTTCGCTGAGATCACAGCCCCAAGCCTTGGCCGTGGCCTCACCCAGGTTGAGCCTGATTCGGAAGGAGACTTCCGGCCCTTGCATAAGGGCCACCACCGCATCCTTGTGGTATGGGATCGGTCTACCGGCCTCCATAATACAGACATCGTTGACATATAGAGCGATCTTGTCTTCCTGGACCTCGGCGCCACTGCTGCCCAGAGCCGCAATGATCCTGCCCCAGTTGGGATCGGCGCCGTGAACGGCCGACTTCACCAGGTTCGAGGCCACCACCGACCTGGCGCCCAACCGCGCGGAGGCCGGGCTTGTAGCCCCCTCCAGGGTCACCTCGATGAGCTTGGATGCCCCCTCCGCGTCCCGGGCCAGCTCCTTTGTGAGGTGAATGCAGAGCCGGGTCAAGGCCGCCTGAAATAGGTCGCGGTCGGGCGATCCCTCTTCTATGGCCGTGGCCCCGTTGGAGAATATCAGCACCGTATCGTTGGTGCTGGTATCCCCGTCCACCGACAACATGTTGAAGGACGAGTCCGCAGCCTGTTTAATGGCCTGTTGCAAGAATGGGCTATCTACCTGAGCGTCAGTGGTGAGAAAACAGAGCATGGTCGCCATGTTAGGGTGGATCATGCCCGCCCCCTTGGCAACGCCGCCGATGTGTACCGTCTTACCATCGACCTGGAAGGACACAGCCCCTACCTTGGGCCGGGTGTCGGTGGTGAGTATCGCCCTGGCAAGGGCATGTCCCCCTTCCTCGGACAGCTCGATCCTGCCTATCCCCGTCCGGATCAGGGCCACCGGCAACTCCACTCCGATGATGCCGGTGCTGCAGATGAGCACTTCGTCGGGTTTGACGCCCAACCGGGCGGCCGCGTCGGCGGTGGCGTCGGATGCATCCTTGTATCCCTGGTCACCGACGCAGGCATTGGCGATGCCGCTGTTTACCACAAGGGCCCTTACCTTGCCCTTGGAAACCCTTTCCTCGGTGAGTCTCACCGACGGAGACCTCACCTTGCTGGTGGTGAACACTCCGGCGACGGTGCTGGGCTTTTCGCAAAACAGGAGCCCGAGGTCAAGCTTGTCTGCCGCGTAGGTCTTGATGCCAGCATAGGTGGCGCCTGCGGTAAACCCCTTGGGGGTGGTCACGGTGCCGCCATCGACAAACTTGATCTCTCCGGGCATCAACCTATCCTCTCTCGGTGGATTTGTTCATTCAGGCAACCTAAGGCAGCCGGCCCAGGCAGCCCACCCAGGGCAGGCAGATTTGGAGTATACCATAAGGAAGGCAGGGCCACCATGTCCGCTACCTCACGACAACATTCACCAGCCGGCCGGGAACGTACACTGTCCTCTGTACCTCCCTGTTGTCTATGTGCAGCTTCACTTTGGGACTGTCCAGGGCCAGCCGCTTGGCCTCCTCCTCCGGTACATCCGGTGAAACCTGGAGCCTGTCCCTGACCTTCCCGTTCACCTGCACCACCAAGGTGATCTGCTCCTCCGCCGCCAGTTCTTCGTCCCACTGGGGAAACATCTGGCAATGGACACTGTAGGTATGGCCGGTCCGCTCCCAAAGCTCCTCGGCCATATGGGGCGCTAATGGGGCCATAACCACCAGGAAATTTTCCACACACTCCCGCCAAGTGGCGGAGTCCACGCTACCCTCGTTCCAGACCCGGCTCATATCGTTGGAAAACTCCATCAGGGCGGCAATGGCGGTGTTGAACTTGAATTTGTCCAGGTCGGCATAGCACTTCCTTACCGTCTGGTTGAGCCGCCGCAACATATCCCGCACGGCCTTCTCATCTGGAGACCTGTCCTCCAGCTTTGCGCTATCATGCAAACACAGATCCCAGACGCGGTTCAGCCAGCGGGCAACCCCATTTATCCCCGTGGTGCTCCAGGGGCCTCCGTGCTCCCACGGGCCCAGGAACATGAGGAAGCATCGCACCGAATCCGCACCGAGGGAGTTCACATATTCGTCGGGGTTGACCACGTTGCCACGGCTCTTGCTCATCTTCTCATGGTCTTCCCCCAGGATAATTCCCTGGTTGAAGAGCCTGAGGAAGGGCTCGTCAAACTCCACCATGCCCAGGTCACGCAGGGCCTTGGTAAAGAAACGGGAATATAGAAGGTGCATCACGGCGTGCTCGGCGCCCCCGGTGTACTGTTCCACCGGCATCCATTGGCCCATAACCTGGGTGTCGAAGGGCCCCCGGTCGTATTTGGGACTGGTGAATCGCTCCATGTACCAGGAGGAGTCCACGAAAGTGTCCATGGTGTCCGTCTCCCTCCGGGCGGTTCCACCGCAGTAGGGACAGGAGGTGTTCACGAATCCCTTGTGGGAGGCCAGGGGCGATTCGCCGGTGGGCTTGAACTCGGCATCCGGAGGCAGAAGCACCGGCAGGCTCGCCTCGGGTACGGGGATGGTGCCGCAGCTGTCGCAGTATATGATCGGAATAGGGGTCCCCCAGTATCGCTGTCGCGATATTAGCCAGTCCCGCAGCCGGTATGACACCGCCCTTTTACCCCAGCCCCGGCCCTCCACGAAATCGGCGATGGCCGGCTTGGCCTGGGCGCTGGGCATGCCATCGAAGTCGCTGGAGTTGACCATGGCCCCTTCCCCCAGGTAGGCCTCTCCAAGCTCACCACCCTCCCAGCCGGGGGGTGAGATCACCACTGGAACGGCCAACCCGTACTTGCTGGCGAAGTCGAAGTCCCGCTGGTCGTGGGCGGGGACCCCCATGACGGCCCAGGTGCCGTAGCCCATGAGGGCGTAGTCCGCTATGTAGACGGGCACATGCTCCCCATTGAGGCGGTTCACAACATAGCTGCCCAGGAAGACCCCCGTCTTCTCCTTTTCAACCGCCAGCCTTTCAATCTCAGTCTGACGGCGGGCCTGCGCCACGTAGGCCTCCACCTCTGTACGGCGTTCCTGGGTGGTGAGCTTATCGACCAGGGGGTGCTCCGGGGCCAGCACCATGAAGCTTACGCCGAATATGGTGTCTATCCGGGTGGTAAAAGTGCGTATCTCCTTCTCTTCCAGGCCGCAATGGGAGATGTCGAAGCCGATCTCCACCCCCTCGCTACGGCCCACCCAGTTGCGCTGAATGGTGAGGATATTCTCCGGCCAGTCCTTGAGCCCCGAGAAGTCCAGAAGCTCTTCGGCGTAGGCGGTAATGCGCAGGAACCATTGCTCCAGGTCGCGCCGGGTGATTGCGCTATCGCAACGCTCGCAGCGGCCGTTGACCACCTGCTCGTTGGCCAGCACTGTCTGGCAGGAGGAGCACCACACCACCGGGGCCTTGGCCCGGTAGGCCAGACCCTTTTCGTATAGCTTGAGGAACATCCACTGGTTCCACTTGTAATTTTCTGGGAGACAGCAGATCACCTCCCGATCCCAATCGTATATTGCCCCGAGACTGCGGAGCTGCCGGCGCATGTTCTCTATATTGGCCATGGTCCAGTTATAGGGATGGATACCCCGCTGGATGGCGGCGTTCTCCGCCGGGAGTCCGAAGGCGTCGAACCCCATGGGGTGGAGCACGTTGTAGCCCTGCATCCTCCGGAAGCGGGCGTGGCAGTCCGAGGGCGCCAAGGCGTACCAGTGGCCGATGTGCAAGTCACCCGAGGGATAGGGGTACATGGTGAGCTCGTACCACTTGGGCCTCGGGCCGTCGTCACGGACTCGGTAGAGGCCGTCCTTCTCCCACCTCTCCTGCCATTTCTTGTCAATCTCCCGGGGATTGTATCGCATCTCAACATGACGACTGGTCATTTACGTCCTGTCCTTCCTAATCTAATAAGGCCGGTCGTTACCGGCGGGACTCCCGCCTATTGCCAGCTCAGCTTGCCCCCTATCACCGAGATAACATCCTTGCCCCGGAGGGTCCACCAGACGAAGTCCACCAAGTCCTCGGCGCATTCTTCGCAATACCCATGGTGGGATACCAGCCGCTCCGAGATTTCCCTCCGGCCGGGTCTCCCTGCCTCATCCTTGCGTCGAGGGTCCAAGGCCGGCCTGAGCTCCTCCCGCTTTGGGCACAGGAGACTCTCCATGGCCACCGTCAGCGATGGAATCCATTCATACCCCCGGCCCGAGAGGTCGGTCCTCTGTTGCAGGTAGCTACAGCTCGCCCAGACATCCCTGCGAAACCCGGGCCGCTCGGCATCCCTCAGGCCTAGCGCTCCCTCCACCTTTCTCAGCAGCGCCTGGTCCACGGCCTGGGGAGGGCCCTTGCCACCGCCTTGTGCCTTCCAGAAACTTTCCAGTTCCAGCACATAGGACTGGAAGAGGCCCGCTGCCTTTCCATGAAAATCCTCCGTGGCCGCCCGCTGTACTTCCCGAACGGCCCGGTCCTTGTAGTCCCTGATCACATCCGGGACCAAGAATGAGATTCTGTCCCGCTCCACTTTGGACACGCCTGCCCGCTCTTCCAGCCCTTCAATCAGGCTACCCAGGGTTTTGGCAGGCGTGAGACACCCCTTTTCCCTGGCTATGACATCGGCCAACCGGTTTATCACGTACCTGGGCGACAGGCCGAACATCCCCTCTCTTGGGTTAGATTCATGCAATCGTTCCACGTCGTCCTTGGAATACGGCGGCAGCACGTACCCATCGTAGAGTTTCATCTTGTCCAGAAGGGGAATCCTGGGCATGTCGTTGCCCCTCACTCCCACCTCCAGGCGTGAAATCACGGACAGCACGGCTGCTACATGAAGCGAGAGGGGGGCTATCCCGGCATGCCGCTCCCCCGAGGCCAGGTGCGGCGACCGCCCCTCGGACAGCAGCTTGGCATATATCCTCACCTCGTCCCGCACCCTCAGGTTGTATGGGATTCTCACCAGGATAAGCCGGTCCAGAAGGGCCGCCGTCTCCTTATTATTGGCGAAGGCATTGTATTCCTCTTCGTTGGTATGGGCAACGATGGACTCGTCGGTGTACACCGAGCCGAAGCTGCCCAGCTTGACAACCTGCTCCTGGGTCACCCCAAGTATCACCGTCAGGAAACGCTCGTCGGACTTGAAGATCTCAATGAACTCCATCAGTCCCCGGTTGGCTGCCTCCAGCTCGCCGTCCAGGCGGAGCCCCTTCCCGGCCCCCTCCAGCCGGTCTCCGGTGAAATAGGACATATCCACGCTGCCTACCAGCCGGGATACGTCCTGGGACTGGGGAGATGTGGCCACGAATGAGCCGAACCCCATCCCCGCCGACTGGCTGAAAACGACTCGATGGACTCCGACCCTGGCAATGTTTCCCGCGTAATCATGGCGCAGGTTGTACCGGCATCGGGGACAGAGGTCTCCCTCGACCTGCAGGCCGTATTGCCGGGCCAAATCAGGGCGTCGTTCCTCCGGGATAAGGTGCAAGGGTTCCTCCTGCATCGGGCACCCTTTGATTGCGTAGGCGGCCCCCGGGCCGGACCGGCTGTAGCGTTCCAGCCCCTGCTTGATCAGGTTGACCGTCGATGACTTGCCGCTGGCGGGCGGACCCATCAGCAGTAGTATGCGTTTCCGCACCTCGAGGCCCTGGGCGGCGGCGTGGAAAAACTGTACCACCCGGTCCAGGGCCCGCTCCAGCCCGAAGATCTCGCCGGCAAACAGCTTATATTCGGGCACACCGTCGGGGCCGGGCAAGGCGCCGGCCCATTGTATCATGTCGTAGATTCGAGCATGGGAATAACGGGTTGGGTCAGGGTCCTTTATGACCATGTTCAGGTACTCTTCGAACGTACCTTCCCAGGACTGGCCCTCCCAATCTTTGGTTACCTCTTCCAGCAGCTTACGGATCTCCACCATGGACCTCTCTTGTTCGGACCGGCTTATCCCCCTATATGTTAGGCCACGGCGGGCTGCTGAGCAACCGGGCGCATAGCATGAATGCTGATATACTTTGTCCAGAGGATAGGGACCATAGGGGAAGAGATGGAAGTAAAAGGCGATTACCTATTTAACGCACCGGCGGAAAAAGTCTGGAAGTTGTTGCTCGACCCAGAGGTTCTCGCCCGGTGCATGCCCGGCTGCGAGAAGCTGGCGCCCCTTGGCTAAGGACTGTATGAGGCCACGTTGAGTATGGGTGTGGGTTCTATCAAGGGAGCCTATCAGGCCAAGATCAGCTTGTCAGACCTTGTGCCGGAACGCTCCTACAGGCTGGGCATCGAAGGCAACGGCTCTCCCGGGTTCGTTCGAGGGGAAGCCCTGATAACTTTGGAGGAGCAGGACGGAAAGACTTTGGTGAGAATTGACGGAGAGGCCCAGGTCGGGGGCACCATAGCCAGCGTTGGGCAGCGGCTGATTGCCAGCGTCAACAAGATGATGATGGACAGGTTCTTCGCCTGCATTCAGGAGTCGGCCGGCTGAAGACGCCCATTTGACCGATGAAAAATCCCCCATCTTACCGATTCGGGGCTAAGTGACCACTGGTACAATTCACCTTGTGAGCTAACAGAAGCGAACAGCAACTCCGCTGGAGTAACCAAGGAGCTGGGATGGACAAATACATTAAGGCGAAATACGACCCTTGGCTACAGGCCGTGGTCGGTGGCGTTCCTGCCCTCCTGCTAGCTCTAGGTGGCTATTTTGTGGCCACTGGCGAAGGCTGGGACGCTGCGGCGGTTTTCGGATCGGCCGCCTTCACCGGACTGCTGTTCTGGTCAGTTCTACCCCGGGGCTGCCAAATCCGTTCCGATGGCCTCCGCGTGGTGCTGGGTTGGCCCTTCGCATTGAATGTGCCCTACGACACCGTCTCTGAAGTTCGGCCCGCCGGCACCATCGACGCTCTCGCCTACCCAGGATTAAGGTTTTCAACTTCTGTCAGGACACCGGTGGAAGTGAAGCGAAGCAGGGGTGTGAATATCGTGGTCAGTCCCGAAGACCGCCAGCAATTCCTAGAAGAGGTGAACCGTTCGCTGACCCGTTACCGGGAGGGTCGATGAGGATTCAGGCCAGGTGCAGCGTCCTGGTAACCCTGAGCACGATGGTAGGGATGGGCTCTATAAGCCTGAAGGCCAGGGCCACCACATAGCTCATGCCCACCCCGATCAAGGCGCCGCCCGCCACGTCGGAGGGGTAGAACACCCCGGCGTATATCCGGGACAACCCCCAAAGGGCGGCCAACCCGAATAGAAAGATCCCCAACCTACGGCTCCCTTGCCACATGCCCGCTGCCAGGGCGAATCCAACGGTGGCGGGATTGGATGGGAAGGAAGAGTCCGTGGGCGTATAGAAGAGCAATGTCAGGTCCAGCTCGGCGAAGGGCCTTTCCCTGAAGTAATGCTGGTTCAGGATGAGCACCACCAGGTTGGCGAACCCCATGGCTATCAGCGCCTTCAGCACCGCACGCTGGCGAGGGTCCCTGCTCTGAGGGTCCTTCCCCATGAACCAGGCCGCCAGCAGACATAGGCCGAATAATGCGGGGATGAAATAGTCGCTGATTATCAGCTTCTCCAGCCCGTCCAGGAAGGCGTTTCGGCCCGCCCACTCGTTGAGCCACACCACGATATCCGTATCTAGGCCCCGGAGCGCTTCCATGCCGCCTTCAACGTGCAGATAAGGGCTTTGAGGTAAGAAGTCTCCTTCAACGCTTCCAGGCCGGTATCGAACCTCTGGCGGCAGCCGCCCAGGGAGCGATTACTTATGGAGGAGACCAGAAGGGTGAAAATCAAAGCGGAGCCTGCCGCCACGGCAAAGAGGCCGGACATCTGGTTGCCGTCCAGGCCACCTTCCTGGTCGGAGATGTTGCGGGGCTCAGACAGGAAGAACCAGAGAAAGGCCAGGGGAACAGCCGCCAGGCCCACCAGGAATGCCAGGGGTCTCAGCCTGATGAACAGAAGCCCCACCAGGCCTCTGTAGGCGGCTACCATCTGGAGCACCCCAAGGGCGGCGATGAAGACGAATAGGAAATAGTCCAGTACGAATCCGCCCACCATGTCAGTTACCCTTGTGGCACAGGTTGCCCTCCGGCCTGGTCCCGTTCCAGGGACCGCAGTTTCCTGGTACTGAAATAGTGGCGCAGGCCCACCATGATGGGAAGGGCCACTGAATAGGCCACCAAATAGTAGGAGGCGCCGGTTATCCAGACCAACAGGGGCATGGGAATCATTATGAGCCCGAGGACGAAGGTGGCGCTCCGGACTACGGGGAGCAGCAATAGTGAGGCCAGACCCAAGGGGATAGCGGGGATTGGTAAAAGGACGATGAATACTCCCACGGCGCTGGCGGCGCCCCGTCCACCCCGGAGCTGTAGGAATATCGGCCAGTTATGGCCTGCCACCGCTGCCGCACCCGCCGCCATTTCCACCCCCATGTGCCCCGTCAGTCCCCTGGCCAGGAGAACCGCGATGGCCGCCTTACCTATGTCCGCCGCTCCCACCGCCAAGCCGGCCTTCGCCCCTATCATACGATAGGCGTTGGCCGCACCCAGATTCCGGTCCCCTTCCTCCCGAATGTCCTTCCCTTTGAGCACGCGGCCCACCAGGTAGGCCGTGGGGATTGAGCCTATAAGATAGGCCAGCACCAGGGAGACGGCCCAACTTATGCCGGTAAAGACCAAACTAGTTCAGTTCCCCCCACGGTATTAAGTCGATCAGTGCCTACCAAAAATCACCGGGGCTTGTCTCAACCTATGCTTCTAAATGACATACGATCCCTAAGGGGGCGATGCGCCCACCAGCCTGGGCATCGCGGGCGTGCACCAATGTATGTATTTGGGGTTTTTGCCGACGACAATATCGAAGTACAATTCCCGTATTTTCGTCGACACAGGCCCCACTTTGCCGTCGCTGATCTTCCGGCTGTCCAGCTCCACCACGGGAGTCACATGGGCGGCGGTGCCGGTGAGGAAACACTCGTCGGCAACATATATTTCACTTCTGACTATCTGGCGGGTCACTACGTCCAGGCCCAGCTCATTCCGGGCCAGTTGTATCACGCTGTCCCGAGTTATCCCCGGCAATACGTTGTCCTCAATGGGAGGGGTATATAGCTTCCCATCCACAACCAGAAAGAAGTTCTCCCCCGAGCCTTCGCACACGTGCCCGTCCTGGTTTAGGATAATCGCCTCGTCGAAACCGGCCAGAGTGGCCTCGGTCTTGGCAAGGATACTGTTGACGTAGATCCCCGATATCTTGAACCGGGCCGGTATCATGGGGTCGTCAACCCGGCGCCACGAGGAAGTGCAGCAGCGGAGCACGTCCGTCCCGAGATAGTTGCCGAAGGGTATCGCCAGGAGGCAGAAGTCGCTTTCCAGGTCCTGGAGTTTCAAGTTGGCCACCCGCTCCGCGCTCTTGTAGGCCAACGGACGGATGTAAATGTCCTCAGTGGCCCCGCAACGTTCCACCAACTCCACCGTTATATTGCAGAGCTCCTCCAACGAGTAGGGGATGTCCAACATGAGGAGGCGACAGCCCTGGAGAAGCCTTTGGTAATGCTCCTTAAGGCGAAAGATATAGATGGCCCGTTTCTCCTCGTTCCAGTTCCCCCTTATGCCCTCGAAAACGCCGGTGCCATAATGCAAGGCGTGGGTCATGATGCTCACCTTGGCGTCGTTAAGGTCGACATACTCCCCTCGCAAGAAGGCTAACGGGGTCAGGCTCAAATCTTTCCTCCTCTTTCACCCTGTTTCACCCTGGCGCTTGGGTAATTATAATCAGCTACAGAACATTAGGCAATATAATATTGGAACAATGGCCTTGATAAAGACAATATCGCCCTATCTCCTGGTGACCGTGTTTATTGCCGCTGCATCGGCCGGGATAGCTCTTCTCATAACCCAAAGCCGGAACGGAAGCTCCGGGGTCGAAATTTTGCTCCCTACGGCGACGCCGGCCCCCGAGCTAAAGGTCTACATCAGCGGCGCCGTGGCCCGGACTGATGTTTACATTATGAAGGAGGGGGACCGTTTGGCTGACGCCATCGCCAAGGCAGGAGGGATTACTCTGGGCGCCCAGATGGACTGCGTCAACCTGGCTGTCAAGGTGAAGGACGAGGCCCAATACCACGTGCCTGGAACCGGAGAGGACTGTCAGGCTGGAGACACCGCGGTCCAGGGCCAGTCTCCCATCGAGGACGGGCTGCTGAACCTGAACACCGCTTCTACAGAGCAGATGGAAAGCCTGCCGGGCATCGGCCCGGTCAGGGCCCGGGCCATCGTGGACCACCGGGAGACCGTCGGCCCCTTCCGGTCCACCGAGGAAATAATGGATGTCCACGGATAGGCCAGGGCATCTACGAGGGCATCCGCGACCTTGTTTCCCTGGGCAAGGACTCGCCTTAAGACTTCTAAACAGATATTAGATAAAATGACTTCTGGAAAGATGTAGTTAAAATTGATCTACGACTGTCCAATAATAAAGGCTGAGAAGGAAAAGAGGCTATGATGCCAAAAGTAGTTACAATGGCCGGTTTGTTAGTTTGTGTAGCGTTGGTGCTGGCATTGAAAGGACCCACCTCTCCTGAATTTTTCAGTCCCGTTCCAGGAATCACCTACAGAATTTTCGATGCTGTGAGCGAATGGCAAAATGACCTTAACACCAACGAGGGAATCCATATTCGGCTTCGGAAATCTCGCGAAGGAGACTCTGTTTTGAGTGGTGACGAAATATTTCTCTTTTCGTTTCAGCCGGTAGGAAAAGAAGGAAGCTATCGACATGCGGCCTTTATTCAGGGCTTCGTGGACGGTGAGCCTCAAGATCAGTTGGTCCCAATTGGCATCCGGATAGGTACTACCAACAAGGTTAATGCTGTGACCCGTTGGACATTCACAG
The DNA here is from genome assembly GCA_965225925.1 of Dehalococcoidia bacterium. GTDB lineage: Bacteria > Chloroflexota > Dehalococcoidia > Lucifugimonadales > JAGWBF01 > CBDDBY01. Next base: position 752,985 of record CBDDBY010000005.1, on the reverse strand, counting down.
GCACAGGTGACTTGGTGCCTAATGGCAATCACAGCCTTGGTTCGGTCCTATCGCCGATCGATACAATCTCCGCAAGGAACGTCCGTACATCTCAAAACTTCAGTTTTCCCATCAGGGAAACGCCTCCAGCTACCTCAGAGTGTGACGAGAGTACGGAAGCGGGGAACGTATTGGTCGTCACCGATGCTTTTTCGGGTTCTCTATGGGTATGCTTGGGATTACCCGGATGGTTGAATCAGACGCACGGGGAGGAGGTGTTGGGTGATACCAAATAGAGATGGTAGGGTGAATATACTAGACCTGAGTATTGTGGAGGGACACATTGGGGAGTAGAATTGTAGCGCCTTCAGTGTAGAGGGTGCCGGTGCCTGGCCACACTACGCGGGTACCGGGCCTCGGGCAGGCTGGAAGAGTCTTCGGAGGAGGAGCGGAATGCTGGACTTGATAATCCGTGGAGGCCAGGTGGTGACCCCCGAAGGGATGGGCCCGATGGACATCGGAGTCCAGGGTGAGAAGATCGCAGCCGTAGCCCTGCCGAGAGCCCTCGAAGCCGAGGCTCGAAGGATTATCGACGCCTCGGGTAAGGTCGTCCTGCCTGGCGGCATCGAGCCCCATACTCACATCGCCATTCCTGTTCCGGAGGTTTGGGCCGGACGTCCCGAGGTGATGACCCAACCCCCTGAGGGGGCCAGCCGCGCCGCTGCCTTCGGGGGCGTAACCACCTTTGTAGACTTTTCAGGAGAGATTCCCCTGGCGCCCGGCGAGGCGCCCTCTGTTAAGCCCATTATACAGCAGATTGAGTCCCGCAAAAGCGTCTTCACGGGACACTCTTACACCGATTTCACCTTCCACCACATTCTGGCCGGCAAAGTCCCCCACAAAACCATCGGAGAGATCGGGGAGGCTATCCAGGCTGGAATGGCCAGCTTCAAGATTTTCACCACCTTCCGCGCCGTCCGCGTTCCCTATGGCGAGATGTGGGCCATCTTCCAAGAGGTCTCCAAGAACGGGGGCATCATGGCTATTCACGCCGAAGAGGATGACGTGGTGAACTACATGACCGAGAAGCTGAATCGGGAGGGAAACAACCAGGGCTATAATCTCCACCTGGTGCACAACAACATTTCCGAGGACCTGGCCTTCCGCCATGTGATCCGGTTGGCCAACAACACCGAGGTGGCTATCTACTTCGTACACACCACCGCCAAGGAAGGGGTGAGGGCAATCTCCGAGGCCCGAAGCCAGGAGTTGCCCATTTACGGAGAGGCCCTCCACAACTATCTGGAGTTCACCTGCGAGGACTACAAAAAGCCCGACGGCACCAAGATTCATACCTACCCGGCCATCAAGTTCGCCGACGACCGGGACGCCCTTCAGCAAGGACTGGTGGACGGGCCCATATGTACCACAGCCACCGACGAGTACACCACCGACAGGACGGCCAAATTCTCGGGCCAGACCATAGAAACGGTGTGCGGCGGCCATAACGGCATCGAGACCCGCATGGCTGTGACATGGGCCAAGCTGGTCGCCACCGGGCGCATATCCCCGGAGCGGTTTGCGGCCATAACTTCCACCAACGCCGCGAAAATCCTGGGCATGTACCCCCAGAAGGGCGCCATCGCAGTGGGCAGCGACGCCGACATCTGCCTCTGGGACCCTGACTTGAAGAAGACAATAAAGCTGAAGGACTTGCACGCCGACTCTGATTATTCCATCTGGGACGGATTTCAATGCAACGGGTTCCCCGTGATGACCATCCTCCGTGGCAAGGTGATAGTCGAGGACGGCAAGCTGCTGGGCAGCTCCTCCGATGGAAGATGGATAAAGCGGAAGGTGGCTCCGGGAATCCTCGCTAGGCCCATGTGCTGAGCCCTGATCTATAAGCTCCGGTTCCAGGTAGACCGGATTTGTAGAAAGATTATCCGTCCCCCCGGGCGAGTTGCGGGGGCGGTTATTCATCCGTCCGGTTTCAATTTTTTACCAAAGACTAGCCTAATCCCGAATCCACCGAAGGACGGCCTTGGGGACAGTCCTTGAAGAAGCCAGCGGGTGCTCCTCTGAATCTGGGATAATGGTTTTGGAACAGAAACCAGCCCGGAAACAAGGAGCACCCAATAGATGCTGCCACAGAACAAACCCGACCGTATGCGCATCCTCTTTGACGACCATCGCCTGGTGGCCAATGCCGGCCTGCTCCTGCCGGCCACCCTAGCCCGGCACCTGGGCCTGCGGGAACTCGTCGACCATCACCTTGACCTCGGCGGAGCGCCGGGACGGGCGAACACTGGGGACAAGATGCTGACGCTGGTCGCTTCCGCGCTGGCAGGCGGCGACTGCATCGACGACGCCGATGCGCTGCGCGCTGGTGGGACGGTCGGTGTTCTAGGCTGCGTGGTCAAGGCGTCATCCACCCTGGGGACCTTCCTGCGCAGCTTCCGGTGGGGGCATGTCCGTCAACTCGACCGCGTGAGCCGCCAGTTGTTGGCCCGGGCCTGGGCCGCTGGGGCCGGACCCGGCGACTCGCCCCTGACCATCGACCTGGACTCGACCATCTGCGAGACCTATGGACTGGCCAAGGAGGGAGCGCGCCACCACGGCTATACCGGCGCCCGCGGCTATCACCCGCTGCTGGCCATTGCCGCCGGCACCGGCGAGGTGCTGATGTCCCGGCTGCGCGAGGGCCGGGCCAACACCGCCCGTGGCGCCGCCCACTTCCTGCGTGAGACGGTGGGGCGGGTGCGCTACGGCGGGGCCAGGGGACAACTCACGGTGCGGGCCGACAGCGGCTTCTACGCCCACACTGTCGTTGCCGCCTGCCGGGAAATGGATGTCCGCTTCTCTATCACCATCCGCCAGCGCGCCAGCCTGCGGGACCTGATCGAGGCGATACCAGAGGAGGACTGGACTCCCATTCCCTACTGGATGGACGGCGCCGCCGATGTCGCCGAGACGACTTACACCCCGTTCCAGACCAAGCCGGACGCCCCGCCGGTGCGGCTCATTGTCCGGCGGGTGAAGCCGACGCCCGGTTCCCAGCTCGCCCTCTTCGTCAGATACAGCTATCACGCCTTCATCACCGACCGCGATGGGGAGACGCTGGAACTGGAGGCCGATCATCGCCGCCACGCCGAGGTCGAGAACGCCATACGCGACTTCAAGTACGGCGTCGGGCTGAACCACATGCCGTCGGGGCGCTTCGCCGCCAACGGCGCCTGGCTGGCGGTACAGGTGATGGCGCATAACCTGGCCCGCTGGACGGCGCGGATTGGTCTGGGCGAGCGGACCGTGATCACCAAGACCCTCAGGCGACGGGTCTTCGCTCTGGTGGGACGGATCACCCGCTCGGCGCGCCGCCTCACTTTGCATCTCCCCCGGCGCTGGCCTTGGGAAACCCAGTTCAGTCGCGCCTTGGCCCGGCTGCAAGCCATTCCATTCCCGGCCTGACGGCCAGCCTGCAACTGACCCAACGTCCCCGCAATCTCGCGCCACCCCGGTCGCGAGAGTCCCCTGCTGCGTATCCTCTCGCCATCCCGCGCATCGCAACTCCCGCATAGGGCCTTAGGGGCCCTGTGCGGCGACTGAAGACCCTCCGCCGCCCTCCCATCTACCCCAAGACCCCAGGCCATCTCCCCTGTAGCTCCCTCACCCACCCCCTTCCGCTGTCCTCACGCCGTCCATCCGTGTCCTTCGGTGGATTCGGGCTAAGCCTGAGTATGCTCAGGGAAGGTACTTGTTCTCCAACTCCACCCACTCAGCCGTCCGGAGCATCTCCTCGAATATTTTCGGGTCGATTCTCGGGCGCCGGGCAAAGTATCCCTCGAGGCTGCCGTTCTCGTACAACTCCGTCATGGCGCCGTACATGGCGGCCAAAGCGGCCTGCATAGAGTCCGTGGGATAGATGTATATGCTATAGCCCAACGCTTCTATCTCTTTGTTAGTCAAGTTACCTGGAAGAAGCAGCCCCAGCATGGAACCCTCCACCTCCCGGCAGACCCGGCGATGAGTCTCAATTATCCGGTCGTCGGCGGTTTGGAAGAACCCGCCCCCCTCCGTGTGTCTCACATTGGTCCGCTCGTCCAGCTTGGCTATTATGGGCATTGCGATGTCGGCCCCGGCCTCCAGGTAAAGGTTGCACCGTTCGATGACCTCCTCGATGGATATCTCATCCGCGTCGCTGCGGCCCACGATGATGAAGTTGGGGTCGGTACGGGCATCCACGGCGGCCTTGATCTTTCCCACGGCCTCATCTCTGGGCAGGATCTTCCGGGCTTTCACCGTCGGGCTGTTGGGGGGCGTGACCTGGTCCTCGATGTGGATGGCCGCAACCCCGGCCTTTTCAAATTCTTTCACGGTGCGGATCACGTTTATGTAGTTGCCGAAGCCCGCTTCGGCGTCACATATCACTGGTAGGCCGGTAGTGTCGGCGATGCGTCCCGCTTGATTGGTGATCTCGGTTAGAGTTTTCAGACCCACGTCGGGATATCCCAGCATGGCCGCTTCCGTGCCGGAGCCGGTGACATACACGGCCTTGAATCCCACGTACTTGTTAACCAGGGCCGAGATGGCGTCGACACAGCCAGGGACAACCAACATCCCTGGCTCCTTCAACAGCATCCGGAGTTGGGTTGTCCCATTCATTTCGCCTCCCTAGCTGAAAATATCGCCGGAAATATCTATCGAAATCGGCCCGGCCACTGCCATGCCGAGGAGAATTGTAGGGTTTCGTCGAAACTCCGTCAACAGACGTCACCGGCGTCATCAGGTACCTCCGTTTCCCTGAAAATGAATTAGATATCTGTACACCCCGAAACACTCTCCGGTATACTTGGGAAAGAAAACTTGCGATAACCACTTTCTGAGTCCTTTCGCGAATTCCTCATGTGGATGGGAATCCTGATGAAGAACTTGTTCGTATACTTAACTAGATGGGGCTACCGTCTCCAGGGGTAGAGAGGCCATTGTGCTCAACTACGACGACCTGAGAGACGAGCAGCTCATTACTCTGATCGCCGGGGGTGAGAAGGATGCCTTGGAGGTTTTCTATAACCGTTACGCGGCCTCGGTCTTCTCCCTGGCCAGGTATATGTTGAGAAACGAGACTCTGGCGGAAGAAGTCACCCAGGACATTTTCCTTAACCTGTGGCTCAAGGCCTCCACTTATAAGCCGGAACGGGGCGCTCCCAGGGCCTGGTTTATGACCACAGCCCACTACCGTGTCATAGACTTGATCAGGGCCCGTAAACGGGCTGCCAAGTCCACCGACCAGGTGGCTCACGAGCTGCTGGACCTGTACCCCAGTTCACAAGAGGGCACCGAAACCCAGGCCTATAGAAACCTGGACCGGGAGCAGATAATCAACGTGCTGGCTACTCTGCCGGTTGAACAGCGGGAGGTCATCGTACTGGCATATTTCGAGGGCTATTCCCAGTCTGAGATAGCCACAAAGCTGGACCAGCCCCTGGGCACGGTGAAGACCCGGGTACGGCTGGCGATGCAAAAGCTGCGGTTGGCCTACCAGCAGGGCAAGGTGAAATAGATTTTGGACTGTAGAGAAGTAGAGGAGTTGCTGCCGGGTTATGCGCTGAACGCCCTCAGTCCCTATGAGACGGCGTTGGTGGAAGCCCATCTGGAGACCTGCCACTGGTGTACGGAGCTCCTGAGGGAACACGTCCTCGTTGCCTCCTCCCTGGCCCATGCGGCCGAGCGCCTTGAGCCTCCCGAAAGTCTCAAAAGAAGCACCATGAAGACGGTGGAGAAACATGCCCGCCGCCGCTCCGATATGTCGAGGAGGGTTCTACTTCCGACGCCGAGATTTGTGCTGGCATCCGCGACCCTTGTAGCCGTGCTGTTCTTGGCCGCTGTTATAACCATCGGCCTTCGCATGTCGGGCCAAATAGACGACCTGCAGCAGGAATACTCAGAGCTGGCCGTACGTTTATCTCAAATGGCCGATGAGGGTGAAAAGCTTGTGGACATGTTCGTGGAGCAGCGCAGCGTGAGCTACGTCATGGCCGCTCCGGACAAGAAGGTGATGCCGCTGCAGGGAGTCCATAGGGCTTCCAAGGCCGAGGGTATGTTGATGATAGCGTCGGAGAGTGGCTCCGGCGTCCTCATGGCCAAGGGGCTGGAGCCTTCATCCCTGGAGACAACCTACCACGTTTGGTTGAGCAAAGACGGCCAGCGGGTCACCGTGGGCCGTCTGTACGTGGATGACACCGGCTGGGGTGTCTTTACCCTGTGGCCCGACCAGCCCATCGGCCTGTTCCAGGAAGTATGGATAACCGAGCAGCCGGTGCAGGGAGTGGCCGACCCCAACCACAGCCCCGTCCTCTGGGGCACCATCGCAACCAGATAAGTCTGATCTCCGGACCTACTCTTCGGTCAGGTACACGTACCTTAGCAGCGGCACCACCATTGGCGTCAAGAAATAGTCCTTCACGTAGGGTTTGACAAACACGTACTCGATGCCACCGTGCCAGAAAAGGACCCAGGGCGCGTCTTCGAGGATCAAGCTCTCTACCCGGTGGTAGAGTTCGTGTCGCGCTCCCTGGTCCTGTATCACCCGGGCCTCTTCCAACAGACGGTCCACTTCCGGATTGCTGTAACTGCCGTAGTTGTTGCTGCTGTCGCCGTGGAATAGTACATCCAGGAAGTTCTCGGGGTCGGGGTAGTCGGCGATCCAGCTTAACCCGCCAAACATCTGTAGCCGTTGTTTTCCGATGTCCTGGAGGTAGGTTGCCCATTCGGTGAGCTGTACCTCCACCTCGATTCCCAGAACCTGGCGCCACGAATCCAGAATCGCCTCGGTGGCCGCGCTCACCCGGGAGCCGAAGGAGCCTGGGACCGTAAGGGTGATGGCAGGGAATACCGCAGGATCGCCCCCGTACCGTGACTCCGCCAGGAGCTGCCGGGCCCTTTCGGGCTGATAGTCGAACCACCTGATTTCTGAATTGTATCCTGGGAATCCCGGCGGCAGAATCCCGTTGGCCGGGGGCAGGGCGTCCTGAAAGAGAGTCCGGGATATTCCTTCTTTATCTATGGCGTAGTTCAGGGCCTGCCTGACCTTTACGTCATCGAAGGGGGATGTACGGGCATTCATGCCCATGTATCCCACACTGAAACTGGGAGGGGACCGGAAAAGCTCCTTGCTCAATGGGTGGGAGGGGTCCAGCAAGGGCTCGGGCCCAGCCGGACCCAGCTCGATGATGTGTATCTCGTCATTTGCGTACATCAGCAATGGGTCACCGCCGCCGAGAATGAACCGGACCTCTTCCAGCCTGGGAGGACCCAGATGATAATCTTCATTCTTTTTAAGTACCACCACCTGGCGAGGGATATACTCGGCCAGCTTGAAGGGCCCTGTGCCGTTGGGCCGAGTCACCCAGTTGGGGGTTACCCTCCACGTTGGTTCGGTCCAGGACAAAGGCGTTGGGATGGGTGAGCTTGGCCAGGAAGTAGGCTTTGGGTGCGTCTATGGTTATCTCCAAAGAGTGATCGTCGATTACTTCTACGCCGGCTATCTCGGTGGCCTCTCCAGCCAGCTTCTCCTCGACACCCAGGATGTCTCCCAGATAGGTGTCCACCACGGGATCCCGGGTAAGTGGATCAGCGGCTCTTCCCATCGACCACTTTATATCCTGGGCAGTGACCGCCCTTCCGTCGTGGAATTTGGAATCCTCGACAAGGCTGAATTTGTAACCCCGGCCTCCATCGGTGATTTCCCATTCCCTGGCCAGATCGGGTACGATTTCAAGCTCGGGGTTGATGGTGACCAGTCCCCCGAATATCTCGACTATGATAGTTGACGATGTGGCATCGGAGGACAGATGGGGGTCGAGCGTAGGTGGTTCATTCCAAAGCCGCAGGAGAGTCGCGGACTTTACGATTCGCCTAACCCCCTCGTCAGCCCCATTGGCCGGGACGGGTTGGGGTGTTGTGGTGGCAGGCGCTACGAAGGTCGGGGTGGGGAGCGGGGCGGTGGTGGGAACCGGTAAGGCAGTGGCGGTTGGGCTTGTATTGCCCGCAACCGTTGGGTTGGGACCCGGCTCGGGCGTGGGCGCCGGGCTTGTAACGCCGCCGGATGCTGGCGGAGAGGTTACCTCCGAAGTGGCTGCCGGTTGGGGAGTGGAGTTTGCCGCCGGCACTGGAGTGGGGCCAACTCGTGCGAACAGGCACCTAAAGACAATAGAAATATGAACGCCAACCAGACTACAGGCTTAAGTTGCATCCTCCGCTATCCTACCCCACAGGTTCTGGGGACTATTTAGGCGACCCCCCATTGGCCTCTTTCGCCCACAGCGCATCCAGGATGCTGCCTGGGGACATGGGGAGTTTGGCCATCCTCACCCCTATGGCGTTGTACACGGCGTTGGCTAACGCAGCCAAAGGTGGCACAAGGGGCACCTCTCCAACACCGCGCACTCCGTAAGGGTGCCCAGGATTGGCCACTTCAACTATGACTGTATCGATCATGGGCAGATCCAAAGTGGTGGGCATTCGGTAGTCCAGGAAGCTGGAATTAAGCATATGCCCGTTTTCGTTGAGGAAGTACTCCTCGTTCAATGCCCAGCCTATTCCCTGGACCACTCCTCCCTGCATCTGTCCTTCGACGTAGCTCGGATGAACGGCTTTGCCGGCGTCCTGTAGAGCGGTATAGCGAAGTATCTCGATTTTCCCGGTCTCGAGGTCTACCTCTACGTCCACTATGTGTGAGGCGAAGGCTCCGCCGAAACCCTTGGGGGACACGTTGGCGCTGCCGACGACGGGACCTCCGGTGGAGTTCAACATGGCCGCCAGCTCTTTAAAGCTGAACCGGAGCTCGGGATCGGGTCTGTGGGAGAAGACTCCGTCGGAAAACTCCACGTCCTCGGGAGAGACGTCCCATATTTTGGCGGCCCGGCCGGCCATCTGCTGCTTCATGTCCTTGGCGGCTTCTATACAGGCTACCCCGGTCTTGAAGGCCACTCCACTACCGCCGGTAACCGACGTATAGCCCACCGAGTCGGTGTCTGCCACCTGAGGCCGCACGTCCTCCACGGGGATTCCAAGGGTCTCCGCCATCTGCATTGCCACCACCACTCTGCTGCCTCCGATGTCCGCTGAGCCTTCAACCAGACTGACCGTCCCGTCGGGGTTGACACTGGCATTGGCGCAGGAAGGCCCGGCATTGTTGATCCAGAATCCGGTGGCAACACCGCGGCCCCATTTTTTACCCTGAACAGCTTTCATGTTCTCTGGCTGATCATTTGCGCCCAGAGACCCCTTCGATGTGTCGGGTAAACAAAGGGACGCCGAATAGTGTTCATGCTCCTTGGTGGCCTGGAGCGTTTCCAGATATCCAATGCGAAGGTTCCTGGGACCGGTGATCCTCCGGGTGCCCTCTTTTGCGCCGTTGAGCATGCGGAAGTCCAACGGGTCCATCCCGATCTTCTCGCATATCTCGTCTATAACCGTTTCCACCGCGAAAGCCCCTGAAGGAGCTCCCGGCGCCCTGTAGGCCGCGGCCTTGGGTTTGTTCAAAACCACGTCGTACCCTTCGATCCGGGCGTTGGCTATGTCATAGGGGGTGAACATGCACATAGTTGCGCCCATCACCGGCGAGCCGGGGTAGGCCCCCGCCTCGAATATCAGACTGGCGTCCGCAGCCGTAATTCGCCCCTCTTTGTCAACCCCTATCTTCGCCCTTATGACAGTTCCCGAGGTGGGGCCCGTCGCCTCGAACACCTCCGAGCGGCTCATGGTTATCTTCACTGGATGCCCGGTCTTCTTGGAGAGAAGGGCCGCCACGGGCTCCAGGTAAGGGACGATTTTGGCTCCGAAGCCGCCGCCGATCTCCATGGGCACAACCTTGACCTTGGATATGGGAAGACCGACCACCATCGCGATGAACTCTCGTACGCTGAAGTGGCCCTGGGTGCTGCACCAAACGGTGAGGTTGCCATCGGAGTTCCATAAAGCCGTGGCGCTGTGTGGTTCAATATAGCCCTGGTGTACGGCCACGGTCTCGACCTCCCGCTCGACAACCAGGTCCGCCTCCTGGAACCCCTTCTCCATGTCCCCCACCTCGTACACGAAGTGGTTGGCAATGTTGCTGCCTTCCGACAAATCATCTCCGGACCGCAGACCGCCCATGCGGATGTTTCCGTTGGTCAGCGTGGCCAGGGTCTCGTGCAATAGAGGTGCGCCTTTCTTCATGGCATCCAGTGCATTGAAGACCCCAGGCAATACCTCGTACTCCACGTCGATCAAGGACAAAGCCTCCTCGGCGATGTGGGGGCTGGTTGCCGCCACCGCTGCCACGGCGTGTCCCTTGTAAAGCACCTTGTCCTCCGCAAGGCAGTTATTGCAAACGAACTTGGCATTAGCCATGGACCCCTCTGCGATGTCCTCCACCTTGCCCGAGGGTTGTGCCAGCTCCGCCGCGGTCAGGACCGCCCTCACCCCAGGCATGGCCAAGGCACGGCTGGTGTCTATGGACTTGATGCGGGCATGAGCATGGGGGCTTCTCAAAATCTTGGCGTGAATGAGCCCCGGTAGCTGTATGTCGGCGCCGTACTGGGCGCGCCCCGTCACCTTGTCCGTGCCATCGTGGCGAATAGGCCTGGTGCCCACCACCTTGTAATCTTGAGTGGACAGCACGATATTGGAACGAGAAAGGGGAGCCTTCGAGGAGACCTTTGGGGAAGCCACTAGCTGGCACCTCCATTCTGGTGTTTGGCCACATCCAGTACGGCCCTCACAATCTTGTCGTAGCCGGTGCACCGGCAGAGGTTTCCAGCCAGCCAGTGCCGGACCCGATGCTCCGAGGGGTTGGGTTCCCGGTCCAGCAGCGCTTTGGCCGCCACAATGAACCCAGGAGTACATACGCCGCACTGGAGGGCGGCGTTTTCCAGAAAGCTTTGCTGGATGGGGTGAAGCCCATTTGCAGGTGCTACTCCCTCCACGGTTGTTATATTTTTGCCCTGGGCCTCAACGCCAAGGGCCAGGCAGGAGTCGATGATCCGGCCGTCCAACATAACAGTGCAGGCGCCGCAGTTGCCGTCGTTGCATCCCTCCTTGGTGCCCGTCAGGGAGAGCACGTCCCTCAACACCTCCAGGAGGCTCTGGCGGGGCTCGCAGAGGAATTCCAATTCCTCGCCGTTGATTTCCGTTTGAACGTGGACCTTTTTTGCCATGTCGCTAAGCCTCCCTAGCTCTCTCTAATGCCCCTCGCAGAGTCCTCCGGGTCAGCACTCCCACCAGATGCCTTCGCTGACGGATGGTGCCCCGCATGTCGTCGATAGGGCGGGCAGCCGCCATGGCAGCCTCCGCCGCATCCTCAATTGCTTCGTCGTTTATCTCCCTGCCCGTCAACGCGGCCCCGGCTTCCTTGACCAGCAATGGCGTCGGCGCTACCGAAGCAAGGGCGATGCGGGCCGCAGTGCATACCTTACCATCCCCATCCAGCTCCACCCAGGAGCCCACCCCGGCCACGGCGATGTCCATCTCGTTACGGGGGATGAAACGGAGATAGTGAGCGCCAGTCCGCTGCTTGGGCGCTGGGATCCGGAAGGAGACAAGGAACTCGTCGTCTCCCATTACCGTCCGGCCGGGGGCCGTGCAGAAGTCCTCTGAAGCCACCTCTCTGGTACCCTTCGGGCCCGCTATAACACACGTGGCGTTAAGAGCGATCAAAGGAGGCGCACAGTCGGCGCTGGGGGCTGCATTACAGATGTTGCCCCCCACACTGGCCCGGCCCTGAATCTGGATCCCGCCGATCATTTCGGCCGCGTCTATAAGCCCTGGATAGGCCCGGGATACCGCCTCGTCCTGGTATATCCGATAGCAGGGCACGGCGGCCCCCAAAGTCAATCCCTTCTGAGCATCATAGGAGAGGGTGTTTACTTCGGGGACGAATTTGATGTCGACCAAACGTTCGATTTGATGGCGACCCGTTCTAAGCTGCACCAGGATATCGGTCCCTCCGGCCAGAACCCGGGCTTTCTTACCCTTTTCAGCAAGCAAGGAGACCGCCTCGTCCAGCGTTCGGGCAGATACGTACTCAAAATCCTTCAATCACATGCCTCCTGAGGCAGGGTTGCGGGCCCCATGGTACGCAACCCCAACGCTTCTCACGGTCCTTTTCAGAAGCCCTGGAAACCACTACATGGCATCATAAACGGTTGCTTTTTTTGTGTCAAACTAGGGGCCCTTCTCTGGTCAAGTGGACTCTCCATTAGAGAGAGCTGCTGGCTTTGAAGGGGAAGGCCATAACATGACCTGAACTTTTTTAAAGGGAAAGGGGTAAAAGCTAAGTATAAAATCCTGGCTGACAGAATACTGGCCTTAGAACAAGATTCTAGAAGGTACTCAGCGGACGATCCACACCTGCCATGGGCGACGAGTTGGTTTGACGCAGGTAGGTAAAATTCGAAACAAACCCAAACACCTGCCGCCAGGTAATAAATTCAGGAAGCCGGCCCTTAGCTTATCGTTTGGTGTACTGAGGAGCGCGCCGTGCCCTTTTCAAACCGTATTTTTTGCTCTCTTTGATCCGGGCATCCCTGGTAAGAAGCCCGTATTTCCTCAGTGTCGGCTTGAGAGTTTCGTCGTACACAATGAGGGCTTTGGCTATTCCGTGGCGTATCGCCTGTGACTGTGCCGATACACCGCTTCCCTGGACTTGGGCCACAACGTTAAATTTTTCCATGGAATCGGTTACTTTGAACGGTTCCTGCACAGTTACCTGCCAGGGCGCCCATGGGAACGCCTCCTCTAGAGGCTTTCCATTGACCTGAATCAGGCCTGCCTTTTCCGATGCCTGGGGCCCTGAGTTGAGATACAGCCTGACCTTTGCAATGGCCGTCTTACGTTTGCCGGTCCCGTAGTAATATTCCTGTTGAGTTTCTTCCTGTACCAACGGAGCCACTAACCTCCTTGACCGTCATCATGTGCCACAGCTATGCCGGTCTGAGCGACATGAGGGTGGGATTCTCCAGCGTAAACTCTCAGTCGCTTGAGCATGTGGCCGGCAAGCTTGTTTTTGGGCAACATACCCTTCACGGCCAGTTCCACCACCCGCTCGGGATTTTTCTCCATCATATCTTTAAGCATGAAGCTTTTCAAGTTACCCGTATAGCCGCTGTGCCGATAGTAGATCTTTTGGGTCAGCTTTCGGCCGGTGACCCTCACTTTAGAGGCATTGATGACCACCACGTGGTCCCCAGTTAGAATATGGGGAGTATAGGTGGGCTTGTCCTTACCCTGGAGAGACCTGGAAATCCGCGTGGCCATCCTACCCAAAGTTTGTCCCGTGGCGTCTATAACCTGCCACTTGGAATCGACCTCCGAGGGGTTAGGCATGAGGGTCTTGTTACGTTTCATTACTAATCTCTATCCCTGGTACTGTATTGGAGTATTTTACCTTCATAAGGCACAACCCTTTAGCCGGTAAAGAATGAATAGCCTTGGGCCCGTTAAGTTTACCATGAATCATCTCTTTCATCATACCTACTGGCGCAGAACCGGTTCCGATTTCCACCAGTAAACCGCCGGTCCTCCGGATCTGGTGGGGCAAAAACCCGTTGGCTTCGGCTTCCATGAATACCGTCTCCCCTTCCCGCCAAACGTCCCACCGATCAACCCGCCGCACCGGGCTCCTTTCCAGTGGCAGGGAGCCAGTTAGCCTGGAGAAATCGTGGCTACCCACCAAGCAGGCCGCTGCCGTCGCCATCTTGGCCACATCCAGGGGCGAAGCCAACCAGAAACTGAAGTCCCGCATCAGCGCCGATGGCCACCGGGAGTTTAACACAGTGTACCGATATATTCGGCTGGTCGCATCCTTTCTGGAGTGAAAGTCCAGGGAAATATCCCAGGCTCCCCTTACTCGAATGTCTCGCGGAAGATACCAATTCAAAGCTTTTACGAAGGTCACCGGGGGATGAGAAGACCAGCTTAGAAAATCTACCACCTGACCCCTGGCATGCACGCCCGAATCGGTGCGGCTGGCTCCTCTGATCCTGGTATTCTCTCCTGAAAAACTCTTTATCGCGTCTTCAACTTCCTGTTGGATGGACGGTGAGTTGGCCTGCCACTGAAATCCCTTGAATTTGGTACCATCGTATTCCAGGAGGAGGGCCAACCGCCTGATCCCCTCGGACTGGTGAACCCCTTCATCAGACCGGATAACAGGCAGATGGGGGTTCCGGACCGCCCGTTCCTTGGTAAAACCTTCTTCCGGGACGCCGCTACACCAACTCGATAAGGGCCATCTGCGCTGCATCACCCTTGCGGGACCCCAACTTGGTGATCCGGGTATAGCCTCCCTGACGGTCGGCGTATCGGGTGGCCAGCTCATCAAAGACCTTCTTGATCACCAACTCGCTGGGAACTTCGGCCAGGGCCAGCCGGCGTTGGTGGAGACCGCCCTTCTTGCTGTGAGTGATAAGTTTATCCACAACCCTTCGAGTCTCCGAGGCCTTGGCTTCGGTGGTAATAATCCGCCCGTGGCGTATGACTTCCGAAGCCAGTGAACGGAGAAGCGCCCTCCGCTGGTCCTTGGGTCTCCCTAATTTCTTTCCCGCTATACGATGCCTGACCATTACAGGAAACTATTCCTCCTTATCCTCGACCTCAAAAGGTGAACCGTCCTCTTCTGTCGGGAAGATGGGAGAATCATCCTCTTCCGTTTCTCCGCCGTGGAGATAGGCGGAGAGCTCCTCTGTTCCATTTCCCAGGCCAGACTCATCATCCGATTCCCGGTCCGATTCCAGTTCATCATCCACCTTTCCGGGGGAGCCATGCCCCTTCATCCGGGCCTCCCATTCCTCCTCGCTCAGCATACCTTCGCTCCGGAACTTGGTCATCAGCTCCTTCAGGGACTTCTCTCCGAAATTCCTGATCTTGAGGAGCTCACTATTGCTCTTCTCCAGCACTTCGCCGACTTTCCCCATGTGGGCCCGTTTCAGGCAGTTGAGGGTTCTGGGGGAAAGGCTCAGCTTCTCAATGGGAGTCTGGTACACCTCGGGAGATACAGCGACCGAGGGCCGTTCCGACGCTCCCTTGGCTTCGTGGCCGAGATTCGTGAAAAGGAAGAAGTGGTTAACCAATTCCTGAGATGATTTCTTAAGGGCTTCCACCGGTGGTATGGTGCCGTCTGTCCACATTTCCAGGACCAAACGTTCGTAGTCCGTGACATGTCCTACCCGGGTCCTTTGCACCGAATAATTGACTTTCCTAACGGGGTTGAATACGGCGTCCAAGGGTAAGACACCCATCAGAGGCCCGGCCAGGCCATCTGCCTGGGGAGCGGGTTGATACCCCTTGCCATGGTCCACGTTAAATTCCACCGAAAGGACGGCGTCATCCGAATCCAAGGTCGCCAGATGGAGTTCGGGGTTGACGATCTCAAAGTCGGCGGAGGTAGCGATGTCGCCTGCACAGATTCTGCCTTCCCCCGTTATCTCCAACCGCATCTTGCCCGGTCGCCCGGTCACGGTGCGTATGCGTATTCCTTTCACGTTGAAGAGGAACTCCATCACCTCCTCTTTCATGTGAGGGATGGTGGAATACTCGTGCAGGACCCCGTCGATCTTCGCCCAAGTGATGGCTGTTCCTTCTATGGAACTCAGGAGCATACGACGTAGGGGATTGCCTATTGATATGCCGTAGCCCCGCTCCAGGGGCTCAATGACGAACTTGCTGTAGGTATCGCCTTCCTCCACCACCTTTATCTGCGGGCTGAGGGTCTCAGGCGGGCGCTGAACTATTCCTCGCGAGAGGATAGAGGTTTCCAACATATTCGCAATTACCTCGAGTAATACTCAACTATAAGGCGGGTATCTATCGCCGATTCAAGGTCTCTTTCACTAGGGATGCTGGAGACCGTTCCGGTCATGGTTTCAGTATCCAGCCTGAGCCATTCAGGTACCGGCTTCTTAGGGATATCCAACGTAAGGGCTTTGAAGAACTCCCTCTGCTTGTGGCTCTCTTTCCAAGCTATAACCTCCCCTGGCCGCACCATGTAGGAAGGAATGTCGGTCTTATGGCCGTTTACCGTGAAGTGGCCGTGGCGGACTAGCTGGCGGGCCTGGCGCCGGGACTCGGCAAACCCAAAACGGAACACGGTATTGTCCAAGCGCCTTTCCAGTTGCTCAAGCAAGTACTGGCCCGTATCTCCAGGCTTCTTATAGGCCTTCTCCATGTACCCCCTAAACTGCTTTTCCATCATGCCGTAGGTGTGTCTCCCCTTTTGCTTCTCCCGAAGCTGGATCCCCCATTCGGAGACACGGCGGCGGCGTTGGGACTGGTCTCCAGGTGGCGTCCGTCTCCGCTCCACGGCACATTTCGGCGTGAAGCAACGTTCGCCTTTTAGCAGTAGCTTTTCTCCAACCCTGCGGCACAGCCTGCAGGCGGGTCCTGTCTCTCTTCCCATTCTCTCTACCTACACCCTCCTACGTTTGGGGGGCCGACACCCGTTGTGCGGTATAGGGGTTATGTCGGCGATGCTGGTTATTACCAGGCCCGCGGCCTGTAGCGACCGGATTGCGGCTTCCCTTCCGGCGCCGGGTCCCTTTATGTAAACATCCACCTGCCTAAGCCCCTGGTCCATTCCCCTACGGGCGGCCTGCTCTGCGGCCCTCTGGGCAGCAAAAGCGGTGCCTTTACGCGACCCTTTGAAACCCACGGTTCCCGAACTGGCGGACACTAGGACGTTGCCCTGGGGATCAGTTAGGGTCACCAAAGTGGCATTGAAGGTTGAGCGTATGTGAGCACGACCCCTGACCACCGATTTTTTCTCTTTTCGTCGACTTCTAGGTTTGGGCATGGGCGCCTCCTTATTTTTTGGCTCCGGTGCGGCGGCCACGTCCGGCCACGGTCCTTCTGGGACCCTTACGTGTCCGGGCGTTGGTACGGGTCCTCTGACCCCGCACCGGCAGGCCGCGGCGATGCCGTAGCCCCCGGACGGTGCCTATCTCGATCAGCCTTCGTATGTTCCCCGATATTTCGCGCTTCAGGTCTCCCTCTACTATGTACTCACGGTCGATGATCTCCCTTAGGGTATCGACCTGGGCTTCGGATAATTCCTTGACTCTGGGCGTGGGATCACCGTTGATGTCAGCCGTGCGTAAAATGTTCTGGGCCAAAGTCGGACCCACCCCGTAAATGTGAAGTAGAGCGATGTCCACCCGTTTGCCATCCGGTATATCCACCCCTGCTACACGGACCATGTTAACCCTCCCTGATTTAGCCCTGTCTCTGGCTGTGCCTGGGATGGATGCATATAATGCGCACCACCCCTTTCCGTTTTATCACCCGGCATTTGTCACAACGGGGCTTAACCGAAGCTCTAACTTTCATAAACGCCACCTATTTGAAGCGGTAGGTTATACGCCCCCGGGTCAAGTCATAGGGTGATAGCTCCACCAACACCCGGTCACCCGGGAGCACCCTTATAAAATGAAGGCGGATTTTACCCGATACATGGGCCAGCACCTTATGGTCGTTGGGAAGCTCGACCCTGAACATCCCATTGGCCAGGGCCTCCACCACCGTCGCCTCTACTTCTATCGCTTCTTTTTTTGCCATATTGTTGCCATAAATCCGGATGACTATATTTCCGGCCTGACTTTTACCTCTGGGTGGTCAGCACTTCCGCCTCTCCATCTGTGATAGCGATGGTATGCTCGAAATGGGCTGAGAGTTTCCCGTCGGCGGTCACAACCGTCCACTGGTCCTCCATTAATTGGGTCTGCCAGCCTCCAACGTTGACCATTGGCTCGATGGCAATCGTTAAGCCCCGCCTAAGGAGGGCGCCTCTCCCGCCGGGACCGTAGTTGGGGACCTGGGGTTCTTCGTGGAGAAAGCGCCCAACCCCGTGTCCGACATATTCCCGAACCACGCTGTAGCCCCGGGCCTCTGCGAATTCCTGGACCGCGGCGCCGATATCTCCTGTTCTGGCCCCTTCCCTTGCCGCCTTGATGCCCTCTTCCAGGCTGAGACGGGTAACTTCGATCAGATCCCTGGCCTCGTCGCTGACCTTGCCCGCACCTACGGTTATGGCGGCGTCACCGATGAGTCCATCCACCACCGCACCCACATCCATCTTCACTAGATCGCCCTCTCTGATAACCTTGTCACCGGGTATTCCATGGACTATCTCTTCGTTGATGGAGGTACATATGGTGGCCGGGAACCCCCGGTAGCCTTTGAAGGCAGGCTTTCCCCCAAGCCTTCTTATCTCCCGGCTGGCGATGGCGTCCAACTCCCGGGTCTTCATGCCCGGCATGACCGCCTCTTCCAGAAGGGACAGGGTCGCTCCTACTATCCGTCCGGCGCGGCGCATAGCCTCCATCTCTTGGGGGGATTTGATGGTTATCCCTCCCTGGTAGGCCGACACCGAATTGGAGGCGGTTTCCGACTTTACGTTTTTCATTCTACCTCTATTAGGTACTCCTGACCACCCCTCCCTGCCAAATCCCGTTGCCTCAGGCCCGGAACTATTTTACAACCATCGAGCCTGTTGTAGAATCCCACTGGGCATCCACCCTGGGATCACAGAGCCACTACCACAAAGACCTAAGGAGCCGCTGGCTTACCTCCGCGACGGTACCGACTCCTTCCACCCCTAGCAGTTTTTCTTTTCCGTTATAATACTCTACCAGTGGCTCGGTCTCCTCTTTATAGACCTGGATTCGTACCATTACCGCATCCACTCTGTCATCCTCACGCTGGTATAGCTCTCCCCCGCACAGGTCGCATTTATCCGGCGTTTTTGGATGGGCTGTCTCCCTGTGGTAAGTGGCCTGGCATTGGCAGCATACCAGCCGGCCGCTGAGCCTGGCCAACAGCTCTTTCTCGGGCACTTTCAAAAGGACCACCTTGTCGACATTCTGCCCCTGCTCCAAGAGTGCCTCGTCCAGGCCCTGAGCCTGGACCAAATTCCGAGGGAACCCATCCAACAGATATCTTTTGTGGCCTTGAGGGCCCAATACCCGTTCCAGCACCATGACCGTGGTGATCTCGTCGGGCACCAGTAGTCCCTGACTCATATACTCCATCGCTTTTAAACCAAGAGGAGTACCCTCCTTCTGATGATACCGGAAAAGGTCTCCTGAAGCGATGTGATACAGGCGAAGGTAATCGGCCAATATTTTCGCCTGAGTGCCTTTGCCCGCACCCGGAGGTCCCAAAAGAACGAGCCGGGCCGGTTTGGATGCAACTTTCATAGAACACAACAGTTCTTACTACCTTAGGAATCCTTCGTAATTACGCATCAGTAGCTGGGCCTCCAACTGGCGAAGAGTATCCAGGGCCACCCCAACCATTATAAGCAGGCTTACGCTGGGCAAGAGCAAAGTCGCCTGGGCGGCGGGCAGGCCGGTGATAAGGGTGGCCAAATAGGGCACGATGATAATGAAGCCCAGAAACAGTGCCCCGCCGCAGGTCACCCGTAGGATAACCTTGTTCAGGTAGTCCTGGGTGGGCTTACCAGGCCGGATGCCGGGCACAAAGCCTCCATTGCGCTGGAGATTGTCCGCCAGATTCTGTTGCTGAAAGACCACCAGCGTATAGAAGAAGGTGAACAATATCACCAGCACCACGGCCAGAATCCAGTAGGCGGGTTCGTTTGGGGAGAACCATACGGCGAGCCGGGTGGCTACGGAGCCTACCCAGTCATCTCTTACACCCAGAAAATTGGCAATGGTCACCGGCAATATCACAACCGACAGAGCAAATATTACGGGAATCATGCCGGCGGAGTTTATCCTCAACGGCAGATAGGTGCCCCCCGTCTGCCGGTACATCCTGCCCCCTCGGAATATGCTGCGGCCGTACTGAACCGGTATACGCCGGTGGGCCTCGGTGAATACGACCACCAGGGCAACAACCAGAAGCCCTATGATAGTCAGCCAGATAATGCCCTGGAAGCTGGCCTGGTCCGATACGTTTCGTATCGTGCCTGGCATGGCGGCTAGGATCCCCGAGAAGATGATGAGGGAGATGCCGTTCCCGATGCCCCGCTCGGTGATGAGCTCTCCCAGCCAGACCAGGAACATCGTCCCGGCCACCAGGGACAGCAGCATGGCAATGGTAGTGATGAATTGGGCGCCCTCACCAGGCCAAACGCCGCTAATTACTCCGGCGGATTGCACTAGTTGTAGTTGCCCGTAGCCCTGGGCGAAGGCAATGGGCACCGTTATGAAGTGAATGATGCGGTTGATCTTCTGCCTCCCAAGCTCCCCTTCCTTGGAGATCCTCTGGAGGGTTGGTATCACTGGCACCAACAACTGCATGACGATGGACGAGGTGATATAGGGGAAGACTCCCAGGGCAGCGACGCTCATGTTCCTCAGCGCGCCGCCACTGAACAGATCAAGGAACCCAAGTAGTTGGTTACTATCGAAGAGGTCGCCCAGCCGTTCGCTGTTTATTCCGGGTATCGGCACCTGGGCCATGAAGCGGAACACAGCAAGTAAGGCTAGGGTGAAGAGGATCTTACCCCTCAGGTCGGGGATGCGAAAGGCGTCAACGGCCGCCTGAAGCAGCCGCGGCCTCCCCTCCACCTCCTGCGTCATCATAGCGTTAAATCCTACCGGCCATCCTGCATTATCCTAGGCCCGCAACCTGTCCCCGCGTTTAGCCATGGGATTAGAGTTGTTACTTGAAAATCATTCCAGATTGCAATTTTTATTTCCGGGATATCCGGACCCGAAGAGTAGTTGGTCAGAGTTATATTACCTCCGCCCTTCCTCCGGCGGCCTCTATTTTGTCCCGGGCCGAGCGAGTGAACTTGTGAGCATTGACTGTAAGAGCCACGCCAATCTCGCCGTTCCCGAGGACCTTCACTGGATGTTTCAGATTCCTGAAAGCCCCCATTTCCAGAAGACTCTGTGGTGTCACCACCGAACCCTGGGAAAGTTCTCCCAGCGACTCCAGCTTCACCAGATGGTATTCCTTTTTGAATATATTTGTGAAACCCCGTTTCATAGGTAGGCCCTTTATAAGTGGCAGTTGGCCACCCTCGAATCCCGGTCTCAAGTCCCTACCCGACCGGGATTTCTGGCCCTTCATGCCGCGACCTGAGTAGCTACCATTACCGCTGGCGTCGCCTCGTCCCACCCGCTTTCTCGCCTTCCTCGTACCCGGGGGAGGCGAGACCTGATGCGCCATCATAATTCCCTTACCCCCATTTTCGGTCCAAACACCCCTCGACCCGTAGGCAACATGCTCTCGAACTTCACCTTCTTGGGCCCAACGAAACGCAGCCAAAATGCTGGGACATTATCCCCAGTCTTCAGGCGGGGATACAACATAATTGTTGGCACCAATCTAGGAGGGATCCTCCGTTTGCTCCACCTCCACCAAGTGGCTGACCTTATTGACCATGCCGCGAATAGTCGGGCTGTCTTGGTGTACCACTGTATGAGAGAGCCACCGCAGTCCCAAAGCGCGGATGACCTTCCGCTGCCGCTGGTCGCGGCCGATGTAGCTCTTCTTCCAGGTTATCTTAAGCTGAGGCAAGTCTCACCTACGTTCTTTCGGCGCTTCGATCCCATAATTACCAGTCCGCTGAGGTCTTTCCGCACCCTTTCGCCGTGCTATCTCCACCTCCGGATCCCTGAGCTTTCTCAGGGCTTCCAGGGTCGCGTATACCACGTTGACACGGTTGCGGGAGCCCAATGATTTGGCAACTACGTCCTTCACTCCCGCCAGGTCCAACACAGCCCGAACCGGACCTCCGGCGATGATACCCGTGCCCGATGGAGCGGGTTTGATCAACACCAGAGCGGCGCCTTTCTTGCACGATGTTTCGTGGGGTATTGTGCTCCCCTTCATTGGAATCCGGATCAGGTCCTTTTTTGCGCGGGAGTTGCCCTTCCTGACAGCATCGGGAATGGCAATGGCCTTGCCCAAGCCAACACCTACAACTCCCTCGCCATCCCCCACGACCACCAGGGCATTGAAACGGAGATTGCGCCCCCCTTTAACGACCTTGGCGACGCGCCGGGTAAAGACCACCCGCTCGTTCAGCGTGAGGCCTTTGGGGTCTATTTTAGTGATTGAGTATCTTTGTAGGGTGGAAACCATCAGAATACTAGACCTCCCTCCCTTGCTCCGTCCGCCAGCGCTTTTACCCTGCCATGGTATTTGTATCCACCCCGGTCGAAAACCACGGTCGTGGTCCCCTGCTTCAGAGCCCTCTTTGCTATCGCGGCGCCCACCGATTTGGATAACTCGGCCTTTGCCACCTTGCCAGCGGAAGAGGTTATCTCCCGCTCCAGACTGGAGGCAGCCGCTAAGGTATGTCCGCTTACGTCGTCGATAAGCTGGACGTAAATGTTCTCAAGGCTGCGAAATACGCACAACCTGGGCCTCTGCGGTGTCCCGGATACCTTCTGGCGCACCCTACTATGCCTTGCGACCCTGAGCTTCCGGGCCTGCCTATCTCTCGGCATTTATTAGATCCTCCGTATTTCCAGCAACGGATTGACCAAGGTTAATTTTTCCTGGCCGCAGACTTCCCTGGCTTAAGCCGAATTACCTCGCCGGAATACTTGATCCCTTTCTTTTTGTAGGCGTTGGGCCGCCTTACTTTACGAATCCTTGCTGCAACCTCTCCAACCTTCTGTTTATCCGTTCCACGAACGTGGACCCGGTTGTTCCCCTCCACCGTCAAGGTTACCCCAGCTAGAGGCTGTACCTCCACGGTGTGGCTATACCCTACGTTTAGCACTATACCTTCGCCAGACTGCTGCACCCGGTATCCCACTCCCATCAGCTCCAGAGTCTTCTCATACCCCTGGGTCGCTCCAGTTACGGCGTTGGAGACAAGGCTACGGGTAAGCCCATGAAGGGCCCGGTGGAACTTTCTGGAGGACATCCGCTCCACCAACACCTGGCCGTTCTCCAGCTTTACCACGACCTCGGGATGGATGGCCTGTACCACCGTGCCGTTGGGGCCCTTTACCGTTACCTGCCCATATTCCACGCTAACTTGCACGCCGCCAGGTATCGGTATGGGCTTCCGGCCGATTCTCGAAAGAGGTTTATCCTCCTTGCCGTCAGAGATCTTACCAGACATAGCAGAGAAGCTCCCCTCCTATACCTTGTTGCCATGCCTCACGGCCGGTCAGAACGCCCCGGGAAGTGGATACGATAGCTACACCCAATCCACCATATATCCTCGGAATCTCTCCCTTCCCCACGTAAACTCTGAGCCCCGGTTTACTCACTCGTTTTAGCCCGGTGATGACGGGCTCCCTGTTCTCCCGGTAAGCCAGGTGTACGCGAAGCATGGCCTGAGGCTGGCCCCTGAGCATATCGTATTCCTTGATGAAGCCTTCCTCTTTCAGCTTTCTGGCAACGGAAACCTTTATTTTCGACACAGGCATCACCAAGGAACCGTGCCTCATAGCCTGGGCATTCCTTATCCGGGTCAACATATCGGCTATAGGATCGGTCAAAGGCATATTACAAAAAGCTCCAAGACGTCATTACCAGCTGGCTTTCCGCACTCCCGGTAACTCCCCCCTTAAGGCGAGCTGCCGAAAGCATATGCGGCAGAGGCCAACATGCCTTATATAGGCCCTGGGTCTCCCACACCGGTGACACCGATTATAGTCACGGACGCCGAATTTCTTCGGTTTTTTACATTTCACTATTAGGGATTTCTTGGCCAATTCCTGTCCTTTACTGCTGTTTAGCGAAGGGCATCCCCAGGAGAGCGAGAAGCCGTGCCGCTTCTCCGTCTGTCCTGGCCGTGGTGCCGATGGTGACCTGGAAGCCTCGAATCCGCTCTATCTGCCCATAATCCAACTCGGAAAATATCGTCTGCTCCCGAATCCCCATCGAGTAATTGCCCCGGCCGTCGAAGCTCGTTGGGGATACTCCCCGAAAATCCCTTATGCGAGGCAGAGCCGCGTTAAGAAGGCGTTCCACGAAGTAGTACATCCTCACCCCTCGTAGGGTGACGCATACTCCTATGGGGTTACCTTGCCTGAGTTTGAACCCGGCGATGGAGTTCTTGGCCCTGGCCACGATAGGTTTCTGACCCGATATGGCCGTCAGGTCCTTGGTCGCGCTCTCTATTGCCTTGGGATTTGTGAGAGCCTCCCCCAATCCAATGTTTACCACAACTTTTGTTAGGCGTGGCACTTCCATTGTGTTTCGGTACCCGAACTCCCGCATCATCGTGGGCAGGATTTCCGACCTGAATAATTCCAGAAGCCGAGGCTTAGGCAGGGGCGCCTCCCCTATTGAGGTAACGCCATCCTTCTCCTCGGCAGTAGTCTTGTCCGAAACCTTAGTCGAGGCCTTGCGCCCACTGCCGGTGGTCTCACGCTTGCGCGTTGTCCGCCGTTTTGCCCCAGGCTGAACGGCGGACGCGGATTCCTCGGCAGGCGGCGGGGACTCGGCCGGGGCTTCGCCTTCTAGTCTATCGTCTCCCTGCAACGCAGACATACCCTTACCTTTCGACCATCTTCCAGGTGACTTGCCCTTGACCTGGTTGGATTATTGCACTTGTTACACACTAGCATCACGTTGGATAGATGCAGGGGTGCTTCCTTTTGAATCCTGCCGGCCTGCCTCACCTCGGGCCGAGGCTTCATATGCCGGGTTACCATGTTGATCCCCTCGACCAGCACCCTTTCCCGGGCTGGGATTACCTTCTCCACCCGTCCTCTCTTGCCCTTCTCCTTGCCGGCAATGACCAGCACCGTATCACCCTTATGCACTTTCATCAGACCACCTCAGGGGCCAACGAGATGATCCTCATGAACCCCCGGTCTCTTAGCTCCCGTGCCACAGGCCCGAAGATACGGCTACTCCGAGGATTGTTCAGCTTCTCGGCCACGATCACCGCGGCATTATCGTCGAAACGCACATAGCTGCCATCGGGCCTTCTGTATGGCTTGGTTACCCTCACGATAACCGCCCGCACAACATCGCCCTTTTTTACCTGGGCCCGGGGTTCAGCCACTTTTACCGTGCCAACGATGATGTCCCCTATGGATGCGTAACGCCGCCTGCCGCTGCCGGGGATGTTGATGCACATGATCTCCTTGGCCCCACTGTTGTCAGCCACTGCCAGACGGGTGTAGGTCTGGATCATGTTTCCTCCCCTTCCTGTTCAGGCTCGGGTGTTCCCTCACCGTCGTTCTCGGCCTCTCGTTGTGCCTGGGTTTCCTGTTCTTCGGAAAGTAACCCTTCGTCCAGCTCGGAGGGCTTGATCTCGGCAACTTCCCGCCGCTCGATGATTTCCATCACCCTCCAGCGCTTCAAGCGGGAAATTGGCCGGGTTTCCTCTATTCGGACCAGATCCCCCACCTTACAGCGGTTCTCCTGGTCGTGTACATAATACTTGGTGGTACGCCGGATGCTTTTCTTATATAGGAGATGGCGTTGCTGCCACTGCACCACGACAAGCACGGTTTTGTCCGACTTGTCCTTAATAACTCGCCCTGTCCGCAGCTTTCGCCTCGCCACAGCCATATTATCCCGCCCCCAATTGTCGCTCACGCATAATGGTGTTTAATCTGGCTATATTTTTCCGCACAGAGCCTATCTCGGCGGTATTGGTAAGCTGTTTTGTGGCGAATCTAAACCGCAGATCCATTAGCTCTTTGTAGGAGTCCTCCAACTGCTTGGCCAGCTCCTGTTCGCTCAGTTCCCTTATCTCATTTGCACGCAATAACATCCGCCTCTACGGAATCCAACCGCCAGATTTATCTTCATACGCCCGAGGCCACAAGGTTGTCCCGCCGGATGGTCTTGGTTGGAATGGGCAATTTATTGGAACCCAAACGCAGGGCTTCCATGGCCCAATCTTCCCGTACACCGCCCACTTCGAAGAGGATTCGCCCCGGCCTGACCACCGCCACCCAGTGATCCACGGCGGCCTTGCCCCCGCCCATCCGAGTCTCCGCAGCCTTCTTCCCTATTCCCTTATCAGGGAATATCCGAACATAAACATTGCCACCCCTTTGTAGATGGCGGGTTATGGCGACACGGGCCGCCTCTATCTGACGGGCCGTAATCCAGTAAGCCTGTAGAGCCTTTAGACCATACTCACCGAAGTCCAGGCTACTTCCCGTGGTCGCCTTTCCCTTGCGGCGCCCTCGATGCACTTTGCGATACTTAACTCTCTTCGGTTGTAACATCTGCTGTTTCCTCTGTTGGGATGGTCACCTCAATGGTCTCCATCTCTTCCAAGCTTTCCTCCGGCGGTGGAGGCACCACGTCACCTCTGTACATCCAGACCTTCACGCCGACGCACCCCATGGCGGTGCTGGCCTCAGTGACGCTGAAGTCTATATCAGCCCTCAAAGTATGAAGAGGCACCCTGCCCTCCATCAGCTTTTCCCGGCGGGCGATCTCCCCACCTGTTATACGGCCCTTTATGATTATCTTTATGCCCTTGGCCCCGGCCTGCATTGCCCGCTGGGCAGACTGGCGCATGGCCCGCCGATAGGACACCCTGCGTTCCAACTGGTCGGCGATATTCCGGGCCACCAGGTAAGCGTTCAACTCAGGCTGGGAGACCTCGATGATATTAAGCTGAATCCGCTTGGTAGTTATACCCTCAAGTTTGCTTCTGAGCCGTTTTACCCTCTCACCGTCCCTGCCGATGAGGATTCCAGGCCTGGCGGAGTGGACGTTTATCTCCAGGTCCTGTGTCCCCCTGTCTATCTCGATTCGGGATATTCCTGCGTTGGAGAAACCTTTGTACTCGCTATTTATCCTCTCACGAATGCTCAGGTCCTCCAACACCAGACCACGGTAGTCCCTGGACTTGCCGGCGTACCAGTGGGTCTGCCAGTCCTTGACTATTCCCAGTCTGAACCCTATGGGGTGAGTCTTATGTCCCAACTACGCTACCTCCTCAGCATCCACCACCACCGTGATGTGGCTGGAACGCTTCGTGACCCGCCCTATCCGGCCCCTTGCACGAGGCCTGAACCGTTTGAGAGAACGAGCCTGATCCGCAGCTACCTTTACTATCACCAGGCTTTCCTGGTCCATGAGCAGATTGTTCTCTGCGTTGGCGGCGGCGGACTTTACAACCTTGGCCACCACATGCGCCCATGGGGAAGACATAAGACTGAGCGTGTCCAGGGCATCGGTAACCTTACTACCCCTTACCAACTCAATAATGGGTCTGAGCCTCTTGGTGGAGGCCCCTACATTTTTTGCTATCGCACTAACTTCGGGCAATTCCGACCACGCTTTCCTTTTTCCTGTCCAGCCTACTACCTGCCCCTGGTAATCCGGGTGGTCCGTTCCGACCTGGCAATATGTCCCCTGAAGGTACGAGTGGGGGCGAATTCCCCCAGTTTGTGGCCCACCGTGTTCTCCGTAATGAAAATGGGGACGTGTCTCCGGCCGTCGTGGACGGCGATTGTGAGCCCGACCATTTCCGGCATAATAGTGGATGCCCGGGACCATGTTCGTATGACCGTCTTCAAACCAGAATTCTGGATGGCCAAGGCCTTCTTCGTGAGCTTGGGATGAACGTAAGGACCCTTCTTTGTGGACCTGGACATCCCTACTTTTTCCTTCTAACGATAAAGGCGCTGCTAGTCTTTTTCTTCCGCCTGGTCTTGTATCCCAGAGTGGGCTTGCCCCAGGGACTCTTGGGTCCAGGCATGCCTATTGGGGACCGGCCTTCGCCTCCTCCGTGAGGATGATCATTAGGATTCATGGCCACTCCACGCACCTGTGGCCGCCGTCCCCTGTACCGGTTTTTGCCCGCTTTACCCAGCTTGATATTCTTATGATCGGCATTACCTACCTGTCCTATAGTGGCCTGGCAGTCCACAAGCACCCGCCTGATCTCACTGGAGGGTAGCCGTATCTGGACGTATTCACCATCCCGGGACAGCACCTGTGCAGCCACACCAGCGCTACGTACCAGTTGGCCGCCCTTGCCGGGGGTAAGCTCCAAGTTGTGCACCAGAGTCCCTGCGGGAATATGCCTCAGGGGCAGCGCATTCCCCGGCTGGATTTCCGCCCTAGGCCCCGATTCAACCTTTGCCCCCACTACCAGGCCGATGGGCGCGGAGATGTACCTCTTTTCGCCGTCGGCGTAGTGAATCAACGCTATGCGGGCCGATCGGTTAGGGTCATATTCTATGGAAGCCACCTTCCCGGGGATTCCAACCTTATGCCGCTTGAAGTCGATGATTCTGTACATCCGCTTGCTGCCCCCGCCCCGCTGGCGGGTTGTTATTCTGCCTTCGTTGTTCCTGCCGGCATTACTCTTCAGGGACCTGAGCAAAGACTTTTCCGGCTTCTTGCGAGTAATTTCCTCGAAAGAAGGCCATGCCGCCCTCCTCGTTCCGGGCGTCTTCGGCTTGAGAATTCTAAGAGGCACTTCTACACACCTTCAATTAGTTGTATTCTGTCACCGGCACGCAGTGTAACAACAGCCTTTTTCATATCCGGTCCCTTCTTGATCCGGGGGCCGAACCGTTTCCCTTTGCCCCGCGTCATGGTGGTGTTCACGTCCCTCACTTTGACCCCAAAAACGTTCTCCACCGCCCGCTTTATCTCCACTTTATTGGCATGTCGAGCCACCTGAAATACATATTTCCGGTTCTCCTGGAGGAGGGTGCTCTTTTCAGTAATCATCGGGCGAACGATGACTTCGCTGATATTCACGGGACCGCCTCAGCCTTAACCTCGGCAAGCAGCGGGCCCTTTCGCCTGGGGGTTTCGACGGCCCACATCTCCTCGGCCCTCCTGGCGGCATCCAGGGTCATTATTACCAAGTCCCGTTTGAGGAGCTCCTCAGCGTTTAGCAACGATATGGGCAGGGTCCAGACTTTCTTCAGATTTCGGGCCGAACGCACTACATTTTGCTGGGGCTCTCGGGTGACTATCAAAGCTGAGGATTCGATGCCCAAATTGCCCAGTATCTCCACCATGGACCGGGTGCTTGGATCATCCATCTGAAGGCCGTCCAGAAGGATGATTTTATTTCCACGGGCTTTTTCCGATAGAACACATTTTAGGGCCAGATGGCGCATCCTTTTGGGCATGCCCCGGCGATAGCTCCTGGGAGTAGGGCCGAACACTACACCTCCGTGGCGCCATTGAGGCGAACGTATGCTCCCCTGACGGGCTCTGCCGGTGTACTTCTGCGGCCAGGGTTTCCGGCCGCCTCCGGAGACTTCGGCCTTGGTCTTAACCTTGTGGGTTCCTTGACGCTTGTTCAGTTGGTACATTACCAAGGCTTGGTGTACCACCGCATTATTGGCCGGCACTCCGAAGACCGCATCGCTGAGTTCAGCGATCTCTACGAAATCACCCTTGGCGTTTTTTACCGGAATCTCCATGCAATTCGTCCCAGTCAAATTTCCCTGTCGGCCGGGGCCCTATCCCCGCTTCCCCTTGAGCTTGTGTATTGCCAACAAGCCGCTGGGAGCTCCTGGAAGACCGCCCTTGAGTAGGAGGAGGTTCCTATCGGTGTCAACCTCCACGACTTCCAGGTTCTTGACAGTCACTCTTTTGTTGCCCATATGGCCGGCCATTTTTTTGCCCTTGAGCACCCTGCCGGGGAAAGTTCCGGCCCCGATGGAACCGGGGGCCCTTGCCCTGTCCGATTGACCATGGGTCCTGGGGCCGCCGCCGAATCCGTGGCGTTTCATGACCCCTTGAAAACCCTTCCCCTTAGATGTGCCGATCACGTCCACCTTGTCGCCCGCTTCGAAAAGCTCTACCGTTACCTCTTGACCCATCTGAAGGCCGTCCAGGCTGTCGACGGGCAGTTCCCTCAGGTAATGAAACAGGGCGGTGCGCTTCAGATGCCCCCTCTGGGGCTTGTTGAGCCGTTTCGCCGGCCCGAATCCCACCTGTACCGTCTCGTAACCGTCGTTCTCCATTGTCTTGATCTGGGTGACTGTGCATGGCCCGGCTTGGACAACCGTGACGGGCACCATTCGTCCGTCCTCACGGAAGATCTGGCTCATGCCAATCTTCTTTCCCAGTATTCCAGAGATCATACCTGTGTTCCTTTCGGCGGGTTCCTGTCGGCCGACCGATCCCGGGCCTTCTGCCGGGCTCCAGGGTTATAGCTTGATGGATATATCCACGCCGGCGGGTAGATTAAGCCTGGTAAGAGCACTTATAGTCTTGGATGTGGGGTCCAGGATATCTATCAGCCGCTTATGAGTCCTAATCTCGAAGTGTTCCCGGGAGTCCTTGTCCACATGAGGGGACCGGATAACGCAGAACCGGCGGATATGGGTCGGTAAGGGTATGGGCCCCGACACCATTGCACCGGTGCGCTCCGCAGTCTCGACGATCTGCCCCGCCGACAGATCAAGCGACCTATGGTCGAAGGCCCTTAGCACTATCCTTATTTTCTCTCGCGTACTCATTCTTACCTTGCGACTACGGCTCGCTGGACCATACCCTGGCTAACACTTGCTGGCACGGGTTCGTAGGAACGAAATCCCATGGTGTAACTGGCCCGGCCCTGGGTGACAGAGCGGAGAGTTGTAGTGTATTCGAAGGTCTCCCCCAAGGGCATGAGAGCCTTCACGACCTGGATACCCTCCTGTCCCTCTATCTTCTTTATATGGGCCCGCCTCGAGCTGAGGTCGCCCAACACATCCCCGAGAAACTCACCTGGAGTAATCACTTCCACGTCCATGATGGGTTCCAGAAGAATGGGCCCTGCCTTCCTTACCCCATCTCTGAGGGCGATGCTCCCAGCGGCCTTGAAGGCTAGTTCCGAGGAGTCCACCTGGTGGAAGCTGCCGTCGGTCAGGGTTACCTTCACGTCAATTAGTGGATATCCTGCCAGGGGGCCGTTTTGGACAGCCTCCTTTACTCCGGCTGCTACGGCCGGTATGTATTCCTTAGGTATAACACCGCCGACAATCTTATTCTCGAACACGAACCCTTCGCCCCGGGGTCTGGGCTCTATGTCCAGCCACACATGCCCGTACTGCCCCCTACCGCCGGATTGATGGACAAACCTGCCCTCGCTGCGTACGGGAATCGTGATGGCCTCTCGATACGCCACCCTCGGCCTGCCCACCGACGCCTCCACGTGAAACTCCTGGCGTATCCTCTCAACAAGGACCTCCAGGTGCAACTCACCCATGCCAGAAATCAGTGTCTGTGCCGTTTCCTGGCTGAATCGAACGTCGAATGTAGGATCTTCCTCGGACAGTTTCCTCAAGGCGTCAGATAGTTTCTCTTCGTCGGCCCTGGTTTTGGGCTCGATGGATACTGAGAGCACAGGCTCAGGGAACTGAGGAGGTTCGAGCACTACCGGAGCATCCTTGGTGCAGATTGTATCTCCGGTGAAGGTGTTCTTCAATCCTATGACTGCGCAGATGTTACCGGCGGAAATCTCTTCCACCTCTTCCCGCCGGTTGGCATGCATCTGGATCACTCGGCCCATGCGCTCTTTTTGGTCTCGGGTGGTGTTTAACACCGAGCCTCCGGCTGTAACCGTACCCGAGTAGACCCGAAGGTAGACCAGCCTGCCTACAAAGGGGTCCGTGGTTATCTTGAATGCCAACGAAGCCAGGGGCGCATCAGCATGGGGCTCCCTTGTCACTATCTCCTCCGAGTGGAAGAGCGTACCCTCCACTGGAGGAACATCGGCGGGAGAGGGAAGGTAGTCGATTACAGCATCCAACAGGGGATGTACACTAAGACCTCCCAGGCCGCTGCCGCACAACACCGGAACCAGATTGCCAGCGATGGTGGCCTTCCTCAGGGCCGCGCGAAGCTCGTGGGAATCGATGGGCTCGCCATCCAGAAATTTGGTCATCAAATCATCGTCAGTTTCCACAATCTTTTCGACCATGGCCTCACGAAATCTCTTGTAAGACTCCTGGGCATCGGGCGGAATGGCCTCTGATTCGGAGGGAGTATGACCGTTGGTATCGGAAGTGGAAACTTTCCCATCAATTAGGTCAATTACGCCCCGGAATGTTTCGTCATCCACTAAGGGCATTTGAACTGGAACTGGGTTGCTCTTCAACCGGTGCCTCATGCTATCCACTGTGCGTTCTAAGCTGGCCCCCACCCGGTCCATCTTGTTCACGAAGCAGATCCTGGGCACATGGTATTTATCTGCCTGCCTCCATACCGTTTCAGATTGGGGCTGTACGCCGGCAACAGCGTCCAACACCATGATGCCGCCATCCAGCACACGCAGGCTCCGCTCCACCTCGGCGGTGAAGTCTACGTGTCCGGGTGTGTCAATGATGTTTATACGGTAATCCCGCCAGGCACAGGTGGTTGCGGCGGCGGAAATCGTGATGCCCCTCTCTCTCTCCTGGGGCATAAAGTCCATCGTCGTAGTGCCCTCGTCCACCCCGCCGATTTTATGGATGCGGCCAGCAAGGTACAGGACTCTTTCCGTGACGGTGGTCTTGCCGGCATCAATGTGGGCGATAAAGCCGATATTACGTATAAGCTCTATGGGGAATCCGTCTGACATGTTTTAATACCTGCCTAACCGGGCGGCCTTAGTAAATTTTTTTACCACTTATAGTGAACGAAGGCCCGGTTGGCTTCCGCCACGCGGTGTAGTTCTTCTCGGCGCCTCACGGCGGCGCCTTCTCCTCTGGAGGCGTCCAACAGTTCCATGGCCAGCTTACGCACCATGGGCATTCCCTTACGGGCCCTGGCGGACCTGATAATCCAGCGGATCGACAGCGCCTCGCTCCGAGCACTTCGCAGCTCGGTGGGCACCTGGTAGGTGGCGCCGCCAACCCTCCTTGGTTTTACCTCGACGAGAGGAGTGGTGTTTTTCAATGCCTGAGTGAATATCTCCAGGGGATCCCTTCTGGCGTCCTGCTGTACCTGTTCGAGGGCGCCATAAACGATGCGCTGGGCGACACTCTTCTTACCCCACTTCATTATCCTGTTGATAAAACGGGACAACTCTACGCTTCCATATTTGGGGTCTGGAGGCACAGGCCGTCTCTCAGCACGTCTTCTTCTGGACATCTCTCTTCCGTTTCCTGATACGGTTGTTGTAACTAGAGGGAGTTCTTGGAGACTATCGGCCTTTTTTTGCCGCAGCACCTCTGGGCCTCTCGGCCCCATATTTGCTGCGTCCCCTCCTCCGGTCCTGCACACCCTCGCAGTCCAGAGCGCCTCTTACCACGTGATACCGCACTCCTGGGAGGTCTTTAACCCGGCCACCCCGCAGCAGAACCACGGAGTGCTCCTGAAGGTTGTGGCCCTCACCACCGATGTACGCCGTCACCTCAATGCCATTGGTCAGCCTGACTCGGGAGATCTTTCGCAACGCGGAGTTGGGTTTCTTGGGAGTCATGGTGCGCACCTGTACACACACTCCACGCCGCTGGGGAGCCCCTGGACCCCATACCACCTTGTTTTTAAGCGCATTCTGGATCCAATGTACGGCCGGTGCTTTGGTCTTCTTCTTTAACCTTTTCCGGCCTTTTCTAACTAGCTGGTTTACGGTGGGCATTAAGGCCCTCCAATGTATTTGGCGACAATTAAACACTCTATCAACAAACAGAACCCGTGTCAACCGTATGTGGAGCCAGATGGTATGGAAACCCAAATACCCATTCCCACGAGGCGGAATGCTGCCTGACTTATATGTAAGAGGTTAAGATGCCTCCAGGCCTCGGTCCGGGCTGGTTGCTTCCGCTTCAAGGCAGGGCTAGTAGATGGTTTTGCGTAGGGGTATCTCTCTGAAGAAGAGGGTGACCAACACTGCCAGGAGTGTGATGCCCAGGCCCAAGAGGAATACTTCGTGCATCGCCCCCGCCAGAGCGCCTCTAAGCCCCTCCTCCACGTCCATCAACGCCTGCCCGCCATCCTTTTGTTGGCTGGCCAGTTCTCTCAAATGGGTCATGGCCCCTGGGTTAATCAGCGCGTGGGTATCCCGGAGCTGTTCCACCACCTGGGGCGGCAATGCAGCCATTGTCTCAGGTGGAGAAGAGCTGGACATCCAGTCCCCCAGTCGCATGGCCATAATGGATCCAAGAACCGAGGTGCCCACTGCACCACCGATGTTGCGGAAGAACTGCAAGGAGGCGGTCACCACACCCAGCGTGTTGTGGGGGAAGGCGTTCTGCACAGCTATCATGAACGTGGGCAAGGTGGCCCCCAGGCCCACTCCCGTTACTACCATGAACCACACGGCCTCGGCGCTGGAGGACTGGGCATCCAGCCGAGTGAATAGATAAACCCCCAGGGCCATGACCGATACTCCGCCGATGGCCAGCAACCGGTAGTGGCCCGTCCGGGATATAACCTGTCCAGCCACCACGGCCGCCACCACGGCACTCAACATCGAAGGGATAAGGACAATTCCAGCGTCGGTGGCCGAGGAGCCGATCACGCCCTGCACGAACAGGGGGATGAACATGATCCCGCCGTACATCACGATGGCAGTAAGGAATGTTGCCAGTACCGCCACCGTGAATATAGGATTCGCGAACAACGATCGCGGTATCATGGGTTCTTTGGCCCGGGCTTCGGCCCACAAGAACAGTATGGCCATGGCGCCGGAGAATATGAAAAGGCCCAGAATCTGAGGAGAGACCCAAGAGAACTCCCGGCCGGCCCAGGTAAGGGCAAGGAGCAGCGGTGTGACGGCGGCTAGCAGTAACATTGCTCCCAGGTAGTCAATCGCCGGCTTAACATTCCCGTTACGTATGCTGGGCATGCCTGCCAGCACCACCACCAGAGCAACGAACCCCACCGGCAGGTTCAAGAAGAAAATCCAGCGCCAGCTAAGGTGGTCGGTTACGTAGCCGCCTACCAGAGGCCCTGCAACTATGGCCAGGGCGAAGACGGCCCCCACCAATCCCATCCATTTACCCCGCTGTACCGGTGGGAGCACATCGGCCACTACGGCATAGGAGTTGGCGATTATGCTGCCGGCGCCGAGGCCCTGAACGCCCCGGAACAGAATAAGCTGGAGCATGTCCTGGGCGCCGCCTGCCAGCGCCGAACCCGCCATGAATATGACTAGACCGCACGCCAGCACCTGCTTCCGGCCATAGATGTCCGAAAGTTTGCCCATTATAGGGATGCTGACGGTGGATGCCAGCATGTATGCGCTAAATATCCACGCGAACTGGCCGAATCCGCCCAGGTCCGCCACGATTCTGGGCAGCGCGGTTGCCACTATGGTCTGGTCAAGGGCCGCCAGCAACATGGCCAGAAGCATCCCTAGAACGCTAACGGCGATTCGGATCCAAGGTAGCTCGGCTAAATTGGCTACCTCTCCGGGTCCCCTGGGAGGGGCACCGGTTTTTTCAAAAGAAGTAGCGATTATACCTTCGATCTATAAGGCTGGTCCCTATATATTCCACGTCTCCGCCGCCGGCCCATGGATTATGTTCCTTGGCAAGAGACCCGGTCCAGCTTACTACTTATCCCAACCAACTTCAAGGCAATCACCGGTAGGGTAACTGTTCAGACTTGATGAGGTGAATTGGCTCAAAGCCGTTGGAAAAACGCTGGCATGGCCGGGGGAGTTGTGGCATACCAGGGAGGTGGACACTGAACTAGACCTGAACGCGGCGAGTCGCGAAACTCTGCTGGAGATAATTGCCGGCCAGCGGGCAGTCATTGCCGATTTGCAAAGGCGGATTGGGGTTCTGGAATCCCGTCCCAACCGGCGCGGGTCGTCGGGGATGCCGGGTAATCAGCCGCACTCCAGCCGGCAAGCGCTGGAGAAAAAGGAGCCCAGAAAGCCGCGCCGCCATGGCTTCGCCCGCCAGCGCATGACTCCTACCCGGCGGGTGGAGCATGCCGTGGCGGTCTGTCCCGACTGCGGGACTCACCTGAACGGCGGATGGGTACAGCGAACTCGGGAAGTCATTGAGCTACCGGTGGCTCCGGTAGAAGTGACCGAGCACGCCCTGGTAGCCCGCATCTGTCCGGTATGCCAGCGGCGCCGGCTGCCCAAAGAGGCCCTGCAGGGGGTGGTTCTGGGCCAGCAGCGCCTGGGGGTCAATCTGGTAAGCCTGATGGTGACCCTGCGGGAGGAGGGACGGTTGCCCATAAGAATCATCCAATGGTACCTGGAGACCGTCCATCAGTTGCACCTGAGTGTTGGTGCCATCGTCCAGGCCGTCCATGGAGTAGCCCGTCAGGCTGAGACGGCGGTGCGAGAGGTGCTCGAGCAAGTCCGCGCCAGTCCCGTGGTGCAGGGCGACGAAACCGGCTGGCGCCAGGACGGGAGCAACGGCTATGTTTGGACCTTCAGCACTCCCAGCGAACGATACTTCCTGCGTCGGGGTCGGGATAAGGGGGTGGTGGATGAGGTGCTGGATTCCTCCTTCAGCGGAGTGTTGGTCAGTGATTTCTACGCCGCCTATAACCACTACCCGGGCCTGAAGCAACGGTGCTGGGCTCATCTGCTGCGGGATATCCATGACCTGAAAGAGTTGTACCCAGAAGACGCTGGGCTGGCTCAGTGGGCCGAGGCGGTTCACCAAGTCTACACGGAGGCCAAGGCCTCGGTCCTTCCCCGAGCCCAGCCAGGCCATCGCACCCAGCTAATGCTGGAGGAGAAACTAATGGTCTTGGCGCGGCCTTTCCTTAAAGATCCCCTGGCGGTTCAGGCCAAGCTCTGCCGGCGCATGGAACGGTTCATCAAGGAACTGTTTGTCTTCGTGTCGGATCCAGCCGTGCCCTCAGACAACAACGCCGCCGAGCGGAGCCTGCGGCATCTGGTAACCAGTCGCAAGATCAGCGGCGGCACCCGCTCAGGGCAGAGCACCGACAGCAAGATGACCTTGGCATCCCTCTTTGGCACCTGGCGGGCCAGAGGTCTCAATCCCCTCCTGGAATGCCGCCGGTTGCTCACTTCCCCTCAACTCTGAACAGTTTCCCGGTAGGTTCTCGCTTTACCTTCATGACTCCCGTCCCTGTGATGGGCGTCCCCGTGACCAGATTGTTGAGAGCGGTCCCACCGGTTACTTCTGCTTGATCTGGATTCATGCTATTCTTCGGTGGAGCGTCAGAAGGCTAATCCTCACACCGTGGGACGGGGCCGGCCGGAACCTGAATTGGGGGAAACCGATGTCCATGAGAAATTACGGTTTTACCAGGAGGGAGATACGGGCCGGTTCCGGCGCCGGCGACAGCGTAAGCAGCGAACATTTCGATGAGCTTATAGGCAGTACGGATTTTTACGTTTACCGGAACCCCAATCGGAAGATAAAGGGCTATGAAACTTTGCGACTGTTTCTGGAGAGCGAGGGATGCGAGATTATCCATCTTCTCAACGCCCCTACACCGGTGGGTAAGGGGTACGAGACCATACGGGTCACTAACAAGGGGAACCAAATCCCGGTCCCGGTCCTGAAACGTGTCCACAACTGGGCCCACCAAAGAAATCTGCTGCACATGTTCTACAAAAAGGGATGAGGACACGGGCCGTTGTGGCCTCTAGTACTTGGAGACGTTGATCTCCTCCATCTTGCCCGTCACCAGGTACACGACTCGCTCAGCGATATTGGTTGCCCTGTCGGCGATTCGCTCCAGGTCATGGGCTACCCACAGCAGATAGGTAGCCCGCTGGATGGAATGGGGGTCCTCGATCATGTACAGCAGCAGATCCCGGTATACCTGATCGTACAGGGCATCAACGTCATCGTCGTCATTGCAGACCTGGAGTGCGGTTACCGTATCCCTGTTGACCATGGAGTCGAGGCTGCGATGCACCATCGCCGTGGCCTTTTCAGCCATCAACGGTATGTCTATCAGGGGTTTCAACGTGGGCTCGTTGCCCATAAGCACGCTAATCTTTGCGATCCCCTCGGCATAGTCGCCCATACGCTCCAGTTCTACGGAAATGTGCAATATGCTCACCAGAGTCCGCAGGTCCGTCGCCATGGGCTGTTGGGTTGCGATGAGGTCTATGCATTTCTCCTCGATCTCGAAGCGTTTGCTGTCGATGAAGTCGTCCTCCCGGATCACCTGTTCCGACGCCTCCAGGTCCCGCCTCTTGAGGGCGTCCAGGGCCCGGGCGATGGACTTCTCGACCATGCCGCCCATGGTCACTACCTCGTCCTGAAGCATCCGTAGCTGCCTGTCCAGACCGGCTCTTACTCGCACTGGACCCTCCTATTCTTAATTGAATGAGGCGCCGTTATATGTGCCCAGGGCCTCATCCAGGGACATCATCTAGCCGAAGCGCCCAGTGATGTATGCCTCGGTGCGTTCATCTGTGGGATTGGTGAATAGCTGGCGGGTATTCCTGTGTTCAACCAGGTAACCCGCCCTATCGGAGCCTACGGTTAAGAATGCGGTCTCGTCGGAAACCCGGGCGGCCTGCTGCATATTGTGGGTAACTATTATAATAGTATATTGGCTGGAAAACGACCGTATAAGGTCTTCTATGGCCAGGGTGGCAATGGGGTCAAGGGAGGAGCAAGGCTCGTCCATTAGGATCACCTCCGGTTGCACCGCCAGCGCCCTCGCGATGCACAAGCGCTGCTGCTGACCGCCGGACAGGGTGAGGGCGCTCTTCTTCAGCCGGTCTTTCACCTCGTCCCAAAGGGCAGCCTGGGTCAGAGAGCGTTGGACCATCTCATCCATATCGCCATCGAATCCGTTTACTTTAAGCCCGAAGGCCGCGTTCTCGTATACCGATTTGGGGAAGGGATTGGGGCGTTGAAACACCATACCGATGCGGTAGCGAATTTCCGTGGCATCCACACCCGGACCATAGAGGTCCATTTCGTTAAACAGCACCTTGCCTTCCACCCGGGCGTCGGGGATCAGGTCGTTCATCCGGTTGAAGCAGCGCAGTAAGGTGCTTTTCCCGCAACCCGATGGCCCTATGATGGCCGTCACCCGGTTGGCCGGAATGTTCATGTTTATGTCCGTCAAGGCCGGGGCCTCACGATATTTAACGTTGAGCCCCAGGGTCCTCAGTTTTACCGGCCCTTCTTCAACCTCGGGGGAGGGAATCTCGGGCGGTGCCTCTCGGTCTAGAGCGATTCTAACGCCAGTCTCCAAAAATCCGCCTCGTTAACCTTCAGACCGCTTCTGGAACTTGTTACGCAGGTAAATAGCCACGGAATTCATGGCTAGCAATGCTGCCAACAGGACTATTATAGAGGCGGCAGCCGTGTTCTGCCACTCTCCCTGGGGCCGGGTGGTCCAGTTGAAGATCTGGACGGGCAAGGCAGTGAATGGGTCCATGGGACTGACCGGGCTAAAGGCGATGAAGCCCAGAGCCCCAACTATAAGCAGCGGCGCCGTCTCGCCGATGCC
The DNA here is from genome assembly GCA_965225925.1 of Dehalococcoidia bacterium. Lineage (GTDB taxonomy): Bacteria > Chloroflexota > Dehalococcoidia > Lucifugimonadales > JAGWBF01 > CBDDBY01. Next base: position 713,754 of record CBDDBY010000005.1, on the reverse strand, counting down.
CCGGGAGAGGGCCAATATGGTGCCGGTGAGGATGCCTGAGAAAGCTTGGGGTAGAACAACGTGCCAGATTGTCTGCCAACGGGTAGCTCCCAGTGCGTAGGAAGCCTGTCGCAGGGAAAGGGGTACAGCCCTCAGGGCTTCCTGGGCGGTAATGATTATGATCGGCATGATAAGCAAGCTCATGGTGAGGGCGGCGGAAAGGATACTGCGGTCCAGAGAAAGGGCCCTGACAAATACCGCTAGTCCCAGGATTCCGTACACGATGGAGGGCACCCCGGCCAGGTTGGTGATGTTAATCTGGATTAGGCCTGTCAACCAGTGGCGAGGGGCGTATTCTTCAAGATAAATGGCGGCCCCTACCCCAATGGGGAATGAGAAAAGCGCAGTGAAGGCCATCAGCCATATGGTGCCCAACAAAGCGATCTTGATACCCGCCTGGTCAGGAAATCTGGATGGGACGCTGGTAACGAATGCCGGAAAATCTCGGAAAAGGGAGCCCACCCCATCCACGAGGATTGTCACCAGCAGCACAACAAGGACTACGACCCCTAATAGGGATGCGGTGACAGAAACCCCATAAAATACCCTGCCTCGGATTAAGCGCCCTCCCTTGACCCTGCGCAGGAGGGGCTCCATTTCTTCCCGAGGCTTTCCTCCCTGAGTCAGCATCAATACACCCCTCGGTACCGTCGCACCACGAAGTGTGCCAGGAGGGTCATGCAGAAGGTCATGATAAACAGCACCATAGCCACGGCGAAGATAGTCCGGAACTCGAGGCTTCCCTGGGGGGTGTCGCCCAGGCTCACCTGCACGATGTAGGCGGTCATCGTCTGAATGCCCTCAAAGGGATTACCGGTCAGGTTGGGTGTCGCTCCAGCCGCCAAAGTCACGATAAGAGTCTCGCCTATGGCTCGCGACATGGCGAGGATGAATGAGGCTACTATGCCCGAGAGGGCGGCGGGCACCACCACTCGAACTGCCGTCTCGAAACGGGTGGCCCCAAGGGCATATGCGCCCTCCCGCAAGGACTTTGGGACGGCGATCATGGCGTCTTCGCTTAACGAGGAGACCATAGGGATAATCATGATCCCCATGACGACGGCGGCGCTGGCGGCATTGAACACGTCTGTCCCTGGAATAATAAAACGGATTATGGGTGTGACGAAGGTTAAGGCGAAGAAACCGTATACCACGGTGGGGATACCCGCCAGAACCTCCAACAAGGGCTTGAGTATGCTCCGCAGCCGGGCCGGTGCATATTCACTGAGGAAGATGGCCGTGGCCAGCCCTACCGGCAGGGCTATGATGCAAGCCCCGGCGGTTACCAGCAAGGTACCCACAACCAGGGGCCAGACGCCAAATCGCTGGGGAGTGAACAGGGGTGTCCAACTGGTATCGCCCAAGAAATCGGCGATGGGCACTTCCCGGAAGAAGTTAACCGTTTCCGTGGTAAGGATTACAATAATGCCCACGGTGGTGCCCAGGGATACCAGGCCGCACATCAGCAGGATGCCGTGAATGGCCCCCTCTCCCAGCCTCCGCCTCCGCCTTCGCCGCCCCAGTGCGGGACCCCCTGTCACTAGGTCCAAATCAACCTCCAACTTTGATGCTTACCTGCCCTGAAGGTATTACTTCCGCCGTCTATGGTTCTTGCGCTCCCAGCAAGTCTTCGATGGAAACCCCCACCTGTGAGCCCTTGCCCCCGAACACCGACCCGGTGATGCCCCGTTCAAACCTATGCTGGACAAGCCGGGAGTCAGCCTCCTGAAACGCCACATACCCTACGTCTCGGACGAACTGCCAGTTGGCTTCGCTGAGATAGAAACGGACAAACTCCCGGACCTTGGTACTCCCGGCGGTCTCGCTGTTTACATAGATGAAGAGGGGCCGGCTCAGGGGTGCGTAGGTGTTGGTACTGATGGTCTCTATAGTAGGTATTACCGGGCCAGCCCCTCCGTCGATGGGGACCAGCTTCAGCCTGTCGAGGTTTTCGGTGACAAAAGCGAATCCCACGTATCCAAGGGCGCCCTTCTCACCGGCTACGGCCTGCACCAGCACATTGTCGTCGGAGGACGCGATGTAATCGGGGCGGGATGCCCCTTCCTCCCCTACCATGGCCTTGGTGAAATAGTCGAAGGTGCCCGAGTCGGTATCGGCGCCCACCAGCTCGAGGTCCCTGTCGGGCCACTCGGGCCGCACATCCGACCACTTGGAGACGGTGGACCCGGGCCTCCATATTTTCCTCAGTTCCTCGACGGTGAGGAAGTCCACCCAGTCGTTGTCGGGGTTCACCATTACGGAAAGGCCGTCGAAGGCCACGGGCAGCTCGATGAACTCGATGCCTTCTTTCGAACATTCCGCCACCTCTACGGCCTTGATGGGCCGGGAGGCCCCGGTGATGTCAATCTCGCCGTTGCAGAACTTCTTGAATCCGCCACCAGTGCCTGAAATCCCTACGGTAACCCGGATCTCTCCGTAACTCTTAGAGAACTCCTCCGCCATGGCCTCTGTGATGGGGAAAACGGTGCTGGAGCCATCGATCTTAACGATGGACCCCGTGGCGCACCCCATAGCCGCAGCCAATAAAGCGATGCCCACCACCCCTAGGACGAGACTCAATACCTTGCCTCGGTTTGGAGGGAAACCCGGTACCATATTCCTTCCTTTATTAATCTCATAGAGTTGAAAGGTATTCAATGCAAGGGAGCCATCCTAATTAAGGTTCCAATAAAAATGGCTCCCGATACTTATGGGAATGGGCTTCTTGGGAAGAGCCTCCAGTGCGGATTACCTCTTAAATAAAAGAGAGCTCTGGGAAATAAAAAGCCCTCCGTCTTAGGGAGGGCATCGGGATGCCTAGGACCGTAACCTTGTTCGAGTCCGGGGTTGTTTTTAAAAAGGCTTTTTCGTCTCCAACATCGAGCTGGATGTGGAGGTAGAGCTTACTCTTGAATCCAGCAGCTTTGGCCATGTCTGACTTTGTGAAATATAGCTCAATCTCAGGTATCTTGTCAAGGTGATCGTCTAAGATGCTATAATCGGCTGGAAATCAGGTGGCTACGACCCGGCAGAGGAGGTGACCGATGCCCAAGGTAAGCTTTGACAATACATTTGAGATGCACTACGAGGACGACGATTTCACCGACCCGTGGAAGACCCCCGAGACGGTGATTATGCAGCACGGAAACGACAAGAATGGCAAGCTCTGGTATGCTTGGATACCCCGGCTCTCCGGCCAGTACCGCCTGATCAGGCCCGACTTCAGGGGCCAGGGCCAGTCCCTCATGCCGGCCCACAAGTATACCTGGAAGGGCTTCGCCGACGATATGAATACTCTGGTGGAGTCCCTTGGGCTGGAGAAGGTCCACCTCCTCGGCGAGACCCTGGGCGGCACCATCTGCCTGCTCTTCGCCCACTACTACCCCGACAAGGTCAAGAGCCTCGCCATGTGCACGTCCCCATGCCGCTGGACCGATCCCCAGGTCATCGCCACCCTGGCGCAGACCAGACGCTACATAGAGGCAGGAGGCGTCATCCACCGGGCCAGGGAGACTTTCGAGAGCCGCCTGGGCCCTAGTTCGGACCCCGGGCATGACGAGTGGTACAAACAGCAGATGGGCAATACTCCCCTCCACTCCAGCCTGGATATGCAGGACATCCAGATGGGCACGGAATTATGCGACTTCTTCCGCCAGGTACAGGTCCCCACGTTGATCATGTGTTCCGAGGAGAGCCATGCCAAGTGGCCCCGATACAGCAAGGAAGTTGCGCCCCTGATCCCGAACTGCAGGCTGGAGGTCTTTCCCGGCACCAAGGGCTTCATTGCCCACAGCGAACCAGCCCTATGCGCCGCCACATGGTTGGAGTTCGTAGCAGGACTGGACTGAACACCCTGTTAAGCTCGGGCTTCCCCGGATTCCACGCCTACCTGAAGAAACGTCTTCTATGTAATAGGAGGATGGCTATGCCAAAGTTGAGGTTTGACGACACATTTGATATGCACTACGAGGTAGACGATTTCACCGACCCGTGGAAGACCCCCGTGACGGTGATCATGCAGCACGGAAACGACAAGAACAGCAGGCTCTGGTATAACTGGGTGCCTCTCCTTTCCGGCCAGTACCCCCTGGTGAGGCCGGACTTCAGAGGCCAGGGCCAGTCCCTCATGCCGGCGGGGCACAAGTACACCTGGAAGGGCTTCGCCGACGACATGAATACTCTGGTGGAATCCCTGGGCCTTCAGAAGGTGCACCTCTTGGGTGAGACCCTGGGCGGCACCATCTGCCTACTTTACGCCCACTTCTACCCCGACAAGGTCAAGAGCCTCACCTTGAGCAACTCCCCCTACCGCTGGACCTATCCCCACGTCACCGCCTCCCTGGTGCAGACCAGACGCTGGATTGAGGAAGGAGGCGTACTGAACCGGGCCAGAGAGACATTCCGGAAGCGCCTGGGCCTTGAGTCGGACCCAGGGCATGACGAATGGTACAAACAGGAGATGGGCAATACTCCCCTCCATACCAGCCTGGAGATGCAGGACCTCCAGTTGAGCGGTGAGGAGCTCACGGACTACTTTCGCCAGGTACGGGTCCCTACTTTGATCATGTCCTCGCAAGAGACCTACGACACCCGTCCCGAGCATGCCAGGGACGTGGCCCCCTTGATCCCCAACTCCAGGCTGGAGGTTTTGCAAGGGACCATAGGATTCATCTCCCACAGCGAGCCCGCCAGATGCGCAGCGATATGGAAGGATTTCATCGCCGGGCTGGATTAGACCAGGGGGCGTCTGCAGACATTGGCCTGCAAACATGGGGTGGAAAGTTAGCGGCCCTTTCTCTGGAGGAAACCTTTGAAAGCCTCCTCCACCCCCGCGGGAGTCATCTCTGTGGACAGGTAGTTCTTCTCCCTCTCCCACATATCCTGCCAGCTCAGGCCGATGTCCTCCACCAGTAATCTCTTGACCCCGCGCACGGAGTCGGGGTTATTCTGAGCTATCGTGGTGGCGATCTCCATGGCCTTTTCCATCAGACGCTCCGCCGGGACCAGGTGGTTGAGCAGCCCGATGCGATAAGCTTCCTCGGCCTCCACCACCCTGCCGGTGAACAGCAGCTCCTTGGCCATGGGCCACCCGACTTGCTGGGGTAGGGTCCAGGTACAGTTCAATCTCCCATAGGCCGCCGCCAGGAAGCGAAATGTGCTGCGTTCGCAACCCACCCGCAAATCCAACGACGAAGCCAGCACGCTGCCGCCTCCGTAGGCGAGGCCGTTAAGGGCGCCAATGGTCGGCTTGCTGCAGGCCGCTATGTGCCAGCTATACCCGGACCGTAAGTTCCTGAGAGTTTCATCCTGCTCTGGGGAGAGCACTTTGGCATCTCTCCGCTGCTCGTGTATGTCTCCGCCCGCCGTGAAGGCCCGCTCACCCGCGCCTGTCAGAACTATGGCCTTCGTATCCTCGTCCTGCTCCGCCTCGGTAATCGCCTGGTCCAGCTCGGTCACCAGTTGCAAGTTCAGGGCGTTTAGCACCTCGGGGCGGTTCAGAGTGAGGACGGCCACACCGTCTGATTTCGACACAAGAATGGTGTCATAGCCCATGGATGTCACCTTTCATCTGATATTCCCGTAGATTTCCCGTGTTCCAATTTTACGGCGAGGAGAAGCTTCGCCGGTAAGTGATTGGCATTGTATCTGCGATGGTTGTGGTAGTCAATCGCCCGGGCCTAGCGGCACGGGTCCGCCCGGCAGGCCTCCGGCCAACCGCGTTGACACAGTCCCATGGACGACCCTAGAATAGGCGTGTTCCCGGGATTTATCCAGGGAAATCAGTTCTGAAGCGCCTGATAAGAAAGCCTGGTTCGCTGGCGAAAGGGGGGGCGGTCTGGATGGCGGACAAAGAAATAGCCCTGATGGCCCATTTAATGCGCCGCGCCGGGTTTGGGGCCACCCGCGACGAGCTGGAGGAGCGGATGGCCAAGGGCTACGAAGCGACGGTGGAAGAGTTGGTAGACCCGGACAAGTTTAGCATCCCCGAGGTAGATACCGATATCTTCTTCCGGCACTACCCCTCGGTTGAAATTTCGGGGCATCCACTCCTGGGCAGATGCAACGTGATCTACCACATGATAAAAAGCAAGCGCCCGCTGGAAGAGAAGATGACCCTCTTCTGGCATCAGTTGTTCGCCACCGGTAACTCCAAGATAGATAACGCCAGTGAGATTGTGCGTCAGATTGACATGTTCCGTAGGTGCGGCCTGGGGAACTATCGGGACCTGCTGGTGGACCTCGCCAAGGACCCGGCGATGGTCTACTGGCTGGACAACATGGAGAACCACAAAGATGCACCCAACGAGAACTGGGGACGGGAACTGCTGGAGCTGTTCTCCATGGGCCAGGTCAACTACACGGAGCAGGACGTCTACGAATGCTCCAGGGCTTTCACAGGCTGGACCATCTCTCCTAAAATACCACGGCTCCCCATAGGCCGCCACTACTGGAGCTTCCTGTACAGGCCCGAAGACCACGACGACACGGAAAAGGTCTTCCTGGAACACCGGGGACGCTTCAACGGCGAGGACATCATAGACATCTTGGTGAGGCAGCCCGCCACCTCAGGATTCGTCGCCCGACACCTGTACAACTTCTTCGTGGCCGACGAGCCCCAGGTGCCATCCTGGCAACACTTACCGCCCCGTGACTCCGCCGCAATCAATATCATAGGGGACGCATTTATAAGCTCCGGTTTCGACATGCGCTCCACATTGAAGGTGCTGTTTAACTCCGATTTTTTTAATCAGAGTCGGTGCGATGGGCCAAGGTGAAAAGCCCCACTGAGTTAGTGGTAGGCACCATAAGGCTGGTGGGAGACTTCCAGACCCTCAGGCCTGACTTGGAACTGATATCGGAAGAGCCGGGCTACCAGGGACAGGAGCTTATCAACCCTCCGTCTGTCGAAGGATCGCACACCGGCGCCGAGTGGATAGACAGCGGTTCTTTGGTGAGGCGCATCAATTTCGCCGCCGACCGGCTGGCTAAGACCTCCATGGCCGGTGTACAGTCCATTATCCGCAGGATTATGGAGTCAGACGCCAAGTCACCCTCACAGTTCGTGGATGCCTGCCTAGACCTTATCGGGCCTTTGGATGTCACCGAGAGACGACCCGCAGGGAGCTGATCACCCTAGCTGAACAGCAAGGAGGCGACCTCCGCTGGGACACTGAGGAGGTTTCCAAAAGGTCCGCCCAGAGGGTCGGTGACATGTTGGCTCTGATATCTGCATCTAGAGAATACCAATTCGCCTAGAGCTAGAAAGCCGCTAGCAATGGATGAAGGAAGTGGGGTATGCTCACCAAGCAAGTGGCCGGCCGGACCTATAACTACTCGTATTGCATCGGTAGAAGTAGCAATGTTGGGCACGGATTCACCTTCTCTGTTGATTTCGCCTTGGGCTCCGGTGAAAGTCTGTATGTGGTAAACAGGGGTCATTTGGTTAATCCCACCAATGGGATAACCAAGTGCACGCTGGACCAGGATTTCATCTGGGAAAACCGGGGCGAGGAATTTTGTGACGGTCAATCCCCCTGGCCCAGCTCCGTTGATCTTGACAGCAACGAGAACGTGTATGTCTCGGATGATTATACCAACAGGATCCACATTTTTGACAATGACGGAAACCAACTGGGCAGTTGGGGTACAGCGGGTTCCAGAGACGGAGAGCTTAACGGCCCCTTCGGCCTCTCCTTTGATAGAGAGGATAACCTGTACATCGTGGACGGTCTCAACCACCGTGTCCAGAAGTTCACCAAGGACGGTAGGTTCCTTGCCAAGTGGGGGAGCCAGGGCAGCAAAGAGGGCCAGTTCAACACTCCCTGGGGAATCGCCCTGGACAAAGAGGGCAATGTGTACGTGGCCGACTGGAAGAACGACCGGGTGCAGAAGCTCTCCCCGGATGGTGAATATCTGGCCTCCTTTGGCCAGCCGGGAACGAGCGATGGGGAGCTATACCGTCCCACTGGTGTCGCTGTGGACAAGGAAGGGGACGTCTACGTCACAGACTGGGGCAACGACCGGCTCAATATCTATACTCCGGACGGGACCTTCCTTACCAATTTAATAGGGGATGCGGAAAACCTGTCGATCTGGGGCCAGGCGCAGGTAGACGCCAATCCAGACATGCAGAAAGCCCGTTAAAGGGTCGACCTGACTCCTCAGTGGCGGTTCAAGAGGCCGGTGGCGGTGAACGTGGATGACGAGGGCAGGATCATGGTGCTTGAGACCGTTCGCTACCGCATCCAAATTTATATAAAAGAAAAGGATTTCGTCGACGCCCCATTTTTCCTCTAGGCCCCATTCCTGGTTGTTCGGTGGTGTATCAGTTTCGGACCCGTCATGCCGGCGAAGGCCGGAATCCATAGGGCGTCTGAACAGGCAAGATGCCTGGACACCGGCTTGCGCCGGTGTGACGGTTTAGGTTCCCCACACTGTGGCGTTTGAATCTGACCCACTACCGGTTGTTCAGACCAGTTGACAGAGGCAGCACGAGGTAATAGCATTACCTTTGTAACCGTGGTATTATGTCGGGAACGGCTAACTATAAACACAGTCAGGGACGAAGAGGAGAGCGCCATGGCACCCAGCAAGAAGGAACCCCTGCTGGTTATACTGCAATTGACGGGCGGTAACGATTACCTAAACACCATTATTCCTCACAACAATCCCCTGTACAGGGATAACCGCTCCATCGTCGGGATCCCTGAAGAAGAGATCCTACCCCTTGACGGTGATTACGGGTTCCACCCCAGCATGGGGCCAATCAAAGACCTGTGGGACCAAGGAAAGGTGGCGATCATTCATGGTGTCGGGTACGCCAATTCACCCCGCTCTCACTTCCGCTCCCTGGACATATGGCACACTTGCGAGCCCGACAAGGTGGGCAACGAGGGCTGGCTGGGGAGGGCCACCCGGGAACTGGACCCCAACAAGGAAAACGTGCTCACGGCCATCAACTTCGGGAACGGGCTTCCCAGGGCACTGACCTTGCCGGGCGTTGCCGTGGCGTCGGTTGCCGACCTCTCTAACTACGGCATCCTCACGGGCCTAGAGGAGGCCAAGAGGGCCGAGGCGCTGAGTAGATTCGCCCGGATGTATGGCCCGGAGATGGGCGGCGATCATGTCATGGATTACCTGCGTCAGACGGGCAGTGACGCCTTATCGGGGGCCGACATCCTGAAGACGGCCCCCGATAAGTACTCCTCCACGGTGGAGTATGCCTCCACTTCTATTTCAAAGAAAATGAAGGACATCGCCCAAGTGCACCTGGCAGGATTCGGCACCAGGATCTGCTTCACCCTCCAGGCTAGCTACGACACCCACGCCAACCAGATGGGCGCTCATGCTACCCTGTTGAAGGAGATGGCCGAGGCAGTGTACGACTTCCAGCAGGACATGGAGGAGCATGGCGCCGCTGAGGACGTGTTGGTGTTCATGTACTCCGAGTTCGGGCGGCGCGTCCACGACAACGGCTCGGGCACAGACCATGGCGCCGGTGGAGTCGCCTTCGCCGTAGGTAAGCAGGTCGCAGGGGGCCACTACTCCGAGTACCCCTCCATGAAGGAAGAGGACCTCCAGATCGGTGACCTGGTCCCTAACATAGACTTCCGCGGCGTGTATTCCACTTTGCTGGAGGACTGGATGGGTCTGGACGCCAAGCCCATCGTCGGCGGGAGCTTCGAGAAGCTCGACTATATAAAGAAGTAGAGCAGGTTTCAGATACGAAGGGTCCCTGGGCGAAAACTTAGAGATACGAATGCGGGACCGGGAGTTGCATCTCGGTCCCGCTGACTTTTACGGTCTTAGATTAGCTTTGGCAGGGACTACTCCTCGGTGATGTACCAGTACGCAGCCAGGGCTGCGGTTATTCCGTCGCCCACCGCCGTTCCCAGTTGCCTCAAGGAATCCACCCTGATATCACCGGCGGCGTAGACGCCCGGCTCCTTGGTTGCCATGTTTATATCCGTGTAGATCCGGCCCGCGTCGTCCAGGGGAACCTGTCCGGCCAGGAACCCGGTGTTGGACTGGAAACCTATATAGATGAAGGCCCCGGTGGACGGATAGTCGTAGGCCCTGCCGGTCTTCAGGTCCCTCACGCGGACGGACTCCACGGATTCACCACCCCGTATCTCCTCCACCACGTGGCTCCAGAGGAATTTGCACTTGGGGTTATCGAAGGCTCGCTGCTGAAGAATGGGGCTGGCCCTTAGCTGGTCCCTCCTGTGCACTACCGTTACCTGGTTGACGATGCCCGCCAGATAGGAACCTTCGTCCAGTGCGGCATCACCGCCGCCGATCACCACCACGTCTTCGCCCCTGAAAAAGTTCCCGTCGCAGACGGCACAGTAGGACACTCCCCGTCCGGAATATTCCTGCTCGCCAGGCACCCCCAGTTTTTTGTGGGACCCTCCGGTGGTGATAATTATCGCCTTGGCGTTATACGAGCCCTCACTGGTACGCACGATTTTGACGGGATTTCCCAGCTCTTCGACACCCTCCACCTCTTCGTGCCTCATTTCCGCGCCGAACTTCATTGCCTGTTGGCACATGAGCCGGGAAAGCTCGGGGCCTGCGACACCCTCCGGGAAACCCGGATAGTTTTCGATAACGTCGGTGACCATGATCTGGCCGCCACAGCCCACTCCGTCCAGTATCAAGGTCTTCAGCATGGCCCGGCCTGTGTAAATAGCGGCGCTAAGCCCCGCCCCTCCGCCGCCCAGGATTACCACGTCGTATTCCATCGAGGCCTACATCACCTCTGGTTCCCGTTCTGTCTAGAACGAGCCCCTGTAGCCTCACGGAAGAATTCCACGGTCTGTTTTAATCCATCTTCCAGCGTTACCTGGGGCTTCCAATCGAACTCCTTTTCGAATTTTGAGTAATCCAGGCTTATTTTGAACACCTCCCTGGGCCTTCCGGGGCCGTAAACGGGGCTCCACCTGTACTTTATAATGCCTTTTATCAGATCAAAGATCGTATTAATCGAGGTGGCCAGGCCGGTTCCGATATTAAACTCCCCGTTGGCTCCCTCCATGGCCAGGATATTGGCGGAAACCACATCGTCAACATATACGAAGTCCCGCTCCTGTTCGCCAGTGCCGAATATCCGGGGCTGCTTCCCCTCGAGCATCGCCATGGTGAATATGGCTATCACGCCCGCCTCTCCGGAGGGGTCCTGGCGGGGGCCGTATACGTTGGCATACCGCAGCGTCACGTAGTCTAATCGGTAGGTCTGGTGGTAAAGGGCCAGATATCGCTCCGCCGTCTGCTTGGACAGGGCGTAGGGTGAGAAGGGATTTACCGGGTGGCCCTCGTCGCAGGGCATATACTGCGGTTCCCCGTATACGGTGCCACCGGAGGAGGAGAAGATGAACCTCTCAACCCCATACCGGCGGGATAGTTCCGTCAGGCGAAGGGTCCCCTGAATATTATTCTCAGCGTCCCGCACCGGGTCCTTGATCGACTGGCTGACGCTTGCTTGGGCCGCATGATGGATTACAATTACCGGCTGCTCTCTCTGAAAGATCTCCTCAACACCCGGGTGGTTGATGCTGGTGTGGTAAAAGGTGGCGCCCCGGTTCAGATTCTGGAGTCTTCCAGTGCTGAGGTCATCCACCACGACGACCTTGTGACCCAGACTGAGGAGCCGGTCTACGATATGAGAGCCTATAAAGCCAGCCCCGCCGGTGACGAGGACAGTCTTGCTCTCCAACAACCTCTCCCTACCAGTCCGACTTCATGTTCTGTAGGCGCCGCACCCGCTCCGCGATGGGCGGGTGGGTGGAGAAGAGGCGGGACATGCCGCCGCCTCCACCGAGGTTCATATGAGTCGAGTCTCCGCCTGTGAGAGGATTGACGATGTAGAGGTGGGCCACGCTCTCACTTACCTTCATCGGCTGACGGTGAGCCCCCATCTCCAGCTTTTCCAGAGCACTGGCCAGGCCCAGGGGATTGCGAGAGGTCCTCGCCCCGGTGGAATCCGCCTGGAACTCCCTGGACCGGGAGATGGCCAACCTGATCAGGGTGGAGACGAAGGGAAGTACGATGATTACAATCAAGAGACCCACTATACCGACGATGGCCCCATGGCCTCCTGCGCCACCTCCCCTACCCCTTCCGAAGCCACCAAAGAACATGGCAAACTGGGCCACCATGGCGATCATACCGATGGCCATAGCCATGGTAGCCACCATGGTCATTATGAGAGTATCCCTGTTGCCCACGTGGGCTAATTCGTGGGCGATCACCGCCCCCAGCTCGTCTCGGTTCAGTATCCTCCTGATCCCCGTGGTTACGGCGATGGCGGCGTGCTTGGGGTTCCGACCCGTGGCGAAGGCATTGGGTGAGTCATTATTTATGACATACACCCGGGGCTTGGGTATACCCGCCTGTTCCACCTGCTCTTCCACTATCCTGTGCAGCTCCCGGTCATCGGCCTCGGAGACCTCGTGGGCGTGGGCCATGCGCAGGGCGAGCTTGTCGCTGGACCAGTAGGCGAAGAAGTTGACCACCAGGGCGATGACCAGGAATATGATGATCCCAGCTATCCCCCCCACGGCGAAGTAGCCCGCTAGAAGGAGGACCAGGCTCATCATCAGCATTAGCCCAAAAGTCTTGATGGTATTCATACGCAGCTAATCTATCGCTTCAGGATTTAATCCGAGTTCCATAACTTTGATTCCATTATAACATTTTCCGGTGCAGTTCAATGGCCTCCCCGCTAGATGCCATGGTCTTTCGATTGTCATTGCGAGGGACAAAGCCCCGAAGCAATCTCAGCAGGGCCGGAAGGGATTGCTTCGCTTCGTTTGCAATAGCATTGGCGCAATGACAGTGGCACGACTTTCAAAAGACCCTGGGTATCACGACCGGGGTGGCTGTGCGACCTCGCTGAGTGATTTACGGTGTACCTGATTATCTTAGCTGTGATAGCTAAACTTCTGGCCGGATTGGTCCCGGTTCAGCCTTCGGTTCAGGTGCAAGCCCTCCAGGATAAACTCCGTCGCCGAGGCGACGAGGGCCGGCGTCCCGCCGGCGCCCAGGCGGTCCACCGCATCGCCAAGCCCTTCGATTTGGGACAGCATCCCCACATAATCCTTGGAGGGTTTCTCGCTGCCCGTCTCCACTCGCAGGCCCTGGTCGAACTGACGTACCATCGGCTCTAGCTCGTTCACGTCGAAATACATCCCAAATATATTGATGACCGCCCTCTTGGAGAGATCCTCCATTATCTTCGTCTCTCGACCGTCCTCGAAGGTCTCCAGCTCTATCTTGCCAGCGAAAGAGGCCAGGATGTAGGGCAGGTCGGTTATCCTGGGACTGACCTTCTTTTCGCCTCGAATAATGGAGCGGCGCAGCGCATTGCTTACAATTGTCTCGTAGTTGCTGATGGACACCCTCACGCTGACACCGGACCGCTGGTTGATGTCCGGGCTGCGCCGGGCCAAGGCGGTTATTTCCGCTATCACCTGCTGCATATATAGGGGTGTAATTATATTCCGCTCGTTTGGGAAACGTGAGCGTTCTTGCTCCATGATAGTTATTTCGTCCTCTATGTTCCTGGGGTAGTGAGTCCGAATCTGGGCCCCGTACCGGTCCTTCAATGGGGTGATAATGCGGCCCCGGTTGGTGTAGTCCTCGGGGTTGGCGGTGGACACCACGTAGACGTCCAGGGGCAAGCGGATGCGGTATCCCTTTATCTGAACGTCCTGCTCCTCCATCAGGTTGAACATTCCCACCTGGATCCGCTCCGCCATGTCGGGAAGCTCGTTGATTGAGAAGATACCGCGGTTGGTGCGGGGAATCAGGCCAAAATGTATGGTGAGCTCGTCGGAGAGATACCGCCCTTCGGCCACCTTGATGGGGTCTACCTCGCCTATGAGGTCGGCGATGGAGATGTCGGGGGTAGCCAGCTTTTCCGAGTACCTGGCCTCCCTGGGCAGCCAGGAGACCTCCACGTCCTCTCCCTCAATGCTGACCCTCTCCTGACAGGCCTTACAGATTGGCTTGTAAGGATTGTCATTGATCTCACACCCGGATACCGCGGGCACCTCGTCGTCCAGCAACCCGGCCAGACGCCGGATGAGACGCGACTTTGCCTGGCCCCGCTCTCCCAGGAGGACTATATTTTGTCCCGCCAGGATAGCGTTCTCCAGTTGAGGTATCACGGTCTGGTCGAACCCTACAATGCCTGGGAAAAGGGTTCCCCCACCCTTGAGCTTGCTGATCAGGTTCTTTCTCAACTCCGCCCGGACCGGGAGCACCTTATAACGGCTGCGCCGAAGCTCTCCCAGGGTCTTGGGCTTTCTCCTTACAGGCATAACGGCCCTACTTCTCTCTCCATTCAATGGTCAGGCCAATGGTCAGAGGCCCCCGTTCAGGCCCTGGCGGCCTCCTTTGCCAACCTAGTCTCCTCCACCACCCGGTCACCCACATGTTGAGGCATTTTCTCGTAATAGCTGAATTCCACCGTATAGCTGCCCCGGCCCTGGGTCATGGACCGGAGGTCCGTGGCATAGCGTAGAAGCTCGGACTGGGGGGCCTCGGCTTCTATCACCGTCTCTACGCCCTCGGGCGTCATTCCCAGAATCCTGCCCCTCTTGCCATTGAGGTCGCCCATCACTTCTCCATTGAAGCTGCTGGGTACTCTCACCATCAGCTTCATGATTGGTTCCAACAGTAGCGGTTGGGCCTCGGCTACCCCTTTCCTAACGGCGTGGGAACCGGCTATTTCGAAACAGATACCAGACGAATCTACAGGATGAAAGCTGCCATCATACAACACGGCCTTCACGTCCACCACAGGGAACCCGGCCAGCACTCCTTCATTAAGGGTTTTAATCACGCCCTTCTCCACCGAAGGAATGTACTCTCTCGGCACCGAACCGCCCACCACTTCCTTCCCGAACACGAAGCCCTCTCCCCGCTCCAGTGGCTCCAAGCGCAACCAAACGTGACCGTACTGCCCGTGACCGCCGGTCTGTTTCTTGTGCTTGTATTCAGCCCGGCTGACAGAGGTTATGGTCTCCTTATAAGGGACTTTGGGTAGCTGAACCTCCAGATCGGCGCCGAACTTCCGGCGTACCCTGTCAAGGGCCACCTCCAGGTGGACATCTCCCAAGCCGGAAAGGAGCATCTCTCCGGTGTCCGGCTCCCTGGTAAGGCGCAAGCTGGGGTCTTCCTCCACGATACGACTCAGCGACAAGGACATCTTATCCACGTCGGCTTTTGTCTTGGGAGAGACCGCCATGGTGTAGTAGCCGGTGGGGAAACTTATGGGATTGAATGCCATCGAATTCTCCCGCTGGCTGAGGGTATCGCCGGTGACCGTGGCCGTCAGCTTAGACACCGCACCTATGTCGCCGGGGCCTATCTCCGGTACCTGCTCCTGGGTCTTCCCCCGGAGTATGTACACTTGCCCGATACGCTCGGTCTGTTCTCTGGCTTCGTTCCAGACCTCCGAGTTGCTCCGTAGGGTACCCGTGTACACCCTGAAGAGGGACAGTTTGCCCACAAAGGGATCGGCCGTGGTCTTGAAGACCAAGGCACTCAGCGGTCCGACAGGGGCGTCCGCCCCATTCTTTCCCTCGCTCGGGGAGGGCATATATTCCACCACGGCCCTCAGCAGCTCCTCCAGACCCAGGTTCAGCGTGGCGGACCCCGCAAGCACCGGCACGATTTCGCCCGAAAGTATGCCCTTCCTGGCGCCGGAGATGATCTCCTCCTGGCTAAGCTCCCCTTCATCCAGATACTTGGTGGCCATTTCGTCGTCCGTCTCCGCTATTGCCTCTATCAAGCGCTCTCTGGCCTCACTCACCTCCTGAGCCAACTCGTCTGGGACCTGGTCAGGGGGACGGAGGAGGTCCACTACCCCGGTGAAAGCCTGCTCCGCGCCGATGGGAAGCTGGAAGGGAACGCATTTCCGCCCGAAATGGGACTGGATACTCGCCACGGAGCGGTGAAAGTCCGCGTTCTCCCGGTCCATCTTGTTCACGAAGATCATGCGGGGCAGTGCCTGTTCCTCACATTTATTCCAGCTCCGCTCCGTACCCACTTCCACTCCAGAGGATGCGGCCACTAGTATGATGGCGCCCTCCACCACCCTGAATGCGGATATCACCTCTCCGATGAAATCATCGTAGCCCGGGGTGTCAAGGAAATTGATCTTGTTGGAGCCCAGGGAGCAAGGGATAAGAGCCGTTTGGATGCTGCCCCCACGCTTCACCTCCTCCGGCTCATAGTCGGAGATGGTATTCCCCTCAACCACCTTGCCTAACCGGGTGACGGCCTTGGTGTTGTAGAGAAAGGCTTCGGCAACAGATGTCTTCCCGGCCCCACCATGGGCCAAGATGGCAACATTACGTATCTTGTCAGCGTCAGTCATAGAACTCACCATTCCCCTTCAAATTTTTAAGAAATGGGCCATGGAAATCCAGACTTTAGTCCAAGAGCATCCCTGTTCAATCTATTCCCTGTTTCCTAGGGCCTTATTTTAGCCAAAAGGGACCGCTTAACGCAATGGGACACTTTCCCGGCTCCCCAGTCATGAACGAACTGGGCGCCTCGTCTGTATTTCCAACATGCTATGCTGGAATAAAGTAGATGCGCTACCTGAGAAGAGCATCATCCATTATCCTGATCTCGTTGCTCCTCCTATTGATGGGCAACGGAGAGTTGCGGCTGTCTCCCATAGAGTTGGCCGCGGTGCCCTATCGGTATGACCTGCTGACATGGGAGGTGACCCATCTGCCGGACAAGTGGCTTTACAAGTTTAAGAGCTTTCTGCCGTGGAACTCCCGGAGTGGTGAGGAGCGGGCGGAGGACCTGAGTGCTTTCTTCAGGATAGGGCCGGAGATACATGCCCTGGAGGAGGAGCTGGCCAACCTTCGAGATGCAGCCTCCCTAACCAGGGAAACCAATAGCTCTCCGGACTTATCACGAAGCGGGGGAGCACAGAGGGCTCTTGAACAGGAGCTGGACAGCCTGATGAAGGAACGAAGAGGCCTAAGAGCGAGCGCAGAGGAGACCCTGGAGTCCGAGGTCAGCGGGGTCCTCGTCGGAGAAGGACTGGACTCCCGCATCGGGCTGATCTTCCCGCCGGTGGACGTGGCGCTGACCAGTCCACCACGAGTGCTGGTGGTGTCTCCCCGGTCCAGGATTGAAAGAACGCGGACCATCCTCTTGAAGCCCGGTATGGAGCTTGAGGACATGGAAACTCTGGAAGAGAAGATATTTCGGGACCTCGACCATTCTGCCCTGGTTTTGAGACTGGGCGGGATAGCCACCTATCCCACAATAGTGATGCAGGACTCCTCTTTGCTAAGCGCCGCCATCATCGCAGTCCACGAATGGTTGCACGCCTACTGGTTCTTTCAGCCTCTGGGCTGGAACATTTTCAACAACCCCGATATGAACACACTCAATGAGACCGCGGCGAACCTGGCGGGAAAGGAGCTGGGGGAACGGGCCTATGATTCTATCATCGGGCAGACAGGCGACTCGGCCGCTCCCGATGCCGTCCCTCAAAGTGAAGCCGTGGTAAATCTTGGCCCGCCGCCGGACCCGGAAGGGAATGTCTTCGACTTCAATCGCGAGATGAGGGTGACCAGGCTAAGGGTGGACGAGCTGCTGGCGCAGGGGCAGGTGGAGCAAGCCGAGGCTTACATGGAGGAGCGACGCCGTCTTTTCCTAGACAAGGGGTTCTTCATCCGCAAGCTCAACCAGGCCTTCTTCGCCTTCCACGGCACATACGCCGCCGGGCCGGCATCGGTGAGCCCCATCGGCAGCCAGGTCGAGGAGTTGAGGGCCTCCAGCAACTCTATTGGCGACTTCATCAGGACCATCGCCGAATTCGGCAGCTACCAGGAGTTCCTCGACTATCTGGCCGGACCATCCTCCTCCGCACCGATGCCGGGACATCCCCCACTCGACCCACCGGCAGCCGTTTACCTGAGATCCTGATAGTTGAGAACTAATCCATTTTTCACATATCGGCAGAACATGGCAATGGCTAGACCTGGCTTTTTGTAACCGGCCAGGAGTCGATTATTCTTGATGGCATCTCGGCCCTGTGCTATTATTCCGTACAGAGATGGAGGCAATGGGCGTCAGAGCAAAGCCATCGGTGGAGATCAGTATACAAACACCCTTCAAGGGTGAGCTGTCCAGGCCATGGCTGAGGAAAGTGGCCTCTCATGCCCTGGCATCGGGATTGCCGGATACGGCCTGCCATCTAAGCCTGGTGATCGCCGGTGACGATACGTTAATGCAGCTCAACAAGCAGTACAGGGGGGAGGAGGAAGTGACGGACGTCCTGGCCTTCTCTCCCTACCACCAGGGACACTGGGCGGGGGAGGGGACGGCGCCGGCGTATACGGAAGACCCTCTACCCACGGTTGAACCACCGGGAGAGCCGAAGTTCATTGGCGAGGTCATCATTTCCTATCCCCAGGCAGCCCGCCAGGCAGGTCCCGGCCCATCGGGGCTGGAGAAGGAGATGGCGCTGTTGATCGTTCACGGCGTGCTGCACCTGCTGGGATATGACCACATGCAACTCGACGAGGAAATGGAAATGCAGGCCAGGACACGTTCGATACTGGACTCCCTCTCCCCTGGCCGTCTCACAGCAGTGGTGGAGCACACGTCCGGGGAGCACCGGACGTGTGCTCCATGACCTTCCAGGTCTATTACCGCAAATGGCGTCCCCAGACCTTCCGTGACCTGGTGGGCCAGGACCACGTGTCCGGAACATTGCTCCAAGCGGTGAAGCTGGGTCGCATAGCCCATTCCTACCTCTTCTGTGGACCCCGGGGCACGGGCAAGACCAGCACCGCGAGGATCCTGGCCAAAGCCTCCAACTGCCTTGGCTCTGACGGGGGAAACCCCTGCGACACCTGTTCCCGCTGCCGTGCGGTCAGCAACGGCAGTTTCATGGACCTCATCGAGTTGGACGCGGCCAGCAACAGAGGAATCGACGAGATCCGTAATATCAGGGACAAAGTCAATCTGGCGCCTGCCGAGGGCACCTATAAAGTCTACATCATAGACGAAGCTCACATGCTAACAGAGCACGCCTCCAACGCATTTCTGAAAACCCTGGAGGAGCCGCCAGGCCACGCCATCTTCGTCCTCTGCACCACCGAGCCCCACAAAATATTGCCCACCATCGTCTCTCGGTGCCAGCGCTTCGACTTCCGGCGTATCAGCGCGGACACCATTATCCAACGCCTCCGGGACATCTGCCGGGATGAAGGGGTCGCCGTTGACAATGACGGCTTGACGGCTCTTGCCCGGTTGGCCGGCGGAAGCCTCAGGGACGCCGAGAACCTGCTGGAGCAGCTGGTGGTGTCCTATGGCGACAGGATCGGAATCCAGGAAGTCCATCAGATGTTGGGGCTGGTCGAAGGAGATACGGCCCTGGAGCTCACAGGATACCTCCTGATGGGCAACACCCCAGCAGCCCTGGCATCCGTAAACCGTGCAGCATGGGATGGGGGAGACATCAGGCAACTCCATAGGCAGACGCTGGAGTTGTTGCGGGGTGTGCTCATGCTACAGTGTGGGTCCAGGGACTCACTGGACCTGCCCAAGCAAACAGTGCGGGAACTGGAAGACCTGGCCCAAAAGAGCTCCATGCCCGGTGTAATGAAGTCACTGAAGCTGCTGGGAGAGGTGGACCTGAGGCAGGACGGGGCCTCAGCGCTACCTTTCGAGCTGGCCGTGGTAGAAGCGGGCATGGTGGAGCCACACAAAGAGACCGTGCCCGAAGCCAGACCAACGCAGAACAGGGTGACCTCACCACAACCAAATACAGACGGAACCCGGGCGCAGCCTGTCAAGCCGACGGCTGGTCCAACTCCGCCACCCCCAAGAGTGCAAAAATCCCAGGAGACCCCTATTGCCCCGAGCCAACCTGCTTCCGTCGCCCCGTCGCATAGGGATGAAGCTGTCCCGCAGGTGGACCAAATGCGAACACCTCCAGTCCAATATCCGGAGGAAGGAGAGAGTAAGGACCTCTCTCCAGCCTCTGCAACCGGGACCGGAGACTCGGAGAGTCCATTCGAGGTCCAGTGGAACTCTCTGGTCAAGACCCTCAGCCGGTCGAAGGGCGTTCGTTTCAGCATCGGGGCACTTCTCCGTGACTGTAGAGAACAGCATATAGAGGGGGAGACCTTGGTCCTGACCTTTGCCCACCGCACCCACCTGGAGAGGATGCAGGGAGAGCTGGACGACCCACAAGGGGTGAAAATGGTTATGGATGCCATGTTGAAGTCGTTGGGGAATCAATATCAACTGAAATTAATCCTGGAGAGCGACAGCGGTGGCAGTCCCAGTCCACCTGCCACCCAGAGCCCCCTGGTAAAGGCGGCCCTCAGTATGGGCGCGAGAGTAATGGAGGAACGGGCACAATAAGATGATGAACAGGCAGATGCGGCGAAAGGCCCAAAGGCAGCAAGGTAAGCAGCAGCCACAAATCCAGCAGCCCATGGCCATGCTTCAGAAGATCCAGGACGAGTTGGAGACCCTCACAGTCGAGGGAAGCGCAGGGGGAGGTGTGGTGAAGGTGGTCATGACGGGGAAACAGACTGTGGAGTCAGTTTCCATCGAGCCGGATGCCTTGGAGGACGTGGAGATGCTCCAGGACCTGGTTACAGCGGCGGTCAACGACGCATTGAGCAAGTCCCAGGAGATGGCCTCGGAGGAGCTCAGCGCCATCACCGGCGGCCTGAACATCCCGGGCCTGACGTAGGGCATATAGGTGACCATGGACCCCATACCCACGGCGGCCCCGCCGGTGGCGCGCCTGATCCAGGAGCTTAACAAGCTACCCGGCATCGGCCCCAAAAGCGCTCAACGCCTGGCCTATCACCTGATCCGTTTGCCCGAGGAGGAGGCCCGTGCCCTGGCCCAGGCCGTCCTCACCGCCAAGGAGAAGATATCCTTCTGCTCACTGTGCCAGAACCTGACTGATATCGATCCCTGCTCTATATGCGTCGACTCACGAAGAGATGGGACCCAGATCTGCGTGGTGGAGGAGCCCATGGACGTGCTTACATTGGAGCGGACCCACTGTTACAGGGGACTTTACCACGTCCTCCACGGAGTGATCTCTCCCATGGACGGCGTCGGCCCCGAGGATATCAGGCTGAAAGAGCTCATTCCCCGCCTCAAGGATGGTCCGGTGGCCGAGGTCATCGTGGCCACCAATCCGACCTTGGAGGGCGAGGCAACCGCAATGTACATTCAGCGGCATCTGAACCCCCTGGGGTTGAAAGTAACCTACCTGGCCCGGGGGCTGCCTGTGGGAGGAGACCTGGAATACGCCGACGAGGTGACCCTGAGCCGGGCCTTCCAGGGCAGGCGGGAGATCTAGCCAATGCCACGGCCCAAGTCCTACCGCAGCGAAGCGGTCGTGCTAAAGTCAACGCCCATCGGTGAGGGCGCCCTGGCCGTCACCCTCTACTCCAAAGACTCGGGCAAGCTGCGGGCCGTTGTCCGGGGGGCGCGTAAACCCTCCAGCAAGATGGTAGGGCATATTGAGCCCCTCAACCGGGTGGAGTTGGCCCTGGCCCGTGGCCGGCCCGGGAGTATGGACACCATCACCCAGGCGCAAATACTTGAGGCGTTTTCCAGCTTGAAAGGCGAGCTGGACCGTTTATCCCGGGGGATATATCTGGCGGAGTTGGTCGACGGGTTTGGCACCGAGGAGGCCGGCAATGCGGAATTATACTCTTTGCTGGTCAACACCCTCCGTTTCCTCAACCAGTCGCCTGCCGACGATTTGGCCTTACGCCACTTCGAACTTCACCTGCTCAAGTGCACTGGGTTCATGCCCGAGCTGTACCGGTGTGTGGAGTGCAGGCGAGACCTGCTCCCCGACCGGCATCGCTTCAGTCCGGAGGCGGGAGGCGCCCTCTGCCCAAATTGCCGGCCCACCGGCGCCCGGATCATCCCGCTATCCCTACAAACCCTCAAAGTCTTGCGATTCCTCGACCGGTCAGTGCTGCCAGAGCTGCCTGCTCTCCTAGTTCAGGGTACCGTGCAAGAAGAAATTAGTAGCCTGTTGTCGCTGACACTGAAATACTGGGTTGACAGAGAAATCCGTTCCAAGAAGTTCATCGACCACCTGGAGCAGACCCAGGAGTCCGGCATATCCTCTGGGCGGGCATAGAGCCCTGTCAATCATGCAGATATAGCTACCCCATGGTTCAACCCAGCCGGCAAATCCCGTATGTTATAATCTCTCAGCTTAGTTAAGCGGAGTCTGCAACGATGGTCCAGTTCGACATAAATCAAGCCGTTACTCTGACTGTCAGCGGTGTGGCCGCCGCCTTTGTGGCGCTGATCGCCCTGATATTATTCACGATCCTTGTCAGGCGTGTGGAGCAGCTTACGAACCGCACACATTCTAAAGTACTTGAAAGCGCCTCCGTAGCACCCTCTGAAGCTCCTGGGAGACCGTCGGGAGACGACCTGCCGGACGATGACGCCGAGCTGGCTGCCGTTGCCGCGTCGGCGGTGGCCATAGCCCTGCTGGATGAAGAAGAAATGATGGTTGCTGGGCGTCAGGCAGCGGCCGCATCCGTGGGAACGATTGGGGGAAAGACCGGTGAGGAGGGCTGGAAGGGCTACGGCAGATGGCAAGCCTTCAACTCCCGCAATTTACGAAACAGGGGCCGGTGACCGGCCAAGAACTGACGCAGGGAACTCTCCTTGGAATTTCTCGAATTTCTGGAAGAATCGGGGTTCGCCAACCTCAGCTGGCAAAACGTCCTGCTGCTCCTCGTAGGGGTAGGATTTGCATTGGCTGCCATCGTCAAAAAAATGGAGCCCTACGTCCTTCTTCCCATAGGCCTGGGCGTAATACTTGGCAATTTCCCCGGAACTGGCCTGGCTATCTTCGATTCCTCGGGGGGGCGGGAGGTCCAGGCGTCGGGGATATTCGGCGTAATATTCCACTTCACCCTATCGTTCTGGAACATCCTCCCTCCCCTGATCTTCCTCGGCCTGGGGGCCATGACCGACTTCGGCCCTATCATCGCCAACCCCAAGACCATGTTGCTGGGCGCCGCCGCTCAGATGGGCATATTCGCCGCATTCTGGATCGCCCTGGCCCTGGGCACCATCACTTCCCCGGACCTTTTCACTATTGAGGAGGCGGGTGCCATCGGCATCATCGGTGGGGCCGACGGCCCGACGACAATCTTCGCTACGGCCAATCTGGCCCCAGACCTCCTGGGTATAACCGCTGTGGTAGCCTACTCCTACATGGCTAGCGTGGTCTTTATCCAACCCCCACTGATGCGCCTGCTCACCACCCAGAAAGAGCGGCAGATCCAGATGAAGACTCTCAGGGAAGTCTCGAGATTAGAGAAGCTGGTTTTCCCCGCCGGCGCCATGGTCATCATCATCCTCCTGGTCCCGGAGGCTGCGCCTCTTATCGCCATGTTTATGATCGGCAACCTGTTCACGGTTTCCGGTGTGGTGCCCCGCCTGATGACCGCCGCCTCCAACGAGATACTCAACATCGCCACCATCTTTCTCATGATTACTATAGGCACCCAGCTTTCCGCCGAGCGGGTCTTCGACTTTAAGACCCTGGCCATTCTGGGTATAGGCCTGCTGGCCTTCTCCTCCGGCACCGTAGGAGGCCTCTTGTTCGCCAAGCTTATGAATTTGTTCGTCAAGGACAAGGTCAACCCCCTCATCGGCTCTGCAGGAGTCTCCGCAGTGCCCATGGCGGCCAGGAATACCCACACTTTGGGGCAGCAGGCCAACCCCAACAACTTCCTCCTTCCCCACGCGATGGGCCCCAACGTGGCTGGAGTGATTGGGTCCGCCGTGGTCGCCGGTGTTTTTATTTCGATTTTGAATTAGGACCAATCACCGGGCCTCATGTAGGAGACGGAGTAAGATTTGCCAGAGAAAAATATACGAGTCAAGGTAGGGGATACCTGGTACACGGTCCAGATAGACGACCTTTCCGCCTCCCCTGTACGGGTCACCGTCGAGGGGAAGACCTTCTACGTTGAGGTGGAGGGCCGCCCGGCGCCCACCACGACCCCCAACCCCCAGATACCCCCGCCACCCAGGACCCCCAGGGCGGAACCGCCACCCCCGGCAGGAACACCTGCACCAGGCGTCTCAAATAAATTGATTCGCGCTCCCATGGCCGGTAAAATCCTCGCCGTAACCGTCAGGCCGGGGGACACCGTCTCCCCTCTCCAGGAGGTATGCGTGGTGGAGGCGATGAAAATGGAGCAGAGCATCATTACCGCCGAGGGCGGTGTCATCAAGGCGGTACACGTCCAGCCCCTACAGCAGGTGGACACCGACGACCCGCTGGTGGAGCTGGAGTGAGTCCTGAACCCGATGCCTCACCGAGCCCCCATCTCCCAGTATCGGTGCTACAATAAAGCTCAACTTCTGAACCCAAGGAGCCTACACCGGTGCCGCAGGAACACATTTATGTCAAGGGAGCCCGGGAGCACAATCTAAAGAACATCGACGTCACCATCCCCAGGGACAAGCTGGTGGTGATCACCGGCGTCTCCGGCTCGGGGAAAAGCTCCCTGGCCTTCGACACCATCTACGCCGAGGGGCAGAGAAGGTACATGGAGTCCCTCTCAGCCTACGCCCGCCAGTTCCTGGGCCGCATGGAGAAGCCCGACGTTGAGAACATCGAGGGCCTCTCTCCCGCCATTTCGATCGACCAGAAGGGCGTCTCCCATAATCCACGCTCAACCGTGGGCACCGTCACCGAGGTGTACGATTACCTGAGGCTGCTCTTCGCCCGGGTGGGCCACCCCCATTGCCCCAAGTGCGGCAGGCCAGTGGAAAAACAGACTGTGCAGCAGATCGTGGACGCTATAGTCGCCCTGCCTCCGGAAAGCCGCGTCCTCATCATGGCCCCCAAGGTCCGCCGCCGCAAAGGCGAGCACAAGGATATCTTCGAGGAGGCCCGGAAAGCCGGATTCGTCAGGGTGAGGGTGAACGGCACAATCCATCAGCTAGACGACCTTGGCGACCTCCAGTTGGACAAGCAGAAATGGCATTACGTCGAAATAGTGGTGGACAGGCTGGTGGTGGGCGAAGACATGGAGGTCAGCCGGGTGGCCGACTCCGTGGAGACGGCCCTGAAGAACGGTAACGGCGTGGTGCAGGTGCACGTGGAGGACGGAGAGGAGCTGGTGTTCTCCGAGCAGTTCGCCTGCGTACACTGCGGGACCAGCCTTCCTGAGATCGAGCCCCGCACCTTCAGTTTCAACAGCCCCCACGGCGCCTGTACCGCGTGTACCGGCCTCGGGTTCAAGCTGGAGGTGGACCCCGACCTTATCATACCCAACAGGGGCCTCACATTGGCGGAGGGCGCCATAGTGCCCTGGGTCCGTTCCGGCTCCTCCAGCGGCTGGTACATGAGCCTGGTGGAATCCGTCGCCAAGGCCTACGGCTTCTCATCGAAGGAGCCGGTAAAGGACCTCCCCGAATCGGCGCTGAACCTCCTCCTTTATGGGAACGGCGGCGAGACTGTCACCATGCGGCACAAGACCCATGCGGGCCACGTCTATAGCTGGGAGACCAAATTCGAGGGAGCCATCCCCAACCTGGAACGCCGGCACAGGGATACCGAGTCGGACTACATGCGCGGCGAAATCCAGCGCTACATGGCGGCCCGCCCCTGCACCGCCTGTCAGGGTAAGCGCCTCCGGCCCGAGGCCCTGGCCGTTAAGGTCTGTGGGCAGGGAATCATGGAAGCCTGCGCCATGAACATAGACCAGGCCCTAATCTGGGTCCAACGCATCGGTTCGGATGGCCTATCTCCTCAACTTCAAGGCTCCAATAGTGGCGCTGTCAAGGGGGCCAGAAAACGAAAGAAGGCCGCCGAATCTCTTTCGCCCAGGGAGATGACCATAGCCCGGCAGATCCTGAAGGAGATCGAGGCGAGGCTGAAGTTCCTGGTGGACATCGGGCTGGAGTACCTGACATTGGACCGGACGGCCCAGACATTGTCGGGAGGAGAGTCCCAGCGGATACGGCTGGCCACACAGATAGGCTCGGGACTCACCGGGGTCCTCTACGTTTGCGACGAACCTACAGTGGGCCTTCACCCTGCCGACGACCTCCGCCTCGTCGACACCTTGAAACGGCTGCGGGACCTGGGAAATACCGTAGTGGTGGTGGAGCACGACGAGGCGGTGATGCGCGCCGCCGACCACATCCTTGACATGGGGCCGGGTGCGGGAGAGCACGGTGGAGAGCTGGTGACCGCGGGCACCATCCAGGATATTATGGACTGCCCCGGCTCCATCACCGGCGCCTACCTCAGCGGCAGAAGGCGGATCCCGGTCCCCGAAAAGCGCCGCCATCCAAACGGCCAGCACCTGCTGATACAGGGGGCCAGGGAGAACAACCTGAAGGGGCTGGACATCGAGATACCCCAGGGGGTCCTTGTCTGCGTTACGGGCGTTTCCGGCTCGGGCAAGAGCACCTTGGTATACGAAATCCTCTACAAAAAGTTGGCCCAACTGCTCTACCGGGGCAAGGACAGGCCGGGCCGCCACGACGCCCTGCATGGTGTGGAGCTCATAGACAAGCTGGTCAACATAGACCAGTCGCCCATCGGCCGCACCCCGAGAAGCAACCCCGCCACATACACCGGCTGCTTCACACCCATCCGGGAGCTCTTCTCCAACCTGCCCGAAGCGAAGGCCCGGGGCTACTCGCCAGGGCGGTTCTCCTTTAACGTCCGGGGAGGCCGTTGCGAGGCATGCCAGGGAGGCGGATACATCCAGATAGAGATGCAGTTCCTCCCCGACGTAACGGTGCCATGCGAGGTATGCAAGGGACAACGATACAACCGGGAGGCCTTGGAGGTGCTGTTCAAAGAGAATAGCATCGCCGGTGTGCTGGACATGACCGTGGAGCAGGCCCTGGACTTTTTCTGGAACATCCCCAAAATCCGCTCCAAACTCGAGACCATGAGGGATGTCGGCCTGGGGTACATCCGGCTGGGACAGCCAGCCACCACCCTATCCGGCGGCGAGGCCCAGAGGGTGAAGCTCTCCACCGAGCTGTCCCGCAGGGCCACCGGCAACACCCTCTACATCCTGGACGAGCCCACCACAGGCCTCTCCTTCGAGGACTGCGCCGCCCTGCTGAGGGTGCTGCACCGCCTGGTGGACGCCGGCAACACCGTGGTCCTCATCGAGCACAACCTGGACATGGTAAAGAACGCCGACTGGATCATAGACCTGGGGCCAGGAGCGGGAGACGCCGGGGGGTACGTCATCGCCACAGGCACCCCCGAGCAGGTCATGGAGCAAGAGGGCTCTCACACCGGCCGCTACCTCCGCCAGGTCCTGGACGGGGCCTCAGAGCAGGCGATGGCCATTAGCGGGGAGGGCTAGGCCGCTTTCCCTTGACCATCCGCGGGGAAGTCGCTATGATGCGGCTGGACCCTCGGCGCATCGGACCAAGGGCCGTTCGAATACGGGGTTGCCGGTGGCAGATTAACTTGAAGGAGAAGGAATATGTGCAAGTCCTGCGGTTGCGGCAAAGAATAAGACCCAGGTAAGTTCCGGCACTCGCCGCCAGAGACGCCGGAGGAAAAGGCCGGTCAGCCGGCGGTGGGGTTCGAGCGATGCCTCTGGCGCGCTTCACATCTATGAAACATGCCCATGCAACGGTAAGGGACGAGCCAGGGCGGGTGAGGATTCACGGCAGGATATCAAAGCTCAGGTAGCATCGAAGCGGACGAGCCAGGGCGGGTGAGGATTCACGCGGTCGTCAGCTTCAAGCGAATTTTCCTACAGCCCGGGGAAGTCACACTCGCGCCTGCCAGTTCTCCGGTTTCCCTGGCTCACCCTTACTTAAGCATTCGCTGGAATATCGGAAAAATGGGCCGGGGAGGTAGCTGTGCCAGCCTTGTAGTGGCGTATATCGAGGATAGCGCCTGCACCAGGCGTATCGCCCTCCAGTCCCGGCCACCGGTATTGCCCCTACCTGTGAGGGGTTACGCCTCCCAACCAATTGACCAGCCATCTATAACCGTTTATTATTGCATTAGGCCTCTGCCGCCTATCTGTGTCCCCCTCATCCCGATGGCCGGCAACAATCCAAAGGCGGGGTCCCAATACGGTCCCAGCGCTGGCTGGGCAGCAAGAAGGAGAAAGACCATGTGCCTGAGCTGTGGATGCGGCGAGCCTCACGACAATCACGGCGATGCCCGGCATATCACCCTGGAGATGCTGCAGGCTGCGGCGGAAGCGGCCGAGATCAGCGCGGATGATGCGGCCCACAACATCGTCGAAGCGAACCACGCCCAGCACCCCCATTAGCCCGGTTAGAGGCCGGCGGGAGCCCGTCCGGCGGATACGTGAGGGCGCCTTGATAGCTGGGCGGACATGAGCGTCAAGGATGTGCTGCAAGGAAAGCCGCTGGGCCATCCCAGCCATCCCATGTTCGTGCACTTCCCCACCGCCCTCTTCCCCACCAGCCTCCTCTTCGACATCCTCTCATGGGGCTTGAACGAGCCTGAGCTGGTAAAGGCGGCTTTTTACAATATAACCGTGGCCCTTGCCGGGGCGCTGCTGGCCACGCTGACGGGCTTCGTGGACTACTTCGGGATGGTCCGAGGCTCCAGGAAACACCGGGTCACCACCTGGCACATGTGGGCCAACCTGGCCCTGATAGGCATAATGGGTATAAGCCTGGGCCTCAGGTCCCTGGAGTTGGACGCCACCAGGACGCCCCTGTACATCCTGGCCGTTTCCATTGTGGGGCTACCCTTCCTAGTCGTTGGCAACTACCTGGGCGGCGAGCTGGTCTACAGGATGGGCATGAGGGTCAACACCGGCAAACTCCAGGAGACTCCCCTGCTTCTCCGGGCGGTGGCCATGGTCAAGCGGAGATTCAAGGTTCGGGAACCCGTCTAGTGGAACCTGCTGACTAGGAGATTAGAATGGTAGACCTGAGACGCGGGGCGGCCATCGTGGGCGTCCACGAGCACCCCGCCAGATACGCGCCCGACAAGAGTGCGCTCCAGGTCCAGGGTGAATCCGCCATCAAGGCCCTGGAGGACGCCGGCCTGTCCAAGGGCGACGTGGACGGCCTTTTCACCTCCTCCAGCTCCGTGCGCATGAGCGGCCTCAACTTGGCCGATTACCTGGACATGTGCCCCAAATACGTGGACAACACCTCCGTGGGCGGCGCCTCCTTCGAGTTCCATCTCTCCCATGCCATGACCGCCATCGCCGCCGGGCGGATCAACTGCGCCCTGATAACCTATAGCAGCCTGGCCCGGTCTGGGGGGGTGTCCATAGGCACCGGAGGAGTGGGGAGGTTCGGCCATCCCGTCCTGGATTCCTCCCCCGAGAGCTTCGAGGAGCTCTATGGGCTCACCACCGTGGGGCTTTACGCCCTGGTGGCCCAGAGGCACATGCACCTATACGGCACCAAGCCCGAGCATCTGGCCGAGATCGCCGTCGCCGTCCGGAAACATGCATCCATGAACCCCAACGCCCTGTTCCGCAAGCCCATAACCGTCGAGGACGTACTAGGCTCCCGGATGATTTCATCGCCTCTGCACCTTCTGGACTGCTGCGTCATTACCGACGGCGGCGGGGCCGTGGTGGTGGCCTCCCCCCAGGTGGCCAGGGACTGCCGGCAGACGCCTGTCTGGGTGTTGGGGGTGGGAGAGGGAGTGGCCCACCAGGGAGCGGGCAAGCGGGACCTGGTGTACATGGCGGCGACTCAGAGCGGCGGACCCGCCTTTGCGGCGGCGGGCGTCACCCACCAGGACATCGATATGGGAATGATTTATGATTCCTTCACCATAACCGTCCTGACCACTTTGGAGGACCTGGGCTTTTGCAAGAAGGGCGAAGGCGGAGATTTCGTTTCCGGCGGCCGGATACAGATTGGCGGCGAATTGCCCATCAATACCGATGGTGGCGGTCTCTCCTCCAACCATCCCGGCATGCGTGGGATTTTCCTCCTGCTGGAGGCCACCCGTCAGCTTCGCCACGAGTTCGAGGGCTTGCCACGACAGGTACCCAACTGCAAGATTGTCCTTTGCCACGGCACGGGAGGGGCCCTGGGCTCGCGGCACAGCGGCAGCACAGTTATTCTAGGAAGGGACTAGCCATGACTGAGTGGAAGAAACCTTTACCAACCGTCGCCGGGGAGACCCGGCCTTTCTGGGATGCCTGCCAGCGAGGCGAGCTTCTGATACAGAAGTGCAAGGCTTGCGGCGAGTTCCAGTTCTACCCCCGGGGCATTTGCGCCAACTGCTGGACCACGGAGATCGCATGGGTGAAGGCCAGCGGCAAGGGCACAGTATGGAGCTATACCGTGACCCGCCAGAACCGTACCGCGGGGTTCGCCGACGATGTGCCCTATGTGGTGGCGCTGGTGGAGCTGGAGGAGGGAGTCAAAATCTTCACCAATATTATAGCGGGTGAGTCCGAGGAATCCGCCACCACCCCGCATCTAGCCGTGGAGATAGGTATGCCCGTTGAGGTAATTTTCGTCAGGGCCACCGGCGAGATAAGTATCCCCTATTTTAAGCCCGTAAAATAGGGAAGCCCCACCGGCGAGGTCCTACAGCTTCATCAAATTTCGGAACCGGGCCTCGCTGCGATAAGGGCCCACGACTGCCAGACTCAGCTTTTCCTCTTTTATCAGGTCCTTAGCCACCCTTTCAATATCCTCGATTGTTACGGCGTCTATGAGCTCCACCACCTCGTCCACGGTGCGCACGTTGCCGACCAGCGTTTCTTGGGCTCCCATCCACATGGCCACGGCCCGGCTGTCCTCCATACGCAGAAGCATCCTGCCCTTGGACAGCTCCCGCGCCTTCGTCAGCTCGCTCTCCGGGATGTTCGCCTGGAGGCCGTGGAGCTCCTCAAGGATGGATGTGATGGCCCTCTGGGTCTTCTTGGGTTCCACCCCACAGTAAACGACGAGAGAACCGCAGTCCCGAAAGAGATTCAAGGAGCTATGGACGTCGTAGGCAAGGCCCTGGTTCTCCCTTAATTGCAAAAACAGCCGGCTGCTCATGCCCTCGCCAAGTATCACGTTCATCAAACCCAACACAAACCGGTCAGGATGGGCAATGTGAAGCCCTGGTAGGCCAATACATACGTGTGCCTGGTCGGTCTTTCGCTGCTCCACTCCTATGCGGGGTGATTCTTGCCCGTTCTGCACCGGGTACCAGCTTTCGGACTTCTCGGGTTTCCACTCTCTCAGAGCTTCAGCCAGGGCATCTACCGTCTCTTCGTGGGAGATGTTCCCGGCCACCGTTATCACAGCGTTAGAAGGATTGTACTGATGTCTGATGTATTCAAGAATCTGGTCTTTGGTGATGCCCCTTACCGAATCCTGACTTCCCCCGACGTCCCTTCCCATGGGCTGATCGGGCCACATAATCTCGTCAATCAGGAGGTCGACTCGGTTGCTGGGGATGTCGTTGGTCATCCTGAGCTCTTCCAGGACCACCTCCCGTTCCTTCTCCATCTCCGAAGAGTCAAGGATCGGGTTGAGCATCATGTCGGAAAGGACGGCCAACGCCTGGCGGGCATGGTCACTGGCCACTTTGCACCAGTACACCGTCATCTCCCGGTCGGTGCTGGCGTTCATCATACCCCCCAGCCCCTCCACTGCCTCACTCAGCTCCCTGGCCGTGGGCCAATTCTTGGTCCCCTTGAACAGAAGATGCTCAAGGAAATGGGACGCCCCGGCTAGCTCATCGGACTCGTACCTGGACCCGGCGCCGATGAAAACGGCCATGGACACCGAGCGGGTATGGGGCATCGAGGAAGTGAGCACCGTTAGTCCATTATCCAGTACAGCCCTTTGAAACATATCCACCTCAATCCGATATTACAGGGAAGGCCGTCCCCCAATGCCGTCCCAAGTGCGGCGGAAGGCCTAGCTCTTAAGCCACTCCACGCTGCCACACAGGTCATCAGGGTGGGTTTTCGAGTCGAAAACCCGGATCTCTTCCCTGCTCTTGGCGAGAGTTGTATCGAGGCCGTGGCCAGGGTAGACGACCGTCTCGTCGGGCAGGGGTAAAAGTTTATTAGTTATGCTGTTTTTTACCTGCTGGAACGCCTGGGGAGAGCCGGTTTGGCCGGGACCCCCGGGGAACAATGTATCGCCGGAAAAGAGATGCTTCCCGGTCAGGAGGCACAGGGCGCCGGGGGTGTGACCCGGCGTGTGGATGGCCGACAAGGTCACCTTGCCCACCTTGTAGGTATCTCCATCTTTAAGCTGGAAGTCGGCCGCCAACGGCAGGGCCGGAGCGTCTTCTGGATGGGCCGCAACCGGCGCGCCCGTACGCTTCTTCATCTCCACCAGGCTTGCCGTGTGGTCTCCGTGGCGGTGGGTGATGATTATCGCTTTGATTTTCGTGTCCCCCACTTCCCCCAGGAGCTTCTCCGGTTCGGCGGGAGCATCTATGATCACACCTTCTCCTGTCGCTTTGCACGACAATATATAGGCGTTGTTGTCTATCGGCCCCATATGGGGCACTTTCACTATGCTGATCTGGCTGTCTTCGTAATAAACTGGCACCTTTCTCCTCCGGTTAAGACGAGTGTAACCATACTAACAGAAAAGCCTCCAGCGGAACAGTGACGCGGGCCGGCCACCTACCCTCTCCTTGACACCCCCAGCGCCCCCATCTAATATTGGGAACAACCTGAGGAAAGGCTTATTAATGCCGCTAACTTTTCCCCGGCATGTGTTCCCCGAAACGGCGGAGGTCAACCACCTGGGCCATCTTGTCATCGGCGGATGCGACGTGGTGGACCTCGCCCAGGAGGATAGATTCGGCACTCCCGTTTACGTCTTTGATGAGGCGACCCTCAGGAGCCGGTGCCGTTTGTTTGTCAGCGAGTTCCGACAACGTCACCCCAACACCTCGGTAGTCTACGCCTGCAAGGCCTACATAAATCCGAGCCTTGCCCGGATCTTCATGGAGGAGGGTCTGGGGCTGGACGTGGTCTCCGGGGGAGAGCTGGCCATGGCCAAGGCCGCGGGATTCTCTCCTGATACAGTCTACTTCCACGGCAACAACAAGGGCAGTCAGGAACTGAAGGAAGCCCTGGACTGGGACATCGGCCGGATAGTGGTGGACAGCTTCCACGAGATGGAGCTTCTCGACCGGTTGGCTCGCGAGGCGGGAAAGGTCCAGGCGATACTGGTCCGCGTATCCCCAGGGATAGACCCCCACACCCACGTCCACACCACCACCGGTATTCTGGACAGCAAGTTCGGCTTCCCCATCCAGACCGGACAGGCTGAGGAGGCGATTCGTGCAGGCCTCGGGGCATCAAACTTGAAGCTGGTGGGACTGCATTTCCACCTGGGCTCGCCCATATTCGAGCTGGAGCCCTACCAGTTGGCCATGGATGTCGTGCTGGGCCTTGCCTCCCGCTTCAGGGAGGAAGGCCTGGCTCTGAGGGAGATAAGCCCGGGAGGCGGGTTCGCCATAAGCTACACCCGCGACCAGGAGCCGCCGCCCGTCGGTGACTATGCCGAGGCCATCGTTTCCAGCATGGTTAGTACTTGCGAAAATCTGGCCATGGAGGTCCCCCGGCTGGTGATCGAGCCGGGCAGGGCCATCGTAGGACGGGCGGGGGTCGCCCTGTACAAAGTGGGTGCGGTAAAGGACATACCCGGCGTACGCAAGTACGTCTCCGTGGATGGGGGGATGGGAGACAACATCCGCCCCGCCCTGTACGGCGCTGCCTACGAGGCCGTGGCAGCGGGGAAGATGGGCTCGGAGCCGTCGGACATGGTCACAATCGCCGGCAAGTATTGCGAGTCGGGGGATGTGCTGGTGAGGGACGTCATGCTGCCTCCACTCCAGGCGGAGGACGTCGTCGCGATACCCGCCTCCGGAGCCTACTGCCTATCCATGGCCAGCAGCTACAACCTCAACCCCCGCCCACCAGTGGTACTGGTAAAGGATGGCGAAGCACGCCTCATCCGCCGGAGGGAGAGCTACCAGGACATGATGTCGGAGGACATTATCTAGTATCCGGTAGCATCCGGAGGCTGGGCCTGTACAATGTGGCAAATTCGAGGCTACGATCATCTACTTAAACAGATAGACCGGCGCCTTCGGGAGGGCCGGCATTCCCACGCCTACATGCTGATCGGACCTCCTCAAGTCGGTAAGGGCACCCTTGCAGTCAACATGGCCCAGGCTGTGAACTGCCTTTCTCCAACGGATGCGCCCTGCGGAGAATGCAGCCAATGTGTGCGCATCGCCTCCGGCCAGCACGCCGACGTGCGGACCATTTCCGTGCGCCGGGATGGGGACGGGCCCTCCCGAAAAGAGATCGGCATTGACGACGTTAGGGATATACAGCGCCAAGCCAGCTTGAAGCCTTACGAGGGCAGACAACGGGTCTTCATTTTCGACGGGGCCGAGGACTTGAGCGAAGAAGCGGCCAACGCTCTCCTGAAAACTCTTGAAGAGCCTCCCCCCCAGGTGCTTCTGATACTTGTCGCCACCACCGAAGGGACGCTGCTGCCAACCATCCGGTCCCGCTGCCAACGTTTGGAAATGAAGGCTCTTCCCGTAGAGCAAGTGGCGAGAGAACTCACCGTTAGCCATGAGCTGGCGGGAGAGAAGGCCGACCTCCTGTCCCGATTGTCCATGGGGAAGCTGGGTTGGGCCATCTCGGCTATCACCGACCCTTCAACGCTGGAGAAACGGGATGAGGAGATGGAGAAAATCTCCCGAATGTCCGGTGCGAGCCTGGAAGAGCGGTTCGATTACGCCTCCGGCCTGGCTTCCCTACATTCCAAAAACAGGGAGGCGGCCGGCGAAGTGCTCCAGCTATGGCTTCGCTGGTGGAGGGACCTACTGCTAATTAAAGAAGGTGTCGGACCATACGTAACCAATGTGGACTTCACCAGCACCTTGCAAACTGCGGCGGACCGATTGGATACGGCGGAGGTAGTGGAGTTCACCAGGGCTATCTTGGCAACCATCGACGCCCTTGCTCACAATGCCAACAGCCGCCTTGCCCTTGAGGTGCTCATGTTGGGCCTTCCCAGCAAAGAACCTCAACGAGAAATCAGGTAAGCTGGCGAGATTCGACTGGAGCACTAAGCCCCGTGGAACTCCCTAATCTTCAACGTCGCGGGGTCCACGACGTCCCAGCACACCAGGCGCCGCCCACGCCCCGAAACCTTATCCACCAGCTGGGCGTAAGTTTCATAGGCGCCGTCATCCAACCGGGCGTTATCGAAGAACCTCAGGACTTCGCCTTCCCGGAACACGCAGACTGTATGGCTCTGCCGGACCGGCCTCAGCATTACCGTAACCAGAGCAGGCTCGCTGGATGAGTCCCAGCCGGCGAGCAATGCCGAGGCCAACACCGCGAATCCGTCGCAATCGTCCCGCTTCCTTGCCCAAACCTTCCCGGGATAGCTGATGGCATCGTATAGATGGAGCGGCCCGTCCTTGGTCCAGGTGACCGTCTCCAGCTTGGACCTGATCTCGTCCAACGGATTTGCGGTGGGGAGAGGGCCCGTCGCATAGCGCCACTCCAACAAACGGCGACGCCAGCGGGACCAGGGATACCTGGCCCACGTGAGCCACCACTTCTAAGAGATCGACGAAGGACAACTCATTCCCCCATGGACTGAAGCTGCTTAATACTCCACACTATCCGAGGTCCAACCACGGTATGAATTTGTGCCATTCGTCCAGGATAGTCCGGTCCCGCAGGGTGTAGTAGGGGCTGGGGTAAGGCTCCTTGGGCTTGCGGAGGAGGGCCATCCCAGCCTCCGCCGGGGTATGGGCAGCTTTCCGCCTGTTACAGGGGATACAGGCGCTGACCACGTTCTCCCAGGTGTGGTCGCCGTTACGTAAGCGGGGAACGACGTGGTCCAGAGTCAGTTCCTTGGTTCGCTCGCCGCAATACTGGCAGGTGTGCCGGTCCCTAAAGAATATTTCTTTTTTGGACAACTTGCGTTGAACAAAGGGCCGCCTGACCAGGTACACCAGACGGATGACGGAAGGGATCACCATAGAAATGCTCGGCGTACGGATCTCACCACGGCCGTTCTCCAGCAGCTCCGCCTTCCCCTTTCCCAGGAGCACCACAGCCCGTCTCACATGGCAAACGTTGATGGGTTCGTAGTTCAGGTTGAGAACCAGCACCGACGTACTGAGCATAGACCCCATTATAGTACCGGTAACTCGGGTTTCACCAGATGGACTTCGGAAAAGGTCGTCAGGGCGAGTTTATAGCGCCCGCCAGAGGTAACTCACCGGGGGATTCAAGCTGGTAAGGAAGGGGGCCGGTGGAGCGAACGCCTCTAAGCCAGGGTCAGAGTTGGATCGCCATCTAGCTGAAGTCCCAAGGTCGGTGGGGATAAATTTCAGCCCCTTCAGAACCGTATCGAAGTTGTCCGCTAGAAGAGGCGCAAGCGTGGAATCACTGATGGTATCGTCCATGGCGTATACCGGGTAGCTCTGTATGGCCGAGAAAACCGTGGACCCGACGGCTAGGGCTACAATCACCCCCAACGCCAGGCCTAGAACGTTGTCCACCCAACCCAGCATCAGGCTGCGAGAAATGGTGCGGACCATAAAGCCCACCACTATCGCCGCTATCAGGACCAGTATTAGAATAGTGCCAAACCCGGCGATTGCAGCGCCGTTATCGCTGTCCATATATGCGGAGAATAGCGGTGTAACCCGATGATGGACCCGGCTTGCCAGGGCGATACCGGCCAAGACCCCCGCTCCTGTCACCCCAAGGTGTATGCCGCCCAACCTCCAACCCGACAGAGCGATAACCGCGATTACCGCTATGATGACGATGTCCAACCAGTTCATATCTTCTCCGGGCGCCCAGGCAGCGAGCATAGGAATGTGACCGATAGTCTAACACTCCGCCCAGTCGGGAAAATACTACTGGAAGCCCCTGATTACAAGCTTTTTCCGCACCCACAGGAGTCCGAGTAGGCAAATTCCTCCGAACAGAAAGCCGCTAAACACGTCGCTGGGCCAATGAACCCCCAGGTACACCCTGGAAGCCCCGCAGGCGAGGATCATCGCGACCAGGATTCCCTGCACAGCCGTCCTTAGCCGCGGGTCCCTTATAAAATCTCCAGTTATAAAGATAAGCAAGCCAAAGAACAGAAAGGCGTGAACGGCGTGTCCGCTGGGGAAGGCATGGCTATCAGGTACGTGTGAGAGGATGGAGAAATCCGGCCTCGCCCGGCCAACCAGCTCCTTTATCAGCTGGTTGACGCCGTCAGGTATGAATACCAGGACGGCCGCTACGGCGTCGGCCTTCTTTCGGCCCAGCCACAGGGCTATGGAGACGGCAGGAATGGATATGAACAACACCAGGTCCCGGGCAAATAATGAGACAACATTGGCGGCATCATCCAGCCACGGGCTTCGAAGCTCCTGGAAATTCCTGAGGGCGGTCAGATCGCCTGGGAAGGTCTCGCGAACGGCCGCCAGATAGGAGATGACCCCCATCACAAGCACTGCCGCCGCCGCCCCTCGCCTTATCGTGACACTCTGCACTAAGGGAATCGTTGTGGAGTACAGCCGGCGTGATATATACTTCTTAATGGTCATTATCAGACTTCTCAGCATATCAAGACCGTTGCTAAGATGCCATACTACAACATCTGCGCAAGATATTGCCAAGGCCAGGGATAATCGCCATTGACGGGCCCGTGGCCTCGGGCAAAACCTCTGTAGGAAAACTATTGTCCAGAGAGTTGGGATACCGTTTTTTGG
This sequence comes from Dehalococcoidia bacterium, assembly GCA_965225925.1. Taxonomy (GTDB): domain Bacteria; phylum Chloroflexota; class Dehalococcoidia; order Lucifugimonadales; family JAGWBF01; genus CBDDBY01. The sequence continues at coordinate 675,926 of CBDDBY010000005.1, read as the reverse complement.
ACACCGGGCTCATGTACCGAGCCGTCACTTGGATGGCGCTGGAACAGGGGATAGACCTACAGGATGAGACGGTCCTTGGCCTCCTGGCTTCCAGCACGGCCATACAGCTCATGGACCCACCCTCAGACTCGGTACTGATAAACGGGGAAGAGGTGGCGGAGGATGAGCTCCGGCGGCCCGAGGTGGACCGGGCCGTCTCCCTGGTGGCACGGGTGCCAGGGGTCCGGGACGCCCTTGTGAAGCAGCAGCGGGAGATCGCCAGAGAGGGAAGAATCGTGGTGGTGGGCCGGGACATAGGCACCGTGGTATTGACCACTGCTGACCTCAAGCTATTCCTGGTAGCCTCAGCCTCGGTCAGGGCCAGACGAAGATACCTGGAGTTGAAAGAGCAAGGCCGCTCTGTGGAGTATGAAAAGGTCCTGGCTGACCTGGAAGCCCGAGACAAGTTGGACACGGGCAGGCGTCACTCGCCTCTACGCCCGGCGCCCGACGCAGTCTCCCTGGACACGGATGGCAGCGTCGTGGAGCATGTTATCGAGAAAATTATGGAGCTTATAGGGAAAGACTAATGGCGATTCTATACAATGTCGGGACCAATCTGGCCAGGGCGTGCTTCACGGCTTTCGCCAGGTGGGAAGTGGAGGGGAAAGAGGCCGTGCCCCCAAAAGGGCCCCTGATAGTGGTCTCCAACCACATCAGCAACGCAGACCCCCCGGTACTGGTGTCCTCCTTCCCCCGGATGTTGCACTTCCTGGCCAAGGAAGGCCTCTATCGCTACCCCGTGGTCTCTTCCTTCCTCACTGCCGTAGGCACCCATCCGGTGAAGCGCGAGGGACTGAATATTGGGGCGGTCAGGTGGAACCTGGACATCCTCAGGAGAGAACAGGCCATTGTCCTCTTCCCGGAGGGGACTCGCGGCCGTGGCGGCGGAATGGTGAGGGGGAAACCGGGTGTGGCATATATACATGCCAAGTCCGGGGCGCCGGTCTTACCTGTGGCTATCTCAGGCACAGAGAAAATCCCTGGATACTGGAGGATAGCCTTTCCACTCTGCCACATCAAGGTCCGGATAGGCGAGCCCTTCAGCCTTCCCGTCATGGAAGGGAAATTATCGAGACCAGTGCTGGAGCACATGGCGGATATAATCACACAACGCATCGCCGACCTCCTACCCCTGGAGTACAGAGGTTACTACTCAGAAAAGAAAGTGGAGAGCGGAAGCCAGCTTTAGACGCCGTTAACGGCTTTGGAGGGGACAAGTGCAACAGAGTTCCAAATTCGGCATTTATTTGAACGTACAAGAAAAAAAGGCCGTGCGTATCAACTCCCCATACTGGATCCCAGAGGAACCCGATTGGATATGCCTAACGCCGGAGGTGAACGCCACACTTCTTCAAATTCGCGACATGGCCGGGGAGAAGAAGCTTCTATCCGACGCCAATGAGATAACCTGGGGCTCCCTACCGCTGAAAGACTAGCCAATGAGCAGAGCCTCCCTTCCGGGAGTTGTGGGGGCCCCCTCCCCGTTTCGAGACCGGTTCCATCTCCCTATCGCCCTCAAATACCCGGACTTCCGTAATTATTGGCTTGGCTTATTGGCTGGCGTGACCGGCTACCAGATGCTGGTCATGTTCGCCCTGGGCTGGCTGATATTTGACCTGACAGACGGGGACTCCAGATATGTGGGGTACATGAGCGCCTCCGTCGCAGCCCCTGCCGTACTGCTAAATCTTTTCGGCGGCGTATTCGCAGACAAGTTCAACCCCAAACGCCTCCTGGCCATCACCCAATTCATCACCGCTCTGGTGGCTGCCGGCCTAGCCCTGCTGACGCTGAGGGATTGGGTAAACGAATGGCACGTCCTGACCGCCGCTTTTCTCATCGGCGCGGTGCAGGCCTTTGACACACCGACCCGGCAGAGCATCTTCCCCCGTCTCATCGAACGGAAAGCGCTTTCCAACGCGGTGGCCCTCAATTCGGTTGTGTGGACCGGCACACGCGTCTTTGCACCCGTCCTGGCCGGGATAATCATAGGACGCGCAAATATATCCACCGCCATCTTCATCAGCGCCGCGGGTTTTCTCGTTCTCTCTTTGGTCACCCAGACCCTGCGGCTCCCACCCATGGAGCAGGCCAAAGGGAACGTCTTCAAGGAGATGATGACGGGCTTTCTGTTTATCAAGCGCAGCCCCATTTTTTCCTTCCTTATAGGCATGACCTTCTTCAATAGCATGTTTGGGATGTCCTACCTGTTCCTGATGCCGGTGTTCGCCAAGGAGGTGCTGGAGGTAGGGGCGGTTAAGATAGGCTGGCTCATGGGGGCGACGGGCCTCGGCGCCCTTTTCGGGATCTTCGCCGCCGTAAACCTGATGAAGGTGAAGCACAAAGGCTGGCTGATTATCGGCGGCGCGACCATCTTCGGAACAACCTTGGTCCTCTTCGCAATCGTTTCTTCTCTCAAGCTGTACGAGGTCTCGCTTGTGATATTATTCTTGGAGGGCTTCTTCAACTCCATATATCTGATGATGGTCATGACCACCTTACAAGCCCTGGTCCCGGACGAGTTTAGAGGAAGGGTGATGGGGTTTTACGCCATCACCTGGAACCTGGCGCCCTTGGGCGGCCTCCAGTCCAACATCATAGCCCACTATATTAACGCTCCCGTCGCCGTGGCCATAGGGGGCGCTCTGGTGATATCTTTCTCTTTGGGGGTAGCCCTGGTGAGCGGCCGCGTCCGCAACCTGGGAATTGCGGCCGAAGCTAACTAGAATAAATAGCAACTCTTCGCTGACAATGTTAAAATATTAGGAGATGTCTGACAGGGGTTTAAAAGTTGACATTAATGGTGACCTTGTACACAGAACCCAGTGAACCCCTGCAGAGCATGACCATACCCGCCAGAAACCCCATTAGGTAGCAACCTCCGAAAGCACCCTGGGCGCCCCAGACTTTGGACCGCAGTATAACGCCCCCCAAGTTGGGTTGAAGATGATGTTGGGGACGACGACCAGTCCTGAAAGAGTTTAGAATTTTGCTCCCTCTTGAACCTACATGCCCATAGTAGATGATATTAAAAGCCGGATAGACATACTGGACGTGGTCTCTCAATACGTCCAGCTCCAGCATTCCGGCAGAAGCTACAAAGCTGTCTGTCCCTTTCACAACGAGAAAACGCCCTCTTTTTTCGTGTTTCCTGAGCGCCAGAGTTGGCGCTGTTTCGGCGCCTGCGCCACCGGCGGAGACATGTTCAATTTCCTGATGCGCATGGAGAATCTGGATTTCAGCGAGGCCCTCAAGAAACTGGCGCCCCAGGCCGGCGTCAGCCTGGCGGAAACGCGTGTCAGGAAGGGCGAATACGACGCACTCTACCAGATAAACGAGGCGGCCCGGGAGTTCTTCGGCAAATTATTGACATCAGGAAAGCCCGGCGCCTTCGCCAGAAATTACGTGCAGAAACGGGGCATCACACAGGAGACCATCGAGAAGTTTCAGCTTGGGCTCAGCCCATCCGATGGGAGATCGCTAAAGGAACACCTGGCATCCAAAGGCTACGCCCAAGAGCAATCGGCTCTGGCCGGGCTGATCAATGAAGGCCCGGGCGGGGAATACCGTGACCTGTTCCGTCGCCGCCTGATGTTCCCCATCCACGACGGGGAAGGCCGTCTGATTGGTTTTGGGGGTCGAAGCCTGGACGACTCCAACCCAAAATACCTCAACTCTCCCAAGACCCCCGTCTTCGACAAAAGCCGCGTCCTCTACCCCCTCCACCTTTCCAGGGATACCATACGGAACCAGGGCGCTGTTATCGTCGAGGGATACATGGATGCCATAATGGCCCATCAGCATGGATTCACCGGCGTGGTAGCATCCCTGGGCACCGCCCTCACTCAACACCAGGTATCCCAGGTGAGCGGATTGGTCCGCCACCAGGGTTCAGGTGAGTCCAGGAGCGTGGTGCTCGCCCTCGACCCGGATGCGGCCGGCCAGGAGGCAACCCTCAGAAGCCTCGAGTCCTCTTGGAACGTGTTCCAGTCCAGGGTAGAACAGAGGTCATCGGGAACCGGCATTTATGGGCGTCCGGAGGTGCCTTCCCTGAAGGTCGCCTCCCTACCTGAAGGAAGGGACCCTGATGAAATAATACGCGAAAACTCTGAAGAATGGGCTAACCTTATGGAAAAAGCTTTGCCCCTTATCGATTACCTTTTCGGCGCCCTGTCCTCCCGCCTCGACCTCACCTCTGCCAACGGCAAGGCGCGAATGGCGGAGCTGATTTTCCCTTTGATCACCGCCACACCGGACCCCTTTCAGCAGGACCACTACTTCCAGCGGCTGGCTTCCTTCCTCGAGGTAAGCGAGGCGACTCTGCGGGCCAGCCTGGGAAGGGCCAGGCCAAGGCGCGCAGCTGAAAGGGCCGGCCGCTCTCGCCAGGGCCAGGGGAGCAAATCTGCTTCGGCTCCTTCAAATCAACAGGCGGCCTCAATGACACCCTTCGCCCACCTGGAGCACGATCCTCTGGAGGAGTATTGCCTGACCCAACTACTCCAGAATCCAGACCTGGCCCGTACTCCGGAGTCACTCCCCACCAAACAATATGGGCTTGACCCATCGGACCAAGGCGGCACTGAAACCCAGGGGGGAGAGGTCCGCGACCTGAGACTTGAGTATTTCCGCCGAGTTGAGAACCGGGAGATATTTACAAATTGGATGAAATGTTCCACACTAGAATTACTGAAAGGCGCGGTAGACGAGGAACTGAAGGGACATCTAGACTACCTGGCGTCCAGGGTTTTGCCACCTGCCAACCCCAAGCAGCGTGAAGAGGGCCTGAGATACTGCATCCGCCGTCTGGAGGAGCGGTATCTCCGAGAGTTGAACATTGAAGAAGAACTCAGGCTTTCTCAGGCCGCCCCCGAAGAGCGCGATTCCCAAGAACAGAAAATAGTAGATGTTGCCGAGAGATTGCGACGCGTCCTTAAATAATAGGGCGCAGTCTATTTTCCCACCTCTATCTACAGAAGGTGAAATTATGACAAACCGAAGACGCGGCCCCAAGGACAACACCGAGGAGTTGCTGGAGGCCGTCAACGAAGAGGGAGACCGGCTGGAGAAGGAGCAGCTTCTCAGCGCGGTTGGGGGAGTAGAGGCGGCTGGGGCGGAGGCCCGGCTTTCCGACGAGGCCAAGCCCTTTGTCGCCGACGGCACGGGGAATGGATGGCAGCAGACGGCGCCGGCAGCCCCGGGGCAGAAGGCCGAGGAGCCCGCCCCCGAAGAGGAAGAGTCGGATTGGGAACAGGAAATGGAGGGGACCGAGGTCCTGGACGACCCCGTGCGGATGTACCTGCGGGAGATCGGGCGGGTGCGCCTCCTCACCTCCAAGGACGAAAGGGTGCTGGCCCGCAAGATCGAGGGCGGCCGGCACGTGGAAAAGCTGGAAAAGGAGCTACAGGAGGAGGCCGAAGGCAGGGCCCCCAAGTCCTGGGAGATGTGCAGCCTTCTCCTGGAGCGTCTTGGGGAAGCGGCCCCCCTGATGGGGGCTTTGGGGGAGAGCCTGGGCCTGTCCCGCAACCTCACCCTTTCCCAGGTGACGGACCATCCCAAGCTCAGGGCCGCCATAGATGCCGAGCTTGACCCGGAGCTGATGGCCGTCTTGGCATATGCGCTGGATATTGACCAGAAGAATGTGCAGAAGAAGGTCATCGGTCTCTCCCTGGACAGCTGGGTGCTTCCCACCGACGTGATAGACGTGCTGGAGGACTGTACCCTGGATCAGCTGACGGAGACGGCGCGCATCCCCGAGTGCCACTCCAGCCTCCAGTCCATGGAGAGGCTGTTTGAGGCCTACTTCCAGCGTATCAAGGAGGTGGGGCTGGGAGCCCAGGGGCACCTCACGGAGGCCAACCTGAGGCTGGTGGTCAGCGTGGCCAAGAAGTACATAGGCAGGGGTATGGCGCTGCTGGACCTGATCCAGGAGGGGAACATCGGCCTCATCAGGGCGGTGGAGAAGTTCGCTTATCGAAAGGGCTATAAGTTCAGCACCTACGCCACCTGGTGGATACGCCAGGCCATCACCCGGGCCATCGCCGACCAGGCCCGGACCATACGCATACCCGTGCACATGGTGGAGACCATAAACAAGCTGATGCGTCAGCACCGGCGTCTGCTCCAGGAGTACGGCAGGGAACCCACCCCCGAGGAGATAGGAAGCGCCATGAATGTGCAGCCGGAGAAGGTGGAGGAGATACTGAAGATATCCCAGGAGCCCGTATCCCTGGAAACCCCCATAGGGGAGGAAGAAGACAGCCACCTGGGGGATTTCATCGAGGACAGGAGCGCCTCCGCCCCCGCCGACGCCGCCTCTTTCCAACTGCTCAAGGAGCAGATACAGGAGGTGCTGGACACCCTTGCCGACCGGGAGAGCCGGGTGCTCCAGCGCCGCTTCGGGCTGGAGGACGGCCGGAGCCGGACTTTGGAGGAAGTGGGAAGGGAGTTCGGGGTGACCCGCGAGCGGATCCGACAGATCGAGGCCAAAGCGCTGCGGAAGCTGCGCCATCCCACACGGTCCCAAAAACTCCGGGACTACCTGGAATAGCCCTTCAGCAAGCCCAGCACCACTACCAGACTCTTGGGTCATTTCCCACGGCATTAACGCCCCATTTATTGATTAAACACCAAAATTTTTAACCTTGTATAATCTTAAAAGAGGATGATATACTCGGGCAGAACTGGCGGATGAGGAGGTTTTTGTGGAAGACCCGGTGATCGCGAAGTGCCTCAAGTGCACCATTGGACAGCTGCTTCCCCTTTCTGACTACGGTAATCAGGGGGCTGCAGTACACTATAAGGCCTGGGTATGTACAAATCCGGATTGCGGCTTTAACATCAAGATCAGGAACGGTGATATATATTTGAATGAGCCCATCAGTAGTGGCGCGATGCATTCCCCCAGGGTACGCTAAATTCCCTGCGGAATTGCATTTAGACCGGCAAAGATTCCCTATCCACCGTCCTTAATACTGGTATAAGCGGGTGCGGGAGGGCCAGAGGCTAGATTAGCACGAATTCCCCGGAGTCCAACCCCTGGAGCAGCGGCGCCGACTGGCCAACAATGGGAGGTGTCTATGGAAGCAGGCTACGACTATTTACTTGTCCGGGCCAGGCTTCAACAAAGGTTCATCCGGACCTCTGCAATTTTATTAGCCGTTACAGGCGCAATTCTTCTGGGCGCCGGTATCTCTTACTTTGTCTACGCCGAAGTGGCGCGTTCCGGTTTAACTGACCTCAACTACGCCGTCACCGCGCCATTGACATCCTCCGAGAGTTTTGCCGCCACTCCCAGCCTGGGTTCCACCTTCTCCTCGAGCCCAAGGGTCACAGCTCCCGTCCAGGTGGCGCCACCTGTAGGAGTGCCACCGTCGGCCTCCGTGGCGCCGGCCAGTCAGGAGACCGTTTCCGCCATTTCAGGCCAGATATATCCGGCGCGGGACCTTGATCTGGACGTCCGACCCTTCCTGGCGCCTGCTCAGGTCCAACCGGCGCTTCAATTATCCCCCAATGCCATAGCGGCTCAACAGCTCTACCCTGGAGAGACCCTCAAGGCGACCTATTGGGCCAATCCATTGGAGTACGAGCCGGCCCCCTACGCCCAGACCGCGCTGCTCAGGGGATTCAAGCCAGTGGACTCCAGCCAGGCCGCGGCGCCGGGCACTCTGATTCCTCCCACGAGAATAATCGTTCCGTCCATTGCCATAGACTCCAATGTGGATGAGCTGGCCATACTCAACCTGGGAGACAGCCGGGCCTACGAAACTCCCAAGCACGTGGTGGGCCACATTCCCGTGTCCTCCAACCCCGGTGAGCTGGGCAGTCTCTGGCTCTTCGGCCACCTGGAAAGCCCCATAGCAGGCGAAGGGAATGTCTTCTACAACCTGCCCCAGATCCCCGATCTTCTCAGGAAAGGCGAGGAAGTATTCACCATCGTCGAAGCTGGGGAGACCTCTTACCTCTATCAGATTACCGAGGCCTTCGTGGTCCACCAGAGTGACCTGAAGATGGACTACACGTACCTCCAGACGTTGCGGCCCGAATATGCCCAACTGGACCCAGGCGGCGCCAACATCCATCTGGTGGCATGCGTGCCACGGTTCGTGTACGACAGCCGGCTGGTGGTAAGCGGGAAGCTGGTGAGCATACGCTAGAACGGCGGGCTCCCGCCTCAACTGGACCTTCAATCAATAAGACCCTATGACATATAGCGGCCCGTATGCCGTTTTGCTCCCAGATTGCCCGATTCGGGCCCATTTCTAACCCCGCATTGGTCTCTACGCTAATCTGGCCGGGCTCTCGGTTGCCGCACCCCTTTGTGAAAGGCTACACAAACCGCACTCCAGCCCTTAAAATCGGTGTAGCTAAGACAACGAGGAGGTTGTGATAATGGCCACCGGGCAAGAATTCAGGACTGAACGCGACTCCATGGGGCCAATGGAGGTGCCCGCGGACGCCTACTACGGCGCATCCACCAGGAGGGCGGAGCTCAATTTCCCCATAAGCGACCTTCGTTTCCCCAGAAGTTTCATCCATGCCCTGGCCTTGATCAAACTCGCCGCCGCCAGGGCCAACATGGGCCTGGGCCTGCTGGAGGGGCACATCGGCGATGCCGTAGTTAAGGCGGCCCAGGAGGTGGCCCAGGGCAAATACGACGCCCAGTTCGTGGTGGACGTATTCCAGACGGGCTCCGGCACCTCCACCAACACCAACGCCAACGAAGTCATAGCCAACCGGGCGACGGAGATCATGGGCGGACAGCGCGGGTCCCGGCTGGTGCACCCCAACGACCACGTGAACATGGGCCAGTCTTCCAACGACGTTATCCCTACGGCCATCCACCTATCCGCACTGATCCAGATAAAAGAATCCCTTGTGCCTGCTCTGGAGGGGTTGGCTGCCGCCCTGGAGGAGAAGAGGGGCCAGTTCTGGCCCATTATCAAGACAGGCCGGACCCATCTCCAGGACGCCACGCCCGTCCGGCTGGGACAGGAGTTCATGGGCTTCGCCGGACAGGTGGAATACAGCATCCAACGCCTCGGCCACGCCCAGGAGCAGCTCTCACAGGTGGCCCTGGGGGGCACCGCCGTCGGGACGGGGGTCAACACCCACCCGGAGTTCGCAGGCCGAGTCTGCCAGGTACTCACGGAGATGGCCGGGGTGAATGTACGGGAGACCGACAATCACTTCCAGGCCCAGAATACACTGGACGCCGTGGTAGAAGCCAGCGGAGTGCTGCGAACGGTGGCCATCAGCCTGCACAAGATCGCCAACGACATCCGCTGGATGGGATCTGGTCCCAGGGCCGGTATCGGGGAGCTGGTCCTCCCCGAAGTTCAACCCGGCAGCTCCATTATGCCCGGAAAGATAAATCCGGTCATCGCCGAATCTGTCATCCAGGTGGCGGCCCAGGTGCTGGGAAACGATGCCACCGTGGCCCTGGCCGGCCAGGGGGGTTACTTCGAGCTCAACATGATGATGCCCGTGGCGGCCTACAACCTGTTCCAGTCCATCTCCCTGCTGGCCTCCTCGGCGGACAATTTCAACCAGCAGTGCGTCAAGGGAATACAGGCCACCGACACCGGCCCGTCCATGGTGGAGAAGGGGCTGATGCTGGGAACTGCCCTTACGCCGGCCATCGGCTACGACAAGGCCGCCGAGATCGCCAAGGAGGCCGCAGCCACGGGGAGCACCATCAGGGTTGTGGCAAAAAGGACCACATCCCTCACCGACGAGGAGTTGGACGAGCTGCTGGACCCGGTCAAGATCACCGAGCCGGGCCTGGGCGGCGGCCCTGCAGGGGGGTAGCTCCAGGACTGGATACCCTTGACCTCCATCGTCCTGGAGAGATATACTGCGGTCAAGCACTATAGACAAAGGCTGTGAAGAGGGCGAGTAGACTCCGAAGCGGGGCCCAGAGAGCCGGGTAAGGTGGAAGCCGGCGCCAGCGCGGGAGTTGAATGGGCCTTGGAGCCGCAGGCTGAACTCCTCGATTTGTTTGATTGGAATGGACTGTTCTTCCCGAAAGGTTAGTGGGATGGTAGGTCCGTTTCCAGGGTAAAAAAGGATAGTAAGCCGGGCCGTCGGGACTACGTTACAGGTCCACGGTAGGGAAGGACGAACGAATCCTTCCCCACCGGGCGAGATATTCGGGCAGCCGCGCGCATTTATGTAAGGCTGCTGAAGAAAAGGGTGGCACCGCGGGAATCAACCCCGTCCCTTGGGGACGGGGTTTTTGTTTGCTGGACGCCTCCAGGCCAAAGGGTAGCCGTTGTGTAAGGTGAATGGCCCATGTATTACCCGACCCTAGACCAGGTAAGGGGACTGGCGGACCAGGGCAACCTGGTGCCCGTATATAGGGAGATAGATGCCGATCTGGAGACGCCGGTGTCGGCCTACCTGAAGGTCGCCAGGCCTCCCTACTCATTCTTGCTGGAAAGCGTGGAGGGAGGCGAACGTCTTGCCCGCTACAGCTTCATCGGCACCGAACCCCAGACCGTCCGGAAGACGGGGCTGGGCCAGCCCGAAGGGGCCGTAGACCCATTGAACGTGGTGGAACGCGAGATGAGCCGTTACCAGCTCGTGCCCATCCCAGGCTTGCCCAGATTCCACGGAGGCGGTGTGGGATACCTTGCTTACGACGTGGTCCGCTACTTCGAGTCCAGAGTGCCCGAGCCGCCCAAGGACTCTTTGGGACTGCCCGAATCGCTGTTCATGTTCAACGACACTTTGATGGTATTCGACCACCTCAGGCATACGATAAAGGTGGTGAGTCACGTGGAGCTGGACGGCGACATCGAGGGTTCCTACAATAAAGCCGTTGCAAAAATTGAACGCCTGGTGGAGCGGCTTGCCATGCCGCTGGAGGCACCCTCTGGAGCAACGCCTGCAGAAGCACGGTCCGAAACTCCGCCGGTGGACTCCAATTTCACCCAGGAGGAATACGAAGCGGCGGTGGAACGCGCTAAGAAGTACATATACGCCGGCGACATCATCCAGGTGGTGCCCTCCCAGCGCCTGGCCAGGCGGACCGCCGCCCACCCATTCCAGATATACCGCGCGCTGCGCTCCATCAACCCTTCACCCTACATGTATTTCCTCCACCTGGACGACTTCCACATCGTCGGCGCATCCATCGAGACCTTAGTCAGGGTGGAGAACGGCACGGTGGTGACCCACCCCATAGCCGGAACCCGCCCCAGGGGGATGACTCCCGAAGAGGACGCGGCCCTGGAGGAGGAGCTCAAGACCAGCGAGAAGCAGCGGGCGGAGCACATCATGCTGGTGGACCTGGCCCGTAACGACGTGGGCAGGGTCAGCCAGATCGGCACAGTCGAGGTGACCCGGCTAATGGAGGTGGAGCGGTACTCGCGAGTCATGCACCTGGTCTCCCACGTGGCCGGCAAGCTCCTTCCGGGCCTCACCGCCTACGACGCGTTAAGGGCCTGCTTCCCCGCCGGGACACTATCCGGCGCCCCAAAGATCCGGGCCATGGAGATCATATCCGAGCTGGAGGGAGAGAAGCGGGGCCCCTATGGGGGGGCCGTGGGCTATTTCAGCTTCTCCGGCAACGTGGATACAGCCATCATCCTGCGGACCAGCGTGATAAAGGATGGGGTCGCCTACGTGCAGGCCGGAGGCGGGGTCGTGGCCGACAGCACCCCGGAGGACGAGTACCAGGAGACATTGCAGAAGGCCGGGGCCCTTCTGCGTGCCATTGACAAGGCCGAAGGACTCAACTAAACATTACGGTTAGGTCTTTCTGATAGACGCATATAATAATACCTCGGATAACCTCCTCTCCCGATGGGAGAGGATTGTGGTGAGGAGGAATCATGCTGAAGTCATTTTTTCATACGGGATTCGTGGTCCGGGACCTGGACACTTCTCTGGCCTTTTACACAGAGGTCATGGGGTTGAAGCTGCTTTTCAGAAGGGAACGCAAGGGAGAATTCATCGAGAAGGTGGTGGGCTTCAAGGACGCCCACATCGAAATTGCCTTCCTGAGCATGGGCGAAGGCCATAGCCTGGAGCTCATCCAATACTTCGTGCCCGCCGGCGCCGAGGGCCACATCAACCGCAACGACCTGGGGGCCACCCACCTGGCATTCCTGGTGGAGAACATAGAGGAATACTACGCCACTCTCTCCCAACGGGGACTGCACTTCACTGGGCCTCCCGCCTCCTTGGTTCAAGAGGGTAAGGTGACTCGGAAGGCCGCCTACGGCCAGGACCCGGCCAACAACTGGCTGGAGTTCGTGGAAGAACTCGAATGATCCTGCTGATAGACAACTACGACAGCTTCACCTACAACCTGTACCAGTACCTCTGCGAGCTGGGCGCCGAGGTCACTGCTCTGCGCAACGACCGCTTGACTCTGGAGGACGTGGAGGCCATGTCCCCAACCGGCATAGTCATCTCACCGGGACCATGCACCCCCAAAGAGGCGGGCATCTCCAACGATATCGTCCGCCGGTTCGGCCCAAGGGTACCCACCTTGGGAGTGTGCCTGGGCCACCAGTGCATCGGCGACGCCTACGGCGGCCGGGTGGACCCAGCGGGGGAGATCATGCACGGAAAGACATCCCTGGTCCACCACGACGGAAAGGGGGTGTTCCGAGGCCTGCCCAGCCCCTTCGAGGCCATCCGATACCACTCCCTGGCCGTTTATCGCGATGGCCTGCCCGACTCACTGGTAGTAAGTGCCTGGACCGACAGCGGGATAATCATGGGCCTGCGCCACAAGGAGCACCCCGTAGAGGGAGTGCAGTTCCACCCCGAGTCCATCATGACGCCCCTGGGCAAGCCGCTGCTGAAGAACTGGCTGAATGAGGTCTCGGCTTATAGGCCCGGTGGCTAGATAGCTACAGAGGGTGAACAGATCTTGCGGAAGCCAGGGACTCTACATACCGATGTGTGTGCTAGAATAGGCCCATAGGCTGCGGCGCTCGGATAGGATCTATCGGATAGGACCTACAGGAGGTGGGACCATGGTTACCACGACCTCCAGGCGAGCCCTCGAGTTCACCCAAAATATCTACCTGGGTATCCTGGCAACCGTCTACCCCAGCGGTGGGCCCCAGGCCTTTCCAGTTTGGTACAAGTACGACGGTGAGTCCTTCTCCATAAGCACCGTGGCCGATACCGTCAAGGTACGCAACGTCCTGAACAATCCCAAAGTGGCCCTCTGTATCACCGATACATCCCGACAGATCAAGTCCCTCACCGTCCTGGGCCAGGCAGAGGTAATAGTGGACAACCTCCAGGCCCAGGAGCTGCACCGCCGGCTCTCCATCCGCTACCTGGGACCAGAGGAAGGCACCCAATGGGCCGACTCCATGGCCGATGAAGAGATGGCCGTCATCCACATCACACCCCGGCGATTCATGTGGACGGGATGACCTGGGCCTCGCCGGCGATGGCAAAGTGATCAGAGAGGCCATAGACGGTATCGTTTCCGGCCATTCCCTGAGCAGGGAGGAGGCCGCCGCCGTCATGCGGGAGGTCATGGATGGGGAGGCCACCCCCGCCCAGTTGGGGGCCTTCCTCACGGCACTGAGGCTAAAAGGGGAGACCGCCGAGGAAATGGCGGGTATGGCCTCGGTGATGCGGGAGAAGGTGCTCAAGGTGGAGGTGGAGGGTACGCTGGTGGATACCGCGGGCACCGGCGGCGACGGAAAGGGTAGCTTCAACATTTCCACAGCGGCGGCCTTCGTGGCGGCGGCGGCTGGTCTTCGAGTGGCCAAGCACGGCAACCGGGCCGCCTCGGGCTCCTGTGGCAGCGCCGACGTGCTGGAAGCTCTGGGGGTCCGGATCGAATTGGGCCCCGAAAATGTGAAACGATGCATTGAAGAGGTGGGGATCGGGTTCATGTTCGCGCCTACCTACCACCCAGCCATGCGCCATGCAGCCCCGGTGCGCCGGGAGATCGGTATCCGCACCGTCTTCAACATCCTCGGACCGCTGACCAACCCGGCGGGGGCCCAGTGCCAGTTGCTGGGGGTAGCCGAGGCTGGGCTAGGTGATAGGATGGCAGAAGTCCTGAAGCACCTGGGCTCCCAACACTCAATGGTGGTCCACGGCGAGGACGGGCTGGATGAGCTCTCTTTAGGCGCCCGGAACAAGGTGTGGGAGGTCCAGGACGGTGCGGTTCATTCGTATACAATTTCAACCCGAGAATTGGGCCTCACAGAGGTGTCCGCAGACCAGATAAAGGGCGGCGGTCCTGAAGAAAATGCCCGAACGCTGCGACGGCTGTTCCAAGGGGAGCAGGGCCCCGTAAGGGAAGTGGTATTGCTAAACAGCGCCGCCGTGTTGGTGATCGGGGGACGGGCCCCAGGCCTCAAAGAAGGCATCGACATCGCCCGGGAGATCATCGACGGCGGCGGGCCGATGAGGAAGGTGGACGCCCTGGTCGAGCTGAGCCAGCAGCTCGGGCAATGACCTCAATTTCTTGGAATTGGCGAGTGTAGTGGGAAAATGAGCACCATTCTCGACCAGATAATCGACGCCAAGCGCGTTGAGCTGGAGCGCCGGGTTGCCGAGGTTTCCCTGGCGGAGCTGGACCGGCGTATCGGAGCGCTGGACCCACCACTGAACCTCTCGGGCGCCTTGCTGGGAGACGATATTCGCCTCATAGCCGAGGTGAAGAAGGCGTCCCCATCCCGCGGGCTCCTGTGCCCCGACTTCAATCCCGTGATGCTGGCCGAAACCTATGTGAAGAACGGAGCGGCCGCCATATCCGTGCTGACGGACCGCCATTTTCAAGGGACCCTGGAGCATATGGCGGCGGTGAAGGATGCCCTTGGTCCCTACCGGACTCCCGTCTTGCGCAAGGACTTCATCATCGACCCATACCAGGTACACGAAGCCAGGGCAATGGGCGCCGACGCCATCCTGCTGATAGTATCCACCCTTACGCGGCAGCAGCTGGAAGATCTGTCAAGCCTCGCCGGCAGGTTCCGGATGCAATGCCTGGTGGAGGTCCACACCAAAGAGGAGCTCCAGGTGGCCCTGGACGCAGGCGCTGAGATCATCGGCATCAACAACCGAGACCTTAAAACCTTTCGTACCAACCTATCTGTTACCCAGGAGCTGGCGCCTCTGGTTCCCAGGGGCACGGTAGTGGTAAGCGAAAGCGGCATCAACTCACAGCAGGACATGATCAAGCTCCGGCGCATGGGAGTCCACGCCGCCCTGGTGGGGGAAGCCCTGGTCACGGCCGCCGACATAGGGTCAAAGGTGCGGGAGCTGGCTGGGAAGCACCAGGAGAGCCTTGGCCCAGCCTCAACCCAAGAAAGCCTGCCATGAACGACGGAGTCATCGGTATCACCATATGGACCGAGGACGTCGACCGGTTGGTGAGGTTCTACAGGGACACTTTGGGCCTGCCGTTCCGAGGGCGCCACGGGGACTTCGTCAGCTTCGCATGGGGAACGATGCGCCTCAATCTGGGGCTGCACGACCAGGTCACCGGCCCAGCTCAAGACCCTTACCGCATCATGATAAGCTTCGGGGTCCAGGACATACAGGCCGAGTACCGCAGGCTTACAGGCCAGGGAGTGAAGTTCATCCGGGCGCCGGAGCAGGAGTTCTGGGGCGGCTGGGTTGCCACTTTCCTCGACCCCGATGGCAACATCTTGCAGTACCTACAAAAGCCCGGGTGATTTAGCCCAGTCTTCACTAGGGTTTGTCGAGCTTGGCCGCCACATCCACTAGGTCTAGAATATCCACCCTTCCGTCACCGTTCACATCGCCCGGCACAAACACTGGGGCGTCCACGACCGATGCCCGCAAAGTCAATCCGCTGGGATCGAATATGGGCTCGAAGGACACTCCATCCCCCGGGGCCGAGTCATTGATGATGTCGAACTGGCCAATGCGAACGAGAACGGTCAGGACCCGGAAGCTGTCACCCGAGACCGGGACGAAGCCGGGTACAAGGCTGATGTTGAGGGCGCCGGTGAGGCCCGCCGTTGGCGACCACCACCAGCCAGAGTCCGAACTTAGAGGCTATAGAGAGAAGCAGAACTGCCAGCATCCGCCTCAGAATCGGTCTGTTGCCCATAATTCTCTCTGATTTCTGGCGGGTGTATTAAGATAGGAAAACCCAGCCGCGGGCCGCGTCTTAGCCGGCCGCCAACGTTCACACGCGATTCCGGTACCATACAGGGGACTCCCCAATCTTACAAGCCGTGGCTATAGCTGGAGGGAAGTGCAAAACGCCCAAGCGGACGTGGGGTAAGAGGACTGGCCCGAGGCGACGACCTGTCCGTTCAGATTAGAGATTCGTTCCAATAGCCAGTCAGGATTGGATGGCTCATCAGACATAGCATCCCCCTCTCAGCCCTACTCGTCGCCCGTGCCCGTGGGCGTTTCCTCCCCGTCGGCATCATCCTCCTGATCCCCTCCGTTGTCCTCATCGACCCGTGTCGCCGTGCGTTCAGAGGAGCCAACGGCAGAGGCAAGTAGGCCACCCCCGACCAGAGTTGGTACCACCCAGACCATCTCGCCCGTCAGATACGCAGCAACGTAGGAGGGGCCAAGCACGATGGCCAGCCTGAGTAACGCTGTCTTGTAGCACATTCCCGCGGCGGCCCTCCCTAAGCGACACTATAGCACGCCCACAATCCCTGTGCTATACTCGCAATGCCACAGCCCAAGGGTACCTATGCCTTCCAGGCGGGTCTATGCGTCAGCCTTGTTTAGATGGGTTCGGGGGCACCGTGCCCCCTTGCGAGCTGACGTATAGGGCCTGGCGGCTGTGGCAAGTTGCCTCAACCTACTCGTAAGCCCGAATCCACCGAAGGACACCGATGGACGGCGTGAGGACAGCGGAAGGGGGTGGGTGAGGGAGCTACAGGGGAGATCGCCTGGGGTCTTGGGGTAGATGGGGAGGTCGGCGGACGGTCTTCAGTCGCCGCACAGGGCCCCTAAGGCCCTATGCGGGAGTTGCGATGCGCGGGATGGCGAGAGGATACGCAGCAGGGGACTCTCGCGACCGGGGTGGCGCGAGATTGCGGGGACGTTGGGTCAGTTGCAGGCTGGCCGTCAGGCCGGGAACGGAATGGCTTGCAGCCGGGCCAAGGCGCGACTGAACTGGGTTTCCCAAGGCCAGCAGCGCCGGGGGAGATGCAAAGTGAGGCGGCGCGCCGAGCGGGTGATCCGTCCCACCAGAGCGAAGACCCGCCGCCTGAGGGTCTTGGTGATCACGGTCCCCTCGCCCAGACCAATCCGCGCCGTCCAGCGGGCCAGGTTATGCGCCATCACCTGTACCGCCAGCCAGGCGCCGTTGGCGGCGAAGCGCCCCGACGGCATGTGGTTCAGCCCGACGCCGTACTTGAGGTCGCGTATGGCGTTCTCGACCTCGGCGTGGCGGCGATGATCGGCCTCCAGTTCCAGCGTCTCCCCATCGCGGTCGGTGATGAAGGCGTGATAGCTGTATCTGGCGAAGAGGGCGAGCTGGGAACCGGGCGTCGGCTTCACCCGCCGGACAATGAGCCGCATCGGCGCGGCGTCCGGCTTGGTCTGGAACGGGGTGTAAGTCGTCTCGGCGACATCGGCGGCGCCGTCCATCCAGTAGGGAATGGGAGTCCAGTCCTCCTCTGGTATCGCCTCGATCAGGTCCCGCAGGCTGGCGCGCTGGCGGATGGTGATAGAGAAGCGGACATCCATTTCCCGGCAGGCGGCAACGACAGTGTGGGCGTAGAAGCCGCTGTCGGCCCGCACCGTGAGTTGTCCCCTGGCCCCGCCGTAGCGCACCCGCCCCACCGTCTCACGCAGGAAGTGGGCCGCGCCACGGGCGGTGTTGGCCCGGCCCTCGCGCAGCCGGGACATCAGCACCTCGCCGGTGCCGGCGGCAATGGCCAGCAGCGGGTGATAGCCGCGGGCGCCGGTATAGCCGTGGTGGCGCGCTCCCTCCTTGGCCAGTCCATAGGTCTCGCAGATGGTCGAGTCCAGGTCGATGCTCAGGGGCGAGTCGCCGGGTCCGGCCCCAGCGGCCCAGGCCCGGGCCAACAACTGGCGGCTCACGCGGTCGAGTTGACGGACATGCCCCCACCGGAAGCTGCGCAGGAAGGTCCCCAGGGTGGATGGCGCCTTGACCACGCAGCCTAGAACACCGACCGTCCCACCAGCGCGCAGCGCATCGGCGTCGTCGATGCAGTCGCCGCCTGCCAGCGCGGAAGCGACCAGCGTCAGCATCTTGTCCCCAGTGTTCGCCCGTCCCGGCGCTCCGCCGAGGTCAAGGTGATGGTCGACGAGTTCCCGCAGGCCCAGGTGCCGGGCTAGGGTGGCCGGCAGGAGCAGGCCGGCATTGGCCACCAGGCGATGGTCGTCAAAGAGGATGCGAATACGGTCGGGTTTGTTCTGTGGCAGCATCTATTGGGTGCTCCTTGTTTCCGGGCTGGTTTCTGTTCCAAAACCATTATCCCAGATTCAGAGGAGCACCCGCTGGCTTCTTTAAGGGCTGTCCCCAAGGACGTCCTTCGGTGGATTCGGGCTTAGGGGGCTCCATATGCCGCTACCTATCCTGCCCATCCTGACGGCCATACCAGCAATCGCGACGGTCATGCACGATCTATTCGGCGAAAGGTCGGCTGACAACACTCAAAAGTTTCGGGAGCTACTGGAGCGAACGGAGGCCCATCTGGGCGAGATACAAGAACTCCGGCTCATTGCCGAGAAGAAGCTAGCTGTGGTAGAGGATAGGTTGGCCGAAGCCCAGAAGAAGCAGGCTTTGGCAGAGGATGGGTTGGCCAATACCGAGAAGAAGCTAGCTGTGGTAGAGGATAGGTTGGCCAACGCCGAGAAGAAGCTAGCTGTGGTAGAGGATAGGTTGGCCGAAGCCCAGAAGAAGCGGGGTTGGTGGCCGTGGTCAAAACAGCGGTGAATGAAGACAGATTAACCAGGGGGGATGCCATGGTCACGATGTCGTGGGCGAAGTGTACTACCAGAACTTGGTGTAGACTTGTGAATTTGGATCTCTCAACAGTCTTTCAGGAAGGCGTATACATCATATGGGTACCGCGAGAACGGGTTATCCGTGTTGGGCAGGGCGATATTAATGAACGGCTGAGGGACCACAAAGATAACGATGAGATCCTATCCTACGGGTCACCCAATAATCCTTTGTTAGTTACCTGTGGCGATTTAGAACACGAATGATGGAACGGGGTAGAGCGGTACCTTGCGAACACCCTTGACCCTGTGCTTGGCGTTTATCCCAATGCTATGCCAATTCCCGTAAACTTGCCTCTGTGGGGGATGTCAAGCCCCCAATAGCATCAAGGGCAGTCCGGTACAGATGTGTATAGCCATAGACACCCCACGGCGTATCACAGTTGTTGGCTCTATGACCAGCCCAAGCTACAACTTGTTCTAGCACCCGCACGGCCTCTTCGTCCGATGCGTCCTGCATAAGGATAGGTTGTGTTGACGTTGTTGCCATTACTGTCTCCTCTAAGCCACCTTCCTGACCATCCATCGCATCCATTCTACCTCACCTCACCGGCCTGTAGCCGTACAAGCACCGTGGCCTGGAACGCCAGGGCCGACATGGCGGCGTGAAGAGTTATCTGACGTAGGCCCCGTATGCAGTGCCGCTCCAGGCGACGGGACTCTTTCATGGACTTGAATACCCTCTCGATGGCCTGACGCTTGGTATAGAGGTCCTTCCATTCCTGACTGCCCCGTCGCAGGATGCCAAAGAGCCGGATGTTCCTGGCAGGATCCTCCCAAACCTCGGTATCACAGTGTCGAATCCCGCCCCTCATTGTACCAGATAGGTGGCAACCCTTGCACCTGTACAGGTGCCCCTGCTCAGGGTCGCTGCGGACGTACTCCATCGGGACCTGGCCCAGGCACGTCGGGACGCCCTGCTCAGTGTAAATTCCATCGTGGAGGGCGGCGTTGGCCTTTCGTCGGATATGAATGACCGGGACGATGCCCTTGCCGTGCAGCCACTCGTGGTTCGCCATGGAGTCATAGCCCCGGTCGGCAACCACCACAGAGGGCTTGAACCAGGGGTACAGGGCCTCCGCCCAGGCTATCACCGCCGGCAGCTCCGGCGAGTCGCTTCGCTTCGCCGTCGTCACGATGTGGGCCAGGGGCAGCCCATAGTTGGCATCCGCTACCATGTGGACCTTGTAGCCGTGGTGCCACTCCTTACCACCCTCCTTGGCTCGTGGGCTGTTCTTGGCGGTCCATGACGCCTGGGGATCACTGACGCGCTTGCGGTTGGGATTGGAATGGGTCCGAACGGTGGTAGAGTCTATGGCAACCTCGTTGCCCAGGCCGGGGATCAGCGCCTTGAGCTGGTGGGTGAGGTCCACGAACGTGGCCTCCACCAGGTCGGCGTGGTGGGAGAGACGCTGGATGAAGCGGTTGAAGGTGGTGCGATGGGGTAGGGGACCAAAGAAGCCGCAGAGATAGCGGAAGTCGGGTTCATCTTCCAGGCGACGAATCAGGGCGTTGGTGTGGGGCAGGTGCAGGATGAAGGAGGCGACGTAGGCTCGCCAGAGGGCCTTGAGGGGATAGCCGGGGCGTCCGGTGGGGCGGTAGTCTTGGAGACGGGCCAGCAGAGCCGCATCGCCCAAACTGGAGAAAACGGCGGCAAGCTCGCCGAGGTGGTCTTGCGCGGGTGTGCTATAATGCGTTAGCGCCACTTGGAATCGTATCTTCCTTGTGGTAGAAGCCGTCAGGTCACAACCCTGGCGGTTTCGTTATTTCGTATCTACATTATACATCTTTACGCACAACAGTTCTAGTGGCAGGCGTCAGTTTTGGCGAGGGATTTCGGTAGAGTGTTGCACTTCCCTCATAGCTGAAACGTCCGTTGACGGCCTAATACAGGGGTGATATACTCGCCCCGAAACGCTGGTCATAGCCGGGGCTCCACCGAGGATTCCCGAGCGTTTCATCCCCTACGATTCAAGGTCACCAGATGACTCCGTTCCCTGCTGGTTGTCTGGATAGGGAACGGTAAGGAGTGTTAATATGGCAGGCTCATCGTTGGATTTGCTGTTTTCTCCCATTAAGGTAGGTACGTACACACTTCGTAACAGGATCGTATTCTTGCCCCACAGCCACAACCTCCCGGAACTGGCTCTACCCGGTGAGAGGGAGCCTGAATACTTCGCCGACCGGGCCAAGGGAGGCGTGGCCCTGATCATCTACGGCACCCAGTACGTCGCCGCCACGGGCTCTCCGGCCCAGGCCAACGCCAGCGACCCCAGGGTGGTGGAGCGGTACAAGCGGATCACCGACATGGTCCACGAAGAAGGCGCCTATATATCTGCTCAGCTAATGCACAGGGGAAGTTACCAGAGCTTCAGCGAGGAAGGGCTGGACTGGATGATGCCCTACGGCGTTTCCAGCGCATACCAGGATGGCGCAATAGCCAGGGAGCTCAGCTACGACGACATCCAGAAGATCATCGAAGACTACCGGGTGGCGGCCAGGAACGTCAAGGCGGGTGGGTTCGATGGGATCCAGGTGCGGTTGAATGCGGGACTGACCGGGGAGTTCACCTCATCCCTTCACAACAAGCGCACCGACCAGTACGGCGGCAGCGTGGAGAACCGGCTGCGCATCAGCATGGAGCTAATTGACGCGGTGCGGGACGAGATAGGTCCCGACATGATGATCGATGTCCGCCACAGCGCTGACGAGGTCATAACAGGCGGTTACGGTATCGAGGAAGGCCAGCAGATCGCCAGAATCGTGGCCGATAGCGGAAAGGTGGACTTCATCACTACCGCCCGGGGGGCGTCGGGCACGACAATTGGAACAATCTACTTGACCGGTCCTCAGCCATTGCCTCTGGGCTACGGGGTCGAGGCAGCGGCGGCCATCAAGCAGGCCGTGGATATACCCGTGGTGGCCCAGGGCAGAGTCAACGACCCAGACCAGGCGGAAGAGATCCTGGCAAAGGGACAGGGCGACCTCATAGGCATGTGCCGTGGCCTGATCGCCGACCCCGAGTTCCCCAACAAGGCCAGGGAAGGGAGACTGGGCGAAATCCGTAAGTGCATTGCCTATCACGAGGTGTGCCAGGGGCGGAACTTCAAGCGCCGCCAGATCACCTGCGTGTATAACCCGTCGGCGGGCAGGGAAAAGGAACTGGGGATCGGCACCATCAAGCCCGCCGCTGTTAAGAAAAAGGTGATGGTGGTCGGGGGTGGTCCAGCCGGCCTCAAGGCCGCCGAGGTGGCCGCCAGGCGTGGTCACCAGGTAACCATCTTTGAAAAGGCTGACCGGTTGGGGGGCCAGCTTAATCTGGCCATCAAATTGCCCAACCGGGACCACATGGAAGAGATCACCGCCTATTCACTCCGCCAGATAGAGATGCTGGGGGTGGAGCTCCGAATGGGGGTGGAGGTGACAGCCGCGATGGCCCGATCATCAGGTTATGATGCGGTAGTGGTGGCCACCGGCGGAGTCCCTTATATCCCAGATATACCGGGGATACATCAGGAGAACGTGGTCACCTACGTCGATGTGGCCCGCGACCTGGGGGTCAAAGGGAATAGTATCCTGATCTACGACCTCCAGGGGTACTGGCCGGGGGCCGGCATCGCCGAGCTGCTGGTAGGCCAGGGGAAGAAGGTCCAGATCGTCACCCCCTCCCCATTGGTGGGCGCCGATATCCAGCCTTTCACCCGGCTGCTCTGGCATCAGAGGATCGAGGATAAGGGGATCATCCAGACCACCGATGCCGACATCAAATCTATTTCGGGCAACACCGTGACCCTCACAAGCCCCCACTGGGCGGGGGAGACCCACCAGTGGACAGTGGATGGGGTGGACACCGTGGTATTGGCCTGCGGAGGCTCACCCAACGACTCTCTTTACAAGGAGCTGCAGGGGAAGGTCAAGGACCTTAGGCTGGTGGGCGAATGCGAGGCGCCTCTTAGACTGGAGCGCACCATCTACGCGGCGGAGTTGGTGGGCAGGGCAGTATAGACCCTGACGCTACGTCTGCCGCAGGCCGGACGGGACCATGGACTGGCCCTTATCTGAAGCTCATCACGAATAACCCGATAGAGCCTCCCTTGTGGTGTCCTCAGCAACTTCCAATGGGACGTGCGTAAAGCTGTCCTTCTTATAACACCGGCGGGCCGGAGGATTTAAACTGGACCCGATGGCGGCAGACCGCGCTGAGGCTGGAAGATGACCATCATGGTAACGGGCGGCACCGGATTCATCGGCGCCCGAATCGTACGAAAGCTGGTGGAGCAGGGACGGCAGGTCGTGTGCTTTGACCTGTTCCCGCCCCGGGCCAACCTGCAGCCCTACCTGGACCGGATTACAGTCTTTATGGGCGACGTTAACCAGATGGCCCACCTGATGGAGGCGGTTAAGAGTCACGGAGTACGCAGGATCATCCACCTGGCGGCTGTGCTTCCGCCCGACAGCGAGGAACGTCCCCAGCACGGCATGTATGTGAATGTGCAGGGGACCTGTACCGTATTCGAGGTAGCCCGGTGGACAGGCCTCGACAGGGTGGTATATGCAAGCTCCATCGCCTGCTTTGGTGTGCAGGAGACCTTCGGCCAACGCGCTTTGACAGAGGATGATGACTCCCATCCCGCAAGCGTGTATGGCATGACCAAGGCCGCGAACGACTTCATCGCTCAGAAATATACCCAGCAGTTCGGCCTGGACCTGCGGGGTATTCGAATATGCACCGTCTTCGGCCACGGACGTTCCACGGGCATGACAGGGCTGGTGGGGGGTCTTCTGACCTCCCTGCCCGCCGCCGGCAAGCCGGTGGATCTTCCATTTAGCCCATCCGAAGCCTCGGCCATGATTTACGTGGAGGACGTGGCGGAGATATTCGTCCGGGCGGTCCTTTCCGATAACCTGAATAGCCCCACATATATCAGCGGAGGCCACCTGGCGACCCTGGAAAAGATGGCAGGCCATGTGAAGCGCTTCATTCCCGATGCCCAGATCACCTTCGGGGATAGGCAGGTGCCCCATGTATATCTGGTGGACAACAGCCGGATGCTCAGGGACATTGGCTACGAAATGCCTCCCCTTGAAGATAGGGTGCTGGACCATATCAACGAGGCCCGCAAAGAGGCCGGTCTCGAGCCCATTAAAGCTGCAGGATAAACCTGTCTCTACCCTCTCCCTACTTTAGGTAGGGCCGGCGGTGGGGGATAATGGAAAATGGCGTACCTCTCAACGGAACGGGGGACTGTATGAGCGTTCGCATTGGTTACATGCCCGGAGCCTTTCCGTCGGGAAGGGATGGGGTCAAATTCCTGCGGGACCTGGTAGAAGTCGGCGACACCTGGGGCTACGACTCTTTGTGGCTGTCTGACCGGGTGGTCGGAGAAGGTTGCAGCCCCGAGCCTCTCATCGCACTGGGCATGGTCGCGGCCTACTCCGATAGGTTGAAATTCGGGACCAGCGTCCTCCAATTGCCTATACGCAACCCTGTGATCCTGGCCAAGGAGATGGCGACCCTGGACTTTCTCTCCAACGGCCGTTTCCTACCGGCCATAGGACTGGGACAGGAGGACCCCCGGGAGTACGAGGCCTGCGGAGTATCCAAGGAAGACCGGGGTCGGCGCACGGACGAGGCTATGGACGTTATGCGGCGTCTGTGGCGAGAGGACAACGTAACCTACGAAGGCCGGTTCTTCTCCCTCCACGACGTTACCATAAGCCCGAAGCCGGTCCAGGTCCCCTCCATACCCGTCTGGGTCGGGGGGCGGACCGAGGCCGCCCAGCGCAGGGTGGGAAGGGTGGGAGACGGCTGGCTTGTCTCCTCGGCCACAGCCGAGGAGGTAAAGGAAGGGGTGGAGGTCATTTTCGCCAGCGCGGCGAAACACGACCGTCAGTTCGACGAAGACCACATAGGGGGCCTGTTGGGATTCTACATCGCCCCCACCAGAGAGGAGGCGGAATCAGCGGCCGAGCCCTTTATGCTCCGACAGCGCCCAGATGCCCATTACAGGGAGTACAATGCCCTGGGTACGCCTGAACAGGTGGAGGAAACGTTGCGGCGCTACCTGGATGCCGGGGCCTCCAAGTTCGTTGTGCGCCCAATGTGCTCCCCGGAATTGGCGATAGAGCAATTGGAGCTTCTCGGACGGGAGATACTACCCATCTTTCACAAATAAGCCACTACGTTGGAGTAAGTAGGTGGGCTTGGTATCAGGGACGTTGAGCAACGGCCCGGCCGTCCGGACCCCGGATTAGGCGGAGGGTGTAGTCTTCGCCACATACCAAATTAGTACTCCACCCAGGAGAAGCACGAGGACCATAAAGGCAATAGATAACCCTGGGTTGTCCCCTTCGAGTCCCGCCCGGATCAAGGCTACTACACCCAAAGCCAGAAGGAAACCTAGGGTCATGCCGACCAATATAATGGTAAGGATCCTGGTTCTCATGGCACCCCGGCGCCGATTTGACCAAACAATACCATATCATAACGCAGGAACACGTTGGGCCTGCAAGGCTTTTCTGCTCCGGTAATTGCGAACTTCGCAAGGATTTAAGGAATATGGTACGTGTGCGGTCCACGGAAGCAACCGACCGTTGATGGACTGCCGGGTGACAGCCATCAACGGTCTCTATCTCTAAACCCGAATCCACCGAAGGACGGCCTTGGGGACAGTCCTTGAAGAAGCCAGAGGGTGCTCCTCTGAATCTGGGATAATGGTTTTGGAATAGAAACCAGCCCGGAAACAAGGAGCACCCAATAGATGCTGCCACAGAACAAACCCGACCGTATCCGCATCCTCTTTGACGACCATCGCCCGGTGGCCAATGCCGGCCTGCTCCTGCCGGCCACCCTAGCCCGGCACCTGGGCCTGCGGGAACTCGTCGACCATCACCTTGACCTCGGCGGAGCGCCGGGACGGGCGAACACTGGGGACAAGATGCTGACGCTGGTCGCTTCCGCGCTGGCAGGCGGCGACTGCATCGACGACGCCGATGCGCTGCGCGCTGGTGGGACGGTCGGTGTTCTAGGCTGCGTGGTCAAGGCGTCATCCACCCTGGGGACCTTCCTGCGCAGCTTCCGGTGGGGGCATGTCCGTCAACTCGACCGCGTGTGAGCCGCCAGTTGTTGGCCCGGGCCTGGGCCGCTGGGGCCGGACCCGGCGACTCGCCCCTGAGCATCGACCTGGACTCGACCATCTGCGAGACCTATGGACTGGCCAAGGAGGGAGCGCGCCACCACGGCTATACCGGCGCCCGCGGCTATCACCCGCTGCTGGCCATTGCCGCCGGCACCGGCGAGGTGCTGATGTCCCGGCTGCGCGAGGGCCGGGCCAACACCGCCCGTGGCGCCGCCCACTTCTTGCGTGAGACGGTGGGGCGGGTGCGCTACGGCGGGGCCAGGGGACAACTCACGGTGCGGGCCGACAGCGGCTTCTACGCCCACACTGTCGTTGCCGCCTGCCGGGAAATGGATGTCCGCTTCTCTATCACCATCCGCCAGCGCGCCAGCCTGCGGGACCTGATCGAGGCGATACCAGAGGAGGACTGGACTCCCATTCCCTACTGGATGGACGGCGCCGCCGATGTCGCCGAGACGACTTACACCCCGTTCCAGACCAAGCCGGACGCCCCGCCGGCGCGGCTCATTGTCCGGCGGGTGAAGCCGACAGCCGGTTCCCAGCTCGGCGCGCCGCCTCACTTTGCATCTCCCCCGGCGCTGGCCTTGGGAAACCCAGTTCAGTCGCGCCTTGGCCCGGCTGCAAGCCATTCCATTCCCGGCCTGACGGCCAGCCTGCAACTGACCCAACGTCCCCGCAATCTCGCGCCACCCCGGTCGCGAGAGTCCCCTGCTGCGTATCCTCTCGCCATCCCGCGCATCGCAACTCCCGCATAGGGCCTTAGGGGCCCTGTGCGGCGACTGAAGACCGTCCGCCGGCCTCCCATCTACCCCAAGACCCCAGGCCATCTCCCCTGTAGCTCCCTCACCCACCCCCTTCCGCTGTCCTCACGCCGTCCATCCGTGTCCTTCGGTGGATTCGGGCTTAAACTTAACATGGACATCTACCTGAGGCGGATGCTGGAGGACCGGGAGCGGGATAGCGAGTACGTGGGCATGGACTTCCCCAACGCCCTACCCTTGGCGGATATCGCCCAAGCCATGGGGGTTTCCAGCCTGAAAGTTGAGGATCCGGACGCCTTGCAACGTCTGGCGGAAGAGGCCATCGCCAGCGGGAAACCGTCGCTGCTGGACATAAGTATAGACGGCGCCCTGTAGCCGGTGCGCCGCCTTAAAAGGCTCTATTAAAGAGGTTAGCTAGCTTGGATCCAGTTCCGCCGGGAGTCGGTGACTCGCTCGGCAGACTTGAATGTGTGGGGCTTGGCGGTTCGCCGTTGATCCAATGCGAGACGGACCCTATCGGACAACTCGTCGGCTGACCAGGGCTTGGTCATATAATCGGTCGCTCTTGAGCGCAAGGCCCTGGTTTCGTCCTGGGATTGCCCGCGGGCGGTAAGAATCACCACCGGTATGTAGGAGATTTGAGGATTTTGCTTGAGCTTTTCCAGCACCTCAAAGCCGTTCAAATTGGGCAACATTAAGCCCGAATCCACCGAAGGACACGGATGGACGGCGTGAGGACAGCGGAAGGGGGTGGGTGAGGGAGCTACAGGGGAGATGGCCTGAGGTCTTGGGGTAGATGGGAGGCCGGCGGACGGTCTTCAGTCGCCGCACAGGGCCCCTAAGGCCCTATGCGGGAGTTGCGATGCGCGGGATGGCGAGAGGATACGCAGCAGGGGACTCTCGCGACCGGGGTGGCGCGAGATTGCGGGGACGTTGGGTCAGTTGCAGGCTGGCCGTCAGGCCGGGAATGGAATGGCTTGCAGCCGGGCCAAGGCGCGACTGAACTGGGTTTCCCAAGGCCAGCAGCGCCGGGGGAGATGCAAAGTGAGGCGGCGCGCCGAGCGGGTGATCCGTCCCACCAGAGCGAAGACCCGCCGCCTGAGGGTCTTGGTGATCACGGTCCCCTCGCCCAGACCAATCCGCGCCGTCCAGCGGGCCAGGTTATGCGCCATCACCTGTACCGCCAGCCAGGCGCCGTTGGCGGCGAAGCGCCCCGACGGCATGTGGTTCAGCCCGACGCCGTACTTGAGGTCGCGTATGGCGTTCTCGACTTCGGCGTGGCGGCGATGATCGGCCTCCAGTTCCAGCGTCTCCCCATCGCGGTCGGTGATGAAGGCGTGATAGCTGTATCTGGCGAAGAGGGCGAGCTGGGAACCGGGCGTCGGCTTCACCCGCCGGACAATGAGCCGCACCGGCGCGGCGTCCGGCTTGGTCTGGAACGGGGTGTAAGTCGTCTCGGCGACATCGGCGGCGCCGTCCATCCAGTAGGGGATGGGAGTCCAGTCCTCCTCTGGTATCGCCTCGATCAGGTCCCGCAGGCTGGCGCGCTGGCGGATGGTGATAGAGAAGCGGACATCCATTTCCCGGCAGGCGGCAACGACAGTGTGGGCGTAGAAGCCGCTGTCGGCCCGCACCGTGAGTTGTCCCCTGGCCCCGCCGTAGCGCACCCGCCCCACCGTCTCACGCAGGAAGTGGGCGGCGCCACGGGCGGTGTTGGTCCGGCCCTCGCGCAGCCGGGACATCAGCACCTCGCCGGTGCCGGCGGCAATGGCCAGCAGCGGGTGATAGCCGCGGGCGCCGGTATAGCCGTGGTGGCGCGCTCCCTCCTTGGCCAGTCCATAGGTCTCGCAGATGGTCGAGTCCAGGTCGATGCTCAGGGGCGAGTCGCCGGGTCCGGCCCCAGCGGCCCAGGCCCGGGCCAACAACTGGCGGCTCACGCGGTCGAGTTGACGGACATGCCCCCACCGGAAGCTGCGCAGGAAGGTCCCCAGGGTGGATGACGCCTTGACCACGCAGCCTAGAACACCGACCGTCCCACCAGCGCGCAGCGCATCGGCGTCGTCGATGCAGTCGCCGCCTGCCAGCGCGGAAGCGACCAGCGTCAGCATCTTGTCCCCAGTGTTCGCCCGTCCCGGCGCTCCGCCGAGGTCAAGGTGATGGTCGACGAGTTCCCGCAGGCCCAGGTGCCGGGCTAGGGTGGCCGGCAGGAGCAGGCCGGCATTGGCCACCAGGCGATGGTCGTCAAAGAGGATGCGGATACGGTCGGGTTTGTTCTGTGGCAGCATCTATTGGGTGCTCCTTGTTTCCGGGCTGGTTTCTGTTCCAAAACCATTATCCCAGATTCAGAGGAGCACCCGCTGGCTTCTTCAAGGACTGTCCCCAAGGACGTCCTTCGGTGGATTCGGGTTTAGGAGTAGAGTCCCAGGAAGTGGTGTAAGAGGGAGAGGGTCTGGAGAAAAAGAGACCACCGCGTCATCCTTAGCGGGCAAAGAAGAAAGCTCGAGAAAGGAGGACAACAGTGGTCAAGGAAAGGATGGACCTGCTGGAGTTGTTGCGCAAGGGGGGAATGGACGGTGACGTGGACTTCCTACGGGAGGCACTGAGAGTGCTGGTAGAGGGGATCATGGATGCGGAGGTGTCATCGAGGATCGGTGCTGAGTATGGAGAACGCAGCCCTGAGCGGGTGACCCAGCGCAACGGGTATCGGTCCCGGGCGTGGGATACCCGTGTAGGGACGATGGATCTGCACATCCCGAAGCTCAGAGAAGGGAGCTACTTCCCGAGCCTGCTGGAGCCACGGCGTCGCAGCGAGCGAGCTCTGCTGGCGGTGATCCAGCAGGCCTACGTGGAAGGTGTATCCACAAGGCGGGTGGACGATCTGGTCAAGGCCCTGGGGTGTGAAGGTATCTCCAAGAGCCAGGTGTCGCGCATCTGTCAGGAACTGGATGTGGTGGTGGATGGCTTCATGGGCCGTCCGCTGGACGCTGGACCCTACCCCTACCTGTGGCTGGACGCACTGACCCAGAAGGTCAGGGAGGACGGCAGGATCGTCAACGTCAGCGTGGTGGTGGCGACGGCGGTCAATGGCGAGGGCAAGCGGGAGATCATCGGGATGGACGTGGGTACGAGTGAAGACGGCGCCTTCTGGCTGGCCTTCCTACGCTCGCTGTCCGCCAGGGGCCTCGGCGGGGTGGGGCTGGTGGTATCGGACGCTCATCAGGGACTCCGAGGCGCCATCGCCGCAGTCTTCGGCGGAGCCAGCTGGCAATGGTGCCGCACCCACTTCATGACCAACCTGCTCACTCGGGTCCCCAGGCGCGCCCAGCCATGGGTAGCCACCATGGTGCGCACCATCTACCAGCAACCCTCCCCCGATGAGGTACACGCCCAGCTCGACAGGGTGACCGATCAACTCCAGAACCGGTTCCCTCAGGTCGCCTCTCTACTGGACGAGGCCGGACCCGACGTCCTGGCCTTCTCCAACTTCCCACTCGCCCACTGGAAGAAGATCTGGTCCAACAACCCACAGGAGCGTCTCAACAAGGAGATCAGACGACGCACCGATGTGGTGGGCATCTTCCCTAACCGGCCGGCCGTGCGCCGCCTCGTTGGCGCCGTCCTCGCTGAGCAGCACGACGAATGGGCCGTTGGCCGTCGATACATCACACCTGTCGTGCTGACCTTCAACGAAGCTCTTCCAGAAGCCGATCTCGCGGAGGCGACAGCCACCTAAACAACATCAACAGGATGACGCACTCTTACACTACTTGACGGGACGTGACCCCATTATGGTCATGACGCCGAAGGAGGAGACGACGGGTCCTCCTCAAAGACGACGGCACTTCGCACAAATGGTGTCGTCCGACTACGTGCTGGCTTCAAGTCCACCGCCCACGTGTACCTGAGCATTTCGTGTTTTTTATGAACTACGAATGTTGATTCAAGGTTCAGGACGACCAGGACGGGACCACCATGACGCTTCTTGAAATCATCTGCCCTACCTCACCATAATACCGGAGTCGAGGGCATCGGTAGATTCAGAGAGCCCCCAACCACATCTCGAAGACGGTACCACCTACCATCCACGTAGGCCCCCATCACTGGTCTGAGCCGGGGAGGTACTCCGTGCCGATGGTCTGGTCGGCTTCCAGCTGCGCCAACTCGTCCTGGGACAGACCCAGCAGGCTCCCTAAGACGTACTCGTTATACTCGCCCAGGCAGTTGGCCGGGATACGGATGATCAGGGGTGTCTTGGATAACTTCCACGCCATGCCGGGGTACCGGTGGGTGCCGGCCTCTCGATGCGTGACCTATTCGAAGAAGCTCCGCTCCTTGACGTGCGGATCGTCGTAGACCTCGCCGTGGTCCAGGACGGGCTCGACAGGAATCCTGGCGGACTGTAGCAGGAGCATTATCTCGTAGTGGTCGTGCTGTGCTGTCCTCAGGACAGACGTTGTGCTGTCTGGCCAGCGGATTTGGCTGGCCGCGGCTGCCGAAACGCTGGATGTTGTCGACCTTGACCACCTCGGCGCCAAGGTCGCTCAGCAGTATGCAGGTGTACGGCCCATCTACCAGACACGCGCGTGTCTTGTTCTACAGTCCACAAGTCTGTCATTCTTCGTTGTTTTTGCGTCCCATCCCCAAGGATAATGTCTGGGGTCAAGAACGTATCACAGCATTAGATTCGAACCCATTATTGACCACCGACAAAGTTTGGTGATTCCGGAACCTGCTTGCGGTCGGCCATGCTCGAGATTCCGATCGTGGTGTTGATGGGTAAATCACCCCGCCTGGCGGGTAACCCAACTGCTCTGTGACAAGACAAGTCGACCTGTTATCTTGAGTAATCCACGATGAAAAGGCAGGGGCAATCTCGTTGACATCAATGAAGTGGCTAGAGTAAGGTATACGCGCTGAGAGTTCGCTGGAGAGACCTCAGTTAGTCCGTCGCTCGCTGCAGGAGACCTCGTATTCCGGCTACCTGCGAATATTCTTCCACACCCTGTCAAAATCCCATAGGTGGATAATCTCCATCCTTTCTTACATGAGAAGTTTTCTGACTAGCTGGTATTTTCTTGTCCCAATAATGGCGGGGATAGGTATAGCAGTAGGTGCATTTGTATTCGCTTATGTGACCCCCGGAAAGCCGAATATTGGCGTTATTGACGTGCCATTCACTGTCATCAACGACGACACCTCGTATGCAATTAGCCAATTCTTGGACTACGCCCGCCGGGACGATTCCATCAAAGCCGTAGTGATCAAACTGACCACTCCCGGTGGATCTGCCGCAGCCAGCGAGCGTCTGTATATCGAGACCCGCAGGCTCCGTGAAGAAAAGCCTGTTGTCCTGGTTATGGGTGGCCTGGTTGCCAGCGGCGGATACATGATATCAATGGGAGCTTCGCATACGTACGCTCAGACATCCTCGCTCGTGGGAAACGTGGGAGTGATTTCCGTCGCGGGCCCCCTCATCCCGAGACTGCCCGACGAATCCGTTGCCTTCAGCAGCCCCAATAAGCTGGATGGGGGCAGCAGGAGAGAGTGGGACGCGGAGTTGGATATGCTGAATTCAGCCTTTGTCCAAATGGTTGTTAGCGAGCGAGGGGACAAGCTGCGTATATCCGGGGACGAGATTAGCGAGGGACGCATCTATTCAGGGATGGTCGCAGTGAGGCTGGGACTAGCTGACGAACTGGGAAGCGAAACGGACGCCATCCGGAAAGCCGCAAACTTGGCGAAAATCTCCAACTACGGTCTTGTAGACGTAAACCTGGAAGTACTTCGAGAGTTTGTCCAGAGCCTCGATTTCCTTTTGGCTGCGGAAAATGGAAATATCGGCCTCGCAGAGCGTCTGTCCTTTCCCCCTAGTCCCCGCGACGACGGGGAAACCCTGCCCTCAGTGGGCGAGTCCGAAAGCGGCATAACAGGATTACAGTCCATGCGAGCTTCAATACTCAATTGGGGCCTCGGGACTGATGAGGAGGACCCCCTCCCGGGATTCCCCCTCGACATACACCGCCCGAACATCTATTACATATATTCAGGATATGCTCCCTAGATTACTTGCATTAGCCCTGATGCCCATTTTCGCGGTCGCTACTTTCGCGGCTGGGTATTTCTTCTTTTACCAGGGAAGCTATGACCCGCCGCCTTCAGTTAATATTCCTTTTGAACAAATAACTTCCCCCGCAGTGGCCCCGGTTGCTGCCACTGCTTCGAGTGTGACCCAGGTCCAGGAAGGGTTGGTATTGGTGGACGATCTACACCTCAACTCATTTACGGAAAGCGAAATCTCTACCCTCATCTCTATGGTGGCCAACCGGGGCTACGACGTTGAAGTCATTGACATCTCTAGTACCGTGGAAGGACAGACCAGGCTGCAAATGTTGGAGCAGAGACTTAGGCGTGCTACTAGCTTCGCGGTCATGCTTCCCCGGGCTTCATACTCAGAAGAGGAAATCGACCTCGTGCAGCGGTTCGTTGATAAAGGTGGAAAACTGCTCCTGGTTTCGGACCCGACCCGGCCCAACAGGATTAACACCCTGGCCAAGAGATTCGGGGTGGAGTTCCAGCCAGATTACCTGTACAACACCGTGGAGTATGACCTGAACTTCCGGCACATCTTTGTCAGGGACTTCCAGCCCGCCCCCCTCACAAGTGGCCTTGATACCATAGTCCTGTATGTCGCCGGGTCAATCCGGTCTTCCGGTCCCGGGATAGGCGTCTCCGATACAAATACCAAGTCTTCGCTGGGGGAAGCCGCGGAGAGCTTTTATCCCATTGCTTTGGGCAGCACAAGTAATGTTCTGGCCGTAGCAGACTTCACGTTTGTGGTCCCCCCTTATAACTCCCTGCTGAGCAATCAACAGTTGTTGTCCAACGTGGCGGACTATCTGACGGACAGCCAGCGGGAATTCGACCTGGCCGACTTTCCTCACTTTTACGAATCCAGCCTTGATAACAGTATCGACATAGTGCTTGGACAGCCGTCCATCTGGAATATCGGTCTGGAGATGAGGACGGGTCTTTCGGACTATGGGTTGTCCTCCCGGATCTCAGGAGAGGAAGACCTGAGCCGGAATACGGTCTTCCTGGGCCTGTACGAAGACTCCCGCGCGGTGAGTCAATACCTCCAAGCTGCCGGGATAAGCGCTGACGATGTCCTCAGCCTGCCATTTGCCCCGGAACTCGACCGTGAAGACACATCGATTGCCCTTCTGCACAGGGACCGAGACCGGTATGTACTTGTAGTCTTGGCGGATAAACCCGCAGTGTTGAGCGAGGCCCTGGGCAGCTTGTTCAGCGGTACATTCAGAAACCAACTAGTAAACGATTACTTGGGGTTGAGTAAAGTCAATGAATAAACGAATTGGCCGGTACCTGTACCTATCTTCGCTGTTTTTGGCGCTGATTCTGGCGACGGCATGTACCAGCACTGTCGATACCGAGAACACTCCCATAACTCTGCCAACGGCCCCACCCCCTCAGGAACCGAGAGCCTTGTCGGCCAGTGAATTGATGGCGGTGGATGGATTCGTAACACAAGAGCAAGCCATTGGAGTAGAGTGGGACCAGTTCCACATAGACTTCGACAAGTGGCGCGCGACCCTGACATCTTGCGGAGAATCCACCGTTCAGAACGCCCTCCGAGAGTTCGTCGTTAGCTTCAACTCCGTGACGGAGCAGGCCAGGGATCTTCCCAGGGCTACCACCACTCGGGAGTTTGCAGAAACACTAATAGAAGCCGCCGAATCTGAAGAGGCGGCGTTCAGGCAACTGCACGAACGCTGGCAGCCAAACAGCCCTTCCATCTTTGAGGTGATAGAGCAGAAGCGTACCGAGGCGGCCCGTGCCCAAAGAAAAGTCCAGGATCTCGTCATAGACTTGCAGGAAGAGCTTGACGAGGCTACTGACCCCGAAAGGTTGCAGGCCATAGAAGAGTTCTCTCTGGCCCTCAAACCTGTCAGTGATGCCTGGGATGAGTTACACGACGAATACACTAAACTGTTGCAGGGAACCGCAAGCTTGGACAACCTGACAGTCTTGGGTCGTTTGGACGGGCTTATCGAACAGCTCAACTCCATACTCGATTCAATTGCCGGACTACCGACTACGGATGCTACGGAAGACATGGTTGAAGCTCTTCAAGAGGCGGCGGAAGCTGAGCAGACGGCTTTGGCTAATACACATAACGCCGTCATCCAGGAGGTGACGGCAGATTCCGAGAAGGGTGATGAGCCTGCCACTCCCGGAACGGAAGATTTTGAAGAGAGAGTTGCACCGCTTCATGATGCGCTTGAGCAGGCCATCAAGGACTCGCGGACAGCCCTGAAGGAAGTCGCGTTAACTATAGAGAATGCTCTCGATGGAAGCGCGGAGGAAGATTTGCAGGACCTCCAGGAGTTTGCCGACAAGTTTGAGATCGTCCTGCCTGCCTGGGCCGCATTCCACGAACAGTACAACGATTGGCGAAGAACTGAGGGCGGATGCAACCGGGCTGAGGTGCTCCAAGCCTTGGGTCAATTCAATTTGCGCATGACGGAGATCAGCCGACAGGTGAGAGACCTGCCTCAGTCAGGTTACTTGCTGCCTATGTACAACTTCCTGGTGGAGGCGGCTGAAAGGGAGAGGGGCACCATTCGGGCCCTGCGAAACTCCTGGCGGCCCTTCACTGTTGACGCCTTTATAGCTGCCGAAAGAGAGCGGGACAACGCCGACAGGCTACGGCGCGAGGCAAGCATTGCCCTGGAAGAACTCCTAAGCCGGTCCTAGGGGCATCAGTCCACCCGGCCTATACCCAGCAATAAGGTTGAGTAGCCCTCGCGTGTCCCATTATTGCTGACAATCTACAAATGAAGAGCCTTTGGAAGTTCCTGGTGAGGGGACCATCTGCCGTTCGCAGAAGGCGCAGGTTTGTGATTCCACCTTCGAGTAATTGGGAGCGACGTTTTGAGATTGAGGAATCTGTACGCGCTGCTGCACTTTGCAGGATTCGCCTTCACACTTCGATTGAGGCAAGCCCAATCCTGACGGGTTGCGATGTAGGTCTGACTACACTTCCAGAACGCAACTCAAGGTGAAAGTTCTTGATTTTGTCAAGTTTGGTAGGCCATTTCCGGGCAACAAAAAAGCAACTGTGTTAGAAGTCAAGAGGAATGACTAACGACTGCCGGAGTTATGCCGCGCCAGGGAGAGCGATGCTTGAGCATGGAGTTGAGGATGACGAGCAGTTTGCGCATACACGCAACGAGGGCCACCTTCTTCGGCTTACCAATCGCCAGCAGCTTCCGATAGAAGTCCCGGATGACGGGGTTGAAGCGGCTGGCCGCCAACGTGCCCATGTACAGGGCAGCACGGACCTTGGCGCGTCCGCCCCAGACGGTGCGGTTTGCCCCGCAGTGTGCCGCTGTCCCTGTTGAAGGGATCCACACCCACCAGGGCGGCGATCTGGCGGCGATCCAGTGTGCCCAGCTCCGGCAGGTAAGCGAGCAGCGTGAGGGAGAGCTGCTCTCCCACGCCGGGAACGGTGCGCAGGAGGTCATCCTTCTCCCGCCACACGGGACTCCGACGGAGAGTCTGGCGCAGCCCTTCGTCAAGGTCCTCCAGCTCCTGCTCCAACCAGACGATGTGAGCCTCAATGCGGGGGCGGACCGCGCTGATGGCGGTACCCAGGCGGTTCTTCTCCGAGACTCGCATGGTCATCACCTGGTGTCTGCGAGCAGTCAGCGAGTTTAGGACCTGCGTCTCGGCGTCCCTCAGAGGTCGCACAGATGGACCAACGGCGTCGGCGAAGTGGGCCAGGACCGCCGCGTCCAGGGGGTCGGTCTTGGCCAGCGTCCCGGTGGCCTTGGCTAAGTCTCGAACCTGACGGGGGTTGACGACGACTACGGGCAGAGCCGCAGCTGCCAGGGCGGCCACCAATGGCAGTTCCAAGCCGCCCGAAGCCTCCAGCAGCACCAGGGCGGGACTCAGGCCCTTCATCTGGGAGACCAGCTCCCCGACTTCGGTCTCGTCGTAGGAGACAACCCATCTCTGGCCTGTAGGACGGACCGCGACATCCACCTGCGCCTTTGAGACATCAATGCCTACGTATCTAAGTTCCTGTTCCATCTATACCTCCCTGTGTGAATTACTGGCCCGTCCTTGCACGATGCGGGCTTGGGTAACCCAGGCAACTGTTCGGGCTCTATTGAGGATGGGTGCGGCGACCCTCGCTTTTTTGCGGTCTACCACGACCAAGGCCGCATCGGTCTGCCGCACCCCGATCCACCTAAGTGAGTTGATTGTTACACACCAGAACCAACATACAAGGCCCACACACATGGACAAGCAGGAGGAGGCCATCGCAAGCGGTGGCCTCCTCCTGTGTCGTTAAGGGTCAGCGCCCTGCGCCTGCCTGTAGCTAGGCAGACAGGCCGACCAATTCCTCCTCTCGCTCTTTCTCCATGTCCAGCGCCCAATCGAACAGGGACGTGGAAGCGGGCTGCGCCTTGCGGCTGCGGCCCTTGGGCTTGACCGGCTCCTCGGCCATGAACTCCGCCCAGGAGAACAGCGTCTGCTGCCCCTTGGCGGCTTCCTCGTGACGGCCGTTGCCGTTGGCGGACACGTGGCGCCCGTTGCCCATGACCAACTCGACGCTCGGCTCGACGCCGTTTGCGGCGTGACCGTTGCCGTTGCGGTGCGTCTCTACGACTGTAGGCTCGACCTCGACCGCCTTCCACCCTTCGTCCACCAGCAGCTCTTCGGCCTCGCTCTCGGCGTTCCTGGCCTGGGCGAACACCTCCTCCATCGTCTCGGCCTCGTCCTCCTAGTCGCCGCTGACGATCTTGCGGGCCAGCGCCATCATCATGTCGTCGCCGTCGTCCCCCTAGGCGGCCAGGCCGTCCTCCGGCAGCTCCCCCTCGACGGCCAGGGAGCTCTGCATCTTCTTCGCCACCAGCTTCAGCGCGTCGGCCTGCAGGGTGTTCCGGTAGCTCATGAACACCACCTTGACCGGTCGGGTCTGCCCGATGCGCCACGACCGCCGCGACGCCTGCCGGACCACGTAGACGCTGTAATCCGTTTCGTCCCAGACGATGGTCGGGAAGTCGATGAGGTCGAGGCCGGTCTGCACCAGCCTGGGGTGGCAGATGAGGACGTCGATGCCCTCCTTCACCTTGTCGGCCACCCACGCCTCACGGCGGTTCGGAGCCACCGCGTCGGCTTTCATCACCGCCACCCTGAACCCGTGCCGGGTGAGGATGTCGTCCATCCGCCCGGTTATGTCCCTGGTCCCCGTGTGGGTCACGTAGACCAGCACCCGCCTTCCCTCCAGCCGCTCGGCGGCCACCAGGTCGATGAGCGCCTTCTCCTTCGGGTAGAGCTTCTCCTCGGACAGGGGCGGCACCTGGACGATGACGTCCCCGCTCCGGGGGTCGAAGACCGTCTCCCCCCTGGTGCAGCCGTCCGGGTAGGCCAATAGGGTCTGGAGGTAGGTCGCAAGCAGCCGCTTGGAGCCGCTCTTGAGGGCGGCCGCCAGCTCTTTCTTCAGCTCCTCGAACACGGTGTTGTAGGCCGTGCGCTGGGAGTAGCCCGTCGCGTCCTCCTCCGAGTCCATCGAGGACACGAGGATCTTCTCCTCATAGTCCGGCAGGCCGGAGGCAACGTCCGCCAGTCTGAGGAAGACCGTGTTGCCGATGATGTGGAACAGCGCGGAGGGAACGAGGCCCGGCCGCTCCCTGACCACCTTGCGGTAGCTGCGGCGACGGCTGTTGCGCCCGTCCTCCACCGCGTCGTCGTCCGGCTTGCCGACGGTGACCTCTTCGAAGCCGTACCGCTGTATCCAGCGGCGCTCGTCGGAACGCCCGAACTCCGTCCTGATCTCCGGCGAGAACCTGTATAGCAGGTGGAAGATGGTCGAGGAGTAGCCGCCGAGGAGCGTCCCGGTGAGGCTGAGGGACTTGCCGCAAACGTCGGCGAGGATGCCGGCGGCGATGCCCTGGGCGTTCCCTCGCCCCTTGAACTCGTGCACTTCGTCGCCGATCAGCAGGTCGAAGAACCCCTTCATCCGGTGCTTGATGTAGTCGGCCAGCGGATAGCGGGCTGGCCCCGGACCGGTCGGCCTGCCACAGGGGGGCGTTGCAGTCGGCGCAGGTGTGCTTGCGGCGGTTCAGGTCGGCGTCCGTCAGCGGCACGCCGTCCTTGTCCACGACCTGCGCCGTGCAGTCCGGGCAGCAGGGGATGCGGAAAGGCTCCCCCGTCTCTTCGTCCCGTATGAGCCTTCCCCTGGACGTGGCCCACCGCTGTATCACGGCGGGCATCCAGCGGTAGGACAGTTTGGCCTTCTCGCGGCTCATCACCGCGAAGAGGGGGCCGGAGCCGACGGAGAGGCGGAGCCGCTCCAGGTCGGTGATGGACTCGACGATGGCGGCGCGGACGCCGGGCACCGTCATCTCCACCTCCCGCTTCCACTTGGGCACCAGGTGGGGCGGGCAGATGATGAGAATCCGCTCGAAACCCGCCATGTGCGCCGCCGCCGCGCCGATGAAGGTCTTGCCGGTGCCCATCTCGCCGACGACCGTGGTGCCCCGATGGGCCTTGAGGGAGAGGGCCGCGCCCCTGATGGCGTCGGCCTGCGCCCCCAGGGGCTTTCTGAGCAGCCTGGGGGGCGTGCCGCCGTTCTCCGAGGGGCGGTAGAGCGGCGGGTAGGACTCCACCACCCTCTTGGCGATGGCGTCCTTGAACGTGTTTATGAAATCTCCGAGGTTCATTTCGTGTCGTCCTCCTTTTCGTGATAGTTACAGGACGACGCCGGAACCCGGGCGCACGTCTCGCCCAGTCGCCGCTGCAAAGCGGAGAGCGACGGGAGACGGACTGCACCGCCCCAGCGGGGGCGGTAGGGTTCCGGCAACGCCCCCAAGGCGAATGCTTGAACGTGCGAAGGCCCGCCGGTGGCGGGACTCGCGTATGCGGCCCGGTGCGGGCCGTCCCAGGCTGCTGCGAGGCAGCCGCCCATCATGCTGTACGTCATGGAGCCCTACGCGGCTGCCATCTCCGGCTGCTTCAACATGGCGGAGTAGCCCCGCTCGACGACGTGCGTCACCGACACCCGGCCCATGCCGTCGTATCCCGCGCGGTAGGCGTACTCCGCCTTCGCGCCCCAGGGCACCCGGCCGCCGACCCGAATGGAGCCGCCGTCGGACTTGGCGCCGCGCCCAGGCCCACCGGCGCCGCGAACGACCATCCCGCTCCGCTCGCCCTTCCGCCAGTCCAGCACCTTCACCACCTCGGCGGGCATGACCCGCTCCGCCTTCGTCGGCTGGAACAGGACGCCGTGCAGCTTCCTGAGAACGTCCGGCGACAGGTTGTTCCTGCCGTTCACGATCTGGGAGAGATTGGAGGAACTGATGCCGGCGCGCCGGGCGACCTCGTTCTGGCTGAAGCCGTGGGCGTTCATCCGGTCCCACACGGCCTCCCGGTCGATGCAGGCTGGCTGCGCGGGAGCGACCTTCGCCGGAGCCTCCAGCGCCGACTCCATCCTGGCCTGGACCTTCACGCCCATGTTGCTATGACCCCGCGCCACCATTGACATGTAGCTGTAGGAGACGCCCACGCGGTCGGCCAGGTCCCGCAGGCTCAGACCCAGCTCCCTGGCCCGCTCCCTGATGTAGCTGCTCTCCCCGGCCACGACGACGCCCTGGCGGTTGGCGCACTTGGCGGGCGCGACCTTCGCCGGAGCCTGCAACGTCGACTCGACCCTGGCCTGGACCTTGACGCCCATGCTCTGGCGGCCACGGGCCACCTGCGTCATGTAGCTGTAGGAGACGCCAACGCGGTCGGCCAGTTCCTGCATGGTCATGCCCAGCGTGCGTGCGCGCTCCCTGATGAAGCTGCTCTCGCCGGTGACGACGCCGCCCTGGCGGTAGACGGTCCCCTGACCGGGGACATCGCCCAGCACCGCCGCGACCTTCTCCCGCATCTTCGGAGTCCACGGCCTGCCCCCGTTCGCAATCTGTGACAGGTAGCCCGCACTCACGCCCATCAGCGCCGCAAGCTCCTTCATGGTGAGCCCACGCCGCCTAGCCGCGGCCCTCAGTTCGCTCTCGGTCCTCTCAATGCTCGTAGTCGTCATGTCGCTTCCTCCTGTAATGAAAAAGCGGGACCGCCCCCTTGTAGGAGACAGTCCCGCTCGAATCCGTGTCCCGATGGTCGGGACTGTCTCCTTGGGTGGCGTTGTTGCCGTGGCGAACGGCCGGGGCGGCCTCTGCGGAAGGCCGTGTGCGGGGCCAAGCCCCCGGAATCAAGTCCGGGGCAGGCTCCGTCGTGCATCGGGGCACAGGTCCTGCCCCCGACCGGAGTCGGGGAGAAGTCCTGCGCGGCGCGTGTGGGGTTGGGGTAAGAGGGATAGAAGCCCGCAGGGGAGCGGGCGGAGGAGGCAGCGATCCCCGTGCGGGGTGCTGCCTGGTGGAAACGGAGCGCCCGTTCAAGCAGTCGCAGGAAGGCGGCGCCCCAGGGGCCAAGCAGGGCACTGAAGCGCCCCTTTGCCTCACGAGTCGTCAACCGTTGCTTGCGCTACGACCATCACGCACCTCCGTTCAGGGGCCGCAGACCCCGCAGGCTGCGCCCCGAGACGACCTTGCCGGGCGGCCAGCGCATCCCAAAGGACCGCCGCGACCTCAAGCGTCCCGCCGTCGTCGGTGGGCACCAGAGCGGCAGCCCTGCCCGTGCCCTGGCTGTAGACCAGCGCGTCCCGGTCCCCGAAGCGCCTCCGAACCAGGTCCGTCCACTCGGCGAAGGCCCACCGAGCCTGATGCGGATCAGCCTTCGTCGTGTCCGTGCCGGCGAGGACCGCCAGCGCACCTTCGACGTCACCCGCCTGCCTGAGCCGCCGCGCCTCGTGGACGCTCTTGGCCACGCTCGGTGTCTCCGTCTGCGGTGCCGTCTCCGGCTGCTCCGAGAACAGCGCCGCCATGAGCCGGTCGACCAGCTCTTCTAGGTTGCGCCGGGGCCGAACTTCCGTCATCGTCCGATTGCCAGTTGCCAATGTTGCCGTTGTCATCACGACCTCCTTGTATCTTGGTTTTGGTGTGCAAAAATCACTTCACTTAGGTGGATCGGGGCGCGGCAGATTGCAACCTCCCAGGTCATAGAAGGCCGTCACGAAGCGAGGGTCGCCGCACCCCTCCCGAACAGAGCCCGAACAGCTGCCTGGGCCAACCGAGCCCGCATCTTGCAAGGACGGGCCAGTAATTCGCAGGAGGTGCTCATGGAGCAGGAAGAGACCTACGTAGGAATCGATGTAGCCAAAGCCCAGGTGGACGTTGCCATCCGTCCAG
This sequence comes from Dehalococcoidia bacterium, assembly GCA_965225925.1. Classification (GTDB taxonomy): domain Bacteria; phylum Chloroflexota; class Dehalococcoidia; order Lucifugimonadales; family JAGWBF01; genus CBDDBY01. The sequence continues at coordinate 633,710 of CBDDBY010000005.1, read as the reverse complement.
CAGACGACAGATGGCGGGGTCTCCCATGACGAGGCAGGGATCAGACAGCTGGTCTCCCGGCTGAAGACCCTGGAACCGGTCATGGTGCTGCTGGAGGCTTCGGGCGGCTTGGAACTGCCGTTGGTGGCCGCCTTGGCAGCCGAGGCAGTGCCGGTGGTCGTCGTCAACCCGCGCCAGGTGCGAGACTTCGCCAAGGCCACCGGGAAGCTGGCGAAGACGGACTCGCTTGACGCAGCGGTCCTATCCCACTTCGCCGAAGTCGTCCGGCCGCCTGTGCGCCCTCTGCGGGACGCCGAGACCCAGGCCCTCAACTCTCTGGCCGCCCGCAGGCACCAGGTGATGACCATGCTGGTCTCGGAGAAGAACCGCCTGAGTTCCGCCACCGTCGCCGTGCGTCCCCGCATCGAGGCCCACATTGCATGGCTGGAGGGTGAGTTGGACGACCTGGACGAGGGCTTGCGGCAGACTCTCCGCCAGAGCCCCGTTTGGCGAGAGAAAGACGACCTGTTGCGCAGTGTTCCGGGAGTCGGGGAACGGCTCTCTATGACTCTCTTGGCCTATCTGCCGGAGCTGGGCACGCTGGACCGTCGGCAGGTCGCCGCCCTCGTGGGAGTGGCTCCCTTCAACCGGGACAGCGGCACGCTGCGGGGCAAACGCACCGTATGGGGTGGACGCGCCCGGATCCGCGCCGCCTTGTACATGGGAGCGTTGGTAGCCAGCCGCCACAACCCCGTAATCCGGGACTTCTACCGGCGGCTGCTGGCCGCTGGTAAGCCGAAGAAGCTGGCACTCACAGCTTGCATGCGCAAGCTGCTGGTTAGCCTCAACTCAATGCTCAGGCATGGCTTGCCCTGGCGTGACCTGACTCCGAAGGTCGCCGGTCATTCTTCTTGACTTTTAAGACAGTTGCTTCATGTTGTGTTGCCTTTGGATTGCGCCCGCTTGCGGGCAAAGAAGAAGGGCCGCCCCAGGCTGGAGACGACCCTTGCGTGTTGGGATGGGTATGAGAGAGCAAGCGGCCCCCTCTTGTCAGCGTCTGAGCCTCCGCACCGTGCGCCGCACGAGGAACCGCCTGAGCAGCAGCGCACCGATGCCCAGGCCGACCAGGTTGAGGAAGACCATCTCGCCGTCACCGGTGATGAGCGGCGCCGCAACGACCAGCGCCACGATCCCGGCCACCACGACCTTCTTCCGCTTCCACCAGGGCCGCTTCTCCGGGGCCTTGTCAACGTCCGCGCTCACAGGCTCGAAGGCCGTCCACATGGGCAGTCCAATGGCAGCCTCCAGATGGGTCAGCACCACGCCGCGAGAGCAGCCCCCGGTGTGGCACCGCACGTCGATGCCCTAGCCGTCCGGCCTCTGCCGAAACGCCAGCCCGTCCGACCAACCGCCGTGGCAGATGGCCGTCGTCGTCCAGAACCAGCCCCGCTCGTAGCTCACCCGGTGCGGAAGCAGGTCTGCGATCCGCTTCGCGCTAGATCCCGCGTACCGTTCCGCCATGTGCGCTCCTCCTTCCCTTGCCTGTGTCCTTGAATCGTCCATGCCGTCGTGACCTCCTTTCAGTGCTCGATGCCGTTGACTCAGCGAATCCATGTGTCCGATTGCCGACGAGTGACGCGCTCCGCCCACGGTCGGATGCCGGACGCGGGAGACGGAGCGGGGATGAAGAAGACGCAGCTCGGCCCAGGGTTGGCAAAATCCGGTCTGGGGGAGCTGCTGCGAGGGGAGCGCCATCCTACGAGCTGGTCACAGGACGGAGCGGGGTGAAAAAGACGCAGCTCGGCCCAGGGGTATACAGCGTCCGTGTTGGGGAGAACTGCGAGACGTGAAGCGGCCAGCCTGCAACGCAGTCGCAGACCGGCGCATGTTGAATTTACGGCCTAGCTGTGTGAGCTATGCCGTAGGCGTTAGCCCGAATCCACCGAAGGACACCGATGGACGGCGTGAGGACAGCGGAAGGGGGTGGGTGAGGGAGCTACAGGGGAGATGGCCTGGGGTCTTGGGGTAGATGGGGAGGCCGGCGGACGGTCTTCAGTCGCCGCACAGGGCCCCTAAGGCCCTATGCGGGAGTTGCGATGCGCGGGATGGCGAGAGGATACGCAGCAGGGGACTCTCGCGACCGGGGTGGCGCGAGATTGCGGGGACGTTGGGTCAGTTGCAGGCTGGCCGTCAGGCCGGGAACGGAATGGCTTGCAGCCGGGCCAAGGCGCGACTGAATTGGGTTTCCCAAGGCCAGCGCCGGGGGAGATGCAAAGTGAGGCGGCGCGCCGAGCGGGTGATCCGCCCCACCAGAGCGAAGACCCGCCGCCTGAGGGTCTTGGTGATCACGGTCCGCTCGCCCAGACCAATCCGCGCCGTCCAGCGGGCCAGGTTATGCGCCATCACCTGTACCGCCAGCATGTGGTTCAGCCCGACGCCGTACTTGAGGTCGCGTATGGCGTTCTCGACCTCGGCGTGGCGGCGATGATCGGCCTCCAGTTCCAGCGTCTCCCCATCGCGGTCGGTGATGAAGGCGTGATAGCTGTATCTGGCGAAGAGGGCGAGCTGGGAACCGGGCGTCGGCTTCACCCGCCGGACAATGAGCCGCACCGGCGCGGCGTCCGGCTTGGTCTGGAACGGGGTGTAAGTCGTCTCGGCGACATCGGCGGCGCCGTCCATCCAGTAGGGAATGGGAGTCCAGTCCTCCTCTGGTATCGCCTCGATCAGGTCCCGCAGGCTGGCGCGCTGGCGGATGGTGATAGAGAAGCGGACATCCATTTCCCGGCAGGCGGCAACGACAGTATGGGCGTAGAAGCCGCTGTCGGCCCGCACCGTGAGTTGTCCCCTGGCCCCGCCGTAGCGCACCCGCCCCACCGTCTCACGCAGGAAGTGGGCCGCGCCACGGGCGGTGTTGGCCCGGCCCTCGCGCAGCCGGGACATCAGCACCTCGCCGGTGCCGGCGGCAATGGCCAGCAGCGGGTGATAGCCGCGGGCGCCGGTATAGCCGTGGTGGCGCGCTCCCTCCTTGGCCAGTCCATAGGTCTCGCAGATGGTCGAGTCCAGGTCGATGCTCAGGGGCGAGTCGCCGGGTCCGGCCCCAGCGGCCCAGGCCCGGGCCAACAACTGGCGGCTCACGCGGTCGAGTTGACGGACATGCCCCCACCGGAAGCTGCGCAGGAAGGTCCCCAGGGTGGATGACGCCTTGACCACGCAGCCTAGAACACCGACCGTCCCACCAGCGCGCAGCGCATCGGCATCGTCGATGCAGTCGCCGCCTGCCAGCGCGGAAGCGACCAGCGTCAGCATCTTGTCCCCAGTGTTCGCCCGTCCCGGCGCTCCGCCGAGGTCAAGGTGATGGTCGACGAGTTCCCGCAGGCCCAGGTGCCGGGCTAGGGTGGCTGGCAGGAGCAGGCCGGCATTGGCCACCAGGCGATGGTCGTCAAAGAAGATGCGAATACGGTCGGGTTTGTTCTGTGGCAGCATCTATTGGGTGCTCCTTGTTTCCGGGCTGGTTTCTGTTCCAAAACCATTATCCCAGATTCAGAGGAGCACCCGCTGGCTTTTTCAAGGGCTGTCCCCAAGGACGTCCTTCGGTGGATTCGGGGTTAGGAGACGGCCGGAGCGCAGGACCTGTCTGCAACAGGCAGGCGCACTCCAATCGTGATGTCCAGAGGACGAAGCGCAGGACGCACTCCGGCCACGGTGTCCCGACTTCTGAAGCGGCCTTCAGGAGAGCAAGGCTCAATCCCTGGACCACCTCTCGCAGCGGGAAAGCGGGCGTCCCTCCGGGGCGACCGTTGGGAGAGCGAGGCTCAATCCTTCCGGTCTGACCCCCTGGGAGGCTGTTCGGAGAGCAAGGCTCGATCCTATACAGCCGGTCCCGGATTCGGGGGACTGGAACCCTCCAGGTTTCTAGGGCGGGAAACTCTGGAAAAGCCTGACAACGATCTCAGTATTACGCCTCATCCGAGCGTTGGCAAGGGTTTCGGGGCCTCCCCGGCCAAAGTGTTCAATCCAGTTCAGTTCAGTTCAGAAACACTTCCGTTTACTTCAGATAAAGTTTGGTAAACGCCGTCCGGACCCCGAGAGCCGCTACCTACGCCACAGGCCGAGGGTGAGGACACGCCGAAGCAGCTCCCGCTTCGCCCGCGCCCTGCGGGTGTCGTAGAGAGCCGCCTTCCGCCAGTTGAGCTGAGAGCCCCGCTCAAGGCCCCGCAGCGGCTGCGTCTCGGGGGGCAGCGTCAGCCCGTGCTCCTCCAGAAGCGCCACCTCCACCTCCATGAGCCGCTCCTCCGCAACGAACCACGACAGCCCCTTGCCCTGGTTGGAGTGGCTGTCCTTCAGCCCCCGCCACTCGACTATCAGCGGCCACGCCGGACCGAACGCCGCCTCGTCGTCGCCGGCAGGTTCGCGGGTCGCCAGCTCGGGGTACTTCCGCCGGGACGCGCCCCTCACCGGGGGTTGCCTGACCGGGCCGGGCGCTTCCTCCACGTCCTGAGCGCCCTGCCGCGTCTCCACCTGCGCCAGCCGCCGCCTGACCCCCCGCATCTCCTCCGCGCGCTCCTCCCGCAATGCCTCGATTCCGCCCTCGACGGCTGCCAGGGCTCTGCGCATCTCGTTCTTCAACCCGTCGATCCGCCGCTCCAGCGCATCCACCTGCTCCCTCTGCCGGGCCGCAGCCGAGCCGCCCCCCGCCAGCAGCAGCCGCTCCAGGGCATCAGCCAGCCGGGGCGTCAGCCTGCCCGCGCCCAGGCTTCTCCACACCGTCTTGCGGTCTATCCCCAACACGTCCGCAGCCTCCCCCTGTCCCACGTCCCCCACCAGGTCCCGCAGCAGCGCCATCAGACGCAGCTCCTGAACGCTCATCAGGCTGGGAGTTCCGGGTCCGTCGAGCAATTTATTCCCTCTTTTCATCTTTCTCACCTCCGTTTCCACGTTCCAGAAGGAACATCTCATAGCAGCCCGTGGAACATGACCCCCGGCGATGCCATGTTCCACTTGGAACATTCCGTAGCAGCCCGTGGAACATGACCTCCGAAAACGCCATGTTCCAAAAGGAACATTCCGTAGCTGGCCGTGGAACATGCCAGTGGAACCCGCTGTTCCGAAAAAGTGTTCACTTTTTACGTCCCGTAGGGGCCGATTTTCCCCCGTTTCAGCTACGAAATGACCCGGCCTGGTACTTCGCCACCAAACTCGTTTCTCTGTACACCCCCATGACATCACATCAGGCCCCCTCTAGGAAGTTCTGTACGACTTTCCGATCCTTCACACTCGATTTCGAGAGCAAAGACCCCATGAATCGGACCGCAGGGAGGTGACGCATTGGCGCTGAAATCAAGAGTCATTTCCGGTAGAGCCAAGCGGCTGATACCCCTGGCGGCGGCGCTGCTGCTGGCGTCGCTCATGGCCGTCCCGTCGAGCAACCCGGCCCTGGCCCAAGCCCCGCCCGGAGCGGAGATCACCCTGGTCAACGAGGACGAGGGTCTCGTCGAGCGAAAGAAGGACGGGAGCTTCATCGCAAGGCCCGTCTTCGACCGCAAGCCCGCCTCCCTCTACTACGGCGTCCGCCACCCCGACTCCGGAGACTGGCTCACCGCCGTATACCGGGTGCAGGGTGGAGAGAAGGAGCGCAGGGACGGCTGGGAGTACTCCTGGGACTACCCCTTCGAGGACGACCAGCCCGATCTCGACCCCGAGCAGGCGTACCTGCTGGTCATGCTGGCCCGCGATCCGGGCAGCGGGGAGCTCCACACCTTCCACGCGGTCATTCCGGTGCATCAGCCCGGGGGCCTGTGGAACAAGATTCTGGGAGCCCTCGACCCCGGGCGGTGGGCCAAAGCCTTCGCCCGGTGGACCATCGAGGGAGTCCACGGGACCCTCTGCGGCGTGGTGGAGAAGGCCAGCGGCGAGGACGCCGCCAACTGCCGGGAGGGATAGCGTCGCATGACCGACATCCTCACCGGCACACCCCCGGAGCTGACCTACCTGCACCCCCTGGTGCGGGAGGCGTGGACGGTCGTATGGGCCGTCGCCTCCGGCGTCCTGGTGCTCATCCTGGGCTGGATGGGGCTGAGCCTCATCATGCAGCACCACCTGGGGCAGAGACCCAAAACGGATGGCGGGAGATGGTCCTGCGCCTCGTGCTCGGCCTTGTGGCCGCCGCCACGTCCCTGTGGTGGTGCGCCCTCATCATCGACGTGGCCGATGCCGTGTCCGGCTTCATCGCAGCGTCCCTCGGCGTCACCGCCGGAGACCTGCTCAGGACGACGCTCCGGACGCTGCTGACGGCGGTGGAGGCCGGGAGCGTGGGCATGGCCATCGTCATGGCCCTCCTGTACATGGTCTACGGCTTCTTCGTCCTCTACGTGCTGGTGCAGATGATCCTGGCGCCCAAGCGTTCCCCCGGCGAGCCTGGGGACCTCGGCATCCACGGCCGCCCCGCGCCATACCAGACCGGCGTGCTGCCCAAGGACTTCGTTCAGCGCCTCAATCGGCTGAAGAAGGCCAGCGGCCTCACCTGAAACGGCTTCGCGCGGGCTCTGCGGGTGGACAAGAAGCAGATGCCCAGGTGGCGTAGCGGACGAAGGATTCAGAGGTCCTCGGCATAGAGGACTTCCACCAGATATCCAGATCGGAGGACAGAGATGAAAACCCATAACGCGCCCAAGCGTTCCCCTGGGGAGCTCGTCATTCACGGCCGCCCCGTGCCATACCAGACCGGCGTGCTGCCCAAGGACTTCGTTCAGCGCCTCAACCGGCTGAAGAAGGCCAGCGGCCTCACCTGGAACGGCTTCGCACGGGCTCTGGGGGTGGACAAGAAGCAGATGCGCAGGTGGCGGCAGGGGACCGAGCCCTGCGGCGGGGCCTACCACTCCCTCGTGAGCCTCGCGCCCATGATTCCGGGAGGAAACTGTTCAGAGTTGAGGGGAAGTGAGCAACCGGCGGCATTCCAGGAGGGGATTGAGACCTCTGGCCCGCCAGGTGCCAAAGAGGGATGCCAAGGTCATCTTGCTGTCGGTGCTCTGCCCTGAGCGGGTGCCGCCGCTGATCTTGCGACTGGTTACCAGATGCCGCAGGCTCCGCTCGGCGGCGTTGTTGTCTGAGGGCACGGCTGGGTCCGACACGAAGACAAACAGTTCCTTGATGAACCGTTCCATGCGCCGGCAGAGCTTGGCCTGAACCGCCAGGGGATCTTTAAGGAAAGGCCGCGCCAAGACCATTAGTTTCTCCTCCAGCATTAGCTGGGTGCGATGGCCTGGCTGGGCTCGGGGAAGGACCGAGGCCTTGGCCTCCGTGTAGACCTGGTGAACCGCCTCGGCCCACTGAGCCAGCCCAGCGTCTTCTGGGTACAACTCTTTCAGGTCATGGATATCCCGCAGCAGATGAGCCCAGCACCGTTGCTTCAGGCCCGGGTAGTGGTTATAGGCGGCGTAGAAATCACTGACCAACACTCCGCTGAAGGAGGAATCCAGCACCTCATCCACCACCCCCTTATCCCGACCCCGACGCAGGAAGTATCGTTCGCTGGGAGTGCTGAAGGTCCAAACATAGCCGTTGCTCCCGTCCTGGCGCCAGCCGGTTTCGTCGCCCTGCACCACGGGACTGGCGCGGACTTGCTCGAGCACCTCTCGCACCGCCGTCTCAGCCTGACGGGCTACTCCATGGACGGCCTGGACGATGGCACCAACACTCAGGTGCAACTGATGGACGGTCTCCAGGTACCATTGGATGATTCTTATGGGCAACCGTCCCTCCTCCCGCAGGGTCACCATCAGGCTTACCAGATTGACCCCCAGGCGCTGCTGGCCCAGAACCACCCCCTGCAGGGCCTCTTTGGGCAGCCGGCGCCGCTGGCATACCGGACAGATGCGGGCTACCAGGGCGTGCTCGGTCACTTCTACCGGAGCCACCGGTAGCTCAATGACTTCCCGAGTTCGCTGTACCCATCCGCCGTTCAGGTGAGTCCCGCAGTCGGGACAGACCGCCACGGCATGCTCCACCCGCCGGGTAGGAGTCATGCGCTGGCGGGCGAAGCCATGGCGGCGCGGCTTTCTGGGCTCCTTTTTCTCCAGCGCTTGCCGGCTGGAGTGCGGCTGATTACCCGGCATCCCCGACGACCCGCGCCGGTTGGGACGGGATTCCAGAACCCCAATCCGCCTTTGCAAATCGGCAATGACTGCCCGCTGGCCGGCAATTATCTCCAGCAGAGTTTCGCGACTCGCCGCGTTCAGGTCTAGTTCAGTGTCCACCTCCCTGGTATGCCACAACTCCCCCGGCCATGCCAGCGTTTTTCCAACGGCTTTGAGCCAATTCACCTCATCAAGTCTGAACAGTTACTCCGGGAGGCGTGGACATCCTCATGGGAGACGGCTACCGGATGTCTCTCTGGCGGAACTGACTCCATGCCCCGCCAGCGCACGCACCACAGGAGCGGAAGCTACTACGTCTTCCCCGACGACTTCGGCGACTGCCTGGTGCGGTTCAAGGACGAATCCGGCCTGTCCTGGGCTGAGATCGCCCGGCGGCTCGGAACGACACCCCTCACCGTCAGGCGGTGGTGGAAGCGCGGGGTCCGCCCCAGCTCCCACTACCTCCTGGCCCTCCAGGACCTGGCCGACGGCATGGGCCTCGGCCACATGCTGCCGAAGGTGAGAGTCCGGCGCGTGCCCGTCCGAACCGGAGGACCCTTTCCGGACTGATGAGGGAGGGAGTCACCGGCGACTCCCCGTAGGGACTGCTCCCGGATTTATGAACGCTCGCGCTGAGAGGTGAAACGGGGGTCCGACCGGAGACCGGAACAGGAAGAAACGAAAGAAAGGCCCGGCGGCTTCCGAAAACGCCGACAGGGTGAGCGCAGGGACTCCGTGCGCCCTGTGACGTGGCCGATGGAACAGAGCGAAGCGATATGAAAGATACGAACAGCCGGAAAAAACCGAAGAGCTCCGGCAGGACAACCCCTGAGCTGAGGGTGGTGGAGGTCAACTACAGCCCCGGCCCCGACGCCCAGGACAGGCTGCGACGCCTTGTTGCCCTGCTTGCCAAATACGCCGTGAGGGACAGGCAGCTCCCGCCTCGCGCGGACTCATCTCCGGACGGCGGCGGGGAGGAGGGCTGATGCGTTCCACACACTCTCTGACCGTCATCAGCCTGGGCGGAGGCGTTCAGTCCTCGGTCATGGCAAGCGCGGGAGCGTTCGACCGCACCCCGGACTGCGCCATCTTCGCCGATGCCCATTGGGAACCGCCGAGCATCTACGCCCACCTGGACTGGCTCGAAGGCCAGCTACACTTCCCCCTGTACGTCGTGGACAACGGACGCAGTCTCCGGGAGGACGTGAAGGCCCTCACCAACCACTCGGGCAACCGCAGCTACGTGGATATTCCCGTATACCTCAAGGGACGCGACGGAGAGAGGGACGGCATCGGGCGGCGGCAATGCACCGACAGCTACAAGATAAGGCCCATCCGCCGCAAGGTGCGTGAGCTGCTCGGACTCAAGAAGCGGCAGAGAGTCCCCGCAGGAACCGCCGTCGAGCTGTGGCTGGGCATCTCCACCGACGAGGCGATACGCACGAAGCCGTCCCGCGACAGGTGGATAACCAACCGCTACCCTCTGATAGAGGCGGGCATGTCGCGGAGGGACTGCATGGACTGGTGGAAGGCCCGCTACGACAGGCCCCTGGAACGCTCGGCCTGCGTCGCCTGCCCCTTCCAGTCCCGCAACAGGTGGGTCGAGACGAAGCGCCGGTGGCCGGAGCTGTTCGCCGAGGCGGTGGAGATCGACTCCAACATGCGCGGCGGGCTGGCCTTCGCCAAAGAGCCCTATTTGCACCCCCTGCGGATGCCTCTCGCCCAGGCGGTCATGCTCGACGAGACGGAGTTGGGAGCAGACGGGCAATCGGACGGGTTCGGAAACGAGTGCGAGGGGCACTGTGGCCTCTGAGAGACAGGCCGCATTGACCACGGGGCGGCGGGAAGCGTATCTTTATAGTAGCCAAGACACTTCACTACTGCCAATAGGAGGGCGCTATGGCAGGCCGAGCTTACGAACCCGGGGAAATAACAGCCCTGGGAGAAGCCATCTACCAGGAACAACTCCGGTCTCGAATTGGGCCGGTGGAGAAGGGGACGTTCGTAGTCATCGACGTTGAGACCGGCGACTACGAGATCGACGCAAGGGACGCGACCGCCACGCGGAGACTGCTGAAACGGAGGCCGGACGCCGTGACATACGGAGTGCGCGTCGGACATCGCGCAGCATACAGTCACGTCGGCGGTTTCCGGGCGCCCGAACACGGTGATTAGGGGAAAGGTAAGCGGCAATCAACAAGCGTTGGTTGCCGTAGACATCATGGACGGCGAGGGCCGTCCCCGGTCCGTGGAGGTAGTCCTGGACACTGGGTTTACCGGCTATCTGACATTGCCCCCGGAATCCATCCGTCAACTGGGGCTGCCATCCGTAGGTCAACGGACCTTCGAGCTGGCCAACGGAGAGCTCTTCGAGTTTCAGGTCTACCTTGGGTCAGTGTCCTGGCACGGTCGCCCAAGCGATGTGCTGGTGCTGCAATCGGACAGTGTTCCACTGCTGGGCATGACCCTGCTCTGGGGCAGCAGGGTTACTATGGATGCGTTGAATGACGGAGAGGTTACGATTGAGGAGTTGCGGCCTGCACGGTGACGCGCTTTGACGCCGCCGCGCCAATCAGGTATGATTAGGGGTAGAAGTTGGCCCGGCGATGCTTGCAACACCCCGGGCCGCGGCGCCACCTGCGGAGACAGGTGATGCGAAGTAATTGTACTACTCGCAGACCCGCTCCCGACAGGAGGCGGGTCTTTTTTTGGTTTCACAGGGTACGAGAATGAAAGGAGGAGATCGTGGCGGGAACCACAGCACAGCAACAGCAGGCAAACGGCAAGAGCGCGGCAACCTACGCCCGCGTATCGGACAAGAGCCAGGACGGGGAGGACAAGACATCCCTCTCCGAGCAGACCTCCGAGATGGAAGCCTACTGCGAGGGCAAGGGGCTGACCATCACCGCCCGCTACCAGGAGGTCGGCAGGGGCTGGTCAAAGAAGCGTCCCGAGTTCCAGAGGATGCTGACCGACGCCAGGAGCGGACGCTTCGACACCATCGTCTGCTGGAAGTCCGACCGCCTGAGCCGGGGTATGTACCCCGCCGCAGCACTCATGGAGGTCGTCGAGGCCCACCAGATACAGCTTGAGGCCGTCATGGACGCCATCGACATGAAGACCTTCGGCCTCATGGCGGCCATCGGCAAGATAGAGCTTGACAACTTCCGGGAGAGGGCGTCAATGGGCAAGAGGGGGACGGCCAAACGGGGGCGAATACCAACCAGCCAGGTGCCGTATGGATACACGATAGCAGAAGACGGCACGCCCCAGGTGAACCAGGAGAAGGCGCAGGTCGTGCGGCGCATCTACCATCGCTACATCCATGACGGAATGGGCGCCCGCGCCATCGCACGGCAGCTCGACGAAGATGAGGTCCCCCCGGGGACGCCTGGCAAGCAGTGGCATGATTCGCAGGTCCAGCGCATTCTGCGGAATGAGACCTACAAGGGCACCTGGTGGTACGGCAAGGCCCGTCATGTCTCGACGGAGGACGGGACGAAGGTATACGAGCAGCCGAAGGATGCCTGGGTCGGGGTCCCGTTCCCGCCGATAGTGGACGATGAGACGTGGGAGCGGGTTCAGAGCCTCAGAAAGCAACGGTGGACGCCGCCCACGCGCAACACAAAGGCGTTCTACCTGTTGCAGCACATGGTGAGGTGCGCGGAGTGCGGGATGCTCTTCGGATGCCGCACGACGAGACGCCGGACCGTGAAATACAACGGCAAGGTCTACAAGTACGACCTGGACCCCCCTCGCCGGTACTACAGATGCTACGGGGTGCAGAAGTTCCGCCTCAACTGCCGGAATCGCTCCTATATCAGAGCGGAGCGGCTGGAGGAGCTTGTTTGGGGCCAGGTCAAGAGGGTCGTGCAGGACCGCGACCTCCTCATCGCCGGCATCGACGCTCTCGACACCAGTGAAGACGGCGAGATGGCGAAGCAGGTAGCCAGGACGGAGCGCGACCTGCAAAACATCCAACTCGAAGAGGACCGGGCGATCAGATTGTACGTGTCGGGGAAGATCACCGCGAGCCAGCTCGACCATCAGCGCAAGTTCATCACCGAGCGCTTGGAGAACCTCCGCGCGAAGCTGGATGACTACCGCGCACGGGAGTCGGCTGAGGTCGAGCGGCAAGTGCTGATGAAGTACGTTCTCGAATGGGCGGAGAAAGTCGGCGAGGGCCTTGACGATCTGCCCTCCGAGGAGCGGCGGGACGTGTTGCAAATCCTTCTCGACCGGGTCATGATCGACCGGGATAACAACGTAGTCATCACGTTGGGCATCCCTACTGATGATTTAGTCGCAATTGGAAACCCCGAACCAGGGACCGCGGCGCCGCCTATGGCCTGTACAATTCGTGCCAGCAGCAGAAATTCAAAATTCGGGGCCAACGCCGACAACAGTGCGCCGACCGAAAAGATGCCCACGCCGACTAGGAAGAGCGGGCGTGCACCATAGCGGTCGGCCAGGCGACCGTAGAACGGGATGGCTACCCCGTAAATTAGTAGGAACCCGGTCATCAGCCAGCTGAGTTGACCCGTATCGACCGAAAGATCGTCGGCAATATCGGGCAGTACAACTCCTACGGCTGAGGCGTTGAGCACTCCAAAGAAGAGAGCAAAGCAAACAATCAGCAGAACGCCCTTTGGGGTGCCCTTCCCGGTTTGTTGATTGACTGGGGTTATATCTTTGTCTTTGGCATCCATAGCTGCCTCCACAACCTATGCGTTTGCTGTGAAGTTCCTCTTGTCGCTTCGTCTACTTCCAATAGGCTCTACTGTTCAGACGCTTTTAGGCAGGTGCTCCTGCATGATCTCAACGAATGTCCCCACGTAGTCACCTTTATATAGGCGTCCCAACTCGGACATCACAGCCTCCCAGGTGACCGGTGCCGCTCCCGCCTGAACCATCCGCTGCATCCCGCGCTCGTGGGCGTCTACGCTTGTTCCGCCCATCGCATCGGAAATTGCATATACTTCATACCCTTCTCTCAAAAGGTCTAGGGCTGGGAACACCAGGCAGACTTCTGTCCAGAGGGCGCCCATGATTAACTTCCGACGACCAGTCGCCTCAATGGCCGCGCGGAATCCGTCGTGCTCCATTGAGGTGGACCCCAAAATTCGGACAGGTGGCTAAGAGAGAGTCCCGCTCCTAAAATAGGACGGAAAGAAGGAGCAGGACATGAAGCAAACACGTAAGAAGCACAGCCCAGTCTTCAAGGCCAAAGTGGCTTTGGCCGCGCTCCAGGGGGAGCACACCATTGCAGAGCTGGCCAGCCGGTTTGAAGTCCACCCGAGCCAGATCCATGCCTGGAAGAAGGCCTTGACTCAGGGGGCGCCGCACCTCTTTGAAAATGGTGCTGGACGCCAGGAGAAGGACCAAGAGGTCCTCACTGCCCAGCTCTACCAACAGATTGGGCAGCTCAAGGTGGAACGGGATTTTTTGTCACGGAGCTTCGGGTTGTGAGCCGGTCCCAACGCCGGGCCATGATTGACCGAGAAGAACCGAAGCTGTCTCTGGTGCGCCAGTGCGCCTTGCTGGGTATCAGCCGCTCCTCGTTGTACTACCTGCCAACCGAGGCCGGCGCCGAGGACTTGGAGTTGATGGCCCTCATAGACCAACAGTACCTGAAGACACCTTTCTACGGCTCCAGAAGGATGACTGCCTGGCTCAGAAATCACGGACACCAGGTCAACCGCAAGCGGGTCTGCCGGCTGATGCAGCTGATAGGCCTGGAGGCCATCTACCGGCGTCCCAACACCAGCAAGCCAAACCCAGGGCATAAGGTCTATCCGTACTTGCTCAGGGGGCTGGAGATCAACCGGGTCAACCAGGTGTGGGCCACCGACATCACCTACATACCCATGGCTCGGGGTTTCCTCTATTTGGTGGCCATCATGGACTGGCACAGCCGCTACGTGCTGGCCTGGCGGCTGTCCAACACCCTGGAGGTAGACTTCTGTGTTGCGGCTCTGGAAGAGGCCTTGAGCAAGGGTCGGCCACAGATCTTCAACACCGACCAGGGCAGCCAGTTCACCAGCGAGGCCTTCACAAGCATGCTGATGAAGCAGACGCAATTGACACAGGTACTTCTACAGGGATCGCCAGGTTGATCCGCACCTGGTTGTGCTTGTCGATTATAGCGTCATCGAGAACCAACTGGAGGACGGCCTTACGTTGCTCGGGTGTCATGTCGTCCAGCCCATCTCCAACCTCCCCAGCCCAGGCCAGGACCGCCCCCATCGTAGCGCGTTTTTCAGCTCCGCTCGCCGCCCTGGCCCGGAGGTCATCGAGTTGCTTCCCGGCGAGTTCCAAGCGTTCGGTGATGAATTTGCGCTGATGGTCAAGTTGGGCCTCCGTGATCTTCCCAGATACATACAGTCTGATAGCGCGGTCCTCTTCCATCTGGACAGACCTCAGTTGGCGCTCCGCCTTGCTGATCTCCTCATCGAGGCCGCCGCCGTCCTGAGCGTCGAGAGACTCGATCCCCGCGACAATCAAGTCGGGGTTCTGAAGGACGCGGCTGACCTCGCTCCACACCAGCTCCTCCAACGGCTCAGCCCTGAGGTAGGGTCGCTCCCGGCAGCGTAACCGCATCGAGTGCATCCCGGTGCACTTGTAGTAGCGCCGAGGATTGGCCGGATCAAGCTTACCGCTGCGGGGGTTGCTGCCGTTCCAAACAGACCTCCCACCGAAGTGGAGACCGCACTCGCTGCATCTCAGAAGGTACTGCAATAGATAAAAGACCTTCGTATTCCTCGAGGACTGCATCAGCCGTTGCTTCTTGAGGACCTGGACCATGTCCCAGGTCTCTTGGTCTACCAGCGGCGGAATCGGTGACCTGCCCCCCAAAAACTGGTCCAGTTATAAACTCGTAAAGTGGAGCTGGTGAGAGGGGGTAGTCAATGGCGAGTAAAAAGCGCAGTGTAGAAGAGATCATAGGGAAGCTGCGGGAAGCGGAGGTGGCCCTGGCGCAAGGGGAGACGGTGGCCCAGGCATGCAGGGGTATCGGGGTATCAGACCATACGTTTTACCGGTGGCGGCAGCAGTATGGGGGGCTGAGAATAGACCAGGCGAGGCGGTTGCGGGAGATGGAAGCGGAGAACGGACGACTCAGGCGTGCGGTAGCGGACCTGACGTTGGACAACCAGATTCTGAAGGAGGCAGCACGGGGAAACTTCTGAGCCCGGCCCGCCGGCGGAGATGCGTGGAAGTGGTGGGGAACAGGTATGGCATCTCTGAGCGGCGCGCTTGCCGGGCGCTTGAGCAACCCCGGTCAACACAGAGGTACACTGCAACAGTGGCCGATGATGAGGAGGCCCTGACGATGGCAGTGGTTCGGCTGGCCAGTCGGTACGGACGGTATGGGTACCGGCGGGTGACTGCCATGCTGCAATGGGAGGGATGGAGAGTGAACCACAAGCGGGTGGAGCGGATCTGGCGACGGGAAGGACTCAAGGTACCAGCCAAACAGCCCAAACGGGGCCGACTCTGGCTTACTGACGGCTCCTGCGTGCGGCTGAGGCCACAACGACGGAACCACGTCTGGGCATACGACTTTGTGGCCCTTCGTACCAGTGACGGCAAACCCGTTCGTCTCCTGACAGTGGTGGATGAGTATACCAGGGAGTGTCTGGCCATCCATGTGGGTCGCTCGTTACGCTCACCCCATGTCATTGAATGCCTGGGGGACCTCATGGTCCAGCGTGGCGTGCCGGAGCACCTCCGCTCGGACAACGGGCCGGAGTTCACCGCCAGGGCGGTGCGGTTGTGGCTCCAAGGGGTGGGAGCCACAACCCTCTTCATCACACCGGGTAGCCCTTGGGAGAATGGGTATGTTGAGAGCTTCAACGGCAAGCTTAGGGACGAACTCTTGGACCGGGAGCTCTTCGATACCCTCTGGGAGGTGCAGGTCCTCACCGAGCAGTGGCGCCACGAGTACAACCACCAACGCCCCCACAGCGCCCTGGGCTATCGCCCTCCTGCTCCAGAGGCCATCCTCACCTCCTCTGCTCCAAGCGCTATCAGTGTCTCATGATTTGTGGTACACCTATTGGGGGCAGGTCACTACCTTCTTAGTCAACTGCCTCCTAGCCCAACCGCCCACGAATACCTCAGCTTTTTGTGTCTATTAGAAACCGCGGAAGCTGGTCTGGGGGACCAGAGCCAAGGACGGCGCGCCGCCGGTGCGCGTGGAGAACGCACACCCCGCCATCGTCTCCAAGCGGCAGTTCCGGAGGGTCAACAAGCTGCTTGGGTCACGCGCTCCGAAGAAAGTCCACCCCCGGCGCTCCGCCAGCCCGTACCTACTCAGCGGCCTGCTCAGGTGCGAGACCTGCGGCAAGGCCATGACCGCAGCCGAGGCCAAGAGCGGCAAGTACACCTACTACGTCTGCCACTCCCTGCTCAAGCGGGGCAGCGGCACCTGCAAGACCCCCAGGCTCAACGCCAAGAGCTTCGAGAAGCTCATCGTCGACGAGATTCGGGCCAACATC
Organism: Dehalococcoidia bacterium; assembly: GCA_965225925.1. Taxonomy (GTDB): domain Bacteria; phylum Chloroflexota; class Dehalococcoidia; order Lucifugimonadales; family JAGWBF01; genus CBDDBY01. The sequence goes on along the minus strand of CBDDBY010000005.1, from coordinate 617,101 downwards.
CTCACCGAGTCCAACATCCGCGACTTGGTCAAGCTGCTGGACGAGGAGATGGACGGCGTGGCCGCCGAGAAGCGGCAGCGGCTGGAGACCATCGAGGAGGAGCTTGAGGACGTGAAGAAGCGGCTGGGGCGTATCTGGCAGGTCATCGAGACCACCGACATCGAGATGGCCGACGCCTCGGAGCGCACCAAGGAGCACCGGGATCGCAAGGAGAAGCTGGAGGTCGCCGCTGGGGAGGCGAGGGCGCTTCTCTCGGAAAGGCGTCAGTTCCTCGACAGCGCCGACACCATCGCCACCTTCGCCGCCGAGATGAGCGAGTTCCTCAAGACCAGCGAGCTGACCGAGACCCGGGCCTTCGTCCATTCTTTCATCAAGGAGGTCGAGGTCAAGCCCGGCAGGGCCGCCATCGTCTACTCCATCCCCATTTCTCAATCGACACCAAAAACTCCGGTACTCGTGGGCAGTCGATTTGGATGCGACAGGATAGGGTCAGGCGGATCGACAGGTGGGCGTGCCACCTCAACCCTAATGGCCGGTTCGATCCTTCATAGATGGAGCCCATGGTGCAGTACCAGGTTAGCTTCGCCCTCTTGGGCTGCACCAGTGATGTCTAGCGGAAGCTGATCGCCGAACACGGTATGGAGCCGTCCCGCTCTTGACTCGCCCGCCGCCCCGGTCTGGATTACCCGACGGTCCCACTCCATTCTTCCAAGCCGTTGACGCGGAGTATGCTGTATGCTAAATTATAGCGCAAACATACCCGGAGGAGTAATGGATGCGTATTGGGATCAACGTCCCCAACGAGCTCTTGAAGCAAGTCAAGCAGATCAGGCCCGAGGTCAATGTTTCCCAAGTCTGCCGGGAAGCCTTGGAGCACCGTGTCGAGGTAGCGCAGAGAGCAGCCGCCCAAGCCGTCAGCGACGGCGTGAGTGAGCACGTCGAGCGGCTGGATCGGTCAGTTGCGAAGCCGCCAATGGAGCCCGATTGGGAGGCTTATGCTCTTGACGATGCGCGAGCTTGGGTAAGCAGAATTACCCCGGAGGTTTGGGAGAGGTTCATCTATCAGGCCGATTTCCTTCGGAGAAAAGGCCGGGACGAGACTGAAATGGTCCATATCTGGTCCCAGGGAGACGGCGTCGAAGGGTTCGGGCACCGTCTGAATGAAGCCCAGGAGTGGTTCATCAGCCAATACGATCTCGATTTTGAGTCCGACACCAGCTCCAATCTGCACGAGAAGGCCGAGAGGGAGTACGGGCGCGCCTGGCTAGGCTACGTGAACGAAGTCCGGCGTCTGCTCGAAAAGCTCCGGAAAGACGAATACGACAGAGTGATGGCCGAACGTGCGGAGTATCGGCGGTCCCGCCCGGACCCCGAGTTGCCGGCGCAACTGGTGTAGCAGATTCTCGAGAGGTGCGCTTTGGACTCCGACGCCTACATGTTCTTCACCAGATGCCACAGATGTTGTCAACCAGCAAGAGTGAGACAGTTAGAGAGGCGAGAGATCAGGGGTCGGATGGAGGTCTCGTGAGCTCCCTGAGGGCCCTGTTGTAACGTCTTCGCCGTTGGATCGTTTGGGCCTGCACCTCCTTCCTGCGTCGTAGGATCTCCCGACGCCTTCCCCTGAGGACGTCTGTGTAGACTGTCAGGGACAATGGGACTGTGATAATCTCACCGGGGCCTGGGCAAGTTTTGGAGTGAGGACTAGTGATATATTGTGAATATGGACTATGACACGAAAAACGCGGACCGCCTGAACCCCAGCTGCCTGATAGTAGACCGGCAGTCGTCTGCGCTGAAGCAATTGCTGTGGCGTCTGGTGCGGAGTGAGAAGGAGAGTGACGTTCTGGCTCCGGTGACCGTGGTTGGGCCGACGCGCTACGCAAACCTCAGCCTGCGCCATGAGTTCGGGCGCGGCGGCTTCGCCAACGTTCGCTTCATAGTCATGCCTGTGTTGTCGGAACTGCTGGGCGCCGCCGCGCTGGCCAGGGAGGGACGCAGACCGCTGACGGCGGTGCTGGAAAGCGTGTCGCTGAGGCAGGTCATGGCGCAGACCACGGGGCCGCTGGCACCGGTGCGGGAACACCAGACCACCCAGGCCAGCGTGCGCGCTTCCTTCAGGGAATTGCGTCGCGCCGACGAAGGCGTTCTAACGGCGCTGGAAAGGCAGGGCGGAGTCCGCGGCGAGATTATCCGGCTTTACCGCGACTTCCGCCGGAACATCGTCAGCGATTGGTACGATGTCGAAGATTTGGCGGAAGCGGCGAGTGATGCAGTCCGCAAGGGCGAGGCCTCCGGCCTGGCGGAGTTGGGCCTGATCGTGTTCTACCTTCCCCGCAACACTACTTCCGCCGAGACGAAGCTCATCGAGGCGCTGGCGAGGCAGGACCGTTGCGCCGTTCTACTGGGAACGACCGGCGAAGATGAGGCGGACACGTCGGCGCTGACCGTGGCCGCCGCGTTGAAACCCATGCTGGGAGAACCTCGGGCGGCCAGCGCTATCTCCAGATTGCCGCTGCTACCCGGGGAGGCACGGCTGCACATCGCGCCGAATGCTCACGAGGAGTTGCGGTGGGTGATTCGGCGGATAACTCAGGAAGCGGAGGAGCAGAGAACCCCCTTCCACCGGATGGCGATTCTCTACCGTATGGATAATCCCTACACCTCGCTGATACGGGACGAGCTACGTCTGGCCGGCATCCCCATGGCCGGACCGGACCGGAAAACGCTGGCCGACACCGCCGTGGGACGTACGCTGACCGGCCTGCTGGGTCTGCCGGGCGGCGAGTTCCGGAGAGCCGAGGTCATGGATTGGCTGACTGGCTGCCCGGTTCGTCCGCACATCGGCCATGTGGCCGACTTCAACCCCAGCCGATGGGACTCCATAACCAGAAAGGCGGGAATCGTCCGTGGGCTGGACCAGTGGCGCAACCGCCTCAACCTCCACGCCAAGCAGTTGACCGAGGAAGCCGCCCGGCGGGCAAAGGCGGAAGAGATTACGGAAGCCCGTGCCGGACGTATGAGGGCCGAGGCGGCAGCCGCCCGAAACGCCCTGGCTTTTGTCGAGAACCTGGGAGAGGATGTCGAGCCCCCCGAGAACGGCAGCCCCTGGGGAGCGTTCTGCGACTGGGCCAACCAACTCCTCGAACACTATCTGGCCCACGACATCCCGGAGGCCGAGAGCGTGGCCTTGGACAAGATTCGCAGAGCGCTGGAGGAACTGCGCGGGGCGGACAACATCAGAGCGGAGACCACGCTGGACAAATTCCGGCAGACCATTGAAGACTCCCTGCGAGCTCCAATGGGACACCTAGGCGTCACCGGGCAGGGCGTGTTTGTGTCCACTATCGCTGCCGCCGCTGGCATGAGCTTCGACGCCGTCTGGCTGGTGGGCATGATAGAGGGTGGAACGCCGCCCGGCGTCCGCCCCGACCCGCTGCTGCCAGAATCGGACTGGCGGGCGGCTGGGGGACTGTCCCGATTCGCGCAGCGCATCGCGGCGGAACGCTACGACTACCTGTCGGCGGTGGCCGCTTCGCCCCACCGGGAGCTGTCGTACCCGGTGGCCGACGCCGCGTCGCAGCGGAAAGCATATCCCTCGCGGTGGTTCCTAGAGCAGGCGTCGGCCCTGGAGGGCGCACCAGTGTACACAAACGGCCTGCCCAAGCTGCGGGACCGCCCATGGCTCACCATCGACGACTCCGGGGAGCACGCGCTGGCCCACATCGCAGACGCGGCTCTGGCTGACCGCCACGACTACAACCTGCGCCGGCTCCTGCAATGGAGGCACGAGGGCGATAGCCTACGCCGCCACCCGTTGGCGCAGGAGGGAACGCTGGCCAACGCGATCCGTCTGGGCCAATGTCGGAACATTCAACGGCTGACGGAGTTCGATGGCAACCTGTCGAAGGTGGCAGAAGAAGCAAGATTCGGACACAATCTAGAGCAGTCGCCGGTCTCAGCAACCAGCCTGGAAAGCTGGGCCGTATGCCCCTTCCGATACTTCCTGAGCCACGTGCTGCGGCTGAGCGCCCTGGAAACGCCGGAGGAGACCACCACCATCAGCGCCCTAGACCGCGGCTCGCTGGTACATGAGATCCTGGAGCGGTTCATCCAAGAGGCCAGCAATGACGGCGAACTGCCCGCGCCAGGCGAAGAATGGAACCGACAGAGCGGTGAGCGGCTGAGACAGGTTGCCGAGGATGCGTTCCGTGCCGCCGAGTCGCGCGGAGTGACCGGCAAGCGTCTGATGTGGGAGCTGGAAAAGCAGGATATCCTGACCGACCTGGAAACCTTCCTCGAAGAGGATAGCAAGCTGCGGGCCAACCACGATACGAGCGGGCATCGAGTTGAGATCGGGTTTGGCTTTGGCGGCAACACGCTGGATGTTGTGGACCCCGAAACACAAGTCAGTTTCCGCGGGTACATCGACCGTATCGACGTCAGCGCCGACGGCAGGTCGGCCCTCGTCCTAGACTACAAGACCGGCAGCGCGTCGCCATACAGAGGGTTGAAGGATGACGCCATCGACCAGGGGAAGCGGCTCCAACTGGGCGTCTATTCCCTAGCCGCGCAGCAGCTTATTCCCGATGCGACCTCTGTGCAGGCCGCCTACTGGTTCGCAACCACCCGCGGCGGATTCCAGTTAGCCCCGCCCAGCTACTTCGACATCAACGACGGCGATGTGAGAGAGCGGTTCCGGGAAGGGGTGTCCGCGATTGTGTCGGGCATTCGCGGCGGCGTGTTCCCCGCCAACCCAGGCCCGCCGGATCGCGACAAGCCCGTTAACTGTAGATTCTGCGATTTCGATTCGCTGTGTCCGGCGCGGCGGGCGGACCTCTGGGAGCGAAAGAAGGCCGACCCGCTGTTGTCAGGCTACCTCGCCCTGTCCGGCGAAGGGAAAGAGAGATAGCGATGACCACCCGACCAACGCCCACCGGCCCCCGTCCGGCAGAATTGAGTCCCATCGACGCCCAGGCCCGCCGCATCATCGGCGAGCAGTTGGATGAAACGCTGTTTGTCGAGGCCAGCGCGGGCACCGGCAAGACGGCAAGCCTGGTGGGGCGGGTGGTGAACCTGGTGACGACTGGAAGGACCACCCTCGACCGAATCGCCGCCATAACGTTTACTGAGGCCGCCGCCGCCGAGCTGCGCGACCGCATCCGCCAGGGGTTGGAAGAAGCATCTGCCGATGAGTCCCGCAGTGAAGAAGAGCGTGCCCGCTGCCGCCAAGGCATCACTGACCTGGACCAAGCCGCCATCCGAACGCTCCATGCCTTCGCCGCCTCACTCCTCCACGAACGGCCGCTGGAAGCCGGGCTTCCGCCGGCTTTCGAGACCACCGACGAAATCGCCGCCGGGATCAAGTTCAACGAAGCATGGGACACTTGGCTCGACTCCGTTCTGGAGGAAGATTCGCCCCTCGCACCACATCTGGCGTTGGCTCTGACACTAGGGATGACCCTGCCGCAGCTCAAGGATGCGGCCTTGGAATTTCACCGCAATTACAACGACCTGACGGACGTGAAATTCGAAGCGGTAGCCCCCGCGCAAACGGCGGCAGCCGGAATGCTTGTGGCCCAGATGCCCGAGGTGGAGCGGCTTTGCCGATTTTCCAGGATCGGGGCCGGCGACCCCCTATACAGCCATGTCCAGAGCAAGCTGGGCGCAATCCGCAGGTTGGCCGAAGCGCGGCCCAGCTCGTCCACGGCGTACCGCTTGATGCTGCGGATTCTACCCCTGAAATACAGTAGAGGCAGGCAAGGGGATTGGAACGTTGACCCCCAGACCGGCGACAACGCCTGTTCGGCCCTGAAAAGTCTGCTCAAGGAATTGGACGACGCCACTTCCGGGGAAATCGCACAGGCGAGGCGCGCCGTTTTCACGCCAGTCCTCGATGGACTGCGGGAGTTCGCCCTCAACTACGCCCGGCAGCGTCGGGCCGAGGGGAGGGCCGAGTTTCACGACCTGCTGGCTTGGGCTCACGAGTTGCTGCGCGGCAACCTCGAGGTGCGCGACCACTTCCGCCGCCGCTTCTCGCACCTGCTCATCGATGAGGCCCAGGACACCGACCCGATACAGGCCGAAATCGCCATGTTCCTGGCCGAACATGTCCCGGAGGGACAGCCGGCGACTTCCCGCCCCACGGCCTGGGAGCTAATAACCCCTGAAACGGGCAAGCTGTTCGTCGTCGGCGACCCCAAGCAGTCGATCTATAGCTTCCGCCGCGCCGACGTGGCACAGATGAAAAGGCTTCAGCAGCGTATGGAGGAGGCCGGCGGGCGCACGGTCAGCCTGGTGCAGAACTTCCGCTCGCAGAAACGGCTCATCGCCTGGGTCAACCGACTCTTCGAGCAATGGATGGGGGAAGACGGAAACGAGGGCGGCGGCGCGGGCTACTTCCAGGCCGGATACGAGGCAATGTCTCCCCGCTGGGAAGGGGACATCGGCCACCCCTTCCAGCCGCGAGTCTGGGCGCTGGCCGATAAGGAGGTCGAGGACCGCATGGACGCTATTCGGCGGCAAGAAGCCGAAGACATAGCCGGTCTTTTGCGTCAAATCGTCGACCAGCAGTGGCAGACCCTGGACCGGGAGGCTACCGAGGCCACGGGCCGCGAGGCCTACAGGCCCGTCGAGTATTCCGATATCTGCATCCTGATGCCCTCGCGTACCGGCCTTCAAATTTTGGAGCGGGGAATTGAAGGCCAAGACATCCCCTACCGCTTAGACAGCGCGTCGCTCATTTTTGAAACCCAGGAAATCCGCGACCTGTTGAACTGCCTCAAGGCTATTGATGATCCGGGCAATCAAGTAGCCACGGTGGCCGCGCTGCGTTCACCCGCCTTCGGATGCAGCGACGTCGACCTGCTGCGTCACTACGAAAGTGGGGGCCGATTCGACTATCTGCAAATGCCGGCAGAACGTAGGGACGGTCCAGTGAGCGAGGCTCTAGACACGCTGCGGGAGTTCCATCGGGCACGAGTTTGGGACTCCGCCGGTGCGTTCATCGACCGTTTCGTCCGCGAGCGGGAGCTGATGGAAGCGGCAATAGGCCACCCGCGGATGCGGGAGCAGTGGCGGCGCTACCGGTTTATGGTGGAGCAGGCGTGGCAGTTCGCCGCCGCCGGCGGGAGCTCGCTGCGAGCCTTTGTGGAGTGGATGGAGGACCAAATCATTGAGGGCGCCCGCGTCACGGAAGCGCCGGTGCCAGAACCGGACGAAGAGGCGGTGCGGGTGATGACCATTCACGCCTCCAAGGGACTGGAGTTTCCGGTTGTAATCCTAACCGGCATCAACTCGGCCTCCAGCAGCCGCACCAGCACGGCGCTCTTCGACCGGGGTCAGGGGCGTGTCGAAGTAGCCTTCGGGCCCAGAGATAACCGCTTCGACACGGCGGGCTACGAAGAGCTTGCGGAGCGGAAGAATCGCATGTCCGAAGCGGAACACGTCCGCCTGATGTACGTGGCGGCCACCCGCGCCCGCGACCACCTGGTCGTCAGCCTGCGCCGCTCAACAAGCGGTAGAGGGGCGAAAGCGGCGGCAGCCGCAATTTCGGAGTATCTGGCGGGCGCTCCTGAACTCTGGGAGTCCGTCGATCTGAGTTGCCCTCCCCAACCGCCGGAAACGGATTCCGAAGACGGGGGCCAGGACTCCGCAGCCCCCGCAGAGCATTCGGTGGAAGCCCGCGCACGGTGGGAAGAGCGGCGGGAGAACCTAATCGGCGAAATGGGGCGTCCCTTCTTCGCTGCCGCCACCGCCCTGGGCCGCCAAAAGCAGGAGGACAAAGAGGAGCGGGAGACCCCCGAACCTTGGCGGCGTGGCCGCGCCGGAACCTCGGTGGGCCGGGCGGTGCACGCCGTGCTCCAGTCTATCGACCTGGCCACCGGAGACGGCATTGCTGACAGGGCGCGGGCGCAGGCCGTCGCCGAAGGCGTCCCCGGCCAGGAGGATGAAATCGCCCGTCTGGCCCGCGTCGCCGTAGAAAGCGACATCGTAAAGCGGGCCGTGGCCTCGGGCTGCCTCTGGCGCGAGGTCCCCGTCGCCGTTTCTACGGGCGGCGGCTCGCTTCATGGCTTTATTGACCTGCTGTTTGAAGAGGACGACGGGCTGGTGGTGGTCGATTACAAGACCGATTCCGTCGGCGCCTCGGAAACGTCCGAGGCGGTTCTTCGCTATCGCCTGCAAGGGGGGGCCTATGCCCACGCCCTCCGGCAAGTCACCGGCAAGCAGGTCAAGGAAGTCGTATTCCTGTACCTCCAACCACGCCGCGAGGAAAGACTGGACGGCTTGGCCCAGGCAATGCAGGACGCGAAAGAGGAAGCGGAGGCGCTCCTGGACGTGGCAGGAGAGTAGGCAGGTGCCTGAGGCATCGTTGCGGGCCGGAGGTTTAAGCAGTTCAGAAACGGCCCCTATAGGAGGTCTTATGAGACCTGGGTCTAATCGACAATTCCACTAGCAGGCTGCGGAAAAAGGGGGTCTCTGTTAAACTGCCCTGTAGATGGTCTCAGGAACACGACGATGTCCGGCCATAACAGGTCATTAGGTCACGACTACATCCATATTCTTGGTGATTATTACGCTTGTCGCTGTCCCCAAGATGAAGTCGACCGGCCCCAATAGTTTTTCAGCAGCCTGCTAGAAAGTTGTTAACTTCTAGGGCGACCTGGCAACCGCCGGTGGTTGAAGAATCTCCTTAACGGAGCAAACAATGCCGCTCCTCTGGGTGCAGCCGGATAGTCCACAGATCGAAGACGGATCATTCTTTGTCATGCCCCACAGATAAGCTACAGTGGAGCGGCGGCCAGACCTGATAGTGGAAGGAGAGCGATGGGCACGAGAATAACGGGTGGCGGAGTGGAGAAGGTGTATGCAGCGGCCGAGAAATGGGTCGAACGGGCACTACGGGCCGACGACTCGCTCTTTACACCAGGCATGGCTATCTGGTCGAGCCGCTGGCTTGGGGAACTCCACGAGCGGTTCCTGAACCATCCGGACGAGTCGAGCGATAGCTTCCTTGAGAAGTTGCAACAGCAACTGGCAGACAGCTCGCCAGAGGTCTATCAACTCATGGGGGAGGTCCTGTACCTCTACTTCCTCATCGTCACCACGAAGAACAGCGCCACCCAACAGCGAGTGATTGACACGGTGCTCAGATGGTCACCGTCGCCCATAGCAATCCCACCGGACCTCGTTGCCGGGCTTACGCCGGGTATTACCAACCCGGGACCGTATTTCCACACAGGCCGTCCATTTCAAGTCGGGTTCCTCATCGCGTTCGTCGAGCAATGGAAGGAAAAGAGGCCGGATGAGCAGCATAGTCTACTCGCTGATCCGTGGGAGTTCAAGGGTTTCGTAATGCGACTCAACTTCCGAAGCGCATTGCTGCAAGGTTACCCCAACAAACCACGTACGCAACGGGAGGCCCTGCTCCACCTCGTCTTTCCTAACACCTTTGAGGCGATTGTCTCTTTCGATCACAAAGAAAAGATCGCCAGGACGTTCGCGAAGTTCGTGGCAGCGCCAGAGGAGGACGTTGACCGCAAATTGGAGCAGATTCGACCTCGTCTTGAGCCCCAGTACGGGAGCAGCAATTACTTGTTCTATGAGCCTGACATTCGCGTCCAGTGGGACCCCCCGACGACGGGCAACGGCGACCTTTGGGATGAATTCGTCAGACGCGCTCGGGAGCATGTGGACATCGGACGACTGGAAAGCGAGGTTCCATACAAGATTGAGATAGGTCGCAGGCTCGCACAGGCACGTGAAGCGGTGCTTGACGGCGTGGACGAATGGGGCCGCATGGTGAACGCCGGAATGACCAATAGTATGAACAATCTCATCCACTACATACAGATATCGAAGTTTCACGGCTGGATGAATGAGTCGTCGGATGATGCTTTGATAGCCCTCCAAGCACTGTGGACACAGGATGACGTGTCCGTTGCCGAGCGCGTCAGCGATTTCGCGGACCTATTTCCTTCTTCTGTGGCAAGGGGTGCAGGGACTCGGGCCAACGTTGCCTCGGTCTTGCTGATGGGGTTGGACGTCGAGCAGTACCCGCCGTTCAGGGTGACGTTGTTTAACCAGGCGTACGAGCGTACCGGTTACGACCAACCAGAGCAGGACGCCGACGAGGCAGTGTTGTATGAGCATGCCCTTAGCTTCCTCGATCGGTTCATTGAGGAAGCGCAGACGCGGGGACTGTCCATGCGTCACCGTCTTGACGCGCAGTCGCTGGTTTGGGCAACCCAGAATAAGGACGGGAGGATACTTGAAATAGAAGACCCGACGCGTTGCCCTACCGACCCTTGGACGCCGCCCAACATGGAGGCGTTGTCCAGGGAGCTTCTGTGGGAGACCGGCGAGTTGCAGAAGATCGTTCACGGGCTGAAGGACAAGCGGCAGGTGATCTTCCAGGGGCCACCTGGGACCGGCAAGACCTACGTGGCCAAGCGTATCGCCGAGTGGTGTCGAGAGCACGGCGGTGACTTCCAGATCGTCCAGTTCCACCCATCCTATTCCTATGAGGACTTCGTTGAGGGGTTCCGGCCCACGCTCACTGACGGTGGCCAGGCCGGGTTCAAGCTCACAAAGGGTCCGCTACGGCGCATCGCGGAGAAGGCTGAGGGCAACCCTGACGCCACCTTCATTCTGGTGATCGACGAGATCAACCGCGGCAACGTCGCCAAGGTCCTCGGGGAGCTTTACTTCCTCCTGGAGTACCGGGATGAGAAGGTGGGGCTCCAATACAGCAACGAGCAGTTAAGCCTTCCCAGGAACCTCTGGTTCATCGGTACGATGAACACGACTGACCGCTCCATCGCACTGGTGGATTCGGCCCTGCGCCGCCGGTTCTATTTCTTCGGATTCTTCCCCGATGAACTCCCTGTGAAGGGCCTGCTGGACCGCTGGCTCAAAGAGAACAATCCCGAGGCGAAGTGGGTCGCCGATCTCGTCGATTTGGCGAACCGCAAGCTGGAAGACCGGCACCTGGGCATAGGCCCCAGTCACTTCATGAAGAAAGACCCGCGGCTCGACGAAAACCGGGTACGTTTTATCTGGGAGCAGGCGATCATTCCCTACATTGAGGAGCAATGCTTCGGCAACGAGGAGAAGCTCAAAGAGTTCGCCTACGACCGGTTGAAACGGGAGCTCGACGGCACGGCCCTCAAACCCGATGCCGGAAGCGGCCAGCCGGAAGGCGCGGTGGATGAGGGCAACGGGCAGCCTGAGAATGGTGGCGACGGTGCATCGGCTTGAGCTAAAAGAGCATGAAATGTATCGTGGGAATGTTTCACTCGACAGGGAGCAACTGTGGGCGCTGACCAACACAGCACACATTGAGGTGACGCCCTCGCCCGACGAAGACGGCGTGTACAAACTCAAGCCGTCTTCCTACATCGGCGCGGTGAACATCGGAGAGCTCGCCGTCGTCGTGCGGCCCAAAATCCCCATCGACCGCGTCATGTTCTTGATCGCCTACGCGATGGACCCTAAGAACTGGCGGAGGGACTCCTTCGAGTTGGCCCGAGACGACGATATCCTTGAAGGTATCGCCTTCGCTTTCGCCCACCACACCCGGCAGGCCATCCAGCGCGGCCTGGTCCAGGGCTACCGGCGGGAGGAGGACGCGCTGAACACCGTGCGTGGCCATATCCGCTTCGGCGACCAGATCAGGCGGCGCTTCGACATCCTGCTGCCCATCGAGGTCGCATTTGACGAATTCACCGAAGACATCGAGAAGAACCGGCTGCTCAAGACCGCGATTCACCGGCTGGGGCACACCTTCATCCGCTCCGAGGCCGCAAGGCAGGATGTCCGCCGCCTCCGGCCCGCCTTCACCACGGTCGGGCTCGGCTCGTACCGGCTGGGAGCGCTGCCCGAAATCCGCTATACCCGGCTGGACGAGCACTACCGCCCGGCAGTGGAACTGGCGCGCCTCATCATAGAAAACTCCAGTCTGGAACTCCGCCACGACAAGGTAGTCGGCGCAGCCTTTCTCATCGACATGAACAAGGTATTCGAGCGGTTCCTCTACGTCGCGCTGCGGGAGGCTCTCGGCCTCCCCGAACGGCAATGGAAACATGAGGAGGGCCTCACACTGGACGAGGGCCGCCGCATCCCTATGAAGCCGGACCTGTCGTGGTGGTCTGTGGGTGCGGCAAAGAACGGGTCTCGGCCCCTCTTCGTCGGCGACGCGAAGTACAAGAAGACCGATCCACAGGGCTTCGAGCACGCGGACATCTATCAGATGCTCGCCTACTGCACGGCGGCCGATCTGCCCTCGGGCCTGCTAATCTACGCCGCCGGCGAGGACAAGCCAGGTGCGTACAAGATCAAGCACACGGGCAAGACGATCGAGGTCGCCTCGCTGGACCTCAGGGGTACGCCGGAAGCCATCCTCGACGAGGTTCGCCGACTCGCCGGTCGCGTCAAGACCCACACCCACGCATCGTCGGCCCTGCGCTCCGCCTAGCATGGCGGCAAGTCGTCTCGGCGACATCGGCGGCGCCGTCCATCCAGTAGGGAATGGGAGTCCAGGCCTCCTCTGGTATCGTCTCGATCAGGTCCCGCAAGCTGGCGCGCTGGCGGATGGTGATAGAGAAGCGGGCATCCATCCGGCGGCAGTGTTCGGGGACGCCTGGCCGCTCATCGTCGAGTGGCGGGGTCTGAAGGACACCCATCCGAACCGGGGCAGTAGCCTGTCGTGGCTGGTGACGGAGGGGCGGGTCCTGTCGGTGGAGCTGGCGCTCTTGGAGGAGCAAGTGATGACGCTGCCTCCGGAGACGTATCCTCTGCGTGGCTTCGATAGGAACGGGCAGCTCAACTGGCGAAGGACGGCGCTCTACGACACGCGGAGGGCGCGGGCGAAGCGGGAGTTGCTGCGGTGGGTCCGCCGTGCGCTCACCCTCGGACTGTGGCGGAAGTAACGTTGCCGCCTTCCTGCCGTATGGAAGCGAGCGCCTGGTGAGCCGGTTCCTCAGCGCCGGACGGTCGAGGAAGTCTTCAGGGCCTACGGCACAGCCTGCAAGCCCGATGCTCCGAAGCTGATGGACAACTGGCGAAGACATTGGAGGCCGAGCCAGGGCAGGTGGAGGCGGTGTTCGCCCAAGCGCGGGACGCCGAGACGGCCTCGGAGGAGATGTGCTGGTGGACGAGGAGTGGGAGGAGTGGCAGGTGGTGGAGGAAGCCGAGCCGGAGCTGGCGGCCATCGAGGTACACCGGAACGGGACCAGAGTCACCGTTGAAACAACGGCGGGCAACGGTCGCCACGACGAAACTACCGACACGCAGCGCTCGCTCTTATCGTGGGCCGAATGGCACCGCACTTCAAATGGTGATTGACGACGTCACCAACGGGATATGCAGTCTTGCGTCATCCTAAGAGTATAATGTTTACGAAAACACAGGGTTTCTCTGTGGAACTCCGGATTACAGGGCGCGACCTTAACCTACACAGACGGGAGCTCTCAGAACGCGTCGAAGGAAGGCGAGAATGCAACCATTTCGACTGACCAGCGTTTTCATTCTCACCTTACTGTTGGGGGCAGTCGTGGCGGCAGCCTGCACCAACGACGATGGGGCGTCAACTGTCGCCGAAACGCCGCCCACATCCGCCCCCACGCCGGATGTCGAAGCAATCGTTGAAACGGCCGTGCGAGAGACGTTGGGAGCGATACCCACCCCGGTCCCTGCGCCCACGCCGGACATCGAGGCTATAGTCGAAACAGTCCTGCAACAGACAATGGATACCCTGTTGGAGGAGTTGTTCACCGTTCGCAGTGTTGGCACCGAGACTACTACTGAGGATACGGAGCTGTCCCCGGAGCCGATTCCAGTCCCTGCGCCGCAGGGGCAGGCGGTCGAGGTTCAGGCTGTGCCCGCAGCCGGGTCTGTTGCGTCTCTATACAGGTTTGCAGGAGGCTTCAGTGCGCTGCCCATCGCACAAGAGGTCAGCGAGGCCGGGGGGTTCACCGTTACAGCCAACAGCTCGGTGAAGGTATCGGCGGACGAGGCCTACGTAATCGTGATCCCCGATCGGTTCTACGGCCCCGGAGGCCCAGAAAAGCTATCCCACGAGGACCGTGAAGATATCGTGCAGAACCTGATGGATATCGGCATCGGCGAGGATGATATCGAGTTCGCGTCCGGGCAGCAGTATGACCCGGAAACTATTTCGGTGGAAGTACAGATCGGAAACCTGCCGGAGATCGGTGACCTCATCCTCGATGCCGTGGAGGATGAGGTCAGACGCTCAGAGCGCAGTGGAGTTCGTTTTAGCGTCTCGGGGGAGAATTGCGACCGGGCGCTCGCGACGGTTCGCCAAGAGTCGATTACCCAGGCCGAAAGAGACTCGGCCGATCTAGCCGAAGCGCTCGATGTGGTCCGAGGCGAAATCATAGTTGCGGTCGAAAACCCGGCCAGCAGCTTCAGCTCAGGACTCCCCGGCCTAGACAAGTGTGGCGGCGGACAGTTTCACCCTTACCAAACGCCGCTAATGCCGTTCGACGCCGCCCCCGAGGTCAAAGTATCACTTCGGATGCGGATTACCTACGGCCCCGAGTCCGAACAAACCGGAGGTTTCACGGCTACAGCCAATGGCTCGATGAAAGTATCGGCGGACGAGGCCTACATAGTCGTAATCCCCGAACAGTTCTACGGCCCCAACGGTCCGGAGCCGATCAGCGTGGAAGATCGCGCCGATATGATAGAAGCGATCGAGCAAGTAGGAATCGCCACGGATGACATCGAAATCATTTCGGGGCGTCAGCCCTACGAGCCGGTCCAGATATCCGTAGAAGTAGCGGTCGCGGACCTTCCCGAGATCGGCGACCTTATCCTTGACGCCGTGGAGGACGTGCTCAGACACTCCGAGCGCAGCGGCGTCCGTTTTAGCCTGTCGGAAGAGAATTGTGACAGGGCGCTTGCGCTGGCCCGCCGGGATGCGATTTCCCAGATTGATAGGAAGGCCGACGACCTGGCTGCGGCGCTTGGTATGGTCCGCGGTGGAGTGGTGGGTGTGGTTGAGGACCCGCTCAGTAATTTCGGATATGGCCCGGCCAGTACCGATAGGTGTGGCGGATTATTTCAGGACCCCTACGCGTTGCTGTCATTCGATGCCGAGCCGAACGTCGACGTCGTTTTACCGCTGCAGATCACTTTTGCCCCGCAGTCCGACGAGACCGCCGGTCTCGTGGCGGTCGCTAGCAGCTCCCTGACAGTGACGGCCGACGAAGCCTATGTGGTCGTGATCCCACAACGCTTCTACGGCCCTCGGGGTCCAGAGCCGCTCTCTCTCGAGGATCGCGCGGACGTAATAGACAAGCTCACAGAGATAGGGATCGCCAGCGACGACATCGAGATCGTTTTCGGGCGTCAGCCCTACGAGCCGGTCCAGATATCCGTAGAAGTGGCGGTCGCGGACCTTCCCGAGATCGGCAAACGTATCCTTGACTCGGTAGAAGAGGTGCTCAGGCGCTCCGAAAACAGCGGGGTCCGTTTTGGCCTATCGGAAGAGAGTTGCAGTGCGGGTCTGGCGCTGGCTCGCCGGGATGCCGCCCCCCAGGCTGACAAGGACGCCGATGGTCTGGCTGAGGCAATTGGCGTGGTCCGCGGTGGCGTCGTGAGTGTTGTGGAGTACTCTCTCGGCGGCTTCAACTACGGCTCAACCGTCACCGAGACGTGCGGTGGGCAGTTCCAAGACCCTAACGCGCTGCTGCCATTCGACGCCGAGCCCAAAATCGAAGTTGCCGTACATCTACAGATCAGCTACGCCATCTCAAGGTAAAGGCAGCCTAACGCCAGAACCTCGCGGGCAGTGGATACGATATGACAGTAACTCGTCGCTTGGTAGGGCCCAAACTGCCACCGGCCTGCCGCCGGGCCTATTGGCTCGGGCTGGCAGGTCTTGCGGCCATCGCCGTACTGGCAGCGTGCTCTGATTCGTCCGCCCCTCTAGTCACATCCGAACCGTTGGCTACGCCAATCCCCGAAACGACCCCTACATCAACTCCTGTTCGTGAACCTACCGCGACGCCCCTGCCAATACCCCCGACCGCTACGCCTACGACGATTGGCATGCCTACGCCCACCAGAATCCCGCCAATTGAACCAACTCAGACGCCGATGCCGACTGCTACGCCGCCTCCGGGAAAAGCGGCAGCAGCTATAGACGCTTTGCCCTGGGTCCAAGACGACATGACGACTCTTGAGCGGTCAATCGTCGGGGACCTGCAGACCCTGGCAGCGAGAGCCCCGGAAGTTTTTTGGGAGCTCATGCACAAACCCTGGATGGAGGAGATGCGGGAAGAGACTCATGGGACTGAACTACAGGAGATGGTTGTCCAACTGTTTTCCCTGGCGTTACACCACCGACAGGTCTTCTGGGATCTGGTGCATAAGCCCTGGATGCAGGACGATTTAACTGGACCAGAAAGACAAGCAATCTTCCTGCTCGCCCTCATTGCCAATGCTGATGAGGTAGCAGCCCTTCAAATCATTGGGATGCCCTTCCTCGATTCCATGGACAGGGGAGATTTAACGATACTAGTAGTGAGTCAAACTTGATTTAGATGGTAATGTAAAGAATTGACCGAAAGCGCTACCCTGACTCTGGAGAGTGTTGATGGGAGGTGGCGGTATGGTCAGGGGAAAATATGGAGTCCGGCTGACGTCGAAACAACGGAACGAGCTCCAGCATCTGGTTCGTGCGGGGAAGGGTTCAGCCCGGGTGATCATCCGGGCACGGATTCTGCTCAAGACGGATGAGGGGTGGAGTGCCCCGCGGGTGGCGGAAGCGCTGGAGGTGGCCGAAGGCACTGTATTTCGGGTCAAGGGGCGCTTCGCAGAAGGGGGGGTGGACGGGGTTCTCAAAGACCTACCCCAAGCCCATCGGTACCGGAAGCTGGACGACCGGGGCGAAGCCCACCTCATTGCGCTGGCCTGCTCCGAACCGCCGGAAGGGCATGAACACTGGACCCTGCGCCTTTTGGCGGGCAACGTGGTGGAGTTGGGGTTGGCGCCATCCCTATCCCACGAGACGGTGCGGCTGCACCTGAAAAAAACGCCCTCAAGCCGTGGCAGAAGCAGGAGTGGTGCATCCCCAAGGTGAGCGCCGAGTTCTTGGCCCACATGGAGGAGGTGCTGGATTTGTACGCCGAACCCTATGACCCCCAGCGGCCGGTGGTCTGCTTTGACGAGACCTCCACCCAGTTGCTGGCTGACACGCGGCCCCCGCTGCCGGCCCAGCCAGAGAGACCACAGCGGCAGGACTACGAGTACCGCCGGGCGGGCGCCCGCAACTTGTCCCTGGCCTGTGAGCCCCTGGCCGGCTGGCGGCACGTGGCGGTTACGGAGCGGCGCACCATGCAGGACTTCGCCCACCAGATGCGCTGGCTGGTGGATGAAGCGTACCCCCAGATACCCGTAATCCGGGTGGTTCTGGACAACCTGAACACCCACCGCACGGCATCTCTGTACGAGACCTTCCCAGCGGTGGAGGCCCGCCGGGTCGCCAAACGACTGGAGTTCCACCACACCCCCAAGCACGGGAGTTGGTTGAATCCTGTCCTGAGCTTGCCGAAGGGGTGGCGGAAATCGAGTTCAGCGTGCTGTCTCGCTCCTGCCTGAGGCAGCGGCTCCCCGACGAGGAGGCCCTCCGGCGGGAGGTCCTGGCCCTGGTCACGGAGCGAAATGCCGCCCGAGCCACCATCAACTGGAGGTCCAACACCCAGGACGCCAGGGTCAAACTTCACCGGCTCTATCCCTGCGATTCCAAGCATGACTCACTACTAGCTTTCCCCCATCAATGGGGAAGGGATTGAGTGGCACATCCAGATTGGGAGGGGTTGTGAGAAGGTTCATCTGGAAATGGCTGCGCCGGCTGGCCATCGGGCTGGCGGTATTGTCGGTGGCCCTGACTATCTTTGTGACCCTGATCCCTCAGGGCCAGGCCGGGTTCCAGACCGCTCTCTTCGTGACTCAGGTTCTGGGGTTACCCGTTAAGCCCCAATCCTGGTTCACCGCCGACCCGGTGCGCGAGGCAGTAACCTATCCTCAAGCCCAAGGGACGGGTGTCGCCGACCTCTACCGCATCCCCGACGACAAGGAGCGGGCGGCGGTGCTGATCTTCCTGGGCGCCAACGCCGCCGGGCGCGACGACGAGGACGTGGTGAACCTGGGTAATGCCCTGGCCCGGGCCGGGTTCGTGGCCATGTTCCACTGGTCCCCCATGATGGCCCTGCAGCACAACATCGACCCCAACGAGATCGAGAACCTGATATGGGCTTTCCAGTACCTGGAACAGCGGGATTTCGTGGACCAGGACCGGGTTGGCATGGGTGGGTTCTGCGTGGGGGCCTCCTTCGCCTTGGTGGCCGCCTCCGACTCTCGGATCAAAGATGACGTGGCCTTCGTCAACGCCTTTGGCCCGTACTACGACGCCCGCGATCTGCTGCTGCAAGTCGCTTCCCGCTCCCGCTACTACCAGGACCAGACAGACCCTTGGAACCCCGACAGCATGACCCGGAAGGTATTTGCCAACGAACTGATCGAGGCTATGGACGACCCCCAGAGCCGGGACATACTGAGCCGTATTTTCGTGGAGAAGCAGCGGGTAGCCGACGAGGAAGTGGAAGGGCTATCGGACCAAGCCAGAGCGGTCCACCAGTTGCTAACAGGTACTACCCGGGAGGAAGCGGAACGCCTCTACCTGACCCTTCCTGCCGACTTCCGGGAGGACATGGCGAAGATTTCACCTCGCAGCTACGTCTCCGACCTGGAAGCCCGGATCATGATTATGCACGATCGAGACGACGACCTGGTCCCCTCGGCGGAGTCACGCCGTCTTGCCGACGCCCTGGAAAGCCGGGGTGACTTCCGGTATACCGAGGTGCTGGCCTTCGACCACGTGCGCCCCACCAGCGGGGGCGGCCTGGGGTCCCTGCTCAAGGAAGGCTATAAGCTGTTCAAGCACATGTACGGCATCGTCCGGGTTGCCACCTGACGGTGGTTTACTAGTAGTGAGTCAAACTTGATTTAGATGGTAGTGTAAAGAATTGACCCAAGGCGCTACCCTGACTCTGTAGAGTGTTGATGGGAGGTGGCAGTATGGTCAGGGGAAAATATGGAGTCCGGCTGACGTCGGAACAGCGGAACGAACTCCAGCATCTGGTTCGTGCGGGGAAAGGTTCAGCCCGGGTGATCATCCGGGCACGGATTCTGCTCAAGACGGATGAGGGGTGGAGTGCCCCCCGGGTGGCGGAAGCGCTGGAGGTGGCCGAAGGCACTGTATTTCGGATCAAGCGGCGCTTTGCAGAAGGGGGGTTGGACGGGGTTCTGAAAGACCTACCCCAAGCCCATCGGTACCGGAAGCTGGACGACCGGGGCGAGGCGCACCTCATTGCGCTGGCCTGCTCCGAACCGCCGGAAGGGCATGAACACTGGACCCTGCGCCTTTTGGCGGGCAAGGTGGTGGAGTTGGGGTTGGCGTCCTCCCTATCCCACGAGACGGTGCGGCTGCACCTGAAAAAAACGCCCTCAAGCCGTGGCAGAAGCAGGAGTGGTGCATCCCCAAGGTGAGCGCCGAGTTCGTGGCCCACATGGAGGAGGTGCTGGATTTGTACGCCGAACCCTATGACCCCCAGCGGCCGGTGGTCTGCTTTGACGAGACCTCCACCCAGTTGCTGGCTGACACCCGTCCCCCGCTGCCGGCCCAGCCAGAGAGACCACGGCGGCAGGACTACGAGTACCACCGGGCGGGCACCCGCAACTTGTTCCTGGCCTGTGAGCCCCTGGCCGGCTGGCGGCACGTGGCGGTTACGGAGCGGCGCACCATGCAGGACTTCGCCCACCAGATGCGCTGGCTGGTGGATGAGGCCTATCCCGATGTCCCGGTGATCCGGCTGGTGCTCGACAACCTGAACACCCACCGCACGGCATCTCTGTACGAGACCTTCCCAGCGGTAGAGGCCCGCCGGATTGCCAAACGGCTGGAGTTCCACCACACCCCCAAGCACGGCAGTTGGTTGAACATGGCGGAAATCGAGTTCAGCGTGCTGTCCCGCTCCTGCCTGAGGCAGCGGCTCCCCGACGAGGAGGCCCTCAGGCGGGAGGTCCTGGCCCTGGTCACGGAGCGAAACGTCGCCCGAGCTTCCATCAACTGGAGGTTCAATACCCAGGACGCCAGGGTCAAACTTCACCGGCTCTATCCCTTCGATTCCAAGCATGACTGACTACTAGTGGTTCAACGTTTTTGTATTGATGGGTAGAGTGACTTTAGCTTGATGCGCGCATCCTCGGTAGTGAAGCGCCAATCCACTCGTATCACATCCCGGTTGCGTTGATTCTGCCAAGCATTGACCTCGCCGCGCAGGATGTCTTGATTGGCAATCCGTCGGTCCAGGCACTGTCGAGCCAGCACACCGATCTCTATCTCCGCCATATTCAACCAACTCCCGTGTTTGGGAGTGTAGTGTATCTCCAGTCGCTCAGCTATACGCCTCGCCTCAGCAGGCTCGAATGCCTCGTATAGCGAGGACAGCTTGTGAGTGTTGAGATTGTCCATTACCAGCACGATCCGGTCTCTGTCAGGGTAGTCCTCGTCGACCAGTTTCTTTATCACATGCGCCCAGTCCACCTTCGTGCGACGCTCTCTGACCTCGACTCGGCGCCATCCGTCCAACGGTGCAAACAGCATGAACAGGCTGCTCACTCCATTGCGCTCGTATTCGTAGTCGTATGCCGCCGATAAGCCGGGCGCTGCGGGACGCGGCACTCGCGTCTCCTTGACTTGCTGTTTGCTCGTCTCATCCATGCACACCAGAACCTCATTCCCATCGTACGGCCGTTGGTAGACCTCCAGTACGTCTTCCATCGCGCACACAAACCCCGCGCTCTGACCGGGCGGGATGCACCAACTCTGCTTCAGCCACGGCTTCAGTTCGTTTTTTTTAAGCGCCTAGCGAACCGTCTCGGTGCTAATGGTCCCGACTATCTCACACTCGACCAACTGGTCAGCCAACAGCTTCAGGGTCCAACTGGCACGCCCCTCCGGCGGTTCCCCGCAGGCCATCGCTATCAACCGTGCTTCACCTTCGCCGTCCAGTCTCTTTTGACGCCGACGCAGTTGCTTTTTGCGATTCAGCGCAGACTCGACCCCCTCCTCCACACAGCGCTTGCGTATTCGCTCGACCGTTGACTGTCCCACACCGAGCGCGCTGGTGATGTCCGCGTCCTTCATTCCCCCGTCCGAGCGTGACTCATCGCTCATCAGCAGAATGCGCGCATGGGTCTGTTTGTACGCCGCAGCCCGACCGCGTGAGACCAAGGCGTTGAGTTCCTGTTGTTCGTCGGTAGTCAGTCTGATACGGTACTTCTTGGTAGACATCATGGTTCCTCCTCGGTTCAACGTTACGATTGAACCCCCAAGAGGAACAATGACTATCATGGTATTCATTTCAATGATGTTGGACCACTAGATACTCTGCGCACCCTGGAAGGGGAAGGTCTGCGTTATCTATTATCCCACCCCACCTTGATCGGGGGAATCACTGATGATCAAAGAGCCGCGGTGGCACTGCTGCGCCTGGAATGGCAGTACCCCGAGACAGCAGCGGTGATATTAGCTTTGCCCTGGGTCCGAGATGGAATAGCTCCGTCCGAGGTGGAGTCTGCCATAGCATTGCAGGAGCTGGCGCTAAAATCCCGGCAGGTTTTGCAGGCACTAGCGCAAAAGCCCTGGATGCAGGATGGCCTTACACCGGATGAATCATCCATGACTTGGAAACTAAGGTCCATCCGAGACGAATCGGCAGCCCTACGGATTCTCGACATGGCGTTCCTGGAGACCGTTGACGGAGTCGACGCTGCGGCGATGGAAGCACTAGCCGTTCTGTCCTGGGAGTCCGACCGGGGCTATCTGGAGCAGGTCCTGTCTCACCCGACGCTGCGCGACGGAATCACGGATGATCAAACAGTAGTCGTGGCAGCGCTACAGAGCGTGGTTAGACATCGTCCTGAGCTGTTGGATACTCTGCTGAACCCTGACCAGGTGACAGTCGAGAAACGTGTGATCAGGCTTCCCCATTCCGGGGAGGTGACTCTATCGGTCATTCACGTCATCCCCGGGACTTACCGCACCATGGACATGCTGGAGCAGATGGTGCGTACGCAGGAAGGGTTTATGGCCGTGCCCTTCCCAAGAAGCTACGTTGGCCTGCTCGCCGCGGACGCCATACCGGTAGGTGGTGGTCCCAGCGGAATTATCACCGTCGATCCTGGATCCGCAGAAGATGATTACATCATTGCTCACGAGCTAGCCCATACCTACTGGTCCTTCTTCCCGCCATGGCTTCGTGAGTGCGCGGCGGATCTCATGACCACCGTCTCCGCGGACGCGGAGTTTTCATCCAATAAGTGCAGCCTTGCGGACAACCTCTCTGATCTGGAGCATATCGAAAGTGGACTGTCCGAGGACATCATCTACAGGTCGGGCTGCTCCTACGCTCTGGGGCGTGGGCTGTTCCTCGACTTGTACGAAGCCTTAGGGGATGAGGCTTTCCGCCAAGGATTCGGAAGGCTATATCTGACGATGCGGGGCAAAGAGCACTATGACGAGTGTACAGGCTTGGAACGAGGCGTGTGCTACGTGAGGGCCGCATTCGTTACCGACGCCCTGCCGGAATCTGCCGCCCTCGCCGAGCCGGTGATCGTGCGCTGGTACTACGGCTCTCCCCCCTCACCAACGGCTACCCATACGCCAACGCCAGAACCGACGGCCACATCAACACCAGGAGCCATGCCGCAATCGACGCGATGCCCTGGCTCGCCGATGGAATCACAGAGTGGGAAGAATTGGCCGCTGGTTCTCTAAGAGCCATATCCTCCATCAACGCAGAATCGGCGACGTTAATGCTGACCTTCCCCTGGCTCATGGACGGTATTACCAAGTGGGAAGGGTTAGCCGTCGAAAAGCTAAGATACATATACCCCATAGACGCAGAGGTGACGGCTTCAATGCTGACCTTCCCTTGGGTCATGGACGGTATTACCGCAGGTGAATCTTCCGCCATTTCCAGTGTATTCAGCTTAATGAATGAGTACCCGCCTTTTGCGAAGGAGGTGCTTGATCTGTGGTGGGTGCCCGACGACATGCCGACGGTAGAGCGATATGCCCTCAGGGACCTTCACGATCTAGCCAGAAGCAACCTGCCATTGGCGCGGCAAGCCATCGGAGAACCGTTCATGGGGCCGGCCCTCGCGCAGGCGGGCCAACAGCACGTCGCCGGTGCCGGCGGCGATGGGCAGCAGCGGGTGATAGCCCCGCGCACCGGTGTAGCCGTGGTGGCGGGCGCCCTCCTTAGCCAGTCCGTAGGTCTCGCAGATCGTCGAATCAAGGTCGATGGTGAATGGTGCGTCGCCGGGTCCGGCACCGGCCTTCCAGACCCGGGCCAGCAACTCGCGGCTCACCCGGTCCAGTTGGCGGGCATGGCCCCACCTGAAGCTGCGCAGGAAGGTGTCCAGGGTGGAGGGAGCCTTAGCCGTGAAACCGAGCACGCGGGCGGTCCCGCCGGCGCGCAGCACATCGGCGTCGTCGATGCAATCTCCGCCTGCCAGCGCGGAGGCCACCAGGGTCATCATCTTGTCGCCGGTGTTCGCCCGGCCCGGCGCACCGCCGAGGTCGAGGTGCTTCCGGAGGAGTTGGGGCAGGCCAAGGCGCAGGGCGAGGGTGGCGGGAAGGATCAGCCCGGCATTGGCCACCAGGCGGTGGTCGTCGAAGGCGATTTGTATGCGGTCGGGGTGGTTACGTGGTAGCATCTATCGGGTGCTCCTTTTCTGGGACCGGTTTTCTGTTTCAAAACCATTATCCCAGATTCAGAGGCGCACCCTTTTGTTTCTTCAGCAGGCCTCCTACACGCCCTCCTTCGGTGGATTAGGGCTTATATTAGGACCTCTCAGGGAAAAGTTCGCAGTAGAGCCTGTCTCACAAAGCCTATTGCCCGGTTTCACGCTACGCGGTGCAGGCCGATTCTGGTGTCTTACGGCATGACTAGCTTGAGAATACGTCAGAGAATATCGTCATGTCAGCGGAAGCCGACACCCTGAAATCGACGACCTTGAGGACGTCAGACTTCTGAGACGGGCTCAGTACGGTACACTCTGGCCCACCAACGTGCATGGTAGACAGAACCGTCTTCGAGATGTGGCTGGGGTCTCTGTGAACCCACCAAGCCCCTTGACTCAGCGATTGTGATGCGTTGGCCCGGACCACGCGAGGATCGTGGCAGTCGCCCACGGCGCCGGGGCATTCACTTCCTCCTCGGACGGTAGCCTCTCCAATCGCGGCAGGCGTCGTCGGTCGCCTGGGCTATCGGAATGTACAGCGTTCCCGGAACCCCTCTCAGTGGAAGGCTCACAGGACCCACCTGGGAAGCAGGCCTCGAAGCCAAGCCGCCGGCACTGCGCATGGCTGATCTCCTCCGCCAAGTGAACCGTAGGTCCGATGTCCCAATCTTGGCTTACGATGATGGCGACTTCCTACTGCCGATCGCAGGTGGCTCGCACGAGGTCTAGGACCAGCCTGGCATCCAAACTCTGAATCAAGAAGTGGAGTGGAGGGGGCGCGTCGCTCGAGCTTCGGCTGGTCCTAGTCCGAAGCGTAGCCATTTACATCGTTATGGGCCAATTGCGGCAGGAATCAGTAACTCCAGTCGACGTGAGCTAGAGGGGCACGATTTAAGTGGTCCCGACTAGCGCGCCACTGCGGCATGAGTCTTCCCATCAGATCCCGGAATTGCTCGTTGTGGCTACGCTCGATCAAGTGGACCATTTCGTGCACCAGGATGAACTCAAGACAGGGTGTCGACTTCTTGATCAGTTCAAGATTCAGCCAGATTCGGCAGGCTGCGCTATTACACGTTCCCCAACGAGTCTTCATTCTCTTAATGCGAACCTCATCGACTTGTATCCCGACCTTTGGCTCCCACTTTTGTAGGAGCGCCGGCAATCGACCTAGGAGTTGGCTACGATACCATTCGTGAAGCACAGCCTCCCGTGTGTCCCGGTCGGCACCTCTACGAACCCGTAGCGCCATCCTGGTGTTGCTTATTAGATGGACACTCGGCCGACCCTCGTCTTCAATCACGTCAAGCCGGTAGCGTCGACCCTCGAAATAGTGACTTTCACCAGACACGAACTCCCTCTGAGATTGCCGATCCTGCTGCTCGAATTCGCTCTGCTTTCGGCGAATCCAACCCAGGCGTGAAATGACGGCCATTCGCAAAGCGTCGTCATCCAAGTGCAACGGCGCGGCCACGCGAACCCGTCCTCCTGGGGGGTAGACACCCACATGGAGGTTCTTGATGTCCTTGCGGACAACTTCCACAGGTGTTCCTTGCACTTCGATGTAGTGCCCCCTGGCCTTAGTAATCACTCTGAGCCTTTACAATCTCGAATATCATGTCAAGGAGTCTCTCGTCGTCTCCGAGCTCCGACCTGATTGCGTTGCGAACCTCCCGTGCCTTTAGCCTATTCCCGCGCCAGTCCGCCTTCTTCACAGCACGGATGGAGTAGTCAATGGCAAGCGCCTTTGCCTCTGTCCAATCGGACATCGACTCCTCTTCACCAGATGCTGGCGCATTTCCCCGCCCAGCTAGATTGTCAAACAGTGCCCGTAGTGCGGCAGTATTGAGGCTCGACGGATAAGATAACTGAAGATCCGACCCCTTTACCTTCTTGGTAAAATCGACAATCGTTGCCAAGTATTCCTTGTAGTCCACAGCCTCCTGCTTCCGTTGGAGGATCAGCGCGTCCAGCAACTCTGACATCTTTTCGTAGTACTTGGGGTTGACCGCCGCCTCGTCGATAATCAGCCGACGTACGTTGTTCTCAATCGTCTCTGCCGCTGCGTCCCGGTTCTTGCGGATCCCCTCAGGTAGTGCATCAACCGCTGCCTCTCCGCGCTCGACGATCAGTTGCACGAGCGTCACATCATCGAACGCCGAAAGCTGCTCGCTATCCTCCGCGCGGATATACGTGTCAAGCAGATGTCGCATGGCAGGCTCGTACATCTTCAAGTCTATGTAGTCGCCGCTAGCCAGTTTGACCTCTTGGCGCACTTTCTCATAGTGGTCAACCTCGGTCCTAAACTCCCACGTATCCGTATCGGAGTAGCCCGCCTCGTTCATCTCGTTGGCTAAGTTGGCGTAGGCTCGGAGGAACGCCGCGACCAGCCGATACAGGGTGACCCGCTTTGTTTCGTTGCTCTTGAGTTGTTCAATGTTGCCGCTCTCGGCGGCACAGAAGAATCGCAAGTAAGCCGATGTATCGCGCGGTGGCTCCACTAGCTCACACAGTGCCTTCACCGACTCTCGGGCCTCTTCCAACCTCTCCCGCCCTTGCTGAAGCCGGTCCTTTAGAAGAGCCTTCACGTCTGCGGCGTCGAAGCCAGCAAAAGCTTCGCCCGTGTAGTCCTTGATCGACTGTTCGAGAGACTTAAACAAGTCCTTGTAGTCGATGATGTAGCCGTATTCTTTATCCTCGCTATCAAGCCGGTTAACTCTACAGATAGCCTGGAAGAGGCCGTGGTCTTGCATCTGCTTATCGATGTACAGGTAGGTCGCCGGGGGAGCGTCGAAGCCGGTCAAGAGCTTGTCCACGACTATCAGGAGCTTCATCTGCCCAGGCTCTTTGACAAACCGCTCCTTCACCTGGTCCTCGAAGAGGTCCACCTTGTGCATGGCCGCTTCCTCAGACTCGTTGAAGTGGGCAGCAAGCATCTTTCTGTAGCTATCGTACTGGAGCAGCCTCTCAGTGAGCCCCTCACCAGATTCTTCTCCCTTTATGTCCGAGGAAGTGGGACGGTAGGAGGTCACAATAGCGCATTTGCCTGCTAGGCCCTTCTGCTGAAACATGTCAAAGGATCGGCAAGCGGAATAGATGCTGGCGGAGACCAGCAGTGCGTTGCCGCGACCGCTTTGCAACCGGTCTCGCGTCGCCATGTCCATCAATATGTCGTCAACGATCCTTGCCAGCCGGTCCTGTGAACTCAGCACGCTTTGCATGGTGCCCCAACACTGTTTGAGCCGGGCCTTTGCGACGTCGTTCAGTCCCTTGGTCTTAGCCTGGAACCACTGGTCGATCTTTGACTGTGAAGTAATGTTCTGATCAATGTCACGCGCTTCGTACCGAAGGTCAAGCACAACGCCGTCGCCCACGGCCTCGTCATACTTGTATGCGTGGATGTACGGACCAAAGGTTTCAATACTGCGCCGCTTGTCCTCCTTCAGCAATGGGGTTCCCGTGAAGCCAATCAGCAGGGCCTCGGGAAGGAGTGTTTTCATCGCTTCATGCAGCTTTCCGGACTGGGTCCGGTGGCACTCGTCGACAAAGACGAATATCTCTCCCTTAGCCTGAAAGCCCGCAGGTAGATGACTTTGTATGTCTTTGACGAATGCATCGATGTCGCCTTCGTCGGACACGCCGAACTTATGGATCAACGAAGCAAGTAGCCACTCCTCGCTGCTGTTGAGGACACGGACCAAGTCGGCGCCGTTCTTGGTCCGGTGGATATCCTCGCCGACGCCCAAGAAGACGCCTTCGATTTGTTCGTCCAGCTCCGAGCGGTCAGTGATTAGCAGCACACGGGCGTCGCCCACGTGCTCGCGGATCCACTTCGCAAGCCATACCATTGTTAGACTCTTGCCACTGCCCTGGGTGTGCCAGATGATGCCGCCCTCACGCCGCTTCACGTGCTCTTGAGCCGCCCGTACTCCAAAGTATTGGTTATGGCGGCATACCTTCTTTATTCCGGCGTCGAAGACAATGAAGTCATGCACAACCTCTAGCAACCGCTCCTTGCCCCAAAGTTGACCCAACTCGCGGAACAGCGCATTGTCTCCCGCCGATGGGAGTGAATCAGCTTCCTTCCAGCGCAACCACTTTTTCTCTGGCGTCTCTATCACTCCGTAGCGCATACCCTCCGTTTCACTTCCAGCCATCACTAACTGCACGGTGGAGTAGAAGGGGCGGATGAACTCCTTCTTCTGGCTGTCCAGGTTCTGGCGGATGCCTTCACTCACCGACACCGTTGAACGTTTTAGCTCCAGCACGCCCATCGCAATCCCGTTCACGTACATCACGAGGTCCGGCCGCTTGGTATTCTCTCCGATGACCGTGACCTCCTCGGCCACGGCGAAGTCGTTGTTGCCTGGGTTCTCCCAGTCGATTGGCCACACGGTGACGTGATGCTCGCCCACATCTGGCTGGACCTTCACGCCATAGCGGAGCAGATCGTAGACCTCCCGGTTGGCATTATAGAGGGTCCTGCTACCGCCGAGCGCCGCCGCCTTTCGCAACTCGACCATCACCTTTGGGATGATCTTGTCGCTGCACCCCTGCCGCGTCAGCCATGCAGAGAGCAACCCCTCCTCAAGGTTGCTATTGTCAGGCCGATCCTTCCAGTTTCCGAGGTAGACATAGCCCAGCGAATCGCGGAAGAATGCGATCACGCGCCTCTGCGTCACAATTTCAGGCTGCCCCAATTCAGTCATCAGCCGGCTTCCCTCTTTGAATTGGTCTCGTAAAGCGTTTCTGTAATTGGCCCCCGGTACAGTTCCTCATTGAGGAATTGCAGGACCCTCTTTGCCTCGGTCTTATCAGCCGGGAAAATGATCTTGCTATTTGAGACCACGATAGAAACGTTATGCCCGTTTGAACGCGATTGAATTTCTGTCGCGGAGTACTCATCGAGAATACCCGAATCCTTGAGCATGGCAAACCGCTTGCGGAACCAATGGTTAGCATAGCCAACCGCCGCATCCGGGTCTTCGGCTGCGAGTAGTGGGTGGTCCAACACTTCTCGGATCTCTTGCTCCGACGCCTCCTGATAGAAGTCGGCCAACGGCAGGAAGGTGTTGACAGTGCGAAAATTGTGGAAAAGCAGTTTCTGTTCTCTCGGCTCATATACGGCGCTCAACGCTACATCGAGGGTCAACCCTCGGCGTTCAGCACTCCTGTACGTGTTGCCGTCAAGGAACAAGAATCCGCCAGGTCTTATCACTCTCGAACGAGTGAAGTTCTGGAACAGCACTAGTTCTTCGCCCTTGTCATTCCGTGCCATCGCCACAGTACCTGCAATGGAGTCAATCAGCTCATCGTCACTTGCTATCGTATCGAGATTATCGATGGTCTGGCTGTCTTCTCCCGCTAGCCAATCGGGGAGCTCGTAGTCAGCCAAGCGAAAACGCTCATGCTTTTCCGGGATGTAGCCAGCGTTGAACGCAATTTCCTCAATACCCTCAACGAATGTCAAGTGTTGTTCCTCCCAACTCTCAGAGAGGTTACCCTGCAACGCTTGGTGGAGGGGGATCTGCAACAAGTGTGTTTCAGCGCGCGTCTTGACGATTGCTGCTAGGTGGAAGTTTTCAAGCATCTGAGTCTCCTATGTACAGGTAGACGTTCCAAGCCAGTCGTACTGTTTGGACTTCTTCTCCCGGTCGTCGCAGGTCTCTCTTGCTGATAAGGAGGTTAGATATCCCTTCACGGTCTTTGGCAGCATAGAAGCGATAACCGAACAACAGCCGCATGACAGGATTGAAATGAAAGGCATCGGCGTACGCAATAGCTATGATGATGATGGCCAGTACGTAAACACTTGTGAGCCACTCACTTGCGAACGTGGGGTTTGCCGATCGAATAAATGGCAGGAGATAGATAAACAGAAATACCAGCATCTCCTGATCTTTGCGCTCAAATTCCTTGATGTAGAACAATTGCTTCGGCGCATTCTTCTTGGCGTACATCAACAAAGCCCAGCAGAGACCTGGCAGAACCACCGCTAGCACCACTACTAGCCACCATTCCCAACTCTTCCATGACTCGCCGGGCTCAAACTGACTCACCGCCACGGCCCCCAGCACAGGCGAAA
The DNA here is from genome assembly GCA_965225925.1 of Dehalococcoidia bacterium. Classification (GTDB taxonomy): domain Bacteria; phylum Chloroflexota; class Dehalococcoidia; order Lucifugimonadales; family JAGWBF01; genus CBDDBY01. The sequence goes on along the minus strand of CBDDBY010000005.1, from coordinate 587,181 downwards.
GAGATGTCGCGACCAGAAGGAACTTGGCGCGCGTGTTCAGCATGACGAGGCTTCTGCAACGGCATTTGAGTCGACCAGCCTGATCTTGCCAGTCAAGAGCTCATGCATCATGCCCTGCTTGATGGCACCGACCTTGTCTCGGCGTCGCTCCAAGCCTGCGATCTCGGCGTCCATGTCAAATAGAACTGTGGCAATGGCGGCTTGTTCTTCGAACGGCGGGAGGTTGATTTGGACTTGGCCCAAATTGCGAGTGCTGATGTGGACAACCGCGTTGCCCTGCCCCATACGGGCCTTTTGTGCCGGCACAGTTGGATGGTTGAGCAAGTGACCGAGGTAGATCGGGTCTTCGCCTGTTGGTCTCAATACGATGATGTCCCCACCAGCGTATGCTATCTCGTTGCCAAGATACGAGGCGCAGCACCCGATGTCCTCCGCAGTTTCGCCCGACCCTGCGAACAGGATGTCGCCTGCCTTTATCGGCAGTGCCCCCTGAGCGACCTGCGGTGAGATGCGCGATGATATTTGCGAGGTGTAGTTGTGATACTTAGTATATAGCTCTCCATATAGAACACACGGAACACCTTCCGTAGATATGTCTTCGCGTCTTACCCCACGACCCTTCGCGAACGTGCCGAGTTCTACTAGTCGCTTCGTTTCCCATTTCCCGCCAAATCCCGGCAGGAGAGTCTCGCCGGTGAGAAGTTGCTGCATGACGGCTCGCTTGATGTCCCGTTTCTTGGCAATCAGCGCCTCCAAAGCAGTGAGCAAGTCGCCTACATTCGACAATGCCTCGGCGATGGCGCGTTGCTCTTGAGCTGCGGGAAGAATTACGCAGACATTATTGAGTATTTGCGTGTTGAGCGAGGCCATAGTTTGGCCAACAGCAACAGAGCGAACTCGCCTCTTGAAGGGTTCAGATTGGAAGTGATAGCTGAGATAGGGAGGATGGGTCGTATCGTCTAACGTCCTAACCCTGAGTAAACGACCCGAAAACAGCCAACCGTCTTCTTCTTCACCTATTAGCGAATTGCGATCTATCGAACCCACTCGACTAAATACAATGTCGCCCGTTTGAAGCCTATATGCTGCCAGTCGAGATCGGTCAGAGTCGGAAACCAACGGCAGGTTCTCGTGGACGATGCCACGCTCGCTCAAATGCTCAACCGTGACTATCGGTGTGCCATCATCAACATAATCGCGTTCGTGCAACGCGGACCCAAATGGCCCAGTTCTCACAGCCGCAACTTCGGATATAGTCTTAACGCTCCAGTCCTCAGGTATGTCTACGGTGTCACTCCGCCCGTACCCAACCAACCCAACGGTCGAACTATCGTCTACAGAGGAGACCTTCTGCCCGATCCCTTCTATGCTGACGCTCATTTCACACCCATCCTTCTTAGATGCCCTTCAACCTGCTCGTTGAGGGCAGCCACTTCATACTCCAACATGGGTAGGGGCTTGTTGTAGCGGTCTTCCAATTCCTTGACGCGCCCGGCGAGCTGTTGGATCAGTCGCTGCACTTCTCCCTCAATCTCGGCCTGAATACTGGCGAACCACTTGTCTTCGACCACCAGCGTCTTGATCTCGTCCTCGGTCAACGTGGCGTAGCGCGCCAGCACCTGCTGATCGAGCACTGCCTGGGCTTCCTTCACGGCCTTGGCAGCCTCAGCTTCGGCCTCGGTTAGAGCGAGGCAGCGCGTGAGAACTTTGCGTTCCTCACAACTCTCCGGCTCGTCATCGTCGGCCATTACCTTGAGCCGGTTTTTCACGCCCACCCTGGTGACCTTGCCGCTGTCGTTGACGGCATCTTCCAGTAGACTGTCTTCGCCGACGTGCTCTTCGACAAGCTCCTCCAGTTCGCGGGCGGCAGTCTCTTGTTTGACCTGCAGCGTCTCAATAGCGGCCCGCTCTACGGCGAAGAATCTGGCGACAATCAACGGCGGGGGTATGAGGTCCATCTTGTATTTCTTGCGCTTGATGGTGAGGTCCGGGGTCTCCCTGATCTTCTTCTCCTTGTCCTCGATGATGCCGCGAGGTTTGGCTGCCTCCATCCAACCGCCCATAGCGATGAGGTATACGTCGTCTTGCATCACCTCGTCCCAGTAGTCCATCAGCCGCTGGTAGACGTCGTAGCGTTTGAGCAGAGGCAGGTCGGCGAAGCGAGCCAGCAAATCCTCAGACAGGCTGCCGACAACCGATTTGGGGAGGGTGCTGCTGTCGATGTCACGGAGGAGCGGTCGTGCGTTCTTGCGCCAGGAGTCGCAGATGGCTGCGACTCGCTGCCGGTAGGACTCGAACTCCCCATGACCGAGGATGGCGGCCTTCACCTGTTGCGTTTCGATGCGAGGCTCGCTATAACCCGCCCGGCCGTTACTCTCGAAAAGCGTTTGGCGCAGCGTGGGGAATACCGTCCAGTAGGAACCAAGCGCGTCGATGTCCCGATCGGGGATACCACCGTTCAGGTGGGCGGTCAGGTCGTGTAAGTCTTCCGATTCAGTGGAATCGATGTAGCGTGGGATGTTGAGGTTGTAGTCATTGGCGGGACTGGCGAGCTCTGCCAACGGCACCATGCGTGCGTAACGTGGCACTTCGGTCTGCTTGTTGAACACATCCACTATTCTGTGGATGTCCTGTGCGCGCAGACGGTTCTTGTTGCCGTCCTTGCGGAAACCCTTACTCGCGTCGAGCATGAAGATGCCGTTACGAGTGCTCGCGTTTTCCTTGTCTATCACAAGGATGCAGGCTGGGATGCCGGTGCCGTAGAAGAGGTTGGGGGGCAAGCCGATGATGCCTTTGACCAGGCCACGCCTGACGAGATTCTTGCGAATATCGGCTTCTCTGTTGCCACGAAACAGCACACCATGGGGCAGAATGATCGCACCCTTGCCCCTACTCTTCAGCGATGCATTAAGGTGCAGGAGGAAGGCATAGTCTCCGTTTCTGACAGGAGGGATGCCGTACTCGAAACGCCTGTACTCGTCGTTGGCCGGATCGAGTCCGCTGGACCATGCCTTGTCGGAGAAGGGAGGATTGGCGACAGCGAAGTCGAATGTCCTCAGACTGTGGTTCTGGTTCTTTGAAGTACGGCGCAGCCAGTGTGTTGCCGCGCCATAGCTCGGCAGTCGGGTGGCCGTGCAGGATCATGTTCATCCGTGCGAGCGCCCAAGTGGCATTGTCCATCTCTTGACCATAGACAGTGATTCCGTGCGGGGCTTCGTCGGCGGCCTTGAGCAACAGCGACCCGGAGCCGCAGGTCGGATCGTAGATAGTCTGGTCTTGACGAGTGTCTGGCCCGACGCCGACTACCCTCGCCATGATTCGGGAGACCTCTGCGGGAGTGTAGAACTGCCCCTTGCTCTTGCCAGACTCTGTGGCAAAGTGCCGCATCAAATACTCATATGCGTCGCCTAGTAGGTCATCACCCTCGGTTCGGTTAGCGCTGAAATCAAGACTATCGAAGATAGCGACCAACTTAGAGAGGCGGTCCTGCATCTCTTTGCCAGCGCCGAGCTTGCTCTCGTCGTTGAAGTCGGCCTGATCGATTACTCCCTTGAGGTCGTTGGCTTCGGCAAGCCGACCGATGATCTTATTGATCTTGTCGCCGATCTCCTTGTCGCCCTTCAACCTCACCATGTCGGAAAAGCCGCCGTTCACGGGTACTTCAATGAGCGCGTCGGCGTTCTCGGCGTACTTGTCCGAGATGTACTTCATGAACAGCAGTGTCAGGACATAGTCCTTGTACTGCGAGGCGTCCATGCCCCCGCGTAATTCGTCGCAGCTTTGCCAGAGTGATGAATACAGTTGAGACTTTTTTAGGGCCATCGTTCGTTCTCACCTCGCTGTGTCGGAGACTCGCTCAGACTCAGCAGTCCGATACTTTCATCCCGGATAGCGGATTTGGTATCCGGGTGACAATCCCTATTCTCAGGCATTCTTATTCAAGCCTTCTCTTCGTCTCGCTGGCGTTGCTTTGCTCCTTGAGGAGCCTCTAAGCCACTGCCCCCGCTAGTCTTCACCCACTCGTCCACCTCCGAGAGTCGGAAACGTAGGAGCCGTCCTACCCTATGTGCAGGGAAGTCCTTAGCCTCGACCCAACGGTAGATGGAATCCCTGGCCACGCTTAAGTGCGCAGCAACGTCTGCGATGCCGACCCATGCTTCTTGAGAGGCCATTCTTGACTAACTCCTCCTCAAGAGACCCTAAGAGTTACTACGTGAATATATGAGAGTAGGCATACAAAGTCAATCCTGCCCATCCTTTTCGAAACGGGGAAGGAGCATCACCTAGAGCCCACTCGAACGGGGATGCGGTGCCGGGCCGTGGCCTCAGCGTCGTGCTTCTCGCCACTCACGATTCTCCGGTCGTGGTCGAGGAATGGCTTGAGGGCCAGCGCCAGCAACCGGTTGTCGCCGTAGGCGGCGGTGATGATGGCCAGATCGGGGTACGGCATCGCATCCGATTCATTATTGAAGATTGCCGTGGCTCGACCAGTTGCCGGCTCTCCCTGTTCCTGCGTCTCGGCCTTTCCGTCCAGTAGCCGACGCGAGGCTCGGTGAAGATGAAGGTGGGGTTGTCCGCGTCGCTGTCCAACTCGCGGCGCAGCCTCTTCACGATGGCTCGCACCGGACCCGAGCCGCCTGATTGATCTTGACCCCAGACCCTTCGCGACAGCTGGAGTGGGTCATCACGCGGGCATTGGCCGATAATCAACCATCTCGCGCCACGCCCTCCAGCAGGCCGTTCTTCACGGCCCAGACCACCATCTCCTGTTTCGTATCGACGCCCAGCTTGTTCTGAATGCGGTAGATCGAGTTCCTGACGGTCACGACCTTGTTGCCATTGGCCTCGGCGATCTGGGACGATGAGGCCAACGACAAGAACGAGTCCGGTGCCAACCAGCCCACCTCCTGGCCGCCCAACCACCTCCACACCGGCTGCAAGCACAACGGCACCGAGTCCTTCGTCCGTGGTACATCGAGAGCGCTCGGCACGAGCAATGTGCGCGCAGGCCGGCCCAATAGCTCCGGTAGCGGCAACGGCCCCATCAGCAGCGACTATAGCGGCTCTCCCTTCTTCACCCTTTTCTTCTACGGCCTGTCGGGCGTGTTCAAGGTCGGACCGGCGCCGGGGGAGACCATCGCGGCGGTGGCGCCGGAGGTGACCATCGTGGCGGTGGCGTGGAGGGTGACCTACGCGGATGGGGAGAATGCATCGTTCACGCTGAGGCGGACGGGGGAGACGACAGCGGCGTTGACGGTGACGGTGGCGCTGACGCAGGACAAGCCGTTCCTGGAGGACACGGAGTTGTCGCGGGAGGTGACGATCCCGGTGGGCGCGGCGAGCGCGCCGTTGGATGTCGGGTGGGCAGCCTTCATGCTTCCCGACGAGAGGGTCGCGGTGTCTACGGAGTCGGCCACGGCCACCTTCAACCAGGATTTCAGCCCGATCGGTAACCTGACGGTGGTTTTCCAGGCCGGCGACTACACGGCGGTGGGCAACGCCTGGAGGGCGGAGAAGTCCGTCGTGGTGACGATCCTGGACGACGTGATCGACGAGCCGGACGAGGAGTTCCTGATCAACCTGAGGCGCGCTGCCGGGCTGGACTACCGGGTGCTGCTTGTCGCTCATGACGGCACGGGGCCGGGCAATCAGGCTTCGACGATCCTGATTGTCGACAACGACGGCGACCAGGAAATGCTCATCGTTTGGTTCGATGCGTCCAGCAAATTAACGCGGTACTTGCGCGAGGGCGGTTCATATTATCTTCACGTGGGACTGGACCGTGCGTCCGTGCACGAGGTGACGATTCCGCTGGTCGTGACGTACACGGGCGGGGCGACCGCGGCGGACGTCACGGGCGTGCCAGCGAGCGTCACGTTCGGGGCGGGCCAGCGGTGGTCGGGCGTGGTGCTGAGCGGCGTGGACGACACCGAGGTCTCTGAGGAGAGTGAGGGCTTTGTGGTGTCGTTCGGCACGCTGCCCGAAGGGGTGGAAGCGGATTCCCACTGGGGCCCCACCGCGACGTACAAAATCGTGGACAACGACAGCATCATACATCAGGGGGAGAACAACGCGACGGAAGAGGCGCCGCCGGCTCCGCTGCTGGCGGATTTCAACCTGGTGCCGTCGTCGCACGACGGGTCGAGCGCGTTCACGTTCCTCATGGCCTTCACCGAGGAGGTGGAGATTACGCCCGAGGACCTGCGCGACCATGCGCTGACGGTGATTGGCGCCACGGTGATCGATGCCGAGCGGGTGGACGGGCGCAAGGACCTGTGGGAGCTGACGCTGCAGCCCTCGGGGAGCGGGCCGGTGTCGATTCTCACGCCGCTGGGCCGGACGTGCACGGAGGCGGGGGCGCTATGCACGGCGGACGGCCGGCCGCTGGCGGGAGGGATTGCCCTGCAGGTGCCTGGCCCGCCGCCGCCGCAAGTCAACAGCCCGGCCACCGGTGCGCCCGCCGTCAACGGCACGGTGCAGGTCGGGGAGACGCTGACGGCGGACACCTCCGGCATCGCCGATGCCGACGGTCTCAGTAACGCCGCCTTCACCTACCAATGGATACGGAACGACGGAACTTCGGACACGGACATCACTGATGCGACGGACTCCACCTACACCCTGGCAGCCGACGACGAGGGCAAGACCATCAAGGTGAAGGTGAGCTTTACCGACGATGCGGACAACGAAGAGACGCTGACCAGCGCAGCAACGGCTTCGGTGACGGCCCTCCCCGACCCAGGCAGTGCTCCGGACAACCCGGACCGGCCGGTGGGAACTGCGGTCTTCGCCGGGGGCGTGGACCTGGCGTGGGACGATGTGCCCGGGCCCGATTCCTACGACGTACAGTTGTACCGTAACGGCCAGTGGATTGACCTGCCGGGAGACGGCGTTGAGATCGCGTTCTACGGGGCGGGGGCCATCATCAGCGAACTGGATCCAGCCTCCTCGCTCTGGTTCCACGTACGGGCAGGAAACGCTCACGGATCCTCGGATTGGTCCGATTACGATTTCATGGCCGCCACGAATCAGTACGCGTCGGGCAGACGAGCCAGGCCGGACAACGTGGCGTCCAGTGGCGCGCCGGTCATCAATGGCACGGCGCAGGCCGGAGAGACCGTCACGGCGGATACGGCGGGCATAGAGGACGGAAACGGTCTGGACCGGGTGCAGTTCCGGTTTCAATGGGTCTCCCACGATGGGAGCGCAGACACGGACATCTCGGGCGCGGCGGACTCCAGCTACACCTTGGCAGCCAGCGACGAGGGCAAGACCATCAAGCTCCGGGTAGCCTTCACCGATAGGGGCGGGTACGCCGAGTCGTTGACCAGCAATGCGACGGAGGCGGTTGGCTCAGCTGTCCAGCAGCAATCGGCCGACGGCCAGGGATCAACCCAGAACAGCCCGGCCACCGGAGCGCCGGGCATTAGCGGCACGGCCCAGGTCGGGGAGACGTTGACGGCGGACACCTCCGGCATCGCCGACTCCGACGGTCTCAGTAACGCCGCCTTCACCTACCAATGGATACGGAACGACGGAACTTCGGACACGGACATCACTGATGCGACGGACTCCACCTACACCCTGGCAGCCGACGACGAGGGCAAGACCATCAAGGTACGTGTGTCCTTCACCGACGACGGTGGCAACGGCGAGGTTCTCACCAGCACGGCCACCGCTTCGGTGGCAGCGCGTCCCAACAGTCCCGCCACCGGAGCGCCGGGCATCAGCGGCACGGCGCAGGTCGGGGAGACGCTGACGGCGGGCACCTCGGGCATCGCCGACTCCGAGGGGTTGACCAACGTGTCCTACAGCTACCAGTGGGTTGCCAATGACGGAACTTCGGACACGGACATCCCGGATACGGCGGACTCGACCTACACCCTGGCAGCCGCCGACAAGGGCAAGACCATCAAGGTTAAAGTGAGCTTCACCGACGACGCGGGCTATGGGGAAACGCTGACCAGCGCAGCGACGGCAACAGTAGACGCCGCGCCCAACAGCCCGGCCACCGGAGCGCCGGGCATTAGCGGCACGGCCCAGGTCGGGGAGACGTTGACGGCGGACACCTCCGGCATCGCCGACTCCGACGGTCTCAGTAACGCCGCCTTCACCTACCAATGGATACGGAACGACGGAACTTCGGACACGGACATCCCGGATACGGCGGACTCGACCTACACCCTGGCAGCCGCCGACAAGGGCAAGACCATCAAGGTTAAAGTGAGCTTCACCGACGACGCGGGCTATGGGGAAACGCTGACCAGCGCAGCGACGGCAACAGTAGACGCCGCGCCCAACAGCCCGGCCACCGGTGCGCCCGCCGTCAACGGCACGGTGCAGGTGGGGAAGACGCTGACGGCGGACACCTCCGGCATCGCCGATGCCGACGGGTTGACCGGCGTTTCCTACAGCTACCAATGGATCAGGATCGATTGGGCCGCTGGCGCGGACATAGAGAACGCGACCGGCGCCAGCTATACGCTGGTGGACGCTGATGAGGGCCAGTTCATCAGGGTGAGGGTGTCGTTCACCGACGACGCCGATAACGAGGAGACGCTGACCAGCGCGGCGACCGGCGAAGTGTCGGCAGCGGCCCCCGCGGAACCGCCGAGGGCCCCACGCAACCTGACGGGCGCGGCCAATGCGGACGGCACGGTGACCCTGCGCTGGGACGCCTCCGGCGATGACACGGTTACGGGCTACCAGATACTGCGCAGGCGGCCCCGGGAGGGAGAGAAAACCCTGCTGGTATACGTCAATGGCACGGGAAGCACGGCATCCGAGTACACCGACCGGGACGTCGCACCCGATGTGAGTTACGCCTACCGGGTGAAGGCGATCAACGCCGCCGGGCTCAGCAAGCGGTCCAAATTTGTCCGCGTAACTCCTGGGCAGTCCGCCCAGAACAGCCCGGCCACCGGTGCGCCCGCCATCAGCGGCGCGGCCCAGGTCGGGGAGACGCTGACGGCGGACACCTCCGCCGTCTCAGACGCTGACGGTCTCAGTAACGCCGCCTTCAACTACCAGTGGATACGAAACGACGGGACTTCCGACACGGACATCCAGAATGCTACGGGGTCGAGCTACACCCTGGCAGCCGACGACGACGGCAAGACCATCAGGGTGCGTGTGTCCTTCGCCGACGACGCGGGCAACGGCGAGGTTCTCTCCAGCGCGGCCACGGACGCGGTCAGCCCTGCCGTCCAACGGCAGCAGTCCAACACACCTGCGACCGAGGCTCCCACGATCAATGGGACGGCGCAAGTTGGAGAAACGCTAACGGCGGACACCTCGGGTATCAGCGATACCGACGGTATAACCGGCGTCTCCTACAGTTACCAGTGGGTTGCCAATGACGGTACTTCGGACACGGACATACCGGGCGCGGCGGGCTCCATCTACACCCCGGCAGCAGCCGACGACGGCAAGACCATCAAGGTGCGTGTGTCCTTCATCGACGACGGTGGCAACGGCGAGGTTCTCACCAGCGCGGCCACGGACGCGGTCAGCCCTGCCGTCCAACGGCAGCAGTCCAACACACCTGCGACCGGGGCTCCCATGATCAATGGGACGGCGCAAGTTGGAGAAACGCTAACGGCGGACACCTCGGGTATCAGCGATACCGACGGTATAACCGGCGTCTCCTACAGTTACCAGTGGATACGAAACGACGGCACTAGCGACACGGACATACCGGGGGCTTCGAGCATTGCTTATGCCTTGGTAGACGCGGACCAGGGGAAGACCGTCAAAGTGAAGGTCGGCTTTACAGATGACGCCGGCAACGAGGAGACGTTGACCAGCGCGGCGACGGCCGAAATGGCCGCCGCAGCGCCCACGGGACCGCCAGGGCGCCCTCGCAACTTGACGGGCGCCGCCAATTCGGACGGCACGGTGACCCTGCGCTGGGACGCCCCCGACGATGACTCAGTTACGGGCTACCAGATACTGCGCAGGCGGCCCCGGGAGGGAGAGGAAACCCTGCTGGTATACGTCAATGACACGGGAAGCACCGCCACCGGGTACACCGACCGGGACGTCACGCCCGATGTGAGTTACGCCTACCGGGTAAAGGCGATCAACGCCGCCGGGCTCAGCAGGCGGTCCAAATCTGTCAACGTGACTCCAGTAGAGTCTGCCGGCCCCCTAAAACAGCCCGGCAACGGGCACGCCAACAATCAGCGGGACGGCCCAGGGCCGGCGAGACGCTGACGACGGACGCTACGGGGTCTCAGAGCGACGAGCCTGCAAGGTGCTGGGCCTGGGAAACGTGACGCCCTCGGACGTGCTAAGGGGCAGGCGAGAAGAGATACTACAACGCAGGAAGAAGATACAGGCTCAGACAATCGAACGGCGAAGACGCCACAACAGGGGCCTCAGGGAGCTTACGAGACCTCCAACCGACCTCTGATCTATCGGACTCAAAGTGTGCCATTTTTGCTGGTTGCCAATGACATGGAGGGAATCCGTGTCAATCGGAGCACATAAGTTGGACCGAAAGCCAAATTTACAAAAAAGCCCTGTTGTTGTATCATTTATTCTAAGTATAGGAGCCACCGGGGGGCACAATGAGCGAGTACTTGCCGTATGCCGATCAGCATTCGATTCAAGAGGCACGAGTCGCTCTTCACTTCCAGCATGAGTTCGACCAGCAAGAAATCGCATCGGCGCGGGCCGGTGTTGAGGCCGACTTGAAGGACATCCTGCCCCGGTCTGCTGAACTGAGGGGTGGGTCAGTTACTGTCAATTTGTCTAACCTGGAAGCTCAAGTACGGCCGGGTTCAGTATTATCTAGCTTGGCAGGGTTCCAGTTTTCACGTGTCAGGGGAGATGGCAAGCCTGCCCAGGTCCTGCAGCTCTCTGACAACTTGGTATCTGTCAATGTCTTGGAATATGGGGGGTGGACCAAAGTCCGGGCTGACAGTATCAAGTACGTCACGGCGGTGTTGGCTCCCTTGTCTCTGGCGGGAAATCCGGTTATGGCAACCAGTCTGCAGTTCATTGATCGGTACACATTCAACGGGGAATCTCGGGACGCTAAGGCTGAGCTCTTGTTCGTGAACGATAATGAGTACATTTCTACGCGATGCTTCACTGCTGGATCACTGTGGCACTGCCACACTGGTTGGTTTGATTCGCCCGACCCTGCTGGCCGTGTGCTGAATCAACTTAACGTGGGGAGTGCTGTGGTTGACCAAGCCTCAACAGTCACCATCGATCACCGGGGGACTCTTCACTTGTCTACGCCGCGGCAATCTCTTGAAGCGCTTCTCGCCCCTACTGGGGCCAGCCATAGCTTTGGTGTAGCTTTGGACACCCTTCATGACAAAAACAAATCTATCTTGCGGACCATCCTGCAGCCATCAATGATTGCTAAGATAGGAATAGAGATATGACCACTTCGACTGAGCCGACCGTTTATACGTTCGGGAACGACCACCTGAGGATGGAGAGCTTCGACACGCCTCCAGAACAGACTGCGCCACTTACAACGGGATCTATCGTCCAAGGTTCGTTCCCGCTAGAGCAGGCGGGAAAGCATGTATTAATGGATCAAGTTCTATCATTTGCTTCTCTGAGGGCAGACCTCACAAGCCCACCAGGAAATTGGACGTTGCTCTGGCGTATGAAAGACATCGAGACGCTGCCTCTATCTTCCATACCGTTTCCTCACTTGGCTTTTGCCCACGACGGCGAGATAAAGTTTGTTGAGGACCAAGATGGTATTTACTTCTATACCTGCCTCCGTGGTGCCGACGCCTATCATTATTCGACCGACCCGACCACCCGTATGCCGGAGGACTACCATCGGAGGGTGCTAGGTTCGTGCATGCCCCCAGAACAGCGTGAGTTCTTTACGACAGAACGGATGGTAAGTGAGCAAAACCCATCATTTGCTTCTCCGATAGAAGATCTCACTAACCGGCTAGGGAATTGGACCTTGCTCTGGTGTCTGGAAGTCCTTGAAGGCCGTCCTGAGTCCGAAAGGTGGCCTGCTGCGGAGTGGCCAAACGGCAGAGCATTTGCGGATGCTCGTGCCTTCATCCACGCCTTGCCTATGTCTTCCATACCATTGCCGCACTTGTCCTTTGCCGACGATGGTGAGATAAACTTTCTTTGGGACCAGGACGGCATTCACATCGATCTTGGCTTTTATGGTACGGGCACCTATTCCTATTTCGCACGTGGTAAAGACGACGAGGAGTTCTACGACGATGATGTTCCTGCCTCTGATGGGTTGCCGTATGACCTTGTAGCGTTGCTTTTGCGGCTGAAGTAGATTGTCCCCGCCCCACCTTGACGAGCCAGCCAGCGCAAGGCCAGATATTTCGCCGGGTGTTGTGGAGGACCATGAGCGCCTCCTCCGTGCCTTGTTCAACCCTGATCATGTAAAGGATGGGCAAGTCCTCGTAACGGCGATTTCACTAGCGGATCTCCGCTGTCGGGGGTTCTCGGTCCATCGCATGGCCTATGTTTCCCAGAAGTTAGTACAGAACTTGATTGACAAATTTCTTTCCAGACCGCGGGACCACCAGCAGCCGAAGTTTGAGGGCGTGGCACGACTGGCAACCCGCGACGTGCGTGGCATCTTTGAGGACGATAAGCAAGCCTTCGTCGTAATCGATACCGCCGAGCATTGCAATGTCGGCCACTCGTCGATCTATCTCTCTGAAACTTCATCAAGCCTAGGCCGCGCACGAAAATTGCGCGCGTTGCTATTGCCCTTACTACAAGAAAGAACGTCTGTAGATGAAGCCTTCAACAACTAGACCCCCTCTCGCAACTGTAGATTGTCAGCGGGGGCTGTTGCCGAAGTGGGGATAGGGGCAGAATCAGGAGTAATAGACAGAGGTTGCGGTGTCCCTGAACAGCGCAGGCTGGGTAGAGTCTCACTTTGACTGAAAATTACCTTCAAAATATTGGCAAACTGATACACTACCTGCTCTTACCTATGCCATAAACAAGCATCCGGTTCCTGGGAGACAGATGGCTGGGTATGCGACCTCGGGGCGCGGGTGGCACAACCCGGCCGTGGCGGGTCTGCTCCGGCGCGACGAACGGGTCCACGCCCAGAGCATAGAGCTCGTCGGCTGCCTTTGCCGAGTAATAGGGTCACGTCCCGTCAAGTGGTGTAAGAGTGCGTCATCGTGTTGATGTTGTTTAGGCGGCAGTCCCCTCCGCGAGATCGGCCTCTGGAAGAGCTTCGTTGAAGGTCAGCGCGACAGGTGTGATGTATCGACGGCCAACGGCCCATTCGTCGTGCTGCTCAGCGAGGACGGCGCCAACGAGGCGGCGCACGGTCGGCCGGTTAGGGAAGATGCCCACCACATCGGTGCGTCGCCGGATCTCCTTGTTGAGACGCTCCTGTGGGTTGTTGGACCAGATCTTCTTCCAGTGGGCGAGTGGGAAGTTGGAGAAGGCCAGGACGTCGGGTCCGGCCTCGTCCATTAGAGAGGCCACCTGAGGGAACCGGTTCTGGAGTTGATCGGTCACCCTGTCGAGCTGGGCGTGTACCTCATCGGGGGAGGGTTGCTGGTAGATGGTGCGCACCATGGTGGCTACCCATGGCTGGGCGCGCCTGGGGACCCGAGTGAGCAGGTTGGTCATGAAGTGGGTGCGGCACCGTTGCCAGCTGGCGCCGCCGAAGACTGCGGCGATGGCGCCTCGGAGTCCCTGATGAGCGTCCGATACCACCAGCTCCACCCCGCCGAGGCCCCTGGCGGACAGCGAGCGTAGGAAGGCCAGCCAGAAGGCGCCGTCTTCACTCGTACCCACGTCCATCCCAATGATTTCCCGCTTGCCCTCGCCATTGACCGCCGTCACCACCACCACGCTGACGTTGACGATCCTGCCGGCCTCCCTGACCTTCTGGGTCAGTGCGTCCAGCCACAGGTAGGGGTAGGGTCCACCGCCCAGCGGACGGCCCATGAAGCCATCCACCACCACGTCCAGTTCCTGACAGATGCGCGACACCTGGCTCTTGGAGATACCCTCACACCCCAGGGCCTTGACCAGATCGTCCACCCGCCTTGTGGATACACCTTCCACGTAGGCCTGCTGGATCACAGCTAGCAGAGCTCGCTCGCTGCGACGCCGTGGCTCCAGCAGGCTCGGGAAGTAGCTCCCTTCTCTGAGCTTCGGGATGTGCAGATCCATCGTCCCTACACGGGTATCCCACGCCCGGGACCGATACCCGTTGCGCTGGGTCACCCGCTCAGGGCTGCGTTCTCCATACTCAGCACCGATCCTCGATGACACCTCCGCATCCATGATCCCCTCTACCAGCACTCTCAGTGCCTCCCGTAGGAAGTCCACGTCACCGTCCATTCCCCCCTTACGCAATAGCTCCAGCAGGTCCATCCTTTCCTTGACCACTGTTGTCCTCCTTTCTCGAGCTTTCTTCTTTGCCCGCTAAGGATGACGCGGTGGTCTCTCTTTCTCCAGACCCTCTCCCTCTTACACCACTTCCTGGGACTCTACTGAACGGGGAGGGGGCGACCGTGCCCCCTTGTGCTCTCCTTCTCTGTCACGCCATACTATCTCGGCTTCGGCCCTCGGTAGGCTCACAGGCTTCCAAGCCACATCTCGAAGACCATTCCACCTACCATCCACTTAGGCCCACCGGAAGAGGCTCGAACTCCGGGTAAGGATCCCCGTGGCAGGGATCACAAAGCCCCCAACCACATCTCGAATATGGTTCTGTCTATCGTGAAAAAAGGCCCACCTGAAGAGGGTCGACCCACCCCGTATGCCATCGCGGTGTTAAGAATCACAGGTCCCCCAGCCAAATCTCAATGAGGGCACCACCTCCCATCCCTCCGCCCTTGAGGTGTCACACTACAGGAATTGAGAGGCCCTGGTGCGTCGAAAGGCTACCGAGCCACATCTCGAAGATGGTGGTATCTACCGTATGCGTTGGTGGGCCAACGGGGACTGTACACTTCGGAGATAGAGGATCGCATTCAGCAATATCTGGAATTTAACTCGGCGTTACTAGCGAAGATTGCCGAGTACCAGTCAGCTTTGAGGATCCGTCTAGAATCACTTCAAGATAGTCTAGCGGAACAGTAGGCTGCACCTGACAAGGCTTGAACCCGTAGGACGGTAGGCAAACATGTTCTTCGTTCCACCAATGATGGGAGTTCTTTAGCCTCCGTAGCCTGTTGATTTCTTTTCAGCCCTTGTCGAATCCAAATCGACTGCCCATGAGAACCGCACTTTTTGTGTTGATTGAAAGACAGAGAACTCAGTTTCGTACCAGATCAGGGTTGGGAAGTCGATCAAGTCCAACCCCGTCTGCACCAAGCGTGGGTGGCATATCAGGACGTCAATGCCCTGTTTCACGTTGTCCGCCACCCACGCCTCTCGCCGTTCGGGAGCCACCGCCTCGGCCTTCATCACCACCACCCTGAACCCATGCCGTGTGAGCATGTCGTCCATCCGCTCGGTGATGTCCCGTGTCCCGGTGTGCGTCGCGTAGACCAGCACCCGCCTTCCCTCCAACCGCTCGGCGGCCACCAGGTCGATGAGCACCTGCTCCTTGGGGTAGAGCTTCTCCTCGGACAGGGGCGGCACCTGCACGATCACGTCGCCGCTCCTGGGGTAGAACACCGTCTCCCCCCTGGTGCAGCCGTCGGGGTAGGCCAGCAGGGTTTGCAGGTAGGTCGCCAGCAGCCGCTTGGAACCAGCCTTGAGAGCCTCAGCCAGCTTCAGCCGCAGCTCCTCGTACACGGTGTTGTAGGCGCTGCGCTGGGAGTAGGCCGTCGCATCCTCCTCCGAGTCCATCGAGGACACGAGTATTTTCTCCTCGTAGTCCGGCAGGCCGGAGGCAACGTCGGACAGTCTGAGGAAGACGGTGTTGCCTATGATGTGGAAGAGGGCTGAGGGCACGAGGCCCGGCCTCTCCCTTACCACCTTGCGGTACTTGCGTCGCCTGCTGAACCTCCCGTCCTCCACCGAGTCGTCGTCCGGCTTTCCGATGCTGTGCTCCTCGAAGCCGTACCGCTGTATCCAGCGGTGCTCGTCGGAGCGTCCGAAGTCCGTCCTGATCTCCGGGCTGAACCTGTAGAGCAGGTGGAAGAGGGTGCTCGAATAGCCGCCCATCAAAGTCCCGCTCAGGCTGAGGGACTTGCCGCAGGCGTCGGCGAGGACTCCGGCGGCGATGCCCTGGGCACTTCCGCGACCCTTGTACTCGTGGACCTCGTCACCGACCAGCAGGTCGAAGAAGCCCTTCATCCGGTGCTTCACGTAGTCGGCCAACGGGTAACGTGCGGGGCCGGACTTGTCGGCCTGCCAGAGGGGTGAGCCGCAGCCGGCGCAGGTGTGCTTGCGGCGGTTCAGGCCCTCGTCGGTGAGGGGAACGCCGTCCTTGTCCACGATCTGAGCCGTACAGTCGGGGCAGCAGGGCACCCGGAACGGCTCGCCCGTCTCCTCATCCCGAAGGAGCCTGCCGCTGGAGACGGCCCACCGCTCGATGACGGCGGGCATCCAGCGGTAGGACAGCTTGGCCTTCTCCCGCGACATGACGGCGAAGAGGGGGCCGGAGCCGATGGAGAGGCGTAGCCGCTCCAGGTCGGTGATGGACTCGATGATGGCGGCGCGGACGCCGGGCACCGTCATCTCCACCTCCCGCTTCCACTTGGGAACCAGGTGCGGCGGACAGATGATGAGTATGCGCTGGAAGCCCGCCATGTGCGCCGCCGCTGCGCCGATGAAGGTCTTGCCGGTGCCCATCTCGCCGACGACGGTGGTGCCCCGGTGGGCCTTGAGGGAGAGAGCCGCGCCCCTGATGGCGTCGGCCTGCGCCCCCAGGGGCTTCCGGAGCAGCCTGGGGAGCGTCCCGCCGTTACCCGAGGGCCTGTAGAGGGGCGGGTAGGACTCCACCACCCGCTGGGCGATGGCGTCCTTGAAGGTGTCTATGAAGTCTCCGAGGTTCATGTCGTGTCGTCCTCCTTTTCCGTGGTGGGCCGGAGGACGACGCCGGGACCCGGGACGCACCACGCCCCCCGGAGGGGACGTTTGGTGAGCACGGGTCCCTGGAAACGTCCCCAGGCGGTCGCTTGAACGTGCGAAGGCCTGCCGGTGGCGGGCCTCGTGATGTTGCGGCTTGAACCGAGCCGTCTGAGCTGCTTCGGAGGCGGGCCGCCGACTCCCAGGGGAGCCGGGGCAGCCGCCCTCATGTGGTGCGTCGTGGTAGGGGGATGCTTACGCGGCTGCCATCTCCGGCTGCTTCAGCATGGCGGAGTAGCCCCGCTCGACGACGTGCGTCACCGACACCCGGCCCGCGCCGTCGTACCCTGCGCGGTAGGCAAACTCCGCCTTCGCGCCCCAGGGCACCCGGCCGCCGACCCGAATAGCTCCGCCGCCGGACCTGGCGCCGCGCCCGGGGCCACCGGCGCCGTGCACCACCATCCCGCTCCGCTCGCCCTTCCGCCAGCCCAGCACCTTCACCTCGGCGGGCATGACCCGCTCCGCCGTCGTCGGCTGGAACAGGACACCGTGCAGCCCCTTCAGCACGCCCGCCGATGGACTGGACTTGCCGTTCATGATCTGGGAGAGATGGGCCGAGCTGATGCCGGCGCGCCGGGCGACCTCGTTCTGGCTGAAGCCGTGGGCGTTCATCCGGTCCCACACGGCTTCCCGGTCGATGCAGGCGGGCTGCGCGGGAGCGACCTTCGCCGGAGCCTCCAGCGCCGACGCGACCCGCGCCTGGACCTTCACGCCCATGTTGCTATGACCCCGCGCCACCATTGACATATAGCTGTAGGAGACCCCCACGCGGTCGGCCAGGTCCCGCAGGCTCATGCCCAGCTCCCTGGCCCGCTCCCGGATGTAGCTGCTCTCCCCGGTCACGACGGCGCCCTGGCGGTTGGCGCACTTGGCGGGCGCGACCTTCGCCGGACCGTGCAACGCCGACTCGACCCTGGCCTGGACCTTGATGCCCATGCTCTGGCGGCCACGGGCAACCTGCGTCATGTAGCTGTAGGACACCCCCGCGCGGTGGGCCAGGTCCTGCATGGTCATGCCCAGCGTGCGGGCGCGCTCCCGGATGAAGCTGCTCTCCCCGGTCACTACGCCGCCCTGCCGGTAGACGGTCCCCTGACCAGGGACCTCTCCCAGCGCCGCCGCTACCTTCTCCCGCATCTTGGGCGTCCACTGCCTGCCCCCGTTCGCAATCTGCGACAGGTATCCCGCGGACACGCCCATCATGGCAGCAAGCTCCTTCATGGTGAGCCCACGCCGCCTTGCCGCAGCCCTCAGCTCGCTCTCAGCTCCCGCCGTCTCCTTGGTCCGATTGGTCTGTGTCGTCGTTGCCGTCGTCATGTCGCTTCCTCCTTGTAATGAAGAAGCGGGACGCCCCCCTGTGGGAGACAGTCCCGCTCGATGCCTTGTCCCGATGGCCGGGACTGTCTCCTTGGGTGGTGGTGTTGCTGCGGCCGATGGCCGGTGCGGCGTCCCCTACTGAGGGAAGCCGTGTGCGGTGTAGGCCCCGGATCAAGCCGGGGTCAAGCTCCGTCGTGAATTGGGCATAGGTACTCCCAGGTGAGTGGGAGTGGGCTGGGTGAAGCGGGATCAAGGTCCCGCAGGCAAGGGAGCGGAGCGGGCACGCCCCGCCGTGGTCAAGCGCCGTGGAGAGTAAGGAGGCTGCGGCCCGCTATCTGGCGGCGCGAGTCGTCCGCGCAAGTGGACGCAGGCCTAGCCCCGTGCGTAGCAGAGGCACAGGGGGTGACGTGCCTAGAGCGCCGGGACGGCGCTGAGAGCAAGGGCTGCGGCCACGCCGCGCCTCTCTCCGAGCCGGTCAAGGGCAAGCCCTCTCCAGGGGCCGCAGCCCCCGCAGGCTGCGCCGGGAGACGACCTTGCCGGGCCGCCAGCGCATCCCCAGGACCGCCGCTACCTCAAGTGTCCCGTCACCCCTGGGAACCAGGGCGGCTGCCCGTCCGGCGCCCTGGCGGTAGACCGTCACGTCCCGGTCGCCGAACCGCCGCTTCACCAGCTGCTTCCACTCGGTGTAGGCCCACCGAACTTCCCTAGTCGTCGCCTTCGCCATGTCCATGCCGGCGAAGACCGCCAGCGCCCCGTCGATAGCCTGCCCCGCCTGCCTGAGTCGTCGAGCCTCGTGGATACTCCGCGTCGGGCTCGGCTCCGTCGTTTCCGTCTCATCCTTGAACCCCATCGCCGCGAAGAGTTGGTCCACCAGCTCCTCCAGGCTGCGCCTGGGCCGCACTACCGTCGCCATCGTCCGATTGCCTACTGTCAGTGTCGCCGTCGTCATCATGCACCTCCTTAAGTGCCTCAGCTTTGTTGCCTTGCCGATTGCGCCCGCTTGCGGGCAAAGAAGAAGGGCCGACCCCGTTGAGGAGCCGACCCTTTGCGTTGAGTGGGTTGTGATCGAGGCCGGAGACCCCCGCCGTCAGCGCGAGGACCTCCTGGCAGGGCGTCGCAGCAGCAACCGACCCGTCAGCCACGAGCCGACGCTGAACGCGAGGCAGGCAAGGATGGCAGCCTGCACCGCATGACCGAGCAGCAGCGGCGCGGCGAACGCCAGCGCAGCCGTTCCCCACCACGCGAGCCTCTCCCAGGGCCAATGCTTGAGCCACGAGAGCCTGTCAACCGGTCTGCCTGTTGGCGCGTATGCGTTCTGGATGGACAGCCCCGTCGCCGTCTCCAGCCCGGCCATCGCCACGTCGCGAGAGCAACCCCGGGTGTGACAGCGCACGTCGATGCCGTTGCCGTCGGGCCTCTGCCTGAACGCCAACCCATCCGAGCGACCTTCGTGGCAGATCTCCGTCGTCGTCCGGAACCAGCCCTGGCTGAAGCTGACCCGTCGCGGGATCAGGTTGGCGATCCAGAGCGCGCTCGGCCCCACGTATACCTCCTTCACGTCCCTTCCTATCTTTCCGTCGATGTCCGTCAACGCCGATTCCATGTGCATGTCACCTCCTTCGCCAATGTGATGAGTCCGTAATGCTTCCATTCCTTCAATACTTCCTTCATGTGCTTGAACTTCGAAGCCATTTGACTTGGCTGATCTGGTGTCGCAGTTCCGATCCCGCACGCCGCCCGCGAATGAAACGCCGGAGTGAGGGAAGAGGCGGCCCGGTCGGTGGTGGAAGACCTTCGGAACAGCCGCGAAGACGTGAGGATCCGGCCGGTGGGAAGGGCACACCTCGACCAAGATGTCCGAGGGGCCGAAGCGGGAAGCGCTTTGGCCGCTGCGAATGTGTCCCTTTGGGGCGGCCTTCGGGAGAGCGCAATGCTCGATCCCTCCGGTCAGTACCCCTGGGCGGCTGTTCGGAGAGCGCGGTGCTCGATCCTATGCAGCCGGTCCCGGATTCGGGGGACAGGGAACCCTCCAGGTTTCTCGGCGGGAAACAGCTGGAAAAGCCAGAAACTGACTCCATTATTGCCGAACGCCCGTGCGAAAGGAAGGGTTTCGGGGCATCGCCGCCCAAAGTGTTCGGAATAGTTTCACGAAACCCTAAGCCCGCCCCCTGAAAGCGCCTACTGCCGCCACAGATTCAGGGTGAGGATTCGCCTCGCCAACCGTCTCCAGGCCACCGCCCTTCGGACCTCGCGAAGGGTCTCCCTGCGCCAGTTCAGCTGCGAGCTCCGCCACAGGCCCGTCAGGGGCATCGTCTCCGGCGGCAGCGTCAGCCCGTGCTCCTCCAGCATTGCCACCTCCAACTCCCGGACGCGCTCCTCGACCTCCAGCCACGCCAGTCCCCTGCCCCCGGCGGAGTGGGTCTTCCACAGCCTGCGCCATTCCTCGACGAGCGGCCACGCCTCGCCGTAGACCTCCTCGTCGTCGGGAGCCGGCTCCTTCGTCACCAGCTCGGGGTACAGACGCTTCGGGACGCCGGCCTCCGCCGGCCTGGTCGCTGCCGGGGTCTTCCCCGGCCCCCGTGCGGCCACACCCAACACGTCAGCCGACCCCGTGGACTCTCGCGGTGCCTCCCGGTGAGCCAGCCGCCGCTCCAACGACTCCCATCTCCGGGCCTCGTCCTCCCGCAGCTTCTCGATCCCGTCTCTGACGGCATCGAGGCCCTCGTGAAGCCCCTTCTCCAACGCCTCCACCCGCCGCTCCAGCGCATCGCTGCGCTTCCGCTGCCGGGCGGAAGCCGAGCCCGCGCCCTCCTGGAGTCCCCGCTTCAGCGCCTCCCTCATCCGCCACGACATCCCTCTGCCGTCCATGCACGCGGCCACGGTCCGCCGGTCGATCCCCAGCACCCCTGCAGCGCCCCTGCGGCCGCCATGCTTCCTCACGAGGTCGTGCAGGAGGGCCATGAGCCGGTCATGGCGCAGCTCCTCCTCGTCTCCTTCGCCAGCCACGGTCTGCTCGTCCGGTTTCATCGTCAGCGCCTCCTGTGCAATATGTACCACTTATGTACACGCTTCCCGATTTTCCCGGTGTACGACATGTACATCTCAGCTAGGGCGCATGCACCAACCCGCCGCAACTGGCCCCTGACAAAAAGTGTTCGCTATTTCCGTCCTGTAGGGGGCGAGTTCGCCCTATATCAGCTTTGAAAACCGCCCCGATGTACAACTTGTACACAGACTCGATTCCCTGTACAGCCCCATGACATCACGGCGGCCCCTCCCCGTGTAATCCCTTGGAGGGGATGTCATCGATGTAGTCCCCTCCAGGGGATAACGCCCGGCTTCTCGACTCCCCAGACTCGATGGCAGACACAACGACCCCATCGACGAGGAGGGAAAGACGTGGGAGCGCAATCGACCGTCCGAAGGTCCTTCAGCAGAGCCGGGGGAAAGGCCGGAAGGCTGATACCCCTGGCCGCCGCGCTGCTCATGGCGGTGCTCGTAGCGATCCCCGCAAGCAACGTCGCCCTGGCCCAGGCCCCGCCCGGCAACGAGATCGTCCTGGTCAACGCAGACCGGGAGCTCGTGGAGCGCAAGGGCGGCGGCGAGTTCGTCGCCCGCCCCGTCTTCGACCGCGAGATCGCAAACCTCTTCTACGCCGTCCGCGACGCGGACACCGGCGACTGGATAAGCGCCATGTACCGGGTGAAGGGCGGGGAGAAGAAGCGCAGCGACGGCTGGGAGTATTCCTGGGAGTACCCCGACCTTGACGAGCACCCCGAGCTCGACCGGGACCGGGCCTACCTGATGGTCATGCTGGCCGAGGCCGAGGACGGCAGGAGAGGCGACTTCTACGCCGTCGTCCCCATCCACCAGCCGGGCCGCATCTGGGACAAGATTCTGTCCGCCCTCAGCCCGGCGCGCTGGGCCAAAGCCTTCGCCGGGTGGGTCATCGAGGGAGTCCACGGGACCCTCTGCGGAGTTGTCGAGCGGGCGTCCGGCGAGGACGCCGACAACTGCCGGGGAGGCTAGACGTGGCCGACATCATCACCGGCACCCCTCCCGATCTCACCTACGGCCACGACCTGGTGCGCCAGGCGTGGATGGTCGTCTGGGCCATCACCTCCGCCGCCCTGGTGGTCATCCTCGGCTGGATGGGCCTGAGCTTCATCATGGCCGAGCACCTGGGCCGCCAGCACGCCGGGTGGCGCGAGATGGTCCCCCGCCTGGTGCTCGGCCTGGTGGCCGCCGCATCGTCGCTCTGGTGGTGCGCCCTGGTCCTGGACGTGGCCGACGCCGTGTCCGGCTTCATCGCCTTCTCCCTGAACGTCACCCCCGGAGACATGCTGCGCTCGACCCTGAGCACGCTGATGACGGCGGTGCAGGCCGGGAGCGTGGGCATGGCGCTGCTGCTGGCGGCGCTCTACCTGGTCTACGGCTTCTTCGTCCTCTACGTCATCGTGCAGATGATCTTGCGCCTGGCCCTCATCGACATCCTGCTGGCCCTGGCCCCCATCGCCCTGGGGCTGTGGATTCTGCCCCACACGGCGGGCTGGGGCCGCCAGTGGCTGCGGCTCTTTATGACGACCGTGTTCCAGCAGGCGGTGCAGCTCATCGCCCTGGCCCTTGGCTTCGGCTTCCTCAAGGAGTTCGCGGCCATCGCCGCCTTCGAGCCGGTGCAGGACCTGATCTGGAAGCTCTTGATGTCCCTGGCTTTCATCTACATGGCGACCAAGGTGCCGTCCATGCTCGGCAATCACGGCACCTTCGACTCATGGCTGAGCACCCTCTACTTCGGCATGAACCTGCCCTCGTCGCTGATGCGGTCGGCCCGGACCATCGGGCTGGTCGCGGGCGGAGCCGCAGGCGGACCGGGAGGCATGGCCGTCGGAGCGATGGCGGCCAGCGCGGGCCTCTCGGCAACCGCGAGCGGCCTCAGCTCGGCGGCTTCGATGGCCACCCCATCGGGCGGCGGGGGAGACGGAGGCGAAGCCCCCCGGAGCAGCGGCGAGTAGCCCCGCAACAACGACAACCAAACGGCGCGGCTCCGTCCGCGCCCATCAACCAAGCAAAGGAGGTGGGGAGATGTGCCAGTAGGTGAGTGGACGCAACCGAACCGATAGCGACGAGCAGAACACTCTGGAACAGAGAGGAGAAAAGACTTATGGCAGACCTGACACAGACCATATCGAACCTGGTGGGCATCCTGCTGGGCATCGTGGGGGCCGTCGGCGTCGGCTTCTTCATCTACGGCGCATACCTGTACCTGACGGCCAGCGGAGCGCCGCACCAGATGGAGCGCGGCAAGAGCGCCATGATGACCGCCCTGGCGGGCATCGTCCTGGCGATGGTGGCCTACGGCGTCGTGGAACTGGTGATGAACGCCGTGGTGGGATCGCCCGTGGAGATCGACCTGCCGGACCCGACCACGCCCACACCCACACCCGACAGCGGGTAGACGGACTAAGGAAGGAAGCAAGCAAGCAAGCAAGCAAGGAGGAAAGACATGAGAGAGCACGAGGTGCCGACCCACGTGCAGGCCGAGGACAAGGTGCTGCTGTGGTTCACCTTCCCGCAGGTCGTGGCGATGACGGCGGTGTGCGCCCTGTCCTACGGAGCATACCGCTACGCCCCCGTCGGGCCGTCGGAGGTGAGGATGGCCCTGGCCGTCCTCCTGGGCCTGGCGGGGTTCGCCGCGGTCGTCGGGCAGATAGGCGGTCGGCGGCTGCCGTTGGTGGCCGCCGACCTTTTGAAGTACCGGCTTGGGGCGAGGCTCTACGCCGGGCCGCCGTCCGAGCTGGTGCGGAGCGAGCCGCCCGCGCCGGCGCAGCCGGTGAAGAGCGGCCCCGGCCCCCTGCGGCTGATGGCGAGGCGGGCGGGTAAGACCCTGCGCCCCCTTCGCCGCAAGCGCGGGAGCCGGGAACGGACGGGCGGGCGGATGCCCTTCCGCCCCCACCGCTGGTTCGGCAAGCCCAAGAGGACGGAGGCTGACAAGGACAACATCAACGGCAAGGACAAGCACAAGAAGAAGCCGAAGGGCTTCCTCGCGGTCATGGCCGCCGTCGCTCTGGCGGCGGCGGTCGCCGTCCCCCAGGCGGCCCTTGCCGACGACCACTGGCGGGACGAGATCGACTTCGAGGTCGAGGAACCGGTCGAGGGGCGGCGGCTCTTCGTCGAGGGACTCACCGTCTCCGGCGACCGGGCCGCCGTCACCCTGCGGGCCGCCACCCCCCTGGACATCCGGGTGCGGGCCTTCGGCGGGCCGGAGGGCAGCTGGCTGCGGTTCTGGGGTTCGGCCTCCCTGGACGAGGGGGAGCGCATCGACTACTCCCTCCCCCTGCACGGACCCAGCCCGTCCTTCACCTTCTCGTGGGAGGACACGCTGGGGCAGGCCGGGGCCGTCACCTTCGAGCACGGACAGATCCCGTACCCCCTTCCGGCCATCGACGGGGAGCTCTGCGACCTGCGGGTCGTCTCCCTGGGCTGGAGTCCGGGGGCCGTCGAGGGCGCGGTGGCATCCGAGTGCGAGAGGCGCATCGAGGAGGCCGTCGAGCTTCAGACGGTGGCCGGGCACGCCAGCGTCACCGAGACGGCGTTGATGGACGCGGCAGTTACCGCCATCACGGGGACCGTCAACGTCGGCGTCGGCGGGTCGCACACGAGCATCCCGTTCGTCGCGGGCGGCGAGACCCGCTTCCGGCTTCCCGTCGGAGCGGGCGACGCCGTCCACAACCTGACCATCAGCGCAAGCCTGGAAGCGACTCTTCGCATTCCGATGCCCCCGCTGACGCGGCTCACCCACCACCCGGCCCGGGTCGAACACGTCACCAAGACCGTGCACCTGCATCGCCCGGGGGACAGCGACTCCGACAGTGAGACGGCAACGGCCACCTGCGATGACGGCTCCACGTCGTCCGCCACCGCGACGGCCTACGCCTACGTCCCCAGCGCCACCATCGCCAGGCAGGTGACGGTGGACGTCGTCCACCCGGAGCACGTCAAGGCCGAGACGGTGGAGCGGTCGCCCATCGGCCGGAGCCGCGACGAGGCACTGGCCCTGGCGTCCAGCGTCGGGGCCGACGACCCCTTCGAGGTCCTGGTCCTGCCGGAGCCCGAGCCGGTAGACCCGCCCGCCGAGCAGACGCCCGCGGGCGGCGGCCTGAGCGACTGGTTCGACCTTCTGGGATGGGAGTGGCCGTGGTGAGGCGTCTACTGGCGGCAACGCTTCTGGCCGGGGCTGCGCTGGCGACCACCGGCGCGGCCCCGGCCGAGGAGCAGGCCATGCTGGACGCCTTCGACCGGGTGCTCACCGCTATGGCCTACGCCGCCTCCGGGCTCTGCCTCTTCG
Organism: Dehalococcoidia bacterium; assembly: GCA_965225925.1. Lineage (GTDB taxonomy): Bacteria > Chloroflexota > Dehalococcoidia > Lucifugimonadales > JAGWBF01 > CBDDBY01. The sequence goes on along the minus strand of CBDDBY010000005.1, from coordinate 561,509 downwards.
CCATCGTCTGGGCGGGCTTCGTCCTGATGGCCGAGGGAGCCGAGGAGCGGGGCGGGGGCAGGGCCAAGAGCGCCGTCGCGATGGCCGTCGTCGGCCTGGTGCTGGTCCTTCTGGCCAAGGCGGTCGCCGCGCTGCTGCGCAGCGGCCTCGTGGACTTCCCGACCCCCTAGCGCAAAGGAGAAGACCGAGTTGAAGAAGCCGAACGACCGAATCAAGACACCCGGAGCGGAGGGGCCGCCGGATGGCGCAGCCGCTCCGCAGACCCAGGAACCCACGGAACCCCAGGCGCCCGCCCCCAAGCCACCGCCGCCCCTGCCCCCGTTCTTCATGCTCTCCCACCTGGAGGAGGACGGCCCCGTCCGCCTGGACGGGGTGAAGCTCGGCGTGTGCGAGGTGATGGGCCTGGAGATCGATGAGCCGACGCTGGGGGCCTTCGCCGGGGCGCTCAACGCCTGCGACTTCCCCGTGCAGCTCCTCATCCGTCAGCACCCGCCGCGCCTTGGCGGGCTGCGGGAGGAGCTCAGGGAGACCCAGCCGCAGGACCTTCCCCCACAGACGAGGGCGGCGGCCGAGTCGCTTCGCAGGCTGTTGACCGAGTTGGAGGCCCGCGACGGCATCCTCGACCGGCGCTTCTACGCCGTGTGCGAGTTCGGGCGGTTCGACGAGCTGCGCGGCCTGCTGGCGCGGGCCGGGCTGTCCGTCCACCCCTTCAGCGGCAGGCGTCTGCGGATGCTGATGCTGGCCTCGGCCCTGGGCGGCACCCCCGCCGAGATCGACGAGGAGACGCCGGTGGAGGTGGAGATGCGCCGCCGCGAGGTGCGCGTCGGAGACCGCCTGGTCCGCTCCCTCCACCTGGGCAAGTGGCCCCGGTCCCTGGCCCCCGGCTTCCTCCAGAGCCTCATGGCCGCAGGCGCGCCGATGGACCTGTCCATCCACCTGGGGTCGATTCCCGCTGAGCAGGCGGCCAGGACGCTGGAGTGGCAGAAGGTCCGCTTCGAGTCGGCCCAGTCGCTGTCCTTCAAGCGGGGACGCACCATGTCCCCGGAGGCGGAGATCGCCCTGGAGGACGTGACCCGCCTGCGCGACGAGGTGCAGCGGGGCAGGGAGCGGCTCTTCCACGCGTCGCTCTCCATCACCCTGCACGCGAAGGACGAGGCGTCGCTCAAGGAGATGACCCAGCGGGCCAAGGCCCACTTCGCCGCCACGCTGGGCAAGCTCGATCCCCTGGCCTTCCGCCAGCGCGAGGGCATCCTCTCCACCCTGCCCCTGGCCCTCAACGCCGTCGCCGTGTGGAGGATGCTGGACACGTCCAGCCTGGCGAGGCTCTTCCCCTTCTCGCCGCCCGACCTCGACACCCGGAGGGGAACCCTCTACGGCATCGACATGCGGGCCTGCGCCCCGGTGGTCTACGACCCCTGGGACGGGACGCACCTGAACGCCAACACCGCCGTCCTCGCAAGGTCGGGCAGCGGCAAGAGCTTCGCAACGAAGCTGGGAGTCCTGCGCGGCATCACTCGCGGCGTCACCGCCTACGTCATCGACCCCGAAGGCGAGTACGCGGACATGGCCCGCGCCGCGGGCGGGCGCGTCCTCTCTCCCGGCATTCCCGGCCAGGGCATGAACCCCTTCGTCATCGAGCGGGGGGACTCCGAGGAGCTGCTTCAACGCATCGGCAGCCTGCGCCGGCTCATCGAGGTCATGGTGGGCGAGCGGCTCTCCGCCGACCGCCGCGCCTCACTCGACCACGCCCTAGCGGGCTACTACGCCCAGCCCAGGGAGCGCACCGGCTTCCGGGACTTCTACGCCTACCTCGAAGGGGAGGCGAACGACCTCTCACGGCTGCTCCGGCCCTTCGCCACCGGCAGCCTGAGACACCTCCTCTCCGACGAGGGCGACGACCTGCTCGGCAACGAGGCCCTGATCACCGTCTTCGACCTGCGGCTGCTGGAGCCGGAGCTTCGGCCCGCCGCCGCGATGGTCTGCACCGAGACGGTGTGGGCCGCCGCCGCCCAGGACCCCAAGCCCCGCCTGCTGGTGGTGGACGAGGTGTGGTCGATCATGCAGCACCCGGAGGGCGCGGCCTTCATGGTGTCGATGGCGAAGCGGGCCAGGAAGCACCGCCTGGGACTCCAGTTCATCACCCAGGACGTCCAGGACCTGCTCTCCGAGGACACCTCACGGACCATCACCGGACACTCCGGTAGGGCGCTCTTGCAGAACGCCGCCTTCAAGCTGCTCTTGCAGCAGGACGCCGCCGCCATCAGCACCGTGGGCGACGCCTTCGACCTGCCCGAAGACCTCCAACGCTGGCTGCTCTCGTGCCCGCGTGGGGACGGGCTGCTCCTGGCCAAGGGGCACCGCTTCCCCGTGCGCATCGAGGCCACCCCAGAGGAGACGGAGGTCATCGAGTGGAGGCCGGGCAGGCACTAGCGGAGCGAAAGGAGGACGAGACGGATGAATGACCGGCATCGACAGGACTGCGGACCTACCGACGATCCCAATACAGAAAGGAAGAGGCGCATGAAACCCAACCCCATCAACTGGCTATCGGGCGACGAGAAGAAGAAACCCGTGTTGCTCGCGATCACACCGCCCAGGACGGGCGAGCGCACCATGCTGGGCGTGGAGAACATGCTCCAGTCCATTGCAGTGCCGGAACCCTTCTCGCTGGAGCTGGCCGGAGGCATGGACGGCGTGACGCTGCTGGTCCGCTGCCTTGACGACCAGGTGGTGCGCAGCCAGATTGCCTCCCACTACCCCCAGGCCCGTATAGAGAAGGTGTCGGCGGAGGAAGACCCCCTGCGCCTGGACGAGGGCGAGCAGGCGTGGAGCATGACGCTCCGGGCCGACGGCCCCGAGTACGCCCCGTTGCGCGTGTTCCGGGACGACGACCTGCTCGACCCCGGCTCAGACCCCCTCATCGCCCTGCTGGGCGCGCTGTCGAATCTACGCCACCGGGAGCGCGTCACGGCCCGCCTGATGCTGCGCTCCCTGGGACCCGACTGGTCGCAGGCCCACATGGAGAAGGCCCACCAACCTGCCGTGGAGCAAAGGCGGGACCCATCTTACACCTATCAGACCAGACCCCTGCGCATGGACGGCGTGACGATGGCCGTCCTGGGGGTGGGCGCGGTCGCCGCCCTGCGGGCGTACCTGTGGGTCCAGGCGGGAGAGACCTGGAAGGCCGTGCTCATGGGCATCGGCGTCGGCGCAGCCTTGGCCGCAGGAGGCTGGCTCTGGCATCGCTTCAAGAGATCTCGCTCCCGCGTGTACGACCCGAACCTCATCAGGGAGAAGGTCTCCCGCATCGCTTTCGACGGCGAGGTGCAGGTCGTCGCCGTCCTGTCGCCGGACGCGGGACCCAAGCGCGCAGAGGAGCTGCTGGGGCAGGTGGCGGCCGCCTACCGCCACTACGAAAATCCGGCGGGGGCGCGGTTCAGGCTTGGCAAGGTCAAGCCCATCGTCCCCGACCCTGAGACGCTTCATCCCGAAGGCCCCGGACTGTTCGGCAGGCGCAGCGTCATAGGGGTGCGTGAGGCGGCGGCCCTGTGGCACCCGCCGGGAGCGCGTGACGAGTCTCCCCTGGTGGAGCGGTCGGGATCGAGGGCGCTTACTCCTTCCGCCAGGGGCGTCAGGGGCGGCGCGCTGGTGGGAGAGACCACTGCGGGCAATCCCAGGGAGATCCGCTTCTCCGACGACCTGCTGAGACGCCACCACCTCTACGCCGCCCGCACCCGCATGGGCAAGTCCACCCTCATGCACCACATCGTGCGATACAAGATGGATGAGAAGGCGGCGGGCAGGGACGGCGACGCCATCGTCGTCGTCGATCCCCACGCCGACCTGGTTGAGGGACTGCTCAGGCACGTTCCCCCGGAGATTGCCGACACCGTTCGCCTCATCGACCTTGCCGACGAGCGGGGCGCGCCGGGCGTCAACCTGCTGGACACCCGCGTCTTCTCCGACCGGGACCGGACCGCCGACTCGGTGGTTCGGGTGTGCCGGGGCCTGTGGGACCAGTGGGGGCCGAGGATGCAGTCCATTTTGGAGTTCACCGTCAAGACCCTCCACGAGGCCAACGAGCGGATGGACGCCGACGAGCAATACACCATCCTGGACGGCCTCAAGCTCCTCTCCGACGACAAGAGCTTCAAGGACACTGTACTGGCAAATGTGAGCGACTCCTACCTGTCGGAGTGGTGGGCCAGGGACTTCAAGAACTGGACCTACCAGTACCGGGCCGAGGCGCTGGCTCCGGTGCAGACGAGGCTCAACTACTACGCCTCCTCCAAGCGGGCAAGGGCCATCCTCGGCCAGCGCCGCTCCACCATCGACCTGCGAAAGACCATACAGGATGGCGGCATCCTGCTGGTGTCCACCGCCCAGGGAACGGCGGGAAGGGACGTGGCCGCCCTGGTGGGGGCGTCGATCCTCAACCTGGTGGACGCGGTGATACGGGAGCAGGGAAGCCTGCCCTTCGAGCAGCGCCGGGGCGCTCTGGTTGTGGTGGACGAGATGCAGTCCATGCCCGGCGTGGACTACGAGTCGATGCTCAGCGAACTCGGCAAGTTCGGGGCGTCCTTCATCCTCGCCACCCAGAGCCTGGCCAAACTCGACGACCTCTCCCGCACCATGCGGGACACCATCCTCGCCAACGTGGGCTGCCTGGCCGTCTTCCAGGTGGCGGGCAACGACGCCCGTCAGCTTGTGTGGGAGCTGGGCAAGGAGCGGGTGACCGAGGACGACATCACCTCGCTGCCCGTGCACCACTGCTACGTCAGGGCCACGGTGGGCAAGGAGCGGATGGACGCCTTCTCAATGGCGGTCAGGGAGCCGGAGGGAGGCGACCCTGAACGGGCCGCTCGCATCCGCGCCGACGCCGCCTCCTATTTCACGGCTGCCAAGGACATAGCCGCCAGTGATGTGCAGTCGGGCAAGAAGGCGGGAGACTCCCGGGAGGGCATGAGTGACCCCAAGCCCAGGAATGAGGAGGCGAAACCGGAGGAGCAGGACGATCCCCAGCCGCCCAAGAAGCATAAGCCGCGCACCCGAAACCCCAAGCCGGACTCCGGCGAAGGAGAGTCCTCGTGAGCGCCGCGGAACGGGACCTGCCCATCCTGCGGCGACTGGCCTCCATGCCCTTTCTCGACCGGCTGGAGCTGGCCGCCGTCTCCGGCACGGCCGACCGCTCCGCCTACGCCGCCGTGTCCGCACTCGAACGCCGGGGGCTGGCTGCGTCCGTCATCCACGCCAGCGACCTGCTGAGGGCAACCAGGCGCTACTGGCTCACCGCCGCAGGGCTGAGAAGGCTGGCCGAGGCAGAGGGCATCGCTCCGGACGAGCTGCTCCGCGCGTACCCCGTCTCGGCCCAGCGGCGTCGCATCCTCATGGAGAGACTGGACGGGGTGGCCGTCATCTACCGGCTGGCCTCGTCCATCGCCGCAGAGTGCGGTCCCGTGGGGCTGCGCTGGTACAGGTCCGCACCCCTCGATGCCGTCATAACGCTTCCCGGCGGACGCATCGTGGGTGTGGTCAGGCAGGGACTGACGTCGGACAGAACGGGCTTTTCGAAGCGGCTCTGGCGGTTGAGAGAAGGACCGCTCCCCGGAGTCGTCTTCATGCTCATGACCGACCAGGTGCGGCTGAGGCACGCCCGCAGGCTTCTCGACGGTTCGCCGGTGTCCGCACTCCTGGCCCTGGAGAGGGACGCGGTACTGGCAGGCCCCGCGGAACCGGTCTGGCGTCTGCCCTCCGTCGCCGCCTCTCTAGACCTCCGCTACGTCCTCTCCTCCTACGCGGCGTCCAGGGGTGTCCTCCCCACGGAACCTGAACCGCTGAGGGCGACCCTCCCGGAGGACATTGACATGGAAAGTCCGGTGACTCAGACCTCAGACTGGCTGCTGCCAGCCCTGCTGAAGCCCGCCGAGAAGCGCGTCCTCGACCTGCTCTACGACTGGCCGGGAATCGCGCCGGAGCATGTGCGCGGGCTGCTGGGCGTCTCGCGCGCCCGCTTCTACGAGATCATGGCCCCCCTGTCCGAGGCTGGGCTGGTCCGGCGGGTCGTCATGAAGGGCCGCCGCCTGGCCCTCCTGGCCCGAAGAGACCGCGCCTCCGTGGGCGCGGCCAGGAAACGTTGGAGCGTCGAGCCCATCGGCCCGGCCGCACCCGAAACGTGGCGCAACGTCTCCGGCAGGAGGACCCGCCAGCTCCTCAGACACGCCGAGCATACGGCGGCTGTCCACGGTTTCATGGCGGCGCTGGCGATGCAGTCCCACTCATTGGGCGGGGTACTGACGCAACTCGACCCGCCCCTCCGGGCATCGAGGCATTTCCGCCATCGGGACAGGATGCGCTCCGTCCACCCCGACGCCTTCGGCGTCCTGCGCCGAGGCTCTACGACCTGGCCCTTCTTCCTGGAGTGGGAGCGCCGGGCAGTGCGCCCTTCGACGATGGCGGAACGGCTTGCGCCCTACCTGCGCTACTACTCAACCCACCGCCCCACCGACGACCACGGCGCACAGCCCATCGTCCTGGTCGTCTTCCACGACGAGCTGGCCGCAACCCACTTTCTGCGAGTGGCGCAGGAGCAGATGGCGCGGTCCGATGTGGAGGTGCCACTGCTTGTCTCCCACCGGGGTCTGCTGGAGCGCGAAGGGCCGCTGGGACGGGCCTGGCTGGCCCCGGGCGGCCGCTGGGAGGCCGTCCACGCCCTCCAGCCCGCCTCTCGGGAACGAACTCGAGACGGAGGATGAACATCATGCGTCTGTACTACATCGACGAGTCCGAAGGACCCCGCCGCTACGTCCGAACCGCCCTGGGCGTCGACGCCGAGCGGTGGAACGACCTGTTCGGCGACATCTACGAGTGGAGAAGGGAGCTTCAGGAGCGCTACGCCATCCCGCCGGACCGGGAGCTTCACGCCTGCGATCTGCTGGCGGGAAGGGGGATGCTGGCCCGCAACGGAGGCTCCAACGAGCGGCTCTCGCCCCGGCAGGGTGCAGAGGTCTTCCTGGACGGCCTGCGCCGCATTGAGGACGCCGCCATCCGCATCGGCGGCATAGAGGTCATCAACGTCTGCATCCGCAGGTCCGCCGTGAAGGCGTACGAGAAGGTCAGCCTCGACCGGCTCCTCAACCGCATCAACAGCTCGGTCAAGGCGGCGGGCCGACACGCCTTCCTCATCTTCGACGAAGGCAAAGAGAAGATGATCACCCGGGCCTACCGCAGGCTGAGGATATTCAACCCCGTGCCCAGCCGATATGAGGCGTGGGAGGAGGGCGAGAGGACCAGGAACATCCCTATAGAGAACCTCATCGGAGGCCCCGCGTTCCGCAGCTCCGACGGCGACTATTTCCTCCAGATGGCCGACCTCATCGCCCATGCCCTCCTCAAGCAGGAGGAGGAACCCATCCCCAGGGTCGAGACCCACGGCATCCATGAAGCCTTCGCCATTCTCGACCGCGCACTCAACCGGGAGGCGTCGCGGCGAGACCCACAGGGAATCGTCAGGCGGTGAGGGCCAGGACAAAGAAGACCCTCAAGGCGTCGCAGCATAGCCGGGGACGTCCCAGTGTGTCCGCACCCACGTCATCGTCGTGAGCAGCAGGTGGTTGTAGCAACGCGAAGTGGCCTCCGTCGTGTACGCCTCTATCTCCTCGTCGCCGACCCCGCCTTCCCTGAGCGCGCTGCGCACACGTTCCAGTATGCCGGCAGCGTCGGGGTTCTCGACGCTGTAGAGCTCTTCGTCCTCCCCGTCGTAGCCCCAGGGGTACTCCTCCGTGATCCGGACCTCCACATTCGGGTATCGCACTTCCAGCATTGCTCCCTCCTGCTTGTCCTTCCGGTCTAACCGCATAGGGCCGGACGCCGCGTCGACGTCGGAGATCGAGCTCACTCCATCCTCATGGGCGCTTGAAGAACGACCACTTCCTCCGGCACCCCGAAGTGCTCCGCCACCTCCCAAAGCTCGCTCAGGCCCTCTTTCATAGCCTCGTCCACGTCCATCAGCAGGGCGCGGGCGAAGTCCTCGGCCTCCCGCTCGTACAGGCCGCCGAGGCTCGTGTGGTCGCGTATCCACAGGTGGTTGCCGCTGTGCAGGAGCCGGTGCCCTATGGCGTGGGCTATCACCCAGCGCCGCCAGCGAGGGTCCAGACGCTCGGCCACGCCGATGAATCGGCCCATCTGCATCTCCCTGCTGGACCTCCATCGGCCACGGCACCACCTCCAACCCCAGGATGTCGGCCACCGCCTCGGCGTCCACCCGGCCGGACAGCCCCAGCTTCCGCCGCAGTTGCTCCGCCTTCCGCTGCGCCCGCTTCATCTCTCAGCCCGGTCCCTCCTCCGTCGCTGCCCCCGCACGAAGCGGATGAACTCCATGATCGACTCCAGGTCCTCCATCGGCAAGCCCTCGATGGCATTGCGGAAGGAGACGTCCGCCTCCTTCAGTATCTCCGCCTCCACCACGTCCCGTCCCAGCAGCCAGTCGGTGCTCGTCTCGCACCGGTAGGCCAGCTCCAGCAGGTGCTCCGGGGTGGGCTGCATCTTGCCCGCCTCCCAGGACCAGACGGCGTGGGGGCTGACCCCCGCCAGCTCGCTCACCCGCTTCTGGGTAAGTCCGGCCTTGAGCCTCGCCTCCTTGATGCGGGCGCCGATGCTCTTCCAGCGGTAGCCCCGGTCTTCGGTCATGGATTTGGACGCTCCTGTTCAGCGCTCATGCGATGGGATAATCACAGCTTAGATAATAGTACATTAGTTCTTGACATGCCATCTGCTCTGTGATTACACTATACCATAAGCACCACTTAGAGTACAGGAGGACTCCAACGACCGCCATGAAACGCACCGTCGTCCTGCTCAAGACACGAGACCTCTGGGATCGGCTGGGACTGCTCGGCCGATCCCAGAACTGGCTGGCCCGCAAGACGGGCATCAGCCGAGGCTACCTGTCCACGCTCATCAACGAGGGGCGCGCCCCCTCGGGACGCATCCGACGGCGGATGCAGACGGTCCTGGGGATCGATGACTTCGATGAACTGTTCGAGCTGCGCCATGAAGACGACGACGCCTAGCTCCCCTCGCCTGTCCATCTATGCGGGAGACCCCGTCATAGACGGCCGTCTCGTGCCCAAAGGAGAAGGCGAGCTTCCCCGCGACTTCGGGAAACGGCTCGTCCGCTTCAAGGAGGCCGCCGACGTCACCTGGGACGAGTTGGCCGATCTGCTGGGGGTGGAGCCCAAGCAGCTCATCCGGTGGGCGAACGGGACCGAGCCGTCCGGAGGGGCCTACCACTGCCTGGTGCGTCTCGCGCCCTGGGTACCGGACGGTCTCGACATCCTCATGGGAGACGACTTCCTGGACCCCCTCAAGGAGGACTGACCACATGCCCCGCAAGCGCGTCGGACGCACCAAGAGAACCACCCATGTTCTGACCGGCGACTTCGCCCAGGCTCTTGAAGGGTTCAAGGAGGCTTCCGGGCTGACCTGGGCCGAAATAGCCCGCCGCCTCGGCACCAGCGTCGTCAACCTGTGGCGGTGGCGGCAGGGCGTCCAGCCCAACATGCACCACCTGATCGCCCTCCAGGACCTCGCCGACGGCATGGGCCTGGGACACCTGCTCCCCAGGGTGAGGGTGCGCGGCCGCTAGGACGACGCTCCCGCCGTCTTCTCCTTTTCTTTCTTGCCGCTGCCTGACGCGCCCTCGTCGTCGCCCGGCGTCGGCCCCAGACCCCGGAAGGGATTACATGGATGAAGTCCCTCGAAAGCCACTACACCCATGTATCCCCTTCCGGGGGATAACGCTCCGCTCTCCCAGCTACCACACTGGTTGCAGCACCAGCGTTCGCCTTGCGCGTCCGACCGGCGTCTGCCGGGTCGAGAGCAGGCGAATGCGACGAGAGCAGCGACTTGAAAGAAGCCAAGAGCCGGGCACAATCGAAGATCGGCGACAGAGCCCCCGGCGAGCTGCGCGTTGTGGCGATCAACTGCAACCCCGCTCCCGACTCCCAGGACCGGCTGCGCCGCCTCTTTACCATCCTGCTTGAACACGCTGCGGAGGAGCGACTGGCCGCTTCGGAGAAGGGCTCGCTCTCCGACGCCCCGCCCATTGAAGACGATGCCGGGGAGGAAGCCTGATGCGCTCCCCTCCAACCCTGACAGTCATCAGCCTGGGCGGAGGCGTCCAGTCCACGGTCATGGCGCTCATGGCCAGCAGGGGCGCGTTCGACCGCGTCCCCGACTGCGCCGTCTTTGCAGACACGCACTGGGAGCCGCCCACTATCTACACCCACCTGGAATGGCTGGCTGGGCAGTTGCGGTTTCCCCTGCACGTCGTGGACAACGGGCGAAGCCTCAGGGAGGACGTGAAGGCCCTCACCAACCACTCAGGCTCCCAAAACTACGTCGACATCCCCGTCTACCTCAAGGGACGCGACGGAGAGGGAGACGGCATCGGCAGGCGCCAGTGCACCGACAACTACAAGATAAGACCCATCCGCAAGAAGATACGCGACTTGCTCGGACTCAAACCGAGGCAGCGAGTCCCGTCAGGCGTGACCGTCGAGCTTTGGCTCGGCATCTCCACCGACGAGGCCATACGCATGAAGACATCACGCGACAGGTGGATAACCAACCGCTACCCGCTCATCGAGGCGGCGATGTCCAGGCAGGACTGTATCGACTGGTGGGCTGCACGCTACGACAGGCCCCTGGAACGCTCCGCCTGCGTCGCCTGCCCCTTCCAGTCACGCCAGCGTTGGGTGGAGACGAAGCGCAGGTGGCCGGACCTGTTCGCCGAGGCGGTGCAGATCGACGCCAACCTGCGGGACTCCAATCGGGGTCTGGCCCTGGACAAGACGCCCTATTTGCACATGCTGCGGATGCCCCTAGCCGAGGCGGTCAGTCTCGACGAGGCGGAGATGGGACCGGACGGGCAGAGAGACAGCTTCGGCAACGAGTGCGAAGGACACTGTGGCGTCTGAGGAGCCCGGAAGAACGACGGCGGGAGCGTCACCACCCGGCGGGCTTGCCGATGACGCCTACCCCGTCCATCAGCGTGTCGGGAAGCTGGCTCCGTCTCAGGTGGCTCTTCCACAGACGCTTGACGTAGGTCGCGGCGTCGGTCAGCTCCCTGGGACTGCTGTTCCTGGGGTCCGGGTTGACCAGCGTGACGCGAAGCCCAAGGTCGTCTCGCACGTACCGCATCGCACCGGCGAAGTCCGCGTCGTTCGACACGACGACCGCCTGCTCGTACTCCCCGTTGAACCCGTCCACCAACAGACGGGTGGCGAGGTTCACGTCAGACCCCTTCTCCTCCGAGTCCCTGACCAGGACGTGTGTCGGCAGCCCCGCCACCGGCTCGGCCAGCGGGCGCCGCTTGACGCCGGAGCGGAAGACCCCGTAGTAGGCGTCGAAGCCCGGCACGGTCGCCAGGGCTCTCAGATATATGAGCTGCCGCTAAGCCTGCCCCGGGTTGCCGGGACGCGCGTCGAGCCGGGCCGTGAAGTAGCTGACCCTGTTGACGGCCGTCTTCAGGGAAGAGCGTCTCGGCCAGCTTCCGCAGGTCGAGCCACCTGAACGGGGTGTCCTTCAGGGCGCGGTAGTAGAGATTGAAGCCGTCGATGTAAACGTTGGTGATCAATCCCTACTCCCTTACAAAAACAGAGACCGCCACAGTGGGCGGTCTCGACCCTACCGTCGAATCGATAGGGGTGGTGTCGGAACGCTACCACGAAGCGGCGGAGGCTGTCAACAAGACCTTTGACGCGGACCGGCCAATGGGGGTATCATGGGGATAGAAAAGTTGGCCCGGCGATGCAGCAAACACCCCGGGCCGCGGCGCCACCTGAAAGGACAGGTGATGCAAGTAGCATTGTACTACTCGCAGACCCGCTCCCGACAGGAGGCGGGTCTTCTTAGTTTCAGAGGGTTAGACGGAGAGGAGGCAATCATGGCGAGAACCAGGGCAAGGGAACGAGTAACCGGCAAGATGGCGGCCATCTACGCCCGCGTTTCGGACAAGAGCCAGGCCGAGGATGACAAGACCTCCATCTCCGAGCAGACAGGCGAGATGGAAGCCTACTGCGAGCGCAAGGGGTTGACCATCACGGCCCGATACCAGGAGGTGGGCAGGGGCTGGTCCAAGAAACGCCCGGAGTTCCAGAGGATGCTGGCCGACGCCAGGCGGGAACGGTTCGACACCATCGTCTGCTGGAAGTCCGACCGCCTCAGCAGGGGCATGTACCCCGCCGCCGCCCTCATGGAGGTCGTCGAGGCTCATCAGATACAGCTGGAAGCCGTCATGGACGCCATCGACATGAAGACCTTCGGCCTCATGGCCGCCATCGGCAAGATAGAGCTGGACAACTTCCGGGAGCGGTCCACCATGGGCAAGCGCGGCTCGGCCAAGCAGGGCCGGATGCCCGCCGGAGCGCCCCCCTACGGGTATCGTACCGGAGACGACGGCAAGCCGGAGATATGCGAGCCGGAGGCCGAGGTCGTTCGGCGCATCTTCCACATGTACGTTCACGAGGGTTTGGCCGGGACGCCAATCTGCGAACGGATGACCACCGACGACGCCCCATTGAGAAATCCCGGATCCCGTTGGCACAAGGCATACATCAGCGCCATTCTCGGCAGGGAGGTCTACAAGGGCGCCTGGCACTACGGCAAGGCCCGTTGGGTCGTGATGGAGGCCGGAGAGAGAATCTACCCGCAGCCGGAAGATAAGTGGATAGAGGTGCCGTTCCCGCCGCTGGTGGACGAGGAGACATGGGACCGCGCGCAGGCCATCAAGAAACAGCGGACGGTACGGTCCAAGCGCAACACCAAGATATTCTATCTGCTCCAGCACCTCGTCAGCTGCGCCGAGTGCGGGTTGATGTTCGCCTGCCGATCCTCCACCCATACCTACTTCAGACGGAAGGGCAAGGTCCGCAAGCAGGCCAGGGTCACCCCTCAACGGCACTACCACTGCTACGGGATGCTCAGGGAGCACATGGATTGCCGGATGCCCGCGATGATCAGGGCCGAACAGCTGGAGGAGCTGGTGTGGAACCAGGTCAAGGAGATGGTCCAGAACCCCGAGCTCATAGTGGCTGGCATCGAGTCCCTCGACGCCCACGATGACAGCGGTCTGGCCGACCGGATCGCAGGAGCCGAGCGCGACCTCCAAAAGGTCCAGGTAGAGGAGGAGAGGGCCATCCGACTGTACGTGTCGGGTAAGATCACCGAGGACCAACTCGACCAGCAGCGGCGGTTCATCACCGAGCGACTGGAGGCCGCGCGCGCCGCGCTGAACGACCTCCGCGCCAGGGAGTCGATGGCGTCTGAGAAGCGCCTGCTCATGGAGAACCTGATTGAATGGGCCGGGAGGTTCGGCCACGGTCTGGACGACCTGCCCCAAGAGAAGCGCCGGGATGTCCTGCGGTTGCTCGTCGATCAGGTCCTCATTGACCGCGACAACAACGTCAGCATCACCCTTGGCATCCCTACTGAAAACCTCACGTCGTTTGAGACAGAGGAATCTCCATGCCCACGCCGGATGACAGCCCCATAGGGGGAGCGGACGCCGCAGAGGTTGCCCTAAACGGGCGAGTTATGAATGCGGTCTTACATGGTGGGCCTGCACGTACCGAATTGCGAACTTTTCGGTGGGAGGTCCTAATATAAGGACTCGCTCAGGCTACCCCGAATAGGCCCCATGAGCCTCCGGCCCGCAGGGTTGGAGGCTCATCTATTCCCGTCGAGAGCTTGCTCTGACGCGACGCCTGTGATTGCGCCGCGCCACCATTTGCCAGGGCGTGGGAACAGCCCAGGTACTCATTGTCGGGGCTGCGACCCGGCGAAGACAAGCCCGGTCCGTGCTCACCCCGCTTGCGGGGGATCGAACTAAACACCATCCCCTGAATTACCTTCCTAGTCAACTGTCTCCTAGTCCGACGGCCCACCAGTACCGTACGTTTCCGTCGCTATTGAGTCCAGAGAGTGAAAGTTCTCGATGTTGTCCAGTTTGGTTGACTTCTGGCATAGGTCTGCAAACTCTCCCCATAGTCGCTGTCAATGGGCGGAGCCGTGATACTACTGTAGACCACGGATATTAGGTGGCCTGTAGTGCTGTCCCGATCAGGCGTCGGCTCAGTTCCCTCCTCTGTCTTTCTCCCGACGCGGGTTCTCCAACTCTCGTTGCTCGTGAAATAGGAGTTGATTGGCGTAGCCCGCATACTTCCCAAAGTAGTTCTGCGCCCACATCACTAGTTCATCGCCAGCGGGCTGTTTCTGATTTGGGAAATACCCTGCCACCGCTCTCTTCACCCACGTGTCTGCCGGGAACGCCTCCACTTTGTCTAGTCCGAACAAGGCAATGCAGGCGGCAATCTTGTGTCCAATACCGTAACAGCCCATCAACCCCCGTTTGGCCTCAGGGTAGGACACGTGCGGTTGCGACAAGTAGCACAGGTCCAGTTTGCCGGCGCGTATCCGCTCGGCGGCGTCGATTATCTTGCAATGGCGATTCAGGCCCAGCTTCAGCTCCGTTAATGGCTCCATTCCGGCCTTTATCACCATCTCTGGCGGGGGGAAGGTATGGCGCACCTCTCCGTTTAGGTCTATCTGCCGCCCTAACGCCTCTGCTATCTTTTCCACGATCTTGCTGATACGGGCCACGTTGTTGTTGGCCGAACAGATGTAGGAAACCATACATTCCCAGGGATCGGGTTGCCGTAGGATACGCAGACACGGATACTTCTTCACTAGCGTGGCTACCTTATCGTCGCGGCAGGCGATGTCAGCATGAATGGCGTCAATGTCGTCATCCAACCGGAAGTAGGATATCAGCAGAGCGTCCAGGTCGGAGTCGTCCCGGTACTCCACACCACGGTTGATTCGCCGGATGTGAATCAGATTCCCGCTCAGCACTCCGGAATGCCAGTCGTCTCTCCAGGCGCGCCATCGGAAATCTTGTGTCCCATCCAGGATTGCATCCAGATCAAAGCGCCAGTCCATGATGAGCTGCCGGGTCACCACGTCTGCTCCTCCAGGGGAACAACCACTGAGAAATCGTAGCCGACAGTCATATCCCAGCCTCCTCGGTGTCGGGATCGAATGGTTGGTCGATTCTCCGGATCAAAGGGATCAAGGGCGTACCCGCGATATCCAGCCATTCTCCCCAACAAGTCTCGTCGACGGTACCCCGGCTATAGTCCTTCATGACACGCGTCCACTCCGCCTCCGATCGGAATAGCGGCCCTTCGTAGGCCATGTCCTGAGCGTTCAGGAATCCAAGATAGAGCAGAACGGCGGGCATGCCCAGTGAGGCCAGCTTCCACGACCATGCGAACCGGTTACATAGCTGGTAGCGGAGTTCTCGGGACAACCCCCAAGGCTTTCCGGTAGCCGAGGCCAAACCGTCGGACGCTTCGACAATCGCCCAGCCAATTTGTCTGTGATTCTCTTGGCTATTCAGAGACGCAGTTCTATCGAGCCCTTTGCCTTTGACGTTCAATTCGTCGGCATGGGCTTTAGCCTCTACTAGGAGCAGTCCCAACCGAGTTCGTTCTGCAGCCTCCAGTTGTCCGCATCCGACATGGGACGGTCGCGGAGATGATAGGTCGCCTCTCGTCTCAGCCGCTCGGCCTCGGCGGCAAAGTCCGCCGCCTCTCCTCGGTGATATGCCTGCCGGAGCTCCATCGCTTCTCTGAGCAGGCGGCTCAGACGATTGCCGACGCTGCGACCTCTCCCTCTCTTGGTCTCCACCACCTCACTGATCGAGCGCAGCACGTGGGCCAGACATTTCTGCTGCTTCACCCCCGACAGAGCCTGAGCATCGTAGCTCCGTCCTCGATCCGTTACCATCACCCCTCCATAGTCCGAGGGCACCACCCCACGTACCTCTTCGTTGCGGTGACGAGCACGAACCTGGTACACCGTAGCCTCATCCGTTTCGAACGCCATCAGAAAAGCAGGCCCGCCGTCCACTCGCCATCCCGTGTCGTCGGTGCGGACGAGTGGACTGGCACGCACCGAACCCCGCAGCTTATGGTAGGCATCCCCCACTGCACCCCTGGCACGTCGCAGCGCGTCTTGGCTGATCGCCCCCTGGCTCAGCTCCACACCAGTCAGCGCTCTGAGCACAGCGGGGACCTTCCGTACCGGAACGCCCACTCCATAGTGGAGCACGTGGGCCGCCGCCATCACTCGTCTCCCTACCCGGTGCGCGCTGGCCCCGTACTGGTCCGGCGCAACATCGGGATGCCGCCCTCGGACCTGCTTACCGCAGGACCGGCACCGACATATCTGCACCCGGTACCCCGTCACCTGGGGTCTGGGAATCGGAGGAATGTCGGTTGCGTAGACAACCCGCACTCCCTCATGCTCGAGTCTGCCTCCACATCCGGGGCAGGTGTCCTCAGCCACCGCCACCTCTACACGCGGCTCGGTGACTTCATCGGGAGACGGCGACTTTCGATAGCTGAACGACCCCATACCCGGCTTGCGGCCGGGACGCTTGGGTCTGCTGCTTCGCCCACCCTTGGAGAACGGAGCCGCCTGGCGCTTTCCTGCTCGCTTGAGCTCGGCGAGTTGCTTGTGCAACTCTTCCTTGGCCGCCGTCAACTGCGCAACCTGCCCTTGCAACTGCGTGACCAGCCCCATCAGCTCGTCGCGCTCAGAGGGAGGGAAGTCTTTGGCCTCACACATAGCCAAAGTATAAAAACTTGTTCAGTACCCCACAACCCCCTACCGACGCCGATCCCGCTAATCAATTACTCTCCAAATTAACCTCCGTTTCTTTCTATCTACCTTCGCAATACGCGCGGGTTTTTTGCGGCCCGGGATGTGATGTATGTATATCCGCCGCGACTTCCACAATCCTTCCGCCGGTGCTAAGAACATCAAGGCGCCAGTAATCATATCCTACTCTCTTTAATGAGGAGCAAGCAGATCTAGGTCACGTCCCGTCAAGTGGTGTAAGAGTGCGTCATCCTGTTGATGTTGTTTAGCCCGAATCCACCGAAGGACGTCCTTGGGGACAGTCCTTGAAGAAGCCAGCGGGTGCTCCTCTGAATCTGGGATAATGGTTTTGGAACAGAAACCAGCCCGGAAACAAGGAGCACCCAATAGATGCTGCCACAGAACAAACCCGACCGTATTCGCATCCTCTTTGACGACCATCGCCTGGTGGCCAATGCCGGCCTGCTCCTGCCGGCCACCCTAGCCCGGCACCTGGGCCTGCGGGAACTCGTCGACCATCACCTTGACCTCGGCGGAGCGCCGGGACGGGCGAACACTGGGGACAAGATGCTGACGCTGGTCGCTTCCGCGCTGGCAGGCGGCGACTGCATCGACGACGCCGATGCGCTGCGCGCTGGTGGGACGGTCGGTGTTCTAGGCTGCGTGGTCAAGGCGCCATCCACCCTGGGGACCTTCCTGCGCAGCTTCCGGTGGGGGCATGTCCGTCAACTCGACCGCGTGAGCCGCCAGTTGTTGGCCCGGGCCTGGGCCGCTGGGGCCGGACCCGGCGACTCGCCCCTGACCATCGACCTGGACTCGACCATCTGCGAGACCTATGGACTGGCCAAGGAGGGAGCGCGCCACCACGGCTATACCGGCGCCCGCGGCTATCACCCGCTGCTGGCCATTGCCGCCGGCACCGGCGAGGTGCTGATGTCCCGGCTGCGCGAGGGCCGGGCCAACACCGCCCGTGGCGCCGCCCACTTCCTGCGTGAGACGGTGGGGCGGGTGCGCTACGGCGGGGCCAGGGGACAACTCACGGTGCGGGCCGACAGCGGCTTCTACGCCCACACTGTCGTTGCCGCCTGCCGGGAAATGGATGTCCGCTTCTCTATCACCATCCGCCAGCGCGCCAGCCTGCGGGACCTGATCGAGGCGATACCAGAGGAGGACTGGACTCCCATTCCCTACTGGATGGACGGCGCCGCCGATGTCGCCGAGACGACTTACACCCCGTTCCAGACCAAGCCGGACGCCGCGCCGGTGCGGCTCATTGTCCGGCGGGTGAAGCCGACGCCCGGTTCCCAGCTCGCCCTCTTCGCCAGATACAGCTATCACGCCTTCATCACCGACCGCGATGGGGAGACGCTGGAACTGGAGGCCGATCATCGCCGCCACGCCGAGGTCGAGA
The DNA here is from genome assembly GCA_965225925.1 of Dehalococcoidia bacterium. GTDB lineage: Bacteria > Chloroflexota > Dehalococcoidia > Lucifugimonadales > JAGWBF01 > CBDDBY01. Next base: position 543,376 of record CBDDBY010000005.1, on the reverse strand, counting down.
ACGCCATACGCGACCTCAAGTACGGCGTCGGGCTGAACCACATGCCGTCGGGGCGCTTCGCCGCCAACGGCGCCTGGCTGGCGGTACAGGTGATGGCGCATAACCTGGCCCGCTGGACGGCGCGGATTGGTCTGGGCGAGGGGACCGTGATCACCAAGACCCTCAGGCGGCGGGTCTTCGCTCTGGTGGGGCGGATCACCCGCTCGGCGCGCCGCCTCACTTTGCATCTCCCCCGGCGCTGGCCTTGGGAAACCCAGTTCAGTCGCGCCTTGGCCCGGCTGCAAGCCATTCCATTCCCGGCCTGACGGCCAGCCTGCAACTGACCCAACGTCCCCGCAATCTCGCGCCACCCCGGTCGCGAGAGTCCCCTGCTGCGTATCCTCTCGCCATCCCGCGCATCGCAACTCCCGCATAGGGCCTTAGGGGCCCTGTGCGGCGACTGAAGACCCTCCGCCGGCCTCCCATCTACCCCAAGACCCCAGGCCATCTCCCCTGTAGCTCCCTCACCCACCCCCTTCCGCTGTCCTCACGCCGTCCATCCGTGTCCTTCGGTGGATTCGGGCTTAGGCGGCAGTCCCCTCCGCGAGATCGGCCTCTGGAAGAGCTTCGTTGAAGGTCAGCACGACAGGTGTGATGTATCGACGGCCAACGGCCCATTCGTCGTGCTGCTCAGCGAGGACGGCGCCAACGAGGCGGCGCACGGCCGGCCGGTTAGGGAAGATGCCCACCACATCGGTGCGTCGCCGGATCTCCTTGTTGAGACGCTCCTGTGGGTTGTTGGACCAGATCTTCTTCCAGTGGGCGAGTGGGAAGCTGGAGAAGGCCAGGACGTCGGGTCCGGCCTCGTCCAGTAGAGAGGCCACCTGAGGGAACCGGTTCTGGAGTTGATCGGTCACCCTGTCGAGCTGGGCGTGTACCTCATCGGGGGAGGGTTGCTGGTAGATGGTGCGCACCATGGTGACTACCCATGGCTGGGCGCGCCTGGGTACCCGAGTGAGCAGGTTGGTCATGAAGTGGGTGCGGCACCGTTGCCAGCTGGCTCCGCCGAAGACTGCGGCGATGGCGCCTCGGAGTCCCTGATGAGCGTCCGATACCACCAGCCCCACCCCGCCGAGGCCCCTGGCGGACAGCGAGCGTAGGAAGGCCAGCCAGAAGGCGCCGTCCTCACTGGTACCCACGTCCATCCCAATGATCTCCCGCTTGCCCTCGCCATTGACCGCCGTCGCCACCACCACGCTGACGTTGACGATCCTGCCGGCCTCCCTGACCTTCTGGGTCAGTGCGTCCAGCCACAGGTAGGGGTTAGGGTCCACCGCCCAGCGGACGGCCCATGAAGCCATCCACCACCACGTCCAGTTCCTGACAGATGCGCGACACCTGGCTCTTGGAGATACCCTCACACCCCAGGGCCTTGACCAGATCGTCCACCCGCCTTGTGGATACACCTTCCACGTAGGCCTGCTGGATCACAGCCAGCAGAGCTCGCTCGCTGCGACGCCGTGGCTCCAGCAGGCTCGGGAAGTAGCTCCCCTCTCGAAGCTTCGGGATGTGCAGATCCATCGTCCCTACACGGGTATCCCACGCCCGGGACCGATACCCGTTGCGCTGGGTCACCCGCTCAGGGCTGCGTTCTCCATACTCAGCACCGATCCTCGATGACACCTCCGCATCCATGATCCCCTCTACCAGCACTCTCAGTGCCTCCCGTAGGAAGTCCACGTCACCGTCCATTCCCCCCTTGCGCAATAGCTCCAGCAGGTCCATCCTTTCCTTGACCACTGTTGTCCTCCTTTCTCGAGCTTTCTTCTTTGCCCGCTAAGGATGACGCGGTGGTCTCTCTTTCTCCAGACCCTCTCCCTCTTACACCACTTCCTGGGACTCTACTCAGATCTAATCTCTTTGCTTGTAGCCCCGGATATTTCACCCGCTTCCGGTAGACAAGCAATAGTAATTATAAATACCAGTATGCAGATAAGCCATCGCGCATTACTGACTTTCATCTTCATCTCTCCCATCCACCGATTCTCCCTGCTCCTCCACCGGAACCGCTATCTCCCTAGCCCCGGCTTCCAGCCGGTCTATCTCGGCCCGTTGTTCCTCAATGCTGGCGCGTAGCCTATCGAGGCGATTCTGTATACTTAGCTGATACTCCGCAATCTCAACCAGTAGTGCAGCGTTGAAGTCAAGATACTCCTGCACCCTACTCTCTATTTCGGAAGTTTCCACCTCAAAGTCTGCGGATGCATCTCGGGCACGATTCAGGTACTCATTGGTAATCCTGGCCCGGTCATCCTGACCAGCTAGACGTATACGGACTATATCATTCAGAATTGCCGTAAGAACTTCTTGAAGGGCGATCTCATCTATCAGTGTTTGAGTCCTAATTTCTTCGGCCCTGGCAATTGCCAAGCGTCGCTCATTTGCTGCGGCTAGCTCTTGCTCCGCTATCCTCGCCTGGGTGTCGGCCTCCCGTTGCGCCTGCTCCTCTTCTTTGGCTGCGGCGTCTCTTTCCGCCACTATTCTAGCGGCCTCGGCGGCCTCTTGACGCGCCAACTCCGCCGCATGTTCTTCATCCTCTTTCTGCTGTTTCACCAGGGCCAAGCAAGCGTTAACCCGAATCCACCGAAGGACACGGATGGACGGCGTGAGGGCAGCGGAAGGGGGTGGGTGAGGGAGCTACAGGGGAGATGGCCTGAGGTCTTGGGGTAGTGGGAGGCCGGCGGACGGTCTTCAGTCGCCGCACAGGGCCCCTAAGGCCCTATGCGGGAGTTGCGATGCGCGGGATGGCGAGAGGATACGCAGCAGGGGACTCTCGCGACCGGGGTGGCGCGAGATTGCGGGGACGTTGGGTCAGTTGCAGGCTGGCCGTCAGGCCGGGAATGGAATGGCTTGCAGCCGGGCCAAGGCGCGACTGAACTGGGTTTCCCAAGGCCAGCGCCGGGGGAGATGCAAAGTGAGGCGGCGCGCCGAGCGGGTGATCCGCCCCACCAGAGCGAAGACCCGCCGCCTGAGGGTCTTGGTGATCACGGTCCCCTCGCCCAGACCAATCCGCGCCGTCCAGCGGGCCAGGTTATGCGCCATCACCTGTACCGCCAGCCAGGCGCCGTTGGCGGCGAAGCGCCCCGACGGCATGTGGTTCAGCCCGACGCCGTACTTGAGGTCGCGTATGGCGTTCTCGACCTCGGCGTGGCGGCGATGATCGGCCTCCAGTTCCAGCGTCTCCCCATCGCGGTCGGTGATGAAGGCGTGATAGCTGTATCTGGCGAAGAGGGCGAGCTGGGAACCGGGTGTCGGCTTCACCCGCCGGACAATGAGCCGCACCGGCGGGGCGTCCGGCTTGGTCTGGAACGGGGTGTAAGTCGTCTCGGCGACATCGGCGGCGCCGTCCATCCAGTAGGGAATGGGAGTCCAGTCCTCCTCTGGTATCGCCTCGATCAGGTCCCGCAGGCTGGCGCGCTGGCGGATGGTGATAGAGAAGCGGACATCCATTTCCCGGCAGGCGGCAACGACAGTGTGGGCGTAGAAGCCGCTGTCGGCCCGCACCGTGAGTTGTCCCCTGGCCCCGCCGTAGCGCACCCGCCCCACCGTCTCACGCAGGAAGTGGGCGGCGCCACGGGCGGTGTTGGCCCGGCCCTCGCGCAGCCGGGACATCAGCACCTCGCCGGTGCCGGCGGCAATGGCCAGCAGCGGGTGATAGCCGCGGGCGCCGGTATAGCCGTGGTGGCGCGCTCCCTCCTTGGCCAGTCCATAGGTCTCGCAGATGGTCGAGTCCAGGTCGATGGTCAGGGGCGAGTCGCCGGGTCCGGCCCCAGCGGCCCAGGCCCGGGCCAACAACTGGCGGCTCACGCGGTCGAGTTGACGGACATGCCCCCACCGGAAGCTGCGCAGGAAGGTCCCCAGGGTGGATGACGCCTTGACCACGCAGCCTAGAACACCGACCGTCCCACCAGCGCGCAGCGCATCGGCGTCGTCGATGCAGTCGCCGCCTGCCAGCGCGGAAGCGACCAGCGTCAGCATCTTGTCCCCAGTGTTCGCCCGTCCCGGCGCTCCGCCGAGGTCAAGGTGATGGTCGACGAGTTCCCGCAGGCCCAGGTGCCGGGCTAGGGTGGCCGGCAGGAGCAGGCCGGCATTGGCCACCAGGCGATGGTCGTCAAAGAGGATGCGAATACGGTCGGGTTTGTTCTGTGGCAGCATCTATTGGGTGCTCCTTGTTTCCGGGCTGGTTTCTGTTCCAAAACCATTATCCCAGATTCAGAGGAGCACCCGCTGGCTTCTTCAAGGGCTGTCCCCAAGGACGTCCTTCGGTGGATTCGGGTTTAGGTATAGTTCGACCCTCCCCCGTCTCCACCACAAACACGGAATAGTTGCCTCCGGACTCTCAGAGCAGTCCGAAGTTGGGGTCAATCCGTCGTCTCCCTACCCAGTGCGGTACGGTCGATAATTCCACCAAACAGATACGAGTTGATCATCCGTGATGCTTCGGTGGATTCGGGGCAGTTCTTTTTCAGAGATTAGGACCGCCCCACTGCCTTCTTTGGTCGTTGCTATTTCAAAGAGAGGCATGAAGGCCGGCTTCGGGGTGATAGCGACAACGGACTTCTCCTCAATGGTATCCACGTACACGGCATCCAGCATAGAGAGCAGGAGCCTGCGGCGCTCGGTGAGATTCGCTTGGTCCCACAGTCTTGGCAAGTCCTCCAAGAGCTTTCCGGCGTCTCTAGCGGCATCTACTCCGGGTACCACTAAGGATTGGAGGCGATCATCCAAGCCGCGCTTTCGGTAGAGGTACTCCTCTCTGGGTAGATCGCCCTCCAGGTACACCTCTCGGAGCCTTTTCAGCTGCTCTTCTATCCTTTTACGTTCCTGGGAGATGCGCTTTACTTCATCGGCGATGTGTACTCTGGCCAGTATCCTGTCCATCCAGGCCTCGGGGAGGACTATGGCTGAGACGATCTTGCCCATCTGATCATCGGGGACATGGCAAGGCATGGAGCCACTTCTGCCGACGCAGTAGCCTGCACCCCGGGAGCCGTACTGCTCCCGGTAGTAGCGGTGGCCGTTATTGTAGGTCTGGGCCCACATAGGCATCAGGCAGTGGGCGCAGCGGATAAGCCCTTTGAGGAGATACTCCCGCTCAGGGCGTGGGTGGAGTGTCTCACTACGGCCGGAGTTGCGCCTGAGAGCGGCCTGGACGGTGTCGAAAAGCTCGCAGGTGACCAGGGGGCTCGTGGGCGCCGGGGAGAAGCTGGGCCATGTGACGCACCCTGCCGGTGTAGAAGGGGTTGTGGAGGATGCCCCTAACCGAAGCGACGGTGAAGAGGCGAGGGCCGTGGGAAGTATCCCCGTTGCCTACTGGCAGCTTCTTGGTATTCCTGGTGCGGAGGCCCTGGGAGTTGAGATCCGAGGCCAATTGGGAGAGGGTAACTGTGCCTGAAAAGTAGCGTCGGAACAACTCCCGTACCGCCTCAGCCTCTTGGGGTACCGGGTGGACCGCGCCGGGGTGCTCCTCGCTACACCGTAGCTGCCCCTTCTTATAGCAGGACTGGTACCCGAATGGGAGGGAGCCTAGATGGAGGCCCTTGAGGGCACGCTCATCCACACCCTTCTTGACGTGGATGGCAAGAGAGTCGCTGTAAAACTCCGCCAGGCCGGCGAGCATAGTAGTGAAGAGCTTACCCTAGAGGGGTAGAATAGTCCAGGTTCTCCATGATGGAGACAAAGCCAACGCCATAGTTGGCGAGAATCTCCATGGGCATCCAGGGGACGTCCTGGTTCACCACCCACCGGTTCGGTGGGTATCCAGCGTACATCTCCCGTATGCGGGGAAGGTAGGCTATGGGTGACATATAACCGCCTCCCTTAATCCATCCGCATTTGCCAAAATAGAACACAATCCTCATTCGTAGTCAAGAAGTTGTCCGGCCCGGTCCAGCAGCCCACGAATCATCGTTATTGACAACCGATGGTGCTGAAACTACAATTTTGATGTCTCGCTTTCCGAGCCTGAGCGGAAACATTCCCCAGGTCCCGGGAAACCGCGGACCGAATAACCCAGGGTATTCCAGAGGATGAGAAGGCGAAGATTCTTATAGAGAACACCGAGAAACTCTACCATTTCGACTGAACTGACATCTGAACACGTCGCGCTAGCTGGGAATAAGGAGGAGCAAGTTGTCTTCGTTCAAGGCTATATCATCGGACTCACACATTATCGAGCCAGCGGACCTCTGGGAGAAACATATCGACTCCAAATTCCGGGACCGGGGCCCCCGCCTGGTCAGCGAGGGTGAAACCGACCAGTGGTATTGCGATGGCGTCAAGTTCGGCGATATGGGCGCTTCCCAACAGTTCGGACTGCGGTTCGAGGAGGCGACGGCGTCCAATCTGACCCATCAAGGCAGCCAGGAGACTGTCCCGCTGGGTGGCCTGGACCCGGATGCCCACGTCCATGACATGGACCTGGACGGCATTGCTGGGGGAGTACTGTTTTCATCCCAGGGGCAGACCATGTACAAGGTTCCCGCCAGCGACGTGCTTTCAGCCGCCTTCCGCGCCTACAACAACTACATTGCCGAGTTCTGCAAGCCATACCCAGACCGTCTCAAGGGCATCGCCATGTTGAACGTGGATGACGCCGAGGAGGCTATTAGAGAGCTGGAAAGGTCAGCAAAGCTGGGACTGGCAGGAGCCCAAATCCCAATAACCCCGATGCTCGGCTACGAACAGCCGGCATACGAACGCTTCTGGGCTGCGGCCCAGGACCTGGACATGCCCTTGAGCCTGCATGTCGGCACGGTCCGCTGGAGGCCGGGAATGGACCTGAACATAGCCAACGCCTTTCCATTCCGCAACAGGGACTCAGAGGTCAGGGACGCCATCAGTCCCATGATCCTCTCCGGGGTGTTCGAGCGGTACCCCCAGCTAATTGTGGGGTCGGTGGAGTTCGAGGTCTCCTGGGCCCCTTATTACATGCAAGACATGGACTACTATTACAAGCAGCGGGCTACCGGCGTCATGAGCCGGCGGTTCAAGGGAGATACCCTCCCCAGCGATTTCTTCCGGAAAAACGTGTTCATCAGCTTTCAAGAGGACGACATTGGGATTCAGCTCCGACACTACGTCGGTGTGGACAACCTCCTGTGGGGGTCCGACTATCCCCACGCCGAGTCCACTTTCCCCAAATCCCAGGAGATACTGGAGCAGATGCTCCGGGATGTTCCCGAAGACGAAACGGCGAAGATCACCTGGGAGAACGCGGCCAGGATATACCACTTTGACTGATAAAGTTGGTGTCTACCAAGACGTTGGGCAGGGCACAGTGGCATCGAGTCAGCATGAAACAGGTGGTCCAGAAATGTCCAGCTATCGGCTGGTGTCATCAGATTCCCACGTAATCGAACCGATAGACCTTTGGGAGAAGCGCATCGAAGCCCGATTCAAAGACCGGGCGCCTCGGGTTGTAATGGAGGGAGACTACGACCAGTGGTACCGAGGCGATTGGAACCACGATTCCCCTGTTCTTCTGGTGGACACAGGCCCACTAGATGCCTGGGTGACGAGTGTAGCTCGAGGCGCCAGATCTAGTCGACTTAACTTCCTCTCTGCCACTATCTGCGTGGACTTGGCCGAACTGCTTCTTCGCGATGGTCGCCCCAACGTTCCAGAGGGCGGGGGCGCTCGCATCTTGATTGTGTGCCCTTATCAGCTTCATGCGCGCTTTCTGGAAATTTCGCTGGATCACCAGGGCTAGACTGGTGAAGTGAGAGCTGGCACCGCCCACAACTTCCAGGGCTCCGAAGCCGACCTTGTAATATTGGACCTAGTCAACGACACACCCCACTGGCGAGTGGCGATGTTTAGCCCGAAGTACGACGAAGGTACGAAGCGCCTCTTGAACGTCGCGCTCACCCGAGCCCAGCGACGTCTCATTGTGGTCGGCGACTTTGACTACATTGCGTCTATGGCTAAAAGGGCGTTCATCGGGAGTGAGCTAATCCCATTTCTCGACAAGCGCTACCCTAAGAATGGATAGACAGCGGCACGCTGGTGGAGCGGATCAACTTCACCGCGGACCAGGTAGGCAACTTAGACCTGCCCGGCGTCCGGACCATGGTTGACCGGCTGGCATCTGAAGGGGAGACCATCTCCCCCGAGCGCCTGGTGGACCGCTGCCTGGAGATGCTGGGGGGTTACCAAATGGGAGAGGAGACCCAGGCCAAGATGTTGGCCCATGCCCAGAAACAAGGCGAGTTGCGCACCACCACAGAAGAGTTCTCTCGAGGCGTTGCGCAGCTCCTTCAGCTTATAGTAGCCACGCCCGAATACTTATACGCATAGTGGCGGAGGAGGAGAAAATCATGACATCCAGCAAAAAAGACCCGGTACTGGTGGTACTACAGTTGTCGGGGGGCAACGACGCCCTTAATATGATCGTGCCCTACGCCGACCCGCTGTACATGGAAAACAGGCCCGGGGTAAGCATCCCCGAAGACCAGGTGGTGCCCATCAACGACTACCTCGGCTTCAACCCTGCCATGGGGCCCATAAAGAGACTCTACGACGAGGGGAAGGTGGCCATCGTTCAGGGCATCGGCTATCCCAATCCCAGCCGTTCCCACTTCCGCTCTATGGACATCTGGCACACCTGCGAGCCCGACAAGCTGGGCTTCAGAGGGATGGGTAGGCAGGGCCATACGGGATGCGGACCCCAACAAGGAGAACGTGCTGACGGGAGTGAACTTCGGTCGAGGTCTGCCCAGGGCATTGGCCGCCCCCGGGGTGCCCGTAGCCTCGGTGGGCAATCTGGAGACCTACGGCGTACTGACGGGGATCAAGGGAGAGGACCAGAGGGCGGAGGCCCTGGAGGTGTTCTCCAACATCTATTCTCCCACCATAGGGAGAGACGTGGTGATGGACTATTTTCTCCAGACGGGGATGGATGCCCTGAAGGGCGCCGACATCCTGAACACAGCCCCCGGGAAGTACTCGTCAACAGTGGAGTATGCGGGCAACACCATGGCCCAGTACATGAGGAACATAGCCCAGGTGCACCTGGCGGAGCTGGGAACCAGATTCCTGTACACCACCGCCCCTACAACAGTTTCGATACCCATGCTGCGCAGGCCGGGCCCCATGCCCGGCTGTGCGCCGAGTGGTCCGCCGCGGTAAGCGACTTCCATGACGACCTGAAGGAACACTCTGCCGCCGAGGATGTTGTGGTGCTGGTATTCACTGAGTTCGGCAGGCGGGTGCACGACAACGGCTCGGGCACGGACCATGGGGCCGGGGGCATCGCCTTCATCATAGGTGATGGGGTGAAGGGAGGACTATACGGAGAGTACCCCTCCCTGGCGCCTGACAAGCTGGTGGAGGGGGACCTCAAGTACAACAACGACTTCCGAGGCACATACGCCACTATACTGGAGAGGTGGATGGGCCTGGATTCAAAGCCAATAGTGGGAGGAAGCTTCGAGCAGCTCGACTTCCTGTAGAAGCACAGGGAGCTTGAAAGCGACCGCGACCCGGCTGTCGGAGTTCGACCAGCCCTTCTCCCACGGGGAGTGGGCGTGACCTTGAAGTGTTGAAAACCTGTACTCTGGGAGAGGAAGATGACAACTGCAATTACACATGTAACATTCCAATACAGCCACACCATAGGCCGGAACGAGCAGTTCGGGACTGGGTTCTCCTTCCCGGTAGCTATCGCTCGGGGCGAGGGAGACTTGATGTACGTGGCAAGCCGTGGCTTCGATCACCTTCCCGAAGGTAAGCGGATTACCATCTGTACGGTAGGAGAAGATTGGATCACAGAATTCGGCCAGGGCGAATCAGAAACAGGCGCACAAAAAATTACAGGCGCAGATGGTTCCATCGTCTGGCCCACCTCCATCGCCCTTGATAAAGATGGGAATGTCTACGTCGCCGATGAGTGGCTTAACCGGATTTCCATATTCACCAAGGACGGGGACTGGATAGGTAAATGGGGAACGCCAGGGCACGACGACGGCCAAATAAACCGCCCCTCGGGCCTGGCATTCGATCAAAACGATAACCTCTATATGGTTGACACCCTGAATAACCGCGTTCAAATATTCGCCAAAGATGGAAAGTTCCTTGATAAGTGGGGGAGGGATGGAAACGGCCATGGCGAATTCAACATGCCATGGGGCATCGACATTGACAGCAAAGGCGACGTGTACGTGGCTGACTGGCGCAACGACCGGATTCAGAAATTCGCTCCCGATGGACAATTCCTGATTGAATTTGGCAGCCCGGGGCCGGGAGACGGGGAGTTCAACCGGCCCACCGGTGTCGCAGTAGATAAGCAGGGAGTTATCTACGTGACCGACTGGATGAATGACAGGCTCGAGGTGTTCGATGCCGGTGGCGAATTCATCACCAAGCTGACTGGCGATGGGACTGTTTCCAAGTGGGGCAAGGCCAAGTTGGACGCAAATCCCGAGATGTGGGGAGAACGGGAGAGAGCACAGGGCCTGGAGCGCGAACGGCTGTTCTGGTGGCCAATAGCCGTTGAGGTTGATGATGAGGGGAGGGTCTTTGTAGTCGATTCCGGCAGATCACGAATCCAGGTTTACCGCAAGCAATCCCCCACTTTCGTTGGGCCCCGCCTTTAAGCGATTTCAGAGGGGCTAAGTAGAAGCCCAGGGATGCTCTAAGCAGTAGTTAGAAGCGACCGTCGGCTCCCTTCTGCCAGTTCCACCGGCACAACTGCAGACGGCGCCAGGCTCACCTAAGGTTCTTAATATTGGACAGTATGGTGGCGCATACGGGGTTCGAATCCGTGATCTCCGCCTTGAGAGTTCCGTGTCCACTGTCTTGTTCTGCCTGGTGGTGACGAGTCCGTTAGCTGTTTTGTTAGCTGAAATCTACCAGTTTCTCAAAGATGCACTCAGCTTTTCCGTGGTAGCTTCCTCAACTTGACAGACTATTCTCTGCCCCCTGATACCGGTATGTCGTTTGCTCATTTGACCCGTCATAGCTGTACGGTACAATCATCGGTATGTGAATCATCAACCCCAACGTAGTGGGATATTTGACATTGTCTATTATTACTAGATGGGTTTGTCGCAATGGGGGGGGTATCTATGAACACCATAGGTAGCGTCACACGCTCATGGAATAAGGCCATGTACACAACTAGGGGCACGCTACGTCAAAGAGCAGAGAAGGGCTACTGTGCGGTGGTGAGATATGAAGTACTCACGGGCGTGGACCCAAGAATAGTTGACCGGATATTTCAGAAGAGGCTTAGGCGTATGTCTGTAGGCCGTCAGCGATAATGGGACACTTAGGAGGGTAAGAAAACCCGAGAGTGGGAGGGTGGTGTGCGCTCCTGAAATGGGGGTAAAGTTACCCCAGAGAAAAGAGCAGATGTGTCCCAGTCAGACGTAAGCAAGTCAGAGGCCGCCGAGGAGCGTAGCGAGGAGATCAGATCCTTCGTCCGCACAGTGGAGGCGGCTACCAGACGTAAGTACACTGCCGAAGAGAAGATCCGGATCGTTCTGGAGGGATTCCGCCGGGATGTCAGCGTCAATGACCTGTGCCGGCGAGAAGAGATCAAGCCCCACTCCTACTACTCGTGGATCAAGGAGTTCATGGAAGCTGGTATGGAGAGGCTTGTCCGGGACACGGTGCGGGACGCCACTCAGCAGGAAGTAGGGCAGCTCAAGCGAGAGAACGGGGAGCTCAAGCAGCTGGTGGCCGATCTATCACTGGAGGTCTACCGTCTCAAAAAACGGCCATCCCCATGCCCCAGGACGCCACCGGTACCAGCGGATGAGCGTCCTGGAGAAGGCAGATGTACTTACCAAAGTAGCTTCATCTCCCCTCCCCAAACGAAAGGTCCTAAGAGATCTGGGCATCTCTAAGAGCACCTACTACCGGTGGCTCAAACGCCAGGACCATCAAGGACTTAACCCGAATCCACCGAAGGACGTCCTTGGGGACAGTCCTTGAAGAAGCCAGAGGGTGCTCCTCTGAATCTGGGATAATGGTTTTGGAACAGAAACCAGCCCGGAAACAAGGAGCACCCAATAGATGCTGCCACAGAACAAACCCGACCGTATCCGCATCCTCTTTGACGACCATCGCCTGGTGGCCAATGCCGGCCTGCTCCTGCCGGCCACCCTAGCCCGGCACCTGGGCCTGCGGGAACTCGTCGACCATCACCTTGACCTCGGCGGAGCGCCGGGACGGGCGAACACTGGGGACAAGATGCTGACGCTGGTCGCTTCCGCGCTGGCAGGCGGCGACTGCATCGACGACGCCGATGCGCTGCGCGCTGGTGGGACGGTCGGTGTTCTAGGCTGCGTGGTCAAGGCGTCATCCACCCTGGGGACCTTCCTGCGCAGCTTCCGGTGGGGGCATGTCCGTCAACTCGACCGCGTGAGCCGCCAGTTGTTGGCCCGGGCCTGGGCCGCTGGGGCCGGACCCGGCGACTCGCCCCTGAGCATCGACCTGGACTCGACCATCTGCGAGACCTATGGACTGGCCAAGGAGGGAGCGCGCCACCACGGCTATACCGGCGCCCGCGGCTATCACCCGCTGCTGGCCATTGCCGCCGGCACCGGCGAGGTGCTGATGTCCCGGCTGCGCGAGGGCCGGGCCAACACCGCCCGTGGCGCCGCCCACTTCCTGCGTGAGACGGTGGGGCGGGTGCGCTACGGCGGGGCCAGGGGACAACTCACGGTGCGGGCCGACAGCGGCTTCTACGCCCACACTGTCGTTGCCGCCTGCCGGGAAATGGATGTCCGCTTCTCTATCACCATCCGCCAGCGCGCCAGCCTGCGGGACCTGATCGAGGCGATACCAGAGGAGGACTGGACTCCCATTCCCTACTGGATGGACGGCGCCGCCGATGTCGCCGAGACGACTTACACCCCGTTCCAGACCAAGCCGGACGCCCCGTCGGCGCGGCTCATTGTCCGGCGGGTGAAGCCGACACCCGGTTCCCAGCTCGCCCTCTTCGCCAGATACAGCTATCACGCCTTCATCACCGACCGCGATGGGGAGACGCTGGAACTGGAGGCCGATCATCGCCGCCACGCCGAGGTCGAGAACGCCATACGCGACCTCAAGTACGGCGTCGGGCTGAACCACATGCCGTCGGGGCGCTTCGCCGCCAACGGCGCCTGGCTGGCGGTACAGGTGATGGCGCATAACCTGGCCCGCTGGACGGCGCGGATTGGTCTGGGCGAGGGGACCGTGATCACCAAGACCCTCAGGCGGCGGGTCTTCGCTCTGGTGGGGCGGATCACCCGCTCGGCGCGCCGCCTTACTTTGCATCTCCCCCGGCGCTGGCCTTGGGAAACCCAGTTCAGTCGCGCCTTGGCCCGGCTGCAAGCCATTCCATTCCCGGCCTGACGGCCAGCCTGCAACTGACCCAACGTCCCCGCAATCTCGCGCCACCCCGGTCGCGAGAGTCCCCTGCTGCGTATCCTCTCGCCATCCCGCGCATCGCAACTCCCGCATAGGGCCTTAGGGGCCCTGTGCGGCGACTGAAGACCCTCCGCCGGCCTCCCCATCTACCCCAAGACCCCAGGCCATCTCCCCTGTAGCTCCCTCACCCACCCCCTTCCGCTGCCCTCACGCCGTCCATCGGTGTCCTTCGGTGGATTCGGGCTTAAGGACCATGCAGGAGGCGGTAAGCCCCCATGGAACCGTCTTACTATTCGGGAAGTACACTCCGTTCTGTCATCAGCCAGGGAGATGCCGGAGCTGAGTTGCCGTCAGCTGGCCGCGTGGATCACCGACAACCAGGGCTTCTCCGCATCAGAGTCGAGTGTCTACCGTTGAGGTGGACCCCAACATTCGGACAGGTGGCTAAGAGAGAGTCCCGCTCCTAAAATAGGACGGAAAGAAGGAGCAGGACATGAAGCAAACACGTAAGAAGCACAGCCCAGTCTTCAAGGCCAAAGTGGCTTTGGCCGCGCTCCAGGGGGAGCACACCATTGCAGAGCTGGCCAGCCGGTTTGAAGTCCACCCGAGCCAGATCCATGCCTGGAAGAAGGCCTTGACTCAGGGGGCGCCGCACCTCTTTGAAAATGGTGCTGGACGCCAGGAGAAGGACCAAGAGGTCCTCACTGCCCAGCTCTACCAACAGATTGGGCAGCTCAAGGTGGAACGGGATTTTTTGTCACGGAGCTTCGGGTTGTGAGCCGGTCCCAACGCCGGGCCATGATTGACCGAGAAGAACCGAAGCTGTCTCTGGTGCGCCAGTGCGCCTTGCTGGGTATCAGCCGCTCCTCGTTGTACTACCTGCCAACCGAGGCCGGCGCCGAGGACTTGGAGTTGATGGCCCTCATAGACCAACAGTACCTGAAGACACCTTTCTACGGCTCCAGAAGGATGACTGCCTGGCTCAGAAATCACGGACACCAGGTCAACCGCAAGCGGGTCCGCCGGCTGATGCAGCTGATAGGCCTGGAGGCCATCTACCGGCGTCCCAACACCAGCAAGCCAAACCCAGGGCATAAAGTCTATCCGTACTTGCTCAGGGGGCTGGAGATCAACCGGGTCAACCAGGTGTGGGCCACCGACATCACCTACATACCCATGGCTCGGGGTTTCCTCTACTTGGTGGCCATCATGGACTGGCACAGCCGCTACGTGCTGGCCTGGCGGCTGTCCAACACCCTGGAGGTAGACTTCTGTGTTGAGGCTCTGGAAGAGGCCTTGAGCAAGGGTCGGCCACAGATCTTCAACACCGACCAGGGCAGCCAGTTCACCAGCGAGGCCTTCACCAGCATGCTGCTGGCGCAAGGCGTTCAAGTGAGCATGGACGGCAGGGGCCGGTGCATGGACAACGTCTTCGTGGAACGGCTGTGGCGCAGCATCAAGTACGAGGAGGTGTACCTGAAGGCATACCAAAATGGGACTGAGGCCAGAAAGGGGATTGGGGCTTATCTGGCCTTCTACAACCAAGAGCGGCCCCATCAAGCCCTGGGCTATCGGTCACCGGGTCAGGTGTTCCATGCAGTGAGCCCACAAAGGTGTTTACTGGAACTTCCACGAGCCTTACCATCGGATGAAGGTTTACGAGACACCCCAGCGGTAGACTCTCTTATTTTAGCCTCACCGCTGTCCTGATGATGGGGTCCACTTGACGTATCCTGCGCCGGGAGGGCTTGGTGAAGAGTCCTGAGACCCAGCTGGCCGCGGGTAAGGAGTACCACCGCAAGACCACAGGCCCTCACCAGATGTGGGCCACCGATGCATCCTACTTCAGGGTGGTAGGTTGGGGCTATTACTACCTGGTGACGGTGATGGACGACTACTCTCGTTTCATCCTGGCTCACATGCTTCAACGAGATATGACGGCTGACTCCTTCATAGAGGTCGTCCAGGAGGCGGTGGACAGGACCGGCATGGATAGGGTTACAGTCACAGACCGCACCAGGCTGCTGAGTGACAATGGCCCGGGCTATATCTCAAGAGCATTCAGGGACTACCTGGGAATGGTGGGCATCAAGCACATCCTGGCAGCCCCTTTTCACCCTCAGACCAACGGGAAGTTGGAGCGCTATCACCAGACGCTGAAGCGGGACGTAAACCAGGTGCCCTATGAGTTGCCTGCCGATCTTGAAGCGGCTATCGCGGCCTTCGTCAGCTACTACAACTACAGGCGGTACCACAAGGCCCTGGGCAACGTGACGCCATCAGACGTGCTCAAGGGAAGGCGGCAAGAGATCCTACAACGTAGGAAGGAGGTGCAGGCTCAAACCGTTGAACGGCGACGACGCTATAACAGGGCCTTCAGGGAGCTCAGCACTGCCTCTTCATCATAACAATCTTCTCGGGTTCTAAAGCGTCCCACTGTTTCTGGTTGCTAACAGACGAGGGTCCGGCAGACCGCAAGCCAATAGATATGGTGGAAGCCTGAGTTCAGTGGCCACTTAACGAAAGTATAAATTGAAAACTTATTTGCGGCAGGTCTGGACATGGGGTGACAAGCCCAGTAAAGTGACTTTAATTAAGAATGAGTTAACCGGCCTGGGCAACCTGTCACAAATATAGCTAGGGGGAGGTGACTATGAACGTATTCTTTGGTATTACCACACGCACGTTCCACTACGACCGTACCATCGCCCGAATGGAACCGACCGGAGGAGCTGGGCTGTACCAGCCCGTGGACATGGCCTTGGCCGAGAATGGCACATTGTACGTGGTGAACAGGGGAACAGAGGTTAGATCCAGCTCCATACGAGTAAGCATGATGACCTTCGACGAAGACTTCCTGGGCCAATTTTCCGAAGGTGGTGAAGAAGACGGGCAGGCTATCTGGCCGGTTTCCATCGCCCTGGACAGCCACCAGAACGTTTACCTGGCCGACGAGTGGCTCAACCGCATCTCTATTTTCGACAAGGACGGGCTATTCCTGGACAAATGGGGTGTTCCAGGCGCTGGGGATGGCGAGATAAATAGGCCGGCCTGCATCAGGTTCGACAATGAAGACAACATGTACCTGGTTGACGCCTACAACAACCGGATACAGGTGCTCACCAAGGAGGGGAATTTTCTGGCCAAATGGGGGGAACCGGGTAGTGGCGAGGGGCAGTTCAACCTCCCCTGGGGGATGACCATCGACAGCCGAGGCGACGTTTATGTGGCCGATTGGCGCAACGACCGGATTCAGAAGTTCACCGCTGAAGGCCAATACCTGGCTGAGTTCGGCACGACCGGCGACAGGGCGGGGGAGTTCAACCGTCCCTCTGGAGTAGCCGTGGATAAGTACGGAGATATCTACATCGCCGACTGTTGGAACGACCGGGTCCAGGTGCTGACACCCGACGGTCGGTACATCACTGCTTTTACGGGGGATGGGGACCTCGGAAAGATGGCAAGGGAGAAGATCAATGTCAACTGGGAAATGGTCATCTCCCGGAAACTGGTCCAAGACCTGGAGCCAGAGAGGAGCCTATGGCATCCCATGGCCTTGATCATTGACGATAAGGGTAGGATCCTGATCGCCGATAGCGAACACCACCGCATTCAGGTCTATAAGAAGGACAATTACTGAGCCCGGGTCAGAGAACCGTCAACGACAAGGGGAAATGTGTGCTGGAAGTCCGATTCGCCATCCGGATTTTGGCACGATCAAATTCGGGCGTTCCGGGTTCGCGGCCTGTGGGAAGAGCGCCAAGTTCGTTCTGCCTGAGGTCCATGGCTTGGTTTATGTGATGGCCGGTCTGGACATGGGGTAACATGCCCAGTAAAGTGGAGTTGTTAAAGAATGGGTGGTTTGCCGTGGACCTACCAGGATTATGACGAGCGGTGAGGTGACCATGAACGTATTTTTTGGGATAACCACACGCACGTTCCACTACGACCGAACCCTCGGTAGATTTGAATCGACCGGAGGGTCGGGACTGACACAGCCCGTGGACATCTAAGGAGATGGGGTAATCCCGAGCCGTTCTCGCGGATCCTAAAGGAACTTTTCAAGTTTCTCCCGTGATTTCGCCCGTGCTACTTCTAGTTGCCGCTGCTTGGCTTTTTATAGCCTCTCTTCTCTTGCCGTCACAGCTGAATGAGAGGGGAGGCAATAGGCGTCTATGTCGAATGCAGCCTCTGCCAGGATATCCTGCAATTGGTCCCATTCTTCCTTAAATATTCTGCTTGGCCTATCTCCTTCATCTGTGAAGGCAGATAGGGGTAATGCCCCCAGATATCTACCGGTATCACTTGCTGGCTCAGTAAATATTCGTGTCAAGTTCTGCTCGGTGGCCGGTCGACGTTTGATTGCGTCCTCGCAAAGAAGCACCTGAAGATCAGCAGAAGAAGCCTGGGCTTCTTTCCCCTGGCCATACTGCCAGTCCAAGAGGAAGTAGGCTCCGACACCTAGGCCGACGCCCATGATCGCTATCAGTAGCGCGGCTCGTTTCATATGCCCCCAAATCCTGACGATTGCCGTCGGTTCCAGTGAGAGGTCAACCCGATGATATAAAGCATTCCACGGATTTTCTTAAAACGCCTGGGAGCAGTCCTCTCCTGCCGAGTTAGGGGATAGGGGATTTGGGGTGATATCGAAGGGGTTTGACATTCCTTAGGATGCCAACTTAGGATACCGGCAGTAGCCAGAACCAGATAGGATTTGGCCGGTCCTAAAGGCCAGGAGAGGCGTGACAGGTATTCTCAGCCTAAGCCCGAATCCACCGAAGGACGTCCTTGGGGACAGTCCTTGAAGAAGCCAGCGGGTGCTCCTCTGAATCTGGGATAATGGTTTTGGAACAGAAACCAGCCCGGAAACAAGGAGCACCCAATAGATGCTGCCACAGAACAAACCCGACCGTATCCGCATCCTCTTTGACGACCATCGCCTGGTGGCCAATGCCGGCCTGCTCCTGCCGGCCACCCTAGCCCGGCACCTGGGCCTGCGGGAACTCGTCGACCATCACCTTGACCTCGGCGGAGCGCCGGGACGGGCGAACACTGGGGACAAGATGCTGACGCTGGTCGCTTCCGCGCTGGCAGGCGGCGACTGCATCGACGACGCCGATGCGCTGCGCGCTGGTGGGACGGTCGGTGTTCTAGGCTGCGTGGTCAAGGCGCCATCCACCCTGGGGACCTTCCTGCGCAGCTTCCGGTGGGGGCATGTCCGTCAACTCGACCGCGTGAGCCGCCAGTTGTTGGCCCGGGCCTGGGCCGCTGGGGCCGGACCCGGCGACTCGCCCCTGACCATCGACCTGGACTCGACCATCTGCGAGACCTATGGACTGGCCAAGGAGGGAGCGCGCCACCACGGCTATACCGGCGCCCGCGGCTATCACCCGCTGCTGGCCATTGCCGCCGGCACCGGCGAGGTGCTGATGTCCCGGCTGCGCGAGGGCCGGGCCAACACCGCCCGTGGCGCGGCCCACTTCCTGCGTGAGACGGTGGGGCGGGTGCGCTACGGCGGGGCCAGGGGACAACTCACGGTGCGGGCCGACAGCGGCTTCTACGCCCACACTGTCGTTGCCGCCTGCCGGGAAATGGATGTCCGCTTCTCTATCACCATCCGCCAGCGCGCCAGCCTGCGGGACCTGATCGAGGCGATACCAGAGGAGGACTGGACTCCCATTTCCTACTGGATGGACGGCGCCGCCGATGTCGCCGAGACGACTTACACCCCGTTCCAGACCAAGCCGGACGCCCCGCCGGCGCGGCTCATTGTCCGGCGGGTGAAGCCGACACCCGGTTCCCAGCTCGCCCTCTTCGCCAGATACAGCTATCACGCCTTCATCACCGACCGCGATGGGGAGACGCTGGAACTGGAGGCCGATCATCGCCGCCACGCCGAGGTCGAGAACGCCATACGCGACCTCAAGTACGGCGTCGGGCTGAACCACATGCCGTCGGCGCGCTTCGCCGCCAACGGCGCCTGGCTGGCGGTACAGGTGATGGCGCATAACCTGGCCCGCTTGGACGGCGCGGATTGGTCTGGGCGAGCGGACCGTGATCACCAAGACCCTCAGGCGGCGGGTCTTCGCTCTGGTGGGACGGATCACCCGCTCGGCGCGCCGCCTCACTTTGCATCTCCCCCGGCGCTGGCCTTGGGAAACCCAGTTCAGTCGCGCCTTGGCCCGGCTGCAAGCCATTCCATTCCCGGCCTGACGGCCAGCCTGCAACTGACCCAACGTCCCCGCAATCTCGCGCCACCCCGGTCGCGAGAGTCCCCTGCTGCGTATCCTCTCGCCATCCCGCGCATCGCAAACTCCCGCATAGGGCCTTAGGGGCCCTGTGCGGCGACTGAAGACCGTCCGCCGCCCTCCCATCTACCCCAAGACCCCAGGCCATCTCCCCTGTAGCTCCCTCACCCACCCCCTTCCGCTGTCCTCACGCCGTCCATCCGTGTCCTTCGGTGGATTCGGGCTTAGCTCTAGACCACTACCGTATAGCCCTGGAATCTTTGGTGGTACAGCCATAGAGGGAAACGTGCTTTTACCTATGCCGCCTGGACCTACTAGTATTGGTATTTCGTCGAGCTTAGTACCTGGCTTGAATGTCCGCCATACAACGCCTAAGAACATATATTGGCTTGCCCATCTCGCTAATTCCTCATACCCTTCCGTTACGTTCATACAGGTTGCAAGCGCGTTAGGTAAGATGTTGCGGCCCGTAGGTTCTGGTAGTGACTCGAAGTAGTCTAGTAGTGGGTCACTCTCCTGACCGTATAGCAAGGCTTCTAAGGAATCGGCGAAGGCGTTTTGCCCGAAAGTGAGGTTTAAATACATTTGTATCTCGCTGCGGATATGCGCCGCCGCCCGCGTGGTCATTGTTTCCCATGCGTCCCAAACCTCGCCATCCTCACAATGCCACCCCTGGCGCCATTCGGTATTGTGTGAGCGTACGTTAAACTGAACCTCCCTTGACATCCGCCCAAATGCCCATTCAAGAGCTTGAGGCGTCTTTGGTGGATATGGACAGGTAGGGCTTGACTTCTGTACCGCGCTGGTATATACTTTGGTTATCATCATCATCCCTCAAAGTGCCTGGGCCAGACACCCAGGCGCTTTTTAATTACCGTTACCGTCTGCTCCAGTGCCTTATAGCCCGCCCACCAGTCCGAGTAAAGCACGGTACACCTGGGTTGGCGTAGCAAGTCTCACAAACACCCGGCCATATCTTCAGCTTTCCCTTTAGGTCGTACTCCTTGCGCCTCTTTAGTTGGTCTGCCCGTTCCTCGGCCCGTTCGTTCGCTAGTACGTCCACCATGTTTCACCCCTTCTACGTTTTGATTCCATGGATAAGCATACTACACCATACCAGACTATGCAAGACAAAAGAAAACCGTCCATGTAGGAGGTTACATGAGCGGCTATAAAGGATTACGTTAGCCTAGTCTAGTGAACAGATAGCCTCTCTTGGCGCGAAGTCCAGCCCAGCCCATGCCCGCCTGCCGATCTCGGCGTCTATGGATAGTTCTGGTGTACTAGGTCTGGTGATTAGTAGCGTCCGTCCGCAAGCGTGACACTTGTACCCAACTTCATCATCAGCCCATAGCAGCGAACCTTGACACGCCTCACACCATAGCGTCTACATACCCAACAGCCTACCCACTATTACGTCATGGAAAGCACAACCCGCCATAGCGCCCACAAGAAAATAGGCTATGGCCTTGTAGTCCGGTTTCATCATGTTAATCATCCTCAACCATGAGGCCCGCAATACTTACAGCTTGAGCCACTTCCATACCACCGCCGACCATGCTTTGAAAGGCCCTAGCACGTCCGCTTAGGTCACTGGCCCTTAGCTCCTGCCATGACAGCGTTACGCTATCTTCTAGCTTGGCTTTCAATTCCGACTCCACCAGCTTCCCTAGTGGCGACAAGACGCCAAACAAGGCCAGTCGCCATGCTTCCCTAGTGGCTGCTGCGTTGCCCTCACCGAATAGGGCGATGTTGAGGCCGCAAGCGTTGATTATCTCGTGTGAGGCCATCGTGTGAAGGTTGACTAGGCTTTGTGGTGGTTCCGCACCGAAACGCTGGCTTCTAACGTCCACCTGGCCGCCGCCCGTGTCGCCCCAATCCCCTACTTCCAGCAAGGCAACCCTGCCCCTAGCGTCACGGATATCGGTTTTGAGGGTATCCACTGTGCCGTCTTCGCCGTCCTTCGGTATGCCAAGCAACCGTCCGACAGGCCCGCTTGCTTCGTCTGCTAGTTGCTTCACCGTTTCGGCGCTGAGGCTACCCGCTAGCGACGCAACCTGAAGAGGTCCGTTCCCACGCCAAGGCCGCGTCGGGTCAACGGCATACTTGAAGTGCAGCACACTGGAAGCTGGTACATAGTCCTGCGTGTACGTCCTGCTAGGCCCGCCTAGCGTTACGCGGTACTCCCAGGAGTCTGGGTAAGGCCCGCCCTCAACGTCGTGTGTCTCGGCGGGCAGTAGCTGTATCCGGCCTCCCTGCGTGTCTATCAGGAACACCACTTGACCTAGCCTAATCAGCGAGCGCCCTATAATAGTATCAGAAGTCAATGATACCACTACACTATAACCAATGTGAAATGGAAACACCCGCACGATGTACGGGTGCTTGTGCCTAGTGAAGTGTGGCGTGGGGTTTAGGGATTTACCATTTACCACTCCCTAGAACGGCAAGGGGTCAAGGTAGTCGGCCCAAGACTGCATTAACGGGCGGCGTTTCTCCAATAGGTCGGTCCGAAAGTAGGCCCGCTCAACGGCATTGCCGACATCGTGGGCTAGGCTTAGCTCTATAGCGTCACGGCTTGCGCCGGAACATTCAGCCGCCCAGTCGCGGAAGCTCGAACGGAAGCCGTGAGGTACGCAACCTATGGCATCCTTACGCGCCCGGAGAGATAAGGCGTTGTCGGATAGCATATTGCCGCCAGGTGACGGGAACACTAACCTGCTACCGCCGCCTAACCGTTCCCGCGCCCCACGCAGTAGTACCACGGCTTGGATTGATAGCGGTTGCCGATGTTCCTTGCCCATCTTCATCCGTTCAGATGGAACGGTCCATAGGTCGGCGTCAAGGTCAATCTCATCCCACGTTGCGCCCCGGACTTCCCCAGAACGCGCCGCCGTGAGAATCAGAAACTCAAAGGCCAGTTTCGTCGCCGCCCACGATTCTGAGTCCTGGATTTTCCTAATGGCCTCCGGTACTTGCTGGTAGGGCAAGGCTGGAAAGTTGCCGTTGACAAGGCGCGGCATTGGGTCAAGGGCGGCGTCTATCACTTCTCCAGCCGGGTTTACGTCGGTGTATCCCCAAGACATGGCCCACGAGAATACCGACCGCATCCGTTGGCGTACGCGCCGGGCGTTCTCGGGAATCTCCCGCCATATAGGGTCAAGCACGGCCAGCACATCGGCGCGTGTGATTTCATCCATCCTCATATCCCCGATTATGGGGAAAGCGTGACGTTCAAGGGTTTGAATCCAACTGGCGGTATGTTTGGCGTTCCGCCATAGATGCGCCTTTCTCTCATGCGCCTTGAAGGTGGCTGCCCGGAACGTCGGGATTTGCTGGACACCCGCCGCCGCCTTGGGTTGGCCGTCGGCCCAAGGGTTGCGCCCTTCGGCAACCGCCGCCCGGTTGCTAGTCGCCATTTTCCGGGCATCGGTAAGGGATACCTTGGGAAACCCGCCAAGGCCCTTATCAAGCCGCTTCCCTTCAACATAAAGCCTCTGAACCCAAGACTTCGAGCCGCCCTTAGCGATGTTCAGGTACAGCCCGCCTCCGTCGCCATACCGCCCCGGTTCGGTAAGTCTACGTGCCTTTTCAACCGTCAAACTCACCATATTTTTACCACCTTTCCCACCACGTTTTTACCACTATATTGACATTATAGGGCGTATGGGCCGTGTTTACAATAGGTGAAAGGGTGGTAATGGTGGAGCTGGGGGGACTCGAACCCCCTACCTCCTCAATGCCATTGAGGCGCTCTCCCGGTTGAGCTACAGCCCCGCGCCTATGTAATATAGCAGAGGCTTTGACCCGGCGCAACGGCAGCCTCGGTTCGTGCCGATTCTAGGTCAGTCCCCTTATCTGCCATTGGGAAGGGAGAGAGGCTTTACGGTGCCGGGATAAGATCGAAGCCGGTGTACCGCCTCAACACCTCGGGTATTACGATGGACCCGTCCCGCTGCTGGCAGTTCTCCAGTATGGAGATGACCACTCGGGGGAGAGCCAGTCCCGAGCCGTTTAGGGTATGCACATAAGCCGGACGCGCTTTGGGGCTGGGCCGGTATCTTACCCCGGACCTGCGGGCCTGGAAATCGGTGCAGTTGGAGCAGGAGCTCACCTCCAGCCACTCTTCGCAGCCGGGGGCCCACATCTCCAGGTCGTAGGACTTGGCCGAGGCGAAACCCAGCTCCGACGTGCAAAGCTGGACTACCCGGTAGGTCAGCTCCAGCCGGCGGCAAATGTCCTCGGCATCGGCCAGCAGCTTCTCCAGCTCCTCTGCGGAGGTCCCGGGCTCCACGAACTTGTACATCTCTACCTTGTCGAACTGATGGACCCTCTTGATGCCACGGGTATCCCGACCCGCCGCCGCTTTCTCCCGGCGGAAGCAGGGAGTATAGGCGGTATAGTAGAGGGGAAGTGTTCCAGGCGGTAGGACCTCGTCCCGGTGGAGGCCGGTCAGGGGGACTTCGGCGGTGGGTATCAGCCACAGGTCGTCTTCCTCGTCGTGGTAGAGGTTGCTGCCGAACTTGGGAAGGTTCCCCGAGCCCTCCATGACTTCCCTTTTCACCATTGCCGGGGGACAGACCTCAGTGTAGCCGTGCTCTCTGGTATGCACGTCCAGCATCCAGTTGACAAGGGCCCGCTCAAGGGCCGCGCCCATTCCTTTCAGGATAAAGAACCGGGAGCCTGACAGCTTGACGCCTCGCTGGAAATCTATGATGCCCAACCGCTCTCCCAGCTCCCAGTGGGGAATGGGGGTGAAGTCGAATGGGGCGGGCTCACCCCAGCTACTTATCAGTATGTTGTCCTCTTCTCGGGAGCCGACGGGCACCTCTTCCAGGGATAAATTGGGGATCCCAAGCAGAAAGTCCTTGATCGCCGTGTCCAGCTCCGCCGCCGCCTGCTCACTGCTCTTAATATCCTCACCGAGGCGACGCAACTCTTCCACAAGCTCTTGGGGAGGCTTCTGACGCTCCTGCCCGATCCTCTTGCTGGCCTCGTTCAGCCGGGCCCTGAGCTCATCGCCCGTCTTGGTGGCCAGCCGGCGATTCCGGTCCATCTCCACCAGGCTCTGGATATCGACATCCTCACTCCGTTTGAGGAGGGCCTGACGTATATATTCCGGGTCCTTTCTTATAAGTTCAATAGAGAGCATTTAGGGCCTCGCATTCGCCAGGTTAGAGCGGTATAAAGTATTAGGGCCGCGACCGCATCTGAGGGAACAGGACCGCATCCCGTATGGTGGGCTGGCCCGTTAGCAGCATCACCAGGCGGTCTATCCCCATGCCCAGGCCTCCTGTGGGGGGCATACCGTGCTCCAGGGCCTCGAGGAAGTCCGAGTCTGTTCTCTCAGTTTCTTCTTCGCCCATTTGAAGTCTCCACTGCTCCTGCCTGACCAGGCGGTCCTCTTGTTCCTGAGGGTCATTAAGCTCGGTGTATGAATTGGCGATCTCCATGCCCCCGGCAAAACCTTCGAATCTCTCCACAAGCTGCTTGTCGCCGGGTTTCTGCTTGGCCAAGGGTGACAGGTCGACGGGATAGTCCAGGACAAAGGTTGGTTGGATTAACCGGGGCTCCACAGTTAACGAGAACAGCTTGTCAAAGACTTTGAAACTGGGAACGCTGCCTAGATCAAGGCCTTTTGCCCGTGCCTCAGCCACCAGGTCCTGAACAAGTTTTGGGCCATGGACGTACGGTTCCAGGTCTATGCCACTGTACTGATAAATAGCCTCGCAGAAACTTACACGGTCCCAGGGAGGAGTAAGGTCTATGGTATGCTCCCGGTACAGGACCTCCGTTATGCCCAGAGCCTCTGTGGCGACGGTTGAGACCATCTCCTCCACCATGGTCATGACATCGTTGTAGTCGGCATATGCCTCGTAGCTCTCCAGCATGGTGAACTCCGGATTGTGGTCCTGGTCCATGCCCTCGTTTCTGAACACCCGCCCCAGCTCGTAGACTTTGTCAAAGCCACCAACTATAAGACGTTTGAGGTAGAGCTCGGTGGCTATCCTCAGATAGAGCTGCTGGTCAAGGGCGTGGTGATGGGTTATGAACGGCTTGGCCAGAGCTCCGGCGGCCACGGGCACCAGGACGGGCGTGTCCACCTCGATAAAGCCCCGGCTGTTCAAGAAGGAGCGGATGGAGTTGATGATTCTGCTGCGCTGGATAAAGACCGTTCTCACCTCGGGATTGGAGATCAGGTCTATGTAGCGCTGGCGATACCTTTGCTCGATGTCCCGGAGGCCGTGCCACTTCTCTGGGAGGGGTCTCAACGACTTGGCCAGGATAGTGAAATCAACGGCCTCGACCGTTATCTCCCCTGTACGAGTGCGGAACAAGGGCCCGCTGACGCCCAGAAAATCACCCAGGTCCAGCGATCTTAAATGCTCATACCTGTCCCCCAGAATGTCCTTTCTGAGGTGAGCCTGGACCTTTCCGGAGCCGTCCATCAGGTCCAGGAATGCGACCTTGCCCATGAGACGCACCGACATGATGCGTCCGGCAAGAGACATGGGTTCGGTGCGGGCGCCTTCACCCAGGCTCCCTTCTTGCTGTTGGAAGAGGGCGACGGCTTCGGAGGCGGAACAGGTCCTGTGATAACGGGGAGGGAAGGGGTCTATGCCGAAGCGGCGAAGCTGTTCCAGCTTATCCCTGCGGTTACGAAGAAGTTCTTCTCCTCTTTCAGGCATATGGGGACAAATCCAAGGCCGGAGTTAGCCTATCTCCAGAACTTCCAGCTTTATTTTTCCCGCAGGCACCCTGATCTCGGCGACGTCTCCCACCTTTTTCCCGAGGAGCGCTTTGCCTATGGGCGACACGTTGGAAATCTTACCCTTGGCGGGGTCGGCTTCTGCGCTTCCTATGATAGCGTACTTGTCCCGCCCGCCCTTCTGGTTCAAAACGGTGACCTTGGAGCCTATCAAGACGACGTCCGAGGGCCCGTTGGATTCAGAGATGATAACGGCACTGTTGATCATAGTGTCCAAGGTGAGGATACGGCCCTCTATGAAAGCCTGCTCGTTTTTTGCTTCTTCGTAATCGGCGTTGTCCACCGTTCCGCCAACTCCCTTGGCTTTCTGGATCCGCTCTGCCACCGCCTGCCGTTTTGTGGTGCGTAGTGTTTCCAACTCAGCCTTAAGGTTGGCCAAACCATGGGCGGTCAAATAAGTCGGCTGAGCCATCGCGATACCTCCTCTATAAAGAGAAAACGACTGAGAGCCCGAGCGGCGGGCAACAACCCAGTCAATGATGGATTTTAAACCAGTCAGCAGCGCTTGTAAAGCCTTCGGGCGAGTAGTCACAGGTTCTTTCGATTGTCATTGCGAGGGCGGAAAAGCCCCGAAGCAATCTAAGCAGGTCCAGAAGGGATTGGTTCGCTTGGTTTGCAATCACATTGGCGCAATGACAGTGGTAGGACTTTCAAAAGACTCTACGAGTCGTCTAATCCCGAATCCACCGAAGGACGTCCTTGGGGACAGCCCTTGAAGAAGCCAGAGGGTGCTCCTCTGAATCTGGGATAATGGTTTTGGAACAGAAACCAGCCCGGAAACAAGGAGCACCCAATAGATGCTGCCACAGAACAAACCCGACCGTATCCGCATCCTCTTTGACGACCATCGCCTGGTGGCCAATGCCGGCCTGCTCCTGCCGGCCACCCTAGCCCGGCACCTGGGCCTGCGGGAACTCGTCGACCATCACCTTGACCTCGGCGGAGCGCCGGGACGGGCGAACACTGGGGACAAGATGCTGACGCTGGTCGCTTCCGCGCTGGCAGGCGGCGACTGCATCGACGACGCCGATGCGCTGCGCGCTGGTGGGACGGTCGGTGTTCTAGGCTGCGTGGTCAAGGCGCCATCCACCCTGGGGACCTTCCTGCGCAGCTTCCGGTGGGGGCATGTCCGTCAACTCGACCGCGTGAGCCGCCAGTTGTTGGCCCGGGCCTGGGCCGCTGGGGCCGGACCCGGCGACTCGCCCCTGACCATCGACCTGGACTCGACCATCTGCGAGACCTATGGACTGGCCAAGGAGGGAGCGCGCCACCACGGCTATACCGGCGCCCGCGGCTATCACCCGCTGCTGGCCATTGCCGCCGGCACCGGCGAGGTGCTGATGTCCCGGCTGCGCGAGGGCCGGGCCAACACCGCCCGTGGCGCCGCCCACTTCCTGCGTGAGACGGTGGGGCGGGTGCGCTACGGCGGGGCCAGGGGACAACTCACGGTGCGGGCCGACAGCGGCTTCTACGCCCACACTGTCGTTGCCGCCTGCCGGGAAATGGATGTCCGCTTCTCTATCACCATCCGCCAGCGCGCCAGCCTGCGGGACCTGATCGAGGCGATACCAGAGGAGGACTGGACTCCCATTTCCTACTGGATGGACGGCGCCGCCGATGTCGCCGAGACGACTTACACCCCGTTCCAGACCAAGCCGGACGCCCCGCCGGTGCGGCTCATTGTCCGGCGGGTGAAGCCGACGCCCGGTTCCCAGCTCGCCCTCTTCGCCAGATACAGCTATCACGCCTTCATCACCGACCGCGATGGGGAGACGCTGGAACTGGAGGCCGATCATCGCCGCCACGCCGAGGTCGAGAACGCCATACGCGACCTCAAGTACGGCGTCGGGCTGAACCACATGCCGTCGGCGCGCTTCGCCGCCAACGGCGCCTGGCTGGCGGTACAGGTGATGGCGCATAACCTGGCCTGGACGGCGCGGATTGGTCTGGGCGAGGGGACCGTGATCACCAAGACCCTCAGGCGGCGGGTCTTCGCTCTGGTGGGGCGGATCACCCGCTCGGCGCGCCGCCTCACTTTGCATCTCCCCCGGCGCTGGCCTTGGGAAACCCAGTTCAGTCGCGCCTTGGCCCGGCTGCAAGCCATTCCATTCCCGGCCTGACGGCCAGCCTGCAACTGACCCAACGTCCCCGCAATCTCGCGCCACCCCGGTCGCGAGAGTCCCCTGCTGCGTATCCTTTCGCCATCCCGCGCATCGCAACTCCCGCATAGGGCCTTAGGGGCCCTGTGCGGCGACTGAAGACCGTCCGCCGGCCTCCCACCATCTACCCCAAGACCCCAGGCCATCTCCCCTGTAGCTCCCTCACCCACCCCCTTCCGCTGTCCTCACGCCGTCCATCCGTGTCCTTCGGTGGATTCGGGCTAAGAGAGAACCGCGAGCGAGGATATATATAGAAATATTTACAATTTTAAAAAATAAGTTGAAATAAGTTGAAATATCCCTTTACTCCCCGACTTTTCCTTGTGTATAATGCCCGGACAAGGCCATGCGTGTGGCGAGTGGTGCTGCGAAGGGTAAGAAGTTGAGGGGAGCTACCATATCCGGGGCGCGGCCGACCTCGGAACTGGTAAGAGGGGCCATCTTTAATGTCCTCGGCCCTTTCGATCTCAAGCCAATCAAGGTGCTCGACCTTTACGCCGGCTCCGGTTCTCTGGGTATAGAAGCCATTAGCCGGGGCGCCAGCTGGGCCGACTTCGTAGAGCGTCATCCACGTCAATGCGCCGCACTCAGGGAAAACCTGACGGCCACCGGTTTCAGGGAAATGGCCCAGGTTTACTGCTTGGACACCTTTAAGGCGCTCAGTACACTGGGGGCGAAGTACCACCTGGTACTCATGGACCCGCCCTACAAGCTGAGTTCGTTGGATGAGTTACTGGAAACCCTCGCCGGGTCGCATTTGTTGGAGGAGGGCGCCGACGTGGTTGTCGGGCATTCCAAGAGACTGGCTCTGAAGGAAACTTACAGTGGCCTGTCCCTGGTGGGCAGTTACCGGTACGGCGACAGCAGCGTAGACTTTTTTAAATATGGAGACTTCTAATCACAACAGCCATATACCCGGGATCCTTCGACCCAGTGACCCTGGGTCATGTGGATATAGCCGCACGGGCGGCGGCCCTCTTCGAGAAGGTGACGGTTGCAGTCTACTCCATACCAGCCAAGAAACTGCGGTTTAGCACCGAGGAGCGGGTGGACCTCTTAAGAAGGTCCGTTACGCACCTGACCAACGTGGATGTTACCCCGTTCAGCGGCCTCGTGGTGGAGTGCGCCCGCAAGCTGGGGGCGAAGGCCATCGTGAGGGGGCTGCGTAGCGGCTCGGACTTCGAATATGAGTTTGAGATGACTTACATGAACAAACAGCTTGCCCCGGATATCGAAGTAGTCTGCCTTATGGCAAGCCTTCCCTACCAATACGTCAGCTCCAGCCTGCTAAAGGAAGTGATCAGCCTGGGTGGAGATGTAACGGGCCTGGTGCCGCCACATGTACTGGAGGCCGTGAAAGCGAAAATGTAGTCGCGAATCTAGCCAAAATAAGATGGGAAAGGGGGTTGTTATGGACATAGCCAACATCATAGATAGGCTGGATGCCCTGGTAAATACAAGCCGGAAGATGCCGGTGACGAACAGCAGGATTGTGGACGCGGAAAAGGTCATGGAGCTTGTGGAGCAGCTGCGCCTGACCATACCGCAGGACATTAGGTCTGCACAGGAAATTATCGACAAAAAGGACGCCATCCTCAACCAGGTCCAGATCGAAGCCAGGCGGATAAGGAACGAGGCCGAAGAGGAGTTCAGGGTCAGGCTGGACCAGAACGACCTGCTGGTCGCCGCTCGCCGGAAGTCCGACGATCTGATCGAGGAATCCGAGCGAAAGGCTAACCGCATCATGGAGCAGGCGGATTCCGAGTCCAGAAACACACGGGCGGAGGCGGATACCTACATTGTTCAATCTCTGCGAAACCTGGAGCGAGAGATGACCACCGTCCTGGGCACCGTAAGGACTGGCTTGGACAACCTGGGGGCCAGCGTACGGACCTGATCCGCTCCCCAGGGAAACATATCGGCTTTGACTAGGGCCTACGGCCTGATACATGGATGACGTAGCCCCGGCCATGGGATGTCGAGCGGGAAAGGGCCGCGCCGGTAAGACGTGGTGAACCTGCTCCGGCATCCGGTCGGTTGCTCGGGGCGCTGAGTCTCCTTCCCTGCTTAGGCCCGTTTCAGCAGGATATTCGAGCGGCCAAACCTGCCACCGGGCCTCCAGCGGGCTTATGGAGGTCCTTAGACCTGCTACACTACTTTCCGGCCCCCACGAACCGGACCCTCTGGTTCGCCCTTTCGGAGCAGTGGTCTTTGACCACGTCTGACCATGTCCTGGAACCAGCTACCGCTGTCCCCTGCCTCACATTCTTAGTTTGTTGAGATGCCCCAATTATTATCTGGCACGCGAGATGGGACGCTTGCGGCGGAATAGTTTTGAACGACGGACCCCGGCCCGGGTCACGTCCCGTCAAGTGGTGTAAGAGTGCGTCATCCTGTTGATGTTGTTTAGCCCGAATCCACCGAAGGACGTCCTTGGGGACAGTCCTTGAAGAAGCCAGCGGGTGCTCCTCTGAATCTGGGATAATGGTTTTGGAACAGAAACCAGCCCGGAAACAAGGAGCACCCAATAGATGCTGCCACAGAACAAACCCGACCGTATTCGCATCCTCTTTGACGACCATCGCCTGGTGGCCAATGCCGGCCTGCTCCTGCCGGCCACCCTAGCCCGGCACCTGGGCCTGCGGGAACTCGTCGACCATCACCTTGACCTCGGCGGAGCGCCGGGACGGGCGAACACTGGGGACAAGATGCTGACGCTGGTCGCTTCCGCGCTGGCAGGCGGCGACTGCATCGACGACGCCGATGCGCTGCGCGCTGGTGGGACGGTCGGTGTTCTAGGCTGCGTGGTCAAGGCGTCATCCACCCTGGGGACCTTCCTGCGCAGCTTCCGGTGGGGGCATGTCCGTCAACTCGACCGCGTGAGCCGCCAGTTGTTGGCCCGGGCCTGGGCCGCTGGGGCCGGACCCGGCGACTCGCCCCTGACCATCGACCTGGACTCGACCATCTGCGAGACCTATGGACTGGCCAAGGAG
Source organism: Dehalococcoidia bacterium (assembly GCA_965225925.1). Lineage (GTDB taxonomy): Bacteria > Chloroflexota > Dehalococcoidia > Lucifugimonadales > JAGWBF01 > CBDDBY01. The sequence goes on along the minus strand of CBDDBY010000005.1, from coordinate 511,809 downwards.
GGAGCGCGCCACCACGGCTATACCGGCGCCCGCGGCTATCACCCGCTGCTGGCCATTGCCGCCGGCACCGGCGAGGTGCTGATGTCCCGGCTGCGCGAGGGCCGGGCCAACACCGCCCGTGGCGCCGCCCACTTCCTGCGTGAGACGGTGGGGCGGGTGCGCTACGGCGGGGCCAGGGGACAACTCACGGTGCGGGCCGACAGCGGCTTCTACGCCCACACTGTCGTTGCCGCCTGCCGGGAAATGGATGTCCGCTTCTCTATCACCATCCGCCAGCGCGCCAGCCTGCGGGACCTGATCGAGGCGATACCAGAGGAAGACTGGACTCCCATCCCCTACTGGATGGACGGCGCCGCCGATGTCGCCGAGACGACTTACACCCCGTTCCAGACCAAGCCGGACGCCCCGCCGGCGCGGCTCATTGTCCGGCGGGTGAAGCCGACACCCGGTTCCCAACTCGCCCTCTTCGCCAGATACAGCTATCACGCCTTCATCACCGACCGCGATGGGGAGACGCTGGAACTGGAGGCCGATCATCGCCGCCACGCCGAGGTCGAGAACGCCATACGCGACCTCAAGTACGGCGTCGGGCTGAACCACATGCCGTCGGGGCGCTTCGCCGCCAACGGCGCCTGGCTGGCTGGCCAGGTGATGGCGCATAACCTGGCCCGCTGGACGGCGCGGATTGGTCTGGGCGAGGGGACCGTGATCACCAAGACCCTCAGGCGGCGGGTCTTCGCTCTGGTGGGGCGGATCACCCGCTCGGCGCGCCGCCTCACTTTGCATCTCCCCCGGCGCTGGCCTTGGGAAACCCAGTTCAGTCGCGCCTTGGCCCGGCTGCAAGCCATTCCATTCCCGGCCTGACGGCCAGCCTGCAACTGACCCAACGTCCCCGCAATCTCGCGCCACCCCGGTCGCGAGACTCCCCTGCTGCGTATCCTCTCGCCATCCCGCGCATCGCAAACTCCCGCATAGGGCCTTAGGGGCCCTGTGCGGCGACTGAAGACCCTCCGCCGGCCTCCCATCTACCCCAAGACCCCAGGCCATCTCCCCTGTAGCTCCCTCACCCACCCCCTTCCGCTGTCCTCACGCCGTCCATCCGTGTCCTTCGGTGGATTCGGGCTAAGGCGGCAGTCCCCTCCGCGAGATCGGCCTCTGGAAGAGCTTCGTTGAAGGTCAGCACGACAGGTGTGATGTATCGACGGCCAACGGGCCCATTCGTCGTGCTGCTCAGCGAGGACGGCGCCAACGAGGCGGCGCACGGCCGGCCGGTTAGGGAAGATGCCCACCACATCGGTGCGTCGCCGGATCTCCTTGTTGAGACGCTCCTGTGGGTTGTTGGACCAGATCTTCTTCCAGTGGGCGAGTGGGAAGCTGGAGAAGGCCAGGACGTCGGGTCCGGCCTCGTCCAGTAGAGAGGCGACCTGAGGGAACCGGTTCTGGAGTTGATCGGTCACCCTGTCGAGCTGGGCGTGTACCTCATCGGGGGAGGGTTGCTGGTAGATGGTGCGCACCATGGTGGCTACCCATGGCTGGGCGCGCCTGGGGACCCGAGTGAGCAGGTTGGTCATGAAGTGGGTGCGGCACCATTGCCAGCTGGCTCCGCCGAAGACTGCGGCGATGGCGCCTCGGAGTCCCTGATGAGCGTCCGATACCACCAGCCCCACCCCGCCGAGGCCCCTGGCGGACAGCGAGCGTAGGAAGGCCAGCCAGAAGGCGCCGTCTTCACTCGTACCCACGTCCATCCCGATGATCTCCCGCTTGCCCTCGCCATTGACCGCCGTCGCCACCACCACGCTGACGTTGACGATCCTGCCGTCCTCCCTGACCTTCTGGGTCAGTGCGTCCAGCCACAGGTAGGGGTAGGGTCCACCGCCCAGCGGACGGCCCATGAAGCCATCCACCACCACGTCCAGTTCCTGACAGATGCGCGACACCTGGCTCTTGGAGATACCCTCACACCCCAGGGCCTTGACCAGATCGTCCACCCGCCTTGTGGATACACCTTCCACGTAGGCCTGCTGGATCACAGCCAGCAGAGCTCGCTCGCTGCGACGCCGTGGCTCCAGCAGGCTCGGGAAGTAGCTCCCTTCTCTGAGCTTCGGGATGTGCAGATCCATCGTCCCTACACGGGTATCCCACGCCCGGGACCGATACCCGTTGCGCTGGGTCACCCGCTCAGGGCTGCGTTCTCCATACTCAGCACCGATCCTCGATGACACCTCCGCATCCATGATCCCCTCTACCAGCACTCTCAGTGCCTCCCGTAGGAAGTCCACGTCACCGTCCATTCCCCCCTTGCGCAATAGCTCCAGCAGGTCCATCCTTTCCTTGACCACTGTTGTCCTCCTTTCTCGAGCTTTCCTCTTTGCCCGCTAAGGATGACGCGGTGGTCTCTCTTTCTCCAGACCCTCTCCCTCTTACACCACTTCCTGGGACTCTACTCCGGCCCGCCAGCGTATGGTGTTGTATAATGCAGTGGCGAAATTTAACGTTTGCACGAACCCCGGGGTGGTATCAGGGAGCATAACCAATGTTCCTCATCTGACCCTGGCTTTCGGTAAGGCGGGGAAGGCGGTCTGCCGTGGCTACCAGCAAAGACGGGACCATACCCATGCTGCTGCCCAGGGAGAGGCCCCTACTGATGATTATAGACGGCCATGCCCTGGTCTACAGGTCCTGGCACGCCATCAGCATCCGCCAGCATCTCTCGGTGAGCAAGACCGGCGAGAACATCACGGCGGTCTTCGGGTTTGCCAACACCTTCCTGAAAGCCCTTGAGGAGTGGACTCCAACCCATTGCGCCATCGCCTTCGATTTGCCCACGCCCACTTTCCGCCACCTGAAGTTCCCGGCCTACAAGGCCCAGCGCCCCGAGGCTCCCCCTGAGCTACACCCTCAGTTCGATCGCATACGGGAGATGATGCGGGCATTCAAGGTGCCCATTTTCGAGGCGGAGGGCTTCGAGGCCGACGACGTTATCGGTACCCTTTGCAGGCAGGCGGAGGAGCAGAAAATCGAGGCCGTCATCCTCACCGGGGATACGGACACTTTTCAACTGGTTTCCCCATGGGTCCGGGTGGCTCTTCACCACAACATCCAGGACCGGAAGATATACGACGAAAAAGAGATACGGGCTCGTTACTCGGGCCTGGTTCCCGCCCAGCAACCCGACCTGAAGGCCCTCAAAGGCGACCCATCGGACAACATACCCGGTGTCCCGGGTGTGGGGGACAAGACGGCGGTCAAGCTCATCCTGGAGGCAGGAAGCCTGGAAGCCCTCTATGAAAACCTGGACAATGTGAAGCCCCCAAAGCTTCAGCAGTCCCTGGTGGATAATAGAGAAAGGGCGTTCCAGTGGAAGGAGCTGACCACAATTGTAAGGGACGCGCCGGTGGTGCTGGACCTGGAGGACAGCCGCTTCTGGACTTATGACCGGAAGGACGTAGTGGACCTTTTCCGGGAGCTGGAGTTCTTCAGGGTCATCTCCCGGGTTCCGGAATCGAGGGAAAGCGTAGGGCATGCCGGGGACGGTCCAGCCATGGAGACGGTACGGGCGGCTGTGGATGTGGAATACCGGGCGGTGGACAACAGGGAAAAGCTCGATGATCTGATCGGAGAGCTTTCCGCTGCCGGGAGCTTTGCCTTCGATACCGAGACCACCCACACGGACCCCATGAGGGCCGACCTGGTGGGCCTGAGTTTCTCCACGGCGCCGGGACGTGCCTGGTACGTGCCGGTGGGCCATAAAGATGGAACTCAGCTCTCCATGGAGGAGGTGCTGGCCAAGCTGAAGCCCGTCTTGGAGGAGCCCCGGATCGCCAAGTCCGCCCACAACGCCAACTACGACGTCAGCATCATCGCCAACTATGGAATCTCTCCTACGAACCTGGACTTCGACACCATGATCGCCGCCCACTTACTGGGCAAGAAATCCCTTGGTCTCAAGAACCTGGCCCTGGATGTCCTGGATGTGGAGATGACCCCCATCACTCAGCTCATCGGTACGGGAAGCAAGCAGATTACCATGGCCCATGTGTCCATCGAACAGGCCACGCCCTACGCCTGCGCCGACGCCGACATGACGGGCCGCCTCCGCAGAATCTTCGAGGAAGACATCAAGCGGGACGGGATCCCGGATATTATGTCCCAGGTGGAGATGCCGCTGCTGCCGGTATTGGTGTCCATGCAGCGTTTCGGAGTGTCCTTGAACGCCGCCGCCCTCCATGAGATGTCCAGGGACCTCCTCCGGCAGCTTAACCAGCTGAATGCATCCATATACGACCTGATAGGACATGCGATAAACATCAACTCGCCCCAGCAGCTGAGCGACCTGCTCTTCAACCAGCTCGGTCTACCCAAGACCAAACGCACCAAGACCGGCTACTCCACGGACGCCAACTCCCTGGAATTCTTGAAGGGCGCTCACCCGGTGATAGATAGGATTCTGGAGTACCGCCAGCTGTCCAAGCTCAAGTCGACCTACGTTGATTCCCTTCCAGAGCTGGTGAACCCGCGCACCGGAAGGCTCCACACCAGCTACAACCAGGCCGGCTCGGCCACCGGCAGGGTATCCAGCAATGACCCCAACTTGCAGAACATCCCAATACGCACCGAGCTGGGCAGGCAGGTACGGAAAGCCTTTGTCGCCGAGAATTCCCCGGACTGGGTCTTTCTATCCGCCGACTACTCTCAGATAGAGCTCCGTGTGCTGGCTCACCTCTCCCGTGACCAGGGATTGCTGGATGCCTTTCTGAAGGAGGAGGACATCCACTCCTCCACGGCCTCGATGATGTACGACGTGCCGATGGACCAGGTAACAGCGGACATGCGGCGAATCGCCAAGGTGCTGAACTTCGGAGTGATATACGGCCTGTCCGCCTTCGGAATCGCCCAGCAAACAGAGTTCAGTCCCGAAGAGGGCCAGAAGTTCATCGATACCTACTTCGCCAAGTATCCGGGTATCCAGGGTTATCTCGAATCTGTAAAAGAGCAGGTGAGGGATGTGGGTTACGTGGCGACGCTGCTGGGGCGCCGCCGCTATATACCCGACATCAACGCCAGCAATTACAACGTACGGCAGGCGGCCGAACGGGCTGCGGTGAATATGCCTATCCAGGGCACCGCCGCGGACATCATGAAGCTCGCCATGGTTCGCGTGCACCGGCGGCTCCAGGAGTCGTCCATGCGGACGAGGATGCTCCTTCAGGTCCACGACGAGCTTCTCTTCGAGGTGCCTTCAGGGGAGGCGCCGGCCCTTCAGGAAGTGGTATTCCAGGAGATGCCCGCCGCCCTGGAGCTTGCCGTTCCCCTGAGGGTGGACGTGAAGAGCGGGAATACCTGGGGGGATATGCAGTAGGACCGTGGCTGAATTCTACAACATCGCGGAACTGAAATCAGAGTAAATACCGATTGGAGGGGTCGCAGGATGGACCTGGGAATAAAAGGGAGAGTGGCCTTGATAGCCGGTGGAAGCCGGGGTCTGGGGCGTATGTCGGCCCTGGCCCTGGCGCGGGAGGGAGTGAACGTGGCCATCTGTGGCAGGACCCAGGCCACTTTGGACAAGACCGTAGGAGAGCTGAATTCCCTTGGTGTGGCGTCGATGGGAATAGTGGCGGATATCTCGGAACCCCCTGCGGCGCAAATTCTGTTCGACGCCATCGTGGCCGAGCTGGGGCAGGTTGACATACTGGTGAACATGGTGGGCGGGCGCCGGGGCACCACCATGGTTGACACGACGGAGGAGCAGTTCAAGGCGAGCCTCGAATTCAACCTGTTTGGCGCCCTGAGGCTGATGCGGCTGGTCATTCCAGGGATGAAGTCCCGGAGATGGGGGCGGATTATAAACATCTCATCCATCTGGGGCAGGGAGTACGGTGGCTCGGTCGACTACATGACGGGGAAGGCGGGGCTTATCGCCGCGACCAAGTTCAGCGCAGTGGAGCTGGTGAAGGACAACGTGCTGGTCAACAGCATAGCCCCCGGGTCCATAATCCACCCGGGGAGCACCTGGGACCGGTTCTCCAACGAGCAGCCGCCGGAGGTGGTCCAGGAATTTATCGCCAGGAACCTGCCGGCTGGGAAGTTCGGCTGGCCGGAGCCCATCGGGGACATCGTGGCCTTCCTGGCCTCGGAGCGGGCCAGCATGATCACCGGGACCTGCATCAACGTGGACGCGGGCCAGAGCAAGTCGTTGATATGATCCAGACTGAAGGGCATTCGTGCCTGGACAGTCAGACTCTGACCGACCATCATTCCGAGGAGCCAAACGACGAAAAATCCTTCCGACAGAAATAGATTCTTCGCTCTGCCCAGAATGCCTGTGAGGTTGCCGCTTGTCGGATTATAGCCCGGGCAATTTTGCCGATTTGGGGCCTTCCAGGGGAATCCGCCTTGACCCCACTACGTTGTTGTAATATATAATCTCACCCTCAACCATGTTCACCCACTTACACGTACACACCGAATACAGCCTCCTGGATGGCGTTAGCCGCATTCCCCAACTGGTAGCTCAGGCCAAGCAACAGGGCATGGACTCTCTGGCAATCACCGACCACGGCTCTCTGTATGGCGTGGTGGAGTTCTACACCCAATGCCGGGAGGCGGGCATCAAGCCCATCATCGGCTGCGAGGTGTACGTTGCCCAGGGTAGCCGCCATGACCGGGGACCCTCGGAAAGAAGCCCCTTCCACCTGACAATCCTGGCCAAGAACAACCGGGGCTACCGGAACCTCATGGCGCTGGTCACCCACGCCCACATAGATGGGCAGTATTACAAGCCTCGTGTAGATAAGGAGCTGCTGAAGCAGTATCATGAGGGGCTGATAGTGCTCTCCGGCTGTCCAACGGCCGAGGTGCCACGGCTTATAACGCAAAACCGGCTGGAGGATGCAAGGGAAGCGGCCCTCTGGTACAAAGACCTCCTGGGGGACGACGGTTTCTTCCTGGAGCTGCAGCGCCACGCCCACGTCGACGGGCTGCCCGCCATCAACGAGGCCCTGGCGGTGATGGCCAAGGAGTTGGACATACCCCTTGTGGCGACCAACGACTGTCATTACGTCCACCAGCAAGATTCCTATTTGCAAGACGTGCTCATCTGCATCCACACCAACACCACCGTCAATGACGAGAAGCGTTTGAAGATGGAGGACGATTCTTACTATCTCAAACCCCCCCAGGAAATGGAGGAGCTGTTTCAAGACTTCCCCGAAGCGGTCCGCAACACCCAGCTAATTTCCCAAATGTGTGATGTTAGCCTGGCCACGGGGGAGCTCCATCTGCCCAAGTATCCGGTGCCAGATGGGAACGACCCGGACGAATACCTGTCCCAGATTTGCCAGGAGGGATTCCGGAGCTTATTCCCCAAGGCTACCCCTCAGGCGGAGGAGCGGCTGGCCTACGAGCTGGATGTCATAAAGACCACCAGATTCGCCAACTACTTCCTGGTGGTGTGGGACATAATCTCCTTTACCCGCCGCAGCGATATCCTCTTCGGTGTGAGGGGCAGCGCCGCCGCCAGCCTTGTCCTCTATTGCCTGGGAGTCACCGAGTTTGACCCCCTGGAGTACCGGCTGGTCTTCGAGCGTTTTCTAAACGTGGAGCGCAAGGAGATGCCGGATATTGACATGGACTTCCAGGACGACCGGCGGGACGAGGTGCTGGCCTACGTGACCCAGAAGTACGGCCGAGACCGGGTGGCCCAGATAATCACCTTCGGCACTTTGGGGGCGAAGGCTTCTCTGAGGGACGTGGGCCGCAGCCTGGGGATGAGCTACGCCGACGTGGATAGGATAGCCCGTATGGTGCCCTTCAAGTCCCGCACCTTGGAGGACGCCCTATCCACTAACCCCGAGCTGGGGGAAATCTACCGCTCGGACGAGTCTATTCACAAACTGGTGGATACCGCCAGGGCCCTGGAAGGCACGGTGCATCACGTGAGCACCCACGCCGCCGGAGTGGTCATATCCAGCGAGCCTCTTATCGAATACGTGCCCCTACAACAGCCTGTAAAGGGAGAGAACGGCGCCCAGATCGACATGACCCAGTATGCTATGGAGCCGGTGGCCATGCTGGGGCTGTTGAAGATGGACTTCCTGGGCCTCACCAGTCTGACCATTGTGGACCGGACCATCAAGATGTTGGAGAAGACCCGCGGGATCACCATAAACCTCCACCGCCTGCCGCTGGACGACAAGGCGACATTTGATCTGCTTTCTTCGGGCAAGACCACGGATATCTTCCAGCTTGAGAGCGCCGGGATGCAACGGTACATCAAGGAGCTGAAGCCTTCCAGCCTGGACGATATAGCGGCAATGATCGCCCTTTACCGCCCTGGGCCGATGGAACATATCGAGACCTTCATCAACGCTAAACACGGCCGGGCGCCCATCAAGTACCCCCATCCAAGCCTGAAGGACCTGCTGGAGGAGACCCACGGCGTAATCGTCTACCAGGACCAGGTCCTCCTCATTCTCCAGGCCTTTGCCGGATACTCCTTGGGCCGGGCGGACACCGTCAGGAAAGCCATGGGGAAGAAAATACCGGAGATGATGAGGAAAGAGCGGGAAGGATTCATACAGGGCGCCATGGCCAAGGGATTCAGCGAGAAGCTGGCCCAAGAGGTGTTCGACCTCATCGAGCCCTTCGCGGGCTACGCCTTCAACAAGGCCCACAGCGTCAGCTATGCACTGATCTCTTACTGGACCGCCTACTTCAAAGCCAACTACCCTCTGGCGTATATGGCTTCGGTGCTCAATTCCCGCCTGGACCATCCGGACAGGACGGCCAGTTCCATCGGCGAGTGCTTTCGCATGGGAATACCGGTCCTCCTGGCGGATATAAACCGCAGCGGAGTATTCTTCACCGTCAGCAACGGGGGAAATGGGAACGCCTCTATCCGATTCGGTCTGGCCGCTATCAAGAACGTGGGAGAAGGGGCTGTTCGACCCATCGTCGAGGAGAGGGAGAAGGCCGGGCCCTTCAAGACCATAGACGACTTTTCCAACCGCGTCGATCTGCGGGGCCTGAACCGCCGGGCGCTGGAAAGCCTGATAAAGACCGGCACCTTTGACTCTCTAGGTCATCGAGGGGCCCTGCTTGGCGCCGTGGAACAGATTCTGTTACTGGCACAGAGGGAGGCCCACCGAAGGGAAACGGGCCAGGCCAGCCTATTGGACCTGATCGCAGTGGGAGAAGATTCCACTCCCATGGCCGGAATCAAGCTGGATGGCGAGGAAGTATCGCCCGGCCAAAAACTGGCCTGGGAAAAGGAGTTGCTGGGAGTGGGCCTCTCGGAAAACCCCATGAAAAACCTGGCCATGGTCAACTCTACGGGAGCCATCACCTCCCATGACCAGCTTGATGCGGATATGGAAGGCCAGAGGGTGAGCGTCCTGGGACAGATTTCATCCCTCTCCCACAGGTCCACCAAGAACCAGCGTCCCTACGCCGTTGCCAGCCTGGAGCTGGTCTATGGGAGCGCCGAGGTCATCGCCTGGCCCGACGTCCTGGATAAGACCCGTGAGGTCTGGCAGGAGGGCAACGTCCTGATGATATCCGGCCGGGTAAAGGTTCGGGGAGATGAGCTGTCGATACACTGCGACGATGCTAAGATCTACGTTGAGGGCGCCGTCAACGTACCCGATGGACACCCAGGCAAACCCGTGGCCCGGGCCAAAGGCAATGGTAATGGCAATGGCGAAACTGCCCCAGAGCGGTCCGAGAACCTATTTATCTGCCTGGCGGAATCGGAGGAACCGGAGGAGGACGCCCATCGCCTCCGGGAGGCGATTCGCACCCTCCTTGAATATTCAGGTGGTGACAGAGTGTACCTTGAGATCTCCACCAGGGGCAAGCGGGTGCTCATGGACCTCCCGATGGTGACCACCAGCTATTGCCCGGAGCTGCAGCACCGAATCGAAGGACTGCTCGGCGTCGGCTCGGTTCGGCTTGAAAATGGGGGAATTTAGGGGCCGCGCTCCAACTCCAACAACTCCGCCTTTCTGTCCGGGCCACCCCCGTAGCCATGGAGTGCCCCATCGCTCCCGATGACCCTGTGGCAGGGGATGAACATTGCCAGGCGGTTCCGGGCCATGGCCTGCCCAGCCGCCCTGAAAGCCCCGGGTCTGCCTGCGGCCGCGGCCAGCCAGGCGTAGCTCCGGGTCTCTCCCCTGGGTATCCGGCGGCAGGCATCCCAGGCAGCCCTGAAAAAGGGCGGCGCATCGTCAAGGTCCAAGGGTATGTCCTCCAGGGATTCCTTCTCTCCACAAAAATATGCCTCCAGGCGACTCCGGATACCCTCCAGGACATCCGGCTCCTGTCTGGCATGGGATACGTCGGGCCCAAAGCCGGCTTCCGCCTCTTGTGGAGTAGGTCTCAGAGTCAGCCGGCGGAGGCCCCGAGGCGACATCAGGGCCCCTGCCCAACCACCGGACGTCAAAAAGATATCGTAAGATAGATTTTCCATATCCGTCTCCTCTTCGTTATCCCAGCGCCTACTGGTCCAGCGGTACCAGATTACAGCGCAGGGACCGCAATTTCAATGCTCCATCCCTCCTGTTGTATCGTGTGCGGTTGACGGCAATGTAAATGCCCACCGCTTGTATCTATTCACCAAACGGTGCTACCATCCAAAAGCCGGAGGTGGAGCGGCCAAAGCCAGAAATCATAAGAGGTCTGGGATGGTTGGGACGAGGAAGAAATCCTTGCCGCCCTTTTTTACGTAGTAATAAATGATGAAATATATTGTGATTCTTCTCTCTGCCTTAGTCATATCCGGGGTCATCTTCACAGGCTGTGGAGGCGGCTCATCCGGCGACGGTGCACAGGAAGCAGCTTCGGATAAGCCGGAGGCGGCCGCCTCGCTTGGCGGTTCCGAACCGGCGGAGAAGCCAACCCCTTCCCCCACACCCAAGCCGAAGGTAGCCGAAGGGCCGGTGGCCCCCGAGGTGGCCGGCATAGAGGCCTGGATCAACTCCCAGCCCCTTAAGATAGGCGAGTTAAAAGGGAAGGTGGTGCTGGTGGACTTCTGGACATATACCTGTGTGAACTGCATCCGCACTTTACCATATCTCAAAATCTGGCACTCCAAATACGCCGATGATGGGCTGGTGATATTGGGAGTCCATACCCCCGAGTTCAAGTTCGAGGAGAAGCTGGAGAACGTGAGCCAGGCGGTCAACGATTACGGGATTGGATGGCCGGTGGCGCTGGACAACGGTTACTCCACGTGGCGGGCCTACGCCAACCGCTACTGGCCGGCCAAGTACCTAATCGATAAAGACGGTATCATCAGGTACACCCACTTCGGTGAAGGCGCCTACGTTGAGACGGAGCTACAGATACGGAAGCTTCTGGAAGAATCGGGCGCGGACCTGACCGCGCTGGACCCCCAACTGCCCAACTTCCAGCCCCTAGATCCTGATTACTTGAAGAACCCTTCCGCAAGGCCGACACGGGAGCTGTACGCTGGCTGGGAGCGGGGATATAGCGACTCCGACTTCGGCCAGGGTGGCTACGTCGGGCACAACGAATATTACAACGCTAAGGACACAGTCATCACCTACGAGGACCCGGGCGACCCCGCCCGAGATTTTATCTATCTACAGGGCCCCTGGTACAATGGGTTCGAGAGCCTGAAGCACGGCCGGGAAACATCCAACTTCGAGGACTATATCTTATTGCGGTTCTCGGCCAAAAGCGTCAACGCCGTGATTAACCCGGAGGGGCAGGGCTCTGAGCCCTTCAAGGTGCTGGTCACTTTGGATGGCGAATTCCTGACTGATTCCAACAAGGGTGAAGACGTGGTCATCGAGGAAGACGGAAGGAGCTTCATCCACGTTGATGAGGCGAAGTTGTATTCGGTGATACAGGCGTCAAGCTACGACACCTACAAGCTGAAGCTGAGCTCCAACTCCCCCCGTTTTGCCCTATTTGCCTTCACGTTCGGGGTCTACGATTCCGGCGTGTAGGCCTGGCCCTGTATTGAGTGGATAATGTTCGCCGCCGGAAGGCCTCTGTGAATCGGTAACGGCCAAAAGGCCGGCCTCGCTGGCATGCAACACACGGGATATATGAATAACTTTCTTTGCATTCCATTCAAAATTCGATGCCTGTTAGGGGCAGGGATACTGGTCCTGGCGGTTAGCTCCGCCTGTGGTGGTGGCGGGGAGGATGCCCTCGGGCCTTTCTCGGATCAAGGCGGCGCCCCGCCGCAGAGTGCCACTTCCCGGCCGGACGAGGTCCCCCTCCTGATGGGCCCGGTGTCTCCCGACGGGCTCCAGGCGATCCTCGGCACTCCCGACCTTAGCGTGGGAGAGAACCGGGTGGCCTTCGTGCTGACCTCCACCGACGACCTGGTCAGGGCGCCCGAGGTCACTGTCTCATCTTTTTTCTTCCAGAATGAGGATGCTGAAGGCGAACCCAAGCAGATGGCCGGTGCCGTATTCCGCCCGTGGCCCTACGGCATCAGGGGGATTCACACCACCCGCCTGGCTTTCCACGCCCCCGGCCGTTGGGGAATCGAGATAACGGTGCTGGGCGAAGACGGGTCGCGTAAAGAAGTCCAGCTTTACTTTAGCGTTAGCGACGCGCCTTTGGCGGTGGCCATGGGTTCACCGGCCGTAAAGAGCCACACCAAGACCCTGGACGACGTGGAAGGATTCAGCGAGCTTACCACGGGGTCCCTACATGACCCTGACCTGTACCGGACGACCGTCGCCGACTCAGTTACCAATGGGTTGCCAACGGTGCTGGTGGTGGCCAGCCCAGCCTTCTGTACCAACGCCGTATGCGGGCCCCAGGTCGAGGTGCTCCAGGAGCTGAAGAACAGGTACAAGGGCCGCGCGAACTTCATACACGTGGACTTCTACGACAACCCCGGAGAGATACAGGGAGACCTCAACCTGGCGCGCCTTTCTCCCATAGTGGCGGAATGGGGGCTGCCCAGCACCGAATGGTCCTTCGTGGTCGACAGGGAGGGGATGGTCACCGCCCGGTTCGAGGCCTTCGCCACTTTGGACGAGCTGGAGGAGGCCCTTAAACAGGTATTGTGACCTCAAATCGATTGCGGATGAGCGAGGATGTGGTGGGTTAGATTAGTGCCGCCGGTGGATGCCAAATATTAGACCGAAAACAGTGGCCGCCCAAGGGCGGCCACTGTTTTCTTTTGGGATTTATATCGCAAATTACCCCAAATGTATTGACAAACGTGCCTATTTAGGGTAAACTGTTATCATAAATTAGAAGAGGCTAGAGAGAATGATAACAGCGCAAGGCGGACCGGGAAAGAGCTACAGAAAAGGGTTGTCCCTCGTACAGGTGGTCGAACTGTTCTATGACCCCGACTTTGCAGAAGCCTGGTTCGTTGAACAGCGTTGGCCCAACGGCGTAGCCTGCCCCGGTTGCGGCTCCCTCTACATCCAGCATCGCGTCAACCGCAAGCCCCAGCCCTTCCGGTGCAACGACTGCCGCAAGGATTTCAGCGTCAAGTCCGACTCCATCATGCACGGCTCCAAGCTCCCCCTAAAGACCTGGGGTCTCGCCATGTACATCCTCATAACCGGCATCAAGGGCACTTCCAGCATGAAGCTACACCGGGACCTGGGCGTTACCCAAAAGACCGCTTGGCACCTGGCCCACCGTATCCGTAAAGCTTGGCAACATGACCAGGTTGCGTTTTCCGGCCCCGTCGAGATAGACGAAACCTATATTGGCGGCAAAGAACGCAACAAGCACTCTCACAAGAAGCTCCGGGCCGGTCGCGGCCCCGTAGGGAAGGCCGCTGTTGTAGGAGCGAAGGACCGGGAGACCGGCCAGATAACGGCCAAGCCCATAGCCTTCACCGATAGAGAGGACTTGCAGGGATTCGTCCTGGAGTCCACCGAGATAGGCTCCGTCGTCTACACCGATGAAGCCAAGGCTTACGAGGGGATGCCCCACCGCTCCCACTGGACCGTTAAGCACTCCGCTGGGGAGTACGTCAAGAGACAGGCTTCTACCAACGGCATAGAGTCCTTCTGGGCCTTGATGAAGCGGGGACTACACGGGACCTATCACCATGTCTCTATCAAGCACCTGGGCCGGTATGTAACGGAGTTCTCCGGTAGGCACAATGACCGGCCCTCGGATACTGTAGACCAGATGAAACACCTGGTAGTGGGGATGGAGGGTAAGAGGCTCCGGTATGAGGACCTGACGGCCAAGTAACCTCCACGCCTCCAACTTACGGGTCGTTGGAAGGTATGAACGCTGTCAACGCCTCGACAAGTTTTTCGTCAAACGTCGCGTCTCTAATGGCCATGCCAAGGTCTACTTTCCCTTCAAATGCAGGGTGGAAGGCCATCCATTTGTCAGATAGTCTTCGGAAGACATACTGGTTGTGATGGCTATCAGTAGGCCGTTCACTGAGATTGTAACCGGCCTCAGTGTGCGCTTCGACCAATTCGTCCTCAGTCAACCACATTACGCTGCGACCGGGTCCGTTTGGGACCTGAGTGCTAGGTCATTTACCCACCTAGGCTCATTGTCTTCCGCCGGATGGTCTTCTAAGGCGTTGGTGTCCTCGTATTCTGGAGCGTCTTTCGGGTATTCGTCTCCCCACCACCAGTCTACCTTAGCGCAGTCGAGACGTTCTTTAAGTTGCCCGATGTCGCGGTAATCATGGATGAATTTGTTAAATAAGCGTTTCCACACCAACTCAGCCTCGTCTCTTGTGGGTCCATACGCGGTCAGACCCAAGGCATCGGAGTGGGCAGCAAAAAACCCATTATCCTTGTTCCATAGATATGATAACTTGGTGTTCACTATCACAAGTTTGTTGTGTCTTTCCTTTTCGCTAGTCATGATTATCTCCATCAACCGGACCTCTGAAGTTTCTTCTTCCCCTCCCACCGATTACGTTATTCAGTATACTGCCTCTCAAACCCCTTGGCAACAAATCGACTGCCGTGTCTTGATCGCTTCTACGCAAGGAAAGGGACAACAACCTATCCACTATCCTTGCTCTTTTCGGAACCTAAACCCGGATTGGGCGCGCATTGGCTGGCAAGCCGAGAGAATGCTAACTCGTTTGAGACTGGTCTGTCAATACTCTATAGACATACTAGGCCGGTTGGCGGTATGATCTACGGTATGGTGGTATGACCGCTGAGGGAGGGTATGTATAGGGTATTGACACTCTCTATCGTATCCCTCTACCCTGTTAGAGATGACACAAGCGTCAAGGTATGACCAAAGACGAAGCATGGACTAAGCGCCTTGGGTAATAGGTGCATTCTCGAACTAGGAGGACGCCATGCCTAAAGAACCCACCGGAGAGAAGCGGCCTCGAGGTCGTCCAGCCCAAACGGCGCCCGTACCCATCCCTGATACCCCGGAGAACATTATCGAGACGGTAATGCGTACCCGGTCGAAGTCCGAGCGCGGCCGTATTCTCAAGTCGGCTAAAGGTCCAGGAGCTATGGGAGAGGGTTCGACGGCGTGAATACATACGAATACCGGGGCGTCAAGTTTGAGATAGACGACTCGAAGGGTTGCTATGTGGAGACGACCTACAAGGACGTTACGGGCTATGTGGGAGTATCCCTAAGCGGCACAATCGATACCCGTTACGCTTGGTGGGTAGAGTCAAGCGGAATCACTAAGGATGGGTTGGCTATGGGTAAATCCGCAGGCAACACGATGCAGCCAAACCTTCATGCTCTATGCGATTGGATACTCGAGGAGGTTGCACGGAGAGAAGCGACACGCGCGTTCACACCCGAGGCCCGCGAACAGGCTTGCGCCGAGCTTCACGACTTCGTAAAGGAGCTAGGCGACTAACCCCGCTTGGCGGTCGTACCTAGGATTATGGATGGTTCAGAAAGTGTATGTATCGCAACAACCTCGCTGTCTGGCATACGGGTAAATTCAATGCGTATCCCGGTCAACTCGTGAAGTGCCAGAACTAGTACCGACAGGGTAGCCCTTGCTACCTCTTCTTGGTTGAGCGCGTTCTGATCCGGTGTTCCCATCGTAATGCTCCCTCCTCATCCTTTTTACCCCGGCTCTGCGCCGGGGTAATTTGCGATATAATTCCCTTTCTTTTGTACCCAGATGTCTCGTGCGACGTTCTAGTAGCCCTTCCCTAGCACGTGGTTATCTATAATAATCTGCCTCCCTTGAGGGGTCGTCTTTAGACAGAGCTGGACATCGTTGTTCCGGTCGATATGCTTGGTATCCGAATCAGCTTTGGTCTGGAAGAATCCTTGCGGGCATCCCGGGATGGGCTCTCCATGAGCCACGAACACCGGGGCCAGGGATGCCAAAGCCATCATTCCTACGATCGACATAGCGATGATCAGCTTTTTCATTTTTATATCCCTCCTGAGGTATCTTGCCCTTAACCCGAATCCACCGAAGGACGGCCTTGGGGACAGCCCTTGAAGAAGCCAGCGGGTGCTCCTCTGAATCTGGGATAATGGTTTTGGAACAGAAACCAGCCCGGAAACAAGGAGCACCCAATAGATGCTGCCACAGAACAAACCCGACCGTATCCGCATTCTCTTTGACGACCATCGCCTGGTGGCCAATGCCGGCCTGCTCCTGCCGGCCACCCTAGCCCGGCACCTGGGCCTGCGGGAACTCGTCGACCATCACCTTGACCTCGGCGGAGCGCCGGGACGGGCGAACACTGGGGACAAGATGCTGACGCTGGTCGCTTCCGCGCTGGCAGGCGGCGACTGCATCGACGACGCCGATGCGCTGCGCGCTGGTGGGACGGTCGGTGTTCTAGGCTGCGTGGTCAAGGCGTCATCCACCCTGGGGACCTTCCTGCGCAGCTTCCGGTGGGGGCATGTCCGTCAACTCGACCGCGTGAGCCGCCAGTTGTTGGCCCGGGCCTGGGCCGCTGGGGCCGGACCCGGCGACTCGCCCCTGAGCATCGACCTGGACTCGACCATCTGCGAGACCTATGGACTGGCCAAAGAGGGAGCGCGCCACCACGGCTATACCGGCGCCCGCGGCTATCACCCGCTGCTGGCCATTGCCGCCGGCACCGGCGAGGTGCTGATGTCCCGGCTGCGTGAGGGCCGGGCCAACACCGCCCGTGGCGCCGCCCACTTCCTGCGTGAGACGGTGGGGCGGGTGCGCTACGGCGGGGCCAGGGGACAACTCACGGTGCGGGCCGACAGCGGCTTCTACGCCCACACTGTCGTTGCCGCCTGCCGGGAAATGGATGTCCGCTTCTCTATCACCATCCGCCAGCGCGCCAGCCTGCGGGACCTGATCGAGGCGATACCAGAGGAAGACTGGACTCCCATCCCCTACTGGATGGACGGCGCCGCCGATGTCGCCGAGACGACTTACACCCCGTTCCAGACCAAGCCGGACGCCCCGCCGGCGCGGCTCATTGTCCGGCGGGTGAAGCCGACACCCGGTTCCCAGCTCGCCCTCTTCGCCAGATACAGCTATCACGCCTTCATCACCGACCGCGATGGGGAGACGCTGGAACTGGAGGCCGATCATCGCCGCCACGCCGAGGTCGAGAACGCCATACGCGACCTCAAGTACGGCGTCGGGCTGAACCACATGCCGTCGGGGCGCTTCGCCGCCAACGGCGCCTGGCTGGCGGTACAGGTGATGGCGCATAACCTGGCCCGCTGGACGCGGCGCGGATTGGTCTGGGCGAGGGGACCCTGATCACCAAGACCCTCAGGCGGCGGGTCTTCGCTCTGGTGGGGCGGATCACCCGCTCGGCGCGCCGCCTCACTTTGCATCTCCCCCGGCGCTGGCCTTGGGAAACCCAGTTCAGTCGCGCCTTGGCCCGGCTGCAAGCCATTCCATTCCCGGCCTGACGGCCAGCCTGCAACTGACCCAACGTCCCCGCAATCTCGCGCCACCCCGGTCGCGAGAGTCCCCTGCTGCGTATCCTCTCGCCATCCCGCGCATCGCAACTCCCGCATAGAGCCTTAGGGGCCCTGTGCGGCGACTGAAGACCCTCCGCCGCCCTCCCATCTACCCCAAGACCCCAGGCCATCTCCCCTGTAGCTCCCTCACCCACCCCCTTCCGCTGTCCTCACGCCGTCCATCCGTGTCCTTGGGGACAGCCCTTGAAGAAGCCAGCGGGTGCTCCTCTGAATCTGGGATAATGGTTTTGGAACAGAAACCCGCCCGGAAACAAGGAGCACCCAATAGATGCTGCCACAGAACAAACCCGACCGTATCCGCATCCTCTTTGACGACCATCGCCTGGTGGCCAATGCCGGCCTGCTCCTGCCGGCCACCCTAGCCAGGCACCTGGGCCTGCGGGAACTCGTCGACCATCACCTTGACCTCGGCGGAGCGCCGGGACGGGCGAACACTGGGGACAAGATGCTGACGCTGGTCGCTTCCGCGCTGGCAGGCGGCGACTGCATCGACGACGCCGATGCGCTGCGCGCTGGTGGGACGGTCGGTGTTCTAGGCTGCGTGGTCAAGGCGTCATCCACCCTGGGGACCTTCCTGCGCAGCTTCCGGTGGGGGCATGTCCGTCAACTCGACCGCGTGAGCCGCCAGTTGTTGGCCCGGGCCTGGGCCGCTGGGGCCGGACCCGGCGACTCGCCCCTGACCATCGACCTGGACTCGACCATCTGCGAGACCTATGGACTGGCCAAGGAGGGAGCGCGCCACCACGGCTATACCGGCGCCCGCGGCTATCACCCGCTGCTGGCCATTGCCGCCGGCACCGGCGAGGTGCTGATGTCCCGGCTGCGCGAGGGCCGGGCCAACACCGCCCGTGGCGCCGCCCACTTCCTGCGTGAGACGGTGGGGCGGGTGCGCTACGGCGGGGCCAGGGGACAACTCACGGTGCGGGCCGACAGCGGCTTCTACGCCCACACTGTCGTTGCCGCCTGCCGGGAAATGGATGTCCGCTTCTCTATCACCATCCGCCAGCGCGCCAGCCTGCGGGACCTGATCGAGGCGATACCAGAGGAGGACTGGACTCCCATTCCCTACTGGATGGACGGCGCCGCCGATGTCGCCGAGACGACTTACACCCCGTTCCAGACCAAGCCGGACGCCCCGCCGGCGCGGCTCATTGTCCGGCGGGTGAAGCCGACACCCGGTTCCCAGCTCGCCCTCTTCGCCAGATACAGCTATCACGCCTTCATCACCGACCGCGATGGGGAGACGCTGGAACTGGAGGCCGATCATCGCCGCCACGCCGAGGTCGAGAACGCCATACGCGACCTCAAGTACGGCGTCGGGCTGAACCACATGCCGTCGGCGCGCTTCGCCGCCAACGGCGCCTGGCTGGCGGTCCAGGTGATGGCGCATAACCTGGCCCGCTGGACGGCGCGGATTGGTCTGGGCTAGGGGACCCTGATCACCAAGACCCTCAGGCGGCGGGTCTTCGCTCTGGTGGGACGGATCACCCGCTCGGCGCGCCGCCTCACTTTGCATCTCCCCCGGCGCTGGCCTTGGGAAACCCAGTTCAGTCGCGCCTTGGCCCGGCTGCAAGCCATTCCATTCCCGGCCTGACGGCCAGCCTGCAACTGACCCAACGTCCCCGCAATCTCGCGCCACCCCGGTCGCGAGAGTCCCCTGCTGCGTATCCTCTCGCCATCCCGCGCATCGCAACTCCCGCATAGGGCCTTAGGGGCCCTGTGCGGCGACTGAAGACCGTCCGCCGGCCTCCCACCATCTACCCCAAGACCCCAGGCCATCTCCCCTGTAGCTCACTCACCCACCCCCTTCCGCTGTCCTCACGCCGTCCATCCGTGTCCTTCGGTGGATTCGGGGTAAAGCTCGGAGCCGTCCATCGCTATCTCCTCGTCATATTCTCCGCCGATCATACCACAGCCTCTATGCCGCTTTCCTAACCGTCCGCCTCATAAGACCGGCTTCTCCCGTCTATAACCTGTCGGGAATCTTCTAGCATTGCCGATCAAGACGACCACGGGCGTCTTGATCATCGCGCTTGGCAAATTGGCCCTATAATATATTGACAAACTAATTGCTATAGCGTATAGTTGCAGTATGGGAAAGTTGATATCCAGTAAAGAGGCTTCCGAGCAGCTAGGCATCTCCCAGAGGCGTGTCCAGAGGTTGCTGGACGAGGGACGTATCAAGGGAGCACGGCGTGTTGGGCGCTCCTGGGTCATACCTTCTCCCCTCAAACTTATCCCCGGCTCACGTGGGCCTAGCGGCGTAGCCGGAAGCAAAGAGGCTCAGAAATGAATAAGCTACCTCTAGAAAAGCGAGTACAGGCCCTCATGATGCTGGTTGAAGGATCGTCTATGCGGTCCGTCTCCCCGTGTCGTGGGTATAGACATGGGCGCGGTTACGAAGCTGTTAGAGGACGCTGGAGAGGCTTGCCTAGCCTACCACAACGAGGCTGTCCAGGACGTTGTGGCCCGACACGTCCAGTGCGATGAGATATGGGCCTTCTGCTACGCCAAACAAAAGAACGCGGAGCGGGCCAAGGGCGTTGTGGATAAGGCCGGGGACGTTTGGACCTGGACGGCGGTGGACAGCGACACCAAGCTAATCATCTCCTGGCTCGTGGGCGGTCGGGACTCCGGTTACGCCTTGACATTCCTGGACGACCTAAGGGCAAGGGTGACTAACAGGGTTCAGCTATCGACGGACGGTCACAGGGCCTATCTGGAGGCCGTAGAGGACGCCTTTGGCGCTGACGTAGACTACGCCCAGTTAATCAAACTGTACGGCAAGCCCGCGGAAGAAGAGGCGCAGAGGCGGTACTCTCCGGCCCAATGCGTAGGGACACGCCGGGTGTCCGTGTCGGGTAACCCGGATATGGGCGAGTTGAGCACGTCCTACGTAGAGCGGCACAACCTTACGATGCGAATGAGCATGAGGCGGTTCACGCGGTTGACCAACGCCTTTAGCAAGAAGCTACAGAACCACATTCACCATTTGGCGCTGTACTTCGTCTGGTACAATTTCATACGAGCCCACAAGACCTTGAAGGCTACACCGGCGATGGCCGCTGGGCTTGCGGAGTACCCTCGTGACATGGGCTGGGTCGTGGAGCTTATCGACGCGAGGGCCCCCACTCCGAAGAAGCGCGGATCCTACAAGAAGCGGGCCGCTAAGTGACAATTTCAAAACCGGACACTACCTTAATCTGAGCTTCCTTGGCTTTCTCCTGGGATTTCTGATTGGTGGTAAATAGCTCCGGGGCTCCTTCCACCAGGGCCCTTTTCCAGGCGTGAATCTGACTGGGATGGACCTCAAATCGGCTGGCCAGCTGGGCGATGGTCTCTTCCCCCGCAAGGGCGGCCAGGGCCACCTTGGCCTTGAACGCCGGACTGTGCTTATTCCTCGTCTGCTTCATGTCCTGCTCCTCCACGTCGGTTAGTTGCCGGTTATTTTAGGAGCTGGACTCTCTCTTAGCCAGTTGTCTAGTTTTTGGGTACCACCTCAGACACCAGGTCAACCGCAAGCGGGTCCGCCGGCTGATGCAGCTGATAGGCCTGGAGGCCATCTACCGGCGTCCCAACACCAGCAAGCCAAACCCAGGGCATAAGGTCTATCCGTACTTGCTCAGGGGGCTGGAGATCAACCGGGTCAACCAGGTGTGGGCCACCGACATCACCTACATACCCATGGCTCGGGGTTTCCTCTACTTGGTGGCCATCATGGACTGGCACAGCCGCTACGTACTGGCCTGGCGGCTGTCCAACACCCTGGAGGTAGACTTCTGTGTTGCGGCTCTGGAAGAGGCCTTGAGCAAGGGTCGGCCACAGATCTTCAACACCGACCAGGGCAGCCAGTTCACCAGCGAGGCCTTCACCAGCATGCTGATGGCGCAAGGCGTTCAAGTGAGCATGGACGGCAGGGGCCGGTGCATGGACAACGTCTTCGTGGAACGGCTGTGGCGCAGCATCAAGTACGAGGAGGTGTACCTGAAGGCATACCAAAATGGGACTGAGGCCAGAAAGGGGATTGGGGCTTATCTGGCCTTCTACAACCAAGAGCGGCCCCATCAAGCCCTGGGCTATCGGTCACCGGGTCAGGTGTTCCATGCAGTGAGCCCACAAAGGTGTTTACTGGAACTTCCACGAGCCTTACCATCGGATGAAGGTTTACGAGACACCCCAGCGGTAGACTCTCTTATTTTAGCCTCACCGCTGTCCTGATGATGGGGTCCACTTGAGACTTTGGCCGTGGATGTCCACCAGGCGTTCGGCCAGGGTGCTCAACAGCCTGAGAGGTACAATTCGCCCGTTCACACGGCACGTATTACGCCCATCTACGTTGACCTCGCGAGCGAGAATCATCTCCTCTTCGCCACCGTCAATCTCGTATTCATCGGAGCCAACGGCGCGGCTGGGTGTCAATTGACCCCTCCAGTAGGGTCGCCTAGGGGGTGTCGTGCTGGCCGGTGATCCAGTATAATTGGATTATGGGACCTTTCTTGGCCAGGTCGTGAAATAGGACGCGCAACGGCCCTCAAAAACTGGTCCAACTTCGCCTTGGTCAAAGGTGGTAACAACATCATGGACTCGGGCTTCTTGACCGACCTTCCTGATCGGGGTGCCTTGCTAGGTGTCATTGCAATATCTAGCGTAGCACCTCTAGAATTTGTTTCTGCTAGTGCCTAGTGGTCTCGCAGGAGTTGGCAATGACTACTGATACGGTAACTTTTGCTCTTGGTGGGGAAGTCAAGATTCAGGAATTGGCTAAGGGCATAAGTGTGCTTCAACGGTTCATCACTGCCCTCACACATACAGCTGATGTAGCCTGGGTTGTGGAAGACCTACATCCTGGCAGCGCTGTTGCAACCCTTCGCGGTATAGCGGACGATCCTGAAAAGGTAGAACGGGTGGTGAACGACTACGGTGATATCGGTGGTCTATTGGAACGCCATGAAGACCTACGGTACGGAAGACGCGTCAACCAAGCGGCTAAGGCAATCAGAGAGTTGGCTCGAACCGTTGAATATGTGCGGTTGGAAACGGCAGAAAATGATTACACCATTTATGGTAATGGGGGAGTGGAAAAGCACAAGGTAACAAAAAGTGTTGGGGCAATCACCGGCAGGGTGCAGACGTTGAGCAACAGGGGCGGCCTTAGGTTCAATTTGTACGACCTTGTCCATGACCAAGCCATCGGATGTTATCTGGTACAAGGACAAGAAGAACTCATGCGTGAAGCGTGGGGACGACGTGCCCGTGTGAGCGGCAGTATTTCCCGGCAAATGCCTGATGGGAGACCGATTGCCATCCGCCAGATACTTGCCGTCGAAATACTGGAAGATATTGCTCCGGGATCGTATCGAGATGCTAGAGGAGCAGTTCCTTGGAACGTTGCAGGTAGGCTCCCCGAAGATATTATCCGTCAGTTGAGAGATGCCTAATAGCGGCAAGATTGTTTACTGGGATGCATGCTGCTTCCTCTCGTACATTAACGAGACCGCAGAGCGCTTACCAATGCTGGACGCACTATTGGGAGCTAGTGTCAGCGAAAGTGGAGGCATCAAACTTTACACTTCTGAAATCTCAAGAGTTGAGGTCGCATTCTCACTATCGGAGCAGAGGCAACAGGTCCTCGACACTGAAACAGAGAACCGAATCGAAAAGCTTTGGGCTGACCCTGATGCATTGGCTATGGTGGAGTACCATGATGGCATTGGGCCAACTGCCAGAGATTTGATCCGGCACGCCATCACACGTGGCTGGAGTTTGAAGCCTCTTGACGCGATACACTTAGCTACAGCTAAATGGCTCTCAGAGCTTGGCATTAGAGTCGCCGAGTTTCATACGTATGATGCCAGTCTCTTTAAATGGGCTTCCATTGTCGGTTTTGAGATCCTTCGACCACAGATCCCCCAACCCCAATTGTTTTGACCTAGACCCACTTGCTCCCAAAGTACCACTTGAACCAAAAGTGCGGTACTTGAACTAAAAGTCGGCGGGGAACCCTACTTCTGGTGCAAAGCCCAGGGCAACGTTGATTTTCTGAGCGATATCGCCGTTGAGCAGGAAGACGCCCTCCACTCTGGACTGGCGTGCCCCGGAGCGTACCATGCCGCCGTCGGCGCGGCCCCCCAGGAGAAGGCTCATCGCATCCACGATGATGGACTTGCCGGCCCCGGTCTCCCCGGTCAGCACGTTAAAGCCGGGCGCCAACTCCATTTCAAGCTGGTCTATGGTAGCGAAGTTGATGACACTAAGAAGTCTGAGCATGGCGATGTCCCCAAACCCTGCCTGGTAGGTAGGGTCTTTCGGTCTTCCCATATTGGTGGTAATTTTCGTCACCCCTGCGAAAGCAGGAGTCCGGTGTGCCGAGTGGTGGATTCCCGCTTTTGCGAGAATGACAGGGTGAATCCTTGAAAATCAAAAGACCCTGGGGGAATACTCACAGAGACTTTATCAAATACGCCCCGGTCCCCATAATAGATGGGCGTTCTGTGCTAAATCAAGTTGGGATTGACGAATATGTGGCAGATGACAACATGGCCTACTCCCCTGCGTCTTGCGGGTTGGGGGCATGGGTGGCGTTGCTGCCCCCCATGCAGTACCATCATAATTGCAGGGCGGCAAATCCTGGGAGGCTCACAGGGCCACGAACAACTCGAAGATGGTACTGCCTACTGTCAAGTCTGGCCCAGCAAGCGGTCTTCGAGGCCGACGTGATCGGCTCATTGCAACTGTCTTCTGCCCTCAAAGACGGACGACGGTGAGACGTTAATGGAGCGGCGACGGGAGGCGGGAGGTCCGGAGACGGACAGCCGGAGCAAACGAGACTCATGATGTTCGGCATGCCGATAGCAATAACCGGCGGGGTATTCCAGATACGGGCTATCGGCGCCAGAGTAACCGTCGTGGTCGAGAACGGCGAGGCGCTATTGATAGACGCGGGGCTCCGTGGAAGCTCGGGCACGATACTACAGGGGCTGGAGACCCTGGGACTGTTCCCGGAACAGATAGGAATGGTGGTCATCACCCACGCCCACCCGGACCATTCGGGCGGCCTGAGTAGGCTGGTTGCAGGAAGGGAGATCGCAGTCGCCGTTCATCGGCTGGAGGCCGACATCATCGCAGGCACGGCGGGGCCCCCGAGCCCGCTGCAAAACGGACTGATCGGGAAGATGACACAGCCCGTGTTCAGCAGGCTCATGGGAAGCCCCGTCCCTGTTGATGACCGGCTTGAGGACGGCGACGTTATTCCCTTCGGGACCGAAGTGCGTGTGGTCCACCTTCCCGGACACACCGAGGGCAGCATTGCCCTCCACCTGCCAAACAAAGGGACCATCATCGTTGGAGACGCACTGCAGTACAAGTTCGCCCGCACACTCGGCCCGCCGGCGCTTGGAGTCACCCAGCGACCGAAGGAGGCTATGCGGTCGGTTGAGAAGCTCCTGGGCTTGGACTTCGATACCATGTGCTTCAGTCACTTCCCTCCCATGCGTACGGAGCCTCGCGAAGCTCTACGAAGGCTCATTCAACAACATGCTGCATGACTGGTGTGGTGGGTAGTGGACGCGATGGCCCGGAGTTTACCGGGCCGGAACGCTGCTGTACCGCGCACCTGCACAAAGGACTAAAACCATTGGCTGCCTGCAGCGGCTAGGAAGTGGCTATGAAAAATGCTCGTGTGTCCGGTGCACCGGTGGGTGAGACGGTTATAGACTTTCTCCGGGGAGCGGTCGAGAGGTACGGGTCCCGCGATGCTCTCCTGTTCAAGCCGTCATTCCGGTACCAGCGATGGAGCTATTCACGGCTGTGGAACGAGTCCGGACAGGTCGCGACCCTTCTCCAGCGCCGGGGCCTGACAATGGGGGACCAAGTCATCCTGTGGGGACCCAACTCTCCCCACTGGGTGCTCATTTTCTTCGGGTGTATCAGGGCGGGAGTCGTATTGGTCCCCCTGGACCTTCGCAGCGCGCCCGACTACGTTTCCAGGGTCATATCCAGGACAGAACCGAAACTGGCGTTCACGTCGCGGCTCACTCCGAAGGACGAGGTTGACCTGGGGGTCCCCGAAATTACCTTCGAAGAGTTGGAAGCCGCCATCCAAGGTTTGCCCCAGCCGGAGCATGTGGACATCGCGCCGGACGATCTCGCCGAGATCATGTTCACCTCCGGCACGACGGGCGACCCAAAGGGCGTCATGCTCACGCACCGAAACCTGACAGCGAACATAGAGGGTATATCCCAGTACATCTCCTGCAACCCCTCGAGCCGGCTCCTGTCCATCCTTCCTCTCAGTCACATGTACGAGCAGATGGGCGGACTGTTCATCGTGCTGTACCATGGTGCCAGTGTCACCTACCCGACCAGCCGCCAGCCTACCGTTCTGGCGCGGACGATGCGTGAGCGCAGGATAACCATCATGCTTCTCGTCCCCCAGGCGTTGGAGTTGCTGATGAACGGAATTGAGCGGGAGGTGAAACGGCAGGGAAAGGAATCCCTCTGGAACCGGCTTCTCAGGATAGCCGCGGCGACACCATTTCCCCTGAGACGCCTTCTGTTCCGCCGGGTCCACAAGCAGTTTGGCGGAAAGCTCGACTTCATCGTGTCGGGAGGGGCGGCGCTGGACCAGGACCTGGGACGCAAGTGGGAACTGCTGGGGGTCAAGATCTTACAGGGGTATGGGACCACCGAGGCATCCCCCGTCATCAGCAACCACAGCTTACGAGAACGTCGCCTCGGCTCCACCGGTCGCCCGCTGCCCAACGTAGAGGTAAAGATCAGCAGCGAAGGAGAGATTCTGGTGCGCGGGGACAACGTCACCCCAAGTTACTGGCGTGCACCCGAGGAGACTGCGGCAGCCTTCGACGGAGACTGGTACATGACGGGCGACCTGGACTTCTTCGACGACGAGGGGTTCCTGCACATCCAGGGCAGGAAAAAAGATATGATCGTACTCCCCAGCGGCCAGAATACCTTCCCGGAAGACATCCAGGCGGTGCTGGCGAAACACCCGAACGTTACGGATGCGACCGTGGTAAGGCTTACGAGGGGCTCGTCGGTTGAGGTGCACGCGGCCTTGATTCTGGACGACGCCGACACAGCCCAGGAGGTTGTTTCCTGGACCAACGGCCAACTGGCCGAACAGCAGAGGATACGGGGCTTCACCGTTTGGCCGGAGGAGGACTTTCCCCGCACCCACACCCTCAAAGTAAGGAAAGGGGTGGTGATCGATACCATTCTCGGCAGGATACAGCCGGAGAGTCCGGCTGTATCACCGGCAGGCGGAAGCCCGGCGGGAGGGGCAAGGAGCCTGCGCCAGATCATCGGCGAGGTGAGCAGACGAAGTTTTGAGGAAGTGCTGGACGACGCAACCCTGGGCGGCGACCTGGACCTGGACTCCCTTGGCCGCGTCGAACTGCTTTCGGCAATAGAGGCGGAGCTGGGTGTCTACATGGATGAGAGCCAGTTGAGCCCGGAAATGACGGTCCGGCGCTTGGAGGCTCTCGTCGAAGAGGGGTCAAGGAACCCGCCGATGGTGAGCTTTCCAGGTTGGGGCATGCAATGGTGGTGCCGTATCCTTCGCGGATTCCTCCAGCGGGTAGTCATCTTCCCGGTGGTCAGCCTTCCCTATAAACTGAAGGTGGTGGGTCGCGAGAACCTGGAAGGCATCACCGGCCCCTTGCTCTTCGCGTCCAACCACAACCTCGGCCTGGACAACCCGTTGATCATCAAGGCGGTTCCCCTCGAGTGGCGCCGCCGGATGGCGGTGGCTGGGGCTGCCGATCTCTGGAAGAATCCGGTCTGGTGGATCATGAACCCCCTATTGGGAAACGCCTTCCCGCTGGCCAAGGAGGGCTCAGTAAGGCCCAGCCTCGAGAACATGGGGAAGATCATGGACGACGGCTGGTCGGTCCTGATATATCCGGAAGGCGAACTCACTGTCGGAGGGCCCATCAAGCCCTTCATGAACGGTACCGGCCTTGTTGCCGTCGAGGGGCGCATTCCCGTAGTCCCTCTGCGCCTATACATCCACAGGCTAGGCTTCCCCGCACGATTCCCTGTCCTCCGGCGGGGGAGGGTCGAGGTCCGGCTGGGAGAGCCGTTGAGCTTCTCTCCTGGAACGGACTATCAGGACGCAACGTCAGCCATCGAGGAAGCGGTCAAGTCCCTATGACGGATGGTACCGAGAGTTGGGAGCCTATACAGTCCTGTGTCTTTTCAAAAGTTCATAGCTGGAACGTTGTCCGCCAGCGTAGTCCATAGGGATGACATTGTGCTGGCGGTTATGGACATCCAGCCTGTCACCGAAGGCCACACTGGCCACGGAACTAGCCTCTGTAGCTCTCAAGAACAAGTCCGCCTTCTTCTCCAGAATGTCAATCACTCAAGGCTTGTCGTCCTATAACTCAACTCCCAGCTCGAAGATGGTACTGTGTACGGGCACCCCAAGCCCGTCACAAACACGAAACGCCGTCAGCGCCTTACCCACCGGGTGGTGTCTTGCACTCTGTGCCGCCACTTGAACGACGAACGTGATTGGGGGAGAATTGCCTCTCTAGGAGCCGCAGGATGATAACCCTTCATGCAGGCGAGTCTAACGGCGCCCTCGTTCTCTGGGGCGAAGCATCGGGGGACGACGGTGTACGCTCTACTTCTCGGCGGCGAGGGACGAAAGCCCCTTATGCAAGTCTGCATCCGTTTGCCGCCAGCACAGGCGAGCTGACCGAGGCGCTAAGGAAGATGTTGCTCGGTCTCAAACCGGCCTCAAGCCCAGCTTGCCACGTGACGGCCTGGCTGCCAACCAGGGGTGACAGCCCTGTCCCTTCCAGCGCTCTCATCGCAGAACCGCCCAGATCGCGTGCAAAGGCGAAGCTGGCGCCATGGACCGTCGCAGCCTATCTACTTTCGACGGCAAAGGCCGTGGAGCTTCTGTGCGCATCCATAGGCAAGCGAACGCTCGCGGCAGGAGTGATCGTCGGCGCAGACCTGGCATACTGGGCGGAGGTGCTCCGCTTTGCCGGATCGATGGTGGCGCGGCAGCAGTTTCTCCCGGGCCTTACGACCGACACAGATGAGCACCGAGCGAGGTGGGACCCCGTCTTTATCGGGACGGACGCGGAACGGCTTGCCGGACTCGCCAGGCGCATGCCTGCGGCTGCGCGGGCGCTTTCTGAGCCCGACGCAACTGAACCTCCTGAGATGCCCTCTATCGCAGTGCTCAGGCGGTTTGTGGCCACACTGATAGACTACCTGGTACGCACCGCACCCTCTGATGCATCTTCCCTGGCAGCCCGCCGTCGCAAGAACCAGCTCCCCTTTGACAGCGTGCACGACTCTTGGCTTCATGCCTTGAGGTCGATAGACGGGGTCGTCGAGGGAGATACGGCAGATCTAGCGCAGCTTGCCGTACAGGTCCGCGAATGGCGGCGACCGATTGCGGTTTCAGTGGGTTCCCCGTTTCGCCTCTGCTTCCGCCTGGAAGAACCGGAAGATACTGCAAGAACCGAGAAGGAAGGTGAGAAGGCCTCCGGTGACGCATGGTACGTCCGCTATCTGCTCCAACCCCACGACGATCCGAGTCTTCTCATCCCGGTTGACGAGGCGTGGAAAGCCGGAGGCCGCAAAATCTCCGCGCTAAAGCGAAATGGCTCGAATGTGCGGGAGTTCTTGCTCTCCTCGCTGGGGCAGGCTTCCGGCATCTGCCCTCGCATCACGGCCAGTCTCGAGAACGCAAAGCCCGCCGGGTACCCACTCGACGCCGCCAAGGCTCATCAGTTCCTGACCGAAGAGTCCATTGCTCTTGAGCAGGCGGGCTATGGCGTTATGCTTCCGGCCTGGTGGACCCGCAAGGGTACGAAGGTCCGACTTGCCGTCCGGGCCAACGTCAAGAGCCCGAAGATGCAGGGGGGGAGCGGTCTGTCGCTGGAGACGATCGTCCAGTTCGATTGGGAAGTGGCCCTCGGAGACCGGAAGCTCACCCTCCGCGAGCTGGAGGCGCTTGCGCGGATGAAGGCGCCACTTGTCAGGGTCCGCGGTCAATTGGGTGGAGATGAACGCCGCGGAGATTCAGGCGGCGATCGATTTCTGGAAGAAGAAGGGCGCCGAGAAGGCGACCTTCCGAGACATCATTCAGATGGCACTCGGCACCAAGGACGCACCGCAGGGATTCGACTTCAACGGCGTCAAGGCCACCGGCTGGATCGGAAAGCTGCTAAAGCAGCTGGATGGACAGGCGGCGTTCAAGGAACTTGCGCCCCCGAAAGCCTTCTCGGGCACGCTCCGGCCGTACCAGGTCCGCGGCTATTCGTGGCTTTCGTTCCTGCGTCAATGGGGTCTGGGGGCATGCTTGGCCGACGACATGGGCCTGGGCAAGACGATTCAGACCCTGGCGCTAACCCAGCGGGATTGGCAGACCAATGGCAAGCGGCCGGTACTCCTCGTCTGCCCAACCTCCGTGATAAACAACTGGCAGAAGGAGGCCGCCCGCTTCACTCCTGGACTTCCCGTGCTGGTGCATCACGGCGCGGGCAGGAAACGAGGTGCGGCTTTCGAGAAGGAGGCAGGAAGGCACGCCATCGTCGTCTCCAGCTACGGACTGTTGCAGCGGGACGTCAAGTTCCTCAGGGAGGTGCCGTGGAGCGGCGTCGTGCTCGACGAGGCCCAAAACATCAAGAACCCAGAGACCAGGCAGGCGCGGGCCGCACGGTTGCTGGAAGCCGACTACCGCATCGCCCTGACCGGAACGCCGGTCGAGAACAACGTGGGCGACCTGTGGTCGATCATGGAGTTTTTGAACCCTGGTTTCCTGGGGTCCCAGAGCGAGTTCAAGCGCAACTTCTTCGTGCCCATTCAGGCAGAGCGGGACCCGAGCGCGGCGGAGCGCCTCAAGCGCGTTACCGGCCCGTTCATTCTCCGGAGGCTCAAGACGGACAGGTCCATCATCTCCGACCTGCCGGAGAAGCTGGAGATGAAGGTCTTCTGTTCACTGACGAAGGAGCAGGCCTCTCTGTACGCCGCCGTCCTCAAGGAGACGGAAGAGACGCTGGAGTCGGCCGAGGGTATCCAGCGGAGAGGGCTGGTCCTGGGCACGCTCTCCAAGCTCAAGCAGGTCTGCAACCACCCGGCGCAGTTTCTGGGCGACAACTCCGGCATTGCTGACCGGTCCGGCAAGCTGGCGAGGTTGACGGAGATGCTGGAGGAGGTTGTCGAGGTCGGCGACCGGGCGTTGGTCTTCAGCCAGTTTGCGGAGATGGGCCACATTCTTCGACGCCATGTGCAGGAGACGTTCGGCCGGGAGGCGCTGTTCCTTCACGGCGGCGTGCCGAAGCGCCAGCGCGACCGGATGGTGGAGCGCTTCCAGGACGAGGGCGACGGGCCGCAGATCTTCATCCTGTCTCTCAAGGCCGGCGGCACAGGATTGAACCTCACTTCGGCCAACCACGTCTTCCACTTCGACCGCTGGTGGAACCCGGCCGTCGAGAACCAGGCAACCGACCGGGTCTTCCGCATCGGCCAGGCGCGAAATGTCCAGGTCCACAAGTTCATCTGCGCAGGAACGCTGGAAGAGAAGATCGACGGGATGATCGAGCGCAAGAAGGAGGTCGCTGAAAAAGTCATCGGCGCCGGCGAGGGCTGGCTGACGGCGCTCTCCAACGACGACCTGAGGGAAGTCCTGGCTCTGAGCAAGGAAGCCGTAGGAGCATAGGATGGCATATCGTTACCATGAATACTTCGAGCCTTCCCGGCCTCGCGAGGCGAAAGGCGGCATCAAGGCGCAGTCCGGACGGGGTGGGTTCGGCCGGAGCTGGTGGGCAAGGCGCTGGATTGAGGTTCTGGAGGGCTTCGACCTCGGAGCGAGGCTCGGTCGCGGCAGGTCCTATGCTCGCCGGGGCCAGGTGCTGTCGATAGATGTCGAAAAGGGAGCCGTAACAGCCAGGGTGCAGGGCTCCCGTGCCAGGCCTTACCGGGTCGAGATCAAAGTCAGTACGCTTGGCAGATCGGACTGGAAGAAGCTGACCACGGCGCTTTCCGGGCGGCCTATCTTCGCGGCAAAGCTGCTGGCAGGCCAGATGCCCGATAATATCGAAGACGTCTTCAGGGACGCAGGACTTTCGCTCTTCCCTGACAAGGGCGCTGACCTTGAGACCGACTGCTCGTGCCCCGACTGGTCGAATCCTTGCAAGCACATCGCAGCGGTCTACCTCCTCTTGGGCGAGGAGTTCGATCGCGACCCGTTCCTTGTTTTCAAGCTGAGGGGAGTAGAGCGAGGAGAGCTTATCGGCCTGGTTGGACGCCAGACGGCGGCAAGGAGCAAGGCGGGAGGTTATGAAGCGACTCTCGGGTCTTTCCACGAGCAGGCACCAGGTCATCCACCGCCGGAACCGCTTCCCGCGGATCCCGACGAGTTCTGGGGACAGGCGAACGCGGAAGAGGAGGACGCGTACGTAATAGCCAGCATCCCGACGATCTCTGCGGCGTTACCCAAACGGCTGGGCAGCTTCCCGTTCTGGCGGGGTAAGGAGAGCTTCATCCCTGCGCTGGAAGAAATCTATCGCAAGGCGTCGCCCGTTGGGTTGGATGTGTTTCTCGGCGAACGGCAGGGCTCAGAGTGATCGAGGATCGCTGGTCCTGAGGGATGACCGGTGGCGGATCCGCCACGGTTCTGGGCTACGCTGCCTCGCGCGGGCGCCTAACCCGATCACTCACTTATGGGGCCAGTGGGTCGATACCGTACTCAGAGGGGTGACGTGATACTCTCTGGAGATTAGGAGGACAATTTGACTGGTCGGTGGATGCAAACGTACAGGGATGCCCAGAGGTGACAAAGACTATCTACCTGGCTAATCCTTACGGATTTTCTGCCCAGCAGAAGATGATGCTGCTGCCTCCCATAGTGGCGGCTCTGGAGGAGCTTGAGTTGGAAGTTTGGGAGCCGTTCGCTCGGAACAACCAGGTGGACTTCCTGGAGACAGGGTGGGCGTATCGAATTGGCCAAAGGGATTTCGAAGACGTGGCGGCGGCAGACGCCATATTCGCCGTAGTCAATGGCGTTCCTCCAGACGAAGGCGTGATGGTGGAGTTAGGCATGGCGGTTGCGCTCAGGAAGCCCACGTTCTTATTTCGAGACGATTTCCGTCGCGTTGTCGACAGTGAGCAGTATCCTCTGAATCTGATGCTGTTCACCGGACTACCCGAGGAGGGTTGGCAGGACTTCTTCTACACATCGGTAGAGGAGATAACCTCGCCGGAGAAGGCGCTGGCACGATGGGCCATGGATGCAGAATCTGTCAGTCAGTAGCTGTAGGCACCGCGGTAGGTGTCGCGGTTGGCTCTGGGTCGTCGCACCCTGCCGTGGTTAGCGTCAGGAGAGCCAACCGCCCCCTAATCATACCGAGGGTCGCCCCACAATTTTCTGTGTCAACTCGCATCCTTCACGGACGGCGACTCCTTCTCGTCGCCATCCACAAGGAGCACACAGCGGGCCCGACTACCTCGATCATCCTTACCAAGTTGGTTCAACCATCCACACTATCCTATCCTTTGACCCCGGTGCGCCACCCAACTGCTTCGGACGCAGGCTGAGATCGTCATCAGTCCGACAACCTCCCCTCTTGGCGCAGATAGATCCGCGCCAGCCGCAGCTCATCATAGGTGCATTGTGCGCCCAGGAACCCCCGGACGGGTCTGAGAAAATCGCTGCCGCAGACGTCGAAGGCCGCCCCTATGTTGTCGAGCTTTTCGGCCGACGGCAGCAGGTGTTCCAAGTCCAGGATTAGGCCCGGCCCGGCCATGCGTTCCAGGTGGCCGATGATGGTAGTTTCCGCCAGACCTCGTCGCTGAGCGATCTGGCTGACGGACAGTCTTTGCTCCAACAGCGACTTGGTTTCATCGTAGGTCGCTCCCCGGCGACTCTCCGGCTGTTGACGCTTTACCGAGACGCCGGTCCGATCCAGTAAGCCGTTGGACTCGGAGTAGCCGCGGATAACCTCCAGGAACTCCGGTCCGTACTGTTCCAGCTTGACCTCCCCCACCCCGTGGATACGGGAGAATTCTTCCATGCTCCGGGGGAAAGCTGCGGCCATGTGACGGAGGGACACATCTCCGAAAATCACGAAGGCCGGAACATCCCGCACATCGGCCAGCCGCCTCCGCAATGCGCGCAGTTCCTCGAACAGAGCCCTATCGTATTCCATCGGCGTTGCACGGGAACCGGCCAGGTTGGGTCCGTTCCCCTGCGCGTAGCCCGCGTCGGTGGTCCTGGGTCGAGGCAGGGTCACGACTTGGCGTCCCTGTATAAACTGTCGTCCTCCGGCTGTGACGGCCAGGGTTGGGTACTCTCCTTCGTTCCGTACCAGCAGCCCCCGCGCCTGCAAATGTCCGATGATCTCCCGCAGTTCAGGACGCCCGAAATCTTTGGAGATGCCGTACACGCTCAGCCTGTCGTGGCCCAATTCCAGGATTCGCTTCTCCCTGCTCCCGCTCAGTACCTGGATGATGTGGTTTGCCCCGAACCGCTCGCCGGTGCGGACTACCGCCGAGAGTATCTTCTGGACGATTTCCGTGGCGTCAAACTCCTCCCGGGATTCCAGGCAAACGTCGCACGCGCCGCAGTTTTCTTCCGGCCATCGCTCCCCGAAATACTCCAGGATGAACCGGCGCCGGCAGCTGGGCACTTGGGCAAACTCCACCATCTTCGCCAGCTTTTGCCTGGCGTTCCGCTGCTCTACTGCGTCCTCAATCTGATTGATGAAATAGTCCTGCTTGGCCTTGTCGGCATAGCTATAGAAGAGGACGCACTCGCTGGGCAGCCCGTCCCTGCCGGCCCGGCCCGTCTCCTGGTAGTAGCCCTCCAGGGATCTGGGCAGGCTGTAGTGGACCACCAGGCGAATGTCGGGCTTATCTATCCCCATGCCAAAGGCGATGGTGGCGACGATGATGGGCACCCGGTCGCGAATGAAGTCTTCCTGGGTCCGACGACGCACCTCGGGGTCCAGCCCGGCGTGGTAGGGGCAGGCTGACAAGCCCCGGACGTTCAGGTCCCTGGCCAGGTCCTCGGTCTCCTGCCGGGAGAAGCAATAGATAATGACGGACTGGCTCCGTCGCTGATCAAGCAGCGATGTCAGATGTCCCCAGGAGCTCGCCTTGGGCTGAACCGAATAGTTGAGGTTTGCCCGGTTGAAACTGGACAGAAAGACCTGGCCCTTCTGCAGGCCGAGCTGGCCGATGATGTCCTCCCGCACCCGTTCCGTCGCCGTGGCGGTCAGGGCAATCACCGGCACCGACGGGAAGTCCTGTCTCAGCTGCCGCAAGTTGCGGTAGTCGGGCCGAAACTCGTGGCCCCACTCGGAGATGCAGTGGGCCTCGTCGATCGCGATGAGGCTCAGATTCAGGCTGTGGAGGAAACGGCGGAACGCGCGTAGGGCCAGCCGCTCCGGGGCCACGTAGAGAATCTTGACCTGCCCCCGCCGGACCTGCGCCTGCACGTGCTCTATCTCCGATGCCGGCAGGGAACTGTTGATGAACCGGGCGGCGATACCGTTGGCGTTCAGCGCGTCCACCTGGTCCTTCATCAGGGCAATCAGTGGCGAGATTACCAGGGTGATGCCGTCAAAGATGAGGGCCGGCAACTGGTAGCAGAGGGACTTGCCCCCGCCTGTTGGCAGCAGCGTCAGGCTGTCCCGCCGGCCCAGGACGTTGCCTATTATTTCTTCCTGCAGGGCCCGAAAGCTGTCGTATCCGAAGCGGGCTTTGAGGATAGCAAGCGGAGCGGTATTGTCCATGGGTCGGCGAACCTTTCCTTGCTTGATAACTCCCTCGGTCGGGGAAAGGGAGACGATGGTTATTTTATTCCTTACTTCGGTTGGGGTCGACCTTAATCAATGTATCCGCCATCTTCTAGCTACAAGGAGGTTAGGTTGCTCATCAAGCTGGTAGTTCCTGCTTGAGAGGTAAGTGGCAAATGAAGGATATTCGGAGCGACAATGATTGTGGCCTTACTATTAGCGGACTTGGCATTCGGGTCTGGAATCCCGGCGCTGGCCGTGGGCGCTGGAGAAGTCGTACTCTCCAAGATTGAGCTTGGCGACTCCCCTGGAGTAGCGCGAGAGGTTGTTGATCGGTTCGAGCTCTATAGCGGCGTCTCCGCAGCGCGGCGGTGGGGCACTTGGCCATAGGCCGAGACCTGTACAGGGACAGCCAGTTCCCGTACCGGGTTGCCAAGGCGATGGCTACGTGCTGATGCGACCTCACGGTTGGAGTTGAGGAAAACGATTGGAGGAAGACGTCAACCGGGAAGAGAAGTTGCTGAGATGGCCATAGCTCAACGTGAGGCTGCTCTTCTGGGTGCAGTCTCCCGTCCACATCCCAAACCAACTGGCTGGAAGATTTAGCTTCATTGCCTACCCGGAACTCTTCAGATCGACCGCCCAAGAGTAGCAAAATTTTTGGTGTCGATTGAGAAATGGGGATGGTCAACGTCAGCGTGGTGGGGGCAACTGCCCAACTGAGGCGCTGGAAGATGCAGCCCGGAGTCTCGGAGCAATGGGAGTCATCTGCTGCAACAGCGAGGGAACCCCGGCGATCGCCTACGGCTCCATCAACCCGAAGACCCTTCGCCTGGAAAGCGGCCTGCTGCACGTGGAATTGGAGGCGTCAACCATAGCCCTTCGGGAAAATGGCAAGCGAAGTATCGCGGGCCCAGGGACGGTGATTAGGGTTGAGTGGCCGGTTCGGGACATAGCAGACCGGTGGATAACCCTGGATCCTGACCAGCAACCCGAGTTTCCACTGACTCTACTGGTGCAAGCCTGGCACAGCAGACCGCGCCCCGCGATGTTAAGCACGCATACGACCGGGCGCATCATCCCGGCCGAGCTGGGGATGGCCACCCAGGCAGACAGACGGGCGGGGAACCCGTTCAGCCACGCCGCTCATGTGGGCGAGGGGCAGCTCGTCCTTCCGGGCTTCCAGACCGACAGGACTGCGCCGGCGCTGCCCTTGCAACTCTATGACCTGGGCCTTGGCGCGGTCCATGCCGAGAAATCAACCGGCGCGCCGCTGGCCCTGCGGATCTTCGTAGAGAGCATCCTGGCAGTCAGCCGACAGGACCGGCGGGGGGAGGGCCCGGTGGTGATATCCATGACCCTACGCGACCTCTTGAACAGACTCTATCCTGGGCCCCGTAGGCCGAAGCCCAGGGAATACTGGCCGCGACTGATGAAAGCCAGCGAGACCCTGGACAGTACGGAAGCGCGCAGTCCATGGTACGACCCGGATATAGGGCGCGGCGGACGGAGGCGTGTGGTGTCCCTCGTAGACATCCCGCGCGGGCCGGGGGCGTTGGACGACTTGGTTAGTATCGTGGTGGACCTGCCGCCCGGTTCCGAGAATGGGCCGCAGGTGTCGGACAACCTCGGCTTATGGGGACTGCGTCATCGGAGGGAATACAGGACACTGTTGAACCTGCCCTATTGGTGGCACATTCCCGGGCAAACTGTGCGCCCTGTAGGTCGGCGGGCTGACGGAAAGGGCCTCCACTGGCAGCGAGCCACCGACCCAGACCGCTACCCTGCGATGTCCGACGACGAGCTGGTGGACATCGTCTTTCCCACATCGGGCCGCGCCAGGGTCAGCAATCTCGTGGGCGAGGCCCGCCAGGTGCTCAAGAACCTGGAGAGAGCCGGCGAACTGAGGATCATCGAGGACAAGGTCCTGCCGCCACTAAATCCACCCCCTCGCCTCGCGGGATGAGGGGCGTTAGACCGTGCAATGCAGATACGGGCTCCTATCTGCCCTACACCTACCTCTACCAGAGGGAGGGCTGGGGGTAGGCGGGGTGGTTTGAGACACCCCGCCTACCCCCAGCCCATTGTATAGCGTGCTGGCAAACCCCCTAACCCCCCCCGACAACCGTTTCCGAGAAAACCGCTGTATCGCCGCCAAGCACGGAACTATGGTCAATCGCAATCCACAGAGAGTGAGATCAGGAAGGTCCTACTCCAGGCGTAGTTTCCGAACGCGTTCTTGGCCCGTGGCCTAGGGCGGACCGCGTATCCCCCTAAGCGCACTCCCGGCGGATGGCGAAGACGTTGCTGCGCCAGCAGGGTGGTGGGGCAACCACCGTTATGCCCGGCTGTTCCCACTCCACAGTCTGAACCCCTGAACGAGCGGCAGGTTCCCAACAGCGCCGGCGGCTACTCCTACCCGGTGGACAACATGACCCGGTTGCGCCGGTTCTTGATCCTAGGCTCCGAGGGTGGCAGCTACTACGCCGACGAACGCAAGCTGACCCTGGAGAACGCCAACGCGGTCAAGCGATGCATCACAGCTTCGGAGAATAGCGGGATTGACGCCGTTGGAGAGATCATTGCTCTCAGCCAAGCTCGCCGGGCCCCCAAGCCTGGTCCGGTTCTGTTTGCTCTGGCCATGGCCGCGTCCTATGGTTCCGACGTGGTACGGTGGCAGGCACTCAACGGCCTACCCTTGGTGGCCCACACTGGTAGCCACCTCCAGATGTTCATTGACTGCGTTGGGAACAGGCGGGGCTGGGGCCGCATCCTTCGGCGGGCCGTGGGCAAATGGTACACCGACAAGGACATCAAGGACGCTGTGTACCAAGCGGTGAAATACCGACAGAGGTACAGCTGGACCCATCGGGACCTGCTCAGGAAGGCCCACCCCAAGGCGGTAAGCTCGGCATTTAACGACTTCTTCGCCTGGGTCACCAAGGGGACGATGCCGTCGGACGACCCGGAATGCGCCCTCATACATGCCTACTAGCAGGCTAAGACGGCCGACGAGAACATCTTGTGCACCCTGATCGCCAAGCACCAGATGACCTGGGAGATGGTGCCGGCCGAGATGCTGGACAAGAGACAGGTCTGGGCGACCCTGGCCGGACACATGCCCATCATGGCCCTGGTGCGGAACCTGGCCACTCTGACGCGCTTGGGGGTCATAGCTCCCATGCAGAGCGCGGCGGTGTGCCAAAGGCTTGGCGAGATCGGCACCACGGTCCACGACGGGCAGGCAGGTGAAGATGCTAGTAGTCAGTCATGCTTGGAATCGAAGGGATAGAGCCGGTGAAGTTTGACCCTGGCGTCCTGGGTATTGAACCTCCAGTTGATGGAAGCTCGGGCGACGTTTCGCTCCGTGACCAGGGCCAGGACCTCCCGCCTGAGGGCCTCCTCGTCGGGGAGCCGCTGCCTCAGGCAGGAGCGGGACAGCACGCTGAACTCGATTTCCGCCATGTTCAACCAACTGCCGTGCTTGGGGGTGTGGTGGAACTCCAGCCGTTTGGCAATCCGGCGGGCCTCTACCGCTGGGAAGGTCTCGTACAGAGATGCCGTGCGGTGGGTGTTCAGGTTGTCGAGCACCAGCCGGATCACCGGGACATCGGGATAGGCCTCATCCACCAGCCAGCGCATCTGGTGGGCGA
Source organism: Dehalococcoidia bacterium (assembly GCA_965225925.1). GTDB lineage: Bacteria > Chloroflexota > Dehalococcoidia > Lucifugimonadales > JAGWBF01 > CBDDBY01. The sequence continues at coordinate 472,473 of CBDDBY010000005.1, read as the reverse complement.
AGTCCTGCATGGTGCGCCGCTCCGTAACCGCCACGTGCCGCCAGCCGGCCAGGGGCTCACAGGCCAGGAACAAGTTGCGGGTGCCCGCCCGGTGGTACTCGTAGTCCTGCCGCCGTGGTCTCTCTGGCTGGGCCGGCAGCGGGGGACGGGTGTCAGCCAGCAACTGGGTGGAGGTCTCGTCAAAGCAGACCACCGGCCGCTGGGGGTCATAGGGTTCGGCGTACAAATCCAGCACCTCCTCCATGTGGGCCACGAACTCGGCGCTCACCTTGGGGATGCACCACTCCTGCTTCTGCCACGGCTTGAGGGCGTTTTTTTCAGGTGCAGCCGCACCGTCTCGTGGGATAGGGAGGACGCCAACCCCAACTCCACCACCTTGCCCGCCAAAAGGCGCAGGGTCCAGTGTTCATGCCCTTCCGGCGGTTCGGAGCAGGCCAGCGCAATGAGGTGCGCCTCGCCCCGGTCGTCCAGCTTCCGGTACCGATGGGCTTGGGGTAGGTCTTTCAGAACCCCGTCCAACCCCCCTTCTGCAAAGCGCCGCTTGATCCGAAATACAGTGCCTTCGGCCACCTCCAGCGCTTCCGCCACCCGGGGGGCACTCCACCCCTCATCCGTCTTGAGCAGAATCCGTGCCCGGATGATCACCCGGGCTGAACCTTTCCCCGCACGAACCAGATGCTGGAGTTCGTTCCGCTGTTCCGACGTCAGCCGGACTCCATATTTTCCCCTGACCATACTGCCACCTCCCATCAACACTCTACAGAGTCAGGGTAGCGCCTTGGGTCAATTCTTTACACTACCATCTAAATCAAGTTTGACTCACTACTAGTGATGGAGCAAAAGGCGGCTGCCGGCGGGACTGCTGCCCACATCCACCCGATCAACGTCCTCACGCCTGTCGGAGTTGGGGTTGTTGTAGGCTCCAAATCCATCAGGAAGATAGTGGGGATGGCGCTGGTTGAAGTAAACGACTGCCTTGCTCATGCAACCTTTCTTTACCCCGAATCCACCGAAGGACACGGATGGACGGCGTGAGGACAGCGGAAGGGGGTGGGTGAGGGAGCTACAGGGGAGATGGCCTGGGGTCTTGGGGTAGATGGTGGGAGGCCGGCGGACGGTCTTCAGTCGCCGCACAGGGCCCCTAAGGCCCTATGCGGGAGTTGCGATGCGCGGGATGGCGAGAGGATACGCAGCAGGGGACTCTCGCGACCGGGATGGCGCGAGATTGCGGGGACGTTGGGTCAGTTGCAGGCTGGCCGTCAGGCCGGGAATGGAATGGCTTGCAGCCGGGCCAAGGCGCGACTGAACTGGGTTTCCCAAGGCCAGCAGCGCCGGGGGAGATGCAAAGTGAGGCGGCGCGCCGAGCGGGTGATCCGTCCCACCAGAGCGAAGACCCGCCGCCTGAGGGTCTTGGTGATCACGGTCCGCTCGCCCAGACCAATCCGCGCCGTCCAGCGGGCCAGGTTATGCGCCATCACCTGGACCGCCAGCCAGGCGCCGTTGGCGGCGAAGCGCCCCGACGGCATGTGGTTCAGCCCGACGCCGTACTTGAGGTCGCGTATGGCGTTCTCGACCTCGGCGTGGCGGCGATGATCGGCCTCCAGTTCCAGCGTCTCCCCATCGCGGTCGGTGATGAAGGCGTGATAGCTGTATCTGGCGAAGAGGGCGAGCTGGGAACCGGGCGTCGGCTTCACCCGCCGGACAATGAGCCGCACCGGCGCGGCGTCCGGCTTGGTCTGGAACGGGGTGTAAGTCGTCTCGGCGACATCGGCGGCGCCGTCCATCCAGTAGGGGATGGGAGTCCAGTCCTCCTCTGGTATCGCCTCGATCAGGTCCCGCAGGCTGGCGCGCTGGCGGATGGTGATAGAGAAGCGGACATCCATTTCCCGGCAGGCGGCAACGACAGTGTGGGCGTAGAAGCCGCTGTCGGCCCGCACCGTGAGTTGTCCCCTGGCCCCGCCGTAGCGCACCCGCCCCACCGTCTCACGCAGGAAGTGGGCGGCGCCACGGGCGGTGTTGGCCCGGCCCTCGCGCAGCCGGGACATCAGCACCTCGCCGGTGCCGGCGGCAATGGCCAGCAGCGGGTGATAGCCGCGGGCGCCGGTATAGCCGTGGTGGCGCGCTCCCTCCTTGGCCAGTCCATAGGTCTCGCAGATGGTCGAGTCCAGGTCGATGCTCAGGGGCGAGTCGCCGGGTCCGGCCCCAGCGGCCCAGGCCCGGGCCAACAACTGGCGGCTCACGCGGTCGAGTTGACGGACATGCCCCCACCGGAAGCTGCGCAGGAAGGTCCCCAGGGTGGATGACGCCTTGACCACGCAGCCTAGAACACCGACCGTCCCACCAGCGCGCAGCGCATCGGCGTCGTCGATGCAGTCGCCGCCTGCCAGCGCGGAAGCGACCAGCGTCAGCATCTTGTCCCCAGTGTTCGCCCGTCCCGGCGCTCCGCCGAGGTCAAGGTGATGGTCGACGAGTTCCCGCAGGCCCAGGTGCCGGGCTAGGGTGGCCGGCAGGAGCAGGCCGGCATTGGCCACCAGGCGATGGTCGTCAAAGAGGATGCGCATACGGTCGGGTTTGTTCTGTGGCAGCATCTATTGGGTGCTCCTTGTTTCCGGGCTGGTTTCTGTTCCAAAACCATTATCCCAGATTCAGAGGAGCACCCGCTGGCTTCTTCAAGGACTGTCCCCAAGGCCGTCCTTCGGTGGATTCGGGGTAAAGCACAGCAAGACCGGCGCTAGCGTTACGCTCAAGCGGGGCATCCTCATCTCTGGCCCTGTGTGGTACACGATGGGCAAGGGTGAAGCGGGCAATCTCACTTTCAACTGGGCATTCGAGGAGATCATCCCCGACTTCGCCAAGGTGAATTTCGCCGACGTGCCCACAGTGGCAGGACCGTAAGGGGGGAACTAGATGGTAACGCTTAACGGAATAGGCGGCGACCTTACAAAGACCGAGTTCGAGATCGGCGGCACACGATTTGCTGTTGCCAAGCTGCCGGCAATGGCGGGATTCGACCTCCTGAAAGCGATCAGGCATGAGCTGGGCAAATCCCAGGCTCTGTCCCTGCCCACAGAAGTGTTGAAGGAGGACGACAGGTCGATAGCAGCCTTCCTCAAGATCGTGCTGTCGCTGGACCCTGCGTTTGTGCGGCAGGTGCGCCAGAAGCTATTCGAGAAGGTAGCCTTCTCCAACACGCGGGTTCCCACTCCCCAGCAGCTAGCTGGGGCCGAGGAGATGGCCTTCGACGGCCTGGAGCCCATCGCTATCTACGAAATGCTGGTGCGGAGTGCAGCCGTAAATTTTACGCCGTCCTTAGACGCCCTCGTCTCCAGGTTGAGAGACGTCCCCCTGGTTTCGAGCCTGTCAGCCCCCTCGGAATAAAGCCCTTCTTCGGCGCTCTCATAGACGCTGAGCTGGCTGAATACCTGGAGCTCAAGGAACGTCTATCGCTGGACGAGGCGCTTGACCTCTATGAGGTGCTGGTCGCTCGAATAGAGAACGAGCATCGCTCCTATGCGGAGGCGGAGCGAAAGGCTAAGCCCGAATCCACCGAAGGACACGGATGGACGGCGTGAGGACAGCGGAAGGGGGTGGGTGAGGGAGCTACAGGGGAGATGGCCTGGGGTCTTGGGGTAGATGGGAGGCCGGCGGAGGGTCTTCAGTCGCCGCACAGGGCCCCTAAGGCCCTATGCGGGAGTTGCGATGCGCGGGATGGCGAGAGGATACGCAGCAGGGGACTCTCGCGACCGGGGTGGCGCGAGATTGCGGGGACGTTGGGTCAGTTGCAGGCTGGCCGTCAGGCCGGGAATGGAATGGCTTGCAGCCGGGCCAAGGCGCGACTGAACTGGGTTTCCCAAGGCCAGCGCCGGGGGAGATGCAAAGTGAGGCGGCGCGCCGAGCGGGTGATCCGCCCCACCAGAGCGAAGACCCGCCGCCTGAGGGTCTTGGTGATCACGGTCCCCTCGCCCAGACCAATCCGCGCCGTCCAGCGGGCCAGGTTATGCGCCATCACCTGGCCAGCCAGCCAGGCGCCGTTGGCGGCGAAGCGCCCCGACGGCATGTGGTTCAGCCCGACGCCGTACTTGAGGTCGCGTATGGCGTTCTCGACCTCGGCGTGGCGGCGATGATCGGCCTCCAGTTCCAGCGTCTCCCCATCGCGGTCGGTGATGAAGGCGTGATAGCTGTATCTGGCGAAGAGGGCGAGCTGGGAACCGGGTGTCGGCTTCACCCGCCGGACAATGAGCCGCGCCGGCGGGGCGTCCGGCTTGGTCTGGAACGGGGTGTAAGTCGTCTCGGCGACATCGGCGGCGCCGTCCATCCAGTAGGGGATGGGAGTCCAGTCTTCCTCTGGTATCGCCTCGATCAGGTCCCGCAGGCTGGCGCGCTGGCGGATGGTGATAGAGAAGCGGACATCCATTTCCCGGCAGGCGGCAACGACAGTGTGGGCGTAGAAGCCGCTGTCGGCCCGCACCGTGAGTTGTCCCCTGGCCCCGCCGTAGCGCACCCGCCCCACCGTCTCACGCAGGAAGTGGGCGGCGCCACGGGCGGTGTTGGCCCGGCCCTCGCGCAGCCGGGACATCAGCACCTCGCCGGTGCCGGCGGCAATGGCCAGCAGCGGGTGATAGCCGCGGGCGCCGGTATAGCCGTGGTGGCGCGCTCCCTCCTTGGCCAGTCCATAGGTCTCGCAGATGGTCGAGTCCAGGTCGATGCTCAGGGGCGAGTCGCCGGGTCCGGCCCCAGCGGCCCAGGCCCGGGCCAACAACTGGCGGCTCACGCGGTCGAGTTGACGGACATGCCCCCACCGGAAGCTGCGCAGGAAGGTCCCCAGGGTGGATGACGCCTTGACCACGCAGCCTAGAACACCGACCGTCCCACCAGCGCGCAGCGCATCGGCGTCGTCGATGCAGTCGCCGCCTGCCAGCGCGGAAGCGACCAGCGTCAGCATCTTGTCCCCAGTGTTCGCCCGTCCCGGCGCTCCGCCGAGGTCAAGGTGATGGTCGACGAGTTCCCGCAGGCCCAGGTGCCGGGCTAGGGTGGCCGGCAGGAGCAGGCCGGCATTGGCCACCAGGCGATGGTCGTCAAAGAGGATGCGCATACGGTCGGGTTTGTTCTGTGGCAGCATCTATTGGGTGCTCCTTGTTTCCGGGCTGGTTTCTGTTCCAAAACCATTATCCCAGATTCAGAGGAGCACCCGCTGGCTTCTTCAAGGACTGTCCCCAAGGACGTCCTTCGGTGGATTCGGGCTAAGGAGAAGCGGCAGGAGGAGCCATGACCAAGGAAACCCGGATCGTATTCAGTCTGAATGACCTGGTGGGTGTCCGGCTTCAGTGCAACCAGTGCCAGGGGGAAGTCGTGCAGCGATTCGATGGACGTCATTAGCGGCTGCCCACATCTTGCCCTTTGTGCGACGACTCGTGGAACGAACGCGATAGCCGCAGGCCCGAACTCGACGAACTACTTCTCATGATGCGGAACCTGGCCGATCGGCCAGACCCCAAAATCAGTCTCCGGTTCGAGCTGGACGGCGCTGCTGTGGAAGCGGAGGGGGAATGAGTCAGGAACCCAGGGAATTGACAGGCCCATCAGCGGTACACCATGTCACGCCTTCCAACCCTCACCACCAGGATACGCAGTACCTGGTCTTGGATGTCGCAGATAACCCGACAGTCCCCTACACGGTAGCGCCACAGCCCGCCGAGCGGACCACTCAACGCTTGGCCCAGGTCTCGCGGGTTTTCCAGTACGGAGACCCGTTGGTCCATGTAATCGACGATGCGCTGAGCCGTCTGCCTGTCGAGTCTACGGAGGTGGGTTCTGGCCGTGTCGGTGTACTCAATTGTCCAGGCCAAGCTCTGTCCTCACCTCTTCAGACGAGTAGACTGGCTCCTCGCCCTTGCGGACACGTTCGAGCACGTCGGCAGCAAGGTAATAGTCTTCCATGTCCTCAAGCCCGCGCTCGATCAACTCCCGCAGGTAGAACGCCTTGGTGCGTCCGGTCTGCGAGGCTAGGTAATCAAGCCGTTGTTCCATCTCTGGCGAAAGGCGAATCGAAGTTGCCATCGGGTTGTCCCTCCGTAGTACGATACAAGTATTCAGTATATCATATAGCAATGGGAAGCGTGTTCCGGGAGCACGACAATACCCGTGGAGGCGGAGGGCTAACAGGAAAGGAGAGTGTTGGAATGACTGACGAAGAGCGAAACGCGGCGATAGGTGCCCTCGTCGTCGAGTACGAAGAGAACGAGCGGCTCATAGCGACGCAGAGGTCGATTCTCGATAGGGTCGGGGAAGACCTTACACATCTAGGCATCGCGCTGAGGGGCTATCAGTCTGGCATCGAGGTGACAGAGTCTGATTTAACCGCCACCATCATTAGGGACAGACGTTCCGTCCCTTCCACATCCGTCTCCTTCGACAACATACGCGACCATATAGGTGCATGGCACAAGGCGCTTGCCAATAAGGAACGGCTAGAGGACTGCCTACGACAGGCTGGCCTTGAGAAGCTCATTGCGAAATAACGAGGAGGCACACCATGACCAAGCAGAAGACCGCCAAGCTCGACCTCAACGGCCAGAAGGTCGATGTCGGTATCTCCAGCCACTTGCTCAGCGACCTCGGCGGGACGATCTACTTCGGCGTGCTGGCTCGACTCAGCAAGGACAAAGGCAACATCGAAGGCCAGCTCAGCGCTGGGGCGGCCATGTGTTCGTTCGCGCAGAGGTGCGTCAGGAAGGTCGAATCCAGGCAAGGTATCAGTGACGAGTCGTACAAAGCCTGGGCGCACGTCCTCGAATGGGCACAATCCTCTCTGGACTTCGAGAGCCTGTCTGTTGACCCAGAGTCACCGGAGTTGGCCAAGCTGGCCGCAAGAGTCCGAGTAGGAGAAAGGGCATGAGGGTCGTCTTAGCCCGAATCCACCGAAGGACGTCCTTGGGGACAGTCCTTGAAGAAGCCAGCGGGTGCTCCTCTGAATCTGGGATAATGGTTTTGGAACAGAAACCAGCCCGGAAACAAGGAGCACCCAATAGATGCTGCCACAGAACAAACCCGACCGTATGCGCATCCTCTTTGACGACCATCGCCTGGTGGCCAATGCCGGCCTGCTCCTGCCGGCCACCCTAGCCCGGCACCTGGGCCTGCGGGAACTCGTCGACCATCACCTTGACCTCGGCGGAGCGCCGGGACGGGCGAACACTGGGGACAAGATGCTGACGCTGGTCGCTTCCGCGCTGGCAGGCGGCGACTGCATCGACGACGCCGATGCGCTGCGCGCTGGTGGGACGGTCGGTGTTCTAGGCTGCGTGGTCAAGGCGTCATCCACCCTGGGGACCTTCCTGCGCAGCTTCCGGTGGGGGCATGTCCGTCAACTCGACCGCGTGAGCCGCCAGTTGTTGGCCCGGGCCTGGGCCGCTGGGGCCGGACCCGGCGACTCGCCCCTGACCATCGACCTTGATTCGACCATCTGCGAGACCTATGGACTGGCCAAGGAGGGAGCGCGCCACCACGGCTATACCGGCGCCCGCGGCTATCACCCGCTGCTGGCCATTGCCGCCGGCACCGGCGAGGTGCTGATGTCCCGGCTGCGCGAGGGCCGGGCCAACACCGCCCGTGGCGCCGCCCACTTCCTGCGTGAGACGGTGGGGCGGGTGCGCTACGGCGGGGCCAGGGGACAACTCACGGTGCGGGCCGACAGCGGCTTCTACGCCCACACTGTCGTTGCCGCCTGCCGGGAAATGGATGTCCGCTTCTCTATCACCATCCGCCAGCGCGCCAGCCTGCGGGACCTGATCGAGGCGATACCAGAGGAGGACTGGACTCCCATTCCCTACTGGATGGACGGCGCCGCCGATGTCGCCGAGACGACTTACACCCCGTTCCAGACCAAGCCGGACGCCCCGCCGGTGCGGCTCATTGTCCGGCGGGTGAAGCCGACGCCCGGTTCCCAGCTCGCCCTCTTCGCCAGATACAGCTATCACGCCTTCATCACCGACCGCGATGGGGAGACGCTGGAACTGGAGGCCGATCATCGCCGCCACGCCGAGGTCGAGAACGCCATACGCGACCTCAAGTACGGCGTCGGGCTGAACCACATGCCGTCGGCGCGCTTCGCCGCCAACGGCGCCTGGCTGGCGGTACAGGTGATGGCGCATAACCTCGCCCGCTGGACGGCGCGGATTGGTCTGGGCGAGGGGACCCTGATCACCAAGACCCTCAGGCGACGGGTCTTCGCTCTGGTGGGGCGGATCACCCGCTCGGCGCGCCGCCTCACTTTGCATCTCCCCCGGCGCTGGCCTTGGGAAACCCAGTTCAGTCGCGCCTTGGCCCGGCTGCAAGCCATTCCATTCCCGGCCTGACGGCCAGCCTGCAACTGACCCAACGTCCCCGCAATCTCGCGCCACCCCGGTCGCGAGAGTCCCCTGCTGCGTATCCTTTCGCCATCCCGCGCATCGCAACTCCCGCATAGGGCCTTAGGGGCCCTGTGCGGCGACTGAAGACCGTCCGCCGGCCTCCCACCATCTACCCCAAGACCCCAGGCCATCTCCCCTGTAGCTCCCTCACCCACCCCCTTCCGCTGTCCTCACGCCGTCCATCCGTGTCCTTCGGTGGATTCGGGTTTAGTGGTGCCCGTACCAACGCCCGTAGCAACGGTTATGGCAATCAACGACCTGCAAGAGGAGCCAGAGGATGGTCCCTCAATCGGTGATCGGATAGTCGGCGGTTTCAAATCCGTAGGTAGGTTCTTTAGGATAGGGTAATGCAGGCGATACCACTGACAACGGATGCGAGACAGCGAATGCGGGTGACGCTGGGCAACCAGCCGGTCATCCTCCGCGCCTGGTGGCAGCCACTCTCCGAAGCGTGGTACCTGTCGCTGTACACCAGGGGAGAGGAGCCGATCGCGCTGGGACGGCAGGTGTCTACGGGTAGGAGGCTGATTGAGGCTCCTGGCCTAGCTGGCGACCTGGTGGTCATTCCCTTGGAGCGCTATGGGGAGCCGATAGGCTGGGAGGCGTGGGGGCAGACCCACGGACTGGCCTACCTTGAGTCGTCCGAAGTCGGGCAGGTGAGGTGGGCACTATGAGCATGAGGCAGTACCTACGCCAGATAAGCGTCGAAATCGAGGACGAGAATCGCTCCGTGCTCGTCGTCGAGGAGCTGCGTATCACCTTCGACCTGCACATAGACGATCAATCGTCATCGTCGCCGTCCACGGTCAAGATATGGAACCTGGCCAAGGCTTCGGCCTCGCACATTGCCGAGCCAAGGCAGATTGTGCGGGTCAAGGCTGGCTACGGGGACATTAACACCGCTGAACCGATCTTCGATGGAGAGATACGCCGCGTCCTCCATGAGCCCACCGGCCTAGACCGCGTGACGACCATCGCGCTGGGCAGCTCCGACTCGGCGACGAGCGGAGCCCTGGTCTGCATCAGCTTCGCAGGGCCGGTCAGACTGCGTGACCTAGTGCGCCAGGTAGTGGACGCTATGGGCCTACGCATCGAGTCTGACCACGCGGTTCCCGAAGAGCAGCTTGAGGACGGGTACACCTACAGCGGCTCGGCGAAGTCGGCGCTCAAGGACCTTCTGGAGCCTTACAAGGTTACCGCTTATCAGGTAGGCGGCGTGATGCACTTCACCCACAGGGAGGACGAGCCGGAGCGTGGCACGTTCTTTCTCAGTCATGCGACGGGGCTTATCGGCACGCCGTCCGTCACCGAGGACGAAGGGTTGAGGGCGAAGATGGCGCTGAACGGCTCCATCGAGCTGAGCCAGTTGGTTGAGGTCAGGAGTGAGGCCGTGGATGGCTGGTTCACGGTCAAGACCCTCGTCCACAGGGGAGACAACTGGGGCGGGGAGTTCGTGACGGAGATTGAGGGAACCAAGCACGAGCCTGCCACTGTGCCGCTTCCTGGAGGACGGGTCTGATATGACCAGCATGAACCGAGACACCGACTACGCGAACATGGCCCAGTCCATTCGCTTTGCCATCCGGCAGTCGCTCAAGGACCTGTACATCTGTATGCCTGGGATAGTGGAGTCCTACGACGCGAAGACCCGACGGGCAGTGGTGAATGGAGCGCTCAAGGTGGTGACCACTAAGAAAGAGGAGATCGACTGGGAGGCCATCCACAATGTCCCGGTGGTGTTTCCATCTGGCGGTGGATTCGCTATGACCTTTCCTCTGGAGCCTGGGGACCCTGTGCTGCTGGTCTACTCCCAGCGGGGTTTGGCACATTGGAAGAAGAGGCTTGACGTGGCCACCCCGGACATGATCGGGTTCCTCAGCGAGAAGGACGCCATAGCGATACCAGGGTTTGTAGGCCACCATGAGCCAGAGAACCAGATCACGGTAGAGCCGGACGGCGTTCACATCAAGACGACCGGCAAGCTCGCTATAGAGGCGCAGGACGTGACGTTCAAGCGGCCCGGTACAGATGAAGCACCGAGGAGCATAGTGTGATGCGCACCATCTCAGCCATGGACGATCTCCTTGACGGATTCGCTGTAGTGGATGGCCTTGAGGCCACCAGGCAGCGGGTAATTCAGCATCTACGCTTTACCTTGAGCGAGTGGTTTCTTGACTCGGACCAGGGCATTCCGTACTTCGACGGGCTGTTCGCTGGAGGTAGTAGTCCTGAATTCGCCGCACAGCTCATTGCCGCCGAAGTGCTCGGCGTAGAGGACGTTACGGATGTAGCTGTCGTTCGAGCCGTCCTTGATCCCCTCACCCGGAGACTGTCGCTGGAGTTCCGCGTCAGTACGGTCCACGGCCAGGTGACGGTCGCGGAGGTGTTGTAATGGCACGGGTGACGGCGCAGGGAATAGAGCCCACGACGCTCCAGGGCTACATCGACGCGCTGGAGGCGGCGTTCCGGTCCGCGCTGGGCCAGGACATTGATCTGGCCCCGGAGACGCCAGCGGGCCAGTTGATTGGAACCCTGGCGTTGACGCTGACGGAGGCGGACGAGGCGCTGGTTGCGGTGGGCAATGGCATGTCGCGCAGCAGGGCGCTTGGGGTGCAGCTCGACGATCTGGGGTCTCTGTTGGGTATCCCGCGCCTGGAAGGAGAGACGGATGACGAGTACCGGGCCAGGTATGGTCGGCTCGTGGCCAGGAACGCCACGGGCTCGGCTGAGGCGATACTGGCCGCAGTGCTAAGCGTCGAGGGTGTAACCGATGCACTGATCCGCGAGAACGCCACCGCTGCCGAGGTGACCGAGCAGGGCAAGACCATCGGCGCTCACTCGATCTGCCTGGTGGTAGACGGTGGCACGGACGAAGCTGTCGCAGCGGCGATAGCCCGGTCAAAGCCAGTAGGAACGGGCACCAGCGGGGAAACCCGCGTTGCCGTGCTCCATGCTGGAGGCTGGAGCGTGCCTATCCGATTGTCCCGTGTCACTCCAGTCCCAATCAAAGTCAGGCTGGCCATGACGCTGAGGCCAGGCTTTCCTTCGGACGGCACGAGCCGGATCGTCACACTGGTGGTGGACCATGTGAAAGGGTTGGCCCTTGGGGAGCACCTGACCGCGCAGCGGCTCCTTGCCGACGTGCTGTCGGTGCCCGGACACACCGTGAACCTGGGTGTCGGTCGCAAGGCTGGCACGGTGATCAGAGGAACAGGCACGGTGGCTGAGTTGGTAACCTTCCACGGCAGGCCGACGGTGCTGACAGGCGGGACCCACAGCGACCTGGCGACGCTTCAGAACATCACCGATGGGACCGTGACGTTCCTGTCGCAGCAGGTAACGGGCCTCGACTTCTCCGGCGCATCCGACCTGGATGGCGTGGCGACGCTCCTACAGGAGGCACTCCGTGGCACCAGCTCCACTGACTTAGACGACGTGGAGGTGACGCACGACGGGGACGTGTTTGTGGTGACGCTGCCCCTGGACCCGACCACCGGAGCAGCTACGAGCGTTGGCAGCGCATTCAGCGGAGACCATGCAGACGAGCTGGGTCTGGACTCAGCCAATGCCACTATCGCGGACGGCGTAAGTGCCATCAAGAGCGGCGCTATCACGCTGCACGGCGCGGCTGCATCCGCCCTGGACTTCAGCGCCGTGGAGAGCTACGACGAGGTGGCCGCCGTAGTCCAGAACGCTCTGCGGGGAGCCTCAGAGACCGACCTAGACCAGGTGCAGGTAGCCTACGTGGACGGAGCGTTCGTCATCACCGTCCCCTTGGATTCCGATGGCAACCCCATTGAGGTGTCCGGCGCGGTGACTGGAGATACGACTGACGAGCTGGGGCTGGATTCCGTCGATACGGTTCAGGGGTCCGTCACCAGCCAGGATGACCTCACCTTGACCGAGCGGCTGACGGTCATCCCCGCGGACATCACCATCATGGTATTGGCATCATGAGCGACCTGGCCAAGAGGATCGACGTTCACGCCAACGCTGGCCTACTGATCCAGCAGTGGCAACACGCTCCGCGTATGCGCGCCCTGGTGGATGCACTCCAAGGTGTGGTGGACGATCACCTGGTCAAGCCGATGGGAGACATGGAGGAACGCCTCCGCATCGACACCGCTGAAGGGGTCTGGCTGGACTTTATTGGGGAACGGCTGATGCTTCCGCGTCCGGCAACGATGTCCACAGCCTACGCCTTCTTCGGTTTCCACGGCTCTGATGGCGTCGGCTTTGGTCAGGGGCCATTCTCCACGGTCGTAGAGGCGCTTTCGCCCAGGGTGCCGGTTGGAGATGCATACTATCGGCGGCTGCTTATGATGCGGGCGGAGGCGCTGCTTGCGGGCAGTACGGTGGAGCGTCTTAGCGATGCGGTGGGGCATGTGTTCCCTGGGGTGAGCTATAGGGACGGTGGCGACATGACGGCGGATGTCCAGGGTGCATACCAGGGCCTCGACTCCCGGAACATCCTGAAGGCGCTCGATGGCGTTGGGGGTTTGCCCTCTCCGGCGGGTGTCGAGCTGTCTAGGGTGACGTGGGAGTACATGGTCGGTGGAGACTGCGAAGGGGGGCGATCCGCCGGTTGTGAGAGGCCAGACTAACCGCCTCTTGAATGTGGACGCCTACGAACGTAGCTCCGAGCAGGCGTACTCCGGTCGGTACAGCCGGAAGATCACGGTTGCACAGGGTGCGTCGGAGGCTGCTAGTGTCTTCCCGGCCTACCTAGCGCCTTACTCTGATTTTCTGCCCATGAGTCAGGCGATGTTTTCGGCTTGGGTATACGTGCCTACGCAAGGGGTATTGGCTCTCGACGAGGTGTACCTGGAGTTGATGTGCCGTCACAGAGACGAGGGCGGCAACGCGACCTTCGAGCGCATCCAGTCGAACCATCCCGATGCCTATGACTCCTGGGAGCGCCTGGATGTGTCGAAGAAGATTGGCCCCGACTGCCAGAACATCCGGCTGGCTTTAAGAGTCACCGACCGTTCGGCCTCGCACGTGCTTTATTGGGACGACATTAGCTTCAGGAGTGAGTAGTCATGGCAAGAGACCCGGACGCACTAAAGATCAGTAAGTGGGCGGCCACAGGGGACGTGGAGGACCCGGAGGACGGTGGGATAGACCGCTCGATTGGCTGGGACATCAGTTACTCTCAGCCAGGCGGGTCGCTTCTCAAGCGGGAGCACTTCAACGAGCTGCGTAGAGAGGAGACCGCCCTGGGAGTGGAGATCAACGTCCACGGCGCAGGGCTTGAATGGGACTCCTCGATCTCATACGAGCATCCGGTGCTGGTAACGGGCAGCGATGCCCTGTTGTACGTAAGCGTCCAGGACTCCACCAACGTCGATCCGGTTACCGACAGCGGCGAGTCCCACTGGAAGCCACTGAATACGTCGCCCCCCAACGCCTCCGCCACAGAGCGTGGGGTTGTCAGGCTAGCCACGGATGCAGGGGACGGGACCGATGCGACCAGCGCGATCACACCTGCTGGTCTGGCCTCTCTGGGGCACCGCCAGGTCACCGTAAACGACTCGGCCCCCACTAGCTCGGACGGCGAAGACGGCGACGTGTAGCTGGAGTATTAGCGATGCCGATGAAGGTTAAGGTGGCTGGAGCGTGGCAGACGGCCGCCGCCAAGGTGAAGGTGGCCGGGACATGGAAGGCAGCCCGTTCTTGGACCAAGGTCAGTGGGACGTGGAGAAGGGACGTTCAGGACTGGGACCTCCAGTCCGATAGCTACTGGCTCAAGGGCATAGCCTGGGATGGGACATACTTCTACGTGGTGGACATCGCCGACGCTAGAGTGTACGTCTACGATGTTTCAGGGAACTACCAGTCAGACCGTAGTTTCGACCTCGTCAGCGGCAACAACAGCCCCTATGGCATAGCCTGGGATGGAGCATACCTCTACGTGGTGGACGGCTTCGACGTAAAAGTGTACGTCTACGATGCCGATGGGAACCATCAGTCAGACCGAGACTTCGACCTCGCCAGCGGCAACACCAGCGCCGCTGACATAACCTGGGATGGGACATACTTCTACGTGGTGGACATCGCCGACGCTAGAGTGTACGTCTACGATGTTTCAGGGAACTACCAGTCAGACCGTAGTTTCGACCTCGTCAGCGGCAACAACAGCCCCTATGGCATAGTCTGGGATGGAGCATACCTCTACGTGGCGGACGGCGACGACGATAAGGTGTACATCTACGATGCCGATGGGAACTATGTAAGTTAGTCTTTCACATGACTACGATAGAAGAACGGGTAGCCTCCCTCGAGAAGCTTTTCCAGCAGGGACGTCAGGAACACAAGAACATCGCCGCCACACTGGAGAGGCTGGCAGCCCAGGTCTCCAAACTGGAGGTCTACCTGGCCAACAGCAATGGCGGCCTCACGCTCTCTGTCCGGGACAAACGGGTGAAGTTCGCCGGGTCTCTAGCGCTGCCCTGGTCGCTGACCCTGATCGGTGGTGGCGGCGGCGGTGTGGGCTGGCTCCTGGGCCGGGTGTTCGGGGCCTGGTAGTTCACGCAAACTTGTAAATCTATTTGTAAATCCACTTCGGTGCACCCCATTTTACTGCATCCACTTTTAGCTTTGGAGAGGACGGGGCGGGGTATGCGGTTTGTAGCTCATTGCGGTCAGTTGTTCTACGGCTAACAGTTTTCAAGACCGCCGCCATCGTCCACTCGGCCACCCCTCCCTGCTTTGACATTATATCTGGGTACCCGGACCAAACTTCGTGGTCTTGCATCCACCTTTCTAACGCTTCATATCTAACGCTTCATACCGGGGGACCGGTCATGCCGAGGGATTGATTTTTTGCTGGAGGGCCATCTCCCCAAACCCTTCTTTGGGACCAAGGCGTGCTACGGACAGGTTGGGCCCGGATTTCATCTGTAGCTCTACCTTCACCTGGCCACTCCTTATTACGTAAAAGGAGTCTCCTTCATCCCCCTGGTTAAGTATCTTCGAGCCCTTGGCGAAGTGCATCTGTTCCAGCGTGGGCAGCACCTTCAGCAGGTTCTTGGCCCCCATGCTGGAGAAGACGGGGACTTGTTGAAACTCGGATATCATCTCCTGACAAGGCACTTCACCCTAGTCCGAGGTGCTCTCCACACCCAATAGTTAACTCGATTTCTTGGTCAGACGGCCCAAGATGGCCTCCTTACCTTCCGAGGTCAACTGAACGGGACACTTGCATCTGTTGCAGATTTCTGCGCCTGCCGGATTGCCCATGTTGCAGCGGGGGCAAACTTCCGCCTCCCGGCTTTCTCCATCTTCTGATTGCTCATTACCCGATTTGGATGTGGGAAGGACCCGCCTGTTGGTTACCAGGCTATCTTCTACGATTTTGCCACCATCAATCCTGAGTAATCTTCTGCAGTAACGGCCTACTCCGGACTCCGAGGAAGAGATGATGATAGTCTTGCCTGCGTCGTTCATTTGCTGCAGAAGGCCCATTATCTCTTCCCGGCCGGTGCTGTCCAGGGACTTGACTGGCTCGTCGGCTATTATGACGCTGGGGTTATTCACCAGCGCCCTGGCGATTGCGATGCGCTGGCGCTGGGTCTCCGTAAGCTGCCCGGGGCAGGTGTTTCAGCCTGTGGCTCAGGCCCACTCTCTGAAGGGCCTCTTCGGCCTTCTGCCGACGGTCGCCCGATCCAACTCCCATCTCCCAAAGGGGGGCCTCTACGTTCGTCAAAACCGATTGGTCAAGTAGAAGGTTAAACGCCTGGAACATGAATCCGACTTTCTCCAGCCGTGTGTCTAATAGTTTCATGTCATCGGCATCCTCGAGATCCACTCCATCCAACCTGCGTTGCCCAGAATCGGGCTTTAGCAGGCTGCCAAGGATGTGGAGCAAAGTAGACTTGCCCGAAACAGGTTTACCCACCACCGCCACCATTTCCCCCGGGTAGATTTCCAGAGTGATGTCGTCTATCGCATGGACCACCTCCCTGGCCGCGGGATATACCTTGCTTACCTCAACAGCCTCTACCGCTCTGGTTCCCTCCACTTGAACCACATCCCTTTCCTGAAAAATTATTTTGGCGTGGAAATTCTATTCGGGGGTGGGGGCCCTGTCAATAGCATCGACCAAGGTCTGTAATGATTACACTTGATTGCCTAATTCACAGCACCATATCCTGATTCTAAAGTGGTGACTTGGATCACCGTCCCATTGTGATGCTCGTTACTGAGCCGTCTATGAAATGGGTGTATAATGAACCTAGAGTGGTTGGATAGGTTGGTTCAGGAGGCAGGACATGAATGGCTCCCAAGAGGTGGAAGAGCGGGAGGGACCCCCGGAGGAGCAAGTCTTTTCTCTGGACTCGATGGAGCCCTCGGACCGGATGAAGGCCATCGATGCTGCATTGCGAAGCTATTTCGGTACCGGTGACTGGCTCAAGGCCCGGAACAAGCTGTTTCCAGGGGCCAAAGGGTACCGCTTCGAGCACAGGTCGGGGTAAAGTCCAATAATTTTCCTATCCCGTCGAGCCGTGGACCCGTTTGTCATGTCCGGCCCATTCTTTCTCCCGGAGTACATACTTCTGTATCTTCCCTGTGGCTGTTTTGGGAAGTTCGCAGAACTCCACTGACTTGGGACACTTGAAGTGAGCTATCCTGTCCCTGGTGAACCGGATTACATCTTCGCCGGTGATCACTGCACCGGGACGCTTCACCACAAAAGCCTTGGGCACTTCTCCCCATCTGTCGTCTGGCACCCCGATGATGCACACCTCCAGCACTTCGGGGTGCTCCATAATAACCTTCTCCACTTCCTGGCTGGAGATGTTCTCTCCGCCGGAGATGATGACGTCCTTGGCCCGGTCCCGTAGCTCTATGTACCCGTCCGGGTGCCAGACCCCCAGGTCTCCCGAGTGGAACCAGCCTCCCTCGAAGGCCTTCTCCGTCGCCTTCGTGTCCTTATAGTAGCCGGCCATCACATTGTTCCCACTCATCACCACCTCACCCATCGCCTGACCGTCGCGGGGGACGTCTTTCATCCCCTCATCCACCACTCTGAGACCCGTTCCGTTGACGATAAACGGTACTCCCTGCCGGGAGGCGGCCCGGGCCCTCTCCTCCGCCGGCAGGTATTTCCAACCCGGCTGGGGGGCGCATATGGTGTGGGGCCCATAGGTCTCGGTCAGGCCGTAGGCGTGGTGGATGTGAGCGCCCATCCCTTCCATTATGCGGATAACTTGTGGCGCCGGCGGGGCCCCGGCCGTCATGATGGTCAGCCCCGAGAGGTCTTGCCCGGCAGCCTCGGGCGAGGCGTACATAGATGTAAGGACAGTTGGGGCGCAGCACATGTGTGTCACACTCATTTCTCTGATGAGCCGGTAGACTTCGGCAGGTTCGACCCTTCGGAGACAAACGTGGGTGGCCCCCACGCCCGTAACTGCCCATGGGTAGCACCAGCCGTTGCAATGGAACAGGGGGAGAGTCCACAGATAGACGCTTTGCCAGTTCAGCCCCACCTCCAGGGCCTCACCCAGAGCGTTCAGGTACGCTCCTCGGGAGGTATACTCTACCCCCTTGGGCAGGCCCGTGGTGCCCGAGGTGTAGTTGACGGCGATGGTATCCAGCTCCGAGTCCGGCCCTCCCAGAACGTCCATGGGCGGGACCGACGCCAGGAAATCCTCGTAGCTTGGCCCGGGAATATCCTCGGCATGGGGATAGGTGTCGGCCACCTGTACGAAGGTCTCGACTCCGGGGATTTCGCCACTGATCGAGCGGACGGTGGGAGCAAAATCGGTATCGAATACGAGGACTTTGGCCCCCGAGTGGTTCAATATATATGCTATCTCTCGCGGCGAGAGGCGGATGTTCAGCGCCACTAGTATCGCGCCGATGCCAAGGGGGCCGAATGTGGCCTCCAACATCGCCGGTATGTTGGGCACCAGGTAGGCCACCCGGTCCCCCTTCTGAACCCCGGCGTTCATCAAAGCCGATGCCAGGCGCTTCACACGGTCATGGAACTCGGAGTAGCTGTAAGAGAGACCGTTATAGACCACCGCCGGCTTGTCCGGGTAGACTAGCGCGCTGCGTTCCAGGAAGGAGACCGGATTCAGGTTCTGATAAGAGACTCGGTTTTCCATAATCCCCTTCTTTCCCTTTCCGATGATGATATAGTGTACTACCTCTCCATGTAATGAGAACATCCCTAACTGCTCGAATATCCGCTCCCGGCGGGAAGCGCCCGGCTCGTCATCCACGGCAGGCACAATTTCCCAAAGTTGACGGATCCGCCGGGCATACCTACAATGCCTCCAGCCCACCGAAGCTGGCCCAGGAGGTGTCCAGATGCTATACGAGTTGCGGTACTACGAGGTAGCCGATCAGCCCAAAAGCTCCGACTTACACAAGCTCCTGGCCGGCCATGCCCTACCGCTGTTCCAGAAGTACGAAATAGGGGTGCTGGGCTTCTGGATGCCGTGGGTCGGCGTCTTCAACCAGATCCCATGCATACTGAGCTTCGAGGACATGGCGGACCGGGAGGCGAAGGTGAGGGCCTTCGAGGCGGACGTGGACTGGCTGGAGGCCAAAGCCGAGGCCGACAGCGGCCCGCGAGGACCGATTGTGGCGAGCGTCCAGAGCAGCTTTATGAAGCTGACTTCCTATTCTCCCGAGCCCAGGATCAGGTCCAACCTCCACGAATTCCGCCTGAACGTGGCCATGCCCGGCAGGATAGACGACCTTCATCACCTGTTCGAGCACCACCACAGCTCAACCCTGTTCGAGAGGCACAATAATGGCCTGGTGGGCTGGTTCACCGAGGTTGTCGGCGCCAGCGACCAGGTCTTTTTCATCCTGGAGTTCCCCGACGCTGCGGGAATGGAGAAAGCGCGCATAGGCCTGGTTAACGACCCGGAGTTCCAGAGGGCGGCGCCCCCATACGAGGTGAAAGGGGCCCTCAGGAGGAGGGTCTGGAGCGGTCTGTACTGGCTTACCGACTATACCCCCCGGGGCCCCAATAATACGGCGCCCGTGCGCGGAATATACTACGGATACCAGAAACAGGACTCGCCCAAATAAAACAGCCAGGGGGATCGCAGAAGTGTGTATGTTTCCGTGGATGATGCCGTTCATTTTCGTTCTAAACCCGAATCCACCGAAGGACACGGATGGACGGCGTGAGGACAGCGGAAGGGGGTGGGTGAGGGAGCTACAGGGGAGATGGCCTGGGGTCTTGGGGTAGATGGGAGGGCGGCGGAGGGTCTTCAGTCGCCGCACAGGGCCCCTAAGGCTCTATGCGGGAGTTGCGATGCGCGGGATGGCGAGAGGATACGCAGCAGGGGACTCTCGCGACCGGGGTGGCGCGAGATTGCGGGGACGTTGGGTCAGTTGCAGGCTGGCCGTCAGGCCGGGAATGGAATGGCTTGCAGCCGGGCCAAGGCGCGACTGAACTGGGTTTCCCAAGGCCAGCGCCGGGGGAGATGCAAAGTGAGGCGGCGCGCCGAGCGGGTGATCCGCCCCACCAGAGCGAAGACCCGCCGCCTGAGGGTCTTGGTGATCAGGGTCCCCTCGCCCAGACCAATCCGCGCCGCGTCCAGCGGGCCAGGTTATGCGCCATCACCTGTACCGCCAGCCAGGCGCCGTTGGCGGCGAAGCGCCCCGACGGCATGTGGTTCAGCCCGACGCCGTACTTGAGGTCGCGTATGGCGTTCTCGACCTCGGCGTGGCGGCGATGATCGGCCTCCAGTTCCAGCGTCTCCCCATCGCGGTCGGTGATGAAGGCGTGATAGCTGTATCTGGCGAAGAGGGCGAGCTGGGAACCGGGTGTCGGCTTCACCCGCCGGACAATGAGCCGCGCCGGCGGGGCGTCCGGCTTGGTCTGGAACGGGGTGTAAGTCGTCTCGGCGACATCGGCGGCGCCGTCCATCCAGTAGGGAATGGGAGTCCAGTCCTCCTCTGGTATCGCCTCGATCAGGTCCCGCAGGCTGGCGCGCTGGCGGATGGTGATAGAGAAGCGGACATCCATTTCCCGGCAGGCGGCAACGACAGTGTGGGCGTAGAAGCCGCTGTCGGCCCGCACCGTGAGTTGTCCCCTGGCCCCGCCGTAGCGCACCCGCCCCACCGTCTCACGCAGGAAGTGGGCGGCGCCACGGGCGGTGTTGGCCCGGCCCTCGCGCAGCCGGGACATCAGCACCTCGCCGGTGCCGGCGGCAATGGCCAGCAGCGGGTGATAGCCGCGGGCGCCGGTATAGCCGTGGTGGCGCACTCCCTCCTTGGCCAGTCCATAGGTCTCGCAGATGGTCGAGTCCAGGTCGATGCTCAGGGGCGAGTCGCCGGGTCCGGCCCCAGCGGCCCAGGCCCGGGCCAACAACTGGCGGCTCACGCGGTCGAGTTGACGGACATGCCCCCACCGGAAGCTGCGCAGGAAGGTCCCCAGGGTGGATGACGCCTTGACCACGCAGCCTAGAACACCGACCGTCCCACCAGCGCGCAGCGCATCGGCGGCGTCGATGCAGTCGCCGCCTGCCAGCGCGGAAGCGACCAGCGTCAGCATCTTGTCCCCAGTGTTCGCCCGTCCCGGCGCTCCGCCGAGGTCAAGGTGATGGTCGACGAGTTCCCGCAGGCCCAGGTGCCTGGCTAGGGTGGCCGGCAGGAGCAGGCCGGCATTGGCCACCAGGCGATGGTCGTCAAAGAGGATGCGGATACGGTCGGGTTTGTTCTGTGGCAGCATCTATTGGGTGCTCCTTGTTTCCGGGCGGGTTTCTGTTCCAAAACCATTATCCCAGATTCAGAGGAGCACCCGCTGGCTTCTTTAAGGGCTGTCCCCAAGGACGTCCTTCGGTGTGTGGATTCGGGCTAAGGTGGATGTGAAGGGAGGTGCTCCATGGCCAACAGCTTTCGTCCCTATTGCCTGTATCAGGCGTATCTACTGCCCCAGTCGCCGCGCGAGTGGCTACCCGAAGGACATTTGGCCTTCTTCCTGGAAGAGATGGTGAGCCTGCTGGATCTCAGGCCCATCTTTGAGCGGTACGAAGGAGGGCGGGGTCCCAAGGCCTACCATCCCCAGATGCTCTTGACGGTGCTACTGTACGGCTACTGCACCGGCGTGTGCAGCTCCCGGAAGATAGCCAGGAGCTGCGAGATGGACCTAGCGTTCCGGGTTCTTTCCGGGGGCCAGTTCCCCGACTTCCGGACCCTGGCGGACTTCCGGAAGGCGCACTTGGAGGCCTTCCAAGGGTTGTTCCTGGAGGTGCTGCGAATGTGCCGTGAGGCAGGTCTGGTGCGGATGGGGCACCTGTCTTTGGATGGGAGCAAATATCAGGCCAACGCCTCCAAGCACAAAGCCATGAGCTACGGGCGCATTGAGGAAGTGGAACCCCAACTGGAGGCGGAGATAAAGGAACTCCTACGGCGGGCGACAGAGGTGGACGAGGCCGAGGATGCCGAGTATGGGCCGGAGCAGAGTGGGGATGAGTTGCCTGAGGAGTTGCGGCGCCGGGAGGGCCGACTGGAGAAGATTCGAGAGGCGAAGCGGCGCTTGGAAGAGCGGGCGAGGGGCCGAGGGCAGGAGCGTGCTGAAGCGAGGGGGGCTGGAGCGGAAGAGGTGACAGCTGCTACGGCACGGGCCGTACCTCAGCCCAAGGAACAGAGCAATTTCACCGACCCGGACAGCCGGATCATGAAGACCTCTCATGGTTGGATTCAAGGCTACAATGCCCAGGTCCTAGTGGAGGAGGCCAGTGGGGTGATCGTGGCCCAGGAGGTGACGGCCCACAGCGCCGACAGCCGTAGACTCAGGCCCATGCTGGAGCGTCTGGAGGAGAACCTGGCTAGAGTGGGAGTCCTCGAAGAAGAGCGACGGCCAAAGTGGTTCACGGCGGACGCAGGGTACTGCAGCGAAGCCAATCTGGGGATGCTTGCGGAGCGGCAAATTGATGCCTACGTGGCCACCGGGCGAGAGCGACACCATCGGGGCGGGATCGCTCATGGAAACCGGACCAGGACACCGCTGCGGGCCGCCATGCGGGACAAGCTGCAGACCACGGAAGGGCGGGCGATCTACGCCCGGCGTAAAGCCATCACCGAACCCGTTCATGGACTAATCAAGCAGGCCCGGGGCTTCCGGCAGTTCCTGCTGCGGGGTCTGGACAAGGTGGCAGGGGAGTTCACCCTGATAGCCCTGACCCACAATCTCCTGAAACTCTGGCGAGCCGGACTGGCGCCAACGGGGTAAGCCAAACAGGTACCCGGACCAAGGGGCCGAAGACGGTTTAGAACCGGCGTCGCACTGGCGACGGGAACCCCCCAGGCCAAGATGGCCTCATCAAGTTCCCGCAAGACTCTCTCGGACCCGGCAGCGGTTTTTCCTCAAGAATCGTCGGACAGGCTCCTAGAGGACGACCACGGGATTCACAGGAGAGCCCGTGCCGTTGTGTATTCTGAGTGGGCTTATGGAGATAAGAAACTCCCACTTGTTCCTCTGCCGGCATGCTTGAGCCAGTCCCTCAAGGTCGGCGTTGTCCAATATCCACAGGCCCATTGCCACTATGCCCACCTGGTGGATGGGATTGGCTACCATCGGATAGGAGCTGGGGGAGACGTCATTCCCCGTGTCTGAGCCCAGCACGGCGATGCCTCGCTGGTGGAATAAAGGCAGACAGGCGGCCTGGCAGGCCGTCGAGCCGGAGACGAAGGGGTTCACCGGCCCCTCAACGTCCCGGCGCCTGAGCTGTCCAGTCCGTATCAGCAACACATCCCCCTCCTCCACACGAAATCCACACCGCTCTTCGGCTGCCTCTATATCTTCCGGCATCACTCCTTCGCCCCGTTCCACCCAATCCAACCCCCGGACCATGGGAACGTCCACCAGGACCCCGCGACTGACGATGCTGTCCTTTACCAAGTCTATGGACTCCACCGTAGCCCCCAGACTGGTAGAGACCAGGTGAGCAGGCCGGCCGTTGTACATCTTGCCCTCCCAAAAGAGGTGGGCCAGGCTGTCCATGTGGGTGATGGTGAAGCCGTGAAATATCAGGCCGAAGAAGTCCGCGGAGTAGGCGACGGGATAGGAGCTGACCTTGTCGCCGCTGGCCCATCCCTCGCCACTTTCCACCATGTAATGCAGAGGCGGGCTAAGTGAATCCGGCGCCGGTTCATTGCTGATAGGCCGAGCACAACCGAGGGTAACCCCCTCTTGCACTAGCTGAACGGCCCGCTTGGTCTTCGCTGGAGTGATAAAGTTAAGGGTGCCAAGCTGATCGTCCTCTCCCCAGCGACCCCAGTTAGACAACGACCCGAAGTAGCCGAGGACCTCTTCCTGTGTCGGAATATTGCCTGCCATATCTCCTCCATTTCGTCGAATCTCAACTGTCCGGGCAGACGTGGTGGTGGATCCGGGTTCGGTGGATTGCCATTGGGATTAGACACCGTGATTTTACCGCAAATAGTGGAATGTTATCAACATTTTGTACTCGTCCAACAGATTAGCGACACTTGATTCTCAGTCCGATAGACTTGATGAAATTCCCTGCTGTGGGCGCGGTCGGTAGTTTGACAGCGTTCGGGAGTGCCAGTACCATTAACGTCGTCAAGAATCGTGGGTCCTGTGGACACCCTTACTTTGATATGGGATATCTCGGCTAAACAGGTGGAAGGAGGCGCGAAATGGCATTCAAGATTAACCATCTTCACTTCAAGAGTCCCGACCCGAAGACTACCGCTCAGTGGTACGTAGACCATCTAGGTGCCAAAATAGAGGCGGAGCTGGGGACTATCGGTTATCGGTTGGACCTGAACGGTATAACGATTAACGTGTCGGAATTTGTGGAAGGACAAAAGCTGGAGCAGTTCTACGGGCTAGAGCATGTGGCGCTGGACACGGACGACATGGATGCGACCATCGCCGATCTCGAGGCCGCAGGGTCCAGCATCCTAGAGCAGCGGGAGCCCGGCGGCGGCTGGAAGATCTGCTTCTTCGAAGGTCCCCAGGGGGTACGCCTGGAGGTTATCCAAAATCCACAATAGGTTGCCCTACAGGGTTATTTTAGTATGGGATGGGGTCGAGATCGACGGCCGCCCTTCCTAACCTCAACATCCCTGGCCGGCTACCACCAGATAATATCCGTCGACACGTCTGAATATAAATGATCGCCTCCGAAACGGTAGTGGGTCAGCTTCAAACGTCACAGTGAGGTGAACCTAAACCGTCACACCGGAGGAAGCCGGTGTCCAGGTACCTATTCTGTTCAGACGTCCTATGGATTCCGGCCTTCGCCGGAATGACGGGTCCGAAACTGATACACTACCTCCGAAACGTTTCAGTTGACCTGGCTGAGAAACCCTGATATATTCGAGGCGGCGATTGAGGATTCTAGATTACGCCAGATTGCTACAGTGCGTCCCCATAGCGGCCATTTTCTACCCGTTTAATTAGGATGCATTAGCTAACCTCCGGTAGAAGCCGGTCGTAGCAGATAAATCGCAGTGTCATGGGATTACGATTCTAGACTCTTGAGACTGTGGCACAGATATGAAACGACAGTAATTTGGAGGTAAATCATGTCGAATACTTGGATGCTCAAACCCAAATATCTGGTTTTCATTCCTCTGATACTAGTCCTCTTAATAGCCGTAGCCTGTGGCGATGACGCCAAGCCGCTGCCTACGACAACGCCGCAGCCCACGGCAACGCCGGCGCCTGGGCTAGACACCGCCGCCCTTACGGCCCTGGTAGAGAAGGCGGTAATGTCAGCGGTTCCACCACCGGCTGAGGTGGTTTCCGCGGCCGAGATCCAGCAGATGGTCCAAACGGCCGTCTCCGCCGCGGCCCCGGCAGGCGCCACCGCCGAAGATGTGCAGCGACTGGTAGAAGCGGGCGTGGCCGCCGTTAAGGCAGATGCAGTCAGTAAAGAAGAAGTGGCTTCTCTGGTGTCCCAAGCCGTGGCATTTGCCACGGCTGGCCAGCCGGACCCGGTCTCGGCTGCTGAAATCGAGAGGATCGTCAAGGCCGCGATACCCCCGACTCCGACTCCCGCCCCCACGGCCACCCCCGCCCCTGCCATCGACCCGAGGGCACTTTTGGTTGCGTCGAGGTATGGCGGGGTCGTCCCGGCTATGGCCTTTCCAAGCATCTCCACTTGGGACCCTCACCAGTCAAGGGGGGGCGCGGACATTGTGTCCAATGGCAGTATCTATAACCAACTGGTGGAGACGGACCCCATCAACCCCACTGAGATAATTGGAGACCTGGCGGAAACCTGGACCGTAGCTGATGATGGTCTCAGCTTCACATTCCAACTCCGTAAGGACGTTAAGTGGACAGATGGTGAGGTCTTCGACGCGGACGACGTGGTGTTCAGTCTGGCCCGGATGATAGATACGACAGAGCCCAGGCCCTTTGTCGCTGCCTTGGGGCTCTACATGGCCGAGACCCCGGCAGAGAGAGTGGACCAGAATACCGTAAGGGTCGACCTTTCCTTCTCCTCAGGGGCATTCCTGCCGTTCCTCGCCCTTGACTGGAACAAGATCCTGCCCAAGCATGTACTGGAAGTCGGCGCGGATATAAGCGTCTTTAACAAAGATGCCGTGGGCACCGGTCCCTGGAGGCACGTGGACTGGAAAGAAGGCGTTAGCACCGAGGAGGAGAAGAACCCCGATTACTTCAAAAAAGGTCGGCCCTACTTCGACGGGATAGAGGCCTTCGTTATGACCGATAAAGGCACCGAGATCGCGGCCTACAAGACCGGGCGAATCCTGATGGGCCTGAGCGTTCAGAGCCAGATGGATGTGGAGGACGCCCTGAAGCTGGAAGCTGACCAGGAATTCATGACGAAGTTCGATATCAACTGGATGGCGGCAGGAGCGGGCGGCCATAGCATCTTTATGAACCCGGCGAAAGCGCCTTTCGATGATCCGAATGTCAGGAGGGCTTTATTTCTGGCGTTGGACCGCCAGCAGCTGAACGACCATTTCGGGAAAGGGAGGTATAGCATAGGCGCGCCCATGAGTCCCAAAAATCCCTTCGCCCTTCCTGAGGAGGAGCTACTGACGTTGCCGGGATACAGGCAACTTGACGGTAAGAAACATCCAGATGATATAGCCGAGGCCCAGAGATTGCTGGCCGAGGCTGGCGTAGCGGGTTTAAAGACCTCGTTGTTAATCGCAACTATTCTCTACTGGCCCGACGCCGGCCAGGTGATACAGGCGCAGCTGGAGAATGACCTGAATATCGACATCGAGCTCGTGCTTGCGGACATCGGCACCGCCGTGGGTAAAATCGCTGGGGGAGATTATGAGATGGCGATCTTTGGAGCGGGAGTCACCGTTGCCGACCCGGATAGTCGCTTTGGATCCCTTTACCCGGCAGCGGGGGGCAGGAACTTTGCTGACTACGAAGTCCCTGGGACCACCGAGCTTTTCAACAGGCAACAGCGGGAGCCAGACCCGGATAAGCGCAGGGAGCTCAACCATGAGTTGCAGCTGCTAACCTTGACCGGGCCTACCCACTACGTAGAGTTCACATATGGGGCGTTTGCCGCCCCGGTGAGCAAGAGGATCAGGACCGAAGTGGGTCCCTTCGTTCAGGCGGCAACTCAAATATCCGCCCTGAAACACGACCACGAGTGGCTGCTGCCGGAGTAGCACCTCCGTCGTTCACGGTTGAGGAACAGCAAGCCTGGGACCAGGGTAGGCCTTACCCTGGTCCCAGGCTACGATGGGGTGCGTGATGCGGTTGTACTTCGCCAGAAGGGTCCTGCTCTTTATCCCTACTGTGGTCCTGCTTACCGCACTGGTATTCCTCTTCATGCGCATCATCCCCGGCGACCCGGCCCAGTTGATATTGATCGGACATACCGGTGCGGGGGCCTACAACGAGGAAACCCTGGAAGTCTTGCAACGCAAGCTGGGGACAGACAGGCCCTTTCATGTCCAGTACGGAAACTGGATGTGGGACCTACTTCATGGAGACCTGGGAACATCCTACTTTCGGAATGTATCCGTCAAAGGCATGCTGGCGGTCCGGCTCCCCGTTACTTTGGAGCTGACTTTCATAGCCATGTTGATCAGTTTTATACTAGCGGTGCCTTTAGGCATCGTCTCTGCCCTAAACCAGAACAAGATACCCGACTACATCGCCCGGGTCATAGCTTTCACCGGCGTAGCTATGCCCACCTTTGTTACAGGGATCGTCACCATATATGTATTGGTCCGCTTCTTCAACTGGCTGCCTCCCTTCGACTATGTACAGATCTGGGAAGACCCGGTCAAAAACTTGACACAGATGATCTTTCCTTCCCTTGCCTTGGGCTTTTTCATGATGGCCTTCATAGCCCGGGTGACCCGCTCTTCTATCCTGGAGGTGTTGCGGGAGGACTACATCAGGACCGCCCGGTCCAAGGGGCTGGCGGAAAGCAGAGTGATTTCCCTCCACGCCCTGCGGAACGCTTTTTTGCCCATCCTCACTGTTACTGGCTGGGCCTTCGGCATCCTATTGGGAGGCACTGTGATCATCGAGCAGATCTTCCTATTGCCGGGGATGGGGAGGTTGCTGCTAGACGCGGTCCTTGAAAGAGACTATCCTGTGGTCCAGGCAGAGATCCTGGTTATCGCCGGTCTGGTCATGTTGCTGAACCTGGTAATTGACCTGCTTTATGCTTGGGTAGACCCACGAATACGCTTCGCGTAAAAAAGAGTAACTTCAGGAGGAACTTTGGCCCAAGAGAGGACTGAGGGAGCCCGTACCGCCCTGTCGATACATCGGGGGCGGCGGTTCGCGCTTTTGAAGCTCCCCGTCGGATTTGCGAGGCGAAACCCTCTGGGGGGAATCGGCGCCATCATAGTGGCGTCCCTCATAATTGTGGCTATTATCGCTCCCTTTGCCGTTCCCATTAACCCCCGTGAACTCTATCTTGGGCATGAATATGCTTCTCCCGGGGAAAAAAGCCCGGATGGACAGAGATACGTTCTGGGTAGTGACCAACTGGGCAGAGACATTCTGAGCAGGCTTATGATCGGGGCACGTACCTCCCTTTATGTGGGCCTGGTCAGCGTGGCTATAGGGGTGACGTCCGGGGCTTTGTTGGGAATCGTAACCGCCTATGTTGGCGGAAAGGTGGATCTCATAGTCCAGCGCATCGTAGACGCCATAATGTCTGTTCCCGGCCTTATTCTGGGCCTGGGTATTATGGCCGTCTTGGGCTCATCCACGGAAAATGTAATTTTCGTTTTAATTGTCCTGTTCATACCCGGGTCCAGCCGGGTGGCCCGCTCCACGGCCCTGGCTGTGAAGGAGACGGTCTACATCGAGGCGGCAAGGGCCATCGGAAGCTCCGACCTGCGCATCATATTTCGCCACGTGCTGCCCAACTGTGTCGCCCCCTACATCGTGTTCGGCACCGCCAATGTGGGCGTGGCCATTATCGTCGAAGCCTCCCTGAGCTTCCTGGGGCTAGGCACCCCAATAGATGTACCCTCATGGGGTGGTATGCTCTCCTATGCAGGCACCAAATATGTGGAAGTCTCTCCGTGGCTGCTGGTATTCCCAAGCATTGCCATATTCGTCGTGGTGTTCGGGTTCAACCTTCTGGGCGACGCCCTCCGGGATGTCCTGGACCCGCGGCTGAGGGGGACTGTCTGATATAGTCTGTGGGGGTGCGCCTCAAGCGATGGTCAGCCTGGGTTCCCAACTGACCGGTTTCGTCCCGATCCAAGGCTCCTGGAACCTCGCTAACTGAAATGAGGCATTACCTCTTCGGCGAATAGTGTCATGGCCTTCATGACCTTGGAGTGGTCGATTAATCCACCCTGGTTGAACCAGAACATCATCTCTCCCGGGTGAAACTCTTCCTCAAGGGACTTAAGCCTCTCGATACACCTTCCGGGCTCTTCGAAGATGGCGATGTCGTTGCAGTAATCATCATAGGTCATGTTGAGAAGCCTTTGTGCACTTTCCTGGGCCCCTGGAATCCCGGCCACGGATTGGGTTCCAATGGTGATAAAGTTCTTAACACTGGCCTGAGGTACCGCACGGGCCTCCTTCGCGTCTTTGGCCACATAGAGAGGCATTAACAGGTACACTTCATCAGCGCCGATAGGATGCCCCCCTTCCACAAGGGCTTGCCTGTACCGCTTGACGCTCTCCTTGAGTATGGGCAAGGGCACTACGACGGAAGCGGCAAACAATGCATGTCCCAGTTTGCCCACTAACTCGAAGGTGTCAGCGCTGTTGGCGGCGATGCGAACGGAGGGATGGGGCTTCTGGAGGGGTTTGGGCGTGATCCTGATATCCTGGGCGTTGTAATATTTACCTTTGAAGGAAAACTTCTCTTGGGTCCAGGCTTCCAAGATGAATTCCAATGCCTCCAGGAATCTCTCCCGGCTTTCTTCATGAGGTATGTTGAACCCCTTGGAGTGGGTGGGGGAGCCGCGGCTCACTCCGAATTCCGCGCGGCCGTTGGAAAGTATGTCGAGGGTGGCAATGTCCTCGGCCATGCGGATGGGGTTGTGGTAAGGCAACAGGTTCACAGCTACTCCCAGACGTATCCGTTTTGTCCGCTGAGCGGCGGATGCCGCTATCATCAGGGGTGATGGAGATATGCAAAAATCGGCTTCGAAATGATGCTCGGCGAACCATGCGTGGGCGAAGCCCAGCTCGTCGGCTAACTGGATCTGCTCCAATATATCCTGATAGCGCTGGAATGGCGACTGCCAATCTGCACAAGGTAACTGGTCGAACATCCCGAACTTCATCTGTCTCCTCTCCTGTTTTGAACACGTCTATGCTTACCCCTTAGGGCCAAACCTTCCACAGTTTAGCACCAAAGAATGCCCGAATCTAGAACTCAACCTAATGATAATCTTCGACCACCGCCTTCAAGTGAGGGCTCATGGCCCTATGCGGACGAATGAACCCGGAGCCATTAGGCCGGGGTTCGGTGGATTGGATCAGGGATATCCTCCAGTTCCGCCCGAGGAATAAACCCTGGCCACCCGGTGTTGAATAAGTGGGATTAGAATAAGGAAAGAACAAGCCAGCAGAGATGGTCCAGACGCTACCGAAGGATGTTACCGTGGATTCTTCGGTGGTAGAGTGTCCCGCCTGTTCTGGAGCATATAGAGGGCTTTCATGAGCCAGGAACGGGTCTGCTTACCGGTAGTTTGAACGACGGAGTCTCCCACACCACTCTCCGAGGGGACGAGCACACTGTAAGACCACAACCCCTCAGAAGTCAATGGAACCCTCGTCCACATTCTCCCGACAATGACCTGTTGGTGAAGGTCGGAGTCCAGGTCGGCAGGCCAACGTCATTCGTCTACGGGTCTTTAGCCCGAATCCACCGAAGGACGTCCTTGGGGACAGTCCTTGAAGAAGCCAGCGGGTGCTCCTCTGAATCTGGGATAATGGTTTTGGAACAGAAACCAGCCCGGAAACAAGGAGCACCCAATAGATGCTGCCACAGAACAAACCCGACCGTATCCGCATCCTCTTTGACGACCATCGCCTGGTGGCCAATGCCGGCCTGCTCCTGCCGGCCACCCTAGCCCGGCACCTGGGCCTGCGGGAACTCGTCGACCATCACCTTGACCTCGGCGGAGCGCCGGGACGGGCGAACACTGGGGACAAGATGCTGACGCTGGTCGCTTCCGCGCTGGCAGGCGGCGACTGCATCGACGACGCCGATGCGCTGCGCGCTGGTGGGACGGTCGGTGTTCTAGGCTGCGTGGTCAAGGCGCCATCCACCCTGGGGACCTTCCTGCGCAGCTTCCGGTGGGGGCATGTCCGTCAACTCGACCGCGTGAGCCGCCAGTTGTTGGCCCGGGCCTGGGCCGCTGGGGCCGGACCCGGCGACTCGCCCCTGACCATCGACCTGGACTCGACCATCTGCGAGACCTATGGACTGGCCAAGGAGGGAGCGCGCCACCACGGCTATACCGGCGCCCGCGGCTATCACCCGCTGCTGGCCATTGCCGCCGGCACCGGCGAGGTGCTGATGTCCCGGCTGCGCGAGGGCCGGGCCAACACCGCCCGTGGCGCCGCCCACTTCCTGCGTGAGACGGTGGGGCGGGTGCGCTACGGCGGGGCCAGGGGACAACTCACGGTGCGGGCCGACAGCGGCTTCTACGCCCACACTGTCGTTGCCGCCTGCCGGGAAATGGATGTCCGCTTCTCTATCACCATCCGCCAGCGCGCCAGCCTGCGGGACCGGATCGAGGCGATACCAGAGGAGGACTGGACTCCCATTCCCTACCGGATGGACGGCGCCGCCGATGTCGCCGAGACGACTTACACCCCGTTCCAGACCAAGCCGGACGCCGCGCCGGTGCGGCTCATTGTCCGGCGGGTGAAGCCGACGCCCGGTTCCCAGCTCGCCCTCTTCGCCAGATACAGCTATCACGCCTTCATCACCGACCGCGATGGGGAGACGCTGGAACTGGAGGCCGATCATCGCCGCCACGCCGAGGTCGAGAACGCCATACGCGACCTCAAGTACGGCGTCGGGCTGAACCACATGCCGTCGGGGCGCTTCGCCGCCAACGGCGCCTGGCTGGCGGTACAGGTGATGGCGCATAACCTGGCCCGCTGGACGCGGCTCGGATTGGTCTGGGCGAGGGGACCGTGATCACCAAGACCCTCAGGCGACGGGTCTTCGCTCTGGTGGGACGGATCACCCGCTCGGCGCGCCGCCTCACTTTGCATCTCCCCCGGCGCTGGCCTTGGGAAACCCAGTTCAGTCGCGCCTTGGCCCGGCTGCAAGCCATTCCATTCCCGGCCTGACGGCCAGCCTGCAACTGACCCAACGTCCCCGCAATCTCGCGCCACCCCGGTCGCGAGAGTCCCCTGCTGCGTATCCTCTCGCCATCCCGCGCATCGCAACTCCCGCATAGGGCCTTAGGGGCCCTGTGCGGCGACTGAAGACCGTCCGCCGCCCTCCCATCTACCCCAAGACCCCAGGCCATCTCCCCTGTAGCTCCCTCACCCACCCCCTTCCGCTGTCCTCACGCCGTCCATCCGTGTCCTTCGGTGGATTCGGGTTTAGTCTACGTTGAATCGGCACTTTCCAATAGTGCCATTTTAGAAGATAACTGCTGTCCCGGTAGGCCCCGGGTGACCGGCGCAGCTATAATTACCATTTACTCACGAACCTCTTAAGGCTCATCAACTGTAAGTTTGCCTTAGATTTGGCAAGTTAGCAGGTGTAAGTACCGGGGGGAATGCGGATTAGGTCAAAGCTGGAAGACTGGGAACGAGGTCCCTGTTCCAAACGGGGAGTCGCTGGCGATATAGCCACCGTGGCAGTAGAATTAGCCGTGCCCATGGGACTTCTTTTTATTCCTGTTATCGGACCGGGAGTCCTTGAATAATCCAACCGCGGCCGAGGATTTGGTTTCGTACTAAGTTATCATGTGAATAGAAGCAGCTAGAGGAGGGTGGCACTGCTGAACCCGCCAGCAGACCTGCCATGAAACAGGGAAGCAGAGACGACAGTTCGTAAATCGAAGCCGGGGCGGCCCAGGGGCAGACCGTGGTGGATCTGGTCGCCCGATACCAGGTGCATACAAGCCAGATCCAGGGCGGAAACAAGGCGCTGCTGGAAGGAGCGGCCGACGTCTTCGACGGAAACCAGAACAAACACCAGAGGTGATTCAGCCCTTATCGCCCGGATTTACCAACAGATCGGCCAACGCAAGGTGGAGCAGGGTTTCTTAACCCACAGGTCCGGTCCTTGAGGCGGGATCGGAGGCGTGAGATGATGGACCGCCGGCACCTGGCCCTGTCTACAGTGATAAAATGCGCCTTGCCGGGCAAGCTACTACTCAGCTACGACGTGGCCGGATAGGGGGTAATCACATGGCCCCGCGTAGCCGTGGGTCCAAAGTATCCCTCAGTGCATCTCCGAGATAGTTAAACCCAAAGACTACGACGCTGATGACGATGCTGGGAAAGACCACGAGCCAGGGAGACACTTCGACGTACTTGGCTCCTGCTACGGCTAGCATACCGCCCCATGATGGCGTGTCGATGGGAGCACCCGCCCCCAGGAAGCTTAAGGATGCCTCCACGACGATGGCAAACCCCAGGTTGGCCGTAGCGAATACTATGTAAGGGGCCACGCAGTTCGGTACTACGTAGCGAACAATGATGCGCACATCGCTGCATCCAATGGCCTTGGCCGCATCGACATAGTCTTTTTCTTTCACGCTTAGGGCCACGGAACGCGCGACCCTGCTCGACCCGGGCACCAGAATGATCACCAGAGTAATAATCACGTTAGTCACTGAGGGGCCGAGGACGGCCATCATTCCCAGAGCAAAAATGAGGGCGGGGAAGGCCATGAAAGCATCCACAATTCGCTGGACCGTCAGATCCAGAGCCCCTCCAATATAGGCAGTGATTATTCCCAACAAGGCCCCCAAGGTGACTCCCACCGCTACGCTGATATAGGCCACACTCATGGAAATACGTGCACCATAGATCATCCTGCTGAAAGTATCCCGGCCTAGCTGGTCGGTGCCAAAGAGGTACATTTGCCCCTCGATGGTCGCCCCTGGACCCTCATACTTGTTTTTGAGATTGAGCTCAGACGGGTCATGGGGTGCTATCAAGGGTGAGAAGATTGCCACCACCACCATCGCCAGTATTAGCATCCCGCCTAGCGTCCCCAAAGGTTGCTGTTTTGCGAATCGAATGAGGGATTTAATCAGGATTGCCCCTACCGTCAGAAAGGATAAAACAGCAGCAGTGGATCCCCTATTACTCACCATACCCAAGATTCCTTTCGGCGCCGGTCATTTTACCCATACCGGATCCTGGGATCGAGCCAACCGTACAACAGGTCGATTACCAGATTCAGGAAGAGGACCATGCCCGCAATAACGAACACCTCCGACTCGATGAGCGGGTAATCTCTATGAACTATGGCGTCAAGAAGGAGCGACCCCATCCCAGGCAGCACGAAGATGTTCTCGATGATTACCGTCCCTCCAAGGAGAACGCCGAAAGCCCAGCCTGTGACCGTAAGAACGGGCGCAAAGGCGTTCTTGAGAGCATGGGTGAAAAGCACCCTGCTTTCCCTCAGGCCCTTGGCCCTGGCCGTTCTGATGTAGTCCTCCCGAAGTACTTCCAGCATTGAAGAACGGGTCACACGGGCTATGAAAGCCATGGTGAAGAGGGCAACCGTTATGGCAGGAAAGATTAATTGGGTCAGGTTACTACCCAGGTCTTCCCAGGGTGGCGAGTAATCCAGGGGTGGGAGCCAGTTGAAAACCCGGACCAAAAGATAAAGCGTCACGAGCCCCACGATAAAGGTTGGGACCGAAAGACCCACCGTCGCGATGAATCTAGCGACGTAGTCGGGCAGGCTATTGCGGGTGAGAGCGGACACCACTCCGAGAGGCACAGCCAATAGGAAGCTAATGAATATTCCAAGCCCGGCCAACTCCAGAGTGAGGTAAAGCCGCGGTTTGATCAGCCTGCTAACCGGAAGGCTGTATTGATAAGACGTACCCAGGTCTCCATGGAGAAGGTTCCAGACCCACGTCCCATATTGTGCGGGAAGGGACTTGTCAGTCCCCAACTCGTGCCGGAGGTTGTCCAAGGCCTCCTGGGTGTATCTTCCCTCACCCGTAGTGCCTGTTAGGATACGTATGGCAGGATCGCCGGGGATCAGGCGCA
Organism: Dehalococcoidia bacterium; assembly: GCA_965225925.1. GTDB lineage: Bacteria > Chloroflexota > Dehalococcoidia > Lucifugimonadales > JAGWBF01 > CBDDBY01. The sequence continues at coordinate 437,424 of CBDDBY010000005.1, read as the reverse complement.
GGAAGAGAAACACCACTAGGGAGAGCAGGAGAAGCGTGGGCACGAAGAGCAGAAGTCTTCTTGCGACGTATCGCTCCATTGGCACCCCGAAAGCATCCTGGGATCAGGCTTTGCTCACCTGATCCCAGGCATAAGGTCCCGGTGGATGGCTGGCTACTACTCCGGCTCTAGCCAGATGTATTGCTTCTTCACAGAGGTCAGCGGGCTGGCTGCTGGAACGAAGGAGTCAAACCCCTCGGTCCGGATTCTATCGCTAACGACGTACCCGAAAGGCCTCCAGGTGTACTCAAAGACGGCGGGTGATCCGTTAAGAATGATACGCTGCATCTCGAAGACGAGATCTCTTCGCGTTCTGAAGTCCGTTTCCACCTTTTGGAGGGCTGCAAGTTCCTCCACCCTGGGGTCCGACCAATCGTGCCAGTTCCTGGGATTTATTGTGTAATTACTAAGGAGGGAATCATCAGGATCGGGGGCCACGAGCCCAATACCCAGGATGGTTACCTCGTAGTTCCTGAATATCACCCCGCCTATCACGTCGTTAATAGGGCCCAAAACTAAATCAAGATCAATGCCGATGACCTTCATCTGCTCTTTTACGACCTGGGCTACATCGGGCCAGTCCTGGATTTGCGCCACGCTGAAGGTGGCGCTAAACCCGTCTGGAAAGCCCGCATCTACCATCAACTTTTGGGCTTCGGCAATATCGTCAGGGTGCTTCTCACCGTTAAGCGTCCTGTAGCCGGGTAAGCTCAGTATCTCGGCCTCAGGGAGAGTATACGGACTCTGGGGAGCCATAGGAGCGCCTCGAGCGTATCTTCCGCCCGGCCCGAAAGTTTCCGTGATCTCGCCACGGTCAAGGGCCAAGAACATGGCCCTTCTCACCTTTTCGTTATCGAAAGGCGGGGCGTTGGTGTTGACCATCACGTCTTGAGAAGCCGCACCTTCGATCCAATGTATACCGAATCTGCTCATGAAACCTGTGTCCTGTTCGAGCCTCTGGTAATCCTCTATATCCAGGTTGGTAACCGATGAACCGCTCATTTGAGTACGCTCGGTCCTGTAGGCAGCGATCTCGGTGCCCTTATCCTGTATTAAGATAGCCTTGAAACCATCCAGGAAGGGTAGGCCCTTTTTGAAGTAGTTTGGGTTTCTCTCGACTTCGTAGGTGGCTCCGGGCTCGAAGCTCAGCCGACTATAAGGGCCCGTGCCGATACCATTCTCGAAAAGACTTATGTCCACGCCTGCTTCGACAATATGCTTCGGAATCACCTTGGCAAAGTCCACGGCCAGAAATTGTATGAATCCGAGAGAAGGGAAGTTCAAATTTATATTGACGTTCTGGTCATCCACCTTCACCGCACTCTTGATGTAAGGGATGACCTTCTGACTCGGCCTGACCGCTCCGGGCTCAATGATGCGATCGATGCTAAACACCACATCGTCCGCCGTGAAGTCCCGCCCGTCCATCCACTTAACACCCTTGCGGAGTTTGAATGAGTATGTAAGCCCGTCCTCGCTAACGAACCAACTCTCGGCCAGGTCGCCAACTATGATGCCCGGGTCTGTTTCGTCGTATTCCACGATCTGGTTATAGGCCAGCCCGTTCCCGGAAATGGTTTCCAAAAGGACAGAAGGATGAGGGTCCCAAGTATTTGGGAAAGTAGTCCCGTGGGATAAGGTGATTGTCCCACCTCGCCTAGGCGTGAGCCTGCCGAGTAGTATGGGGGTAGGCGTAGGCGCAGGGGTGGCCGTAGGAGCTGGTGTCGGGGTTGGAGGTATGGCCGCCCTCACGATTCTATCGACGTCCGCCCCAGTCAGCGGATCAGGAGCAGCCGCAGCTGCCTCTGCTAACGCCTGGGCTATCGCCCGTGCGACATCCTCTTGGTCCACTGCCTGTGCGGCACTGGAAGTGACCGCTCGGTCGACGATTGTCTGCACGTCCGCCGCGCTGAGTCCCTCAGGCACCTGAGCTAACGCCCCTTCGACTAGTTGTCGTATCTGCGCTTCAGATACAGCCTCAGGCACGTCTATTGCTGTAATGGCCTCGCTTATGGATTTTTGTAAATCTGTTGTGAGTCCTGCTACGTCAAAGGGAGTAGGTGTGGGCTGGGGTGTGGGGCTATCCTCTCCACAGGCTACCGATATCAACAGGACAGCCACCAGCGGCAATAAAACCACCCATCCTGATTTTAACGTTCTGAATTTCGTCACAATAACACCCCCATTGTATATGTCTCCGTCGTTACTAGAGCGCATCTCCCGGCTAAGATCGGAACGATTAAAGATGGCTTTGACAATTTCGGCGCGTATGATTAGCTATGGTCGGGCAACAGCTTATCACCGTTAAAAGAGCGTTGTCAACAGACAAATTGACATCCAAATACCCTCGTGATATATTTGCCTCAATTGGCCCTGTGAATAAGTGATCGGCGTTCAAAATGCTCGTATACATGAATCAAAATGCTCGTATACATGAAAAGGTTCCTCAAGAATCTCCAGTGTATACGAGTAACTGTGTAAAGTAGAGCACCATGGCAAGGGGCAGTACTGGGTGCAGGGAGAGAGAATGTCCAACTACAGGATCGTGTCGTCCGACAATCATATTCTGGAGCCGCCTGACCTCTGGACGACCAGGCTAGAGCCCAAATTCAGAGATCGGGCACCTCGGGTGGAACGGACGAAAGATCGTGGGGACTGGTGGTTCTGCAACGGTAATAAAGGGGTGGCTGTCGGTGTTGCGGCGCAGGCAGGCAGGAGATTCACGGAGCCGGAAAAGCTGACCTTTGTAGACTACCAGGAAAACGTGCTGCCGGGAGCCTACATTCCCGAAGAACATGTAAAAGACATGGATATAGATGGAGTGGACGTGAGCTTGATCTACCCCACAGTCGGCCTCTTGCTCTACACTGTAGACGATGCCGACCTCCTGAACGCCCTCTTCAAGACCTACAACGATTGGGTCGCCGAGTTCTGCCGGGCGAACCCGAAGCGGCTGAAGGCCGTGTCGATGCTCAATATTGATGATGTACCTTTGGCCATCAAAGAAATGGAGCGAGCGTCCCAAATGGGGCTCGTAGGAGCCATGATCAGTTGCTATCCGCCTGAGAACAAGGCATACGATTCCAAGGAATACGACCCTCTTTGGGCCGCGGCCCAGGACATGGATTTCCCCCTCAGCCTCCATATCGGAACGGTCAGGCCGTTTCCGGGTTCGCAATTCGTGGACGTCGATAATATGAGCCCGGCATTCTTTGTTAACGTGGACCACTGGGTGCGGATGTCCGTCGCCCATCTGATCCTGAGCGGCGTGTTCGAGCGGTTTCCGAAGCTGAGAGTTGGGGTGATTGAACACGAGTTGCTGTGGGCTCTCCATTTCCTGGACAGGCTGGACTATACATACACCCAGAGGCCTCCTGGGGATTTATATGGCTGGCACCGCTTCAAAAACGATATGCTCCCCAGCGACTATTTCCGCCAAAACATTTTTCTGAGCTTTCAGGAAGACGGGCTGGGTGTGAAATTCCGGAACGTCCTGGGTGTGCAAAATCTTATGTTTTCCTCGGACTATCCTCACTACGAAGGCACCTTCCCACGGAGCCGGCAGATTGTCGAGGAGATATGCTCCGGTTGCACTGAGGAAGAGACAGCCAATATCGCTGGTGAGAACTGTGGAAGGATGTACCATATCTAGGCTGGGGAGACTTGAGGAATTAGCTGCGGAGAACTAGTAAGTTCCGACACAAGGTTTGGCAGCTAATGCAGACAGGTCCGTGAGTCTAGCCATCAAAGGGAGCGGCCGCATAATGATACAGTTAGCTGAATCCACATCGGGAGGGAGTTGGAAATGACCGAGGCGGCGATCAGCTACGAGACAGTCAACTGCGCTTATTGTCAGGGAGCGGGCTCACTTGGGAAAGAACCGTGCAGGGCGTGTGACGGCCAGGGAAGCGTTTTAACTCCACAGCCTCCTCGCCAGTGTGTACATTGCCAGGGCAAGGGCAAAAAGTCCGCCTATCGATGCAATTTCTGCAGAGGCTCGGGCTGGGCCCACGCCCTCAGACAGAGCGCCTAGGTATATTTTCAGCGATGTCCCCTACGTCGTCTGCACCTCCAGGACCCACCGAGGTGATTCTCTAGCAGGAGGACCAGGTATGGGAGATTCCAGGATCATATCTGCCGACAACCACGTATTCGAGCCGGCCGACCTCTGGACCACCCGGCTGGAACCCAAGTTCAAGGACCGGGCTCCGCGGATCGTCAGCATGGATGATGGCGACTACTGGATGTTCGACGGTGTCAAGAGGGTAGGTGTCGGAGCCAGTGCCCAGCTCGGCAGGAGGTTCGACGCGCCGGAAAAGCTAAGTCTCCAAGACCGATACGAAAATGTAGCCCGCGGAGGGTATATTCCTGAAGAGCACGTCAAAGACAACGAGGCCGATGGGATTGACGTCTGTGTTGTATATCCCACCAACGCTCTATTGATGTATGCCGTCCCGGATACCGAGCTCTTGAACGCTATCTTCGATACTTATAATACTTGGGTAGCCGAGTTTTGCAACGCGATTCCCAACCGCCTCAAGGGGCTTGGCCTGATCAACCTGGATGATGTACAAATCGGCATCAAGGAGTTGGAGCGGTGTCACAAGTTGGGTCTGATAGGCGCCAACATCACCGTTTATCCCCCCGAGGACAAGTCCTACGATTTGCCGATGTACGAGCCATTCTGGGCTGCGGCCCAGGACCTGGGGATGCCTCTAAGTCTGCACATAGGCTCGAACCGCCCTGGCCCCGGGCAGGAGTTCGCCGACCTGGACGCCATCAGGCCCGCATTTCTGTGTAACGTCGATCATTGGGTGCGGATGTCCCTCGCCCACATGATATACAGCGGCGTGTTCGAGCGATACCCGAACCTAATCGTTGGATCGGCGGAAATGGACCTCGCTTGGGCGCCCCATCTCATGCAGACCATGGACTATATTTATACTCAGAGGCCGTTGGAATTTGCCCGTTACCGCTTCAAGGAGGATATGCTTCCAAGCGATTACTTCCGGCGCAACGTGTTCATTGGTTTCCAGGAAGACAGCATGGGGATTCAGGAACGCCACTTTATCGGAGTGGACAACCTGCTGTGGGGCTCGGACTACCCGCACTTTGAATCCACGTACCCCAGGTCCCAGCAGATAATTGAGGAAATCCTGGCGGACTGCACCCAGGAGGAGAAGTCCAAGATAGTCTGTGACAATGCCATCAGAATTTATCATCTAGACTAGGACCGGGACCCCTGGCTCCAGCTTGAGAGGTTCAGCTCACAATACCGCAAGGAGGCGGATCCGCGATGATCAACAACCGGCGGCTCATCTCATCTGACGACCATACCATAGAACCTCCAGACCTCTGGACCAGTAGAATGGAGCCCAAGTACAGAGACCGGGCACCGCAAATCGTTCGCATGGAAGATGGAAGCGATTGGTGGGTGCTTGACGGCCGGAAGGCATTGGGTGTATTCGTCGGGGCGCAGCCTGGGAGGAGATTCGAGGAGCCTGAAAATCTGACATTCATAGACACTCAAGAAAACGTGCTACTTGGGGGTTGGATTCCGGACGAACGGATAAAGGACATGAACGCCGATGGAGTCGACGTAAGCGTAGTTTATCCCACCCACGCTATGAACCTGTTCAGCACGCCGGATAGCGACTTCATAAACTCCTGCTTCAGCGTGTATAACGACTGGGTAGCCGAGTTCTGCAAACCATATCCCAACCGAATCAAGGGCATCGGCATAATTAACGTAGATGACGTACAGGTCGGTATCAAGGAGATGCAGCGCTGCGCAAAGCTGGGTCTAGCGGGAGTTATGATCTCTGTATATCCTCCCGAGGAAAGGTCCTACGATATGCCGGAGTACGAGCCATTGTGGGCGGCGGCACAGGACCTGGAGCTGCCCCTCAGCTTGCACATCGGCACCAACCGTCCGGGCCCAGGTCAGCAATTCGGTAACATCGAGACGATGAAGCCTGCTTTTTTTACCAACTCCGACCAATGGGTGCGGATGTCCCTTTCCCACATGATCTTCGCCGGTGTGTTCGAGCGCTATCCCAAACTGGTGGTGGGATCAATTGAAATGGACCTGGCCTGGATCCCTCACATGGTGAACACGATAGACGCCCATTACACTCAGAGGTCTCAAGCGTTCTGCCCATACCGGTACAAAGGGGACATGCTTCCCAGCGACTTTTTGCGACGCAACGTCTTCTTCAGCTTCCAGGAAGATGCGGTGGGCATAAGACTCCGGGACCTAATAGGGGTAGATAATTTACTCTGGGGCTCGGATTATCCCCATCCTGAGACCACTTTCCCAAGGACGAAGGACATCCTGGAGGAGATACTGGCGGGTTGCACCGAGGATGAGAAAGCAAAGATCACCTGCCACAACGCCGAAAGGATCTACGGCTTCTAGAGATAGACGATTTCAGGTTGGGAATGCACAGGCTGAATGGCCGGCCTGTCACCGGGCTAGAATAGCAAAGGTCAGGGGGATCAGCTATGGCACTAGGCAGAATTATATCTGGCGATGATCATGTGTTTGAACCGGTGGACCTCTGGACTACCAGGGCAGAGACCAGGTTCAAAGACCGTGCACCCAAGGTGATACGCCTGGAGGATGGCGGCGACTGGTGGACCTGCGATGGACACCTAGGCCTTGGAGCTTTTTCCGGAGCCCAGGCGGGCCTGAGGTTTGAGGAGCCCGAAAAACTGAGCACCGTGGATGATATAGCAAACGTTAGGCTAGGAGGTTTCATTCCCGAGGAGCACATCAAAGACATGGACATTGACGGCGTAGAGGCGAGTGTTCTCTACCCAAGCGTCGGCTTGATGCTGTATAGCCTGGCGGACGGTGAGCTCATGTCGTCACTATTCAAAACTTACAACGACTGGATTGTTGAGTATTGCAGACCCTTCCCTAATCGCCTTAAAGGCATCGGGATGCTCGATACCGACAATGTAAAAGATGCGGTTCACGAGATGGAACGATGCGCCAAATTGGGACTGGCTGGAGCCATGATCAGCGTCTATCCTCCCGAGAATAAGGCGTACAGTTCGCCTGAGTACGATCCACTTTGGGCTGCGGCCCAGGACATGGAGATACCCCTCAGCCTCCATATAGGCACCAATCGCCTAGGTCTTGGCCAGCAGTTTGTGGATCTGACAACCACCAGGCCGTCCTTCTTCACCACCAGAGACCACTGGGTACGCGTATCTATCTCGGACATGATCTTCAGCGGCGTCTTCGAACGCTATCCCAGGCTCCAAGTAGGGTCGATAGAGATGGACCTATCCTGGATTCCATACCACCTTGACTCGATGGACTATGTGTATACCCAATTAGCAGGGGAGTTCGTGCCGTACAGATTCAAAGAGGATATGCTCCCAAGGGACTATTTCCGGCGCAATGTATTCATAAGCTTCCAGGAAGACGCTTTGGGAATCAATCTCTTGCGCCAGATCATAGGAGTGGACAACCTCCTTTGGGGCTCAGATTACCCGCACCAAGAGTCTACTTTTCCGAGGAGCCGCCAAATCCTAGAGGAGATCCTGGTGGACTGCACTGAGGAGGAGAAGGCGAAGATCACTTGCCACAACGCCGAGAGAATTTACCGCCTTTAGACTCCGGTCCCATTTGGCGGTCAGTTCTTATGGAACACACAATCCAAACTAGGCCCTAATCCCTCCCATAGTACATTCCTCCACTTAGACAGTTACTTCAGGACGGTACATGCCTTACTAGGGCACGTGATTCCCTGGTCTGCTTGGAGATCCTAACCCAGTTCGCCGCCACCAGAATTAAGATTCCGTGTTTCAGGTATAGTTCGACCCTCCCGAATCTCCACTTTATGTAGGTCGAGTTTGGTACCCTGCCATCTCTACCTAAAAATACGACACCCAGGCCATTCCGCTCGGCCAACAGCTTAAAGAATTTTTAAAGTACGGGAGACCACATCCCGGGAGCCTTGGGGTTACCGAAATAATAGAGCGGGCCGCCGGGTACCCACAACCGGCGGCCTCTAATGTCTTGCCAGGTAGGATTCGTTTTATTTGGCGGGCACTGCGGTGGGCTCCATTTCGGGCTCGGGAAATACCACCGGAGGCTGCGCTTGGGTCTCACCCTCTCCGCCGTCCTCAACATCGTTGACGATGTCGCACCCAACCTTGCCATCAGAGGTAGCCCAGACGGTCCCCCCAGCCAGAGCGCATTCCTGTTTAGTGACTGGCTCGCCATCCACGAACGGGGGCTCGGGCTCACCCTCTACGACGGTGTCTACGGTGTCGGGATCAACTATCCAAGATATCGCTGCTAGGTTTCCTAGCTCTTCTAGCTCCTCGGGGGTGCAGGCAGTGATATTGTGGATATAGTCGCACACGTTGGGATCGATGTGGTCGATGCTGGTGACGACCTTTCCATCTCCGTGGTCGGATAGCCACTGTTCGTAGGTGGGGTCACCATGCAAGACCTCCCCAGCCGTATCTCCACCATCGGGGACCTGGAAGTTGTCGCTCCCACCATCGGCGGTCAGGGAGAAGGCTGTCACCGCTCCGGCTGTGCCCAGGGCAAGGGTCAGGGTTACCGCTGAAATAAGCCACCTCTTCATGTTCATTCCTTTCTCCTCCTGCTGGTGTTGTCTCACCTGTGTTATTAATCTAGACGAAGGCGGGTTGCAAAAAGTTCCCGTCGCTTCCAGGGACCGCTTCACGAGGTATGCGGAAGTTAGAGCTTGACGGGGTCGAAGGGCTCATGGCGGTTCTGTATGACGATGAACCGTGCTGGGACCAGCTAAGCCCGAATCCACCGAAGGACACGGATGGACGGCGTGAGGGCAGCGGAAGGGGGTGGGTGAGGGAGCTACAGGGGAGATGGCCTGGGCTCTTGGGGTAGATGGGAGGGCGGCGGAGGGTCTTCAGTCGCCGCACAGGGCCCCTAAGGCCCTATGCGGGAGTTGCGATGCGCGGGATGGCGAGAGGATACGCAGCAGGGGACTCTCGCGACCGGGGTGGCGCGAGATTGCGGGGACGTTGGGTCAGTTGCAGGCTGGCCGTCAGGCCGGGAACGGAATGGCTTGCAGCCGGGCCAAGGCGCGACTGAATTGGGTTTCCCAAGGCCAGCGCCGGGGGAGATGCAAAGTGAGGCGGCGCGCCGAGCGGGTGATCCGCCCCACCAGAGCGAAGACCCGTCGCCTGAGGGTCTTGGTGATCAGTGAGGTGGTATCCAAAAACTAGACAACTGGCTAAGAGAGAGTCCAGCTCCTAAAATAACCGGCAACTAACCGACGTGAAGGAGCAGGACATGAAGCAGACGAGGAATAAGCACAGTCCGGCGTTCAAGGCCAAGGTGGCCCTGGCCGCCCTTGCGGGGGAAGAGACCATCGCCCAGCTGGCCAGCCGATTTGAGGTCCATCCCAGTCAGATTCACGCCTGGAAAAGGGCCCTGGTGGAAGGAGCCCCGGAGCTATTTGCCACCAATCAGAAATCCCAGGAGAAAGCCAAGGAAGCTCAGATTAACCACCTCTACCGGCACATCGGCCAGCTGAAGGTGGAACGCGATTTTTTGTCGGAAAGGTCCGGTCTATGAGTCGCAGCATACGGCGAGCCATGATAGACCGAGACCACCAGCAGCTGTCTTTGGTGCGTCAATGTATCCTGCTGGACGTCAGCCGGGCCTCGGTGTACTACCGGCCGGTACCGACCAGGGCAGAAGACCTGGAGTTGATGGCCCTGATGGACCGTCAGTATTTGAAGACCCCCTTCTACGGCTCCAGGAAGATGAAGGCCTGGCTGCTGCAACAGGGCTATCTGGTGAGCCGAAAAAGGGTTCGAAGGCTGATGCGGTTGATGGGTCTGGAAGCCATCTACCGGCGTCCCAACACCAGCAAACCAGCGCCGGGACACCGGATCTTTCCCTATCTGCTGAAGGGAGTGGAGGTTAATCGGGTCGACCAGGTCTGGGCCGCGGACATCACCTACATCCCCATGGCGAAGGGCTTCCTGTACCTGGTGGCCATCATGGACTGGCACAGCCGGCACGTGCTGGCCTGGAAGCTCTCCAACACCATGGACACCAGCTTCTGCGTGGCGGCGTTGGAGGAAGCCCTGGGTAAGGGACGACCGGAGATATTCAACACCGACCAGGGGAGTCAGTTCACCAGTGAGGCCTTTACCCAGACGTTGCAGGAGCAGAGGGTCCAGGTCAGCATGGATGGTAAGGGTAGGTACCTGGACAACATCTTCGTGGAGCGGCTGTGGCGGAGCATCAAGTACGAGGAGGTGTATCTGAAAGCTTACCAGACCGTCGCCGAGGCCCGAACTGGGATCAATGCCTACCTGGAGTTCTACAACCGGCAGAGGCCTCACCAGGCTTTGGGCTACCGGACCCCAGCAGAGGTGTACCAACATGGCCAGGAAGAAAGGGGAGCAGCAGCTGAAGAAGCAGGGCTGCCATCGGGCTTGATGAAACCTAGCGCAGGGGTGGGAGACTCTCTTAATTTAGCCCTCGTGCTGTCTTAATAATGGGGTCCACCTTACAGGGTCCCCTCGCCCAGACCAATCCGCGCCGTCCAGCGGGCCAGGTTATGCGCCATCACCTGTACCGCCAGCCAGGCGCCGTTGGCGGCGAAGCGCCCCGACGGCATGTGGTTCAGCCCGACGCCGTACTTGAGGTCGCGTATGGCGTTCTCGACCTCGGCGTGGCGGCGATGATCGGCCTCCAGTTCCAGCGTCTCCCCATCGCGGTCGGTGATGAAGGCGTGATAGCTGTATCTGGCGAAGAGGGCGAGCTGGGAACCGGGCGTCGGCTTCACCCGCCGGACAATGAGCCGCACCGGCGGGGCGTCCGGCTTGGTCTGGAACGGGGTGTAAGTCGTCTCGGCGACATCGGCGGCGCCGTCCATCCAGTAGGGAATGGGAGTCCAGTCCTCCTCTGGTATCGCCTCGATCAGGTCCCGCAGGCTGGCGCGCTGGCGGATGGTGATAGAGAAGCGGACATCCATTTCCCGGCAGGCGGCAACGACAGTGTGGGCGTAGAAGCCGCTGTCGGCCCGCACCGTGAGTTGTCCCCTGGCCCCGCCGTAGCGCACCCGCCCCACCGTCTCACGCAGGAAGTGGGCGGCGCCACGGGCGGTGTTGGCCCGGCCCTCGCGCAGCCGGGACATCAGCACCTCGCCGGTGCCGGCGGCAATGGCCAGCAGCGGGTGATAGCCGCGGGCGCCGGTATAGCCGTGGTGGCGCGCTCCCTCCTTGGCCAGTCCATAGGTCTCGCAGATGGTCGAGTCCAGGTCGATGCTCAGGGGCGAGTCGCCGGGTCCGGCCCCAGCGGCCCAGGCCCGGGCCAACAACTGGCGGCTCACGCGGTCGAGTTGACGGACATGCCCCCACCGGAAGCTGCGCAGGAAGGTCCCCAGGGTGGATGGCGCCTTGACCACGCAGCCTAGAACACCGACCGTCCCACCAGCGCGCAGCGCATCGGCGTCGTCGATGCAGTCGCCGCCTGCCAGCGCGGAAGCGACCAGCGTCAGCATCTTGTCCCCAGTGTTCGCCCGTCCCGGCGCTCCGCCGAGGTCAAGGTGATGGTCGACGAGTTCCCGCAGGCCCAGGTGCCGGGCTAGGGTGGCCGGCAGGAGCAGGCCGGCATTGGCCACCAGGCGATGGTCGTCAAAGAGGATGCGAATACGGTCGGGTTTGTTCTGTGGCAGCATCTATTGGGTGCTCCTTGTTTCCGGGCTGGTTTCTGTTCCAAAACCATTATCCCAGATTCAGAGGAGCACCCGCTGGCTTCTTCAAGGACTGTCCCCAAGGACGTCCTTCGGTGGATTCGGGTTTAGGCTACAGATGTACCTCCATCCGAAGTTCGCTGGCGGGACGGCGCAGCCCCTCGAACGCGCCTTGGCTCCCCTACACCCAACCGAAGGTTGGTCTCAGTCAGCATGTGATCCACAGACATACGCCGGATCCGCATAGGCTCTAGCGCGATCCGTTAGCGCGGCGCGTCCTCTACGCTATCAGGCTCCCCAGCAACGAGGTGCTGCAATGGGAGAGCGGCCCTGTGTTGAGGAGGCCGGTGGGAAGGCCGCCGAAGAAGCCCATCATCTGGTACGACGACTTCTGGTATCAAGCGGGGAGTTGGGACCGACCGCGTCGGGTGATTGCCAAGGTAGAATGGCACCAGGGAGCGCTATTCCCTGGCGTGGGCTTCATCGTCACCAATATGTCGGCTGGCCTCAGGCCGAAGCGGCCTGCCTGTTCCGCGTCTCCCGCGCGACCGCCGCCAAGTGGGTGCACCTGTCCCGAGATGGCGGGCCGGATGCGTTCCACGACCGCTCCAGCCGTCCCCGGCGCAGCCCCCGCCAGACCAATCAGCTCCGGGAAGCAGCCATCTCCGGCGCCCGCCAGCAGGGCAGCTATCGCGGAATCAAACCAGCCTCCGGAGAAAGGGCTAGCAGCTGGCCGTGTACATCGGCTTGATCATCCTGGTACAGGTTTGACTCGAAGGGGCAGGGTGGCCGAGTATAATCCCGTTGGAGTGATGATGACTCTTCCTCAAAATAGCCGGTTCGATTTGACCAGCGGTCTACCTATTTGCCGCATCCTGAACGGGATGTGGCAGGTCTCCGGCGCTCACGGCGCCATTGACCCCGACGCTGCTATTCCCAGTATGTTCGACTACGTGGACGCCGGGTTTACCACTTGGGACTTGGCCGACCACTATGGTCCAGCCGAAGATTTCGTCGGCGAGTTCCGGCGCCGGTTGGCCTCGGCCCGCGGCGGGGAAGCCGTGGCCGGCATCCAGGCCTTCACCAAGTGGGTGCCTCGGCCGGGACCCATGACCCGCCAGGTCGTCGAGAACAACATCGACATCTCCCGCCGCCGCATGGGCATGGACAGGCTGGACCTGCTGCAGTTCCACTGGTGGGACTACCGGGAAAGCGCCTACCTGGAAGCCCTCACCCACCTGTCCGATCTGCGGGACGAAGGTAAGATTCAGGAGTTGGCCCTGACCAACTTTGACACGCAACGGATGCAGGAAATCGCCGGTCAAGGGATTCGAGTGGTGTCAAATCAGGTCCAGTATTCCCTGGTCGACCGTCGCCCCGAAGTCGCAATGGTCGGGTTCTGCCAGTCGCATGAGGTCTCGCTGCTGGCCTACGGGACCCTCTGCGGCGGCCTGCTGTCGGACCTGTACCTGGGCCGGCCGGAACCGACTACTGCCGTTTTGAACACCGCGAGCCTGCGCAAGTACAAGCAGATGATCGACGCCTGGGGAGGCTGGAGCCTATTTCAGCAGTTGCTGGCCGTGCTCAGGACTGTCGCCGACAAGCACAACGCCAGCATCGCCAACGTCGCGGTGCGATATGTCCTGGACCGTCCGGCCGTCGCCGGCGTCATCATTGGCGCCAGGTTAGGGGTAGCCGAACACATCAATGAGAATGTCCGGGTGTTCCGCATCCAACTGGACGCCAAAGACGTGGAAGCCATCGAGCGCGTCCTCGGGCAGTCCCGCGACCTCTATCGGATGATCGGCGACTGCGGCGACGAATATCGCCGGTAAGAGTGGTTCAAGGGAAGGGATAGCCAATAGGCGTCCTATCATCAAGCGTCTCTACGTCCCGCGTCGCGGGATTTGCCGAAGCTCCCGTAGGTGTAATGGCCGCTTGGGCCGCCCATGCGGGGTGGCTCCACTCGGCCCCCCAAGGCCATCCACCGCCTTGAGGCCTCCGGCCCACCAGCACTTACGGTAGATACCACCATCTTCGAGATGTGGCTCGGCAGGCTTTCGACGCACCATGGCCTCTCGATTCCTGTAGTGTGATGCGTATGGGGCGGAGATACTGAAGGAGCGCCATGTTGGCCCTTTGGCTGGGCGGAAGGCGGCACTGTCTTAGAGATGTGGCTGGGGCTCCGTGACTCTTGGCACCGCGATGCTTATGGGATCCTCTCCGGGTGAGAGAATCTTTAGGTCGATATCTAGCAAGGGAGACAAATCATCCCAGGGAGTCGATTCTGTTGTGAGCAAACTCTGCAACCATGGGCACATCGCTAGACACCGCCAGGGGACGGTGCGCTTCTCGTGCTGCACGGACCGAAATCCCAGAGATGGCTATAGACGCAGCACCTTGGAGTCATTCCTACGCACCTTCTCGTAGGCGGTTAACGGGAGAACAACTGGGCCCTGTGCGGCCCGTAGAGCGATTTTCTAGGGTCGGGCCGGGTATCGGGTACCCCCCGAATCGCGCCCGCCCGCCTCCAACGCCCCCGGCGCGCGCCAGGGCCAACCCGGCCACCAGGGCCAACCCCCCCTGCCAGCAGGCCCCGCTCTCGCAACCATGCCAGGGCTTCGGCCCGGTCCAAACGCTCGACGTCCTTGCTGCATCGTCACGTTCTTGGACGAACGGAAGAACCCTCATCCAGCAAAAGCGCTCTTAGACGGCAAGCCCCAGCAGGGCGGCCAGAGTAAGGGCGGCAATCGCCGCTTGGGCGGTAAGTAGGGCGGCGAGCAGCGTTCGAGCTTCGTCGTGCTGTGGTAACCATTCAAACCCGGGCACGACGAGCAGAATAGTAACGGAGGCTGACACCAAACAAACGAAGACAAGTAGGGTTACGTAAGCAAGGTGCCGGGCTACGCGCGACCAAGCCACCTTTCTCCAAGCTGCTCTGATCTTCAACGACGCTAAACCAACAAGACGTCTCACGGGAGATAATCCCGGTGGCATGTGCCTAACGGTCGTTTTGCCTGCACTCTACCTCCATCAACCCGTACAGTTCATACCCTATTCGGTCAATCTCTGCTTCCAGTCCCCTAGTTTCGGCGTTGGAATTAGCTTCTTTGGCCTTGAGGATTGAAGTGGACCCCTGACCTGCCCTCGATAGTTGTACCACCTGTTAAGTTAGGTTATTATCCCTTGACATCAAGGGCAAATAGTGGTACTCTGTAGCTAGATTAGAGAGAGGCCACACCGATGCAACGCTACACGATTAAGCACTTCAACGGTCAATCTCTGCTTCCAGTCCCCTGGTTTCGGCGTTGGAATTAGCTTCTTTGGCCTTGAGGATTGAAGTGGACCCCTGACCTGCCCTCGATAGTTGTACCACCTGTTAAGTTACACCGGCAATCATTGGTCTGGCATTATAATGCGGTTAGTGGTACTCTGTAGCGATTAGAGCCACACCGATGCAACGCTACCTCAGTTCCCCGATGATGACACCTGCTTGGCATGGCTTGTAAATAACCGATGGCCTGAAGGTATCACCTGCCCGAAGTGTGGGCAAGTTACCAAACACTTCCGAGTAACTAACCGGCCCGTCTACGCTTGCGCTATCTGTAGGCATCACGTCTCCCCGATGGCCGGTACCATCATGGAACACTCTAGCACTTCGATGCGCCTTTGGTTTTATGCAATGTACCTGATGGCGTCTACTAGGTGCGGAATCGCCGCCAAGCAGTTGGAGCGAGAACTTGGCGTGACTTACAAGACGGCCTGGCGGATGTTCAAACAGATTCGGTCGATGCTGGCCGAAGACATTACCTTGGAGGGTTCATCAGTAGAGGTAGATGCCACCTTCGTGGGCGGTAAGGCCAAGAACATGCACAAGTCGAAGCGGGAACTCCTGGGGGGGCGTGGGACTGTCGGGAAGACGGCGGTTCTCGGCATGGTGGAACGGCAAGGGAATGTAGTGACCTCCATAGTGGGCGAGGAATCCCAAAATGCGGTTCTCCCGAACATTCGGGAGAAGGTCCTACCCGGCAGCCTGATTTACTCCGATGAACATGCGGCGTATAACCCGCTTCGGAGCCTGGGCTACCGGCATCGGCGCGTCCACCACGCAGCCAAGGTCTACGTCCAAGAAGACGCCCATACGAACACCATCGAGGGATTCTGGAGCTTGGTAAAGAGGGGAATCAGCGGGGTCAACCACGCGGTGAGCGAGAAATACCTGCAGAGCTATCTAAACGAGTACACTTTCCGGTATAATCGGAGGCGTAAAGAACAGCCTATGTTTGAGGCTTTTCTTGGTCAGGTGGTGAAACAGGCCTCGTAGCGGTTCGCAGAAAGCTATCGAACGCGGCCTTAGTCAAGGGCGGTGATGACGCCTCTGACTTGGCCTTCTTCTTTCGACGGGGTGTTTTGCTAGATGCCATAGGATTATCTAGTTTAGCACTTAAGGGGGTATTTCTGCAACTCTCTATAGGGGGTTGCAGAAAATTGCCATGATACAGTTACAAAAGTCAATAATAGGTGTCCGGTTAACAGAGGCCGGGGACTACCTATTCGCTTCAGACCTGATAGAAGCGTGGGACAATCTTCTCCAATTATTGTCTAGAGATTGATGTAGCCCTGTCATTGCAATCCGCTAGAACGATAGATTGGTCAGTGAACCAATTATCGCGGAGTAGTCCTGCATTACTGGTGCTAGAGCCTGTTGTCAGAGATGAACAATTGGACAACCGGGATACGGTTATCCGAACTGCGATGGCTGGCATAGCTACTTTGAAAGAGCGCGACGTGCGACCTAACTATTTTTCTGACCGTGCCCTTGGCAGTACCAGAGGATTGGTTTCTATCCTTGGTCCACGAGTGCACAAGGTGGAGGTGTTCACCCCAGAAGAAACCGTCATATGCTCTGAAGCCATCGCATCCAATATTCGTGAAATCTTGCATCCGGGGCGCGAGATGCTGGGGTCCACCGAAGGTGTTCTTGAGGCCATGAATTCTCATGGCAAATTTCAGTTCTCGTTGTATGAGCCTGTGCGGGCGATCCGCATCGGTTGCAACATAGACCGAGATGCCGAATCCGACCTGAAAGACCGCATTGTCGAACTCTATGAGAAACGTGTGCGAGTCTCTGGCACGTTGCGGACAAATCGACATGGCGAAGTCCGTTCGGCCATAGTGCGCCAAGTGGCGGCGTTGCGCACAAAACCAAAATTTGAGAGGGCAGAGGACATTGCAGGTATTTATGACATAACGGGTGGGCTTGACGCGGAGGAATACCTGCGGCGAATGCGTGATGCCTAGCTTACAGCGTTCCTATTGGGACGCCAGTACGTGGATTAAGCTAATCTCGAATAAGCAAGACCATCAAGCGGTTCAACACCGATGGCACTGTCAGCAATTCTTTGAAGAGGCCTTGAAGGGGGGCCGTCAACTTCTGACTTCTGCCGTGTCTATTACCGAAGTGCTCCGAGTGGAAACAGAGGACGGGGTACCACCTCCACCGATGCCTACAGAAGTCAGAGACCGGATTGAAACCTTATTTGATGAGCCGTATGTCGTTCTGATCCCGCTTGATGCTGCACGAGCACAAGAGGCACGAAACCTACGTTGGGTGTTCCCTTGGCTTAAGCCCGAATCCACCGAAGGACGGCCTTGGGGACAGTCCTTGAAGAAGCCAGAGGGTGCTCCTCTGAATCTGGGATAATGGTTTTGGAACAGAAACCAGCCCGGAAACAAGGAGCACCCAATAGATGCTGCCACAGAACAAACCCGACCGTATTCGCATCCTCTTTGACGACCATCGCCTGGTGGCCAATGCCGGCCTGCTCCTGCCGGCCACCCTAGCCCGGCACCTGGGCCTGCGGGAACTCGTCGACCATCACCTTGACCTCGGCGGAGCGCCGGGACGGGCGAACACTGGGGACAAGATGCTGACGCTGGTCGCTTCCGCGCTGGCAGGCGGCGACTGCATCGACGACGCCGATGCGCTGCGCGCTGGTGGGACGGTCGGTGTTCTAGGCTGCGTGGTCAAGGCGTCATCCACCCTGGGGACCTTCCTGCGCAGCTTCCGGTGGGGGCATGTCCGTCAACTCGACCGCGTGAGCCGCCAGTTGTTGGCCCGGGCCTGGGCCGCTGGGGCCGGACCCGGCGACTCGCCCCTGAGCATCGACCTGGACTCGACCATCTGCGAGACCTATGGACTGGCCAAGGAGGGAGCGCGCCACCACGGCTATACCGGCGCCCGCGGCTATCACCCGCTGCTGGCCATTGCCGCCGGCACCGGCGAGGTGCTGATGTCCCGGCTGCGCGAGGGCCGGGCCAACACCGCCCGTGGCGCCGCCCACTTCCTGCGTGAGACGGTGGGGCGGGTGCGCTACGGCGGGGCCAGGGGACAACTCACGGTGCGGGCCGACAGCGGCTTCTACGCCCACACTGTCGTTGCCGCCTGCCGGGAAATGGATGTCCGCTGGTCTCTATCACCATCCGCCAGCGCGCCAGCCTGCGGGACCTGATCGAGGCGATACCAGAGGAAGACTGGACTCCCATCCCCTACTGGATGGACGGCGCCGCCGATGTCGCCGAGACGACTTACACCCCGTTCCAGACCAAGCCGGACGCCCCGCCGGCGCGGCTCATTGTCCGGCGGGTGAAGCCGACACCCGGTTCCCAGCTCGCCCTCTTCGCCAGATACAGCTATCACGCCTTCATCACCGACCGCGATGGGGAGACGCTGGAACTGGAGGCCGATCATCGCCGCCACGCCGAGGTCGAGAACGCCATACGCGACCTCAAGTACGGCGTCGGGCTGAACCACATGCCGTCGGCGCGCTTCGCCGCCAACGGCGCCTGGCTGGCGGTACAGGTGATGGCGCATAACCTGGCCCGCTGGACGGCGCGGATTGGTCTGGGCGAGCGGACCGTGATCACCAAGACCCTCAGGCGGCGGGTCTTCGCTCTGGTGGGACGGATCACCCGCTCGGCGCGCCGCCTCACTTTGCATCTCCCCCGGCGCTGGCTTTGGGAAACCCAATTCAGTCGCGCCTTGGCCCGGCTGCAAGCCATTCCATTCCCGGCCTGACGGCCAGCCTGCAACTGACCCAACGTCCCCGCAATCTCGCGCCACCCCGGTCGCGAGAGTCCCCTGCTGCGTATCCTCTCGCCATCCCGCGCATCGCAACTCCCGCATAGGGCCTTAGGGGCCCTGTGCGGCGACTGAAGACCGTCCGCCGGCCTCCCATCTACCCCAAGACCCCAGGCCATCTCCCCTGTAGCTCCCTCACCCACCCCCTTCCGCTGTCCTCACGCCGTCCATCCGTGTCCTTCGGTGGATTCGGGTTAAGACAGCCGATGCCATCCACGTAGCGAGTGCGATTTATGCGCAGGCGGATGTGCTACACACTTTTGATGGAACGGGTGGGCAACCACATAGAATGTTGCGGTTAGATGGTTTGGTAGGTACTCCGCCTCTTTCCATCGCGGTGCCTCAATGGGAAGGCCAGCTGCCAATTTCTTGATGTCAAGGGATAATTACCTTTATTTACTACTGAACTACGGATACACCACACTAGCAGCCGTCAGCCATGCGTCGTCGCCCGCGGGCTTGACCTCCACGACGCCGCGTTCTGGGGCTTGCCCCTGTTTGGGTCGTCCCCGCTGCACTTGCCGCTTAGCGTAGAGCCCGAAATCCGGATGCCCCACTCCCTGCTCGGCAAGCTCGCTTACGCAGAACACCTGTGGCTTGAGCACGCCGCCGACGCCGTTCAGCAGGTTGGTCAGGGGAGGATAGTAGGAGCGCTCTCCCGTAGCACCACCGGATGCTTGAATGCGCCGAAGGTCCTTCAGATAGGCCTCAACGACTGATGTAAGCTTCGTTACGCTCATTCATCCGTCCAAGGGTTGATCACGTCTATCTCGCTCCCCTCGAAGTCGTCCATGTCTCTTGTTGCCACAGACGCTCCCCGGCTGCGGGCTATCGCCGCTATCTGGCAGTCGGCATGATTGATGGGACGCCCTGCTGCACGGCGAGCGGCGGCTATCACGGCGTAGGACTGAGCTGCGGCGCTGTCGAAAGGAAGGACGCGCCCAGCAAAGTCCTCCCTGAGCATCCCTTCCACCTCGGCAAGCAGTCTGTCTCGTCGTGCTCCTGTCGGCAGTATCTCGACGCCAAATCGCAGTTCGGCTTCACTGACGGTGGAGAGGTACAAGTTGATAGCCGCCTGGCTGACAACCCAGTCCACAACGTTGGCGTTGGGACCGGGACGCATCAATTCCGAGACCACGTTGGTGTCAAGGATAATCATCGTAATTGCCTCAGTCGAATCGGGGCGGTTTGCGCATGGGCGAACGGGGAGGGATGTCCAGTTCTATCCCACCTAGGGGCGCAAATCTGGCGCGAATGGCGCTCGCCAGGTTCTCCTGGTCTGGTTGCTGGTGATAGAGCGCTGTTCTCAGAATGTCCCGGGATTCCTCCTCCATGGAGCGGCCATTTTCAGCTGCGCGGATTCGCAGGCGGTGTTTCAGCCCATCTTCGAGATTGCGCACGGTGATGCTGGCCATGAAAACGCCTCCATCTAAGATGTCACATCATTATAACATGATTGCGTTGCTATCACTAGGTACACACGGCAACCGAATCATCGTCCGAGCTAGTCTCCACATGTAGCCCGCGCTTCAACATCTACCACACGCGCTAGCACAGTCTTGCCGTCGCGTGTACAAGACCTCCGTCGTGGGTTGTTAAACCACTCTGGACTACATTGGGCAGACCTACGTTCGCAGCTCGCCCCACCACAAAATTGCCTTCGATACAAGGGCTTGCAGGGCCTTACCCTGGACGAATTTACGCTTCACAATGAGAAGTTGGACTATTGCGGAACGGAGCAGTTGATTGACCATTGCAGAGCCAAGGGCGCTGACGCCGGGCAAGAGCGCGTTGCTCGACCCCGACCTTGCGGACGCCATTCGTGAATACCTGCGGACCTACGTTATGTGGCGGGGCATCCGGCAAGCGGCGGCGACCTTCAGCGTTTCGCGCCACACCCTCTGGAGATTCCTGAGACGCGGCCACACAGGCCGCGCCCTGCCCCGCGCGCCGTCATGGGCATCGTGGGTGACAGCGTCGAGGTCCTGGAAGCGGCGATATGGGACATCGTGGCCGCCGAACGTTTGGTCGCCAGGAGGCCAGCTGCCAAACCGGTCCTGTCACCCTATCCCCTCATCACCCGCATAGTTCCCCCTGCCCTCCTTGACGAAAAAGGGAATCAAGACCAAGGCCGACACTGGGTCAGCCCACCACTCGGAAAGCAAAGCGTTTGAACCCCATCCTACCAAGATGGGTCAGCCCCTGAATGCCGCAGAATAGGCTTCCATGGCCTCCGCCTCTCAACGACCGGGATTGCATCCGGGTGGCGATGCGCATCTTGCCCACGTAAAGGCCCTTAGGGTCGCGCCTGCAGGAGCCTGGGCTTCCAGCCTCAGGACTAGGGTTGCCACAAGACGTAGGCGACGATCAGGAGAGGCCCAGCGACTGCCGCCAAGCCGACTCCAAGCCGTCATAGTCCCAACCATAGACTTGTCCGATGGCCTTTGCGTCCGTGGAGCCTTGAGCGAACACGGCGAGAAGCTCCTGCATCTTGGGCCAGCCGTGGACCTCGATGAGGTAATCTACAAGGCTGTAGCTGAGGGCGTAGGAAAGGGTCGCCCCTGTATCGGCGGCTGGGAAGCTGCTGTTCAGGCTGCGCAGGCTGATCAGAGCATCGCTGGCGATGGCCTCATCGAGGGCGCGCTGCTGGTAGTCGGGCAGGCTTCCCTCGGCATAAACGGCAAGGCCTTCGTTGAGCCATGTGGGCAGGTCCCCAAAGCAATTGAAGGTCGCCTCATGCACCAATAGGTGGGCCAACTCGTGGACTACCCCTGGCAGACCCCTCTCGAAGGCTTCAGGGTCGACGGTTATCAGCACGATATTGTAGTTCACGAAAGCGAGACCACCAGTCCACGCTTGGGCGAACAGGACCCCGCCTTGTACGTCGTTGGAGCTCTCGTATATGAACACCTCGATAGGCGCCACCAACTCCTTACCCAACTCAAGGTTGTCCAAGCCTCCGCGGACCCCGTCGGCGATGCGACTTCCGAAGTCAGGCCCCCCAGCGTACCAGTTGTAGGTCACGTTCCCCGCAGTATGGGCCTGCCAGTCGAAACGGTCGTCGGCAAAGACCGTCTCTTGGCGTGGGGTTCGGAACTCCTGCCCCAAGTCGTCCACCACTCTCCAGCGCCACCAGATAGTGGCTCCTGGGGGCAGGGAACCACTGCGACGCATGTCCCAGTCCCACGTCACCGCGACATCCTGCCCAGCCTCAATGTCCGTCCGGGCACTCCAGTACGAAGTTGAAGCGCAGGAAAACGCGTTGTCGGCGCCAAACTCCACATCAACGGTCTCAATTGGGCGCTCTCCGCGCCCTTCCAAATGGAAGGAGATGGAGTCGGGCAACTGCAACCCGGCCTCGCTTACGCTCACCTCGAAATCGGCCTGTGGAGGAGGCGGTGGCAGCGTCGGAGCGGGAGTAGAAGTAGGCTCCACAACAGGAGTAAGAGTGGGCTTCACAGTAGGCGTGGGCGTAGGAGCAGGAGTGGGCTCCACAGTAGGCGTGGGCGTAGGAGCAGGAGTGGGCTCCACAGTAGGCGTGGGCGTAGGAGTGGGTGCCACGGAAGGCGTTGGAGTGGGCACGAGAGTCGCGATCGGTATGGCTACTGGTGTCGGCGTGGGAGTGGGAGTGCCGCAAACCGAAAGCGCCAATCCAACTGCCACTGCCAGAAGAACGTACTTAAGCGCGCGCATCATTGTTCACGCTCTATCGATATGTTCTGCAGTTGCGGCACGCCGATGGGCGTTAGTTCGAATCCCTTCACATAGGGCCGGACTAACATGTACGAGTTGCTATGGCGCAATGGCACGGCAACCCAGTCATCCAGTATCAGCTGCTCCGCCTCCTGATAGAGGCTGGCGCGCCGCGTCGGGTCCGGCTCAACGGATGCCTCTTCGAGCAGTGCGTCCACCTGCTCGTTGGCATAGCCGAACCTGTTTTCGGCGCTGTCACTATGGAACAGGACATCAAGGAAGTTTTGCGGGTCGGGATAGTCCGCACACCAACCGGCAGTGAGAACACCGAACTCCTCGTTGTCCAGCCTTTCCAGGAAATCGGCGAACCCGAATACTGACACGGCCTCGACCTCCAGGCCCAAGTGCTCCCGCCACGCCCAATGGATGGCGTCGTCATCGGCGAACGACTCGATCGGCGGCAGGTTCTCGGCCCCTCCATACCGGGACTCACCCAGCAATTGCCTAGCGGCCTCCAAGTCGAAGGTTGAAGGTTCCAAGGTCTCGTTATACGCGAACATCCCCGG
Source organism: Dehalococcoidia bacterium (assembly GCA_965225925.1). GTDB lineage: Bacteria > Chloroflexota > Dehalococcoidia > Lucifugimonadales > JAGWBF01 > CBDDBY01. The sequence continues at coordinate 414,265 of CBDDBY010000005.1, read as the reverse complement.
AGGCACGAAGCCAGCTGCTCGGGCGGCCAAGCCCTTCCGGGTAACCTCCAGTTCCTTATCTATCTCCAAGGCAAGGGCGAGGGCCTGACGCACCTTGGGGTCGTCAAAGGGCGGCTGGGATGCATTGAACCCGAGATAGAACGTGCAAAGCTCAGTGCCTTCGATGAGGTCGTCATTCAGGTCGTTGGCTGGATCGCGGGCACGGTCAATGTTGTTAACGTAGATGCCCGTCAGGTCGATCTCGCCATTCTCATACATCTGCATCGGGTTGCCAGCAAATATCCGGTACACCACATGGGCCAATGCGGGAGCGCCTCCGTACCAGTCATCGTTGCGCTCCAAGATAAGAAGCCGGTCCTTCTCCCACACCTTCAACGTGAATGCCCCGGTGCCGTTGGGGGCGTCCGTCCAGTCCTCGCCGATCTCCACGTTGGCCCGGTCTACCACGAAAGATGTGGGGTAGGTGAGCTTGGACAGGAAGTAGGAGAACGGGTCGGTGATTGTGACCCGCAGCGTCCGGTCGTCCAAGACCTCTACACCCTCCAACGTCTCCGCCTCACCGTCGACCATCGCTTGTGCCCCCACGATGTCGCCGAGGTACGTGTGCGCTACCGGCGACTCCAAGTCAGGGTGCAACGCACGCTCCCAGGAGTACTTGACGTCTGCCGCCATCACTGCACGCCCATCATGGAACCGGGCGTTGTCCCGCAGTGTGAATGTGAATACGGTGTTGTTGTCCGACACCTCCCACGATTCCGCCATATCGGCGACAACCTGCAGGTCGGTATCCAGCTTCACCAAGCCGCTGAAGATGCCTCCCAAGATGTCACCGGCACCGCTGCGGGAGAGAGCGGGGTCAAGGGTCAGGATCTCTCCCCAGTATCGGAACAGTGAGTCATCCCTAGACGTGCCGAATGGCATTGGCGCTTGCAGTGAGAAACTGACTGTGAAGGCGTTGGCTTCCGTCTCGTATGTCGCCCAGACCGGCTCGCCGGTTCGCACTCGCAGCAGGAACATCTGCGAGCCCCGTGCCACTGCTGTCCACAGGTCTGCCACCACCTCGCCGCTCTCAGTGGGCGTGCTGATGAACAACTGGTGCGCGGACTCGGCTCCCTCGTAGGAACGGGCCTCACTGCTGACGACAGTCAGTCCTGCGAATTGACCTTCAATCCAAGCCTGCGCCGGTGAATCATCTCCACGAGGAATGACCCACAGCTGCCCCCGGACTGGAGAACTCCCGTCAGCGTCTTCCTCTCCGCCTCGTATGGAGAGTAGCGGGAAGTTGTCCTCGTTCTCCTGGCCGACCCAACCCTCCGGCAGAACGACGGAGAAGCCTTCGGTGGTGTTCTCATACACGCCGACTATCCCACCCTGCTCTTGGGGTGCAGGTGAGGTCCAAGTCAGAGCTAAAGTCATGGCCCCGATGACCAGCAGTATTACGACGACAACGGCTGTCTTGAGCATGCATCAACTATATGACAAGATGCGGCATCCCGTCTACTTGGAACCTTTCCCTTCTTTCGTCCGTCTGTATGGGCAAGTCCTATCAAACACTCCAAGGAGGGACTGCGATGACCAAGTTTCTGGCAATCTTCTCTCTGGTAATCATTGTTTTACTTGCATTCGCTGCCTGTGGCGAAGAATCAACCCCTACGCCTGCCCCCGCCGCACAAGCTATAGAAGCCGAGGTTCAGAGGTCTGTGGCGGCAGCTTTGGCCGACCAGTCTGCTGACTCCATCCGGGAAGATGCGATGTCGACGGAAGACATGTCGGCGTTAGTGCAGGAAGCCATCGGGGCCCAGGCACCCGAGGGTATCAGCCCTGAGCAAGTCCAGTCTGCGATAGAAAGGGCGGTCTCGGAGGCCCTCGACCAGGCAACCATGGCCTCTGAAAGAGCCAGCGATGATGATGGGGGCACAGGCAGCAGCGACCCCCGCTTCCACCCTGCCCCGCCCGCAACCGCAGCCCCGCGCGTTACCGCAATACCCACCCCAGCCCCAACTGCCACACCTGCCTATCGGGCGCCCAGCACCCCAGCCCCTACCCCCGGCTCGAATCTTCTGGTCGCTGGCCCGCCAGTCCCTACTGCCACTGCCGTACCTGCCTCAAGGTCTACCGGCACCCCGACCCCTCCACCTTCGCCTGCCGCAGTCGGCACACCTTCTGCCACAACCTTTAAGCCCGAATCCACCGAAGGACGTCCTTGGGGACAGCCCTTGAAGAAGCCAGCGGGTGCTCCTCTGAATCTGGGATAATGGTTTTGGAACAGAAACCAGCCCGGAAACAAGGAGCACCCAATAGATGCTGCCACAGAACAAACCCGACCGTATTCGCATCCTCTTTGACGACCATCGCCTGGTGGCCAATGCCGGCCTGCTCCTGCCGGCCACCCTAGCCCGGCACCTGGGCCTGCGGGAACTCGTCGACCATCACCTTGACCTCGGCGGAGCGCCGGGACGGGCGAACACTGGGGACAAGATGCTGACGCTGGTCGCTTCCGCGCTGGCAGGCGGCGACTGCATCGACGACGCCGATGCGCTGCGCGCTGGTGGGACGGTCGGTGTTCTAGGCTGCGTGGTCAAGGCGCCATCCACCCTGGGGACCTTCCTGCGCAGCTTCCGGTGGGGGCATGTCCGTCAACTCGACCGCGTGAGCCGCCAGTTGTTGGCCCGGGCCTGGGCCGCTGGGGCCGGACCCGGCGACTCGCCCCTGAGCATCGACCTGGACTCGACCATCTGCGAGACCTATGGACTGGCCAAGGAGGGAGCGCGCCACCACGGCTATACCGGCGCCCGCGGCTATCACCCGCTGCTGGCCATTGCCGCCGGCACCGGCGAGGTGCTGATGTCCCGGCTGCGCGAGGGCCGGGCCAACACCGCCCGTGGCGCCGCCCATTTCTTGCGTGAGACGGTGGGGCGGGTGCGCTACGGCGGGGCCAGGGGACAACTCACGGTGCGGGCCGACAGCGGCTTCTACGCCCACACTGTCGTTGCCGCCTGCCGGGAAATGGATGTCCGCTTCTCTATCACCATCCGCCAGCGCGCCAGCCTGCGGGACCTGATCGAGGCGATACCAGAGGAGGACTGGACTCCCATTCCCTACTGGATGGACGGCGCCGCCGATGTCGCCGAGACGACTTACACCCCGTTCCAGACCAAGCCGGACGCCCCGCCGGCGCGGCTCATTGTCCGGCGGGTGAAGCCGACACCCGGTTCCCAGCTCGCCCTCTTCGCCAGATACAGCTATCACGCCTTCATCACCGACCGCGATGGGGAGACGCTGGAACTGGAGGCCGATCATCGCCGCCACGCCGAGGTCGAGAACGCCATACGCGACCTCAAGTACGGCGTCGGGCTGAACCACATGCCGTCGGGGCGCTTCGCCGCCAACGGCGCCTGGCTGGCGGTACAGGTGATGGCGCATAACCTGGCCCGCTGGACGCGGCGCGGATTGGTCTGGGCGAGGGGACCCTGATCACCAAGACCCTCAGGCGGCGGGTCTTCGCTCTGGTGGGGCGGATCACCCGCTCGGCGCGCCGCCTCACTTTGCATCTCCCCCGGCGCTGGCCTTGGGAAACCCAGTTCAGTCGCGCCTTGGCCCGGCTGCAAGCCATTCCGTTCCCGGCCTGACGGCCAGCCTGCAACTGACCCAACGTCCCCGCAATCTCGCGCCACCCCGGTCGCGAGAGTCCCCTGCTGCGTATCCTCTCGCCATCCCGCGCATCGCAACTCCCGCATAGGGCCTTAGGGGCCCTGTGCGGCGACTGAAGACCCTCCGCCGCCCTCCCATCTACCCCAAGACCCCAGGCCATCTCCCCTGTAGCTCCCTCACCCACCCCCTTCCGCTGTCCTCACGCCGTCCATCCGTGTCCTTCGGTGGATTCGGGCTAAGGGACAGAGTCGGTGAATGACAAAATTCAGGGCTCCTTAACTGGTCAAGGATTCTTGTCCAAATGTCCCAGACCCTCCAACGCTAACCCATATCCAAGCATGTCCTGGACTAACCCCTTGAGGTGATGGGTGAAGACAACCCTGGTGTAGCGCAGTGTGAGTGGTGGCTTTTGGGCCAACTGTTCTGCCAGCTCCCACGCCCGGGGTAGAAGATTGTCCCTCGGTAAGACTTCGTTGACCAGCCCCAGCTTTAGGGCCTCCTGGGCCGAGAGCTTCTGGCCCGTCAACAGAAAGTACCTGCCCCGGTTTGGCCCGAGAAGCAACGGCCAGATCACATGCACTCCGTCCCCTGGGACCACCCCGTTGGTGATGTGGGACCCATCCTGAAAAACCGCTTCCTCTGCAGCCAGGACGATGTCGCAAACCAACGCCAGGTGGGCGTGGACGAAGAACGGGCCGTTGACGGCGCTGATCATGGGCACTTCGATATTCAGGATGTTCACCAGTTGCCGCATCCCACCCCGATAAATAGAGTCCCACTCCCTGGGGGTTTTGGTCCAGTCGCCCCCGGAAGCTTGGGCGCAGAAGTTGTCACCTGTTCCCGTCATGATCACCACTTTATTTTCCGCATCGTTCCCTATGTCAGCAAAGGCATATCCTACCTCATCTTGGACCACCAGTGACCACTCGAGGCTGTCTCCTTCCGTGTGAAAGTTGATCTGAAGAATCCCGTTGCGTCGCTCCATGCGGAGAAACTCATATTTGTTAGCGTAGTCCTCAAGCCTTGTCATCTTTTCAACTCCATGTCTGACCTGTTCCTCGACATCATGCTCTGTGTCTCTAGTTCCGCGAAGGTTTTGCTGTATGGTCGCGTTCCCCGAGCGTGGAAAGTGCCGATACTGGGGTCATGCTTTCACGGATGGCCATCAAACGTGTCTGGTGTGCTCACCTCGACAGTCCTGCTGGCCTTCATGAGGAGGACAGGTGAAGTATACCACGAAGTTCCAAAGAGAAATTATGTTCTTGGCACCACGCAACTAGATGAACAGCATAATGAAACCTAACGTATAGGAGTCCCAAGGGGCTATGGATATCCCACCATCGGTTCCAGTGAGAGGGCAACCCGATGATACAAAGCGTTCCACGGATTTTCTTAAAACGCCTGGGAGCAGTCCTCTCCTGCCGAGTTAGGGGTAAGGGGATAGGGGATTTGGGGTGATATCGAAGGGGTTTGACATTCCTTAGGAGGCCAACTTAGGATACCGGCAGTAGCCAGAACCAGATAGGATTTGACCGGTCCTAAGCCCGAATCCACCGAAGGACGGCCTTGGGGACAGTCCTTAAAGAAGCCAGAGGGTGCTCCTCTGAATCTGAGATAATGGTTTTGGAACAGAAACCAGCCCGGAAACAAGGAGCACCCAATAGATGCTGCCACAGAACAAACCCGACCGTATGCGCATCCTCTTTGACGACCATCGCCTGGTGGCCAATGCCGGCCTGCTCCTGCCGGCCACCCTAGCCCGGCACCTGGGCCTGCGGGAACTCGTCGACCATCACCTTGACCTCGGCGGAGAGCGCCGGGACGGGCGAACACTGGGGACAAGATGCTGACGCTGGTCGCTTCCGCGCTGGCAGGCGGCGACTGCATCGACGACGCCGATGCGCTGCGCGCTGGTGGGACGGTCGGTGTTCTAGGCTGCGTGGTCAAGGCGCCATCCACCCTGGGGACCTTCCTGCGCAGCTTCCGGTGGGGGCATGTCCGTCAACTCGACCGCGTGAGCCGCCAGTTGTTGGCCCGGGCCTGGGCCGCTGGGGCCGGACCCGGCGACTCGCCCCTGAGCATCGACCTGGACTCGACCATCTGCGAGACCTATGGACTGGCCAAGGAGGGAGCGCGCCACCACGGCTATACCGGCGCCCGCGGCTATCACCCGCTGCTGGCCATTGCCGCCGGCACCGGCGAGGTGCTGATGTCCCGGCTGCGCGAGGGCCGGGCCAACACCGCCCGTGGCGCCGCCCACTTCCTGCGTGAGACGGTGGGGCGGGTGCGCTACGGCGGGGCCAGGGGACAACTCACGGTGCGGGCCGACAGCGGCTTCTACGCCCACACTGTCGTTGCCGCCTGCCGGGAAATGGATGTCCGCTTCTCTATCACCATCCGCCAGCGCGCCAGCCTGCGGGACCTGATCGAGGCGATACCAGAGGAGGACTGGACTCCCATTCCCTACTGGATGGACGGCGCCGCCGATGTCGCCGAGACGACTTACACCCCGTTCCAGACCAAGCCGGACGCCCCGCCGGCGCGGCTCATTGTCCGGCGGGTGAAGCCGACACCCGGTTCCCAGCTCGCCCTCTTCGCCAGATACAGCTATCACGCCTTCATCACCGACCGCGATGGGGAGACGCTGGAACTGGAGGCCGATCATCGCCGCCAACGGCGCCTGGCTGGCGGTACAGGTGATGGCGCATAACCTCGCCCGCTGGACGGCGCGGATTGGTCTGGGCGAGGGGACCCTGATCACCAAGACCCTCAGGCGACGGGTCTTCGCTCTGGTGGGGCGGATCACCCGCTCGGCGCGCCGCCTCACTTTGCATCTCCCCCGGCGCTGGCCTTGGGAAACCCAGTTCAGTCGCGCCTTGGCCCGGCTGCAAGCCATTCCATTCCCGGCCTGACGGCCAGCCTGCAACTGACCCAACGTCCCCGCAATCTCGCGCCACCCCGGTCGCGAGAGTCCCCTGCTGCGTATCCTCTCGCCATCCCGCGCATCGCAACTCCCGCATAGGGCCTTAGGGGCCCTGTGCGGCGACTGAAGACCCTCCGCCGCCCTCCCATCTACCCCAAGAGCCCAGGCCATCTCCCCTGTAGCTCCCTCACCCACCTCCTTCCGCTGCCCTCACGCCGTCCATCGGTGTCCTTCGGTGGATTCGGGCTAAAGGCTAGGAGAGGCGTGACAGGTATTCTCAGCCTAAATATGGTTATAGCCCTGGGCGTGCTATTAGCGTTGCTCGCTGGCGGACTGGCCTACGCCGCACTGGACAGCGCATTCGACCTGCCCATCCAGGCCACTGTAAAGATAGTGTCGCCCACCAAAGCCGCCGACGTTAACGGTGATGGAGAGGTCGACGGGGCAGACCTCAGGACTGTGGCCAGAAGCATCGGCATGGGGGTGCTGGGGGAGGTAACGGCAGATGTGGACGGGAACCAGGTGGTGGACATATTAGGGCGGAAGAACCATTTAACGGAACCATGCCATTTCACGACTTTAGCCTGCCGCCCATGGGCAACATAATCCGGAAGTTTGCCATATCCCAAGGCGAAAAACCTGCTCGATGAGCTCTTAAAAGTTGGTTTTACCGAAGGGTGAACCCAGTGACCATGGTGGGGTTCCTTGTAAAATTCCTTTGCGAGGCTTGGGTAAGCCAGGGATAAATTGTTCCAGAACCTCGTTGGAGCCGCATCCAAGCGAGAAGGAAGGACCGTGTCCACGGGGCCTTTCCTGCCAGACGGCGACTCCCGGCGTTTCTATCCCAACACAGCCTGGGCGAACTCGGTGTGCACAATCCGCTCGTAGGGCTGCCGGGACTTGACCAGGCCCGCTTCTACCAATATCTCCTGCAGCGCGTCGAAGCCATCTACCCGCAACAGAGGGTCCTTGGCCCACGTGTCCTGCTCTTTATACCGGTCGATCGCCTTTACCAATACGACTGACTCTATTTCGGGGAAGAAGGCGGCTACGGTTTTAGCAATAGCCTGGGAGTCGCTCTCCGCCAGCCATTTTTGGGCGTTATAAAATCCCCGGGTGAACCGGTGTATGAGCCCCGGGTTAGCGTGGATCAGTCGTTGAGTTACGGCGAAGGAACTGTAGGATATGTGGCCGTTTATCTGGCCCAGGGCGGCGCACAGATGTCCAGCGCCTTCTTGGACTAGCTGTTCCGTTCCTGGCTGAGGCAGGTGAATAAAGTCTCCTTCACCTCGTCGGAAGGCCTTAGTCGCTTCCTGGATGGGAATCCCTTCAATGATCCGCATTTCCGATAGCTCGACCCCTTTTCTTTTTAGGGCGTATTTGAGGGAAGCCACTGGCATGGGCAATAATTCCACGGGGATCAGGGTGGCGCCCTTCAGATCCGACCACTGAAACTGGTCCTGGGGCTTTCGACCAACAAGAAAGAAGCCGTCGCGGCTGGTGATCTCAATAATATGCTTGGGGACGACCTCGGCCCCCCAGTCGGCGGCAATTATGCTTCTCATTGGCCCCACCTGGGCGATGTCGGCGACTCCGCTGTTTAGCGCGCTCAATCCGTGCTGCCCAGGAGGGCAGGTGGAGAACTCCACGTCCAGGCCCTCCTCATTCAGAAAGCCACCGGAGATGGCCACGTAGGTGGGGGTGTAAAACAGGGACCGAAAGGTCTCCATGAGTCTCAGAGGCTCTCTCCCGCTGCTGTCACTCATAACGAACGGCCTCCCTTCGGATTGTATTTGACATTCCAGTTCCGCCGACGAGGTCTTCACTTCCCGGTCTTGCCCAAATACGAAATGCGGCGGTGAGGAAACTATTATGCCTTAATTGCCTAGCATTCTCCACCGTCAGATCATCAAGACCACGGGCCCTCGGTCCGTCTAATGCGAATGGGCCGCCGATGCCTCTTACTTCAGGGTCGTGGGTTGGGGCTACTACTACCTGGTCCGCCTGAGGCGGATGGACGACTACTCCCGCTTCATATTGGCTCACAAGCTTCAGCGGGACATGACCTCCAACTCCTTCATCGAGGTGATCCAGGATGCGGTGGACAGGAGCGGCATGGATCAAGAAGGCTCTGGGCAACGTGACACCATCAGCCGTGCTCAAAGGAAGAAGGCAAAAAATCTTACAACGCAGGAAGGAGGTGCAGGTCCAAACGATTGAACGGCGGAGACGCTACAATAGGGCACTCAGGGAGCTCACCAGACCTCCTTCCAGCACCTGATCTCTCGGGTCCTAAAGTGTCCCACTTGTGCTAATTGCCAACAAATGCCATCCTCAACATGAAACACCAGCAGGTCACCTTCTTCAAATCTACGAAAGAAGTGATAAAGCTGCTGGAAAAGCTTTTGGAAGGTTCAGCGGCCCGAAGAAAAATGCCGCAGGTCTCGATGGGATTCGAATGTCCAACACGCTATCTAGCATTAGTTGATCCGGGGACGGTTCTGAGTTCCCTTCGCCCAGTGATAGGCACCTAGTACATAGGCAGCAATGGCCGGACCACTGTCATTCGCTCTGATTTCCTGCTCGCTGCTTCACCATAGGGCTTCCCGTACTTCTTATACCAGCTCATAGGAGTCGCGCTCGAATGATATTTCACCAGGCCTGGCCGGTTTACCATCATCGTTAAATTTCTCTCCCAAGCAGCTCAGCCGAGTAGATTCCTCGCTCAATTCTTAAGGGAGCCTCGCAGTCTCCCACCATTTTCAACTCTTTGACTGTCCCCTTCAGGTCCTTATATAGACCGTCGTTGGGAGTACCTCCACAGGCCAACACAACCGTGTCTATTCCATCCATAGTCCATCGGCGACCAGTCCAGTGGGTTCCAGAGATGGTAACGGTATTCCCAGAAATCGCCTCGACGTTGGCGTCGGTGGTCCAGGTCACTCCCTTACCATCGATCCTCTGGTGCCATAGCAGAAGGGTCCCGGGGTAAATGTCTGCCCCCACGAACGGTTGAGGGGTGACGATGTGGACCTTCTTCCCCTGACTGACAAGCAGTTCAGCAATGCTTGCACCGGACCAATATCCATGGAGATCATAAAGTAGGATGCTATCGCCTTCAACTTCCAGATCGCGGCCCACATCCCAATATGTGACCACATTATCCTGGTCCGCTCCTGGAATCGAAGGAATCAGAGGAACTGAGCCAGTAGCCAGTACCACTATGTCTGGCGCTGCCGCCAACACCGTCTCGGGGGTTACCTCTACCCCCAAACGAACCTCCACCCCCTGTTTTTCAACCTGGTGGGCGAGGTAAGTGGCGATCTCCTCGATATGCTCCCGGTTAGGTAATCGTTTGGCAAGGTTAATCTGGCCTCCCAGCTCCTCGGCCTTCTCGTACAGAGTTACCGTATGACCCCTGCGAGCGGCCACCTCGGCCAGTTTAAGGCCGGCGGGGCCTCCCCCCACCACCATCACCTTCTTCTTCACGGATGCTGGCCTCAGGGTGCCGATGCCCAGTTCTTCCTCTCTGCCCGCCGCTGGGTTGTAGACACAAGTTATGGGGGAACGCTTGTAATTGCGCCCGTGGCACACTTCGTGATAGGCGATACATCTACGAATATCGTCCAATCGGCCTTCCCGGGCCTTGTTGGGGAACTCGGGGTCGGCGACCAGGCCCCGGGCCATCCCAATCAGGTCGCCCTTTCCTTCGGCCAGGATCTGTTCCGCCTGGAGGGGATCGTTGATCCTGCCATGGGCAACCACGGGTATGTCCACCACCTTTTTGAGTGCCTCGGCAGCGTAAACGGCGAATCCCTGAGGCATCGGATAGGGCCCCTGATGGTAGAGTACGCTGAGGGATGCACCAGCAAAACCGATGCCCGTGGTTATGAAGTCGACCTTGCCGGAGGCGGCTAATAATCTGGCGATCTCCTGGCCCTCTTCTACACCGTACCCACCTGGGATGATCTCGTCAACACACATACGAACGTCAATAACAAGGCCAGAGCCCACCTCATCTCTCACCGCCCCAATGATTTCCAGCGGGAAGCGCAGCCGGTTGGCCAAAGTCCCGCCATACTCGTCGGTCCGCTTGTTGGTAATGCCGGAGATGAACTCCTCCGTGAGTCCTGCGGTTAGGCGTATCTCAATCCCATCAAAACCACCCTCCTTTACGTGTCTGGCCGCCACACGGTAGGCCTCAATAGACTGTTGGATATCATCGTACTCCATCTCCCTGGCTATCGTTCCATCCCGAATCCTACTGGATGGAGCATAAGGCATCCGCCAGTCAAGGCCCTCCTCACTAGAGGTGTAAGAGCTGCCACTGTGCATGAATTGAGCCGATATGTGACAGCCATGCTCGTGTACCCTGTCTGTGATTCTCTTGTACCGCTCCACCACCCTGGGGTCGCTGGCGTTGGCCTGGGCAGGGGAGCCGGTGGCGGTGACGTACTGGGTGCCGAAGATGATCAGCCCTACGCCTCCCTTGGCCCTTTCGGCGAAGTAGTGTGCCTCCCTGTTCCCCGGCAACGCCGTCACAGGAAAGTTGTGGCTATGGGGCAGGAAGACGATCCTGTTGCGTAGGGTGATCTTACCGATCTTGATGGGGGAAAATAATAGCTTCAGGGAAGAGTCTGTCATCCCAACCATCCTTCGCGCTTCCTGGCCCAGGCTTAAGTTGACCCGATGCCGAGAATTTCCGTCGAGGGCCTGGTCGTACCACACCTAAGGGGCATTCAGCCGGAATTCCCCGAATCAACTTGTCTGCGACCAAATCGACCATGCATTGCAGGTGGGTAGACAGTAGCACCCTCTCTCAAGCCTGTCAATTAGGCCAATTGATCGTAACTATTTAGGTTTGATCCGGCTGCATCCCCAGAGAGGCGAACCAGCCAGTATCTCGCCCACCCGCTCCACCACCGCCGGGTAAGACGTGCCGGGCCTGAACCGTTCCGCCACGCACAGGGCCCTGGCGGCAAGGACGGCCTCTTTGGGCTGGCCCGCGGTTGGGAAACCGCACCAGAACTGGTGTGGTAGCTTAGCCCGAATCCACCGAAGGACGTCCTTGGGGACAGTCCTTGAAGAAGCCAGCGGGTGCTCCTCTGAATCTGGGATAATGGTTTTGGAACAGAAACCAGCCCGGAAACAAGGAGCACCCAATAGATGCTGCCACAGAACAAACCCGACCGTATTCGCATCCTCTTTGACGACCATCGCCTGGTGGCCAATGCCGGCCTGCTCCTGCCGGCCACCCTAGCCCGGCACCTGGGCCTGCGGGAACTCGTCGACCATCACCTTGACCTCGGCGGAGCGCCGGGACGGGCGAACACTGGGGACAAGATGCTGACGCTGGTCGCTTCCGCGCTGGCAGGCGGCGACTGCATCGACGACGCCGATGCGCTGCGCGCTGGTGGGACGGTCGGTGTTCTAGGCTGCGTGGTCAAGGCGCCATCCACCCTGGGGACCTTCCTGCGCAGCTTCCGGTGGGGGCATGTCCGTCAACTCGACCGCGTGAGCCGCCAGTTGTTGGCCCGGGCCTGGGCCGCTGGGGCCGGACCCGGCGACTCGCCCCTGACCATCGACCTGGACTCGACCATCTGCGAGACCTATGGACTGGCCAAGGAGGGAGCGCGCCACCACGGCTATACCGGCGCCCGCGGCTATCACCCGCTGCTGGCCATTGCCGCCGGCACCGGCGAGGTGCTGATGTCCCGGCTGCGCGAGGGCCGGGCCAACACCGCCCGTGGCGCCGCCCACTTCCTGCGTGAGACGGTGGGGCGGGTGCGCTACGGCGGGGCCAGGGGACAACTCACGGTGCGGGCCGACAGCGGCTTCTACGCCCACACTGTCGTTGCCGCCTGCCGGGAAATGGATGTCCGCTTCTCTATCACCATCCGCCAGCGCGCCAGCCTGCGGGACCTGATCGAGGCGATACCAGAGGAGGACTGGACTCCCATTCCCTACTGGATGGACGGCGCCGCCGATGTCGCCGAGACGACTTACACCCCGTTCCAGACCAAGCCGGACGCCCCGCCGGCGCGGCTCATTGTCCGGCGGGTGAAGCCGACACCCGGTTCCCAGCTCGCCCTCTTTGCCAGATACAGCTATCACGCCTTCATCACCGACCGCGATGGGGAGACGCTGGAACTGGAGGCCGATCATCGCCGCCACGCCGAGGTCGAGAACGCCATACGCGACCTCAAGTACGGCGTCGGGCTGAACCACATGCCGTCGGGGCGCTTCGCCGCCAACGGCGCCTGGCTGGCTGGCCAGGTGATGGCGCATAACCTGGCCCGCTGGACGGCGCGGATTGGTCTGGGCGAGGGGACCGTGATCACCAAGACCCTCAGGCGGCGGGTCTTCGCTCTGGTGGGGCGGATCACCCGCTCGGCGCGCCGCCTCACTTTGCATCTCCCCCGGCGCTGGCCTTGGGAAACCCAGTTCAGTCGCGCCTTGGCCCGGCTGCAAGCCATTCCGTTCCCGGCCTGACGGCCAGCCTGCAACTGACCCAACGTCCCCGCAATCTCGCGCCACCCCGGTCGCGAGAGTCCCCTGCTGCGTATCCTCTCGCCATCCCGCGCATCGCAACTCCCGCATAGGGCCTTAGGGGCCCTGTGCGGCGACTGAAGACCCTCCGCCGCCCTCCCATCTACCCTAAGAGCCCAGGCCATCTCCCCTGTAGCTCCCTCACCCACCCCCTTCCGCTGTCCTCACGCCGTCCATCCGTGTCCTTCGGTGGATTCGGGCTTAGCCGTTGCTAGGGAGGTTTAGCAGGTCTATCAGCTGCGAGATACTCCCTACCTCCTCCAGATTCTCGATGGTGCTCAAGATATTGTCGACCCGGTGCTTGTCGATGACCTGAGAAGTGGTGGTGATGAACTTTCTCCTAATCTCGTCGGCCGTCCACGCTTCTTTCTGCCGGGGAGAGCGCGTTTCGTATCGCTGCCCAGTCTTGGTGAGAACACTGACTTTGGTCATCCGCAGGTGGCTGTCGAGAAAGGCCCGTTCGCACTCTTCGTCGTAAGTCACCGACACCCTCTTGATCATGTCTGTGACGCCCGCGCTCTTTGCAGTCTTGTCCAAATACCAGTTGGGTCCTGGATCTCCGGCCAGCAATGCAGCCGATATCTGGTAAGGTATACTGAACTGCATCCCGACCAGTCCATCCGGTTCCTGGTCACCGAAGCCGAGCCCTATCGCTCTGCTGGTGATGACCTCGATTTTCTCAATGTCACTAACGTCGATGCTGTTGTCTTTTACCAGCCCCGTAGCGCCCTCTATGGCGGTATGGCCTGTGGCTATGCCCGGGTTAAGTTTCGAATGGAATTGTAGGATGTGGTATGTCTGCCCGAGCCCTTCGGTTATCTGCTCTTCCATTGAAGATTCCATCCCCAGCATTCGCCAAAGTCCTCTATCCCCATCCAGGATGTTGTTCTCCTGCAACATTTTCAGGCCCTTTTGGGCGGAAACAGCGGCGAATGCCCCAGTCATGCACATCCAGGCCCAGCCCTGTTTTATGTCCTTCCTGGGAGTTAGTCCTTCGTCGCCTGAGTATTTGTGGCCAGCGGGAACAGGAGTGTAAATGCCGGCCATCCCCAGGGCTGAAAGGAACTGGTCCTCACCCAGTCCCAACGCCCGCCCAGCCGCACCCGCTGCAGCGAAAACCGTTGCGGACACTCCCTTTACTACCTTCACCTCCTGCTCCGCGGTCATGTCCATGGACTTGCATATCCGTGCCACACACTCGTAACCAGCCACGGTGCTACAGATCAGCTCTTTGCCGGAGATTGCCCTTGACTCGCCGGCAGCCAGCGCAGCAGGCACTAGGATAGGTCCCGTTGACGCCGGACTTCTCTGGCTCTCGTTACTTTGAGTGTCGCCGTAATCCAGCATGGTTCCCAGAGCCCCATTTCCGAAGGCTGCCAATGGGACGGATACTTTGGTCCCATCTCCGATAAGGGTCGCCTCTTCTCTGCCACCTCCCAGGTCCTTCGCCAGGTCCAGGAAGGTCCTGGACAAACTCAGTGGATATGCCCCGATCATGTTACCCACGGTATCGAGGATGGTCAGTTTGCCATTCTCAACTACCGACGGTGGCAGGTCCTGGTATCTGATATTTGATAGGTAACTGGCCAAAATCCGTGTGCTCGACATCAAAGGCCTCCTTAATGTAAGTCCTTGTCCCAGTGGCTTTTCGCACCCCCTGGCAGGCATACTAACCGTGAATAAGCCTACCCGTTTGCCTGGTCCAAAATCACCCGTATGCTGGAGGGAGCAATTCTAGTGGCGCCCCGGAACCCTGTCAAGCTCAGCTCTGTGCCAGGACAGTACCCGAAGCGGGCTACAAAACAAAATACCCTGATAAATTTGGTGCTCAGCTTATAGGTAACACTAGGGTTTACGAGGCTGTCCAGAAGGCGCTCGATAAGCGGGCAGCAAAGAATGAGGTTGATGCCGACTGGGTACTAAAAAACCTCGTCGAAAATCTTGAGCGGGCGATGCAAAGCCGGCACGTCGCACCAGATGGGCCATTAACGCTATCGCTTTATCCGCGATTGAACCATCCATTCGTCCTGTATCCAGGTTCCCAGTAAACTCTCCGCCGTTTTTGAGGTAAAGCTGCTCTAGCCCGATGAGACTTTCCGGAGGCCATCTGCGACAGCGAATTCGGGTGCATGGAGTTTACCGCCGCTCCCTAAATGCGGCCCACATTTTGTAGATACCCTACTTGTCCCCCGAGGTGCCTCACCCTGTCAGGCCTTGATTGCCTTCCGCCAATGGATCAGGTGAGGTGCATGGCCTGGGATTGGCAACTCCGCAGGTGGGCTATACGTCTTCCGGTCTACTCAATTTAAATTGGGCAAAGGCATAACCGATTATTGACAGGAGTACAAAAAAGTGGTAATTTGCTAGGGATCCCACGCGGGCCGGAATAAAGACTACGAAAGTGAGAGGGTTATTATGCAGAATTTCTGGATGTTTAAACCGAGGTTCCTAATTTTTGTCCCGATGGTGCTTATCCTGTTAATAGCCCTGGCGTGCGGAGAAGATGACACGCCGACACCGCGGCCTACGGCGACCGCCGTTCCACCTACTGCGACACCACTGCCAGCCGCTACGGCGACCGCCGTTCCACCTGCTGCGACACCAGTGCCAGCCGCTACGGCCACTACTGCGCCTCCGGCCGAAGGCGTTATGGCGAAGCAGGGTGGGATTGTACCGATGGTAATGACTTTCAACCCCGGCATCTGGGACCCACATGGCTCTAGATCAATCGTCGATCTATGGAGTAATAACTTCCCCTATAACCAGGTGCTGGAATACAGCCCTTTCGTTAAAGGGGAGATCATCGGCGACCTGGCAGAGAGTTGGACGGCCGCCGAAGACGGGATGTCCGTCACCTTCGTCCTCCGGGATGACCCAAAATGGACCGACGGCCAGGACGTCACGGCGGATGATGTGGTGTTCAGCATCGAGAGAGTGTTGGAGCCGGGCAGGGTCCAAGTAGGAATTCTGGCCAACTACGTGGACCGTGCAGAGGCGCTGGACAAACGCACCGTGAGGATTCACCTGAAATTCCCTTCCCTGGGATTCCTTACGATTTACGCCTCTGACTACCAGAAAGTGTTGCCCAAACACTACCTGGAAACTGGGGTGGATCTGACGGTCTTCGGCAACAGCATGGGCTCAGGACCCTGGAAGGACGTTTCCTTCCAGAGCGACGAAAACCACGAGGTGGAGAGGAACCCCGACTACTTCAAGGCCCCCCGCCCCTATTTCGACGGCATGAAGCGCTTCTTTATAACCGACGGGGGCACCGAGGTCGCGGCGTTCAAGTCCGAGCGGATTCTGATGAGCCAGGCTCCCATCAGTCGCATAAGCATAGCTAGCGCGGTGAAGCTGGAGCAAGAAAACGACTTCGCGAGCCGGTTCACTGTCCACTACTACCCCGGGGTCGGAGTGGACTCAGTGGTACTTAACGGCAATAAGGAGCCTTTCAGCAGCCCGCTGATAAGGAAGGCCTTCTTCTTGGCCATTCACCGCCAGCCCCTGGTGGAAGGATTTGGGCTGGGGAAGTTCACTATTGGTAAGCCCATGTCGCCTAGCAACCCGTACTCCCTCTCCGACGAAGAGGTGCTCCAGCTCCCGGGTTACAGAGAATTAGACGGCAAGAAACATCCTGATGATATAGCCGAGGCCCAAGCGCTCATGGCCGAGGCTGGCTTTCCCGGGGGCAAGGGTTTTAAGGCCGACTTCGTCGCCCCGATTTCCGAGCAATACGAGGATGCAGCCGTGGCGATCAAGGAGCAACTCAAGGACACCCTGGGAGTCGAGCTAGAGGTCAGGGCATTGCCGAGCCTTGTCTTCCGGGAGATAATGTCTGGGCCCGATTTAGAGATTGCCCTCTGGGGCCAAAGCCCTGGAAATTACGATCCCGATGATCGGTTCTTCCAAGCTTTCACGGATAACCCCTACAACAAGCAAACGTCACGGGTATCTGACCCCGAGGTTGAGAAGCTATTTCAACTGGTGCGTGAGGAGACGGACGTGGCCAAGCGTATCGAGATCTCCAAAGATATGCAGCGGTCGCTCCTTGCCGGGGCTCCCGGCACTATTGACGTTTTCTGGAAGTCCAAAATCGCCATTGTGCATAACAGGATCAAATCCGAAGTGGGGGACTTCCCAATCACCTTGGCACGGGTTGGCCTCAAAATAGAGCACCTGTGGCTGGCCCCCGAGTAGGGAACCCTGGCTCCAGTTTAAGATTAGCCCGGGACCCGGCTAGGCGCCGGGTCCCGGGCTTGGTTTAGGTTCGGCGATGCATCAATACATCGTCAGAAGACTTCTGCTGTTTATCCCCACGGTGTGGGTGCTCACTCTAGTGATCTTCCTGTTAATGCAGATTGTGCCCGGGGACCCGGCCCTAGCACTTCTGGAGGGAGGAGGGGAAGGGTCTTTTACCCAAGAAGACCTGGACAATTTACGCCGCGAACTGGGTACCGACAGGCCCATCCTTACCCAGTACGGGGTTTGGATATGGGACCTGGTCCGGGGAGACATGGGCACATCCTACTACTACAGGACACCGGTATTAGACGATCTGAAAAATCGTCTTCCCGTCTCCGTAGAGCTGGCCTTCCTAGCCATGGTGTTCAGCTTTGTGTTGGCGCTGCCTCTAGGAATCCTCTCGGCCCTTAAACAGGATACCATCGCCGACTACATATCCAGGATGATCTCCTTTGGCGGCATAGCCGTTCCCAACTTTGTGCTGGGCGTCGTTACCGTCTACCTTTTAGTTTGGATATTCAACTGGTTGCCGGCCTTGGATTATGCGCGACCCTGGGAAGACCTGGGCAAAAACCTGCGGCAGCTGGTCTTTCCCGCCATGATCCAGGGTACCTTTTTACTGGCCTTCCTGGCCCGGGTTACCCGCTCTTCCATGCTGGAGGTGCTGCGGGAGGACTACATAAGAACGGCCCGCTCCAAGGGACTGAGGGAACGGAGGATACTTTTCCTTCACGCCCTGCAGAATGCCTTTCTCCCCATTCTCACGGTTATCGGCTGGGGATTCGGCATCTCCCTTGCGGGCTCGGTTATCATGGAGCAGATCTTTGTATTGCCGGGGATGGGAAATCTCTTGGTAGGTGCCATCACTAAACGGGACTATCCTGTGATTCAAGCCGTGATCTTGAGCGTGGGCCTCATGGTGCTGACCCTGAACCTTGTGGTGGACCTGCTCTACGCTTGGCTGGATCCGAGAATACGCTTCGCATAACAGCATAGCGTCGGGAGGTACTGTGGCCGGAGAGAGAGTTGAGGGAGCATTTACAGCCCTCTCCGTAAATCTAAGGCGGCAGGCCGGTGATTTACTGAGGTCGGTGGTTAAATTCGGGAGGGCTAAGCCCCTGGGGGCCATGGGCGGGATCGTGCTGGTGGCCCTGGTAGTGATGGCCGCCAGCGCCAGCTTGCTCGCTCCCCATGACCCCTATAGGACCAATCTGAAATATCAATTTGCTTCACCAGGGTTCAAAACACCGGAAGAAGACGGGAGTAAGAGGTTTTGGCTGGGTACCGACCAGCTTGGGAGAGATACCCTTAGCCGGGTGATCCATGGAGCGCGAATCTCTCTTCGGGTAGGCTTTATAAGCGCCGGAATAGGGGTAACGGTAGGGGCTTTGATCGGACTCGTTACCGCCTACCTAGGGGGTGCCGTTGACTTGACAGTCCAGCGCTTGGTGGACGCGTTCATGGCCTTTCCTGCCCTTATTATGGCTTTGGCCTTAATGGCCATTCTGGGACCTTCCCTCAACAATGTAACCCTGGCCTTGATTATCATTTTTATACCGGGGTCCAGCCGGGTGGTCCGTTCCGCGGCCCTCAGCGTCAAAGAGACGGTTTATATCGAGGCGGCAAGGGCGATTGGGAGCAGCAACGTGCGTATCATGTTCCGCCACGTACTACCCAACTGCGTCGCCCCTTACATCGTCTTCTTAACCGCCAATCTGGGGGTAGCCATCGTGGCGGAGGCCTCCCTGACCTTCCTGGGGGTGGGTACTCCTCTTGACGTTCCATCCTGGGGTGGTATGGTTTCGGTGGCAGGAAAAACCTACGTGGCCCTCTCCCCCTGGCTGCTCATGTTTACCTCCATAGCGATATTCATAGTTGTGTTCGGGTTCAACCTTCTAGGCGATGCGTTGCGCGACGTTCTGGACCCTCGGCTGCGGGGGACATGATCCATCAAGCCCGTAACCAAACCTAAGGAGGCAAGAAGATGCCACGATTACCAGACGTAACCAGAGACCAGATCAGACCCGAGGACTTGGCCGCTTATGATGAAACGGCCAAGATCCGAAAAGGGAGGATGTCGGTTTACACCAACCTCCTTTACAGCCCCAGGATGGCGGCCCGCGTAACCGCCATCAACGACTTCTTCCCCGATTCCAGCGTTTTGCACGAGGAGCCGCCGGGAAGCCGGCCCAGGAGGGGCAAGCTGATGGAGGTAGCAATCCTGATCGCGGCGCGGGAGCTCAAGTGTGAGTATGCAATCAGCGAACACGTCCTCTCGGGCCGAGAAGAGGCCAAGCTCTCTGAAGATACCATCCAGGCTATCATGGAAGAAAGAGCGCCCGAGGGTCTGAGCGGCGACGAAGAGATAGTGGCCCGCTTTACCCTGGAGTTGCTCAGGAACCGGAAGATCAGCGACGCCACTTTCAACGCCGTCAAGGATAGGTTCGGTGTTCAGTGGACGGTGGAAATGACAGGAATGATATGCTTCTACGTGATGTTTGGATACATGCTGTTGGCCTTCGAGCAGGAGCTGCCTCCGGGGAGGACTCCGCTGTTACCGGAATGAGCAATGGGCCCGGTACAAGGACACGGTTCCAAGGGGCTCCAGGCAGAGGAAATTTCCGTTTGACGACTCAACCACCCTATGCTACAGTATGCCCGCTCGAGGTTCCCATAGCTGCCGAAAGGAGAACGCTACCATGGTCCTGAAACTGCCGTCTCGGCCCCCACTTGTTCCCATGGTCTTCCGGCGGCTCAGTAACGGCGAGTATTCCCCGCCAGCGCATCCGGCCCCCCTCCGAATGTCGGCGGCACGGGTGCGGGCCGAGGGCCCCAATTCTGCCGCCCACTTGAGCATGTCATTGGCGGAATACTGGTCCGGCCGCCAGGGTACCGCAGCCGCTCTGCTGGCGATAGATAAGGAATGGGGCGGCGGCTTTTACGACATTCCAAAGGAGGCGGCGCTGGACAGGGCTGCCGCCGATGAGGCCCTGGGTGGCGGCCAGCTGGTAGTAGATGTGCAAACCCACTACCACTCAAACCTGCGCCATTTCCACACCCCACCCGACTACATGGTCAGCAGCATGGAGGCCGTTGCGCCCGAAAGGTTCAAGGGCCTGTCCAAGATAGTAGGTAACCAACGGCAGGTGGGGTTCTCCTTCCTTGAGTTCCTGCGTTGCGTCTATCTGGACTCCGAAACGGCGGTGGCTATCCTCAGTGCGGGGCCGGGTGTGGAAGGAAAGGACCCCAAGCGTCCCCTTACAAATGGGGAAATGCGAGGGACCCGGGAGCTCATCGAACGGCTTGGCGGCACCGGCCGCCTCATCAACCATGCGACCATCCACCCCAACGTGCCCGGCGAGATCGATCTGATGGACCGATGGGCCGATTGGTGCAAGCCGGCGGGCTGGAAAGTGTACACGATGTATGGGGCCGAAGGTTCTGAGCGTATGAAGCAGGAGCATGTTGCCTGGATGCTGGATGACGAGGCGTCCGGACGGCCCTTCTTGCAGCGCTGCCTCGAGACAGGCGTGCGGTTTGTGAGCGCTCATAAGGGCTTAAGCAGTGGAGCCGATACCGGCTGGGACGGGCCATCCTCCCCAAAGGACATAGGACCGGCGGCCAAGGCCTTCCCCGGCATCAACTTCCTGGTCTACCACTCGGGATACGAGTCAAAGGTAGGAGAGGAGAGGGAGGAGGGCCCATACTCCGAGGAGGACTCCCACTTCGGCACCAACAGGTTAATCAGGAGCCTAAAGGACGCCGGCATCGGGCCGGGCGGCAATGTCTACGCCGAGCTGGGCGCCACCTGGTATCTGCTGATGGGCAACCCTATCGAAGCCTGCCACGTTATGGGCAAGCTATTGTCAGCCCTGGGCGAGGACAACATCCTCTGGGGTACAGACTCTTGCTTCTACGGTGCGGCCCAGCCCATGATAGATGCCTTACGGGCCTTTCAGATCCCCGAGGAGTTCAGCCAGAGGTACGGGTATCCACCCCTTACGGACAGGGCGAAGGAGAAAATACTGGGGCTGAACGCTTGCCGGATATACGACATTGACCCCGAGGAAACCCGGGCCAGAGTACGCAAGGACGACCTGGCCTGGGTCAAGGCCACCATGGAGGAGTACAAGGTTAAGGGCGCGCCGACCCACGTCTAATTACGGGCACAGCCGGGATAACTCCGGGACTGTGCGTCATTGTATACCAGTCGCCAAGGCTCGTGGGCCCTCTGGCCATTTTCCTCATCACTATCCTCTTTCGACAACAAAGTCTCAACCAAGAAGACCCAAAGGGCTGGGCAACATCTGAGCTGCCATGGGATAGATACCGGCAGCCTCAGGCCTTTGACCAGCCCAGGATGCGGGCCGGGCCATCCAACTCCTTCAGTCCCCACAGGCACTACAGGACGTCATGGGCATTGGAGCTGCTCAGGGTTGTCTGGGCCAGGTCCATGAACTTGTACTCCAGCTCGTCGTCGGGTATCCTCGGCGTTGAGCACATGATGGGCCCCTCCGGTCTCTCCAGTGGCCGTGGTGGCCTCCATCCGGCTTACGCACCACGGAGGTCTCAGAATTAGGTCGGGCTCACACCATAATCATACAGTCGATGAGGCCCTACATTTTCTCATCCGGGAATCGGTTACGTTCAGAGGTTGGCGGGGTCGGCCTACTCCTCCGGGTGCCGTCTCCCGGAACTTAGGGACCCTTAGCTGGGCCGGCTCCACTGCCTTACGGTAGATTAAGGTGTAGGTATTCACACTCATGGAGGTGATCTCCTGGAGGGGTCACGTCCCGTCAAGTGGTGTAAGAGTGCGTCATCCTGTTGATGTTGTTTAGCCCGAATCCACCGAAGGACGTCCTTGGGGACAGTCCTTGAAGAAGCCAGCGGGTGCTCCTCTGAATCTGGGATAATGGTTTTGGAACAGAAACCAGCCCGGAAACAAGGAGCACCCAATAGATGCTGCCACAGAACAAACCCGACCGTATTCGCATCCTCTTTGACGACCATCGCCTGGTGGCCAATGCCGGCCTGCTCCTGCCGGCCACCCTAGCCCGGCACCTGGGCCTGCGGGAACTCGTCGACCATCACCTTGACCTCGGCGGAGCGCCGGGACGGGCGAACACTGGGGACAAGATGCTGACGCTGGTCGCTTCCGCGCTGGCAGGCGGCGACTGCATCGACGACGCCGATGCGCTGCGCGCTGGTGGGACGGTCGGTGTTCTAGGCTGCGTGGTCAAGGCGTCATCCACCCTGGGGACCTTCCTGCGCAGCTTCCGGTGGGGGCATGTCCGTCAACTCGACCGCGTGAGCCGCCAGTTGTTGGCCCGGGCCTGGGCCGCTGGGGCCGGACCCGGCGACTCGCCCCTGAGCATCGACCTGGACTCGACCATCTGCGAGACCTATGGACTGGCCAAGGAGGGAGCGCGCCACCACGGCTATACCGGCGCCCGCGGCTATCACCCGCTGCTGGCCATTGCCGCCGGCACCGGCGAGGTGCTGATGTCCCGGCTGCGCGAGGGCCGGGCCAACACCGCCCGTGGCGCGGCCCACTTCCTGCGTGAGACGGTGGGGCGGGTGCGCTACGGCGGGGCCAGGGGACAACTCACGGTGCGGGCCGACAGCGGCTTCTACGCCCACACTGTCGTTGCCGCCTGCCGGGAAATGGATGTCCGCTTCTCTATCACCATCCGCCAGCGCGCCAGCCTGCGGGACCTGATCGAGGCGATACCAGAGGAGGACTGGACTCCCATTCTCTACTGGATGGACGGCGCCGCCGATGTCGCCGAGACGACTTACACCCCGTTCCAGACCAAGCCGGACGCCCCGCCGGCGCGGCTCATTGTCCGGCGGGTGAAGCCGACACCCGGTTCCCAGCTCGCCCTCTTCGCCAGATACAGCTATCACGCCTTCATCACCGACCGCGATGGGGAGACGCTGGAACTGGAGGCCGATCATCGCCGCCACGCCGAGGTCGAGAACGCCATACGCGACCTCAAGTACGGCGTCGGGCTGAACCACATGCCGTCGGCGCGCTTCGCCGCCAACGGCGCCTGGCTGGCGGTACAGGTGATGGCGCATAACCTGGCCCGCTTGGACGGCGCGGATTGGTCTGGGCGAGCGGACCGTGATCACCAAGACCCTCAGGCGGCGGGTCTTCGCTCTGGTGGGACGGATCACCCGCTCGGCGCGCCGCCTCACTTTGCATCTCCCCCGGCGCTGGCTTTGGGAAACCCAATTCAGTCGCGCCTTGGCCCGGCTGCAAGCCATTCCGTTCCCGGCCTGACGGCCAGCCTGCAACTGACCCAACGTCCCCGCAATCTCGCGCCACCCCGGTCGCGAGAGTCCCCTGCTGCGTATCCTCTCGCCATCCCGCGCATCGCAACTCCCGCATAGGGCCTTAGGGGCCCTGTGCGGCGACTGAATACCCTCCGCCGCCCTCCCATCTACCCCAAGAGCCCAGGCCATCTCCCCTGTAGCTCCCTCACCCACCCCCTTCCGCTGTCCTCACGCCGTCCATCCGTGTCCTTCGGTGGATTCGGGCTTAGGCGGCTGTCCCCTCCGCGAGATCGGCCTCTGGAAGAGCTTCGTTGAAGGTCAGCACGACAGGTGTGATGTATCGACGGCCAACGGCCCATTCGTCGTGCTGCTCAGCGAGGACGGCGCCAACGAGGCGGCGCACGGCCGGCCGGTTAGGGAAGATGCCCACCACATCGGTGCGTCGCCGGATCTCCTTGTTGAGACGCTCCTGTGGGTTGTTGGACCAGATCTTCTTCCAGTGGGCGAGTGGGAAGCTGGAGAAGGCCAGGACGTCGGGTCCGGCCTCGTCCAGTAGAGAGGCCACCTGAGGGAACCGGTTCTGGAGTTGATCGGTCACCCTGTCGAGCTGGGCGTGTACCTCATCGGGGGAGGGTTGCTGGTAGATGGTGCGCACCATGGTGGCTACCCATGGCTGGGCGCGCCTGGGGACCCGAGTGAGCAGGTTGGTCATGAAGTGGGTGCGGCACCATTGCCAGCTGGCTCCGCCGAAGACTGCGGCGATGGCGCCTCGGAGTCCCTGATGAGCGTCCGATACCACCAGCCCCACCCCGCCGAGGCCCCTGGCGGACAGCGAGCGTAGGAAGGCCAGCCAGAAGGCGCCGTCCTCACTGGTACCCACGTCCATCCCAATGATTTCCCGCTTGCCCTCGCCATTGACGGCCGTCGCCACCACCACGCTGACGTTGACGATCCTGCCGGCCTCCCTGACCTTCTGGGTCAGTGCGTCCAGCCACAGGTAGGGGTAGGGTCCACCGCCCAGCGGACGGCCCATGAAGCCATCCACCACCACGTCCAGTTCCTGACAGATGCGCGACACCTGGCTCTTGGAGATACCCTCACACCCCAGGGCCTTGACCAGATCGTCCACCCGCCTTGTGGATACACCTTCCACGTAGGCCTGCTGGATCACAGCCAGCAGAGCTCGCTCGCTGCGACGCCGTGGCTCCAGCAGGCTCGGGAAGTAGCTCCCCTCTCGAAGCTTCGGGATGTGCAGATCCATCGTCCCTACACGGGTATCCCACGCCCGGGACCGATACCCGTTGCGCTGGGTCACCCGCTCAGGGCTGCGTTCTCCATACTCAACACCGATCCTCGATGACACCTCCGCATCCATGATCCCCTCTACCAGCACTCTCAGTGCCTCCCGTAGGAAGTCCACGTCACCGTCCATTCCCCCCTTGCGCAATAGTTCCAGCAGGTCCATCCTTTCCTTGACCACTGTTGTCCTCCTTTCTCGAGCTTTCTTCTTTGCCCGCTAAGGATGACGCGGTGGTCTCTCTTTCTCCAGACTCTCTCCCTCTTACACCACTTCTTGGGACTCTACTCCTGGAGGTACAGGGTGGCATGTAACATAGGTCGTTCTGCGCCCAGGCAAAAGACCTACTGGGCCAGTGAGCAGTGGCATTGAGGGCATTCGTCCGTTGTTCCTAACAGAACATGGGCCGATCAGCCCATCGTGGAGGTTGACATTAGCTATTATTCTCTCCCCGCCAAGCGCAATTCTATGCTAAGGGTAGAATGAACGGGCAAGGCGTAGGTAGTATAATGGGGGACGACCCCACGGTGTTCCGGCCCCGGAGGCTTTTGCCCTGGTGGCCGCAGCGGGGGTTCGATGGACCATAAAACTAGCATTACGACCGGTACAAAGAATGGGGCAGGACCATCTAACTGGAGAACTCTCATTTCGCGTGGACCTATTTCAGGGGTTGCAGGTCGTACGAGGTGGCGGAAGACGGTGAGACCGCCAATGCGGGCTCTTGGAATGGAAATAGGGCTGTCGATCCAAGGGTAGATCGAAATTTGACGTAAACCCGGGGACTTTGGTCTTGATCCAGGTACAGGTATAATGGCTACTCCATGTTCGACGTTGCGAACACCCTGGGCTCTAGGTTAAGTAGACCTCGCTCGGTCCGCACGCGGTCCCTGAGGGATGCGGTCGCTTTGCCGTCCAGCTCAAGCGGCCCTGCGTTGATCACGAACCAGTAGGCGGTCCGTGCGGGGTCTACCGTCACCTATTCTTGGCGGACGTGTTCCAGCACTGCGTCGGGTCGGCGAGAGGCCTTCCCCAAGGGGGGTAACAGCCAAGGGGATGACAGCAGCATGAGCACCAAAGACCGCGTCATGGAATTCCTGAAGACCCAAGGGGACGCCTTTCTCTACCCTACCGGCCTACCCAGAATCTCTGCCATCGCTAGAGCGATGGGGATCAGCCGGGAGCGTGTCAGCAAGGCTCTGGACCGACCCATCAAAGGCAGGCAAAGGATCCTGCGCAAGAATTGCTGGTGCGGAAGGCAAATAGGTCCATATAGCCGAGCCTGCCGAGCCCACTCACAAAGACACCGCATGACCCCTTTGATGGTACCAGGGGAGGTCTATCTCTGCCGACAGTGTGCCCGACCTACACGTTACGAAGAGTTCGGATCCGACAGAAATTCCGGGTGGCGGAACGGCGGCAAGATCTCCTACTGCAAGCGATGCTTGGCCTTGCGCCATGCCCTTCGCTATGGTCGTATTCACCAGCGAAACGGGCCGTACAAGTCGCTCAAATACCCCGAGTTAGACGAGATAGTCAATGGAGATTAGGTAACTTATGACGTTAGACATGAAGGAGTCCCCACATCCAAATGCTGCAATGGTGGGGAAAATTGAAGTTTGCGGTCCCCGGGAGAAGGATCCGGGTAACTAAGGGAGTCGATTCCTGTCCGAACGGCTACCGACAGCACCGGTAGGCCGTGCTTCAGGTATAGTTCGACCCTCCCCCGTCTCCACCACAAACACGAAATAGGTGCCTCCGGGTCGACCGGAGGCAAGTCTGTAGACCGTCAGTGATAATGGGACACATATAAGGGTAGGAAAACCCGAGAGTCGGAGGGTGGTGTGAGCTCCTGAAATGAGGGTAGAGCTACCCACAGAAAGGAGCAGATGTGTCCCAATTAGAAGTATGCAAAGCAGAGGCTGCCGAGGAACGAAGCGAGCAGACCAGGTCTTTCGTCCGCACAGTGAAGGCGGCTGCCCGACGTAAGTACACCTCGGAAGAGAAGATCCGAATTGTTCTGGAGGGCTTCCGCCGCGAGGTCACAGTCAACGACCTGTGCCGGCGGGAGGGGATCAAGCCCCACTCCTACTACTCGTGGACCAAAGAGTTCATGGAGGCGGGCAAGGAGAGGTTGACCCGTGACTCGGTTCGGGACGCCACTCAGCATGAGGTAGGGCAGCTCAAGCAAGAGAACGGGGAACTCAAGGAGCTAGTGGCCGATCTGTCGCTGGAGGCGTACCGTCTCAAAAAAACGGCTATCCCAGTGCCCCAGGACGCCACCGGTACCAGCGGATGAGCGCCCCGGAGAAGGCAGAGGTAGTTACCAAAGTATCCTCGTCTCCCCTCCCCAAGCGAAAGGTCCTCAGAGAGCTGGGCATCCCTAAGAGCACCTACTACCGGTGGCTCAGACGCCAAGACTAACAAGGACTTGAGGACCGACCAGGAGGCGATCAGCCACCATGGAACCGTCTTACTATTCAGGAAGAACGCTCAGTCCTGTTATCAGCCAGAGAGATGCCAGAACTGAGCTGCCGTCAGTTGGCCGCGTGGATCACCGACAACCAGGGCTTCTCAGTCTCAGAGTCCAGCGCGTCTACCGTATCCTGGGCAGGGAGGGCCTAGGAGCCTGTCCGATATTTCCGGGCAAAATGGCGAGCGATGGGGTCGCCAACAAAGGAGTAACAGGGTAAGCTAAGGTGGATGTGAAGGGAGGTGCTCCATGGCCAACAGCTTTCGTCCCTATTGCCTGTATCAGGCGTATCTACTGCCCCAGTCGCCGCGCGAGTGGCTACCCGAAGGACATTTGGCCTTCTTCCTGGAAGAGATGGTGAGCCTGCTGGATCTCAGGCCCATCTTTGAGCGGTACGAAGGAGGGCGGGGTCCCAAGGCCTACCATCCCCAGATGCTCTTGACGGTGCTACTGTACGGCTACTGCACCGGCGTGTGCAGCTCCCGGAAGATAGCCAGGAGCTGCGAGATGGACCTAGCGTTCCGGGTTCTTTCCGGGGGCCAGTTCCCCGACTTCCGGACCCTGGCGGACTTCCGGAAGGCGCACTTGGAGGCCTTCCAAGGGTTGTTCCTGGAGGTGCTGCGAATGTGCCGTGAGGCAGGTCTGGTGCGGATGGGGCACCTGTCTTTGGATGGGAGCAAATATCAGGCCAACGCCTCCAAGCACAAAGCCATGAGCTACGGGCGCATTGAGGAAGTGGAACCCCAACTGGAGGCGGAGATAAAGGAACTCCTACGGCGGGCGACAGAGGTGGACGAGGCCGAGGATGCCGAGTATGGGCCGGAGCAGAGTGGGGATGAGTTGCCTGAGGAGTTGCGGCGCCGGGAGGGCCGACTGGAGAAGATTCGAGAGGCGAAGCGGCGCTTGGAAGAGCGGGCGAGGGGCCGAGGGCAGGAGCGTGCTGAAGCGAGGGGGGCTGGAGCGGAAGAGGTGACAGCTGCTACGGCACGGGCCGTACCTCAGCCCAAGGAACAGAGCAATTTCACCGACCCGGACAGCCGGATCATGAAGACCTCTCATGGTTGGATTCAAGGCTACAATGCCCAGGTCCTAGTGGAGGAGGCCAGTGGGGTGATCGTGGCCCAGGAGGTGACGGCCCACAGCGCCGACAGCCGTAGACTCAGGCCCATGCTGGAGCGTCTGGAGGAGAACCTGGCTAGAGTGGGAGTCCTCGAAGAAGAGCGACGGCCAAAGTGGTTCACGGCGGACGCAGGGTACTGCAGCGAAGCCAATCTGGGGATGCTTGCGGAGCGGCAAATTGATGCCTACGTGGCCACCGGGCGAGAGCGACACCATCGGGGCGGGATCGCTCATGGAAACCGGACCAGGACACCGCTGCGGGCCGCCATGCGGGACAAGCTGCAGACCACGGAAGGGCGGGCGATCTACGCCCGGCGTAAAGCCATCACCGAACCCGTTCATGGACTAATCAAGCAGGCCCGGGGCTTCCGGCAGTTCCTGCTGCGGGGTCTGGACAAGGTGGCAGGGGAGTTCACCCTGATAGCCCTGACCCACAATCTCCTGAAACTCTGGCGAGCCGGACTGGCGCCAACGGGGTAAGCCAAACAGGTACCCGGACCAAGGGGCCGAAGACGGTTTAGAACCGGCGTCGCACTGGCGACGGGAACCCCCCAGGCCAAGATGGCCTCATCAAGTTCCCGCAAGACTCTCTCGGACCCGGCAGCGGTTTTTCCTCAAGAATCGTCGGACAGGCTCCTAGTGAAGAGGCCTGAGATGCGGTTGGCCGCGGGGAAGGAGTACCACCGCAAGACCACAGGGCCTCACCAGATGTGGGCCACCGATGCCTCATACTTCAGGGTGGTTGGTTGGGGCTGCTACTACCTGGTCACCGTTATGGACGACTACTCCCGCTTTATCCTGGCTCACAGGCTTCAGCAAGATATGACGGCCGACTCCTTCATCGAGGTGGTCCAGGATGCTGTGGACACGACCAGCATGGACCAAGTTCCAGTCACAGACCGCACCAGGCTGCTGAGTGACAACAGTCCAGGCTATGTCTCAAGAGCATTCAGGAACTACCTGGGGATGGTTGGCATCAAGCACATCTTAGCAACTCCTTTCCACCCTCAGACCAACGGGAAGCTGGAGCGCTACCACCAGACCATCAAACGGGACGTCAACCAGGTGCCTTATGAGTTGCCCGCCGACCTTGAGGCTGCTATCGCGGCCTTCGTCAGCTACTACAACTACCGGCGCTATCACAAGGCTCTGGGCAACGTGACACCATCAGACGTGCTCAAGGGAAGACTGCAAGAGATCCTACAACGCAGGAAGGAGGTGAAGGCTCAAACCACCGAACGGCGACGACGCTACAACAGGGCCCTTAGGGAGCTCACCAGACCTCCATCCAGCCCCTGATCTCTCGGCTCCCAATGTGTCCCACTTTTGCTGGTTGCTAACAATTACTGGCATGGTACTATTGACATAGCGAAAGTGCATCAGCTTTGAAAGAGACGGGTCATTTGATCGAAAGGATCTGACGTGAAAAAGGGATTTTGTCTGGTAATAGCGATAGTTCTGGCATCTGCAGCGCTCGTTGCATGCGGCAACGATTCCGCAACGACGCCACAGCCACCCACAGCTACAGAGCCTATTCCAACGGCCGAACCAACTTCCAGACCGACCGTCGTCCCTACGCCAATGCCCACTTCCACGGCAACGACCCCAGCGGACGCCGCGTCCAAGATCGACCGGGATGTCGAGAGCGAGGGCGATATAGACCTTGACATGGACTGTTTGCCTGGCGGCACGCTCGACAATGCCGTAACGGTCTCTTCGTGCAACGCGCAGGCCATGCAGCAGGTCAAGAGCTTCTCCTTCGACGGGGAGTTCAACCTGCTGGCCCTCTTCCCCGTGGAAGACGCCGGAGGGGAGGGCCTCATGCGGATAAGCGGCGCTATTGTCCTGCCGGACAGGTTCAGATTCGAGATATCCTTCACACCCGACGAGGAGATGATCGAGATCAACGGAGTGGTCATCGGAGGGGACGTCTACATCCGGGACCCTGAGTCAGACCAGTGGTTCAAGGGGAGCCCCCCTGACGATGACTTCCTGGCCGTCGTGCAACTGGTCGGATTGCTTCACCTGCCGAACGACGCTAACGCGACTCTGAACGAGTCCATAGACCTTGACGATGGGACCAGAAGCTACGTGCTTGTCTCCGATCAGACCGGTATGGAGAGTGGTATGGGGGGACTTGGGTCCCCAGGCGGCAACCTCATCAGGGTTGTGGGCGCCGATGACTTTCTGACCAGGGAGATCAGGGTTGCCGTCGAAGGCCTGGACGATGAGACGCGGGATATCATCACCATCAGATACCGCGACTACAATGAGCCGCATGGGATAGAACCGCCTGCGAAGTACTTAACGCTTCCGGATGACTCGATGGGGTCCGGATATCTGGGAGCGGTGGAAGTGGCCCAAGGCGAGGCCATCCAGATACGTTCGATGCAGGTCCTCACAGGGCTTGGCGACCTGGGCACCCCGAACCAACGCGGCGTGGCGCTGGCGTTGGCGGACTATGGCCTTATCAAGGGGCACAATGTCTCTATGGGCGCCGGACTCGACTCTCTCTGCACTGAGGCAGGCGGACGTGCCGCCGCCGATGCGGTGACCGGCGATCCCCGAGTCGTCGGCGTCATTGGCACGTCCTGCTCCGTAGCCGCCACCGCTGCTTCACCAATCCTCAGCGAGGCGGGCCTGGTGATGATCTCTTCCTCCAATACGGCCCCCTCGCTGACCTCCGACTTTCGTGGCAACGCCGGTTCCAACTACCATCTCGGCTACTACCGGACCGCCAACAATGACCTCTACGAGGCGCGCGCGGTCGCGCAGTTCGCCTACAACGATCTCGGTCTGCGCAGGATGGCCGCCATCCACGACGGCGACCCCTACACCGCCGGCCTGACCGGCGCCCTTGCCACCGCGTTCGAGGAGCTTGGCGGCTCGGTCGCCATCGCATCTGTAAGCAGGGGAGATACGGACATGGTCCCCGTCCTCACGCGGATTGCGGCGGGCCGTCCGGACGGCCTCTTCTTTCCGCTCTTCCAAGAAGAGGGCTCCGCCATCGTCCGGCAGGTCGGCCAAGTCCCTGGACTTGAGGACATAACACTGATTGGCGGGGCAGCCCTGCTGGTCTCCGAGTTTCTGGCCATTCCCGAGTCGGAGGGCGTCTACCTTCCGGGTCCTGAGTTGAGCTTCGGCGGCAACACGAACGAGGCGACAGGCAAGAGCGGCGAGGCGCTCGTCGCCGACTATCGAAAGCGGTACGGCGAGACGTCCACATCCGCCTATTTGGCCCACGCCTACGACGCGGCCACGATGCTCCTCCGGGCCATCGAGGAGGTTGCGGTTGCCCACGGAGATACGCTGTACATCGACCGGGCCAAGCTCCGGGAGGCGCTGACCGGAGTCGTCGGCTTCAGGGGCGTCATCGGGGTCATCGCCTGTGACGAGTTCGGCGACTGCGGCACCGGCCGTGTTCACATAGCCCACCACACTGATTCCAGTATCACCGACGTTGCGGAGCTACCCGTTGTCTACCGCTTCGCACCCTGATCGTCCGCGCCGGGGCGCAGGATGACTGTTAGGCCCGCCTGTCGAGACTCGGAACAGTTAATCAGACCGTCCAGCGCTAGCTCGCTGGTTTGGTGCGCTGCACCAATTGGGAGATGCGACCGTCCCCGTTCGCTGCCTCCAAGTCTACGGCCCACGAGTACCGCAGTTTTTGGAGTGTATTGGAAAACCGGTATCCTGGTCTGGGGCGCTTCGGGCAAGGGCAAGGACGAGCCGGTGCGGGTGGAGAAGGCGTTCCCCGCCATCATCTCCAAAGCCAAGTTCCAGCGCGTCAACAGCCTGATGCGCTCCTGCGTCCCCAAGGTCGCCCACCCCAGCAGGGTGGGAAGCACCTACCTCTCAGCAGCCTGGTCAAGTGCAAGGCGTGCAACAGGGCGCTCAGCGGACAGGACGCCAAGAGCGGCCAGTTCTCCTACTACGTCTGCCAGTCGATCATGAAGCGCGGCAAGGATGCCTGCGAGACTCCCAGGCTCAACGCCCGCCGCTTCGAGGAGATGGTCGTCGGCAAGATTCGCTCCAACGTTCTCACCGACAGCAACATCCGCGCCCTGGTGAAGGTGGTGGACGAGCAGATGGACGGTGTGGCCCGCGAACAGCGCAAGAGGCTGGAGACCATCGAGCATGAGCTTGAGGACGTGAAGCGGAAGCTAGGACGCATCTGGCACTTCGTCGAGTCGACCGACATCGACATGGCAGACGCCTCGGCCCGCATCAGGGAGTACCGGGGCCGGCAGGAGCGCCTGGAGGACGCTGCGGCCGATGCCAGGGCCATCCTCTCGCAGCGCAGGGCCGTCCTGGACGACGTGAACACCATCGCAACCTACGCCCAGGACATGAGCGAGTTCCTGAAGGAGAGCGAGTTGACCGAGCGCAGGGCCTTCATCGAGACCTTCGTCAAGGAGATCGTCGTGGTGCCCGGCAACGCCCTGATGCGGTACAGGTTCAACCGCAACGAGCTTATTCAACGGCTCCTAGCGGAAGAATGCGAAATGTGCGGGTCAACGGTGGACGTGCAAGTCCACCACATCCGCGCCCTACGCGACTTGAACGTCCACGGAGGTAGCTGGCAACCGCGTAAACAGAAACAACCACTGGAGAGCCGGATGCAGTGAAAGCTGCACGTCCGGTTCGGAGGGGGGCCGACGGAAAAGTGCTTCCGGGCAACCGGAGTAACTCGCCGGCGGCCTACCCTACATCTGACCGAGCTGGCGGAAACGACCGTGCTCGGCAGCGTCCCCGCCGTGGAGCGCGACCTGTACTGGAAGCCGGAGACCATCGGCGCGATCAGGAGACGGTCGCGGTGAGACTCGCAGCGCAAAGAAGAAACGAGGAGAGGAGAAACCATGCCTGACGAAATTGGAACGAAAACAACCCGCTCGGATACGCCGAGCCCAGACGACAGTCTCTTCGGCGATGCGGCGGACGATACGGCTGCTGCGGTTGTCGAAGAGCAGGACGCCACCAGGGAGGCGGAACAGGACCCACAGGGTTCTGATGACGCCGAGGGGCAGGACGGCCCACCGGAGGACCTGAAGGTCGTCGTGTCCATCAAGGGAGGCAGGGCCACCATCGGCGTGCAACAGCCCTCGCGGGCTGACGCAGGAAGCATTGGCGGTAGTCGAAAGGGCGAGAGCCAAGTGGGAAGACGACCCCAAGCATCCGGCTCACGTCAGACCCGCTCCCCCAGCTAGGCGTCGGCCCCGGCGTGAGCAAGGGTCGGCGCAGGGTTCAACCGCCGAGGGAGGGGCAGTCCAACAGCAGCCCGAGGCGCTGAGGCTGTTCTAAGGGCCGGACCCTGCCCTCCAAGGCCCGGTTGGGAGTGACTGGGCAGGTGGCCGCCGCCAATGCGTGCGGCCACCTGCCTTCTGCAGCGACCGCCTGTGTCGGCGCTTTTGCATTTGTGTGGGCAACGGACGCTACGACGAGGCCCCTGAGCCGCAGCAGTCGCTGTTCTCTTGGGCGGAGTTCATGGCCGAGGAGCCGGTGAAGCCGAAGGGCCGCAGCCGTTAGCCCCAGCCCGCCACCGCGTCCCTGTTCGAGTGGGCGCTCAGCGTCGAGAGGGAAGAGGTCGACCTGCCTGCTGGCTAGGAAGGCGCGGCAAGACCGGTTCGTTACAGGGGAGGCCGCCGCACGTGCGGCGGCCTCCATTGAGTGGGGACAGCGCCGCCAGTGACCGGATCCGCTCCGGCTGATTCGCGCCATCTCCCTCACCGAACCGGACGTGCCTCTTTCAAGGCATCCGGCTCTCCATCAGATAGGTTAGACCTATGTGTCGGCAACATCTGCTTTTGGGCCATCTTTGTCGGGTTCTTACATCCCTTCTCCGGCGTAATTCGCTTCGTTCCACACCCATCTGACTGCCCTCCTTCGCCATGCGGCCGGCTTTCCCGACCTCGGACTACTATGAGGGCTCTGCCCCACGTTCGGCATTGGCCGCAGGCTGGCCTACCCCGTTGCCGGGGAGCCGGACAAGCTTCCCAAATTCACCTAGATTGCGTCTGCATGCCGTCTTAGGTCCTGCCTCTACGCCTGGCACGGCTAGTTGCCGCGCTCGTCATCGGAGGATGCTGGTCGAAGGGAGTACAACATCCCTGCCTTGACAAGGCTGTCTCTGCAAGCAGGAGACAGAGATTCCGATGACTCCTCCCTCGCCCTACCGTGAGCGGGTGGTTTATGGTGCGACGCTTCAGTCAGCAGTTTCTTTCGTGACCGTAACGACACTCTGGCTAGCAGCGCACGGCGTAGTAGGGTGACCGCCGCCACATTGTCGGGAAGGCTTCAGACACGGTTCCGCCTCTGGCCCCCGTGCCTGCTCCCCTAGCCACCGGCCCACTCCTGGCCGGGTTCCACATCTGGAACGTTCAACTTATGCGCTTCTTGGCGCAACCTGCCTATCCATATGTGGGGCCTTTGTATCTTGTATCTTGATTCCAGCATGGGAGAATCATTCCATGAAGTGGATAAGGGTGCGGCAGACCGAAAGGCCTCGGGTCATGGTAGACCGTAAAAAAGCGAGGGTCGCCGCACCCATCCTCAATAGAGCCCGAACAGTTGCCTGGGTTACCCAAGCCCGCATCGTGCAAGGACGGGCCAGTAATTCACACAGGGAGGTATAGATGGAACAGGAACTTAGATACGTAGGCATTGATGTCTCAAAGGCGCAGGTGGATGTCGCGGTCCGTCCTACAGGCCAGAGATGGGTTGTCTCCTACGACGAGACCGAAGTCGGGGAGCTGGTCTCCCAGATGAAGGGCCTGAGTCCCGCCCTGGTGCTGCTGGAGGCTTCGGGCGGCTTGGAACTGCCATTGGTGGCCGCCCTGGCAGCTGCGGCTCTGCCCGTAGTCGTCGTCAACCCCCGTCAGGTTCGAGACTTAGCCAAGGCCACCGGGACGCTGGCCAAGACCGACCCCCTGGACGCGGCGGTCCTGGCCCACTTCGCCGACGCCGTTGGTCCATCTGTGCGACCTCTGAGGGACGCCGAGACGCAGGTCCTAAACTCGCTGACTGCTCGCAGACACCAGGTGATGACCATGCGAGTCTCGGAGAAGAACCGCCTGGGTACCGCCATCAGCGCGGTCCGCCCCCGCATTGAGGCTCACATCGTCTGGTTGGAGCAGGAGCTGGAGGACCTTGACGAAGGGCTGCGCCAGACTCTCCGTCGGAGTCCCGTGTGGCGGGAGAAGGATGACCTCCTGCGCACCGTTCCCGGCGTGGGAGAGCAGCTCTCCCTCACGCTGCTCGCTTACCTGCCGGAGCTGGGCACACTGGATCGCCGCCAGATCGCCGCCCCCTGGTGGGTGTGGATCCCTTCAACAGGGACAGCGGGCACACTGCGGGGCAAACCGCACCGTCTGGGGCGGACGCGCCAAGGTCCGTGCTGCCCTGTACATGGGCACGTTGGCGGCCAGCCGCTTCAACCCCGTCATCCGGGACTTCTATCGGAAGCTGCTGGCGATTGGTAAGCCGAAGAAGGTGGCCCTCGTTGCGTGTATGCGCAAACTGCTCGTCATCCTCAACTCCATGCTCAAGCATCGCTCACCTTGGCGCGACATGACGCCGGCAGTCGTTGGTCATTCCTCTTGACTTCTAACACAGTTGCTTTTTTGTTGCCCTGAATATCTGCCCCGGATCGCCAATTCCATTATTCCACCGATGTTAGCCAACGTACTTGACGCAACGACCGGTCATCCGCTGGTCTGGCGCGGCTGACCACTCGACGCCCGGGCATAGTCGGCCGTGAGCCATGTAGCCCGCGTCTCATAGACGCGGGTCGGTGGAGGCCAAGCATGAGTCTCAGCACGAAGGTTCGTGTCTCCATGAAGCCTGCGGGGGCGGGCATGGGGCCCGCCGCCGTGTTGTTGGAGGTCTATGCCCGTCTGTGGAGGCCGATGGTCAGGAGGACCGTTCCAGCGAGGAGCAGGAGGCCGCCGCCAACGGCGACCGCCAGCAGCAGTCCCCTCGATGGGGACACGCCGCCGGTGGCTGGGACTATGACCGTCGGCGCAACCGTGGGTGTGGGCGTGGGTGTCGACGGCACAGGCGTCGGGACCGCTGTCGCCGTCGGAGTCGGGGTTGGCGTGGCCGCCGTCTGCCCGACCGCAATCAGCGCGAACGTCGAGAACCCGCCCGCCTCGCCGGTGAACGAGGCGCTGCACTCGTGCAGGTCTTCGCCAGGAACCTCCGCGCAGCTCAGCTCCTCGCCGAGGAACACACATCCCTAGTCGTCCACCTTCACCATCGCGACCTGCTTGCCCTCGGCGATGCGCGCCTCGTACCACTCGCTGCTCACCTCCAGGGTGACCGTGATGTCTCCCAGCGCCGTGCTCTCCAGGTTGACCCGCGTGACCTGCACCGAGAACGCGATGTCCTGCCGCGGGTCCTCGATGGCCCCGTCCTCGCGGACCTGGGAGGCCGCGAGGCTGAATACCGCGCCCGACTGCGGGACGAAGACGTCAGGGGCCTTGCTGAACTGCACCTCCAGCGCCGCGTCGTCGGGAAGCGACTTCAGCTCGACGCTGAACTTCGCTCCGATCTTCGTCGCCTCCTCGGGGCCTCCAGTCAGCGTCTCTGTGTCCGGGTCCTCGGGCCTCAGCTTGAGCACGAGGTTCTCGAACACGATCTGCAGTTCGTCCTCCTGGGCCACCAGCGCCACGTCGCCCCTGACCGGCAGGGTCTCGTCCAGCTCGATAGAACCCCTCCTGTTGCCGTCCTCGTCCGGTTCTTCTATGGTCACGCTGCCCAGGGTCAGCTCGGTCGTCACAGACGACAGATCGTCGTCAGGTGCCAGGCCCTCGGCTGGTATGGCTACCTGAAGGGTTCCCGGCTCCTCGCCGGTCTCGATCACGACCTGCTCGACGTTGACCGTCACGCCGCCCTCCACGGCCTCGTCCAGCGCCATGTCAATCGCCTCCTTCTGGTCGGAGGTCACCTCGCTCGTCGTGTTCACCTCCGCCGTGTCCGGCTCGGTCACCACCGGTGTGGGTGTTGGCGTTGGAGTCGGCGCGGGTGTTGGAGTCGGCGTGGGTGCTGGAGTCGGCGTGGGGCGACGTGGCGGTGTGTCATCCTCGGCATCATCATCGCGCGTTACGCTGGGGAGCGTGAGCGAGACATCTCCGGTGTTGCCCGCGAGGTCGGTAACGACGATGGTCACGGTGGTGCGCCGCGTGGCCCTGGTCGGCCTGCCGCTGATCTCGCCGGTCGCCGGGGGTCCAGGGTCTGACCTGCCCCCAATAGGTGTACCACAAATCATGAGACACTGATAGCGCTTGGAGCAGAGGAGGTGAGGATGGCCTCTGGAGCAGGAGGGCGATAGCCCAGGGCGCTGTGGGGGCGTTGGTGGTTGTACTCGTGGCGCCACTGCTCGGTGAGGACCTGCACCTCCCAGAGGGTATCGAAGAGCTCCCGGTCCAAGAGTTCGTCCCTAAGCTTGCCGTTGAAGCTCTCAACATACCCATTCTCCCAAGGGCTACCCGGTGTGATGAAGAGGGTTGTGGCTCCCACCCCTTGGAGCCACAACCGCACCGCCCTGGCGGTGAACTCCGGCCCGTTGTCCGAGCGGAGGTGCTCCGGCACGCCACGCTGGACCATGAGGTCCCCCAGGCATTCAATGACATGGGGTGAGCGTAACGAGCGACCCACATGGATGGCCAGACACTCCCTGGTATACTCATCCACCACTGTCAGGAGACGAACGGGTTTGCCGTCACTGGTACGAAGGGCCACAAAGTCGTATGCCCAGACGTGGTTCCGTCGTTGTGGCCTCAGCCGCACGCAGGAGCCGTCAGTAAGCCAGAGTCGGCCCCGTTTGGGCTGTTTGGCTGGTACCTTGAGTCCTTCCCGTCGCCAGATCCGCTCCACCCGCTTGTGGTTCACTCTCCATCCCTCCCATTGCAGCATGGCAGTCACCCGCCGGTACCCATACCGTCCGTACCGACTCGCCAGCCGAACCACTGCCATCGTCAGGGCCTCCTCATCATCGGCCACTGTTGCAGTGTACCTCTGTGTTGACCGGGGTTGCTCAAGCGCCCGGCAAGCGCGCCGCTCAGAGATGCCATACCTGTCCCCCACCACTTCCACGCATCTCCGCCGGCGGGCCGGGCTCAGAAGTTTCCCCGTGCTGCCTCCTTCAGAATCTGGTTGTCCAACGTCAGGTCCGCTACCGCACGCCTGAGTCGTCCGTTCTCCGCTTCCATCTCCCGCAACCGCCTCGCCTGGTCTATTCTCAGCCCCCCATACTGCTGCCGCCACCGGTAAAACGTATGGTCTGATACCCCGATACCCCTGCATGCCTGGGCCACCGTCTCCCCTTGCGCCAGGGCCACCTCCGCTTCCCGCAGCTTCCCTATGATCTCTTCTACACTGCGCTTTTTACTCGCCATTGACTACCCCCTCTCACCAACTCCACTTTACGAGTTTATAACTGGACCAGTTTTTGGGGGGCAGGTCAAACTCCCGGGTCATCAGTTATCTAGGTATTTCAGTGTAGTTTTCATATTTGACCACGACAACACTTCTAAACTCGCCAGGCCACCCGAGCCAGATCCATGCCTGGAAGAAGGCCTTGAAGGATCCCTTCTTCCGAATCGATCTATGGACGTAATCCCGAGCGCGCTGCAACGCGGCGTTGTCATTGTTCGCTTGAAAGACATCTAAAGTCTTGTCTCGAGCTCCGGTAGCCCCGCCATTGGCGAGTTCGGAGTGGGTTATAAGTATCCGGCCATCAATACGTTTGACTAACCTGAGCTGATAGTGCGTAAGTGTCTGTGATTTGTCAGGCATTACCCCACCTTTATCACCACGGCTCGTTACTCTACGAGCTTAGTAATCGCCAGAACCGAGTCCTTTTGGTGCTATTAATTCTAACCTTAATTGGGCTACACGACGCAGGACCCACCTATTGGAGGGCCCGGATTGCTGAATGGGGACACAGACCACTCAGCCACAAACGGCTGGTACGACACGGTAACCCGAATGGCCTCCGTTACTGCTTCAGCCACCCTGGTGGGCAACTGGAACTTCAGCCGCTAGAGTGTAAAACAAGATATACTGCTCTACAATCTGTCCAACGTTTTCAAGGTATTGCTGAAAAGCGTTGGCAATTAACCCTGTCAGACAAAGGACCTAGAGGGGATCCTCTTAACGGTCCTGGAATTCTATAAACGGGAATAAATCTCGTAGCGGAGGAGTAGAGATGGTTGCCAGCCGGCAGTTCGATAAATTTGTCCAGGTCCCCGAGGGTCGTATCCACTACGTTAAGATTGGCAGCGGCTACCCATTGGTTGTCTTCCCTGCCGGAGGAAGCTCCATGGTGTCCTGGATTCCTGCCCTCGAACTTTTGGGGGAACATTTCACTTGTTACGGTTTCGAAATACTGGGGCACGGTGAATCCGACGAGCCCACCAGGGAGAGCTTCTCCATTCCCGACCACGGCCGCTCTATAGACCATGCCCTGCAGGTGCTGAATATCCACAGGGCCCATTTCATTGGTGCTCAGGCCGGGGCCCGGCTTGCCATCGAGATGGCCGCCTCCCATCCCGGAAGGGTGGACAAGCTGGTGCTACTGGCAACCCCCCTGGGGGACCCGCGCCAGACTCCAAATAGGACCTTGTCAAACTACTTCGACGAGAACGGCCTAGCCCGGCCCCGTACGATGGAGTCTGAAAAACAATCGGGCATCTTTTACAACCTAAAGCCCCAATGGCTGGAGGAGATGAATAAAGAGCGCCTCCGTGCAGGGAAGTGGACGCGCATTCACTCCTTCACCAACGCGTGGTATGACATGTTCGCCAGGCTGCCCCTGGTCAGGGCGACGGCTACCTTGATCATGAACACGGAGCACGGCGGAGACAGATACCTGGAGATGGAAGATATCCTTGTCTACAATCTGCAGAATGCTTCGAAGGTACTCCTGCCTGGGATAGGCCATACCGCAAATGTCGAGGACCCTAAGGGCTTCGCGGATGCGGTGGTTGCCTTCCTCAAGTAGATGGAAATCCCGAGGTATTCCGCGAGATTGACGTCCTAATACCCCAATGTTAAGATTCCGGTAAGTATCATCATCACTTGATCACAGGCTCGACCTAGTTACAACAAGGTGTAATGCGAATATTCTGCCGCCGCCGGGTGTTCCTAGCAGTCAGGCTCGAGATAGGGATAGGGGACTCGTCTGAAGGAAGGGGGAATAATGGCTGAGAATGATATCGCATTGATGGCCCACCTGATGCGCCGCGCGGGATTCGGGGTGCCCTACGAGGAGTTGGAGGCCCGGGCTGCCAGGGGATATGAGGCCACGGTGGAGGAGCTGTTGTACCCTGATAGACAGCCAGACCTGGATGAAGATATTATGCTTCGCTACTACGCAGCCTGGTTTTCTAAGGACAGCCTGCCGGACCGGCGGTCGGAGTGGGCGTATCGGATGATCAACACCAGGCGTCACCTCGAGGAGAAGATATGCCTCTTCTGGCACGGGATTTTGTGTACAGGACACTCTAAGTGCGAAAATCCCCGGCAACAGCAGCTAGAGCTGGACATGTTCCGTCGCCACGGAATGGGAAGCTTCCCCAACTTTTTGCTGGAGCTTTCCAGGGACCCGGCCATGGTGTTCTACCTGGACAACTGCATGAGCCACAAGGGCGCCATCAACGAGAACTATGGCCGGGAGCTGCTGGAGCTGTTCTCCATGGGCGTCGGCATGGACGGCCACCCCAACTACACCGAGGATGACGTGAAGGCCTGCGCCCAGGCCTTCACAGGCTGGACCATCGGAAACGCCATACCTCGATACCCTTACGGCAAGTACGAGGCAAAATTCATATACGACCCCAAAGACCACGACGATAGTGAAAAGAGCTTCCAGGGGGAGACGGGGCGCTGGAACGGCGATGACATTATAGACATCATCGCCAGGCAACTGTCCGCGGCCAGGTTCGTCTCCAGGCACCTGTACAGCTTCTTCGTGGCCGACGAGCCCCAGGTGCCGGCGTGGCAGCACAGCGCTCCCAGGGACCCAGAGGCGATCAAGCTGCTGGAGGATGAGTATTTCCGGTCGGGCTACGACATCCGCTCCATGCTGAGGGTCCTCTTCAATTCCGACTTCTTCAAGGAGGCCCGCTTCGCCAAGGTGAAGAGCCCCACTGAGACTGTGATAGGCACCATGCGCCTGGTGGGCGAATTCGCCATACCGAAACCGGGGCTGATAGCCTTAGCCTCGGAGATGGGATACATGGGGCAGGACCTGATGAACCCGCCCACCGTGGAGGGCTGGCATACAGGCAAAGAGTGGATTGACAGCGGGACTTTGGTGGAAAGGATAAATTTCATGGCCGACCAGATAGGTGATACAAACCTTCCCGGTGTTCGGACCATGGTCGACAGGCTGGCATCCGAAGGGGAGACCATCTCGCCCCAGCGGCTGGTGGACCGCTGCCTGGAGATGCTTGGGGGATACCAACTGGGGGAGCAGACCCGGGACAAAATGTTGGCCCATGCCGAAAAACAAGGAGAACTGAGGACAGGCACGGAGGAGTTCACCCGAACCGTGGGCCAGATCCTACAGCTAATCGTAGCAACTCCTGAATACCTGTACGCCTAGAGCCTGTACGCCTAGAGAGGGAGGGAGAGGAAATCATGACAGCCAGCGAAAAAGAGCGGGTACTGGTGATACTTCAGCTATCGGGGGGCAACGACGGCCTGAATACGATAGTGCCCTATGCCGACCCGCTGTACATGGAGAACAGGCCGGCGGTGAGCATCCCCGCGGACCAGGTGCTGCCCATCAATGATCACATAGGGTTCAACCCCGCCATGGGACCCATAAAGGAACTCTACGACCAGGGGAAGGTAGCCATCATCCAGGGAATCGGGTATCCCAATCCCAGCCGTTCCCACTTCCGGTCCATGGACATCTGGCACACATGCGAGCCGGACAAGCTGGGGTCCGAGGGATGGGTTGGGAGGGCCATACGGGATGCGGACCCGAACAAAGAGAACGTGCTGACAGGGGTAAACTTTGGCCGAGGCCTGCCCAGGGCGCTGGCGGCCCCGGGTGTACCCGTGGCCTCGGTAGGCAACCTGGAGACCTACGGAGTCTTGACGGGGATCAAGGGAGAGGACCAGAGGGCGGAGGCCCTGGAGGTGTTCTCCAACATCTATTCACCGGCCATCGGGAGAGACGTGGTGATGGACTACTTTGTGCAGACAGGCATGGATGCCCTGAAGGGGGCGGATATACTGAGCACGGCGCCCGAGAAATACTCGTCCACGGTGGAGTATGGGGGAAACACCGTGGCCCAATACATGAGGAACATAGCCCAGGTGCACCTGGCGGAGCTTGGGACCCGGTTCCTGTACACCACGGCGCCATACAACAGCTTCGACACCCATGCCGCGCAGGCCGGGCCCCATGCCCGGTTGTGCGCCGAGTGGTCCAATGCAGTAAGTGACTTCTATGATGACATTAAGGAACACGGCGCTGAAAAGGAAGTGGTGGTGCTGGTATTCAGCGAGTTCGGGAGGCGGGTGCACGACAACGGCTCGGGCACGGACCACGGTGCCGGGGGCATCGCCTTCGTGATAGGCGACGCGGTAAAGGGAGGACTATATGGAGAATACCCATCGCTGGCGCCGGAGAAGCTGGTGGAGGGGGACCTAGAATACAACAACGACTTCCGTGGGACCTACGCCACGCTTATAGAGCGGTGGAT
Source organism: Dehalococcoidia bacterium (assembly GCA_965225925.1). Lineage (GTDB taxonomy): Bacteria > Chloroflexota > Dehalococcoidia > Lucifugimonadales > JAGWBF01 > CBDDBY01. The sequence goes on along the minus strand of CBDDBY010000005.1, from coordinate 371,018 downwards.
GGGCCTGGACTCCAAGCCCATAGTCGGGGGCAGCTTCGAGCAGCGTGGCTTCTTGTAGAAAACCGGGGAGCCTCAACGAGGCACAACATATTTCCGCTATTATGCGCTCCTACCGATGCCGGCATAACGTGGCATGGTCCTAAGGTGATAAGACGGCTTACCCCATGAGGTGCAATTGACTACTGGCATTACACAGGTGGCGTTCCAATACAGCCATACAATCGGCCGGGTGGAAGTGTACGGCTCGGGCTTCTTGATTCCAGTGGCTATGGTCCGAGGCCAGGGAGAGTTGATCTATGTGGTAAGCCGTTCCTACGAGCACCTTCCCAGTTCCTCGCGGGTCACCATCTGTACGGTCGGTGAAGATTATATCGGTGAATTTGGCCAAGGCATTTCAGAACAGGGTCCTCAGCATTATTCCGCCCCGGATGGCTCCCTTGTTTGGCCCACATCATTCGCCATTGACAGGGAAGGGAATGTTTACCTGGCTGACGAGTGGCTTAACCGGATTTCCATATTCACCAGAGACGGGGAATGGATTGGCAAATGGGGAACGGCCGGCGGCGGCGACGGTGAGCTGAACCGGCCCTCCGGCATGGCCTTCGACCAGGATGACAACCTCTTCCTGGTGGACAGCCTGAACAACCGGGTCCAGAAGTTCACCAAAGATGGACAGTTCCTGGGCAAGTGGGGAAGCGCGGGAAGCGGTAAAGGCGAATTCAACATGCCCTGGGGCATCGACATCGACAGTGAAGGCCACGTGTATGTGGCCGACTGGCGCAACGACCGTATCCAGAAGTTTACTCCCGACGGCCGGTTCCTGATTGAATTCGGCAGTTCAGGGACGGGAGACGGGGAGTTCAACCGTCCCACCAGCGTAGCGGTGGACCGGGATGGAATTATCTATGTAGCAGACTGGCTGAACGACCGGCTCCAGGTGTTCGGTGACGATGGCAGTTTCATCACAAAACTGACCGGCGATGCGACCATATCCAAGTGGGGCAAGGCCAAGCTGGACGCCAATCCGGAGATGTTGGAGGAAAGGGCGAGGGCGCCGGGGCTGGAGCGGGAGAAGCCCTTCTGGGGGCCGATATCGGTTGACGTCGATGATGAAGGCAGAGTGTTCGTGTTGGAATTAGGCCGCAACCGCATTCAAGTGTACCGCAAGCAATCCCCCACCTACATTGGTCCCCGCCTCTAAGTGAGCATCTCAAGACCGCCGGCGCCAGCTTCGAATCAACAAGAATCAAGCAAAAGCGGAAGACCGTGACCCTTGGGTTGCGGCAATGACAACCGATAGACCTATAGGTGGCGGTATCCACTCGTTGGCATAGGAGGAGAACGATGGTTCGGCCTGCAACAAGGGCCATTTCCAACGAGGAGTTGTGCGAAATGCTTCCCGCCATATTGGGGAGACTGCCTGAGCCTCGTTTGACCAGGGAGAATACCGCCATCCTAGTGATCGATGTGCAGTACTTCTGTGCCCATCCAGACTACGGAGTGGGCGCCAGGGCCAAACAGCACGGGTGGGACGGCCGGGAATCCTTCCACAGCCGACTGAAGGAGTTGGTGGTTCCCAATATCCAGCGCCTCTTGGCAAGGGCCCGCAAGGCGGGTATCGAAGTGATCCACGTGCGGATCGCGCCCCAGACCGGAGATGGACGTGACAGCTCTTCCCATTTCAAGGTTCGGGGCATCGCATTTTCCCGTGACTCGGTGGACGCCCAGATACTTCCCGAAGTGGCGCCCCAGGGAGATGAGCTTGTGATAAGCAAGACCACCTCCAGCGTTTTCAACTCCACCAACATCGACCGCCTTCTGCGCAACCTCGGTATTACGAATCTCATAATCGCGGGGGTCACAACCAACGGATGCGTGGAGTCATCGACCTTCAGCGCCCACGAATACGACTACGGCACCATCGTGGTGGAGGACGCCACCGGGGCTGTTGTGCCCCAACTCCACGATAACGCCGTCCTCAACATGAAACACCAGCAGGTCGCCTTCTTCAAATCGACGGAGGAAGTGATAAAGCTGCTGGAAGAGCTTTAGGAAGGTTCAGCGGCCCGAATGGGCTGTGGGCCTGATCTTATCCCGCAGTTGCCGGCCCCACTGGCGCTGGACTACATTGACGTATCCGACGGCTCGCGCATTCTGATGTTACTTAAAGGCGGGGCCCAACGAAGATGGGGGTTTGCTTGCGGTAAACTTGGATACGGCCTCGGGCAGATTCGACTACGAATATCCTCCCCTCATCATCAACCTCAACGTCTGTAGGCCCCCAAAACAGCTTTTCACGTTCGAGCCGCGGCGCTCTCTCCCTCTGTTCCCACATCTCCGAATTGGCGTCCAGCTTATCCTTGCCCCACCTGGAGATGGTCGCGTCCCCAGCCAGCTTTGTGATGAAGCTGCCATCGGCGGCGAACACCTGGAGCCGGTGGTTCATCCAGTCGGTGACGTAGATGATCCCATCTTTATCTACGGCGACACCGGTGGGCCGGTTGAACTCCCCATCACCCGTCCCTGAACTGCCGAATTCCATCAGGAATGGACCTTCGGAAGTAAACTTCTGAATGCGGTCATTGCGCCAGTCGGCCACGTACACGTGGCCTTCAGTGTCGATGTCGATGCCCCAGGGCATGTTGAATTCGCCTTCGCTGCTCCCCGCGCTTCCCCACTTGCCCAGGAACTTTCCATCTTTGGTGAACTTCTGGACCCGGCTATTCAGGCTGTCCACCAGGTAAAGGTTATCACCTTTATCGAATGCCATGCCGGAGAGGCCATTTAACTCACCGTCTCCCTCCCCCGGCGTCCCCCACTTCCCTATCCATTCCCCCTCCTTTGTGAAAATGGAAATCCTGTTAAGCCATTCGTCGGCCACGTAGACATTCCATTCACTGTCAATTGCGATGGAGGTGGGCCAGACAAGATAGCCATCGCCGGGTGGGATTTTGTCTAGCCCCAGATCCGGAACACCTCGGCCGAATTCCGCAATAAAATCTTCTTCTAGCGTACAAACGGTAACCCGTACGCTTCCGGGACGGAGTTCGTGGGCACGGCTTACCACGTATACCAGGTCCCCCTCACCCCGAGCCAAAGCGACAGGATTCAAGAACCCAGTTCCGGACAGGTCAGTGCGGCCGATGGTGTGGCTGTATTGCAACGTTACGGGTGTAATGCCAGTAGGCATGTTTATCTCCCAGAATGCGGATGTTTAACGGCCTTGAGTACGGACAATCCACTTCTCCAGCAGGGTATCGTGTGCGCCGCGGACGCCAAGAATTCTTACCGCCCCCTTTAGGCGTAAAGGTATTCTGGGGTAGCCACTATAAGTTGCAGGATTTGGCCTACGCTTTGGGCGAACTCCTCCGTGCCTGTCCTCAACTCGGCTTGATTCCGGGCATGGACCACCAGCTTAGCCCGGGTCTGTTCCCCCATTTGGTAACCCCCCAGCATCTCCAGGCAGTGGTCCACCAGCCGCTCGGGCGAGATGCTCTCCCCTTCGGAACTCAGCCGATCGATGATGGCGCGAACGCCGGGAAGATTTGTATTGCCTACCTGGTCGGCTGTGAAGTTGATCCGTTCCACCATAGTGCCACTGTCTATCCACTCCCTGCCTGTGTGCCATCCCTCCACCGTCGGTGGGTTGAAAATGTCCTGCCCCATGTACCCCAATTCCATGGCAACCGCTAATAGGCCAGGCTTAGGAAGGGCAAAATCACCCACCAGCCGCATGGTTCCCGCCACCGTCTCGGCAGGGCTCTTCACCTTGGCGAAGCGGGCCTCCTTGAAGAAGTCGGAATTGAACAGGACCCTCAGCATGGAGCGGATGTCGTATTTGGACCGGAAGTACTCAGCCTCCAGCAGTTTAATTGCCTCTGGGTCCCTGGGAGGGCTGTGCTGCCACGCCGGCACCTGGGGCTCGTCGGCGACGAAGAAGTTGTACAGGTGCCTGGATACGAACCTGGCCGCGGACGGTTGCCTGGCGATGATGTCTATAATGTCATCGCCGTTCCAACGCCCCGTCTCCCCCAGGAAGGTCTTCTCGCTTTCGTCGTGGTCCCCTGGGTCGAACACGAACGCCGACTCGTATTGTCCGTAGGGGTACCTGGGCATGAAGTTGGTGATGGTCCAGCCTGTGAAGGCTTGGGCGCAGGCCTTCACGTCATCCTCGGAGTAGTTGGGCCGTCCGTCCATTCCAACACCCATGGAGAACAGCTCCAATAGCTCCCGGCCGTAGTTCTCGTTGATGGCGCCCTTGTGGCTCATGCAGTTGTCCAGGTAGAACACCATGGCAGGGTCCCTGGAAAGCTCCAGAAGCAGGTTGGGAAAACTCCCCATCCCGTGGCGGCGGAACATATCAAACTCCGCTATTTGCTGCCAGCAGTGTTCGCATTTGGAGTGGCCGGTGCACAAGATGCCGTGCCAGAAGAGGCATATCTTCTCCCGCAATGGGCGCCTGGTGTTAATCATGCGGTATGTCCATTCGGACTGCTCGTTCTCTAGGTTTGCCTTGCCCACCCAGCCTGGCTGATAGCGCAACATGAGGTCCTGTTCCAGATCAGGCAGCTCTTCCCGACGAAGCAGCTCCTCTACCGTCGCTTCGTATCCCTTGGCCGCCCGGGCCTCCAGCTCCCCATATGGGGCCCCAAAGCCGGCACGGCGCATCAGATGGGCCATTAAAGCTATCTCATTATCCGCCATTGAACCATCCATTCGCCCCTTATTCAAGATTCCAGTATACTCTCCGTCGTTTTTGAGGTAAAGCTGCTGGAATCCGATTAGACATTCCGGAGGCCCTCAGCGACTGCGAATTCGGGCGCATGGCCTGGGACCGGCAACTCTGCAGGTGGGCTATACGTATTCCGGTCTACCCAATTTATCAAAATATTATGGAGCAAAGGCGTAACCGCTTATTGACAGAATATGACTAAAGTGGTAGCTTGCTGAAAGATACTACGTGGGCCTGACCAAAGAAGGCGAAAATCGGAGGTTTTATCATGCGGAGTTCCTGGATATTCAAACCCAGGTTCCTTGTTTTCCTTCCGGTGGTGCTTATCTTGTTAATAGCGATGGCCTGCGGAGAAGATGCGACGCCGACGCCGACCCAAGTCCCGGCAACAGCCACAGCAGCCCCCACCGCCACGACGACGCCCCCGACTGCCACGCCGGTCCCCACCGGGTCTGTACCCAAGTACGGCGGGGTCGTCCCGGCCATGGCCTTCCCAGGCATTCACGGTTGGGACCCTCACAAGAACGGAAGCGCAGAGGACATCGTCGCTAACGGCAATATCTACAACCAGCTTTTGGAGTACGACCCCCTCAACCCAAGTGAGATCATCGGGGACCTGGCTGAAAGCTGGCAATCAAGCACAGACGGCCTTATTTTTACTTTTAACCTCCGCAAGGGAGTCAAGTGGACCGACGGCGAGACTTTCGATGCCGATGACGCGGTCTTCAGCCTCAACCGGATGATAAATAAGGAAACGGCCGGCTCCAGAACGGGGACATTCCGGAACTACCTGGCCGAGGACCCGGTGGAGAAGGTGGACCAATACACCGTGAGGATGAAGCTGGCATTCCCCTCGGGGGCCTTCATCCGGCTCATACCCATTTCTTTCAACAAGATCGTGCCCCAGCATGTTCTGGAAGCCGGGGCTGACCTGAACGTCTTTGACAAGGATGCCATAGGTACCGGTCCATTCAGGCGAGTGGACTGGAAGGAAGGCATCAGCATGGAGTTCGAGAAGAACCCGGATTACTTTATGGAGGGCAGGCCCTATTTCGACGGAATCCAGGGTTTCTTCATGCTGGACAAAGGCACTGAGATAGCGGCCTACAAGACCGAGCGGATACTGATGGGCATGTCCATGCAAACACAGATGGATGTCGAGGATGTGGTGAGGCTGGAAGGGGACCCCGAGTTCGCGCAGAAGTCCGACTTCTATTATATAAGTAGCTCGGGCCACCATATCGCGATGAACATGGCCAAGCCGCCCTTCGATAACGAGAAGGTCAGGCGGGCTTTATTCATCGGCCTAGACCGGGATCAGTTGAAGGACAATTTCGGAAGTGGAAAGTTTACCGTAGGGGGAGTCATGGGCCCCCTCAACCCCTTTGCCCTGCCCGAAGAGGAACTGCGAACCTACCCTGGCTACAGACTGAAGGACGGCAAGAAAGATCCCGCGGATATAGCCGAGGCCAAGAGCCTCCTGGCCGAGGCGGGATACGCAGATGGCTTCAAGACTTCAATGCTGGTTGCGACAATCATCTTCTGGCCTGACGCGGCCCAGATAGTAAAACAGCAGTTCAAGGACGACTTTAATATCGACATTGACATCGTTCTCTCTGACATCGGATCCGCCGTCGCGAAAATAGGCGCCGGAGAGCACGAGATGATCGTCTTCGGCTCGTCAGGCTTGATCCACGATCCCGACGACCGATTCTCGGGACTCTACGTGGATGAGGGCCGCCGCCGCGATTACAGCACTGTCGGCTACGAAGACCCTGCAGTCGCCCAGCTTTTCAAGCAACAGACACGGGAGCAAGACTTCGAGAAGCGCAAGGCCCTTAACCATGAAATGCAGCGGCTGGTCCTCAACGGCTCATACCCCACTATGGAATTCGCCTTCAGGGTGTGGCCTGTCCCCGTGAGCAAGAGGATCATGACCGAGAAAGGTCACTGGGTGCCGCCGGAAACCCAGTTTACGTCTCTGAAGCACGATCACGAGTGGTTGGAGCCGGAATAGTACACCAGATCTCTCCGGTCCGGTTCGAAGAATGAACAAGCCTGGGATCAGGTAGTCTATACCTGATCCCAGGCTATAATTAGGGGCCTGATGCTTCAGTATATCGCCAGAAGGGGCCTCCTCTTCATCCCCACGATGCTGCTGCTCACCGCACTGGTCTTCCTCTTCATGCGCATCATCCCGGGCGACCCGGCGCTTCTGATCCTGGCGGGACCCTTGGGGGAGGGTTCTTACAGCCAAGAAGACCTCGATACCTTACGCATTGAGTTGGGAACGGACAAGGGGCTTGCCGCTCAGTACGGAAACTGGGTATGGGACCTGGCCCGGGGAGACCTGGGCACATCCTATTCCCGCGGACTACCCATCAAGGACATGCTGGCCGTCCGCCTGCCCCTTACCATCGAGCTGACGTTCATCTCCATAATGATCAGCTTTATACTGGCGGTGCCTTTAGGCGTCATCTCGGCCCTGACCCAGAACACGATACCGGACTACGTCGCCAGGGTGATATCTGTCACCGGCATAGCGATTCCCACCTTCGTCACCGGGCTGGTCACAATTTATCTACTGGTCCGTGTCTTCAACTGGTTCCCTCCCCTAGCCTACGCCCAGATCTGGGAGGACCCCCTTAAAAACCTCACACAGATGGTCTTTCCCTCCCTTGCCCTGGGCTTCTTCATGATGGCTTTCATAGCCCGGGTGACCCGTTCCTCCATGTTGGAGGTCCTACGCGAAGACTACGTCAGGACCGCCCGCTCCAAGGGACTGGCGGAAAGGAGGGTGATCTTCATCCACGCCCTTCAGAACGCCTTCTTGCCCATACTCACTGTCACCGGCTGGGCCTTCGGCATCCTGCTGGGCGGCACTGTCATTATCGAACGTATCTTCGTGCTGCCGGGAATGGGGACTTTGTTGTTGGACTCCGTTTTCCAAAGGGACTACCCCGTGATTCAGACAGAGATCCTGGTTCTCGCGGGCCTGGTCCTGTTACTGAACCTAGTGGTCGACCTGCTTTATGGCTGGGTAGACCCGAGGATACGCTTCAACTAGCCATATGGGAACAGCTTGAGGAGAATTTTGGGCGGATCTAGCTCTGAGCGGGCCCGTATCGGCCTTACGAGATATAGGGGAGGGCCGTCAGCGGCCCTGAAACAAACCATCAGGTTCGTGAGGCAGAACCCGTTGGGGGGTGTGGGCGGAGCCATCGTGCTGGCTTTCATAATAGTTGCCATCATTGCCCCCTTTGTCGTTCCCCTTAACCCCAACAGAATCGATCTCAGTCATAAATACTCCTCACCGGGTGAGAAGACGCTCAATGGAGAGAGATATCTCCTGGGTAGTGACCAGCTGGGCAGGGACATCCTCAGTCGCCTGATCATGGGGACCCGGATCTCTCTTAGAGTGGGCCTGATAAGTGTCGCCATAGGTGTAACGGCGGGCGCCTTTATCGGGATAACCACTGCCTATCTAGGCGGATTCGCCGACTTGCTGTTTCAACGGATAGTGGACGGTTTGATGGCCTTCCCCGGCCTCATCCTGGCTTTGGGGATCATGGCGGTCCTGGGCGCCTCGGAGCGTAACGTGATAGTCGTCCTGGTTATTCTGTTCATACCTGGGTCCGCTCGGGTGGTCCGCTCCACAGCCCTGGCCGTGAAGGAAACGGTCTACATCGAGGCGGCAAGGGCTATAGGAAGCTCCGACCTGCGCATTATCCTCCGCCACATACTGCCCAACTGCATTGCCCCCTACATCGTGTTCGCCACTGCCAACCTGGGCGTGGCCATCATTGTGGAGGCATCATTAAGCTTTCTGGGAGTGGGAACTCCCATCGATGTTCCCTCCTGGGGCGGCATGTTGTCCTATGCGGGCACTAAGTATGTGGAGGTGGCGCCCTGGCTCCTAGTCTTCCCCAGCATAGCGATATTCATCGTTGTGTTCGGGTTAAACATGCTGGGCGACGCCCTTCGGGACGCCCTGGACCCCCGGCTGCGGGGGACTTGATCCATTGTTCCCATCACCAAGGAAGCAAGAAGATGCCACGACTCCCAGACGTAACCAGAGACCAGATTAGACCCGAGGACCTGGCCGCTTATGATGAAACTGCCAACATTCGGGAAGGGAGGATGTCGGTTTACACCAACCTCCTGTACAGCCCCAAGATGGCGGCCCGCGTAACCGCCATCAACGACTTCTTCCCCGATTTCAGCGTGCTGCACGACGAGCCGCCGGGGAGCCGGCCTAGGAGGGGCAAGCTGATGGAGGTGGTCATCCTGATCGCAGCGCGGGAGATAAACTGTGAGTATGCAATCAGCGAACACGTCCGCTCGGGCCGAGAAGAGGCCAAGATCTCTGAAGATACCATCCGGACCATCACCGAAGGTAGGGCGCCCGAGGGTCTGGGCGGCGACGAAGAACTTGTGGCCCGCTTTACCCTGGAGCTGCTCAGGAACCGCAAGATCAGTGACGCCACTTTCAACGCCGTCAAGGACAGGTTCGTTGTTCAGTGGACGATGGAGCTTACTGGGATGATAGGCTTTTATGTGATGTTCGGATATATGCTGCTGGCTTTCGAGCAGGAACTGCCTCCGGGGAGGACTCCGCTGTTACCGGAATGAGCAATGGGCCCGATAAAAAGACACTGCTGCATGGGGCGCCAGGCAGCGGGAAATTCTGTTTGACGCCTCAACCATCCTATGATACAGTGTGCGCGCTTGAGGTCCCCATAGCTGCCGAAAGGAGAACGTTTCCGTGGTCCTGAATCTGCCGTCTCAGCCCCCACTTGTTCCCATGGTCTTCCGGAGACTCAGTAACGGCGAGTATATACCACCAGCGCATCCGGTCCCCCTCCGAACGTCGGCGGCTCGGGTCCGGGCCGATGGTCCAGCGTCTGCCGCCCACCTGAGCATGTCATTGGCGGAATACTGGTCCGGCCGCCAGGGCACCGCAGCCGCTCTGCTGGCGATAGACAAGGAATGGGGCGGCGGCTTTTACGACATTCCAAAAGAGGCGGCGCTGGACAAGGCTGCCGCCGATGAGGCCCTAGGTGGCGGCCAGCTGGTAGTCGACGTGCAAACCCACTACCACTCAAACATGCACCATTTCCACACACCACCCGAGTATATGGCCCGCAGCATGGAGGCCGTTGCGCCCGAAAGGTTCAAGGGCCTGTCCAAGATAGTGGGTAACCAACGGCAGGTGGGGTTCTCTTTCCTTGAGTTCCTGCGTTGCGTCTATCTGGACTGCGAAACGGCGGTGGCTATCCTCAGTGCAGGCCCGGGTGTGGAAGGAAAGGACCCAAAACGTGCCCTTACAAATGGTGAGATGCGCGGGACCCGGGAGCTCATCGAACGGCTTGGCGGCACCGGCCGCCTCATCAACCATGCGACCATCCACCCCAACGTGCCCGGCGAGATCGATCTGATGGACCGGTGGGCCGATTGGTGCAAGCCGGCGGGCTGGAAAGTGTACACTATGTACGGAGCCGAAGGTTCTGATCGCATGAAGCAGGAGCATGTTGCCTGGAAGCTGGATGACGAGGCATCCGGACGGCCCTTCTTGCAGCGCTGCCTTGAAACAGGAGTGCGGTTCGTCAGCGCTCACAAGGGGTTAAGTTCTGGAGCCGATACCGGCTGGGATGGGCCATCCTCCCCAAAGGACATAGGACCGGCGGCCAGGGATTTCCCGGGCATCAATTTTCTGGTGTACCACTCGGGATACGAGTCAAAGGTAGGAGAGGAGAGGGAGGAGGGCCCATACTCCGAGGAGGACTCCCACTTCGGCACCAACAGGTTAATCAGGAGCCTAAAGGACGCCGGCATCGGGCCGGGCGGCAACGTCTACGCCGAGCTGGGCGCCACCTGGTATCTGCTGATGGGCAACCCTATCGAAGCCTGCCACGTTATGGGCAAGCTATTGTCAGCCCTGGGCGAGGACAACATCCTCTGGGGTACAGACTCTTGCTTCTACGGTGCGGCCCAGCCCATGATAGATGCCTTACGGGCCTTTCAGATCCCCGAGGAGTTCAGCCAGAGGTACGGGTATCCACCCCTTACGGACAGGGCGAAGGAGAAAATACTGGGGCTGAACGCTTGCCGGATATACGACATTGACCCCGAGGAAACCCGGGCCAGAGTACGCAAGGACGACCTGGCCTGGGTCAAGGCCGCCATGGAGGAGTACAAGGTTAAGGGCGCGCCGACCCACGTCTAATTACGGGCACAGCCGGGATAACTCCGGGACTGTGCGTCTTTGTATACCAGTCACCAAGGCTCCTGGGCCCTTTGGCCGTTCTCCTGACCATGCCCGCGGCCATTCCACTGGCTCCCGAACCGGTGGGTGCCGGAACCGGTGGGCAGGTCTGTGATAGTGATGGAGAGCCTTACACGCCCCAGACTGGGGGCGGTCCTACATCACCCATAATCACACCGCCACAGACCACTAGGACCTAAGTGAACATCCGTATCACGGGGTCTAGGGACCAGCTCTTCAAGGCGTGGCCAGCCATAGCAAACCTCGCCGACAAGGCAGGCAAGGCCTTTATTGAGTAAATGCTGTTAACAAAGAGGGGTTCGACCCAGCCTGGCTGCGGAACGCTGTATATGAGCCGTTCGAAACCGTGCACGATTATCCACGAGGTCAGTACGGTTTTGGTATTGCGTGCTGGAGCAGGATCGAAATCTACATGAAACACGGAATGGTGGCGCTGGTGGTTGCGCGTTAGTCTAGACTCGGGGCCGCAGTGCCGTTGCTGGCTTAAGAAATTTAGCGCTGCTCTACAATTCTCTGCAGGCGACACATGCGCGTTAGCCCATCGGTATATCCAGTCATTTCTGAGGTCGGTTCGTTTTACCGATTATCGGTCAGCGCACAGCGCGATGGACCTCCTGAACAGTTTGGATGTTTGTCTTAGCGAATACGGGTTTAGGAACGGGGCCTCCGTTGCACCGCCATAATAAATACAGGGGAGACCCTTAAGGTCTCCCCTGCTAATGCCCCGGAGCAACGAGTTTTACAATGAACTAAAACAACGCATTGCCTTTGTCAGTGGAAAATAAGACGTCCGTGGCATCGGATAGTCCCGATATGGCATCTTCCAGCTTGGATGTGAATGCATCCCAGGCTATGTCCCCCTCAGGGCTCTCCGGGACCTGGCCCGCCTCTATCCGAACCTTGAAGTCGGCCAGAATCTGCTGCTCTGAAGTGCCTTCAGGATTTTCGAAGAATTCGTTGTCAAATTTGGGTAGCTCGCCGGGGCCGAAGTAGCCCATCTGGCCCATTTCGTAGCCCTCCAGGTTATCAGTACCCTTGCCCAGTATCTGGCCGGTGGAGGCATAGTGATCCATCACAGGCTTGAGGACCGTACCTCTGTACGGGGCAAACCTTCATGCAGACCCCACAGGCGGCGTACCGGGTCATCACAGGCCGACAGCGTTTGGCTATCAGCTTGAATTTCTCTACCCCTCGCCACCACACTTTCTCCCTCATCAAGGCCCCCGGCCCGGGCAGCGGTTCACACACACCTGACAGATGGTGCAGAAGGCATGGATGCCGTAGTCCACCGGCTGGTCGTAGGTAACCAGGGCGTCGGTGGTGAGAAGCATCAGCCGGACCCGGGAGCCGAAGTGGGGCGAAAGAAGGTATCCCATCGCCCCCTGTTGGCCCATGCCGGCGGCCACAAACATAGGTATGACAGCGCTACCGGAATCGGCAAAGATTTGGACCTGGACCCGATAACCGAGGGTGCGTATATATTCCGCCAGCTGCAATGCCGCACTTCCGCCCTGTCTGTAGGTGTTGAAAACCCACCTCTCTGCCGTCTCACTGGGAATCATCTGGGTTTCCTCGTAGGGCTGCTCAATGGCGAGGCAGATGGCATGGGGATAAAGCTTGGCCCATTTCTTCTTGCTCTTAAAAGTGTATCGGTTGTCATAGGCCGTTATCCCTACGGCGCCAAATCCCAACGCCAGAGCCTTTTCCTTGATCTCTCTGGTAACATCTTTGCCCGGCACCGGGTCTGCCGTGGGCTCCAAATCGCCCGAATCGCGTGACTCCATCACATTCGGCTTATCCAGATCCATAAACTCTTGCTGCGTCTCCACGATGGAATGATTTTTTGTATTCCAAATGACCCAAGCAGAATGCTCCACACTGAAGGCTTCCAATGGATAATTCCTGGAATAAAAGTTCACTGTATCCGGATCCTGCGGCACCCCCGGCACTGTCTCCAACTCCTCAGGCACCTCAATGATTTCCGGTTGTGCTTCAGGATTTGGACCTCGCAGGCTTACTGGTACCGTGACCGCATGGCCTATCTTTAACATGTCCCCTCCTTGCCCTCAGGTCGATTTTCGTATTGTGGCTCTTCATAGGGCCATCCTCGGCCCTGACCCATGTCGATGATCCCGTCGCCCGCCATGGCGACCACCTTGACCTGGCGTCGACAGTATTCGCTGGGCTTCATAGACAAATTGATGTCGCTGAATCGGTCTTCATACTCTTCGTACATCCGGTTAAGGATGTAGGGGGTCCAGCCGACACCGCTTTCGGCCATCACAAACTTCAACCTGGCGTACCTCTCGAGGGCTCACGGAAAGCGAATACTGGCTAGGAACTCAGCCCCGGCCATCTGCTACATAGCGAGCAGGGTGGCACTCTAGCGGGAATTATAGTCATTATCCATCTGCTGTCAAAGGGCTTTCTCACCGATTCGGGGACGATGCCGCGGTAAGAATCGGGAATGTTTCATTAATCAGCGGCAGCCCATATAAGGTCCCCGTCCAGATCCAACTCCCTGCCTACCCAATTCGAACGGTCCAGCGCATCCACGAATTCGGCTACAAAACGTGCCTGGTGGTTGTTAGGCAATAGCTCGATCAGAGTCGGCGGTAACAACCAGCTCTGCTCTCGATTCAGCGGGCGAAGCTGCATGAACGGGATCCTGAAGAAAGACCGCTTGAATTAAACTAGCCACTCTGACCTGGGGAATCATCGCAGAATGTACAAACCCGCAGGCCCCCAAATAGTTGCGGCAAGCGCCGCATCGCCGTGGAGGGCCACGTCCGAGATCCACGGATTCGTGGGGCTGGAGATGCATTCCCCAACCTCAAAGGGGTTGGCTGGGTCGGAGATGTCAATTACGCGAAGTCCTCCCTCCATCCAGGTCGAGTAGACCAGGTTGCCATTCACAACCATATCTGTAGCCTCGCCCATTTTCTCCCTCCCCAGCAAACAACAAAGGTGTCCATGACCGGGAAATTAGAATCCTACGCCCAAACTCTTGGGTAGGAATTGCCAAGGGGGAATATGAGCGGCATCAAACGAGGTGTTAATATGGAGAGGGAGCCGCACCTGTACACCTTGAACTCCCTGCCCTGCCCGTCAGATACAAACAGCCCCAGATTCGCAGCACCGAGGACTTGATCCGTAGCTTGGTGGAGACTAGTAGCGTGTCCCTCTCAAATTAACCGTTGTGGACGAAATCATGGACTAGGGCGAGATTCTAATGTTCTTATATTTAATGCGGACTGATACCAAGTTCATTCGGTGCACCTTATTTTATCTTCGCCGTGGCTACAGTGAACACCCCTCTTATTCTGGAGGCCCTCCTTCTTGACTCCTCTTTGTCCCAGGAACTCTCCAAACCTGGCCTTTCGACAAAGGACTGATCAGGGAGCGGCGCTCGCTACCGAAGGATGTGAGAATACCCAATCTTCTATTTTGAATCCCGTGCATCTGTAAATCACTATACGGTGATTTTCGCTGGGAGCCGTTCTACTGCTCTTCAAACGTCTTCCGTGGACTCTTTTACCCAGACGCAGCGTTAGGCTCCTTTTAGCCCGAATCCACCGAAGGACACGGATGGACGGCGTGAGGACAGCGGAAGGGGGTGGGTGAGGGAGCTACAGGGGAGATGGCCTGGGCTCTTGGGGTAGATGGGAGGGCGGCGGAGGGTATTCAGTCGCCGCACAGGGCCCCTAAGGCCCTATGCGGGAGTTGCGATGCGCGGGATGGCGAGAGGATACGCAGCAGGGGACTCTCGAGACCGGGGTGGCGCGAGATTGCGGGGACGTTGGGTCAGTTGCAGGCTGGCCGTCAGGCCGGGAACGGAATGGCTTGCAGCCGGGCCAAGGCGCGACTGAACTGGGTTTCCCAAGGCCAGCGCCGGGGGAGATGCAAAGTAAGGCGGCGCGCCGAGCGGGTGATCCGCCCCACCAGAGCGAAGACCCGCCGCCTGAGGGTCTTGGTGATCACGGTCCCCTCGCCCAGACCAATCCGCGCCGTCCAGCGGGCCAGGTTATGCGCCATCACCTGTACCGCCAGCCAGGCGCCGTTGGCGGCGAAGCGCCCCGACGGCATGTGGTTCAGCCCGACGCCGTATTTGAGGTCGCGTATGGCGTTCTCGACCTCGGCGTGGCGGCGATGATCGGCCTCCAGTTCCAGCGTCTCCCCATCGCGGTCGGTGATGAAGGCGTGATAGCTGTATCTGGCGAAGAGGGCGAGCTGGGAACCGGGCGTCGGCTTCACCCGCCGGACAATGAGCCGCACCGGCGGGGCGTCCGGCTTGGTCTGGAACGGGGTGTAAGTCGTCTCGGCGACATCGGCGGCGCCGTCCATCCAGTAGGGAATGGGAGTCCAGTCCTCCTCTGGTATCGCCTCGATCAGGTCCCGCAGGCTGGCGCGCTGGCGGATGGTGATAGAGAAGCGGACATCCATTTCCCGGCAGGCGGCAACGACAGTGTGGGCGTAGAAGCCGCTGTCGGCCCGCACCGTGAGTTGTCCCCTGGCCCCGCCGTAGCGCACCCGCCCCACCGTCTCACGCAGGAAGTGGGCGGCGCCACGGGCGGTGTTGGCCCGGCCCTCGCGCAGCCGGGACATCAGCACCTCGCCGGTGCCGGCGGCAATGGCCAGCAGCGGGTGATAGCCGCGGGCGCCGGTATAGCCGTGGTGGCGCGCTCCCTCCTTGGCCAGTCCATAGGTCTCGCAGATGGTCGAGTCCAGGTCGATGCTCAGGGGCGAGTCGCCGGGTCCGGCCCCAGCGGCCCAGGCCCGGGCCAACAACTGGCGGCTCACGCGGTCGAGTTGACGGACATGCCCCCACCGGAAGCTGCGCAGGAAGGTCCCAAGGGTGGATGGCGCCTTGACCACGCAGCCTAGAACACCGACCGTCCCACCAGCGCGCAGCGCATCGGCGTCGTCGATGCAGTCGCCGCCTGCCAGCGCGGAAGCGACCAGCGTCAGCATCTTGTCCCCAGTGTTCGCCCGTCCCGGCGCTCCGCCGAGGTCAAGGTGATGGTCGACGAGTTCCCGCAGGCCCAGGTGCCGGGCTAGGGTGGCCGGCAGGAGCAGGCCGGCATTGGCCACCAGGCGATGGTCGTCAAAGAGGATGCGCATACGGTCGGGTTTGTTCTGTGGCAGCATCTATTGGGTGCTCCTTGTTTCCGGGCTGGTTTCTGTTCCAAAACCATTATCCCAGATTCAGAGGAGCACCCGCTGGCTTCTTCAAGGACTGTCCCCAAGGCCGTCCTTCGGTGGATTCGGGTTTAGACATCCCTATTATTTATGAGGTAGGCAGGAAAGTGGCCTTCGGCATTACGCTGGCATTAGAGTGAATAATTCTTGGTCTCCACATTAAGCAGCGTACAATGCTAGTAATGTGATTTGGATCCATAGTTATTCTCGGCAACTCCTCGACGGATCAGCTCCCCGCCAATGGTAATGAGAAGGAGGACAGATGCTTAGAAGCTCCGGCTTTAATACTAAAGGACTGATCGCCAGATCAGGCTTTGCCGCTTTCCAATTTCGCGAATACCGATACTTCTGGCTGGCTGCCGCCTTTTCGAATATCGGGATGTGGACCCTGATATTCGGCCGGTTGTGGCTCATGCATAAACTTACCGAATCCCCGCTAATGGTTGGTCTTGTCACCACTTCCAGCCTTGGGCCATTGCTTATATTCTCGTTGTTTGGAGGCGTAGTAGCGGATAGAGCCAACCGGCTTAAGTTGCTTCGTTTGACCAGAGCCATGTTCGCTGTTTTGGCTGTGCTGACTGGTTTTCTAATCGCGACCGAAGTCATCCGTCCCTGGCATCTCATTGCGATCTCGGTGGCTACCGGCATGCTGCTATCATTCGATATTCCATCACGCTCGGCCATGCTGCCAGCACTTGTCCCTCGTGATCACTTGGCCGGTGCTATAGCTCTGTATTCAGTTGTGTTTGGCGGCGCCGCCATCTTGGGGCCTGCTTTCTTTGCACCGCTAGTGAACCTTTGGGGATTAGCTGGAGTGTTTTTCATCATTGGAGCCTCATACGTCCTAACCGTCGGCGCACTGATGTTCATGAACCCTGGCATTCACATTCCGACGGCGCGGTCCACAGCAATCATTCAAGGACTGGTCGATGGGCTCCGGTACACCAGCCGGCATCATATTCTCGCGGGTGTGATAGCGCTCGCGATGGTAATCGGAATGTTTGGTATGCCCTTTGAGACGCTTCTCCCGGCGCTTGCGGACAATATCATTACTGGAGGCATTGACACATACGGTCGGCTTCTCCTTTGGGCCGGTATAGGAGGGCTCGTGGCAACGTTGGCAATTGCGTCGCTAGGCTCCCGTGTACATCCAGCTAGGTTCCTAGTAATTTCGGGAATCGGCTTCGGATTAGCGCTCATTGCACTTTCGCGTATCACCTGGTTCCCAGGGGCCGCCCTCACCATTGGACTGATTGGTGCTTTCCGGTTAGTATTCGACGTTATGAGTACTACCCTGATACAGAGCCTAGCTGAAGACCAGTTCCGAGGACGGGTGATGAGCATCTATATGTTCAGTTGGGGTATGACTGCCCTTGGGAGTCTCCAGATGGGAGCACTGGGGCAAAGTCTGGGAACATCCTTCGCGTTGGGATTAGGCGGACTTGTAGTCGCGGTTGCTCCGGTGATCGTCACAATGTTGACGCTCCGGCGGGCACTCGCTGGCAGGGTGGCGGCATCCGATTCTTCAAGCACCACTATCACTGGATAAAGGGGAGTTGACATTGGTGCACTAATGAAAAGTGACGGCCGTCGTGGTAACGCCCCGGGTGGAAGACACAGTTATAATTGCCATCCACCCAAGACGTTCTGAAGGCCCACCAACTGTAAGATTGATTTACCTTTGACAAGTTACCAGGTATCAGTATCTGGCGAATTCCGGATCAAGTCGAAGTTGGGAGATTGGGAACAAAGTCCCCGTTCCAAAAGGTGAGTCGCTGACGGTCTACGCTTAATTGGCGGACCCTTCTCTCCCGGCACCTGGTATGGCAAGACGGAGGACGAGTTGGCCACGCTGCCCGGATTGAGGGAGCTAAACGGCGAGAAACATCCCGATGACATCGCCGAGGCCAAAAGGCTACTGGCTTTGGCCGGATATGGGCCTGATAACCCTCTGAAGACCACGCTGAAGACCTACGCCGTGCTGGATTACCCCGACGCGATGCAGATTGTGGGCGAGCAATTTGAAAGATACCTGGATGTCGAAGTTGAGCTGCAGCCGCAAGAGGTCGGCGCACTGTTCGAGCAGCTAGGGGCGGGCGACTACGATCTGGCTGTCCAGGGCGCCGGCGTGCCGATCCTCGACCCCTCCACCATGTTCTCCACCATGTACACCGAGGGTGCGGGACAGAACTACGGTGGCTGGCAGAATGCCAGGATCAACGAGATCAATCAACTGCATCTGAACACAAGTGACGTGGCCAAGCGCCAGGCGCTGGTCAGGGAGGCGGAGGATATCCTGATAAAAGAGGACAGCGCATGGGCGGCTATAGACTGGCCCAGGCGCCCCTACGTGCATCACGTCAGTATCAAGAATGTTCACCTGCCCGGTGGCATCACCGATGACCTGATGTGGGAGCACATCTGGTGTGAGCCATCGTGCGGCGGTTAGCCCCCCGCCGTCTCTGGAAAAGCGTTAAACGGTCAACCTGAGGGAAACGAAGGGTCTGGCTATGCAACCGGCCCTTCGCTTTTCTTTACTTCATCCAAGCGTTCCCATCGGGTTGATCACAGCCGTGCCCAATACTTGCAGTGGGGGAACGGATGTGGGCCTATCTAGCTAAACGACTCCTCCTTTTTATCCCCACCCTGATACTGGTCACAACGCTGGTATTTGTCCTCATGCGCCTCGTCCCGGGAGATCCAGCGGTCATCCTCCTGGCAGGCGAAGGTGGCGATCAACCAGTCTCACAGCAAGAGCTGAAGATTCTGCGGGCAAAGCTGGGGACTGATAAGCCCATCCCCGTAGAGTACGGCAACTGGATATGGGGACTGTTCCGAGGGGATTTTGGCACCTCAATGCAATACAACACCCCCATCGGAGATGACCTGAGCAGCAAGATTTCCATCACCCTGGAGCTGGCCATCCTGGCGCTGCTTCTGGCCGTGGTGGCGGCTGTGCCCCTGGGCGTCTTCTCAGCCGTATATCAAGATACGCTGGGCGACTACATTGCCAGGATCATCGCCATCGACGGCGTGGCAATCCCCACCTTCTGGATAGGAATCCTTGTCATATACCTCCTCGTCTTTTTGTTCAACTGGCTGCCCCCCTTTGGCTACGCCCAGCTATGGGAGGACCCAGGGAGGAACCTCCAGCAGATGATCTTTCCCGCCCTCGCCTTGGGTTTCTACAACATGGCCCTAATAGCCCGGGTGACCCGCTCCTCCATGCTGGAGGTGTTGAGAGAGGACTATATCCGCACAGCCAAGTAGAGTCCCAGGAAGTGGTGTAAGAGGGAGAGGGTCTGGAGAAAGAGAGACCACCGCGTCATCCTTAGCGGGCAAAGAAGAAAGCTCGAGAAAGGAGGACAACAGTGGTCAAGGAAAGGATGGACCTGCTGGAGCTATTGCGCAAGGGGGGAATGGACGGTGACGTGGACTTCCTACGGGAGGCACTGAGAGTGCTGGTAGAGGGGATCATGGATGCGGAGGTGTCATCGAGGATCGGTGCTGAGTATGGAGAACGCAGCCCTGAGCGGGTGACCCAGCGCAACGGGTATCGGTCCCGGGCGTGGGATACCCGTGTAGGGACGATGGATCTGCACATCCCGAAGCTTCGAGAGGGGAGCTACTTCCCGAGCCTGCTGGAGCCACGGCGTCGCAGCGAGCGAGCTCTGCTGGCTGTGATCCAGCAGGCCTACGTGGAAGGTGTATCCACAAGGCGGGTGGACGATCTGGTCAAAGCCCTGGGGTGTGAGGGTATCTCCAAGAGCCAGGTGTCGCGCATCTGTCAGGAACTGGACGTGGTGGTGGATGGCTTCATGGGCCGTCCGCTGGACGGTGGACCCTACCCCTACCTGTGGCTGGACGCACTGACCCAGAAGGTCAGGGAGGACGGCAGGATCGTCAACGTCAGCGTGGTGGTGGCGACGGCCGTCAATGGCGAGGGCAAGCGGGAGATCATCGGGATGGACGTGGGTACCAGTGAAGACGGCGCCTTCTGGCTGGCCTTCCTACGCTCGCTGTCCGCCAGGGGCCTCGGCGGGGTGGAGCTGGTGGTATCGGACGCTCATCAGGGACTCCGAGGCGCCATCGCCGCAGTCTTCGGCGGAGCCAGCTGGCAACGGTGCCGCACCCACTTCATGACCAACCTGCTCACTCGGGTCCCCAGGCGCGCCCAGCCATGGGTAGTCACCATGGTGCGCACCATCTACCAGCAACCCTCCCCCGATGAGATACACGCCCAGCTCGACAGGGTGACCGATCAACTCCAGAACCGGTTCCCTCAGGTCGCCTCTCTACTGGACGAGGCCGGACCCGACGTCCTGGCCTTCTCCAGCTTCCCACTCGCCCACTGGAAGAAGATCTGGTCCAACAACCCACAGGAGCGTCTCAACAAGGAGATCCGGCGACGCACCGATGTGGTGGGCATCTTCCCTAACCGGCCGGCCGTGCGCCGCCTCGTTGGCGCCGTCCTCGCTGAGCAGCACGACGAATGGGCCGTTGGCCGTCGATACATCACACCTGTCGTGCTGACCTTCAACGAAGCTCTTCCAGAGGCCGATCTCGCGGAGGGGACTGCCGCCTAAACAACATCAACAGGATGACGCACTCTTACACCACTTGACGGGACGTGACCCGGATGTTGGCAGCTTTTGACAGCGTTGGATAAGTTTTTCACAGTCAGGACCTGCTACGGTCCATAACGGACAAGAAGAATCCAGCAAGGCCAATCAGCCGGAGGGGAGTGCAGGTGAAAAGACAGACTCGGAGGGGGAGAGGCTATGAACGGGCCCAGTAGGACCGGATGGCCCTACGAAGTTCAAGAGGTGTTACGACCCCTCGCCCACCAGCGAGGGGTCTTTTTTCGTCAGTTACATCAACAGACGGGAGGTTGCGACATGGAGCGGATAACACGGCGAGAAAGGCGTGCTCTGCGACAGCTAAGGTTCGTGACCGCTAGGGAGGCTAGCCTGGCAGCGATATTAGCGCACCTGTACTACAACGCTCCCGGCGAGGCCGGTGCCCTCAGAGTGCCTACCCACTCCTTGATCTGGCACCAAGGGGATCGCCCGAACGGCCAGGCGCCACCACCCGGCCAAGGGATCGGAGGGTCAGGACCTGTCGATGTGGCGAAGATCCTGGGCACCTCCGTAAAGCTCCTGAGCACAGCGGATGGCGGAGACTGATGGCGGAATATTAGCAGGCAGCACACCCAGATAACGGGCGGCGACCCGGCAAGAACAGGTTCAGGTTGGGGCGCTCAGAAGCTTCATTTGAGAAAGGAGAAACATGAGTTCAAACCAAACCGTATTAAAGGCCCTGGCTGAGGAAGGGATGTCGATGTCCGAGGGGGAGCTTCTCAATGCGGTAACGGCACTGCTGGAGTATAGGCAGATAAACCGGCAAAGTCCCACAAGGCCATCAGGTCGCCTATCCGAACCTAGCATCGAGACCCGAGTAACGGGATTCCGCACAGGATGGCTGGTCGCTACCCTCTGCGTCGTTGGGATTGGAGTGGCAGTTACGGTGACGATGGTGCTGACTATGGCGCCGGCTGAAAACACGGGGAATGAGGACACAGGGATATATGGGCAGCAGACGACCTCCTCTGCCAACCAGTCCCGGTCTCACGAGTTCCAGCCCAACTGGCCCGCCATTCGGCCCTAGCCATTAGAAGCATTGCAATCTGAACAGCACACAGACAGGAGGAACATATGAATGGAACCCTTGAACCCGATGGAAGGCTCCCCGAGAGTTCTGGCCTGACGGCCATGGAGAGCCTGTCCGAGCCCGCCATCAGGCGTCAGTTGCTGGGGGACGCTGTACAACACCCGGCCATATTGCTCCCACTAGCCGCAGCCATCATGGCGGTCCTCTACCTGTACCTAGTCTCGCCGATTCTCGGAGGGGGACTCTGGGCCATGGTCATCCTCGCAGTATCCGGCATTGGGACCGTGATGGGCTTTGTCTGGCGCTACGTCCTACGCTACACCGAGGAGTATGGCAAGAGGGCTCGGGTGCTGATGGACCGGCTGGAGGAGGAGCGAGCACGGCTGGAGAACGCGGAGGTGGCACAACGGCGGGAGGCGCTTCAAGCGGGATTCTCCAGCATCCGATCAGCTGAAGGCCTGAAGGCCCTCACAGAGCTGGTGGTCGAATACGAAGAGCTTCAGCCCACCCTTGGCCGCCAGTTGGACACCGATCCCTTCTCATTGTCCCTTGTTCCTTCCTTGGCGGTAGAAACCTATCGCCAAGGACTCAGTGTTCTGTCGGATGCCCTGGAGCTGATGAGGGCGGTCCATACCCCTGGCAGAGAGAGGCTGGAAAGGGAACTCGCCAATATGGAAGGGGATATCGAGACCTTGAAACTGGATGAAAGCCAGGCAGAGAGGCTCAGGCTCAAGGAAGACACTTTGGCCTCCCACAGGCAGCGCCTGGACATGTTGGACCAGCTTCAACTGCGGCTAGAGCGGTTCCTCTATCAGGCCGGCCGTTGTGAGGCCTCCCTTCATCGCACGCGCATCGAGCTGGCCGCCATCAGAACTGGAAGCTCGGAAGCAACCATTGACTCGGTGACTGAGGTGGACCCCAAAATTCGGACAGGTGGCTAAGAGAGAGTCCCGCTCCTAAAATAGGACGGAAAGAAGGAGCAGGACATGAAGCAAACACGTAAGAAGCACAGGCCAGTCTTCAAGGCCAAAGTGGCTTTGGCCGCGCTCCAGGGGGAGCACACCATTGCAGAGCTGGCCAGCCGGTTTGAAGTCCACCCGAGCCAGATCCATGCCTGGAAGAAGGCCTTGACTCAGGGGGCGCCGCACCTCTTTGAAAATGGTGCTGGACGCCAGGAGAAGGACCAAGAGGTCCTCACTGCCCAGCTCTACCAACAGATTGGGCAGCTCAAGGTGGAACGGGATTTTTTGTCACGGAGCTTCGGGTTGTGAGCCGGTCCCAACGCCGGGCCATGATTGACCGAGAAGAACCGAAGCTGTCTCTGGTGCGCCAGTGCGCCTTGCTGGGTATCAGCCGCTCCTCGTTGTACTACCTGCCAACCGAGGCCGGCGCCGAGGACTTGGAGTTGATGGCCCTCATAGACCAACAGTACCTGAAGACACCTTTCTACGGCTCCAGAAGGATGACTGCCTGGCTCAGAAATCACGGACACCAGGTCAACCGCAAGCGGGTCCGCCGGCTGATGCAGCTGATAGGCCTGGAGGCCATCTACCGGCGTCCCAACACCAGCAAGCCAAACCCAGGGCATAAGGTCTATCCATACCTGCTCAGGGGGCTGGAGATCAACCGGGTCAACCAGGTGTGGGCCACCGACATCACCTACATACCCATGGCTCGGGGTTTCCTCTACTTGGTGGCCATCATGGACTGGCACAGCCGCTACGTGCTGGCCTGGCGGCTGTCCAACACCCTGGAGGTAGACTTCTGTGTTGAGGCTCTGGAAGAGGCCTTGAGCAAGGGTCGGCCACAGATCTTCAACACCGACCAGGGCAGCCAGTTCACCAGCGAGGCCTTCACCAGCATGCTGCTGGCGCAAGGCGTTCAAGTGAGCATGGACGGCAGGGGCCGGTGCATGGACAACGTCTTCGTGGAACGGCTGTGGCGCAGCATCAAGTACGAGGAGGTGTACCTGAAGGCATACCAAAATGGGACTGAGGCCAGAAAGGGGATTGGGGCTTATCTGGCCTTCTACAACCAAGAGCGGCCCCATCAAGCCCTGGGCTATCGGTCACCGGGTCAGGTGTTCCATGCAGTGAGCCCACAAAGGTGTTTACTGGAACTTCCACGAGCCTTACCATCGGATGAAGGTTTACGAGACACCCCAGCGGTAGACTCTCTTATTTTAGCCTCACCGCTGTCCTGATGATGGGGTCCACTTGAGACCGAGGCGCTGAGACGAACGATTCATCAGGTTAAGGAGGTGCAAGATGAGCTGAGAAGACTTGGCTACTGAAGAGACGTAACCATGAACTAATTTAGAGGAGGTATACGAGATGGTGATGGAAGAGGGCTCCGAACTGTTGAAAGAGAGCCAAGGGCTGGGCGCCTACGGGCACTCGGGAGAACCTTCCTGTGGAGGCAATAGGGCCCACACGTCCCCAGGGACTAACCGATGCGGAAGAGCAAGAGCTGAAGGGTCGCGCACTGGCCTTGGTGATTGAGTTAGCCGAGGCCGATGGGAGCCAGGAGATGAAACTGGCCGACAGTATCGCCAGCTTGGGCGCGCAAGCCCAGCGCAGAGCTGGGACCGAGCTGGAGCTGCTGCGTGCCCGGGTCGGCGACATGCTGGGTGGAGGGGGCACTGGCGATAAAATGTCCAAGGGCTTGGTGGAGCTACGCATGACCCTCAACCAGATCAACCCCCATGGGTTGGGCAATGCGGGTCTCGCCAGGCGAGTCATTGGGAAGGTCCCCCTTGTGGGGAAGAGCGCCTTGAAGACCCTGGAGAGGATCGCCGTTCGCTATGAGCCCGTGAGCAAACAAGTCTACATCATTGAGACCAAGCTACGAGAGGGGCGAGCGATGCTGGTCAGGGACAACGTGGAGCTGCGAAAGCTCTACGAGCAGGTGGAGGAGCAGCAGCTTCCCAGCCAGAAGAACGCCTATCTGGGCGAGCTGGTGATGCACGAGCTGAGCGCCCTACTGGAGGGCACCGAAGACCCTCAAAAGAAAGAGCGTATTCGCAATGTCCTGCACGACGTGGCTATGCGGGTACAGGACCTGCGCACATTGGAAGCGGTGCACATCCAGTTCTTCGTCAGCATCGAGATGACCCGCCAGAACAACAATCGGCTAGGCCAGTCGGTGGAACGTACCCTTGCGCTGGGCACCAACGTGGTGATGGTGGGGCCTGGCCATCCAGATGGCGGCGGTGCCTGGCCATCCAGATGGCTCTCGTGCGCCAGAAGCGGGTGCTGGAGGCCACTCAGCGGACGCGGGAATTCCTGGGCGCCGTCATAGCGGCCAACGCCGCCTCTCTTCGGCACCACACCGAGGAGATCGGGGACGTGTACAACAATCCCGTTATCGCCATGGGCAAAATCACCCAAGCCCACAACGACCTCATAGAGGCCATGAATACGGCGGACCGGCTGAAGCTGGAGGGCATCCAGGCAGCCCAGGAGAACATCGCCAGGCTGAGACAGCTTTCCGCTGACCTAGAGCAGAGGTCCAGGAGATTACGGGAGGGCGTTGAGTGGGACTGTTCCCTTGGAGGCATAGAGCCGGCCCAAGGAAGCAGATACGGGTGATTCCCATCTTAGAAACCAGGAGATGACAACAATATTACCCGGAGGTGTGCGATGAAATCACTTACCATACTGGTCACTTTGGCACTGATGGCGGCGCTGGCAGGCGGGTTGGCCTTTCACATCGTGGGCACCGGCGGGGGCGAGAGGGTTGTGGTTTCCCACTGGGCCACCGGCCACCTGACGCGGGAAGGTTTGCTGAAAGATATGGCCGAGGAGTTCAACAAGGCCGGCCACAGGACCCAGTCCGGTTCAAGGATCGTGGTGAATGTCTACGAAGCCCCCTCAGAGCTGCAGGGCAAGTACGTGAGCGAGCTGCTGAGATTCGGCACGCGGAGGGATCTACACAAGGAAACAAACGGGTACGTGGCCAAGAACATTCCTGACCCCACTATCGTGACTCCCTCCAGCGCCCACTGGCTGGTCACCGTCAATCACGAGGTCGGTCGTGGCGTAGTTGACCTCGATGCCGCTGAAAGCATCGTCCGCCCTGTGATCGGCATCGTCACCTACGAAGAAATGGCGAGGTGCCTTGGCTGGCCGGAAAAAAAGATCGGCTACGCCGATATAATCGCGCTGAGGAATGACCCTCACGGCTGGGCGAGCTACCCCTGCGCCAGGACCGAATGGGGGACGAAGCCACTGTTGGCCTTCACCGACCCGACTACATCCAGCACCGGGCGCAGCCTTCTCCTCGGTCTCTACGCTATTGCGGCAGGCAAAGCACCAGAGCAGCTCAGCATCGCCGACGTGGATGACCCCGAAGTGGTTGCCTACGTCAAGGACTTCCAGAAGCTGATAGATCACTACCTGATCGGCACAACGGTCCTGAATACCAAGGTCTATCAGGGCCCCCGTTACGGCCACTTCTTCGTCATGCCCGAGGACAACCTCATCCACCTTTATGAGGGGACCAAAATATCCTACTTCGACGGAATAAAGACTACTGCTCCTCCCATTGAAGAGCGCATGGTGATGATCTATCCCAAGGAAGGCGCCATGCCCCGCAACAACTGCGCCTGCATCATCCAGGCCGAATGGGTGAGCGACGAGCAGGTGGAGGCTGCGCAGTGTTAGCAACCAGCAAAAGTGGGACACATTGGGAGCCGAGAGATCAGGGGCTGGATGGAGGTCTGGTGAGCTCCTTAAGGGCCCTGTTGTAGCGTCGTCGCCGTTCGGTGGTTTGAGCCTTCACCTCCTTCCTGCGTTGTAGGATCTCTTGCAGTCTTCCCTTGAGCACGTCTGATGGTGTCACGTTGCCCAGAGCCTTGTGATAGCGCCGGTAGTTGTAGTAGCTGACGAAGGCCGCGATAGCAGCCTCAAGGTCGGCGGGCAACTCATAAGGCACCTGGTTGACGTCCCGTTTGATGGTCTGGTGGTAGCGCTCCAGCTTCCCGTTGGTCTGAGGGTGGAAAGGAGTTGCTAGGATGTGCTTGATGCCAACCATCCCCAGGTAGTCCCTGAATGCTCTTGAGACATAGCCTAGACCGTTGTCACTCAGCAGCCTGGTGCGGTCTGTGACTGGAACTTGGTCCATGCTGGTCGTGTCCACAGCATCCTGGACCACCTCGATGAAGGAGTCGGCCGTCATATCTTGCTGAAGCCTGTGAGCCAGGATGAAGCGGGAGTAGTCGTCCATGACGGTGACCAGGTAGTAGCAGCCCCAACCAACCACCCTGAAGTATGAGGCATCGGTGGCCCACATCTGGTGAGGCCCTGTGGTCT
The DNA here is from genome assembly GCA_965225925.1 of Dehalococcoidia bacterium. GTDB lineage: Bacteria > Chloroflexota > Dehalococcoidia > Lucifugimonadales > JAGWBF01 > CBDDBY01. The sequence continues at coordinate 343,819 of CBDDBY010000005.1, read as the reverse complement.
TGCGGTGGTACTCCTTCCCCGCGGCCAACCGCATCTCAGGCCTCTTCACTAGGCCCTCCCTGCCCAGGATACGGTAGACGCTGGACTCTGAGACTGAGAAGCCCTGGTTGTCGGTGATCCACGCGGCCAGCTGACGGCAGCTCAGCTCTGGCATCTCTCTGGCTGATAACAGGACTGAGCGTTCTTCCTGAATAGTAAGACGGTTCCATGGTGGCTGATCGCCTCCTGGTCGGTCCTCAAGTCCTTGTTAGTCTTGGCGTCTGAGCCACCGGTAGTAGGTGCTCTTAGGGATGCCCAGCTCTCTGAGGACCTTTCGCTTGGGGAGGGGAGACGAGGATACTTTGGTAACTACCTCTGCCTTCTCCGGGGCGCTCATCCGCTGGTACCGGTGGCGTCCTGGGGCACTGGGATAGCCGTTTTTTTGAGACGGTACGCCTCCAGCGACAGATCGGCCACTAGCTCCTTGAGTTCCCCGTTCTCTTGCTTGAGCTGCCCTACCTCATGCTGAGTGGCGTCCCGAACCGAGTCACGGGTCAACCTCTCCTTGCCCGCCTCCATGAACTCTTTGGTCCACGAGTAGTAGGAGTGGGGCTTGATCCCCTCCCGCCGGCACAGGTCGTTGACTGTGACCTCGCGGCGGAAGCCCTCCAGAACAATTCGGATCTTCTCTTCCGAGGTGTACTTACGTCGGGCAGCCGCCTTCACTGTGCGGACGAAAGACCTGGTCTGCTCGCTTCGTTCCTCGGCAGCCTCTGCTTTGCATACTTCTAATTGGGACACATCTGCTCCTTTCTGTGGGTAGCTCTACCCTCATTTCAGGAGCTCACACCACCCTCCGACTCTCGGGTTTTCCTACCCTTATATGTGTCCCATTATCACTGACGGTCTACAGACTTGCCTCCGGTCGACCCGGAGGCACCTATTCCGTGTTTGTGGTGGAGACGGGGGAGGGTCGAACTATTCCTGAAACACTACCTGAGCGTATTGGTAGCCATCAACTACTTAGCGAAGAGAACACATGTCCTAGTGCTGTTTTAGTTATTCCTGCGTCCGTAACGATCATCTGCCTACCAATCGCCTTAACTGGCCGAAGATCTGACAGGGGTTCAGCGAGATATTCGTGCGGGCCTAGATTCCACACCAGTTGCTGGGCGCAGGTTCCTCCGCACCGTTGGATTGCGAAGCGCCCGGATACAGCGCTCTTCGGCCAGGATAGCGACCGAGCTAACCCCTCCCAAACGAGACAGACACTCCTAATTGAAAGTACATTCTACAGCTCTCAAGTCGCTTAACTACCTATCCCCAATGCCTCTCTAACGGCGTGTCCGATGGGCACGAAAGGATTTTCTTCATCGGTGAACTGCCACACATGGGTGGGGGCTGAGAACATCCGGTTGTGGGTTATGGCCACGCCCAGGCGGGCATCCGGATCTGCCCAGCCTACCGACCCGCCGGCGCCGGCATGGCCGAACGTGCGGAGATTGGTCCCTGCGGCGGCCATACCCCGTCCTCCAACCAGCCAGAAACCCCCAATGCTGCCCCTATGGGGAACGCCGATTATTGGGTCGTAATCGCAGGGCTGGCGGGGCACGCTGAACAAGCCGACACGCTCCTCGGACAGGAGGCGCACTCCTTCCAAGGCACCACCGTTGGCTAGCATGGCCCATAGTCTGGCCTCGCTGTCGGCGTTCATGATCCCGTTGACTCCTGGAATGCACGCCCGCATCACATCGGGGCGGCTGAGCACCTCGCGCGTCGTCCCAACCTGGGCCGGTATTGCCACAGGATAGATGCATCCAGGCGGTAGGCCGGGCGCTCCTGGTGGCGGTGGAGGGGCGTTAGTCAGCTTGGCCACCTTAGGTTCCACCTCATCGGGGATTCCCATCCAGAGGTTTTCAATGGCGAGAGGTTGGCAAATCTCTTCCAGGAAGAAAGTGCCAAAGGGCCTCCCCTTCGGATCAGTCCGGCGAACTATCTCTCCGATGATCCATCCAAAGGTTAACCCCAGATAGGCGCACTTGGTTCCCGGCTCATGGAGGGGCCTCATATCCGCTATGCGTTCTACCATCCAGTCCCAGTCGCACATAAGCTCGGGGGTCACACCCACGGGCATCTGGGGGACTCCGATCCGGTGGGTCAGGGCATCGTACACTGTTCCTTTGTCTTTGCCATGGGCGCCAAATTCGGGCCAATATTTGGCGATGGGTGCCTCGTAGTCTACGAGGCCCCGCTCTGCCTGGAGGTGCAGCGCCACCGCCGCCATGGCCTTGGTTACCGAAAAGATATGGAAGAGGGTATCGCGCTCCACTATCCGACCCGTGGTCTCATCGGCAAGGCCAGCCCACACGTCGACCACCAATTCTCCGTTCAGATATGCAACGACCTGCATTCCGATCTCCCCTCTTTCCTTTATGGCGAAGTCTACGGCCTCTTTAACGATTTTGTTCGGGTCTACCGGCATGCCTATACCTCCTACTTGTAGCCAGATTATGTTTAATTTTTTCGGATGGTCCGATATACATTATCCAGCGCATCAATATTCCTTCAGGAAGCTGGACTCTATCATCCTGACCCCCTGAGCCTGGGGTCAAGAACGTCCCGTAGGGCGTCACCCAGAAGGTTGAATCCGAAAACTACTATGCTAATGGCCAAGCTGGGGAAGAGCAGCAGCCAGGGAGACACTTCGATGTACTTCCGGCCCGCCACCGCCAGCATACCGCCCCAGGAAGGAGTGTCTGGGGAGGCGCCCACGCCCAGGAAGCTGAGGGAGGCCTCGGTGATGATGGCAAGGCCGATGTTAGCGGTGGCGAACACGATATAGGGGGCCACGCAGTTGGGCAAGACGTGGTGGAAAATGATACGCAGGTCACTTCCTCCAATAGCCTTGGCCGCCTCGACGTACGCAGTTTCCCTTACTCTCAGGGCCTCAGAGCGAACCACACGACTGGACCCAGGTATAAATATGATGACCAAAGTGAAGACCACGTTGTTCAACGATGGACCCAACACGGCCATGATGCCCAAAGCCAGGATGAGAGCGGGAAACGCCATAAATGCATCTACCAGCCGTTGCACTAGCAGGTCCACCCTCCCGCCGAGATAGGCACTGATGATTCCCATCAGGGCACCCAGTGTTACTCCGATGCCCACACTGATGAGTCCCACATAAAGGGAGAGGCGCGCCCCGTGCATCAGCCTACTCAGAACGTCTCTGCCGAGCTGGTCACTTCCCAGAATAAACGTCTCACCATCTTGTATGGTGGTCCCCGGCGAAGCGTATTTGTACTGGAGGTGGGTCTTATAGGGGTCGGCAGTGGCGGCGAAGGGTACGATAATAGTCACCACTATCAGAGCCAGCACGACAATGCCCCCTGCGGCTCCCAGGGGCTTTCGCCGGGCGAACCTGAGAAAGAATATCAGCAGCCTATACTGCTGGCGGAAAATGGCTCCCAGGCCTCCTTCGACTTTGTTTACCGTGGTGGTTCTTCCAGCCAATACTGTTCCTTATGTATAGCGTATCCTCGGGTCCAGCCAGCCATAGATCAGATCGATCACCAGGTTAAGGAGCAGCACCATGCCCGCTATGACCAGGACTTCCGCTTGAATTACGGGATAATCTCTTTGAAAGATGCTGTCAATTAGCAGCTTCCCCATCCCCGGAATCAAAAAGATGCTCTCAACGATTACTGTGCCTGCCAGGAAGACGCCAAAGGCCCAGCCTGTAACCGTTAGAATGGGCAAGAAGGCGTTCTTGAGGGCATGATGGAAGATCACCCTCCTTTCAAGCAGTCCTTTGGCCCGGGCAGTCCTCACGTAGTCTTCGTGTAACACTTCCAGCATTGAGGAGCGGGTGACCCGGGCGATGAATGCCATGGTGAAGAAGGCCAGGGTCAATGCGGGAAAAATCATCTGAGCGAGGTTCTCGATGGGGTCTTCCCAAGGAGGGGTGTAGTCCAGGGGCGGAGACCAGTCAAAGATGCGCACCAGAAGATACAAGGTAACGATAGCGGTGACAAAGGTTGGGACCGAGATGCCGACGAAGCTGATGATCCTGGCGATGTAGTCTACTAACGTGTCCTGAGTAAGGGCAGAGATGATGCCCAGGGGAACCGCCACCAGGAAGCTTATCATTATTCCCAGGACGGCCATCTCCAACGTAACGGGGACACGGTTCTTTAGCTGTTTGGTGATGGGTGTGCCGTAAAAGTAAGAGGCGCCCAGGTCACCCCGTGCCAGGTCCCAGATCCAGTTCCCATACTGGGCGTGGATAGGCTTATCGGTCCCCAGCTTGCGCTGCAGCTTTTCTAGGCTCTCTTCGGTGTAGAACCCCTCTCCAGTGGTGCCCGACAGAATGAGAAGGGCGGGATCACCTGGAATAATGCGAAGGAACAGGAAAACGACCAAGGTGACCAGTACAAGGGTGGGGAAAAAGAGGAGGACCCTTCTTACGATGTACTGCTGCATCAAGCCCCTTAAACTTAGCCTGGGATCAGGGCTCTTCCCGATCCCAGGCTATTTGAGCTCCTATGAACGTCTCCCGGTTGCTACTCGGGATCCAGCCACTCGTGCTCGTGTTTAAGGCGCATCTGGATGCTAGTCCAGGGAACGAAGCCTCCGGCTTCGGTCTTAATGCGGCGGCTCACGACGGGGCCGAAGGGTTTCCACCAGATCTCTATGTGGCCAGGGGCATCGTTGAGGACAAGGCGCTGCATCTGCAGAACAAGCTCCTTACGCTTCACGGGGTCCAACTCCACTTGCTGCTGATCAAAAAGCGCCCGGACCCCTTCCACCTCGTGCTGGGACCAGTTTCTGGGCCCTTTCAGGTAGATGGCAGAGAAGCGGTCATCGGGGTCGTAGAGCATAGGCCCATACCCCAAGTGGCCCATCTGGTAGTCTCCCCCGGGGATCCGGCTAATCCATGCCGAGAACTCCAGTACCTGAAGGTCCAGGTCCACATTAATGGACTCCTTGAACTGCTCCTTTATCACCTGGGCCGCGTCGGGGAAGTTCCCCACCGATATGGTCAAGAAGCTGGCGCTGAGAGGGTTATCGGGGCCGAAACCGGCCGACTCCAACAGGCTTTTGGCCTCGGCTATGTCATCAGGGTGCTTCTGCCCGTTCAACTGCCTGTATCCAGGCAGCTGGAATAGCTCGTCTTCCGGCAAGGCAAAGGGGTTGGTGGGAGCGAACATCGGAGTACCCACCTTATACGTCCCCGGGCCAAAACCGTCCACCATCGCTTGGCGGTCTAAAGCCAGGAAAAGGGCTCGTCTTACTCTATCATCATCGAAGGGAGGCTGGTTGACGTTGAGAAGGAGGTGCTCACCCGCCGAACCGAATAACAAGTATATGCCGAACTTGCTGGAAAAGCTGGGGTCGTTCCCAAGTTTGACAAGGTCCTCTACGTCCAAGGCGTTGGGCGCGGCCTGGTTCATCAAGACTCGCCCTGTCTTAAAGGCAGCAATCTCGGCGCCCTTGTCCCCTATGAAGAAACCTTCTATGCCGTCAAAGTAGGGACGCCCCTCTTTGAAGTAGTCCTGGTTCTTCTCGAATTTGAAGCTCACGCCCTCCGCAAACTCAACCCCTTTAAAGGGGCCCGAGCCCACAGCCCTGGCGTTGTCAAAGGTGTTAAAGTCAACGCCGGTCTCCACCTGATGCTTGGGCACGATCTTCATGTAGTCCATGGCCAGGAACTGTAGGAAGGCGCCGGAGGGGAAGTTTAGGTTGATCTTCACGTTGAGCCGGCTGACCTTCTCCACGCTGGCTATGTAGGGTGATATGCGGCCAGTCCTGGGCCTCGGTTCCTCCGACTCCATCATTCGGTTGAGGCTAAAGACCACGTCATCCGCAGTGAGATCCTTCCCATCCCACCACTTTATGCCGTCGCGAAGTTTGAATGTGTAGGCCAAGCCATCGTCGCTGAGGCTCCAGCTCTCCGCGAGATCACCGATAATATCGCTGAGATTAATGGGGTTATACTCCACGATCTGGTTAAACATCAGTCCGGTTCCCTGTATCTCCTGGGTTCCGGACGCCGCGTGGGGGTCCCAGCCGCGGGGGTTGGCTAAACTGGACATGGGAACGGTCCCACCGTACCTGGAGGCAATCAGTAGGGCCCTGGGGTCGGGTGCAGGTATCGGGGTGGCCGTTGGGGCGGGGGTCGGAGTCGCGGGTATGGCCCCTCTAACTATTCTACTTATGTCAAACGCAGACAGAGGCTTCGGAGCTGCCGCTTGTGCCTGGGCTAGCGCCTGGGCTATTGCCCGTGCGACATCCTCTTGGTCCACGGCCTCTGCGGCGCTGGCGGTGACCGCCCGGTCGACAATTGTCTGCACATCCGCCGCGGTCAGGCCCTCGGGCACCTGAGCCAATGCCCCTTCGACTAGCTGCCGTATCTGGTCCTCGGACACGACTTCTGGCAGCTCTATCCCTGCCAGAGCATCAGCTATAGACTTCTGTACGTCCGCTGAAATACCCGAGGTTATAGCCGATACGTCGATCGGTGTTGGGGTGGGCCCGGGAGTGGGACCCGGAGTGGCGTCATCTCCGCAGGCTACCGCAATCAGCAGGATCACCAACACCGGGACCAATAATAGAAACTTAGGTTTGCGGATTCCGGAATATCGCATAATTAAACCTCTCTGTTTAGTCGTCACTGGTCTTCAACCAGCATTGAGAGGACGCGATTGCGAGGGTACCAGCTTTTTATTCACTTGTCAAATAATACTTGACTATCCCTGATAAATCGGCGGCTTGCCATCCCTGGTTGGGATGCTTCTGGACCACCATCGCTGAGGGTGAAACCGTGCGTGGCGAGAATGGATGCGTTGGTAAGGGATATTACAGATTGAACTGAGCGTCCACGAAGTTGCGCTCTTTAACGTAAATCTGGATGCGGTGGCGTTGAGTTTCTAGGACCATGATTTTCCCAGTGTCGTCCACGTTCACAGCCACCGGCCTTCTAAAACGCCACTCTGGTGTCAGATCAACCCTTAGCCGTGCCTTCTTAAAATCGCCGTTAGCGTCGACGAAGGCCTTGGACCAGGGTGACAGAGTCTCTGCATCACCTATGAAAGCGGTAAGGAAGGTTCCGTCAGATGAATAGATATTCAGCCGCTCATTGCCCCAGTCGGTAATGTATACATCTCCCTCTTCATCTATCGCTACACCACTAGGACGTCGCAACTCTCCATCACCCGTCCCAGGTCCGCCAAAGCTGGCCAGATATTCACCCTCGGGGGAGAACTTTTGAATCCGGCCATTCTTCCAGTCGGCCACATACACGTCACCTGCTTTGTCCAGGGCAATGCCCCAGGGCATGTTAAACTGGCCTTCTGCAGTTCCATAGCCACCCCACTTGGCTATTAGCTTACCATCCCTGGTGAAGACCTGGATGCGGTGATTCTGACTGTCCGAAACGTAAAGATTGTCGTCCTTATCGAAGACGATGCCCGAGGGTGAATTCATCTCCCCGTCCCCTGACCCTTTGGTCCCCCAAACACCGAGAGGGGTTCCCCCTTTGTCGAACATAAATATCCGGCTGACGTGGTCATCGGAGACGTAGATGGTCTCGTCACTGGTCAGGTCGATGGAAGAGGGCCATACCGACTGGCCACCGGCGTAGCCAGGGCCCCTATTTTCCCAGATTAACTCGTGGTCGCGAGTAAAGGCGGTGAGTCCGTGGCTATTATAAAACTCTTGGCCCCTACTAACCACGTACATTGTTCCCTCCGAGCCCAGGGCGAAATCCATGGGCATACTAAAGCCGATCCCCATTAACAGAAACCTGCCGATGCAGTATTCGTAGTTATATATCCGTCCGGCTACGCGCTGTGTTATCATTGCCACTCCCTTGACTTCGACACCGGGTACTCATATCGGTATGGTGAATGCAGGGGACCTGGGAATGTTTCGCCGATACCCACGTTATTCACTGCCTGGTACCTTTTCTAGCGGGACACCCCGTGCCTCCACATTCTATTTCTTCAGGTAGTCAAGCTTCTCGAATGTCCCGCCGACTATGGGCTTGGCCTCCAGGTCCAGCCAGTCCTCCAGCAAAGTGGAGTAGATTCCCCGGAAGTCTATGTTGGGCACCAGGTCGCCAAACTGGAGGTCCTCCGGTTTTCTTGAAGGGTATTCGCTGTGATGGCCTCCCACGACGGAGTCGCCGATGGCGAAGGCGACGCCACCGGCGCCGTGGTCGGTGCCCGAGCCGTTGTCACGCACCCTCCTGCCGAACTCGGTGAACATGAACAGCAGGACGTTGTCCGCGGCATCGTGCTCTCTAAGGTCCGCGAAGAAGTCGGTTACGGCTGCCGAGACATCCCTCCACAGCCGGGCGTGCTCCCCGGGCTGGCTGGCATGGGTGTCGAAGCTCCCGTACTGGGTGTAGAAGACTCTGGTGCCGAAGCCCGCCAGGTGCACCTGGGCGATATCCCGCATCTTCGCAGCCACCGAGGTGGCCGCGTATTCCACCGTGGAGGAGTACTTCTCCGGGGCGGTGCTGAGGATGTCCGCACCCTTCAGGGCGTCCAGGCCCGTCTGGCTCAGGTAGTCCATCACGTACCCGGTGCCCACCGCCGGCCCGTACATCCGCTCGAACCTCTCCAGGGCCACCTCCCTCTGGTTGTCCTCCAGGCCGGTGAGGATGCCATAGCTGGTGAGGTCGGACACCGAGGCCACGGAGACTCCAGGCAGGGCCAGAGCCCTGGGAAGCCCGTTGCCGAAGTTGACGGAGGTAAGGACGTTCTCTTTGTTGGGGTCCAGGTCCCGGGTGGCCCGCCCCAGCCATCCCTCGGTGCCCACCTTGTCGGGCTCGCAGGTGTGCCAGATGTCCATGGAGCGGAAGTGAGACCGGGGGGAGTTCTCATAGCCCACGCCGTGGATGAAGGCCACCTTCCCTTGGTCCCACAGGTCCTTGATGGGCCCCATGCTGGGATGAAGCCCCAGCTCGTCGTCCAGAGGTATGATCTGGTCTTCGGGGACCCCAACCGCGGGCCTGTTGTCCCTGTACAGTGGGTCGTTGTAGGGGATAAGCGTATTGAGGTAGTCGTTGCCGCCTGTCAGTTGCAGTATTACAAGGACGGGGTCCTTCTTGCTGGATGTCATTGCCTCATCCTCCCTTTTAGGCGAATTGGTATTCCCTAGATGCCGATATCAAGGCCAGCATGTCACCGACTCTCTGGGCGGACCTGGTGGAGACCTCCTCGGTGTCCCACCGGAGGTCGCCTCCCTGCTGTTCCGCCAGGGTGATCAGCTCCCGGCGGGTCGTATCGATTACCTCCATAGGACCGATCTGGTCCAGGCAACTGTCCACGAACTCGGCGGGCGACTTGGCACCCTGGGACTTGATCCGGGCGATGAGGGACAGTACGCCGGGCATGGTGGTATCGGCCAGACGGTCCGCGGCGAAGTTTATGCGCCTCACTAGGGCGCCGCTGTCAATCCACTCGGCGCCGGTGTGCCAGCCCTCCACGCTGGGAGGATTTATGAGCTCCTGCCCCTGATATCCCGGTTCCTCTCCGATTACCTGAAGGCCGGGTTTGGGAAAGGTATAGTCACCCACCAGGTGCATGGTGCCCACGACCACCTCGACGGGGCTCTTTACCTTGGCCCACATCACCGCCTTGTCCTTGAAGAAGTCGGCGTTGAAAAGCGCCCGCAGGGTTGAACGCATGTCGTAGCCGGAGTTAACAAAGGCGTCCCCGATGATATTGATAGCCACGGCGTCACGGGGCGGCGTATGTTGCCATGACGGTACCTGGACCTCGTCGGCCACGAAGAAATTGTACAGGTGCCGCGCGATGAAACGGCCCGTTGCGGGCTGGCGAACAATGATGTCTATGATGTCCTCACCATTGAACTTGCCCTTGTGGCCCAGAAAGACCTTCTCGGTGTCGTCGTGGTCGTCTGCGTCGTACTTGAAGCTCCAGTAGAATCGCCCAATGGGATCACGGGGTATCTTGGGCGCTATAGTCCAGCCTGTGAAGGCGCGAGAGCACTCGTACACGTCCTGCTCGGTGTAGTTGCCCTGGCCCATGGAGAACAGCTCCAATAGCTCCCTCCCCCAGTTCTCGTTAGGGGCGTCTTTGTGGTTCTCGTTGTTGTCCAGCCAGTAGACCATGGCTGGGTTTTTGGCCAGTTCAACCAATAGGCCGTGGTAATTGCCCAGACCTTGCTCTCGGAAAATCTCTATCTGGGCAAGAATTTCGGGCGGGTTGTCCACCTTGGAGTTCCCTGTGGCGAACAGTTGGTGCCAGAAGAGGGCCATCTTCTCTTCCAGGGGGCGGGGGTTGTTTATCATGTGGTAAATCAGGTGCATTCGGCCATCGTAGGGGGCCGGTGAGAGTTCAACGGACGGATAGTACCGGAATAGGACATCCCGGTCTAATGTGGGGATGGCGAACTTGTCTGGTTCCAACAGCCCTTCCACTGTCGCCTCGTAGCCTTTGGCCACCATCCCTTCCAGCTCATCACGGGTGGCGCCAAATCCGGCCCGGCGCATAAGGTGGGCCATCAATACTATGTCTTTATCTGCCATGGAGCCATCCTCCTTCCATTGAGCATTTGAGACTCGGCGTCATGGAGAACGCTTGGCTCAAAGACTGATGCTTTAGAGGCGAGCGTCTTGGTGGATTACCCAAGTATAGTGACTCAACGCGGTAAGCGTCAATGCTAACAACCTGGCCCCCCAGAGCCGGTTTTAGCCTTCTACTGGTAAGGGCGAAGCTCGATATGGTGCAAGGCTGGTATAACCTCATTGCCCATCAGCTCGATGGAGCGCATCACGTCCTTGTGAGGGATGGTGCCGTCACACCCGATTAGTATAAGGAAGCCAGGGCTGAGACGCTCTATCGTTGTTGTGAGCTTCCGAGCGACGGTCTCGGGGCTGCCCAACACGATGATATTGAACTCCTGGAGCTCCTCATAGCTCATACTCTTCCCAATCCCAATTGCACCGGCCCGTCTTGCCATTACAGTTCTGGCTGCACCCGACTGGTATCCCGGTGGGTCGTTGTGCTCCCTCGGACCTCGCAACCGATGGTCCTCGGTCCACAGAAAATTTCGGCCAATCTCCTGGGCTTTCTCGTCTGTGTCGGCGACCAACGCCCGTATCTGATAACCGAAATGTTCCGGTCCAGCTTTATAGCCGGACTCATTGGCCGTTTCTACGTAGATTCGCTGAAGGTCTAAGGTAAGGTCCATTAGAGCGCCAAGATTTATATAAGTATATCCATGTCTGGCTGCCCACTCCACGCTTTCCGGGCTACTGCCGCCAGGAAACCAGATGGGTGGGTGAGGCTTCTGCATGGGCAGCACCCAAGGGTTTACCACCCTGTAGTGGTAGTACTTCCCCTCATGGCGGAAGGGACCGGGTTCGGTCCAGCATTTGATGATCAGGTCATGGGCCTCTTCGAACCGCTCCCGGTTCTCGGTGGGGTCTAACCCCGCTTGGATGGTCTCTTGGGCGCCGCCTCTTACAAACCCAGAGATCAGCCTTCCCCCCGAGTAGAGGTCTAACATGGCAAGCTCTTCGGCCATCCTTACCGGGTCGGTGATGGGTAGGATATTTCCGAGAATAGCGATCTTGGCCCGGCTGGTTACTTTACTGATAACCGCGGCGTCCAGGTTCGCTGAGGGCTTCATGTTCCAATAGCAAGAGTGGTGCTCGTTGGTCATGATTCCGTCAAAGCCTACCTCGTCGGCGAAGGCGTATTGCTCATGGTACATGTTGTAGAGCTCGTGGGCCTTCTGGGGCTCGAAGTAGGTATTGGGGAACAGGAGACGGCCGGCTGGGTACTTGTCGAGGTCTTCTTCTTTCACATGAACGTAGGGCTGCTGGGTGTGGAAGAAGACTTCCACCTGTTTTGTTTTCTTGGATGCATTTACCGCCATATTATCCCCCTTTCAGTAACCCATAATACTATACCTACGATAACCGTTCAACTCTGGTAGTATCCAGATAGGGTCCCATTCTTCTGGACCTTCGAGCTTAGGTCGACGCCAAACCCTATCCCCTTAACCAGGATTTTCATTTAGATGCCTGGTCAAGTAACTTTGGGTTGGCGTACCCCACGGACTCCAGTCTCCATTCCAGATAGAGCCGGAAGGTTAGAGAGATATCGTCCGATGTCTTGTGACTACCCTGCCGCGGAAGTATGATAGGCATGAATTTGCCAGAGGAGGTGACGAACATGTACAACAAAGCCATGTTGGGACTTGACCAGTGTCAGGCAGCCATCAACGCCATGATCGCCGAGTTTAAAAAAGACCCGAACAATTCGCCTATAGCAATGGCCATCGTGGACGATGCGGGAAATCTCATCCACTTTGCCAGCACCGACCGGTGTCGAACCAACACTCTCAGAAACACCATCAAAAAATCCTACACAGCTGCGATGGGCGGGGTGGACTCCGTGGCCTACGGTGAGCGATTAAAGAGCCAGGGGAGGAACGTGTCGGAGATGGGAGACCCGATGCTGTTCCCTGTACAGGGTGGGGTTGTGATCCTTAATCCCATCGATGGCTCAGTTCTAGGGGGCATCGGAGTCGCCGGCCTACCCGACGGAAAAAAGGACGAGGATATCGCAAGGACAGGCCTTAATGCCATGAACCTTTAGATTGCTAAGGAACAATCCACCCATTTCTGGTAACCACTGGTGTACCGGCAAACAAAAAGCAGGGGAGCCGTCAAAGGCCTCCCCTACTAATCCCGAATCCACCGAAAGACACGGATGGACGGCGTGAGGGCAGCGGAAGGGGGTGGGTGAGGGAGCTACAGGGGAGATGGCCTGGGCTCTTGGGGTAGATGGGATGGCGGCGGACGGTCTTCAGTCGCCGCACAGGGCCCCTAAGGCCCTATGCGGGAGTTGCGATGCGCGGGATGGCGAGAGGATACGCAGCAGGGGACTCTCGCGACCGGGGTGGCGCGAGATTGCGGGGACGTTGGGTCAGTTGCAGGCTGGCCGTCAGGCCGGGAACGGAATGGCTTGCAGCCGGGCCAAGGCGCGACTGAACTGGGTTTCCCAAGGCCAGCGCCGGGGGAGATGCAAAGTGAGGCGGCGCGCCGAGCGGGTGATCCGTCCCACCAGAGCGAAGACCCGCCGCCTGAGGGTCTTGGTGATCACGGTCCGCTCGCCCAGACCAATCCGCGCCGTCCAGCGGGCCAGGTTATGCGCCATCACCTGGACCGCCAGCCAGGCGCCGTTGGCGGCGAAGCGCCCCGACGGCATGTGGTTCAGCCCGACGCCGTACTTGAGGTCGCGTATGGCGTTCTCGACCTCGGCGTGGCGGCGATGATCGGCCTCCAGTTCCAGCGTCTCCCCATCGCGGTCGGTGATGAAGGCGTGATAGCTGTATCTGGCGAAGAGGGCGAGCTGGGAACCGGGTGTCGGCTTCACCCGCCGGACAATGAGCCGCACCGGCGGGGCGTCCGGCTTGGTCTGGAACGGGGTGTAAGTCGTCTCGGCGACATCGGCGGCGCCGTCCATCCAGTAGGGAATGGGAGTCCAGTCCTCCTCTGGTATCGCCTCGATCAGGTCCCGCAGGCTGGCGCGCTGGCGGATGGTGATAGAGAAGCGGACATCCATTTCCCGGCAGGCGGCAACGACAGTGTGGGCGTAGAAGCCGCTGTCGGCCCGCACCGTGAGTTGTCCCCTGGCCCCGCCGTAGCGCACCCGCCCCACCGTCTCACGCAGGAAGTGGGCCGCGCCACGGGCGGTGTTGGCCCGGCCCTCGCGCAGCCGGGACATCAGCACCTCGCCGGTGCCGGCGGCAATGGCCAGCAGCGGGTGATAGCCGCGGGCGCCGGTATAGCCGTGGTGGCGCGCTCCCTCCTTGGCCAGTCCATAGGTCTCGCAGATGGTCGAGTCCAGGTCGATGCTCAGGGGCGAGTCGCCGGGTCCGGCCCCAGCGGCCCAGGCCCGGGCCAACAACTGGCGGCTCACGCGGTCGAGTTGACGGACATGCCCCCACCGGAAGCTGCGCAGGAAGGTCCCCAGGGTGGATGGCGCCTTGACCACGCAGCCTAGAACACCGACCGTCCCACCAGCGCGCAGCGCATCGGCGTCGTCGATGCAGTCGCCGCCTGCCAGCGCGGAAGCGACCAGCGTCAGCATCTTGTCCCCAGTGTTCGCCCGTCCCGGCGCTCCGCCGAGGTCAAGGTGATGGTCGACGAGTTCCCGCAGGCCCAGGTGCCGGGCTAGGGTGGCCGGCAGGAGCAGGCCGGCATTGGCCACCAGGCGATGGTCGTCAAAGAGGATGCGCATACGGTCGGGTTTGTTCTGTGGCAGCATCTATTGGGTGCTCCTTGTTTCCGGGCTGGTTTCTGTTCCAAAACCATTATCCCAGATTCAGAGGAGCACCCGCTGGCTTCTTCAAGGACTGTCCCCAAGGCCGTCCTTCGGTGGATTCGGGCTAAGCCTTGGAGAGATGGGTTTTTCAACACGCTAAAACACGGCGTTGTCTTTGTCGCTGGAATAAATGACATCCGTGGCATCGGATGGGCCCGATATCGCATCTTGTAACTTGGATGTGAATTCCTTCCAGGCTTTGTCCCCCTCCGGGCCCTCCGGGACCCGGCCCTCCTCCATCTTAGCCTTGAAGTCGGCCATAACTTTCTGCTCTGTTGTGCCTTCAGGGTTATCGAAGAATTCGCTGTCGAATTTGGGGAGTTCGCCTGGGCCGAAGTAGCCCATCTGGCCCATCTCAAAGCCCTCAAGGTTATGAGTACCTTTGCCCAATATCTGCCCTGTGGCAGCGTAGTGCTCCATCACCGGTTTCAGACCGTACCTCTGCACGGGGCACACCTTCATGCAGACCGCACAGGCGAAGTACCGGGTCATGACCGGCCGGCAGCGTTTGGCTATCACCTTGAACTTCTCCACCCCCCGCCACCACACCTTCTCCCTCATCAAAGCCCGCCCCGGGCAACGGTTTACGCACACCTGGCAGATGGAGCAAAAGGCATGGATCCCGTAGTCCACCGGCTGGTCGTAGCTCACTAAGGCATCCGTGGTGATCAACAGCAGCCGCACTCGGGAGCCGAAGTGAGGCGACAGTAAATAACCCATAGCTCCCTGTTGGCCCATGCCAGCGGCCACGAACATTGGTATCACCGCACTACTTGCATCGACAGTGCTTTGGACTTGGGCGCGATAACCGAGGGTGCGGATATATTCAGCCAGCTCAAGGGCCACCGTTCCCCCCAGCATGTAGGTAGCAAATACTCCCCTCTCTGCCACCTCACTGGGAATCATCTGGGTTTCCTCGTAGGGCTGTTCAATAGCCAGGCAGACTGCATGGGGATACGGCTTGGCCCATTTTTTCTTGTTCTTAAATGTGTACCGGTTGTCATAGGCAGTTATCCCTACGGCCCCAAAGCCCAGCGCCAGGGCTTTCTCCTTGATCTCTCTGGTAACATTTTTGCCGGGCGCTGGGTCTGCCGTAGGTTCCAAATCGCCCGAATGACGCGCCTCCACCACATTCGGCCAGTCCAGCTTCAAGAATTCTTCCTGGGCCTCCACGATGGAATTATTTTGGTTAAACCAAATCACCCAAGCAGAATGCTCCACGCTGTGGTTTTCCAATGGATAATTCCTGGCATAAAAGTTCACCGTATCCGGATCCTGGGGTACCCCCGGAACCGTCTCCAACTCTTCGGGTATTAGGATGATTTCCGGTTCCGCCGTGGGGTTCGGACCCCGCATGTTTTCCGGTACGGTGACCGTATGGCCTATCTTTAACATGATCCTCCTTTGCTCTCAGGTCGACTCCAGTTTTGAGCTTTGCCACTCATGGCTGAATTTTCATTACACCCTTGACCAACTCCCGGGCGATTTGGACTCATTCTGCGAAGAATCTACCCCATTGTCAAGGGATGGTACTCCTCCAATAGACTTCATGGTTGATCATGCCTGCCAGCTCATAGGCCTGTGTCCTTTGGAAGGCCGGGCATATCCAATCGTATCGCGCTGTGGCAAGGACATGGCAGGGGTCATCCGGATGCGCCTGGGGACGGTCCGAGGGACCGCCGTGATGTAACGAGCGCTACTGAAGTTGACACCCGTACGGGATTATGCTGTAATTACGCTTGTATCGGCCTATATTTGAAGCTTTTCGATATCTTGTTGCCAAACGATACGTCGGATCATTGGAAATGCCTCACTCGGGGCGGGTGTTTTTAGAGATAGATTCATCGCAACTCCTGGGGGGGATAGGGGAGCAAATCGTGTCTTCGTTTAATGCCATTTCGTCGGATTCACATATAATTGAACCCGCAGACCTTTGGGAGAAGCGGTTGGCCCCCAAATTTAGGGAGAGGGGCCCTCGGCTTGTGCACGAGGGCGATATGGACCAGTGGTATTGCGACGGCGTAAAATTCGGTGACCTCGGCTCCAACCAGCAAGCGGGCTTGCGGTTCGAGGAGCCGGAAAAGTTGACCCATCAAGGCAGCCAGGCAACGGTCCCAGCGGGAGGCCTGGACCCAGATGTCCACATCAAGGACATGGACCTGGATGGCATTGCCGGGGGAGTGCTGTACCCATCCCAGGGGTTGACGATGTTCAGGGTTCCGGCCTGTGATGTTCTGACGGCTTCGTTTAAGGTTTACAACGACTATATAGCTGAATTTTGCAAGCCCTACCCTAACCGGCTCAAGGGCATTGCCATGATAAATGTGGATGACGCCGAAGAAGGTATCCAGGAGTTGGAAAGGGCCGCAGAGATGGGGCTGGGTGGGGCCTTGATCTCGGTAAGACCGATGATTGGATACGACCAACCCGTTTACAACCGCTTCTGGGCTGCGGCCCAGGACCTCGATATGCCTCTCAGCCTTCATACCGGCACAATTCGCTGGAGGCCGGGAATGGATCTGCATATAGACAACGCTTTCACCTTCCGCAACAAAGACGTCGAGGTCCGGGACTGCATCAATGCCATGATATTCTCGAAAGTGTTCGAGGAATATCCCCAGTTGAAGGTCGGTTCTGTAGAGTTTGAGGTTGCCTGGGCCCCTTTCTACATGAGAGACATGGACTACTTCTACAAACAGCGAGCAACAGGGATAGGAGGCACGAGGTTCAAGGGAGACACCCTTCCCAGTGATTTCTTCCGCAATAATTTGTTTATAAGCTTCCAGGAGGATGATTTGGGCATAGAACTCCGCCACCGCGTCGGTGTAGACAACCTCCTATGGGCCTCGGACTATCCCCACGCCGAGGGCACCTTCCCCAAGTCCCGAGAGATCCTGGACCGAATATTCCAGGGAGTTCCCGAGGACGAGAAAGTGAAGATCGCGGGAGGAAATGCGGCCAGGATTTATCACTTCGGCTAGCAGCCATCCGCACAATTCCAAAAAGAGAATCCCTAAGGCTTGGGATGCTGTGTGACAGTTAATGTGCCAGCAAAGCCCTTTTCTGTTGTGGCCCTCGGTTTGGACCGATGGCCACAACAGAAAAGGGCACTTATAATTCTGGCAGGGGATTGAACGCGGACCTTTAGACTGAGTCGGATGATGGGACGGAGGTATTTCCACGTACCGGCTCGTATGGTCGGATATTTATTCAATTCTGAGTAATACAGATAGGGGGAAGCCATCATGGCTGAGTATGACCTGGTTATCCGTGGCGGGACGATTGTGGACGGTACAGGGGTTCCCCGGTACAAGGCGGACCTAGCCGTCAAGGACGGGAGGGTGGCTATGATCAGCGGCAAGATCCCATCTGGCGGGGCCAGGGAGATCGACGCCGGCGGCTGCATCGTAGCCCCCGGGGCCATAGACCTCCACACCCACTACGACGGCCAGCTCAACTGGGACCCCTACTGCTCCCTGTCGGGCTGGTTCGGTGTCACTTCCCTCACCATAGGCCAGTGTGGCTTCGGCTTCGCCCCCACAAGGCCCGAGGACCGGGACCTGAACATGAAAATGATGAACCGGATAGAGGCCATACCCCTGGAGTCCATGCGGCTGGGCATGCGCTGGGACTGGGAGACCTTCCCCGAATACCTGGACAGTCTGGACCGGCAGGGGCTGGGGGTCAACGTAGGGGCACTGTTCCCATTCTCTCCCTTGCGTGGCTACGTATTGGGTATGATGCCCGCCCGGGAGCGGACCTCGGTGACAGAGGCGGAGCTGAATCGTATGAAGCGGCTATTCTACGAGGCGATGAAGGCCGGGGCTTTCGGTTTTTCCGCGGACAAGAGCATGGAGGACCGGCCAGAGGACGGCGGTTTCCTGCCCAGCCATGTTGCTTCCAACGACGAGTTCCTGGGCCTCGCGGAGGTGATGGGAGAGTTTGGAGTGGGCCATCTGGGCTGGACCATAGGCGTCGGCCACACCGCCGAGGCTTGCCGGGAGCAGGAGGCGCTGCTGACCAGGATGATGAAGGCCAACGGCCGACCCCTTCATGTGATTCTGGGTGACGACGCAGGCTCCTCCTGGCTGAAGTCCGCCCGTGCCGAAGGACTCCCTGTGCTTAACCAATTGAGCGCTGTCGGATCAGAGGCCCAGTTCAAGCTAGACGAGTATAATCTATTTGACTATATGCCCAACTGGGTGCAGCCATTGGTGGGTAGTCCTGAGGAACGGTCCGCCAAATTGAGGGACCCGGGCAATCGGGCCGCCATGAAGCGAGACGTCGAACAGAATGTGGAAACGGTTCACCTGGCAAGGACCGACTGGAGCAACGTGAAAGTGGTGCAGGTGGCCAACGATCGGAACTATAAGTACGAGGGAATGAGCATCCAAGAGATAAGTAAGATCGAAGGAAAGCACCCCGTAGATGCGTTCCTGGACTTGGCCCTGGACGAGGTGCTGCAGACGGAGTTCAGCCAACCAAACTCAGGCGATGATGAGAAGGCGATGGAGCAGGGCATCAAGGATCCCTACTGCCACATATCCGTTTCCGACGGAGGCGCCCACACCAGGTTCTTGACCAACAGCACGTGGCCCATCCACTTCCTGGCCAAGTGGGTCCGGGACAAGGAGATCCTAACCCTTGAGCAGGCCCACTACAAGATGAGCGCTCTCCCTGCCTGGTTCGCGGACTTCAACGACCGGGGGAAGCTGCGGGTTGGAGCCTGGGCCGACGTCATAATCTACAATCAGCCGGAGCTCGGTTACCTGTACGAGAAGCCCTTCTTTGACACCGACTTCCCAGGAGGTGAACGCCGCCTAGTCCAGAAGCCGAAGGGTCTGCGCTACACGATAGTCAACGGCAAAGTAACCTTCGAGGAAAACAGTTGCACCGGAGCCCTCCCGGGCAAATTGCTTCGGAGCTACAAAATGGTCGCCTAGTGACGTTGCTGACCTGCTGACTCCAGGACCCCCTAAGCCAAAATCCACTACCAGAATGGTTTGGCATCTCTCGCGCTATAGCGACAACTAATAACCTTGCAACGCCCATACATCCTTCCACACACAGCTATTCAAAATTACCAACACCGCTCCTGAACGCCTACTAGTGGCCCTGCCATACCATGGGTGCCTGGAAGTAGGACAAAATAGTTGCTAAGCATTGCGCTTAGACAACATACTTTTCATTAGGCAAGACTTGGAAAGACACAAAGATTAATCCCGCATTCTCCAGATCAACGTGAAAAGCAGTGTTGAAAAAGGACAGGATGGAGCGGTAGCCATCCGTTTATATAGGCATGGAAATGGAATCAGACGGTATAATCGCAGCTATTAGCCCGACTCTCGCATGTGAGTCGTAGCGCCCCTGGAGTCAATCGATAGGTGAAAGCACCAACCCTCCTCTTAGAAGCCGATTTGATCGTCCCGGGCAGGTGGCGTTTCGAGGCGCCACCATCACATCCGACGCTGGGTTGCTGACGGTCCGCGAACTGGGCGGAGCCCTGGGACTGACGGAGAAGGCCACCGGCCACCTAAAGGAAAGTCGCACCAACCACAACGTGGAGCATCCATTGGTGGCCCTGCTCCGACAGTCGGTGTACAGCTATCTGGCTGGGTACCA
The DNA here is from genome assembly GCA_965225925.1 of Dehalococcoidia bacterium. Lineage (GTDB taxonomy): Bacteria > Chloroflexota > Dehalococcoidia > Lucifugimonadales > JAGWBF01 > CBDDBY01. The sequence goes on along the minus strand of CBDDBY010000005.1, from coordinate 323,846 downwards.
TGACACCAACGACGCCGAACGGTTGGCTCAGGACCCGGCGATGCGCGTCATCGCAGGTTGGCGTGGGCCGGAGAAGTTGGCCGCCAGCACCAATAGCATTAGCCGCTTTGAGACAGCCGTTCTGACCCGGGCGGAGAACCTGGAAGGAATGGCAGACCTGAACGCCCGCTAGGTGCAGCAGGGGGTGGCCAGTACCGCTCATCGGATCATCATCTTGGACATGGATAGCTCCGAGAGCCCGTTGCATGGGAAACGGGATGGGGCCGCCTACAACGGCCACTTCGGCTGTGTCATTTTATCATCCGCTCTTTGTGTTCAACCAGTTCGGTGACTGCGAAGGGGCCAAACTCCATCACGGTAACGTCCATAACGCCCACGACTGGCGGGAGTTGGCGGAATTCTCTCACAAATGATTTAGTATAACCAGACGACGAGGATCATGGGGTTGGGAGCGTCTTTGAGTCTTCAACGGCTCTCGGAAGTGGTGCTAAGCCCGAATCCACCGAAGGACGTCCTTGGGGACAGTCCTTGAAGAAGCCAGCGGGTGCTCCTCTGAATCTGGGATAATGGTTTTGGAACAGAAACCAGCCCGGAAACAAGGAGCACCCAATAGATGCTGCCACAGAACAAACCCGACCGTATCCGCATCCTCTTTGACGACCATCGCCTGGTGGCCAATGCCGGCCTGCTCCTGCCGGCCACCCTAGCCCGGCACCTGGGCCTGCGGGAACTCGTCGACCATCACCTTGACCTCGGCGGAGCGCCGGGACGGGCGAACACTGGGGACAAGATGCTGACGCTGGTCGCTTCCGCGCTGGCAGGCGGCGACTGCATCGACGACGCCGATGCGCTGCGCGCTGGTGGGACGGTCGGTGTTCTAGGCTGCGTGGTCAAGGCGTCATCCACCCTGGGGACCTTCCTGCGCAGCTTCCGGTGGGGGCATGTCCGTCAACTCGACCGCGTGAGCCGCCAGTTGTTGGCCCGGGCCTGGGCCGCTGGGGCCGGACCCGGCGACTCGCCCCTGAGCATCGACCTGGACTCGACCATCTGCGAGACCTATGGACTGGCCAAAGAGGGAGCGCGCCACCACGGCTATACCGGCGCCCGCGGCTATCACCCGCTGCTGGCCATTGCCGCCGGCACCGGCGAGGTGCTGATGTCCCGGCTGCGTGAGGGCCGGGCCAACACCGCCCGTGGCGCCGCCCACTTCCTGCGTGAGACGGTGGGGCGGGTGCGCTACGGCGGGGCCAGGGGACAACTCACGGTGCGGGCCGACAGCGGCTTCTACGCCCACACTGTCGTTGCCGCCTGCCGGGAAATGGATGTCCGCTTCTCTATCACCATCCGCCAGCGCGCCAGCCTGCGGGACCTGATCGAGGCGATACCAGAGGAGGACTGGACTCCCATTCCCTACTGGATGGACGGCGCCGCCGATGTCGCCGAGACGACTTACACCCCGTTCCAGACCAAGCCGGACGCCCCGCCGGCGCGGCTCATTGTCCGGCGGGTGAAGCCGACACCCGGTTCCCAGCTCGCCCTCTTCGCCAGATACAGCTATCACGCCTTCATCACCGACCGCGATGGGGAGACGCTGGAACTGGAGGCCGATCATCGCCGCCACGCCGAGGTCGAGAACGCCATACGCGACCTCAAGTACGGCGTCGGGCTGAACCACATGCCGTCGGCGCGCTTCGCCGCCAACGGCGCCTGGCTGGCGGTCCAGGTGATGGCGCATAACCTGGCCCGCTGGACGGCGCGGATTGGTCTGGGCGAGGGGACCCTGATCACCAAGACCCTCAGGCGGCGGGTCTTCGCTCTGGTGGGACGGATCACCCGCTCGGCGCGCCGCCTCACTTTGCATCTCCCCCGGCGCTGGCCTTGGGAAACCCAGTTCAGTCGCGCCTTGGCCCGGCTGCAAGCCATTCCATTCCCGGCCTGACGGCCAGCCTGCAACTGACCCAACGTCCCCGCAATCTCGCGCCACCCCGGTCTCGAGAATTCCCTGCTGCGTATCCTCTCGCCATCCCGCGCATCGCAACTCCCGCATAGGGCCTTAGGGGCCCTGTGCGGCGACTGAATACCCTCCGCCGCCCTCCCAAGAGCCCAGGCCATCTCCCCTGTAGCTCCCTCACCCACCCCCTTCCGCTGTCCTCACGCCGTCCATCGGTGTCCTTCGGTGGATTCGGGCTAAAATCTTGCCAATAACGGATGCGCCTTCATTTTGGGCGCAACCTAGTTGAAATGGGGAATGTCGGTCAAACTGTGCTACACTCTTGAAAAGCCCGGGCACCTGCGAGAATTCTCAGCCGGCCATAGCGGGTTTCAGCCCGTATCATCTTCCACCCGGCGCTTCATGAAGCCACCGTCGCAGGCTGGTAACTGGAAACTCTACTCAACCCTGGAGGACATCCCACATGACAACCACGAAAAGTTGGACCGAGGAGTACGTCGACGTCGCGGGGGCAAAGACCCAGTTCCTCAAGGGTGGCAGCGGCCCGCCCCTGCTGGTGCTTCACGGGGGAGCAGGTAGCCCCGGCTGGATGCCATACCACGAGGCTCTGTCGGAGAGATTCAGCGTATTCGCACCCTCCCATCCAGGCTATGACGGGTCGCAACGCCCGCCCTGGGTCGCCACCATCACCGACGTCGCCCACTTTTACCTGGGGTTCATGGATGCTCTGGGCCTGGACCAGGTGTCTCTGATGGGCTTCTCCATGGGTGGGTGGGTAGCCGCGGAAATAGCCGCCATGTGCCCACCCAAGGTGAAGGGCATGGTGCTGGTGAATGCGGTTGGCATTAAACCCCAGGTGGGGGAGATCGCCGAAGTGCTCATGGTTTCCCCCGAGCAGACCCAGAAGCTGGCCTTTTACGACATCAGCAAAGCGCCCAAGCTGGAGAACCTCACCCCGGAGCAGGAGGCGGTGCGGTGGACCAACCGGGAGATGGGCTCCCGCCTGATGTGGCGGCCCTATATGCACAACCCAAAACTTCCCGAATATTTGAAGCTCGTCCGAGTACCCTCCATCATCATCTGGGGCAGGGATGATGGGGTCGTCCCTCTGAACTGCGGCGAGATCTACCACGAGGTGCTGGAGGGTTCCAGCCTCCACGTGATAGACCAGTGTGGCCATTCCCCGCAGATCGAGAAACCCAAGGAGTTTCTCGACGCAGCCCTGGGCTTTCTGACCAGACTGTGACGGGGCGCCTCGCGCTCTACAAGATATGAGGATGGGGAGGCAGCCATGGCTGAGCAGCTACGCCGGCCAACGGATAAAGTAGAGGTCTACTGGTTCTCGGAGCAGCCCAATGGTTATGTTACCGACGCTGACCTGGAGAAGTACGATTCCGGGCGGCTGGGCTTCCCCAACACGTATTTCGACCCCGAAAAGGCCCACGTTCTGTACAACCAGTACCATGAGCAGTACGCCTTCGCTGATGACTTGGGCTTCGACGGCATCATGAGCAACGAGCACCACGCCGCCTACTGGTGCATGAAGCCGTCGGTAAACCTGGACGCCGTCATTTTTTAGCGTGCGGAATTACACTAACGCCTGAGGCATTATAAGGTGGACCCCATTATTAAGACAGCACGAGGGCTAAATTAAGAGAGTCTCCCACCCCTGCGCTAGGTTTCACCAAGCCCGATGGCAGCCCTGCTTCTTCAGCTGCTGCTCCCCTTTCTTCCTGGCCATGTTGGTACACCTCTGCTGGGGTCCGGTAGCCCAAAGCCTGGTGAGGCCTCTGCCGGTTGTAGAACTCCAGGTAGGCATTGATCCCAGTTCGGGCCTCGGCGACGGTCTGGTAAGCTTTCAGATACACCTCCTCGTACTTGATGCTCCGCCACAGCCGCTCCACGAAGATGTTGTCCAGGTACCTACCCTTACCATCCATGCTGACCTGGACCCTCTGCTCCTGCAACGTCTGGGTAAAGGCCTCACTGGTGAACTGACTCCCCTGGTCGGTGTTGAATATCTCCGGTCGTCCCTTACCCAGGGCTTCCTCCAACGCCGCCACGCAGAAGCTGGTGTCCATGGTGTTGGAGAGCTTCCAGGCCAGCACGTGCCGGCTGTGCCAGTCCATGATGGCCACCAGGTACAGGAAGCCCTTCGCCATGGGGATGTAGGTGATGTCCGCGGCCCAGACCTGGTCGACCCGATTAACCTCCACTCCCTTCAGCAGATAGGGAAAGATCCGGTGTCCCGGCGCTGGTTTGCTGGTGTTGGGACGCCGGCAGATGGCTTCCAGACCCATCAACCGCATCAGCCTTCGAACCCTTTTTCGGCTCACCAGATAGCCCTGTTGCAGCAGCCAGGCCTTCATCTTCCTGGAGCCGTAGAAGGGGGTCTTCAAATACTGACGGTCCATCAGGGCCATCAACTCCAGGTCTTCTGCCCTGGTCGGTACCGGCCGGTAGTACACCGAGGCCCGGCTGACGTCCAGCAGGATACATTGACGCACCAAAGACAGCTGCTGGTGGTCTCGGTCTATCATGGCTCGCCGTATGCTGCGACTCATAGACCGGACCTTTCCGACAAAAAATCGCGTTCCACCTTCAGCTGGCCGATGTGCCGGTAGAGGTGGTTAATCTGAGCTTCCTTGGCTTTCTCCTGGGATTTCTGATTGGTGGCAAATAGCTCCGGGGCTCCTTCCACCAGGGCCCTTTTCCAGGCGTGAATCTGACTGGGATGGACCTCAAATCGGCTGGCCAGCTGGGCGATGGTCTCTTCCCCCGCAAGGGCGGCCAGGGCCACCTTGGCCTTGAACGCCGGACTGTGCTTATTCCTCGTCTGCTTCATGTCCTGCTCCTTCACGTCGGTTAGTTGCCGGTTATTTTAGGAGCTGGACTCTCTCTTAGCCAGTTGTCTAGTTTTTGGGTACCACCTCATTAATAGCGAACAGAACGGGCCAATTGGGGACACTGCCGATGCTGTGGAGCACAGAGGCAAGCTTCTCATCGGTTAGGGCTGGGATACCCCCATCAGAATGAAGTCCTTTTGGTGCCCCTAATTGTACCCAGATGGTAGCTGCGGCGCCAAGGGTCCCGAATGTGGAGCGCCCTCCTTCATCCGACATAGTCTATTGAACAGCAATTTCGAATATATAGGCTCGGTACGACGATAATCATCGACCGCGATGGGCATATTGCATATAGATACGATGGAGCCACTTCCTATGAAATTCTTCAGGCCGATGTGGAAGTCTTAATACGCGGGTTCCCGCAATCTTATCGTGCCAGCCTTGATTCCGAGAGTCCCATGTCATCGAGAGGAAGCCTAGAAGTTCCAGGGGTATTACTATGAGAAACAGCCAAAGAATAAGCCACCAGGGCAAGGGTCAAGCCGGTCAGGGCGATCAGCCACTTCTTCAAAGCCTGCTCGCCACGAGCTCAGCCAGCTCTTCGAGGCTCTCCAAAGAGCGCAGCGGCTCCTGGCCTTCCGACTGCGCAGTGTGCAGCGAGACAACTTTGTCCCCCTTCAGAAAGACAACTATGCTGCCGATGCCCTGGGCATTCACCTCGACTTTGGCAGAGGCCTCTCCTAATTGGTGAAGACATCTCCTGTAAACCCGAAGGCTCAGACGTGATCGTTCCATAATGGTCCAGGGCGGAGGACTCTGACTCGAAATCTATCACTGAGAATGTCATACCTTTTGTTCCACCGGCCGTTTCGAGGCTCAGCCCATTCCAACTATCCATCTTCTCGATCTGCGTCGGGTCTACGGCGGCTGCCGCAGACTTTTCGTCACGATACTGGACGGTTAGCTCGAGTCCCACAGCGAGTGCAGCGATCTCGCCGGGAATTAGCAGCGTACTAATGTCGCCGGACGCCACCTCCTGCCGCTCGATGATGGGGTCACCCGGCCCCCCACTCCCTTCTGTGCTGACGCTTCCGATGGCAAACGCCGGCGGACGCTGCAACGCGAGTGCGATCGAGTCAGCGCCAGTTGCTTCAGTGGCTGCCACCGCTAGCCTGGCGGTCAGATCTGACGTTGCGCTGATTTCTTCACCGTACGTGGTAAGCAATTGTTTCATTTGCTCCTCGTCGAGCGCGGCGAAGAAGAATACGTATCCCTCCAGCTGAGAAGCGATCACCAGTACCTGGTCGATCGAGGCCTGCTGGTCTTCCGATATGACTACTCTCCGGAGAGTCGCCGCAAGCTCGTCCATCCCCGCCAGGTACGCTTGGACCTTGGCGTTGACAGCGTCGGGAAGCGCCCATCCTGCGAACTGAGGGCCCATCACATCTTGGAGAAGACCGAGAACCGTACCATCATTGCCCACATAGAGCACTAGGAGGGTATCGCTCAAAAAGAAATGAGGAGTAGCAACCCACGTAATCATTGTGGTACCGACCGAATCTCCACTTGGAGCAACCTTGGCAGCCTCAACCTGTGCTTCATCCGGATCGGCATACTCGAAGACCTGCACTTCGCTGCCATTGACTGTCAAGCGCTTCCCAGGCACGTTAAAAAAGGGCTGTGTGATCGGATCGCCTTCTGTTGTCGAGGCACCCGTGGACTGGAGGGCGCTGACGAAGTCCTGGACGCCGTTAATGTTGTCGGGTATCGGGGTTTCATTTGTTGTACAGGCGGCTACGGAGAACAATGCTACCCCTAGAGCATATATTGCTATCATCCAATTTTTCATGAATTCCTATTCTCCCTCGTGAAATTTTGGCCTAAGCCCGAATCCACCGAAGGACGGCCTTGGGGACAGTCCTTGAAGAAGCCAGCGGGTGCTCCTCTGAATCTGGGATAATGGTTTTGGAACAGAAACCAGCCCGGAAACAAGGAGCACCCAATAGATGCTGCCACAGAACAAACCCGACCGTATGCGCATCCTCTTTGACGATCATCGCCTGGTGGCCAATGCCGGCCTGCTCCTGCCGGCCACCCTAGCCCGGCACCTGGGCCTGCGGGAACTCGTCGACCATCACCTTGACCTCGGCGGAGCGCCGGGACGGGCGAACACTGGGGACAAGATGCTGACGCTGGTCGCTTCCGCGCTGGCAGGCGGCGACTGCATCGACGACGCCGATGCGCTGCGCGCTGGTGGGACGGTCGGTGTTCTAGGCTGCGTGGTCAAGGCGCCATCCACCCTGGGGACCTTCCTGCGCAGCTTCCGGTGGAGGCATGTCCGTCAACTCGACCGCGTGAGCCGCCAGTTGTTGGCCCGGGCCTGGGCCGCTGGGGCCGGACCCGGCGACTCGCCCCTGAGCATCGACCTGGACTCGACCATCTGCGAGACCTATGGACTGGCCAAGGAGGGAGCGCGCCACCACGGCTATACCGGCGCCCGCGGCTATCACCCGCTGCTGGCCATTGCCGCCGGCACCGGCGAGGTGCTGATGTCCCGGCTGCGCGAGGGCCGGGCCAACACCGCCCGTGGCGCCGCCCACTTCCTGCGTGAGACGGTGGGGCGGGTGCGCTACGGCGGGGCCAGGGGACAACTCACGGTGCGGGCCGACAGCGGCTTCTACGCCCACACTGTCGTTGCCGCCTGCCGGGAAATGGATGTCCGCTTCTCTATCACCATCCGCCAGCGCGCCAGCCTGCGGGACCTGATCGAGGCGATACCAGAGGAGGACTGGACTCCCATTCCCTACTGGATGGACGGCGCCGCCGATGTCGCCGAGACGACTTACACCCCGTTCCAGACCAAGCCGGACGCCCCGCCGGTGCGGCTCATTGTCCGGCGGGTGAAGCCGACGCCCGGTTCCCAGCTCGCCCTCTTCGCCAGATACAGCTATCACGCCTTCATCACCGACCGCGATGGGGAGACGCTGGAACTGGAGGCCGATCATCGCCGCCACGCCGAGGTCGAGAACGCCATACGCGACCTCAAGTACGGCGTCGGGCTGAACCACATGCCGTCGGGGCGCTTCGCCGCCAACGGCGCCTGGCTGGCGGTACAGGTGATGGCGCATAACTTCGCCCGCTGGACGGCGCGGATTGGTCTGGGCGAGGGGACCCTGATCACCAAGACCCTCAGGCGGCGGGTCTTCGCTCTGGTGGGACGGATCACCCGCTCGGCGCGCCGCCTCACTTTGCATCTCCCCCGGCGCTGGCCTTGGGAAACCCAGTTCAGTCGCGCCTTGGCCCGGCTGCAAGCCATTCCATTCCCGGCCTGACGGCCAGCCTGTAACTGACCCAACGTCCCCGCAATCTCGCGCCACCCCGGTCGCGAGAGTCCCCTGTTGCGTATCCTCTCGCCATCCCGCGCATCGCAACTCCCGCATAGGGCCTTAGGGGCCCTGTGCGGCGACTGAAGACCCTCCGCCGGCCTCCCATCTACCCCAAGACCCCAGGCCATCTCCCCTGTAGCTCCCTCACCCACCCCCTTCCGCTGTCCTCACGCCGTCCATCCGTATCCTTCGGTGGATTCGGGCTAAACGAGAGGGTAGCATCACAATCAGGTCCTGCAAAGTCAGTCAATCTCCGGTCTATCCGATAAGCCAGCATCATCGTGTTGACGCCGACCACCTCAGGGTCAACTACCCACGCTCCCACCTCCGGTATCGATGAGACCACGGACGTCACGCGCACTTCGAGGATCTCTCCGACGTAGCCTTCGTCGTGCAGAAGCCGTCGCATCACTCTGTCGCCCTTTAGCCCAAACCCGGCGGGGTACAGCGCCGTCACGAAGTCGGTCGCTTTGGACGCCTCGAACATTCGGAGCGCCTCGCTCAGGTTACGGGCCATGCGCGCCTGGCTCAGGACGTGCTTCCCGGCGTCGAGCGCAGCAAGAGTCGCGGGAAGATGAAAGTTCGGCGGCGTGGCGATGACGACTGCGTCGATCTGCGGTGAATCGACTATCTCCTCCCAACGGTCCACCACGTTCGGTATTCCGAACTCCCGGGCCGCCTTCTGGGCAGTCTCGGGCGTACGTGACCAGGCATGAGTTATATAGACGTCACCCACGCTCTGCATTGACCTGCCCCCAATAGGTGTACCACAAATCATGAGACACTGATAGCGCTTGGAGCAGAGGAGGTGAGGATGGCCTCTGGAGCAGGAGGGCGATAGCCCAGGGCGCTGTGGGGGCGTTGGTGGTTGTACTCGTGGCGCCACTGCTCGGTGAGGACCTGCACCTCCCAGAGGGTATCGAAGAGCTCCCGGTCCAAGAGTTCGTCCCTAAGCTTGCCGTTGAAGCTCTCAACATACCCATTCTCCCAAGGGCTACCCGGTGTGATGAAGAGGGTTGTGGCTCCCACCCCTTGGAGCCACAACCGCACCGCCCTGGCGGTGAACTCCGGCCCGTTGTCCGAGCGGAGGTGCTCCGGCACGCCACGCTGGACCATGAGGTCCCCCAGGCATTCAATGACATGGGGTGAGCGTAACGAGCGACCCACATGGATGGCCAGACACTCCCTGGTATACTCATCCACCACTGTCAGGAGACGAACGGGTTTGCCGTCACTGGTACGAAGGGCCACAAAGTCGTATGCCCAGACGTGGTTCCGTCGTTGTGGCCTCAGCCGCACGCAGGAGCCGTCAGTAAGCCAGAGTCGGCCCCGTTTGGGCTGTTTGGCTGGTACCTTGAGTCCTTCCCGTCGCCAGATCCGCTCCACCCGCTTGTGGTTCACTCTCCATCCCTCCCATTGCAGCATGGCAGTCACCCGCCGGTACCCATACCGTCCGTACCGACTCGCCAGCCGAACCACTGCCATCGTCAGGGCCTCCTCATCATCGGCCACTGTTGCAGTGTACCTCTGTGTTGACCGGGGTTGCTCAAGCGCCCGGCAAGCGCGCCGCTCAGAGATGCCATACCTGTTCCCCACCACTTCCACGCGTCTCCGCCGGCGGGCCGGGCTCAGAAGTTTCCCCGTGCTGCCTCCTTCAGAATCTGGTTGTCCAACGTCAGGTCCGCTACCGCACGCCTGAGTCGTCCGTTCTCCGCTTCCATCTCCCGCAACCGCCTCGCCTGGTCTATTCTCAGCCCCCCATACTGCTGCCGCCACCGGTAAAACGTATGGTCTGATACCCCGATACCCCTGCATGCCTGGGCCACCGTCTCCCCTTGCGCCAGGGCCACCTCCGCTTCCCGCAGCTTCCCTATGATCTCTTCTACACTGCGCTTTTTACTCGCCATTGACTACCCCCTCTCACCAGCTCCACTTTACGAGTTTATAACTGGACCAGTTTTTGGGGGGCAGGTCAAACTCCCGTTTTGCGAGGAGACCGGTCCACCAAGCTTTACAGAATCAACAACTTTCACGCTGAGGTTCAGTCTGACACTGTAGTCAAGCCGCCCAAACCGAGAGAGTATCCGGTTTGCCCTGAACAATCGTCGCAGTGCGTTACTGAACAGACGATCGGGGAGACGGTAGGCCGCGGCTCATGCCCGGCCAAACTATCACTCCTCGGTCAGTGTTATACTGAAGCTGATGCATGGCTCACTGAAGCCGTCCTTTAGCAATTTGCAAGTTCGCGACTCTGAGATAACTACGATGAGCTACCAGGTTTGCAGTACGGCCGGCATAACCTCATCTCGAAGCCGACACGCAACGCAAAGTCCAGCATCCGGCTGTTTCACTCGGGACGACCAGAATGACCAGCCTGCCTAGCCTCGTCAACATGAAACTCCTGTTCCTCAGGAACGGCTTCGAGCCACAGCCAACCGCCAGAGGACCATGCTGTTTGACAGGACAGCCATGACTGCCAGACATGCTAGGCCCTGTCCCAAAATCGCCCCAATCATCACAATCAGGAGCCGCGAGTCCCTGGATGCCAGGTTCCCAGCCAACCCTTGGAAGGCGAATCCCAAAGAGGCCTCCGCCCGAGCACGGCTGTAGCTGATCATTAACGCTCCTACGATAGCCAACACGCCGATGATGGCCGTAGGCTCGGGTGACAACCGCTCTTCAAATGTGACAGACCAGTAGGTCAACCCTCCAAGGATGGCTACGTCGGAGTACCGGTCAAGGATGGCGTCAAAGAACCCGCCGAACCGTGTCGCTATGCTCTTATGGCGTGCCAGGTCTCCGTCTACGCCGTCGACGATTGAAGACGCTTGAACGGCTCCGCCTGCCCACAAAGGATGGTCGTTGAAGAATAGTGCAAGAGACCCCACAGCGATGACAAGACTGAGCAAAGAGACCTGATTGGGAGTTACCGGGGTGTAGGCCAGCAACCTGGCAATAGGCCGGGAAAATCTCCGATTGATGTGGCGGGAGACAAAGCCGTCGTACGCAACGTTCAAAGCGTCGTCTCTGCCAGCGCCGCCCTGGCATGGCGAAGGTCTTCCCAGGTATCCACGTCTTGCCAGAAGCATCCGGAGATGTCGCACGCATTGAGGCGATACCCTTGGCTGATCATCCAGGTAACAGCCTCGCTGATCTGATGCTCATCTCGCTCCTCGCATGTCACCGCCGTGATAGCTTCGTAGATGGCTGGAGTTAGCCGGAACACGCCGGCGTCGACGCCGGCCCATTCGTGTAGGTCTTTCCCTATGCGGTTGATGCAGCCTTCAGAGTCCACGCGCACCCGTGTCGCCTCTTCGATGTCGTGGATATCTGGGCTGAAGTCTACAGCCAGGGCACTGGAATCGGTTGCGGGCGCTAGCATCCTGGACAGCAGTTCAGGAGAGACCAGGTGGTCTCCCATACAAAGCAAGAACGGCTCTTCCTGGGTGAAGGACTTCGCGGTGTTGAGAGAGAGCGCATTTCCCTTTTCGTACTGGGGATTAAACAGGTACTCGAGGTGGATACCGTGGCGGGCGCCGTCGCCATTGTAGTCTCGCAGCAGCTCGGCACGATAGCCTACAACCATTGCAACGTCCGTGATCCCTGCCTTGCCAAACGCCTCCAGGGTGTAGTCGATGACCGCGCGGTTGCCTATACGAAGCAGGAGCTTGTGGAGACGCCCTTCGCCCAGAGCAAATCGTCTCCCGTATCCTGCAGCTAGAATGACACCCTTCATGTAACTATTATCTCCTTTATAGAGCAATTTTTGACGTGTGGCTACCAGATTCTACGGTGTACATCGGATGACCTTGCTATCGGTGGGACTTCTGTGAACACCGACACGCTGCGCAAGAGGACACGCGCAACCGACGATTGTCGAACTGGCGGCCTGACGCCTTGCTACGGTGCCGCGTTGCTGCTTGCACCCACGATGTGATACTTCACGATACGCAGAACGTCATGGAAATCATGGAACCTGAAGTGAGGAAGGGACCTAGAGCGACAAAACTCCGCAAGGGCGCTTCTCGCGATAACGAAGTCTGCCACAGTGGCGGACGCAATGTCTGATGCTCCGTCGCCGATGTAGATGACTGGCCGTTGCCTTTGCTTCAAAAACAGAAGGTGCGCCAGCTTGAAGCCCTCCTCCAACGGAGCCTCGAAAGGATCGGCGTAGCGCACGGTTACGCCATGATTGCCAACTCGGCCCGTGCCAGAATACCGCTCCAAATCGCCGAGTCCCAAATCGCGCAATATGGGGTCTATATACAGGTCCACTCCGCTGCTGACCACCGCCAACTGAATTCCCTCCCCCTGGCAGTACTTCACAAATGCTGAGAACCCGGGCCTCACGACGGTTGTCCGGATGACATACTGTTCTATCCGCTCCTCCGTGGCCTGAATCAGGGCAAACTGGCGGCGGTTGCTCTCCTCAACACTGAACTGCCCTGCCTTGTACCCGTCTTCAATGCCGCGCCATTCTTCGGAGGCGTAGGCCTTCCTCAGTTCTTCACTGACATTGTTGACCGTGATCGTGTCATCGAAGTCGCACTGTATCGTGTACATGCGTCAGCACGCTCTTTGCATATAGAAGGGGTGGGGAATGCGCGGATCAAGCCTTTTCCATCTACCGCTCCTAAAACGTTGGCACACCCTCCGCGCTCTCATAAGAAGAGTCCACAATGGAACCGCCATGCCCCACTTGCTGGGTCCGCCGCACTTCATCCACTTGGCCGACCTTCTGCGCACTGTTGCCCTCAGAAGCTGCCTCTTTGGAAACCATTTGCCTGTCCGGCCCGGGGATACTGTGGGAATGGCATACTCCTATGTTAGCTTCGACTTTGTGGTACTGTACCACAAAATGGGTGCTCTTAGCCCGAATCCACCGATGGACGGCCTTGGGGACAGCCCTTGAAGAAGCTAGAGGGTGCTCCTGTGAATCTGGGATAATGGTTTTGGAACAGAAACCAGCCCGGAAACAAGGAGCACCCAATAGATGCTGCCACAGAACAAACCCGACCGTATCCAAATCGCCTTCGACGACCACCGCCTGGTGGCCAATGCCGGGCTGATCCTTCCCGCCACCCTCGCCCTGCGCCTTGGCCTGCCCCAACTCCTCCGGAAGCACCTCGACCTCGGCGGCGCGCCGGGCCGGGCGAACACCGGCGACAAGATGATGACCCTGGTGGCCTCCGCCCTAGCCGGCGGAGATTGCATCGACGACGCCGATGTGCTGCGCGCCGGCGGGACCGCCCGCGTGCTCGGTTTCACGGCTAAGGCTCCCTCCACCCTGGGCACCTTCCTGCGCAGCTTCCGGTGGGGCCATGTCCGCCAACTGGACCGGGTGAGCCGCAAGTTGCTGGCCCGGGTCTGGAAGGCCTGTGCCGGACCCGGTGACGCACCATTCACCATCGACCTTGATTCGACGATCTGCGAGACCTACGGACTGGCCAAGGAGGGCGCCCGCCACCACGGCTACACCGGTGCGCGGGGCTATCACCCGCTGCTGGCCGTCGCCGGGTCCGGCACCGGCGACGTGCTGTTGGCCCGCCTGCGCGAGGGCCGGGCCAACACCGCCCGCGGCGCTGCCCACTTCCTGCGTGAAACAGTGGGGCGGGTGCGCTACTGCGGAGCCAGGGGCCAACTCACGGTGCGGGCCGACAGCGGCTTCTATACCCACGCCGTGGTCGCCGTCTGCCGCCGGATGGATGTCCGCTTCTCCATCGCCATCCGCCAGCGCGCCCGCCTGCGGAATCTCATCGAGGCGATACCAGAGGAGGACTGGACTCCCATTCCCTACTGGATGGACGCCGCCGCCGATGTGGCCGAGACCACCTACACCCCGTTCCAGGCCGAGGCGGACGCCGCGCCGGTACGGCTCATCGTCCGGCGGGTGAAGCCGGCGCCCGGTTCTCAACTGGCTCTCTTCGCCACCTACAGCTATCACGGCTTCATCACCGACCGGGACGGGGAGACGCTGGAACTGGAGGCCGATCATCGCCGTCACGCCGAGATCGAGAATGCGATACGCGACCTCAAGTACGGCGTGGGGCTGAACCATCTCCCCTCGGGCCGCTTCGCCGCCAACGGCGCCTGGCTGGCGGTACAGGTGATGGCGCACAACCTGGCCCGCTGGACAGCCCGCATCGGCCTGGGTCAGCAGATCGTGACCACTAAGACCCTCAGACGACGGGTCTTTGCCTTGGCCGGACGGATCACCCGCTCGGCACGCCGATTGACCCTGCATCTTCCCCGGCGCTGGCCCTGGGAGGAGCAGTTCAGCCGCGCCCTGGCCCGACTGCGAGCCATTCCACTCCCAGCCTGACGGCGCCCGTCCGCCACTGACCCGCCAGCCAACCCAACGTCCCCGCAAACTCGCGCCAGCCCAGTCCGCGAGCGCCTCTTGCCGTGTCCTATCCCGCCATCTCGCTCGCCACAGCCACTGTAGGCCGCCATCGGTGCCCCCAAAAGCGCCTGCAGACCGCCCGCCAACCTCCCGTCTACCCAAATGCGAGCCCGGATCATCGCGCCTGTAACTCCCTCACCCCCTTCCGCTGTCCTCACGCCGTCCATCCCTGTCCATCGGTGGATTCGGGCTAAGTCGACGCCGAGGGACCGGTGACGCCGCAGGGCCCATGGCACCATTTGCAGACTAATGACGGATGAACCCGCTCCGCCGGTGCAGCGAACGACCAATGCCATCTGAGGGTACAGGTCATAGAGTCCTGGTTCCTCATCGACATGGAAACTATCGAATCGTTCTACGGCCAGGGGTTCCGGGCTCAGGCGCTTCCCCCACTGCAACGCACAGCGACCACCACAGCGCCAGCATGCGCCGAGCTAAATCACGTGCTTTTTCAATGTTGACCCGGACGCAGCTGGGAGTATCCTGGACCTGTCCTGGGTTACCGACGGCTTCACACAACCTGAGCGTCAAGTGCTTAATCGTCTAACTGGACTCAGACCCGTTGACACGGAGATCTTTGGGGATGGTCTTGGATCTCCACTGGGTTGCCGACGATATCACGGCGACGGAGGCGGAGGGAGTGGAACACATCATCGACCTATGGAGGTCTGATCAGGGGCTGGGGCAGTTAGTTAGGTGATTATATACTTGACACAGGGTTAGCTTTGTGTTAGTCTTTAGCCCGAATCCACCGAAGGACGTCCTTGGGGACAGTCCTTGAAGAAGCCAGCGGGTGCTCCTCTGAATCTGGGATAATGGTTTTGGAACAGAAACCAGCCCGGAAACAAGGAGCACCCAATAGATGCTGCCACAGAACAAACCCGACCGTATGCGCATCCTCTTTGACGACCATCGCCTGGTGGCCAATGCCGGCCTGCTCCTGCCGGCCACCCTAGCCCGGCACCTGGGCCTGCGGGAACTCGTCGACCGTCACCTTGACCTCGGCGGAGCG
Organism: Dehalococcoidia bacterium; assembly: GCA_965225925.1. GTDB lineage: Bacteria > Chloroflexota > Dehalococcoidia > Lucifugimonadales > JAGWBF01 > CBDDBY01. Next base: position 308,248 of record CBDDBY010000005.1, on the reverse strand, counting down.
CCGGGACGGGCGAACACTGGGGACAAGATGCTGACGCTGGTCGCTTCCGCGCTGGCAGGCGGCGACTGCATCGACGACGCCGATGCGCTGCGCGCTGGTGGGACGGTCGGTGTTCTAGGCTGCGTGGTCAAGGCGTCATCCACCCTGGGGACCTTCCTGCGCAGCTTCCGGTGGGGGCATGTCCGTCAACTCGACCGCGTGAGCCGCCAGTTGTTGGCCCGGGCCTGGGCCGCTGGGGCCGGACCCGGCGACTCGCCCCTGAGCATCGACCTGGACTCGACCATCTGCGAGACCTATGGACTGGCCAAGGAGGGAGCGCGCCACCACGGCTATACCGGCGCCCGCGGCTATCACCCGCTGCTGGCCATTGCCGCCGGCACCGGCGAGGTGCTGATGTCCCGGCTGCGTGAGGGCCGGGCCAACACCGCCCGTGGCGCCGCCCACTTCCTGCGTGAGACGGTGGGGCGGGTGCGCTACGGCGGGGCCAGGGGACAACTCACGGTGCGGGCCGACAGCGGCTTCTACGCCCACACTGTCGTTGCCGCCTGCCGGGAAATGGATGTCCGCTTCTCTATCACCATCCGCCAGCGCGCCAGCCTGCGGGACCTGATCGAGGCGATACCAGAGGAGGACTGGACTCCCATTCCCTACTGGATGGACGGCGCCGCCGATGTCGCCGAGACGACTTACACCCCGTTCCAGACCAAGCCGGACGCCCCGCCGGCGCGGCTCATTGTCCGGCGGGTGAAGCCGACACCCGGTTCCCAGCTCGCCCTCTTCGCCAGATACAGCTATCACGCCTTCATCACCGACCGCGATGGGGAGACGCTGGAACTGGAGGCCGATCATCGCCGCCACGCCGAGGTCGAGAACGCCATACGCGACCTCAAGTACGGCGTCGGGCTGAACCACATGCCGTCGGCGCGCTTCGCCGCCAACGGCGCCTGGCTGGCGGTACAGGTGATGGCGCATAACCTCGCCCGCTGGAACGGCGCGGATTGGTCTGGGCGAGGGGACCCTGATCACCAAGACCCTCAGGCGACGGGTCTTCGCTCTGGTGGGGCGGATCACCCGCTCGGCGCGCCGCCTCACTTTGCATCTCCCCCGGCGCTGGCCTTGGGAAACCCAGTTCAGTCGCGCCTTGGCCCGGCTGCAAGCCATTCCATTCCCGGCCTGACGGCCAGCCTGCAACTGACCCAACGTCCCCGCAATCTCGCGCCACCCCGGTCGCGAGAGTCCCCTGCTGCGTATCCTCTCGCCATCCCGCGCATCGCAACTCCCGCATAGGGCCTTAGGGGCCCTGTGCGGCGACTGAAGACCCTCCGCCGCCCTCCCATCTACCCCAAGAGCCCAGGCCATCTACCCTGTAGCTCCCTCACCCACCCCCTTCCGCTGTCCTCACGCCGTCCATCCGTGTCCTTCGGTGGATTCGGGTTTAGTCATGGACTTGGGAACATCGTCAATCAGCCGGTCTAACTCCTGTTTGGCTTTCTTGCCAAACAGCTTTTCGGCCACCTCGGAATCGGACTTCTCAGCGATGTTCTTCGGCAACAATCTCTTCTTCTTGGGAGCCTGAGCCATGACTGACCTCCTAACCCTCGTGGACGACTTTAACACAGACGCCAAGTGTCGGGAACTCTTGGAGCGGCTTCGTTGGCCCAACGGCGTGGCCTGCTTCCGGTGCGGGTCCCTCAGCGTATCCGAGATTGAGGGACGTGGGCAATTCGACTGCAATGCTTGCCGCTATCAGTTCTCCGTCACCGCCGGAACCATCATGCACGATTCCCACCTGCCCCTCCGCAAGTGGTTTATCGCCATTTACCTGATGTGCGAATCCAAGAAGGGCATATCCGCCCTCCAACTCAAGCGGACCATCAAAGTAGCCTATAAGACGGCGTGGTATCTCTGCCATCGTATCCGTGCAGCGATGGGCAATGACCCCTTCGACGGCCCTACACTCCTGGGCATTGTCAAAGTGGACGAAACCCTTGTTGGCGGCAAGACTAGAGGTAAGGGGCGGGCCTACAAGGGAAACAAAACTTGGGTTGCCGGGGCCATCCAACGGAACGGCGGCATAAAGTTGGAGCGCATACCCAACACTAAAAAGGGAACGCTCCATGACTTCATCAACCGGACGGTCAAGGATGAAGCAGAGGCTATCTACACCGATGAACTGGCATCCTATCTGGGCATTGCAGACCACAACACCCGCCATGAGACGGTCAACCACTCTGCCGAACAATGGGTTCTCGGAGACGTTCACACCAACACCATAGAGGGCGTGTGGTCCCTGTTCAAGCGGAGCATCATCGGGGCCTTCCACAAGGTTTCCGAGAAACACCTGGACAGGTACTTGGAAGAACTGGAATGGCGATACAGCAACCGAGACAACACCCACATTTTCACTGACACCCTTCGCCGTATTGTTAACACTGAGCATCTCACTTATCAGAAGTTGGTTGCCTAATTGTCACTCTTCTTGAAAACGTGCACCTTGAAGGTCTTCTTGGTGAATTTTTGCCTCTAGCCATGCTAAATGCGAACTCCATGATCTTAACCTAGAATGAACTTTGCTGAATGAGTGGTCGTCCTCTCCGCCATCTCCCCATATCTCAGGACTCGGTATCCCCAGCACTCTGAACTGCTTGGCCAAGTATTCTACTTCAGTTGCGATCTCACCAAATTGGGCACTTCCAATCCGAAATATTTGCAGTGCAATGTCGGCTGTCCCAAGTGTTCCTGTATATGGACTAATTAGTTTCCGACAGCGCTGAACGTGCGGCAGGCACTCCCTAAAGCGCACCAAGTCCTCATTGGGTAACGCTAACGCAGTGGGGACCCTGCGAACACGGTCCCACACCTTCCGCAACTGTGGGTACCACCATTCTGACGTACCTAAGAGAAGACCGCCTACAATCCCGATAGGATACACCAGTGTCGGAAGATTCATGCTGGTGATCCATGAATGCCATGCAGCTGAGTCATCCACAAATCCCGGCAAACCATGAAGGAACAGGATGACGGCCGCAACCAGCCCGCCGAGACGCCTTGCCCACGGCATCCATCCATGCTACGCCCCTTGGGCGGTTGCGTCAAGTAGACAATCTCCATTATATGTATGCGCCGGCAGCGGGCTCCCGCCGAGTATACCAGATCATTTCCATAAGTCCCTATTCCTGACCCAGCCCTGGTCGAAGGGGGTCCAGAAGAAGAAGCTTACTTTAAACCGCCTGCACTTCCACTCCCCGTCAACCCTGGCGTACTCGTCGTCGTACCTGGCGGAGGCCCACACCGCCTCATTTTCCCCGGCGACGGTCAACGCGCCGAAAAAGTACCAACTCCCCCTGGCCCTATCCCCCTCCACCTCGATGATGGGGTTCATCAACATGTGTACGGAGAAGGGGACCATGGGAGTGATCCTGGTGAACAGGTCCCGGATGGCATCCCTTCCCTGGGCCATGCCCCTGGTCCCGCCGTCCCAGACGCCATCCTCGGTAAAGAGACCGGCGATGCCATCCGGGTCATGGTGGTTGTCGCAGTAGGAGCAGTAGCGGGCCTTGAGCTTCTTTATCTCCTCTATGTCCTCAAGCACCTTCAGTCTACGTTCTATTTCCTCCAAGTTCATGCTTTCACCCCCCTTCGACCTGGGGTGCATCAGCCCTTCCCAGCTGACGCGGGACTCTAAGCGGTGGGAACGATATTCTGATTCAGCCGGAAGAGGTTGCCAGGGTCGAGCTTGTTTTTCAGCGCCACCAACCTCTTGTAAGTCTCCGCGCCATAGGCCTCCCTGACCCGATCATCGCCCTCATCGCCCAGACCGTTGACATAGACGCTCCCGGAGGTGAAAGGCCGCATGGCCTCCCAAACTTCCCGGGTCCAGCCGATATTTTTTTCATCGTCACGGGAGTCCTGCCACTCCCCTATAACCTCGAAGTCGAAGCCCGCGTCCCTGTGAACGTAGGATGTCTCCCCCCTCAAGGGACTTCGCATGGCGCCGCCGAATGGAAAGAATAGGATTCCGGACTGGGGGGACGGAACCACCTGGAAGCGCTCCACCATGGCGTGGACCGCATCGTCACCGAGCTCTTTGGTGTAGTCGGACCTTATGTAGTACCGGTTTCCGGGAAGAGTCGCCTTGTCCATCAGGGTCTGCATCACGGAGTAGGGCATGGGCCCGAGATGGTCGGCCACAGGCGGTCCAAACTCGTGCAGCGGCTTCATCACCTTCTCACCCACGTCCAGGGGGCCGGAATAGCATGCCAGGATGGCCACGACGGGAGCGCCCTCCGGTGAGGTCAACAGGGCGATGGCCGCTATGAGCTCGTTGGGAGCAGCCGCAACGAAATTCCGGTAGAAATCGAAAACCTCCTTGAACTTATGGAAGGGGTGGGAAACCATGCCCCCTATCACAGGACCAACAGTATGAAGCTGGTATTCGAAGGATGTGACGACGCCGAAGTTGCCTCCACCGCCCCTCAACCCCCAGAACAGCTCGGGGTTTTCTGTTGTGCTGGTGGTGAGGAACTTTCCGTCGGCGGTAACCAGGTCCGCTGACAGGAGGTTGTCACAGGTCAGGCCGTAATGGCCCATGAGCCAGCCCAACCCGCCCCCCAAGGTAAGTCCGGCGTTCCCTGTATCGGAGACGGTCCCGCCTGTCGTCGCCAAGCCGAAGGCCTGGGTCTCCCGGTCGAAATCAATCCACTTGGCGCCGGGCTCAGCCCTGGCCGTGCCCCTCGCCGGGTCCACGCGAACGCTCTTCATCCGAGACAGGTCGATGACGATGCCTCCGTCGCAGGTGGACTTGCCTGGAAAGCTGTGGCCTCCCCCACGCACCGCCACCAGCAAATTATTATCCCGGGCGAAGTTGACGGATGTGATCACGTCGCTGGCGCCTAGACAACGGGAAATAAGCGCCGGCCTTTTGTCTATCATCCCGTTCCACACCTTCCGGGCGTCTTCGTAGCCGGCATCCCCGGCGAGCACAAGCTCCCGCCGTAAGGCCGTCCGGAAATCCTCAACCATTTTCTCCCCCAGAAGGGAACCGGCGCCATCTGACCTGGTGACTCGCAGCTCTACCATGGCACTCCTCCTGATAATGTAGGGGCCAGCCATATGGGCCGACTCTCCGGAGTATAGACCTCCCGGTGGGGCCAATCAACGGCCGGAGGTTTAACTACAGCGAGTCCCGTTCCAGAGTCTTTGGCCAGAGTCTTTTGCGATGACCCAGCAGTTGCCCCGAGGGTATTATATTCTCCATGAGATATTACCAACGGCGTTGACAGAGATTACCGCGGGAAGGAGGAGCCAAATGGCGGTCAAGGTTCTTATCGAGCGGTGGGTTAAAGCGGGCCACGAGGATAGGGTGTGGGATATGCTCCGGGACTTGAGGAGTCAGGCCCTCCGGAAGCGGGGGCATCTATATGGTGAGACATGGCGCTCCCTGGATAACCCCAGGGTGTTCATGGTGGTCAGTGTATGGAGCACGCGAGAGCATTGGGAAAGCTGGGTTAATGACGAATTTCGCTGGGGCATGGACGGCAGGATTAACGAACGGCTCAGAAAGCCCAGCACTACAAGGGTCTTTGAGGAGATGACAAAAAGGCCAGGCACAGAAATCAACCTGCGCCTGGCTAAAGAACCTCGCCTTTGGCACCACCAACCCGGCTATCACTGCTGGAGGAGCCGTCCCTCTTTAAAAAATGGGGACGTGGCTGTACATTCTCATCAATCGTGGAGCCGCTGGCTTTCGTACGCCCCCCCGCTGGCCCTCAACCCCTCTTCAAACCCATGACGCCAAGCCAGAGGAGGCTTCAATAGGGGTATTCCCAGACATGATTCCACATACTCTCGAACCATGGCTGCCTCTTTTCTGCTAGCTGCCCCAGATAACCCCGGCCGCCAGATTGGGCCTACCTTGTCAAGTCTTGACCCGCAGAATCTGGATTACCTGGTTACCGGTCCTGGCCCTCTCTGGCCTAGCTAAAGACCACACGTTCACTGGTGCTGGTCTTTGACCACGGTTACCTGGGGCTTGATGGAGGCGAGTGCTATGCTCTCTAATTCGTAATATATCATAGAATTATCACGCTGTCAATATGTATTAGTTCGTTATACGATTCATAATCGTCTAAAACTCGGTCATTATAGACGGTATCAGCTAACGATACATGGCCTCCCGTTGGCATCAGGTTGCCCATGGGCACGAAATTTCTCTAACAGGCTGAATAATGAATCTAATATTACGGAATACGTTCTAATCAACCTCCGAGTTGATTGTGAGGTTAATCACAATTTAACCTCACAATGTTGACGAGTTACAAATATTCATGTACCCTAAAGGTAGAGATATGATATGAGTGGTGATGTTGGGTTCTCCATGATGGGATGGCGGGGTTTTCGTGAACTTGAATCAGCCTCCGGCTCTCAGAAATAAAGCATTGATGGGTGGAGTTAGGGAACAGGGTTAGACTAGGGGGGCGATAGAATGATCTTAGAGGCTGATGAAGCCTGCGGGAAGTGCGGGCGACATCGGCCTCGTTCTTTGTGCGGGTTTTTACTATGTGATGTTAAAGTGGATTCGGACCTCTTCCCAATATTCTGGGTAATGGCGATTTACACCAAAGTATAGGGAGGTGAGCAGTGACCACGGCAAGGAGCAGGCTGCGAGTAGTGTATCCCCTTTCGATCGTCTGCCCTCAGTGTCACGGGAGGGCGTGGAGGGTATTCAGTCTGTATTGGAGGCCTTCTGAATTCAGGATTCCCTATCGATGCTCCAGAGGTCATGACAGTTCAATAGAGGCCAAGAGGGATGAGCATAGCCGGACCCAGGGAGCGGCGGCAGTCTCAGAGGTAGGAGCTATATCTGGAAGGGAAGAACCGCAGATCAGGTTGTTGTAAAAGGAAAGAGATTCTCTGCGGAGGTGAGGCATGTACCGTAAAGTGGTCATACCCCTGGATGGGTCCAAAGAGTCGGAATTCGTTTTGGACCAGTTCCGGGAGGAAGTCGAGCCCGATGGCGAGGTGATACTACTCAAAGTCAACCTTCCCATGCCGTCAAGGAACGTGGGCGGAGGGAATGTCATACTCGGAAGCCAGGTGGAGGAGGCTGAGCGCGCCGAGGCTCTGGCCTATCTGAATAGTATCGCTGCACAGCGAGAGGGAGATTCGGGGAGTTGGCGTTGGGCTGCGACTATCGCCAGCTCCCCCGCCAAGGGAATTATCGACTTCGCTGAAAGGGAAGAGGTAGACCTAATCGCGATGTACACCCACCACCGCAAGGGGCTGGCCAAGATGTTCAAGGGTAGCGTGGCCAGTGAGGTGGAGCGGAAGGCCCATGCCGATGTGAAGCTGTACACGGGTTTGGACACGGAACCCCGTATGGTTGTCCAAGCCCCTGCTGCCGAGCAAGTTCAGACTGATGGTGGGCAGGCGCCGGTGCTGGGCGTGTTGCGGGATTGCGACTTGTTAATGGGGCTTTCCGACGAGCAGATAGAGAAGGTCGTTCCTTTGGCCGTACAGAAAGAATGTGGGACAGGAGAAGTGCTCGGCAAATCGGGTGAGCTGGGCGACCGTATTTTCATCATCGCCCAGGGAGAGGCCCAGATAACCACCCATACACAGGTGGGCGATATCGCCGCTAGAATTGCAGGACCTGGAAACACCTTCCCGGCGGCCAGTCTTACGGGTTCGGGAAAGCTGGTCACTTCGGCCAAGGCCCTGACCAATATGAAGGTATTGGAGCTACAAACATCGGGACTCGCCGCTCTATTCTCCCAGAACCCGGATGTGGGGCTTCAGGTATATAAGAACCTGGCTGAGCTGTTTGTCGATCGTTACGGTGAGACCATGGGCCATCTCGCCCGAAGTGTCGAACGGGAGCTTGGGGATACGGGGTCTAACGTCGACGAGAAGCACCACAGTCACCCTTTAAGATCAGAAATCGAACACCCCTAATGGAGGTGAAGTATGATGGTTGATGATTGGGATAACTGCGGTCATTTTTTAAACAGCCGGAGTAAGCGTTGGGCGAAGGTGCATCCTGATCAATACCAAGGTCAGGGAGCTTGAAATGTTACCAAAAAAGCGGAGCTGGAGCGGCTTGAGGAGCTCCAGGTGGTTGGCTTTTGCCAGCCACCAAATGGGAGTGGATGATGACGACACAAGTTCAAGAGTTTGCTGAAACCACAGGCGAAGAGCCACTACAGCCAAACCGCGAAGAGCGCGGCAGGGCCTGGGGATACATGATGCCCATGCCAGGCGTCAGGTATTACGTCTTTCTGAAAGGGACCCCCCGAACGAGGAGAGATCTCAGGGTGCCATCAAGGCAACGGAGCCGCCTAGTGGGGCTCTTGCACCCGGTCAGCCGCATTCAGATACCCCCACGCGGAGGAATCCGGGCCGGTGATTGGGTAGTATAGATCGAGACCTTGATAGCGGCACGCTAACCAGGCGATAAGTCGCCTGACGGCCCAATTGCTTATTCAGCAGGCGGAGAGAAGGGCATCTGATGGCAGCGAACGCATACATATTGATGAACGTAGAACCCGCCAAAACCCAGACAGTGTTGGAACGGTTGCGGAGGATCCCAGACGCCTTCGTTCGAGAAGTGCTCGGCCCGTACGATATCATTATGCAACTCGAAGCCGATACCGATGAGGACCTTACCTCAATTCTCCGGAATAAGGTCCGCCCTATATCTGGGATTACCAACACGGTTACCTGCTTATGGTTTTAGGTCATGGGATGATCTTCAGCGGGTGACTGTCGCTTTCCATTAGCTGCCCCTTAAATTATTCCTGTATGCCGGCGTAGAGCACTCTCGCTCTGAAAACTTCCCCTAACCACTATGTAATACATCTGTTAACCTCCTCAGAACCTTATCAGAACTTCCTGGAGTTGGCGTTTTTCCTCTCTCTGGGCCGTAGTCCTGCCGTTACTCTGGGTGGGATTCCGTCCCCGGAGGCATTGACAGGAGAGAGCGCCCAATTTACACTCGGGTCGGTTTCCAGTGAAGTCAGCTCCGACGGGACCGCATTGAGCGATAGCCAAGACTTAGGCGAACTTAGGGCTCCTAAAAGATTCAGGGTCCCTGCTTTGAGCGTCTTTCAGATCAGGGACTATCGCTTTGTATGGGGGTCCACCACCCTCGGCAACACCTGCATGTTCATGGACATGGTGGTGGTGGCCCTGCTGGTCCTGGACCGCACCGACTCCCCATTCTGGGTGGCCTTGGTGGGCGGCCTCCGATTCTTGCCATGGCTGATCTTCGGGGTCTTCTCAGGCCTCATCGCCGACCGCTTTAACCGCTGGCATGTGATAGTAACGGCCCGGTGCTTCACCGTTCTGGTCGTTACCGTCGTCCTTATTCTGGTCGTTACCGACCGGGTGGAGCCGTGGCACTTAATATTTACAACCCTCGCCCTGGGGTGGGCCGTCGTACTGGAAATTCCGTCACGCTCATGGTTTATCCAGGACCTGGTCGGGTCACAAATCCTGGTGAGGGCCATGTCCCTGGATACCGTTACGTTCACCATCGGCTCCATTCTAGGGCCCCTATTTGCCGGCCTCTTCATCGAGATAAACGGATATACAGGGGCCTATATATTTCTTCTGACAATGTACATTCTGTCCCTGATCGGCTTCATGCGGGTTAAGGGCCGGCCGGCCCGGCCTTCCACCCGGACAGAGCCGGTGTTGCGACATCTGGTGAATGGCCTCCGCTATTCAATGGAGAACAGGACCATCCGGGGAGTGTTGCTCATAACCTTGATAATGAACCTTCTGTCCTTCGGCGCCTTCCAACTCTTCCCCGTAGTGGCCAGAGATGATCTACATGTAGGACCCGGACTTACGGGGGTCCTGATATCGGCGAATGGGATAGGGACATTCATAGGGGCAACGGCCGTAGTGTACAGGGGGATCACCAGGTATCATGGGCGGGTATTTGCAGGCGGCAGCATACTACAACTGATAGCCCTGCTGCTATTTGCCCTGTCACCCTGGTTCTCTCTATCGTTTTTTTTGTTGTTACTGGTTGGACTGGGCCTTTCCGGTTTCGCCACCATGCAGTACACCATCACATTGCTGGCGTCGACGCCGGAGAGGCGGGGGGCTGCTTTAGGGGCCGTTGCCCAGTGCATCGGAATGGGTCCATTAGGTACATTCGGGATGGGGGCCATTGCCACTTTTTTGAGTGCACCTGCATCCATCTTCATAGCGGCGATAGCCGGGCTCTTGCTGATGCTTCCCGTGATCATCCTGACTCCCCTGATGTGGCATCCCACGGTCATGGGCACTGAAAGATCCGGCCAAACTGGAGAGATTTCCACTACGCCACCTATCGCAAATTCTCCCATGGACGACGGAAATGAAGCACCGCCACCCTGAGGTTAACTCGTGTAGATGGTATAATCGGGCCGCTATCGAAGCGCCTTCTCCCGGAAGCACTGTAGACGGAGCGGCGCCGGTTTTGGGGCGGTATTCTGCCCAAGGCCAAGGCCAAATCGGAGCAACGCCAGATTTGGGAAGGAGAAGGTATGAAGGCGGCGGTGTTGTACGAAAAGCACCAGCCTCTGGTGGTTGAGGAGCTCTCTCTGGAGGGTCCTCGCCAGGGGGAGGCACTGGTTAAGCTGGCCGCCAGCGGAGTCTGCCGCAGCGACCTAGACGTCATGGATGGGTCGAGGGAGCAGCCGCTGCCCATCGTCCTGGGCCACGAAGGAGCGGGCACTGTGGTGGAGGTGGGGCCGGGGGTTACCTACGCCAAGCCCGGCGACCACGTGGTGCTTTCGGTAAAAATTTCCTGCAGCCACTGCTCCTACTGTGTCCGTGGGCAGCACCATCTCTGCGGTCTGACATACGAGAAAGACCCTAGGCGAGGCGGCCTGATGGACGGCACCACGCGGATGCGCAACAAGCAGGGCAGAGATGTCCACCACTTCATCGGGGTTTCCAGCTTCGGAGAATACACCGTGGTCCCCGAGGACAGCCTGGTGATCGTCCGGGAAGATGCGCCCCTGGATGTGGTCGCCCTCATCGGCTGCGGGGTGAGCACCGGCGTGGGCGCCGCCATGCACACGGCCAAGGTCCAACCAGGGAGCACGGTGGTGGTGTTCGGGACCGGCGGGGTCGGCCTCAACGTGGTACAAGGAGCGGCCCTGGCCGGAGCGATGACGATCATCGGGGTGGACATCAATGACCCCAAGCTGGAACGGGCACGGCAATTCGGAGCTACCCACGTTGTCAACGCCGCCTCCGAGGACGTGCAGGACGCCGTTAGGGAGATCACCCGGGGGGAGATGGCGGACTACGCCTTCGAGGTTATCGGCTCACCGGAGACCATCAACCAGGCCATTCACACCACCCGCCGGGGAGGCGTAACCGTGTTCATTGGGAGCACCGCCGATGGGGCACAGCTCACAGTAGACCCGCGGTTTCTCAATCCCGATCGGGTGCTGATGGGCTGCACTTACGGCTCATGCAACCCAAGGACGGACATGCCTCGGTTCGTGGACCTGTACATGGAAGGGAAGCTGAAGCTGGATGAGCTTATCACCCAGCGTTTCAGTCTGGAGCAGATCAACGCCACCTTCGACGCCATGATCAGTGGCGAGGGGGCCCGCAACATCATAAGTTACGCCTAGAGTTTTAATTGAATTTGTAGAGCCTGGCGGCGTTCCCGCCGGCGATCATTGCCTTATCTTCCTCAGGAACTCCCCTCAGGATTCTCTCCACTATCTCCCGTGACCTGGGGAAGGTGCTCTCACTGTGGGGGTAGTCGGAGCCCCACTGGAGGACCTCCACCCCGATGTGGTTACGAAGCTCTATGCCTATGTCGTCCTCCTGGAATCCGATGAATATGTTGCGGCGGAAGAGATCGCTGGGCAGTAAGCCTCCCTCGAAACGCTGGATACTCTGTCCCGGAATGCGCTGAATATAAGTGTCGTCCATTCTCCCCATGAAGTAGGGCGCCCAGGCGATCTCGAACTCCACGGCGCCGACCATCAGCTTGGGGTACCTTTCGAAAACCCCGGAGAAGATCATATCCGCGATGGCGTTGCGGGTATGATCTCCCTGTTGGTAGCCGCCGTCGCGTCACCCTGCTGCTGGGTAATCACCTGGGTTTCCTGAGGTTGCCAGCGATGGGAGCCGGTGTGAAGGCTGAGGGGGATTTCCAGGTCCTGAGCCGCGGCCCACAATGGCTCGTAATCGGGGTGATTGTACCTCAGATTCATGGGCCGGAGAGCTATCATAGCCCCTACCAGGCCCATCTTGGCCACCCGTTCCAATTCCCTCACTCCTTCACCTATATCATCCAGGTTGACCATGGCGATGCCTTTGAGCAGATGAGGATAAGGCTTGCACCAGACGTCGCCCAGCCAGTTGTTATAGGCCTGGAAGCAGGCAGAGAGGAGGTCACTGTCCGGGACATTCCAGATGGTCAACCCCGCCGAGGGATACAGCACGCCCCCGGAGACGCCGTCCAACTCCATGTCCTTAATGTGGGCGTCGGGCTCAAAGCCTCCGAGGCGGACCTCCTCGTATCTACCCTTGAAGGTGAGCAGCTCTGGATGCTCGAACCGCACTCCCGCAGCAGCGTTGTTGAATGAGCCGAAGGGTATGTCCTGATCGACGTACCACTGGTCGGTCTCCTCCTCGGACTTCACATAAGGGTGCCCGGTCTCTGTACTTGGGCTCGATCCACTTCTCCCACAGGTCCGGGGGCTCGAAGATATGAGAGTCTGATGAAATCAGCCTGTAAGTAGACATTCCCGATTCCCTCCTTCTCTCAATGACGTTAACTCGATGGCGGTCCCCGGCCGCGGATGGGAGTTGCCATGCCGGGTTTCCGCCGGCAACTGATGCCTACAGGTTGAACTGGGCATCTACGAAGTCATTTTCTTTGACATATACCTGGATACGATTACGGTGGCAATCAGCCACCATTATCCTGCCTTCTTGGTCCACGTTCACCGCCACCGGTCTCCTGAACGACCTCTCTACGGCCAGGTCGGCCCGGCGCCTGGCTTTATTGTAGTCCGGATTGGCGTTTACCACGTCTTGCGCCCACACGGACAGCCTTTCCGCATCCCCGGCAAAGGCTGTCAGAAAAGTCCCATCGGAGGCATAGATGTTCAGCCGGTCATTGCCCCAATCGGTGACGTACACGTCCCCCTGTTGGTCTATGGCCACGTCCGAGGGACGCTGCAGCTCCCCTTCACCCGTTCCTGCACCGCCGAAGGTAGCCAGATACTCACCATCGGTGGTGAACTTCTGGACCCTGTCGTTCTTCCAGTCGGCCACGTACACGTCGCCCAGCCGGTCTAATACGATCCCCCAGGGCATGTTAAGCTCGCCTTCCCCACTTCCCTGGCCCCCCCACCCGGCAAGGCATTTGCCGTCTTTTGTAAATTTCTGGACCCTGTGGTTCAGACAGTCCACGACGAATAGATTGTCTTCTCTGTCAAAGGCAAGGCCGGCGGGGCTTTTGAACTCTCCGTCCTGAGACCCCTTCTTACTCCAGTTGCCCTGGAAGTTTCCCTCTACGTCGTACAGGAATATGACATTGGCAAAATCGTCGGAGATATACACGTTTTCATCGGCGTCCACGGCCACCCCCCTGGGCCAGCGAGACTCGCGCCCGCAGAAGTTCTGACCCCTGTCTTCCCAGATCAGGTCGTGGGACAACGTGCACTTGGTTATCCCGTATCCCGGACCGGCCATATTGCTCCTGCTTAACACATACAGGCTGCCGCCGGACCCCAAAGAGAAGTCCACGGGCCTCTCGAAGCCCTTGCCCGCAGGGGTGCTGGTGCCGATGCAGTAATCGTAGTTATAGATGCGACCGGCCACTTTTTTTGTCAGCATCTCAACATTCACTCCCAGGCGAAGGCTACAACCGTTACGGGTGAGAGTTTAGCACAGCCCCCAACGGACGGTCAAAGACTGGATAACGCCGCCACACCATCTAATTCCCTCTTGATGCCGGCGCCTGCGGCAAAAGGGGGACTGAGAAGCTATAATGGGGTGCATCAGCCCGCCGGCAGGCCCTGGCTGCGGTTTTCGAGATTGCCAATAAGCCGATAAAGGATGGGAATGATGCTGGACAAGATCATCAAAGGCGGGCAAGTGGTCACACCCTCGGGAACGGGCAATTGGGACGTGGGGATACAAGGGGAGAAGATCGTCGCCGTGGCCCTGCCTGGAGTCCTGCCCGAGGAGGGTGTCAAAATCATAGACGCCGGCGGCAAGATCGTGGTGCCCGGTGGAATCGAGCCCCATGCCCATGCCGCGGCCAACGTCCAGCCTGGATCCCATGAACTGGTGCCGGGGAATCGAAACCCGGGACCGATAGACCACTCCGTGGGGGCTATATGGGGTGGCACCACTACCGTGGTCGATTTCGCTCCTGTCCCCAACGAGGGCGACCTGGCGGAGGGCATACATAATTACATCTCTCCCTGGCTGGGCAACGCATACACCGATTATACCTCCCACTGCATCTACAGGAACTCCAACACCCCCGATGCCATCGCCCGCTACAAAGAGCTCATCGACGCAGGATTCCCCAGCGTCAAGATATTCACCACCGACATACGCCCGGCGGAGGGACTGAAGAACATCCTGGTCCCCATCGGGAAAATTGACACGGGGCCATTGGAAGCCGTCATGAGCCAGATCGCCAGGCACGGTGGCGTCCTGGCGGTCCACGGCGAGGACGACGAGCTTGTGATGTACAACTACCTGATGGCCAAGCAGAGGGGCCACTGGGACTGGTACAACATTCACATGGTCCACTCGAAGGCGGTGGAGGACCTGGCATTCCGGAGTGTGCTGCGGCTGGCCGAGCGCACCGGAGCAGGCCTGTATTTTGTCCACGCAAACGGCCAAAGAGGGCCTGGATGCCATCGCCGAGGCCCGAAGCCGCAGGATGCCGGTATACGGAGAGGTCCTGACCTTGGCCCTGTCCTTCAACTGCGACAATTACAAAGAAGAGGACGGCATGAAGTACCACACTTACCCCTCCTTGAAGTACGAGGATGACCGCCAGGAGCTGTGGCGTGGGCTGCTGGGGCAGGACCTGGCCTTCACCGCCACCGACAGCAGCTTCACAACATACCTGGACAAGATCGCCGGGCGGACGGTTCTGGACATGAGGGGAGGCAACATCGGCATCGAGATCAGAATGGGTCTCACCTATACCGAGGGAGTGGTGAAGAGGGGTATGTCCCTGGAGAGCTACGCCGCGGCCACTTCCACCAACGCGGCTAAGATGCTGGGCATGTATCCACTCAAGGGAGCGATCGCCACGGGCAGCGACGCCGACATCACCATCATCGACCCCTCATTTCGGAAAAAACTGACCATGGGAGACCTGCATATTGAGGACTACAACCCCTGGGAGGGGTGGGATGTGGAGGGATGGCCCACCACAGTGCTGCTGCGGGGCAACGTGATGGTGGACAACGGGCAGCTTCTCGGCCAGCCCACCGTGGGCCGGCTGGTCCCCCGGAAGATCGACTCCCGGGTACTCCAACGGCCCGCCTTCTAGCTGCCTGGAGCGATGTCCGGTGGGTGGTAAGGGGCTTCCCCCTTGGATCGGTTTCCAGTAGGACCCGGCCGGACGTTCAGGAACCGTAAGCCATTAGGGCCAGAGGTGAAGGAATATTCAGTGTCGCCTTCAATGAAGATCACTGTTCCCGGGCCACATACCTTGTCCCCCAGAGTAAGCCCGAATCCACCGAAGGACACGGATGGACGGCGTGAGGACAGCGGAAGGGGGTGGGTGAGGGAGCTACAGGGGAGATGGCCTGGGGTCTTGGGGTAGATGGGAGGCCGGCGGACGGTCTTCAGTCGCCGCACAGGGCCCCTAAGGCCCTATGCGGGAGTTGCGATGCGCGGGATGGCGAGACGATACGCAGCAGGGGACTCTCGCGACCGGGGTGGCGCGAGATTGCGGGGACGTTGGGTCAGTTGCAGGCTGGCCGTCAGGCCGGGAATGGAATGGCTTGCAGCCGGGCCAAGGCGCGACTGAACTGGGTTTCCCAAGGCCAGCGCCGGGGGAGATGCAAAGTGAGGCGGCGCGCCGAGCGGGTGATCCGCCCCACCAGAGCGAAGACCCGTCGCCTGAGGGTCTTGGTGATCAGGGTCCCCTCGCCCAGACCAATCCGCGCCGTCCAGCGGGCGAGGTTATGCGCCATCACCTGTACCGCCAGCCAGGCGCCGTTGGCGGCGAAGCGCGCCGACGGCATGTGGTTCAGCCCGACGCCGTACTTGAGGTCGCGTATGGCGTTCTCGACCTCGGCGTGGCGGCGATGATCGGCCTCCAGTTCCAGCGTCTCCCCATCGCGGTCGGTGATGAAGGCGTGATAGCTGTATCTGGCGAAGAGGGCGAGCTGGGAACCGGGCGTCGGCTTCACCCGCCGGACAATGAGCCGCGCCGGCGGGGCGTCCGGCTTGGTCTGGAACGGGGTGTAAGTCGTCTCGGCGACATCGGCGGCGCCGTCCATCCAGTAGGGAATGGGAGTCCAGTCCTCCTCTGGTATCGCCTCGATCAGGTCCCGCAGGCTGGCGCGCTGGCGGATGGTGATAGAGAAGCGGACATCCATTTCCCGGCAGGCGGCAACGACAGTGTGGGCGTAGAAGCCGCTGTCGGCCCGCACCGTGAGTTGTCCCCTGGCCCCGCCGTAGCGCACCCGCCCCACCGTCTCACGCAGGAAGTGGGCGGCGCCACGGGCGGTGTTGGCCCGGCCCTCGCGCAGCCGGGACATCAGCACCTCGCCGGTGCCGGCGGCAATGGCCAGCAGCGGGTGATAGCCGCGGGCGCCGGTATAGCCGTGGTGGCGCGCTCCCTCCTTGGCCAGTCCATAGGTCTCGCAGATGGTCGAGTCCAGGTCGATGCTCAGGGGCGAGTCGCCGGGTCCGGCCCCAGCGGCCCAGGCCCGGGCCAACAACTGGCGGCTCACGCGGTCGAGTTGACGGACATGCCCCCACCGGAAGCTGCGCAGGAAGGTCCCCAGGGTGGATGACGCCTTGACCACGCAGCCTAGAACACCGACCGTCCCACCAGCGCGCAGCGCATCGGAGTCGTCGATGCAGTCGCCGCCTGCCAGCGCGGAAGCGACCAGCGTCAGCATCTTGTCCCCAGTGTTCGCCCGTCCCGGCGCTCCGCCGAGGTCAAGGTGATGGTCGACGAGTTCCCGCAGGCCCAGGTGCCGGGCTAGGGTGGCCGGCAGGAGCAGGCCGGCATTGGCCACCAGGCAATGGTCGTCAAAGAGGATGCGGATACGGTCGGGTTTGTTCTGTGGCAGCATCTATTGGGTGCTCCTTGTTTCCGGGCTGGTTTCTGTTCCAAAACCATTATCCCAGATTCAGAGGAGCACCCTCTGGCTTCTTCAAGGGCTGTCCCCAAGGACGTCCTTCGGTGGATTCGGGCTAAGCTCTCCATCCAGAACGAATATCACCTCGTCCTGATTGTGGGTGTGGGGGGCTACGTACTGGTTAGGAGGGAGGCTGGGGACCAGGACATGCTGGCCGCTGTCCCTCTCCCCGATTAGCTGGGTGCCAATCTTCTCGGCCGGAACCCCCTGGGTCCAGGGCGCGTCATCTATATGCATGATAATTGCCCTTCCCATCCCTGCCTCCTTCTTGCTGATAGAGTCTATAGATCCGGAGCCGGTCCCACTGAAAAGCAATTGTATCTTCGCTCTCTGCAGCCGTCAACGGCCTCCAGATCCCCTGGGACAGCTAGCCAGCCTCCACCTGGTTGGGCCTGAAAGGTTACGCTATCCAGGCTGCCTCCAAATTTGACGGTATTGGCCGAGAACAATATAATTGCGTTCAGCCAGCCGTCTGGGGGACTAATCTCGCCGGGAGTTTGGCCCCCGGGAATTAAGCCCCCGGGAGTTTAGCCCAATAATGACCACGTTAATTCCGGCGGCCCAGGCCCTCGAATATCTACCCGGACTCCTCAGTTGGTGATCTAAATGAACGTTTTTTTCGGAATCATCACACGGACCTTTAGTTACAGCCGGACCATCGGCCGGTTCGAATCGGCCGGCGGACGGGGGTTTTCCCAGCCTGTGGACATGGCCCTTGCCCCGGATGGCCGGTTGTACGTGTTAAATCGGGGAAGGGAGTGGAGGCCCCCAGAGCTGAGAGTAACGATGATGACTTTGGACGAAGACTTCCACGGCCAATTCGGTAGATTCGGAAATGGGGACGGTGAGGCCGTCTGGCCCACCTCCGTCGCCCTGGACAGCAACCAGAACCTATACATGGCCGACGAGTGGCTCAACCGTATCACTATCTTCGATAAGGATGGACTGTACCTGGACAAGTGGGGTGTGGCGGGCTCCGGCGACGGCGAGATCGATAGGCCGGCCTGCATCAGGTTCGATAAAGAAGACAACATGTACCTTACAGACAGTCGCAATAACAGGGTACAGGTGTTCACCAAGGATGGAAAATTCCTGGCCAAATGGGGCGGCCCCGGCAGCGGCGAGGGCCAGTTCAACCTCCCCTGGGGCCTCAACTTTGACAGCCGGGGCGACGTGTTCGTGGCCGACTGGCGTAACGACCGGATACAGAAATTCACCGCCGGCGGGGAATACCTGGCGGAGTACGGCACTTCGGGCAGCAGGCCCGGGGAGTTCAACCGGCCCACCAGCGTCGCCGTGGACAAGCATGGTGACATCTACGTCGCCGACTGGTGGAACGAACGGGTCCAGGTGCTGACCCCCGACGGGCGGTTCATTACCGCCTTAACCGGCGACGGGGGCCTCTCCAACTGGGGAACGGCCAAGCTGGAGGCGAATCAAGACATGGTGCTGTCCCGGTCCCTGGTACGGGACTTAGGGCCTGAGAGACGCCTGCATCATCCGAAATCGCTTATCATAGACGATGAGGGCAGGGTCCTGATCATCGATTGCGACCGCCACCGCATACAGGTCTATCAGAAGGAGAATTACTGACTGGCGGTGATCCAGCGGCAGCCCCGCACCTTTGCCCCGAATAATTGGAGCCGTTGTTCTTGAAACCTAAAAGAAGGCCTTCAGGCCTTCTTTTATTATATGATATCTGGCAGGAGCGGGAGGACTCGAACCCCCGACCACTGGTTTTGGAGACCAGCGCTCTACCAACTGAGCTACGCTCCTCCACGGTACACAAATCATAGCTTTTGCCCACTGCAAAGTAAAGTCTGTAACTGTTCAGACTTGATGAGGTGAATTAGCTCAAAGCCGTTGGAAAAACGCTGGCATGGCCGGGGGAGTTGTGGCATACCAGGGAGGTGGACACTGAACTAGACCTGAACGCGGCGAGTCGCGAAACTCTGCTGGAGATAATTGCCGGCCAGCGGGCAGTCATTGCCGATTTGCAAAGGCGGATTGGGGTTCTGGAATCCCGTCCCAACCGGCGCGGGTCGTCGGGGATGCCGGGTAATCAGCCGCACTCCAGCCGGCAAGCGCTGGAGAAAAAGGAGCCCAGAAAGCCGCGCCGCCATGGCTTCGCCCGCCAGCGCATGACTCCTACCCGGCGGGTGGAGCATGCCGTGGCGGTCTGTCCCGACTGCGGGACTCACCTGAACGGCGGATGGGTACAGCGAACTCGGGAAGTCATTGAGCTACCGGTGGCTCCGGTAGAAGTGACCGAGCACGCCCTGGTAGCCCGCATCTGTCCGGTATGCCAGCGGCGCCGGCTGCCCAAAGAGGCCCTGCAGGGGGTGGTTCTGGGCCAGCAGCGCCTGGGGGTCAATCTGGTAAGCCTGATGGTGACCCTGCGGGAGGAGGGACGGTTGCCCATAAGAATCATCCAATGGTACCTGGAGACCGTCCATCAGTTGCACCTGAGTGTTGGTGCCATCGTCCAGGCCGTCCATGGAGTAGCCCGTCAGGCTGAGACGGCGGTGCGAGAGGTGCTCGAGCAAGTCCGCGCCAGTCCCGTGGTGCAGGGCGACGAAACCGGCTGGCGCCAGGACGGGAGCAACGGCTATGTTTGGACCTTCAGCACTCCCAGCGAACGATACTTCCTGCGTCGGGGTCGGGATAAGGGGGTGGTGGATGAGGTGCTGGATTCCTCCTTCAGCGGAGTGTTGGTCAGTGATTTCTACGCCGCCTATAACCACTACCCGGGCCTGAAGCAACGGTGCTGGGCTCATCTGCTGCGGGATATCCATGACCTGAAAGAGTTGTACCCAGAAGACGCTGGGCTGGCTCAGTGGGCCGAGGCGGTTCACCAGGTCTACACGGAGGCCAAGGCCTCGGTCCTTCCCCGAGCCCAGCCAGGCCATCGCACCCAGCTAATGCTGGAGGAGAAACTAATGGTCTTGGCGCGGCCTTTCCTTAAAGATCCCCTGGCGGTTCAGGCCAAGCTCTGCCGGCGCATGGAACGGTTCATCAAGGAACTGTTTGTCTTCGTGTCGGACCCAGCCGTGCCCTCAGACAACAACGCCGCCGAGCGGAGCCTGCGGCATCTGGTAACCAGTCGCAAGATCAGCGGCGGCACCCGCTCAGGGCAGAGCACCGACAGCAAGATGACCTTGGCATCCCTCTTTGGCACCTGGCGGGCCAGAGGTCTCAATCCCCTCCTGGAATGCCGCCGGTTGCTCACTTCCCCTCAACTCTGAACAGTTTCAAAAGTCTCTGTCCAGGCGTTTGTCCGCCACTCTCCACACGCTTCTCACCTCCTCTATCAGCCCAATCCATCAATCCCGGCCAATCGCACCCTGATATACAAGATGGCAGGTCTTACATTGCCTAATACAGGCAGCGACGATATAATTGAATAAATAACCTTTCGAAACGGAATCTTCTCTCTATCATCACCGTACTAATACCTGTATGTCGCACGTAATTCGAGAGCTGTTAGAAGCCGTCGTACTCGCCCTTGTGGTGTTTTTCCTGATCCAGATCAGCGTTCAGAACTTCCGGGTTGAAGGCCATAGCATGCAGCCCACACTGGACGGCGGCGAGTACCTGGTGGTCAACAAATTTGGATATCTAAGACTGGACATGCAGCGTCTCGCCAGGCTGGTCCCCTTCTGGGATATGGAAGAAAAGGAGAGGAAATATTTGCCCTTCTCCCATCCTCCGACCCGTGGCGACGTGATAGTCTTCCATGCCCCTACGAAACCCAAGCGCGACTTTGTCAAGAGAGTGGTCGGGCTCCCCGGCGAGAAAGTGGAGATTAAGGGAGGGGAGATTTTTATTGACTCCGTAAGGCTTGACGAAGCCTACTTGAAGCATTCCGATCTCTCGGGGTCCATGGGGTGTATCCCCAAAACGGAGCGGTCTAACTGCCGCCTTGGGGTGGGTCAATTTTTCGTGCTGGGAGACAACAGGGGCAGCAGCAACGATTCCCGGGACTGGGGCCCTGTCCCACAGGAAGCAATTGTCGGCAAGGTCTGGTTCATTTACTGGCCGTTGTCCAAACTTCCATTCCTGGGAAGCCTAGACGGAGAGAGTTAAGCCCAATTGAGACCACCGATGCCATCGCTTGACGGCGCATTGACAGTCTGCGTAAACTGCGGGCTGTGAGGATACTTCCCCGGGCCATCATGGGCGCAGTCGCGCCCAGGGGAGCGGCTTAAAATCGCTCCTGTTGGAAACAACAGATGAAGTCGTTATCCAAGGGCACCGGCGGGCAACGGCCGTTGGGCAAGGGCAGATAAGAGGAGGTACTAGGTTGGCTAGAGGCGGCACTCCCGTGAAACGGGCCTACGTAGATATTCCACAAGGCCAGATCCACTACCGGACCGCCGGGAATGAAGGCCCGGCGGTGCTGCTTCTACACCTCACCACGGGCTCCTCTGATTGTTTCGCCGATATAATTCCCATCCTCGCTACCAGGCACCGGGTGTTCGCCATGGACAGGCTGGGTCACGGGAGTTCGGACCCATGCCCGGACGACGTCACCATGGAGGCCCTGGTCGGGTACGTCCTCGATTTTATGGATGCCCTGGGCCTGGACCGCACCTCCATCGCGGGCCAGAGTACAGGGTCGTATGAGGGGGTGGAGATGGCCATCGCCCACCCCGAACGGGTCGAAAAGCTGGTGCTGTTGCGGCTCCCCGACTGGACCGACGAAGAGCGGGTGAAGCGTATGGCCGAGGAGAGGCTAGTGCCCCAGCATGGCGCGCCACCTCAGATGGACGGTTCCCACGTGATGGATGAATGGAACTTCAGAAGGGATTTCATGATAAGCCAGGCTACGACGCCGGAGATGATGCACCGCATGTGCATGGCTTCCTTCGAGAGCATGCCGGCCCGCCGGGACGTCAGCATAGCCGTGGGCAGCCACAATATCCAGGAGCGTCTCCACCTGCTGAAGGTCCCCACCTTTTTCATGACCTTCGAATTATCGCCGCAGCCTCTGACAGAGCTTGACATATCTCTGATGCCCTCCACCACTCCGGTGGAGACGGCACTGATCAAAGGCGCTGGAGCATTGGCGGCAATGGAGCGGCCGGAAGAGTTTGCCCGGGCGATAATGGACTTTCTGGCAAAGCCGTAATTAGAGGGTCCGGCCCTCCAGGCGATGCCCGAATCCCAGAACGTTTTTAGGCTGACCTGTTGAATTCCGCAATTCAGTGGAATTACGCGGAGATGTGGGCAGTCCTCATATCTTCAAGGGAGGTCAAAGGTGGCTAGCGGTAGCAGTCGCATAAAGCAGGGATTCGCGGACGTACCCGAGGGGCAGATCCATTACAGGACCGCCGGAGAGGGTCCGAATCTTCTCCTTCTACACCTCACCACGGCCTCCTCGGACATATACGCCGACGTCATGCCCATCCTGGCGACCCGATACAGGGTGATCGCAATGGACAGGTTCGGCCACGGCGGGTCCGACCCTCTGCCCGAGGTAGTAACCATTGAAGTCCTTACCAGGTGCGTGATCAACTTCCTGGATGCCATGGGAGTTGAACGCACCTCCATCGTTGGGCAGAGTACGGGGTGCCATGAAGCGGTGAAGCTGGCCATAACCGAACCCCAGAGGGTCGAAAAGCTGGTGCTGGCACGGATAACGGACTGGGACCCTGAAGAGCGGGCAATGAACGCTCGTGCAGACGAGTTGTCGGTGCGTTATGGCAGAGAGCGTAAGATGGATGGGTCCCACCTATTGGAGGAATGGATTACTCGGCGGGATTTCGCTATTAGCCCGGCCACAACTCCTGAGATAATGCACAGGATGGGGATGTCGTCCATCGAAAGCGAACGGTCCCGGCGGGACATCAGCTGGGCCGTAGCCCGTAACAACATCCGAGAGCGATTACCCCTGCTACGAGTACCGACTCTGTTTATCTCTTTTGAGTATGCCCCACAGCCGCACGACGTCCTCCATAAGTCTCTGGTGCCCTCCAGCGTCACGACGGACCTGGTAACCATCAAGGGCGGCGGCAGGATGGCTTTGATGGAGCAACCGGAACAGTTCGCGAAGGCGATAATGGATTTCCTGGCCAAACACTGAAGGGCCGCTGGAGGTTCCAGGTGGTGTCCGGCTTTGAGGCGGCTCACCGGACAAGGGGTCCAACTCCAACGCCAAGGGCCACAACCCAGGGATAAATGACTGGCTCCAAAGGGAGGGTCTAACATGAGCATCGAGAGCATCCAGGTGAAACAGGCCTTCGTGGACTTGCCCGAAGGCCAGATCCACTACCTAACAGCCGGGGAAGGACCGAACCTGGTCCTCCTCCACCTCACTACCTCATCATCCGACAGTTTCTCTGACATCATTCCCATCCTGGCGACCAAGTACAGGGTAATCGCCATGGACCGGTGGGGCCACGGTGGCTCCGATGAGCCTCCGGACAATGTAGATCTCGCAAATCTGGTCAACACCTTTGTCCAGTTCATGGATGCCCTCGACATTGACCGGGCCTTCATTTTGGGCCAACATACAGGCTCCTACGAAGCCATAGAGTTCGCCATCGCCCAGCCCGAGCGGGTGGAGAAGCTGATACTTGTGGGGGTCCCGGACTGGGACGATGAAGATCGCCAGCGCAGGGTGGCAGCCGAGCTGACCAGGCCCGAGTACGGGCTCGAACTGAAGATGGACGGCTCCCACCTGAAGCTACAGTGGGACTGCCGTATAGCTTATGATTCGACGCCCCTGAGTACTCCCGATGTCATGCATAGGATCGTCATGGAAGCTATTAAAACCACACGGTGCCGCCGGAACATCAGCATCTCCGTGGCCAAGCACAACATCAACTACCGGCTACCTTTGCTGCGGGTGCCTACATACTTCATGTGCGGAGATCTGGAGCACGTGGGTTCGGACTTGGAACGGCAGAAGGCGTTGCTGCCAGCCGGAGTTCCCACTGGTAGCGCGTACATCAAGGGGGCCGGCGACTACGCCGCCATGGAGGCGCCCCAGGAGTTTGCCCGGCTGATGATGGAGTTCCTGGCCAAGCCGTAACCGGAATTGTCTGATCCACCCGGAACAGACCGCCCAAGGTAATGCAAGAACTATCCAGATAGAGAGGCGCACATGAGCAGCAGGAACATACGTGTGAAACAGGCCTTCGTGGACTTGCCCGAGGGCCAGATCCACTACCGGACGGCGGGGGAGGGACCCAACCTGGTCCTCCTCCACCTGACTACCTCCTCCTCCGACGGTTTCTTAGACATCATTCCCATGCTGGCGACCAAATACAAAGTGATCGCCATGGACCGGCTGGGCCACGGCGGCTCCGATGACCCCCCGGACAATTTGGAAATCGGCTACCTGGTCAACACCTTCATCCACTTTATGGATGCCCTCAAGCTTGACCGGGCCTTCATATTGGGCCAGCATACGGGCACCTACGAAGCCATCGAGTTCGCCATCACCCAGCCCGAGCGGGTGGAGAAGCTGATACTGGTGGGCCTCCCGGCCTGGAACGAAGAGGAGCGAGAGCAACGGTTGGCCGAGGAGCTGCCCATGGCCGAGTACGGGATATTGCCTAAGATGGACGGATCCCATTTGATGTAAGAATGGGACTACAGGGTGGGCTACGCGGAAACACCCCTTACCACGCCGGAGATAATGCACAGGGTCGTCATGGCATCCACCATAAGCACACGGCCCCGGCGGAACATCAGCATCGCCGTGGCCAAGCACAACATCAACTCCAGGCTGCCGCTGGTTAAGGCGCCGACCCTATTCATGTGTGGAGAGCTGGACCACCAGAAGGGAAATTTGGAACGCCAGAAGTCGTTGTTGCCCCCTGGCGTACCGGCGGAGACGGCGGTGATAGATGGCGCCGGAAACTACGCAGCGATGGAGGCGCCCCAGGAGTTCGCCCGGCTGATGATGGAGTTCCTGGCCAAGCCGTAACCGGGCGCGCCTTCCCCCCGGACACCTCCCCTGGTTTTATTAAAGAACCATTCGGATAGAGGGACGCCCATGAGCAGTCGGACAAGCTCCATTAGGCGCGCCTACGTCGACCTCCCCGAAGGGCAGATCCATTACCGGACCTTGGGGGATGGCTCTCCCCTCCTCCTTCTGCACCTCACCAGCTTCTCCTCCGATGTATACATGGAGGTGATGCCCATTCTGGCGGCGCGATACTGAGTCTTCGCCATGGACAGGTTCGGCCACGGCGGATCGGACCCGCCCCCGGAGGGGCTCACCGTTGAGAGATTGGCCGGGACTGTGGTGGGTTTCCTGGATGCCATGGGTGTGGAGCGCACATCCATCGTGGGCCAGCACACGGGGGCCTATGAAGCTATAGAGGTGGCCTTGGACCATCCCCAGCGAGTAGACAAGCTGGTGCTGGTTGCCTGCCCCTACTGGAACGAAGAGGAGCGAGTGGTGAGGCTGGCCCGCCTCGCCGGGGAGCCCGATATGGACGGCGCCCACATTATGGATGTGTGGCGGTTCCGTCAAGATTTCATAGGTCCCTCGACGACGCCGGAGATACTGCATCGGGCCGTAATGGGGACGCTGGTGAGTAGGAGGACTTCGATAGATATACTCCATGTTGTGATGCGCCACTACGTAGACCGGCGACTACCCATGTTACAGACCCCAACCTTGTTCATGGCCGGAGAGTTCGATCACCAGGGAGGCCACGTGGACCGTCACAAGTCCGCCATGCCACCCACCGCACTGGTGGAGACGGCGGTCATTCCCGGGGGTGGGGATTTCGCGGCGCTGGAGAAGCCGCAGGAGTTTGCCCGCCTGGTGATGGACTTCCTGGCAAAGCCCTAGGGCGGGCCAGCCCGAGTGTTATCGTTAATAAAGGCCCCTGGATGGTCCATCCGGGGCCTTATTCCTAAGCCCGAATCCACCGAAGGACGGCCTTGGGGACAGTCCTTGAAGAAGCCAGCGGGTGCTCCTCTGAATCTGGGATAATGGTTTTGGAACAGAAACCAGCCCGGAAACAAGGAGCACCCAATAGATGCTGCCACAGAACAAACCCGACCGTATCCGCATCCTCTTTGACGACCATCGCCTGGTGGCCAATGCCGGCCTGCTCCTGCCGGCCACCCTAGCCCGGCACCTGGGCCTGCGGGAACTCGTCGACCGTCACCTTGACCTCGGCGGAGCGCCGGGACGGGCGAACACTGGGGACAAGATGCTGACGCTGGTCGCTTCCGCGCTGGCAGGCGGCGACTGCATCGACGCCGCCGATGCGCTGCGCGCTGGTGGGACGGTCGGTGTTCTAGGCTGCGTGGTCAAGGCGCCATCCACCCTGGGGACCTTCCTGCGCAGCTTCCGGTGGGGGCATGTCCGTCAACTCGACCGCGTGAGCCGCCAGTTGTTGGCCCGGGCCTGGGCCGCTGGGGCCGGACCCGGCGACTCGCCCCTGAGCATCGACCTGGACTCGACCATCTGCGAGACCTATGGACTGGCCAAGGAGGGAGTGCGCCACCACGGCTATACCGGCGCCCGCGGCTATCACCCGCTGCTGGCCATTGCCGCCGGCACCGGCGAGGTGCTGATGTCCCGGCTGCGCGAGGGCCGGGCCAACACCGCCCGTGGCGCCGCCCACTTCCTGCGTGAGACGGTGGGGCGGGTGCGCTACGGCGGGGCCAGGGGACAACTCACGGTGCGGGCCGACAGCGGCTTCTACGCCCACACTGTCGTTGCCGCCTGCCGGGAAATGGATGTCCGCTTCTCTATCACCATCCGCCAGCGCGCCAGCCTGCGGGACCTGATCGAGGCGATACCAGAGGAGGACTGGACTCCCATTCTCTACTGGATGGACGGCGCCGCCGATGTCGCCGAGACGACTTACACCCCGTTCCAGACCAAGCCGGACGCCGCGCCGGTGCGGCTCATTGTCCGGCGGGTGAAGCCGACACCCGGTTCCCAGCTCGCCCTCTTCGCCAGATACAGCTATCACGCCTTCATCACCGACCGCGATGGGGAGACGCTGGAACTGGAGGCCGATCATCGCCGCCACGCCGAGGTCGAGAACGCCATACGCGACCTCAAGTACGGCGTCGGGCTGAACCACATGCCGTCGGCGCGCTTCGCCGCCAACGGCGCCTGGCTGGCGGTCCAGGTGATGGCGCATAACCTCGCCCGCTGGACGCGGCTCGGATTGGTCTGGGCGAGGGGACCCTGATCACCAAGACCCTCAGGCGGCGGGTCTTCGCTCTGGTGGGACGGATCACCCGCTCGGCGCGCCGCCTCACTTTGCATCTCCCCCGGCGCTGGCCTTGGAAAACCCAGTTCAGTCGCGCCTTGGCCCGGCTGCAAGCCATTCCGTTCCCGGCCTGACGGCCAGCCTGCAACTGACCCAACGTCCCCGCAATCTCGCGCCACCCCGGTCGCGAGAGTCCCCTGCTGCGTATCCTCTCGCCATCCCGCGCATCGCAACTCCCGCATAGGGCCTTAGGGGCCCTGTGCGGCGACTGAAGACCGTCCGCCGCCATCCCATCTACCCCAAGAGCCCAGGCCATCTCCCCTGTAGCTCCCTCACCCACCCCCTTCCGCTGCCCTCACGCCGTCCATCGGTGTCCTTCGGTGGATTCGGGCTAAGGCTGTAACATGATCCCGTGGAGTGCAGGCGCCACCTCGTTGCCCATCAGCTCTATAGACCGCATCACATCCTTGTGAGGTATGGGACCGTCGCTGGCCATGAGGATCAGGTAACCGGGGCTTAGTCTAGGTCCACTCGAAAGGCGTATGTACCCCCCTCCACATCCGAGACGTAGACCAACCCATTCACCACCCGGACGCCAAAGGCCCCCTGGAGGATGTCTCGTTCATTCTCGGGAAGGACGGTGTCGAAATGGCCGATCTCCCGCGGATTGGCCGGGTCCCGCAGGTCCACAACCCGCAGGCCGTCAATGTAGTAGGAGATATAGGCGATTCCATCTACGACCTGGACGTTATGGACGGAGGCTCCCTCCCGGGTGCGGAACCGGGATATGACTTTCGGAGCGGCAGGGTCCGTAACGTCGACTATGGTCAGGTGCCGGTCATAGCCCTCTTCGGTATGCGCAAAACATAGGCTACTCCCCAGAGTAAAGGGCCATCCGCTATGGCTTATTATCCTATCCCATTCGGCGGTGCCCAGATGGATAATGGAGGCCGGGTCGGTAACGTCGAGTATGAGAAGGCCGGCCCGCAGGTAGTTAAGGAAGGCGATAAGCCGCCCGTTTCTCTCGATGACGTTCACATCGTGCACAACACCGGCCGCGGTCTCCAGGCTGAAGCGTCCCGCCTCTTTGGGTAAACGTGGGTTGGACACGTCGATGACACGCAGGTCCGTCCTGGGCACCGTCATGCTGAGTCCCCCGCCGACCAGAGACTGGTTAATGGCATATACAAGGCTGCCATCGGGTGATAGAAAGATGTTGTGGATGTTGGTGAAGTTCTCGGGCGAGCCATCAAAGGCGAAGACATGGTATTGACCGATGAGCTTGGGAGAGGCCGGGTCGGACACGTCGAACACCACCAGTCCGTTGGAGACCGTGGCGGCGTAAAGTAGCCCACCTCGAGCCTTCACGTCTAGGACGATGTCACGCTCTCCGCCGGCTACATTGGCCAAGCTGGCGGCGCCCAATATTTGGCCGGTCGCAGCGTCAAGGAGCTCGATGCGGCCGTCAATACGGGGAGCAAAGACCAGGCCGTCTTCTACCCAGATGTCGGTGTGAAGGCCCTCCCCCGGCTGGCGCCAGACCAGCGTTACGTTAGGCGAGGCCTGGAGTTCCTCTAGCTGAGGCAACCGGGTGAGAGAGGCGGCAAATGTCAGGGAGCCGATATTCAAGCTGACATCCAGTCCGCCTTCGCCCTGTGCCGGGACGAAGGCAGTGATTTCTGAACCCCTTGGCAGTCCCCTTAGACCTGTACAACCTCTTAGTTTCCAACCACCCATCACCGGCTCCGGGCTACATTCAAAATCCGGGATGCTGGCCACAGGGCCGCTCCTGAAATGCCAGGTATCCACGTCGGGATTCTCACCAGGAATCACGCGCACAGCAACCAGGGGTAGGATGTTCGCCAGAAGGGGGTTTTTCACCTCGCCAGCCCATAAACCTCCCCGGTCTGATGGAATCTGAGGCCTGGGGCCGGGCGTGGGGAGGCGGGTGGAGGCCTGGGTAGGCGCCGGCTCGGGGGTGGAAGTAGCGGCAGGGGCCTCAGTCGGTGTGAGTTCGGGAGCCGCCGTTAATGTTGGAGCGGGAGTGGGGGTCGGTTGGAAGCTTGGGATAGGCATCGGATTCGGGTTGGCTGCCGGGGACGGAGTGGCTGTGGCAGCCGGCTCTGGAATGGATGTGGGCGTAGGGGTAGCCTTGGGCGAATCGCCCCGGCATGCCAGGGCGAAGACAGTCCCAATCATGAGCACAAACAAGATAAGACTAAGTCGGTGCTTCCGACCTATTTTCATATCATAACTAGACCGCTAAGAGACCACGGGAGACCTATCTCCCGGCGGCGGACCCTTTTCCTCTCTCTGCAATATCGGACTGACTGATTCCAACCAGCCCTCGAACGCTCTACGAAGCTGATTGTAGGCGAACCGCCAGACTCCGGTCAACGCGGGTTTCCGTGATAATTCATTAGACAGGATATAACGGGAAGAGTATATTAGCCCTATCTTCCAAGCAGATCGAAGGAGTGGACACATGAGTTCAGTGGCTAGCGGGGTGACAGCCTACAAGATGTTCATCGGCGGGCAGTGGGTGGATGCTTCCGCAGGGAAGAGCTTCGATTCGTTGAACCCGTACACAGGATCGGCCTGGGCCCGGATCCCGGACGGCCAGGAGGAGGACGTGGACCGGGCCGTGGAAGCGGCCCGTAAGGCCCTGAACAGTCCAGAGTGGAAGGGCATGCCACCCATGAAGCGGGGCCACCTGATGCGGCGGCTGGCCGACATCCTGGGGGACAACGCCGATCACCTGGGCCAGGTCGAGACCCGGGACAACGGCAAGCTGATCCGCGAGATGGTGGGGCAGGCCAGGGCATTACCCAGCTATTACTACTATTACGCAGGGCTGTCGGACAAGATCCTGGGGGAGACCATACCCCTAGAGAACACGGCGGTATTCAACTACACCCTCCGGGAGCCGGTGGGTGTGGTGGGCATCATCACACCCTGGAACTCCCCTCTGCTCATTCTCAGCTTCAGCCTTGCGGCAGCGCTGGCCACGGGGAACACAGTGGTGGTGAAGCCCTCGGAGCATACCTCGGCATCCACCCTGGAGTTCGCCCGCCTGGTGGAAGAGGCCGGGTTCCCGCCGGGCGTGTTCAACGTGGTCACCGGGTTCGGTAAGACCGCCGGAGGACCCCTGGTGTCCCATCCCGGCATCAACAAGGTCGTCTTCACCGGCGGCGCCGAGACGGGCAAGGCCATCGCCCGCATGGCCGCAGGCAACCTCACCCCCGTTCTTCTTGAGCTGGGGGGCAAGTCCCCCAACATCGTCTTCGACGACGTCTCCCTCACCGATGCAGTTAACGGCTGCATCGCGGGCATATTCGCCGCCAGCGGCCAGACCTGTATAGCCGGCTCCCGGCTCCTGTTGCACGAGGCGGTCCACGATGAGTTCATGGAGCGCCTGGTGGACCGGACTAAAAAGATCAGGATGGGAGATCCGTCACAGATGGAGTCCGAGATGGGGCCGATGGCGACCACAGACCAGCTCAACAAGGTCCACGGGTTCGTGGACAGCGCCACCAAGGAGGGGGCCGAGTTGGTTTACGGTGGCAAGAGGCCCGAGGACCCGGAATTGAGCGGAGGCTGGTTTTTCATGCCCACCATTTTCGACAAGGTGCGGAACGATATGTACCTGGCCCAGGAGGAGGTGTTCGGACCGGTGCTGGGGGTGATGAAGTTCCGGGAAGTCGACGAGGTTATCGCCATGGCCAACGACACCCCGTACGGCCTGGCGGCGGGCATCTGGACCAACGACATCAAGCGGGCCCACCGGGTGGCCAGGGAGATCAAGGCCGGCACCGTATGGATCAACACCTACCGGGCCATCTCCTACGCTTCGCCCTTCGGCGGGTACAAACACAGCGGCTACGGACGGGAAATGGGGATGGAGGCCGTCAGGGAGTTCACCCAGGTGAAGAGCGTGTGGGTGGACCTGGCGGAGACGGTGCCAGACCCCTTCATGCTGCGGTGAGGTCAATTTAGCGTAAGTCAACTCTCTACCCGGCCCTCACCTGCGCGGGGTGGGGGAAGACCATGTAACCGCCGGGCGATCCCTCTTCGCCGGGGTCCGGACTGGTGATGATGGGCATTTCGATCCCCCGCCGCCGGTTGAGTTGAGGGCTTCATCCTATTCACCCCTATCCTGATCTCTGCATTTGTGCCCTATGCGTTGGGGGGCCTCTTGGTATGCCAGGGTGTGGCCTGCTCGTAGGCGTGGGCCACCTTCAGGACCGTCTCCTCTGCCAGGGGACGGCCACCTATCTGCAAGCCTATGGGAAGGCCGGAAGAGGTGAAGCCGCAAGGGACGGTGATGGCGGTGGAATGGGCCAGGTTAAATATGGGGGTATAGAGGTCGGGTATGGGCAGCCTGTCGTAGCCCCCTATGTCCACGGCTGGCCCGCCGATGGTGGGCATTACCAGCACGTCGAACTTCTCCAGGGCCTCGCGGACCTGCCTGGCCAGCATCTCCCTGAGCTTCTGGGCCTTGTAATAGGCCTGGGCGGGCATGATGCTTCCGGTAAGAAGCCCTACCCGGTTGCCGAATCCGTAGTCCTGGAGCCGCTCCCTGATCCAGCGGGCGTGGGTGCTGGCGGGCTCCACGAACAGCCCCACCAGCAGAATAATCATCTGGTCGCTGGACAGAGGGATCGATGTCTCCGACACCGAGGCGCCCAGCTCACCCAGCACCGTAGCAGCGTTGTTTACTGCATCTCTGACTTCGGGTTGGGTCGCCGATTTGTTGACCGCCTCGGTTACCAGGCCGACTTTCAGGCCTTTTATGTCACCATGAAGGGCCTTCCTATAGTCAGGGACGGGGATGTCCCATGTGTACGAGTCTTTGGGGTCATGGCCGGCGATGGCCCCGAAGGTGATGGCCGCATCCTCCACCGTCTGTGAAATGGGTCCCACCGAGTCCAAGGACCATACACCTCGCATAAGCCCGTAGCGGCTCACCCTGCCCCAGGTGACCTTGAGGCCCACCACTCCGCACCAGGCGGCCGGCATCCGGATGGAGCCGCCGGTGTCCTCCCCCAGGGAGGTGGAGCATAGGAAGGCGGAGGTGGCCACAGCGGAACCGCCGCTGGAGGCCCCTGGATAGGTATCCAGATTCCAGGGATTGCGGGGCATGCTGAAGGGCTGGGGAAAGCCGATGGCGAACTCCGACAGGTTGAGCTTGCCCAGGATGACGGCCCCCGCCTTCTTCAGGTTGGCTACTACCGTGGCGTCCTCGTCCGGAACAAAGTCCTGCATGTGGCGGGCGCCGCCGGTGGTGCGGATGCCCTTGGTCCAAAGCTGGTCCTTTACCCCCACGGGAATTCCATGCATGGGCCCCAGATAGTTGCCCTTTGCGATGGCCTGGTCGGCCTCCTGGGCAGCCTGAAGGGCCTTCTTCCGGGACACCGTCAGGTAAGCATTGAACTTGAAGTCCACGTCGTCAATGCGTTCGAGATAAGCCTCGGTGGCCTCCACCGCGGAGACCTCTTTCTTCTCGATCAGCCGAGAAAGCTCCGTGGTTGAAAGAAACGGGACCTCTGCCTTGTCCATGCCGGCTCCTTTCTTTAATCCTATCGAGGGCGGGGCGGCCTTACTGCCTTACTGAATAAATTCGCACCCGGCGGCGACGAACTCCATGGTCATGGCGGGGACGGTGGAGGGATTGGATGCAAACTGGACGCCGACGGTTATATTAAGGGCCGTCTGCACCTCGGGATGCCCCGGTACATCGAAACGCTCAGCCGGGTGATCGCCATCCAGATGAATGTCACGAAATGCGGCCACCGTTGTGGCGCCGTCGTAAAGGACAACTTCGTAGGCCCAGGCGTCGGAGGTCCTGGTCCGGAAGTTAAGCAAGACCGCACCGGCCCGGAGCTTCCCTCCGCCGGCCACAGGCGGCGTTGGGATGGGAAAGTGGACCCACGTGTTCTGGCCCGGAGAGCCTTCGATGCGGGCAAAGGGGCCTATGTGTCTGACGGAGGTGAGGCGATTGGGGTATTGGCCTGCATGCTGGTGCCGTGAACCCAGGAAATGAGTACCGAGTCAGCCATTGTTGCTACTCCTCCATTCAGGTTTTAGCTCCGATCTCAGCACTGGTTCGGGCCATTTTACCAGCCGGTACAGGCCCAATTCCAGGGCAGGGGCTTGATCGACGGGACAACGCAGATGGACGGCTGGGAGGGTGGCCCTGGCAATGTCTGGCCTGATTATAGCCCCCAAGCATGGGATGTCAAGGTTGGGAGAAACTTGACTGGTCACCCGCTGGTTAGTAATATGACAGTCGAACCCCCGCTACTTCTCCGCGCCGGCGTTATAGTATTTCCACCGATTAGGAGGCGACATGCCAGCACGCCCCGACTTTGAAGACTACGTATCGGTCCCCGAAGGCCGGATTCACTATGCCAAGACCGGGAGCGGCCCTCCGGTGGCGATTTTCCACGGAGGGGGCAGTTCAAGCCTGTCCTGGTATCCGGTAATGGCCCGCCTGGGCCAACACTTCACCTGCTATGCCTTCGACCAGATGGGCCACGGCAAGTCCGATGACCCCCCCAGGGAGACCTTCTCCATCCCAGACTACGCCTGTACCACGCACCAAGCTATGGAGGCGGTGGGGCTCCAGCGGGTGCACCTCATCGGGAACCTGGCCGGGGCCAACCTTGCCATGGAGTTGGCCGCCGTGTACCCCCAGAGGGTGGACAAGCTGGTGCTTTCCCACGTCCCGGTGGTGGACCCCCGCATCACACCCCAGCGGGTAAATGGCATGGCACACATCTGGAACGAGAATGGCCACGCCATACGTTTTAATTTCGAGGAAATGAAGGAGCAACAGCATTTCATCAATCCCAAACAGGAGTGGGTGGATACCCTCAACGACGAACGTGCCAAGGGAGGGAAATTTACCCGCATTCACTCGGCCACTAACGCCTGGTACGACATGGTGGCGCGGCTGCCACTTATCAAGGCCACCGCCACCTTGGTCATCATGGGAGAAGAAGGAGGCTACAGGGAGACCGAGGATATAATCATATTTAACCTCCAGAACGCGTCCAAGGTGATCCTGCCCAACAGCGGGCATTTCCACTACGTGGAGAACGAGGACGGCTTCGTCAAGGCCGTGCTGGACTTCCTGCAATAAAGGAGAGCGCATGCAAGTTCGGCGGGACTTGAAGGATTTCGTACCTGTCCCCGATGGACG
Organism: Dehalococcoidia bacterium; assembly: GCA_965225925.1. Classification (GTDB taxonomy): domain Bacteria; phylum Chloroflexota; class Dehalococcoidia; order Lucifugimonadales; family JAGWBF01; genus CBDDBY01. The sequence continues at coordinate 273,473 of CBDDBY010000005.1, read as the reverse complement.
TATCCATTTCGTGAAGACGGGCAGCGGCCCTTTCGTGGCGATATTTCATGCCGGAGGCAGCGCCATCTCCTCCTGGGGGGCCATGATGGATTCGCTGGGCCGGCATTTTACTTGCTACGGGTTCGACATGCTGGGGCATGGGGAATCCGACGAGCCCCCCAGGGAGAGCTTTTCGATTCCCGACCACGCCCGGACTATGGACCAGGCCATGCAGGTGCTGAACATATCTAGGTCCCACATCATTGGGAACCTGGCGGGGGCGAGCCTGGCGCTGGAAATGGCCAACAGATACCCCGACCGGGTGGACCGGCTGGTGCTGAGCGCCACCCCCCTGGTGGACCCCCGCATTACACCGCAGCGGGTGGAGGATATGTCTCATGTCTGGGACAAGAATGGCCGGCCGATTCGCTACAGCGCCGAGATAATGAAGGCCGGCGGGCATTTCTTTAACCCCAAACCCGAATGGGTTGACGAGCTCAACGCCACCCGGGCCAAGGCGGGCAAGTGGACGCGCATCCATTCGGCCACCAACGCCTGGTACGACATGGTGGCCCGGCTGCCCTTCGTCAACGCGTCGGCCACGTTGGTGCTGAACGGCGACTTCGCCCGGTTCAGGGAAATCGAGGATATAATGGTCTACAACCTGCCCAACGCATACAAGGTGGTGCTGAAAGACGTCGGCAATTTCCCATATAAAGAGGACCCTGAGGGCTTCTTGTCCTCAGTCCTGGAATTCCTTAAACCGGAATAAGTTCAGTGGAGGAGTAGGTATGGTTGCCAGCCAGCAGCTCGATGAATTTGTACAGGTCCCCGAGGGCCGCATTCACTACGTCAAGATAGGCAGCGGCCCTCCCCTGGTGATTTTCCACGGAGGCGGCAGCTCAAGCCTGTCCTGGATCCCGGCCATGGAGCTGATGGGGAAGGCTTTTACATGCTACGCCTTCGACATACTGGGCCATGGCGATTCGGAGGAGCCCCCCAGGGAGAGCTTCTCCATTCCCGACCACGGCCGGACCATGAACCAGGCCATGGACTCGCTGGGTATCAAGCGGGCCCACGTTCTCGGGAACTTGTCCGGGGCCAGCCTGGCTATAGAGATGGCCGCCTCTTACCCCGAAAAAGTGGACAAGCTGGTGCTGGCGGTGCCGTCGGTGATAGACCCACGCACCACCCCAGAACAAGTTAAGGCTACAGCGGTCCTGTTCAGCGAAGGAGGGGGTGCGGTGGCCAGAGACGCGGAGAGCATGAGAGCCGGCGCCCACTTCTACGACCCCAAGCCCGAGTTCGTGGACCAGCTAAACGCCTCTCGGGCCAAGGCCGGAAAGTGGACTCATCACCATTCCGCTACCAATGCATGGTATGACATGGTGGCCCGGATGCCAATCATAAAGCCATCAGCCACGTTGATTATCATGGGAGAGATATGCCGCTATAACGAGATCGTGGATATCATGGTCTTCAACCTGCCCAACGCATCCAAGGTGATAATCCCCAAGACAGGGAACTTCGTCTACGTGGAGGACGCGAAGGCCTTCACCTCGGCGGTGATGGAATTTTTGAAGTAAATTAACGACCAAGAAACTATTTGCCGGCCCGAGTCGTCTCAGGTCAAGTTTCTAAAAAGGGAGGGACCATGACCACACGCCCCGACGTTGACGATTTTGTCTCCGTTCCAGAAGGTCGCATTCACTATCTCAAAAAAGGCAGCGGCTACCCGTTGGTGATCTTTCATGCCGGGGGTGCATCCAGCGTCTCCTGGCTGCCGGTGATGGACATTCTGGGCCGGCATTTCGCCTGCTACGCCATAGACCAGCTGGGCCATGGAGAGTCCGACGAGCCCCCCAGGGAGACCTTCTCCATCCCTGACTACGCCCGGACGATGCATCAGGCCATGCAGGCCCTAAGCATCTCCAGGGCCCATTTCATCGGCAATCTGGCAGGGGCGAGCCTGGCCATAGAGATGGCCACTTCCCACCCCGAAATGGTTGACAAGCTGGTAATGGCGGCGGTCCCCGTGATAGACCCCCGGGCCACGGCGAAGCGCAGCTTTGGGGGCCTCTGGGACGAGAAGGGCCTTCCCCTGCTCTGGGACCAGGAGCAGATGAAGAAAGGCGGCCACTTCGTCAACCCCAGGCCAGAGTGGTCCGACGAGCTTAACAGAAGCCGTGCTCAAGGAGGAAAGTGGACCCGCATCCACTCCACCACCAACGCATGGTATGACATGGTCGCGCGGCTGCCCATGATAAAGCCGGCGGCCACGCTGGTAATCATGGGAGAGATCTGCGCGTACAACGAGATCGTTGATATCATGGTCTTCAACTTGCCCAACGCCTCCAAGGTGATAATCCCCAAGACAGGCAACTTCCTCCACGTTGAGGACGCCGAGGGATTCAGCTCAGCGGTGCTGGACTTCCTGAAGTAATGGCACCGGTCAGGGGATTATTTGCCCGCCCGCGTCGATTCACGTCACGTTTCAAGTTGCGTATCTAGAAAGGGAGGAACCATGACCATACGCCCCGACGTTGACAATTTTGTCTCCGTCCCAGAAGGCCGCATTCACTATTACAAAAAAGGCAGCGGCCCCCCAGTGGTCATATTCCATGCCGGGGGCGCCTCCGTTCCCTCATGGCTGCCGGTGATGGACATCCTGGGCCGGCATTATACCTGCTACGCCTTCGACATGCTGGGGCATGGAGATTCCGACGAGCCCCCTAGGGAGACCTTCTCCATCCCCGACTACGCCCGGACCATGCATCAGGCCATGGAGGCCCTGAACGTCCCCAAGGCCCATTTCATCGGAAACCTGGCGGGGGGGAGCCTGTGCATAGAGACGGCTGCTTCTTACCCGGAAAGGGTGGACAAGCTGGTGCTGTCGGCGATCCCCGTGGTAGACCCCCGGAACACGGCGAAGCGCAGCTTTGGGAACCTCTGGGACGAGAATGGCCTTCCAAACCGCTGGGACCCTGAGTATATGATAGCCGGCGGCCATTTCTTCGACCCAAAGCCGGAAATGTACGACGAGCTTAACAGAAGCCGTGCTCAAGGAGGAAAGTGGACCCGCATCCACTCTGCAACCAACTCATGGTACGACATGGTCGCGAGGCTGCCCATTATAAAGCCAACGGCCACGCTGGTAATCATGGGGGAGATCTCCCCCTACAACGAGATCGTGGATATCATGGTCTTTAATCTGCCCAACGCCTCCAAGGTGATAGTCCCCAAGACAGGCAACTTCAACCATGTGGAGGATATCAATACGTTCACCTCGACGGTGCTGGACTTCCTGAAGTAAAGATGCCGGTCAAGGGATTATTTGCCCGCCCCAGTCGTTTCAATTCACGTATTTAGAGAAAGAGGTCGCATGACCATACGCCCCGACGTGGACGATTTCGTCTCTGTTCCCGAAGGCCGGCTTCACTACATCAAAAAGGGAAGCGGATACCCGGTAGTTATCAATCACGCAGGGGGCACCTCTGCCATGTCCTGGATGCCGGTGATGGACATCCTAGGGCAGCACTTCATCTGCTACGCCTTCGACATAATGGGCCACGGCCCCTCAGACGAACCCCCCAGGGAGAGTTTCTCCATCCCAGACCACGTCAGGACTACGTGCCAGGCCATGGAGATTTTGAATATAAAAAGGGCCCACTTCATAGGAAACCTGGCGGGGGCATGCATGTGCATAGAGATGGCTGCTTCTTACCCGGATGTGGTGGACAAGCTGGTGCTGGCGGCGCCCCCGGTGGTGGACCCGCGCATAACCCCCCAGCGCCGCGTGGCGTTCCAGCGCTACTGGGACGAGAACGGCCATGCTGTCGTCTGGGACGAGGAAGAGATGAAGGCCGGCTTCCATTTTGTCAACCCAACGCAGGAGCTGAGCGACGAGCTGAACAAGAGCCGCGCCGGGGCAGGCAAGTGGACGCGGATCCATTCCTTCACCAACGCCTGGTACGACCTGGTTGCCAGGCTGCCGTTCATCAAGCCGACGGCCACCCTGGTCATCAACGGTGACTTCATCGGTGACGATTACCGTGAGACCCAGGACATCGTTATCTACAATTTGCCCAACGCCCGCAAGGTGGTGCTTCCGAACACCGGGAATTTCCTCTACGCCGAGGACCCCAAGGGCTTCGCCGCGGCGGTGCTGGACTTCTTGTAAATGAGGGTGCGAAGGTCTCACGCTGCCCCAATGTAATTCCGATAATTCCCCGGCGCCGGTAAAGGAGGGGGCATGCAGGTTGGCCGGGACCTACAGCAATTCGTGAATATCCCCGAAGGCCGTATCCACTACGTCAAGATCGGCAGCGGTTACCCGGTGGTGGTCTGCCATGCAGGTGGCAACTCCACCGAGTCATGGCTGCCGGTGATGGACATCCTGGGACAGCACTTCACGTGCTACGGCTTCGATATGATGGGCCACGGCCAGTCCGACGAGCCCCCCGGGGAGAGCTTCTCCATTCCCGACTTCGCACGCACCACGTGCCATGCCATGAAGGCGTTGAATATCTCCAAAGCCCATTTCATCGGCAACCTAGCCGGGGCGAGCCTTTCGATTGAAATGGCCGCATCCTACCCGGAAAGGGTGGACAAGCTGGTCCTGGCGCCGCCTCCCGTCGTAGACCCTCGTATGACGGCCCGGAGAATGTCCGGGGTTGATAGCTTGTGGGACGAGAATGGCCTGGCGTTGCCCCGGGACGCCGAGCATATGACGTCCAACGGAGGCTTCGTAAACCCGAAGCCGGAATGGATAGACCAGCTTAACAGAAGCCGTGCCCAGGGGGGCAAATGGACACGGATTATCACGATCAACAATGCGTGGTACGACATGGTTGCCCGGTTGCCCCTTGTCAAGGCGACGGCCACCTTGGTTATCAGCGGGGAGCACGTCGGTTTTGGTTTCCGGGAGATCGAGGATATATTTATCTACAACCTGCCCAACGCGTCCAAGGTCGTGCTCCCGGCAACGGGTAATTTCCTGTTCATGGAGGACCCCCAGGGCTTCTCCTCGGCGGCCCTTGAGTTTCTAAAGTAGATCAGGGCCAGGTTGAATGTATTCCAGCCAATTTCCCAGGCAAATTCCCGGGCAAATCCAATCAAGAAGGTGGGGAGATGCAGGTCCGCAGAGACCTTGAAGAGTACGTCGAGGTACCAGAAGGCCGTCTCCATTTCGTGAAAGTCGGCAGCGGCTACCCCGTGATGGTCTTCCATGCTGGGGGAAGCTCCATGGTGTCGTGGATGCCGGCGCTGGAGATCATCGGAAAACACTTCACCTGCTACGGCTTCGAGATACTGGGCCAGGGCCAGTCCGGGGAGCCGCCCGGCGAGAACTTCTCAATGCGGGACCACGGCCGCTCCATGGACCACGCCATGCAGGTCCTGAATATCCACAAGGCCCACTTCATCGGGCACCTGGCGGGGGCGAGTTTGGCCATAGAGATGGCCGCCTCCCATCCCGACAGGGTGGACAAGCTGGTGGTGCTGGCCACACCCCTGGTGGACCCGCGCCGGACCCCGGAGCGTGGAAGCGCCCTGGCGCATAACTTCGAAGAGAATGGCATCGCTCGCCTCCGGACGATGGAGTCAGTCAAAAGGGAGGGCCACTTTCGTAACCCCAAGCCCCAGTGGCTGGAAGAGATGAATCAAGAGCGCCTCCAGCCGGGCCAGTGGACGCGCATTCACTCCTACACCAACGCATGGTATGACGTGTTTGCGCGGCTGCCCCTGGTCAGGGCGACGGCCGCCTTGGTCATGAACGCGGAGCACGGCGGATTCAGAGAGTTGGAGGATTTCCTGGTCTACAACCTTCAAAACGCCTCGAAAGTGATTCTGCCGGGGGTGGGCCATACCGCCTACGTGGAGGACCTTGAGAGCTTCGCCGCGGCGGTGCTGGACTTTCTGCAATAAGGACGTGTCCGTCCAACTTTGTCCCCAATAATCCCGTTGAAGAGGAGGAGAGATGCAGGTTCGCAGAGACCTTGAAGAGTACGTCGAGGTACCAGAAGGCCGTCTCCATTTCGTGAAAGTCGGCAGCGGCTATCCCGTGATGGTTTTCCATGCCGGAGGAAGCTCCATGGTGTCCTGGATACCGGCGTTGGAGCTCATCGGAAAACACTTCACCTGCTACGGGTTCGAAATTCTTGGCCAGGGCCAGTCGGGGGAGCCGCCCGGTGAGAACTTCTCCATGCGGGACCACGGCCGGTCCATGGACCACGCCATGCAGGTCCTGAACATCCACAAGGCCCACTTCATCGGGCACCTGGCGGGGGCGAGTCTGGCCATAGAGATGGCCGCCTCCCATCCCGACAGGGTGGACAAGCTGGTGCTGCTGGCCACTCCCCTGGTGGACCCGCGCCAGACTGCGGAGCGGGAGAAGTCTTTGGAACACAACTTCGACGAGAATGGTCTCGCCCGTCCCAGGACCATAGAAGCGGTCAAAAGCGCGGGCAGCTTTTACAACCCCAAGCCCGAGTGGCTGGAAGAGATGAACAAGGAGCGCCTCCAAGCCGGGAAGTGGACTCACATCCACTCCTTCACCAACGCATGGTACGACATGGTCGCCAGGCTGCCCCTGGTCAGGGCGACGGCCACCTTGGTCATGAACGCGGAGCACGGCGGATACAGGCAGATCGAGGATATATTAGTCTACAATCTGGAGAACGCCTCGAAGGTAATTCTGCCGGGGGTCGGCCATACCGCCTATGTGGAGGACCCCAAGGGCTTCGCCGATGCGGTGGTTGAGTTCCTCAAGTAGAAATAGGAAGTTCAGAGGGTGAGAAACCATTTGGCCCGCCTGGGTGCCTCCGTTCTGGACCTGGTATACCCACCCCAGTGCTTCGGATGCGATGCGGAGGGAAGCTTTCTGTGTTCCACCTGCGAAACATCTTTACCCCGGCTGAAGCCTCCCTACTGTCGCAAATGCGCCCAGCCGGTGCCTTCCGGTGCCCTCTGCCGCCAATGCACCGCCGCACCCCCCGCCCTGGAGGGGATACGGGCTGTCTTTCTAATGGAGGGTTCGATAAGGGAAGCCGTCCACGCCGTAAAATACAGCAATCTACGGGCGGCGGCGCCCTCTTTGGGACGGCTGATGGCCCGGTGGCTAGTGTCAACCCCCCTCCCCGGGGAAGTGCTTGTGCCTGTACCCCTACACAAGAGGCGGCTCCGGGAACGAGGGTACAATCAATCGGCCCTGCTGGCCAAGGAGGTGTCCAAGGTCACTGGATTGCCCTTGAGAGAGAACCTGCTGGTCCGGACACGGGACACGCCCCCTCAGATATCTCTGTCGTTGCAGGAAAGGATCAGGAACGTGGAAGGCAGCTTCGAGCTGCCAGGCGATGGCAAAGGCCTGAAGATAATTTTGGTTGACGATGTGGTGACGACTGGAAGCACCATGTCCGCCTGCGGCAAGGCCCTTAGGGCCGGTGGGGCCGGTTCCGTTTGGGGTCTGGCCCTGGCCAGAGAAGGGTGCCAGTCCTAGCAATTGCGAAGATATTCGAAGCCGCTATCCTTCGACAAGCTCAGAATTAAAGATTCTTTGGAGTCGGCTTGACCCGACCTCCGTCACTTTGCCTCGATCACTCGGTTGATGGTGGGGATATCCGGGCGGAAGGTCTGACGCCAGGCCTCCAGGGACTTGTTCCTGGACACGTACCCTACCCACGGTTGCAGGATATTGATGAGCTCCAGCAGATCCTCCTTTGTGGAGCCGGCGGCAATCGCCCCACGCATATTGGCCTGAAGGTGGTTGGCTTCCGCCTGCTGGCCTATCATGGCCGAGATGATAAGAAACCGGCGGGTCTTTCTGTCCAGCAAAGTCACATCTGTATCTGACATGACCTGTCCATGTACCACCTTGAGGGCATCCAGGTCTACCTCAGCAAAAAAGTCCAGAAGCCCGTAGCGGATCCCCCACACAGCAGTAATCTCCGCCAGCAACTTTTCGGTTTCAGCGGACAATAGCTCGCCTCCTTCTTTGAAAATATAGAGTTCTGGTCACTTCGCTTCGATCACCCGGTTGATGGTGGGAATGTCGGGGCGGAAGGTCTGGCGCCATGCCTCCAGTGCCTTGTTTCTGGACACGTACCCGACCCACGGCTGTAGGATATTGATGAGCTCCAGCAGCTCTTCCTGGGTGGCGCCGGCGTCGATGGCCCCGCGCATGTTTACCTGGAGCTGGTGGGGGTCGGCCTGCTGGTGAACGAGAGCCGCGATTATGATAAGCCGCCGGGTTTTCCAGTCCACGGGGGACGGCTTTGCGCGATCACTGACCACCAGCTTGTTGACGCGCTTCACCGCCTCCAGGTCGATCTCCGCCATGAGGTCCGCCAGACCGTAGCGGATCCCCCATCGTTGAGCGGCTTCTTCGAGCAACCGTTCCTTCTCACTGGCCATTAGCTTGCCTCCTAGATAAAAACCGGATTAGAAATCATGGGAAGGCTCATCACTTCTTCGCCTCGATCACCCGGTTGATGGTGGGAATGTCGGGGCGGAAGGTCTGGCGCCAGGCCTCCAGGGCCTTATTTCTGGCCACGTAACCGACCCACGGCTCCAGAATATTGATTACCTCCAGCATCTCCTCCGCGGTCGCGCCTGAGTCAACTCCTGCACGCATGTTGACCTGGAGGTGGTGTGCTTCCGCATGCTCCGCGATCATGGCCGTAATGATAAGGAACCGCCTGGTCTTCCGGTCAATGAGACCCACCTCGGTGCTGTCTGAGGTGATCTGTCCGTATGCCCCCTTGAGGGACTCCGGGTCTATCTCCGCGAAGAAGTCCAGCATTCCGTATCGGATTCCCCACTCCGCAGTGATCTCCTCAATCATCCGCTCCTTGTCAGTGGTCATTGGGCATCCTCCTTTGCTATAAATAGACTGCTACTAGGGATAAACGAAGCGCCAACGGTTCGGCCTAAAAAGTATGCTTGGCAACCGGGGTAGGAAAGACGGTTAGCCGCCAAAGAATTCGCCGAAAAGTTGCTCGTTCTGCTTTTTTATCAGCGCCGCCAGAGACTTGAAAACCGCGCCGGCGCCCTGGGGATTGGTCGTGATGAACTTCAGGAACTCATCACGCTCCAGTGTGAGGGTGGCGGTGCGGCCCAAGGCCATGGCGCTGGCCGTCCGGGCGCCACTGTCCAGAAGGGCCAACTCGCCGAAGTAGTCTCCCGCCTTGAACATGGCCAGCGGCGCCTCTTCGCCCCCCGCCGCGGGTAGATATATCTTCACCGCGCCGGCGGCTATGATGTGGAGGGTGCTGCCGAGGTCGTCCTTTTGAAAAATTATCTTACCCGGCTCGTAGGTCTGGAGCTTGAGGTGAGAGGCTATGGCACCCAGCGCTTGGGGACCGAGATACTGGAACATGGGAACCTTGCCAAGCAGGGCGAGAATGGCTGCCGCTCCTGCTGAATTCTGTCCACCTTGGGCTTGGCCGCTGGCCGCCGTCATCCTTGTGCCCCCTTCAGGGACCTGATTCCCCAAACTCATTCTAAAAAAGACAGTATGGGTGAGTCAAGGGTACTCTTCTTCCACCAACCTTGCATTGCCAGGATTGAGCTTGATTGTCATTAAAATCGTTGGAAAATCGCCGGGTGAACCGTTTCCGTTTTTTGCGTCAGGAGGTCTCCAGTTGGAAGGACTCGGCTGCCAGGCCCACGATATGCTTTCCAATGGCTAGGGAGGATGTGGCACCAGGAGAGGGGGCGTTGAGGACGTGGATGGCGCCCGCGGTCCCGTGAATGGCGAAATCGTCCAGCAATCCACCACTCCTGTCCACCGCCTGCGCCCGGACCCCGGACCCCCCCGGAGCCAGGTCGCCGTCCTCAATTTCGGGAAGCAGCCGTCGCAGGTCCCGCAGGAAGACCCCCTTTCTAAGAGAACGGTGCACCTCTCCCAGACCGGTCTTCCAGAACTTCAGCGCCATAGACCAGAAGCCGGAGTAGGTCAGGGTCCCGAAGGTGTCCGAGAAATTGATGTCGGACTTCCTGTACCCCTCGCGGGCCAGGGCCAGCACCGCGTTGGGGCCGGCTTCCACCTGTCCGTGGATATTCCTGGTGAAATGAACGCCCAGGAAAGGGAACTTGGGGTTTGGCACGGGATAGATTAATGTCTTTACCAGATGGCTGCGGTCCGGGCGGAGGGTATAGTACTCTCCCCTGAAGGGGATAATCCTTACCGTGGGTAAGGCACCCATCATCCGGGCGATTTTATCGGCGTGGAGCCCGGCGCAGTTGATCAGGTGCTTGGTCTTAACGCTTCCACCCGTGGTCTCCAGGAACAGGTCTCCACGGGACCGCGTTATGCCCAGCACCTCCCACCCGGTGAGAATCTCTCTGCCGCCGGAGCTAATACCCCTGGCCATGGCCCCGGACACGGCGCGAAAGTCTACGATGCCGGTGCCGGGGCAATATAGAGCCTTGATGCCGTAGGCATGGGGCTCGATTTCTTTCAGCCTATCCGGTCCCATCATTTCCAGCCCCTGGACGCCGTTGGCGGTCCCGCGCTGATGGAGCTCTTCCAAGCGGCCAAGCTCACTTGGATCGGTGGCGACGATCACCTTGCCGGAGCGCTGGTATGGCACGTCGTTCTCCTGACAGAACTGCAGGAGAGAATCCACGCCTGAAACGCAGAACCGGGCTTTCTGGGAGCCGGGCCGGTAGTAAATGCCCGAGTGGATGACGCCGCTGTTGTGACCCGTCTGGTGAACGGCTAGCTCTTTCTCCTTCTCGACCACCGCGACGCGGCGCCTGGGATAACGGTTCACCAAGTCCAGGGCGGTAGCCAGGCCGATGATGCCGCCGCCTACAATGACCACATCATAGTTAGGAGAGTGCATAGGGGATGCCCATCTCCCCGCAAATATCCTGGAACCACTGGACGACCTCCCTGTGCAGGGGGATGCCATTCTCCCACCGGTCTGCCTCTTCCTCGGATTCGGCGAGGCCGGCGTACAGGACCCTCTCGTGGCCGGGCGCCGGGGGTGTGGACTTCAGGGAGCGGAGGAACTCGTCCATCAGCTCCTTGAACTGGTCCACCTCGGTGAAGGCCTCTATGCTGTATGCGCCTACGAAATGGCTGAAGTTGGGGCGCCCGGGGACCATACCGTAGGCGGTGCCCGATAGAATTCCGCTGAGGATGTCCACCATGCAGGCGAGGCCGAAGCCCTTGTGGGAGCCGGACTCACGGGTACTCCCCAGTGGGAGAAGCCTGTAGTCCTCAGTGGCTTCGATGGGCTCCATGATGGGTGTGCCCTGCTCGTCGCCCAGCCAGCCCGGCGAGAGCTTCGCACCCACCCGCCTGGCAAGGCCGATCTTGTTGCCCGCTATAGTGCTCATGGCCGCGTCGAAAACGAAAGGGGGCTCATCCTTGGCAGGCGCGGCCAGTGCGATGGGATTCGTACCGATCCTTGCCTCCGCGCCGAAGGTGGGCAGGACCCGGGGAGGGCAGCCGGTCATAGAGATGCCTATCATGTCGTGCTTCAGGGCCAGCATGGCGTGGTAAGATGCCATCCCCATGTGGCGGCCGTTGGATATGGTGACCATTCCCACGCCCGTGTTTCTGGCCTTATCGATGGCGATGTCCATGGCCTTGGGACATATGATGATCCCCAGACCCCTATCGGAATCTATGTTGGCGGTGGCCGGGGTCTCCCGCACAATCCTCCAATCGGGCCGGGGGTTGATCTCCCCGCTGTTGTATTCACCGATGTAGACCCGGAGCATGTTGGACACTCCGTGGGTCTCCACGCCCCGGAGATCGGCGGTTACCAGCACGTCGGCAGCCAGCCGGGCATCCTCGTCGGGAACTCCCAGTTTCTCGAAAATGGCGCCGACGGTGGTCCTCAGTGGATCCGCATGGACAGGTACAGCGTCCTCTTCTCTAACGTGGAACTGCTCCAGCACCTAGCGCCCCCTCAACGTGAGATTATTTCAGCATGGGGCTATGATACATACCGGCATCCCATCCAGCAACCTCGGGCCAGCAACCTCGGCAGGCTCGCGTTGACAGCCGGCGGGCTTGAAAGTACCATTTTAAACAAGATATGACTCCGTACAAGGGTCTTTCACCACGGAGGGAATTGGGTAACTCAGGCGCCGGACTCAGCATCATCAACCCGGCAGGCATTGGGAAGCCGGGAGCCCAGGGTGGACCCCGACACGGGGAAGGTGACGGTTCTCAATGACCGGAGCAGGGGATAGCTCTAGACAGGAGATGGCCCATGGCCAATGCAGTGCTCGTTGTGGATATGCTGAAGGAGTTTATGGAGCCGGGCCACAAACTCTACTGCGGAAACGCCTGCCGGGAGATCATCCCCAGGGTCCGTTCCCTGTTGGAACGGGAATCCGGGGCGGGCTCCAGGATATTCTTCATATGCGACAGCCACGACCCCGATGACCTGGAATTCCGGATGTTCCCGCAACACTGCATAAAGGGGAGCGAAGAGGCCGAGGTGATAAGGGAGTTGGGCCCATTCGTGGTTAAAGGCAACCTGATTAAGAAGAACCGTTATAGCGGCTTCTTCAATACCGGCCTGGAAGGGGAGCTAAAGGAGCTGAAACCGGACAAGGTTATCGTGTGCGGGGTGTGCACCGACATCTGCGTGTTGCACACCGCCGCCGACGCCCGCAATCGAGATTACCCCGTGGAGGTCCCCGCCGGCTGTGTCGCCAGCTTCGACGCTGAGGCACACGAGTGGGCGTTGCAACACATCGAAAAGGTCCTGGGGTGCAGCCTGGTGAAGGGGTAATCCCTTCAAACCGGCACCGGATTTGGGAGCACTCATACTCCGGCCGGCTCGGGGTCAGGGATGTTTAGCCGCCGCCCACGGGCCTGACTATTTCCAGCACGTCCCCTTCTTTGAGGTACACCCCGGAATATTTGCCCTTCTCCAGCACGACGCCGTTATACCCCACGGCCACGTGCTGGAGATTCACCCCGTAGGCATCCAGGAAGCTCACCAGGTCTGTTGAGCCTTCCAGGTCTCTGGGCTTTCCGTTTACCATCAGCTTGATCATTTTCTAACGGCCCTATTATCCCACCGGCCCCAGAGGAACAACCAAAGACTACCCCCGGCCTACCCTGGTGTGGGTGGGGTGCCGGAGTTGCCAGGACTCATCCATTGCTTCCTTCAGCTCCCGTGCGGCCTGCTCAGGGGCATCAGAGCATAGGATGGCGCGTACCACAGCTACTCCCGAGGCCCCGGCCTCCATGACCTGGGACACGTTTTGCCGGACAATTCCCCCGATGCCCACCAGGGGGAGGCGCGACCTTTCCACGATGCTCGACAGGAGCCGGGGGCCTGCCGGCTGGGCCGTGGGATGGGAGTCCGTGGCGAAGATGGCGCCCGCCAGCAGAAGGTCGGCGCCTGAGGCCTCGGCGGTGAGGGCGCTTTCCAGGCTGTGGACCGAGCGGCCAATAAGAAGTCTGTCCCCAGCTAACCTGCGGCATTCCTCTACGGGCAGCCCCTCCTCTCCTAGCTGCACACCCTCTGCCCCGATGGCTAACGCCACGTCCACCCTTTCGTTTATGAGCAGGATGGCCGAACCTCCGACAGATTCCTGCAATCTTTCAGCCAACGTCAGAAGCCGGCCTCCGGGGAGGTCCTTTTCCCGTAGCTGCACCAGGTTTACCCCGCCCCTCACGGCGGAGGCCACCTTATGTACCAACTCCTGCGAGTCCCCGTGACACATGCGCCGGTCGGTGACCAGGCAGAGGCACGGTATGGGTACGGTCGCCTTCATCTTGTCATCAAGAAGCGGCCGTGGGCTGAGGCACATCCTGGGTGGGGCTGCTGGGCACGGCGTATTCCCGCCTGGAGATACGCCCGGCCAGAAAGGCCATGCGTCCCGCCTCGACCCCTCTCTTGAAGGCCTGGGCCATTAGGACCGGGTCCTTGGCCTGGGCGATGGCGGAGTTGACAAGGACGGCATCGGCCCCCATCTCAAGAGCCTGGGCAGCGTCGGAGGGGACGCCCAGACCGGCATCCACAACCACGGGCACATTGGCCTGTTCGATGATAATTGCAATCTCTTCGGCGGTATGGATCCCCTGGCCGGAGCCTATGGCGGAGCCCAGGGGCATGACCGTGGCACAGCCTATCTCTTCCAGCCTCCGGGCAAGGACCGGATCGGCGTGGATGAAGGGAAGCACCACGAAGCCCTCTTTCACCAGCTGCTCCGCAGCCTCCAGCGTGCCTATGGGATCAGGGAGAAGGTACTTGGGGTCCGGGATAACTTCAAGCTTGACCCAGTTGGACTCGGTTACAGACCTGCCGAGCCTGGCTGTGAACAGGGCCTCATCCACTGAGCGGCACCCGGCCGTGTTGGGCAGCACCTGGTACTTGTTCCAATCCAAGTCGTCCAAAATGGTCTTCTTATTGGGGTTATCCAGGTCGAGACGCCTTATGGCAACGGTGACCATCTCAGTCCCCGAGGACTCCAGGGCCTGGACCATCTCCTCCGAGGTCCGGTATTTGCCCGTCCCACCTAAGAGCCGGGAATGGAACCTTTTACCGGCGATCTCACAATAGTCTTCCATGCTCAAAGCTCCTTTCCACCCCTGGGAAAGAGAAACCGCCAGAATCTTTTACCCTGAGCGGCGGAACAGGATATCTGCCATCCACAATGCTGCGCCCTATTTCAGGGGGAAAAACTGGCGGTGAGCCTTTACCTTCCAACGCCCGTTCCCTTCGCCGGCATTACCCGGATCAGGTATAGACGGTCGGTGGCGAGTATCGGCCACCCTCTCAGCCTGGCTTGCCCAAGCTCCCGAACCACTCAATTGCCCATCTGTAAATGCCTCCAAAGGGTAGCATGGGGGCACATAAAAGTCAACGAAATGGATTGACAATGGCCGCAGTTTGTGGTACGTTTAACCTTAGTGTTTAAAGGCTGTGATGGAGACGAGTAGGCAGGGGTAGTCGTCCAGCGAGTCTGGTAAGGTGGAAGCAGACACGGCAAACCCAGCTGAATATCCCTCCGGAGCCGTCAGTTGAACTCCCCGGTTCGCAAGCCGGGACCCAAAGTAAATCGGGGAAAGTAAGCTAGTCCGGGCTCATCGCCCGTTACCTATGATGGGGCATGATAGTGCCCAGCCAGAGAGGTCTCCTGATTAAGGGGACAAGTAGGGTGGTACCGCGGGATTCAGCGATCCCGTCCCTATAGGGACGGGATTATTTTTTGACGTGGTACCCACCGGCGAGTGGAGTCTCTGGCGGAGTGAGAAACCGCTTGGGGGGATAACATGCAGTTGAATGGTGCGGAAATCATCTGTGAAGCCCTTATCCGGGAGGGGGTGGAGGTCGTCTTCGGACATCCCGGCGGAGCGGTGCTGCCGCTCTACGACGCCCTCTATAAATACACCCAGATCCGGCATGTTCTCGTTCGCCATGAGCAATGCGCAGCCCACGCCGCCGACGGTTACGCCCGCGCCACCGGCAAGGTTGGCGTCTGCATCGCTACCTCCGGGCCCGGCGCCACTAACTTGATAACCGGAATCATGGGCGCCAAGGCCGACTCGGTGCCGGTGGTGGCCATCACCGGCCAGGTGCCCAGGGCGGCATTGGGCAAGGAGGCGTTCCAGGAATGCGATACCTGCGCCATGACCGCGCCCTGCACCAAGAAGAATTATCTGGTCATGTCCACCGAGGACCTGGCCCCCACCATTTACGAGGCTTTCCGAGTCGCTCAGGAGGGCCGGCCCGGGCCAACTCTGGTGGACGTTCCCAGAGATATACAGCAAGAGATTACCGAGTTTAACTATTTGGAGGTCCCGGAGCGGGCTAATCTCCAGCTTTATTCCGAGATCAGGGGTGACCTGGGGAAAGCAGCACAGCTCATCAATCAAGCAGAGATGCCCCTCATAGTGGCGGGCCATGGTGTCCTCTCCGCCCGCGCCTCGGAAGAGCTCAGGGAGCTTTCGGAGAAAACTCAGATTCCAGTGATAAATACACTACTCGGACTCAGCTCCTTTCCCAGGGCACACTCCTTAAACCTGGGGATGCTGGGCATGCACGGGATGTACTGGGCGAACCTTGCCGTGGACCGGGCCGACCTGATAATCGGTGTCGGAATGCGCTTCGACGACCGCATCACGGGCAGGCCAGGGAGTTTCGCGCCCAACGCGAAGGTGGTCCACGTGGATATCGAAGAGTCCCAGATCGGCCGAAACGTGGACGTGGAAGTGGGGGTGGTTGGAGACGCGAAGGCCGTCTTGCGGGCCCTCCTCCCTCTTGTTAATCACCAGGACCGGACCGACTGGCTGTCCCAGATAGATTCCTTGAAAAGAGACCATCCGTCTCTTGCAATACCGGAGAGCACCGAACTCCTTCCCCAGCATGTCTTGCATGATCTGAACCTAGTGGCCCAGGAGGCCGAGGACATGATAGCCGTAACCGGCGTGGGCCAGCATCAGATGTGGGCCGCCCAGTACATGACCTTCAACCGGCACGACTCCTTCATATCCTCCGGCGGCCTGGGGGTAATGGGTTACGAGATCCCCGCAGCCGTGGGGGCCCAGCTTGGCAGGCCTGAAGCCACAGTATGGAGCATCGCCGGAGACGGCGGCTTTCAGATGACCCTACAGGAACTGGCGACAATCGTCGCGGAGAAGCTGCCCATCAAGATCGCCATCTTCAACAACGGCCACCTGGGAATGGTCCGGCAGTGGCAGGAGCTCTTCTACGATAAGCACTTCAAAGCCGTGCCGATACCCGGCCCGAACTTCGTGAAACTGGCCGATGCCTTCGGTATCCCTGGGTTGAGGGTAACCCGGCAGGAGGATGTGACGCCGGCTCTCCGTAAAGCCCAGAACCATCCCGGTCCTTTCCTGATAGATTTTGTGGTCCAGCACCAGGAAAACGTCTACCCCATGGTCTCGCCGGGGGCATCGCTGGCCGAAACCATTGAAGACCCCAGAACGAGCATTGCCGGCTAGGGTCTGACTGACCGGCGGCTCCCGTTGACAAGTTATAATTTCGGCCAATACATCGTATTTATATAAGAATTTCTTAAATTAACTCCAGCATTCGAGGTTCCTCGGTACTCTATTCACGTGCTCTAATTGATATTCAATTCCCCTAAGAAATTATTGTATCCTAGACATCACTTTGGAAGAGAATATTGACAAAATGCAAAAAAAGTATAAATTGATTGTGAAGGACATTCATGGACCATTCACTTGACATAGCCCAGTTTTACGCTCGTATTACCCTTTTAGGTAACTGAACATTCACGATTTGTTCACTGAAACCCGGCAGCGAGGGAAGGGACTGGGCAATAATCGCGCATATAGAGTCAAGTTTGTAGATGGTAACGTAGGGCCAGAGATTTCCCAAATAGGGCCTCTCCCGGCTGCTTAGGGGAGGGAAAGGAATTTATATCAAGTTGGAATTGTCCGGAAAGATCGGGGAGCGTGATACCTAGACCCCGTAAATCTCGGTTTCATCGGAACGTCTACGGTAATTATTTGGAGGGGGATGAGTGCGGCTATGATGAATAACTCTGTCAAAGTACTAAGCGATGGAATTGTCAAATTTGATGGTGGGACAATGTTTGGGCAGGTGCCCAAGGTTGCCTGGGAGAGCAAGGTAACCACAGACAGGAAGAACCGGATCACCCTGGGCCTAAACTGCCTCATGCTGCAATTGGCGGGTAAGAACATCCTGGTTGACGCTGGGACTGGCACCAAGGAACTGGACAACGAAAAAGAGACCTACGGCCTGGTCCCAAGCAGGCTCATGAAAGGCCTCAGAAGCCTGGGCCTTTCCCCCAAAGATGTGGATGGCGTTATCCTCACTCATCTGCATTTCGACCATTCCGGCGGCTGCACCAGGCTGGACCGAGCGGGCAATCTGGTCCCTACATTTCCAAAAGCCAGATATTTTGTCCAGAATGAGTGCTGGCAGGACGCCTGTCGCCCCAACGAAAGACGCCAAGAGGTGCACAGAGTCGAGGATTTCGGCCCCATCGAGGAGAATGGTCAGCTTGAGCTTCTGGACGGCGACACCGATATTTATCCCGGGCTGTCCGTCAAGGTGTCCAACGGCCACGCGAGGGGCCATCAGGTCGTCCTGGTGAACCATGGGGGGGAGCGAATAGCCTTCTTGGGAGACCTGGTCCCCACCGCCTATCACCTGGACCTCACCGCCATATCCGCCTTCGACCAGTTCCCTGAGGAAACCCTGGAGCAGAAGCGGGAATTTCTGCAACGGGCGGAGAAAGAGGGTTGGCTGCTCGTATTCTCCCACGGCCATGAGCAGCAATCAGGTTATCTTGAGCGAAGGAGCGGCTCCACTTACCTGAGGCCGGTGGCGCTGTAGCGGACCTATCCTGATGTAAACCAGTTTCCGAACATCTAAACATCGGTGAGCGTTGGCGGCGGACACCTCCGGGAATTCCCTGGCGAGACCGCCGCCAGCTTTTTTCGATCTACGTTATCTCCATGGTCCTATGGTTGATACGAACGACGGTAACAAGGCGCCACTATGCTTATTCCCGTCTTCGATGCGGCAGCCAATACTGCACCAAGAACCCCTACATCACCTCGGCCAGAAGGGTTCCCCCAGCTTCCCCCACAAGCCGGGCTGAAGTGATCCGGTTGAGCAGGTCTCCCTCCTGTTCCGTGGAAACTTTCAGGTAGTTATCCGTCAGTCCTAGGTAAACCGTCTTCCCATCCCTGACATGGGCCCTTTCCCAAAGGACCGGCCTAGTGGCGCCGATGGACCGCCGGCGGAAGTCCGCAGCCTGCCCGCTAGCCATGGACAACATCTGGGCCATACGACTTCCCTTGGTCAGTTGGTCAACCATTGGACCCATGTAAGCGGCGCTGGTGCCCTTCCGGACCGAATATGGAAATACGTGCATCTCGGCGAACTCCATATCCCTGGCGAATTGCAAACTCTCTAGGAAATGTCTATCCCCCTCTCCGGGGAAGCCGACGATCAGGTCCGCCGTAATGGCCGCTCCAGGGACGGTGGACCGGATCCTGTCCACTGCTTCCGCGTATTTGGCCGTGTCATACCGGCGGCGCATCTTTTTCAGTACGCTGTCGCTGCCGCTCTGCAATGGGACATGAAAATGGGGGCATAAACGGGGGTCGTCCCAGAGATCGAGCAACTCTCCTGTTATCTCCTGGGGCTGAAGGGATGAGACCCGCAGCCTCTCCACCGGGGTTTCCATGAGCAGTAGCTCAATCAAGTCTCTAAGAGTCACATCCGGCAAGTCGAACCCGTAGGAACCCAGCTGGGTGCCCGTGAGCACCACTTCCCTATAGCCCTCCCTCAGCCGCTCCCGGACCTGACCAAGCATCTCTTCAGGCGGCACGCTTCGCTCTCTGCCCCGCACCTTAGGAACGATGCAGTAGGCGCATACCTGGTTGCACCCTTCTTGAATCTTTATCATGGCGCGGGTACGCCGGAATCCCTCCACCGCCGGGAGAAGCGGCCGGTCCTGTCCCACGGCGCCGGAGACCGGCCGGCGGGCGCGATCGGCCAGTATCATGTCCACCAGGCGGTGCTTCTCGGAATTGCCTACCACCAGGTCGACCCCGTCGATTTCAGCAAGCTCTTGGGGGGCCCGCTGGGCATAGCAGCCGGTGGCGATCACCCTGGATGAGGGATTTTCCCGATGGGCGGAACGAAGCCCCCGGCGTGCCTTGGAGTCGGCCACGTGGGTAACGGTGCAGGTGTTGATAATGCGGATGTCCGCAGGCTCCGACGCATCCACCAGCCTGTAACCGGCCTGTGCGAAGCCTCGGGCCAGGACCTCACTGTCCGCCTGGTTAAGCTTGCACCCGTAGGTCTGTATCGAGACGGCGCCCACTACCTCTTCGTCAACCTTTTCCACCCCAGAAGGGTTGCTGGATCTATAAGTTGGGGCCATCATCAAGCTCCGCATTAGCCGGCGTCATCTCCCACGACCTTTCCACGGCGTAGCTGACACGCTGGGCCAGTTGGTACAACCGGTCCCTGGCCAGGCGGGTATCCAGGACCGTGTAAGATGCTTCGGCGAAGCTGGAGAGCTGTCTAAAACCATCGCCCATCCTCCTGTTACTGGTCTGGCCGGCAAGGGCCTCAACGTAACCTTTAATCGCCCTCCCACCCCTTAGCCCGAATCCACACACCGAAGGACGTCCTTGGGGACAGCCCTTGAAGAAGCCAGAGGGTGCTCCTCTGAATCTGGGATAATGGTTTTGGAACAGAAACCAGCCCGGAAACAAGGAGCACCCAATAGATGCTGCCACAGAACAAACCCGACCGTATGCGCATCCTCTTTGACGACCATCGCCTGGTGGCCAATGCCGGCCTGCTCCTGCCGGCCACCCTAGCCCGGCACCTGGGCCTGCGGGAACTCGTCGACCATCACCTTGACCTCGGCGGAGCGCCGGGACGGGCGAACACTGGGGACAAGATGCTGACGCTGGTCGCTTCCGCGCTGGCAGGCGGCGACTGCATCGACGACGCCGATGCGCTGCGCGCTGGTGGGACGGTCGGTGTTCTAGGCTGCGTGGTCAAGGCGCCATCCACCCTGGGGACCTTCCTGCGCAGCTTCCGGTGGGGGCATGTCCGTCAACTCGACCGCGTGAGCCGCCAGTTGTTGGCCCGGGCCTGGGCCGCTGGGGCCGGACCCGGCGACTCGCCCCTGACCATCGACCTGGACTCGACCATCTGCGAGACCTATGGACTGGCCAAGGAGGGAGCGCGCCACCACGGCTATACCGGCGCCCGCGGCTATCACCCGCTGCTGGCCATTGCCGCCGGCACCGGCGAGGTGCTGATGTCCCGGCTGCGCGAGGGCCGGGCCAACACCGCCCGTGGCGCCGCCCACTTCCTGCGTGAGACGGTGGGGCGGGTGCGCTACGGCGGGGCCAGGGGACAACTCACGGTGCGGGCCGACAGCGGCTTCTACGCCCACACTGTCGTTGCCGCCTGCCGGGAAATGGATGTCCGCTTCTCTATCACCATCCGCCAGCGCGCCAGCCTGCGGGACCTGATCGAGGCGATACCAGAGGAGGACTGGACTCCCATTCCCTACTGGATGGACGGCGCCGCCGATGTCGCCGAGACGACTTACACCCCGTTCCAGACCAAGCCGGACGCCCCGCCGGTGCGGCTCATTGTCCGGCGGGTGAAGCCGACGCCCGGTTCCCAGCTCGCCCTCTTCGCCAGATACAGCTATCACGCCTTCATCACCGACCGCGATGGGGAGACGCTGGAACTGGAGGCCGATCATCGCCGCCACGCCGAGGTCGAGAACGCCATACGCGACCTCAAGTACGGCGTCGGGCTGAACCACATGCCGTCGGGGCGCTTCGCCGCCAACGGCGCCTGGCTGGCGGTACAGGTGATGGCGCATAACCTGGCCCGCTGGACGGCGCGGATTGGTCTGGGCGAGGGGACCGTGATCACCAAGACCCTCAGGCGGCGGGTCTTCGCTCTGGTGGGACGGATCACCCGCTCGGCGCGCCGCCTCACTTTGCATCTCCCCCGGCGCTGGCCTTGGGAAACCCAGTTCAGTCGCGCCTTGGCCCGGCTGCAAGCCATTCCGTTCCCGGCCTGACGGCCAGCCTGCAACTGACCCAACGTCCCCGCAATCTCGCGCCACCCCGGTCGCGAGAGTCCCCTGCTGCGTATCCTCTCGCCATCCCGCGCATCGCAACTCCCGCATAGGGCCTTAGGGGCCCTGTGCGGCGACTGAAGACCGTCCGCCGGCCTCCCATCTACCCCAAGACCCCAGGCCATCTCCCCTGTAGCTCCCTCACCCACCCCCTTCCGCTGTCCTCACGCCGTCCATCCGTGTCCTTCGGTGGATTCGGGATTAGCTCCCGGCCTCGGCTGAGGGCCGCCGCCTTTACAGCCCCCACCAGGCTGGCCCATAGGAGCTCCTCTACCCTGTCCCAGCGGCCCTCCAGCATCCTGACAGCGCCCCCGCTCTGCAGCGACGGCTCTGGCTCTTGTACCGCAGGATACGTTCCTCTTCCATCATAACCGTAAAAACCGTAAATTGCCCGGCTCATGGAGCTTTGCAATCGCTATACCTGACCAGCTATTCCGGGATGGAGACCGGGATGAGTCCCGGACGTCGGGGACCCACTTCATGGCCCAACATTGCTTGAGTCCGGCTGAACCTTGCGCCTCGCCCATAGCACCCAGAGAAGAGAGCTGCCGATGAGACAAAGGACCATCAGAACAATGTATTTGGTCGGGACCGGCATCCAGGCTCCTCCCATGGCGATGAGATAGTATCGGGGCACCCGGCCGGTGACATATGCGGAGACGTATTTCCACATGGGGTAGCCGGAGCTGGGGGCCAGGATCCGGAGGGGATAGAATGGGAGGGGACTGAGCGCGAAGGCGACCATGGTAGGCCATGGCCGCCAGTAGAATAACCGTACCGCCCTTTTGTAGAGAGCAGTCTGTTTTAACGGAGCGATCCTCTGAAACTCGAATACTTTTCTCACCACGAAATAGTCGGTGATGGCAGCTATGACAGTGGCCAGGCCTCCTGCCAAGGCCACGACTAGGGGGTCGTATATCGCCCCGGCAAAGACGACCGCCGGTTCGTGGGGCAGGTATACAAAGCTACAGGCCGGAATGGAATACCAGAAGTAGCCCATCAACTGCCACCAATCGGGGTATAAGAACCTTGTCAGTGGAGTGAAGACTAGAGCCGGGACCAAAGAAGCCGTCAGGACCCAGAACGCCGGGCTGTGCCGCATCCTGTGAGCTAACTCGATGCCCGACATTCGGTTCAGCCTGGAGGAGAGTTCCTCGTGTCCTATACTAAGTGACTGAGACACTGGCAGAGGCCCTTTTCACAAGGATTCCAAATTGGATGAGGGATGCCGGTGGCAGGCAGGCCTATTGTGCGCCTGGCCCTTTTTTAATTTTCACCGCGGCGGAAATTTTCACCTGCGTCTGGGGATGGCGCCACCCATCCATCATCGACGCCCGGTGGACGCACTGAAGAGTACAGTAGGGAGCGCAGGGCTTTTCAGCGAGATACTCTCGCCTCATATCAACACGGTTGTAGCGTTCAAGAGGCACGGCTGGGTAGCCACGCTGTTGGGAGCACCAGTGCACAAGCCCGTGCTCATCGACGTAGAAGTATCGGGCGCCGGCCCTGCATTTCCAATCATTGGGCCTGCCCCGGATCAGGTTTTTCTCGAAGGAATCAACCAGGGCGAAGCCTCTGCCACCCCTCTTTTTGATCTCACGGTATACTTGCTGCTCCCGCTGCCCGAGAGGCTTCATCCGGCCTTTGCCGTCGTGGATAATTCCAAGAGAGGTGCTGAACCCGAGCTCTTTGGCGCGCCGGGCCACCACTATTGCATCCTCTGGGGCATCCTCTGGCTCTTGGACCCCGGCGCCTATCACGGCGTTTATATTGACCCCGAACTCCGCCGACCTTGAAAGCAGGACCAGCTTCCGGTCCAGGACCTTAAGGCTCTTCATGGACACATTATCGGGCTTCACATTGTCAATGGAAATCTGCAGGTAGTCCAATCCGGCGGAATTCAGTTTCTCTATACGCTCGCGGGTCAGGAGATAACCGTTGGTTATAACCGTGGAGATAATCCCGTGGCGGCGGAGATGGGCAACCACCCGTTCCAGCTCCGGATGCATCAATGGCTCTCCGCCGGTTAGGGTGATAATCGAGGCTCCCAGGCAAGCGAGGTGGTCAATGCGCTGGAAGAGAGAGCCCGACGGTACCGGCGCTGAAACCTGGTCGTACTCGTTGCAATAGGCGCACGAGAGGTTACAGCGCCGGGTCACCACCAAGTGAACCAGGATGGGATGGCCCGTCGAGACCAGCGCCTTTGCCATCATCCGGCCGACGCGGAAACCCCGGTTAATTTGCGTTACCTTTTTCTTTATCTGCATAAGGAACGCTGCCTAGGTTATTGTCTCCAGTATAACAGCTTCCGGAGCATAACTTCCCTGGCTTTCAAACCTCATGCTGAGGCACGGCTCAGAGTCATTGAACCACGCAACTGGGGTACGTATCCGGCGGCTGCATTCCAGCCGGAGGCCTGAAAAACCGATGCCCCTACGGGCCCATGGAAAACTGCACTGGACGCCGTTGCCGGGATTGATGGCGGCTTTGGGGTGGAGGAATCGAGTCTATCACCTTTGGACTCAGAGGGGAGGAAATAAAACCCGCCCCGAGGCTAAGTCCGCTTACCCTTGGCCAGGGACTTGTAGATGTAGGAGCTGCCCTTCCACCTGCCGTTGGACAGGCCCTCAGTCCTGATGAGTGATTTCATCGCGGTAAAGACCTGCAGGGTATCTGCCTTCCACCGGAGGAGGGCGACATGGATGAGGGTCATAGCCCGGGCCCCAGCGGATTTCGCGAATGCCCGGACAGGCTTGGTCTGGGGCATCAACCGAAGCAGGATTTCATATCCCAGGAAGGAGGCCAGGGCAACTGCGCCACCGCCCACCGCGTCGAGAATGTAGTGATTCCCCGTCAACGTGATGGCTAAGAATGTCATGGTGGGGTAGATCACTCCGGCGACCTTCAGCCATTTGGGCCCCATCCTGAGAAAGAGGACGCCCAAAAGAATGGTCCAGCCGAAATGGAGGCTGGGCATGGCGGCGTAGACGTTATAGTAGATTGCCGCAGCCATGTCGGTCCCGCCATACCAGGTGGGGCCAAACCGCTGGATCGTGTCAACGAAACCATGCTCCGGCATTAACCGGGGCGGAGCCAATGGGAAAACGGCGAATAATGTCAACGCGAACACGAAGCTCAACAGGATCACGTTACGATAGTAGAAGTACCTTGGCCGGTCTTTGATGTAAACGATGACGGCTGTAACGGCTATGATTGGGAAGAACGTGAAGATATAGACCCAGTTCAAAAAGATGATCAAGGCCTTGGAATTCTCGATGGCCCAGGCCTGCCATTGGGGCTCCAAGAGAAAGCCCCGAGCGAACTCGAAGGATACTAGTTTGGCCGCGTTCGCGAAGGCAACGGGCTCGATATCGGTTATCATGAACCTTCTAACGAACATGTAGATAAAGTAAGTGCCGGCGATTACCATCACCTGCCAGAGGAACCCAAAGGAACGTTGCCGTAAAGACAATCCAATCCTGCTCAGTCGCCCGTTACTCATCAACTTCGACTCCTGAACTCTGTTTCCATGTAACCGGAATCGGAACTGACTCACTGGGCTTGTGCCCGTTCCTATTTTGACCTATCTGGCTTGGGGCCTCCCGATGAGGAAGTGAAACTGGACCCCGTTTCTTGGCAGCCACGCTGCCCAGATAGACGTCGCAGTTCAGGCAACCAACGTAGGATTGCGGAGAATTATTCTTGTTAAAAAGGCCCCTTGCGGTAAGGTAGTGCTGATTATTCCAGATCTCCTTGATGGAGCGGCTTCTGACATCTCCGAAGTCGTCGGAGGCGTCGGTAAGGTAGCAGCAAGGAGCGTAGCCGCCGTCCCAATTAACCACGCCGCTTCGCCACAGCCGCCAGCAACGGTCCCCGTTCTCATCATATGGTTTCTCGAAGGGCTGGTCCGTCTGAAAGCCATCGGCCCCTACCGGGACCCACTGACGAGCCACCTCCGGGTCATTTTCTCCGTGGGGAAAGTCCACATTCTTGAAAACGATGCCGTCGACTCCCAACTCTTCGGACATACGGCGCGCCTCTGGGATCTGATGCTCATTCTGACGCATGACGATGAATTGCCACTCTACGTACGGGGTCTTGTAGCCCAGCTCCCTCTTCTTCTGAACGAAGAGTTTGATATTGTCCAGGACCCGATACAGATGTCCTCCCACGCGGTATTTCTCATACACCTCTTGAGTGGTGCCGTCCAGGGAGACGATGAGGACGTCCAGGCCCGAGCGGATGAGTGCTTCGGCCATTTCTGGCGTCAGGGGCTTGTTAAAATTGGTGGAAATTGATGTGGCCAGGTTAGCCTCGTTGGCGTAGGCCACATAACGGTCTATCTCTTTGTTAAGGAAAGGCTCTCCCCAACTATAGAGGCTGAGCCAGATACAGTAGTCCTTGATCTCGTCGGCGACCTTTTTGAAAAGATCGAAATGCATGACCCCCTTGTGGCGATTGACGGTGCCCAGTCCTGTATGACATAGGGGACACTTTAGCTGGCAGATGTTGGTGGTGTCGATCTCCCATTCATAAGGATAGCCCCGGACCTTGGTGCGACCCAGCCTGAGCTGAAGCTCAATTAATAGAAAATTGATAAATTTCTTCCAGGTAGCATGGTTTAGGGCAATATCCAACCTCTGGCTGGCCCTGCCGCCGGCGAGGGAACCAATCACCCCACGTTTGGACTGTAGCCTATCTACTACGGGCCAGATCGCCCTGAACAACAGGGGGCGAGCCAGGTTCACCCTTACCATTGTTTAGCCCGCTCACTATCCACCGAATTGGGCACCGTTCATGTCCCTTTCGGAATCGATCGACCTCAAAATATCCCTTACCATTTCAGTAATGCATCGTATCACCGGAGCAGACCTTTCGCCAGAAAATCGGGAGACGGGGTTCGGGCGCCCCTCAATTAGGCCTCGGCTCGCGGATTGATGCCTTCGGTTGATCTGACCGGCAATACGATTAGCGGACAGTGTACTTGCAGCACCCGTACATGTCAATTAGGATTCGGTTCTTCTTTGTCATGTTCATCGTGGCGTCCCAATAAATCCGGTAATTTCCGAAAATTAGTCATTTCCCCATGATTTGTTTTGACATTGGGAATGACCCAACCTACTATTACCACTACCATGTAATAATCCATGTAATAATCCCTCATAAAATAGGGTTTCAGTTACCCATTTGGGGGGGTATTTAGTTAGTTGAGTACTGCGGTACAGAACGGGCGAAGAGAACGTCTAGTACATAGCGCCAAAACCGCATTTGCCCGTCAGGGATTTTATGTAGCAACCATCTCCGAGATCGTGCAGCAGGCAGGCATGGCTAGAGGCACCTTCTATCAATACTTCGACAACAAGCTTCACTTATTTCAGAGCATCCTCGATTCCTTCTTGCAGGACCTCCAGGGCTGTATCAGGCCCGTCTTTCTCAGCCCCGACGCTCCCCCTCCCCTGGACCAAATCCGGGGCAACCTTACCAGAGTCCTTGACATGGTACTGAGAGAGAGAGATCTCAGCCAGATACTCCTTCATCATACCGGCACTGTGGACAGCACTTTGGAAGAGCATATCAACAGCTTCTACCAACAGGTTGCCCAGATGACAGAGCGTTCCCTGAAATTGGGCGTAGCGATGGACCTGGTGCGGTCTTGCGATACACGTCTTACCGCTTACTCCATAATCGGTGCCGTTAAAGAAGTAGTCCACCAGCTAACATCCTCGGACAGGCCGCAGCCCCCGGTGGAGGAGTTGGTAAGGGAACTCATGGATTTCGGCATGGGGGGAATCCTAGCTAATTCCCGGCGTTCCCTCCTGGACCAGGACCACCAGTCCCAGGCACCTGGCTTTCCAGTCAGGGCGGTAAGCAACTAGGATAAACTTTCATCCTACGAAAGCGTTTTATCTCAGCGGGATTATGGCCGGCAGTTTAAAGCCGAATCCACCGAAGGACACGGATGGACGGCGTGAGGACAGCGGAAGGGGGTGGGTGAGGGAGCTACAGGGGAGATGGCCTGGGGTCTTGGGGTAGATGGGAGGCCGGCGGAGGGTCTTCAGTCGCCGCACAGGGCCCCTAAGGCCCTATGCGGGAGTTGCGATGCGCGGGATGGCGAGAGGATACGCAGCAGGGGACTCTCGCGACCGGGGTGGCGCGAGATTGCGGGGACGTTGGGTCAGTTACAGGCTGGCCGTCAGGCCGGGAACGGAATGGCTTGCAGCCGGGCCAAGGCGCGACTGAACTGGGTTTCCCAAGGCCAGCGCCGGGGGAGATGCAAAGTGAGGCGGCGCGCCGAGCGGGTGATCCGTCCCACCAGAGCGAAGACCCGCCGCCTGAGGGTCTTGGTGATCACGGTCCCCTCGCCCAGACCAATCCGCGCCGTCCAGCGGGCCAGGTTATGCGCCATCACCTGGACCGCCAGCCAGGCGCCGTTGGCGGCGAAGCGCCCCGACGGCATGTGGTTCAGCCCGACGCCGTACTTGAGGTCGCGTATGGCGTTCTCGACCTCGGCGTGGCGGCGATGATCGGCCTCCAATTCCAGCGTCTCCCCATCGCGGTCGGTGATGAAGGCGTGATAGCTGTATCTGGCGAAGAGGGCGAGCTGGGAACCGGGCGTCGGCTTCACCCGCCGGACAATGAGCCGCACCGGCGCGGCGTCCGGCTTGGTCTGGAACGGGGTGTAAGTCGTCTCGGCGACATCGGCGGCGCCGTCCATCCAGTAGGAAATGGGAGTCCAGTCCTCCTCTGGTATCGCCTCGATCAGGTCCCGCAGGCTGGCGCGCTGGCGGATGGTGATAGAGAAGCGGACATCCATTTCTCGGCAGGCGGCAACGACAGTGTGGGCGTAGAAGCCGCTGTCGGCCCGCACCGTGAGTTGTCCCCTGGCCCCGCCGTAGCGCACCCGCCCCACCGTCTCACGCAGGAAGTGGGCGGCGCCACGGGCGGTGTTGGCCCGGCCCTCGCGCAGCCGGGACATCAGCACCTCGCCGGTGCCGGCGGCAATGGCCAGCAGCGGGTGATAGCCGCGGGCGCCGGTATAGCCGTGGTGGCGCGCTCCCTCCTTGGCCAGTCCATAGGTCTCGCAGATGGTCGAGTCCAGGTCGATGCTCAGGGGCGAGTCGCCGGGTCCGGCCCCAGCGGCCCAGGCCCGGGCCAACAACTGGCGGCTCACGCGGTCGAGTTGACGGACATGCCCCCACCGGAAGCTGCGCAGGAAGGTCCCCAGGGTGGATGGCGCCTTGACCACGCAGCCTAGAACACCGACCGTCCCACCAGCGCGCAGCGCATCGGCGTCGTCGATGCAGTCGCCGCCTGCCAGCGCGGAAGCGACCAGCGTCAGCATCTTGTCCCTAGTGTTCGCCCGTCCCGGCGCTCCGCCGAGGTCAAGGTGATGGTCGACGAGTTCCCGCAGGCCCAGGTGCCGGGCTAGGGTGGCCGGCAGGAGCAGGCCGGCATTGGCCACCAGGCGATGGTCGTCAAAGAGGATGCGAATACGGTCGGGTTTGTTCTGTGGCAGCATCTATTGGGTGCTCCTTGTTTCCGGGCTGGTTTCTGTTCCAAAACCATTATCCCAGATTCAGAGGAGCACCCGCTGGCTTCTTCAAGGACTGTCCCCAAGGACGTCCTTCGGTGGATTCGGGCTTAGCGGGGAACTCCAGGTACATTTTTTATGTCGCGGCGGCTGTGTCGGTGGGATTCAGCATATTTCTGATGGTAATCACAGACACCGAGCACCCAGCCGCCGCCGGCACCGCATTGGGATTGGTGATACCGGGGTGGAGCTGGTCGGCGGTGGTGTTCATAATCAGCGGGGCCATCATCCTGTCAGCGGTACGGTTCATTCTACGTCCGAAGATGGTAAATCTTCTTTGAGCCGCGAGCTACCAAAAGCCTCCGGCCCATCTTCAGCTTGATCTCTCAACTACCGGAGAAGCGTCCCGACTTTTTTGCAAGTTTCATGCCCAGGGCCGGTATTATCGCCGCCAGGGCTATAAACCCAGCCACCCGGAAGAAGTCACGGAACAGGGTCAGACCGGCCTGAGAGAGACCGGCCTGGTACTCCTCCTGACGAGCCCGCAACTCGCCGGCGGTCCCCCCTTCGGCGCCCAGGGGCAGCTCCAGCCCTGCGGTAAGGCCCTGGAAGTGTTCCACCCCCCATGCAGAGAGGGCCGCCAGACCCAGGGCCATGCCCAACATGCGGCAGACCGTTACCAAGGATGCGGCGGTGGCCCAGAAGTCCTGGGTGACGGCGCTCAGGGCGGTGGCCATAATGGGAGCGATCACCAACCCGAAGCCGAGACCTCCGGTAATCAATTGGATGGTCAGCCAGGGGTCGGCTGCGTCCACCTCCCACCTGCTCATGAAATAGAACCCCAGAGCGATTAAGACCAGACCCGCCACGGCCACGGCACGTACTCTCAATCTTCCCAGCAGGTAGCCTCCCGCAAGGGCGCCTATTGGAATTGCTCCGGTGAGCCGCATGAGCTGAAGCCCGCCCGCGAGCGGCTCCTTGCCCATGATGGTGCCTGCCATTAGAGGGATATTGACCATCGCAATTATCAGGGCAACTCCCACCAGTAGCTGGGTGCCGTTGGCGGTCAGAAAGGATAGGGACCGGAAAAGGTAAGGCGCCAGCAAGGGCTGCCAGGTCCGCCTCTCCACCACGAAAAGGGCTACGACTAGAACGGCCCCCACGCCGGCCAGCAGGAATGGAAGCCCCGAGGATAGCGTGAAGGCTTCCCTCCTGGAAACGGCTATGGTGAGGATTGTGAGGGCCCCGGCCAGGAGGGCGCCACCAAGGTAGTCCACCCGGACGCCGGGGACCCTCTGGTTTCGCAGCGGTATAAGGGCCGCCATCAGCATGAGGCTTTGAGGTATGTCCAGCCAGAATATCCACCGCCAGCTCAGCAGGTCTATTATCCCGCCGCCATAAAGGGGCCCCAGCACCGACCCGGCCTCTGCCGACGCTCCCACAAGGCCCATGGCCAGACCCCGCCTGCCGGGGGAAACTACGCTGGCGGCGATTGCCATGCTGATGGGCACCGTAGCTCCCCCTCCGACGGCCTGGATTACCCGGGCCGCCACCACTTCGGTGAGGCTTGAGGCAAGGGCCACAAGAAGGGAGCCTATGGCGAAAATTAGCAAGGAAGCCTGGTAGACCCTGGCGTACCCGTAGACGTCGGCGATACGGCCCACCACGGGCATGGCAATCGTGTAGCCCAACAGATAGCCTGTGATGATCCACGAAGCCTGGTCGATATCCGTTATGGGGATTTTGATGTCCAGCATGACGCTGGGCAAAGCCGTCACGACCACCGTCTGGTCCAGGGCGGTGGAGAAAACGCCCAGGCACACGATGGTCAGTACTAGGGGTGCCGAAGAGCCTGTACTGGCTAGATTCTTCGTCGCTCGGCTCCTGCTCTGAAAATAGCCATCACCCCCAGCCCCTCTCCCACTGGGATAGGGGTGGCCCCAGGTCGGGGTGAGGTTCCGGCAACGCCGATTTCATCCCGCGGTGGCTCCCCGTCGGGGCATGAGAACTTAGAAGGACAGTCTATAAGAATCGCTGGGAATCGCATTCAAGCAGAACTAGTTGTCTGGCTGTTTCGGCTGAAGCCTAAGGCAGGGAAATGTCCACCGGTTCATCGAAGGCGAATATATCCAGGACCCTGACCACGCTGGGACTGTCCCCGGGATATATTTCACCCTCTATCCTGATTTTTCTGAGCACCATTTGCTCCTGGTCTATCCACAGCTCCAGGCCCACCTGACGGCCTGGAGCTGTGCCGGGAAGCAGGGGCGAAAGACCCTCGGAGGGCACGGTCCCTCTTATTCGCCACGACATCTGCCCATCCAGCCCCTCCTCACCAGCAAAAGCGGGGTCCATTATCCCAGGAATGATTTCCGCCAGATTGTTCCCCAGGTTCGCGAAGTTGAAGGGAAGGTCATCCACCGCTATGGGATTCCATTTCTCCTTGTTGATGAAATCGGAGATAACGGCCTGGTCCCCCACCGCCACGATCTCGATCTTGATGAATCCCAGAAAAGATGTGGCTTCCACCTGGACCTTGAAGCTGTCGGGCATGCGGACCTGGCCGTCCAAGGATTCGAATTTCAGACCGAAGAAACGGGCCGAGGTCTCCCCCTGGTCCTCCAGATGGAATGAGGCCGTGTTCAAGCGGATCATCTTCGAGCTGGATTCCTCCATCACCTCCAGTGGCGTCGGCGTGGGGCTGGGGTCGGGGACGTTTGTTGCAGTGGGCGTAGAGCCGCAAGCCAAAGTCCACAACAGGGAGGCCATCAACAGCAGGCCGGGCCCCTTCCACCAAGACCCGCCCAACGGTAGATGCTGCGGTCCCACCCTCGTTCCGTGAATTGCATTTGACAATCGAAGCCGGCCTCTGGATTATTCCTTAAACTGATACGGTGTAGGCTTCAGACAACCTTGCTCTGATGCCGGGGTTCTCGGCAACGGTGCAAGTCGCCCGGATAAGAATCACTTCCAGGACCAGACGGCGAACCGGCTGGTGGCGATTTCTCGGGTCAAAGAGCCCTCCCTCACATCCACTACGTAAGCCTTGTTGCCGTCGGGAGTGCTGCCATTGCGGCGAGGGGCGCCGGGTCCAATGACGCCGCTGAACACTATCTTGGTGCTGTCGGGCGACCAGATGGAGTTGGAATAGGCATACTGGTCGAAGAAAGTGATCATGGTCAGGAATTCCGGGGAAGGCAAGAACTCCGCCAGCGTGACTGGAGTTCCTTCTGTCCTGTCGACGTACTTCAGGGTAAAGCTCCGTGCAGCCGGATCGTAGTTGAAATAGGCGATTTTCTCGCCGTCGGGAGACCAGAAAAATGCCAGCAAGGGCTCGGTAACCAGAGCCCTCGCCGCCGTGCCATCAAGGGCGACCAGAGATACCCGCTCGTAGAGGGGCCCCGTCGTCGCATCGGCCACGGCGACCTCGTCCCTGGTGGGAGACCTGAGGAAGGCCGATACGGACCCGACTTTCAGAAGGCGCTCAGCGTTGGGGAGCTGAGGTTGGGCATCGGACACTGATAGAAATTGTTCTCCATCCTCTTCAGCAACGTAGACCATCTTACTGCCATCCCGGGACAATACAGGGGCCCTGAAACCCAGGCTCCCCAGCCCCACCGGCTGCGGCCCTTGAAGATGGTCGCCGGAGGGTGATAGTGTGGTCAATAGCAGGTCCGTCCCCCTGTGGACCAGGAAGGCGCTGCTGTTATCAGCCCAGCTGAAGTAGAGGGGCCCCTGACCGGCAAGCCGGGTGGGGACTACTCCTTCCCCTGGTGTGGTGATGAATAGCGCAAGCTCACCGGGGGTGGATGCGATAAAGGTCAGATGCTTGCCGTCGGGCGACCAGTATATGTAGTGAGGAGAGCCCTGGGCAATAGGCAGGGTACCTGGCTCGTTATCGTATATCAGGGTCGCCCTTCCCGTGGAAGCATCCAAAACCTCCAGTGAGAATAATGCACTATTCCCATCGACGATTATCCGGGATGCCGCCAGCCTGTCACTCTCCGGCGACCAGGTAGGCCACGCGTAAGCTACCTCGCTGCTCGTTACTTGGGCCATGCCGGGTCCTGCAGGGCCGACGCGTAAGTCCGTACTGGTGAGCCTGCGAGAATCGGTCCCGTCGGGTCTTATGGTGAAGATGTTCCCTTCGGCACCCACGTAGGCGATTCTGTTCACTCCCATATCCCTTTTCTCTCCGGAAAAGCTGGGCGTATCCGGGACTGTCTCCATCGTAGACTCTCTGGCTTCTGGTGGAACTGTACTGACATCGGTCCGGCTTGGGGCCCGTCCGTCCCGACAGGCAGCCAGCACCACAAGCGCGATGAGGGACATCATCAGTAAGATACGGGACACCTTAGAGATGGGCAAGTAACGAATTTTCCTCACAGAGGTAACGTTACCGCCCGTCCCGTCTGGGCGCTGCGGGTCACCGCTTCCGTAAACTCCATATACTGGACGCCCACCTCAAAGGGGGTCAGTGTCACCGCCTCCGAGCCGCGGATGGCGTTGACAAACTCCTCCTCTACCCTCCACTTCCCCTGTTTTTCGGTGGGGATGGCTATTGGGGAGAGCTGCCCATCCCCTCTGCGCCCACCATATAGAGCCAGGGAGGGCGGTCCCTCCAGGCGCAGGGTGCCCTTGCTACCGTAGAGCCACACCTCACCGCCTGGCGCAAGTCCCGTGACGGAGCTGAATCGCATGTGTGCCTGGGCTCCACAGGCCATATCGCAAAGGACGTCCAGATGATCGGGCACGGTTATCACTCGCATGCCCCCATTTTCATCGCGACGGCGCCGCACGCATACCTTGGACATCGCCATTACCTTGGTCGCTGGGCCGACCCAGCGCATCATGGCCTCGTACCATATGCCCATGGTTAATATATTGTAGCCGCTCAACTCTCGCTCCTGGCGCCAGTGAAGGCCGCTGCCGGTATCGACGAAGCTATCCTCCGTCACCCTTACCTCGATGGCGAGCAGGTCTCCCAGATAGCCATTGGCGACATGCTGCCGGATGGTGGCATCCACCCTGAAGGTGAGGGGGGCGGGAACCACCTGGGTGACCAGGTGGGGCTTTCTGCGGGCCGCAGCGAGCATATCGTGGGCCTCCCCGGCGTTCAACGCCATGCGCGCCTCACAGAGCACGTGCTTGTCGTTCTCCAGGGCCGCCAGCGTAACCGGACAGTGCATGTAGGGCCAGGTGCCGATGCAAATAGCGTCGGTGTCATCGGCCTCCACCAGCTCCAGCCAGTTGTCGTACACCTTGGGGATCTCGAATTCCTCGGCCACCCTCTGGCTGGACTGCCTGCTCCGGTTGCAGACGCTAACGATGTCCACACCGTCCACCGCCCGGAGGCCCGGGATGTGCCTCACCTTGGTGTTGTTGCCCGCCCCAACAATGCCGACTCGAATAGCTGCGTCGTTCATATGCTGCCCCTTGAGCGCGTTCTGCTGGGTTCGATTATAGGCGCAGGTGTCCGTGTAGTCCAGACACGGATACGGACACGATAGGGGCGGTCGCCGAACCCTATCTATCATAGTTCTGACATAGCTCCGGCAATATCATCGTTGACACGGCCATTCCCTGCCGATACAGTAGGTGCTGAGCCGCTTGTTCTCCCGCTTGATTTCAATATATATGGTCTCTGAAAGGTGTGACGATGGCTACGGACCTAGACCGGAAAATATGAAAGTCCGAAAGGCCGTTATCCCCGCCGGGGGTCTGGGAACACGCTTCTTACCCACTTCCAGAGCCGTCCCCAAAGAGCTGGTGCCCATCCTCGATAAGCCCATGGTCCAGTATGCCGTGGAGGAAGCGGCGGCGGCGGGCGTGGAACAGGTCATATTGGTGACCTCACCCGGCAAGGACTCCCTTGAGGTCTATTTCCGCCATGACCCGGACCTGGAAGGGCTTTTACAGCGCAGCGGTTCCGGCGAGGCGCTGGAGATTGTCCGACGGGTCTCCTCCCTGGCCCAGGTTTCCTTTGTAACCCAGGAGCATCCCCTGGGCCTGGGCCACGCCGTCCTCACCGCCAAGGACCTGGTGGGCGATGAGCCTTTCGCCGTCATCCTTCCAGACGATGTGATATGGCACACCGAGGGAGCAACGCAACAGATGCTCCGTGTGTTCGATAAATACGGCGCCAGCGTGGTGGCCGTGGAGGAAGTGGAACCCGAAGCGGTGAAGAACTACGGTGTCGTAGACTCCCTGAAAGTGGAGGGGGGGCTGCACCAGGTAAAGGGGCTGGTTGAAAAGCCCAACCCCGAAGAGGCCCCTTCCAACCTGGCAATAGTCGGCAGGTATATCCTCACCCCGGAGATTTTCCGGTGCCTTGAGGGCACGGCGCCTGGCGCAAAGGGGGAGATCCAGCTAACCGACGGCATGGCATTGCTGCTGGAGCAGCAGTCCATGTATGCCTACGAATTTCAGGGCATTCGATGCGACGCCGGCAACCCGCTGGGCCTGCTGAGGGCATCTCTGGAGATTGGGCTCAGGCGGGAGGATACCAGAGAGCGGGTCCTGGACATTCTGAAGGGCATATCATCTTCTCCCTTGGTAGGAGAGGATAAAGGCGAGGGAAAGCGGGTTTGACAATCCAGAGGGACAACATTCTTACAGAAATACAAAGCCTCAGAGCCGAGCTTGGACGTCTGCTGGACGGGATGGACTACTGCTTTGACTGGAAGTCCCAGGAAGGGGAGTGGTCCGCTCGGGAGGTGCTCTACCATCTGGTGGACACCCCATCTGGGGGCATACATCTGGCCGTCCTGGGTGTCCTGGAGGGGCGCCTACGAGAGTTTTCCGTTACCGCCGACCTGACGAACCTGACACCCGGCCGCCGGGAAACGGACGTGGGCGAGGCAATGGGCGAGATGGAGGCCGTGCTCACCGGCCTGGAAACGGCCCTTGACTCGGCCACCGACGCCGACTTGAAGGATAAGCTGGTGGCCGTCCTCTCGGTCACCCGCGCCACCAACCAGGAACGGACCCCGCAGGACCTGCTGGAGGGGCTATTCCTCCGCCACTGGAAGGAGCACTTGGGCCAGCTGGCCGCCCTTCGGGATATGCTGGGAGTCGACTAGGCGAAAACCCTCACCCTATCTCTTTATCCACCGCCGCTAGGCCCTCCACGGCCAGCCCGTAACCCAGCATGTCCTGCATCAAGCGTTTGAGGTGGAAGGTGAGGACGACCCTGGTGTAGCGCAGGGTGAGGGTAGGTTTCTGAGCCAGCTGCTCCGCCAGTTCCCACGCCCGGGCCAGGAGCTTTTCCCTGGGCAGGACTTCGCTGACCAGGCCCTGGTCCAGGGCCTGCCGAGCCGACAGCTCCTGCCCCGTCAATAGAAAGTACCTGCCCCGGTTCTGCCCAAGCAGCAATGGGTACACCACGTGGATGCCGTCGCCGGGAGGAAGGCCGCCGGGGAAGTGGCCCGCGTCCTGGAACACAGTGTCCTCCCCCGCCAGCACGATATCGCAGAGCAGGGCGATCTCGGAGTGGGACCGGGCCTGGCCGTTTACCGCGCAGATCATGGGGACCTCGATGTCGAGAAGGTTCATCAACAGCCGCTTCCCTTCCCAATAGGTCTTGTCCCAAAGTTGCAAGGTGCTCAACTTCTTGTCCGAGTCCGGGGGCTGGGTTAGCCAGGGCGCCTTTAGGCCCTGTCCCCGGCCTATAAAGGCATCGCCGGAGCCGGTCAAGATCACCACCTTGTTCTCGGGATCGTTCCCCACGTCGGCGAAGGCGTAGGGGACCTCCCGGTGAGGGACTTCTCCCCAATACATGGTGCCGCCGTTGGTGTGGAAGGTGACCTGGATTATCCCGTCGCGCCGCTCGAAGCGGACGGTCTCGTATTTATTCGCGTAATCGTCGAAACTGCTCATCACAGGGCCTCCTAATAATTATTGGGGCGCTGTTGGTCCAGGGGCAAAAATGTAGTGAAGCATCGGGAACAATAGACAGAATATTTGAATCCAGGCTGGGACTGAAGTAGGACCATAGGCGTTAGTCAGTTAGAATTTTCCTGTTGGAACGTCGAGTTTTCTGAGCGCCGACGGATTCGGCATGTAAGTGAAACCATACTGTCCAAATTGTTCATCAAAGAAGTGTAATCCACTGATTGTTGGGTATTTCCTAAACAGCCCAGAATGATCGTCGTAAAGACAATTATCGAGTTCGTCACGATTCACAACTGCTTTGAATCCACTAAAAAGCCCTACAATGTACGGGACGCTATATTCCTGCAGCAAAGAGCGATACTGCGAGGCTTTGTTCGAGATGGATGAATACAGGCGGGAGTCATTGGCTGCTTGCCAGCCTACCCAATGGCTTTTCTCCTGCAATGCTGAATCTATGGAAATGGATGTCGCACTATCCAGATGGAAGTTGGTCAACTCCACAACGGCTGTGAGTGCCGATGCCTTGTCCAAGGCACACCAGTCCGGCGTCTTCGCGTCCGCCAAGTATTCATATCTCATATGAAGTCCCTTTGAAGCCAGGGGTCACGTCCCGTCAAGTGGTGTAAGAGTGCGTCATCCTGTTGATGTTGTTTAGGTGGCTGTCGCCTCCGCGAGATCGGCTTCTGGAAGAGCTTCGTTGAAGGTCAGCACGACAGGTGTGATGTATCGACGGCCAACGGCCCATTCGTCGTGCTGCTCAGCGAGGACGGCGCCAACGAGGCGGCGCACGGCCGGCCGGTTAGGGAAGATGCCCACCACATCGGTGCGTCGTCTGATCTCCTTGTTGAGACGCTCCTGTGGGTTGTTGGACCAGATCTTCTTCCAGTGGGCGAGTGGGAAGTTGGAGAAGGCCAGGACGTCGGGTCCGGCCTCGTCCAGTAGAGAGGCGACCTGAGGGAACCGGTTCTGGAGTTGATCGGTCACCCTGTCGAGCTGGGCGTGTATCTCATCGGGGGAGGGTTGCTGGTAGATGGTGCGCACCATGGTGACTACCCATGGCTGGGCGCGCCTGGGTACCCGAGTGAGCAGGTTGGTCATGAAGTGGGTGCGGCACCGTTGCCAGCTGGCTCCGCCGAAGACTGCGGCGATGGCGCCTCGGAGTCCCTGATGAGCGTCCGATACCACCAGCTCCACCCCGCCGAGGCCCCTGGCGGACAGCGAGCGTAGGAAGGCCAGCCAGAAGGCGCCGTCTTCACTCGTACCCACGTCCATCCCGATGATCTCCCGCTTGCCCTCGCCATTGACCGCCGTCGCCACCACCACGCTGACGTTGACGATCCTGCCGGCCTCCCTGACCTTCTGGGTCAGTGCGTCCAGCCACAGGTAGGGGTAGGGTCCAGCGTCCAGCGGACGGCCCATGAAGCCATCCACCACCACGTCCAGTTCCTGACAGATGCGCGACACCTGGCTCTTGGAGATACCCTCACACCCCAGGGCCTTGACCAGATCGTCCACCCGCCTTGTGGATACACCTTCCACGTAGGCCTGCTGGATCACAGCCAGCAGAGCTCGCTCGCTGCGACGCCGTGGCTCCAGCAGGCTCGGGAAGTAGCTCCCCTCTCGAAGCTTCGGGATGTGCAGATCCATCGTCCCTACACGGGTATCCCACGCCCGGGACCGATACCCGTTGCGCTGGGTCACCCGCTCAGGGCTGCGTTCTCCATACTCAGCACCGATCCTCGATGACACCTCCGCATCCATGATCCCCTCTACCAGCACTCTCAGTGCCTCCCGTAGGAAGTCCACGTCACCGTCCATTCCCCCCTTGCGCAACAATTCCAGCAGGTCCATCCTTTCCTTGACCACTGTTGTCCTCCTTTCTCGAGCTTTCTTATTTGCCCGCTAAGGATGACGCGGTGGTCTCTCTTTCTCCAGACCCTCTCCCTCTTACACCACTTCCTGGGACTCTACTAAGCCAGGTAAGCTCCCAGGACCAACTCCCTGAATGTATGCATGACTTGGATCTCATCCTTGAGCTGCGCTTTGAACTTCTTGACGAACTTAGGTTCATCGTCCTTATGAATGTAGTCCAAGCATCGATATATCATTGTATTGATGCTCTTGTTGCTAGCAATCTCACCGTATCGCATAGTTTCCCTGAACTTTGACAGAAGACCCAAAGCGTCGAGCGGAGTTGACAGGAAAAAACCGTCTGCATCGCTTCAGCAAATGTTTCGTGATGGAATGGGGGGACTCGAACCCCCTACCACCTCAATGCTATTGAGGCGCTCTCCCGGTTCAGCTACAGCCCCACGCGGAATATAGCAGAGCTCCAGGGCTTCCGATGCCCGAGACTCCCGGAAGCACCAAGCCCCCAAGAGGAGGCATCCACCACCCTAATGGGCATCACGGAGTTCCCGAGCCCATGCTGTGGACTCGTCGCCGGTCCTGAGACCAAGGGCCGTCAAGCGCCTTTCCGCTTCATACACCGATAGTTTAGCGGGGGCTGTGGCCTCCTCCAGAATGACCACCAACTCGCCTTGGAGGGAGCGATGGCGGTGTTTTGCCCTCTGGCGCAGCCTTTCAACAAGGTCGTCGGGGACGTTCTTGACCGACAGGTTTACTGGCATGAAAAGGCTCCACATTAGCTCTGGTTTGGCTCCATTTTAGAGTTGGTGCAACCCGGCGGTCAAGCCACTCCCAGCTATCGGCCTAACCGCGGGCAAGGGCCACTGAGATGTGAAGAGTGGTGGGCTTAAATGGACGGTAGGCAGTACCATCTTCGAGATGTGGCTGGGCGGACTGTGAGACTCCATGCCGATTCTGACCTGGTGCCGTTCCAGGAGCCCGGTGAAGGCCTCGCCACCCTGATCAGTGTTGAAGACCTCCGGCTTTCCTTTGCTCAATGCCTTCTCCAAGGCTTCCACACAGAAGGCGGCGCCTAGGGTGTTAGACAGGCTCCAGGCCACCACGTATCGGCTATACCAGTCCATGAATGTCCACCAGGTAGAGGAAACCCCTAGCCATGGGAATGTAGGTGATGTCGGCCGCCCACTCCTGGTCGGGCCTGCTGATCGCCAGGCTACCCAACAAGTAAGGATACACCTTGTATCCCCGTGTCGGCTGGCTGGTCCGGGGCCGCCGGTAGATGGTCTGTAGCCGCGTGGTCCGCATCAAGCGCTGGATCCGCTTCCGGCTGACCTGGTGACCCTGCCTCTCGAGCCAGACCGTCATTCGATGTGACCCTTAGAAGGGCGTGAATAGGTACTGTTGGTACATCAGCTTTATGAATGCCACATCCTCTGGGTATATCTCCCTGGGACGGTATTACGAGCTGAAGCGGCTGATGCCCAGCAAGGTACACTGCCGCACTGTAGACAGGTTTGGATGACGGCGCTCGACCATCTGGCGCCGCTGCTCCCGACTCATGGCCCCGACCTCTCCGCCAAACAATCCCTGTCCGCCTTGAGCCGGCCGATCTGCTGGCAGAGCCGGAGACCAAGGGTTTCATCGGACTTCTGCCGTTTCTGGTGGTTCTCACCGAAGACGTCGGCCGCTCCTTTCAGAAAGGCCTTCTTCCAGGCCTGGATCTGGCTAGAATGGACCTCAAACCAGGCGGCCAGCTGGGCCACCGTCTCCTCTCCCTTCATCGCCTCCAGAGCAACTCTAGCCTTGAATGATACGCTGTGCTTTCTACGTCCTTGTGACACGTCCCGATCATCCTCTACAGCTGCTCCGAATTTAGAAGCAGGACTCTCGCTTAGCTACCTGTCCGCATTTTCGGATCCACCTCAATGTGCCTAATTCCCACCGGATGCAGGTAGTCCCTGAAGGCTTGGGAGACGTAGATAGAGCCGTTGTCGCTCAGCAGCCTGGCCCTGTCTGCCACCGGGACCTCAGTCATGCCGGTCTTGTCCACCGCCTCCTGAACCACCTCGATGAAGTAGTCACCGGTCATGTCCCGCTGGAGCTTGTGGGTAGAAATGAAGCGTGAGTAGTCGTCCATCACCGTCACCAGGTAGTAGTATCCCCAACCGATGACTTTGAAGTATGAAGCGTCGGTTGCCCACATCTGATGGGGGCGGTAGTCTTGCGATGGCGCTCTTTGCCGGCCTTGAGTTGCATCTGCGGTGATTTGACCAGACCCTCCCGACGTAGGATGCGGTAGAGCGTGGACTCGGAGACCGATAAGCTCTGGTTGTCGGTAATCCATGCAGCGAGCTGACGGTAACTCAGCTCGGGTGACAGTCGTGCTGAGGTCAGGACCGCCTGCTCCTCCTGAGGCTCAGGTGGTTCCAGGGCGTTGGGCTGCCTCCTAGCCGGTCAACGAGCCCCGTCTGCCTGAGCCATCGGTAGTAGGTGCTCTTGGGAGCGCCAAGGTCCTTGACCACCTGCCGTTTAGCCCGAATCCACCGAAGGACACCGATGGACGGCGTGAGGGCAGCGGAAGGGGGTGGGTGAGGGAGCTACAGGGGAGATGGCCTGGGGTTTTGGGGTAGATGGGAGGCCGGCGGACGGTCTTCAGTCGCCGCACAGGGCCCCTAAGGCCCTATGCGGGAGTTGCGATGCGCGGGATGGCGAGAGGATACGCAGCAGGGGACTCTCGCGACCGGGGTGGCGCGAGATTGCGGGGACGTTGGGTCAGTTACAGGCTGGCCGTCAGGCCGGGAACGGAATGGCTTGCAGCCGGGCCAAGGCGCGACTGAACTGGGTTTCCCAAGGCCAGCGCCGGGGGAGATGCAAAGTGAGGCGGCGCGCCGAGCGGGTGATCCGTCCCACCAGAGCGAAGACCCGCCGCCTGAGGGTCTTGGTGATCAGGGTCCCCTCGCCCAGACCAATCCGCGCCGTCCAGCGGGCCAGGTTATGCGCCATCACCTGGACCGCCAGCCAGGCGCCGTTGGCGGCGAAGCGCCCCGACGGCATGTGGTTCAGCCCGACGCCGTACTTGAGGTCGCGTATGGCGTTCTCGACCTCGGCGTGGCGGCGATGATCGGCCTCCAGTTCCAGCGTCTCCCCATCGCGGTCGGTGGTGAAGGCGTGATAGCTGTATCTGGCGAAGAGGGCGAGCTGGGAACCGGGTGTCGGCTTCACCCGCCGGACAATGAGCCGCGCCGGCGGGGCGTCCGGCTTGGTCTGGAACGGGGTGTAAGTCGTCTCGGCGACATCGGCGGCGCCGTCCATCCAGTAGGGAATGGGAGTCCAGTCCTCCTCTGGTATCGCCTCGATCAGGTCCCGCAGGCTGGCGCGCTGGCGGATGGTGATAGAGAAGCGGACATCCATTTCCCGGCAGGCGGCAACGACAGTGTGGGCGTAGAAGCCGCTGTCGGCCCGCACCGTGAGTTGTCCCCTGGCCCCGCCGTAGCGCACCCGCCCCACCGTCTCACGCAGGAAGTGGGCCGCGCCACGGGCGGTGTTGGCCCGGCCCTCGCGCAGCCGGGACATCAGCACCTCGCCGGTGCCGGCGGCAATGGCCAGCAGCGGGTGATAGCCGCGGGCGCCGGTATAGCCGTGGTGGCGCGCTCCCTCCTTGGCCAGTCCATAGGTCTCGCAGATGGTCGAGTCCAGGTCGATGCTCAGGGGCGAGTCGCCGGGTCCGGCCCCAGCGGCCCAGGCCCGGGCCAACAACTGGCGGCTCACGCGGTCGAGTTGACGGACATGCCCCCACCGGAAGCTGCGCAGGAAGGTCCCCAGGGTGGATGGCGCCTTGACCACGCAGCCTAGAACACCGACCGTCCCACCAGCGCGCAGCGCATCGGCGTCGTCGATGCAGTCGCCGCCTGCCAGCGCGGAAGCGACCAGCGTCAGCATCTTGTCCCCAGTGTTCGCCCGTCCCGGCGCTCCGCCGAGGTCAAGGTGATGGTCGACGAGTTCCCGCAGGCCCAGGTGCCGGGCTAGGGTGGCCGGCAGGAGCAGGCCGGCATTGGCCACCAGGCGATGGTCGTCAAAGAGGATGCGCATACGGTCGGGTTTGTTCTGTGGCAGCATCTATTGGGTGCTCCTTGTTTCCGGGCTGGTTTCTGTTCCAAAACCATTATCCCAGATTCAGAGGAGCACCCGCTGGCTTCTTCAAGGACTGTCCCCAAGGACGTCCTTCGGTGGATTCGGGTTAAACCGGAAGTTACCATCCAGATCAACCGGTTTTGCCGACAGGTCAATCCGAGTTGTACCGCCGCCCGCGGCAATGCTCACACTGTCCGCGGAGTTAGCGGCCAAACTAAGGATGGTTGCCTGGGTTGCTGCAGTGGTGAGGTCGCTAACGCTGTTGGTTGCGCTGGAGCCTGTATACACGTCGGTGGCATTTACAACACCGTCGCCATTCCGGTCTAGGGCAGTCCTGCCAAAGGCGAGGACAGAGACTCCGCCTGATGTAACTGTAGCGTTGAAGTTCACTATGCTAGCGGCAGTCAACGCCACGGTTGTCAGGGGGAAGACGACGCTGGTGTTGTCACCAGTGAAGTTCCTCGTAGCGGCTTTCTCGACTTGGAGTACTCCGGCAACGGCGCCATTTACGCCTGCGCCGGTGGAGATTCCGTCGCCGCTCAATATCTGGAAGGTTCCATCTGTATCGCCGCTCGTCTGAATGTTTTGATAGACCACGGTCCCATTCCTGGACCGGCTAAGGTCGGCGTCCGTCACCGTACCCCTGACTATGTTGCAGCCGCCGCTACAATCGCTGGTCTTGTCCGAGTAGAACCTGACCTTGTCCGCCAGCCTTTCAAAGCCGCCGGTGACGGTCAAGGTACCCGCAAAGGCCCCCGATGGGGCGTCTTTGGGCCGGGCAGTCAGATAACCTACCGTGAGAAGAGAGACCGCTATGGCTGCGATTGCCGACAGAAGTATCAGCTTAACCTTTCTGGCATTCAAGGTTGCCCCCTTCGGTGTAACTTGAAAGTATTCCATGCGCGATGGCCCGGTACCCGTCCTCATAGCCAATACCCCATCGCCAATGGGGCGAGTATACTGACGCCTCACTACGCCGTCAAACGCAGTCCCCAGCCCATCCCTTGACCGCCCCCGGCCCGTAAG
Organism: Dehalococcoidia bacterium; assembly: GCA_965225925.1. Taxonomy (GTDB): domain Bacteria; phylum Chloroflexota; class Dehalococcoidia; order Lucifugimonadales; family JAGWBF01; genus CBDDBY01. Next base: position 229,423 of record CBDDBY010000005.1, on the reverse strand, counting down.
ATATCCTTCTGTGGGACATTCGCCGTTATACGCGCTTTCAAACGGGAGTCGAGATTGGGAAGGCTGGACAACAAGGTGGCGCTCATCACCGGCGGCGCCAGAGGTCAGGGGGCCGCCGAGACTGCCCTGTTCGCCGTAGAAGGGGCCAACGTGGTCTTCGGCGACCTGTTGGACTGTGAAGGGCAGGCGCTGGAAGCCGAGGTCCGTGGGATGGGAGGCGAGGCCACCTATCTCCACATGGACGTGACCAGGGAGGCCGACTGGCACAAGGCTATAACCCTGGCCGAGACCAGCTACGGTAAGCTGGACATCCTGGTGAACAACGCCGGCATAACCCGGTTCCTGTCCATGGAGGAAACCTCGGAAGAGGTCTGGGACGAGATCATGGCTGTGAACGCCAAGGGTACGTTTCTGGGCACCAGGTGCGCCATACCGGCGATGAAGCGGGCTGGAGGCGGCTCCATCGTCAATATCTCTTCCATTGCCGGCATCGTGGCCTACGGGCGGGGCTCCCCAGCCTACAGTGCATCCAAGGGCGCAATCCGGATCTTTACCAAGGTAACAGCCGTCGAGTACGCTAAAGACAAGATCAGGTGCAACTCCATTCATCCCGGTACCGTGGCCACTCCCATGATCGAAACGGCGGGCTCCCAATCCACACGGGCACAGAGGATTAGCCAGATACCCCTGGGCCGCATCGGGACATCCGACGACGTGGCCTACGGCACACTTTACCTGGCCTCCGACGAGGCATCCTGGGTCACCGGCATCGAGCTGGTCATCGACGGCGGGGTGACGGCCAAATAGAGACCTTCCATGCTTGTGGACGTTCATACTCACGTTTGGCCCGAGAAGATTGCCGGGGCGGTGCTGGAGCAAACGGCCCGCGACTTGGGCTTCCGGGCACTCTTCCCCAATACCCTGGAAGGGATCAAGGCCCATATGGGCAGGTCTGGGTTCGATAAATCCGTGGTGTTGGGAGTGGCGCAGCGGGCCGGCCAGGTGCGGCGCGCTAACGACTGGCTGATCAGCATCCAGGACGACATGCTGGTACCCTTCGGGGCCATGCACCCCGAGCTGGAAGACAAGGCGGCGGAGGTGCAGCGGCTGCGACAGGCCGGTATCAGGGGCATAAAGCTACATCCTATGTTTAATAGTTTCTATCCCGACTCCCCTGATATGTTTCCCGTGTACGAGGAGATGGGGGAGACGATGGTCCTGGCGATACATTCCGGCCGCCTTCCGCATACCGGACCGGGAGACCCTGTCTACGCTGCGCCGGGCCGCATCATGAACGTCCTCCGCCAGTTTCCGCGCCTGAAGGTCATCGCCCTTCATCTGGGGGGATTCTATATGCTGGACGAGGCCGAGCGGGATCTGATCGGAAAGGAAAACGTCTTCATCGACACCACCTGGCCTCCTTCTCTCTCAGAGGTGCCTCGCCAGACCTTGATAACCATCATCAACAAACATGGCCCCCATAAAGTCTGCTTCGGCACAGATTTCCCCCTGGCCAGCCAGGTGTCGGACGCCGGGCACCTGCTGGATCTCTCACTCCGTACCAGGGACAAAGACGGCATATTGGGTGAGAACGCTCGGGAACTGATTGGTCTGTAGGTGTGTTATCATAGCCGCCACTCCCAGGACCCCGGCCCCATGGTTTTTGAAACTTGCCCCACCGCCGCGGCACTTTGTATGGCACCCCAGTTGAACCTCTTCTCCAGCGGATACGTCCACGGCGGCAGGAACGGGTGGCCCAGCTCCGTTAGGCCAACCAGCCGGATGGGCGCGCCATGACACGCAGTCGCTATCTTTCAGGGATTTCTTACGGTTGGGTCGTGGTCGCCCTGTGCGTGGTGACCACCATCCCCGCCGCCTTCACCTATACGGGCATGGGTGTCCTGTTCCCCTTCATCCAAGAGGAGCTGGACATCAACCGCACCCAGATAGGCCTTATCTCGTCGGGGATGTTCGTGGGTGGGGCGGCCACGGTGCTGTTCGCGGGCTGGCTGATTGACGTGGTGGGAGTCCGGCGGCTGCAGACGGTGATGCTGATTGGGATGGCGGTGGCACTGGCCCTCTTCTCCCAGGTCCACTCCCTGTTACAGGCGGTACTGGCGGCGGTCCTCATCGGCGTGTCCCCCTCGGCGACTCTCCCTGCCCAGGTCAAGGCCATCATGGACTGGTCAACCCGCCGGACCCGGGGCGTGGCCATGGGAATAAGAGAGTCGAGCCTACAGATCGGCGGGATCATAGCCGCGCTGCTCTTCACCTACCTGGCTGTGAACTTCGGCTGGCGGAGCGCCGTGGTGTTCCTGTCCGTCGTCGCCATGGCGTCCAGCATCCTGTTCTTCGGCGTCTACCGGGACAAGCCTTCAATGGATTCGAGAGGAGAACAGGACGATGAGCCGGGTGAAGCCGTCGTAGACCGTGACTTCTCGTTAGTCGCTTTCCTGTCGGCCGCGTTTTCCGTGGCCAAGAACAGGAATCTGTTGCTGGTTGCTCTATTCGGCGCCTCCCTCTCAGGGGTGTACACTGTCTTGCTGACCTATCTGGTGCTGTTCCTCAGGGAGGACCAGGAATTTTCGGCGGGAACGGCGGGGGGTCTTCTCGCCCTGGCCATGGCCGGTGGAGGTTTGTCACGGGTTGGGTGGGGCCTGGTCAGCGATCTGCTTCTCCATGGACGGAGGATAGGTCCACTGGCGCTGGCGGGCGTCCTGTCGGTGGTGTGCTTAGCCTTCATGGCCCTGCTTCCCTCGGGGGCCTCCCTTGGACTGGTCGCGGTTCTGGTGCTCGCCGTTGGGATCACAGCCATGGGTTGGTCAGGGCTATTAACTGTTCTTATAGCTGAGCTATCGGGCCCGGCCGCCATGGGAACCGCCATGGGCTTCACCGGTCTGCTCTGGCAGTTGGGTTCGTTCGGGATTGCTCCCCTCTTCGGTCTGGTTGTGGACCGGACCGGCTCCTATAGCATCGGCTGGTGGATGACGGCGGCCGTTGCCGGTGGAGGCACCCTTCTACTGGCCTTTTTGAAGCCCGGCGCCCATTCATCGTTCCACCAGGTCCCGACGGTGAAGGACTAGCTAAGGGGAGTCCAAAAGCTGTGCTGGGTATACGTTCTCTGAAGACGATTCCTTATGTATGGGTTGTAGTATCTCTGTGGGTGCTGGCGATGCTTCCCGTCGCCTTCATATACATGGGCCTGGGAGTCCTGTTTCCCTTTATCCAGGAAGACCTCAACGCTAGCCGTGCTCAGTTGGGCCTCATCGCGTCCTCGGTGGGTGTAGGTGCGGGGGTTACGGTTTTTGTGCTGGGCTGGCTTGCGGACGTGATCGGTGTCCGGCGGCTGGAGACGGCGGGCCTGCTGGGGGCGGCGATTGGGCTTATCCTCTTCTCCCAGGTTCATTCCGTGCTCCAGGGAATATTGGCGGCTGCTTTCGTAGGTGTTGCCCTGGCAGCTACAGGCCCCTGTTACGCCAAGGCCATCACTGACTGGGTTAGTCCCAGGGCTCGCGCTCTGGCCATGGGCACCACCGAAGCGGTCATTCCTGTTGGCGCCATCTTATCCGCTGTGCTATTGACCGTTCTCTCAGTCACCTACAGCTGGCGGGTGGCTGTGATAGTGGTGGGCGTCATGTCCGCCGTGGCCGGGGTGGTATTCTTCGCTTCATACAGGGACAAACCCGGTGCTGGGGTCCGCGAAGAGGCTTCCGGCAAGAGGCTCCCTCTGGTAATTAAAAACCGGGACATCTGGGTAGCCGCCACCTTTGGCATCGTATCCACCGGCCTGATCAGCGGCCTAATGGCCTATCTGGTGTTATTCATGAGAGAGGACTTGGGCAGGTCCGCAGGAGGGGCCGCGGGTTTGCTTTCCGTTGCCCATGTAGGCAGTGTGCTAGGTAGGATTGGCTGGGGCCTAGTAAGCGACCTGATGATGAAGGGACGTAGGGCGGTGACCCTGGCATCGGCGGGCGCGTTGGCAGGGGTGTGCATGGCCTTACTGGCCCTGCTTCCTTCCGACGCTCCCCTGGTAATGGTCCTGGCCCTGATGTTTTTTGTGGGAATCGCCGCCCTTGGAATGACGGGATTGCAGATCGTCATGGTAGCAGAGCTGGCCGGCCCCGGCCTCACGGGAACGGCTGCTGGCCTCAACATAATGATAATGCAGGTGGGTGGCTTCGGAATCGCGCCCCTTTTCGGCTTCATCGTGGACTGGACCGGTTCCTATAGCATGGGCTGGTGGATGATGGCGGGAGTGGCGGGCGCCGGCACGGCCATGCTCACCATCTTAAGGCCGCAGCCCAGGCCCGGGTGAGCGGGGCCATGACTACACGGGCATCCGCAGCCAATGGGCCGTCTCCGTGGTAAACTTTGGCGCATAGACCCAAGGAGGAAAGGATGAAGGTCGAGCTGTACACTCTACCCGGTTGATTCAGCTGCCGGACGATGGAAGCCTTCCTGTCGTCCAACGGTGTTCAGTATGAGCACCACGACCTGGCCACCGACGAGGCTGCCCGCCAAGACTTGGCGGGCCGGGGGATCAAGGCCGTTCCGGTCACCATCGTGGATGACCAGGCGATCATCGGGTACTATCCCAAAAAGCTGGTCCCCGCCCTGCGGCTGGAGGTGGAGGTGGAGCCCGTCGGCGACGCGACGTGGCTTGCGCAAAAGTACGAAATAATCCTCGGCGCCGCCATTAGGGCGACCCGCCAGCTCGGGGCCACCCAGCTTGACCAGCAGGTCCCCTGGCGTCCCGAGAGCCTCAGGCAGCTTATCCTCCACATCCTTTCATTTCCCGAGCTGGCCTGGCTCAGCCACAGCACCGGCAGCATGACTGTCGATGACATGAAGTCTTCCAAAGAGCGGCTAAAGCATCTGGTGGATGTGGATGACATCGCCGAATATGGCGAGTCCGTTCGACGCAGCGTGATTGGGTTTTTAAAAAGCGGTAATGTTGAGGCCTACGAGCGAGTGGTGCCGGCCCACTACGGTGGAGAGGTCACGGTGATCGAGTTGTTGCACATTATCCTTCGCCACAGCACCCATCACCTGAAGCAGGCCTACTGGTTCATGGAGAACGTCCTGCGCCTAACGCCCTTCGACCCGGCCGGCGACGAGGACTTCGATGGCATCTCTACTCCCGTGGAACTGGTGTGAAGTGCGTGCCCAAATCCCCTGGTCAGCCTCTTTGGGTGGCATCAAGATGGACGGCATTAATTTGACCAGCCCAATGCCCCTCGGGTAACATAGTAGGAAATTATGGAGGGAGGCCGGATGTGATAAAGAGATTCTCCACGCTATATGCGGGAGGTGTCCTCGAAGGAGATGGGATTGGTTTCGATGGCATTCCCGCCGACGATCGCCTGTACGACAACGACCGGTTCATCCAGGCCTTCGATATCTCCAGGGAGTTCGCCCAGCTCAGCGAGGACCTGGGGTACTCGGCTATCTGGATGGCTGAGCACCATTTCCAGAGAGAGGGATACGAATGCATCCCCAACCTCCTCATGCTGAGCGTCTGGCTGGCCCAATTCACCAAGAAGATAAAGTTTGGCTGCGCTTTCAACATTCTTCCCATGTGGCATCCCCTGCGGATTGCCGAGGACTTCGCCATGGCGGACATCCTCACCGGGGGGCGGGTGATCTTCGGCGTAGGCCGAGGGTACCACACCCGAGAGGTGGAGACCTTCGGGGCTCCTATGTCGGACCCCGACGCCAACCGTGAGCTATTTGAAGAGCAGATGGAGATAATCCTGAAGTCCTTCAACCAGGACTCCTTCTCCCACAAGGGGAAGAACTATACTCTACCCCCCGAGATACCCTACCGGGGGTACCAGCTCAAGGAGCTGACCCTGGTGCCTAGGCCCGCCAACAGGCCGGTGGATGTGTGGCAGCCAATCGTCAGCGGGAGCGTGAGGGGCATAGATTTCATGGCCGAGCACGGGATCAAGGGCATAATCCTGGGAACGGCCATGGAAAATGTTGAAAAGATGATTCACCAATACCAGGAGGCCAACGCCCGGCAAGGCCGCGACCTGAAGCTGGGTGAAAACCTGGCCCTGGGCCTATGGTGCTATGTGGGCGAAAGCCGTGACAAGGCCAAAGGCGCCCTGAAGCCCCTCTTCGAGGAGCACGTAAAGTTCGCAGCACCTCTGGGCATGCTTCGCTACACCGATGACCAGATCAAGAACCTCGGCCCTCGCGCGGTGGGCACCCACATCGCCGCCGGCGTGAACTTCGACGAGGTGCTGGAGTCGCGGGCCTGGTTTTGCGGCACTCCAGAAGATACCATCAACTACATCAAAGAACTGGAGGAGAAATTCCCAGGCGTGGAAGAGATCATGATCCCCTTTCCCATGGGAGGGACGAAGGCCATGTTCAAGGACCAGCTCACCCTGTTCGCCAACGAGGTCATGCCCGCATTCCAGGGGAGCAAGGTCAGCTAAGTCATAAGCCGCCCCGCGCCGGACCCCACAGCCTGAGGGTCAAGTAGGTCCTCTTAAAGTTAATCTCTGAGATGTGGTAAAATTAACGGGCGGGAGCCGAGGTGGTGGAATTGGTAGACACGCCATCTTGAGGGGGTGGTAGGCTTAGCCTGTGTGGGTTCAAATCCCGCCCTCGGCACCAGATGAAGGCAATCCCAAGGCGACGTAGCCAAGTGGTTAAGGCGGAGGTCTGCAAAACCTCTATTCGGCGGTTCGAATCCGCCCGTCGCCTCCAATCAATAAAACTGGGCGCAGGAAGGACCGAAATCTTTCCTGCGCCCGATTTTTATTAGGGATGCCGGAGGTCATTCGGTATTTCTATATAGGTGCGAACACCATGGTCTCAGAGTGCCTGGGCTGCGATAATTATATATACGGTCCCGGTTGGCATTGCCTCTAGGGCCACAGCAGCCCCCAACCTAGGTTGGGGGCTTTAATTTTTAGTACCTGGCAGCACAGGCAGCCTGGGCAGGGATCAAGCATGGGGGTCCTACTCACTCCCTTTGAAGATCAGCAGAATCCAGGACACGAAAGCCAATCCCTAGCTTAACCTGATACGACCCCACTTTGCCGTCACCGACTGTGCCCCGAATCTCCTTCACTTCAAACCAGTCCAAGTTATGCAGAGTCTGTGCGGCTCGGGTTATGGCGTTATCAATCGCCTGCTGTAATCCCTCTTGCGAGGACCCGACCAGTTCAACGATTTTGTACGTGTGATCAGTAGTCATTACCTACTCCCCTTCTCAGAAAGATTTCCCTTCAACTGCTCCGTTTTCCCAATGTGACGGGCATGGCTCTGAGCCAGATATCCCGGTCCCGAAGCTTGCCGCAACCAGCGAAAGGTCGACTATATCCACCTTCCCGTCGCGGTTGACGTCGGCCCCTTCGGGCACGTTTACACCGAGAAGTCGGGCCACGAGAATGAGGTCCCTCGCCCCAACGCAGCCGTCCCCTTCCACCTCCTCCAGCGCCAGAATACCACGGCCTATAGCGGTTGGACAAAGACCGGGATCTTTTGATTGTCACTGCGAAGGACAAAGCCCCGAAGCAATCTCAGCAGGGCCAGAAGGGATTGCTTCGCTTGGTTTGCAATGACATTGGCGCAATGACAGTGGCAGGACATTCGAAACACCCTTGGGCAACGACGGGATACTTTTCTTCGGCTATCAAGGGCTGTATAGTGTAGGGTGATTCGCGCTGCCTGAGTCCAGGACCGGGGCGCGCCTGTTCGCCAAGTCTGATTTCCCTGCATAAGGAGGCTGACCGATGCTTTACGAGCTGCGTTACCATGATTCGGCCACCGGCCCCAGTAGATACAGGTTCCAGGTCGCCATGCGCAACGGCGGCATTAAACTGCTCCAGAAGCACGAAATCGGCATACTGGGTTACTGGGTGCCCTGGATAGTCGCTAATCACAATGAGATCCCCTGTATGTGGTCCTTCGAGAACATGAGGGACAGGGAGGCCAAGCTGGCATCCCTGGAGGCGGATAAAGAATGGGTGGAGCTCTGGGCCGAGGCCAACAAAAATGGAGCCCTGGTGGAAAGGACCCGCTCCATTTTGATGGAGCCCACTTACTACTCGCCCGAGCCCAAGATCACCCGCCAGGTCCAGGAGTTCCGCATCAACCACGCCATGCCCGGCAGGATCAATGACATGCACAAACTGTTCGAGACCGAGCATAACCCCAAATGGTTTCCCAAGTACGACATACGCGTGGTGGGCTGGTTCACCGAGGTGGTCGGCACCAGCGACAGGATTTTCTTCATCCTGGAGTTCGATAGCGTGGCTGACGAAGAGAAAGCCTTCGACGGTATGCGCCATGACCCGGGATTCCGGAATGCCCTGGCGCAGAATGACCGCAACGGCGATATCAGGAAGTGGGCCGGCAACTGGATATACTGGCTGGCCGACTACTCGCCGGGGAGCACCAATATACCCATTGTTTAATTTCCCCCTATGTTGGCCGAAATCCTGCCGAGGTGGCGGAATGGTAGACGCGGCGGACTTAAAATCCGCTACCCTCACGGGTGTGTGGGTTCGAATCCCTCCCTCGGCACCAGATCGCCCAAATCGCTTAGAAAGATTGACGCGGCCTGGGACCGCCGGGATAATGCGGGATAATGTAGGAGTAATCCAAGGGGAGGCTTAGATATGGGAAGCCACAAGGTAATATCGTCAGACAGCCACGTTTTCGAGCCGGCGGACCTGTGGGCAACCAGGGTCGAGCCCAAATTCCGGGACCAGGCCCCTGCCATCGTCCGTTTGGATGACGACGACTGGTGGATGCTTGGGGACCGTAGGATTGTGGGCATGGGGCTGGGCTCTATGGCGGGAGTCAGATTTGAGGACCAGCAGAAGCTGCGTTTTGGAGACCGTTACGAGCACATACGGCCGGGAGGCTACGTTCCCGAGGAACACGTCAAGGACATGGAGTCCGATGGCGTGGACGCCGGTGTAATTTTCCCCAGCGTCGGCTTTCTGCTGTACAACGCCGTGGAAAATAGCCAACTACTGACCGCCCTCTTCCGGGCCTACAACGACTGGCTTGGCGAGTTCTGCAAGCCATTCCCCAACCGTCTCAAAGGTGTTGCCTGCATCAACGTGGACGACGTGCAAGAGGGCGTAGAGGAGATGGAGCGCTGCGCAAAAATGGGACTAGCGGGGGCCTTGATCCCGGTATATCCCCCGGCGGAAAGAAGGTACGATTCACTCGAATACGAACCTCTATGGGCCGCGGCCCAGGACCTGGGGATGTCCCTGAACCTCCATGTCTCCACCATCCGCCGTTGGGATGACCAGGACCCTCGTGGTAGAGACGATAAAAAACGTGGCGCCGGGGACATGACTCCCTCATTCAGGTCCAACAATGACTTCTGGGTGCGTATGTCAATCGGCGACATCATCTTCGGCGGCGTATTCGAGCGCTATCCCAAGCTACGGGTGGGGGCAGTGGAGCACGAGCTTGCGTGGATCCCCCATTTCCTGGGCCGGATGGATTACACCTATACTCAGGAAACACCAAGGGAGGACTGGCACCGCTTCAAGGAAGACATGCTTCCCAGCGACTATTTCCACCGCAACGTGTTCGCCGGCTTCCAGCAGGATGGTCTGGGCGTGCAGCTAAGAAACATCATAGGGGTGGACAACCTGATGTGGGGCTCCGACTACCCCCATCCCGAGTCCACTTTTCCCAGAAGCAGACAGATACTCGAGGACATCCTCTCGGACTGTACGGAGGAAGAGAAGGCGAAGATCACCGGGCAGAATGCCGCCAAGGTGTACCATATTAGCTAAACCGATTTAATCAAACCGGGAATCCGTTGGTCGGAGGCGTCAGACCTGGGTCAGGGGTCAATCGCCAACAGAGTAAACGGGGGCGTAGATATTGATCCGCTGAATTGCTATTGCTCCACGAGGACCCGGGACTTGTTGCGTTTCCCCCGGTAGCGTGCGCCGTTGGAGAGGACGTGTTTGCGAAGCCGGATATTCTTTGGCGTGACTTCCATCACCTCATCTTCAACAATGAAGTCCAGGGCCTCTTCCAAACTCATCAGAACCGGCGGGGTGAGCTTGATGGAAATGTCCGCGGTCGAGGCCCGCATGTTGGTCATCTTCTTTTCCTTGCAAACGTTCACCAGCAAGTCGTTATCGCGGGCATGTACCCCCACGACCATACCTTCGTAGACCGGCACGCCAGGTTCAACGAAGGTCAATCCCCTTTGTTGGGCGTTGCTCAAACCATGGGTGTTTGCAACGCCGGTCTCGGCGGCTACCAAGGCGCCGGCGCGGGTGGACTTAACCTCGCCCTTCAACGGCTCGTATCCCGTAAATATGCTGTTCATTTGTCCATTGCCACGGTTCGCCTTCAGGAAGAAACTTCGGAAGCCGATAAGTCCCCGCGTTGGGATACTGAAGTCCAGATGCAAACGTCCCTGACCATCGCTGCTCATATCCGTCATATGTGCCAACCGGGAGGAGAGGTTCTCCACTATCGCTCCAATATTCTCCTCTCCTACATCCAGGACCAGCAGCTCGTATGGCTCCAACTTTTGCCCGTTCTCGACCTTGACGATGGCGTCCGGCTTGGATACCTGGAACTCATAGCCCTCCCTGCGCATCGTCTCAATCAGGATAGACAGGTGCAATTCGCCTCGTCCCAAGACCAGGAAGGTCTCGGCGCTTCCAGTGTCCTGTACACGCAGGCCCACATTGGTCCGTAGTTCATTAGTGAGACGCTCTCTGATCTGCCGCGAGGTTACAAATCGCCCTTCCCGGCCGGCGAAGGGAGAAGTGTTCACGCCAAAGGTCATCTGGACGGTCGGCTGGCCGATATCAATTCCAGGCAAGGTCTCCAGTTTATCTGTCCTGGCAATAGTGTCGCCGATAGCTACTTGTTCAAGACCGGCCATGGCAACAATCTCGCCTGCCTCCGCATCGGCTATTTCACGCCGCTGGAGGCCCTTGAAGTCAAATAGTCTCGACACCTTGTCGAGACTTATGGCGCCGTCTTGCGCGATGCGGGCCACTATCTCCCCCGCCGACACCTTGCCACGAGCTATGCGACCCACCGCGATCTGGCCCAGGTGGTTATCATAGTCCAGGGCCGCAACCAGCAGTTGGAAGCCATCTTCGATATCCCCCAAAGGTTGTGGGATGTGCTTCAAAATAGCCTCAAATAGGGGCTCAATGCCCTTGGACTGGTCCTTCAGGTCGGCTATGGCGTAGCCGGCCTTGGCATCAGAATACAGGATGGGGAAGTCTAGTTGCTCAGCATCTATAGCCAACTCCAGGAAAAGGTCCTGCACCATGTTGGCTACCTCTACCGGGCGAGAGGAAGGGCGGTCTATCTTGTTGATGACGACGATAGGCTTGATCCGCCTCTGGAGGGCATGCTTTAGCACGAACCTGGTTTGGGGCATTGGCCCATCTACCGCGTCGATGACTAGCAAGCAGCCATCCGCCATGTTCAGGACCCGCTCTACCTCGCCGCTGAAGTCGGCGTGGCCAGGCGTGTCAATGATGTTGATGCTGACCCCTTTGTAATCAATGCCCGTATTCTTGGCCAGTATGGTGATTCCCTTTTCCCGTTCCAGCTCATTGCTGTCCATGATAAGCTCACCCACTTGCTGGTTCCAGCGGAAGACATGGCTCTGCTTGAGCATGGCGTCCAAAAGGGTGGTCTTGCCATGGTCCACGTGAGCAATGATTGCGACGTTCCTGATCTCTTTTGGCATATACGAACTGACCTAAACAAAAAATAGGCCCCCCGCGGGGCCGGTCCACGAAAATCATTATAACATAACAGGTACGAAGGCACTGTGCCAGGCTCAGAGGTAGAGGGCCAACCACCCTTGATTTCGACACAATGCCCAACAATTATGATGCCCGGATGATTCCAATTTTTGCTGGCGAAGGGGACACCGCAAACGGGCAGCCCGACTTTGGGGAGTTCCGCCGGTGCGATAGGCCCTACTGCTTCTTCAGGTAGTCGAGCTTCTCGAATGTCCCGCCGACTATGGGCTTGGCCTCCAGGTCCAGCCAGTCCTCCAGCAAAGTGGAGTAGATTCCCCGGAAGTCTATGTTGGGCACCAGGTCGCCAAACTGGAGGTCCTCCGGTTTTCTTGAAGGGTATTCGCTGTGATGGCCTCCCACGACGGAGTCGCCGATGGCGAAGGCGACGCCACCGGCGCCGTGGTCGGTGCCCGAGCCGTTGTCACGCACCCTCCTGCCGAACTCGGTGAACATGAACAGCAGGACGTTGTCCGCGGCATCGTGCTCTCTAAGGTCCGCGAAGAAGTCGGTTACGGCTGCCGAGACATCCCTCCACAGCCGGGCGTGCTCCCCGGGCTGGCTGGCATGGGTGTCGAAGCTCCCGTACTGGGTGTAGAAGACTCTGGTGCCGAAGCCCGCCAGGTGCACCTGGGCGATATCCCGCATCTTCGCAGCCACCGAGGTGGCCGCGTATTCCACCGTGGAGGAGTACTTCTCCGGGGCGGTGCTGAGGATGTCCGCACCCTTCAGGGCGTCCAGGCCCGTCTGGCTCAGGTAGTCCATCACGTACCCGGTGCCCACCGCCGGCCCGTACATCCGCTCGAACCTCTCCAGGGCCACCTCCCTCTGGTTGTCCTCCAGGCCGGTGAGGATGCCATAGCTGGTGAGGTCGGACACCGAGGCCACGGAGACTCCAGGCAGGGCCAGAGCCCTGGGAAGCCCGTTGCCGAAGTTGACGGAGGTAAGGACGTTCTCTTTGTTGGGGTCCAGGTCCCGGGTGGCCCGCCCCAGCCATCCCTCGGTGCCCACCTTGTCGGGCTCGCAGGTGTGCCAGATGTCCATGGAGCGGAAGTGAGACCGGGGGGAGTTCTCATAGCCCACGCCGTGGATGAAGGCCACCTTCCCTTGGTCCCACAGGTCCTTGATGGGCCCCATGCTGGGATGAAGCCCCAGCTCGTCGTCCAGAGGTATGATCTGGTCTTCGGGGACCCCAACCGCGGGCCTGTTGTCCCTGTACAGTGGGTCGTTGTAGGGGATAAGCGTATTGAGGTAGTCGTTGCCGCCTGTCAGTTGCAGTATTACAAGGACGGGGTCCTTCTTGCTGGATGTCATTGCCTCATCCTCCCTTTTAGGCGAATTGGTATTCCCTAGATGCCGATATCAAGGCCAGCATGTCACCGACTCTCTGGGCGGACCTGGTGGAGACCTCCTCGGTGTCCCACCGGAGGTCGCCTCCGGTTGATCCCCTGTACCCTGCTTATCCATTTTGCACCTGTTCTTCTCGTTCCTACTATCTTCATGATGACTCTATTCTATAGTGTCCCTCTTCATTATGAACGAGAGCACAATCGGTCCGGTGGTTTTTTCGCCCGTCCATGTCTCCTGGGCTAACTAGAGGGCTCTGCCCAGCAGTTCGGCCGAATAAATCCCTCGCTCTATTTTCAGGGGCGCCTCGCAGTCCCCCACAATATGCAGGTCCTTCACTTTTCCCTTAAGCCTCTTATACAGGGTATCGTTGGGGATAGCGCCACAGGCCAACACCACCGTGTCCACTCCTTCGATAGTCCACTCCTGATGGCCCTCGGCGGTGCTGGAAAGGGTAATGGTATTGCCGGAAATGGCTTTCAGGGTGGCTTCGGTTGTCCGGATGATGTCTTTACCCTGGACCCTTCTCTGCCATAACAGCAGGGTCAGTGGGTGAATGCCGGCCCCAACGGTGATATGGGGAGTGACTATGTGGACCGTTTTTCCCTGGCCGGCCAGCAGTTCGGCGGCGCCCGCCCCGGGCCAGTAGCCCTGAGGGTCGAAAATTAGAATGGTGCCGCCTTTGGCGCCCTGATCCCGGGCCACATCCCAGTATGTGATCACGTTCTCCTGGTTCGCCCCCGGTATGGATGGGACCAGGGGGAGAGAGCCGGTGGCCATCACAACGGCGTCGGCCCCCGACGCATGGACCATTTCCGGAGTTACCTCCACTCCCAGATGAATCTCAACACCCAATGTCTGAAGCTGGCCCGCCACGTGGGCCGTGATCTCTTCCAGATGCTCCCGGTGGGGCAACCTCTTGGCCAGGTTGTTCTGGCCCCCCAGCTCGTTACCATTATCATACAGGCTCACCTGGTGGCCACGAAGGGCCGCCACCTCCGCCAGCTTCAGGCCGGCCGGGCCTCCTCCGAACCACCATCACTTTTTTATTTACGGGCGCGGGCCGAAGGGTCCCCATTCCCAGCTCCTTCTCCCTGCCCGCCGCCGGGTTGTGGACACAGGTTATGGGCCAATGCCTCAGGTTGCGCCCCTGGCACACCTCGTGGTACCCGATACACTTACGGATGTCGTCGAGCCGCCCTTCACGGGCCTTGTTGGGAAACTCGGCATCGGCGATAAGCCCCCGGGCCATCCCGATAAGGTCGCCCTGTCCATTGGATAGGATCTCCTCCGCCAGGACAGGATCGTTGACCCTCCCCTGGGCGACTACAGGCAGGTCCACCACCCTCTTGATGGCCTCGGCGGCGTAAACGCCGTAGCCCTGGGGCAGGGGATATGGCCCCTGAATGTAGAGGCCCCTGCTGCCTGTCCCCGGCCCGCCGATGGCGGTGGTGATGAAATCTATCTTGCCTGAACCGGCCATTATTCTGGCGATTTCCTGGCCCACCTCCACGCCGTATCCCCCTGGCTCGACCTGGTCCACTGATATGCGAACGTCCATGATCCTGTCCGAGCCGAGCACCTCCCGCACCGCTCTCACTACTTCCAGGGAGAAGCGGCAACGGTTCTCAATGGAACCGCCATACTCGTCCTTCCGTAAGTTGAACTCGGGGGAAGTAAACTCATCAGTAAGCCCCGCGTTCATTCTGACCTGGACCCCATCGAATCCGCCCTCCATGACGTGCCTGGCCGTCAGTTGGTAAGCCTCGATGGCCCTCTGGATATCGTCGTAGTCCATTTCCCTTGCCATTGTGTTGTCAACGAACCTGCTGGAAGAACCGTATGGCATTCTCCATTCCAGGCTAATCTCACTGACGCTTTGGTTGCTCCCCCTGTGCATCAGCTGCGCGGTGATCAATGCGCCATGCTGGTGGACCATGTCCGTGATTCGTTTATATCTTTCCACCACCCTTGGGTCCGAGGCGTTGACCCAGGGGCTGCAGCCGGAGCTGTGGACGTACTGAGTCCCGTAGATTATCAGGCCTACCCCTCCCTTCGACCTTTCGGCGAAGTAATCGGCCTCCCTCTCTCCCGGCAACTCGTCCACGGGGTAATTGTGGCTGTGGGGCAGGAAGACAATCCGGTTGCGCAGCGTGAGCTTCCCGACCTGGATCGGTGAAAATAACAACTTCAGCGAAGGTTCCGGCATATCAACCATCCTTCCCGTTCTTTGCCCGATGACAAAACAGATAGACCCGCGTCCCTGATTATTCTACGGCTGACCTTTTCTCTGCTAACCTTTCCTGACGTACTTCTTGATCTTGAAGGCGTAATCCTCCGCGACGTACAGGTCACCCCGGGAGTCACCATAGACCCAGTGGCTGGAGGGTGCGTCCCATCGTGTTAGGTTGTTGCCCTGCTTGTCCCAAATGCTGATCTTGCCGCCCCTCTGGGCGTGGTCTCCCTCGGGGGAAAGCTCGGTGATGTACACGGTCTCCTCAGCGTCGATGTAGATGGATGTGGGCCGGTAAATGTCCTCAGTCCACATGGCCATGAACTCCCCTGTGGCTGAGAAAACCTGGATCCGGCTGTTGTCCCTATCACATACGAAGACGGTTCCCTCCTTATCGACCCAGACGCAGTGGGGCGCGTGGAACTCGCCGGGGGCAACCTTGCCTGGATTACCCCAGGAAGCTATGAGCCGGCCCTGAGAAGTAAACCGGTGGATGCGGCAGTTCCTGTACCCGTCTGCTACGTATAGCTCCCCCGAGGGGGAACTGACCATCTGGGCGGGCATATTGAAGGGTCCGCCTGGCCTCAGCACCTTTCCTCCCGCCTCTTCGCAGCCCGTATCCGAGGGTTGGCCCCTGTTGCCCAGTATAAGCAAAGGTTTCCCATCCAACGTGTACTTCATTGTCACGTGGTCACCGGTGTCCGTAAGGTAGACCATGTCGTCGGGGCCAATGTAGAGGCCGTGGGCCATCACCATGGCGCCATTGCCCCAGGAGTTAAGGAAGTTGCCCTCCCGGTCGAACACCAGCATGGGCGGGTCCTTCCGCTGGAAGGCGTACACTCTGTCCTGGGAGTCTACCGCCACGGTCCCCACGTTTCCGAAGGTCCAGCCCTCGGGCAAGACGCCCCAGCTTTCGATCACCTCGTACGTATACTTGGTTGCACCTACCGTAACCATGGCGGCCACCTCCTTTAAGCAATTACGGTCAGCCATTACAGGCCAGCAGTACGGGCCGGCTACCCTTCGAGTTTAATGGACAGCACCCACATGGAGCCTTCGCCGACGGTATACACTTCCAGGGGATCCAGCATTCCGGTGTCGTCCCTGATTCGATATAAGGCGAGCCTGCCTGATCGCCGACCGGCGGCGTAGAGGAACTTCCCATCGGGGTCAAGACTGAAGGCCCGTGGCACTGTTTCTGACGGTACTTGACCGGTGGATTTCAGAGAGCCGGTGGATGAGTCGACGGAGAAGCAAGCAATGCTGTCGTGGCCACGGTTAGGAGCATACAGGAATTCCCCCGAGGGAGTGATCTGAATCTGAGAGCAGGTATTCTCGCCCTCGAAATCACCGGGCAGAGTGGAAACAGTCTGGAATGGAGTCAGGGTCCCCTTGATTGAGTCGAAACTGTAGCCCGTTACGCTGGAACCCTGCTCATTCGAGGAGTAGACGATATCGAGGTACGGATGAAAACAGATATGGCGAGGGCCCTCGGGCGTTTCCGGACTGACCTTGAATGGTGAATTGGGAATGAGATGGCCGGTACTCTCATCGAAACTGAACTGGAAAATCGCATTTGGGCCGTCACTCGCAACGTGAGGCGAAAAGGCAAACCTGTTGGACGGGTCTGTGCGTATGGAATGCGCCCCCCTGGCGGTTTCCAGCCATTCGACTGGTGGCTCGGAGACTGCACCATCCTCGCCGATAGGGTGGACCGCCACCCGGCTTTCATGGTAGTACGCGGAGAGGAGGAATTTACCTTTTTGGTCCGTTGTAATGAAAACCGGGTTGCCTTCCAGGAAGATGGACCCTAAGAGCGAGAGCCCTCCGGTGCTGTAGTCTATGCGGAAGCTCGATATTCCGAAAGAGCCAGATTCGCGGAGTCCCGCATACAGAAACCGCCCCTTCCGGGCCCACAGCCAGGGGAGCAGGCCGTCCAATGACCTCTGTGTGGCCCTGGGGCTTGAGCTTGCCGGACTTGGGGTCCAAAGTGAACAGGGAGATTCTATCCTCCCCTGATATAGAGACGTACACATAATACGGCATCTCATCACCTCCCCATGTCCA
Organism: Dehalococcoidia bacterium; assembly: GCA_965225925.1. GTDB lineage: Bacteria > Chloroflexota > Dehalococcoidia > Lucifugimonadales > JAGWBF01 > CBDDBY01. The sequence continues at coordinate 211,999 of CBDDBY010000005.1, read as the reverse complement.
AGCTTGATGGTACCACTCTGGCATTTGGAGGTGGAAGCCCGGCTGAAATTTAATATGATGGGGCGCGGCGAATGAGTGTGGGGCCACGCAAAGGGGGGCATCCACCTCTAAAAATTGAATAATACCTCCTTGACAGACATAATCCATATCTGGGAGTATTACATTGCAAGCAGGATTCACCATGATAATACGTGACCGAGAATATCCAGGAGAATTTCGCAAATAAAGGAACGGTCTATAGCGGCAATTTCAGTCACCGGAATTCCAGCAGTCGAAGAATAGTGAGGGACAATGTTAGAGCCGATGTTGGGAGCTGCAGAATTCACAGAAAACGACCTGGAGTTCGTGGTCGGCGAGGTGGCCCCGGATGCGAAAAACAAGGCCCAGCTAAAACATTTGGTTTCGATGGACCCGGACTTCCGTAAAGCCATGGTGGGAGATGACAGGGTCTTCCAGAGGGTGATCGGAGACGAGGAAGTTTTCCTCCAGATCTCCCCAGTCCTGTATTTCGAGATACTCCTCAGGAAATCCCACAAGGAGATCGAGGCTGCTACCCATACTGTGGAACGGCTTGGCAGAGAGAGCATACCGGTTTTCGACACGCCGGAGGTGGTGCATACCCTGCTTTGCCCGGGGGTGATCTCTTACCTGGCCCAGATGCTGGCTTCCTTCACTCGGATACAAAGCACCGTCATATCGGTCCGGATAAGAAAAGGGATACGGCGGCGGGTCCGCTACGATGATATGGACATCGACAGTCTTCGACACATGTGCACCACGGCCGATGAAGAACACCGCTTTGGGTTTTACAAGCGCATTGCCGATGTCTGCCTGTTCATTTCCACCATATTCAGGGAGCATGTCCTGTCCGGTTACGGCTACCCTGCATCGCGCCGGGCGCTCTCCCTTCGCCGCAGCCTGGATGACTATGAACAGGATGGCCGGCGTTACTACGGCCTGGCCGAGGAACACCCCGCCGCTGGCGCCATGGACCTTTCCGAGGTGTTTGGGCTCCTGCGGGATCACTTCATCGCCGCCCAGAAGCCCCTGAGCTTTATCGCAACTCACTATCTCCATTCCCGCCAGAACCGGATATTCGGTGCGCCGGGGGGATAGAAGGGCCGTCCGAGCTGAAAACCAAGAGGGCTGCCCGCGAATTCGGGCAGCCCTCTGTTTGTTGCATTTCCGTGTGGGACAGATTCAAGCTCCCAGAGTCGAAGCAGTCCGAACGGGCCCCTAGTACTCCATCGGTGGAGCACCGGGGCTTGCCCCTCCCTTATCGGGTATCTCGGCGATCATGGACTCAGTGGTGAGCACCATGCCGGCAATGCTGGCGGCGTTCTGGAGTGCCGAACGGGTAACCTTGACCGGATCCACGATCCCCCGCTGGATCATGGGCGTGTATTCGCCTTCCTCGGCATCGTAGCCGTAATCGCCAGTCTGCTGCTTCACGGCTTCCAGGACGACGGCGCCCTCCCGATCCGCATTTTGGACGATAAGCCTCAGCGGCACCTCAAGCGACCGTCTGATGATGTTCACTCCCACTTCCTCATCGCCGCCGGGCTTCAGGGCCTCCAGCGACCGCTGGACCCTCACCAAGGCTACGCCACCGCCGGGAACAATCCCTTCCTCCACAGCGGCCCTTGTGGCTGAAAGTGCGTCCTCCACCCGGGCCTTGCGCTCCTTTAGTTCCACTTCGGTGGCGGCGCCCACTTTTATCACGGCCACGCCACCGGAGAGCTTGGCCATTCGCTCCTGGAGTTTCTCTTTATCGTAGTCCGAAGTGGTCTCTTCTATCTGGGCCTTGAGTTGGGTGATGCGGCCCTTGATGCCATCCTCGGAGCCTTTGCCTTCAACTATAGTTGTCTCATCTTTGGTGGCTGTAATCCTGCGAGCCTGGCCCAGGATATTTAAGTTCACCGAATCCAGCTTCATACCCTTCTCGTCGCTGACTACCTGGCCTCCCGTCAGGATGGCTATATCCTCAAGCATCGCCTTTCTCCTGTCGCCAAAGCCGGGGGCCTTGATCGCCAGAACGTTCAGGGTGCCCCGGAGTTTGTTGACCACCACGGTGGCCAGGGCTTCCCCCTCCACGTCTTCGGCGATGATAACCACGTCCTTTTTACCTAACTGGAGCAGTTTCTCCAGAGTGGGGACCATATCAGACACCGCGGAAATCTTCTTGTCCGTAAGCAAAATGTAGGGGTCTTCGATGACCGTTTCCATACGTTCGGCGTTGGTTATGAAATATGGCGAGGTATAACCCCGGTCGATCTGCATCCCCTCTACGTACTCTATTTCGTCATCGAGGCTCTTGGACTCTTCGACGGTTATGACGCCGTCCTTCCCGACCTTCTCCATGGCATCTGCGATGGTCTGCCCTATGGGTTCCTCGTGGGCCGAAAGGGCGGCTACCTGGGCAATCTGGTCTCTGCTGTCCACGGGAGTGGACATTTTTTTGAGCTCTTCCACAACCCGTGCCACTGCCCGGTCAATCCCCCGCTTCAGTGCCATGGGGTTGGCGCCTGCCGCCACGTTCTTGAACCCTTCGATGATTATGGCCTGGGCCAGTACGACGGATGTAGTGGTCCCGTCGCCGGCGGCGTCGTTGGTCTTGCTGGCCGCCTCTTTCAGTAGTTGGGCGCCCATATTCTCAAAGGCGTCGGGGAGTTCGATCTCCTTGGCGATGGTGACTCCGTCGCTGCATACCTGGGGGGAGCCGAACTTCTTGTCCAGGATCACGTTTCTGCCCCTGGGTCCCAGGGTAATCTTTACCGTGTCCGACAGTATATCGATGCCTGTTTTGAGGGACTTGCGCGCCTCTTCGGAATACGTTAGCTGTTTGCCTGCCATTCTTTTTCTTCTCCTAACTAATCTAATGGTTTTATTTGGATATCTTGGCCAGAATGTCGCTTTCTCTCAGGATCAGGTATTCGTCGTCATGGACCTTATACTCGGTGCCGGCGAACTTGGAATATATGATCCGGTCTCCTACCTTCACCTCCATGGGGACCCGTTTCCCATCGTCGCTGAAACGGCCTGAACCCACGGCTATAACCTCGCCTTCCTGTGGCTTTTCCTTTGCTGTATCAGGCAAGAATATACCCGACGCAGTAGTCTCCTCCCGATCTATCGGCTTGATGACCACCCTCTCTCCCAGAGGCGCGAAATTGACGGCTGTGGCTTCCTTTGCGCTTACCATACTCCTCCTTAATTTGTCTCCGAATTTTACTTTGCTCTACGCGATGCAACTTCTGGCAACACCCCAACCCACCACTATGCCGGCCACTTGGCGTAGCTCTTTAAGTCCACCTTCCGGACATCTGTCCACTACTTACTCCTCATCCGGTGCGTCTGCCACCGCATTGCTTGCAGAAGACGCTCCGTAAGGGGCCGTTTTCAGCTCCACAATGTTCGCAACTCCATACGCTGGGCTCTGCCATCAGTGGAACCTCCCCTGGTTGGGAGCTGGATATTAGCTATTCCGTCGGCCAGAAAACAGTTGTATCCGGTTCAACTCCTAGTGTAGTATAATGATTGATATAAGTCGTGTCAAACGATTCACTTATTCAAATAAGTTAGCTCACTTATCCTGTTCTAACTACCGATTAGATCACATTGGCATAGGCATGCCTATCCTGTATAAACAATGCATAGAATAATAGCCGCAGGCTAGAGGAACGTTCATGAAGAAGGCTCAAAGTATATACATGATCAGCGTGGCGGCGGAGATCTTGGAGATGCATCCCCAGACGTTGCGCAAATATGAGCGGGCGGGTTTCGTCGAGCCGCCTCGCACCGGGATGTTGAGGCTTTATTCTGACGAAAATATTGTCCGGCTGCGCCTGATCAAGCATTTTGTGGAGGAACTGGGGCTCAACCTCGCCGGCGTGCAGTTAGCCCTTAACCAGGCCAACAAGCTGTTGAGACTCAGGGGACATTTGGATGCCCAGAAGCATCCCTCGGGCGCCGTCACCGAGGACATCTAGCAGATTGACGATATGCTCAAAGATGATCTCGCATTACAGGTGGTCCAGGAATCTGACTTTGTGGGAAACCGGGAATTACCACCGCCACAAGGAATAGTGGTCCAGGTCCTCCCAGTAGGAGCCATTGAATTCGCAGTTCCCAAGAAGCAAGCGATCGATTAATACATTCTTGCGCATTGACACTCCAAGGGGCTATCTACGTGGACGAAACAGACCGCCGCCTTGCAAAGGCCCTTCAAATGACCAAGGTGGTCCGCCCTCTTAAGCGTCATTTGGAGACCTTCGGCGTAACCGACCTGCGTTATTACGTGATAACCGAGCCCTCCTACTCCGATCTGGTTCCCGGGAGCGATGAGAGCGTCATCAGAGATGGAAAAGTGGTGTCCCAGCGCCCCGCCATAGTCACTCCAACCTACATGTTGAACCTGGAGGGCTTCGGCCCGGATGCCACGAAGTACATGCAGGGCCTGGTCCATCGTTATGGACCCCACAGTCCGGGCCTTCTATACCAATATCGCAACGAGCCTGGCCAGATGGAGATCGTCGGAGGACAGGTGGCCGAAGTTGCCCAACGGATAGCCGACGACCTGGATAAACGAGGCGAGGACCGGGCGGCGGTTGTTTTGGGGATAGACGAGCTTTGGGATGTGTCCGTGCTGAAGTTGATTTACGAGTACACCGCCGCTTCCACGGCCTCCAACACCAATGAGATACAGGCTATGGGCCTGCTGGACCCCGACCCTGAAATCCACGTTCCCCGGGGCGTGATCCAGCAGATTGAGGAGCTCTTCCACCAGGTGGAGGGCGGGCTAGACCCCAAGTTTCTACAGCAGGAATTGGCCCGTTGGGGGCTGTTCGACGACTACCAGGACCGATTCCTCAAACTGTTCCGGCGGAAATAACCCACACAGTGTTCGAAAAATCAAGGCCTTTCTCCATAGCCATGATCCCAAACAATTCCTCGGCCTCCATTCCCGGCCCTGGCAACCCCTTCTGGTCAGGAAATTCGCAGGCTTCTCAGGGTTCTTCTGGACGAGCACAAGAATTTGCAACATGATTCTATAAATGGTATACTGACCAAGATTTAATGCCCTTTCCAGGGTCGTGGGATGCCTGGGAAGAAGTGGTACCCCGGAGTCCAGGCCCCGATACATCGGGGCTTCTTAATTAGGTGGATAAATCGAAGGACACATGCGATAGATTTCACCAATGGCGGTAATGCCTCAAACCAGCCCATGGCTGTAGGGCCAAAACCTTCGATGAGGGCAGGATCGGCATGAAAAGCGAATTTCTGACGGCGTTGACACAACTGGCGGCGGAAAGACACCTGCCAAGGGAGCAGGTGCTACAAGCCATTGAAGCAGCTTTGGCCTCGGCTTTCAAAAAAGACAGTATAGCTGTAGGCCAGAATATTTCCGTCAAACTGGACCCCAATAGCACCGGAGACCCTGTAAGCGTCTTCGCCCTGAAGACGGTTGTCGAAAATGTGGAGGACCCTGACAGGGAGATAACTCTTGTCGAGGCCCAGCTGCTGAAACAAGGAGTTGCCCTGGGTGAAGACGTAGCCGTTGAACCCCTACCCCTTCAGTTCAGCCGAATAGCTGCCCAGACTGCCAAGCAAGTAGTACTGCAGCGCCTTAGGGAAATTGAGCGGGAACTCGTATTCCAAGAGTTCGTGCAACGCACCGGGGAGCTCGTCTCGGGCGTGGTTGACCAGATCGAGGCGGGAAGGGTAATCGTTATCGACTTGGGCCGGGCTCACGCCATCCTTCCTCCCGAGGAGCAGGTGCCCACGGAGCGCTACCGGAAAGGGCAGCGGCAAAAGGTCTACGTGCTGGATGTCAGCCGCACGTCCAAGGGTCCGGAAATTCTGGTATCCAGGGGCCACAAGAACCTGCTCAAACGCCTATTTGAATTAGAGGTGCCAGAGGTATTCAACGGCATTATTGAGATCAAGTCCATCGCTCGGGAGCCGGGCTCCAGGAGCAAGGTTGCAGTGGCGGCCCGGCAGGATGGGATAGACCCCGTGGGCTCGTGTATTGGCATGAGGGGAAACAGGATCCAAAGTATCGTCAATGAACTGCAAGGAGAGAAAATAGACGTAGTCCGGTGGGACAAGAACCCCAAAGTGTTCATGGCCAATGCCCTTAGCCCTTCAGAGGTAGTCCATGTTGAGCTGTATGAAAAGGAGGAAGCCGCCCTAGTTGTAGTCCCCGAACGGCAGTTATCCCTGGCTATAGGTAAAGAAGGCCAGAACGTCCGGCTGGCTGCCAAGCTTACTGGATACCGGTTGGATCTCAAAAGCATGAGCGAATGGGAGATGATAAGAGCCCAGCGCCAGTCGGAAAACGAAGAGTCGCGCCGTGCCGGTACTTCCGCGTCGGTGTCCGTGGCAGAACCGGAGACCGAGACCCCGGCTCTCCAGGTTGAAGGTGTGGCCGTTGAGGCTGAACCGGTTCTTGCAGATGTGACAGAAGAAATAGTCGCCGAGGCCCCGGTCGAGGCCCCAGTGGAAGAAGAGCCCCCCGTTGCAGCCGAGGTCCAGGTAATAGAAATACCCGCCGTGGAAGAGGCTCCAACCCCTGGACTCAGCCCTGAAGAGGAACTCGCCCTCCTGGCCATGGAGGAGGAAGCCGCTGCGGAGGACGAGGAGGACGAGGAGAGTACTGAGACTGGATCTGAAGTCTGGAATGTGCCCGTACCTGTAGCTTCCTCCGGCGCCGGCCAGATACGCTTCGCCGAGGACATAATGACCGAGATCCGCGGCAGAGGTAGAACTGGCAGGAAGGGGGGGGGCCGGGGCGGCCAGGCTGGTGGTAGAGGTGGTAACGTTGGTGGAGGTGGTCGGAAGGGCGGCTATAAGGGTCCCAAGGCCGCGCTGGGAGGCAGATGATGGTGGAGGCAATTGTTGACTAAGGCTAAGCAGATACCCCTGAGAAGCTGCGGCGCCTGCGGGCAGCAGTTTCCCAAAAAAGAGCTGATAAGAATCGTCCGCACTCCATCGGGAGGCGTGGAGGCGGACCCCACCGGCAAGAGGCCGGGTCGGGGCACCTATCTTTGCCCCAAGGAGGAGTGCTGGACCTCGGGACTGCGAAAGGGCCGTCTTGACCATGCGCTTCGGATACCCCTTCTTCAGGAAGACCGAAAAGTCCTCTCGGGATTTTTTGAGGAGCAGCTTAAGCCAATTGGCGTTGGAGATGTAAAATGAACTCACAGGGCGAGCAGACTACGGTGGTAGACCCGGAAGGACAACCAGCCAAGGCGGAGAGAAAAGGACAAGCACGGAAGACAGCGCCTAAGGCCTTGGTGCTTCCCCGAACCCTCACCGTGAAACGGCTGGCTGAGCTCACCAATATCAGTCAGATTGACGCCATTAAACAGCTCATGCGTAACGGAATAATGGCCTCTTTGAACCAGGTCATCGACTTCGAGGTAGCCACCTTGGTCACATCTGGCTTTGGCATTCGGGTCAAGCCCGAGGAAGAGGTATCCACGGCCATTGGCCAGTCAATGAAATCCGTGGAGGAGACAGACCAATCTCGGCTGGTATCCCGCCCGCCCGTCGTGACCATCCTGGGACACGTAGACCACGGCAAGACTACTTTGTTGGACACCTTACGCCGAAGCCGTGTTGCCGCTGGAGAGGTAGGCGGAATAACCCAGCATATCGGCGCCTATCAGGTAGAATACAAAGATAAGGTGATCACATTCCTGGACACCCCCGGCCACCAGGCCTTCACCGCCATAAGGGCCAGGGGAGCGGCCGTAACCGACATAGCAGTCCTGGTAGTAGCCGCAGATGACGGGGTCATGCCTCAGACCATCGAAGCATTAGACCACGCTAAAGCTGCCGGCGTGCCCATTATCGTGGGCATCAACAAGATGGACAGGCCGGATGCCGATGAAGACAAGGTAAAACGCCAGTTGGGAGAACAAGGTCTTGTGCTTGAGGAGTGGGGTGGGGATGTGATTACCGTCCCCATGTCGGCAATGCAGGGCGATGGACTGGAGAACCTGCAGGAGAACATACTGGCCGTCGCTGAGCAAGGGGAGTACAGGACCGACCCCGACAAACCCGGAGCGGGAGTCGTTATAGAGGCAAAGCTGGACAGGAACCGCGGTCCCCTGGCCACTGTCCTGGTGCAGAACGGCACCCTGAAGGTGGGCGACAACGTCTTGGCCGGTTCGGTCTGGGGAAGGGTCCGGGCCATGGTTAACGAACTCGGAGGACGGGTGATGGAGGCGGGAGCCTCGGTCCCAGTGGAAATCATGGGCTTTAACACCGTCCCTGAGGCCGGTGACATCGTTGCCGTAATGCCCAGCGAGAAAACCGGCCGGGAAATAGCCGAGGAGAGATCGCGGGAGAAGGACATCGAACAGTCCGGTTTTCGTGCTTTGACCCTGGAAGAGATAAACAGCAAGATCAATACTGGGGAAGTAAAGGAACTCAATCTCGTCATCAAAACAGATGTAAAGGGCAGTGTGGAGGCGGTGCGGTCCTCTTTGGAGCGCCTGGGAGACAGCAAGGGCAAGGCGCATATCCTTCATGCCGGGACGGGCGCCGTTACCGAAGGCGATGTACTTCTGGCCAGCGCATCCAAGGCAGTCATCATCGGGTTTGGGACCTCCACTCAGCAGGGCGTCGAACGGCTGGCCGAAAGAGAGGGAGTCGAGATACGCCATTACGATATTATCTATCGGCTTATTGAAGATATCGAAAAAGCTCTGGAAGGGGTGCTAGAAACAGTCTTCCGGGAGGTCGTCCAGGGCCATGCCGAAGTGAGGGCCATTTTCTCCATGAACCGCCGCAACAAGATAGCGGGATGCATGGTGACCGATGGGCGGTTAACAAGGAATGCCCAGGTGCGTGTCCTCCGTGGTGGCGAAGTGGTCCATGAAGGCAATATCTCCAGCCTACGTCATTTCAAGGAAGAGGTAAACGAAATGGCCACGGGATTCGAGTGCGGCGTGGGGCTGGCGGGCTTCGTTGACTTCCAGGAAGCGGACGTGCTGGAAACCTACCGCAGGGAAAGGGGAAGGGGCTGAGGTTTCGCCACCGGCAGCTTCTCCCCGTTTTCTTCGACGATTAACTCCTCTCTGAAGAGGTTGTCTCCTATGACCAGACGTACCGACCGCATCAACGGCCTTCTGCGTCAGGAAATAAGCCAGCTTCTCTCCTCCGAACTGAACGATCCCAGACTGTCGGGGGTGGTGAGCATCACAAAGGTGGAGACCTCTTCCGATTTAACCTACGCCCGAGTGTTTGTCAGCGTCTTGGGCGACAATAGCCACCAGGAAACGGTGCTTAGCGGCATTAACTCCGCAGCGAGATATATTCGGCGGCAGCTACGAAGCCGCCTCTCTATGAGGTTTGTGCCTGAGTTGAATTTCATCCTGGACCATTCAATAGAAGAAGCGGAACAGGTCTTCAGGTTGATGGACCGGCTTACCTATGATCAGGACTCCAACCCAGGTCCACGGGACGGGCTGGCGGATAGCCAGGCTTGAAGCACGTGATAAACAGTTTTCTTAACCTCTACAAGGATTCGGGCCCTACCTCGATGGACGCGGTGCGCCGGATAAAAACCCTCACCGGCCAAAGGAAAAAGGTGGGGCACGGCGGCACCCTTGATCCCCTGGCGGAGGGGGTGCTGCCCATCTGCTTCGGCCAGGCAACGAGGCTCATGGAGTTTCTGGTGGAAAGCGACCGGGAGTACCAGATGCAGATTCACCTGGGAATAACCACTTCCACATATGACGGCGAAGGAGAGGTTGTCAGGACGGGCGATCCGACAGGTCTGGGCCAAGCGCAGGTTGAAGAGGCGGTGTACTCTTTCCAGGGCATCATTTATCAGGTCCCGCCTATGTACAGTGCCCTCAAGGTACAGGGCAAACGTCTCTATCAGCTGGCCCGGGCGGGCACGGAGGTGGAGAGAGAGCCCCGCAAGGTGAATATTCCCTGCATAGAGATTCTGGAATACGCGCCACCATACCTTTCCCTGAAGGTGGCCAGCGGCAGGGGGGCCTATATGCGTTCCCTGGCCCACGACCTGGGAGAATCCTTGGGCTGCGGCGCCTATCTGAGTAATCTCATCCGGTTGAGGGCCGGCCCCTTCCGGGCCGAGGATGCCGTTACCCTATCCAAATTGCAAGAGTCGGGCGATCCAGATTCCTGGAGGCAACACCTCCATCCCAGCGACTACGTTCTCCTGGATATGCGAGGCGTGGTTGTCGGTAAGGCGGCGGAGCGGCACATCCGATGTGGGCAACCGGTGAGCCTGCCCTTGGAGCTGAGTGCTTACGCCGAGTACATGGAAAAATGCCGCGCCTACACCGAGGACGGGCGTTTCCTTGGCGTTATATGTTTCGACAGGACCACGAACCAGTGGCTCCCTTATAAAGTCTTCAATCTCGACAGTCCTTCACCCTATGCCCCCATTCCTGGGACGGTCCAAGGGGAACCTTGATCCGGGGCATTCTGCCCTTGTCGGGACCAAATCCGGGAATCCCATCCAATAATTTATCCGGCATCCTGCAACAGTGCCCTTGCCTTCTTGACAAATTAACCACACTATGTATAGTTAGGGCTAGAGGTCGTTGAGGCTGAAGGGGGATGGAATATGGAAGCCTATTGCTTTAAGTGCCGATCCAAGAGGGAAATAAGTCACCCAACTCAGGTTACCCTGAAGAACGGGAGGCCCGCCACCCAAGGGGTCTGCCCCAAATGTGAGACCAAAGTGTTTCGGATCGGCAAGGCCGCTTAAAAAGAATAAAAAGCTAGAGGCTGCTTCCCTTCTCCGGTTCAGGCCAGCAGCTTCGGACCCCGCAGTTTGTCCAGCAATTTCCTGGGGTTCGTTTCCAGAAGGGCAATGGCATCCTCGGGGGTCATTCCGGCACCCAAGGCGATCTTCTGACTCAGTTCGGGATCGAGAAGGTCCTCGGGCTCGTGGGCGTCGGAGTCAAGTAACAACAAGCAGCCGACCTCAAGAGCGACCCGTACCACATGGCCGTTTGTCAAGCTGTGACCACGGCGAGCCGAGACCTCCAGGAAAATCCCGCCTTCCGACGCCAGCCTGGCGTCTTCCAGTTGGATGAGGCCTGGATGGGCCAGGATGTCAACGGCCTTCGAGTTGAGGGCCGCCCGGTTGGTGCCCGGCTCCACCGGTTCCACCACAGTCTCGCCGTGGACTACTACCACCTGCGCCCCCAGACCTTTGGCCGCCTTGGCCACGGCATCTATATCTTCCTTGGGCACGTGGGTGATCTCCACGCCGGGCAACGCCAGTATGTCCCACCTGCTGGAAGCCGCTGCGCAATCCGTCACCAGGGTATTCACCACCAACTCCACGTTCCCGATGCCCACGTGGTCCGTCACGGCCATCGCCGTGTAGCCCCTGACATAGGCCCGGCGGATTAGCTCGATGGGAGAGAGCACTCCATCGCTTAGAAAAGTGTGGGTGTGGAAGTCGTACATGGCCACCTCAGGACCGGGAGCGGGAAGAGGACAACGGAAGTTTTAAGTCGAGCTTCCCATACTGATGGTAGCCCACTCTACCCCGGCCGCCCTGGAGGAGCCGGGGTACTTGGCGGGGTGGACACCATCCTCACCTAGCATGTCCTCTATGAGATGCTCGTTCTCGTCGTAGTATGGACCCTCGACAGTCTCCAGGTAATCGGCCCACTTGGATGTGCTCCTTCGGATTTCCCAGGACCAGTAATAGTAGGCCATTCTCTTGATGGCGGCGAAATAGTCGCCCTGCTTCAGGCGCCGCCATATCTGCCTGGGGCCGTAGAACTTCATATAAGCCCGGTTGACCTCCCGCTGCAACGTGCTGGGCTTCATGTTATTCGGTAGGAAGATCACAAAGGTGCCGTCCAGCCGGTCCCATGTCGGGGTGAAGAACCTGTTAATGGGGATGGTCGGAGCGTTCAATTCAGGGTACCCGCTCAGCGGAAACAGGGCCATGTAGTCAAGGTCTTCTTCGATGGCGGCATCTATAGTGCCCCGGATGCTCTCCACCGTATCGTCGTCCGAGCCCAGTACGAAAGAACCCAGAACCCTGAGCTTATGGGCTTTGATGGTCCTCAGTGACTTCCTCAAACCATCGCTTGTCTGCTTCTTGTTCAGGAGCTTGAGGACCTTGTTGTCGAAGGACTCCAGACCCATGTAGAGGGTGTTGATCTGGGCCTTCTTCAGCAGCCTGAGGACTTCCTCGTCCCGGGCCACTTCCAGCCGGGTGAAGCAGATGCCGTACCAGTCTATCTTCTCCTCAATGATCCTATTAAGCAGCTCCTTGGTGCGCTCGCGGTTGACTGTGAAATGATTGTCAACGAGGAAGAAGTACTTGGCCCCGGTGAGCTTCTGTTGATATTTAATGTCGGCGATGACGCTGTCTATGCTGCGTATCCGGTAGCCCCGGCCCAGCTCCCGGGGTGCGATGCAGAAAGAGCAGTCGTAGGGGCAGCCCCGGGTGGTCTGAAGGACCTGCCAACGCATCTTCTTATGCCACAGGAGCTTCCATCTTGGCCAGTTTTTGTAGCCACTTATCAACTCCAGATCGGGGATGGTCTCGAACTCCTGCACAAAGGGACGGTTGGGGGTGTTCCTGACTTGCCCGTTCTCCCAGTAAGATACGCCCAGGACATCGCTCAGGCTTTCGTCGTTCTTCCACTTTTCCAGGACTTCAGGCAGGGTTTGGTCACCTTCCTGGCGGACCACCACGTCGCAGTATTCCAGGGTGTCCCGCACCATGACCGAGGCGTGAGTCCCACCGATGATGATGGGCATATCGGGCCGGACGGCCTTGACCTTGTTGATGAATTCGATGGTCTTTGGCATGGTGGAGCTGAAGGCGTGGAAGCAGAGCACGTCCGATTCCATCACCCGATCCCACTTGATGGGGCCTATATGTTCAACAAACAGTTGAACGTCGTACCCTACGTCCCTCACGACGGTCGCCACCAAGGGCACCCCGTACTCGGGAAAGACGGCGTGAGTAACCAGGTTCCAGTAAGGCAACGCGGCGCTTATAAAGGTCACTTTCTCTATCTTCAAGCGGCCCCTCTTCTCCAGGTTAAAGTATAGGCAAGTTAGCCGGTTGTTGGTTGGGCGTTTACTAACGCCACCACCTGCGCGTAGATAATATCGGCTCGGCAGGATTGTACACATTGCTGATTGGCAGTGTCAACACAATTTCCCACAACGTGTTTACAGGAAAGCGTGGCATTAATTTCTCGACAACGGTCTCCCTCATTGTTCGGATCTCGGATAAATGTAGGGGCCTGCTTCGGATTAGGGGCAGGAGGGCTGTGCCCGAAGAATGGAAGGTCCCTGTATGCCTCGGGTGTTGACACCCTGCGCTATTAAGTTCCATAATACGCCAAGTGCTGGTATATTCAAGGGCAGCACCCCACAAAGGGGGTGGAGGCACCGTTTCCCGAAGCGAGGAATAGGCTGTATCATGCACTCAGAACTACCGGCTTGGCTGGCGCGTTACACGCCAGCGATGGTTTGCCCGGCGAGGGTGCGTGTTGGACGGCCGTGAGCGTGGATTAGCCACGCCGGTCGTCCGAGTTTTTGAGGAGGCGCTTCCCGGCTGAGCCTTGGAACAAACCTCGAGAGGGGCGCCACCCGAGAGAGACAAAAATAGGAGGGACACTTCGATGGATAATGAAGAGGTCAAAGAGGAACAGCAGGATGAACTCGAAAATATCGCCATGGAGGTGTCCCGCGAGCGTGTAGAGAGCCTGTGGAGACAGGTCCTGAATCAGAAAAGTTCCGCCCGGGCCGACCTGGCCGTTGCCAGGGCCAGTCGTGCCAAGGCTGAGATGGAAAAACAGAGGATCTCCAATGAGGCGTTGGAAGCCACCAGGGAGGCCTGCAGGCAGCTAATCGGAGAGACAGAGTAAAAGCTAGGCGTTGCGAGGATTCCGGAGGCCGATGCCGCCAACAAGCTGGCCGTGCGGGAGAAGGAGCTGCAGCAGGCCCAGGCGGAATGGGTGGAGGCCGACGGCTACCGGGACAGGGTTATGACCGAGGCCGATAATTACCGGGAAAAGGTTTTGGCCGAGACCCAGCAGGATGCGCACCGGATTCGTGAAGATGCCCGCTCCGCTGCCTTGCGCGAGTGCCAGGAGCTCAAGCGCCACGTTATCTACGAGGTTCTGGCCGAGGTGGACGCCATCCGTGCCGCCGCCCAAGAAGAGCTGGAGGCCCAGAGGATATACTCCAAGACGGCCAATCTCAAGTCCACCACCGCGGAGGTGCGTGCCCAGGTACTGGGGAACGTGAATAGAACTATGGAACAAGGCAGGGACGTGTATGGCCAGGCTTCGTCTCCGGTGGTTGCGGAGTCACCAGATGTTATAGCCCAGGACCAGGAAGAATAAGACTCGGTGTTAGACTAGCCCCAAGTGCGGTCTTCTCCCAAAGGGTCCAATCCCAAAATCGCGAAATAAAGAGTAGAAGACACTGGCTACAAAGAAGGCTCTCGCCCAACAGGGGCGGAGGGCCTTCTTGCTTTTATCGGCAGGTATTATTTCTGCCCGGACATGGCTGAATGCATCCTGTTGAATTGTTGAGCGGGTGTCCCTCTACAGTTCAAGAACCCCCTGACGCACCAAAATCTTATGTTGGGTCCAAGAGCCTATCAAGAAGCCGTGTTGACAGCCTAATTTGGCCCACCTACAATTGCCTCGTCAACGGCGTCGGCTTTATCCCGCCGACTATCGGGGAGGTGGTCATGTCCATATCCAAGGAAGAGCGGGTCCGGGTTCTGGCCGGGCTGGTGGGAATCACGGTGTCCGAGGATGAGATTTCCGAGGTAGCCAACCGCTTCGACAGCCTGATGAAGGAGTTGGAGCGCCTCAATGACCTGGACCTCAAGGATATCCAGCCGGTGATGGTCTTCCCCGATCAGGAGGCCTAGGATGAGTGGACAGGAGATACCGTTCTGGTCGGCAGCCGAGACATCCCGGGCTATCAAAGCCAAGCAGGTGTCTCCAACGGAAGTTGTGGAGGCTTATCTCCATCGGATCGGCCGGCTGGACTCCACCCTCCATGCCTATATAACTGTCTGCCGGGAGGAGGCCCTGGCCGCCGCCCGCCAAGCCGAGAAGGCTGTGGGCCGGGGAGAGACCGATGGTCCCCTATTCGGCGTGCCCATGGGTGTCAAGGACCAGTTCTGGACCAAGGGTATCCTCACCACCAACGGCTCCAAGATTTACAGCGACTTTGTGCCCGATGAAGATGCTACGGTAATTACCCGGATAAAAGATGCCGGGGCTATTCTTCTGGGCAAGCTGAACCTGGCTGAGCTGGCCATGGGCGGCACCCGGCGACCGCCCTACGGCACTGCACGGAACCCGTGGGACCTGGAGCGGACCCCCGGGGAGTCCAGCTCCGGTTCTGGGGTGGCCCTTTCGGCGAACCTTTGCGGGGCCTCTTTAGGGGAAGATACCGGGGGTTCGGGCCGGGGGCCGGGGGCCTATTGCGGCGTAGTGGGATTGCGCCCCACCTTCACCCGCGTAAGCCGGTACCGGGTAACCCATCTCTGCTGGTACATGGACGCCACAGCTCCAATGACCAAGACGGTGGAGGATTGCGCCCTGGTGTTGGGAGCCGTTGCCGGCTATGATCCCAGAGACCTCCATACCAGCGGCAGGCCCGTGCCAGACTACACGGCCCACCTGCGGGACGGGGTCAGGGGACTTCGCATAGGCATCATCCGGGAGCTTCAAGACAGCGAAGACATCAACCCGGACATCAAGCTCGCGACGGAAAAATCCATGGAGGTATTTAAGGAGCTGGGGGCCCAGGTACGGGAGGTGTCCATCCCATTGATCCCCCTGGCGGGCGCCATATTCGTCGCCATCGCCGACTCCGAGGGGTCCGGCGCAAAGGACGAAATCCTGCGCACCAGGGCCATGGACCTGGACCCGGCCACGCGGACCCGGCTTCAATCGGGCTCCCTGATCCCAGTCAAGATTTACAACAGGGCCATGAAGGCCCGTATGCTTATACGGCAACAGTGCATGAAGGCATTGGATGATGTTGATGTTCTGGTGTCGGCCACCTCTCCTTTCCCAGCGCCAAAGCATTCGGACCTCACGGCCCCATTTAACAACGCCGAGGATGTTAGGTCCCGGTTTTTCTTCCGCAGGTCCTACACAGGTTGCTACCCCCTGGCCGGCCTGCCCGCCATCTCCATACCCGGAGGATTTACCTCGGGCAACCTGCCCATAGGCCTTCAGTTGGGCGGCCGTCCCTTCTCAGAGGAGACCTTGCTGAGGGTTGCCTATGCCTACGAGCAGGCGACTCCCTGGCACACCAAGCGCCCCCCGGACCCGGAAGTCTAGCCGGAAGGTCGCGCGGCCTGTTCGTAACGGTGGCGCCTGTGGGCGGTCACGGGCCTGACCCCCGCTGCTATATCCCGCTTGATTCGCTGCTCCATTTCCGCCAGGCGGCGCGCCCATCGCAGCGTCTCTGAGATTGTTTCCTGTTTGACTATAACGACGCCGTTGCCGTCGGCGAAAATGTAGTCGCCGGGGTTCACCTGGACACACCCCAGTTGGACCGGTAGGTCAAATCCTTCGAAACCTATGCGACCCCTCACCGACGTATTCACTACCCCGTTCCCGTAAACTGGGAAATGAATTGCGGCCATCTCGTCCACGTCCCGGGTCGCGCCGCCTATAACACATCCCTGGATACCGTGGCGCCTGGCGGAGAAGGCGGCGATGCCACCGAAGCTGTTGCTGGCGGCGCGGCCACCGTTGTCGATTACCAGTACATCCCCGGCGGTGCTGGCCTGAATCGCCTCCAGAGTACCTATCACCGTGGAGTGCGTGGCCTCGGGAGTGAGCTTCATGGTCATGGCCCGGCCCGCAATCTTGGGACAGCCGTGCCAAAGGGGAAGGATGCCCGTCACCTGGCCTCCTGTACCCAACCGGTCCAGGGCATCTGACAGGTTGCAGGTGGAGAGCTCTTGAAAAGCCGCCGAGACACGGCGGCTGCTGGGAAGCTTTGCCATACACGTCGCCTCACATTTGGTTTGGCCTCTGGTTTGAGATGAGTATACCCCTTCAAGTAAGCTGGTCAAAGCATTAGTGGCGGGGTAAAATAGGCCTATTCTGCCCATATTCTGCCCTGGAGGGATGCCGTGGCAGCCGAGCCGGACTATCTGGACACCATCGCAAATTTTGTGGCCGGCACCGGTTATGACGACCTTCCGGAGGAGGTACGACGCCACGCCAAGTACGTCTGGCTGGACACGGTTGGGGTGATCATGGCGGGGAGCCTGGAGCCCCAGCCCTCGGCACTGGCCCAACGTCTGGCTAATGTTGAGGGCCCGGCCACGGTCCTCAGGCCGGGCTTCCCTCTATGCGGCGCCCGGGAAGCCGCGCTGATCAACGGTACGGCGGGCACCTTCCTGGAGCTGGACGAGGGTCACCGTCCCTCGGGTCATCCCGCAATCTACATAATCCCGCCGGTCCTGGCCCTGGGAGAGGCTACAGGCGCCAGCGGCAGGCAGCTCATTGAGGCCCTGGTATTGGCCTACGAAGTCAGCGCCCGGATGTGCCGGGCCATCATCCGGTTGATTCCCGGGATCCATGTTCATGGGAGCCTTGGGGTGGTGGGGGCTGCGGTGGGCGCTGCGCGGCTGCTGGGCTACGATGCCCCACGCATCAGGGAGGCCATCAACCTGGCCAGTTGCCTCAATGTCGCCACTCCATCCTTGGCGGCCTTCGAGGGAGCCCTGGTGCGCAATGTCTACGCGGGTTTCTCAGGCCACATGGGTCTGCTCATCACCGACCTGCTGGAAAGCGGGTTCACCGGCCTGCTCGACGGCCCTTCGGAGACCTATACCAAGCTCCTGGCCCACAGCTTCAACCCCCAGTTTCTGGTGGACAATCTGGGCGATGAATATCAGATCACAACCAACTATTTCAAGACCCACGCCGCCTGCCGTCACCTCCATGCCCCCATCGATGCCCTGGACCAGGCTTTGGGGGGCAGGGTTCTCCGGCCCGAAGAGGTGAAGCTGGTAAAGGTGATGGCCAACGCCCATGCCGTCACATTCGACCGCACCGACCCCATCAACCCCTTGGCGGCCAAATTCTCTCTGCCCTTCTCTATCGCCACACGGATTGTCCGGGATGAAGCCGGGAGGGAAGCATTCAATCAAGAGGCGGTGGATAACCCGGCCACCAGGTCCCTTGCCAAACGGATAGAGCTGGCGGAGGAACAGTCCTTTAGCCAACGCTGGCCCCAGGACCACCCCTCCCGGGTTGAAGTCGTGCTCACCTCGGGAGAGTCTTTGGTGGGCCAGGTGGACAGGCCCCTGGGCGATCAGCCCTTCCCCATGGCCTATCAAGACTTGAAGCGCAAGTTCTCCGGCCTGACCTCCGCCATCTTTCCCGGTGGAGCCGATGCCCATGCCATGGACCTGTTCCTGGACCTTGAAGCGATACCCAAGGCCGGCGGCCTGACGTCCGGACTGAGGGCGCTGTCAAGCCGGGAAGCTATAAAAACTTAAAACGATTAACTCTTTGTCACTCTAGAAACTCCACCGTCCAGTTTCCATCGGACTGTATCGCCAGTGCGTAGAGACCCGGCTCCAGGGACGCGGATGCGCCCTCGTGGACATTGAGATCGGTTGCGCCTTTATATTCTCCGATGACTTCGACCAGCCGACGGGAAATGCGCCCGTCGGCGCTCAACAAGTCGGCGACGAACTCTCCTGTGCCGTCGTGGGTCAAGACCACAGTAGTCGTGCCTTCACTCAGGGGAACCGAGGTGATTACCTGGTCACCGTGTCTTTCATCAAAAGTCGGCAGGGGTTCGCTGTCCCATAGGGGATTCCAGAGCTTTATCAGCCAGGCCCCATCGGCCTGCACCCTCATGCGGTATGGGCCCGGGACCAGACCGGTGATGGCGTTACTCCTGACCTGGTGGGCCCTCATACCGGAATAATTTCCGGCGGTTTCGACGATTGATGCGTATCCACCCAAGTCCGACACCAACTCTACCACGAACTTGCCGGGGCCCACGTGGCGTAGGGATAGGCTCACCAATCCTTCCTCAAGCTCGAATTCCGAGGTAAGAAGGTTAGCCGCTCCGCTGAAAATCTTCGCAGAGGGAGTAGAGGGAGTGGGCGTCGGGGTTACGGTGGGACTGGGAATGGGAGTGGGGGATCCTTGTGGACGTAAAATTATGGGGGTAGGAACGGGTGTAGGCACCAGGATTCGTGCGGGAAGAGGGGTGGTAGCCGGGAGTGGCGGTTTAGTCGGTGCCGGCAGGGGAGTGGAATTTGCCTGGGTCGTTAGGGAAGGAGTGAGCGCCGCTGCCGCTTGGGCGCCAGTCGGCGCCGCGGGGACCGGGGTCGGTGTGGAATCGCTGGAGCAGGCCATCCCAAAGAAAATCACCAGGCCGAGGCTTGCGATTCCGGCTCGAACGCCGGTAGCCTTCATGATGCCCAATGGACTGGCTCCCCCTTTTTTTGCATCCTTCGGTCGCCCGGCCGGAGTTCCAGATTGAGCAGACACCCCATCGCACGCGTGGCCACATTTACTCCATTTACCCAGTATTTCTTATGATGTTACCATACCAGGCGCTGTTTCCGGATTCGCCGGCTTATGCCTGGGGCATGCCCCAGGATTGTACTTAGCTTGGCCTTCGTGTATCATGCTGCTTAGGGTGCCAGTCTATTGCGTGGAATAGTCAACGATTGCTCGTGGCAGTATAATGTGGGCGCTACCCTTATCCAACTCCTTATAGTCGGCGAAGCCGTATCCCCCTATCTAAATTTAGTTTTTTAATGGCATCACCATATTGACCTGATTCCGGTGCCACTAAATTCAACGTTCACCATTCTGCCAAGGGTACTTGCCAAAAGTGAAGTGATGAAAGGTAAAAAGGACAACACCGAGGAGTTGCTGGAGGCCGTCAACGAAGAGGGAGACCGGCTGGAGAAGGAGCAGCTTCTCAGCGCGGTTGGGGGAGTAGAGGCGGCTGGGGCGGAGGCCCGATTTTCCGACGAGACCAAGCCCTTTGTCGCCGACGGCACAGGGAATGGATGGCAGCAGACGGCGCCGGCAGCCCCGGGGCAGAAGGCCGAGGAGCCCGCCCCCGAAGAGGAAGAGTCGGATTGGGAACAGGAAGTGGAGGGGACCGAAGTCCTGGACGACCCCGTGCGGATGTACCTGCGGGAGATCGGGCGGGTGCACCTCCTCACCTCCAAGGACGAAAGGGTGCTGGCCCGCAAGATCGAGGGCGGCCGGCACGTGGAAAAGCTGGAAAAGGAGCTACAGGAGGAGGCCGAAGGCAGGGCCCCCAAGTCCTGGGAGATGTGCAGCCTTCTCCTGGAGCGTCTTGTGGAAGCGGCCCCCTTGGTGGGGGCTTTGGGGGAGAGCCTGGGCCTGTCCCGCAACCTCACCCTTTCCCAGGTGACGGACCATCCCAAGCTCAGGGCCGCCATAGATGCCAAGCTTGACCCGGAGCTGATGGCCGTCTTGGCATATGCGCTGGATATTGACCAGGAGAATGTGCAGAAGAAGGTCATCGGTCTCTCCCTGGACAGCTGGGTGATTCCCACCGACGTGATAGACGTGCTGGAGGACTGTACCCTGGATCAGCTGACGGAGATGGCGCGCATCCCCGAGTGCCACTCCAGCCTCCAGTCCATGGAGAGGCTGTTTGAGGCCTACTTCCAGCGTATCAAGGAGGTGGGGCTGGGAGCCCAGGGGCACCTCACGGAGGCCAACCTGAGGCTGGTGGTCAGCGTGGCCAAGAAGTACATAGGCAGGGGTATGGCGCTGCTGGACCTGATCCAGGAGGGGAACATCGGCCTCATCAGGGCGGTGGAGAAGTTCGCCTATCGAAAGGGCTATAAGTTCAGCACCTACGCCACCTGGTGGATACGCCAGGCCATCACCCGGGCCATCGCCGACCAGGCCCGGACCATACGCATACCCGTGCACATGGTGGAGACCATAAACAAGCTGATGCGTCAGCACCGGCGTCTGCTCCAGGAGTACGGCAGGGAACCCACCCCCGAGGAGATAGGAAGCGCCATGGAGGTGCAGCCGGAGAAGGTGGAGGAGATACTGAAGATATCCCAGGAGCCCGTATCCCTGGAAACTCCCATAGGGGAGGAAGAGGACAGCCACCTGGGGGATTTCATCGAGGACAGGAGCGCCCCCGCCCCCGCCGACGCCGCCTCTTTCCAACTGCTCAAGGAGCAGATACAGGAGGTGCTGGACACCCTCACCGACCGGGAGAGCCGGGTGCTCCAGCTCCGCTTCGGGTTGGAGGACGGCCGGGGCAGGACTTTGGAGGAAGTGGGAAGGGAGTTCGGGGTGACCCGGGAGCGGATCCGGCAGATCGAGGCCAAAGCGCTGCGGAAGCTGCGCCATCCCACACGGTCCCGAAAACTCCGGGACTACCTGGAATAGGCGAAGGTAGAATCTCCGGCCTAGGTATTTGCGCCTCCCGATACGGCGTTCCGGGGCCGGGCTAATTAGCCGGCACAAGAAAGTATATCGGACATGGCGGTGGTGTGTGTTAAAATTCAGTCAACCCCAGTGAAGGAGAAGACAACCGTTGAGTTACGCTGGTCAGGATTCAGTGGAAACTGGACTACGCTTCAAAACCAAAGGCGGCCTCGTGGTGGAAACTACCGGGGTTACTCTGAATATAGAGTCCCACGGTATATACGTCCATGAGGTGGTAATCTCCGAGGGTACCGGGCAGGGATACAAGTATCTTCACAACCTGGACACAGCAGAGCCTCTCTAGGCCCAAGGGCCGCTTGTCCACGAGGTATGGTGGAGGGAAACCCCTGGGTGAAAAACATGCCGGGTGGCTCCTGCGATTTACCCCACTCCCCCAAGGTTGGCTGTCGCGGATTTCGTGACGAAATCAGAATCAGGAACGGTGGCGCCAGATTTAGTAATTTTCTACCCCTTGTAGCTTTGCTGAATTCGTAATATAAGCGCATTTTCCAGAAACCGTCCGAAAATCCTTGACACCCGGATAACCATGTGATATATTTAATCAGTCCCAAGGAACTGAGTCGAATGTGGAAAGCCAAGGGGTGGAGTTGGGCAACCGGTCAAGTCCCAGGGCAGATGGGCGAGGCCCCTTGGGACGTTAGTTTTTTTCTATTCTTTCAGTACCGGCTTCAGCACTCCAATGAACGGCAGGTTTCGATACTTCTCCTGGTAGTCCAACCCGTATCCCACCAGGAAGTCATCCATTACCTCGGAAGCAATGTACCGGATCGGCACGTCCACTATCCTCCTGACCCTTTTGTCCAACAAGGCGCATACCTCCAGCGAGGCGGGGCCCTTGGAACTCAGATGGTTCATTCAGATAGTTGAGGGTCATGCCTGTATCGACAATGTCCTCCAAGAGGAGAACGCCCTTTTCCGAAAGGTCGTTTGCCAGGTCCTTGGTGATCGTCACCTCCTTCGGCTCCCCACCCATATAGGGGGAAATGGTCATGAAGTCGATCTCCAAGGGCAAGGACACCTCCCGCATCAGGTCGGCCATAAAACAGATCATCCCTCTTTGTACGCCGATGAGGGTGGGTTTCCTATCTTTATAGTCATGGGAAATCTGGCGTCCCAGTTTGGCAACTCTTTGGTGGATCTGCCGTGGGGTAAATAGCACCCGGTTGATACCCGGCACCTCCGCCGCTGCCAGCGGTCCAAAGCCGTACTTGGAAAGAATGCGGTGAAAGTCCCGTCTGTATAGAAGCTTTACGTTGATCTCCGGGTGAACCTCTTTCATCCGCCGGATCTTCCGGTTCTTCTCAGTGACCAGGCTCTGCTTCAACGTGGTGAGCTCAACGTAGAGGTCCAGTTCCGATAAATAGAAGTCCGGGGTAAGCATCTCCGTGACCCTACGCCCTCCCATCGCCCTCCCACCTTAGCGGGAACGAGTGAGGCTCATACACCCACCTTAACCCATAGAAATCCAGTATCTGGGCGAACTCTTTTTCGCTGGGATGTGCAAATGCCGGCGCCTCTACTTCTTTACCGCCAGCTTGCTGGGATGGGTTCCCTCTGTTACCTGCGCCAGTGGTGGCGCCACTTCGGTTCTGGACCAACCTGGTGCCTCCTGATTTCGGCCCGCCTGATGTGATGGGTTCCTTAAACCGTCTACCGGACATTCCATTGCTCACGCCGGGGTTAGTATAGCACCCGTCTTGCGCTCAACGCCCTTGGTGGTTCCGGCGACCTGATGCAAGTTTTTGAATGGACAACAGGAGTGGTGAATCTAGTGGATTCCGAGGGTGGGGCAGGGGCGCCTGTGGGAATTGGTCGTTTAGAATTTCTCCCCCAGAGCCAACCCGCTGTATATACAGGGTCCATCCTGCAGCGGAAAGCGCCGGGCGTGTGCCAACGGGCACGGCGACGGAGAAGGGAACGTAGAGGGCAGTTAACCCCGGATAGAAATGGTCGGGGTGAGTGGATTCGAACCACCGGCCTCCACGTCCCGAACGTGGCGCGCTAGCCACTGCGCTACACCCCGATGGGATTTATTATAAGTCCAAAGGTTGCCGATGGATAGCGGCGGACCCTCCCCTTCGACCTAAGAACGACGGCGAAGAACGAGGCGAAAATCGACGGTGCCGAGCACTTGACTGTGGTGAATGGGTAGAGTAGCATCTGCCTGATTTCAAGGTTGACCGCTTAAACCAAGGCGGAATCATCGGAAAGGTGGGGGGAGACAGGCTATGGCAGCGGCATTTCTGCGGCGCTCGGGAGTGGGAGTAATAGAGATGTCCGGGCTGATCGGGGGAGGCCTGAGTGTACCGGTGTACTCCCGCATTCTTGAAACGCTTCGTAGCGATAGGCGGTTCAAGGCTGTGGTGGTGGAGATCGACTCTCCCGGAGGGACGGCATCGGGCTCCGAGGTGCTATACCACGGCCTGCGCCGGGTGAGGGAAGCCAAGCCGGTGGTGGCCTATATAAGGGGGACCGGAGCCTCGGGGGCCTACTACATCAGCTGCGCCGCCACGAAGATCGTGGCCCTGCCCTCAGCATTGGTAGGGTCTATCGGGGTGATCTACCTTCGCCCCGTGCTGCAGCAGTTGCTCCAGAAGCTGGGGGTGGACTTCTCAGTATTCAAGGGAGGCAGGCTCAAGGACATGACCGGCTTCTGGCGGCCGCCCACCTCCGAGGAAGAGGGTAAATTCCATGAGCTTATCGACGAGATTTACGGCAACTTCATCAGCGCCGTAGCCACGGGAAGGAATCTGGATGAGGCGAGGGTTAGGGAGCTGGCCACGGGGGAGATATTCACAGGACGGGGCGCCAGCGAACGAGGCCTTGTGGACGAGATGGGCGACTTCGATACCGCGCTGGAAATGGCGGCTGCCCTGGGCAGGACGCGCACCAGGCCAAGGTGGGTCAGGCCCCGGCGTCCGTTCATGGAGCGATTTGTGGGCCGCATCGGCGGCCCGGTGGTAACCGAGGGCATCCTTTCGGAGCTGGAGCGAGTCCTGACGGGAGGACTTTACTACATGGCCCCGCCCTACCTACCGGGAGCCGGCTTGCTGGATGACTCTCCTCTTTAAGTTCCGGTTAAGTTCGGGCGGCGTGCCCGGACCCGTCACATACCCCTCGAGGTTCCAGTGAAGGGTTGGTCGCCCGTCATCACCTTCGCCTCCTGCCAGAGCTGCTCCTTTTCCTCCAGGGGCAGCGCAGCGAAATCGAGGCCGCGCCCGGCGGCCAGCGCCTCCATGGTGGTACAGCGGCGTTGGAAGCGGGCGTTGCCCTGGCGCAGGGTGTCTTCGGCGTGGATGCCTAGCCACCGGGCCAAGTTGACGACGCTGAATAGAAGGTCTACCAGCTCGTTGGCCCGGTGTTCATCATCGGTGGCCTCTTGAAGCTCCTTCACCTCCTCCGTAACCTTGTCCAGCACCCCCGCAATCTCCTCCCACTCGAAGCCCACCCTGGCCACCCTGTCCTGCATAAGCTGGGCGTAAGCCAGGGCCGGCAGCTCCTTGGGGATGCCCTCGACAGGAGACCTCTTCACTCCCTCTTGCTCCTTCAGCTTCTCCCAGTTCCGCTCCACTTCTCGGGCGTCGGAGGCCACGGCGTCGCCGAAGACGTGGGGGTGGCGGCGTATCATTTTCTAATTGACCGCTCTGATCACATCCTCGATTTTGCATTGCTGGGCCTCTGAGGCTATCTGGCTGTGAAAGACCACCTGCACCAGGATGTCTCCCAGCTCCTCGGACAACTTGGCGGGCCGGTTACTATCGACGGCCTCCAGCACCTCGTAGCACTCCTCAAGGAGGTTCCGCTTGAGGGAGGCGTGAGTCTGCTCCAGGTCCCAGGGGCAACCGCCCGGCGACCTGAGCCTATCGACTATGGCGACTAATGTCTCAAAGTTTCCCATATCTTCCTTCATTTCTCATCCTTAACCCGAATCCACCGAAGGACACCGATGGACGGCGTGAGGGCAGCGGAAGGGGGTGGGTGAGGGAGCTACAGGGGAGATGGCCTGGGGTCTTGGGGTAGATGGGGAGGCCGGCGGAGGGTCTTCAGTCGCCGCACAGGGCCCCTAAGGCCCTATGCGGGAGTTGCGATGCGCGGGATGGCGAGAGGATACGCAGCAGGGGACTCTCGCGACCGGGGTGGCGCGAGATTGCGGGGACGTTGGGTCAGTTGCAGGCTGGCCGTCAGGCCGGGAATGGAATGGCTTGCAGCCGGGCCAAGGCGCGACTGAACTGGGTTTCCCAAGGCCAGCGCCGGGGGAGATGCAAAGTGAGGCGGCGCGCCGAGCGGGTGATCCGTCCCACCAGAGCGAAGACCCGCCGCCTGAGGGTCTTGGTGATCACGGTCCGCTCGCCCAGACCAATCCGCGCCGTCCAGCGGGCGAGGTTATGCGCCATCACCTGTACCGCCAGCCAGGCGCCGTTGGCGGCGAAGCGCCCCGACGGCATGTGGTTCAGCCCGACGCCGTACTTGAGGTCGCGTATGGCGTTCTCGACCTCGGCGTGGCGGCGATGATCGGCCTCCAGTTCCAGCGTCTCCCCATCGCGGTCGGTGATGAAGGCGTGATAGCTGTATCTGGCGAAGAGGGCGAGCTGAGAACCGGGCGCCGGCTTCACCCGCCGGACGATGAGCCGCACCGGCGCGGCGTCCGGCTTGGTCTGGAACGGGGTGTAAGTCGTCTCGGCGACATCGGCGGCGCCGTCCATCCAGTAGGGAATGGGAGTCCAGTCCTCCTCTGGTATCGCCTCGATCAGGTCCCGCAGGCTGGCGCGCTGGCGGATGGTGATAGAGAAGCGGACATCCATTTCCCGGCAGGCGGCAACGACAGTGTGGGCGTAGAAGCCGCTGTCGGCCCGCACCGTGAGTTGTCCCCTGGCCCCGCCGTAGCGCACCCGCCCCACCGTCTCACGCAGGAAGTGGGCGGCGCCACGGGCGGTGTTGGCCCGGCCCTCGCGCAGCCGGGACATCAGCACCTCGCCGGTGCCGGCGGCAATGGCCAGCAGCGGGTGATAGCCGCGGGCGCCGGTATAGCCGTGGTGGCGCACTCCCTCCTTGGCCAGTCCATAGGTCTCGCAGATGGTCGAGTCCAGGTCGATGGTCAGGGGCGAGTCGCCGGGTCCGGCCCCAGCGGCCCAGGCCCGGGCCAACAACTGGCGGCTCACGCGGTCGAGTTGACGGACATGCCCCCACCGGAAGCTGCGCAGGAAGGTCCCCAGGGTGGATGACGCCTTGACCACGCAGCCTAGAACACCGACCGTCCCACCAGCGCGCAGCGCATCGGCGTCGTCGATGCAGTCGCCGCCTGCCAGCGCGGAAGCGACCAGCGTCAGCATCTTGTCCCCAGTGTTCGCCCGTCCCGGCGCTCCGCCGAGGTCAAGGTGATGGTCGACGAGTTCCCGCAGGCCCAGGTGCCGGGCTAGGGTGGCCGGCAGGAGCAGGCCGGCATTGGCCACCAGGCGATGGTCGTCAAAGAGGATGCGAATACGGTCGGGTTTGTTCTGTGGCAGCATCTATTGGGTGCTCCTTGTTTCCGGGCTGGTTTCTGTTCCAAAACCATTATCCCAGATTCAGAGGAGCACCCTCTGGCTTCTTCAAGGACTGTCCCCAAGGCCGTCCTTCGGTGGATTCGGGCTTAACCAGTAATGTGGTGAGCTTTTTAGCCACAGGAGCGCAGAGGGTATATTCATATTTTATCTCTGTGGCTCCGTGCCTCTGTGGCAAATGCTGCATGGCGGCATTATAGGGACAGCTTCGATTGAATGGCAATGCCCGGAGTGTTACCGTATATCCATGGGCACCAGCATCGCTCCTAAAATCGCGGCACGCATAGGATTCGTCCTGGGAGTAATCGCCGTCTCCCTGTTGCTTATTACAGGCACCGTGACCTGGGCGGTAAACGACATTAGCCTATACAAGCGCGGTTTCGACAAATACGAGGTAGCGTTGGTTACGGGTATAGACAGGGACGGCCTGGTGACCGCAGCCCGTCAAATCAGGGGATATTTCAATTCTCCAGGCCGGCCACTGGAGATCAAGGCGAATATATTCGGCGAGGAGCGGGATCTTTTCAACCAGCGGGAAGTGGTCCACATGGGTGACGTGAAACGGCTGATATGGGGAGTGTATGGCCTGGGCACAGGAGCGGCGGCGTATCTCCTGGGATTGGCGGGCCTGGGCTTTTTCATCCGCCGGAGGGCCTTCGCTCACCTTCTTGCCAGGTGCCTTCTTTGGGGCAGTGGGCTGACTTTAGCGTTGGTGGTTACGGTGGGACTTATCGCGTCGGTGGTCTTCGACTCCCTGTTCCTACTCTTCCACCAGATCAGCTTCTCCAACGACCTCTGGCGCTTGGACCCTCAACGGGATTATCTAATCATGTTGTTTCCCCAGGGGTTCTGGTTCGATGCGACTCTTTTCGTCGTCCTGGCCATCGTGGTAAAGGCCGTGGTGATTGGGGGAGTTGCGGGGGGCTACCTGGCCCGTCGGCGCGTTCAGGCGCGTAGGCGGCAGGGTCCCCTTCTTGAACTACCCGAACGACCCTCTATTTCGACTTGAGGACAGGGTCAGTGGGCTGAACAGGCACAGCCGCCCCCGGCGCAGGATGAGCAGCCTCCCATACCCGACAGGGAACTCAGCTCACCACCATCTCCAGTGGAGACGGCGGAGAACAGGGAGATGGCCCGTAAGGCCAACTGGCCGCAACGGGGGCAACCGGCGCCCTCAGCGCTCATGGCCTGTAGCTTGTCGAACTTGTACTCGCAGGTGGAACACAGATATTCGTATATGGGCATTACTCGTCCTCACACTGTCATTATACAAACTGTACTTCATGAGATGAGGCGGGTCAAGCAGTGTCATTGAGGCCTATTTTTAGCCTCGGCCCAGAATGATGAATTCAAGAGTTACAATCACGCTGTAGTAGAATAGTATCCGGTGGGCATTGTCCTGATGTTGGAATTGGGAGGAAGGCTTGAGCCTACAGGACTACTTGATGCCCGGTGAGAAGGTGCTTTCCGTGTGTAAGCCTTTCTATGCCACCTCCCGGCGAATCATGAGGTACGACGAAAAAGAGGGCGGCGGCCCGGCGGAGATAGCCTATCAACAGCTAACCGGCGTCGAACTCATTCGTAAGCCCAGCCACCCCATGATAATACTCGGCTTGCTGTGCATCTTCGTCGCCATCCTGCTTACCATGACCGGCCTGATCATTGTGACCTCAATAGTGGCGCTTTTTGGGGGCGGCGCCCTGATAGCATTGGGCGTAAGAGGCGGATTGGGATACTATCAGTTGCGAACTCGGAGCTCCAGGCGGCCCGAAGGCCATCCTCTCGAGACCGGACTGGCAGCCAGTATCCTGGCACTGATGGAATCTCTGGGGCTGAGGAAGCCGGATGAGGATGCCCTATGGCGCCTGGACTATCAGAAAGCGGGCAGCTTCATCGCGACTGTGCGCAACATCACCGGGGAGCTTCCCGGATTGTAGGAGTGTGGGGCAATCGGACTTGGTGTACAATTGGGTCAAGCGCCGCCGGGGAACCCGTGGCAACAGCTATCACCATGGTTACTGTAACTGAAATCGCGAAAAAAGAGCTTCAGCGCATCCTTCAGAGCAGGGAGTTGGACCCTGGCCGGTTCCTACGGCTGACCACACCTCCGGTCTGGGAGGGAGATGGGGACTTCGGGATAGTGATAGATGAGGAAGGCGAAGGGGACCAGGTGGTCCATTCCAAGGGATTGACCCTCCTGCTGGTGGAATCGAGCCTGGCAGAACAGCTGGCCAAAGCGGTGCTGGACTTCAAAGAATCGTCGGCTGGCTCACGGTTCACCCTGGATGTCTTCTAGCCGCGTCGTCCTCGACCCCGTTTACGGTTTCATGTAACCGTGGGAACGCAGAAAGCCCAGGTCCTCCGGGGTGAGGGCGGCTTTATCCAGCAGGTCCGGACGTTGGTTAAGGGTCCTGAGGAGGGCCTGCTGTCTTCGCCACTTGGCTATGGCGCCGTGGTCACCCGATAGTAACACGGGAGGGACTTCCAGGCCTTGGAATCCCGGGGGCCTGGTGTAGAGTGGGTGCTGAAGAAGGCCCGAGGTTATGGAATCCCCCAGCACGCTTTCCCGCGATCCCACCACGCCAGGGATGAGCCGGGCTACCGCATCCACCACGACCATGGCCGCCAGCTCTCCCCCCGTCAGCACGAAGTCACCGATACTGATCTCATCGGTGGCCAGATTCGCCCGAATGCGTTCGTCAACCCCCTCATAATGGCCGCAGATCAGCACCAAATTGGGCCTACCGGCCAGCTCCTCGGCGGTACTCTGTTGAAAGGGACGGCCCTGGGGGGACAGCAGTATGATGGGCGTCTCTCTCCGGACGTTCGCGGTGTAGCCGGATAACGACTCTTCCAACGCCTCGAAGACCGGCTCCGGTTTCATCACCATGCCCGGCCCGCCGCCGTACTGATAGTCGTCGGTGGTATGGTGGGCGTCGTGGGCATGGTCCCGAATATCCCGGACTCGTATCCCCAGCAGCCCCCTTTCCACGGCCCGATTGATAACGCTCAGGCTGAAGGGCCCTTGGAACATGCCAGGAAACAGGGTGAGGATATGGATTTCCATGGCTCTATGGGTCAGCCGGGCCCGACGGTCAAGTTGTTCTGATGGGTAGGTGCCGGGGAGGGGGATGGTAGCCCTTCAGTGGGTGAACCCATATCTATCTGGTACAAGGACTAGCCTGTTCTGTGGTGAGCTTGACTAGCCTGCTCCTCGTGGCCATGAGCATTGTGTTGGGTTGGGTGGCCCTTGGCCTCATCTCTTAGCAGCTCCAACGCGTGGGGCAGAACGGGCAGAATCACTTCCAGGCATTCCCGGACCCCTTTGGGGCTTCCTGGCAGGGTAACGATGAGAGTTTGGCCCCGGATTCCAGCCACTGAGCGGCTCAGCATTGCCGTGGGCGTCTTCTCCAGGGTCCGGGACCTCATGGCTTCGGCCAGCCCCGGCACTTCCTTTTCTATCACCGAGAGGCAGGCCTCGGGTGTCACATCCCTTGGGGCGACACCCGTGCCGCCGGTGGTGACTATCAGGTCGACGCCGCCTTCATCGGCCCAACTGGTTAGCCTGCCGGCTATGGAATCCCTTTCGTCGGACACCACCTCGTAATGTACGCACTCGTAGTCGGGCGGGGCTAGGACTTCCTGGATGGCCCTACCGCTGGTATCTTCCCGCTGGCCGTGGTAGCCTGCGGTGCTAACGGTCAAGACTGCAAACCTGAACATAATCAGACCGTCTATCTACAGCTATGGGTCTGTTCGGAGGCGTATTTAATCCCGCAATAGCTGCACAACACCACCAGGATTGAGGGGATCTGGGCGGCCTGCTCCCTGCACTTCCAGCACAGGCCGTCCCGCTCAGTGGGCCGTACCGGATGGTGGCAGCGGGAACATCCCGGGGCCGCTGTCAATCTAATGATCCAACCCATGGCTCCCATAGCTCACCCCCAAGCGTTGTGCCAATAGTATAATGCTGGCGAAGGCTGGGAGGCAAGGACCGTTCCTTTGACTTATATACATGGTCTCCTCCCGCCAGCCTAGCTGGGGCCGCGGGTTGCCGGGCGCCTGGAGAAGGGTGGGACCGCTGCCAGGGCTGTGACGGCGCCCAGAACCGGCAGTATCAGAAACACCTGTATAGGCAGCGTGTAGCCGCCACTTAAATCGAATAGGAAAGCGAAGGGCATCGGACCCAGGGCCGCAGAGGCCACGATCGCAGTGGTTACCACCCCTCGGATGCTGCCTATCTGCTGGCGGCCATAATAGTTGGCCCAGATTACCCCGTTAGTATTGGTGAAGAAGCCCCCCGCCAACCCCATCAACCCTCCGTAGATCAAGGCATGCCAGGGCTCCGAAATCATGAAGATCCACAGCATCGGAAAGAGAAGCAGCAGTTGAGACACGGCCATCGGGTAGCGGTTAGGGTACTTGTCGACCAGGACGCCGGCGGTGAAGTTCCCTACCAGTATCATAGGGGCCATAACGGGGAACATGCTGGCTGCAACGATGGCGTCCAGGCCCTTGCTGGCGAAGAGGGACTCATTGTTGAGCATCAGTGCCGTGCCTATGAGGCCGTGGACTGATACAGAGGCAACCAGAAACCAGAAGGCGCGAGTGGCCATAGCCTGCCTCAAAGAATAGTTCGTTTCCTCCGCAGCATGGGCCGAATCCGGCTGTGACCCAGCGGCCTTAACCGCCGCCCGCTTACCGTCTGGCAGGAGATTTACTGACTCAGGGCTCCGCCTCACCACCAGTATCGATGGCAGAACTATGGCCCCCCAGATCACCAGGGCCATGACAGCCCAGGCATCGCGCCATCCCAGGCTGGTTATCAGTATCACTATCAGGGGAGGGAAGGCGGCCTGGCCGAGGGCGCCGCCCAGAGAATTGATGGCCATGGCCCGGCCCCGCAACCGGATGAACCACATTGCCACCATCGTAGTGCCTATCAAGGTCATTGACCCCTGTGCCAGCAGGCGCATCAGGGCGATCCCTATAAAAAGCTCCCCTTTATTATCAACACTGCTCATCCATAAGGCGCCAAGGCCCAGGAGGATGCCCACTGCCGGGAGCACTACTCGTGCCCCCAGCCAGTCGAGCAACCGCCCCACCAGTATCAGTGCGCCAGAGGCGGAAAGGGAGCCGGCGGTGTATAGGGTTGCGAATGCAGTCTGGGACAGGTCCAATTCATCCCTGATGGGCTGAACGAAGACCGAGAAGAAGTAGGTCTGGCCGGGGCCGGACATCAGCATGGTAATGGTGGCCATCGGGAGAATCACCCACCCGTAATAAAAGGGCAACCGGCTGGTAAGGGGCAGGCGATGAGGACGGGGCATCAAAATCCTAAATGGAAGAGTTCGTACAGTATAGCACCTGGCACCTGATCTCAGTATGTTGAATCCCTTCAGCGGCAGCAAAATATGGAATCCTGTCACTAATCGCGCTGCTGAGTTGAGGATATGTCTCGAAAGGATAGATGGCAAATTGCCAGAAGCTAGGGGACGTCGATTCCGGTTTTCGGGTAGGCTCGAAGGTCGAGTTATGGACCGCAAAGACGTATACTCGGGTATGAATATGGAGTATATTTCCTAACTAGGCCAAACTGAGGAGGCACGAAACGTGGATATTTTGCCGGATCGCCTTGCATGGTATATAGCTGGCCCCCTCATAGGCCTCCTGGCGGTGGCACTGTATGCCGTAGCAAACAAGCACCTGGGCATTACCACCTCCTACATGCACGTTGTGACCTTCACCCGCAGTCCAAGAATGGCGGAGATGTGGCGAGTCTGGTTCTTCGGCGGGCTCATCGTCGGCTCACTGCTAGCAATCTTCCTGCGAGGCAGCCCCTCGGCAAATCTCAACTATGGTGCGCTGGGTGACTTGCTGCCGATAGCCGCGAATGTTCCCGTCCTTTTTGTAGCCGGGGTGCTCATGGGATTTGGCGCTAGGTGGGGTGGCGGGTGCACTTCGGGACACGGGATTACCGGTGCGGCCATCTTATCCCCCGGTGCGATGGTTGGAGCCGCCACATTCGTGGGAACCGCCATTGGTTTGACCATGCTCATGCACCTGATCACGGGAGGGTCACTGTGAACCGCTTTACATTTCTGGTTGGACTGGCATTTGGGTTCCTGATAGTGGCCTCAAGGCTGAGTGATTACACTGTAATGCACGACATGCTTTTGTTCCGTGAACCCGATGTCTTCCTGATTATGGGGTCCTCTTTCGTGGTCGCGATGCCTTTGCTGTGGATGCTCCGGCGTCGGCGCTGGAAGACGCCCCTGGGCGGCGAACTCCAGTTTAACCGTGCCAAGGCCGAACGAAAACATCTTTTCGGGGGAGCATTGTTCGGGGCGGGTTGGGCCACTGCAGGCACTTGTCCCGGCCCGGCCCTTGGTATGGCAGCCGGCGGCGGCATGCTTGGCCTGATCGTAATGGCGGGTCTGGCTTCGGGGATTTTCCTGCGGAATTTGGCTGCAGGACGCATCCTTAAGCGACGCGATGCAAACCTTCATCCGGGTCGTCTCGCAGTGACCTTGTGATCTATAGTTTCTGAGAAGTAAACAGGGATAGGGAAGAAAAGGAGACGGCATGTATTTCAAGCAGTTCCTTCACGACGACCTCGGCTGTTCGTCCTACTTCATCGCCTCCCGGGAATCGCGGGAGGCAGCGGTGATCGATCCTCACCGGGACGTGCAGCAGTACCTCGACCTGGCCACCGAGCGAGGGTACAAGATCGTCGCCGTTGTTGATACCCATTTGCATGCCGACCACGTCTCGGGCAACCGGGACCTGGCTGCGGCGACGGGCGCACAGCTCTACTTCTACGAGGGGGCCGATATTCTCTTTCCCTTTCAGCCGTTGAACGATGGTGATGAGATTTCCCTCGGCCAAGTTATTCTCCGAGTGGTTCACACGCCGGGGCACCGCCCCGAGGGGCTGTCGCTGCTGGTGGTTAACCCAACGCGAAGCCCAGAGCCGTCCATGGTGCTCAGTGGGGACTCACTGTTCGTGGGCGATGTGGGACGGCCGGACTTCGGTGGACCGGAAGGGGCCAGACAGCAGTATCAAAGCATCCAAAAGCTACTTCAGCTAGAGGACTACGTCGAGGTCTTCCCTGCCCACTTCGAAGGGTCGTGCGGTAAAGGTATGTGTGGCCGGCCCAGCAGTACCATCGGCTTCGAGCGACGCTTCAACCTAGCATTGCAGCTTTCTGAGCAAGAATTCCTCCAATATGCCTCCCAGCCCCCGTCACGGCCTCTCAACATGACCTCCATCTTCGCGGCTAACCTTGGTGAGGCCGGCTTTTCTTGGCCGCAGGTGGCGCACGACGTAGAAGTACCTAGCATCGAAGCCGTTGAAGCGGCAGCTTGGCTCCGGCAGCGCCAAGCCTGCGTTCTTGACGTGCGGGACCCGTGGGAATATGCCAAAGGTCGCATCCCGGGCGCACTTTCTGTGCCTCAGTCGGTTCTGGCACTACGTCTGGCGGAGGTGCCAAAGGACCGTGACGTACTCGTAGTGTGCGCTTCAGGGAATCGTTCCTTGCGCTCGGCTGGCTTCCTGAAAGCCGTCGGCCACACCCGTGTCACCAACCTGGCTAGAGGCACCAACGGCTGGAGAGAAGCCGGCAATCCCGTCGAGACAGAGAATTGAACGGAAACGTCGCCGATACTGCCTTCAGTCCACGTGACGGCCATGAACTTGCACAGACGAACGCGGAATTGTTGGGAACCTGTCTGGCGTGACAGAAAAAAGCTCCTGCGTGAAACACAGGTGCTTGGGAACAAAGCTGGTCGGGGCGCCCGGATTTGAACCGGGGGCCCCCTGCACCCCATGCAGGTGCGCTACCGGGCTGCGCCACGCCCCGACACTGTTTCAACAATAACACAGGGCCGGGGCCACTTCAACTTTAGTGGCTGGAGGACTCCGGTTGACCCTCGATAGGCGAGGCTGCTAAAATCCGCCCTACCGGAAGTTCTGAGCTACCGTTGGACCCACCCAACTGGTGTGGCGAGGCTTCCCAGGCCCGACGTCGGATGGCCCGCGAGAAAGGTCTGGCGAATGGACCGCAAATTTCAGGTTGGCGAAAGGGTCAGAGTAAAGGACACAGTGCCCGGCGGCACTAACAGGACCCCCTTCTTTATCCGGGGCAAAAAGGGGGTGGTCGTCTACTATCACGGGCCCGCCCGAAATCCCAGGGACCTGTCCTACGGAGGACGCGGCCAGCCGGAGTTCCCCCTATTCGGAGTGTCCTTTCACATGGCTCACGTATACGATGAAGACCCGGACTTCCTTCACGACCGTCTAATAGTGGACGTACTGGAGGACTGGCTCGATCCAGTCACCGCGGAGCAGCCCGATCCCCGGCCCATCGACAGGGATGAGCACGGCCAGAGCTACTATGATAGCCGGAGCGTCGCCCTGGGCAATCTTCTGGTCCAGAAAGGCGTTATTAACACGGACGAGATGCGGAGGGCGATCGCCGAGGCCAATTTTAAAGAGACGGGAACCAACCACCCCATGGTCTCTCCCCCATAAGTCCGAGCAAAAACCTGAGAACACCATCAGGCCCACGCAGCCACTTTACGAGGTTAGGAGAAAGACGATGGCCGAGGTTGAGCACGACCCACTGCACCCCCCTCTGGAGGACCACCAGGAGAGCTACTACGAGAGGCGCGTCATCGCACTGAGCAATCTGCTCATGGATAAGGGGATTATCACCGCCCCGGAGCTACTCGAGGTCCTTAATGAGAACGAGGCCCAGACGCCCACCATCGGGGCGAGGGTGATAGCCAGGGCCTGGTTGGACGCCGACTTCAAGCAGCGTTTATTGACAAACGGCAAAGAGGCCCTGGCCGAGGCGGGTATCAGCATCCCCAAGCGCATTCAGCGTCTCCAGGTGGTGGAGAACACCGATTCGGTGCACCACGTTATCGTGTGCACCCTCTGCTCGTGTTATCCCAACCCTCTCCTGGGCGCTTCTCCGGAGTGGTACAAGAGCGCTGTGTACCGTACCAGGGTAGTCAGGGAGCCACGGGCGGTGCTTAAAGAGTTCGGGCTGGAACTGGAGGAGAGGATGGAAGTGAGGGTGGTGGACGCCACGGCGGAGGTCCGGTATCTGGTCCTGCCACGGCAGCCCGATGGGACAGAGGGGATGAGCGAGGAACAGTTAACGGACCTGGTCACCAGGGACAGCATGATCGGCACCGGAGAGGTGCTGGGCCCATCCTGCCCCAAGGCCTGAGTCTCCAACCCTGATTGGCCTACCCTTGCTGACCTTTCATGGCCACCATCGGACCAGGTACGACCCTAAAGTGGGCCCGCCCTTCGTCAGTTCCATCGAGCCGCGCCACGATTTCCATCGTGCACGGTGACTCAAGCTTTAGACTCATTTCGACAGCCAGCTGGATGCGCTGTTCCTGCCCCAGGGGAATGCCCGGAGGGCGGCCAGCCTCAAATTGCCCTCCTAGCTTGAGAAGGCTCTTGGGCTCCTCACTTGCTGAATCTTCGGCAACAACCTCAATCTCAAAATTGTGCTTTACGTTCGTCTCATTCCAAGGAACCTTTACAGAAAGTGCCACAGCACATCTCTGATTGGTGGGAAAATCACGGTTAACCGTGAGCCAGTCCCACCCACCGCCCAGCAAATACAGCTTGTTCCCGACTACCTGCGCTGAGTCCGCCAGTATAAGCCACTCAACCTCCACTTGACAGTCCTCCATTCCAGATATTGAAATATTACTACAATTGTAGTATGCTAGTAGTGTGTCGTCAACCCCTCGAATCGAAGCATTCCTCATAGACGAGGACAACGAAGAAAAGATCACAGTTCACAGATTATCCGTTCACCAAGTTCTCCAACTCCTAGACAACCTCCATGTAATACTTCGTATTCGAAAACAGCGGCGAGGAGTCTACCTAATCATTGGTGGGGACGACGGCGGAGCGTGATTAGCAGTTCCGGTCGAAAGAACTAACCAGCGGACACTGTGGAGGCCGATCACCGCGTGGCCCTGTAAGCCCCA
The DNA here is from genome assembly GCA_965225925.1 of Dehalococcoidia bacterium. Classification (GTDB taxonomy): domain Bacteria; phylum Chloroflexota; class Dehalococcoidia; order Lucifugimonadales; family JAGWBF01; genus CBDDBY01. The sequence continues at coordinate 174,937 of CBDDBY010000005.1, read as the reverse complement.
CGAACGGTCCCTGTTGGATGGTCTAAGGAGGTAAGAATGACCAAGAAGCGAGACGAAGAGCTAGAACGATTAGAAAGCTGGGACTACGAACGGCCGGAGGTGAGACAGCCCGTGAAAGCCTCACGAACGGTGGTATCGGTAGCTTTCCAGGTAGACGAGTTCGCTCAGGTTTCCGAGTACGCGGAACGTGTCAGGAAGAGGATTTCTGTATTCATCCGCGAGGCCTCGCTGGAAAAAGCGATGGGGAGCGAGACATCCAGTTTGGCTTATATCACCGGCGGTACCGGCAACTTATGGACGGCCGGACAGATGCACACGATTAGCCAGGTCTTTGGTTCACAGGTGGAACAACCGGATGAAGTTGTGGCGACCACCTATTAGGCTGGGAAAACTAGGTCACCGGGTCGCCCAGGGACCAGTCGTCGGGCAGCTCAGGTGGGGGCAGGGGCCGGTTCATCACCTCCACCAGCGCCGGCTGTCCCTCCTCAGTTGCCCTTATGGCCCGCTTGAAGGCAGGGATGAGCTCCGAGGGCTGCTCTACTCTTTCTGAATAGGCCCCCAATCCCCTGGCCACCATGCTGAAGTCTCCTCCCATTTTCGCCACGGCCGGCGGTGGTGCGGCGGGGTTCTCGAGGTTAATCAGAGCGAATCCCGTGCCACCGTTGTTGAGCACGATGGTGAGGGTGGGGATCCCCATCCTCACGGCGGTCTCCAGCTCCATCCCCGTCATACCGAAGGAGGCATCTCCCAGGACATGGAGCACCAGGTGGTCCGGCTGGGCCAGCTTTGCGCCTATGGCGGCGCCCAGGGACCACCCCATCGGCGCCATCCCTCCCATTCCCAGGAAGTGGCGGGGCCTGGTCGTCACCCAGAAGGGCACCATGTAGCCACGGCTGCCCCCGGCGTCGTGGAGAGCGATGGTCTTCTCAGGATCGGTCGCCTGCATAAGGTCGTGGACTACCCGGTATCCGTTGATGGGAGTCGAATCGTCGGTAAACGTGGGCATCCATTCACCCAGCCACTTGGCCTTGGCCTGCTGGATCTCCGACACCACCTCCTCCCTGGGCCCGCCTTTGCCTGGTCCCAGGCGTTCCCGCACCGCCTCTATCAGGTCTCTCAGCGCCAGCTTGGCGTCCGCCAGTATAGGCACGTCGGCATGATATATCTTGTTAAGGTCCCCCGGGTCTGCGTTGATGTGGATCAGTTTGACGTGGGATGGGATGGGGCGTCCGTCGGTGCCGTTGGGCATCCTGAAGGAGTTGCCTACAGCCAGAACCGCATCCGCCTTCCGGTTTATGTGGATAGCTGTGCCCGATGCGAAGCGGCTCCGTGGGTAGCCGCCCCCACCCATGGACAGAGGATGGTTTTCGGGGAAAACGCCCTTCCCCACCAGCGTACTGGCTACCGGCATGGACAGAAGCTCGGCCAGCTCCCTCACCTCCTCCGCCGCATCCGCCCATAACGCCCCACCGCCCACGTTCATTATCGGAAATTTTGCCGCCACCAGGATGCTGGCGGCCTTATCTATATCTCGCCGGTCCGCCGCGGCCTTTCTTCCCGGTCCCACAGGCTCGTAATAGAGCTGCTGATCGGGGGCCTCCGACTCCAGAACGTCCTGGTGCATCTCCAGCACCACCGGGCCGGGGGAACCGGAGCGCAGGGTGGTGAAGGCCCGGCGCATGATATCTGGAATCTGCTCCACCCGGCTCAACGTCCCTTTCCACTTCACCAGGCTATCGAAAATGCTGGAGGGGACCTCCTGCTGTATTTCTTTCCCCATGTTCCCGGCGGGGTGCTGCCCCATGAGCAGCAGCACGGGGACGTTGTCGGCGTAGGCGCCCGCTATGCCCGTTAACGTGTTGGTGGCGCCTGGGCCGGTGCCCGTCATCGCCACGCCCACATCTCCCGTGGCCCGGGCGTAACCGTCGGCGATCTCCACCCCCAGCCGTTCGTGGCGCGTGGTGAAGGCTCGGAGAGTTTCCGAGGCCTTTAACGCCGGCCATAGGGGTTGGAGGCCTCCTCCGGACACCCCTGCTATATACCTAACCCCTTCCTGTTCCAGGGCATGGATCACCGCATCTCCACCGCGCATGACAACCCCCTCGCACTGTTTTCTGGCACCGGGTGATGCGATTCTAAGCCAGCCCTCTGGCGGCGTCAAGCGAGATTGACAGCGCCGGAGCCCGCCGGTAGACTCGTTCCTATCAAGAAGGTTTCCGATTTATGGTATTGATATTAATCTGGGAGCCGCGGGAAAAGCGGCGCCATCCCTTTCGGCGACGCCGCGGAAAGGAATGGAAAAGGAAGGGATATGAAGCACGGCTTTTTTATGATGCCCGTACATCACCCGTCAAAGGGTCTTGCCCGGACCATCAAGGAGGACATGGATACCATCATCGACGCCGACCGGTTGGGCTACGATGAAGCATGGATAGGCGAGCACTACACCATCCCCTGGGAGAACATACCCGGCCCAGAACTTTTCATAGCCAAAGCCCTGGGGCTGACCAAGAATATCAAGCTGGGGACCGGAGTCATCCTTCTCCAACTGCACGACCCGCTGATGCTGGCCCACCACATGGTGGTCCTGGACCACCTGGCGGAGGGACGATTCCTTTTCGGCGTGGGGACGGGGGGTGTGCCCACCGAGTTCGAGCTATTCGGGATACTCCAGGAAGAGCGCCACGCAAGGGCCATCGAAGTCCTGGACATCGTGCTCAAGATATGGGAGTCCGATGGGGACCTGGATTACAAGGGCAAGTTCCACCATATCAAGGCCCCGGAGCCATGGCCGGAAATCGGGCTCTCCCTGTACGCCAAGCCGTTCACCAAGCCTCATCCTCCCATCGCCGTGGCCTGTTCCAGCCGTAACTCGCCCACGGCCGAATGGGCGGGAGAATACGGTTGGTGGCCTATGAGTGGCGGCAACCTGCCCTTTCCCGTCGTCGCCACCCACTGGGAGGCCTACGAGAGGGGAGCCCGCAAGGCGGGACTGAAGCCTGATAGGAAAGAGTGGCGGGTGAGCCGGGACATACACGTTGCCGAGACGACCGAGCAGGCCAGGCGCGAGGCCTTCACCATGGGAATGACCCGGTCCTACGATGAGTATTTCTTTCCCCTGTTCCGCCGCCAGCCCAACGGCCTTGCCCAGGTCAAATTAGACCCGGACATGCCCGACGACGACGTCACGGTGGAGTACATGATGGACAACAACTGGATCGTGGGGGACCCGGACTACTGCATTAGCCGCATCAAAGAGCTATACGACACGGTGGGAGGCTTCGGCACCCTTCTCCAGCTGACCCACGACTGGGACGACCCCGGCATCGGCCACAAGTCCAGGGAGCTGTTCATGAAGCATGTGGCCCCTGCCCTCAACGAGCTTTAGCCTGGGGTGTGTGGGGCGGCGGCGGAAAAAGCTATTGGGCCGGCCGTCATCCCGCCGTCGATGGACAGATCGCTGCCGGTGACAAAGGATGACTCGTCCGAGGCCAGGTACAGGACCCCGTAGGCGATATCTTCGGGGACGCCCAGTCTTCCCAATACCGTACTGGCGATGCCAACTGCTCTGAGCTCCGGGGTGGGTCGAGATTCACGCATCATGGGCGTGTCCACAGGGCCGGGATGGATGGCGTTGGCCCTGATGCCCTCCATGCCGTACTGGAGGGCTGTGCCCTTGGTGAATAGGCGGACCGCCCCCTTGGAGGCATTGTAGGCGGCACTGCGGGGGTCTCCCACCAGGGCCGCCGCCGAGCAGATGTTGATGATGGAGCCCCCGCCCGCCTTGATCATCTCGGGGATGGCCATCCTCGTCCCAAGGAATACCCCCTTGGCATTTATATCCATCACCATATCCCAGTGCTCAGGGGTGGTCTCCAAGACCTTGCCCGGCCGCAAAATGGCGGCGTTATTAACGAGAACGTTGAGCTTTCCATACCTGGAGACGGTGGTTTCAACGGCCCGGCGCCAGTCTTCCTCTTTGCTCACGTCCAGGTGCAGGTACAGCGCCTGGCCCCCCGCCTGCACGATCTCCGCCGCTACTTTGGCTCCCTCGTCGTCCAGCACGTCGCCGATGGTGACCTTGGCCCCCTCTCTGGCAAAGAGCCTGGCCTCGGCTTCCCCCTGACCCCGGGCGCCACCGGTAATGATCGCCACCTTGCCCTCCAGTCTCATGTCGCACCCCTTTTACTCTGTACATCGACGGTTCGCTGTGGACGGGCGTTGCTCCGCTCAGCCGACCTCGATGCCGGATTGAACAAGTTACTGTGCCGTGAGACCACCATCTATGGGTAGATCGATACCAGTGACGAAGGAGGATTCATCCGAGGCCAGGAATAGGGCCCCGTAGGCGATTTCATCGGGAGTGCCGACCCTCCCCAGCACCGTCCTGTCTTTGTCGGCTTCGTCATCCGCGGCCCCTGGGAGGGCCTCCCGCCGCATGGGAGTGTCCACGGGGCCGGGATGTATGGCGTTAGCCCTTATGCCTTCCTTCCCGTACTGAAGGGCCGTACCCTTGGTCAGCTGGCGGGTCGCTCCCTTGGAGGCGGCGTAGGCCGCGCTGTATATGTCCCCTACCAACGCCGCTGAAGAGCCGATGTTGATGATGGAGCCTCCACCCGCCTTTCTCATCTCGGGGATAGCCGTCTTTGTGCCCAGCAAAACGCCCTTGGCGTTGACATCCAGGACCGCGTCCCAGTCTTGGGTGGTAGTCTCCTCCACCCAGCCTTTCCGTATGATTGCGGCGTTGTTCACCAGCACGTTGAGCTTTCCGTACCTGGAGACGGTGGTTTCAACGGCCCTCTGCCAGTCCTCTTCCTTGCTCACATCCAGGTGAAGGTACAGCGCGTCGCCCCCCGCCTGCACGATCTCATCCGCTACTTTTGCGCCCAGGTCGTCCAATACGTCCCCGATGACCACCTTGGCTCCCTCTCTGGCAAAGAGCCTGGCCTCGGCTTCCCCCTGACCCCGGGCGCCACCGGTAACGATCGCCACTTTGCCCTCCAGCCTCATGTCGCACACCACTTTCTTTCTTCGCACATATTTCTTATTAGTCGTTCTGGGGAACCTGCTAACCATGGGAAAGGAGAAGGCTCAGACTCGCGACACCGTCCAGTGTCTCCTTAAACCGGCGAAGGGGCCCCGATGTGCTCCTCGGGGAATCGCAATCCGACCTGCCTGGTTTCCAAGGAAAATTTGGCGGCGCCCGTCTCGGCCCAGGCGGCGGCCTCAGTGGCTGCCCTGCTAACGCTTGCTTCTGGCTCCCGGGCTTGGGGCCCGGGCTGGCGTGGGTTGCCGGACTATCTGGGCCTTGAACAGGAGCACCGGCACCGTTATGATCAGTACCACGATGGCGACGAACTGGGCCTCGTTAAGCCCTATTGCCCACTCTTTGTCCAGTCGCAGGAAGCTTATAAAGAAGCGTCCCAGAGAATAAGTGGCCAGATACAAGGTGAAGAACATCCCTGCAGGCCTGATCCGGTTCTTCAGGGGCAATATCACCGCCAGAATGGCTAGATCCATGAGCAGCTCATATGCTACAGCAGGGTGGCTGGCCACAAGGGGGTTGAGGCTGTTTGCATTGTAGAGAGCCTCGACCTCGGGATGGGTGTAAATGAAGCTCCATGGCAAGCTGGCGGCCTTGGCGAAATGCTCGCCGTTGATGATGTCGCCTACCCGGCCCAAGGCCATGCCCAGCAACATGGCCGGGGTGACAAGGTCCGCCAGACGGCCCACCGAGGGCAGAGGCGCCCTCTCCAACTTGGGCAGTCTGAGCACGGAGTTCCATATCCTCAGAAATGTTGGATGGTTCCGCACCAACAAATAACCGGCGCCTCCCAGGAAGCCTCCCAATATGGCGCCGTATATTGTGATGCCCCCCTCATAGACCCGGAATATCTGGACGGGGTCGTGGCGATATACCTCGTTCCAGAGGTCGATTACATGCAGCAGCCTGGCCCCAATTATGCCCCCGATTATGCCCCAGACGGCCACAGAGTAGACGGCGTCGGTGTCCATGCCGTCTTTCTTGGCCCACTTGCCCACCAGGAATACCGCCGTGGCTACTGCCAGGAACGTCAGTAATCCGTGCCACGTCAGCACGAAGGTGCCTATTTCCAGTAAATCGGGGTCAATGCCGATCCTTATGTCCATAAGGGGTAGGTTCATATGCGAACGTCACCTGTCATGATTCTCCTATCCGGTGGGTCAAATGGTACTTACACAGTACGCCTTCAGCCCCTTCTTTTTCAAGGATTTCAATATCGCTTCGCCCTCTTCTTTTAATGACACGACGCTGTATAGCGCTGGGCCAGTGCCTGAGAGGTGGACATGAGCGGCTCCTGATTCCAGAAATTCCCTCTTGCCGGCCTCGAACCCCTGAAATGCCGCCGGGGCGAGCTCAGTGAAGGTGTTGAACAGAAGCTCGTGGGAGAAGCGGCCGGTCTGGATCGCCTCCGCAGCCCTGCGGGTATGGCTGCCATCTGTGTAATGTTCAGGCCCCACCATGGAGTATAGCCGTGAGGTCTTCGGCGAAGCCGAGTTTGCACCTGTGGCTTCGGGTGAAGGGCAGAGGAGTACCATCCAGCGCATGGGCATGGGGGGAAGGTCCTTAATCACCTCGCCACGCCCCTGGCCAAGGGCGGTCCCTCCCCGGAGAAAGAAGGGCACATCCGACCCCAGCGACGCTGCGATTGCCTGGAGCTGATGGGATTTCAACCCCAGCTGCCAGAATGCGTTGAGGGCCTTAAGAGTGGCCGCCGCGTCGCTGCTGCCACCTCCAAGGCCTATGCCTATGGGGGTCTGCTTTTCGAGATGCACCTTAACTCCCTTATCGCACCCGGTAGCCTGGCGAAGGGCCTCGGCCGCCTTCAGCACCAGGTTATCCATTCCGGCCAGCCCCGGGGATGAGCATTGTAGCTGAAGCCTTTGAGAGGGAGAGAAACACAGCCGGTCCGCCAGTCCTATGGTCTGGAGAATGGTGCTGACCTGGTGGTATCCGTCGGGCCAGCGGCCCAGCACCTCCAGGGTCAGGTTTATTTTAGCGTAGGCCTCCACTTCCAAGGGCTCATGCTCCCCCGGAGGCCTGATAAAGTTTCCACCACTCCTCAATACTCAGGGTCTCGGCCCTCTGTGCGGGGTCCAGTCCTGCCGCATTAAGAAGACGCCCTGACTCCTCGGTCGACACGCCCAGGCCGAGGCTTAAGGAGTTCCGAAGTTGTTTCCTGGGCGCCCTGAATCCGGCCCTGACAATGTCGAAGAACCCGGCCACGTTTTCCACCGGGACGGCGGGGTGCGGGAGAGGCTCTATCCTTACCAGGGCCGAGGTTACCTTGGGCTGTGGCACAAAGGCTTTGGGAGGCACTTCACAGACTATACGAGGATTGCCGTAGAGCTGGATTCCCACGGCAAGGAGGCTCATCCGGCCCCCCTCGGCCACCATGCTCTTGGCCACCTCCCTCTGGACCATCACGACCATGAGGGATGGCCTGTGCCGTTCCGCATCCAGGAACCGGCGCACTATCGGATTGGCGGCATAGTATGGCAGGTTGGCCACCAGTTTATAGTCAACGTCATCCTGAATGACCTGGGTCAGGTCCACCTCCCGCGCGTCTGCATTCATCACTCGAAGATTTGGAGGGTTTCCCAGGGTCTTGGGTAAGGATGCGGCGAGATGGGAGTCCATCTCTATGGCGATAACACTCTTGGCCTTACTGACCAGGCCGCGGGTTAAAACACCCCGGCCCGGACCCACCTCCACGATCGTGTCCTCAGGGCCAGGCTCCGATTCGCGAAGGATTTGCCCGAGAACACTCTGGTCAACGAGAAAATGTTGCGCCAGAGCCTTCCGGGCGGATGGACGTTGGCCGGGCTTCAACTCCAGGTCCTTCCGAGGATGGGTTACGCTAAGGGACTCTTTCATCATGTGTTATGGTATTAGCAGCTATCGGATGGGGAATTGGGATAAAAGGTATACATTAAGGCCGTGCACCTCTCATCGACAGGAACCGTTGAGCGTGTCTCCAAGAGTAGCTCCAGCCAGGCACTCCCCCGGCACCCGAAGGATTCTGCTTACCGTTGCTTCCTTCCGGACCTGGCGGGGTTCACAGACCTCCGTCGCGAGGGACCCGGCCTTCTAACACCACCCTATGAAAATAGCGGCCCATAGGTTGGGCCTCCGAGAGGAATTCAACCCCGCTATAGCGGATTGCGGGTATAGGGCACCGCTAGCTCCCCGTCTAGCACGACCGCCTTAATGGTAGGGTAGCCACTTAGCCGTGTCAATGGCTGTCCAACGCCTTCGTTGGGAGCTGGTTGGGGGGGCCTGGTGGAGTATTTGACACTGCCCAGGGTATCAAGTACAATCCCCGCTAATTCTGGGGCTTCCCCTGGATGGAGGTGGGGCTGATGGCCAGCATCAAAGTTACGGTCAACGGCGCCAGGCACACCAGTGATGTAGAACCCCGCCTGCTTCTGGTCCACTACCTGCGGGACGTGCTGGGTCTCACGGGCACCCATGTGGGTTGCGACACCAGCCAGTATGGTGCATGCACCGTGCACGTCAACGGCCTGGCCGTCACGTCCTGCACTCTGTTCGCGGTCCAGGTCGACGGGGCTGAGGTCCTCACCATCGAAGGGTTGGCCAAGGACGGCCAGCTCCACCCTTTGCAGGAGGGCTTCTGGGAGGAGCACGGACTCCAATGTGGTTTCTGCACCCCCGGGATGATCATGACGGCCCACCAGCTCCTGGAGCGAAACCCCAATCCCAGCGAGGAGGAGATCCGCCGGGGCCTGACGGGGAACTACTGCCGTTGTACCGGTTACCACAACATAGTCAAGGCCATCCAGTCCGCCGCCCGGAAATCCTAGGCGGCATGGCCATCATCTCGCATCCTGTCCACCCCAAGGCTTTCAAATCAGTTCGAAAAATCCTTTAATTCCGGAGGATGCCCCGATATGTTCCCCAGCTCCTTCGAATTCCACGCGCCAACTACCCTGGCGGGAGCCCATGAGCTCATGGCCAGGTATGGGGACGATGGCAAGCTGGTGGCCGGGGGCCACAGCCTGATACCCTTGATGAAGCTGAGGCTGGCCGAGCCCAAGCATCTCATAGACCTGGGGGGAATCTCTGAGCTCTCTTACATAAGGGAGGAGAACGGGGGCCTTGCCATAGGGGCTATGGCAACCTATCACCAGATAGAAGGCTCCCGGCTTGTGCGAGATAGATTGCCGGCCCTTGCCGAGGCGGCGGCCCTGGTGGCCGATTTGCAGGTCCGAAACAAGGGCACGATTGGGGGCTCCCTCGCCCACGCGGACCCCGCCGCCGACCTGTCGGCAGTGGTGCTGGCGCTGGATGGCCAGATGGTAGCGGCAAGCTCCTCGGGGCAACGGACCATCGACGCCGCCCAGTTCTTCGTCGATACCTTCGTCACGGCTTTGGCTGAAGCCGAGGTCCTCACCGAAATACGTTTGCCCTTCCTCCCCCCCAATACCGGCGGCTCTTACAAGAAATGCGCCAACAAGGCGTCCCACTTCGCCATTGTGGGGGTGGCCGCCTTCGTCACCGTTTCAGCCGGCGGCTGCCAGGGGGTAAAGATAAGTGTGACCGGCGCAGGCCCGAAGGCGGTCAGGGCGGCGGAGGCCGAACGAGCGCTGGAAGGCAAACAAGCTACGGAAGCCAACCTGGCCCAGGCGGCCCAGCAAGCGGCTCAGGGCATGGATTTTCTGGGAGACATCCACGCCTCCCAGGAGTACCGCTCCCATCTCACCCAGGTGTTTACCCGACGGGCCTTGCAAGAGGCCGTCAGCCGCGCCGGCTAGCCGGGGTTCTTGTGGACGCCACAGTCTGCGCAGGTTGTAGGCGCGTCCTTCGGCAAGGCCTGTCCTTTAGTTTTATGACTCCCCAAGGAGAACTGGGGAAATGTCTGCGTTGTTCCCTGGGGCACTGGCCGATGCTCCGAAGGTCGCTCCTCACCGCCCTGGTGGTGGGCACGGTCCTTGCTCTGCTGAACCACGGAGATAAGTTCCTGACAGGGAATTGGCCGGGCCAACTTTCCTGGAAGGTGCCCCTGACCTACTGCGTGCCCTTCCTGGTGGCCACCTGGGGGGCCCTGACCAACTGCAGACGCTGAGGGCTAGAGGGCGTCAATCCTGCCGGCGAGGCGGAAGTCCCGCCGGGTGAGGCCCCCCTCGCTATGAGTGGTGACTGACAGGCTGACCCGAGTGTAGTTGATGGTGATGTCCGGGTGGTGGTCGATCTCCTCGGCCACCTCTGCCACGCGGTTGACGAAGGCAACTGCATCTTTGAAAGAGCCGAAGGCGAAGTCCCGCGATATGCACCGGCCATCCTGGCAGGGGCCATCTTGGCAGGGGCCATCCTGGCGCCAGCCATCCACTCCCTTTAATCGCTCCTCTATCTCTTGCTGGGAAAGCAAAGGTGGCACGTTCCTTCGACTCCTCCCCGGCGCTTGGGCTCCGGGATCTCCTGTGGATCACGCCCCGGGTATTTCCAGGCCAAGCCCGGCGCGCTTGTGGGCCTGGGCATTGAGTATATAGTTGGCGGTGGGGGCCTCCAGCCGCTTCAGGTTTTTTTGGCTCAGAGGTTTCACCTGGCCCGGCACCCCAATCACCAGAGAGCGGTCGGGTATGGTCTCCCCGCCACGCACTACGGCGCCGGCGCCCACCAGGCAGTAGTCGCCGATTTGAGCCCCTTCCAGTATGGCGGCGTTAATACCGATGAGAACGTTATTGCCCACCCGGCGGCCGTGGATTACAGCGCCGTGGGTTACCAGGACATTGTCCCCTATGTCCAGAAAATCGTCGGCGTGGATGACGCACGTGTCCTGGATGACCGAGTTCTTTCCTATGGTGATGCAGCCGAAGCCCCCACGGATCACCGCTCCAGGCCACACGCTGAAATTCTCCCCTATTTCCACGTTTCCCACGATGTAGCAGGCCTCGCTGATGAAGGCCGTGGGATGAATCTTCGGGTCCTTGCCGTTGAAGCTGCGAATCACAGGGACTCCCTCATCTTCCCTAATTGTTCCACCAGGTGGCCTTGAAGCCGCTGTACATTCTACCATGTTTGACTCTGGCTAGAAGCCAGATCAGTCCCTCTTCTTAAACCACCTCCAGATTGGCATTACGGGGTCCGTTTGACTGGTAAATGCGGGTGTGGTACAAGGGGGATGGCCGATGGAAACGTGGATATTGCTATCCTTCCTGTTCCCCGCCCTCCTGGGCATGGTAAATATCCTCGACAAGCTTATCGTAGACCGCCACGCCCCCAGCATCTATATCTACGCCTTCTGGATAGGCATCTACGAGCTGGCCCTGGGCGCCGTGGCCATTGGGGTCGTGCTCGCCGTACAGGGGCTGGAGTCCCAGACATTTTTCGGAGGAGTCCTCTCCGGAGTCATCCGAGCCCTCAGCCTCCTGTTCCTCCTTGCAGCCCTGAAGCGGGGGCAGGTGGCAAGGGTAGTCCCTGTCTGGTACCTCTATCCACTGATGGTAGTCCCAATGGCGGCGGTATTTCTAGATGAGAGTTTGTCCGGCCTGGCCTGGGGTGGGGTAGTCCTGGCCGTGGTGGGAGCCGTCCTGGTCTCCTGGCAGGGGAGCGCTGGGCGCAGGAGCTTCGGCGACCCTGCCGGGCTCCCCCTGGCCCTGGCCGCCGCGGCCACCTTTGCGGTGTCCATAGCACTGAGCAAATACTATCTGGAGGACGGCGGCTTCTGGCAGTTCTACGCCGGTAACCGGCTAGGCTTCGCCCTGGGTCTGCTGAGCGTGGTCTTCATGCCCGAGGTGCGCCGTGGGGGCATGGGCATGGTCCGGCGCCGGGGCTTCATGGGCTTCGTTTCCCTGGTTGAGGGGATAGTCGTATTTGCCAACTTGGCTAACCTGGCTGCCATCTCCTTGGGTCCCGTCTCCCTGGTGGCTGCCATCGGCGCAATACAGCCCGCTTTGGTATTGTTTTACACACTGGGTCTGGCCAGCCTGTCCGCCGCCACCTTCGGAGACTGGATAATCAGGGGTACCTTGCGCCCCCAGATTGCCGGTATTTCAGCCATTACCGCAGGGGTGGTGCTTATCTCCTTCGGCTGATGGGCCGGGTGGCACCGCGGTTGTCAGGCCGAATTTGGGAGTGCTCTGTATAATCAGGCCCGCTTTGGAGTAGCTGTGCTATTATGATATTGGCGATGGCGGTGGCGCCGGAGCGGCGTCACCGGCCCAGAACTATTCTGAATGGAGCCTGTGGCCCATTTCTTGGAGACCATCGGCCAAATGGAGGCCACCAACGACAACTAACTCGTTGACCATCGACCGGAACAGTACCGGAGTCCTCGTCCTGCACTACCAGAACGAAATTGTAGGCGCCCCGCCCATCGGCTGGTACTTCAGCTCCAGTCAGGCACAACAGTTGCTTGACCGGGCCGCCGCAGTGCTGGCCGGGGCTCGGCAGGCGGGAATCCCCGTTATCTACGAGGTCCTGCGGTTGCGGGAAGGCTATCCCGAGATAGGGCCCGGGAACAAGGTCTATGGAGGCCTCAGGGGATCGGGCCGTCTCCGGGAGGGTACTGAGGGCGCTGAAATCCACTCCGAGGTGGCGCCCCAACCGGGAGAGGTCGTAGTTATTGGAAGGCGGTCCGGCGCTTTCACCGCCACGGACATGGAATACGTCCTGAGGGCCAAGGGTATCACCAACCTGGTGCTAATGGGCGTGGCCACCAGCGGCGTGGTGCTCTCCACCGTCCGCCAGGCCACCGACACCGACTATGACGTGGTGGTTCTTGAAGACTGCTGCGCCGATAGAGACGAGGAGGTCCATAGGGTGCTTACCCGGAAGGTGTTCGCGGATCAGGTCGCCGTTGTGAGCTCCCAGGAATTTCTGAAGGCCATCGGATGTCCCTAGAGCGAGGGTCTTGCGCCTAGACAGTATGGAGGTTGGCCGATGGCCCGCCTTAAACTTTCCACTTTGATTCCCGCGTCCCCCGAGGAGGTTTACCAGTACGTTACCTCCTTCGGTAGAGATGGGCCTGTGCCCGAAGCTTTCCAGTCCCATTACGGCAGGCTGGTCAGTAACCAGGGCAACGTTTATGTGACCCAGGAAGTCGAAAACGACGACGGGGATGAGAGTGGCAAGAAGATAACCTGGAGTTCCACCTTCGAGTACCCCACCCGGCGGGTGATGGAGGCGGTGGACTCCACGTGGGCGAACAGGGTCGATCTGTTCCGTCCCTCGAGGAATGGGACCAGATGGACCATAAGCTGGGAGACAGGGATTGGCGGAATCAGAGAGGTGGCCCAGTACTTGGCCTTCCGCCTGGCGGTCCACAGGCGCTTCCGGCGCTCTGTGGTGGACCCCGTAAAGAGGAATTTCGAAGGGAGCCGGCAATAAATGGCGGATTTCCTGCTTGTTCACGACGCGGGCCAAGGTTCCTGGTGCTGGGGGAAGGTCTGGGGACACCTTACGGCGCCGGAGGAGCACCCACCCAGGCTCTATCGCAAAAGTAAAGCTGGGAAAGTGGTGGCTGTGGACCTTCCCGGCCACGGCCACCAGGGCGACCATGACCCCAGGCACATTCTGGCTGCTCCCCTCCAGTTAGGCGGGACCGGCGCCACCCTGGAAGACTGCGCCTCGGCTGTGGCCGGCCTGGTCCAAAGCCACGGTTTGCACGACCTGATAATCGCAGCCCACGGAATGGCGGCCCCCGTTGTCCTCAAAGCGGCTCAGATGCTGGATGAGCCTCCAAAAAGGATTGTGCTGTTCGCGGGGCTTATCCCCGCTGAAGGCAAAACTCCTCTGGATATGCTCCCACGCCTGCACAGGCAGGGATTCAAGATGATGTCCAGGCTGAACGGCATATCAAGGAGGGAATTCAGGCTTCCGAAAGCCGTCATAACGCAGGTCTACTGCAACGGCATGGACCCCTTCGACGTGATACAGATTGTGGGGCGCTTCTCCTCACTGCCCCTTCCATTGTTTAACACCAGAACCCGGATAGGCGATCTCGCCCCTAACTGCCCCGTCAGCTACGTTCCCTTGTGGAGGGACCGGCTCATTCCGCCTCACCTCCAGAGGTCGATGGCAGCCAGACTAGCTGGCGCGGAGCTGGGCCGGGAGCTGGATTCCTGCCATGAGGTGATGATTGAGCGGCCCAAGCAGGTGGCGGACATCCTCGCCGGATACGCCTGAGCCTGCGCTGGAGCAGATTCGAGTCCAAGGGGTCCCGATATGGATGACCAGATATTCCTGGATGGTATCAAGGGCAAGATCGAGCGGCTAACCGGCGCCGAGATTCAGCTCCAGTTGGACTCAGTCCAGAAGAACCAGATAAAGGTGGAGTTCGGTGGCCCGGTACCCGAGGTTAGCCTGGGCTCCAACGTGCTCCAGTATCCCGGCTTTGCCCGCATGGCCATCGAGTATGCCGTGGCCTCCATCCGGGGGAGGAGGTCCCTGGGGCTCCTGGAATTCCATATCCTGCTGGCGAGGAACTAGGCGATTCCCCGGCGGCTCCGGCAATAGGCCCAATCGGCTCCGAGGCCAACGCGGGGATGTGGTTATGCAGTGCGATACGGGAGCCGGCCGTGGGAGGCGCACCAGATCTCGTAAGGTGGGACCTCCTCGTTGACCACCCAGAGAAAGTGGTAGGCCCCCATGTCCCCCAGGAAGCGAAACCGCTTCTTGAGCTCGGCTAGGGTCTGTTCAAAGCCGCCGTGGGACTTCAAATAGGCCTGGAAGCTACCGTGTAGCTCCTCCAGGTCCAGCATTTGGCGGGCGTTCTCGACAACGGCCGCCAGCTTGCGCCGGTTGCGGATCACACGCTTATCCTTGGCCAGATCGTCTATGTCCCCTTCGCTGAACATGGCCACGGTGGTTGGGTCGAACCCCCGGAAGGCCTCCTTAGTGCCCGGCCACTTTGCCTCCACCACCCGCCATGACAAGCCCGATTCGAACACCGATTTGCTCATCACCTCCAGGTAGTCCCCCAGGCAGCTGGGCTGTATCTTCTCCGGTACCTGCATAGTAACCTCCTGTTGACGGTAATATTCTTTTAGCATTCCATGCCCTGAGTTGCAATGGGCCGCTGAGAGGGCCGTGTTATAATCCAGTTGGGGATGGAAGAAGTAATTCAAGTCAGGGGCCTGGTCAAACGGTACGGACCCCACACTGCTGTTGACAACATCTCCTTCACGGTGTCCCGGGGGGAAGTCTTCGGCATTCTCGGCCCAAACGGCGCCGGAAAGACTACGACCCTGGAGATCATCGAGGGGCTCCAGCAACCCACCGAAGGCTGCACCTTGGTGTTAGGAGTGGACACTCGCCGGGACCCGCCCGCCGTAAAGGAGCGGATAGGGGTACATCTCCAGGCATCCGCTTATTTCGATTTCCTCACCCTCGAGGAGATCCTCAGCCTTTTCGGGAGCTTCTACAGCCGTTGTATCAATGCCAGGGAGCTGCTCAAGAGGGTGGGGCTGCTGGACAGGGCTGGGACCACCCTTAAGAAGCTATCGGGCGGCCAGAAGCAGCGCTTCGCCGTTGCCGCCAGCCTGGTGAATGATCCGGATGTGGTTATCCTCGACGAGCCGACCACGGGGCTGGACCCCCAAGCCCGCAGGAGCCTCTGGCAGCTCATACAGCAAATCCATTCCGAGGGCAAGACATTGATCCTGACAACCCATTACATCGAGGAAGCCCACGTCCTCTGCGATCAGGTGGCCATCATGGACGCCGGCAGAATCGTCGCTCAGGATACCCCGGCGAACCTGGTACGCTCGCTGGACTCTCCCTACCTGGTAAAGCTGGTCACTTCAAGGCCACTGCTGCCTGATGACACCCAGTATTTGAGGGAGGCCTACGAGGATGTGATGGTCGCCGATGGCAACTCCTACCATGTGCGGGTGAAGAATGCACCCCAGGCTCTGGCCCATGTGTTTGAGTGGGCTTCCGCCAGGGACATAACACTGGAGCATCTGGAGGTGCTGCCGGCCACTCTCGAAGAAGTGTTTCTGGAGTACACCGGAAAGCAGCTGCGAGAGTAGTAAATGCCAGCACTGTTGGTGGCGAACCTGAAGATCATGGTGCGGGACAGGCAGGCCCTGTTTTGGGCTCTAGCCTTCCCATTGATCCTGGTGGTCGTGTTCGGCACTTTTGAGCTCGAAGGGGGCCGTTCGGCATCTATCGCCGTCGTCGACCTGGCACAGGGTGAATCCTCCATGGACCTCCGCCGGAAGATGGATGCGGTGGACTACTTTCTGATATCCCAGGAGCATTACAGCCGGACCGAGGCCATTGAGGCGTTGCGGGAGGGAGACCTCGAATATGTGTTGGTAATCCCCGAGGGATTTGGGCGTTTGTCCGGCTCCTCTCCTCTTGTTCAACACGACGGAGAGGCAGGGGCAGTCTCTGCGGGGAATCCGGTATCACTGGAACTCTTCTACGGCCTGAATAACCAGGTGGGTAACCAATTGATCATCCAGGCCATCGGCCATTTCGTGGATGAGGAGAACCTCAGGCTCGGCGGCCTCCCCCAATTGCTAGAGCTGCTCCCCAGGGAGGTGGACACCGAGCGCATAGATTACTTCGACGTTCTGCTGATTGGACTGGTTGGCATGGGCATGATGACCAACTCCATTGTCTTCATCGCAGTGAAGATAAGCATGTACCGTAACCAGGCGATCCTGAAGCGGATTCTTGCCACCCCGCTGAGAGTGAGGAACTATTTCGCCTCGGAGATTATTGCCCACCTGCTGTTGACTTTAATACAGGCTGCGGTGGTCCTGGGAGTGGGGATATTCGTGTTCGGGGGGAATATTCAGGGTAATCTGGTCTGGCTATTCATCATAGTCGCCTTCGCCAGCACCATCTTTTTGAACATAGGATTCATCATCTCAGGGTGGGCCAACAGTCCCAGGGCCGCCTCGGGCATGGGCAACGCCATCGCAATCCCCATGTTGTTCTTTTCAGGCACCTTCTTCCCTACCTCATCGTTGCCATCCTTCTTGCCGGAGCTGGCCCAGGTCCTGCCCTTGACGCCTATGCTGGATGCCATGCGCGGCGTCGCCATAGACGGCCTTGGGATATGGCAGGTGTGGGAACAGCTGGTGATGTTGGCCGGCTGGCTGGTGGTGTCCTCGGTCGTGGCCATCAAACTGTTCCGGTTCAGTTAGAGAGAGCGGCTGGCCATTTATGGCGTTCCATCTAATGGGTGCTATCTGACTTGGGAGACTTTAACATCTCTGGCTGAAGTTGTAAAATAGAGTGAGAAACTTTTCAAGCAGGGTTGATCACCAGGAGTGATGTATGGGGAACAAAGACGTTCGGCGAAAAGAAGCGAAGAAGGTTAAGAAGGGAAAACGCCAGGAGCAGGCTGTCAACCCCCTCGGCGTTACCCAACCGGCGGTGGAAGTGATCCCCAAGAGAAGACCCGCCAAGGACCCTGAAGAATAGGCCCGTCCAAGGTGCATAGGGCTCCGGTCCATCCCGGTGGCGCCCTTCTCTATTTCTTAAGAGGGATAAGGACTTCTTTGAACCCGTAGTACTCGTCGTAGTCCAATACTCTCTTAAGGGCGTCCTGGGACAGGCTTCTAGGATTGATGGGACTGTACCAGCCCTCGGTTACCAGGTAATGGAGCCGTTCCAAACTCACCGGACGGTTGGCTTCGGCAATCAGAGTCCGTAAAACGATATCCTGTAACGGCATCTCCGGCCTGATAAACCCCTCCCGGGTGGAACAGCACTTGGAAATCTCCTTGATGTGCTGTTCTTCTGTTGGTATCTCGCCGTTGGCCTCCAGCCTCTCCCTGCAGGATTCACACCGGTGACCTAGGAGTATTATAGCTAGAGAACGGCCCTGTGCCCTGGCCAAGCTCGGGTCGATCACATAGTGGGCAATCTCCTGGGGAACCGATTCAGGTTCCAGGGTCTCCAGCTCTTCTGACGTTGTCAAATTTGCACCTCTTCATTCCAGTCCAGCATTTTCACCGTGGTAATCTGGCCTTCCTCCATTACCGGGAGGTCTTCAGGGCATATGGCCAATCCATTGGCCCGGGACATAGACGTTAGTATGTTGGAACCCTGGGGGCCGGTGGGGTTGGCGAAATAGGTCCCATTTTCTTTCGTCACCTCTACCCTGGCGAAGACCCGCCGACCGTCCGTGTTGTGGATCGGCCCTTGCAGCACCGCTTGGATAACCGGCTTAGCCAGCCGTGTCTTGCCCAGCATCTTCAAAATCGCGGGACGGGCGAACTCCTCGAAGGCCACCAACGTGCTAACCGGGTTGCCCGGTAGACCGAGGTGGGGGACGGCTCTTCCACCAGGGCCATTGATCACGCCAAAGGCCAACGGCTTGGCAGGCCGCATCCTCACCGACCAGAACTCGATCTTGCCCAGCTCCATCAAGACATCCTTGACGATATCGTAGTCTCCCTTGGATACCCCCGCAGATGTGATCAGCAGGTCCGATGTGGCGCCCTCTGACAGCTTTCTATTCATATCATCCAGGTTGTCCCTGGAAATGCCCAGCACTTTGGGGATGCCTCCGTATCTCAGCACGGAGGCCGCCATGCTGTAGCTGTTGCTGTCGTAAATTTTCCCGGGCTCCACGGGCTGCCCCGGAGCGAGGAGCTCGTCACCGGAGGCCAGGATGGCCACCCTGGGACGGCGAATGACGCTAACCTTCACCATTCCCAGGGATGCCAGGACGCCGATCTCGTAGGGGCGAATCACAGCGCCCTTCTTCAGCACCACCTCGCCCTTTTTCACATCCTCCCCGGCTGGGCGCAGGTGGGAGCCCTGGGAAAGCTCCTCCCGGACCCCTATCTCCTCCAGATTCAGGCCATTGGCCTTCCTCTCCATCTCATCGGTTTCCTCGAAGGGCACGATGGTGTCGGCGCCATGGGGCACTGGCGCCCCGGTCATGATCCGTACGGCTGTACCTTCAACTACACCAGTTGCCGGCAGCTGTCCCGCGGCCACCTGGCCCGTGACCCGAAGCAGCGTGGGAGAGTTGGGGCCGGCGCCAAGGATGTCCCGGTGCCTGACCGCGTAGCCGTCCATGGCCGAGTTGTCCATGGGGGGTATGGCGAAGGGTGAAGCCACGTCTCCGGCCAGCACCTGACCCAGGGCCTGTAGGAGGTCCTGTTCCTCAGGCTCCAATGGGCTGAAATTGGCCATAATCCGGTCATAGGCGTCTTCGACACTGAGCATATCAGCGTGCCTGTGCCCGTGGCCGTGTGGGTGATGGCTGGCCATCTATGGAACCCTCCGTTGCTTACTCTACAGTTCGCACCGCGTCTTAACAAGCCGCACGATGTTAACGGCGTACCAGTTTGCCTCTTGGGGCGTGACACCCCTCCCTCATGCCCTTAGCTTGGCCCCTACTTCCATTTCCAGGGCCAGTAGCACATCCTGAAGCGCAGCGTTCACCTCCTCGGCAGTCAGAGTCCTGTCCGGGGACTGGAAGTAGACGTGAAATGCCAGGGAGCGTTCCCCGGCGGCGACGTTGTCACCCGTATAAACGTCGAAGAGCCGGACCTTGGACACCAGCGCCTGATTCGCGATAATCCCTTCAACTTTGGCCGCGGGCACCACCCGGTCCACCAGGATGGACAGGTCCCGGGTGGCGCTGGGGAATCGTCCCAGGGGCGAGTAACGCTGCTCCCCCTCCGGCGCTGCCTTGACCAATGCTTCCAGGTCCAGCTCGAAAATCAACACCGGACTTCCATCGAGGCCGAATTCCTCAGCCACCCCAGGATGGACCTCACCCATCACTCCCAGGGGCGCGCCATCGGCGCTGATGCCAGCGCACTTGCCCGGGTGGAGGATTGGGTCCTGGGCCGGTTCAATTTTCCACTCCCTGATTCCCAGATGGTCAAGTAGTTTCTCGACAATGCCCTTTGCTTCATAGAATCCCAGGAATCCCAGTTCTCCGCCCTCAGATAGCCAGTGGGGCTCCCCCCTGGGTCCCGAGAGCAATCCGGCCAATACTTCCCTCTCCACAGGCAGCTCGCCATCTTCCGGCAGGAACACCCGCCCCGACTCGAATATGCAGATGGGCCCCTCTTCATGGGGACGGTTGAATGCCAGAGTGGACAGTAGGCTGGCGCGGAGCGTGGTGCGGAGATATTCTTGCTGGGCGCTCAGCGGGTTCGCCAGCTTCAGGGGCTTCGGACCTCCGTCCACTGCTTTAACCTTCGTCAGGTTTTCCAGGCTGGTGACGGGGTAGGTAATTACCTCCTGCATCCCGAAGGCCGCCAGTACATCCTTTGCCCGGTCCCTCATCCCTTCCAAATACCGGGGCCTCTGATGTGGTATGGGGGTGGAGAGCATGGTCGTGGGAATCTCATCGTATCCCACAATTCGGGCCACCTCTTCCACCAGGTCATCCTCGAGGGCGATGTCGCTCCGCCAATAGGGGACGGTGACGTTCATGGTACCTCCGTCTCCTGCCTGGCAGAGGAATCCCAGAGACTTCAGCGCTGCCTCCACTTTCCCGATGGGGAGGCTCACGCCCAGCACCTTGCGCAACCGCTCCATTGTTAGTGTGAGGCTGGGAGCCTTATAGCTGGCTCCGGCGGGAAAAACGTCTATGATTCCAGTGGCCGCCTTTCCTCCCGCTATCTGGTGGATGAGTTGGGTGGCCCGGCGAAGGGCCATTGGAGCCAGCTCGGGGCTCAGACCTTTCTCGAAGCGAGTGGAGGCCTCGGTGGAGATGTGCAGAGCCTGGGCGGTGCGGCGATTATTGATAGGGTCGAAGGTCGCGGATTCCAGGAGGACATTGGTTGTGCCCTCAGCCATCTCGGTCTGGGCGCCGCCGATAACGCCCCCCAGGGCGACGGCGTCCCGGGCATCGGCTATGACGAGCATCGAGCCGGAGAGCTTGTGCTCAACACCGTCCAGGGAGAGCAGCACCTCCCCCGGCCTGGCCCTGCGTACGACTATCCTACCCTCTTTCAAAGTCTGGAAGTCGAAGGCATGCAGAGGCTGATTGTACTCCAGCATTACATAGTTGGTGATGTCCACCACGTTGTTGATGGGCCGCATCCCGGCCTTCAGCAGCCTGTCCTGAAGCCAGCGGGGAGATGGCCCCACCTCGACACCCAGGACGATGCTGGCCGTGTACCTCTGGCACAGGTCCGAGTCGGCTATCTCCACCTGGACCAATGTCTCTATTGGCTCGCCATCCTCGGGGTAGGAGCAGTCAGGCTCCCGTACAGTTGCGCCGGTGAGGGCGGCCACCTCACGGGCCACCCCCAAAATCGAGAGGCAGTCCGGGCGGTTGGGAGTCACCTCCAGGTCCAGTATATGGTCGCCCAGATAGTCGGAGAGGGGTGTGCCCACAGGGGCCTCTTCGGGCAAGACGAGTATCCCGGTGTGATCGTCCCCAATACCCAGTTCCTGCTGGGAGCAGATCATCCCCTCGGACACAACTCCGCGAATACGGGCGGCCTTCAAAGGCTCCCATCTGCCGCTGTGGGTGTCAAACAGCACCGCGCCGACCCTGGCGAAGGCGATCTTCTGCATATCCGCCACGTTGGGGGCCCCGCAAACCACCTGCATTCTCTCATCGCCGGTGTCCACCATGCACAGGGTCAGCCGGTCGGCGTTTGGGTGTTTTTTCACCTTGGCCACCTGGCCCACGAAGCAGTCCTTCCAGCCGCCGATGGTGTTGATGCCACCCACCTCGGTGCCGGCCATGGTGAGACGGTGAGCCAGTTCATCCACCGGTACCACAATGTCCACGTACTCCTTCAGCCAGGACAGGGGGACTTTCATTCGGGCTTTTCGTCAGGGCTTCCGAATTTGCGGGCCAGATAGAGGATGGCGCCGGCGCAATTTGTAAGGATCAGCTCCGCTTCCTCAATTCCAATATCGGGCCCAATATCAGGCCCGATTTCGGGTTGGCTTTTCGTTGTATGATCTATAGCGGCCTCATAACAACGGTAGGCGTTAATGTTTTCAAGGGATTCTCTGATTGTAGGGTGAATCCTTGCTTTGAAAGGTTCCTTCTGGAGGATGTCTGCTAAAACCATTTGTTGATGTCCGGAAACTATTCCAGCAATGCCTTCTAACGCGCCAACCGCCTCATTCACGCATTGCCCGGTATCCGGCTGTGGACGCCGGCTCAAACACGCCAACGCTTTCTGAAACCGCTGATCGGGACCTTCAAATCTGGATTCTGTCAAAAGCGCCCTGGTCTCTTGCACTATATGTTGCCCATACCCAACCTTGTATCGCTCCAACGACGCCCCAATAAGTCTCCATTTTAACCCATGGTCTTCGAACAGCCTGTTCAGCTCATTCTCGAAGTACGGTGCCAGACCTGTCGGGACAAATATGGGAAAATCGTTGAAGGGGAAGGGCTGTGAGAAAGACTTCTCTTCGATTTTGGTGAAAAATTGGTGGCAAGCCTCGCATATGTCGTAGAATTCGTACCACTGGCATCCCCAAATAAGGTCACGCAGGCTATTCCAGTCCAGCCGCTTCCTGAAGATGGTATCCATGTGGACGGCCAGGAGGTCGCCGAGCTGGTTGGTGGGGCTCCTGGAGAAGATTGAAGGGCTGCGTACCAAACCAAAGGTCCGCTCCAGAACCCAACCCAGGCCGTCCCGCACCGCCAGAGGAAGCGAGTCGAGGGGGACCTCGTCGGGCGCCGGGCGGAAGCTGTACCTGTTAGAAAATATCCTTTTACGCATGTGGAATATGCCCCAAGACAATCTCACTTCGGGGGGAGATGCATCTGGAATTGAGCCAGTGGGCGGGCTTTAAGCGTGGTCTCAGTCTGGGATTACCTGGTGGCAGCTCCGACCCCCGCCCTAAGCTCGTTCACGCCGTCCAGGAAGCCCCACCAGGCTTCCAGCCCTGCCTTGAGGGCCGATTCCACCGCGGGCTCGTCATCGGCGCCGGTGTGCTCAGAGATGGCCTGGCCCTCCACGCGGGAGTGCTCCTTGTCCAGATGGGAGTGGATATGGAAGAAGGATAGGGCGGCTTCATCGGCCATACCGTACCGGTCCCGCAGACCGGCCAGCTTCTCCGACGCAATCTCCGGCACCTGGGCCTCGTAGGCGTATATGGATGCCAGACCTTCCTGGAAGGAACGGGTGGAGCAGATGTCGCCGTAGGTGTCCAGTAGCGCCCTGGTCTTGGGATGGACCGGCGCCTGCTCCGCCTCCTCCGAGGTGAGCCCCAGCCCCGCGCAGAAGTCCAGCCACAGAGCCCGGTGGTTCTCCGCGCCGTGCTCTTCGTCCCAGAGGTTGTCCAGTATTTGCTGGCGGAGGGCCGCGTCCTGGCAGCGGCTGTGTATGGCGCTGAGGTATCTGGGGAAGTTAGCCTCGAAATGGTAGTACTGCGCGGCATATAGCCGCAGGTCACCCAAAGACAGCTTGCCATCTTTCCAGTCCTGGTAGAAAGGGTGGTCGAGAAGGTTCCTCTCGGATATGTGCTTTTGCAACCGGCCTAGAAGCTCCTGTGTCATGTTGGTGCACCTCCTGAACAGAATGTGTACGCCTAGAACTGCCGTAGAAACCTCAGATCGTTGGAGTAAAACAGCCGTATGTCATCGATCCCGTACTTGAGCATGGCGATGCGTTCCGGCCCCAGGCCGAAGGCAAAGCCCGTGTATTTATCCGGGTCGTAACCGACCCCCGCCAGTACCTTGGGATGGACCATCCCAGCCCCCATTATCTCGATCCAGCCCGAGTCCTTGCAGATGCGGCATCCGCCGCCCTGACAGGAGAAACAGTCTATGGACATTTCCACCCCTGGCTCAACGAAGGGGAAGTAGTCGCAGCGGAACCGGACCTTCCGGTCCGTGCCGAACACCCGCCTGGCGAACTCGTACAGGGTGCCTTTGAGGTCGGCGAAGGTTATCCCTTCGTCCACCGCCAGCCCTTCGCACTGGAAGAAGTGCCACTCGTGTGTTGGATCGGTGGCCTCATAGCGGTAACACTTGCCCGGCACTATCACCCGCACAGGTGGTTCCATCTGTTCCATCACCCTGGCCTGCATGGGCGAGGTATGGGTGCGGAGCAGCATATTGAGCTCCCCTTCCTGGTTCCGTTGGTCTATCCAGAGGCTGTTCCACATGTCCCGCGCCGGATGGTCCCTGGGTATATTCAGCATCTCGAAGTTGTACTTGTCCCACTCCACCTCGGGTCCTTCCACGATCTGAAAGCCCATGCCGGCAAAGGCGCCGCATATCTCCCTCATGATCTGAGTGGTGGGGTGGAGCCGCCCGGTTGCCACGGGCCGCCCAGGCAAAGTAACGTCTATCCGGTCCTCTTCCGAGAGTCTGCCGATGGCCGCGTCTTTCAGCTCTCGGGCCTTATCGGCCATCCGTTCCTCGAGGACGGCCTTTGTCTGATTGGCAAGGGCGCCGGCGCTGCGCCGTTGGTCCTGAGGCAAGCTCCCTACGGCCCTCAGCAGGCCGGTCAGCCGGCCTCCGCGACCCAAGAAGGACAGCCTCCAATTCTCCAGGGCATCAGGGGCCTCAAGGAGGTTAAGCTCCTTTAAAGCCTCGCTCTGGAGTTCCTGGATACTATCGGGAGTTACTGAAAGTGTCATGGTAACTCTCTTTTTGGTTACGGCCGCCAGACCCAGAACCTCGCCCGCCAGCCTTTCCGACCATTTATTATAGGTACGCCCGATATGTGGGTCAAGGAGACCCATCAGCGTTCACGCCGCTACGGGCGGGTCCTGGCGGAACCGGAGGGCGCCGGCTGGATGGACTTGGCCGTAATCCCGATCTCCGCCGGTGAGGGGATAATGTGGGCGCCGGCTTCCCTCAATGCCTGGACCTTGGCCCGGGCTGTGGCTGAGGCCCCGGTGATGATGGCGCCCGCGTGGCCCATCCGCTTGCCAGGGGGAGCAGTGGCGCCAGCTATTAGGGAGGCCACGGGTTTGGTGAACTCCCTGGAGATGAACTCCGCCGCCTCTTGCTCCATGGTGCCGCCGATCTCGCCGATAAGCACCACCATGTCCGTCTCCGGGTCATCCTGGAAAAGACGCAGGATGTCCACGAAGCTGGTGCTGACTACCGTGTCGCCGCCGATGCCCACACAGGTGGACTGGCCAATGCCCAGATGAGTGAGCTGGGACACCGCCTCGTAGGTCAGGGTGCCGCTGCGGGAGACCACGCCGGCCCTGCCGGCCATGTGGATTCCCCCGGGCATAATGCCTATTTTGCAGCGGGCCCCGGGGGATATGATCCCGGGACAGTTGGGTCCTATCAGACGCACCCCCCTGCTCTTCAGGTAAGGGACCACCAGCACCGTATCCATGACTGGTATCCCCTCGGTGATGCACAAGATCAGCCCAACCCCGGAGTCGGCCGCCTCGGCTATGGCGTCGCCGGCGAAAGCAGCGGGAACGAAGATAAGGGATGTGTCGGCGCCGGTCTGCCTCACGGCCTGCTCCATGGAGTCGAAGACCAGCACCTTGCCATCGAAAAGCTGGCCTCCACGGCCTGGTGTCACTCCCGCCACCACGTTGGTCCCGTAGGCCATGCACTGTTTAGCGTGAAATCCACCTTCGGTGCCGGTCAGGCCCTGGACCACCACCTTGGTATTTTCGTTCACCAGAATGCTCAAGCTATGTTCCCCTCGGCATACGGGGCCTGCCAGCCCCGTGACCTACGACTTCATCTTCTGAATAACTTCGTCCAGCGAGTCCGCGAAGCTCACCTTCAGTCCGGACTCCTTCAGGATCGCTTTCCCTTCTTCTACATTGGTGCCCAGCATCCGTACTATCATTGGAAGCTCAACGCCCTTTCTCTGGTAGGCCATTATCATGCCCCTGGCCAATATGTCACAGCGCAGGATTCCACCGAAAATGTTGACCAGAATCCTGTCTACGTGGGGGTCTGAGAGCATGATTTCGACGGCTTTGGCCACCTTCTCTTCGCTGGCGCCGCCACCCACGTCCAGGAAGTTGGCGGGACTTGCGCCGGCACTGTCGATGACGTCCATGGTGGCCATGGCCAGTCCCGCCCCATTGACCAGACACCCTACATTGCCATCCAGTTTCACGTAGGAGATGCCGTACTCCTGGGCCTGGGCTTCCAGGGGTTCTTCCTGGTCCGGGTCGTGCAACTGACGCAGCTCGGGGTGCCTGAAAAGGGAGTCATCGTCCACGCTGAGCTTGGCGTCCAGTGCAACGATGCGACCGTCCGCCGTTATCGCCAGAGGATTTATCTCCACCAAAGAGCAGTCATTATCCACGAAGGCTCTGTATAGAGTAGCCATCAGCTGGCCGGCGGGCCTTGCCAGCTCCGGTGCAAGGTTCAAAGCCTTCAAGACCCTGCGCCCCTGGAAGGGCTGGAAGCCGAGATGGGGGTCGATGGGCTCCTTCATTACTTTCTGAGGCTCTTTGGCGGCCACCTCTTCTATTTCCATTCCACCCGACTCGCTGGCTATAAACATAGGGCCTCGGGACGCACCGTCCACCGTCAGTCCCAGGTAAAGCTCCTTGCTAATCTCCGCCAGCTCTTCCACCAACAGCCGCCCCACGGGCACGCCCTGGGGGCCGGTCTGGGGGGTGACCAAGCGCTTGCCCAGCAAAGAGGCCGCGACCTGCTCCGCCTCATCGGGGGTCCGCACTACCTTGATGCCGCCACCCTTACCCCGTCCACCGGCGTGTACCTGGGCTTTCAACACCGCGCCGCCCCCCAACCTCCCGGCAATCTCCCGGGCCTCTTCAGGGGTTGTGGCCACGTCGCCCTCGGGCACGGCTAC
The DNA here is from genome assembly GCA_965225925.1 of Dehalococcoidia bacterium. Classification (GTDB taxonomy): domain Bacteria; phylum Chloroflexota; class Dehalococcoidia; order Lucifugimonadales; family JAGWBF01; genus CBDDBY01. Next base: position 148,213 of record CBDDBY010000005.1, on the reverse strand, counting down.
ACCGTAGCGAACAAGGATAGCTTTGGCCTGATACTCGTGGAGTTTCATTTCTCTTTCCTACCCGGCTCTTTTTCGCGTCATCGTCGTTAAGCCTTTCGGACCTCTACCCCGGCCAGGTCTTCGATGAATGTGGCCAGTGCCGCGTGATCGTTCTCGCCCCTGCCCCGGTTGATCAGGGCGCCTATCATCTGTTGAACAAGGCTGGTGACAGGAAGAGGAACACCCAGCTCTTTGCCCGTCAGCAAGGCGTTATGCAGGTCCTTCTGGTGCAGCCGGATACGGAAGCCGGGGTTGAAGTTACGCTCCATGATCATGGGCCCCTTGGCTTCCAGAGCGTTGCTTCCGGCCAGACCGGCCCTGATGGCCTGGAAGACCAGCTCCGGGTCTATGCCGGCCTTCTGAGTCAAGACGAAGGCCTCACCAATGGCTTCTATATTGGCGGCCACGATAATCTGGTTCGCCAGCTTTACGAAGTTGCCGGCGCCCACGTCTCCCACCCTGACCACGCTCTTGCCCATGACGTTCAGTATGGGGATACAACGGTCGAAAACATCCTGTTTCCCCCCCACCATGATAGCTAAAGTACCTGCCACGGCACCGGGCTCACCGCCGCTCACCGGAGCATCCAGCATTTCCGCTTTCAGTTTGGCCGCCTCGGCTCCTATCCTCTGGGACACCAGCGGGGCGATGGAGCTCATGTCGATGATGATGGAGCCCTCGCCGGCACCCGCCAGCACACCCTTCTCGCCCAGGATGGCGTTCTCCGAGTCCGTCGAGTCTGGGAGCATGGTAATAATGGTCTCGCTCCTCTGGGCCACTTCCTTGCTGGATGGAGCTTTATCTGCCCCATTGCTGACCAGCTCTTCCACAGACTCCGGTTGTCTACTGTAGACTGTCAGCGGATAGCCGGCCTTGAGGAGGTTCCTGGCCATCGGCTTTCCCATGATGCCGAGACCGATGAAACCTATGGAAGGACTCATCTAGCTCCTCTGTCTATCCGTGCTTTTTCGTTACTTCGGGGCTGGATAGATTTCCAACCTCGATCTCCAGGAAGGTCAGTCTCATACCATCGCTCCCGAGTCGTGACTGCGATGACACGCTTGTGAATAAAATCTACGATTGTTTTTAGCAGTTGCCGTCCCGAAATAGCTTCCAGGCCACCAGCAGCTGGCGGTCCCGATGAAATGCCAAGGAAGGCAGTCCCTCCAAGGAGAAGAAGCCCAGCTCCAGCACTTCAGGTCCCGGCTTTAGGCTGCCGCCCACTATGTGGGAGTCGTAAGTTATCAGGATTACGGGGTGACCCGTCTCGGAAAAGACTCCAACCAGACCAGTGACGTTGACCTGGAGCCCCGTCTCCTCCATTACCTCCCTCTCCGCGGCCCTTTCCACCACCTCGCCCCGGTCCACGCAGCCGCCCGGCAGGCACCATAATCCCATGCCCGGCTCCGTGCCCCGCCGGACCATGAGCACCTCTCCCCCGCGCTCCACCACGGTGGCGGCCGTCACCTTGGGATCGTGGTAGACCACCCTGCCGCAAGCGGTGCAGACGGGCCTATCTGTACCCTCTATGTCCTGCGCTCCCAAGGGCGCGGTGCAGCGGGGGCAGAACTTGAAGTCACCCAGCATGGCGAATATAAGGATACCACGATATCGCCTGGGGGTGCACAGCAGGGTCTTTCGATTGTAAATGCCAGGGGTAAAGCCCCGAAGCAATCTCGGATCCCGTCCAGCTATGGTCATCTCCTTTCCAAAGCCGGCGTCTTCAGTTGAAGCATCAGCTCTTTTCAGATAAAGTAGGCCTGTCACCACAAGCCAGGAGGCACCCCGTCAAATGGCAGCAGGACGATCGGTTAATTATCAGACCCGCGAAGCTGAAGAGATTGCGGCCGAGCTGAGGAAGCGGGTCCGGGGGGAGGTGCGCTTCGACCCCTACTCCCGCGCCCTATACAGCACCGACGCCAGCATCTATCAGATGGAGCCAGTGGGGGTGGTTATCCCGCGGAGCGCGGAGGACGTGCAGGCGGTCATGGAGCTGTCCGGTAAAGCGAGTATCGCCGTCCTGCCCCGCTGTGGGGGCACCAGTCTGGCGGGACAAACTGTCAACCACGCCATAGTCATGGACTTCAGCAAGTACATGGACCGGGTACTGGAGATCAATCCGGAAGAGGGTTGGGTCAGGGTGGAGCCGGGAATAGTGGTGGACCGTCTGAACGACCAACTCGCGCCTCACGGCCTCCAATACGCCCCCGACCCCACCACCTCCAACCGCGCCTGCGTGGGCGGCGGCATCGGCAACAATAGCTGCGGCTCCCATTCCGTCATCTACGGCAAGACCATCGACCACGTCCTGGAGCTGAACACTGTCCTATCCGACGGCAGCAGGGCCCATTGTCGGCCTCTGGAAGAGCCGGAGCTGGAGGCCAAATTTGCAGGGGATGGCCTTGAGCCGGAGATATACCGCCAGGTGAGGCGCATCGCCCAGGAGAACGGCGACGAGGTCCGCGCCCGCTTTCCCAAAATAATGCGCCGGGTCAGCGGCTACAACCTCGATGACTTTTTGGAGGACGGCCCTTGGGTTGCCCAAAGTAGGGAGCTGACCCCAGAAGCCAAGCTGACACCCTTCAACATGGCCCGGATGGTGGTGGGCTCCGAGGGCACCCTGTGCGTGGTCACAGAGGCCAAGGTGGGTCTGGTTTCCGTGCCCCGGAAGAAGGGCTTGGCGGTGCTCCACTTCCGGCAACTGGTCGAAGCATGCGAAGCCACCTGGGAGATACTCCAGCACCGGCCCGCCGCCGTGGAGCTGATAGGCAGGATGATCCTGGACCGGTGCCGCGCATCGCTGGGGTTTGCCCGGCTGACGGATTTCGTCGAGGGCGAACCCGACGCCCTGCTGGTGGTGGAGTTTAACGGCGAGTCCGAATCGGAGGTGGCGGGAAAGCTGGATGCCTTGAAACAGGACATGGAAAGGAAGAGGCTGGGTTACGCTTGCGTAAACCTGCTGGATGCCGCCGGTCAAGCAAACGTCTGGGCCCTCAGGAGCGCGGGCCTGGGGCTGCTGATGAGCACCCGTGGCGGCTCCAAACCGTTGCCCTACGTTGAAGATACCGCGGTGGACCCCCAGCATCTTGGGGAATACGTGCGCCGTTTCGACGAGATAGTCAAGTCCCACGACACCACCGCCGGCTACTACGGCCACGCCAGTGTGGGATGCCTGCACATACGCCCCCTGGTGGACCTGAAAACCGGCGAGGGTCTGGATAGGATGGTGTCCATCGCCTCGGATATCAGCGACCTGGTTTTGGAGTTCGGCGGTTCTCTCAGCGGCGAGCACGGCGACGGCATCGTCCGGGGTGTATGGACGGAGAAGATGTTCGGCCCTCAGATATACGAGGCCTTCCGCCAGGTGAAGAGGGCATTCGACCCCAAGGGTATTATGAATCCCGGCAAGATCATAGACTGCCCTCCCATGACGGAGAACCTGCGTTTCGGCCCCGACTACGGGTCCTCATTGCCGGACACCACTCTGGACTTCTCAGCGGACCTTGGCTTTGCCGGGGCCGTGGAGATGTGCAACGGCATGGGCGCCTGTCGCAAGATGACCGGCACCATGTGTCCATCCTACATGGTGACAAAGGAAGAAGAGCACTCCACCCGGGGCAGGGCGAACCTGCTCCGGGCCGTCCTCTCGGGGGCTATGCCCGGGGAGTCCCTCGCCAGTCCGAGACTTTACGATGCCCTGGACCTCTGCCTTGAATGTAAGGCTTGCAAAGCCGAGTGCCAGACGGGCGTGGACATGGCGAAGCTGAAGTACGAGTTCCTGGACCGGTATCACAAGGTCCACGGCCTCCCCATGCGTGCCCGTCTCTTCGCCAACATCAACTCTTTGAGCCGCCTGGGCTCCCGGTTTGCCCCCGTGTCCAACTGGGCCGCATCCAACCCTTTGACCAGGCTCATTCTCCATGGGTTTCTGGGGATACATGCCCGCCGCAGGCTGCCTCCCTTCGCCCGGCCCGCCTTCCAGGACTGGTTCAAGTCCCATCGGGCCTTCACCCCCGGCCCCTCTCCCGTTGGGAGAGGGGTGGCTGAAGGCCGGATTGAGGGCAGTACAATGGGTGAGGTAGTCCTGTTCAACGACACCTTCATGAACTACAACTATCCTCAGGTGGGGGTAGCGGCTGTGGAGCTTCTTGAGCGGGCCGGATTTGAAGTTGTCCTGGCCAGTCCTTCCACCAATCCCGGAACGGGCGTTGTCTGTTGCGGCCGCCCGGCCATTTCCAAGGGCCTACTGGAAAAGGCCAATCTCCATGCCAAGCACAACGTGGACATCCTATACCCCTATGCCCAACGGGGCATTCCCATCGTGGGTTGCGAACCAAGCTGCCTCCTTACCCTTCGGGACGAGTATCCCGACCTCCTCAAGGGCGGACAGGTTGTAACGGAGGCGGGAGAAAAGGCCGCTCTGGTGGCGGCCAACAGCTACCTGATCGACGAGTTCCTGGCCATGCTCCACGGGAAAGGCGAGCTGGCACTGGAGTTTACCGGCCTGAAGAAGAAGCTGCTGTTTCACGGCCACTGTCACCAGAAGGCCCTGGTGGGGACCCGGCACTCCATGGGAATTCTGGGGCTCCCGCCGGGGTACGCTGTGGAGGAAGTGGACTCGGGCTGCTGCGGCATGGCGGGTTCCTTCGGTTACGAGAAGGAGCATTACGACGTCTCCCTGGCCATCGGGGAACAGAGGCTTTTCCCGGCGGTGGAGGCCAAGGGCGGGGAATGGGAGTTGGTTGTGATGGGAGTTTCCTGCCGCCAGCAGATAGAGCACGCCACGGGCAGACGGGCAAGACACCTGGTGGAGGTCATCCGGGACGCGGTGGAATAAGGACCTTCCTATAGCTGCGCACCGGAAGTATTTACCGTTACCCCCGCCTTTTCCCGTCAGGTATCAGGTGGCTCTTGCCGCTTCGCTTTCAGGTTAGATGTCAGTATGGGGGAAGGGCTTTAGGGGCTAATCTCATGCCACTGGGTACCGAAGTTGGCGCCAAGGAAGGCCAGGTCCTCTATCCCCACTTCACCGTCGCCGTTTGCGTCGCCAAAGGGAAGGGTGAGCTCCGGTATCTCCAGGACCGCTCCTATGGCCATTTGCACGTCCACTAGGGCCACATAAACATAGCCCGGCGCCGTTATGATGATGTCGTGGATTCCCGGTTTCACGGGTATGTCAACCCTGCCGTTGGCCGGTATGAAGTGGACCTGACCATCCACCCTGAGGAAGGCGCCAGTGCTGTCGCTTCTTCTCTGGATATGGATACCAGTGCTGCGTATCCTGCTATTGGCGAAGGGGTCCAGGAATACCTGATTCTGGCCGAAGAGGGCGTCATGGCCCCGGATGAACTGGTTGGTCAGTTCCGCAACCTGGGTGTTTATGTTGAGGTCAATCAGCGCTACACCATCCCCGAAGAGGGCGTCATGGCCCCGGATGAACCGGTTGGTCAGGGCCGCAACCTGGGTTTCCACGTTGGGAGCAATCAGCGCTACACCATCCCCGAAGAGAGCGTCATGGCCCCGGATGAACCGGTTGGTTAGGGCCACAACCTGGGTGTCTATGTTGAGGTCAATCAGCGCTACACCATCGCCGAAGAGGGCGTCATGGCCCCGGATGAACCGATTGGTCAGGGCCGCAACCTGGGTTTCCACGTTGGGAGTCATGAGGACCAGGGGAGTGCCGTTGGGGTCAGCCGGGAACAGGGCGAAGTTGGTCTCGATGTCCCCGTCAAATGTGATCCGCTCTGTCGCTACGATCTTAATCACCGTGCTCTTGCTGCTGGCCGGGAAGCTGTCGGTGGCCCTGGCCTCTATTGAGTGATCTCCGGGCAAGACGCCCGGAGTGTTCCAGGGCACGCTCACCGTAATAGTATTGCCGCTGCCGATTGTCAGACCCAGAGTGGCGATTATATTGATGGTGGTGTTGAAGGTGTCGGAGACCGTCAATGTGAAGTCTTCTGGAACGTCGCCGGTGTTAAACATGGTTACCTTCACGTGAAGCAGTAACCCCGCTTGAACGTCGGCGGTGCCTACAGGGGTGACGCCGTCCCCGCTGAGAACTACCAAGTCCGTGACTATCACACCGTGCTTGGACTGGAGTGTGAGGTCCACAATTACGGTCTTGGTATTGTTGCTAATGCTGGTCTCGCCATCTACCGGCTCCACTGAAAGGGCCAACTCATGATTGCCTACGCTGGCCCCTGTGGTGTCCCAGGAGATGAGGCCGCTCATGGAGAACCCACGGGCCAGGGAGTCACCTGTGCGCCTGAGGATGAAGACGCCTTCGGTCCTGTCCTCCACGCTCCAGTTGAAGGTTTCGTCGCCGGTGAAGCTGCCCTGATTGGTTATCTCGAAGGCGAGTCTGACGATATCCCCCGTTATCACCGACCCTGGCAAGGGTTTCTCGAAGCGGGTCACCGCCAGATCGTGAAACTCCCCATCCTGGGCGGTGCCGACGCCTGTGTCCCGCTTGGTGAAGGCGACATCTGGATCATCGCCGGGGGCTGTGGGCTGGCCGGCCAGCGCCAGCGAGGCCGGGAGCACCCCGCCCACTATCAGGAGCGTCATCAGCAGGCCTATCAGGCGTTTCTTGGGCATGCATCTACCTCAAGGGGATTCATAGAGAATCGCCAGAGCAGCGGCTGTAGAGGCAGAGGTAGTATCCAGTTTAAGCCTCATTTCGTGGGCCGGCGTGGCCTTGAAACTGGAGAGATTGAAGAAGCCGGTTGTAAAGTCGATGCGGTCAAAGAGCTGGTTGGATATCTCCGAACCGTTCAGGAACAGCTTGGTTCTGGGGCAGCAAGCTGTTACATGCGGAGAGTCGTGGGCGAAGCTGACCTCCTTTACGTTTGCCTGAACGGGCGGGGGCAGGGCGATGTTGACAGTGCTGGTCCCCGCCTCCCCCCGGGCCTTGCTTATCATCAGCAGCCTGTCCGCCTCGGGTTGGCCGAAGTTGAACCAGATTATCTGCTGTTGCAAGTTCTGGCCGCCGCCGGATGGCACCGTGTCTAAGCCGTTGGGTATCTCGTTCCCGAAGAGCCCGATAAGCTCCTTGATGCCTCCCTTCGTGGTGACCCCACCCACCAGCACGTTGTCGAAGTTGTCATCCCTGAGGCTAGGGCTGATGGCGTCCAGGCCCCCGAACTGGGCAATCCTCCCCGTGGGCTCTCCCCGGGTGAGGAAGGAGACGATCTTTCCAGAGCTGTCCACGAAGAGCCGGATATTGGTACACCCCTCCCTGTGGGGGACACACCAACGGGCCCGGAGGAAGTTGTCCTGTAGCTCCTCGATGGACCCTATGCCGGTGGTGCCCACCAGATGCTCCCGGACGGTGTTCAGGAAGCCCGCGCTGTCACCGGAGCCGGGCTGGAGGCTGAAGGGATTGGCCCCGTCGATGTCCAAGTCCAGGTGGGTCAGTATACCCACTGTCTCGATGTTGAGGACAGGCACCACCAGGGCCAGGGCCTCTGCCTGGGCCGCCGAGGCCAGCTTTATGCCGGGCAGGGGGATGGACCCCAGCTTTCTATCACCATCCCCTCCGCCTATTACGAAAATGAACAGGATGCTGACCAGGGCGGCTAAAAGCAATATTGTGGTGAGGGCTGCTGCTTTTACGGTGGTGACTTTCATCATGGCTGGGCTCTCCTTGCCAGGGTGGATATGTCTGCCGAGCTTTGGCCGAGGCTATCACGCAAGCCATATAAAGTCAATGTCGCATGTGGGTTGTCGCAGGGTCTTTCGATGGTCATTGCGAGGGGCAAAGCCCCGAAGCAATCTCAGCAGGGCCAGAAGGGATTGCTTCGCTTGGTTTGCAATGACAGTGGCAGGACTTTTGAAAGACCCTTCGGTTGCGCCGCTGGAGGGAAGGGGTCCGGGGCAGGTTAGAGCAGGAGGGTGCGGGATGGCACGGGGCCCCGGTAAGCCATTACTGCGGCGTAAGCTCCAGCTCCCCAGGGGTCGCGCCGAAGTTGCGGCCCCCCAAGGCCAGGTCCCTCACGTCTATGGCCCCGTCCCCGTTGGCGTCGCCGTAGACCATGGTCAGCTCGGGGATGGTCAGCACATCCCCCGAGCCAAGGACAATGCTCGAGCCCGAGGGGGACACTATGTCCACGGGCAGGTAGCCCAGCGCCCGTATCTGTATGGCGAAGCTCCCCGGGTCCACGGCGATGCTGAACATGCCCTCCGCCGACACGAAATGGTCCTGGCCGTTCACCCTCAGGAAGGCGCCGGTGCTATCGGTAGGCGAGCCCTGGAGGTGTATCCCGCTGCCGTTCCGAATAACAGCGTCCTGGTGAAGGACTCAGCCAGGGTTGCTATCCCCGGTTCCACCAAGCCTCGGCTTAGTGAAGCATCGGCCCTGGTCACGAAGGATGCATCGGGTGGACCCGACAAGGTGTTGATCTCCGGCCGTGTCAGGAGCCTGGGCAGAGAAGCATCGGCCCTGGTCACGTAATCAGAAGAGAAAGGCTCCAGCCGGGTATCTATCATTGGGTTGGCCATCCCCCGGGACAGAGAAGCATCGGCCCTGGTCACGTAATCAGAAGAGAAAGGCTCCAACCGGGTGTCTATCATGGGGTTGGCCATCCCCCGGGACAGAGAAGCATCGGCCCTGGTCACGTAATCAGAAGAGAAGGGCTCCAGCCGGGTACCGATCCCAGGGTTGGCCATCTCTCGGTGCCGGGAAGCATCGGCCCTGGTCACATATGCGAAGTCTTTGGGCTCCAGCTGGGTGGTTATTTCAGGTTTGGCCAGCGAACGTTGAAGGGATGCATCCGCCTCTTCGACGCTGACCGCCGGGGCAGGGACAAGGGTTACGGTGGTGCTCCTGGAGTTGTCCCCAGTATTCAAGTCCCCCGTCACCGTCGCCCGTGCTGTTATTACATACTCTCCTGGTTGGGCCACGGGGGTGCCCCATATCACTCCCAGTAACACGTCTTCGCCACCGTCCAGGGTCACGTTCAGGTTGGCAAGAGTATCCTTATCTCTGTCGCCGGAGAGGACCACCGTGAAAGTGAACAGGAAGGAGGCCGGTGAGGAGCTGTGGTTTATGACAGTCACTCCCACGTTGACCACGGTTCTCCCGACCACCACCTCCCCGGCCCCAAGTGGAGTGACGCCGTCGGAGGTGGTGGGTACAATGGCGGTCACCTCCACGTCCGGCTGCCCGATGATGGCCAGCGTTAGGACCTTGCTATTGTTGCCGGCAGGCTCTCCGGGCACCGGCTCCACCGAGAGTGTAACCGAGTGGACGCCTAACGCGGCCCCGGCGGTGTCCCAAGAAATGCCCCCCAGCCCTGTCCTGATGGAGAAACCCGAGGCCAGGTCGGCATCCCCGGAGGCGATGGTGATGTCGTCGCCGGTATCCCCGGTGGTGGCGTTGTCGGACACGATGCTCCAGCTGGCCGTATCCTCTAGCCGACCCTGGTTGACGATCTCGAAGGAGAAGGCCAGAGAATCCCCGGATATGACGGTGCCCACGAAGAGCTTGTTGAAGGAGACAACGGCCAGGTCGTGGTCCTCGGTGGGCTCTGCGGCGGGAAGGATTTCCTGGACCACCAACTCATCATGGGGGCCACCATGGCCGGCCAGGACGACCGCCGACAGGCCGAACAGGCCGCCGAATCCCAGCAGGGCCAGAAGAATAGATAGGGTCCGCTTCATCGGTACCTCATACCGTTACGAGCTTCCGACCTAGTGGTAGAGCAGCGCTATAAGTGCGCCCGTGGAGCCGTCACTGCGTGTGCCCTGGGTCAGGCTCATGACATGGACCTCCAGTGGAGGGTCGTTGAAGCCGGGGATAAAGGCACTATCCTTTCTATTGGAGTTTCCTGTATCCATAATTGTCACTCCATCCAGGACCAGTCTTGATGTCGGCGGAGTGCTGGTAGGCCGCGTTGTGTATTTAAACACTGACACCTCGTCGAAAAAGGCGCTGGCGGGCAGGCCGAACCTGGTGGTGTCGGTGCCGGTGGTGGAACGGGCGACGGCGACCATCAGCAGGTTGGTGGCGGTGGGCTTATCGAAGTGGAACCAGGTCACCTGGCTCTCTAGAGTCGCCGCCTCCTCGGCGGTGACCAGTCCTACAAACCTGAGGACCTCCAGTACGTCTAGAATGGCATCCGCGTTGATAAATCTATTGAGTTCGGTGAGGCCGTTTTCCAGCTCCCGGCCCACCTCGATGGGGTTCCAGGAATTGGCGGCGGAGTGGGAGTTGGCGCTGGTGCCCCTGAGGAAATAAGCCACCACCCATGCGCTGGTGTCGCCGGTGTCCCCCGTGGCGGGTTGGGACACAAAGAGCCGCACTGAAGTGGTGCTAACCAGGTCGCGAATTCTTACGTCAGCCGCAAAGAAGTTGTTGCCCAAATGTTGGAGAGTGCCGATGCCTGAGACCCTGGCGAGGGGGGTGGGTGACCCAATCAGCAAGGCATCCCTGACGGTGTCCACGTCCATGTTCGCGGCGGGCATGTTCAGGATCGCGGCAACCCCCCGCCTCGGACTCGGGGAAGGCTGGGTTCCCCTGAAGGGCGGCCTTGGCCTCGGCGGTGAGTCCCAGGGAAAGGCCCGGCAGCGGCAGGGAGCCGATCTTCTTGCCGCCTTCCTCTCCGCCTATAACAAATACGAAGAGCAGGCTGACCAGGGCGGCTGCGAGCAGTAACCCCGTAACCGCTGTTGCTTTTATGGCAGTTACTCTTGTCATGGCTGCAAATCTCCTTGGGCTGTTGAAATCGGCCTGGGAATTTGCCCGAGCCTATCACGGCAGATAAGCGAAGCCAATGTCATGGAGGTGTAGCGGGACAGCCCTTAGACTCTTCGCCCACGGCTCAGAGTGACACTATCGTGGCGATGACAGGACGCCCTGGCAGCAGCTTACTGGGGGGCAGCCTGCAGCTGACCCGAGGCCTTTCCGAAGTTGGCGGCGCCGGCGGCCAGGTCCCTCACGTCTATGGCCCCATCGCCGTTGGCGTCTCCGTACACCATGGTTAGCTGAGGTATGATGAGCAGGTCCCCGGCGTTAAGCACGATATCCGAGCCCAAGGGAGACAGGATGTCGACGGTGAGATAGCCGGGCGCCCTGATCTGGACCTGATGGGACCCCGGGGCTACGGTGAAGCTGGAGCCTCCATTTGAGTCCACGAAGTGACGTTGCCCATCCACCAATAGGAAGGTCCCGGTGCTGTCGTCCATGCCTTGAATACCCACACCTACGCTGCGGATTACAGCATCCCCTGTGGGGGGCTCCTGCTGGGTAGCTGTCAGAGCCAATGTCAGGGTGGTGGAGCCGAAGTTGCGGGTTCCGAGGGAGATGTCCTTCCCGTTGATCAGCCCATCGCCGTCGGCATCGCCGTACACCATGGTCAGCGCAGGCATTTCCAGCACGTCTCCCGCATCCAGGACGATGTCAGGGCCTGAAGGGGATGTGACTCTGATTGAGAGGTAGCTGGGCGCTTTTATCTCGATGGTGAGGGGCCCGGGCGTCGCGCTGAAGCTGAAGCTTCCGTCAGGGCCCACAAAGTGGTCCTGGCCGTTCACCCTCAGGAATGCGCCGCTGCTCTCGCCGGGCGTGCCCTGGAGGCCCACACCTCTGCCTGCGCTGAGTACGATGGTGTCCGGTGCCAGGTGGTCGAATAGACCCCGTTGGAAAGTCGCGGGGGTCCCCTGAATGATGGTGAACTGGGGGACATCGAGGGGCTGCGACCGGGCCGCGATGTTAGGACCGGTCGTGATGCGGTCGAATATGGCTGGGGTCCCCTGGATGATGGTTATCTGGGGGACATCGAGGGGCTGCGACCGGGCCGCGATGTTAGGACCGGTCGTGATGCGGTCGAATATGGCTGGGGTCCCCTGGATGATGGTTATCTGGGGGACATCGAGGGGCTGCGACCGGGCGGCGATGTTAGGACCAGTCGTGATGCGGTCGAAAATGGCAGGGGTCCCCTGGATGATGGTGAACCGGGGGACATCGAGGGGCTGCGACCGGGCGGCGATGTTAGGACCAGTCGTGATGCGGTCGAAAATGGCAGGGGTCCCCTGGATGATGGTGAACCGGGGGGCATTCAGGGGCCGATTTAGGGTGGAGATCGCAGGCTGGGCCAGGTTGCGCTCGAAGGTGGCGGCAGTGCCGGCGGTAATGATAATCTGCCCCAGGACTGCCGGCGCCGGGCCCCGGCTGGTTCTGGAAGCGCTAGTCGTGGCCGGTCCTATCGCCGGGTACGCCAGCTCAAGCGCTGGACCGGTCCCAGGGCGGGTATCGGTTACGGTCTGTAACCTGTAAGCAGAGCGGTCTACGCTGGATATGACTTCTACTACTGTAGCCTCGGTGGCGTGGCCCGCCAGCACCTCCGCCCCATGGAGCAGGCCGCCGATGGCATAAACAATCAGCAGAACAACCGTGATGCCCTTTACCAAAATTCCTTAACCTCAGGGGTTATCAGGGTACATGGTAGAGAAATGCCAGCGCCGCGCCGGTGGAACCATTATCAGTAACACTGTGGGTGACGGTCATGGTGTGGGGATTGAAGGATGGATCGAAGCTGCCGGTGAGAAAGGCGTACTCCTTTCGATCCCCCGAGGTGTTGTCGAATATTGTCGTTCCATCCACCAACAGGATGGACCTCGGGAGAGTGCTAAACCCGAATCCACACACCGAAGGACGTCCTTGGGGACAGCCCTTAAAGAAGCCAGCGGGTGCTCCTCTGAATCTGGGATAATGGTTTTGGAACAGAAACCAGCCCGGAAACAAGGAGCACCCAATAGATGCTGCCACAGAACAAACCCGACCGTATTCGCATCCTCTTTGACGACCATCGCCTGGTGGCCAATGCCGGCCTGCTCCTGCCGGCCACCCTAGCCCGGCACCTGGGCCTGCGGGAACTCGTCGACCATCACCTTGACCTCGGCGGAGCGCCGGGACGGGCGAACACTGGGGACAAGATGCTGACGCTGGTCGCTTCCGCGCTGGCAGGCGGCGACTGCATCGACGACGCCGATGCGCTGCGCGCTGGTGGGACGGTCGGTGTTCTAGGCTGCGTGGTCAAGGCGTCATCCACCCTGGGGACCTTCCTGCGCAGCTTCCGGTGGGGGCATGTCCGTCAACTCGACCGCGTGAGCCGCCAGTTGTTGGCCCGGGCCTGGGCCGCTGGGGCCGGACCCGGCGACTCGCCCCTGACCATCGACCTGGACTCGACCATCTGCGAGACCTATGGACTGGCCAAGGAGGGAGTGCGCCACCACGGCTATACCGGCGCCCGCGGCTATCACCCGCTGCTGGCCATTGCCGCCGGCACCGGCGAGGTGCTGATGTCCCGGCTGCGCGAGGGCCGGGCCAACACCGCCCGTGGCGCCGCCCACTTCCTGCGTGAGACGGTGGGGCGGGTGCGCTACGGCGGGGCCAGGGGACAACTCACGGTGCGGGCCGACAGCGGCTTCTACGCCCACACTGTCGTTGCCGCCTGCCGGGAAATGGATGTCCGCTTCTCTATCACCATCCGCCAGCGCGCCAGCCTGCGGGACCTGATCGAGGCGATACCAGAGGAGGACTGGACTCCCATTCCCTACTGGATGGACGGCGCCGCCGATGTCGCCGAGACGACTTACACCCCGTTCCAGACCAAGCCGGACGCCCCGCCGGTGCGGCTCATTGTCCGGCGGGTGAAGCCGACACCCGGTTCCCAGCTCGCCCTCTTCGCCAGATACAGCTATCACGCCTTCATCACCGACCGCGACGGGGAGACGCTGGAACTGGAGGCCGATCATCGCCGCCACGCCGAGGTCGAGAACGCCATACGCGACCTCAAGTACGGCGTCGGGCTGAACCACATGCCGTCGGGGCGCTTCGCCGCCAACGGCGCCTGGCTGGCGGTACAGGTGATGGCGCATAACCTGGCCCGCTGGAACGGCGCGGATTGGTCTGGGCGAGCGGACCGTGATCACCAAGACCCTCAGGCGGCGGGTCTTCGCTCTGGTGGGACGGATCACCCGCTCGGCGCGCCGCCTCACTTTGCATCTCCCCCGGCGCTGGCCTTGGGAAACCCAGTTCAGTCGCGCCTTGGCCCGGCTGCAAGCCATTCCGTTCCCGGCCTGACGGCCAGCCTGCAACTGACCCAACGTCCCCGCAATCTCGCGCCACCCCGGTCGCGAGAGTCCCCTGCTGCGTATCCTCTCGCCATCCCGCGCATCGCAACTCCCGCATAGGGCCTTAGGGGCCCTGTGCGGCGACTGAAGACCCTCCGCCGCCCTCCCCATCTACCCCAAGACCCCAGGCCATCTCCCCTGTAGCTCCCTCACCCACCCCCTTCCGCTGCCCTCACGCCGTCCATCGGTGTCCTTCGGTGGATTCGGGCTAAAGCTCGGATGCCTCTTTACGTATTTCATCGCCGACACCTCGTCGATGACGGCGCTGGCGGGCAGGGCGAAGTTCACGTCGGAAGTGCCTTTAATTCCCCTCGCCTCGGCCATCAATGCAAGATTGGTTGCCTGGGGGAAACCGAAGTGGAACCAGGTTACGCTGTTGAACACGACTGCCGGATCGAGGCCGAGGACGTCCGTTACCTCCAGGATGGCGTCGACGTTGGTGAGCCGGTCGATGGCGATCAGGGGGATCTGAAGGTCGAAGCCATGGTCAATGGGGTTCCACGCCTGGGCGGCGGAATGTACGTTTGGGTTGCGGGCCCCGCCTGTGTGGAGAAAGAAGCCCACCACCCAGGCCCGGGTGTCGCCGGTGTCGCCCGACGCGGGCTGGGATACGAAAAGCCGGACAGTGGTGTTGCCCGTTATGTTCCTGATGGGCACGTCGGATATGAAGAAATTGTCGCCCACTTCGACTATACTGCCCGCTCCCGCCCTTCGCCCGCTGGCGCCCGAGGTTTGCAAAATAGACTCCCTGGCAGCCGTTAGATTCATCAAGGAGCCATCGCCGCTCCAGATGGCGGCGAATCCAGCCGGGTTGGGACCTGGGAAGGCGTTGGTGGCCTGAAGAGAGGCCATGGCTTCGGCGGTCAGCCCCATAGAGATGCCCGGCAGCGGCAGAGAACCGATCTTCTTGCCCCCTTCCTCTCCACCAATCACGAAGACAAAGAGCAGACTGACAAAGGCGGCCGCGAGCAGTAACACCGTAACCGCTGTTGTTTTTATGGCAGTTACTTTTGTCATGGCTGCGAATCTCCTTGCGGGGTTGGAATCGGGCTAAGGATTTGGCCGAGCCTAACACCGCAAATAGGAGAAGTCAATGTCGGGGATGGTTTTCGCGCGCCGGGTGAGGGTATCCAGGGACCGTGGTTGGAATAAAGGTTTTAAGGGCGAAGATCAGGGAAATTACCTGGGAGCCCGGGGTTCGGACCTACCTCGTCCCTAAAAGAAGTTGGCCTTCTGGGAATGGGACAGTTATAGCTAGGGACGACGCATGCGTCGCCCTTATCTAAAGGGATAGGACAGCGGTGGCGTAGCGGATGAGCCGCCCAAGAATGATAAAGGCGGCATCGAGGATGCCTATGTCTTTCTTCGAAGGGCACCGGTTGGATACCCGGTATGTATGCCGTGGACCGGGATGGTCTTGGTGAGGTTGGATGCGAATCGTAACCCGCTGGGCATCGTAATCAGTACGAAGGCTGGGATCGGAAAGGGTCGTGTAGGCCAGGTTGATCTCGCTCATGTCGGAGGCGGCTTCGGGGTCGTCGGGATGGATGTCAGGATGCAGAAGCCATGCCTTACGTATATAAGCCCGGCGTATGCCCGCCGCGTTGGTGTAGCGGGGCACTCCGAGGATTCCATAATAGTCCTTAAAGGATTCCACCATTGGGCGACTCCCTTTGGCTCTCCGCTAGGCATAATACTCGCGGGCCCGCGTCATGTCAATCAAGTAGAATGAACAAATTGTGTAAAAATCAGTCTATCTATCAAGGCAAGAAGGTCTCCCAATACGAGGATTGGTCCGGGGCGGCGTCAGACCCCGTCCCAAGATCTAGCCAAGTTATAGAAGGTTGTTCGACATTCTACCGGATGCTATAATCATTGGGGATTGGGGATTCGTCTAGTGGTAGGACAGCAGACTCTGAATCTGCAAGCCGTGGTTCGAATCCACGATCCCCAGCCAGCCTCAAATGCCCGATGGGTGGGGTGGCTGCCGGACGTGAACAACCTGGCATGTGGCATCGCAAGGCGCATTCGTCTAGTGGCCTAGGACACCGCCCTCTCAAGGCGGAGATCACGGGTTCGAATCCCGTATGCGCTACCAGCATCTGAAAATGGGCTGACCAACCCCAGCCAGAGTTTACCGGCGGGCTGAAGCCCGCCCCTTTTTCTTCAGCGCGGACAGCACCTTCTCCGCGGTTATGGGCAGGTCCATGATGCGCACCCCCACAGCGTCAGCGACAGCGTTGGCAATGGCCGCCGCCACGGGGATGTTGCTGCTCTCGCCAATGCCCTTGCTGTTGAAGGGCGCCGGGCCTGAAGTAGGCTCCAACAGCACCGTCGTCAGTTGTGGAATATCCATCATGGTGGGTATCTTGTACTCGCCAAGGCTCAGTGTAGAGACCCGCCCGGACTCAGTTTTCATCTCCTCCATCAAGGCGTAGCCCAGGCCCTGCACCACTCCATCTTCTATCTGCCCCTGATGGGTCATGGGGTTGAGAATGATGCCCACGTCGTGGGCCGTGACGATCCTGTTGACCCGCAACTGGCCGGTCTCCGTGTCCACCTCCACCTCCGCTACTTGGGCGCAGTAAGAGGTCACCTCCGGCGAGGTGGAGATGGAGGTCATCTGGCCCTCGATGGGTGTCTCATTAGCAGCGTAGGCCCTGGCGGCCACTACCTGTAGGGGAATGGAACTGGGCGGTTCGAGGTCCTGGTCGATGTCCTGAATAAACAGGCCCGACTCAAGCCGGACGCGGGTTTCGGGACATCCGAGATGCTCCGCCGCTATGGAGGTCAGCCTTTTCCGGACGTCTCTAGCCGCTCCCAGGGCGGCCTGGCCCGCAGTGTAGGTAACCCGGCTGCCTCCCGACCCGGAGTCGAAGGGAACGGCGTCGGTGTCCTGGATGACTATGCTCACGTCCTCCACCGGGATGGTCAGCTCCTCGGCCACCACCTGGCGGAGAATGATGTGGGCCCCGGTGCCGGTGTCCCAAAGGGCCATCATCAAGGACGCCTTTCCCTGATCATCCATCGAAACCCTGGCCGTGGACTCGCCTGTTCCCTGGGGAAGGTCGGATATGGCCATTCCCCGGCCCGTGAACTGCTTCTCTTTGGGACTGTCCCAACGGGCGGCCCCGGCGGCCTTTCTCAAAGTGTCACCAGCCCGGATGTTGCGCCATTTCTCCCCTACGGGTGACGCATCTCCTTCCTGGAGGACATTTCTAAGCCGGAACTCGTAGGGGTCCAGCCCCATCTCTCTGGCTATCATATCCATATGGGACTCCACGGCGAAGACCATCTGGGGTTTTCCCGGGGCACGCATGTGCCCGCAGGGGACGTTATTCGTGTACACCATGTAGCTGTCGATATGGACGTTTGGGATGCGGTAGGCGCCACCGCTGTGGTCGGCGCCTCGCAGGAAGACCCTGGGTTTGAAGGCGCCGTAGGCCCCGCTGTTGAATACCACCCTGGCCTGCCGGGCCCAGAGCCGCCCATCATTCTTCACGCCAGTCTTCAGGCTGATTACCGCCGGATGTCTGGGATTCCCCGCCATCAGTTCGTCGAGGTAATCCATGACCATTTTGACGGGACGTATTGAATGCAAGGCCAGGTAGTAGCAGAGGGGTACGTCCATGAACGAGCCCTTGCCGCCGAAGTCGCCGCCGATGCTGCATGGATTAAGCCTGATCCGGTCTTCGGATAGTCCCCATGCCGCCGCCAGCTGCTCTCGCAAGGCAAAGGGGGCCTTATTGTTTACCCAGACATCCACCCGCCCGCCGTCGTCGATCTTCACCACACATGCGTGGGGCTCGATATAGGCCTGGTGCATCAGTTGGGTGGTGAAGCTGTGCTCAAATACCTGGTCGGATTCCCGAAATCCCCGGTCAATGTCACCCTTGGTCCAGGAATTGTGGGAGAAGACGTTGGGTATGGCCGATACGGGTTGGGGCAGACCTTCATAGGATTTCATATCCTCGTGGAGCACGGGAGCCGGCCCGGACATGGCCTCCAGGGGGTCGAAGACCGCCGGAAGCTCTTCGTACTTAACGTCAATTAAGAGCAGAGCCTCCTCCGCCACGCCGGGGTCCTCGGCAGCCACCGCCGCCACCTTCTCCCCCACGAAGAGCACCCTGTCCCTGGCCAGGATGGGTATATCCCGCAGCAATCTCCCAACCCTCCTCATGGGCAGGTCAAGTCCGGTGAGGACCGCATGGACTCCCGGCACGCAGCTGGCCCTTGAGGTGTCGATGTCTACTATCCTGGCGTGGGGGAAGGGACTCCTCAGCACCTTGCCTCAAAGCATTCCGGGCAGGACTATATTCGCAGGATACACGGCCTTCCCGGACACTTTGTCCGGGCCTTCGCCTCTGGTCACCGGCTTACCTATTATAGAATAGGGAGTGACCATAACCCCTCCTGTGGAGGCTTATCCCTTTTCTTCATCTGAGCTTCCAATTTATTGCTGGCTGGAAAGGCATCGCAGCTTCAGCTCCACCAGCCGGTCCCAGAGGAGATGCCATACTGCGCGCCGCTCATGGTCTGTCAGCTTCCTGCCCAGCTTTTGGCGGCAAGCGATCACGGCCTTGCCCGCCAAGAATCCCCAGCTTCCCGGCTGGTCCCCCACCCAATCCCCGACCGTGGAGACGTTGTTTTCTATCGTCAGCCGGACCGCTTCCTCAACAGGTCCCATTGCCGGATCAATTTTCATATGGGTTTTCATGCCCCGGTGGGGTATTATCGGCGGTTGGAAATGGCGTTGCCGACCCTCACCCCCGGCCCATCTCCCAATGGGAGAGGGGTGGCCGCAGGCCGGGGTGGGGGCTATCTTCAGACCAGGATGAATTATACACGGAGTACGGGGGCGCCTGTACAAGTTGACGCTCTCGGGAGGCGGTGTTATCGTCGGCTCAATCAAGGATCTCAGGCACAGGCGATATGTTCTGAAGGATAGGGGTAGGAGTGCTATTTAGCCTCCAGAAGCGTTTGCGGGGAGTATTCCACGGATGGTGGATGAGTGGCCTGGCGGCCATTATCATGGCGCTGGGCAACGTCCCCCTTTTTCAAGGTACAGCTGTCTTGAACCCGGTGCTCAGGGGCAGGTTCGGATGGACGCCGGACCAGCTGCAATGGGCCTTCGCCTTCACCCGGATCGAAGGGGGTATCATGGGCCCGGTGGAAGGGCTTCTGGTGGAGCGGCTGGGCTCCCGTTGGATGGTGTTTATAGGCCTGGCGCTCCTGGGTGGCGGTTTCCTGATTTTCAGCCGAATAGACCAGCTCTGGCAGCTGTATGGGATTTTCTTTCTGATGAGCCTGGGCGCGGCGTTGGGCACCTGGCTCCCCATGATGACTATGCTCAACCACTGGTTTGTCAAGCATAAGACCAAGGCCATGGGCCTGGCTATGGAGGGGAGCGCCGTTGGCGGGATAGTGCTGGTGCCGCTAATCGCTTGGGCCATCGGGGGGGTGGACTCTGACCAACCCGACAGGTTCGGCTGGAGGGCCACAGCCGCCGGCATAGGTGTGGTCACCTTGCTCCTGGCCTTCCCGATATCCCGCCTTGTGCGCGATAAGCCTGAGGACCTGGGCCTGCATCCCGACGGTGTTTCATCAGACCAGCCCATTAAGACCCCCGAACCGACGGCCCCTCTTCGGTCCGCCCCAGGCGATCAGGGGTTCACCTGGCAAGAGGCCATACGAACCCGGACTTTCTGGCTGATAAGCTTTGGTCATGCCGGAACCTCTATAGTGACCGTGAGCATATTGGTCCACCTGGGCCTCATTCTGGACGACCGGGGCTTCTCGCTGCAAATGGTGGGATGGGTAGTGGCCACATACACGGGAGTAACGGCGTTATTTATCCTGGTGGGCGGCTACATAGGCGATCGGGTGTCCATGCGTCACTCAGTCTTCTGGTTCTCCGTCATTCAGTCCGGGTCCATTTTTATTCTTCTCCAGGCCCACAGCACCCCTATGGCTTTACTCTTTGCGGTTGTGTTAGGGGCAGGCTGGGGAGGCCGGACCCCCGCGCTCTCAGCTATTCGGGCGATCTATTTCGGCCGTAGGTCCTATGCCAGCATCACCGGCATTTCCATGGTGCCTTTGAACGTTTTCCTGTTCGCCGCTCCCATCTTCGCCGGGTATATGTACCGGTTCACCGGCAGCTATACGATACCATTCATCGTGATTGCGGTAATCAGCTTGCTGGGCGCTTCGCTTTTCCTCCTGTTGAGTGAGCCCAGGCCGCTGGCAGGCCCTTCAGGGACATTCAAGAAAACGGCGGTCTAGCATCAAAGCGCGGATACCACCGGGGGGCGATTACCCGCCGG
Organism: Dehalococcoidia bacterium; assembly: GCA_965225925.1. Lineage (GTDB taxonomy): Bacteria > Chloroflexota > Dehalococcoidia > Lucifugimonadales > JAGWBF01 > CBDDBY01. Next base: position 127,721 of record CBDDBY010000005.1, on the reverse strand, counting down.
GCACGAACCCTTGACATCGGGGCTGATTCTTTTGAGAATGGGGTCGTACGGAACAGCTCTGGCCGTGGGTGTGGTTTAACTATAATCCGGAGTTGTTGGAGCCCGGTACCGGAATTAATCCGAGGGGGAGTCAAGCCCATGTTGAAGATTGGCCATACCGTTACGATACCCAAATCCCTGGGAGGCAAGGTCACAGAAGCCTGCCCGGAAACGATCCCGATACCGGAAGAGCTGGAGACGGTGCCGGGGGTGCCTCAGGACCAGGATACCGTTAGCTTCTATTCCCGGAATTATCCGATAGAGAACCAGAGCGTAGAGCACTCTGCTTGGGTCAGGTGGCATTTCAAGCAAAACTCCATGGTGAAGACCCGGGACGAGCATCTGGAGCTGGACAGGCCCATCGTCGCCGAATCGCGAAATTCGGGCGACCTGGAGCCAACGGGGGACGCGGTGCCCGGCAAGGACGTTACCAACGAGATCAAGGAGAAGGCCCTGGACCTGGGCTTCGCCTCGGTGGGCATAACGGCTTATGACCATCGCTACACCTACAAGAGCAAGAAGAAGTGGGTCAAGCCCTTCCCCCATGCCATCTGTCTGGCCATGGACCCGCCCTACGAAGAGACCCAAATGATCCCCAGCGAGCAGGCGGAGGTGGCCGTCTTCGCCACCCACAGGCTTGGGGGGAGCGCCTCTCTGGAGCTGGCGGCCTACATCCGCTCCCTGGGTTATCACGTCCAAGTCCAGAGTTTTGCCGATTCCAGCACCGCAGTGGTACCCATGTTCGTGGCCGCTGGTATGGGCCAACAGGGGGCTAATGGTTATCTGCTGGCGCCGACCTTCGGCTCCCGGGTCAGGTTGATGCTCATAACCACTGATGCCCTTGTGACCCACGACCAGCCTGTAGACTACGGCATTCACGCCTTCTGCGCCATCTGCCAGGTGTGCGTGAACCGCTGCCCGGGCAGGGCCTTGATGAGGGAAAGGGTGTGGTGGCGTGGCGTGGAGAAGTCCAAGCTGATAGCCAAGCGGTGCCGCCCGGTAATGACCCACTACGACGCCTGCGGGGTCTGTATGAAGGTGTGTCCCGTTCAGCGGTACGGTTTGAAGCCGGTAATGGAGCACTACGTGGCCACCGGTCAGGTGCTGGGCAAGGGCACCGATAACCTGGAGGGCTACCAGATGGGCGACATGGGCTACTTTGGGCCCGGTGAGCTGCCCAAATTTCATAGCGAGTTTTTCGACAATCCCGAAGGCACCAATGAGCAACATATTATCGCTGAATTTGAGGCCAAGGTCCGGGCGGGCGAGGTCCCGGAGGGACCCGATGGGGACCGTGCCTGGAAAGAGTTAGCCTCCGATTTGCAGAAAGCAATAGAAGGCCCGGCGAATGCTGTGGACGCCGAATACGAGTACGATGTAATGGGCCTGATCAGCTACAAAAGCGACTAGCCTCAGGTAAAACAGCATGCGAAAGAGGGCAGGTGGCCGGGATTGGGTGGAGGTGAACCCCGGGCGGCGACGTCAGATTCATAGTGCTTGACACCTTGAGGTCCCGCATCCAGGTGTATATCAAAGAGCGGGACTTCGTGGACGCCCAGTTCAATCTTTAGGCATTTAATTCCTCTCGGAACCAGGTCAGCCACCCCGCTGAGCTGCCACCGGTCGATTACAAGTTGCTGAGTTTGTAATCCGCCGGATTTCAACAGGGGTGGTCCCGCCCGCATTGACAAAGGTATCCTTACTGGAGGAGAAAGGATGGAGCAGGATAGGGCCGTGGGACGGTTCCCAATAGTAGGAGACGGCGAGGGCCACTCTACCACCGACAAATTCCATAAAGAAGAGGTCCAACTCGCCCTCCGCAACAGGGGAATGCCCCTGGAGGCCCTTCGATATCCGATAACTCCCACGGGGTTGCACTACCTCCTGATCCACTACGACATCCCGGAGGTGGACGCTGACAGATGGCGGCTGACGGTGGGCGGCCTAGTCTCCGCACCCATGAGCCTGAGCCTCGACGATATAAGAAGCAGGCCCGCCCGTACCTTGGCCGTGACGATGGAGTGCGGCGGAAATGGCCGGGCCCTCTTCTCTCCCCGCCGCATCAGCCAGCCCTGGCATCTGGAAGCCGTGGCCACCGCGCAGTGGACCGGCACGCCCTTGAGTGGACTCCTGGAGGAGGCCGGCCTGGCCGGGAACGCGGTTGAGATCGTCTTCACGGGCGTTGACCAGGGAGTAGAGGGAGACCAGGTCCAGAACTACCAGCGCAGCCTCAGTGTGGACGAGGCCATGAGGGAAGAGCTGCTCCTGGCTTACGAGATGAATGGGGAGCCCCTTCAACCCCAGCACGGCTACCCGTTACGTCTCCTTGTTCCCGGCTGGTATGGAATGGCCAGCGTCAAGTGGCTTCAAAATATAGAGTCAGTTGGGGAACCTTTTCAGGGCTATCAGATGGCGCGGGCCTATCGCTATTCCAAGGGACCCGAGGAGCCGGGTGAGCCCGTCAGCCTGATCAGGGTCAGGGCGCTGATGATTCCCCCCGGCGTGCCGGACTTTTTGACCCGGACCCGGCTGGTCAAGGCCGGGCCCGTAACCCTCAACGGCAGGGCCTGGGCCGGACGGCTGGGTATCTCTAAGGTAGAGGTGAGCACCGACGGCGTTGGCACATGGTCCGGGGCCAAGGTTGGCGGCCAGGAATCGCCCTTCGCCTGGACACCATGGAGCTTCCCGTGGGATGCCAGGCCCGGGAACCACACCCTGTGCGTCCGGGCCTGGGACTCCGAAGGTAACGTGCAGCCCATGGACCAGGAGTGGAACTATGGGGGCTACGGTAACAACGGCGTCCAGCGGGTGGATGTAATCGTAGAGTAGTAGCCTTCCCTACGCCCTTGGCCTTGAGGTCCGCCACCAGATTTCCAGGAAATAAATGGAACCTTTCTCCCCTCTCCGCCGTCATTACTATTAGAAGGGTTCCATATTTCTGGCCCCGGTGGAGGTCCCGCATTGAAGATTTCTTTGGTTCTGGTAGGGCTCGTGGTAGCAATCCTCGGAATAGCCGCCTGTGGGGGAGAGAGCGCAACACCTATAACCTTGCCCACTAAGGCCGAGGGAGTCCTTACAGGAGTGGTAGAAATCGGTCCCCTCTGCCCCGTCGAGCCGTGTGAACCTGCCATCAACCCCTATTCCCCTAGAACGCTGTTACTTAACCCGAATCCACCGAAGGACGTCCTTGGGGACAGTCCTTGAAGAAGCCAGCGGGTGCTCCTCTGAATCTGGGATAATGGTTTTGGAACAGAAACCAGCCCGGAAACAAGGAGCACCCAATAGATGCTGCCACAGAACAAACCCGACCGTATGCGCATCCTCTTTGACGACCATCGCCTGGTGGCCAATGCCGGCCTGCTCCTGCCGGCCACCCTAGCCCGGCACCTGGGCCTGCGGGAACTCGTCGACCATCACCTTGACCTCGGCGGAGCGCCGGGACGGGCGAACACTGGGGACAAGATGCTGACGCTGGTCGCTTCCGCGCTGGCAGGCGGCGACTGCATCGACGACGCCGATGCGCTGCGCGCTGGTGGGACGGTCGGTGTTCTAGGCTGCGTGGTCAAGGCGCCATCCACCCTGGGGACCTTCCTGCGCAGCTTCCGGTGGGGGCATGTCCGTCAACTCGACCGCGTGAGCCGCCAGTTGTTGGCCCGGGCCTGGGCCGCTGGGGCCGGACCCGGCGACTCGCCCCTGACCATCGACCTGGACTCGACCATCTGCGAGACCTATGGACTGGCCAAGGAGGGAGCGCGCCACCACGGCTATACCGGCGCCCGCGGCTATCACCCGCTGCTGGCCATTGCCGCCGGCACCGGCGAGGTGCTGATGTCCCGGCTGCGCGAGGGCCGGGCCAACACCGCCCGTGGCGCCGCCCACTTCCTGCGTGAGACGGTGGGGCGGGTGCGCTACGGCGGGGCCAGGGGACAACTCACGGTGCGGGCCGACAGCGGCTTCTACGCCCACACTGTCGTTGCCGCCTGCCGGGAAATGGATGTCCGCTTCTCTATCACCATCCGCCAGCGCGCCAGCCTGCGGGACCTGATCGAGGCGATACCAGAGGAGGACTGGACTCCCATTCCCTACTGGATGGACGGCGCCGCCGATGTCGCCGAGACGACTTACACCCCGTTCCAGACCAAGCCGGACGCCGCGCCGGTGCGGCTCATTGTCCGGCGGGTGAAGCCGACGCCCGGTTCCCAGCTCGCCCTCTTCGCCAGATACAGCTATCACGCCTTCATCACCGACCGCGATGGGGAGACGCTGGAACTGGAGGCCGATCATCGCCGCCACGCCGAGGTCGAGAACGCCATACGCGACCTCAAGTACGGCGTCGGGCTGAACCACATGCCGTCGGGGCGCTTCGCCGCCAACGGCGCCTGGCTGGCGGTACAGGTGATGGCGCATAACCTGGCCCGCTGGACGGCGCGGATTGGTCTGGGCGAGCGGACCGTGATCACCAAGACCCTCAGGCGGCGGGTCTTCGCTCTGGTGGGACGGATCACCCGCTCGGCGCGCCGCCTCACTTTGCATCTCCCCCGGCGCTGGCCTTGGGAAACCCAGTTCAGTCGCGCCTTGGCCCGGCTGCAAGCCATTCCATTCCCGGCCTGACGGCCAGCCTGCAACTGACCCAACGTCCCCGCAATCTCGCGCCACCCCGGTCGCGAGAGTCCCCTGCTGCGTATCCTCTCGCCATCCCGCGCATCGCAACTCCCGCATAGGGCCTTAGGGGCCCTGTGCGGCGACTGAAGACCCTCCGCCGCCCTCCCATCTACCCCAAGACCCCAGGCCATCTCCCCTGTAGCTCCCTCACCCACCCCCTTCCGCTGTCCTCACGCCGTCCATCCGTGTCCTTCGGTGGATTCGGGCTTAACCAACCCGGGGAGCTTCCCATCGAAGTCCCACTTCAGCAGGACGGGGGCTTCAGCGCCTTGCTGCCTGCGGGGACCTATTCCGTCGAGCTATCGGAATGTGAGTTCCTGGGATGTTCCGCCGTCCTGCCCCTGAGCACCACCATCGAATCGGGCGGGACCACCTATCTCACGGTCCACATCGACACCGGGATTCGTTCGCCGATAAGCCCTGTAACGCCCACACCCATTGCGACGCCCACAATTCCGCCGCCACCCGGCGCCGCCGCCACGCCCACACCATCGGTGACCAGGGAGTGGGACCTGGAAGGCATCAAAGTGGATGGCTCGACCGTTACTGTTCAGTTACACGTTTATTCGGGCATTGACGTCCAGGCAACTCTGGATGGCCGGGCGCCCGACAAGGTCACTTCCGCCCTCCCATCCCTGGGGTTCATTTTCCAGAACGTTACTACCGGTGAACATATCCTGGCGGTAGGGGACGTGGTTGGATTCCAGGAGACCGCTCGGGTAACGGTGCCGGCGCCCGGGCGTCCCCGGTGGCTGACCGGACTCATCCGAAAGATGGAGAAGGAACCGGTGGCGGACCCTCCCGCCTCCGTAATCCAATATCAGTACAAAGGCCGGACCGTTTACTACGTGCCGCCCCGTTGCTGCGACATCTTCAGCGATCTGTACGACGCCGATGGCAATATCATCGGCCATCCCGATGGTGGCATCACCGGCCAGGGAGACGGGCGCGTCCCGGATTTCTTCCAAGAGCGGAGCGACGGTGGGCAAGTTTGGGAGGACGCCAGGGAGCAGGATCCTGGTCTTACTCAGGCGCCGGCGCCCATCGAGAGGGTGGAAGTCCTGATTTTGAAGAGCTTTCCGCCCCAGTACAACCTGGTAGTGGTCTCCGGCCTGCCCAACAGCTGCGCCAGCTTCGGCGGCTACCGGCTCGAACGCGATGATGAGACCGTCCGGATAGAGGTGGTCAACTGGAAGCCGTCAAACCCTGATGTGGCCTGTGCCGAAATCTACAGGACCGTGGAGACCACCATACTCCTGGGCAGCGACTTCGTGCCGGGCAGCACATACACCGTGTTGGTCAACGACGTGACTGAGACATTCGTAGCCCAGTAGTCTGTAATGAATCCCGGTGGCCTACGCTCCATCAGCTTGTATTTGAGGATTTCACCCCTATCCTGACCTTCCTCCATCAAATGGGGAAGGGATTCTCTCCCCATTGATGGGGGAGAGTTAGAGTGGGGGTGAAATGCACCTGTCAAATCTTTGTTGACGGTGGCCTAGTCCCGGCGGAGATAGATACCCGATGCGGCTTGCTCCTCGATCTCGCCGTCCTGCATTACGACGCCGCCCCGGACCATGGTGATGGTGGGCCAGCCCTTCAGCGTCCAGCCCTCGTATATGGAGTAGTCGGCACGGGAACCGAACATGTCCGGGTGGACCACTTTTTCCAGGTCCAGGTCCACTATAGTAAGGTCGGCGTCGCTGCCCACACGGATTGTGCCCTTCCGCGGGTAGAGGTTGAATATCTTGGCCGAGTTATAGGAGGTGACTTCGGCGATCCGCTCTAGGGACAGGCCCCGCTTGTTCACCCCTTCGCTCAACATTACAGGCAATATCATGGGCATGTTGGGCTGCCCCGGCGAGGCCGTCCAGATGGTCCCGGTTTTCTTATCCCGCTTCCGGGCCGCGTGGTCCGAGCCGATGGTGTCCACGGTCCCATCCGCGATTCCTTCCCATAACGCCTCAAGGTCCCGCTCGGCTTTTAACGGCGGATTCTGCTTGCCCAGGAGTCCGACGTCGGAATACATGGTGTGGGTCAGGTAATGGGGGCAGGTCTCAAGGTAGACCCTATCGTAGCGCTCCCTGAACCGTCTGATTTCGTTGAGGGACTCCTCGCTGCTGAGGTGGACCACATAGATCGGGCAGTCGGTCTCCTCTCCGAAGTACATGGCCCGTAATGCGGCCTCCGCCTCCACGAAGGCGGGGCGGCTCTCCGCCCAGGCGGCCAGATCGTCCCTACCGGAGTCCATTAGCTGCTTCCGCAGCCTCCATACCACCTCGATGTTCTCGGTGTGGATGCAGGCCATGGTCCTGGGTAGCTTGCCAAGAACGGCGAGGAACTCGTACATGAAACCGTCGTCGATGGGAGAGATGCCGAGGTACTCACCCTCGGACCCCCGGAAGCTCATGAAAAACTTGTAGGAGGTTATCCCGAACTCACTGACGTACTTCTGGAGCTCCTGCTGATGGACATCGGTGCAGCCCACGGCGTGGAACCCGAAGTCAATTACCGACTGCTCATCGCCATGCTCCTTGTAGAACTTGAACTCATTGTCATAGGGGCCCGTGGTCATCAGGTAGCTGAGAAGGGTGGTAACGCCGCCGATGGCCGCCGCCCGGCTCTCGGTGTAGAAGTCGGTCTCGGGATCACCGAATCCCAGATGAACGTGAGGGTCTATGATCCCAGGAAGCACGTGCAATCCCTTGGCATCTATAATCGTTTTACCTGCTGCTTCCTCCGATGGCGCCAATAGGGCTGCCACCTTCCCTTCCTTGATCCCGATGGTGACGGACTGGACGCCCTCTTCAGGGATGACCACCCGGCCGTTCTTCACGACAGTATCGTACATTTGCCTCTCCTTGATCCATCTCTATCCAAGTTATTAACAGGCTAGACCTGTGACACCTCTTTCGCGGCCTTACGGGCTGGAAGCTGCTCCAGCGCGGCTATCACATCTGACAGGGGCAACACGTCGGAGTACTTCTGGTCCATGTCAAATAGGTTGACGGCATGGCTGGCCATACCCCGGTCCCATACGCACTTCTCGGGAAGGATCACCTTGAAGCCGTAGCTGTTGGCGTCCACCACCGTCCCACGGACGCAGCCGCTGGTGGTGCAGCCGGTGACGATCACCGTATCGACGTCCAGGTTCACCAGGAAGGTGATCAACGGGGTCCCGAAGAAGATACTGGGGAACCGTTTGCTGATCTCGATGTCACCGGGCTGGGGCGCCACCTCTTCGATGATCTCCACGCCGCGACTGCCGGCCAAGTTGGAGGCATCGGTGAGGGAAGGGATCTTCTCGGCGTACCGGGCCCCCTCGAAGGCGTCCTTCCGCTCCCCCCGGGCATAGATGACCGGGAACCCTTGGGGGCGGGCGATGTCCAGCAGCTCCCGTATCTGGTGCACGGCCTCCCACGCCTCTTCACCGCAGGCAGTGGAGTACTGCTTGATAGCCTCTAATATGGGCATCGGTTTCTCGCCGCAGGTGCGGTATTGCACGTCTATAACCAGGATGGCCGGGCGCTTACCAAAGCCTCCCTCATGCCCGAAGCCGCCAAGCCGGTATACCTCCCGGTCTCGCTCGGTGATGTAATCGTCCCAGGGTCGCTTGGCCACGGGCCACCTCCCTCAGTTAGAATCTTCCCTGTATCGATAGATTCTTCGCTTCGCTCAGAATGACAGGGAGCGAAGGGCTTGGAATGACAGGTCAGTTTGAATCTGACGAGGTACTAGCTGCCTTATCCAACAAAAACCAGGATAGTGGAACCGGCTGATGGTGTCAATTTCTCCATTGAAGCTTGTGAAGCCTGAAACCCTGCCTCCGGCTACCCTGACGTTCTGTGATGGATATTGTAGAATGGCGGCACTGGGCCATGAGCTACGATAATATCCTGATTGCTTCAACCAATCCTGCCAAGCAGCGAAGGTTGCGATGGCTGCTGGAGGGTCTACCCATCCATCCCGTGACGCCCGCCGAGCTGGAATTTGGGGAACTATCGCCGGGAGAGGAGGGCGGTTCCCACGAAGAGGTCGCCCGGAATAAGGCCAGAGGCTGGTCCAGGGCCGCGGCCATGCCTGCCACATCTTCTGACGGAGGGCTGGTGATCCCCGCCCTGGGCCGGGAGTGGGAGAGCCTTCTCACCCACCGTTTCGCTGGGGAGGAGGCCGATGACGCCGCCCGTGTGGCCCGCCTGATGGACATAATGAGTCTCTACAGTGGCGAGGATAGAGGGGCATTTTGGGTGGAGGCCCTGGCCATCGCCCAAGGAGACACGATAGTCGCATCCTGGGAGGTAAAAGGACCCACGGGCCTGCTGCTGGAAGATCCCGGTCCCGGCCCTACCGTTCCCGGATTCTGGGTATTCTCCCAATGGTATTTTCCCCATCTGGGCAAGACCTACAACCAGATGGAGGAGGGGGAACTGGAGGGCGTCAACGACCACTGGGGGCAGCTCAAGCCTCTGGTGCAAGATTATTTTCGGAGGGAGCTCTGACGCCAAGGGTTATTCCTGTATTTCAAACTCAACTCTGGCGTCGGGGAGAAAGCTGAGGTAGTATTTATGGGACATCAGAGGATCGGGAGAATGGATAGATGAAGAGCAAGGTCTACTCGAGCTTTGACGAGGCCGTGGCCGACATTCCAGACGGCGCCACCATTATGTTCGCAGGTTTCGGACCGCCGGGCACGCCCAGGAACCTTACCGCAGCCCTCTTCCGCCAGGGGGCCAAAAACCTGACCGGCATCGCCAACCACCATGGAAGGTGGGGCAATACCATGGACGTGGGCAGGCTTGTGGAGGCCGGCCAGATGAAGAAGATGATTTGCGCATTCACCGCCGCCCCCCATCCCTCCCGGGCCATGCCCTTCGAGAAGCTGTACGAGGCCGGGGAGATCGAGGGTGAGCTGGTGCCCCAGGGCACATTGGCCGAGCGGATCCGTGCGGGGGGCGCCGGCATCGGCGCTTTCTACACTCCCACAGGAGTGGGCACCGAGATCGCCGAGGGTAAGGAGCACAGGGTCATAAACGGCCGGGAGTACATCCTCGAGTACCCCTTGTACGCCGACTACGCCTTTATCCGGGCCTACCGCGGGGACAGTTTCGGCAACCTTCAGTACCGCCTTGCCCAGCGCAACTTCAACCCCATCATGGCCCAGGCCGCCAGAATAACCATCGCAGAGGTGGAGGGGGACATCCTGGAACCCGGCGCCATCGACCCGGACCAGGTGCACACGCCCGGGGTATACGTGGACCGCATCGTTAAAATCCCGCCCGCTCCCGAAGGATTATGGGATATGGTTGTGGAGTGGCTGCTCCACACCTGGGAAGAAAGGAAGGGCAGCGAAAGATGAGTAAGACTCCCCTGAGCAGGCAGGCCATGGCCAACAGGCTGGCCATGGAGTTCGAGGACGGCTGGGTGGTCAACCTGGGCATCGGCATTCCCACCCTCTGCTCCAACTACGATTTCAAGGACAAGACTATAATGTTCCACTCGGAGAACGGCGTGATCGGCTATGGGCCCGTGGCCCCCGAAGGCGAGGAGGACCTGTACCTGGTCAATGCGGGCATACAGTACGTCACCTTGATCCCAGGCGCTGCCACCTTCCACCACGCCGATTCCTTTGGCCTCATCCGGGGCGGGCACCTGGACGCCACGGTCATGGGAGCTTACGAGGTGGCAGGGAACGGCGATTTCGCCAACTGGAAGACTTCCTCGGATAGAAAGGGCGGTGGCATCGGCGGGGCCATGGACCTGGCGGTGGGGGCGAAGCGAGTCTTCATCGCCATGGAGCACACCACCAAGGAGGGACAGCAACGGGTTCTGACCCAATGCAAGCTTCCCGTAACAGCGGTGGGAGTGGTGAAGCTGTTGGTCACCAACCTGGGGCTGTTCGAAGTAACTCCCCAGGGATTCCTGCTCAAGGAGATCGCCCCCGGCTACACCCCTGAAGATGTACAGGAGGCCACCGAGGCCAGGCTCATCATTGCCAAGGACCTGAAGGAGTTCCAGGCTTAGGGATCGGGACTGCACGAAGGAGGTGCCTCTATGAAGGCAGCGGTGCTTTACGACTACGACACACCTCTGGTGGTGGAGGAGGTGGAGCTGGATGGACCCAAAGCCGGGGAGGTACTGGTAAAAACTGCCGCCGCGGGTATATGCCGTAGCGACTACCATTTTATGAAGGGGGAAGCCAGGACTACCCTCCCAACAGTCCTTGGGCACGAGGGTTCTGGAGTCGTGGAGCAGGTGGGAGAGGGCGTAACGGCCGTAAAGCCCGGCGACCACGTGATCCTTTCTTTCGTCCCCAACTGCGGCCGTTGCCATTTCTGCAATATCGGCCGCCCAAACCTGTGCAGTCTCCACGGCGCCACCGCCGGTTACATGTTCGATGGTACAACCAGGCTGCACAAAGGCGACCAGCCCATCACCCATTTTGGGAAAGTGGCGTGCTTCGCCCAGCTCGCCGTGGTGCCCGAATCCGGGTGCATCCCCATACCGGCCACCTTCCCCATGGATGTAGCGGCCCTCATCGGTTGCTGCGTCACCACCGGGGTCGGCGCCGTTATCTTAAACGCCGGGGTAGAGCCGGGAAGCACCGTCGCCGTGGTGGGTTGTGGGGGGGTTGGGCTGAACGTTATCCAGGGCGCCCGACTGGTAAACGCCTCCAAAATCATCGCGGTGGATGTCAGGGAAGGACAGCTTGAGTTCGCCATGAAGTTCGGCGCCACTCATACGGTGAACGCCTCCCACCAGGACGCCGTGGCCATTGTGAAGGAGATCACTGGCGGCCTGGGAGCAGATTACAGCTTCGAGGTGTACGGCTCCGCCGAGACGGTGGAGACTACCTATGCCATGGCCCGGAAAGGTGGGACGGTCGTGGTAGTGGGCATTGCCCCAAGCGGAGAGACTGCAGGTATAGACGCCGTCTCTTTGGTCCGGGAGGAGAAGGTATTGAAGGGAAGCTATTACGGCTCGGCCAGGTGCCACGTGGACATGCCCAAGATGGTGGACTTCTACCTCTCGGGCCAGCTCAACCTGGACGAGATGATAACCCGCAGGTACACCTTGAACGAGGTCAACGAGGCCTACGACGACCTGATACAAGGTGGATTAGGCCGGGGAGTCATCGCATTCACCTAACCAAGGGGTCAGACGGACCGTCGTCTGTTTAAGGGCGTCTTATAAGGAAAACATACTTTTTACGGTAGAGGGCCTACGTCGCCATGGAAGGGCTGGTGGTCAAGATTGTCGAGAACGAAGAGGAGCGCCGGGCGGCCTTCTCCGTCCGGATGCGGGTCTTCGTCGAAGAACAGGGTGTGCCGGCTCATGAGGAGATCGACGTCGACGATTTCTTACCCCGCGACCCTGATTATTCTACCTGGGGACCCAGTTCGGTCTCAGGCCTGCGCGACGGGAAGGGTAAGCAGGTCGGCCATGCCATCGCCTTGGTGGGGGGGAAAGCTGTCGGCGCGGGGCGGGTAGTGTATAGTTGTCCTCCATCCACGGCGGGAGGGCATCTCGATGACCCTGGAGAAATACCTAGGTCAAGCACTGGAGAGGCCAGGATCGGGCGGATGGCGGTGGACAAGGCCTGGCGGCGCAGGGGCATAGGGAGCCTCATCTTGAAAGCCCTGGAGGCAGAGGCGGCCCGACGGGGGATGGCCGAGGCGGTGCTGCATGCCCAGACCTATGTCAACTCATTCTATTCTACCCACGGGTACATAGAGGAGGGCGACGTATTCCTGGAAGTGGGGATAGAGCATGTGCAGATGAGAAAGCGGTTGTGACCCAGCCATAAAGCTAACCCGAAATTCTATAGCGCCGTGCCCGGGGACTCTTTCTGGGCCATCACCACGTACACCGGGTCCTGGTAGAGGTCCCTGTCCGGGTTCCGGCTGGTCCCCCGCAGCCCGGCATAGTTCCCCGCATAGTGGAAATATGCGCCCACCAGGTACATCCTCTCCTCGTCGTCACGCATAGTCCATGCTCTCACCGCCTTGGTGGGGAACATCCGGTTGGAGAAAATAACCAGGAAGATACCGCCGGGTTTGAGGATGCGGTTGACATCCCGGAACACCTCTATGGGCCTGGTAAGGTACTGTATGGACACGGAGATAACCGCGGCGTCAAAGCTGGCGTCCTCAAAAGGAAGGCGGGGGTCCTTATTCAGGTCGTGCACGACGTAGCTGTCCAGGTCGGGGTTCTCGTCCATCTCCACTGCGTTGAGCCCTAGTCCCACCAGACCGGCCCTGGGGTGGCCGCCGGGCCAGTGAGACCTCCAGCTGCTCATCAGGTCCAGGACCATAGAGTTGGGCGGGATTACCTCCCTGAAAAGCTCACGGACCGCCTCTATCGCCTGATCGTCAATGTGCATCACCAGCCTGGGGTATTCGTAAAACAGGCCGTCGTCGGAATCGTCCTGGCGCATGAAATCCGAAGGATCAAAGGGGCATGGGGCCTCTTCAGTCATGGGACCGCATCCCTTCTTCGCAGCTTGGGAGTCTCGGCTTGGAGAGGAGGTGTCATTGAACGAATAGATATGGCAAGTGCAGCGGAGTGTCCCCTGATTGTAACACGTCTGCTCGCCGGGCCCAGGGTTCTTCAGGCCTAACCGGGGCCTGCCGTCCTTCCCCTGTCCCTCTTGATTTTTATCCCTCCTACATCTATCATGTTACCGTAAATTAGCTTCTCGAATATCAGCATTAAGGTAGAAAACCGACTCTTTACCGACTCTTTTAGGAGGAGAACATGGCGGACAAAGACATAGCGCTAATGGCCCACCTGATGCGCCGGGCCGGCTTCGGGGCGACCAGGGATGAGCTGGAGGCCTACGTCGCCAAGGGGTACGAGGCGGTGGTGGAGGAGATGCTGAACCCCGACGCGGCAACCTTGCTCCTGGGAGATGAGGATATCGTCAGGCGGTATCACGTAGATGCTATGGTCGCCCTGGACCCCGTCAGCGTGGAATCCCACTGGCTGTATCGCATGAGATATACCGAACACCCCTTCGTGGAAAAGCTGGCCCTTTTCTGGCACGGAGTGTTCGCCACCGGTTCAGCGAAGGTCAACCAGAACAGGGCAATTTGGAAACAGATCGACATGTTTCGCCAGCTCGGGCTTGGGAAGTTCCGGACCCTGCTGTTGGAGCTGTCCAGGGACCCGGCGATGATCTACTGGCTGGACGGGCAGAACAATCACAACGGGGCTGTCAACGAGAACTTTGGCCGGGAGCTGCTGGAGCTCTTCTCCATGGGAGTTGGCAACTACACCGAGGACGACGTAAGGCAGTGTTCCCGTGCTTTCACGGGCTGGACCATGCGCAACCATTCTTACCACACAGCCCGGGCCACTCGAAACTCGACCTGGCCCTACGGCCGGATAGACTGGCAGTTCGAGTACAAAGAAGATGACCACGACGACGGCGAGAAGACCTTCCTGGGGCAGACCGGCCCGTGGAACGGCGAGGATATCGTGGATATGATCGCCCGGCAGCCGGCTGCCGCCAGGTTCATCGCCCGGCACCTGTACAACTTTTTCGTGGCCGATGAGCCCCAGGTGCCCGCCTGGGAGACAGTGCCTCCCCGGGACCCGGAGGCGGTCCAGACCCTGGCGGATGTTTTCACCGAGTCCGACGGAGATATGCGAACCGTGCTCCGGGTGCTGTTCACATCGGAGTTCTTCAAAAACGCGTCTTTCGCCAAGATCAAGAGCCCCACGGAGCTGGTGGTCGGGATACTGAGGATGGCGGGGGGGCAACAATTCCCAGAGTACACGGATATATCCATAGCCGGCGCCACGACCGTGATGGGCCAGCAGATCATGAACCCACCCAGCGTCGAGGGCTGGCACACAGGCATGGAGTGGATCGAAACGGGTAGCCTGGTGGACCGGGTCAACTTCGCAGCCCGGCAACTGGATGACACAGACAGGCCGGGGTTCCAGGCCATCATTCGCAGGATAAGGGCCCAGGGAGACCGCATTGCACCCGAAAGCCTGGTGAATAGCTGCCTCGACGTGATGGGTCCCCTCAACGTCTCAGATATCACGATGAACGAGCTTCTAGAGCACGCCAACTTGGGCGGCGAGCTGCGATTCGGCACCGAGGAGGAGGATCAGATCTCGGCCGAGCGGATAAAGGAGCTGATGCAGCTAATCGTCGCCACGCTGGAGTTTCAACTGGTCTGATAGCCGTAGCATCAGGCAGACTCGGGACCGCATCTTACGTTGGCGGAGGGTCACACTGAAATGAGCATCCAGACGAGGTACCGGTACAGTCACACCGTCGGGATATTCGCGCCGATGGGCGGTAGGGGCTTCGCTTCGCCGGTGGACTTTGTTTTCGACAAGGACGCTGTCCTGTACGTGCTGAACCGTGCCAGCCCCGATGATAAAGCAGTGGTCTTTCATAAGCGGATCTGCCGCTGTACGGTGGACGAGAAGTTCCTGGGCGAGTTCAGCAAAGAAGGCACCGGCGATGGGGACCTCATGTGGCCCGTGGCCATCGCTATGGACAAAGACGAGAAGATATACGTATCAGACGAGGCTTTGCAGCGGATATCCATCTTCAACAAGGAAGGCCAGTACCTGGGTAAATGGGGAGTGAAGGGGGCGGCTCCAGGTGAGTTCGACCGGCCCGCCGGTATTGCCTTCGACGGCGACGATAATCTCCTCGTTGTTGACGGCCTGAACAACAGGGTCCAGAAATTCACCAAGGAGGGGCGGTTCCTGAACGGATGGGGCAGGGCAGGCACGGGACCCGGGGAGTTCGATATGCCTTGGGGTATTTCCGTGGACCGGGCTGGGAACGTTTTCGTGGTGGACTGGCGGAACGATCGCGTTCAGAAATTCGACGCCGCTGGGAATCATCTGGCCACTTTTGGGACTCCTGGACAGGGAGAAGGGCAGTTCCACCGCCCTGCGGGTGTTACGACGGACCGGGAGGGCAATATCTACGTAGCCGATTGGGGAAACCAGAGGGTCCAGGTGTTGGGGCAGGACGGGCGTTTCATAGACCAGTTCCGGGGGGAGTCGATTCTGTCCGCCTGGGCCGAGGAATACTACACATCCAATAAGGATGAGCTTGCGGCAAGGCAAGAGTCCAATATGGAGCCTCCCCTGGACCTGCCGGCCGACGATTTCCTCTACAACCAGTCGGCGGCCATAGAGAAACTTTTGTGGGGCCCGACCTCCGTCAAGGTGGATGAACAGGGCAGGGTCTACGTGGTAGAAAGCCTCCGTCAACGAATTCAGGTTTACAGCCGGGAGGTCTAGGCTACTCCCCGACCGCGGTGCACTTTTGGGGTCTGGTTCAACTGGAACCGGCGCCTGAAGACTTGGCAGCCGGTAATGGCGGAAAGGCTGGCACTCAGCGGGCCGGGCGACCAACCCAACCATTGTCGAAAAGCGAAGTGAGGAGTTACTGATGGCAGACAAAGACATAGCCCTGATGGCCCACCTGATGCGCAGGGCCGGGTTTGGGGCCGCCAGGGATGAACTGGAGGCCTACGTCGCCAAGGGGTACGAGGCGGTGGTGGATGAAATGTTGAACTCCGGGGATGAGTACCTGGTCCTTGGGGATGAGGATATCGTCAGGCGGTATCACATTGATGCTATGGTCGCTACATCCACCGATAGCGTGGAATCCCACTGGCTGTATCGCATGAGATATACCGAACACCCCTTCGTGGAAAAGCTGGCCCTTTTCTGGCACGGGGTGTTCGCCACCGGTTCAGCGAAGGTCAACCAGAATAGGGCGCTTTGGAGACAGATCGACATGTTCCGCCAGCTCGGGCTTGGGAAGTTCCGGACCCTGCTGTTGGAGCTGTCCAGGGACCCGGCGATGATCTACTGGCTGGACGGGCAGAACAATCACAACGGGGCTGTCAACGAGAACTTTGGCCGGGAGCTGCTGGAGCTCTTCTCCATGGGAGTTGGCAACTACACCGAGGACGACGTAAGGCAGTGTTCCCGTGCTTTCACGGGCTGGACGATACGCAACCCTGTCTTTCACACGGCGCGGGCCACTCGAAACTCGACCTGGCCCTACGGCCGGATAGACTGGCAGTTCGAGTACAGAGAGGATGACCACGATGACGGCGAGAAGACCTTCCTGGGGCAGACCGGCCCCTGGAACGGCGAGGATATTGTGGATATCATCGCCCGGCAGCCGGCTGCCGCCAGGTTCATCGCCCGGCACCTGTACAACTTCTTCGTGGCCGATGAGCCCCAGGTGCCTGCCTGGGAGACGGTGGCTCCCCGGGACCCGGAGGCAGTCCAGACCCTGGCGGATGTATTCACCGAGTCCGACGGAGATATGCGAACCGTGCTCCGGGTGCTGTTCAAATCGGAGTTCTTCAAAAACGCGGCCTTTGCCAAGATCAAGAGCCCTACGGAGCTGGTGGTAGGGATGTTGAGAATGATGGGAGGGCATCAATTCCCCGAGCGCTCCGATGCATTCCTATCCGTCGCCACGACCCTGATGGGCCAGCAACTCCTGAATCCACCCAGCGTTGAGGGCTGGCACACGGGCATAGAGTGGATCGAAACGGGAAGCTTGGTGGACCGGGTCAACTTCGCGGCGGGGCAACTGGAAGAGATCGACAGGCCCGGGATCCAGGCCATTATCAGCAGGATACGGGCCCAGGGTGACCAAATTGCACCCGAAAGTCTTGTGAATAGCTGCCTCGACCTGATGGGGCCCGTCAACGTCTCAGATATCACGATGAACGAGCTTCTAGAGCACGCCAACTTGGGCGGTGGGCTGCGATTCGGCACCAAAGAAGAGGACCGGCGCTCGGCTGAGCAGATAAAGGATATGATGCAGCTTATCGTCGCCACGCTGGAGTACCAGCTGGCCTGAAGACCTCTGCGTAGAATAACCAGCGGGCCGCATCTTCCGTGATTGGGGAGTTAAGTAGAGATGAGCATCCAGACGAGGTACCGGTACAGTCACACCGTCGGGATATTCGCGCCAATGGGCGGCAGGGGCTTCGCCTCCCCTGTGGATTTGGTTCTCGACCGTGAAGGCATCATGTATGTGGTAAACAGGGCCGGCGCCGACAATAAGCCGGGGACCTACCATAAGCGGATCTGCCGATGTACGGTGGACGAGAAGTTCCTGGGCGAGTTCAGCAACGAAGGCACCGGCGAGGGAGACCTCATGTGGCCCGTGGCCATCGCCATGGACAAGGATGAGAAGATATATGTGTCAGATGAGGACCTCCAGCGCATTTCGATGTTCAACAAGGAGGGCCAGTACCTGGGCAAATGGGGAATGAAAGGGACGGCTCCAGGTGAATTCGACCGGCCCGCCGGTATTGCCTTCGACGGCGACGATAATCTCCTCGTTGTTGACGGCCTGAACAACCGGGTCCAGAAATTCACCAAGGATGGGCGGTTCCTGAGCGGATGGGGTAGGTCAGGCACGGGACCCGGGGAGTTCGATATGCCTTGGGGTATTTCCGTGGACCGGGCTGGGAACGTTTTTGTGGTGGACTGGCGGAACGATCGCGTTCAGAAATTCGACGTCGGCGGGAATCACCTGGCGACCTTCGGGACTCCCGGGCAGGGCGAAGGGCAGTTCCACCGCCCATCGGGCGTCACCACCGACAGGGATGGTAATATCTACGTCGCCGATTGGGGCAACCAGAGAGTCCAGGTCCTGGCGCCCGACGGGCGTTTCATAGACCAGTTCCGCGGGGAGTCGAAGCTGTCCTCCTGGGCCCACGAATACTATACATCCAACAAGGACGAGTTCCAGGCAAGGCAGGAGTCCAATATGGAGCCTCCCCTGGAGCTGCCCGCCGATGATTTCCTTTACAACCAGTCGGCCGCCATAGAGAAACTTTTGTGGGGCCCGACCTCCGTCAAGGTGGATGACCAGGGCAGGGTTTATGTTGTCGACAGCCTCCGGCAACGCATTCAGATTTATAGCCGGGAGGTCTAGGCTACTCCCCTACCGCGTCGCACTTTTGGGGTCTGGTTCAACTGGAAAAGGCGCCTGAAGCCTTGGTAGCCGATAATGGCGGAATGGCCGGCACTCAGCGGGCCAGGCGACTAGCCCGGCCATCGTCAGAAATCAGTGCGAGGAGGGACCGATGGCGGACAGTGATATAGCGCTGATGGCCCACCTGATGCGCAGGGCCGGGTTTGGGGCCGCCAGGGATGATCTGGAGGCCTACGTCGCAAAGGGGTACGAAGCCACCGTGGAGGAGCTGCTGAACCCCGAGGGCCAGCCCCCATGGAACGATGACGTATACGCGCGGGCTTATCCAGATTCGCTGGACCGGGGAGACCCTGCCTGTTGCCAGGCCAGATGGACCTTCAGAATGATCAACACGCCCCGGCCTCTGGAAGAGAAGATCGCCCTATTTTGGCACGGGGTGTTATGCTCCGGGCAGGCCAAGGTGGAACACTCCCTTCAGCTCGCCCTCCAGATTGATCTCTTCCGCCGCCACGGCCTTGGGAGCTTCCGGGACCTTCTACTTGAACTGTCCAGAGACCCTGCCATGGTCTACTACCTGGACAACGTGGATAACCACAAGGACTCCATCAACGAGAACTACGGCAGGGAGCTCCTCGAGCTGTTCTCCATGGGCGTGGGCAAGGACGGCCTCGAAAACTACACTGAGGACGACGTGAAAGCCTGTTCCCGCGCCTTCACAGGCTGGAATGTGGCCCCGGCTTTGCCTCTATATCCCTACGGCCGCAACCCGTGGAAATTCCTGTATGACCCGGCGGACCACGATAATGGCGAGAAAACCTTTCTGGGGGAGACGGGCCGCTGGAACGGCGAAGACATCGTGGACATCATCGTTCACCAGCCATCTACCGCCCGTTTCATCGCACGCCACCTTTACAATTCCTTCGTGGCCGACGAGCCCCAGGTTCCCGCGTGGAAGGACACACCGCCCCGGGACCCAGAGGCGATCAAGGCCCTGGAAGAGGCATTTGTGAACAGCAACTACGAGATACGCTCGGTGCTCCGGGTGCTGTTCAACTCCGGCTTCTTCAAGTCCGAGGCGGTGAGGCAGGCCAGGATAAAGAGCCCCACCGAGGTAGTGATCGGCACCATCCGGTTGGTGGGGGACTTTAGATATCCCAAGCCCGGCATGATGCCGATAGTCCTGGAGATGGGCTACATGGGGCAGGACCTGATGAATCCTCCCAGCGTGGAGGGCTGGCACACCGGTAGGGACTGGATAGACAGCGGGACCTTGGTGGAGAGGGTCAACTTCGTATCCGATCAGGTGGGCAATATCGAGCTACCGGGGGTGAGGTCAATTATCGACCGCCTACTGGCCAGGGGCGAGTCCATCTCTCCCGAAGGGTTCGTGGATGGCTGTCTGGATCTGATGGGGCCGGTGGTGGTCAGTGACAAGACCCGGGCAGCCCTGATTTCTCACGTGGACCAGGCCGGGCCCCTGGTGCGCGACACCGAAGCCGGCCGGGAGGCGTTCGCGAGGCGGGTGGGAGAGATGCTCCAGATGATAGTCGCCTCCGCTGAGTACCAATACGCCTGATCCGGTATTCTCACCCAATACTCGGGCCAAATCCATCCTCGGCCCTCTCCTTTTGATGGGTGGCGGAAGATGGAGGAGTCGAGAATAATAGCACGACGACGAGGTGGACGATGACTACTGTATTCTTCGGCGTAACCACACGGTCCTACCATTTCAGCCACACCATCGGCCGGCTGGAGGTCCACGGGCCCGGGTTCAGGCATCCCATGGACATGGCCCTGGGCCAGGATGGACTATTGTATGTGGTGAGCCGGTCCAGGCAAGGCCGGGTGGACGGCGTCCGGACTACCATTTGCACCATGGACGAGGACTACCTGGGGGAGTTCGCCTTTTTCGGCGAGGAGGACGGCCAGATATGCTGGGCCCAATCCGTGGACGTGGACAGAGATGGGAACGTATACATCGTCGACCAGTGGCTCAACCGGATATCCATCTTCAACAAGAGCGGCGCGTTCTTAGACAAGTGGGGCCTCGGCGGCGCTGGCGACGGCCAGCTGAACCAGCCCTCCGGCATCTCCTTCGATGGGGAGGACAACGCCTACGTTGTTGATGGCCATAACAACCGGGTGCAGAAGTTCACCAAAGACGGGCGATTCCTGCTGCAATGGGGCGAGTTCGGCAGCGGCCCGGGTCAGTTCAATCTCCCCTGGGGCATCGAAGTAGACCACAAGGGCGATGTGTACGTGGCCGACTGGCGGAACGACCGGATCCAGAAATTCACCGGCGACGGGGAATTTCTGGCTGAGTTCGGCTCAACAGGCAGTGGAGTTGGGGAGTTCAACCGGCCCACAGGGGTGGCGGTGGACAGGGATGGCGACATTTACGTGGCCGACTGGGGCAATAACAGGGTGGAGGTCCTCACCTCCAAGGGGCGCCATGTTACTTCCCTCATTGGGCACTCCAACATATCCAAGTGGGCCCAGGATAAGCTGGACGCCAACCCCGATATGACCAAGCAACGCTTCCTAGCCAGGGATATGGAATCCGAGATGCGGTTCTGGAACCCGGTGGCAATTGAGGTGGACGATCAGGGCAGAATCCTGGTGGCCGACTGCTCGCGACACCGGGTCCAAGTCTATCAGAAAGAGACCTACTGAACACCCCAGGGGGCTAGTACTCCGTCAACTTGTAATTGACCGTGGGTTTCACCCCCATCCCTTCGACAAGTTCAGGACAGGCTCTGACTTTTCCCCATCTAGGGGGAAGGGATTCTCTTCACCTCGACGGGGGCTCCGCCATCGGCGGAAGAGTGGGGATGAAATTTACCTATCAGTTCTTCGTTGACAGCGCGCCGACAGGTGCAGCACCAGCCTTTTGGATTGACGGCCCGGGGGCGAAAAGATTAAACCCCGGGCTACTTCTTTTTTCCGGATAGTGTAGAGAGCACCTTCTCGGCGGTGATTGGCAGGTCCTGGATACGCACGCCGACGGCGTCGTAGATCGCGGCGGCGATGGCTGGGGCCACCGGCGAGATCGGGTTCTCCCCAATTCCTTTACCCTGGTAAGGGCCCGTTCCTGCCGGCGACTCCACCAGCACCGTTATCAGCTCGGGGATGTCGTTGGAGTTGGGTATCTTGGCCTCCCCCAGACTGAGGGTGGAGATACGCCCCTCCTCCATTTCCAACCCCTCCATCAGGGCATAGCCCAGCCCTTGAATCACGGCCCCATCGATCTGGCCCTGGTGGCCCAGGGGATTGAATATGGTACCTACGTCGTTAGCCGTGATAATTTTGTGGACCTTCACCTGCCCTGTCTCCGGGTCCACCTCAACCTCCGCCACCTGGGCACAGTAGGACGTTACTACGGCGTGGTCGCCCTTGAAGGTATACTGACCAGCGATGGGCCCGTCCAAGGCGGCGACGGCCCTGGCCGCCAGCTCTCTGATGGACACCCCGCTCGCCGGGTCACCTTCCACGAATACGCGTCCTTCCCGGAAGCTGATGCGTTCCTCGGACCAGCCGTAGAACTCGGCGGCCATGGTGGTAAGATTGTGTCTCAGGTCCTGGGCGGCACCCAGGCAGGCGTGCCCCCAGTTGCGGCTGGTGCCCGCACCCGCTCCCGAGTCAAAGGGGAAGGCGTCGGTGTCCAGCTTCACCAGGATCACGTCCTCCGCAGATATGCCCAGGTCCTCGGCCACCAGCTGTCGCCCCACGGTATTCGGCCCCACGCCGGTTTCGGGCGTCGGCGAGTGGAGGGTAACCTTAGCGTCTTCGTCCATACTCAGCCTCGCGGTGGAGGTGGCCCCGGCGGCGGGACGCTGGCCGATGGCGATGCCCCGCCCGTAGTTGGGCCTACCGGTAGGGGTGCCCCACTTGGCAGCCTCGGCGGCGGCCATCAGGGTCTCCTCCGCCCGCACTTGATAGAAAAGCTGCCCCGTGGCGGAAACGTCACCTTCGTGGACCAGGTTCTGGCGCCGCAGCTCGTAGGGATCGCGGCCCATCTCCCTGGCAATCATATCGGTGTGGGACTCCACCGCCCACAGCGCCTGGGGCTCGCCGGGGGCACGATAGGAGCCGCAGGGGACCGTGTTGGTGTATACCATGTAGTTATCGATCTGGAAGTTGGGGATTTTATAAGGTCCGCCCCCAACCTGGCGGGCCCCCCGCAGGTTGGGTGAGCCCCTCAACCCGCTGTAGGCGCCGCTGTTGAACACCGATGTGCTGTGGCGTGCCAAAAAACGCCCGTCCTTCTTTACCCCCGTCTTGATGGTGACGACGCAGGGATGTCTGGGGTTCCCGGCCATAAGCTCTTCGACATAGTTCATTATCATCTTGACGGGCCGCCCCGAATGCCGGGCGAGGACGTAGGCCAGGGGCACGTTCATAGCGCCCGCCTTGCCGCCGAAGTCGCCGCCGATGCCGCAGGGGTTCACGTTTATCTGCCCCTCCTCCATCCCAACCGCGGCAGCTATCTGGGTCCTCAGCTGGTAGGGGCTCTTGTTGTTGGCCCATATCTGGACCCGCCCGGCGCCGTCTATCTCCACGACGCAGGCAAAGGGCTCGATGTATCCCTGGTGCACCCATGGGGTGGAGAAGGTGTGCTCGAAAATAAGGTCCGATTCCGCGAAGCCCTTCTCCAGGTCCCCGCCTTCCCAGAAGTCGTGGCTGATGAGGTTGCCCTGGGGCCGAAATGGGCCATCGGTGCTGTCGTAGGTGGGGGAGCCTTCGTGGATTATAGGCGCCTCGGGGTTCATTGCCTCCCGGGGGTCGAAGACAGGAGCGAGTACCTCGTAAACGACATCTATTAGAGTAAGGGCCTCCTCGGCTATATCCGGGTCGTCGGCCGCAACGGCTGCGACCCGGTCCCCCACGAATCGCGCCTTCCCCTCGGCCAGCAAGGGTGTGTCCCGCAGGGACCTGCCCACTTTCATGCCGGCTGTATCTTTCCCCGTAATCACAGACCGGACTCCGGTTAGCGCCATGGCCTTCGAGATGTCGATATTGAGGATTCTGGCATGAGGAAATGGACTCCTGAGGACCTTTCCCCAAATCATGCCCGGCAGAACGATGTCGGCGGGGTATATGGTCTGTCCTGATACAATCTCGGGGCCGTCTTCCCTGGTCACCGACTTTCCCAAAACCGAGTAGGTGGTCATTCCATTCCTCCTCTTGCCAACGGGCTCGCCCCAGTATAACATCGTGGTCAGGTGCTGTCACGAACGACAATGGGGTTGGCGAATATGAATCAAACCATTCATCTGAGGGTCAACGGGCAGGATCACGAGCTGAATATACCGGCCAGCCGGTTGCTGGTGGACTGCCTTCGATACGACCTGGGCCTGACGGGGACCAAGCTGGGATGCAGCGTGGGCGTCTGTGGCGCCTGCGCCGTTTTGTTGGATGGGAAGATGGTCGCTTCCTGCCTCTCCCTGGCGGTCTCCGCCGATGGGGCCGAAATCACCACCATCGAGGGCTTGGCCCAGGAGGAGAGGCTCCATCCCCTTCAGCAGAGCTTCATCGACTATGGAGGGTTCCAGTGTGGAGTCTGCACTCCCGGACAGATCATCGCGGCCAAGGCCCTGCTGGACGAGAACTCCGACCCCAGCGAAGAGGAGATCAGGGAGTGGATGACGGGTAACCTATGCCGCTGTACGGGGTACTACAAGATACTTGAGTCGGTGGTCAAGGCCGTGGAGGCGGGAAAGGGGGTGGGGAAATGAACGACTTCCAATACCATTCCCCAACAAGTCTGGATGAGGCCTTCGATCTCCTGGGGCGGTACGGCGACGATGCCCGTATCATCGCGGGCGGTACGGCCCTCCTCCTCTTCATGACTCAGCGTCTGGTACAACCCGACCACCTGGTGGCCCTTGGGAAGATACCCGGCATGGAGGGCATAGCTCTTACCGATGATAGTATCCGTATAGGGGCCATGTGCACCCACCGCAGCGTGGAGACTTCCCCGGTGCTCCAGAAGACGGCGCCCCTATTGGGAGAGACCTACCGCCACGTTGCCACCCAAAAAATCCGCAACATGGCCACGGTCGGCGGTGGCCTGGTCCACGCCGACCCGAACCTGGACCCACCGCCCAGCCTCATCGCCCTGGGCGCAACGGTAGTGCTGGCCTCCGCCACCGGACGGCGCTCTCTGCCCGTGGAGGAGTTCTTCCTGGACTACTACGATACCGCCCTCCAGCCCGGTGAGATACTCACCGAGGTGCTGATCCCCCAAAAACCGGCCAAAAGTGGTGGTTCATTCTTCAAGTTCCTTCCCCGGACCGCCGACGACTACGCCACTGTATCCGCCGCGGCCTTCTTGTCTCTGGGTCCCGACGGCGGCACCTGTGCGGAGGTAAGGATCGGACTGGGCTCGGTGGGGATGACTCCCATCCGGGCCCGCAAGGCCGAGGAAGTGCTGCGGGGCCGGCCTCTAACCCCGGAGCTTCTTCGCCGGGCTGGGGAGGCCGTGGAGGATGAGGTGGACCCCATGGAGGACTTTCGCGGCTCCGCCGGTTACAAGACCCAGATGGCCCAGGTATTCGCCCGCCGGGCCCTGGAACAGGCCCTACAGCAGGCTCAGAACGGGCCGTTGTAGCCTAGAGAAGAGAACGTAGTTATGAAAATGGAACAGCGGCTGGTCGTGCCCACCGGTAGGGCAAAAATGTGGGACCTGCTCATGGATCTGGCCCGGGTGGGCCGCTGCTTTCCCGGCGTGGAGCAGGTGACGGCCCAGGACGACCGGACCTACCAGGGCGTGATGAAGGTGCGGGTGGGGCCGGTGAGCATCAACATTGCGGGCAAGATCGTCGTGCTGGAGCAGGACCGGGACCGATGGCACGCCTCCCTGAGCCTCGACGGCGCCGACCGCAGGGTGGGCGGGGCGGTCCACGGGATTATGGACCTGGACCTGAATGAGATTTCCCCCCAGGAAACTGAGCTGATGGTCAGCAGCGAGGTGTCCTTCATGGGCAAGTTGGGGGAGCTGGGCCAACCTCTGATCCGCAAAAAGGCAGACTCGGTGATCCAGGAGTTCGCCCGCAACCTCAGCCAGGAGGCCGCTTCTTTGTAGGTGTCGTCCTGTGATACCTTATCCCCCCTTTGACGGGGGAAGGTCAGAGCCTGCCCTGAGCTTGTCGAAGGGATGAGGGTCAGAGGCGCCTATCAAATCTGGGTTGACGGAGCGCCAGTATGGTCCGGTGGCGGCAGGTCACACTGGTTGGAGGATCACCACCGGGATTTGCCTCGATGTCCGGCTCCTGTAGGTCTCGTAGGATGAGTATATCTCCACGAACCGGGGCCACAAGGCTACTCTCTCCTCCTCCGTGGCCTCCCGGGCCCGGACCCGTTCCACTTTGCCCTTGACCTGGATGGTGGCGTTGGCGTCGGCCTTGAGGTTCAGCCACCAGGCGGGATGGCGGTCGTCGCCCCCATTGGACCCGACCACAATCCAGTTAGTGCTCTCTTGGACATAAAGCAGCGGAGTGGTGCGGGACCTGCCGCTTTTCCTCCCCAGAGTGGTAAGCAGCAGGACAGGCCCCCCGGTGTGGCCGCCTACCAGCCCTCTCGATGCCCGGTATAGCTCGCGGTGGACCACGGAGATAAACCGTATCAAGGCGCGGTTGGGCATAACTCTCGACGACCCTTCAAATAGCGATCAACCCTCACCCCCGTCCCCTCTCCCGCAGGCGTGGGTGAAAGCCAACTTTCCTGGCGGTCGCCGTTCTTCGCTATCTTCACTGTGTCAGTTGTCTTGGTTCCCCCCGTCACGTCCTGCGGTAGCGGCATCTTGTAGTGGATGATGGCCTCCGTCCCCAGCACCTCAACTCTCTTGACGAAGGAGAGGATGAACATGCGAGCTACCTCTGGGTCCTCCGACTCGATGTAGGTTCGCAGGTCCAGGGCGCAGGACACTATCCTGTCTGGGGCGTTCAGGAACTCCAGATGCCCCGTGAGTTTCTCGTCGAGACCTTCGAGTTGGACGCTGAGTTGCTTCAGTTCGCTCTCGCGATCGTCAAGGCGCTCGTAAAGCTGGGGGTTTCCACCCCTGCCCTCGATGGCATCTACCAGGTTGCTTATCTGCTTCTTGGTACCTGCGATATTCTTCTCGATAGTCTCCCTGGCCGTCTGCTGTTCCACAAGGAACTCCCGGTTGGTCTCCGCAACTAGGGCCACCTGTTGGCGCAGTGTTTCCTCCGTGAGTATCCGTTCCAGGAGGGCGGCCACGACCCGGGGCATCAGGATGTCCAGTCGCGTGTTCTTGGCTGGACACGCTCTTTTCCAATTTTTGCGCTTATTGGAGCAGATCAGGTTCGTGATTCCCTTGATCCTGTTCAGGGTCATGTTCGACCCGCATAGCCCGCATTTTACGTGGTCGCTGAGGGGGTTCGGGCTGGAATGGGCCCGTGGCCCCCCAGGGGCGGTGGTCCTGAGCTTGATGAGGCGCTCGATGGTCTGGTAGTCCTCCTCGCTGACTGCGGCCTCGTGGGCATTCTCACAGAATACCTGCTCCGACCGGTCTAGGTACGGTGACCTTGAATTTTCGCCCCGGTGGGTCTTGCCCCGGCAGTCGGGGTTTCTCAGGACACCCAGCACGGTCGATTCGTTCCAATCGTTGCCCAGGATGGTCTTCACACCCAGACTGTTCAGGTGATCCGCTATTCGCCGGCCGCCGTGGTTCTCCAGGGCCATCCTGAACATCGACAGGAGATGTTCCCACTGGGTCGGATGGGGTCGGAGCTTGATGTGTTCCACGCCCCCGTCCATCACCTTGTATTTCTCGTATCCGAAGACCCCTGGCCCGAGGTAGAAGCCGCGCCTGGTGACCCCGAACTGCCCACGCCGGGTCTCCCGTGCTGTCTTGCGCGGGACTTGGGAGTTCAGCAGGGACTTGAAGCCGAACATGAGCTGGCTCTGGTCATCGTTTTTGAGCTCGCCCTCCTCATAGGTGAAGATCTTTACGTTTGCTTCCCTTAGCATCCTGCGGTACATGTAGAAGTCTTCGTCGTTCCTGAAGGCCCGCGACAGGTCGTTGAAGAAGATCGCTTCTGCTGGACGGTTGGGCGATATGGCCAGGCTCACCATCTCCAGGAACGCCGATCGCTTATCTGTCGCCGCGGACTTGACTTCCTCGAATTCCTGGATGAATCGGTACCCCTCTCTTGGCGCCTGCTCGTTGGCGTGTTGCTTCTGCTCTCCGATGGAGAGTTCCCGGTCCTGGCCGTCGGTGGATACCCGGCCATAGAAAAATGCGGGACGAAGTTCCTGTCGGTTGGTCATGCGTTTCTCTCCCGGTCCAGGAGTTTCCTGCCGGTGTAGTGCTCATAGAGTTGGACGAGGTACCGCTTCAGGTCGATGGGCGCAGCCTCGGAGGGCTTTTCGAATACCTCCAGCTCCGGGTCTTCCATCACGAAGCGGAAGCTGCGCTGGATGTCTGCGATGGTGTGCCTTCCGTCCTCCGCCGGCTCTGGCGGGTAGCCGGCGGCGGCCAGCAGGTCCCTCATGGGAACGTCGTGGTAGACGGCCAGCTTCGAGAGGATCTTGAATCCTGGCCTCCGGTTGCCTCGCTCGATGTTTGAGAGATACGAGTAGGTGATGCCGGTTGCCTCTTCCAGTTGGCGTAGCGACAGCCGGCCCCGCAGGTCCCGGAGCAGGGGGCCTATCTCCGCGTATTCCAGTTCTTGGAATTCCTGCGCCGGCACCGGGCCTTCCTTCACGCTGGGAGCGGGGTCTATATCCACACGCTTCACCTGCGCCATTCTGGGGGGTTGTTCGGGGGTCTGTTCCGGCTCTTCATTGGTCGGTGCGTTGAGAGAAACCCGGCGATCTTCTGACATTTGGGCTTTACCTCCCCGACAGTAACTGTTATACTTTAATTTATAGAACTTGGATAAGGGAGTTTAGATAATATAGCCGTTATGTAGCTCGCTGCATTGATGGTATCACGTTAAGAATGGGAATCGCAAATGGTGGCCGTTACAACAATTATAACAGTGGCGGCGAAAAGAATAACGATAGTGGATTTTTGAAGCCGGACGCAGCCAAGTTGCTGGCCTGGCTGATTTCCCTGCGGGAGTTCCAGCTTTTGTCCCAGGTCGAGGAGCTGGAGTCGGAGCCCCTGAGCTCCCTGGACTGGCAGGCTATGCCTGGAGTTGCCCGGGAGTACCAGTCGTCGGCCGCTGGGGATTTGAAGAAGGTGGATGAGGTTGACGGGTTCGACGTGATGGCATCAGCCGACGAGGACGACCCGACCATTATGTTTCAAGAGCAGCGGTCTGGTCCTGAGAGGGGCGGGCCGGACGAATTTGATGACCTTCCCTTCCCCTGAGGGTGGGTGACTCTTCAGCGGAGGGGTATGCGCTCCATGAGACGCCGGTCTGGCTGACCGGTGTCTGGCACGTTGTCCGTGAAGTTGATGGTGACGTAGTCCCTTCCCACCTCGATGCTCCGCACGAACATCTCAAACAGTTCCCTGGTGTCTTCAGTGGAAGCCTGGCCCAGGTATGTCTCTGGGTCCAGGGCGCTTGCCGCAATCCGTTCTTGGTCGGTGACGAAGTTGTAGGCGTCGATTTCCCGGCGGGACGTTCGTGCCTCGTGGGACAGGGCGATGGCGTTCTGGTTCAACTGCTCTATTTCCCCGGCGACTTCGCTGTACGGTCGGTCGTGATGCTCCACGTTGTGGACGGCTTGGTTCTTGAGCGCGTTCATCGCTGCGATGGCTGCCTCGGCCCGGGCTAGGCTTTCCTGGGACCGGCGCAGGCCTTGGCGCCGTACTCGTCTTGGATGATGCTGGAGACCTGTTCCAGTGTCTGGGGTTGATGACCCGGTCGATGATGTGGGCCACGGCGACCTGGAGCAGTTCCTGGGCGTTGATTGACTTGGTGGGACAGGGCGTCTCGGTTCTGGCGACCCCGGTGGGGCAGAGGTAGTTGGGCCCAATCTTGAGCATGGGGCTACCGCAGGATGCGCAGTAAAGCACACCGTTCAGGATACGTCCCCGGTCCCAAGCCTCTGTGGGTCTGTTCATCTTTGTGCTCAATTCTCTCTATTCCTTATGTTCCATCAGGATGGTGTGGTTCGTCAAGGGGGGCGGTTACTCCGCCCTGGCGTTCCGGTCTGGTTATTCCCCATTCTACCCGTTCTGGGCCTGGGCCAGTTCTGCGTAGCGCTGGGCTATCTGGCGCATGGATTCGGCCTGCTCCTGGGTCAGCTTGCGTTCCGGGTCTGGCTCGAAGGAGTCTGCCAGGGCCAGGAAGACCGGGGCGGCTGGCCTGATGATGGGAAGGTCGTGGGTCCACCGGGGGTCCGTTTAAGTCTCGATGGTGGTGAAGGTTGCGGTGGTGTAGCCCACGTCGCTGACAGCGCCGCGGAGCTTTGCAACGGCCAGGAGTTCTGGCGAGTAGCGCCAGACGGTTACGGGGGTGCCTGGCCTGAGACCCAGGGAGTCCTCGGAGTTGGTCAGGATGAAGGTGGCCCCGGTCTCGGTGGCTGGTCGATGAAGCCAAGGGGCATTATGTAGGGGACGGCCATGTTTGGTTTCTCCTCGTGTTGTGGGATATGAGAAGAGGCAGGCGGTGTGTGCCTGCCCTGGGCCAGGAGGGTGACGGGAGCCATCGGTAAGTCTTGGAGTGGTGTCCCCCAGGGGTCGCCCCTGGGGGGCCGGTCTCGGAGTCGGACTCCTGTTGTAATTTTATAGGCTAGTCCTTGATTTCTTATTAGCGCCTCGCTCTTGCGGACGGCCTTGCGGCGCTAGGTATGGACACGGCTGTCGAGCAGGGCGATAATCTCGGCTGTCATGAAGAATGCAAGCCGGAAGCCTATGCTTTTGTCCTGCTTGGTCCTGGCCTCGGTGGTGGTGGCCGTTCTGCTCTGGGCAGGAGACACGGTAGCAACGGGGCCTGAGCCCAATGAACTTCAGCATGGCATCACGGTTAGTTCCCCGGCAGGCCAGGTGGCGGTGTGGGGACATGTTTTGGTGCGGCCGGGGGAGACTGGCATAGCCGTTGAGTCAGAAGGGGAAGTGTCTATCTCTTCTGGCGAGTTGCGGCGGCCTTGGTAGCTTGCCAGGCGATTCTTCTGGGCCTAACCTTTTGGTCAAGCGGGCTGGCGCCGACCGAGTGGCCTGTCTTTTGGAGCGTCTAACGTCAAAAGCACCGGGGCCGTGAGCGCCGATGCTTTCTTGTTACAGTATCTGCTCCGAAGGGCGGATGCTATTTCTGGGTAGTCGTAGGCACTTGGTCACGTATGACGAGACATTTCTTGGTTGGTCAGATCCTGATTACCTTCATCGCTTCGTCGCCTAAGTGATTGATCATTTTGACTGCGATTCTGCCTGACGCCGGCTTGGGGAATGGTCTTGAAATGTCGCTTTTAAGGCTCGACCAAGCCTCTTCATCGATCTCTGCCTTGAGGGTGGTCTTGAGGGCTTTGTATGGGTCGTTGGCTCCAAGGAAGTAGGCATGGCGTACGAAGAAACTCTCCTCGTCGTAGTCCGTGTCGATGAACCAACAGGCTATGCCATCTGTGTCGTCGCTTCTGACCTGTCCAGTGGACGGGTCGTAGATGTCGACTCCGTCAATGCGAACTTGAAGATTCCCTTCGTCCGTTTCTTCAAGTGTGATGTCGGGTTCTCCAAAGATGACGAATAGGTTTCCATGCCCGGTGTTTTTCAGGTCGGCGGACATGTGAAGGTCTGGGCTCATCCGTGCCTTTAGTATGGGCAAGGCTCCTAGCTGGTTCAACTCAGATGCATGGGCATCGTAGCTGAAGGCGCATGCGATCAGCACGTCGAATCTGGCTTGGCCGGCCTCGCGGGCTGCTGCAGCGAGGTCGGGTTGCCCCACTGTTCCGAACTCGGGTCCGATGAATATCCCGGCCTTTTTTTCCTCTTCTCCTTCGGTGTACTGTCCCTCGGCGCAGATGTATTCTCCTGGCCACCCGGCTATGGACTGGAAATCAATCTTGTCCTCTTTATTGTTCTGCTGGACCCCGGATGTTCGGAGGTTCTCAAGAATCATCTCCGCGAAGTCGCGGTCTGGCGCTGTGCCTTCGAAGTGGTGGTCGTTGGTGGCCAGGGTGGACTGGGAAACATTTGGCGGTTCCTCGACATCGCCTGATACTATGAGTCGGTGCGGTGACAGGCTCTCTACTGTGAAGGGTCCCGCGACTCTGACTTTGTTTCGATCTTCGTAAGGTTTGTCATACAGATATTCAAAGTCAGCTCTGGCCGCGATGTCTGCATCTGTCTCTTTCTGTCGAGCGGTGCGGAGCTCCCACCATTGTTGGTGCAGGGTCTTGACCTTGTTGGACCAGGATTTGTCGGCCTCTCTCGGAATTTTCCACTCTTCCCATGTGGTTTTGAGAGCTTTGTTGAGTGCCTCTCGCAATGGCTCCAGTTTTTGCTGGAACTCTTCGTAGATTGTGTCTATTTCTGTGTTGTTGGCGATGGCCCTGAGGGTGATGTGGGGGACCCGCTCGTAGACGAAGCCCTGTTTTACTTTGTCGTATGTAGGTGTGTTGGGCGGTGGGCGGCGGGAAACCGCGGCTTCCTTGAGTTGCCCTTCCTTGCTGTCTGCTAGCAGGTAATAGGGGTATCTAGCACCCATTAAGCGGGCGCGGGCAAGAGTTAGGGCGACCCTGCTGGTGTCGATGGTGATCCAGCGGCGCCCCCTAAGGTGGACCCCATTATTAAGACAGCACGAGGGCTAAATTAAGAGAGTCTCCCACCCCTGCGCTAGGTTTCACCAAGCCCGATGGCAGCCCTGCTTCTTCAGCTGCTGCTCCCCTTTCTTCCTGGCCATGTTGGTACACCTCTGCTGGGGTCCGGTAGCCCAAAGCCTGGTGAGGCCTCTGCCGGTTGTAGAACTCCAGGTAGGCATTGATCCCAGTTCGGGCCTCGGCGACGGTCTGGTAAGCTTTCAGATACACCTCCTCGTACTTGATGCTCCGCCACAGCCGCTCCACGAAGATGTTGTCCAGGTACCTACCCTTACCATTCATGCTGACCTGGACCCTCTGCTCCTGCAACGTCTGGGTAAAGGCCTCACTGGTGAACTGACTCCCCTGGTCGGTGTTGAATATCTCCGGTCGTCCCTTATCCAGGGCTTCCTCCAACGCCGCCACGCAGAAGCTGGTGTCCATGGTGTTGGAGAGCTTCCAGGCCAGCACGTGCCGGCTGTGCCAGTCCATGATGGCCACCAGGTACAGGAAGCCCTTCGCCATGGGGATGTAGGTGATGTCCGCGGCCCAGACCTGGTCGACCCGATTAACCTCCACTCCCTTCAGCAGATAGGGAAAGATCCGGTGTCCCGGCGCTGGTTTGCTGGTGTTGGGACGCCGGCAGATGGCTTCCAGACCCATCAACCGCATCAGCCTTCGAACCCTTTTTCGGCTCACCAGATAGCCCTGTTGCAGCAGCCAGGCCTTCATCTTCCTGGAGCCGTAGAAGGGGGTCTTCAAATACTGACGGTCCATCAGGGCCATCAACTCCAGGTCTTCTGCCCTGGTCGGTACCGGCCGGTAGTACACCGAGGCCCGGCTGACGTCCAGCAGGATACATTGACGCACCAAAGACAGCTGCTGGTGGTCTCGGTCTATCATGGCTCGCCGTATGCTGCGACTCATAGACCGGACCTTTCCGACAAAAAATCGCGTTCCACCTTCAGCTGGCCGATGTGCCGGTAGAGGTGGTTAATCTGAGCTTCCTTGGCTTTCTCCTGGGATTTCTGATTGGTGGCAAATAGCTCCGGGGCTCCTTCCACCAGGGCCCTTTTCCAGGCGTGAATCTGACTGGGATGGACCTCAAATCGGCTGGCCAGCTGGGCGATGGTCTCTTCCCCCGCAAGGGCGGCCAGGGCCACCTTGGCCTTGAACGCCGGACTGTGCTTATTCCTCGTCTGCTTCATGTCCTGCTCCTTCACGTCGGTTAGTTGCCGGTTATTTTAGGAGCTGGACTCTCTCTTAGCCAGTTGTCTAGTTTTTGGGTACCACCTCACCCATTGCTCGGCGACGTAGGCGGTGGTTCCGGCGCCGCAAGTGGGGTCCAGTACTAGGTCGCCAGGGTCGCTGGTCATCAGGATACAGCGTTCGATGACAGTAGTTGTCGTTTCCACTACATAATCTGGGTTCGCTGGTCCCTTCAATTGGGTCCATAAGTTATTTCTTGGGGTTATTGAAGAATCTGTCCAATACTCTCTGGCATAGAGGCGTTGGCTTGTCCCGCGCAATCTTCCTGCTTTAGCTAATCGTTCCATATTAGCGGGCCAACTCTGAGACCAATGTCTACCTGGGGGTGGTTCATAAATAGTGCCTTGGAACTTCAGTGGTTGAGGTGATGATGGCGGGTCTTGACTTACCACAGGATAGTCTTCCCTGAATAATTTCCAGCCCTGTCCAATTAGCGCTTCTATCTCGTCGGGCTTCTTGTTGTTGGAATGTTCTATTACCAAATCTGGTGATTCTATACGAGTGTATTTTCCAACATCTCCCTCGAATGGAGTAGGTATGTATAGAGGCCGAAACTTCATGGCTTCGCGTTTCTTCGCGAACCAAATGAGATAGTCATTGACGGGGGCTAAAGACGTGGCATCTTGATATGCCTTCTTTTGAAAAGGGATTGTGATAATAAAGTTCTCCTCCCCGAAAACCTCTTCGACCAACGATCTCATCCTATGCAGATTCTCGTCGCTTATCTGCACGAAGATGGAGCCAGAGTCGGCGAGTAGGTCACGGGCCACTGTGAGGCGGTCCCGTAGGTAGGTCAGGTAGGAGTGTATACCGTCGCACCAGGTGTCACGGAACGCCTTGACCTGTTCTGGTTCCCGGGTGATGTGGGCGGCGTTGCCGTCGCGCACGTCCCGGCTGGTGGTGGACTACTGGAAGTTGGAGTTGAAGCGGATGCCATAAGGTGGGTCCATGTAGATGCATTGAACCTTGCCCTGATATCCTTCCCGTCCGGCCAGTGATGCCATGACCTGCAGGCTGTCGCCTAGGATCATCCTGTTGGACCAGTTCTGTTCGTGGTTGTAGTAGTCGCTCCTCATGGAGGGGTCGTCCAGGCCATTGAAGTCCGCAAACAGGTTTGGCTGCCCTTGGGTCTGCCTCTCTTTTTCGTTCCTTTGGGACTGTCTCATTAGGTCGTTGATGATGGCCTTAGGATGCACTTTCTCTTGGATGAAGATTGGGGGAGCTGTGACCACTAGGTGGCTCCAGTCCTGTTCGTCCTTGCCCCGCCACATTAGTTGCGGGTCGAGGTCCGTGTTTCTCACGGATCGCTCGTACTCCAGATAGATGGGGGTGCGATGTCTATCGTTCATCATTGGTTCCACCTCGGCGGTGGGTATGTTTCTCCTGCTGTCACCTTGGTGGGTGTAGTTTTCGATGTGCTGTCGTTTTCCTCTTGGTCTGGTCATGGTAGGAGCAACCTCAAAGCTCTACTTCCCTGGGGAGTGTTGCTGTCCTCTCAAGGACGACACCTTCTAGGGGCGTTGATTCCAGGATGTCCTTGGAATTCATTTTGGTGAAGTTGTTCGGATCCGAGCCGTGGTTTGCGGTGTTCTTGTTAGTCGCGTCTTGGATAAATATTTGGAGTTCCCGAGCCATGTGTTCTTCTGATGTCAGCTCCAGAAATGCCCAGCGGCCGAACTCCTTGAGGTTATTGACACCGGGTACCCAGTATGAATTCATGGTGGTCGCTTTTTCGACTGCGTCTTCTTTCCTATATCCCTTGGTTTCGATGACGAGGTGCAATGGATCCTCGGTTCCATAGCCATCGTCGATGATTGCCAGGAAGTCTGGTATGTATGTTCTCACAGTATCCTGCATTCTGTAGGGCACTTCTAGCCCGAGACCTTGGTTCTTGACGTAAGCCTTTAATTGGGGATGATTTTCCAGAATGCGACAGAACTGCACTTCCCATCCACTGTCGCATACTGCCCAGTTGATGTGGCATTTATCTTCCCTGGGTTCCAGACGCAGCCTGCGTTCCGTCTGGAATTGGCTTGGGTGGCTGAAGAGGGCCGCAGTGGTGGCGAAGTTTATCGACTGGGTCGATCCTGTCGGGGCGTATGGGTTCATGATCGCTTTGATGCGTTTGGTACCTTCGGGTGTATTCCTCTTGAGTGAGTTGGTGATCGCCGCGCGGATGCGTCGCGCAGCCATGTCGGAGACTGCACGGTGCAGCAGTTGGGCTGGGTATGTGCCTGGCTTGCACCTGAGGTATCCTTCGTCCATCCACCTATTCACGATTCGGCGAACCTGTTGGAACAAGTGTATGGGGGGCGGTTACCATGTCTCCCTGAGGTTGTTATTGATTATGTACGCGGTGAGGTGGAAAGTGATTTCGCCTCGACGTACTTTATCCAAGCCTTCTAGTGTTAGTTCTTTTGCCTCGCCAATTATCCCACTGTTCATGGTTTCAGAAGGACCCAGTTGGTCGACCGTGAGTTGGAGCACTGAGGCATCAGTAAATTCTGCACTTAGATGTTCGTCCGGCAGTTCGATCCGATATCCGGTTACCTTGGGAAACTCTATCTGGAGGTGGTCTCTTTCTGGGCTAACTGGGTGTACCCTAACCGATGTGTTGGTGGGTCTGCTGGGTTTTACAACGGGGGCATTCGTGAACTCGAATGGGATGCCTAGGACGTCAGCATAGTCGGGGTCGAATTTATCTTTTTCATTGAGGTCATAGGACTCCCTTCTGAGGGCTCTTCCGACGACCTGTTCGCATAGCAGTTGTGTGCTGAAAGCCCGTATTCCCAGTATGTGCGTCACGGTATTGGTGTCCCATCCCTCGTTAAGCATAGAGACTGAAACAACGCACCTTATGTCGGCACCGAGCATCCCTGGCTTTCCAATGGTATTCATTGCCTCACGGAGCAGGTCTTCATCGGTCAGTTCCGATTCCTTCTTCTGTTCCCCGGTGCGTTGTCTCAGGTCGCTTCGGAAACGTGCTATGGCGTCGGCCGACATTACCCTGAATTCCTTGGACAGCGCTTCGCCAGAGTCAAGTTGCTCGCTGTCTATCAGCAGGGTGAGTGGTGTCGGTTTCCTCTGTCCGTGATCGTCGTAGTTTCGGAAAAGCTCTAGGTGCCCCAAATGGGGCGTTAAGGCGTGTCCTTGAAGATCGGTTCTCTCGAATCCCGAGATGTAGTCGTATACAAGTTTGGAGGTGGAGGTGTTGTTGCAGACGATGATGAAGACTGGGGGTGATGGCTTTCGGGCTTCCTGCCATCGGTGGAACATCTCCTCGTAGTCAGCATAGAGTACGTCTAGTGCGGTCAGAAGTTCCGTCGGTAGGTTGAGTGGGTCCGGCGGAGTCGCGTTCCTGCCGCGTCCCTTCTTGGGCATTTTGTCCCTGATGTTGGCCCATAGGTTACGGAATATTGGGCCCGCGTTACCAGAGGTGTTGTCCGCAATCGGAACCCTAGGTATCTTGACGATGCCAGATTCAATGGCGTCCATAAGGGAGAAGTCGCACACGGTCCATGGAAATAAGGTTCCTTCGTGATATCCCGAACCTTGTAGGAAGAAAGGTGTAGCAGAGAGGTCTATCACCACCAGGTTGCCTATCTTTCTTTCAACAGTTTCTAGGCCGTTGATCCAGAGCCTGGCAGCTGCGTTGTTTTTGTCTGCCTCGGCCTTCTCATCCCCGTCCAGTAGCTGGGCGTCTCGGAGGTCTTGCTTTTCCCGGTAGCAGTGGTGGCCCTCGTCGTTAAACACCATGATGGGTCCGAGAGACTTGAGGGGGTTCATGACTCTCTGGAGCATCTTGCCTTCTGTTTCGAGGGTGTTGAGTTTTGGTCCTCGGCCCTGTCTCAGTGCCCTGTTGGTCGGGTTGGATTTCTCCTCTTCCCGTAGGCGGAAGGAGTGGTAGTTGGTAATCACTACTCTTGCTTCCCGGACGTCTTTGATAAATTCCGATGGCACGATGTTTCGGTGCTCGTAGTAGTTTTCCGGGTCGCTTGGCAACAGCACTCGCAGTCTGTCCCTTATTGGGATGCCAGGTGTGGTTATCAGGAAGCCCTTGGTGAACTGTCTGCTGTTTGGGTGGCGCTTCGCGTTGACCGTCTGCCAGGCGATGAGCATGGCCATCACAGTCGTTTTGCCCGTGCCCGTGGCCATTTTGAGTGCCACCCTGAGGAGGTTCGAGTTTGCTTCTCGGTTCGCCCCTCTGATGTGGTCAAATATTCCCCGGATATTCCTTTGAGGCGTTCGTTCCCCGTTGGGTAGGATCTTGGCAACCTCGGTGAGCCATATCACCGTTTCCGCAGCTTCAACTTGGCAGAAGAACGGGCGAAGTCCTATTGATTCTTGGTTTCTCCAATGTTCTAGGAGGCGGGCTGTTTCAGGCGTAACTCCCCACCTGCGGCGGTCGGGTATGGCCCGCCACTGATCTACCCTGCGACGTATCTCATTGATGATGGGGACAGGGTCGTATTCCTGGTTTTCGCTGGAGAGATTTGGTATTCCCAAGTTCAATCTGGCTTGAGCCGGTTGTTGCTGAGATGGGGGGACGGGCGTGATGTACTGAGAGGATCGGCGCTGTTCAACTATGTTATTAGTGGGAATTCCGTTTCTGAGTTCCCAATGCCTATTGGGCTTCTCGTAGGGAGAGTTGAGGATTGGCTCTTCTGTAAATGAAGGGGTCATTGCTGATGCCTCTTTTCCTCAGTGTCTGGTGAGTTTATCACATGTCGTGTGGGGTGCTCATTCGCTCGGTTTTCGCTTTCCCATCGACCTGTGAGGGCTTCTCGGGATTTCATCTGGTTCCCTGCGTTCCTTGGACTAGGGCATCGTTATGGTCCATGATCAAACCCCACGCTAGAGCATGGTGCCCTGTCTGTCGTTCGCCTGGATTCGCTTCGGTCATCGGTTACTCCTTTAGTGTCTGGCTCCGACAGCTCGGGCGGGCCCAGTTATCCAGCGGCGCCGGTATCCCCGCCTTGGTTCTGCTGAAGACAGTGCCTACACCGGCCCATGTCCAAGCTTGTCGTCAGAAGAGCGGTGGCTGGCCCAGGGTCCCTTGCTTCTGATGGATAGCCTTCTCCCTGGCCTGAATCTGCTGCAGCCGGCGCTTCAGGGCGCAGTCTTTGCACCGGGTCTGGCCCGGTATGGCGGGGCTTCGGCAGGTCCGGCAAAAGCCTAACTCCTTTGCTTGCTCGTGGCGTTCCTTTTCCTTGCGCCTCTTTAGTTCTCGGCGGTGTGGGAGCTGGTTCCTGGCTTGTTCGTAAGCTCGCCGGCGCTGGGCCCGTTCCTCTGGGGTGATGCTGACCCTCTGCTTGGCCGGTTTGGTCTTTTTCTTCTTTGGCGGCGGCGAGATGTCTATGGTGTACTGGAAAGTATGGCTTTCACCGAGGTCCGTCCCCAATGGGAGAGGGGTGGCCGCAGGCCGGGGTGAGGGCCAGCCCTAGCTTACGGTCCACCAGGGGACATTGCAACCGTCGTCCGATGGCTACGCGGCGTGGGGATATTTTCAGAGCCGCTTCAAATTGACTTGTCCTACCGGCCACTGTAAAATCGCATTGCCCAAGCAGCTACTCAAGGGGGTGTACCTATGGCTCTCACGATGGCGGAAACGGACCGGATTGTACAGGCAACCATAGCCAAAGCCCAGGAGCTTAACATCAAGGTGAGCGTGGCCGTGTGCGACGCCGGCAGCCGGCTATTAGCCTTCCGGCGGATGGACGGCGCCATCTGGGCAAGCACTTTCGGTTCCCGGGGTAAGGCCGCCGCATCGGCTGCTTACGGACGCCCCAGCGGCGACATCAACGCCGACAGCCCCATAGCCAAGGGGATCGTGGCAGACGAAGGTGGGCCCATGCTGCCCGGCGCCCAGGGTGCCGTGCCCATCATCCGCAACGGTGTGGTGGAAGGGTCATGTGGCGTAGGGGGCGGCACCAGCCAGCAGGATGAGGACTGCGCCAGCGCCGGTGCGGCCGCCTTGTAAACCCCAATGGGCAGCGGTGGGAACATCCGGAAAACTTGCCGGAATATTGGGATCATTCCCGGTAGTCCGGGACCTTATCGGACTGTGCAGCCAAATCAACAGGATGATGTCTCGGATGGCTTTGACCATGGCCAACGCGGATAGGATGATTCGGGCGGCGATAGCGAAAGCAGAGGAGTTCA
The DNA here is from genome assembly GCA_965225925.1 of Dehalococcoidia bacterium. Taxonomy (GTDB): domain Bacteria; phylum Chloroflexota; class Dehalococcoidia; order Lucifugimonadales; family JAGWBF01; genus CBDDBY01. The sequence goes on along the minus strand of CBDDBY010000005.1, from coordinate 87,931 downwards.
ACGCCAAGCTGGGCGTCGCGGTGTGCGACGCTGGTGGACGGCTCGTGGCCTACAACCGAATGAATGGGGCCCACTGGGTCAGCGCTTACAATGCACCCGGCAAGGCTCTCACAGCGGTTGGGCTCAACAGGCCCAGCGCCGCCGTTTCCGCCCAAGACCCTGTAATTCAACTTGTTGTGTCATATGGAGGGCGGCCACATGATGCCACTACAGGGGGGCCTACCCGTGTACAGGGAGGGGGAGCTCATCGGGGCCATGGGCGCCGCCGGGGGAACCAGCCAGCAGGATGAAGACTGCTGTCGAGCCGGGATCGCGGCCCTTTGATTGCGCACGCCTTGGTCAAAGATTTGAGGCCCAAACTAGCCCTGATGGCCGTCTTCCTCCTATCAGTACTGGTGTTGGCTGCCTGTGGCGGCGCCAAAGAGAAGGACCCTCAAAATCTGGTGCCTGAGGGGTCCAACCTGATAGTCGGCATCCAGCTCTCCCAGATCCTGGAAGACGAGGACCTGGCCGCTCTCTTCGGCCGGATTCCCAAGGATGACGATGACCCCCAGACCCTGGACCAGCTGTTGGACGAGGCTGCCGAAAAGATCGGCCTTGACCTGCGGAATTTCTCCCAGATCGTCCTGTTTGGCGACATCTCCGCGATGGAGCAGAGAATTGCCATTATCGCCCAGGGAAGTTCCAGTTTAGATGAGGACCTGCTTGTAGAGACTCTGGCCAAGGCAAACGACTGGACTTTCACGACCACGGAGTATAGAGAACGCCAGATTCATCTCAATGAAGAGGGTCGCGCCGGATCCGACGGTTTTGGGGCCCTCAGCTTCCTGGGGGGCGACTCCCTGGTGATGGGTACTCTGGAGTCCGTCAAAGCGGTCATCGATGTCCAGGAGGAGGACAAAGACCGGGCTTCCGGCGATGTATACGACTCATTCAACGACCTGGGGGACGGGCTGGTCCGGCTGGTCCTTGAGGTGCCTCCAGAGGCGGTACAGGATATTGGGTTGCCCTTCTCTGGCTTCCCGGTGGACGCCGGATTCCTCAGGGAAATCAAGGTGGTTGGGATTCTCGTTGACAAAGATGGACAGAACATAACGTTAGAAGCGCGGGGTGATTTTACCGACAAGTCCGCCGCCTCCAACTTCGGCGACGTTGTTGAGGGGCTCCTCAAGCTGGGTGGGGGACTGGCCGACGACGAGGAGACCAAGGAGCTGCTGAAGGATATCCGGGTGTCTGTGGATGGGTCCAGGCTGAGGGTGGTCTCCCAGATCAGCCTGGACCAACTGGAGGAGCTGGTGCTGGGGACTGGGGACGGCTCCCTCGGAATCTTTTCACCATTTCGCGAAGAACGGGAAGCCCGTCCCCCGGATATCGAGCGAAGGGCAGTTCCAGCCATTCCCCCACTCGAGCCGCAAGCCGTGGCCCCCCTAGTTCCCGCGGAGGGCGCCGTCCGTGTCCCCACCATGGGGGCGCACCACATTCCCGCTGGAGAGACGGCGAGCTACAGTACGGTTCCCGCAACTTCGGGACCCCACTGGTCTGCCACGGCCCAGTGTGGGATCTTCGATGTGGAGCTGCCAGATGAGCTGGTGGTCCACAACATGGAGCACGGCCACGTGATCATCAGCCACAACTTGTCGGACCCCGACCAGGTAAGGATGTTTAATGAACTGGTGAATAACCTCCCCGGCTTGACGGAATGGGCCGTTGTCCGCCCTTACTCAAAAATCAGGCCGGGGACGGTGGCCATGACGGCCTGGGGAGTTATAGACCAGATAGCGGGCGTGGATGAGGGGCGGATACTCACGTTCTATAGGACCTACCGTGCCAACCGGCTGAGTCCGGAGACCCAACAGGTGGGGCCGATCCCCTGCCGCTGATAGGGTTGCTATTCCAGGGGTGCTGCCCTGGCCCGGCCATTGACGTCCCTACTCGTAGCGCAATGCCTCGGCGGGATATATTCGAGAGGCCTGGCGCGCCGGAAGGTAGGTGGTAAGCAGCGAAAACACGTAGGCGATCAGGACAATTATAACGATCTGAAGCCAGGGTATGCTGAACCGAAGGGTCTCAACATTCTCCCTTTCCCGTACATCGTTGACTATGTTCCAGGACATTATGGTCCCCAGGGCCACTCCGATGGCTACGCCCAGCAGGGCGATAAAAGAGGACTCCATAAGGAAACTTAGCTGAATCATCTGTCGCCTGTAGCCGATGGCCCGGAGGACCCCGATCTGCTGGCGCCTCTCCACTACGGCTCGGAGGCTGATCACTCCCAGGGCGGCGATCCCGACTAATAGGCCCAGCCCCATGAAGCCGGTAAATATGTAGTTGAACGCCCTGTTTGTTGCCGCGTTATCCTTCACCACCTGTTCCAGGACCTCTGTCTCCATGCCGTGCTCCTGAAATGAGGCCTCCAGCGCCTTGGCGGCCTGGTCCTCGTCCACACCTTGAGCCAACCTGAACCGGTAAGTGGTTATGGGGACAGGGAAGGGTATGGCGTCATCCAGCCTGGACTTAGCGGTAAAAAGCCCAAACCCAAGCTCTCCGAAGGAGTCCGAGAGCTGGTCCAGCACGCCGATGACCTTGAGCCCGACGATCTCTCCGGTACGTGGCTCCCTGACCTCAATATCTATGGCGGGCATTACGTCGTCTTCGTAAAAGAACCCTTCCAGCTTGAAGGGCACCTCGTTGTCGTCAAAGTCGGAACGTCTAGGCGCCACTAGAGCCTCGACCACCGCCAGGTTTGGGTCATCTTTCAGTGCCTTCCATACCCCTTCGGCCGTATCACCGTAGCCGGGGGCGATCAGTTTCATCTTATAGTTTGTGGCGGCGAGAAACTCGTCGTCCGCTGCCCGGACCGCGTACGAATTCCATCGCTGGTCGGCAGCCCCTATCTGGCGAGCTTCGATAGGGATGGAAGTATAGCCTCCGATGGCCTCAAAATCCTGGATACTCAGCTTCGGCTCCTCGTCGATGGCCTGGCGGATATTATCGATGGGGGTGCTGAAGTTCAGTGTCCCCTGGACATCCCAGCCCCCTGTCACAGTCTCCTGGTCCACACTGGAGACGTCAAACACGTTGGTGAGGATCGACATGACAATGAGGGTGAAAATGACCAGGGCAAACATGGCAAGCGTCAGTCCAGTACGGAACTTGGCGCTCATCGGGTAGGCTACAGCCGTTACCAGGACAGGACGCAGCTTGCCGATGCGACCGCTGAAGAAGGTCAGCGCCCTCAGAATCAGGTCGGCATTGTACATCACGGTCCAGACCGCCGCCGCTACCATGGCGATGCCGGAGACGAAGAACATCTCAATGCCCCCGCTAAGCTCCCCAGCCATGTCCCTGATGGTCGAGAAGGGCAGCACCCAGAAGACCAGCATCACCATCCCCATGAAGGTGTAGGCGATCCGGTCCCGCAGGTCGGCGCGCATGGCGGTGCGCTGTAGCAACGTTCGTATCATTAATCCAAGGCCCAAAATAGAGAGGGATACGCCGATCCTGAAGGGCGCCGCTTCATCATTTTCCGTCCCTAACCAGGTTATTAGCAGGCCCAGCAGGAAGGCCAGCCACCCCTGCTGGAAAGGACGCCATACCACCTGAAACATAGTCCCTATTAAAGTCACCGGGACCAAGAGGGCCGACGTAAAAGCCTGGCGGAGCAATCCAAGCGCGGTCACAGGCCGGATCCTGATAAATTCGAGCGTCGCCCGACCGGCATAGGAGAAAGGGAGGAGAATGGCTCTTAGCGGGGCAACCAGTATTTCCCGCCAGCCAACGGTAGATACGGTCACAGGGGTCGGCAGTCCACGAACTGCGGCAACGATGTTGAGGCGGCTTACCCGGTAGGAGGAGAAAGCTACCGTGGCGAACGTGATGACCATTCCCAGGCAGTAGGCCACGATGGCGCTACGCGGCTCCACGTGCCAGGTAAAGCTGAAGCCTTCGTCAACTCCTGAGATGATCTGGTTAACAATCAGCGTAATTAGCCCACTTATCAAAACACCCAGCAGAACACCCACGGCTGCCGATACCAGAGAGTAGGCCGTGCCCTCGAAGACGAACATCTGGACAAGATGGATTCGCTTGGCCCCCACTGCCCTGGCCATGCCCATCTCCGACCTTCTGGCCGCCGCCAGCATGACGAAAATCAGGAAGATGAGGAGGACCCCCACCATGATGGAGAACAACCCCAGGACTATGAAGAATGTAGTGACGAAGCTGCTGATAAGGTCCGCCTGGTCGAGGAGAAACCGTTTAATATCGAAGACCCGAAACTCGGCCAGCTTGTTAAAAAGCGTGTCCGCCTCTCGCTTTATCTCTCCCATCCCGGCGCCGCCAAGGGCGTCCAGGACCTCTTCCGACACATCCTCGTCGGCGAGGAGGCTGATTAGCTGGTCACTGACTCCTTCACTTCTCAGCTCGGTGCGCAGCCCTGCGATCTCCGACTTTAGAGGGTCTTCAAGGGAGCCATCCCTCTGCTGCAACGCTTCCAGGACCTGTTTCTGATTCAGAAGACCCTTCAGCTGAGAGGCTACCGTGATGTCGGCAAATAGCACCCTGAGCTCGCGAGTAACCTCCTCGCTCAGGGCGGCTCCCGTGGTTTCGTCCCCCCGGTTGGAGACGACAATGGAGTTGATCTGGCCGGCCTTATTAAAAATCGCCTGGGCGCGCTCCAGCGGAATAATCAGGGTTGATGCGTCCCCGGCCAACCCCCCTCGGTCTACTATTCCTTTTACCCGGAAGGACAGGGGTTCGCCGTTTACAAATATCTTTATGTCATCCCCTGGCTCGGCTTCCAGCTCATCAGCGGCTTTGTCGTTAATGTACCCCTCATCCTCAGCAAGGTCCTCCAGACGGGCTTCTCTACCCGAGGTCAAGGTGAAGCTGCCGAAACCACCAAGGGATGATGGGTCAACCCCGGCCACCCGCATACGCCCCTCGCTGAGAGAGGTCCTGGGATTCACACCGGGCACCGTTTCGCCAATTCCAGGGGATAGGCCGTCTATACTATCCAGGCCCGCCAACTCCCCTCTGATCAGCTCGAACCGCTCATAAGGTACGTATGAAGAAGTCCCGAAGCTATCCTCATCGGTGGCCCTGGCCGAGACGATGATCTCATCGATGGCGCCCAGGGCCTTTACTGCCTCGTTGTGGATGGAGAATCTGATGGTGTCGCCGGTGCCGAAGGCCGCAGCCATGATAACGGAGCTCAGCATGATGCCGATAATGATGAGTACGGATTGAGCCCGTCTACGGGGAATGTTACGCAGGGCCAGTTTAAGCATGATTCGGCTGCGTAAGGCCATCACGGCGACGATCCCCACGCCAACCAGAGTTATGGCCAGGAGAACGACCATGATTTTGTTCATGGAAAGGCCGAATAACTCCTCCATTACTCTTCAGCCGCCTCGGCGGGGACTGCCACATCTGACGGCTTCCCGCTGCCGCCTGGACCGGCTCCGTCATCCACGATCTGGCCGTCTCTCATGCGGACGATGCGGTGGCCTCGCTTTCCCACATCCAGCGCATGGGTGACCAGCACAAAGGTTTGTCCGTTGGTGCGGTTCAGCTCAACCATCAAATCCATGATCTCGCCGGCAGTCTCACTATCCAGGTCGCCGGTGGGTTCGTCGGCCCACACGATTGCCGGGTTGTTCACCAGTGCTCTGGCTATCGTTACCCTCTGCCGTTGTCCCCCGGAAAGCTCTCCCGGAACATGGCTGGCACGGTCCGTCAGGCCCACCTGCTCCAGCACATCCAGAGACATCCTGCGGGCCTCTTTGGCGCCCGTCCCGGAGACCAGAAGGGGCAGCTCCACGTTTTCCACGGAGCTGAGAACGGGGAGGAGATTATAGAGCTGGAACACGAATCCCATTCTACGGGCCCGGTAGTCGCTGCGCTGGTCGTCGGCCAGCTTGTGCAGCTCCATCCCGTCGATGAGCACCTGCCCCGAATCGATGTCATCCAACCCGGACAGGCAGTTCAGTAGGGTGGTCTTGCCGCAACCGCTAGGCCCCATTATGGCCACCATCTCACCACGCCCTATGTGCAGGTCGACGCCGCGAAGGGCTTCCACCCTGACCTTGCCGGTGTCGTAGGTCTTGTGGATCCCCGTGGCCGCGATTATTTGGTTATCTATTTCCCATCCTCCTTCACGTTACCCAAGCGCATATTATATCTAGTACGTTCCGAGGTTGATATGAGCCGTGGGGCCCCCGTGAGACCCATTGTATGTAGGGCGAAAGGCCCATCCGGCAGGTTCAGAGCAGCCCAGGCGTACATTGGGCCGGATGGAACCCATTATAAATGCTTGTGAAATCCTTCTCAAGGGGATCTGGCCCAGGAGTCTGTCCAACGATTCTTGAGGAGATGTCCGAGCCGGGGTCAGGAGAGACTCGCGGGGACTCGGTGAGGCGTTCGTTTGACTGGAGTTGATCGCCTTTTGGCTGGGCGCCGTCAACAGCGCCGGAAACCCAGTCCCCAAGGTCCCTTGCCATCTAACTAAAAGTGGTGCATACTTATATCAATAGATAAGCCCCTTGGTGGTTGGAGCGAGGCGGACCCACCCGTTCCCATCCCGAACACGGAAGTGAAACGCCCCAGCGCTGACGATACTGCTCTGGTAACGGAGTGGGAAAATAGGTCACTGCCGGGGGGCTTTATATTGACCTCAATTAAGACGGCCCTTCGGTCAAAATGGGATGATCCGGGGCTATCGATACCGGTAGAAAATCCGGGTCCGGCACCACTATGGATTTCTGGCCGTCCACTCTTTTATTTTGGCCGCTTATATGCTACGCTAACTGTCGCTCCATAGGTTTGTTAAATTATTCACATACTACTTCCCTATTGGGAACATTGCAGAAACGGGAGCTTTCTACCTTTACATTATTAGACCAAGCCACCTATAATAGAGTAGATAGAGCATTCCCCAGACGTAACTCCCAGAGTATAGGAACGGTGAAGGGTGCGGCTTGGAGCACAGGGCTCCATTGGGAGCGGAGGCTTCCGGCGGAGGCTTCAGACGAGGGGCAAGAGACGGGTCGCGCCCCCGGGGCCTGCCAAAGGAAGTTCGAGTCTCCAGCAACCCTCGCCGGATGAGGGGGAACCTTAGATGGGTAGTCGATTCGAGAAGTTTTCCGAAAGAGCACGGAGAGTGCTGTCCCTGGCGCAGGAAGAGGCTCAGCGTTTCAATCACAACTACATCGGCACTGAGCATATCTTGCTGGGCCTGGTCCGAGAGACCGAGGGGGTGGCGGCCCGTGTCCTTGCCAACCTGGGCGTAGATTTAAGCAAGGTCCGCTCTGCGGTCGAGTTCATAATCGGCCGAGGGGAGAGACCGGCTCAGGGAGAGATCGGCCTCACTCCCAGGGCGAAAAAGGTAGTGGAGCTGGCGGTGGACGAGGCCCGCCGCATGAACCACACCTATATCGGCACCGAACATCTGCTCATCGGGCTGCTGCGGGAAGGCGAAGGAGTAGCCGCCGGGGTTCTAGAGAGCTTGAACGTGAGCCTGGACAAGGTGCGGTCGGAAACCTACCGTATCCTGAGCCAGAGCACTGCCACCCCCTCAGGGTCCGGCGCCCGGGCCTCCACCACCCGCACCCCCACGTTGGACCACCTGGGCATCGACCTGACGGCCGCGGCCAGGGCCAACAAACTTGACCCCGTCATCGGCCGCAGTAATGAAATACAGCGGGTTATACAGATCCTCAGCCGCCGCACCAAGAACAACCCGGTGCTCATGGGCGAGCCCGGGGTCGGTAAGACGGCCATCGTGGAGGCCCTTGCCCAGCGCATCGCCGCGGGCGATATACCCGAAACCCTGCAGGGCAAACGCCTGGTAACCCTGGACATGGGCGCTCTCGTGGCCGGGACCAAGTACCGCGGCGAGTTTGAGGAACGGCTGAAAAAAGTTGTAGAAGAGATCAAAAGTTCCGGTAACTGCGTCCTTTTCATCGACGAGATGCATACCATCGTCGGGGCAGGCGCGGCCGAAGGAGCGGTGGACGCCGCCAATATTCTCAAGCCATCTCTGGCCAGGGGCGAGCTTCAGTGCATAGGCGCAACCACCATGGACGACTATCGCAAACACGTGGAGCGGGACCCGGCCCTGGAGCGACGCTTCCAGCCGGTACAGGTGTCGGAACCCACCGTCGAAGAGACCACCGCGATCCTTTTCGGCATTAAGAGCCGTTATGAAGAGCATCACCATCTGGACATATCGGACGAGGCGGTGAGGGCGGCGGCACACCTATCCGCGCGTTTCATTGCCGACCGGTTCTTGCCGGACAAGGCCATCGATCTGGTGGACGAGGCCTCCTCCCGCGTTCGCCTAAGGAACACCACTACACCCCTGTCGGTCAAGGAAGTCACCCAGGTGCTGGAAAACGTCCGGAAAGAAAAGGACGATGCCATCGCTGGCCAGCAGTATGAATATGCGGCAGAGTTGAGGGAGCGGGAGCTGCGGCTGGTGGAAAAGAGCGAGGGCCTGGAACAAGACTGGCAAGAAGAACGGGAAAAGGAACGCCCCGTCGTCACCGGCGAAGATGTGGCGGAAGTGGTGAGCATGTGGACGGGTATTCCAGTCACCCGGCTGGCCTTGGAGGAGACGGAACGGCTTCTTCACATGGAACAGGATATTCACAAGCGTATCGTGGGCCAGGACGAGGCAGTCGTAGGCGTCTCCAAAGCGGTACGGCGTGCACGGGCCGGGCTGAAGGACACCAGGCGGCCTATCGGAGCCTTCCTGTTTCTCGGTCCCACCGGAGTCGGTAAGACAGAGTTGGTGAAAGCACTAGCCGAGTTCATGTTCGGCAACGAAGAGAGTATGATACGCCTGGATATGTCCGAATTCCAGGAGAGACACACCGTCGCCAGGCTAATCGGAGCTCCACCAGGATACATCGGATACGAAGACGGCGGGCAGCTCACCGAGATAGTGCGGCGGAAGTCCTACTGCGCCATCCTGCTGGACGAGGTCGAGAAGGCCCACCCAGAGGTATTCAATATCCTTTTACAGATATTCGACGACGGGCATCTCAGTGATGCCAAAGGACGGAAGGTCGACTTCCGCAACTGCATCGTAGTCATGACCAGCAACCTAGGCTCCGACCTCATCAAGCGGGAGATGGCCCTTGGGTTCTCCATCAAGAGTGAAGAGGCACACACGGAGAAGCAGGCCTACGAACGAATGAAGGAGAAGGTGCTCAACGAGGTCAAACGGTTCTTCCGCCCTGAGTTCCTTAACCGGATAGACACTACGGTGGTATTCCACTCCCTATCGAAGGACCACATCCTCTCAATCGTGGACCTTATGCTGAACGAAGTTCGCAGGGAGCTAGAGGAAAAGCTCATCGACATGGAGGCCACCGACGCCGCCAAAGAGTATCTGGCGGAGAAGGGTTACGACCCGAATTTCGGCGCCAGGCCCCTGCGCCGCCTGATCCAGAACGAGGTAGAGGACAAGCTCTCCGAAGACCTCCTGGGAGGAAAGCTCCATCCCGGCGATATCGCCCTCGTGGATGTAGAAGGCGAGGAGATCGTAATCCGGGTGAAAGAGCTTGCAGCTTTGCCCACAGCTTAACAATAGACTAACGGACCTGAGACAAGGAGGCTCCCTCCAAACGGATCCTCCTTGTGTTAGGGTAAAGGATCACCGCCGGACCGGTGACGCGGCCCGCAGGAAGGTTTCCCTCAGTGCCCACTGGCAGAATCAAAACATCATTCTTTTGCCAGGACTGCGGCTACGAAAGCCCCAAGTGGATGGGTTTCTGCCCATCCTGTGAGGGGCAGTCCCCACTGGTAGAGCAGCCCCGAGGGGGCCGTGCCTCCAGCCAGGGATGGCTGAGCGGAAGGGCCTCCGAACCCCAGGAACTGTCCCAGGTAACGGATGACGAGCTAGAACGTCTGCCGGTGGGCTTCGAGGAGATGAACAGGGTTCTTGGGGGTGGCCTGGTGCCCGGTTCCCTTGTACTCCTGGTTGGCGAACCCGGCGTTGGAAAATCAACCCTCCTACTTCAGACCGCCCAGTACGTTGCCTCCCGGAACGGTAATGTATTGTATGTAAGCGGCGAGGAATCGGTGCGCCAGACCAAGTTGCGCTCCCAACGACTGGGGTATTCGGGACAAGGTATTTACATCCTGGCGGAAACGGAGGTGGAGCAGGTTACCAGCCGGCTGGAAACCTTTGATCCTGCCCTCGTTATAGTGGACTCCATCCAGACCCTCTACACCCAGGAGATACCCTCGGGGCCAGGCACGGTGGCCCAGGTAAGGGAATGCGCGCTCCGGCTCATGAGGTGGGCAAAAGCTAAAGGAGTGCCGGTGCTGATAGCTGGACATCTGACCAAGGATGGCTCCCTGGCCGGCCCCAGGGTGTTGGAGCACATGGTAGATGTGGTGCTATATCTGGAAGGAGAAAATCTTAACGCATACCGGGTGCTTAGGGGAGCTAAGAACCGTTTCGGCTCCACCAACGAGGCCGGTATATTCGAAATGGGAAGTAACGGGCTTGAGGAAGTGTCGGACCCCTCAAGGGTCCTGATCGCCCAGCATCGGGATGATGCGGTAGGCTCCGCAATAGTACCCGTCCTGGAAGGCAGCCGCCCGATGTTGGTAGAGGTCCAGGCCCTGACGTCTCCTTCCATGCTGCCGGTGCCCAGGCGTGTCGCCAATGGTGTGGAGTACAACCGGCTCCTACTGCTCACTGCAGTCCTGAGCAGACGAGCGGGCCTGAACTTGTCGAACCAGGATGTCTTCGTCAACGTTGTAGGTGGAATGAGAATCCATGAGCCGGCTGCCGACGCGGCAGTGGCGCTGGCCATCGCCTCCAGTATGCGTAACATCCCAGTCAAGCCGGGTATGGTGGCGCTGGGAGAGGTGGGGCTGAGTGGTGAGCTGCGTCCGGTAACCCAGATACAACGGCGGCTGAACGAGGCCTACCGGCTGGGATTCCGCAGGTGCCTCCTTCCCCCGTCAGCCGAAGAGCCCGCTACTGGGTTGGGGGAGATCGAACTGGTGCTTGCTCCCACCCTCAGTCACGCGCTCCGCCAGTGCCTGGCCGTCCCGGGGGCCGGGCTGGACCAAGCCCCCGAGGAGGAGCTTGTGGAAGAACGAACTTTCCGGGGCTAACCTTTCCCGGCTCCTGTACGTCTTTGAAAATCTTAGTTACAGCCGTCTTCCTCATTATCGTGTTAACTGCCGCCTGCAAAGGATCAGAGCCAACGCCCACTCCTGCCGGCTTCAAGATTGACGTACCCGATGTGTCGGGCCTACCCGTCCCCGTGCCCCATCCGCTGGAGGGCCCCCTGGCCACTCGTCCAACCGTCCCAACTCCCACACAAACAGCTTCTGTAACTCCCACCCTTCCCTTAACCGACGGTGTGCCGGTGCCCACCCGCACCATTACGCCGGTCCCCACAGTCCAAACCACGCCCATACCCACCGCGACGTCGGCGCCCCGCCCATCGGTACCACCGGTGGGTACCCCTGTAACTGGTATAACACCGGCTCCCACCCTTCGGCCCAACCCAACCACCCCCGCCACAGTAACCGGCACACCCGTTCCGACACAACAGGTCCCGCAGGAGACAAGACCAGCGGCTACTCCGACTCTCACGCCTGCCATCCTACCAACCGTCACGCCAACACCCGGCCCCCAACCAACTTTGAGCCCCACACCAACAATTGAGGCTACGGCGACGCCCTCCTCCACTCGGGAGCCGACACCAACTCCCACAGCAACAGCATTGCCGGTTCCTACTCCCACGCCCACTCCAGTGGCTCTAGCAGGGGGAGGAGGTTCTGGCTCCGGGCCGCCCCCTACACCTCAACCCCCTGCCCTGCCAGAGTGGAGTCTTGGGCTCGAAATAGTCCCCCAGCCTGGGAACGTGGCAGGGTTGGGCAATCTCTCTCTTGGAGTGGACCAAAGATGCCCCGTGGCCATCGGATGCCGCGGCGCCCTCCCCCCCGCCGTGGTCTCTTTCGATTTTCAAATCTACATGTGCCATCCACCTGACCCGGTACAGCCGCATTGCAACGGGCTGGCCGCAAAAGACCTGTTGTCCCAGAGCCGGTTGGCGCCGGCAGAGGCCCATAGATGGCTGGTAAGCGTGACCCGCACGGACCCGGTGGACGAGATAACCCTGACCTGGCGCAATGTTCACCTGCCCGCCTCCCTTGGGATTTGGATCGTAGACTCGGAAGGCAATCTAAGTATGATCTTCCCACCTAGGGGACCGGATGACCAGCCCCTCTTCTATTCTGTATTCGATGGTTCCAGTGCCACCGAGAGGGAATTCTTGATATGCAGCCAGGTAGACGGAACCACGCCTGAAAACCCATGTCCCAATAGCTGGCCATGAACTCCCGGGTGATGGTCCGGAAGGGCCGTCCCCACACAGATTCACCTCTGTTGGCAAAGTCCCATCGCAGGGGTATCATAGGGTATCGTTGGTTAAGGAGGTGGGGGTTGGAGATGGAGCAGCTTTTACAGGACCTCGTACACCTGGACCGGATGCTTTGGGTAATCGGGGGCGGAGAGGTTGTTAGCGAGAATTCCGGCGCCGGTATGAAGGATCCCAGCTTCAGCGATGGGTACGCTACCGTGGAGGCGGATAGCTGGCATTTCCACATGAAGCTCGGCTCCGTGGAGGGCGTCCAGTTTGTTGAGGCGGAGGACCACGGGGTACCCTTCCTCTACTATGTCCGGTTTTCCGATGCCTCGGAAGGTACTCTATTGAGGGTCTATTTCCCGAACCCTCATCTTGACGACGACGACAACCCCACTGATGTCCAGCCGGAGAAACTGAAGCTGTTCGAAGACTTTCGGGACCGCTATGTCGGGCTGGAAGGGTTCAGTTTCGTGAAACGGCCCCGGCAGCCGTCCAGTTGAGCTTGTCGAATGTTGACGCGCCCAGGGGCTTGTCGTAAACTGAGGCGTCTCGCAAACCTGGACCCGATTGGGGGCCTTTTACTGACAGTTGGCATTTGGAGGCCGACGCCATCATTCGTTAGACCCATGAAAACTCGCCACTTGCAAAGGAGTGCCACGAAATGCCGTTTAACAAAGAGATGCTAGACTCGTTTTATGCAGACCTGCAAAGTAAATACAAGAAGGACCCCGACTGGGACCGAATCCTCAAGGATGCGCATCTGGGCATCGCCCGCTCCGACGCAGGGGTAGCCCTGGGAAACATTGATAAGCGTGCCATTGAAGTCATCGAGAAGCATCGAAAATAGGGGGAGACAACAATAAGGCTGTATCCGATGGCTGAGTTGACCCTCGACGGGGGCAGGACGGCACTGCTAATGGCGGACTTCCACGCCGCCAGCATGGGCGGGAGTCCGCTGGTCAAAGAACTGAAGACTGTTGAAAAATCCCGCGCCGTACTAGACATGGCCCGGCGGACTGGATTGCAGGTAATCCACATAGTAGTGAACTTCCGCCAGGGCTATCCGGAGATATCCGGCAGGAACAAGAATTTCAGGGGGAGAATGACTTCGGGCCAGGTCCCAGCCGGCGACCCCGTAAGCCTGATCATCCCCGATGTCGCGCCTCAACCTGGTGAGCCCGTAGTGGTGAAGCACCGCGTCAGTGCCTTTTTCGGCACCGACCTGGACATGATCCTTAGGGCCCACGGCATTGATACTTTGTTGATTATGGGCTTCGCCACCAGCGGCGTGGTGCTTTCCACGTTGCGCTACGCGGCTGACGCCGACTACCAGTTGGTGGTGGTGGAGGACTGCTGCGCGGACCACAGCGCCGAGGTGCATGCTATGCTGATGGAGAAAATCTTCCCCAGCCAGGCCACTGTGGTGAGCTCGGAGGATGTTCTGGCGGCCTTGTCCAGGGAATAGTAATGGGGCCGCCGGGACCTAGCCAGACTCGGCATCCTTCAGGCCGGTCCACTGTGGTGGGCACCGAAGCTCGCCTGCAGTCCCGAATAATATTTGCCTAACCCCATTTTGCGGGCTCGGTCCCCTTGGTATTTATGAACGGATTCGTTGTTAATTTTGCCATATATGAACGAATTAGTTAATAATAAAGGGGGTAACCGGAGCAGGCCACGAAGTTTTGGCTTGACAATCATAGTAAAAGCGTGTAAAATATTATAGGACGATTCCGTTAATTAGGCACGGCGAGGTAGGAGGCCCAGCATGTTAAAGATCGGCCATAAGGTTACGGTACCGGACTACTTGAGAGGGCCTAATCCCAAGGACGGGGGTCCGGAGGTGATACCCATACCCGAGGAGTTGGAGGGTATCCCCGGCGCTGCTAAAAACGAAGATACCGTGAGCTTCTACGCCCGGAACTACCCGGTGGAAAGCCACAACGTGGAAAACTTCGTTTACCGCAAATGGAGCCGGGACGTAACCGACATCGCTGAGACCCGGGACGAGCACGAGAGACTGAACAGGTCCATCGTCCGTGCCTCCATGGAGACTGGAGAGATCGAGCCCAAGGTGGCGTCGGCTCGGGGGAAGGACGTCACCAAGGAGATCAAGGACAAGGCCATGTCAATGGGCTTCGCGGGCGTGGGCATCACCACCTTTGATAACCGCTACACCTACAGGAGCAAGAAACGGTGGGTCAAGCCCTTCCCCCATGCCATCTGCCTGGCCATGGAGCAGCCCTACGAGGAGACCCAGACGATCCCCAGCGAGCCGGCTGAGAAGGCAGTCTTCGCTACCTACAGGCGGGAAGGCCAGGCCGGTCTGGAGCTGGCGGACTTCATCCGTTCCCTGGGATATCACGCCCAGGTGCATAGCCCCAACGATGCGTCAGCCGTGTACATACCCATGTTCGTGGCCGCGGGCATGGGCCAGCAGGGCGCCATGGGATATCTTCTCTCTCCCCATTTCGGCTCCCGCCACCGCCTGATGATAGTTACCACCGACGCCCTGGTCACCCACGACGAGCCCGTGGACTATGGAATCCAGGCATTCTGTACCATCTGCCAGGTCTGCGTAAACCGCTGCCCCGGCAGGGCCCTCACCCGGGACAAGGTCTGGTGGAGGGGCGTGGAGAAGTTCAAGATCATCGCCAAGCGGTGCCGCCCGGTGATGGCCCGCTACGCCGCCTGCGGCGTCTGTATGAAGGTCTGCCCAGTCCAGCGGTACGGTCTACAGGCCGTGATGGAGCACTATGCTTCCACCGGGCAGGTGCTGGGTAAGGGCACCGATAACTTGGAAGGCTACGATATGGAGGGCTTGGGCTACTTCGGCCCCGGCCAGCTCCCCACATTCGACAGCGAGTTCTTCCACATCCCCGAGGGCTACGGCGACCAGCACGCCCTCCAGGAGCTGAAGGCCAAGATAGAGTCGGGCCAGGTGCCCGAAGGTCCCGAGGGCGAAAAGGTCTGGCAGGAGTTCCGGGCGAAACTCCAGGAGTTCGTCAAGGGACCGGAGGACGCCATGCTGGCCGAATGGCAGGTCGACCAGGACGAGTTCTAGTCAGGTATATTTTCGGGCGACGGATGCGTTGTCCCCAACAGGTAAAATTAATCTGGGCGGCTTGGACAGGCCGCCCAGATTCTTATCCGGCTGCCTATCGCCCTTTTCTTGACAAACAAGACCGAAAGGTGTAAAAATTACTCTGAATAGCCCCTTCGCCATCGGGCAGAAGAGTGTGAAGGAGTAGCATGTTAAAAATCGGCCATAAGGTTACGATACCTGACTATCTGAGAGGTCCGAATCCAAAGAATCCGGGTCCGGAGGTTGTGCCCATACCCGAGGAGCTTGAGGGTATCCCCGGCACCCCTAAAAACGAAGATACTGTCAGCTTCTACGCCCGGAACTACCCGGTGGAAAGCCACAACGTGGAGAACTTCGTCTACCGGAAGTGGAACCGGGATGTCAGCGATATCAAAGAGATCCGTGACGATTTCGAGAAGCGAAACAAGCCCGTTATCCAGGCTTCCGCCGGGACGGGAAATATAGAGCCCACGGTGGAGCCGGTTCGGGGCAAGGACGTCACAAAGGAGATCAAGGACAAGGCCATCGAGCTTGGCTTTGCGGCCGTGGGCATCACGGCCTACGACAACCGCTACACATACAAGACCAAGAAGCGGTGGGTCAAGCCCTTCCCCAATACTATCTGCCTCGCCATGGAGCAGGCCTACGAGGAGACCCAGATGATCCCCAGCGAGGCGGCGGAGAAGGCCGTTTTCGACACATACGTGAGCGAAGGCCAGGCCGGCCTGGTGCTGGCGGACTTCATCCGTTCCCTGGGGTATTACGCCCAGGTCCACAGCCCCACGGACCCCGCCTCGGTGGTCATACCCATGTTCGTGGCCGCGGGCATGGGCCAGCAGGGGGCGATGGGATATTTCCTCTCCCCCCACTTCGGCTCCCGCCACCGGCTGATGATGATTACCACCGACGCCCTGGTCACCCACGACGCGCCCGTGGACTACGGCATCCAGGCCTTTTGTACCATCTGCCAGGTCTGCGTCAACCGCTGCCCCGGCAGGGCCCTCACCCGGGACAAGGTCTGGTGGAGGGGCGTGGAGAAGTTCAAGATCATCGCCAAGCGGTGCCGTCCTGTGATGGCCCGCTACGCCGCCTGCGGCGTCTGCATGAAGGTCTGCCCCATCCAGAGGTTCGGTCTGCAGGCCGTGATGGAGCACTACGGAGCCACCGGACAGGTGCTGGGCAAGGGCACCGATAACCTGGAAGGCTACGAGATGCACGGCATGGGCTACTTCGGCCCCGGCCAGCTCCCTACCTTCGACAGCGAGTTCTTCCACATCCCTGAGGGCTACGGCGACCAGCACGCCCTCCAAGAGTTGAAGGCCAAGATAGAGTCGGGCCAGGTGCCCGAAGGTCCCGAGGGCGAAAAGGTGTGGGAAGAGTTCCGCAAGGAGCTTTCAGAGTACGTCAGGGGTCCCGAGGACGCCATGCTGGCCGAGTGGGTCGACCAGGACGAGTTCTAAACAGGCGCCCGTAGGGGCGACGCATGCGTCGCCCCCCCCACCAGCGAATAAAATTCGGGGCGGCTTGAACAAGCCGCCCCGTTCTTTGTCCGCTTTTCTTTCGATTCTGAACGACGTAGGGGCGAGGCATGCCCCGCCTCTACTCGAGGCTGAGGTTCTGCGCTGAGAGGGGGCCGACAGGGGTACTACATGACTGCTGGTTTGGGGAACGTTTAGGGAAGGTTTACCACAGAGATATAAGTTGTGGTGTCGTAGGCAAACCATACGCCAACCGCAGGGGCGCCAGCGGAAGGCGCAATTACCTTCACCTCTAGCTGGTGGTCAGCCGTGAGAGTGTAGTCGATGTCCGATATGGTCGCCGTCTTCTCCACGAAGTCGCTGGTCCCTCCTTGCCAGTCGGCCTCGGACACTGTGGCACTACCAATCTCTGTGTAACTACCACTTTCGTCGCGATCCCTGAGGAATATTGTAACCTCCCCAGCAACATCCAGCCGGAAAATACAATTAGCCAGTCGGGTTGCTGACCAGAAGTCGATGGTAACATCCCCCGAGATAACCAGCTTGCTATCCAGGGGGGCAGTTCTCCAGACCTGGTGCAATGTGAGGTCGGTCTCGCCAACCCCTACCCCGCCTTCCAGAACACTTAGGCCCGAGCAACTATCCCGGTCCGTGTCGTAGTTGAAGAGGGGGTCGCCGTGGGCCGGGTGCGGTCCGCGGTTAGCACCGCGTGGGAGGCGGTGTCTGCGGTGGGAGGGGTGGAGTCGTTGTGCCAGTACAACCTCTGGCAGGCTTCTCCACCCGAGGCGTCGAAATAGGCTGTGTCGGAAAGGCCCTGAGGGACGGCCAGGGCAACGGTCCCTTTCGACCCTGCACCGGGCTGAGGAACCAGAGTGAAGGTGATGTACACCGTCTCTCCCGGGTCCCAGATGCGGGGGTCGTTGGTGTCCCCGGTGATACTGGAGACCACCCAATCGGCGGTCTGGACCAGGCGTCTGGAGACCACATCACCCATGGCATTAGAGTAGCGAGTGAGAAGGTCTAAATCCGAGAAATCCGCAAAGGAAACCTGGTTCCCTCTGTTAAGAACTCCCAATGTGTAGTCACCGGTGGACCCACTGGTACATCTGATGGATATGAGAGTGCCCAGGCGGTTCTCGTGGCGCTCGTTGGACTCCTTCAGCGCATCCGTCTGGCCAGTGGTTACGTCAAGAAGGCCGCTGAAAAAGATCCAGGCCGTCAAAAAGAAAAGGGCCAGGACCGCAGTCCCTGAGATCGCGCTCATGGGCTAGCACCCGGACATTCATAAAATCCCCCGCGGCAGGGACGAGGGATCCCTCGCCACTACTACTACTACAGCCTATACCTTGCATCGTCCGGATACACTG
This sequence comes from Dehalococcoidia bacterium, assembly GCA_965225925.1. GTDB lineage: Bacteria > Chloroflexota > Dehalococcoidia > Lucifugimonadales > JAGWBF01 > CBDDBY01. The sequence continues at coordinate 69,606 of CBDDBY010000005.1, read as the reverse complement.
GGGGCACCACCCACCGGACATGATGAAAAAACCCCTTATCAGCCTGCAGTTCCCAGGCCTACCGAAAGTAGTGTAACGCATGACAATGCTGTAGGGAGGAGGCTTGCCTCGCCCTGTACAACGCTTTGTTGGAAGGGATTCACCCATTGCCTCATCCGCATCCTCCGGGGAATTCCAGTCGGGGGAGAATATGTAATGGAGTGTCATACCGTCGTTGACACCCCTGAAGGGGGACGGATAGGCTGAAAACAGCCAGGGACGGACCCGGCGTCGTTTCTTGACCGGTTTACCGGAGCGTAGCGTAGGGGCTTATAGCCTATCCCGGTTCCAGGCATCGCCTCCGGTTCACCGGTCAGAAATGGAAAGGGCCCGTCCCTGTCAATTTTCAAGGAGAGGTTATTTTGCATTGTCGGCGCTGTGGTTGCAACCGGGTTATGAAGCTGGAAAAACGGTTGAAGGAGGACAACGACGTATACCGCTGCGCCATGTGCGGCTACATTTTTAGCCCGCTTCCCAGTCCTGAGGACCTGACTCAGCCTGGGCCCGCTGTTCGGCAAGCTGTATAGGGGTGCATGTGATGAAGAGGCCAACCTATGAGCCCATGGATGCCCACTGCGCATCCCCGACCGTTTTCGCCCAAGAAGTGCTGGGAGTCAACCTGTGGGCTAAGCAGATAGAAGTGGTGGAGGCCATCAGGGGACCACCAGAAGGTGGCCGTAAAGTCGGGCAACGGGCTCGGAAAAGGGTTCTCCGCCGCCGTGGCCATACTCTGGTTTCTGGTGTGCCATGAGCCGGCCGTGGTCTTGAGCACGGCCCCCATATTCCGGCAGGTGCGCCACGTGCTATGGAGGGAGGTGCACCGGCTGTACCTCAAGGGAAAGTATTCTCTGGGCGGCAAGCTGCTGGAGACCCGGCTGGAGATGGATGGCGAGAGGTTTGCCCTGGGGTTGTCCGCCGACAGTGGTGACGAGTTCCAGGGGTTCCACAGCCCCAACATGTTGATTGTGGTGGATTAAGCCGAAGGGGTGGATGAGACCATCTACGAGGCAATCGAGGCCGTCATGACCTCGGAAAACTGCCGTCTCCTTCTGATCGGCAACCCAACCACCATGAGCGGCGCCTTCCGGAGTGCCTTTTACGAGAGTCGGGACCTTTACCACGCCATCACCATATCGGCTCTGGAGAGCCCCAACGTCAAGGAGGGAAAGGCCATTATACGGGGTCTCACCAGCCGCAAATGGGTGGAGGAGCGGAAGAAGATTTGGGGGGAGGAAAATCCCATCTGCCAGGCACGAGTCCTGGGGGAGTTCCCGGACCAGGCAGAGGATACTCTGATCCCCCTCCCATTTATAGAGAAGGCTGTTGGGCGTTTTCAGGCAGCATCTGCAGGCTATCCGCCTCCTGGCATGGGTAGGGACGAGGTATGCCTCGCCTCTACAGAGGAAGGGGAGAATAGACCCTCGCCCGTTCCCTCCACCATCCAGGGTGAAGGAATCCAGGCGCTCGTGGTGGTGGCTGTGGACGTGGCCAGGTTCGGATCGGACAAGAGCGTAATCCTGCGGAGACGGGGCATGATAGTCGAGGAGGTCCAGGCCTATCATGGTCTGGACACGATGAAGCTGACAGGCCTGGTTGTCAGCGCCATCCAGACCTTCCGGCCCCATGAGATCACAGTGGACGAAGTAGGGATTGGCGCCGGCGTTGTGGACAGGCTTCATGAACAAGGGTATCCGGTCCAGGGAGTTAACGTGGAGAGGGCGCCCAAGGACAATGACCATTCGCAAACCTCAGGGCTGAGGCTTTCTGGAACCTTAGGCAGATTTTCCTGGAGGGGGATATCGGGATCCCGTCCGACAACGACCTGGTGGGCCAGCTCGCGGCTTTGCGCTACAGCTTCAACAGCCTGGGGCAGGTAGTTATAGAGAGCAAGGACGAGATGCGGCGCAGGGGAATGCCGTCACCGGACAAGGCCGACGCCCTCATGCTGGCCTTCCTATCCAGCAAACGTAAAGTGCGGCTGTGGGGGTGACCAGATCTTTTTTGCCACAGAGGCACAAAGATGAATTAATAAATTCTTTGGTCCTCTGTGGCTCTGTGGCTATAGAAACTAAGGAGGGATTTCATGGCTGGAAGGACTAACAAGACAGGCGGGTTCCTAGAAAATCTCCTGAGGTTTCTTGGCGGGGACATTCCATCGGATAACCGACACGGGTTGCAGGGCATGAAGCCCCGCGCCAAGAGCAACCGGGCGGCCGCGGTGGACGTGGACAGGTTTAAGGAAACGAGCGGGGTGGGCCAGGACTGTGTACGGGGGATACTATGCCACTTGTGTTCCGGTCTACGCGGCCATCAAGATCAGGAGTGACGCACTGGCCAGGACACCCTTGATGGTGCTGAGGTCATCTTCCTTCAACGCCGGGGGCGCCTTATCCGACGATTCCGGGCACTCGCCGGGGGGCACGGGTACTGGGGGAGGGAACGCCGGGACGTATTTACCCACCGGTTCCCGTTGGGCGAGGCCCACCCAGTGCAGCAGCTGCTAACCAGGGCGAACAAGTGGTACGGCCGGGGCGAGCGCTGGCGGGCCACTGAGACCTATCTGAACCTCTGGGGTTCGGCTTTTTGGGCCCTGGAGCGCGACGACCAGGGGAGGTGGGAGATATGGCCCCTGCGGCCGGACCGGGTACGCATCCTCCCCGACAAGCAGAGGTACATCAAGGGGTACGTGTACTCGGGTATCGCGGGACCGGTGGCCTACACACCCGAAGAGATGATATGGATCCGGTATTTCAATCCCATGGAAGAGTACGCGGGGTTGTCACCGATGGCTCTCTGAGGCTGTCCGCGGATATGGGCCTGGATTCCCTGAAGTTCAACAGCAACTGTTGGCAATCAGCAAAAATGGGACACATTGGGAGCCGAGAGATCAGGGGCTGGATGGAGGTCTGGTGAGCTCCCTAAGGGCCCTGTTGTAGCGTCGTCGCCGTTCGGTGGTTTGAGCCTTCACCTCCTTCTTGCGTTGTAGGATCTCTTGCAGTCTTCCCTTGAGCACGTCTGATGGTGTCACGTTGCCCAGAGCCTTGTGATAGCGCCGGTAGTTGTAGTAGCTGACGAAGGCCGCGATAGCAGCCTCAAGGTCGGCGGGCAACTCATAAGGCACCTGGTTGACGTCCCGTTTGATGGTCTGGTGGTAGCGCTCCAGCTTCCCGTTGGTCTGAGGGTGGAAAGGAGTTGCTAGGATGTGCTTGATGCCAACCATCCCCAGGTAGTCCCTGAATGCTCTTGAGACATAGCCTAGACCGTTGTCACTCAGCAGCCTGGTGCGGTCTGTGACTGGAACTTGGTCCATGCTGGTCGTGTCCACAGCATCCTGGACCACCTCGATGAAGGAGTCGGCCGTCATATCTTGCTGAAGCCTGTGAGCCAGGATGAAGCGGGAGTAGTCGTCCATGACGGTGACCAGGTAGTAGCAGCCCCAACCAACCACCCTGAAGTATGAGGCATCGGTGGCCCACATCTGGTGAGGCCCTGTGGTCTTGCGGTGGTACTCCTTCCCCGCGGCCAACCGCATCTCAGGCCTCTTCACTAGGCCCTCCCTGCCCAGGATACGGTAGACGCTGGACTCTGAGACTGAGAAGCCCTGGTTGTCGGTGATCCACGCGGCCAGCTGACGGCAGCTCAGCTCTGGCATCTCTCTGGCTGATAACAGGACTGAGCGTTCTTCCTGAATAGTAAGACGGTTCCATGGTGGCTGATCGCCTCCTGGTCGGTCCTCAAGTCCTTGTTAGTCTTGGCGTCTGAGCCACCGGTAGTAGGTGCTCTTAGGGATGCCCAGCTCTCTGAGGACCTTTCGCTTGGGGAGGGGAGACGAGGATACTTTGGTAACTACCTCTGCCTTCTCCGGGGCGCTCATCCGCTGGTACCGGTGGCGTCCTGGGGCACTGGGATAGCCGTTTTTTTGAGACGGTACGCCTCCAGCGACAGATCGGCCACTAGCTCCTTGAGTTCCCCGTTCTCTCGCTTGAGCTGCCCTACCTCATGCTGAGTGGCGTCCCGAACCGAGTCACGGGTCAACCTCTCCTTGCCCGCCTCCATGAACTCTTTGGTCCACGAGTAGTAGGAGTGGGGCTTGATCCCCTCCCGCCGGCATAGGTCGTTGACTGTGACCTCGCGGCGGAAGCCCTCCAGAACAATTCGGATCTTCTCTTCCGAGGTGTACTTACGTCGGGCAGCCGCCTTCACTGTGCGGACGAAAGACCTGGTCTGCTCGCTTCGTTCCTCGGCAGCTTCTGCTTTGCTTACTTCTAATTGGGACACATCTGCTCCTTTCTGTGGGTAGCTCTACCCTCATTTCAGGAGCTCACACCACCCTCCGACTCTCGGGTTTTCCTACCCTTATATGTGTCCCATTATCGCTGACGGTCTACAGACCACTACCTCTACAGGGAAGGTGCGGCGTAAAACGAATGCCGAACTTATGAAGGAAATTCAATCCGAGCTGGCCGCCGTTCCCAGCCCAACCCAGATCCCGGGGTTGGCGGGCCTGACCCTGGAAGCGTAACATGCCCAACGCCTACGCCGATCTCGCCACGTTGAAATCCAGTGGTGTGCTGAACATCACCGGCACGGGATTCGACATCCGACTGCGGGAGCTGCTGGAGACCGGGTCCAGGCTCATCGACCGTTATTGCAACCGCCATTTCTACGTGCTCGTGGCTACGAGAAAGTTCGATGGCGACGGTGGAACAAAGCTCCCGGTCCCGGACCTGATAAGCGTTACCTCGCTGAAGACCGACGATAATAAGGACCGCACTTTCGAGACCACCTGGGCAGCCACCGATTACCTGCTCTACCCACCCAACGCCGACCCCACAAAGGAGTGGGCCGGCCCTTATAGCCGGGTGGTGGTGGATACGGAGGCGGGCTCCGAGGACGTCTTCACTCAGGGTCTGCAGACCGTCCAGATTGACGGCAAATGGGGCTACAGAGAAGTGACGGGGGACAGCGGGACCGATATAAACAACGGCGCCAGCTATTCCGCCACCGCCACCGCCCTGGTGGTCGACGACGGCTCGAAACTAGCCGTGGGCCATACGCTCCTCATTGGCTCGGAGCAGCTTTACGTCACCGATATCTCCACCAACACCCTTACAGTGACCCGTGAGGTCAACGGCACGACGGCCGCCTCCATAGCCGACAACACTGATATCAACCTGTACAGGTATCCCGACCCCGTCGGCCAAGCCTGCCTCCTACAGGCGTCCCAGCTATGGCACCGCAAGGACGCCGCCTTCCATCCCGCCTCCAGGCCAAGCGGTTACAGGCAGGTTTGGTAGCTTTACCAGGCTGGACCCGGACATTCGGCAGCTCCTGAGCGCCTATCGCAAGCTGCCCGCGGGGGTGGGAACATCGTAGCGCCAGCCACCGGCAAGCTCAAAGAAGTCATCGACGCGATGGCCGTCCAGCTGGACACGGTTGACGGGCTGAGGGTATACAAATACCCTGTTGAAAGCGTCCAGGAGTTCCCCGCCGCCATAATCCGCGACATACGGGCCGCAACTCAGACCGCACTGGGCGAGTACCGCTCCACCAGCCCCGTCGCTGTCTACCACCTAGAGGTAATAGTCCTGGTGGACCTTGCCGACGACCAGGAGGCCTACGAAGAGCTGGAAAAATACGCCTCCAGCGACAGCGCCTCCTCGGTAAAAACCCTGATGAATGCGGTGGTAGTAACCGGCTACAAAACCGTCCAGTGCATCCGGGCCGGGCCCAGGACCCGCCACGACATCGGCGGCGCCAGCTACTGGGGCTGCTCTTTTTGGGTGGAGGCCAGCGTTAGCTAACGACCCATCCTTCTCCATCGGAACATATCATTGGCGGAACATACCATAGGGCCGCGTTTTTGCGGCCCTATGGTATAATATCCTCTGCCTACTCCAAGGGTTAATGGGAGGCAGGCATCTATTCCGCCCAGTAGAGCACTATTAGATAGTTGTTAGGCTGTTTGTTCGGTCTTTTCCGCCCGCTGGCCACCGCCGTTCTAGGCCTTGTGCTCTTCTTCGCTTTCCTCGGCTTCCTCCTGGCGAATAACGTCCGTGGCAACTTTCTCTCCACCGAGTTTTATACCAGTAATCTGTCAGAGAATAACGTCTATGAACGAATATACGACGAGGTGCTTCTCGACAGCGAATTCGAAGACACCACCAGTGACCTATTGGGGGATATAGACGTTCCGACGGAGGATATAGCGGAAGTTGCACGGGAGATAATCCCTCCTGAATACCTTCAAGAGCAGGTGGAAGCGGGCGTTGCTGGCGCCCTGGATTATCTGAACAAAGATACCGAGAGTCCCCAGGTCTTCATCGACCTCGGTCCCCCTTTAGAAAGGGTGAAGCCGGCCCTGTTCCGCTACATTGACCGCCGGATAGACGCCCTTGAGGATGTTCCGATTACAACCATTGACGAGTTGGAAAGCGAGCTGGAAGACCTCTTCTTTTCCCTGGAGGCGGGAACCATTCCCAACCGGGTCCCCTCGATAGAAGACCCTGAAGGAGTGGTTGAGAGATACGTAAAGCAGAGTATAGCCGGCCTTGAAGAGGTGCCAGTAAACAACCTCGACGATTTCAAGCTGGAACTGGAAAGAGTCTATCTGTCCCTTGCAAATGGGGAAGTGCCAATCCGGGTCCCCTCGATAGAGGACCCGGATGCCCTGGTCTCCCGGCAAGTGGACCAGCGCATCACGGAGCTGGAAGAAATCCCTGTAAGCACCCCCGAAGAATTCAAGGAAGGGCTGGAGGACGTATTCAAGCAGCTGGCGAATGGTGAAATACCAACGCAAATCCCTTCGATCGCCGGGATTGACGTCTCCCTCAGGGATGCCGCCTTCGACCAAGTGCTTCAAGCGGTCCGAAACGACCCGAACATTCCCAGGGAAACCATAGATGGGCTGGAAGAGCAGGAAGAGGTGATAAAGGCCCAACTACGGCTGGGCAACACCAAGGACGCATTGGAGACCGCCTCCCAGCCTCTGACTGAACCCGCGGTAGACAAGTTCGTGGACGAAGCCTACGAAAGGGCCATCCAGGTCCTCAGGGAAGATCAGTCCATCCCCGAGGAGACCTTCAAGCAGCTGGAGGGAGCGGAAGCGGAGATCAAGGGACAGTTACGGAGAGGGAGCATCAAAGGCGCCTTGGAAGTCGCCTCTCCATTCCTGACCGGGCCGGTTGTCGACCAGTTCCTGGATGATGCCTATGACCGGGCCTACCAGGCCCTGAAAGAGGAGGGTATTTCCGAAGCGGCATTGAGAGGGTTGGATGAGCAAAGAGACGCCATCAAGGGCCATCTCGGCCAGGGCGATGTCAAGGAGGCGCTAAAACTGGCCGCCCGGGGCCTAGCGGGCCCGCTGATAGACGAGGCCCTGGAGGAGATTACGAAGGAACTCGATGACCAGCAACGGCTTGACCTGGTGGCCAAGGCCGCCGAGCAGAACAACCAGACAAGAGAGAAGTTCGTGGATGAGCTGGACGTGGGGCGGAACATTATCAAGCGAGTGGGCCTGGGCAGTATCGCTGCGATCTTGATCGTGTGTGTGGTCATGATGGGGCTGTTGTACCTCCCCCATGTCAGCTCTAGCCTGCGATGGCCCGGCCTTACGCTGCTCCTGTCCGGCCTGGTGGTCCTCGTGCTGGGCCTGGTTGCCAAGTCCCAATTGCTGGAGTCCCCGCTGAACCGAGCGGATGTCTCCCCCATTCCCCCTAGCTTGGTGGACATTATCAACGACGTTTCCAATTCCATGGTAGCCGATGTAGGAAGTGGGATAGTCAACATAGCCATAGTGGTCCTTGTAATCGGCCTGGTGATGGTTGCCGGCTCTTTCCTGCTGCGCCTGCTGCGCATCCCCTTCCTGAGCAGCTAGACGGAATTATTTCTCCTCCTATGTGAGCTGCCAGCTTCCGGAACTCCCACGGAGCCCCTTCCTACCTCCAGTCTCAACACGGTGGAGCCCCTACACCTCTCCCTTCGGGGTGATACCGGCGGCTGGCTGCCCGTAGCTCATCTACACCTTTGTTCCTCAGGGCTCCGCTGGGGTTGACGATGGTGATTTCGCCTTCAACCATACGTCCGGTGAAGGTGGCCTCGGGGCCGAATATGGCATGGTTGACTGGGGCCGTCTCTGGGTCGAAAAACGCAGTGAAGGCAAAGACGTCTCCCGCCTCACCACCTCCCACACCTCCGTCCAGGGCCTCGACCTTGAAGGTGGCGCGTTCGGCTGCGGTTCGTGAGCCGATGGTGGTGGTGGCCTGTCCTACTTCGGTAGCGCAGTCCAGTTGTCCCCGCATCGTGACCATCCGAGACCCGTCGGCAAGGGTCGAGGTTTCGAATTTATCGATGGATGTCGCCACCATGGACATGTAGAACTGGTGGGGTTGAATGGTAACCTCCCCCATTTCGTGGGTCCACATCTTGAACGCCTGGGGGTTGGTGTCCACCCGGCACATGGCATGATTACGGTCGAAGCTGAATACTTCCGCTAGGGGCACCGTGGGCTCACCGGTCACCGGGTCCAACATCAGTTTGACGTTAAGACCTCCCCCCGAGGCGGTGTTGTAGGAGAGGCGTCTCACCTCCTCCCGGAGGTCCTCCATTTGGTCCTGGAAGGCCCCGACCCGGCGCTCCAGGTCATCCACTTCTCCATCCATCACCAAAAAGGTGGTCCCGGCGGCGATGCCACCCCCTACTATCAGGGCCACGAAAGCCACCACGGCCAGCAGGGCCGGCAAGCTTACGGTCATCCCCCATCCCCTATCCCTCTCTCTACCCGCGACATAGAGGCTGCGGGGCGGGAGGAACTCGAAATACCATCTACGACGTGAACCTCAGATATATCCCGGTGGGGTCCGTGCCCAGGGGGATCCTCTTGATGACCTCCCAGGAGCCGGTATCAATCACCGCTACCGAGGCTTCTTTGGTGAGGATGGCGTACACAAAATCCCCGCTGGGGCGGACGGCAAGTTTCGACGGGTTGGCGCCCACTGTGATCCGCTGAACCTCTTCAAGGGTAGCGGTGTCGATAACCTGGACGACGGGGTCGCTTGCATGACCTATGAAAGCGTATCGGCCGTCCCTGGTGAAAGTAGAGATGACGGGGCCCCGGGCTGAAGGGATACGCCCTACCAGGTCCAGGGTGACGGGGTCGTAGACCCCGGTGGTTCCCGTACCCAGTTCCTGCACCCAGACCCTCCCATCGGGGGCCGTGGTCAGCATATGAGGAGTAGTGCCATCGGGGGTTTCGAACACCTTGATGGTCTCACCCGTCTCCGGGTCGAGGCTCACCACCGTATTCCCCTGGCGGGTCGGGTAGTAGAACCTCTGGACTCCGTCCTGCCCGGTGGCGATGTCGGCGTCGCACACCACCCCGCCATGCAGCGGCACATCATCCCAGGTGTCTAACACCCGGCGCCCCTGAGAATCGATGGTCACCACCCGGCCCGATGCCTGCATGCTCACGTGCAGCACACCGTTCAGGGCAACCTTGCCAATGTAGATGGTCTCTTTTCCCTTGCCGATGGCCAGGCGGCTGGCGACGGTCAAAGAATCCAGGTCCAGGGCGACGACCTCTGCTTCATCACTATCGGGATCCCTCATCCCCAGCCACAGGTTCTGGCCGTCGTAGTAGTTGTTGTCGTCGTTCCAACTCCAGAGGGTCAATCCCGGTATGTCGGCATGCCTCACGACCCGGTTCGTATCAGTGTCGATAACGCTGACATGGGGTGAACTGTTGCTCAGAACGTAAAGCTCGGGGCTTTCCGGCGGGGCTGGCTCCGAGGCGCCGCAGGCGGCTCCCAGGAAAGCCATGATTGCCAGAAAGGCCAGCACGGCCAGGACCACCCGGCCTCTACCACCAGATTTTGCCTTCAGCCTCATCCCCCATCTCTCCGTAGTCCTTGGTCCAGAGGCCGGTGCTGAGGTATTTCCAGCCGCCGTCGGCCAGCAAGCAGACGATGTTGCCCTTTTCCAAACGCTGGGCGATTTTCAAAGCGCCATAGACAACTGACCCGGAGGAGACGCCGGCAAAAATGCCCTCCCTTTTCAACAGCTCCTTGGTCATGTGGAAGGCGTCTACGCTGCTAACCATGATCCTGGCGTCCAGAAGGGAGAGGTCCAGGATGGGAGGAATGAAGCCCTCCTCCAGGCTGCGTAAGGCCTGGATGTAGTCGCCGGGTTCGGGAGCGACCGCGATGACTTTAACGTTGGGGTCGTGCTCCTTGAGTCTGCGCCCCACTCCCATGAGTGTGCCGCCCGTACCCAGCCCGGCTACGAAGGTATCAACCTCGGGAAGCTCCGCTATGATCTCCTGGCCGGTAGTCTCGTAATGGGCATTGGGGTTGGCGCTGTTGCCGTATTGGTAGGGCATGAAGTAGTTAGCCGCTTGGGACTTCACCAACTCCTGGGCCACCTCTATGGCGCCGTTGGTGCCCCTGGAACCGTCGGAGAAAACGATCTCCGCGCCGTAGGCCCAAAGCAGCTGCGCCCGTTCGTGGCTAACGTTTTCGGGCATGACCACTTTCACCCGATATCCCTTCAAGCCCGCCACCAGAGAGAGGGAGATCCCGGTGTTGCCGCTGGTGGGTTCCAGGATAACCGAGTCCGGGGTGAGCTGGCCTTCCCGCTCCGCCTTCTCTATCATGAACTTGGCGATGCGGTCTTTCAGGCTGCCCGTGGGATTCTGCCCCTCCAGCTTGGCGAATACACGCACCCCGTCCTTGAGGTCCATGTGAGTCAGTTCCACAATCGGGGTGTTGCCTATCGTGTCTAGAACGGTCTTAGGCATCGTACATCCGGAGGCTGGCCGCTATTCTAGTATCCGAACCTGAATCCGAACCGGGGCCACCACTCCCAGAGAAGGCGATGGCCCCGCCAGGCACAGGGTCAGCGGCCATCGTGGGCTACCGCACCACAGAAGGCCTCGTAATCGATCAGTTCCTTCACCTGAGGGTCGTCGCCACACAGAGGACACGCGGGATTCCGGGGAATCCTGACCTGGCGGAAGTCCATGCTCAGGGCGTCTATCAGCAGCAGCCGCGATACCAGGCTGTCACCGATTCCCAACAAAAGTTTCAAGGTTTCCACCGCCTGTATGCTGCCGACAATGCCCGTGAGTGCCCCAAGCACTCCGGCCTCGGCGCAATTGGGCACCATTCCAGGCGGGGGAGGGGAGGGGAATAGGCACCGGTAACACCCCTGGCCCGGAACGAATACGGTGGCCTGCCCGTCGAAGATAAGTATGCTCCCATCCACCAGGGTCTTGCCCGCCAGATAGCAAGCGTCATTCACCAGGTATCGCGCCGGGAAGTTGTCCGCGCCGTTCACCACCACGTCATACTGGGAAATAATCCCCATGGCGTTTTCGGAGGTAAGCCACTCCTCGTGGACTACCACATTAACATCGGGATTGTACGCATGTACCGTCTCCCGGGCGGACACCACCTTGGGGCGTCCCACATCTTTGTACTGGTGCAGGACCTGCCGCTGGAGGTTGGAGATGTCAACCACGTCGAAGTCCACGATTCCGACGGTGCCCACGCCGGCCAGGGCCAGATACAGGGTAGCGGGGGACCCCAGTCCACCGGCGCCGATGATAAGCACCTTGGACTGCAAAAGCTTCCGTTGACCTCCGCTCCCTACCTGAGGCATGATGATATGCCTGCTATACCTCTTTACTTGATCAGGCGTGAGGGCGAGTACCTGTGTCATGGTGGAGAATCCTCCTTGAGCTCCATAAAATAACCTGCGCCTCCATTCTAATTCTTCCCGTAGGCGCAGGCTTGGTTCTTGACTGGCACCTCAGGGCACCGCGAGTCCCCGAAGTTGCCCGGGAAAAGCGTCGGCCACAGGGATCCCTTTAGATCTGGTACATCCCCGGCCCGACTGGATGATTTTGACGGTGCGCCAGGTCGGCCAGGGTGGTGGATCTCAGCACCCCTTGCACGGCCTCCTCCACCGACCTCCATACATCTCGTTGGGCACAGTTGTATGAAAGCTCACATTCGTTGGGGTCCGTCAGACAGTCCAGCGCCGGGTTGCTCCCTTCCAGCGTCGACATCACCATCTCCAGGTTTATCTCCGACGGGTCCATGGCAAGGGTATGGCCGCCCAGCGGACCGCGGCGGCTTTTTATCAGCCCGAATTTGTGCAGAGTGGTAAGAAGTTGGTCCAAATAGGCCTCGGGTATACCCTGCCTCGTTGCGATGTCCGAGGTATGCACCGGCCCGTCGCCCTGTCGGGCAGCCATCTCGACCAATGCCCTGACGCCGTAGTCAACCTTCATCGGCACCCTCATCAGACCTACCTCCGCCAAGGCTGTTAATATCGCAATTATAGCACCGCATCTTTACGTTTTCAACTTCACCGGTTGCGCTTGCTGACTATCTCCACCGCCGATCCGGCCCGGCTTATCTGCTGCCACCAGCCTGGCCAACAGCCTGGACCCGGGTATTGGCCGAACAGTTCCCATTCAACCCGGCGAATGTTATCATTATGCTTGATCTTTACTTTAATTCCATAATATTTATCGCATTTGAGGAGGCCCCCGTGACCAGCAGGTCGAGCCTTACACTACAAACAAGGGATATGCTTGGGAAGAAGGTTAGACGCCTCCGGGCCGCCGGCATCATTCCGGTTCACCTTTACGGCTCGGGCATCACCTCCCGATCCCTACAGTGCGGCGCCCCGGAACTGGCAAAACTAATGGGCCAGGCCAGCGCGAATACTCCCATCTCCATTACGGTGGAGGGGGAAGGAGAAGAGTACCTGGCCTTTGTCCGGGAGGTACGGCGCGACCCAATCAACGGTAACCTCCTTCACGTGGACTTTTTGAGAGCGGAGGCAACCCGCATGGTCTCGGCGGAGGTCCCCGTGATTCTGGTGGGAGAATCTCCGGCGGCCAAGGAGGTCTCTGGAACGGTGGTCCAGCAGCTTCGCTCGCTGACAGTGGAGGCCCTTCCCTTGGAAATGCCCCAGGAATTCACTGTAGACCTGTCCGTTCTCACGGAGCCCAACGGTATAATCAGGGCTGGAGACATTCCCCTGCCACCGGGCGCGACCCTCCTCTCCGACGCCGACGGCGTCATCGCCCGCATCGAGCGTGCCCGGGTAGAAGAAGTCGTGCCTGTCTCAGAGAGGGAACTCGCCGAGGAGGCCGCCCCAACCGGGGAGCCCCCGGAGGCAGACAGGGAGTAAGGCTAGGCCCAATTACCCTATGTCCCTAGCTTGGCAGCCTCGAACCGACGAAGCTCCTGTAACCTCGGAGGAAATCTTCGGAACCGGCGGCCCGTTTGCCCTCCAACTGAAGGGTCTTGAGGGCGAGCACACCACTACCCGTCACCACGCCGACGGGGCTGTCCGCACCCTCCAGGGGTATGACCAAGCCGGGCACTCCGCCGTCCTGGCCGGGGTCAACGGTCCTTTCCTCCGCCACGGTTCGCCCTCCCGGGCAGCCAAGGCCGCAGGAAAGAATTTTCAGCAGTTTCCCCTCCCAATAGGTGAAGAGGCCGGGCCAGGGAGTGAAGGCCCTCACCCGTCGCTCCAGTTCCTCGGCGGAAAGCTCCCACCTGGCTTCCCCATCCACCTTCTCCAATTTCTTTGTAACCGTTCCCAGGTTAGGGTCCTGAGGCTGGGGTACTATGCTGCCCGTTATCCAACGGGGAATAGCTTCCTTCAGAAGCTCCGCCCCTAACTGAACTAAGCGGGGCGTCAGGCTTTCCGTCGTATCGACCCCGCCACGCATCGCGACAGACCTCTGGGCCAGAATTGGACCGGTGTCCATCCCCTGGTCCATCAGCATGATGGTCGTGCCGGTGTGCGCCTCTCCCTCCAGTATGGCCGTGGCCACGGGGGAGGGCCCACGGTACTTGGGTAGCAAGGAGGGGTGAACGTTCACACAGCCATGGGCCGGTATACTCAACACCTCCGGAGGAAGGATTTTGCCGTAGGCCGCCACCACGATCACATCGGGCCCCAAAGAGGCCAGCTCCCGTTGAGCTTCGGCCCGCCGAAGGGATGGCGGCTGGAACACCGCTATACCCCGCTCCAGGGCGAACTCCTTTACCGGCGGCGCCTCATCGACCCTTCCCCGGCCCGATGGTTTGTCCGGCTGGGTGTAAACTCCCACAACCCGGCAGTCCATGGAAAGGATGGCTTCCAGAACGGGTAATACGTAGGCGGGTGTCCCCATGAATACGGTGCTGATCATACCCAGTCGCCTTTCGATGCGAGTCGCCCTTCGAGCCCGGCGATTTGAGGAGCCTTGAGCCGAAATGATTATAACATAGCGCCCCGGCCCAAGAATGGAAGCGTGCGTAATTCGTATCACAGCAACATTTGTGCTAACGAAATCCTAAACAAATATTTAGAAATTTACTATATGCGGCACCAATTTATTGCCCGGCGCTAAATTCCGACAAACTCCCCTTGACAGCCTTCCGTGTCGTCCTGCTATGCTCCGGAAGGTTGGTCAGCCCGCAGGGGAATCCCAGTTCTCCACCAGTTATCGACCCCTGGTCTGCTTCGCCATGCTTGAAATCATCCGTATATTGCTTTTTGCGGGGAAATGTTGGACATACACGCCAAAGAAACCTGGAAGGCTGTCCTTGGTGACCTCCAGGTACAGATAAACAGGCCTGCGTACGACACATGGCTCAAGGACACCGAAGGCATTTCCATTGCCGGCAATCTTTATTCGGTGGGAGTGGCCACATCCTTCGCTTCGGAATGGCTGGAAAGGCGCATGTACCAGCTGATCCAGAAGACGGTACAAAGGGTGACAGGGCGGTCTTTGGAAGTGGAGTTCCAGGTCATAGGGGCGGGTTCCGGTGAGAAAGAAGAGGGTGTTCCAGGGGCCGAACACCCACAGGCGGCGGGCCATTTTTTCCGGCAGACCCCCATTAAGCTTAACGGTAATTACACCTTTGAAAGCTTTATCGTAGGCCCCTCCAATCACCTGCCCTACAGCGTAGCCCAAACCGTGGCTGAATCCCCGGGGCTAAGCTACAATCCCCTGTTCATACATTCCGGCGTAGGTCTGGGCAAGACCCACCTTCTCCACGCCATAGGGAACAGCTACCTCTCCCAGGGGATCAACTTCATCTATGCCACCTGCGAGCAGTTCACTAACGAGTTCCTGGCAGCCATACGGAGCCGGACCACAGAACAGTTCCGTGACAAATACCGGAACGTGGACGGGCTCCTCATCGACGACATTCAGTTCCTCAGCGGAAAGGAGCAGACCCAGGAAGGATTCTTCCACACCTTCAACGCCCTGCACCTCTCCAACTGCCAGGTGGTCCTGGCCTCGGACCGTCCACCCAGCGCCCTGGGTGCGCTGGAGGACAGGTTACGTTCTCGCTTCGAGTGGGGCCTCATTACCGACATACGGCCTCCCAACCTGGCGACCAGGATGGCCATACTCCGCACCAAGGGCGCCCGGATGGACCTTTCCATGGACGATACTGTCGTTGAGTTCGTAGCAAAAAAGGTGCAGAGAAACGTGCGAGAGTTGGAGGGCAGTCTTAATCAGATCCGGGCCCTTGCCCGCCTGACCGACAGCCCGGTGACCTTGGAGCTGGCCTCCCAGGCCATTGCCGGCTTCGTAAACGACCCGTCGCGCCGCTCCGTGGATCCCGAAACCATCATGGATGAGGTCACCCGAAGATTCAACGTGAGTAACTATGACATCACCGGCCAGAGCAGGAAAAAGCACATCGCTCGGGCCAGACACGTGGCCATGTTCCTGCTTAATGAAGAGATTGGCATGAACCACACGGAGATTGGGAGGTTGCTGGGGGGCCGGAACCACTCGACGGTTATCAGCGCCCTGAGCAGAGTGAACGAACAGATCAAGGTCGACCCTGATCTTCGGCAGGACATCCTCGGCATCAAGGACGCCATCTTCGCGTTGTAGGCATCCTCGACATAGGCACGTCAGGCGGAAAGACGACATCCATACTCAAGTCCGTGGAAACTTACGACCTCCGCCCCTTGCACTCTTTGGCCTACCTGTCCTGGAAGGAAGCTGGCGATGGAGTCCCTAGTTGCGTATCCATCCGGCATGGACTGATGGAAAGAATCCCTGGCCAGGCGACCGGCCATAACCAAGTCAATGGTCCCCAGCCCGGCCCTCTGCCTTCAATAGGAGGCTCCCGGAGTGGACCAAGAGAAGCCTGAAGAGGTTAAAGAGTCCCCTCAGAGGATCCTGGCGCTTCAGGAATCCGCCAGAAAACGTGTGGCCGAGTACCTGCATGGCCACGTCCAGTCCAAGCTGCTGGCGCTACAATACTATCTGAGCCGTTGCCAGGAGCTCCTTACGGTTAACCCCAGGGAAGCCTCGGAGTTGCTTCAGAAGGTCAGGGACGAGCTCCAACAGATGCAGGACAAAGATGTCCGCCAGGCCAGCCACGACCTTTACCCGGCCGTCATCCGCCTTGGGCTGATCCCCGCCGTACGCTCCCTCAGAGACCATGTGGATGGCATGGTGAGGACTGAACTGGTGGTGGGCAAGGAACTGGGGCCGAGATTGACGGGAATAACGGCAGGGCTTTCTCCGAAGAGTTCAGGATTGCCGTCTACCGTATCGTAGAAGAGGCCCTGAGCAACGTTGTCAAGCATTCCCGGGCTACGGGAAGCCACCATAGAGTTGCACTACAGTAAGAAGGACGGCTTTACCCTGGGCATAGGGGACAACGGCTGCGGGCTCGCCGTGAGCAAGGTCTCCTTCGGCTTGGGCCTCATCGCCATGAGGGACTATGCAGAAGCCATGGGCGGCGGGTTCAACCTGGAGAGTTCACCCGGACGCGGCACAAAGATACAGGTAATGCTGCCTCCCAGGCATCAACTCCTCCTCCGGCACCATCTTCTTAGCGCCCGTACTATCCCTGCTTCATCACCCCCCATGCCAGTAGGCGCACGTATCCATCAGGTTGTCCCCTATATACTGCGCCAGCCCCTTGGCTGTCATGGTGGATAAATCCTCCCGCTGATGTTGATAACTGTTGGAAATAAAGAGTTAAATGCCATCTGTGCGTTGATAACTCTCGATCATAATTAGTTTGCAATTGGCGGGAGAACATACCCCCCAATAATTACCCACAGGCACATCTAATTTAGCGATGCCGATACCCCAGGATTTCGACATCCCCGGCATGGTAAAATAATAGTGTATTAGCCTTGGATAAGGCCATTCATGCATACTTATCCTCTTTCTAAACAGTGTTATTACTCTTGTTATCTCATATAACTCTCTACTCACTATGATAGATACAGTTAGAATACTGGTCCGCGGAGGCCGCGGGGGAAATGGTTGCATTAGCTTCCGCAGGGAGAAGTTCGTCCCTAAAGGGGGGCCTGATGGAGGCGACGGAGGCGATGGAGGGAGTGCGTACCTGGTAGGAGATTCCTCGTTAAACACCCTTCTCCACCTGAAGTATCACAGCACCTGGCTCGCTGGCCGGGGCGCCCACGGTGGCGGTAAGAAGAAGCGTGGCGGTAATGGGTCCGGCGTAAATATCCCAGTCCCAATGGGGACGGTAGTATGGCACTTGGGAGAGAGT
Source organism: Dehalococcoidia bacterium (assembly GCA_965225925.1). Taxonomy (GTDB): domain Bacteria; phylum Chloroflexota; class Dehalococcoidia; order Lucifugimonadales; family JAGWBF01; genus CBDDBY01. Next base: position 52,003 of record CBDDBY010000005.1, on the reverse strand, counting down.
GGTGACAAGGAGTTCATGGCCGATATTGTGGACCAAAATCCGGTGCTAATAGCCAGGGGAGGAGCTGGCGGAGCGGGCAACACCAGGTTCGTATCATCGAGACATCAAGAGCCGGTGCTTGCTGAAAGGGGTGATAACGGGCAGGACATCAATCTTTTCCTGGAGTTGAAGCTGCTGGCGGATGTAGGGCTTGTAGGTGCACCGAATGTGGGTAAATCAAGTTTGATCTCCCGCTGCTCGGCAGCCAGACCCAAAATCGCCCCCTACCCCTTCACCACGACGGAGCCCGTACTGGGTGTGGTGGAGACTAGGAACAGGACCTTCGTGATAATGGAGGTCCCAGGCCTTATTGAAGGCGCTCACACCGGCACCGGCCTAGGGCACGAGTTCCTACGCCATACTGAGCGGTCCCGTCTGTTCTGGCATGTCCTCGACGGGTTGTCTACCGATCCGGTGGCGGATCTCCATCGCATCAATAATGAACTGGGTTCATTCGACAGCTCTCTAAGCCAGAAGAGTCAGATCATTGTCGTGAATAAGATCGACGTTCCCGACGCCAGGAACAAAATCCAGCTCCTGAAGGCAGAGCTCCAAGCACAGGGCGTACCCGTACACTTCATATCTGCAGCTACTGGAGAGGGTCTGGAGGAACTCCTTGGCACAACATTGAAGATGCTCGATAATCTGCCGAAGGAGGAACTAGAAGTCCCAGAAAGGCGGCGGCCCCTGGTCCAACCAAAGCTTAAGCCAACATTCAGGGTGACTCGGCAGAACGGTGATTACATAATTCACGCTCCGACGTTGGAGCGTCTAGTCCCCATGGCCAACATGAAGGACTCCAGAGCTGTGGCTCATCTATGGCGTGAGATGCAGAAGTTGGGGGTAGCAAAGGCGCTGGAGGCTCAGGGGGTCCAACCCGGCGACACGGTGAAGCTGGGCAGTGTGGAACTGGAGTGGTTTTAAGATGCGGGTTGGTCTGGTGGGAGGTACTTTCGACCCCATTCACGTTGGCCACCTGCTAATTGCCGAGACGGCAAGGGCACATCTTCAGCTGGATGAGATGCTATTCATGCCCGCCGGTCAGCCGTGGATGAAGGAAGGTCGGCCCTTGTCCCCCCCTGAACACAGGCTCAATATGGTGCGGCTGGCCATCCAATCCAACCCCGTCTTCCGCGCCTCTTGCATGGAGATACAACGTCCGGGTCCCACTTATACGGTGGATACCCTTCGTCAGCTTCACCAGGAGTCGGGAGGCATCGACTTTTATTACTTGATGCTGGGAGCTGATTCAGTGACGGATTTCCACCACTGGAATCAGCCGGAGGAAGTCCTGAATTGCTGCTCTTTGGTGGCCGCGCCAAGGCCCGGCTTCCCCCCCATCGACCAGACGCTCTTGGACTCGATCCGCGATATCGGCCAGCAGGACGGCAATGGCGTGGAGGAGAAGCTGGTTGTCCTGGATAGTCCGATGGTGGACATCAGCGGGGCCGAAATACGCCGCCGGGTGGCCGGTGGCCTTTCCGTGCGTTATCAGGTGCCCCAGGAAGTGGAGCGCTACATCCATCGCTATGGCCTGTACCGGGATGGGGAGCGTCAGAAGTGACCGAAGCGGAGCAGCTACTCCAGCTAGCGATAGAGCGGGGTGCGCTGAAGTACGGTGAGTACACCCTCTCCTCGGGACGGATAAGCCGGTACTATTTCGACGGCCGCTTGCTGAGTCTGGACCCCCAGGGAGCATATCTCATTGGAAAGGCCCTCCTCCCTATCCTGAAGGAAGTCGGCGCCGACGCCATCGGAGGATTAACCCTCGGCGCCGACCCCATAGTGACGGCCGTGGCCCTCAGCAGCCACCTCGATGGAGATTCCATCCCCGGTTTCATTGTGCGCAAGGAGGCCAAGGCTCACGGCACGACCCAGCAGGTGGAGGGACCCCTCAGGCCGGGGAGCCGCGTAGCCATCGTGGACGACGTCTGTACCACGGGTACGTCCCTGTTCACCGCCATCGAGGCCGCCGAGGCCATGGGATGCACCATTGCCAAGGTAATAGTCATCCTGGACCGGATGCAGGGAGGTAGCCGGGCGCTGAAGCGCCGGGGCTATGACTTCGCCGCCTTCCTGGAAGCCACTCCCGAAGGGGAGGTGGGGGTAGTGAGGGGCTAAGGCTCGCTGCGGTCCCAGCCTGGCAATGCCCAGTAACCCTCGAAGGGGAGCTCCACCCGCGCGGACAGGCCCTGGGCCCGCTTCAACCTCTGAACGTTGTACAAATGGGTGGTGTACTCGAAGTACCTGTGCCGGAGGGTGGCTTCCAGGCTGATGTAGATGTGGTCCGGCTCTGATGGGTCCTCGCGGATCCCAGTGGGGTGGGCAGGGGCGCATATGGGCCAGAAGGGGTTCTTGTCCGACTTCAACTCTTTCGCCCTCAGCGAGCCTACCGTCTCTCTGGTAAGGACCAGCTGGCTCAGACCGAGCCCGTCCCGCACCTTCCCCAGGATGGCGTCGATCCGCCAGTACTTCTCCTCATCCAGATGCCGGTCATAGGGGGAATCGGCGAGCCATTCGAGGTCCGCGGCATCGGGCAGGCCCTGGGGAAATAGTTGATCTCCCCATCTCAGCAAGAGCCAGCGATAGTCGCCCGACGCCACATGGCTGACGTTGCGCCGGATGCTCCACTTGCTCCACTCCCACCGGTCGGACTCGAAGTCCAACTGGGGATCGGTGAGCCCTTCCACCTCCGTGGCCACCATGCGGTACAGCTCGGACTCGAACTGGGGAAACAGAAGGGTTCCAGCGGCATCTTCAGGCAGCCGGGATTCAGGCAAGAGGGCTCCTCTATACGTCCAGCTCCCGCACGCTGCGGGCGTAGGTCTGGATGAATTCCTTCCTGGGCGCCACATCATCTCCCATCAGATCGGTGAACACCTTATCGGCCTCGATGGCGTCGTGGATGGTTACCTGAAGCATGGAGCGGCTTTCGGGGTTCATGGTGGTCTCCCATAGCTGGTCGGGGTTCATTTCACCAAGGCCCTTGTAGCGCTGTACATCCACCTTGCGTTTCCCGTCAATGGCCTTCAGGATACTCTCCTTCTGCGACTCGTTGAAGGCGTAGTCCACTTTCTTCCCGGCGTTGATCCGGTACAGTGGCGGCTGGGCGATATAGAGGTAGCCCCCTTCGATAAGGCCGGGCATCCGCCGGAAGAAGAAGGTTAGGATGAGGGTGCGTATGTGGGAGCCGTCCACGTCGGCATCGGTCATTATTATGACCTTATGGTAGCGCAGCTTGGCGGGGGTGAATTCTTCCCCCTCGCCGGCCCCCAGGGCGGTGATGACGGCCCTTATCTCCTCGTGGCCCAGGATCTTGTCCGGCTGCCGCAGCACCCGCTCCACGTTAAGTATCTTGCCCTTCAACGGCAGGATGGCCTGGCACCGGCGGTCCCTTCCCATCTTGGCGGAGCCCCCCGCCGATTCACCCTCTACGATGTATACCTCTGAAAATTCCGGGTTTCGCTCCACGCAGTCGGCCAGCTTTCCCGGAAGGGAAGAACCGTCCAGGGCGTTCTTCCGGACCACCAACTCTCTGGCTTTTCTGGCCGCATCCCTGGCCTTTTGAGAGGTGAGGCACTTGTCTACGATGCGCTTGCCCTCGTTGGGGTGCTCCTCCAGGTACTGGACCAGCGCGTCGCCCATCGTGGATTCGACGATGCTCTTGACCTCGGTGTTGCCCAGCTTGGTCTTGGTCTGTCCCTCGAACTGCGGGTCGGTGAGCTTAACGCTTATCACCGCCGTGAGCCCCTCCCGCACATCCTCTCCCGACAGGTTAGGCTGGCCGTCCGCCAGAAACTTTTGCTTCCTGGCATAGTCGTTGATCACCCGGGTCAGAGCGGACCGGAAGCCTGTGAGGTGGGTCCCGCCCTCCTCCGTGTTGATGCAGTTGGCGAAGGACAGTATCGATTCGCTATAGCCATCATTGTATTGCAGGGCGACCTCGACGATGATGTCGTCCTCGGCCTTGAGCATATAAAAAGGTTTCTCATACAGGACCTTCCGGTGGTGGTTCAGGTTCCGGACCAGGCTTGCCAGTCCACCGTCGAAGTAGTAAGAGCGCTCGATATCCCTGGCCCGCTGCTCATTGTGCCAGAGGCTCTGAAAGCGGACCTCCAGTCCCCTGTTGAGATAGGCGATCTGCTTGAAGTGGCCCACCATCACATCGAAGTCATAGTCAAGCTGAGGGAATATCTGCCCGTCCGGGGTGAAGGTCATGGTGGTGCCGGTGCCTTCTGTACTGCCGGGGCTTCTCGGCTCCTCGACCATATCCGAGACTGGTATGCCTTTACTGAACTCCTGGGTATAGACGGAGCCGTTCCGCCTTACGTCAACTCTCATGTGGGAAGAGAGGCCGTTGACCACGGAAGCGCCCACGCCGTGGAGTCCGCCGGATACCTTGTAGGTGCCTCCTCCGAACTTGGCGCCGGCATGAAGGGTGGTCATCACCGTCTCCAGGCCTGACTTGCCAGTGGTAGGATGCACATCCACGGGGATACCGCGGCCGTTGTCGGACACCTGGACGGAACCGTCTTCTCGAATGGTTATATCCACCAGCGAGCAGTAGCCTGCCATGGCCTCATCGACACTATTGTCAACCACCTCGTAAACGATATGGTGAAGCCCCCTCTGGTCCGTGCTTCCAATGTACATCCCCGGCCGTAGCCGGACTGCTTCCAGTCCTTCAAGTACCTGAATATCTTTGGCGGTATATTCGAGCGTCATCTATACTTCCTGTAAAGCTATTCTTGCCTCTACCAATTGAGGGCGGTTAATGCCGGGTAACGTCTGTGGAGAAGGGGATTTATCCTGTGAAAATTGCTATATATAGTATACCATCCCCGAAGCTCCGTAGGATGTTTTAATATGGCACAATTTTCGGCCAATATTTGCCAAAAGTTGAAATGGTTACTACGCCTGAGCTGAAGGCGTTATAGCCCGGCCCGCTTCGCCGCCTGGGCGAAACCCTCCAGGGCTCCCTCCAGGACGCTGTCTTCCACGCAGTAGGAGATGCGGAAATAGCCCGGAGAGCCGAAGCCCCTCCCAGGCACCGTGAGCACGTTCCATTCTTGCAGGGCGTCCACGAAGGCCACGTCGTCTTCTATGGGCGACCTGGGGAACAGGTAGAAGGCGCCCTGGGGCTTGAAGACGGAGTAGCCCATGCCTGTTAACTCCCTGTGAAGGTAGTCCCTTTTGCGCTGGTAGTCTCCCACGTCCACACTGACCCCCTGAAGGGCCCGGACCGCATGTTGCATCAGGGCGGGGGCGTTCACAAAGCCCAGGATCCGGTTGCAGAAGGTCATGCCGTCCACCAGCTCCTGCTTGCCTAAATATCCCGGGTTCACGGCGATGTAGCCGATGCGCTCGCCGGGAAGGGCCAGGTCCTTGGCATGGGAGTGGACGACGATGGCCGCTTCGTAGTGGGGGAAGACCTGGGGGTAAGAGAGGCCGTCGTAGAGGATGCGCCGGTACGGCTCGTCGCTGATGAGGTATATCTCCCTGCCGTACTCCTCGCATTTCCGGCGCAGCAAGCCGCCCATGGCCTCGAGCAGGCCCGCCGGGTAGACCGCCCCCGAGGGATTGTTGGGAGAGTTTATCAGCACGGCCCTGGTGCCGGCCGTAATCTTCTCTTCCAGGGCGGCCAGGTCCGGCTGGAAGTCTTCCCCGGTGGGAGCGATCACGGGGGCCCCACCGTGGTTGTCGGTGTAGTAGCCGTACTCAACGAAATAGGGGGCGAAGAACACCACCTCCTCGCCGGGATTGAGGATGGTCTTCAGCGTCACGTTGAGCGCCGCCGCCGCCCCACAGGTCATGACGATCTCAGCCATGCTGAATGGCAACCCCGTCTCGTCCCTGAGCCCCGCTGCGACGGCCTCCCTGGTTTCCGGGTAGCCCGCGTTGGGCATGTAGCGGTGCATCCCCTTTATGGGGTTCTCGGCCAGCCTCCGCAGCTCCTGGTGGAACTGGGGCGGCGGCTCCACCACGGGGTTGCCCAGGGAGAGGTCGAAGACCTTGTCCTCTCCATACTGCTGCTTGAGGATTATGCCCGCCTCGAACATCCGGCGGATCCATCCACCTTCCTCGACGAAACGCTTTACTTTCTGTGAGACTGGCATAGCTGATACCCCCGAGGTTTTCACCCCTCCTCTGGTTGCCTTCAGAATATAATGCCATTGATAAGGGATGTTCACAATCGGCGCGATGTCCGTCCATTTGGGACAGCTCTGTTGAATTCCCGCCGTTGACAGGCGAGCCGGCTGTGGATATATTAACCGTGACGCTGAGGAGGCTGGCTTCAAACCCGGGCGGCGGCCTACCTCGGGCATAATCGCGGCAACGTAGCTCAGTGGTTAGAGCGGGCGCTTCATAAGCGCTAGGTCGGAGGTTCGAACCCTCCCGTTGCCACCATTTCTTTTAATTCCGGCCGGCGTCGGCACTTAGCTGGAATATTCCAGTAATACATCAGGAGAGGCCCATGCGTGCGATAGATATGCATGTCCACGTGCCAAGGCAGCCGGGCTTACCCGAGTTCGGGATCGAGCCCCATCTGCGCCAGTATTTCAGGGTGGGTTCGGCGCCCAAGGATGCGGGCGAAATGGCGGCCCGGTACAAGGAATGGGATATTCTCGGAGTGATCTTCTCCGTGGATACCGAGACCACCACCGGTGAGCCCCCGGACACCAACGACTACGTGGCCGGTATTGTCACCGGATATCCCGGCCAATTCGTCGGCTTTGCCACAGTGGACCCCTGGAAAGGTAGGGCCGCCGTACTGGAGCTGGAGCGTTCAGTGAAAGAGTTGGGCCTGAGGGGCCTGAAACTACATCCCATCCACCAGGCCTTCTTCCCCAACGATACCCAGTTCTACCCCCTATATGAGAAAGCGGCGGAGCTAGGAGTGCTGGTACTGTTCCACTCGGGGTTCGCGGCGGCGGGGGTGGGAATGCCCGGAGGCGGAGGGTTCAAACTAAAATACAGCGCTCCCATACCGTGTATCGACGACGTGGCCGCTGATTTCCCAAGCCTCAATATCATCATGGCCCATCCCGCCTGGCCCTGGGTGGAGGAGCAGATCGCCGTAGCGTTGCACAAACCCAATGTCTTCCTTGACCTGTCGGGTTGGGCGCCCAGGTTTATACCGGAAGCCCTGGTAAAAGAGGCCAACACCAGGCTGCGGGACAAGGTGCTCTTCGGCTCCGACTTCCCCTATCTGCCGCCGGACCGGTGGTTAAGCGAGTTCGAGGAGCTGCAAATACGGGACGAGGTGCGTCCGAAGATCCTTCTTGAAAACGCCCGGCGGGTGTTGGGCATAGGGGCATAATCGGGGTCGCTATTGAGCGCCCTCTGAGTAATAGATTCAAGTTCATAAACATGGAGGGGCCATGAACATCGGCCTTGAGATGAGCATCTTCAGCCAATCGGTGGACGTGGCCGTCCTTGCCCAGCGGGCCGAGGAGCTGGGCTTCGAGTCCTTCTGGCTGGGGGAACACCCCTTTATCCCTGTGGAAACATCCTCCCACCGGTATCCTCCCGCCGCCGCTGCTTTGGGGCCCATTGAGTCGGCGCCTAGGATTACTGATGAGAGGAGTCATCTAGTCGACTCTCTGATGGCCCTGACGCGGGCCGCCGCCGTGACCCAGAGGCTGAAGGTGGGTACGGCCATCTGCATTGTCCCATTACGCAGCCCCCTTATATTGGCCAAGCAGGTAGCCACCCTGGACCAGCATTCCAGGGGCAGATTTCTGTTCGGCATCGGCGGCGGTTGGGTGAAGGAGGAGGTGGAGATAATGGGCGTCAGCTTCCGGCACCGCTGGAGGCAAACCAGGGAAGCAATACTCGCCATGAAGGAGCTGTGGGCCAAAGACGAGGCCGAGTTCCATGGAAACTACTACGATTTTCCGCCCGTAAGGTCTGAACCCAAGCCATTCCAGAAGCCCCATCCCCCCGTCCTGCTGGCCGGAACCGCCACAAACGTTTTCAAAAGGGTGGTGGCATGGGGTGACGGCTGGGTCCCCGACTTCTTGACCCCCGAGCAGGTGAAGGAGGGGAGAGACACCCTGGACCGGCTGGCCACTGAAGCCGGTCGCGACCCCGGCGCTATCGACATCACCGTCTGCCCAAAGACCACCGATCCTGAGCAGATCAAGAGATTTGCGGAGGCGGGCGCCAGCCGTCTGTTGGTCAGACTTCCCACCACGGTGGGGGAGGGTGTGCTTGCTGAGATGGAGAGGATGGCCGAACGGGTCCTGGCCCGGTGAATCGCTGGGTTATAGCCCCTTGAACTCAGGGCGGCGCTTCTCCAGGAAGGCCCGTTGCCCCTCCTGGAAGTCCTGGCTATCGAAGTGGAGGAGGGGAAGGGCCTCCTCCTCGGCTGAAAGTCCCGTGAGGGCCGGGTCCAACAATACCCTACGGAGGACCTCCTTGTGGGCCTTGTGAGAAAGGGGGGCCAGGCGGCTCACCTGGTCTATCAACCTGGACGCTTGCTCCTCCAGTTCGGCCACGGGCGCCACCTGGTGCACCAGCCCCATGCGAAGGGCCTCCTGGGCGTCCAACAGTCTCCCCGTCAGAAGGATGTAGAGGGCCCCAGCCGGGCCTGCAAGCTGCGCCAGACGCCTCATCTCTCCATATCCGATGGCGATGCCCAGGCGGGCGGCTGTAATCCCCAGGCGGGCATCCTCGTCGGCTATCCTCAGGTCGCAGGCATTGGTGAGCTCGAATCCACCGCCAACACAATAGCCCTTTATGACGCAGATGGTGGGCTTGGAGAGCCCTTCGATGGAGTCCAGCGCCCCCTCCACCGCCGAGGCGTAGACGCGGGCTTTGACAGAATCGCTCCGGTGGGACTCGAACTCCTTGATGTCGGCCCCTGCGGAGAAAGCCTCGTCTCCGGAGCCACGAAACACCACCACCCTAATCTTGGAGGAGGCATCCAGGTCCCTGGCGATGCGCTCTAGTCCGACCCACATGTCATAGTTGATGGCATTTAGTTGGCCGGGCCGGTTCAGCGTCACCGTGGCAACACCATCTTGCTCTTCCACCAGGATTTCATCGCCCATATCCCGCCTCCCGTTGCTTTGACCCCAAAGGGGGTCGCACTGTGCCCCATTCTACCAACGGGGATGAGCCGTAACAACCTGACGCCGCTGGGACATAGGATGGGAGTGATGGCAAAATTCCATATCAATGCTAAAGAGGGCGGAATCAGGTGCTATACTGGACTCGGCCCGGCCCCGTCATGGACGGCTGAGTGTCCCAGGCCGGCCCTCCAAGCACAAAATGGGAGGGGTTTATGACCAAGGTCCTGGTAATCCAAGGCGCGGGAATGAACATGAGGGGCAAGGCTCATGTAGAGCTCTTCGGCACGGCATCTTTGGAAGAGATCAACGAGCAGATCAGGGGATACGCCGACAGTCTGGGTGTGGACGTGGAGATATTCCATTCCAATATCCAGGGAGAGGTGCTGAATGCCTTGTACGCCGCCCACGACCGCCGCATGGACGCGGCGCTGATCAACCCCGCTGGTTACACCACCGGCACAGGTCCCCTGCCCGCGGCACCGTGTCGAATATCCAGCCCGTGTGCAAGGGGTCGGTCTACGGGTTCGGCGTCTACGGCTACTATCTGGCGCTGGCAGCGGCCAAACATCTCGCTGCATCCTGAGGGCAGGGCGGTGGCTTCAGAGACTGTAATCAGGAAAGCGACGCCCGGGGATATCGGGGCCCTGGTAGAATGCAACGCGGCCATGGCTAAGGAGACGGAGAACAAGTCCCTGGACCTGGATAGGCTGACCAACGGGGTTGCAGCCGTATTCGAATCCCCTCAGAAGGGGTTCTACCTGGTCGCGGAGGCGGGTGGAAGCGTAGTGGGCGGGCTGTTAATCACCTTCGAGTGGAGCGACTGGCGCAATGGGACCTTCTGGTGGATCCAAAGCGTCTATGTCCGGCCCGGCTGGCGGCGCAGGGGCATCTACCAGATGATTCACCGTTGGGTCTACGATACCGCCCAGTCCCTTCCCGACGTGTGCGGGATCCGTCTTTACGTACACAAGGGCAACCATGTAGCCCAGAGGACCTACTCAAGCCTGGGGATGGCAAGTACCGAATACCAGTTGATGGAAACCGATTTCTCTTAGCGGGGGAGAAAGATATGGGCAGGTTGGATGGCAAGGTGGCCCTGATCAGCGGCGGGGCCCGGGGGCAGGGCGCCACGGAGGTCAAGCTATTCGCCCGGGAGGGCGCCAAGGTGGTCTTGGGCGACTTGCTGGACGATCAAGGTCGGAAGGTAGAGGCCGAGGTCCGTGGCTCAGGTGGCGAGGCCACTTACGTGCACCTGGACGTGACCAGAGAGGCGGACTGGCGGGCCGCCGTGGACACGGCCGTCACGCTCTACGGTAAGCTGGATGTGCTGGTGAACAACGCAGGCATCCTGCTCCTGAAGGGGATCGAGGAGACCAGCGAAGAGGAATGGGACCGGATCATGGCGGTCAACTCCAAGGGGGTCTTTTTCGGCACCAAGCACGCCATTCCGGCGATGCGCCGGGCCGGCGGAGGCTCTATTATCAACATCGCTTCCACCGCAGGCCTGGCCGGCCACGGCTCCCCCGCTTACACCGCCACCAAGGGGGCGGTCCGTCTGTTCAGCAAGACGACGGCCATCCACCACGCCAAAGAAAAGATAAGGTGCAATACCGTCCACCCTGGGCCCACCGACACTCCCATGATGCAGGATATGCTGTCCGATCCCTCTTTGCGGGAGGCCCAGGTGCGGCAAGTACCCCTGGGCCGGGTGGCGGTCCCCGAGGATATCGCCTACGGAGTCCTTTACCTGGCCTCCGACGAGTCTTCTTTTGTCACCGGTTCCGACCTGGTTATAGACGGTGGAGTAACGGCCCGCTAGCTCTCCCGTTTACCCCCGCCTGAAGGCTCCGGCCTATTGGGATATCTCGGCAGTGGCTTTTAGTAGGTAACAGAAAGGTCTGAACGAAGGAATGGATCAGGAACTGCATTTCGGCATAACCACTCCACAGCACCATGTCACTTACGAAGAGCTTCTACGCGTGTGGAGGGCCGCCGAGGAGCTGGGGTACGACTCCGCATGGCTGTTCGACCACTTCCTGCCCATCGCTGGCGATGTGGAGGGCCCATGCCTGGAGGGGATGGTTACCCTGGCGTCCCAGACCAAGCGGCTGAGGGTGGGTATGCTGGTGCTGGGCAATACCTACCGCCATCCCGCCGTGGTTGCCAACATGGCGGCTACGCTGGATATCGTGTCCGGAGGCCGCCTGGAGCTTGGGATAGGAGCCGCGTGGTACAAGCTGGAGCATGCGGGCTACGGCATCCCCTTCCCACCCACGGGTCACCGCATACGGATGCTGGCGGAGTCGCTCCAGGTGCTGAAACGGCTGTGGACCGGGCAGAAAGTCAGCTTCCAGGGCCGCTACTATACCCTCACTTATGCCCTGTGCCAGCCCAAGCCGGTCCAGAGGCCCCACCCTCCCTTATGGGTCGGGGGCGCCGGAGAGCGGCTGACCTTGCGGGTGGTGGCGGAGCACGCCGATGGATGGGACACAATGGCACCGCCTCAGGAGTACAGCCGAAAGCTCAAGGTGTTGGAGGACCACTGCCGGGCCGTGGGGCGGGACATCAGCACCATCCGAAAGGCAATCCACTTCGTCCTGGGCATCGACGCCGACCAGGGCAGGGCGGAGGCCAAGGCCTCGGAAGCTTTCCTGCGCTTCGGCGCCCCCGCCGATGAGGCTAACAGGTCGGCCATCTCCGGCACCCCCCAGGAGTGCACCCGCCGGATTCGAGAGTACGTTGACCTGGAGGTAACTCACTTCATAGTCGAGATGCGGCCTCCCTACGACTACGAAGGCCTGGAGCTGTTCGCCCAGGAGGTGGTCCCCGCCTTCCGCTGACCGTCCCGATCCCATAAGCCGCATAATTCCAGCTCTTAGCTTATCAAACCCCTGATATCCCGCCGGGAAAAGGGGAAGCGGGTGTATAATCGTGCCGTGAATAGGTCCCTTTCATTATCCCCTGCGGCAGTTACCGAAGGAGGATCCCGATGACATTTGGGAGGGTTTACACTGGCAATAACGGCCAGTCCCATTTCGAGGAGGTAGATCTCCTGCCGGCAAATGTGGAAAGGTCGGTCCCTCAGGGCACCGCCAGCATCAGCTTCATGCGGTCCATTGACAGCCAGTCCACGGACTGGCACGTCGCACCCCGCCGCAAGTACGCTATTTTCCTGTCCGGCGGTCAGAAGGAGGTGGGGTTCGGCGATAGCACGGCGTTGCGGTTCGGTCCCGGCGACGTGGTCCTGTTTGAGGACGTTACCGGCCAGGGCCATACAACCCGGAACGTGGGCGGCGACCGGCTGACCGTCATCGTTCCCCTGGCCGAATAGTTGTACCCCATGCTGGGCTTCCACGTTGGCGGATACCACTGCGGGCGGCGTTGGCCCGAGGAGCGGCGATGAAGTACGTCACCATGGGCTCACAGAAGGTCTCGGCCATCGGGCTGGGCACCTGGCAGTTTGGCGAGACCGGCTGGGGCTGGGGGAAAGAGCTCGGCCATGAGGAGGCCCTTCGCATCGTCGACCGGGCCCTGGAGCTGGGCATCAACTTCTTCGATACCGCCGGAGTATACGGCAACGGCAGGTCCGAGGAGATCCTGGGGGAGATGTTCAAGGGACGGCGTAATGAGGTTTTCATAGCCACCAAGGTGGCGCCTCCGTTGGGGCCGGACCAGGTCAAATGGGCGGCGGAGAAGAGTCTCCGTCGCCTGGGCGTGGACACTATAGACTTGTTCCAACTTCATGCCCCGGACAATAATGTGCCAATAGAACAGACCATGGAAGCCATGAAGGGCTTGATGGATGGCGGCCAGGTGCTTCAAGCGGGGGTCAGCAACTTCGGGCCGGTACAGTGGCGGAGCGCCGAGGAGGCCCTGGGCAGGATGGTGATCTCCAACCAGGTGGAGTACCATCTCCTGGAGCGGCGGTTCGGGGAGAACCTTCTTCCCCATGCCCGCCAACAAGGCCGCGTGGTCATCGCCTTCAGCCCCCTGGCCCAGGGGCTTCTGGGCGGCAAATACGGCCGAGACAACATCCCCCAGGACCTGCGGGCCAACTTCGGAATATTTAATCGGGACAACCTGCGGAAAGCGCCCGCCGTGCTGGAGGCTTTGGCTGAGGTGGGCCGACGCTACGACGCCACACCGGCACAGGTTGCCCTTGCCTGGCTGCTGAAAGACCCGGAGGTAATCGCTATCCCGGGGGCCCGCACCGTGGCCCAGCTTGAGGCCAACGCCGCGGCTGCCGCCCTGGCCCTCACCCAGGAGGAAGTCCGATTGCTGGAACGGGCCGCCAAACCCCGCCTTCTCTAACTCGGCGGCAGCCTGGGTTTTCTCTGCGGTGCCGCAGAAAGCGTCATATTGCTGCGAAGCCTGCCCAATCACAAACTGTAGGTCCTCCGGCAGGAGATAGCCTTCGTCTACAAGCCCCTGGGCTGCTCGCCGGACCCGCCCAAGATAGTCCTCCTTGGAGCTATACCTTTCCTCGATGGACGGGCGGGGGTCCCCTGACGCCTCCCGCTGGGCCTTGGTGGCCCGGAAGGGTATGGTGGAGCCCAGCGAATCTCAGTGCCTGAGGAAGCGGTTGCGGTGGAGGAGTTTTGAAGGGCGGCTTTGCGCCCAAGAAGCCATCCACTGGCATTCGCTGCCAGCAAAATCCCAACTAAGCAGGAACAGTATGGGGGACAAAATAGATAAGATCAGGGGCGTTGCCACCCCTGGTCTCCACAGCACCCAGAAGAACATATCTTCTCGTGGCTCTCCCCAACGTGGACACATGTGGACTCCCTATGCAAGGATGCCGTGCCGAGCCGCTACTGGTCTTCCAGTGCCTTGATGCTGCAGACCTGCTCCAACGCCTCACAGGGAATCCACGACTAGACGCCCAAGCCTTCCACTAAGGCCTTCTGGCGTGCCTACATCGTTTCGTTTGTCCTGAACCTTCCTAACGCCAACGCATTCACCCGCTGCTTGGAGGGGAGTCTAAGCTCGCCGGATCTGCGGCCCTGAGGAGGCGCTACACCACTTCACTGCCTGATCCAGCGACTCCCCCATCCCGGACTTGGTGAAAGTCTACTTGGTTCAGACCATCCATCGAGTCGTTATGGTGTTGCCGGACCTGGAAAACAAGGTGCCAGTCGATTCCACCAAACGAAACTGGCTGGCAGATGACGGAAGGGCCGGGACCCTCTATCGTTGAACAGGACTGTCTGTCCTCCTATTGCCTAGGTTCGATTCCTCTTAGGTGGGCCTACACGTACCGTATTGCGAACTTTTCGGTGGGAGGTCTCCATTTGAGAAGAGGTGAGTCATGCGCCTCTTGGTCACGTTGCCGGAGCTCCGTTCACCGGATGAAGGCGGAAAGAATAGAGACCCTTCAGATCGTGCGACGAGTTTTCTTGACCTTCACAAGGATTATTGAGGCTAACGCAAGCAGCCCAAGTCCCATACAAACCCCGACGATAGTCCACAACCAATTGCGAGGAGACGTCAACTGCTGGGATGGTCCGGAGCCAACGGCTGGTATGCCAGTGCCTGAGATATCTGTGTGCCCAGGGACCGGTTCGACAAGCCCTCCGGTGCTATTAGAAGGTTGCAGTACGACTCCCACCGCATCGGTTGGGATCCCCAATTGGGGAAGGAGCGTGGGCAGTGCATTTGCCACGCGTTGCGCATCAAGCGCCCACACACGGATGGTCTCGCGCCGCCCTGGGAGGTTGTTGTGGTCTACCTTCGACAGACTCGCTAGAGGGAATATGACCACAGGCGGGCCAGCAGACCTGAGATTGGGACCGACCGTCGCTCCGCCGATTCCGATGATATTGCCCTCCGATACTGCAAAACGGTCTAGCACCAACGTCCATTGCCACAATTCCTTCAGGTCGTACTTCACCGGTATCATCATAAGCTGTTCGTCGTCGAACCCGTAGAGGCGCTTCAACTCCACCTTGGCCGTATCAATGTTCCCTTCGTGCCCCGGTGGAGCCTTGACTTGGACGTAATACGTTATGCTGTTCCATCCAGTCGTGTACCATCCGGCGATACCCAACTCAGGGTTATTTACCCACTCGAAACAGGCTTGCCCGGACGTAAACTCGCTTCGCTGCTCGACACAGTCCAACTCCGGAAAGTTGGTCACGTCCACGTCCGAGACGTCAAACTGGGACGCGGTGCCAGACGCGCCAGTCGCTCCGGTAGAAGGCCACTTCTGAGTCCATGCCGCCCAGGCGCGTTCCTGGCGACGCGCATCTGCGCCGCCTGAGCGTAACACGATTTTCTCATAGGGGAGCTCCCACGGAACGATATAGTCGTCTACGAAGAATGTGTAGTACATCATGCACTCTTCGAAGGTAGCATAGTCATCGTTGGGTTGCAGTGGTGTGCACCGGTGGTCATCAAAGCCATACGTCACACGGTTCGGGTGCTGCAGCGTAAACTCCTTACCTTCCTGTCGGAAGTATTCCATCAGTTCGGGGTATACTCGGTCTTCCACTGTACGTAGATAGTTGAAGAAGATGTACAGCGCGCCGTTTCCATCGTCGTAGATCCCCTCCACCTCGATAACTCCCTCCCTCTGGGCTTCGTCGATAACGTGGCAGTGGAGTGGGTCTGCGGACAGCGTTTCTCCCCAGCAATCGTCAGGGGGCTCCTCCGCGTGAGCAACCGGAGTCAAGTAAACTCCGAGGAACAGCCAAAAGATGCCCGCAGCTAGACCGGCGAGCAACAGCGGCCACGGAAGCTGCCTTAGGCTACTGATATCTCTATTCATTTGAGCCTCCAAGGACGCTGAAGTGGCGTCGTGTTGACCATAGCAGTTATCGAGTTCCCATTCCTACAAAGTTGAGCCACTCTTCGGTCCTGCATCATTGGGATTCCTCGACCACAGTCGGCACTCCTATGCTCTGACCAGTATCCCTCGTAGATCGACTTCCAGTGGTGCACGTGGTAACCGTCGTCGAAGTGGCCTCCGACCAATCGCTCCAACCGGTGTTGTAACTAGTGCCGTCGCCCTGCGCGCTCCAAGGTCCATATCGCAGGTCCGGTGCAATAGCTTAGTCCCTGGCACGCAGTCATGGCGAGAGCATGGGAGTTGTGCGACTCTCGCAGAGGTCTTGTTCGGTCACGGCACTGTGCGTGTCGTGACTGTCACCCGCGAGACCTCACTGAGCCCGGCAGCGTTGACCGCGTGGACACGGTAGATGTACTTGGTGCCGGGTTCGATGTCGGTCGTGTCGACATACGTTGTAGCAGTGCCGTTGGTGACCTCGAACTTGACGAAGGTGTCTTGCTTTGCCACCCTCCTCAGTATGAGGTAGCCTGTCGGCGGGTCGTCGCCCGCATCCCACATCAGCGTCACCGATTCGTGCGTGGAAGAGGCCGTCAGGCCCTGCGGGGACGGCGGAGATGTCCCGGCCACGTCCGTTACAGGGATGCTGGGAGTCGCCGCCGGTGTAGCGGTCACGCGTGAGACCTCACTGAGCCCGACAGCGTTGACCGCGTGGACACGGTAGATGTACTTGGTGCCGGGTTCGATGTCGGTCGTGTCGACATACGTCGTGGCAGTGCCGTTGGTGACCTCAAACTTGCTGAAGGTGTCCTGCCTCGCGATCCTCCTCAGTATCAGGTAGCCCATTACCGTCGGGTCGTCGGCCACATCCCACGTCAGGGTCACCGAGTCCTGCGTGGAGGAAGCCGTCAGGTTCTGAGGCGGTGGCGGGGGACATAGCACATCGTTGGTCGTGCCAGTCAGGCCGGGAGGACTTTCACTGATGCGCAGCATCAGAAGGTCTCCGTCATTCCAAGACCGCTCGCATACCCCCCAAGTCAGCGCGCGCGTGCGGCCCTCTTCAACAACGTCGACAGCGTCGTCGAAATCCAGCCGCAGCACGACCGTCCCGTCTAGGGCGATGAAGTCGATGTGATGGCCTGTGGGCCTCCCGGGCGGATCAATCTGCATCTCGACCCTTGCTGACTCCCACCGGATCCGCTTGATGTCTGTTGTGCCCACCCCCTCGATGGCAAACGACGCCGGCTTCAAAACACCACGTGAGCCGTCGGCGCCTACCGCCGCGCCAATCACCACCGGATCGAAGAACGCCTCGTGAACAGTGCCCTCGGGTGCCGTCACGGTCATCGTCATTCCGTAGGTGAAGACGTGATTGCAGGGAATGAAGGGCAACAGAAGGTAATTGTTATTGACCTTGTATTCTCCTGCGGGAATCGGCCGCGCAGAGACCACTGTCTGCGTGATTGTGGATACATAGGCTCCTGGCACGAGGTCGCCAGTCACGACATCGAATAGGGCAGAGTCCCGTCCATCGAACCAGAGCCTTGATCTCTTTTCAGTTGATTCGGCGCTGACGACCTCGTCTTCATAGATCGTCGTGCCGGCGGGCTGGCCGGAGTCGAATTCATGTGTAGGATGCGTGACGTAGACTCGCCGACCCTCACCCTCGGCTATGAAGTACCTATCCTCACGCTCATTCTGATATTTAAACCGGACGCATTCTTTGTATTCTTCCGAGCCGTCGCTGGCGTTAAGCTCAGCGGTAACAGCTGCGAGCCGCTGTTTCAGGTCGCCCAGCGTTATCGTTGGACCCGCCGGTGTGCTCGCGCCACTTGCGCCTGTAGCGCCGACTGGGGCGGTCGGCATATCCAGGAGGAACTCCTGTCCGTCCCCCACGGTCCCGCTCTGGCCGGTAGCGCCCGAAGCGATCTCGGTCGCCGGCAGCCACAACTTACTGTATTCGCTGGACAGGCTGTAACCGTCCCGGTGGGGTTGAGAAATACCGAACGACAAGTAGTAATGGTTGTCACCCTGCAACGTCGGCAAGACATCAAGGGGAAAAGCCTGAGCATCACGCAGTTCTTGCAGGAAGAAAACCGCCTCCCGATTGTCCCATTGCGTATCCCTTCGGGCGCGGATGTCGGGCAACGCGTCTTCGGCTTCCTGGCGGGTGCCGAATTCATCGGCTGCGACCCATATCGCCGTGATGTTGTCGGCACCTGTCCCATTCAGGTACTCACCGACTTCAAGGTCGAACTTCAAGGCAGCGTAGTAGTTACCCTCAAACCTCCCCGCCCCGGCGACCACCTCAGTGGACTCGGAGGTCATCCGAGCTCTGACGACGGTGGGGTAGTTGGCGATCCTCTCTTCGAGCGAGGTCTCTCCTCGAGGGAAGACTCGCGAAGAATGGCTCCTGTCCGTGGCCAGAGTTTCGGCAGGAACCGCATCGTCGGGCGTATTGCTTCCCGTGTCCTGGCTGCACGCCAGCAGCAGCAGCCCCGTCAAGAGAGCGATGAGGATTATTCGCATCGTGGTTCTCCCTAGTGTCTCGTATGAAGGATGTAGATTGCCCGCAACTGTTCTATGTCTTCATCCTTTACATTCCGTGCGGCCCCAGAATCGTTCATTATGGCGACCACGTTCTTAAGTCCTGTCGTATCTGCATAAAAGTCTGGCAAACCCAGAGTGTGGCCAAACTCGTGCAGCATGATGTAGTCAATAAAAATGTAAAGTTGTGGATTGGCTACTGTGCTAGACATTGGCTGTGTACGGTGCATACTCCTGACATCGGTCCACAGGACTTCAGATTGAATTGAACACGGATCGTTATCGCATTGGAAGCCAGGTTGCTCGAAGACCATCGTCATATTCAGCATGTGTTTGCCGGGGCCAGAGGAATTGCCGTCTGTGCCCGGTTGCACGCATGCGAAACTGGCTCCGCAACCGCCACTGTCGCTGGCCCTCGTGGTGGATGCCGTCTGGATGGTAACGATTCCGCCGTCAGCGTTGGTGCCGCCGCAACTGATGTCGACATCATCGCATATCTTCAGCCCCTTGTTCAGCACTACCATCTCGTTGTTCCAGTCCTCGGCAGCATCCTGAATTGCGTCTTCAATGATGCTGGACCCGATGGTACCCTTCGCGTACTTCGCCGTGTGATCTGCCTGATGTCCCCACCAGTACTCTAGATCGGGCGTCCTCGCACGAAGACCATCAGATTCGGGAGAGTCGCCGAACCTATTCGTGGCCACGACCTTGAAGGTGTATCTGCTGTCCGGGACCAGCCCAGTGATGTCGGCGCTGGCGTTTGTAAAGGCGATCGTCGCCGGCGGGTTTGGCTCAGGGTCAATCAGCACTTTATAAGCGGTCGCTCCTGGGACGACGTCCCAGAAAAGCTCGATTCCCCTGCCGCCTATGAGAAACCTGTATGCAGGTTTGTTCGGCTTGGGCGGCCTTTCGTCCAGCACCTCAGTCTCCACCTCGCTCGATGGATCGGATGTTCCCTGTACGCCCACGGCCTTGACCCTGTGCTTGTAGGTATCCCCCGGGGTCAACCCGCGAACGATTGCGCTAAACCGGTTGCCACTCCTCAGCGGAGTGGTTACAGTGAAGCTGTCGAAAGGCAACTCGCGCCAGTCCGAGCCTATGAACACGTTCTTATGCTGCTCAACTACGTAGCCCGTCGCATCAAGAACGGCGTCCCACATGATCTGTATTTCACCGTGATCGACGGACGAACTGGCAACATTCGCTGGTGCCCGAGGTGGGGCAAGGGTTACCTCGACCTCATTAGACGGCACTGATTCCACATCTGAATTCAGTGCCTTGACCCGGAACCTTTTGGCATCGTTGACAGAAAGGTTGCGCACGACGGCACTGCTGCCGATAATGGTGACTTCCGAGCCGAGGTCGACCCACGTGTGGAGGAAGGGTGCGAACGTCCGCCGCTTCCGTTGTTCCACCTTGTAGCCGGTGGCTTCGGCGACGGTGTCCCAGTTCAGAGATGCCTCCCCTCGCCCCGGACCAGACGCGCCTGTGAGGTTCTGCGGCGCGGGCGGTGGGGCCGGAACCGGACATGCGTCGGTCGTCTCCGAAACGCCGGATGAAGGGTTGCCATATGTGTAGGAGTAGGGGCTGCCGTCGCCACGGGCGCGGACCTGGAAGTCGTAGCTCGTGTCGCAGTCCAACCCGTCCACCGTATCGGACGTGCTTGAGTACACGTAGCCAGCGTGGAGCCAACTGCTGGAACTGCTCCTCCGATACTCGACCTTGTAGGCCCCCGCGTCGGTTACGTCATTCCAACTCAGGCTGACACTGGTCTCGGTAGATGCAGTTGCACGGAGGCCGGTGGGAGCGGGGGCTGTAGGAGGGTCGGTGGTCCTCGACACGCTGGTCGAGGGACTGCCGTAGGTGTACGAATAGGGGCTGCCGTCGCCGCGGGCGCGGACCTGGAATTCGTAGGCGGTGTTGGGATCAAGCCCGGACACCGTATCGGACGTGCTTGAGTACACGTAGCCAGCGTGGAGCCAACTGATGGAACTGCTCCTTCGGTACTCGACCTTGTAGGCCCCCGCGTCGGTTACGTCATTCCAACTCAGGCTGACACTGGTCTCGGTAGATGCAGTTGCACGGAGGCCGGTGGGAGCGGGGGCTGTAGGAGAGTCGGTGGTCCTCGACACGCTGGTCGAGGGACTGCCGTAAGTGTATGAATAGGGGCTGCCGTCGCCGCGGGCGCGGACCTGGAAGTCGTAGGGGGTGTTGGGATCAAGCCCGGACACCCTCCTGGAGGTGCCGAAAGTGTATCCGGCGTGGAGCCAACTGCTGGAGCTGCTCCTCCGATACTCGACCTTGTAGTAATGGGCGTCGGTTACGGCGTTCCAACTCAGGCTGACACTGGTCTCGGTAGATGCAGTTGCACGGAGGCCGGTGGGAGCGGGGGCTGTAGGAGGGTCGGTGGTCCTCGACACGCTGGTCGAGGGACTGCCGTAAGTGTATGAATAGGGGCTGCCGTCGCCGCGGGCGCGAACCTGGAAATCGTAGGGGGTGTTGGGATCAAGCCCGGACACCGTCCTGGAGGTGCCGAAAGTGTATCCGGCGTGGAGCCAACTGCTGGAGCTGCTCCTCCGATACTCGACCTTGTAGTAATGGGCGTCGGTTACGGCGTTCCAACTCAGGCTGACGCTATCGTCGGTGTCCTAGGTTACCCTGAGTCCCGTCGGGGCCGGAGCCACACATGCGTCGGTCGTCTCCGAAACGCTGGATGAAGGGTTGCCATATGTGTAGGAGTAGGGGCTGCCGTCGCCCCGCGCCCGGACCCGAAAGTAGTAGCTCGTGTTGCAGTCCAACCCGTCCACCGTATCGGACGTGCTTGAGTACACGTAGCCAGCGTGGAGCCAACTGATGGAACCGCTCCTTCGGTACTCGACCTTGTAGGCCCCCGCGTCGGTTACCGTATTCCAACTCAGACTGACGCTATCGTCGGTGTCCGAGGTTACTCTGAGTCCCGTCGGGGCGGGAGCATTCGCCGCCCTCCCAATCGCGCCTCCTTCTTCCTCAACCACGTCGTCGCGCTGGGCGTTGTCCACATCCGGGAGCCGCCCTTCGGTCCCCTCATCGACGGCCCCGGAAGCGCCGCCTCCGTCATCCTCCGGAACCACGTCGTCGCGCTCGGCGGTGTCCACGTCCGGGAGCCGCCCTTCGCTATCCTCATCGACGGCTCCGGAAGCGCCGCCCTCCTCCTCAACCACGTCGTCGCGCTGGGCCGTGTCCACATCCGGGAGCCGCGCTCCGCTATCCTCATCGACGGCTCCGGAAGCGCCGCCTTCGTCATCCTCCACTACCACATCGTCGCGTTCGGCGGTGTCCACGTCCGGCAGCCGCGTTCCGTCATCCTCATCGACGGCTCCGGAAGCGCCGCCTTCGTCATCCTCCACTACCACATCGTCGCGCTCGGCGGTGTCCACGCCTGGGAGCGGCCCGTCCGCTTGGGCCGTAGTCACGAATACAGATACAGAGACGAGGAGGAGGATCGCCATGGCTGCGAGGAAGATGTATCTATGCCATACAGAAGACGATATCAATACACTTTCCTCCCTATATTTGATTCGGGGTAAGCCCGTCCCGTGGGGCTGAGGGGGATTGGCTGCTATATGACCAGGCAAGCGAATACGGCGGCCCCAGGTCGCTCCGCTTCTATTATTGCACAACTGTAAGTTGTCCGCATAGAGTTGTAGACGCCGTATTCTCAGCAAGAAGAGGAGCCGAACCATGCTGTCTGACATAGTGGCGCTTCCGATACCATGGGGTTTCCAGGCAACAAAAAAGCCCGCACACATGGCCGTGCAGGGGGAGGCCATCGCTGACGTAGCGACGGCCTCCCCCTGTGTGTTGCGGCCTAGCGCCCCGCGCCGACCGGCTCCTCCTCCCGCTCCTGTTCCACGGTCAGCGCCCACTCGAACAGGGACGCGGCTGCGGGCTGAGGCTTGCGGCCCCGGCCCTTCGGCTTGACCGGCTCCTCGGCCATGAACTCCGCCCAGGAGAACAGCGACTGCTGCGGCTCCGGGACCTCGTCGCTGTGGCCGTTCCCGTTGACCTCGACGGCTGCGTGTCCGTTGCCGTTGGCGTGGTGGCCGGTGTCCAGGACGAGCTCGACCGTCGGCCCGATGCCGTCTGCGTGGTGGCCGTCCCCGTTGACCTCGACGGCCTCCGGCTCGACTTCGACGACCTTCCAGCCGTCGTCCACCAGGAACTCTTCCGAAGCGGCCTCGGCGTCCCTGGCCTGTGCGAAGACCGCCTCCACCGTCTCGTCCTCCTCCTCGTCCCCGCTGACGATCTTCCGGGCCAGCGCCATCATCAGATCGTCGCCGTCGTCGCCGTAGGCGGCCAGCCCGTCCTCCGGCAGCTCGCCCTCCACCGCCAGCGAGCTTTGCAGCTTCTTCGCCACCAGCTTCAAGGCGTCGGCCTGGAGGGTGTTCTTGTAGCTCATGAACACCACCTTGACCGGGCGGGTCTGCCCGATGCGCCACGACCGCCGCGACGCCTGCCGCATGACGTAGACGCTGTAATCAGTTTCGTACCAGATCAGCGTTGGGAAGTCGATCAAGTCCAACCCCGTCTGCACCAAGCGCGGGTGGCATATCATCACGTCGATTCCCTCCTTCACCCTGTCCGCCACCCACGCCTCCCGCCGTTCCGGGGCAACGGCGTCGGCCTTCATCACCGCCACGCGGAACCCGTGCCGTGTGAGCATGTCGTCCATCCGCCCGGTGATGTCCCGCGTCCCGGTGTGCGTGGCGTAGACCAGCACCCTGCGGCCCTCCATCCGCTCCGCCGCCACCATGTCGATGAGGGCCTTCTCCTTGGGGTAGAGCCGCTCCTCGGAGAGGGGCGGCACCTGCACGATCACGTCCCCGCTCCTGGGGTCGAAGACCGTCTCCCCCCTGGTGCAGCCGTCAGGGTAGGCCAACAGGGTTTGCAGGTAGGTCGCCAGCAGCCGCTTCGAGCCAGCCTTGAGAGCCTCAGCCAGCTTCAGCCGCAGCTCCTCGTACACGGTGTTGTAGGCGCTGCGCTGGGAGTAGCCCGTCGCGTCCTCCTCCGAGTCCATGCTGGACAGCATCACCTGCTCCTCGTATGGGGGCAGCCCGGAGGCCACGTCCGCGAGGCGCAGGAAGACGGTGTTCCCGATTATGTGGAACAGGGCGGAGGGAACGAGGCCCGGCCGCTCCCTGACCACCTTGCGGTACTTGCGCCGCCTGCTGAACCTCCCGTCCTCCACCGAGTCGTCGTCCGGCTTGCCGACGGTGTGCTCCTCGAAGCCGTACCGCTGTATCCAGCGGTGCTCGTCGGAGCGTGCGAAGTCCGTCCTGATCTCCGGGCTGAACCGGTAGAGCAGGTGAAAGAGCGTGCTCGAATAGCCGCCCATCAGAGTCCCCGACAGGCTGAGGGACTTGCCGCAGACATCGGCGAGGACTCCGGCGGCGATGCCCTGGGCGCTTCCGCGCCCCTTGTACTCGTGCACCTCGTCCCCGACCAGCAGGTCGAAGAACCCCTTCATGTGGTGCTTCACGTAGTCGGCCAGAGGGTAGCGGGCGGGGCCGGACTTGTCGGCCTGCCAGAGGGGAGAGCCGCAGCCGGCGCAGGTGTGCTTGCGGCGGTTCAGGTCCTCGTCCGTGAGGGGAACGCCGTCCTTGTCCACGATCTGGGCGGTGCAGTCGGGGCAACAGGGGACGCGGAACGGCTCGCCCGTCTCCTCGTCCCGAAGGAGCCTGCCCTTCGACGTTGCCCACCGCTCTATCACGGCGGGCATCCAGCGGTAGGAGAGCTTGGCCTTCTCACGGCTCATCACCGCGAAGAGGGGGCCGGAGCCGACGGAGAGGCGAAGCCGCTCCAGGTCGGTGATGGACTTGACGATGACGGCGCGGGCGCCGGGCACCGTCATCTCCACCTCCCGCTTCCACTTGGGGACCAGGTGGGGCGGGCAGAGGACCAGAATCCGCTTGAAGCCCGCCAGATGTGCGGCGGCGGCGGCGATGAAGGTCTTGCCGGTGCCCATCTCGCCGACGACGGTGGTGCCCCGGTGGGCTTCGAGGGAGAGGGCCGCTCCCTTGATGGCGTCCGCCTGCGCCCCCAGGGGCTTGCGGAGCAGGCGGGGGAGCCTGTGGCCGTTCTCCGAGGGCCGGTAGAGGGGTGGGTAGGACTCCACCACCCGCTGGGCGATGGCGTCCTTGAACGTGTCGATGAACTGTCCGAGGTTCATGTCTTTCTCCTTCCTTTATGAGAGTGCTTGGGGTTGGGCGATAGGCGATGCCCCGCCAGTCGATGGGACCAACGGGGCCTCGTGAGCGGCTCGTGTGAGCCGTCTATGCTGCGTTGGGGAGGGACTCCCGCCGCTTTGCGTCGTCGTAGCACCTGCCCCGCAGGTGGTAGGACTTCACCGGGGAGGAGACCGCCCGTCCGCCGATGATGTCCACCGAGGCGGCCTGCATGACGGGTTCGCCGGGGGCGATGGGCTGCCCGCAGCGGCAGCAGGCTTCCAGCGTCATGGTTATCTGCATCTTCACGACCTTCCTTTATAATGGTGTTGCGTCCAGACGAAACGAGGCCCCGCCGGTTCCCGGTAGAAGGGATGGCGGGGCCTTGTGGCGCGGCTCTTGGGACGAGCCGTCTATGCTGCGATGTCGGTGATCTCTCCGCCG
This sequence comes from Dehalococcoidia bacterium, assembly GCA_965225925.1. Lineage (GTDB taxonomy): Bacteria > Chloroflexota > Dehalococcoidia > Lucifugimonadales > JAGWBF01 > CBDDBY01. The sequence continues at coordinate 26,909 of CBDDBY010000005.1, read as the reverse complement.
TGCAGGTCCAGGGCGACCACGGTGGTCTTGAGCTTCTCCCGGTGGACCTCCTTCTCCGGGGAGTCCTCCACCATGACCATCTCCTTCGAGGTGCGGCCCTTGACCAGTATGCGCCGGCCCTCGGCCTCCAGGCAGAGGTTGTCGAGGAAGCCCGCCGCCACCAGCATCGCCATGTGTCCCCTTCGCAGGGGCATCAGCGGGCGGGTGCGGGTGTCCCTGGCGGGCCAGAGGGTGTCGGTTATCTCCGTGCTCGTCCACAGCCCCAACCGCCGCGCCTCGGCAGCAGCCGCGACGGGATCGACGGTGCGGGTGGTGAACAGGATGTCGCCGCTCGGCGTGGTCTTCGGGGTGAACGGCGGGTACTGTTCGGGGCGCATCGGCTCCGGCTCCCCCACCGCCCACTCCAGCACCATGCTCTCGCCGTGGGCGTCGGGAACGGGGTCGGCCTTCCTGTAGGCCATCAACACGACCTGGTCGAAGACCTCCCGCTCAGGGTGCGGGAAGGCCCAGCACCGCATCCGCCCGTAGTGGGTGGAGAGATAGCGGGCCGAGACCGCGAGGCGCTGCCTGGGGACGATGAAGGCCAGCAGCCCGCCCTCGGCCAGGTAGCGCGTGGTCTGGGTCAGGAAGGCGTGCTCCGTCCGCTTGTCTTCCGAGTCGTGGTCATACGGCGGATTCAAAAGGAGCAGCCCGAAGGCCCCGTTCGCTATGGACGTGGCGAACAGGTCCGAGGCCAGGGCGCGGCCGAGCCGCTTCTCCGCCTCCTCCGCCCGGTCCCGGTGCAGCTCGACGCCGTCGGTCTCGATGGGGATGGCGTTGGGCACGTCCATGCGCTCGGCCAGCTGCGCCAGCGCCTCCCCGGCCCCGCAGCAGGGGTCGAGGATGCGGAGGGTCTCCCGGTCCCTGTGGTAGTAGCCGGTGGGGGTGTGAATCAGCTCCGCGAGCAGGTCAACGACCCGCTCCGGCGTGGGGTAAAACCCGCCTTTTGCCTGTGCTGCAAGTCTCATGTCGTCTCTCCTTTCTCTGTGTCGTCTGTCGTGTCCGTTGACGGCCCGAACCGGCAGGGTTCGGGGTTGCAGAAGTGGCAGTCCCTTCTCGCCCTGGGGGGCGGCACGTAGTCCTCGACGGTCACCGCCTGGAAGATCACCTGGATGCCGCACGAGCCGCAGTGGTAGATCTCCCCGGTGTGGATGTCCCTGTCCGGCTCCTCCACCTGCGCGAACCGCTCGTCGCAGTGGGGGCAGTCGAAGAACAGTGTCTGTTCCGTTGGCATGGTCTCCTCTCCTTTCCTGTGTGTTGCGCCGCCTCAGGCGGCGATTGCCATGTCCCTGTGGCCGGTCTGCACCCCGACCACCTCTCCGACGCCCACGTTGCGCTGGTAGCAGAGCACCTGGTGGGTGTTCAAGCTCTCCGCGCACGCGGTGCAGAAGGCGGTGATGAGCTCGGCGTGGTTGGCGACGACCATCCGCCGCACCAGCACGGAGCCGCCCTGGGGCAGGGTGTGGCGGTAGAGCATGACCGAGGGGTCGCGCTTATCCGCTTCCGTGGCGGGCCGGTAGAAGTGGGGTTGGCCTGAGCTTGTCAGGTGTGTGGTGTGGTTATGCTTGCAGTAGCGGCAGGTCGTCCCGTCCGGGGAGAAGCGCCCCCAGGCGCTCCCGTTCCGGTTCTGCCTGCGCTTGTTCTTGCGCTTGGCCGTCTTCAGAGTCCTATCCATCGGAAACCTCCTCAGTGGGCAGGGTGAGCCAGCCCGACGCCACGGCGTCGGAGAGGTCTTCCCGGAGCTTGTCGGCCTTGGGGGAGCACCTGTAGGCGGAGACGCCGACGGACTGGAGGGGGACTATCTCCCCGTTGTCCAGGCCCCGCTTCCAGAGCCAGCCCGCCCAGGAGCCGTGCAGGGGGAGCGGGCTGCGCTTGTCCAGGAAGCGGTGGTGCAGCGCGGGGGCCTCATCCTCGGCCTGCGCCAGCAGGAGGAAGCTGCCCTTCTCGAATCCGTACTCGGCGGTTTTGGTGTACACGAGGGCGTGCCAGCCTCCCGACACCGGCAGGCGGGCGATCTTGGTCGTCCACGTCCCGATGGTCTCGTAGGGAATCTGGCACCGCTGGTAGCCGCCCGAGAGCGCCATGCCGTCCGCGCCACGGATGATGTGGGCGGTGTCGGGGGGCTGCTTGAGGAGCGAGGCCCAGATCGCCTTGAGCGCCGTCTGGGAGCCGACCATCGAGACGAACCAGAGGCCGTCGGTGTTGTCGTCGCGGGCGAAGGCGTCGGCGGTGGCGCTGAAGCCGCCTGACGTGATGGTGTAGAGGTCTTCGGGGTCGATGGTGTGAGTTGCGAGCATGTCATGTCTCCTTTCGGTGTATGTGTCGAGGAGATGCGCAGGGACGGTTGCCCCTGCGTGAGAGCCGGACGGCGAGGGCCGTCAGGACTTGTGGAGCATTAGGCCATGAGGCCCCGCTCCTTGAGGCTGACGAACTTCTCCCCGCCGATGACAACGTGGTCCAGAAGCTCGATGCCCAGCAGCTTGGCCGCCTGCGTCAGCTCCCTCGTGATGGCCACGTCCTCCGGGCTGGGCGTCGGGTCTTGGCTGGGGTGGTTGTGGCTGATGATGATGCTGGGGACGGCTTCGATGACGGCGGGGCGCAGCACCTCGGCGGGCCTGACGATGGCCGACGATACGTTCCCTTGGTAGACCACCCTCTGGCCCACGACGTTGTTCTTGGTGTCCAATAGCAGCACCCGAAGCTGCTCCTGGGCCAGTTGCGCCATCTCCGGCCCCAGCAGCCTGCGCACGTCGTCGGGGCAGTTGATGGCGGGCGGGTCCTCCGGGCGCTCAGGCTGGGTCTCGACCTCGTAGCGCATGGCGATCTCGCCCAGCAGGTGCAGGTTGCTGCGCAGCGCCTCCAGCAGCGCGGCGTCCTTGGTGAGGGTCTTCTTCCTGGTCATGTCGGCCTCCTTTCGCAGTCGGTTAGAAACAGGAGCGGGGCCGGCCCTGTAGGTGGGGAGCGGCCCCGTGGTGCGCCTTCAGTGAGGCGTCGCTATGCGGTTGTGGACTGAGCGGGCTAGAAGGGAGAGGCGGCGACCGTCTCCGCGACGTCCGAGGCGTCGCCATCGTTGACCTGCCCGCCGTTCTCGTTGCCGTTGCGAGAGTCCAGGAAGACGACCTCGGAGGCGTGAATCTCAGTGCGGTAGCGCCGCTGCCCGTCGTCGCCCTCCCAGGTGTTGTTCACCAGGCGTCCGGCGACGTAGATGCGGTCGCCCTTGCCGATGTACTCGTTGACGGCTTCGGCGCTCTTGCTCCAGATCACGACGTTGTGCCAGTCGGCCTCGACCTCCCCGTCCTGGCGGCGGCGGTGCCGTTCGGCGTGTACTGCATTTCGGGGTCAGTCCCGACCCGTCCCAAAAGCTCTACCTTGTTGATGGTTCTCGACATTTCGACTCTCCTTTGTGAGTGATGTGGCGCGGTCTTGCCGCACCCGTCTGAATGAGAGCGGGGCCGCGAATCCCTGTAGAGGGAAGCGGCCCCGTCCGGCGCTCCCGCTTCGGAGCGTCTAGCTGAACTCGATGTGCTGCGGCTCAGGCCCCGGCTCGTCGTCGTCGAAGAGCCGGTCGGGGTCGAAGGCTTCGACCGAGCGCCTGAGCCTTACCAGGGCGTCCACGGCTTCGCCCGCGTGGGCCTTCGGGTTGTCCACCGCCCTGAAGTAGCCCAGGGCGGCGTCCACCACCTCGGCGTGGGCGGCGTTGCTACAGAACACCCGCCGGGAAGCCCTCGCCATCATCTCGGTGCTTACCAGCCCCCCGATGCGGTTGGCCAGGCGGGTCTGGACCGAGGCCAGCTCGTTGGCCAGCCGCGCGATCTCGCGGGCGGCGGGCGGCATCCTCCGCAGCGTCTTCGGCGCGAATCTGCTCATCTGTCCTCCTTTTTTCCTCTCTGATTGCGTTTGTGACCGCCGAGTACCAGGGCGCTATCCTCCCCTCCTGATCTCGCCGAGGGTCATCGGCTTCCAGTACAGGTCGCGCTCCACGGCGGGGACGCTGCCGAACACGGTTGCTTCCGCCAGCTCGGTGAGGTCGAAGTAGCCGACTTCCGTCTCGAACCCCTTGACGAGGCCGAAGCACAGCCCGGTCTCGGCGTCCCACTCGGTGACGTACCAGGTCCAGTTGCTGTAGGGGCTGAAAAGCTTGGCCGGGGCGAGAACGTCGTCGTGGTCTTCGACGTTCTCGTTGGCTCCGATCGCGGGGATCGTGTCCCCGAGCTCCTTCGTCATGAGCTTGTGCCTGCGGCGCCCGCTGTGGTTGTCCTGCCAGGTCGTGGTCTTGGCGTTTCCCTTCTGGTCAAGCATGGTTTCTCCTCTCCTATGGGGTTGTATGAGATTCGGCGGAGCCGTTCCCTTTAGAGGGAAGCGGCCCCGTCCTGCGCTCCGTTGTGGGAGCGTCTAGGTCACCCGCACGTACTCGGACTCGCTCTCTGTCACCACGTCGGCCCGGACCTCCGGGGCGAGCAGCTCGTTGAGCCTGCGGTAGTTGACCGAGTAGCGAGTCGAGCGGACCAGGCTGACCGTGCGTCCGTTGACGGTCGCCTTCGCGTCCCCCTGGCGGCGCATCCACGCCTTCAGGGTGTCGAGCGCGCTGCGCTTGACCTTCTCCGGCTCCTTCAGAGATTCCTGGGCTTCCGCGTAGGCCGCCACAGCCTCCCGCGCCTCCTGGTCGCTCACCGTCTCTCCCTCCATCTCCGTCTCGTCGTCGGCCTCCGCCGCACCCGGCAGGCAGACCTCCAGGAAGGGGCAGGACCGGCATTGCCAGCTGCCTGCCGAGAAGTCCCGGTCGGGCAGCGCGTCGGGGTCAGGCCCGCTCCGGACGTGGTGAGCGCCGAGCTGTCCCAGCCACTCGCAGGCGTCCTGCAAGGCCCGCTCCAGCCGGTCGGCGGGGATGATTTCGTAGTCCCACGTTCTGCCGCCCGTGTCCATCGTGGCGATGGCGGCGTCCCGAAGCTCTCCGTAGTGACCCAGCGTGTAGAAGGCGGCCTGGGCCACCGACGCCGGGTGGCTGCGCTCCGCTCCCAGGGTGCGCCACCGTTTGAACGCCTCCGGCCCCCTGGTCTTGACCTCGACGACCATCTCGCCGCCGTAGTGGGGAGCCGCAGGCCCGCCCCCGAACAGAAACGCCTGGACCTCGGAGTCCGCTTCCTCCCCGTCCAATGGCATCCGCCCCGTGGCGTCGGGATGTCCCGTCACCAGCAGGTTCGGGCCGATGCGCACCGAGACCGCCTCCGGGTCCTGGGGGTCGGCGGGAGACACCTGCCCGCCCGCCCGCTCCATCGCCCGCAGGACGACGGGTTCGAGGGCGTTGCCCGCCTCCATCGCCGTCAGCGAGTCCTCGCTGGGGGGATTCGCCGGTTCGTATCCGGTAGCCGCGTACCACAGGGCGCGTCGGCAGCCCAGAGCCGACGAGGCCCGTATCTCAAGCTGCCCGTCCTCGTCGAACCGCGCAGCGGGGCGGGAGAAGACCTCCGCCCGGTCAATGTCTGTCGTCATGTCGATTCCTCCTTTGTCCTGTAATGAGAGGCGGGGCCGCCCCCGTTGGAGACAGCCCCGCCTGGATTCCAAGCTCTCGATTGTTCAGACCGCTCATGCAGCGGCCTTCGCTTCCAACGCTTCCGCCGCCTCCGCCGCCTCCCTCTCCTCCCTGGCCTTCAGATGGGCCTTGAGGATGTGGGCGATGCCGTCGCCCAGGCCCAGTACCGCCACGCTCTTGCCGTCGGGCATGGTGTTGAAGAACGGCTGCATCTCCTGGATGCCCTGGCACTGGTCAATCACTTCTTCGAGAGGCGTGCCCCGCCGCATGTGCAGCGAGATCAGGCGGCAGGCCAGCTCGGTGACCCCGTGCTGGAAGGAGCCGCCCTTGCCCAGCCAGCCGAAGACCTCGAAGGGCTCGCCGTCCTCGTCCGTCGAGACGGTGACGTAGAGGTTCCCGTACTCCGTCTGGAGCTTGGTGGTGGTGCTGGGAAGGCTGCGGGGTCTAGGCCGCGTGGTCGTGCTCATGGCCCACCCCCTTTCCCTGGAGATAGGGCAGCGCGGGAGCGTACCGCTCGAAGTATTCCGCCACCCTGACCGCCATCGCCCTTTCCCGGTCGTCACCCAGGCCCAGCAGCGTCCTGACGATGGGTTCCTCGCAGTCCTCCTCGGCGAACGTCTGGTACATCATCGTGTCCCGGACTGCGGCGGGGATTTCGGCCCACCGCTCCCGGCTGAGCTTCAGCCCGCCGTGGCTGGCGGTGGACACCCGCAGGACGCCCTCGGCCAGCTCCTCGATGTCCTGGGGAGACCCCCAGGGTGTGTGCATCGTCGTCATCGGTCGTGTCCTCCTTTTCCTGTAGATGAGAAGCGGGGCCGCCCTCGAAGAGACGACCCCGCTCGATTGCGTGTCCCGATGGGCAGGACGGGCTAGGCCGCCTGCGCCTGCCGCATCTGCTGGAGCTTCTCGGTCGCCCCCTCGATGAGGGGCGTCAGCTCCGCCGCCGTCAGGTCGTCGAGGCTCTTGCCCAGCCGGTCCACCACGGCGGTCCGCACCTGGTCCTCGTCGAAGCCCTGCTCGGCGGCCAGCTCGACGAGCCGCTTGCGCAGCGTCGCCACGTTCGCCGGGGCGGACACCGCCCTGAGCTGGGCGGGCGCCCGCTCCGGTCGGGGTGGGCCGCTGGCCGGGGCCTGGTCTCCATAGAATCCGTTGCCAAACTGAACACCGAAGCTCCTGAAGGCCCGCTTCATGCCGTCCGTCACCGCGCCCTTGATGGCCGTGTCGTGGCCGTCCAGGGTGTCTTCAGCCACCGGGTGAACGCCGGTGTCGGTGCGGGGCAGAGCGCCCGCAACGGTGACTCGCACCGGCGCGCTGTAGGCGCAGGTCGTCTTGATCTCGCCGGTCTGGGGATCGACGGTCTCGATCTGGCGCAGCGTCACGTCCCCAACCAACTCATAGCCCCACCCGCCGTAGCCGAAGATGCGGTTTGCCTGGTCGATGACGGCGTGGCCTTCGAGGTAGTCGAAGACCCTGCCTCCGCGCCCCTTGCGCTGGGAGACCAGCGCGGGGTCGATGGGCTGCCCCAGGGCGTTGGTGACTGCGGGCGGCAGCCCGTCCCAGAGCAGCTCGTGCCCGTCGATGATGGCGGGGTCGTTGTGCGCCCCGTTGCCGTTCCTGGCGACTATGGCGGTGTCCTTGTGGACGCCGTTGTTGCTTCCGTTCCTGTTCACCATGTCTGTCTCCTTCTTGTGGTGTCGTTCCTGTAGCGAATGGCCGGTGCGGACTCCCCTACGGGAGGCCGTGCGCGGGCAAGGCCCGTCGTGAATTGGGCATAGGTCCTCCTGGGCGGTGAGAGTGGGGATGGGGTGGAGCGGGAGGGAGTCCCGCAAGCAAGGCCGGAGCGGGTCAAGCTCCGGTAGAGGGGAAGTGGTCCGGGGGAGTGGGAAGCTGGGAAGAAGCCGCTAGCGGGCGGAGCGTGCCGCCTGAGCCAGCAGGCGGAGGAAGACGGCGCGGCCGTGGGGAAGGGCCGCAAGGTCGGCCACGTCGCCGACGCCCTGGGGAAGGGTGACGGCGGCGGCCCTGCGTCCAAGCAAGCCCGCAAGCCGCTCCGTGGCCTCAAGTCCAGCGTCGTCCGAGTCGAAGGCGAGGAAGACCCGGGGGCAGCCCCGCAAGCCCTCCGCCACCTTCTCGACCCCCTGGGTGCCCAGGGCAGCGACGCCGGGGACGCCCCACTGCGCAAGGGCAAGCCAGTCGAAGACGCCCTCGGCCACCACCGCGAAGGGCGGCGCGGGGCCGAGACGCCCAAGCCCAAGCACCGGCTTGGAGCCGGGAAGCGCCTGGAACCGGGGCGTCCGGTCGGGGTCTATGGCCCGCCCGACAAGCCAGCGGACAAGACCGCCGGAGGCGTCGGGGACGACCACCATCCCTGCGAACCGCTCACCGCGCTCGGTGAACAGCCCGCAGTCCCTGAGCCGTCCGGCATTGAAGCCGTCCGACACAAGGGCCTCCCGCAGCCCGCTCCCCGGCGAGTAGCCGAGGCCGAGACGCAAGGAGGCGTCAAGAGCGACGCCCCGCGAGGCCAGGTACTCCCTTGCCGCCGGGCTGCGCCGGAGCTGCCCGGCGTAGAACCGGACCGCCGCCGTCAGCAGGGCCGGGTCCCGTGGGGGCAACGGGATTGCCCCGGGACGCCTGGCCGGAACCGGACGAGGGGCGGCCCCGGCAGCAAGCCCTGGGCCGCCGTCCAGCCGCTGGATCGCATCGGGCAGGCTCAGGTCCTCGACCCGCTGGATGAAGTCCAGCACGTCGCCGCCCAAGCCGCAGCCGAAGCAGTACCAGCGTTCAGAATCGGCGTACACCGTGAAGCTGCCCTCAACCTCGTCGTGGAAGGGACAGACGCCCTGGCGGACCCTGCCCCTTCCCCTGAGCCGCACTCCCGACGCCTCAACCGTGTCCCCCAGGGGGTGACGGGCCTTCAGCGTCGGGATGTCAACGGAAGCGTTGGCTACGACCATCACGCACCCCCGCTCAGGGGCCGCAGACCCCGCAGGCTGCGCCGCGAGACGGCCTTGCCCGGCTCCCAGCGCATCCCCAGCACCGCCGCGACCTCCAGCGAGCCGTCGTCCTTGGGAACCAGGGCGGCGGCCCGTCCCGCGCCCTGGCTGTAGACCAGCGCGTCCCGGTCGCCGAAGCGCCTCCGCACCAGGTCCGTCCACTCGGCGTAGGCCCACCGAGCCTCCCTGGTCTCCGCCCTTGCCGTGTCCACGCCGGCGAAGACCGCCAGCGCCCCGTCGAGGTCTCCCGCCTGCCGCAGCCGCCGCGCCTCGTGGACGCTGCGGGCCACGCTGGGGGTTTCCGTCTTCGGCGCCGTCTCCGGCTCAGCCCTGAACATCGCCGCCATCAGCCGGTCGACCAGCTCTTCGAGGCTTGGCCGTGGCCTTGTCCCAGTCCCACCAATCGTCGTTGCTTGCGTCGTCATCGTGTCCTCCTTCGTGTTGTGTTGCCTTTGCCTTCGGTTGCCGTTGTGCCTGTTGCGTCCGTCCCGTTCGCCGCCTGCCTCCGGGCTTGATGAACCGCCTGAGCAGCAGCGCACCGAGTCCGAGGCCGACCGCGTTCAGGAAGACCAGCTCGCCGTCAGTCGTCACGAGCGGCCCGAGCAGCAGCGCCGCGACCACGACCGCTATCGTCAACCGCTTGTGCCGCCGCATGAATCCGCCCGCCTTGACCGCGAGTCCCTTGACCTTTGGAACCAGTTCCTTGACGTGCATTGACGCCTCCTTTCCGTTGTTGACCCGCGCCGGCCTCTAGGTCGCTGGACGTGGACCAGTCGGGGGATACCCGGATGCCCACGTCGAACTCCCTTACCCGCGATGGATCGGGCTTCAGGCGGGTCGGGTCGCTCGCGGATTGCTTCCCGTCCAATGTGTGCAGCTGCCCGCATCTCTTGCAGTACCAGCCGTCCGAGCCTCTGTAGCCCACCCCCGCCCGCGCGAAGGAATACCCGCAGCCGCAGACCTCGAGAGACAACCTGAACGTGTCGAAGACGTTGCCCTCGGCGTCTCGCAGGGAGCAGAGGCGGGTCCGTGGGTTGAGGACCACGCGGTCGCCGATCACCTGCCGTTCGCCCTTCTGATACCGACCAACTTGCCTGTCCATGTGTGCTACCTCCTTGCTGAATCTCATGCCGTTGCCGTTGAATCCGTGTTGCCGTGCCGACGACGCCAGCAGTCCGACAGTGAGCCGAACGAGGGAGACGCCGTGTTGAAAGAAGACGCAGCTCGGCCCAGGGTCAACTCAGAGGAACCGACTCAGGGGAGCTGCTGCTGCGTGGGGGATGAAGAAGACGCAGCCCGGCCCAGAGTCAACTCAGAGGAACGGACTCAGGGGGAGCTGCTATGAAGTGGGGGAGAACCGACCGGCCTGCAGATCAACCACAGAACGGCCCGGTGAGAGACGCAGCGAGACCCGGGAGCTACGTCGGTAACGTCCTGGGATGCTGCGCGAGGGAAGCGGCCAGCCAGCTTGCAATGGCAGACCGGCGCGTGGTGAAGCTGCGACCAGTTCCACAGGAACCATGCCGCAGACGCGAGGAACCGGCCAGTGTGCAGGGCGCACTCCGACCAGGGTGTCCGAGGGGCCGAAGCTAGAGACGCTCCAACCGCTGCGAATGTGTCCTCCGGGGCGGCCTTCGGGAGAGCGAGGCTCAATCCTTCCGGTTCGACCCCTGGGTGGCTGTTCGGAGAGCGAGGCTCGATCCTATGCAGCCGGTCCCGGATTCGGGGGACGGGAATCCTCCAGGTTTCTAGGCAGGGAACACTGGAAAAAGCCGGAAACTGAGTCAATTATCGCCCGAACAACCGAGCGAAGGAAAGGCCCCGGACGGGCAATTCGGCCCCCTACGCCCAAATTGCTCGCTCCGACTTAGCGCCCACTTCGCTCCGATGTAGCAACCGCCGAAAACCGGCCCCGGAGACGGCTCCGGGGCCTACTTCCGCCACAGCTACAGGGTGAGGACCGTCCGCACCCAGCGCAGCAGCTTCCGCTTCCGCAGCGCCACCCGAGTGTCGGCCAGCGCCTTCCAGCGATGGTTGATCTGCCCCTTGCGTCCGAAGCCCCGCAGGGCCTGGGTCTCCGGGGGCAGGGTCAGCCCGTGCTCCTCCAGCATAGCCAGCTCCAGCACGAGCAGACGCTCCTCCGTCGTGAGCCACGACAGGCTCTTCCCCTGGTGGGGATGCCCGGCCCGCAGCCGTCGCCACTCCTCCACCAGCGGCCACGCATCGCCGTAGACCTCATCATCGTCGTCGGCGGGCTCCTCGGTGACCACCTCCGGGTCCAGCCTGCGCAGCGTCGCCCGCTTCTTCGAGCGCAACCCCGCCACCCGGGGGGCGGCCCTGGTCTCCGACCGGCCCGCCCCCTCCTCGTGCTTCCCGCCCTGCGCCTGGGCCTGGGTACCGTCCTCGTCACCGCCCTCCACCTGGCTGCTCTCACCCCCGCCTTCCACATCTGCCGCAGGAGGCGTCTCCATGCCGCCCTCCAGCGCCGCCACCCGCTCCTCCAGCGCACCGACCGCCTCCCGCAGCCGCGCGACCTCGGCGTCGTCCGCCCTCCTCAGCAGAAGCTCCAGCGCATCGCCCATGCGCCCCGTGATCTCACCCGACTCCTCGGCCCGCGTCAGGGTCTTGTGGTTGACCCCCAGCAGCTCGGCGGCCTCCATCTTGCCCTCCTGCCGAACCAGGTCCCGCAGGAACTCGCTCAGCCTGAGCCGCCGAAGCCTCTCCGCGTCCACGCTCCCGTTGCCGTCCACATCCCGCACATTCATGGTCGCACCTCCTCGCAGTCATGTCCTGTAGGGGGCTGTCCTGTAGGGGGTTTCGACCCCTGATTCCAACCTCCCCGTCCAATTGCTCGCTCCGATGTCGCGCCACCCCCGACTTCCCTTTTGGGCCGCTGTCGGAACCACCCCTTTCACCAAAGTGCTCGCAGGCTCGGCCTCACTTCCCTTCCTTCACGCCCGTTTCACGTTGCCCACAGCCCACAACTTCCCTTCTGGGCACCGAAGCAAATCCCTGTACACGGGTATGACACCACATCCGGCCCATTCCTTCCCATGCCCTAAAAGGGAGGACGCGCGAGTCCTCCCTTTTAGGGCATGGTGTCCGGCCCCACGACTTCCCAGACTCGATGGCAGAACAGACGGCCCCATCAGCGAAGAGGAGGCGAATCGTGGGAGCGCAATCGACGGTCCGAAGGTCCCTTGGCAGAGCCAGGAGGCTGATGCCCCTGGCCGCCGCGCTGCTGCTGGCAGCGCTTCTGGCAATCCCCGCAAGCAACATCGCCCAAGCCCAAGCCCCGCCCGGTAACGAGCTAACCCTCGTGAACGCCGACCGGGAGTTCGTGGAGCGCAAGGGCGGCGGCGAGTTCGTCGCCCGCCCCGTCTTCGACCGGGAGATCGCAAACCTCTTCTACGCCGTTCGCGACGCCGACACCGGCGACTGAATAAGCGCCATGTACCGGGTGAAGGGCGGCGAGAAGAAGCGCAGCGACGGCTGGGAGTATTCCTGGGAGTACCCCGACCTTGACGACCACCCCGAGCTCGACCGCGACCGGGCCTACCTGCTGGTCATGCTGGCCGAGGCCGAGGACGGTTTGAGGGGCGACTTCTACGCCGTCATACCCATCCACCAGCCGGGCCGCATCTGGGACAAGATTCTGTCCGCCCTCAGCCCGGCCCGCTGGGCCAAAGCCTTCGCCGGGTGGGTCATCGAGGGAGTCCACGGGACCCTCTGCGGAGTTGTCGAGCGGGCGTCCGGCGAGGACGCCGACAACTGCCGGGGAGGGTAGCCGGTCATGGCCGACATCATCACCGGCACCCCTCCCGATCTCACCTACGGCCACCACCTGGTGCAGCAGGCGTGGATGGTCGTCTGGGCCATCACCTCCGCCGCCCTGGTGGTCATCCTCGGCTGGATGGGCCTGAGCTTCATCATCTCCGAGCACCTGGGCCGCTCCCATGCGGGCTGGCGGGAGATGGTGCCCCGCCTTGTTTTGGGCCTGGTGGCCGCCGCGTCGTCCCTGTGGTGGTGCGCCCTGGTCATCGACGTGGCCGACGCCGTTTCCGGCTTCATCGCCTTCTCCCTCGGCGTCACCCCCGGAGACATGCTGCGCTCGACGCTGAGCACGCTGATGACAGCGGTGCAGGCCGGGAGCGTGGGCATGGCGCTGCTGCTGGCCGTCCTCTACCTGGTCTACGGCTTCTTCGTCCTCTACGTCATCGTGCAGATGATCTTGCGCCTTGCCCTCATCGACATCCTGCTGGCCCTGGCCCCCATCGCACTTGGGCTGTGGATTCTGCCCCACACGGCGGGATGGGGCCGCCAGTGGCTGCGCCTGTTCATGACGACGGTGTTCCAGCAGGCCATCCAGCTCATCGCCCTGGCGTTGGGATTCGGGTTTCTGCGCGAGTTCGCCGCGATAGCGGCCTTCGAGCCGGTGCAGGACCTGATCTGGAAGCTGCTCATGTCCCTGTCCTTCGTCTACATGGCGACCCGGGTGCCGTCGATGCTTGGCAACCAGGGCACCTTCGACTCCTGGCTCTCGATGCTCTATTTCGGCATGAACCTGCCCTCCTCGATGGTCAGGTCGGCCAAGACCATCGGGCTGATAGCGGGCGGGGCCGCCGGAGGACCGGGAGGCATGGCGGTGGGGGCGATGGCGGCCAGCGCGGGCCTGTCGGCAGCGGGGAGCGGCCTCAGCTCGGCGGCTTCTATGGCCACCCCATCGGCAGGCGGGGGAGACGGAGGCGAAGCCCCCCGGAGCAGCGGCGAGTAGCCCCGACAACGACGACCCCAACGGAGTGCGGGCGCGGCCTGCGCCCATCGACAACAGGACGAAGGAGGTGAGAGCGATGTGCATTTAGGAGAGCAGCGACAACGGAACAGATAGAGAGGGACGGAGGCCGGGCGGGAGAACGCCCGGCAGTCGAGACAGAGAGGAGACAACGAATGGAAGACCTGACTCAGACCATATCGAACCTGGTGGGAATCCTGCTGGGCGTCGTGGGGGCCGTCGGCGTGGGCTTCTTCATCTACGGGGCCTACCTGTACCTGACGGCGTCGGGAGCGCCGCACCAGATGGAGCGCGGCAAGAGCGCCATGATGACCGCCCTGGCGGGCATCGTGCTGGCGATGGTGGCCTACGGCGTCGTCGAGCTGGTGATGAACGCCGTGGTGGGTTCCCCGGTGGACCCCAACGTGCCCGACCCGAGCTAGCCGGACAGAGGAAGGAGAGAGAGCTATGAGAGAACACGAGGTGCCGACCCACGTGCAGGCCGAGGACAAGGTCCTGTTGGGGTTCACCTTCCCGCAGGTCGTGGCGATGATGGCGGTGTGCGCCCTGTCCTACGGCGCATACCGCTACGCCCCCGTCGGGCCGTCGGAGGTGAGGATGGCGATTGCCGTCCTCCTGGGCCTGGCGGGGCTGGTCGCCGTCGTCGGGAAGATAGGCGGTCGGCGGCTGCCCCTGGTGGCCGCCGACCTGCTGAAGTACCGGCTTGGGGCGAGGCTCTACGCAGGGCCGCCGTCCGAGCTGGTGCGGAGCGAGCCGCCCGCGCCGGCGCAGCCGGTGAAGAGCGGCCCCGGCCCCCTGCGGCTGATGGCGAGGCGGGCGGGTAAGACCCTGCGCCGCCTTCGCCGCAAGCGCGGGAGCCGGGAGCGGACGGGCGGGCGGACGCCCTTCCGCCCTCACCGCTGGTTCGGCAAGCCCAGGCGGACGGACAAGGACAACATCAACGGAAACGGCAACGGGGACGGGAGCCGGAAGTCCCGGCAAAGCAAGCCCCCGAAGAGCTTCCTGGCAATCGCGGCCGCCGTCGCTCTGGCGGCGGCGGTCGCCGTCCCCCAGGCGGCCCTTGCCGACGACCACGAGCCGTGGCGGGACGAGATCGACTTCGAGGTGACGGAGCCGGTCGAAGGGCGGCGGCTCTTCGTCGAGGGACTCACCGTCTCCGGCGACCGGGCCGCCGTCACGCTCAGAGCGGCCACCGCCCTTGACATCCGCGTCCGCGCCTTCGGCGGGCCGGAGGGCACGTGGCTGCGGTTCTGGGGTTCGGCCTCCCTGGACGAGGGGGAGCGCATCGACTACTCCCTCCCCCTGGACGGCCCGAACCCGTCCTTCACCTTCTCGTGGGAGGACACGCTGGGGCAGGCCGGGGCCGTCACCGTCGAAGGCGGACAGATCCCGTACCCCCTTCCGGCCATCGACGGGGAGCTCTGCGACCTGCGGGTCGTCTCCCTGGGCTGGAGTCCGGGGGCCGTCGAGGGAGCCGTCGCCTCCGAGTGCGTATCCACCACCCTGGAGAGGGTGGAGCTTCAGACGGTGGCCGGACACGCCAGCGTCACCGAGACGGCGTTGATGGACGCCGAGGTGACGGGCATCGCCGGGACCCTCACGGTCGCGGGCGGCGGCTCCCAGGCGAGCGTCGCGTTCGTCCCCAACGGCGAGACCCGCTTCCGTGTGGCCGTCGGCGAGGGCGCCGCCGTTTACGAGGTGAACGTCGAGGCGGACCTGGAGGCGGCCCTTCGTATTCCGCTGCCGCCCCTGGTGCAGTTGACCCACCACCCGGAGCGGACGGAGCAAGTCACCAGGACCGTGCACCTCCATCGCCCGGGGGACAGCGACTCCGACAGTGAGACGGCAACGGCCACCTGCGAGGACGGCGCCACGGCGTCCGCCACCGCGACGGCGTACGCCTACGTCCCCAGCGCCACCATCGCCAAGCAGGTGACGGTGGACGTGCTGCACAAGGAGCACGTCAAGGCCGAGACGGTGGAGCGGTCGCCCATCGCCGGGAGCCGCGACGAGGCCCTGGCCCTGGCGTCCAGCGTCGGGGCCGACGACCCCTTCGAGGTCCTGGTCCTGCCGGAGCCTGAACCGGTCGAACCGCCCGCCGAGCAGGAGCCCGCAGACGGCGGCCTGAGCGACTGGTTCGACCTTCTGGGATGGGAGTGGCCGTGGTGAGGCGTCTACTGACGGCAACCCTTCTGATCGGGACCGCGCTGGCGACCACCGGCGCGGTCCCGCCCGAGGAGCAGGCCATGCTGGACGCCTTCGACCGGGTGCTCACCGCGATGGCCTACGCCGCCTCCGGACTCTGCCTCTTCGCCATCGTCTGGGCGGGCTTCGTCCTGATGGCCGAGGGAGCCGAGGAGCGGGGCGGCGGCAGGGCCAAGAGCGCCGTCGTGATGGCCGTCGTCGGCCTGGTGCTGGTCCTTCTGGCCAAGGCGGTCGCCGCGCTGCTGCGCAGCGGCCTCGTGGACTTCCCGACCCCCTAGCGCAAAGGAGAAGACCGAGTTGAAGAATCCGAACGACCAAATCAAGACACCCGGAGCGGAGGGGCCGCCGGATGGCGCAGCCGCTCCGCAGACCCAGGAACCCACAGAACCGCAGGCGCCGGCCCCCAAGCCGCCGCCACCCCTGCCCCCGTTCTTCATGCTCTCCCACCTGGAGGAGGACGGCCCCGTGCGCCTGGACGGGGTGAAGCTCGGCGTGTGCGAGGTGATGGGCCTGGAAATAGACGAGCCGAAGCTGGGGGCCTTCGCCGGGGCGCTCAACGCCTGCGACTTCCCCGTGCAGCTCCTCATCCGTCAGCACCCGCCGCGCCTTGGCGGGCTGCGGGAGGAGCTCAGGGAGGCCCAGCCGCAGGACCTTCCCCCACAGACGAGGGCGGCGGCCGAGTCGCTTCGCAGGCTGTTGACCGAGTTGGAGGCCCGCGACGGCATCCTCGACCGGCGCTTCTACGCCGTGTGCGAGTTCGGGCGGTTCGACGAGCTGCGCGGCCTGCTGGCGCGGGCCGGGCTGTCCGTCCACCCCTTCAGCGGCAGGCGTCTGCGGATGCTGATGCTGGCCTCGGCCCTGGGCGGCACCCCCGCCGAGATGGACGAGGAGACGCCGGTGGAGGTGGAGATGCGCCGCCGCGAGGTGCGCGTCGGAGACCGCCTGGTCCGCTCCCTCCACCTGGGCAAGTGGCCCCGGTCCCTGGCCCCCGGCTTCCTCCAGAGCCTCATGGCCGCAGGCGCGCCGATGGACCTGTCCATCCACCTGGGGTCGATTCCCGCTGAGCAGGCGGCCAGGACCCTGGAGTGGCAGAAGGTCCGCTTCGAGTCGGCCCAGTCGCTGTCCTTCAAGCGGGGCCGCACCATGTCCCCCGAGGCGGAGATTGCCCTGGAGGACGTGACCCGCCTCCGCGACGAGGTGCAGCGGGGACGCGAGCGGCTATTCCACGCGTCGCTCTCCATCACCCTTCACGCGAAGGACGAGGCGTCCCTCAAGGAGATGACCCAGCGGGCCAAGGCCCACTTCGCCGCCACGCTGGGCAAGCTCGATCCCCTGGCCTTCCGCCAGCGCGAGGGCATCCTGTCCACCCTGCCCCTGGCCCTCAACGCCGTGGCGGAGTGGAGGACGCTGGACACGTCCAGCATAGCCCGTCTCTTCCCCTTCTCGCCGCCCGACCTGGACACCCGGAGGGGAACCCTCTACGGCATCGACATGCGGGCCTGCGCCCCGGTGGTCTACGACCCCTGGGACGGGACGCACCTGAACGCCAACACCGCCGTCCTCGCAAGGTCGGGCAGCGGCAAGAGCTTCGCAACGAAGCTGGGAATGCTGCGGGGCCTGACCAGGGGCATCACCGCCTACGTCATCGACCCCGAGGGTGAGTACGCGGACATGGCGAGGGCGGCGGGCGGGCGCGTCCTCTCTCCCGGCATTCCCGGCCAGGGCATGAACCCCTTCGTCATCGACAAAGGCGACTCCGAGGAGCTGCTTCAACGCATCGGCAGCCTGCGCCGGCTCATAGAGGTGATGGTGGGCGAGAGTCTCGGCGCGGAGCGAAGGGCCTCCCTGGACCACGCCCTGGCGGGCTACTACGCCCAGCCCCGCGAGCGCACCGGCTTCCGCGACTTCTACGAGTACCTGCAAGGAGATGAGGCGGGAGGGAAAGACATGGCGAGGCTGCTGCGGCCCTTCGCAACGGGCAGCCTGCGCAACCTCCTCTCCGACGAGGGCGACGACCTGCTGTCCAACGAGGCCCTGATCACCGTCTTCGACCTGCGGCTCCTGGAGCCGGAGCTTCGCCCCGCCGCCGCGATGGTCTGCACCGAGACGGTGTGGGCCGCAGCCGCCCAGGACCCCAAGCCCCGCCTGCTGGTGGTGGACGAGGTGTGGTCGATCATGCAGCACCCGGAGGGAGCGGCCTTCATGGTGAGCATGGCGAAGCGGGCCAGGAAGCACCGGCTGGGGTTGCAGTTCATCACCCAGGACGTCCAGGACCTGCTCAGCGAGGACACCTCGCGGGCCATCACTGGCCACTCCGGTCGCGCCCTGCTTCAGAACGCCGCCTTCAAGCTGCTGCTTGCAGCAGGACGCAGCCGCCATCAGCACCGTGGGCGACGCCTTCGACCTGCCCGAAGACCTGCAACGCTGGCTGCTGTCCTGCCCGCAGGGGAGACGGGCTGCTGCTGGCGAAGGGCAACCGCTTCCCCGTCCGCATCGAGGCCACCCCGGAGGAGACGGAGGTCATCGAGTGGAGACCCGGTCGTCACTAGGAGCGACCGAACGACCGCAAGGCGAGAGAACCGATAGAGAAAGGAGCAAGCGAATGAAAGCGAACCCCATCAAGTGGCTGCTGAACAACGAGGCCAAGAAACCCCCGGCGCTGCTGGCGGTGACGCCGCCCAGGACCGGGGAGCGCACCCTCCTGGGAGTCGAGAACATGCTCGGCTCCATCGCCGTCCCCGAACCCTTCTCCCTGGAGCTGGCCGGGGACGCAGACGGCGTAACGCTCTTGGCCCGCTGCCTGGACGACCAGGTGGTGCGCTCCCAGATCGCCGCCCGCTACCCCCCAGGCCCAGATACAGGAGATTCCCGCCGAGGACGACCCCCTGCGCCTGGCCGAAGACGAGCAGGCGTGGAGCATGACGCTCCGGGCCGACGGCCCCGAGTACGTGCCTCTCCGGGTCTTCCGGGACGACGACCTGCTCGACCCCGGCTCCGACCCCCTCATCGCCCTCATGGGCGCGCTCTCCAACCTCAACGAGGGGGAGCGCGTGGTGGCGCGGCTGATGCTGCGCTCGATGGGACCCGACTGGTCGGAGGCGCACCTGGAGAAGGCCCACAAGCGGCCTGTGGAGGACCGGCGAGACCCCGCCTACACCTATCAGACCAAGCCCCTCCAGACCGACGGCGTGACGATGGCCGTCCTGGGCGTGGCGGCCCTGGCCGCCCTCCGGGGCTACCTGTGGGTGCAGGCGGGGGAGACCTGGAAGGCCGTGCTCATGGGAGCGGGCGTCGCCTTCGCCCTCGCCGTGGGCGGCTGGGCCTGGCACCGCTTCAAGAAGGCCCGCAAGCGGGTCTTCGACCCCATCCTCATCAAGGAGAAGGTCTCCCGCATCGCCTTCGACGCCGAGATTCAGGTGACGGCGATCCTGCCCCGGAGCACCCGGCCCCACCGGGCGAATGAGCTGCTGGAGCCGGTGGCCGCCGCCTACCGCGACTATGACAACCCCGCGGGCGCGCGCCTCGACGTGAGCCGGGTGCGGCCCGCCGTGCCCGACCCCCAGGTGCTCCACCCGTCAGGCCCCGGCCTGTTCGGGAAGCGCAGCGTCCTGGGCGTCCGCGAGGCGGCCTGCCTCTGGCACCCGCCGGGAGCCAGGGACGAGACGCCCCTGGTGGCCCGCGCCGGGGCCAAGGTGCTGCTGCCCACCGCCCGCAGCGTCAGCGGCGGCGCCCACGTCGGCGACACCACCACCGGAACGCCCAGGAAGATTCACTTCCCCGACGACCTGCTGAGACGCCACCACCTCTACGTCGCCCGCACCCGCATGGGCAAGTCCACCCTGATGCACCACATCGTCGCCCACAAGATGCGGGAGAAGGCGGCGGGCAGGGACGGAGACGCCATCGTCGTCGTGGACCCCCACGCCGACCTGGTGGGCGGCCTGCTCCAACACGTCCCCGACTCCCTCGTCGAGCAGGTGCGGCTCATCGACCTGGCCGACGAGCGGGGAGCGCCCGGCATCAACCTTCTGGACACCCGCATCTTCGCCGACCGCGACCGCACCGCCGATTCCGTCGTGCGCATCGCCAAGGGCCTGTGGGACCAGTGGGGGCCGAGGATGCAGTCCATCCTCGAACAGACGGTGAAGACCCTTCACGAGGCCAATGAGAGCAGGGACGCGGGCGAGCAGTACACCATCCTCGACGGACTGCGCATCCTGGCCGACGACGGATTCCGCGCCGAGGTGCTGGCGAAGGTCAACGACCCCTACCTGATGCAGTGGTGGGCCAGGGACTTCTTCGGCTGGCGGCGCGAGACCCGCGCCGACGCCCTGGCCCCGGTCCAGACCCGCCTCTCCTACTACGCATCCTCCAAGCGGGCGCGGGCCATCCTGGGCCAGCCCCGCTCCACCATCGACATGCGCCGCACCATCCACGACGGCGGCATCCTGCTGGTCTCCACCGCCCAGGGCAAGGCGGGAAGGGACGTGGCCGCCCTGGTGGGCGCGTCCCTCCTCAACCTCGTGGACGCCGTGATACGGGAGCAGGGAAGCCTGCCCTTCGAGCAGCGCCGGGGCGCTCTGGTCGTCGTGGACGAGATGCAGTCCATGCCCGGCGTGGACTACGAGTCCATGCTCAGCGAGCTTGGGAAGTTCGGGGCCTCCTTCGTCCTGGCAACCCAGAGCCTCGCCAAGCTGGACGACCTCTCCCGCACCATGCGGGACACGCTGCTGGCCAACGTGGGCTGCCTGGCCGTCTTCCAGGTGGCGGGCAACGACGCCCGCCAGCTCGTCTGGGAGCTGGGCAAGGAGCGGGTGACCGAGGACGACATCACGTCCCTGCCGGTCCACCAATGCTACGTCCGCGCCACCGTGGGAACGGAGCGGATGGATGCCTTCTCCATGAAGGTCGCAAAGCCGGAGACGGGAGACGCCGGCACAGCTGAGCGCATCCGCGACCTGGCCGAGAGCTACCTAACACCGGCCAGCGACATCGAACGGCGGGACGCGGAGATGCAAGACCTGGTGGACAGGTACCGCGAGGAGCTGGAGAAGCTCAGGAAGGGCCAGGACACCGAGACGGCGGAGAGCGGCGGCCAGTCCCAGGAGCAGGCCCGGCGCAAGCAGCGCAGCAAGCGCGACCAGAACCCTGGGGACGACGCCCTGGAGACGGCGGACGGGACAGCCGACGAGGAGCTTGAGGAATGAGGCCGCTCACCGGGGGAAAGCGGGAGCTGCTTTCGCCGCCTCGCCGCCATGCCCTTTCTCGACCGGATTGAGATGGCCGCCCTCTCCGGCTGGTCCCAGAGCGCGGTCTACGAGGCCGCCCGCCAGCTGGAGGACGACGGGCTGATCGCCTCCGTACCCCACGGGACGGAGCTCGTTGCCCCCACCCGCAGGTTCCACCTCACCGCCGACGGCCTGCGCCGCCTGGCCCAGGAGGAAGACCTCACCCCGGATCGGCCTGCTCCGCAGCTACCCGTTGGCTGCCCGGTGGCGGCGCGTCCTCCTGGAGAGGCTCGACGCCGTGGCCGTGGTCTATCGCCTGGCCTCCGCCGTCGCCAACATCCACCACCCCATCCGCTTCCGCTGGTACCGCGCCATGTCGATGGACGCCGCCATCATCCTTCCCGACGGGAGGACCATCGGCATCGTCCGGCAGGGCCACGCCACCGACCGCACCGGCTTCTCCAAGCGGATCGGGCGGCTCAGGGACGGGCCGCAGCCCGGCGGAATCCTGCTCGTCCTCCCCGACGAGACCCGGCTGCGCTACGCCCGAGGGATTCTGCGCCGGGCGTCCACGCCAACGGTCCTAGCACTGGAGCGGGAGGCGGCGGCAGCGGCCACCGACGACGCGGTGTGGCGGCTGTCCTCGGTCAACGCCGCCGTCAGCCTCAGAGACGCCATCGACCGGATCGAACGCAGGGGCGCGCTCCCCGCCGAGCGGCCCCTGGCGCGGGTCTCCATGCCCCAGGACATCGACGAGCGGGGGAGCGGGCGGGGCGTCCCCGAGCACATGCTGCCCGCCCTCCTGAAACCCACCGAGAAGCGCGTCCTCGACCTGCTCTCCGACTGGCCCTGGCTCGCCCTGGGCGACCTCGCCGGTCTGCTGGGAGTCACCAACCAGCGCGCCTCCCAACTCACGACGGCCCTTGAGGGTTTCGGGCTGGCCGCCCGCGTACCCTCCGCAGAGCGGCGGCTGGTGCTCACCGACGCGGGGCTGACCCTGCTGGCCCGCAGGGACCGGGCAGCCGTTGGCGGAGCGAAGAAGCGGTGGAGCGCCGCTCCCCCCGACGCCGGGGCCGCAGCAGGCTGGCGCGGCGTCTCCGGCAGGCGCAGCCGGCAGCTCCTCCGCGACATGCAGCACACCGCCTCCGTCCACGGCTTCGTAGCGGCCCTCTCCCGCCAGGCCCGCGTCCTGGGCTGGGAGATCGACCAGCTCGACCCGCCCCGCAGGGCGTCCCGCTACTTCCGCTACTTCGGCGGGAGGCGCTCGGTGCACCCCGACGCCTTCGGGATGCTCAGGCGCGGGAAGACCGCATGGCCCTTCTTCCTGGAGTGGGAGCGGAGGGCGGTGCGGCCGGTCACCATGGCGGCGCGACTCGCCCCATACCTGCGCTACTACTCGTCCCACCGGCCCATCGACGACCACGGCGCCCAGACCCACTTCCTGAGAGTGGCGCAGGGCGAGATGGACCGTCTCAGGACCGGCCGTCCCCCTGCTGGCCTCCCACCGCGAGCTGGTCGAGCGGGAGGGGCCGCTGGGACGGGCATGGTTCGCCCCGGGCGGAGGCTTCGAGCCGGTGCGCCCCCTGACCAACATGCAAGGAGAACCAAGGCCATGAGAATCTACTACATCGACGAGTCCGAGGGTCCCCGCTACTACGTCCGCTCCGCCCTGGGCGTGAACGCCGAGCGGTGGAACGGCCTGCATGGCCGCATTCAGGACTGGCGCACGGCGTTGGCGGGCGACTACAGCGTCCCGACAAGCCGGGAGCTGCACGCCTGCGACCTGCTGGCCGGACGGGGCAAGCTGGCCCGCATCGACAACACCGGCCGCAGGCTCACCCCGGAGCAGGGAGCCGAGATCTTCATGGACGGCCTGCGCATCATAGAGAACGCCGCCCATTCCCTGGGCGGCATCGAGGTCGTCAACGTCTGCCTGCGCAAGGCCGACGTGAAGGGCTACGAACAGGTCAGCCTGGACCGGCTGCTCAACCGCATCAACACCTCCGTCGCGGCGGACGGACGCTACGCCCACCTCATCTTCGACGAGGGAGGGGAGCGGATGATCAGGCGGCTCTACGGCAGGCTCAGGAGCCGCAACCCCGTGCCCAGCAAGTACGAGGCGTGGGAGGACGGCGCGCCGACGAAGGACATCCCCATAGAGCGGATCATCGGCGGCCCCTCCTTCCGAAGCTCCCAGGACGACGACCTGCTACAGATGGCCGACCTCATCGCCCACGCCCTCCTCAAGCAGGAGGAGGAACCCTCCCAAAGGGTGACGGAGCTGGGCATCCACCTGGCCTTCGGGATCCTCGACCGCGCCCTCAACCGCAGGGCGTCGAGGACGGATCCCCAGGGCGTCGTCAGGAGATGAGGAAAGAGGAGGAGGAGGAGGGCGCTTGGACGTGGCCCGGCCCCTCGCTTCTATTTCGCCGGTTCGCCCTCCGATTCCGGGTCGCCGTAGAGCATTAGATTGAAGCCCCCGGGAACGCCCCGCGCCAGCTGCATGATGCCCATGTAGTTGAACCCCTTGGGCACCCCTCCCCTGAGCCACCTCCGCACGGTGGGCTCCGTCACGCCGAGAAGCCCGGCCAACTCCTGCGGCGACAGCTCGGCCATCTTCAACAGGCGTTCCAGCCGCTCCCCGAAGTCCTCGGGGAAAGGGGTTCGTCGTTGCTTCCCGGTGCTCCCTTCACGTCCTTCGACAGCCATGGCGCAACCTCCTCGGTCTCTGTCTGTGATTGCCTCCTCGTCCAAATCCGTTTTGCAGAAGCCTCCCCGGAACGAGAACAGAGCGTCTCAAACCGAGACGGCCCCCAGACGCCGAGAGCGCAGACGCCCGCGTCCGGGATCATGCAGCCTTGATCTCCACACCCCTTGTGCGCCCTGTGCCAGGCTGCCGCAAGGCAGCGTTAGCGTCTTCCGGGGTGGTGCAGACCCAACGATACACCAAAGGGGCCTCCCATCCAAGACGAAGCGGAGGCCCCCGGTGCGGCAGGCGGTGAGCGGCGAGGAGGGGGAAGGGCCGGAAAAGACAGGAGGGCCGGGCGGATTTGAACCGCCCGGCCCTCTTTGCGTCGATGGACAGCCGTTGCGGCTCCGTTCGAAAGTGGGGTGACGGCC
The DNA here is from genome assembly GCA_965225925.1 of Dehalococcoidia bacterium. Lineage (GTDB taxonomy): Bacteria > Chloroflexota > Dehalococcoidia > Lucifugimonadales > JAGWBF01 > CBDDBY01. The sequence continues at coordinate 3,005 of CBDDBY010000005.1, read as the reverse complement.
CTTAACCATCTCCATCAATCGGGTTCCGTTCGTTTACATCACATCAAAACCCCCTTTCTCACACAATAGATCGTCTCAGCGGTAATCGTTGGGACGGTTCACGGTTCCTTTCTATTCGTTACTTTACAGTAGCTGATGGCTATGTCCGTTGCAAATGCTAAATGTTCTATTCTAGAGCGTGTTGACAAATAGCTTGGCGTTCTGGCGGGGAAGATGAGGGAGGGGGCAGGGTCGAGGCTTGGCACACATGGCGGCACCGGCACACTGGATTGGGCATCGCGGAGACCATGATGCTATGATAGGGGGCGCGGGCCTTTTCGTTTATTCCGTGACCATAAGCAGAAAATTAGTTGACAGGATACCCGTGAGGATGACTATCAGCCTCCTAGCTTCTCTGACGTTGCTCTACGTTTCTTGCTTGGGGGATGCTGGCAATCCGTCAGCCGACCCCGTGTCGCTGGCCAGGCTGCGACAGGGAGAGAAGTCTGGCGGTGAATGCGTGTTCAGTGATGACCTCTCCCAATATCCCGTTACCTACTCAGGAGTCAGCGAAAATTGCCTGCAGGCAGTAACAATCGGGCCGCTCAGCTTGGCGGACCTGGACCAAATGCAGCGTGAGGAACCGTCATTTTGGAAGAAGTCCTCCCCCTACCAACAATCGCTCGTGGGAGAATGGTTTGACGCCAAGTGCCAGTTCACCAGCCCCGCAGTGCAAGCGGTCCTGGAGTTCTCCGAAACTGTATCCACCGATTGGGCAAACTGCATCATGATTGTCGAAGTGGGACCGGTCACTAAAAAGCAAATAGAGAAAGTCGAACGCCTCGGGAGCCGGAGCCGAACTCCCGCGAGAACGGCAGTGCCGCCAAGAGAGCGGTGACGAACGCGACGTCCACCACCAGTAACGCGTTATCCACTACGAGAGGCGCGTCCGTGGACTGCGTGAGTGCGTTCTTGCTGATCATGATAATGAACAGGACAATGGCGGCGGCGGTTCTGGGGTTCGCTCCTCTGCTTTTTGACCTCATCGGCCTTGCCCCCCAAGAAATTCTTTGCCGTGAAACGTGCTTAGCACGTCCCCTCCCTGGCCTCGTCGCTGGCTGGTTGCACTGACGGTTGAGAAGCATTAACCAAGGATATGACGCAGACGGTAATGACGATGCCACCGAGAATGAACCAAATCAGCCCAGGCAGCGGGTCGAACAAAGGCTCTACCCCGGGAATGATGAATTCCCCGCCGATACTGTTGGGGCTGGTGGCCCGCATCCGGGGGAGAACGAGCATACCCACCACCCCATTAGCGCACGCCGCCGCCATTGCCTGTGGCGTTGGCCGTCAGTCCAGACCCACGGCGGCCTCCGCCGTCTCGCCGGACTCTTCCGGCCCGTTCTCGCCGCTTACGGGTTCCAGGCCCCGGACTCCTACGCCGTACCGCCTGCCGTCCACCTCGACGGTGGCGCTGGTGTACCTGAGCAGCGTCCCGACCTTGCCACTCAGCCCTTGCTGGACCGTACCGCCGAGGATACGGACCTTCCCGCCCTCGTGCAGCCCCCTGGCGGCGGCGCACGGCTCCGTGCGGGGTTCCCAGCCCAGGTCCGTCAGCACTTCCAGGCCCGCAACCCTGCTCGCAGCCGTCTCGACGGCCCGGACCATCGCCCGCACCCGCCGGACCTGGCCGGGAAACAGCAGCCTGGCGGTCTCCGCGTCGTTGACCACCACCTCCGCCAACGCCGGGGCCTCGTCGCCGTTCAGCCAGGCCCAGCAGCGGCCCCGCCAATCGACGCCGATGCCACCGTCCTCCGCAAACCGCGTCTGCGCAACCAGAGGGCGCTCGGCCACCAGGTCGAGATTGAATCCGATGATCTCCTCGCTCTCAGTCACTGTCTCTCTCCCTTCCAGAGTGTCTTGGCAATGAACAAGAGGGCCGGGCGGGATCAACCGTCCGGCCCTCGCCGCGCCCGCCGGTTGCCCGTTGGCGGCCTCTCCCAGGCTTCGCCGGTAGGTCCCATGTAGCACCTGCCGCCGCACCACCCCTCCCGGCCCGAATTGCGCCGGAACTGCCGGTAGTAGACCCGACCGCAGCCCCGGCATACCTTCTCCATGTGTCCCTGCCTGTATCTGGTCATTGGCCCGCCCCCTGGAACGCGCTCGGCTCTTCCACTCCGCGCAGCAGGTGGTGGAGTGTTGGCAACCAGCAAAAGTGGGACACTTTTGTTAAGGAGAGATCAGGGGGAAATGGCAGTGTTGTAGGACTCCCTGAGCAGGTGGTTGTAGCGTTTGCGGCTGGCTAGGGTCTGAGCTTTCACCTCACTTCTCTTGATCAGGATTCCTTCCCGTCTCCCGTGGAGGACGTCATCCGGGGTCACGTTGCCAAGGGCTTTGTGATAGCGGCGGTTGTTGTAGTAGTCCACGAATCCAGCGATAGCCACCTCCAGATCACCAGGCACTTCATACGGGATCTGGTTCACCTCGTGCTTGATGCTCTGATGGTACCGCTCCAGTTTCCCGTTGGTTTGAGGATGGTAAGGCGCCGCCAGGATATGACGGATTCCTATCAGGTTCAGGTAATCGCGGAAAGCCCTGGATACGTAGCCCGATCCATTGTCACTCAGCAGTCTGGTCCGGTCCTCCAAGGGCACTTCTGTCATACCTGTGACATCAACGGCTAGCTGGAGCACCTGGATCAGGGAATCAGCTGTCATGTCCAGTTGCAGCTTCCAGGCCAGGATGGACAGGGAGTAGTCGTCCATCACGGTCACCATGTAGTAATAGCCCCACCCCCTCACTCTGAAGTACGAAGCATCGGTAGCCCACATCTGATGCGGTCCGGTGGTCTTTCGCTGGTACTCTTTACCAGCAACAAGCTGAATCTCGGGAGGTTTGACAAGCCCTTCCCTCTTCAAGATGCGGTACACTGTCGACTCACCCACCAATAGCCTCAAGTGGTCTGTGACCCAAGTGGCCAGTTGCCGGCTACTCCACTCTGGAGACTCCCTGGCCGCCGCCAA